>NZ_JABTEY010000006.1:0-34975 GCF_015711595.1 Planomonospora sp. ID91781 | reverse complement strand
ACCGGGCTGCCGGGAACCTGAACCGCGCCATCGCCCTGTTCGAGCAGACCCTCACCTCCTGCGAGCGGGTGCTCGGCGACGACCACCCCGACACCCTGAACTCCCGCAACAACCTCGCCAGCGCTTACCGGGCGGCCGGGGACCTGAACCGCGCCATCGCCCTGTTCGAGCAGACCCTCACCGACCGGCAGCGGGTGCTCGGCGACGACCACCCCGACACCCTGAACTCCCGCAACAACCTCGCCAGCGCCTACCGGGCTGCCGGGGACCTGAACCGCGCCATCGCCCTGTTCGAGCAGACCCTCACCTCCTGCGAGCGGGTGCTCGGCGACGACCACCCCGACACCCTGAACTCCCGCAACAACCTCGCCAGCGCTTACCGGGCGGCCGGGGACCTGAACCGCGCCATCGCCCTGTTCGAGCAGACCCTCACCGACCGGCAGCGGGTGCTCGGCGACGACCACCCCGACACCCTGAACTCCCGCAACAACCTCGCCAGCGCTTACCGGGCTGCCGGGGACCTGAACCGCGCCATCGCCCTGTTCGAGCAGACCCTCACCTCCTGCGAGCGGGTGCTCGGCGACGACCACCCCGACACCCTGACCTCCCGCAACAACCTCGCCAGCGCCTACCAGGCGGCTGGGGACCTGGATCGCGCCGTCCCTCTGCTGGAGCAGACCCTCACTGACCGGCAGCGGGTGCTCGGCGACGACCACCCCGACACCCTGAACTCCCGCAACAACCTCGCCAGCACCTACCAGACGGCCGGGAACCTGAACCGCGCCATCGCCCTGTTCGAGCAGAACCTCACCTCCTGCGAGCGGGTGCTCGGCGACGACCACCCCACCACCCTGACCTCCCGCAACAACCTCGCCAGCACCTACCGGGCTGCCGGGGACCTGGATCGCGCCGTCCCTCTGCTGGAGCAGACCCTCACTGACCGGCAGCGGGTGCTCGGCGACGACCACCCCGACACCCTGGCCTCCCGCAACAACCTCGCCAGCACCTACCGGGCTGCCGGGGACCTGGATCGCGCCATCGCCCTGTTCGAGCAGACCCTCACCTCCTGCGAGCGGGTGCTCGGCAAAAACCACCCCACCACCAAGACAGTGCGGGGCAATCTGGAAGTAGCCAGGAGGTAGGGGCGTCCGGAGAACTGGACTCGTAGCCGATCACCGGTGTCCTGTCTCGTTGAACTTGAGGCATGAGGGCTCTCTGACCTGCGGTGCCTCAGATTGGATGAGACACCATCCGTCGAAGCCGTCTCATCGATCATGAGGCAGATCCTCGTTTCGCTTGGGGAGCCCGGTCGGTCGAGCCTGGTCAGGGGATGACCGTCTCACGTACATGAGGCATCCGAGGGAATGCCTCATGATCAGTGAGACATGCCTCAGCTCGGATGAGACCGAACAACCGGAGCCGGAAAGCCTTCAAGAATGGGCGGAATGCCGAGTTCCTGAGGTGCGTTAAGCCGGCCTTACCGCAATCCAGGATCGCCGGGACACCTGATCGGCGGCCCGGCCTCCTTCCGGCGAGCGGCGGTTCCGCGGGCTTGACGGCCCGGGACGATTGAGTCCATAATCGACCCGCCGGGCAGTAGCATGCCCGAATTCAAAAAGCCTCGACGGCCTCGCCGCTCGGGGCTTTCGTCGTTTTCGGCCTCGGTCGGTCCGCTCGGACCACCGGGGCCTTTTTCATGCACGGACGCAACAGACTGGAGGACAAGGATGTCGGACGAGACGATGGTGATCCTGGCCGGAGCCGGAACGGTGGTGACCGTGGCACTGATCATGGGCGTGGTGGCCGTCGCGCTGCGCGCGCTGAACCGCTGCCCGTCCGAACAGGTGCCCGCGGTGCTGGCCGGCCTGACCCGCTTCGCCGGGGTGCTGCTGCGCTCGCGGCGCGTGGCCGGCGGCGCGGCTCCGGCGAGCCTGGAGCAGGAGGAGGCCCGATGAAGGCCGCGCGCCGCCGTGCAGCACCGGAAAACCCCGACCACCGCCGGGTCGATGACGATGACATGATCCGTACGCTGACCATCAACCTCGTCCGTACCATCGTCGGCTTGCCCTGGCCCCAGCAGTTCGAGCTCGTGCGCCGCCTTGGGCTTTCCCCCGTACCAGCCAGCCCGGAGGCCGATGCGGGAACTGGTGATGACCTGCCC
Organism: Planomonospora sp. ID91781; assembly: GCF_015711595.1. Lineage (NCBI taxonomy): Bacteria > Bacillati > Actinomycetota > Actinomycetes > Streptosporangiales > Streptosporangiaceae > Planomonospora > Planomonospora sp. ID91781. The sequence continues at coordinate 32,814 of NZ_JABTEY010000006.1, read as the reverse complement.
GCCGACCTTCTCGCCTCGCTGGCAACGATGGTCCGCGATGCGTCATGGATGCAGGACTACACGCTCGGGCCGCTGATCTGGCGCCCGATCGCCAAGGCCCTGCGGCTGGCCCTGGTCCAGCTCGCGGGCTGCTACTTCCCCGAGGCCGCGTGCCTGCACCCACCCGAAGACATACCGGACCTGGTCCCCTCGCTAAAGATCGATGTCCGCCGCTTTCTGGCCGGCGCGGACCTGGCCGGCGCGGACCTGGCCGGCGCGGACCTGACCCGCACGCACCTGACCCGCACGCACCTGACCGGCGCGAACCTGACCAGCGCGAACCTGACCAGCGCAGATCTAACCGGCGCGAACCTGACCGACGCGTACCTGGTCGACGTGGACCTGACCGATGCGGACTTGACCGGCGCAAAGCTGGCCCGCGCGGACCTAACCGGCGCGACCTTGACCGGCGTGAAGCTGATCGGCGCGTACCTGGCCGGCGTGAAGCTGATCGGCGCGTACCTGGCCGACGCAGACTTGACCGATGCAGACCTGACCGGCGCGAACCTGACCAATGCGTACCTGGCCAGCACGGACCTGGCCGACGTGGACCTGATGCTTGCGTACCTGGCCAGCACGGACCTGGCCGGCGCGAAGCTGACCGATGCGGACCTGACCGACATCCGCACCCGCAGTCCGCGTCCCAAGGGTGCGATTCTCGCCGATGTAATCGGCCTGCCAACGTCCTGGGGGGAACGCCACATCAGATCCAGCGCCACCCCAGCTGCTGCTGCCCGCGAAACCAGACGGGCCGGAGGACAGATGCAGCATGCCGTGCTGGCTATCAGAGCCAGCCAAGCAGAGCCATCAGTAAAGATCATCTACTTATTGAACGCCCAGGTAAACCAGAATGCGGTGTCGAACGTCAGGCTTGCCTTCTACGTAGAGTAATTGGTCACATGCGTATTAGTAGCCAAATGTGAACCCAGATGACGAGGAGAACTGGTGCGGTGAGCGCCACCGCCGGGATCTGCATCCCCGCAGGTTTTTGCCTTGTCGGAGAAGCCGGCCGCAGAGGCGCTCCAGCTGTTCGCCAGGTCTATCTGGCCATGGTCGCTTCTGGCTCCCGGGACCAACTCTCCCGGGAGCCAGAAGCTTTGATCAGGCCCTTGCATCTGTGCTGAGTGGGCTGTCAGTTGGGACATCTGGCACATCCAGCATCAGGCAGGCAGGCCTGAACCCCCGTCGGACGGCACATGCTACGCCGAACGCGGGAGACTTTTAGAGCCTAATAGATCAAATGAGGCGAAGGCGCTCTAACTCGCCATCTCTGGACGAACGGATATATACCGCCCCATCGGCTGTCAAGATCTCTTGGACGAAGGCGTAGAGCTGCAAGGCTCGGTTGATTGCATCCGTCTTGCTGTCACCAGTGAGATGAACAGCCTGCTCAAGCGCCTGGGATGAGCGAGCGGTGAGGTTGACGGTAACCCGCTCCAAGGGCGCATTGGTTCGCTGGCCTGAGGATCGGATCCCTGGTGCTGCGCTGTCCCGTTTGCTGTCGACGCTCGCGTTCCGCGGCATGATGCGAACCTTCCCTTCTGAACGAGCTGCCTGGCGTATGGTCGCGCGGCGACCAGACCGGTCAGGGCGGCGGCAGCTGGCCGCGTTGCCTGCTCGGCGCTTCCCTCACGGTGCCGTCACCCCCTTGGTGCAGACTTCGTGCATACGATGTCCTCTTGGAGACAGTGCACTCCGTGTAAGTAGTATGCGGGTACTTAGCATCGAAGTCAACTGAGAAGATGATGCTAGGCGGTCTTCATTGGACTGTCATGAGAACAGTGACTGACTGAAGTACAGACTCCATACAGATTGTGTATTGATTCCGTATGCTACGCTCCCTCTCGGGATATCTGGTACGTCCGGCGCCTCCGCGGGCAACCCGGCCTTCGGGCTCAGGCTGTCCGCGGAGGCAAGATCACGGGAGGCAACATGAGCAGCATCGGTCAGGGGCGGGGCGAAGAGGAAGCCGGCAACGGCTCCCCGTACATCGAGGAGACCGACCTCAGCAAGGAGGAGCCGAGCGAGAGGGCGGATCTCCAGCTCCAGCGCACCACCTGGGACCTCGAGTTCCAGGGCAGCCGCTTCTTCTCGGTCAAGATCAAGGGTGAAAGTCCCTCGTGGGGCCCGACCCCGGTCGCGGTGGCCCTGTTCATCATGGTGGCGGCCGCCGTGCTCGCCGGGCTCGCGATCGCGACGATCGGCACGGCCACGAGCACCCCGGGCGCCTTCACCATGATCGGCATCATCGTGATCTGCGGCTTCATCCTCATGGCCGGTGTGATCGCGATCTTCCGGTTCCGGCACCGCGAGTAACGTCCCGAAGGGTCCACCACGCAGTAGGTGGTGGGCCCTTACCGGTCCCGTCGCGACTTCCAGGGCCGTCATCGACACCGGTGGCGGCCTTCAACTTGAGCGAGGTCGGGCATGGGTCACTCCAGCAGCATGAACAAGCTCCGGGAAGACGCGAATGTACTGATCATCCCGCCTACAGGGCGAGATCCAGCCTCTCTGGTGCCCCTGGGGGCTTCGCCGCCCCCAGACCCCCGCGCCGCGGACGCACCGCCCGCCCACCGGGCGCGCACCTTCTGACCGCTCATGGCGGACGGCACGGCCGCCCCGGAGGCAAGCGTCGCGCCGTAGCGGGTGATGCTCAGCCGGTGTACGGCGGGAACAGACGCTCGGCGGCCGCGCTCAGTCGGGCAACCTCCTCCGCCGACAGTCGAGCACCGCCCCGGGCGATCCAGTGCCGTACCTGAGAGGCCCGCAGCAAGGGCACGCCCTCCACCCGCATGACCCGCAGCAGGGGCACGTTGGGTCCGTGGATCGCCAGGACCGGCGTGACCTCCACCGGTCGGCCGACCGCCGCGCCGAGCACGTCGGCGACGCGCCGCGTCTCGAAGAGGACCGAGCGTACCGCCTTGTCTCCCCAGGTGCCGCCGATGTGGATGGATCGGCCGCGCCGGGTGATCCGCTTGTCCTTGCTCCAGTTCTTCGTGTCCACAACGAAGATCCCGTTTTTCCCGATCACCAAGTGATCCACATTCGCCCGGGAGTTCGGGAGCGCCCGGTCATGGAGCACCGTGTATCCGCGCCGCCGCAGGGGGCGCAGCATCCGTGCCGTCTTGCGCTCGCCGGCCGCACCCTTGCGCCAGGTCCGCACCGCCTCATGGGTCCGCCACCGATACACCGCATCGACCAGGGCGACGAGCACCGCGGCGGCCAGGCCCGCCAGCCAGCCCCACACCCAGCCGACCACCACGGCGGCGACCACGGCCAGGACCGCCCGAAGGATCAACCGCTGGCGACGACCCTCCGCCCACAACTCGCGGTAGCGCGCCTGAGCTGAACCGCCAGCGCCGGACGTTCCAGGACGGGACACGGCCATCGGACGACCTCCGGAGGGGACGGAGACGAGCACGAGGGGAACGCTTTTCACCGTATGAACGGACCCCGACAGTTCCCGAGGGTCACCCCCCTCTTTGTCCGGATGTGGCCACAGGCGGGGCCGTCGACCGGCTCGACACGGTCGAGGGCGAGCACCAGGACGACGAGCAGGCCCGGCTCGGCGAGGCCGTCGATCACTCAAAGCCTTTCCGTGACAGATTGTTTACACTCAGTGATTTCCGGGAGGCTAGATCACGGGAGGTGACATGCAGGACGACTCCACCACCACAGAACGACGCGGCCGCATGCCGTACAGCCCCGCCCCTCACCTTGAGGTGAACGATCCCTACGACCTGGATGACGGGCCGCCGACCGCTCCACAACCGGCCATCACCGCGTTCACCGCGGTCCCGGGGCCGAAGGTCGGCGGCCCTGCGGACCCGTACACGTCCGGGGAATGGGTGCCCCTTGATCTCTCCGGGTTCATCACGCAGCAGCCCGCACCCGAGCCCGAGCGCGGGCCCGCGGCCGCATGGGCCTGGGTGCAGCTCAACCGCGACCGGTTGGCCCTGCCCGCACTGATCGGCGGGTTCGCCGTCGTGGCCGCCCTCGGCGTGTGGTCGTCCACCTGGAACGACCCCGACCCGCCGGCCACCGGCCCGGGAAACGTCGCCGAGGCCGCCCGGGAGATGCTCCCGCCACCCCGCATGCCAGAAGAGAACGTGCAATCGACGTCCCGCTCCGCGAGCCCTACGCCGAGCCCGAAACCGCCCGCTCGGCGAAGTGAGTCCGACCGCCATACGGCGAAGTCCGGCGAGCACCACCGCGGCGACCAGCGCGACCGATCTCCCGCGGCGCCACCGCGGATCAGTGTCCGCTCACCGGCCAAGGCCGACCGGCCGATGCGACCCGCAGCCGGCACCGTCAAGGCGGGAAGCAGGAGCAGCTCGGCCAGAGCCACGCCGCGGAGAAGCGCGGCCGCGCCGCGCGCCGAGAGCCGCGGCACGGCTCGGTCCACGATCCGCCGGGAGCGCGAGCGCCGATCTCCGTCCCGGCCGGCCCCGGGCCCCGGGCCGCGATGGATGTACCAGCCGGACCCGTGCGCGCACTACGAGCCGTTCCAGCGGCCGTACTGCCGCTCCCTGCTGGGCACCGGCCGCTGAACGACCCCCGATGGCGATCGAGCACCCAGGAGCAGGGCGGGCCGCGCCTCAGGTCGGCTCGGGAGGCGGGGGCTCGGTCACCGGCTCCGGAGGTGGCGGCTCAACCGACGGTTCCGGAGCCGGCGCGTGGTTCACCTGCGCCGGAACGGTGGAGACCGGCGCGGGCACCGGATCGTCGGCGAACAGGCCGCCGAGGACCGCGAACGCGCCGATGGCCAGGACCAGCAGTCCCAGGCCACCGGCGCCGGCTGCTGCGGCACCGGGCGGAAGCCTGCGGAGGTGCGCGCGAACGGTGACCGTCCGCCCGCTGCGAAGGGTCCGCGTGTGCCGGCGGACCCGGGTCGTACGCTCACCCATGCCCTGGGACGGTAGGCGGTCCATCCCCGGCAGAAGAGTCGCGGCGCGGTGGGCTTTTCCTGGCGCGCGAGTGACCACGTTCATCCCCACAGCGGGACGAAACCGACGAGCCCTCCAGCAGGTGGCGTCAAGATTCCGACACGCCCGAGACCGTTGGGGCGTGAGTGTCCCCGCGCGTGGCGTGATCGTGGGAGGATGCGGGACTGACTACCCAGATTTGACGATCAGCAGGAGCCGGCAAGGCAAAAAGAAAACGCCCCCAGAGGGGGCGCTTCCAGCGAGACAACTTCACACGACACGCTTCCGACGTTCAGCTCCGAGGTTTGGCCGCCTGGTGTGAGCTGACCGGCTTTGGCGTGTCTGCCTTTATTCACGTCTGGAGAGACCATAGCAGCCCGCCAGACGGTTAGCCCACTATGCCCTCGATCCGACACGCCGGGGCATGGGCTGACCGACGCCATCCCCCCGGCCGAGACCGCTGCCCGTCGGCGGCCGCGCACGGCCTACTACGAGGGCCCCGAGCAGTTTCCGGGGATGCCTCGCCGTACCTGGTTCCGGCTTGCCGCCCTGCAGCGCCACCGCGGTGAGCTGGCCGACGACTGCGCCTGGCGCATGGCCCGCCACCTGACCCACCGGGCCGATGAGCGCGGCCGTCTGGCTGACCTACAGGCCGTCATGCGCTCCTACGCCGTCGTGCACGCGGTCAGCGTCCGCACCGCCTGGGCCGACTTCCGGCGGCTGCGCGAGGCCGGCTACGTGCGTCAGACCGCGGCCGCCGCCCCGGGCCGGGCCGCCCGCTACGTCCTGGCTGTGCCGCCCGATCTTCCGCCGGAGCTTCCTCGCTCGCTCGGCAAGGCCGTACGGGACGAGATCGACCCCGCCAGCGCCCAGGCGACCGGGAAGATCACCCGAGCCCGCGCCGATGCGCTCCTGGCCGACTGCGAGACCGTCCGCTACGGCTCAGCCACCCGCCCGGCGATCCGCACGCAGCTCGGCTGTGGACGACTTCACACGTCTCCTTATACGCGAGAGGGCTCTCCCCCCTCCCCTCGTGATCATGTCCGGGGGAGCCTGTCAGGCATCCCCCGGAACCCTCATGGGGGTATCAACGATCAAGAACGAAGCCAGGGCCTTTACATCGTAAAGGCGTGTGCGCCGTTCTGGATCCAGCAACGAGGGCCCCACCGTGGCCTGACGCCCGCGCAGATGGCCGAGCTGGCGCCCCTGGTGGCGCTGCTGCTGCGCTACCTGCCCGAGGGCGAGGTGATCGAGCTGCTGACCGAGCAGAGCGCCTCAGCGGCCGATCTGGCCGGGGTGGTGCGCTGGCGCATCGGCCGCCAGCTCGCCGCGGCGCGCCGCCGCGCCCGGGTGCAGGTGCGGGCCGATGAGGACGGCCGCGCCTACGCCGCCGCGATGGCCACCCGCGCCGAGGCCGCGGCCGAACGCTGGGAGCAGACCCAGGCCGGCCGCAAGGCCTTCGCCGAGGCCCGCGCCGCGATGGAAGCCGCCCGCCGACGCCGCACCGAGCAGTCACCTGCGGCAGAGCCGTCCGCTGTGGGTGCGCGGGGCGGGCCGGGATGGGCGGTCGAGCCCGAGGCCGCGCTCCTCGCCTCGCTCGATGCTTGTCGGGATCCGGCCGCCGCCCGCGCGTGGCTCGCCGACGCCACCGCGTTCACCCGGCGCGAGCACGAGCGGTACGACAACAGCTGTACTGTGCGACGGCCCGACAAGCCTCTGATGAGCACCAGATCGTGGGAAGCAACACGTTCGTGGAGAGGCGAATAACGTCAACTACCGCCCTTCACATCCGAAGTAGTGCATGGAACCTATGCAATCGCTCGGACCGCGAGGTCCGACTCACGATGTGGAGAGCGCCATGCGCATCAGATTCGCGGCCGCCCTCGCCCTGCTCCCCCTGGCTGGAATCGCCGCGTGCGGTGCCGCACCGGCCAACTCAGTGGAACAGGCCCCGGCCGCTGCCCCAGCTGTGTCCTCTTCCCCTTCTTGGGAGGCTGTCCCAGGAACCGAGGGGGTGGTCGCAGAGGAAGAAACACCGGAAGAGCCGCAGTACACTCCCCAATCCTCGGACTTCAAGGTCGATATCCGCGTAATGAAGAAGGAGTGTTTCGGGTCAGCAGGTTGCCATATCACCTACCGGATCAAGCCGTCCTACAACGGTTTGCTGCTCTCTGCGGACCAGGAATACACCGTCACCTACGAGGTTATTGGCGGTGATGACTCGCACATCAACTCGTTCACAATAACCGGCGATGAGATGTCGTTTGCCTCAGAAGAGACCATCAGCACGCCTTCCTCCAGCTCCAAGCTCCGAGCTAAGGTCACTGACGTCTTCTGACATGAGCGTCGTGTGCGAGGCTGAACAAATTACCTGCGCCGGATGGGTCCACTGGGTCCAGTGGACCCATCCGGCGCAGGTGTATGGGGTGAGAGGCTAAGCCCGAGGCCGTGCTCCTCTCCTCGTTCGGTCCAGAATCCGGCCGCTGACGCCACGACGTTCAGCTGGAGCCAGACGGCAGTATGGCCGCTGGAGCAGGCAAAGCGTACAGCTGAAGACGCTAGATCGCTGGCCTACTGGGGATGATCTGATCGTCTTTCGGGTTAAGAATACCGCGTCCACGACCTATCGAAATTTCCTGAAATCATCTACGGCAGAATCGCCGCCCTGTCTTGAACTCGGAAAATCCAAAACTGGCTGATCTCATTATGTGCGCTCAAAGAATTTTTCTGGCAGGAGACTTCCACGGGGGCCATTGTCGCAAAGCTCCCTCAGCTTTTCAGGCATTGGGATAGCTGATTTGCTTACATCGTAAGCGAAAATCCAACGTGTAGCGTCATAAAGACTGTCTGTCAAGTCAATTAATACTTCATCGGCAGCGAATGTGAACCGACGGAGCACCGAAACAGGAGTTCCCTGAGGGAGGCCCAGTGCTGCAGCTTCCTCTTGAGTTGGCATCCGGGAGCTGGAGAACTCGAATTTCTTTACTGGATTGTGACCTAGGTGAGACAGCATAGACCAGACACTTCCACCCGGCACTCTCTCCTGTTCAAGGAGTTTAGGTTCTGGAAACAGGTATGCGGGAAGATATGTTATGGCCAAGTGGACATTTCGGCCATCAACACGATACAAGCGCTTACGGATAACGGCTTGAACGTTTTCGCCAAAGAATTTTTCCACATCCTTTGGCGGGATATCTATAGAGCCACTGATCCATCCGACCTCGTGTTCTCTCCCCATTGCGTCGTGATCGAATATAGACATATTTCCTTGTGCGTCTTCCTGTAGACGCTCTTGGCCATGTCTTACGACGAGCGGAAAGTTGCGAACATAGGTTCCGGAGCCTCTGCGGGGTTCTACGAGTCCTTCATCTATCAGAACCCGGATTGCTCTACGGGCAGTGAATTTGCTGCATTTATATTTTTCCTGCAGTACGTTCTCCCCGTCAAGGGCCTCCCCTGGCTTGATCACCTTGTCGTTTACCGCTCGGCGAAGATCATTTGCGATCCGCCGATAGAGCGGCAAGCCCCTGCTTCCCGCTGGGCTAGTACCAGTCGGCATGGCGTCACCCTCGCTAACCATGATCGGTCATCTCCGGAGAACCTGTCACCACCAGATGGTACAGGTACCTTGCGCCATTAAGACCACCTCCACAAAGAGGCATTCGACCAGGACAAATCACGCATTCCTTGACCTCTCCAGAGAACTATGCTCCCCTTCGATTAGGACATCTACGGAGAAGTTCGGCGGCCCCCATGGAGCAGATCGCTTTCGACCTCCCTCTACCCTGCGGAGGCTCCCTCGGATCACCCGGAGACGGGAGGTCAACCATGGGGAAATTGGCGAAAAGCCGACAAATCGGCCTTATGGGTGGAATGGTGACGCCTGGTGGAGGCCGGCTGATCGGCGAGACTCTGGGACGGCGAATCTCATGCGCCGGATGATGGCCCGCCTGCGTTTGAGCCACTGTCGGCCTGAACCGACTTCTATCAAGGGCTTGTCGAGCAACTGGGTCTGCCCCGCCGGGCTGTGCCCGGAGATCGCAGCAAGCGGAAGACCCCCTCACTCATATCCGCAGGGAAGGTCTATCCGTGGGCCGCCATCAGATACTCCGCGTCTATGTGTGCCCCACATCAACCAATGGGCGGCGAGACTGCGGACTCTAGACGTTCCAGTACTGCGTACCGCTCGAGCGGCAGCTGATTATCGGTCGATCATCCTGCAGGGATCGACCGGACCAGGCCCCCCGATTGATCCTCCGAAAAACGGGGCCTACGAGAGGAGAGAGCTCCTATGGCTGCCCCCCGACGACGTCGCCGTAAGATGCCTGGCTTCAGTGATTGGGGACCGCTCGCGATCCGAGCCTTCTTGATCGCCGTCGACTGGTGGGTGAACGGCGGCGGGCCCAGGTAGGCATTCACCTTCCCAGGCCCGCAGTTCCACGCGGGGCCCCGGTTCTTCTTCCAGGTCGGACCGGGGCCTCTTGCATGCACAGTGTAGCTGCCTTGGCCAGCATTTCCACGGGGCTCTATGTGGGAGAGGAGTCGCCTCTTGGGTCCCCGCATCCGCAAGAGTCCGGAGGTATCGTCATCTTTGTCCTTTGTGTCTCTTCGTAGGCTTGCTCGGCTGGGCGATCCTCCCTGTGATCCGGAGCTCGGCAGGCTTCAAGGGCGCCGAGCGCTCTGGCTGCTGGAAGCGACGGCCATCAGGCCTGACGCTCCGCACACCCGTAGGCGAGAGTTCGCGTCTGGGGACAGGGAAGACGGCCGTCACTCCAACCTTCCCATTAGGTGATGACTGTCTCGTCTTCGGCTTCCTCTTCGTAATCCCTCCGGGAATTGCACTGAGTGTCCTCAGCAGGAATCATCTGAAATGATCGAAGCAGAGAACACGAAAGAGCCCCCACGTCCACCTTCCAGGGATCAGACGTGGAGGCCCTCTTTGTACAGGCTCTAGGTCATGCTCTTGCCGGAGCGTCTCCTAGAGCCTTCACTGCGCCAGCCACTCACAGGCGGCTCGGATGGCTTCCGCCACCAAGCGAGCGGTCACTGTGAGCCACAGTGGTTCTTCCGCCGATCCCAACTCTGTGCGCCTACCTCGGCGACGTGATCGCACAGGGTCCTCCCTTCTTGAGTCCGGCTCGTTCGGCCGGCCTAGGCCCGGTCGAAGTAGGACGGGAGAACCTGGCTTCAAGGTAGAGGCCGCAGGAAAGCATGGACAAGTACTCCGTAACTCACACTTTTATGGCCTGTGTCAGGTAATGGAGATACGGCTTTCTGGGTATCCTCGCAAAACGTCTCTAGAGAGGTTCATCTCCGCACTGCTGGACGTGACCCCGGGCGAGGAGATGCTGAGCAGGGCTGAACGGTAATCCGTCGGCCTGTTGCTCTCATGGGGCAGTACTGCCTGAGGCAGGCGATGATCCATTCCCTTAGGGAAGCGCAAGTCAGTGGGTACGGCCACGCGGTGCCAGAACCTCAGTGATCTTGGAGACGGCTTCAGCGCCGGGTTGGACGTAGCGCATGGCGGTGCGTGGGTTCTTGTGGCGGGTTTTGGCCATGATGAGCTGCAAGGGCACTTCGGCCTCGCCGAGATGGGTGGCGGCGCTGTGGCGCAGTTGGTGCAGGTCGAGCCCGGCGTATTTCTCGAGTTGGACGCGAGCGCGGTCGTAGCCGAGACGGGCGCGGCCGGTGTGCGGGCAGATGTCTGCGGCCGCCGGTCGGCGGGCGGGGACGGGGCGGCGCATCGACAGGAACAGCGGCCCGTGCGTTCGCGTGCTGCCGTCGGGGAGCCGGAGCAGGCGGGGCAATAGGTGGGCGGTGCCGGACTCCCAATACACCCATTCAGTCGCGCCGCCCTTGGATCGGACGGGGGCACGGCGGCCTTCCAGGTCCAGGTCCTCGACGTTGAGGGCGAGGATCTCGCCGGCGCGGGCGGCGGTCTCGTACAGCATCCGCCACAGCGTCTTTTCCCGCAGCGGCACGTCGCGGCGGCTCAGCAGCCGGTGGATCGTCGTCTTGGCCACCGCCTTGGTCTCATCCGAGGTCTCGCGGCGCCGTTCGACGTCATCGGGCACGCACGGCGCAGCCCAGCGTTTCTTGGTTCGGCACCAGGTCAGCCAGGAGGCGACGGCGGCGCGGTTGCGGTTCCAGGTGGCTGGCGCGCATCGATCCCACAGGTGGGTGAGCGCCGCGCCGATCTCGTCGTCGGCGACCTCGGGCAGCAGCCGGTCCGGGCCGAGGAGGGCGACGGTGCGGTCGATGGCCGAGGCGTAGGCGCGGTAGGTGTGGGGGTTGGCCAGGCGGGTGCTCGACAGGAACTGCTCGGCCGCCGCGGCCAGGTCGACGCGCTCGCCGCGCAGCGCGGTGACCGTCTGTCCGGCGGCCGCGCTCACGTCGGCCGCCCGGGACTGATGTACCGGATAACGTGCCCGAGTCGCGCACCGGCCGACTGGGCGGATCGCCTGGTCGCCGCGCCGCCATGATCGTTCATGTACGTGATAATAGTCTGTTATCACGTACATGAGCGATGCCGATGATAGGCCCTGCGTGCTCTCGGACGGTCTGATCGGGAACTCGCCGATCCTGGGGCCCTCTCTCAGTTGGCGCAGTCCTGGCGGTCGAGGGCCATGATCATCTGCTCGACCTTGCCGGTCCTGCCGCCGGACAGGATGAAGCCGTAGTAGCCCTTCGGGTTGCGGGGCAGGGGGGCGTAGAAGAGTCCGCTCCCGCTCATACGTGCCTTCGGATAGGCCCGCTTCACCTGCCGCTTGGTGGAGCCGATCCCGATCCCCCGCGGGGTCCTGGCACTGCGGGGGGCGTCGATGTAGCCCACGACACGGAGTCTCTTGGAGATGACCACGTCCGCTCTCCCGCCCGGTGCGTTCGGGGGCGTCCGGAACCTCCAGGTCGTGCATGGGCCCTGGCGGCTCACACGCCTGATCTTTCCCGTCGCCCGTGCCTTCTTGGCGCTCATCCCGAGCTTGATACCGCGATAGCCGAACGGCCCGAACTTGCTCCTCGCGGCTGCGGCGGACTCGGCCGTGGTGACGATTGCCGTGGTTGCCGCCGCGTCGGCGGCGCCGCCGTTCAGGAGCATGCTTCCGGTCAGTGCTGCCGCCAGCAGCGAGCGGCCCAGCATCGGAGTCGAGCGCCTCATCGTGGTCCCCCTGGTGATGATCGATGGCCTGGTCTCACCCGTGCGGTGACGTGGGTGCAGACCGTCACGTGATCGTGTTTCTGCAGGTTAACCGGCGGGTTCCTGCGAGACCGGGCACGTGAACGGTGTGTCGTCCATGCGGCTCATGGCCGCCGTCTGCGGGCTGCACCAGGTATCGGCGCAGTAGGGCCGGCGCGGCTCCACGGCAGTCGGCGGTGAGAGCGGTCTACGTGCAGGCGATTTACCGGTGGATTGATGGTGGAGGGCCACTCGAATTACGGGGATTTTTCGTTCGGTTTCCCCGACCATTCAGCAAGACGATTTCAGGCCCTCATTCTCCAGCGTTCCCACCCTCCGTCCACCATGATCCACAGGTCTCCCTGTCGCTCTCACGGCCCTCCCTCTTCCTCCCCTCCTCTCTCACCGATCACCTCACGCTCCTCCCCTGCAGCTCACCTATCTCAACTGATCTATCACAACACACCTAGGCATTATTAATGATCATGGTAGAGTGAGTGTCGCTTGTGATCGTGTGCGCCCCTGCCGGGGCGGCGCCCCGAAGGGAGGTCGAGCCCGTGCTGAGCATCGCGGCCGGCTACGACCCGGGGTATCTGACGCGGTCGGTCGGCAAGGGCGCGGAGAACTATTACTTGGCCGCGGTCGCCGAGCATGGGGAGCCTCCCGGGGTGTGGTGGGGCGAGGGTGCGGCCGCGCTGGGATTCGCGCACGGCAGCACGGTCGATGCCGCGGTGATGGAGAAGCTTTTTTCGAGTTTTCTCGACCCGCGTGACCCGGAGTTCCTCAGCAAGGAAATCCCGGATGAGGAAAAGGCCCGGCTCGGCCGGCGTCCGCAGGAGTTCAAGTCCGCTGATGCGATCTTGGCCGCGCGCCTGGCCGCTGAGCCGGAGGCCACGGCCGAGCGGCGCGATCAGCTGCGCATCGAGGCCCAGCAGGACGCCCGCAAGGCGGTCTACTTCTTCGATCTGACGTTCTCGCCGGTCAAGAGTGTGTCCCTGCTGCACGCGGGCTTGCAGGCCTCCGCGCTGGCGGCCAAGGAGGCTGGGAACGCCGAGCAGGCCGCGGCCTACGACCGGGCTGCTGAGGCGGTGTGGGAGGCGGTGCACGCCGGGGCGTCGGCGAGCCTGGCCTATGCCCGTGACCATGCCGGGGCGGCCCGCACGGGGTATCACGGGGTGAGCATCGAGGGCCGCTCGACCGGGCGGTGGACGGAGGCCGGCCGGTGGGTGGTGGCGCAGTTTCGCCAGCACACCAACCGCGAAGGCGAGCCGCAGCTCCACGTCCACCAGGCGGTGCTGAACCGGCAGCTGTGCGCGGACGGCCAATGGCGCTCCCTGGACTCGCGGGCGCTGCACCGGGTGCGGGCGGCGGCCGCCGCGGTGGGCGAGCGGGTGATGGAAGAGCAGCTCACCCGCACGCTCGGGGTGGAGTGGCGATCTCGCCCGGACGGGCACGGCCGGGAGGTCGTCGGGGTCACCGAAGCGCAGATCGAAGCGTTCTCCACGCGCCGGGTGCAGGTGACCGAGGATTTGAAGCAGCGCATCGCCGACTACGAAGCGGCGCACGGCCGGGCGCCGAGCGCGCGAGCGGTCTTCAAGATGGCCCAAGACGCGACCAAGGCCACCAAGGCGGGAAAGCCCAAGCTCGCCGACGCTCCCACCCGCGCTGAGGAGTTGCGCGCGTGGGAGCAGCGCACGAACGAACAAGAGATCAAGCGGCTGCGCGACATCCCGGCCGCGGTGCTTGGACGCTTCCATCCAGGCCGGGCCGAGCGGGCGCGCAAGCGGCTGGCGGAGCTGAACGTGCGGCGGGTGGTCGAGGCCGCGGTGACCGAGGCCCAGGCCGCCAAGGCGACGTTTTCGCGGTATGAGCTGATCCGGCATCTCAACGCGCACCTGCCCGACCACTTGGGTGGTCTGCCGGCCGAGCGGGTCGAAGCGCTGCTCGAAGAGCTCGCGGACATGGCGCTCGATCCGGCCGGCCCGGCCGGGGTGCGCCTGCTCAACGCCCCGGAGCTGGTCGAGGTCCCGGCCGAGCTGCGGACCGCGGACGGGCGCAGCATGTATGAGGCGCCGTGCGCGCAGCGCTACACCACCGCCGCCCAGCTTGATGTCGAAGCGGCGGTGATCGCTTCGGCGCTTGCTGAGGGGGCGCCCCGGCTCACCGCCGAAGCGGCGGCCGCTTTGCTCGGCATCGCGCCCGCTTCGCCTGAGCCGTCGCCGCTCGGTGGCCCGCTCCACATTGAGCCGACCGCCTCCGCAGGAACGACAGGCGGGACGACCGCCGGCGGCGGAGGAAGCGGCAGCGGAGCGGGCCCGCTCGGCGCGAGCGCGGATCGGGTGGCGGGCAAGCAGCCGTCGCTTCGCGCTGACCAGGCGGCCGCGGTGTATGGGATTTTGACGAGCGGGCGCCGGACGGATGTGCTGTCGGCGGCCGCCGGCGCGGGCAAGTCCTTCACCGTGGCGCGGCTGGCTCAGGTGTGGCGCGAGCAGACCGGTGCAACCGTGGTGGGCCTGACCACCAGCCAGAACGCTGCAAATGTCCTGGTAGATGAAGGCTTGGATGCCGCCCACAACATTGAGCGGTGGCTAGACGCGATCAAACGTGGAGCGGCTCAGGTAGACCCCGGGCAGTTGATCGTCGTGGACGAGGCGTCCATGGTGACCACCGCGCACATGCGGCAGATCCAGAAGCTCGCTGCGGCCGCCGGCGCCAAGGTCGTATGGACCGGTGACTCCGCGCAGCTCGGCGCGCCTGGGGTCGGCGGCATGATGCGCCAGGTGATCACGACCGGTGGAGCGTATGAGCTGGTCGACGTCGAGCGCATGCGCGAGGTATGGGAGCGGGAAGCCTCGCTTCGGCTGCGCGAGGGAGATGTGCAGGTGCTCGGCGAGTACGACCGGCGCGGCCGTCTGCTCGATGGTGACCGCGAGGTGATGGAGAGCGCCGCCCGCCGTGCGTATGTGGCTGATCTGCTTGCCGGGAAGCGGACGCTGCTTCTGGCGCCCACGAACGAGCAGGCGGCGGAGCTGTCGGCCCAGGTGCGCGCGGAACTGGCCGCTTACGGCGTGGTCGCCGAGCACGGGGTGACGCTGCGGGACGGTAACACCGCGGGTGTCGGTGATCTGATCATGGCCAGGCAGAACAAGCAGGACGTCACGATCGGGGACACTGGTCGAGCCCTGACCAACCGCGACGTGCTCCAAGTCGAAGCGGTGGGCGCCGGCACGCTGAAGGCCCGCCTGCTGGACAAGGACGGCCGCCCCGGCGAGCTGGTCACCATCGCTGGTGACTACGTGGCCGAGCACGTCGAACTCGCCTACGCCGGGACCGTGCACGCCGCCCAGGGCCGCACGGTGGACACCTGCCACGCGATCGTGGACGAGCGGGTGACGCGGGAAATGCTGTACGTCATGCTCAGCCGTGCCCGGTCCGGGAACTACGCCTACGCCGTGGTGGAGCCCGAGCGGCAGGCCGATCTGCGGCCCGGCCCGGAGCAGGCCCGCGACCTCCCCGAAGAAGTGTGGGCCGGGGCCGGTCTGGCGGTGCTGGCGGCCGCGCTGGAGCGCACCGAGGACGACCAGACCGCCACCGAAGCGATGCTGGCCGAGGCCGAGCGCGTCACCCACATGGGCCACCTGAACGCGATGTGGCTCGACAGCGTGCGCGAGAACCTCCCCGATGCCTACATCCGCCAAGCCGAAGCGCGCGGCACCCTCACCGCCGAGGAGGCCGCCCAGCTCCGCATGGACGAGGCCAAGGGCAGCCTGGGAAGGCTGCTGTGGGAGCTGGAGCTGTCCGGCCGTGACCCGCACCGCATCCTCGATGCCGTGATCACCCAGCGGGAACTGGACAGCGCCGACTCCTTGGCGAAGACGCTGCATTGGCGCATCACCCAGGCCGCCCAGCGCCAGGGCGTGGACCTGGAGGCGCTGGAGCCGGCCGAGTCCTACATCCGCGGCACCTGGATGGCCCGCACCCCGCGCACGGGCCTGCCCGGGATCGATCGGCTGCTGTCGGACCTGGCGATGCAGGCCGAGCGCCGCACCCTTGATCTGGGCGCCAGGGCGGCCGAGCGACCCCCGGCGTGGCTGGTCGAGCAGGTCGGGCCGCCGCCGGCCGAGCCGGTCGAGCGCGGGGAGTGGATTCAGCGGGCCGGGCGTGTGCTGGCCTACCGCGAGCAGTACGGGTACGCCTCCCCGGTCGATGCCATCGGCGCCGCCCCCCGCCGCACCAACCCTGAGCAGCGTCTTGCCTGGTATGCGGCCTATGACGCGCTCGGGCGGCCGCAGGCCGATCGGGACATCGCGGCCGCGAGCCTGGGCGAGTTGTGGGTGATGCGGGCCCGCTACGAGCGCGAGGCGCGGTGGGCGCCGCAGTACGTGGCCGAGGACCTCAAGCACGTGTCGATCACCGCCCGCGAGCACGCGGCCGAGGCCGAGCGGTTGCGCGCCCAGGCGGCCGCCGCGGCGAGTGCGGACGTGCGGGCCGCGCTGGAGAGCCAGGCCGCCGGGTATGCGGCGATGGCGGCCGAGCTGGAGACGCGCCGCGCCCAGCTCGCCGAGATGGACGCCGCCCGCCAGGCGTGGCACGCCGCGACCGAGGACGCCCGGGTGATGGCCATGCGCGCCGATGCCGAGCTGCGCCGCCGACCCGAGGTCGCCGCCGAGCTGCTCCCGCCGCTGCACCGCGCGGCCGCCGCCGTGCAACCCCCGCAGCGCCAGGAGGCCGAGGCCGGCGCCGAGCAGGTGCATCCCGACCAGCTCACCCTGTTCGCCGCACCCGAGCCGCAGGCCCCGACCGAGGAACGAGCCCAGGTCGAGGAGGTCGACCAGGCAGTCGAGCGCGAGCGCGAGCGCCAAGCCGAGCCCGAGGCCGCCGTGCCGGGGCAGACGATGCTCGACCTGTACGGCGAGGTGGCAGACGCCGATCAGGCCGAGACTGGTCAGCCGACCGGGGCCGGCGGCCGGGTCCGGCAGGCCATCAGCACGGCGATCCTGCGGGCCCGCACCGCCCGCAACATCGCCCTGGGCCGCCGCGACGAGCGCGAGGCCGAGGAGAACGAGCGCCTGCGGCGCAGCCAGGCCGAGCGGGTGCAGGCCGAGTCCTCCGCGAGTCGGGAGCACGAGCGGCTGACCGTCGAGCGGGCCGAGCTGGAGCAGCGGGAGACGACGCGGGCCGAGCAGTACCGGCAGGCCGAGCAAGCGGCCGAGGCCGACTGGGACGAGATGTCGCTGTGACCGGTCATGGTCGACCCCGCTGGGCCCGGGTTACCGTGGCAGGCATGAGCACGCCCGCGCCCGACGAGCGTCCGCTGATGCGGCCATGGCGGGAGATCGCCGCGGAAGCTGGCCCTCTCCCGGACATGACCCCGTTGACGCCACAGGAGCGTGAGGAACTCCGCCGGCGCCTAGACGCCCCAGGCGGAGCAAGGAAGGGCCTGACCGCACGCGAGCAGGAGGCACGGTCTCGGATGGGCATCATCCGTAGCCCGCAGCGCATCGCCGAAGTCGAGACTGTGGCTCATGCCCAGATGACGGACGGGCCTTACCGGCGGGGCATCCTCGATGCCATCGCCTGGGCCACGGGACGCCGACCGCGCGCACCACTCAGTGACCGCCAGAGCGATAACCGCCTTCCCTCCGCACAAGAGATGTGGCGAGAGGCCATCCTCGGCGAGGAGATCGCTTACGGACGTCATGAGCTGCGTCGGAGCCAAGAGCACCGAAGCTACGGCGTTGGCGTCGAGGCCACCTTGCTATGGCTGATCGCTCGATCGGACGAACCTCCGAACTGATCATCAGGGTTAAGTCGTACACCGATCATCGGTGTACGGCCCCTTTCTGTCTGCTGTGGTCGAGGACCCCCACGGTGCAAGGGTTTCCCCTCCGCTCCCCGCTGCCTGATGATGCGCGGCACCCGGAACCCGTCAAGGGCGCCTACGGCGTCGCAAGCGATGGCCTACGGCCACCCTTGACCGAACCCGGGTGACAGTCGCGCACCTAGGCAGCTAGCGGGAGCGGGGGGAGGGGTCGGCCCGGCTCGGCGTGGTCGAGGGCGAGCACCAGGACGGTGAGCAGGCGGCCGCCGGGGTGCGACGAGTGTGAGCAGGAAGATCATCACGTAATGTATGTGATTTACATCACACATCTATTGTGGCGAGTCGCTCATTCCTACTCATTCCTAAGGTCATCATCCAAGGTCGCAGCGGTAGGCGTCCTAAGACCTCGTACATTCATTTAGCGCCTGTAGGGCCTGACCTGGCAGTTTGCCGTGACTTGCCGTCAAGGATCTCATGCGATCACCACTAAGGCCCTTTAGGATGAGCTGTGCAACTTCAGAACCTCATTGCCGTTCATGGTCGGCAGGTTCCCGCGGGATCAACCGACCGGGGCCCGCGATCCTGAACCACCCGGGCCCATACCGAAGGGAACGGAATGAGGAAGAAGAAGCGACGGAATCCGACCAGCCTTGGTGAGTGGCCCGCACTGGTAGTGCGCGGTTGCTTGATCTTGGTTGACTGGTTCCTCAACGCAGGAGGCGGCTCCCGGTAGGTACCCCGGAAGCCGCCCCCATGTAGAGCGGGAGCCCCGTACTCATGCTGACCGGCCTGGGATACGGGGTTTCCTGCTGTAACGCCTCAATGCCAGCTGAGGGGTAGACCTCTCAGGATGACTACTGGGGCCTTCGTGAAGTCGATCCACAAAGTTCGATGGCCCTATCGTACCTGCGCGCGTGCATGCATGCACTAAATGGATGTACGAACGGGCGAAGAACTGGGACGGGCGCTACACGCGAACGGGCGAAGAACTGGGACGGGCGCTACGCGCGAACGGGCGAAGAACTGGGACGGGCGCTACGCGCGAACGGGCGAAGAGCATGAAGTCCCAGATGACGAAGAAGGGGCGCAGCCCGGGTGACCGGTACGCGCCCCTTCCCTGCGGTCCACCGCCTCAGACCGACGGGCCCCCCGCTGGGCGCCGCGTGGTGTCGGCCGCGGCCCTGCTCGCGGTCAGCGCCTGCTCGTAGGCCAGGTATTCGGCCTGGGTGATGCGGTGCTCGGAGAACAGGCGCGAGGCCCGCTCGGTGGCCGCGGCCCGCAGGTCGGGCGGGGTGGCCAGGTGGTTGGCCTGCTCGGTCAGCCGGTAGACCTCCCCCAGCACGCCGACGCGCTCAGCCTGGCGGAGCTGGTCGGTGTCGTCGCGAGCCGGAAGCGGCACCAGGTGCGGCCGGGCTTCCCCCGGACCCGGGCATTCACGGGTGTGCGCATCTGCGGTGCGCAGCACCTCCTCCAGCATCCGCCGGAACTCGACCGCGTGGTGCGCGCGGCCGCTGGAGCGTTCATAGGCCGCCTGATACAGCGTGCGCAGCATCGCCACATCGTTGACCAGGTCCAGATGACGCGGCCAGCAGCCGCGCAACCGCTCGGCCGCCGGCGGCCAGCCGACGAACACCACGTCCCGCACCCAGGCCACCAGGTCGGCCAGCCAGGCGCCGCGTTCCTCGAGGGGGACGTGCGCCCAGTCGACGGGCCGCAGCGGCGGCTCGGCGGGCTCGGAATCAGCGAGGTCTTCCACGGCCTGGGCCAGGCGGGCGACTTCTTCGGCCAGCTGCTCGGCCTCGGCCGCCTGACGCTGGAGCTGCTCGACCAGCCGGGGCAAGCCGGTGAGGCGGCCCAGGTGCGCCGCGGTGGCGGCCTGCTCGCCGCTCAGGTGCTCGACCGTGGCCCGCAGCCGGCCGACATCGACGCTGATGGCCGAGACGGCCGACAGCACCGCGCCCAGACCGGAGGCCCGGCCGTTTTCGGCCGGGCCCGCGATGTCTCCGAGATATTCGCTCACGAGCCGCCCTCACTGTTCGGGCGCGGCTCCCACGGCCGCCACGGCTGTACCGCCGGGCCGTCCGGGGCGGCCGCCTGCCCGTGTTCGGCCGGCCGCACCGGCAGCGTGGGCGGCGCCTGCCGGCGCTGCTGTCGCCGCGAGGTCAGCTCATCCGGCACCGGAACCGGGCCCGGCCGGGCCGCCGGCGGGGTGAGCAGCTCCGGACGTGGCACCGGGGCATGGCGCACCGGCACCCCGGGCAGCATGATCGGCTGACCGCTTTTCACCCACCGCTTGTAGTCGGCGCGCTTCCAGGCGCGCTCCACCTGCACGATCGTGCCCTTACGCGAGCCCAGGATGACCGCGGCGTGCCAGGGCGGCAGGCGGCGCAGCTCGGCGGCCGGCAGCACCGGCACCCGCTCGAAGATCGGCCGGTTGCGGTAGCGCGGCCGCCCCTGGGAATCGGTGCCGTTGGAGACCTTTTCGGTGTCGACCTGCACGCGCACATCCCCCAGCAGCCGGGAGACGCGCTCCATCATCTCGGTGTCACTGGAGGCGGTGTAGACGATCTTGCAGGTGGCGGCCTGCCAGATCACATCGGCGCCGTCCTCGCCCCACCGGGCCTTGAAATGCGACCAGGCCTGGCCGATCAGGTGCAGCGCCACACCGGACCCGGCGGCGTAGGTGGCCCAGCTGTCGACCGGGACGGGGCAGATGTTGGCCACCTCATCGAGCACCATCGTCAACGGCGGATCCAGCGCCTGAGTGCGGCTGCGCGAGCCCTCCAGCACGGCCCGGTTGAACAGCTCCGAGACGAAGCACAAAAACAGCGGCGCCAGCTCCTGGTTGTCGGCGTTGGCTACCAGATACAGCGTGTCGCGGCTGGCGAGGAACTGCTCGACGTCGAACAGCTCTTCGCGGGCCCGGGGCTCCAGCGCCTCGGCCACCGCCGGGTGCGCCATGAACTTCAGCACGTTGCGGATCGTGGTGGCCACCGAGGCCTGCGTGCGCTCGGGCAGGGCCAGGTACTCGGCCACCGCGAGCACCGATTCCTCCTGGGCGCCCTCGTGCTGCTGGAGGATCTCCAGCGGCTTAGCATCGCGGGTGACGATCCATTTGTGCACGGTGCGCAGCGTGACCCGCACCAGGCCACCGGCTTGCAGGTAGCCGGCCAGTGTCAGCACCGCCTGATCACTCCAGAAGCTACCGTCGGTGACCGCGGAGGCCTTGATGCCGGCGACCAGGTAGCCGGCCCGGCGGATCGCCACGCTCGCGTCCTGGCAGCCCGCCACTAGGTTCCACTTGAACGTGCTGCCGTAGTCGCCGACCCCGGCGGGGTTGAACACGTGCAGCATCCCGCAGCGCTGCCGCACCCCCGCGGTCAGCGTGATCAGGTCCCCGCGAATCGAGGTGGCCAGCGCCGGGCCGGGCGCGTCCATGACCCGGCCGGCCGCGGCGGCGGTCTTGCCCTGCTGGGGCGGGGCGATCGTCAGCGTGACATCGCGCAGCGTCGCATACGCCCGCCGCCGCAGCGGTTTGGCCCAGCCGAGGAACACCGCGTACTCATGCGCGGGTCCGAAGCGGCGATCCTTCCACGTCAGCGACGGCCGCGAGCGCTTGGCGATGGCGCGGGCCGGGCCGAGGCCGTAGCCGCGGCGCAGCTCGATGAGGCCGGCGAACCCGGGGCCCGGGTGCATTCCCAGCCGCACCCGAAAGCGCAGCGGCAGCAGCGGCTTGCGCGGCCGGGCCGCCCGCGCCGCCAGGCCCGCCGCGGTGACGCCGGCGGCGACCAGCCCGGCCCAGCCCCAAAACCCCGGGATCATCTCCCACGGCAGCGGCGGCTCAGCGGCCAGGAGCGGCGCGGCGAGCGGGGCGGTCAGCGCCGCCCACGCCGGTGGCCGCGCCAGGTGGGCATCCCAGGTGAGGGGAGTCTCGTCGGTCACGCGCTCACCTCCGGTCACGATCCACTCCCCTCGATCATGGCGCCCGCGGGCGACAGTTCGCGGCTCTTCTCGGCCTTGAGATGCTCGTACAGGTAGTTGCGGGCCGTTCCTTCGCTGTGCAGGCCCGCCCGCTGGTACAGCTCGCGGGCGACCTCGGAGGCCCGGGTCAGGTCCCCGTAGCGGGGATCGCCCTCGGCGCCGAGCCGCTCATACAGCGTGATCAGCCGTTCCCGGCCCGACTTGGCCTCGGCCAGCTCCGCCAGCGCCGCGCGACTTTGGCGCTCATGCGTCAGCTCCTCGCCCAGGCGCTCGACCTCATACCGCAGGGCCTCGGCCTGGGCGCGGGCCCGCTGCCGCTCTTCCTCGCGCGCCGCGCGCTCGACCTCGGCCAAGCGCCGGGTCATCTGCTCGCGTTCGGCCGCGGCCGCGACCTCGCGGGCCCGCACCTGCTCGCGTGCCTCACGCTCGACCTCGGCCAGACGCTGGGCCATCTGCTGCAGTTCGGCCGCGGCCGCGGCCTCGATGGCCTGGACCTGCTCGGCCGCCTGCGCGCGGACCTGCTCGGCCGTGGTTTCGGCGCCAGCGGCCCGCTCGGCCGCCTCGGCCGCGCGGATGCTGGCCAGGGTCTGCCCCGGCGCGATCGGTGCCGTGTCCAGGATCCAAGCGTGCAACCCTTTCGCGGTGCTGCGCGGGGAGACGGCGAGCCGTACCAGCCACATGACCAGCCCGAGCAGGGCCCGCAGCAGCCGGGCCAACGCCAGCAGGGCGCCGGTCAGGATCGGGCTCTCGTCCAACTCCAGACCGTTCCGGGCCCCGGCCCAGCGGCGGACCTCCACCACGAAGGTCTCCAGCATCCACGCCATGGTGATCGGCGGAATGACCGCCACCAGCAGCCCCTGCAGGGTCGGCGGAGCGTAGAGGACCTGGGCGCCCAGCGAGAGCCCGAAGAAGATCAGCACGCCCACCCGGGCCCGCAGCGAGGACTGCCCGCGCAGCGCCGCGACCAGAGCCACCAGCGCCATCGCGATCCAACCCGCATCCGGCAGCGCGGCGATGACGACCGCGCGCCACTGATCCGCCGCAGTCACCGCGGCGCCCGGGGCGTGGTTGTGCGCGAGCGCGAACAACCGCTGCGCCTCGTAGGCGACGATGCCCGCACCGATCAGCGCAGCGAAAATCACGACGCCGGCGACACCGAGCAGGCGACCCGGAAGCCGGTCGTGCTTCTTGTCCTGCCGCGGGTTGACCTTGTAGTGGCGGATCTCCCGTACCCCTGCGTCATTCGACCAGGGCGTCAGCGGAGACCGCTCCCCGTGAGCGTGTCCGTTGACGGGGCCGCCCCCGTCGTCGTCAGGACGCGTATCGCGCCCTAGGCTGATGCCGAACATCAGAAAGTCCCTTTCTGGTGGTCAACCCCGGGCGGCGGCGGTGTATCCGGCAAGATCAAGCGCCGTCGTCCGGGTATGAATTGGTCAGAAACCGTGACGGGTCACGTACTCCTCCAGGGCCTCCCGTAAGACCGTTTGAGCATCTTTGTCCTGGGCTACCGCTGCCATCCGCACCCGTCGTCGCAGGCTGTTCGGGATCCTGCCGCCAAACTGCACGATGGTTTCGGCCTCTGGCGCCGCGGCTGTCATGTCCTGGGGCTCCTCTCGGCCTTCCTCCGGTTCTCTCACCGGCTCTTACTCCTCCTCGCGTGGTCTTTTTCCTGACCATACGGGAAGCGGTGTCAACAGTGATACCACGCCTCTATGTCAACAATCAATCTTGGTGTGATTGTTGACAATCAATCTGTGTTGGGTTCATGGTGGAGAAGCCAGGGTGTCTGCCCTGGACATGACAAAGCCCCAGGGTGCTGAATCCGCCAAGACCGACACCCCGGGGCCCCTCTTTCAAGGGAGTCCCATCATGGCACGAACCCGCACGTACGACCCGGGCCGCAAGGTCACCGGTCAGTGGCCCGGCGGTGAGCCGCAGAGCGTCCGCGATGCCTACGACGAGAAGTTCGCCCAGGAGCAAGCCAACCGGCAGGCGGCTCGCGACGCCGCCAAGAAAGCCGGCAAATGATGGCGAAGGGGAAGGAGAAACCGCCGGCTCCCGCCTCCAGCGGACCCAAGCCGGTCAGTGAATGCGCAACCTGCGGGGGCTCCACCACCAGTCCCGCGACCTGCCCGCACCCAGACAAGCCCAAGATCCGCCGATAGGCGGATCGATCACCAGCAGGACGAGGCGCCCAGACTTGGAGGCCTGGGCGCCTCTTGGTGACCTGAGGCGAGCATTCGCCAATCAGGACACAGCACGGAAGGCCTCGCATGTACGTCGTACAGGCCTCTCGATACGTATGCGTCTACCGGCTACCGCGGCGTCGGCGCGGCAGATGTACCGCCTCGACAGCGCACGAGATGACCTCGCTACGGGAACGGGCACCGCTGTCGTCGACCAGCCCGTCAAGTACAGCGATCTCTGCGGCGGTGGCCTGGATCGACCACAAGGCCCGCCGCCCTTCCCGGGCGGCCGTCTGTCGCGTGCTGCTGCTACGCCGCCCCGGGAACAGGCTGTCGGCCGATCTCGCCGGGCCGCGCCGATCGTTGACCAGCTCGGCCAGACGATCCCGTACCGCGTCGAGCGCGTCGTAAGCAATCTCGGCATTCGTGCGGCCGCTGCGCCGCCGCACCTGCTCGACCGCGCGCAACGCTTCGGGCATCACGTAGACGCTCACCTGATAGGTGGTTCCGTCGTCGGACGCTGGCGCAGGCCGCGCAGGCGAGGTGGGCCGCTGGTCGACGTCGAGCGCCGGTAACGCAGCTGATGAGGACGTAGGAGCAGCATCGGGTACGGCCGTGGCAGGCTCGGCCACTGGGGCGACCTGCTCCACCGCAGCACGGGCAGGGGCAGCAAGTTCAGCCGGAGGAGCACTGCGACGCGGCAGACGGCCCCCCAACCCGCCCGCTGCCGGTGTACCGAACACGGCGCCGAGCGCACCCGGCTCACGCATCGACGGATCGCTCACTGTGCCCCCTCGGCGGCCGCCAGGAGGTCGAGCACCTCAGCCGCCAACTTCCGGTAGTCCTCGGCCACGTTGCCGGCGGTCGGAGGAATACGCCGCGCACCCCGCTCGCCCGCCCGCAAGGACTGCCACCAGGCGGGCTGGTTGGCTGCATCGCTTTCCAGCTCGTGAGCCACCCTGCCTGAGGCGCGGCTTTCAGCCGCGATCCGTTCAGAATGACCGATCATCGCTGTCAGCATCGGTGACGACCCCGAACCGAACGCCTGCTCGACCTGCGCGCGCACTCCGCGATGCACCGCCGTGGCCGTGCGGGAGGTACCGAACAACACCACGCCGAGCAGTGACAGAGCCGGATTGATCTCCCGGGCGATCAGGAATCGCTCGGCAAGTAGTTGCATACCGACAACACCGCCGCCATCGGTCTTCGTAGGCATCAGCAGCCACCGGGCCGCGCCAAGCGCCAAGTCGACGAGCATCGTGTTTTCGGGCGGCGTATCGATGATGGTCAGATCGTAAGCACCGGCGACCGGAACCAGGGCGCGGGCCAGTGCCCCGAACGCCTGTCGGCCCTGCGAGCTGACCCGTCCCACCATCACCGCTGTCAGGTCCCCCAGAGCCGTACCACCCGGGACGACGTCCATCCCAGGACGTCCGGGAACCGCAACCGGTGCCAACGGTGCATCCGTCATCAACGACATGATCAGGCCACGGCCCTGGTCGTCAATGCCCGACCCTCGGTATCCGAGGTCGTCGGAGAGGTTGGCCTGCCGGTTGAGGTCGAGTGCCAGCACGCGGTAACCAGCAGCGGCGTACAGGGCCGCTAAATTCGCAGTGATCGATGTCTTGCCCACGCCACCCTTGTCGTTGGCGACCGCGATCACACGGTCAAGGGGCGGCAGCTCTGTGTCGGTGGCTGCGGTTGCAGTCTCGGGGGTTGCACTCACGAGTGTTCCTGCTCATGTGGTGGGGCTATGAGCTCGTAGTCTGACACGCAACCTCCGTCCCTTGGAAACATGCCTCCGATGCTGTATGGGCTCACGATCCGGCGCGCGCCTTCAACTTCCCTATCCAGCGTGTGCGTTAGGTATCTGGTAAGCATGCTTAGTATTCCCCTATCCCTGTAACTGTTTGCTTGTTATCTTTCCTTTCTATCTGCCTCGCGCCATATCGAGCTATCGGTCTCCCTATCGGTCTATCGGTTAATCTATCACTCCCTTGATGATGGCTAACCTACAGCTCAGAGGCATGCTACGCGTACAGAACAGTCGGTTGGGACAGGTGAAGTAGAGAGGAACTGGGCCATCTCGTTTCCAGCCGGAAAACCGAAATGCGATTGGGTTAGGAGGCGTCGACTCGCCGTCGCAGCGGATGGGAACGGAGCGCAGTCAGTTCGCCGCACCATCCTCGTCGCTGAGACTCTGCAACCAGGCCAGCACCTGTAGTGACTGCTCCAGTTCGGTCTGGTGTACAGCCGGGCGGGCGTCGGCCAGGGTGCGGCGGATGGTGAGGGCTTCGGTGATGGCCTCCAGCGCTTCCTCGTACCGCCCGAGACCGCCCAGATGGACCGCCTGGTTGTTGAGGCTCATGGCGAGGTCGGGGAGGAAGGCGTCGGGATGGATATCGGCCAGGGTGCGGCGGATGGTGAGGGCTTCGGTGATGGCCTCCAGCGCTTCCTCGTACCGCCCGAGACCGCCCAGATGGACCGCCTGGTTGTTGAGGCTCATGGCGAGGTCGGGGAGGAAGGCGTCGGGGTGGGCATCGGCCAGGGCGCGGTAGAGGCCGGTGGCTTCGGTGATGGCCTCCAGCGCTTCCTCGTACCGCCCGAGACCGCCCAGATGGACCGCCTGGTTGTTGAGGCTGCCGGCGAGGTGGGGCAGGAAGGCGTCGGGATGGATATCGGCCAGGGTGCGGCGGATGGTGAGGGCTTCGGTGATGGCCTCCAGCGCTTCCTCGCGCCGCCCGAGATCGGCCAGCTGGACCGCCTGGTTGTTGAGGCTGCCGGCGAGGTCGGGGAGGAAGGCGTCGGGGTGGGCGTCGGCCAGGGCGCGGTAGAGGCCGGTGGCTTCGGTGATGGCCTCCAGCGCTTCCTCGCGCCGCCCGAGGCCGCCCAGCCGGACCGCCTGGTTGTTGAGGCTGCCGGCGAGGCCGGGCAGGTCACCACTGCTGCGGTAATGGCCGGCGAGGCACTCGCTCAGGCGGGCCGCCCACCCGGCCAGGGCCTGGCTGGAATGCGGGAGCCGATTCGACCACCGTTGCAGCTCCTCCACCCCGGCGGCAGGGTCGTCGATCAGCCGGTCCAGCGCAGCCAACAGCGGGCCGGGGGTCTCGACCTGGGTGGCGACCTGGATCGCTGGCTCGGCCAGCGCCTGCCGGTGGCGCACACACACCCCGGTCAGTTCCTCACCCAGGCCGCCGTCGAAGACCGGGTGGGCCGTGGCGCGTGCGTACACGGTCAGCAGGCGGGCGGCCTGTTTCGGGTCGGCCCCGGCTACTAGGTGGTCGGCGAGGCCGGGGTCGGTCTGGATGCGCCGGCCCCACCAGCGCTCGGCCAGCCGGTCGGGCTCCAGCGCCCCCCACACCGCGCCTGCGGCCGGCGGATACACTGCGGCGATCCACGCGCAGATGCCGTCGATGCGGTCGCGGTCGGCGGACTCCAGGCCGGGCACGCGGCGCAGCAGTGCCTCGGCCTCGGCCCGGCTGCTCGCGCCCAACGTGAGGGCGGCGGCCAGGGCATCGGTGAGCGTGCCGGGCAGCGGGCGCGTCGGGGGTGGGGCCGGGTGCAGGCCGTGCGCGACCGCTGCAGCGGTCCAGTAGCGCTTTTCGTGGGTCAGCAGCCGGTCCTCCACCGGGCCTGCTTCTTCGGCTCGGTCGGGCGAAGCGGTATCGGGCTGAGGGCTGGAGCCGGGTGCGGGAGCGGCGGTGTCCAGTAGGTCGGCTAGCGCGGTCATGTGCAACGTCAGCGCGTTGTCCAGCCCGGCCCGGCCTGCCGCAGGCGGCGGCAGGGCCGCGGCCAACTCCTGCCACGGCTGCCCACTAGTGCCAGGGGTGAGGGTCAGGGCGGTGGCAAACGCGGTGGCGGCGCGCCGGTAGGCCTCCCGTCGGGAGGCCGGATCGGGTTCCAGCGGCGTCAGCTGGGTGACCGGGGCACCGTCCAGCAGGGCTTCGGCCGCCGGGCAGGAGGCCTGCAGGGCCGTCCACCACGGGCCGGCGGTGCGCGCCAGCAGCAGCAACTTCACCGGCGTGCCACCGCCATGGCGGGCGCACGCCTCCAACAGGGCGGCGAGCTGGTCGGTGCGCGACTCGGCGTAGTCGGCCACCACCAGCAGTGGCGCGGCCGCGTCCTTGACCACGGCCAGCCCCGCCTCGCGGGCGCGGGCGCTGAGCCACAGCACCGCCCAGCCGGAGGCGGCCAGCTGCCCGGCCAGTTGCTGGGCCAGGCGGGTCTTGCCGTGCCCGCCGCCGGCATGGATCAGATGCGCGCCGAACCCGGGCCGTTCCGCCCAGGCGTGCAGGTCCTTCAGCAGGTGCTCGCGGCCGGAGAAGGGCACCACCTGGCGGCGGGCCCGCAGCAACGCCGCAGGGGAGGACGTCCCCGCGACCGTGGTGGTGGCCGGGTCGGCGTGCTCGGCCAGGTGCTGGAACTCGATCGGCTCCAGCACCGCCTGCTCCTGGCCGGTGTGTTCGGCCAGCACGGCCCGAAAGCCCGGATCGCGGTGCAGCACGTAGGCCGGCACGGCTTCCAGGTGCGCGTGCGCGCGCCCGGCCGGATCGACGGCCATCACCCCGGCCAGCAGGTCCTCGCAGAACAACGCTGCCCCCGACAACCCGCCCCACGGCGACGATCCGTCCGCCGTCGGCGCGGGCGGATGCGCGGCCAGGGCCAGCACGTAGCGGTCGCCGGCGTAGCGGTCACCGGGATTGATCGTCCCGGACGGCTGCAGCCACTCGGTCGCCTGGCCGGGCCGCTGCACCAGCTGCGGGCGGCCCCACGTCTGCGCGCCGAGGTTCGGCCGGTAGGTGACGGTGCGGCCCCAGCGCACCGGCGCGGCCGGACCCTGCCAGGCGGGATCGTCGATGACGACCAGCGCGGCGTCGTCACGGCCGTTCGGCGTGCCGGCCCAGGCCACCCGCCCGCCGTACACACGATCTTGCCCGGGACGAAACACCCGCACCGCCGTACCGGCGCCGCCGGTCACGTGCGCCGAGGTCAGCACCAGATGCGGCGCGACCACATACCCCGACCCCGGCCCCGCGGCGCCGTCGACCGCGACCACCCGCCCGACCTCCACGAGCCCCCTTCACCCTCCTTGCTGGTACGAACCAACCCCGGCCCGGCACACTCCGCGCCCGGCGGGATCAGCCAGCAGGTCAGCGGCCGATGTGCCCGGAGACGTCCCCCGGCCCCGCGGCGTCCGGCCGGCCTGCGATCAGCAGATCGGCCCCGTCGCGGTGCTTGGGCGTGAGGGTGACCTTCACCTTGTGCGTGCGGCCCCGCGCGATCCCGGCTTCGGCATCGGCCGAGACCACCCACGCCTTGAAGCCCGTCTTGGCCTTGGCGTCGACCTTGAGCTCCACGGCGAACTCCAGCTCGATCTGGCCCACCGCGAACGCGATCTCGCTGCTCGCGCCGCGCACCGCGGCCTCCAGCAGCTCATCGCGCACCGCCGCCACCGCGTCCGCCAACTCGATCTCCACGCGCGCCCGCCCCTCGCTCATCGTCGGCTCCGTGCCCGCCGGGCTCGACGCGGACAGCGCCAAGGGGCGGGATCACTCACCGTAAAGCAGACGCTCCGCCGACGGGGATGGTTTCCTGATCACAAGCGGGCACTTCACCCTCCCGGACGCCGTAGATGATCAGCCGTGGGGTGGTCCCGAAAACGGTGGCACCGGATCAACGCATCACCGCTGTTCAAGATCTCAGCTACTTTGCGGTTCGGCGCAGCCTCGGGAGCACCGGGCCAGCTACAACCTGCACATGTCAGGGCACAAGCAGGTTGATGGCAACGCCGATGGGGATGGACGCGAACACGCCGAGGGCGAAGAACAGCCATTGCTGACGGCGTTCAGCGTGGATCGTCGCTTTCGTTTCGCCGACGAGGATTTGCCGAATCTTCTCGGCCTGCTCCTCGTTGACTTCCAAGAGCCGCTGCTGCTCTTCGGTTTGGGCGAGGAGGGCTTCCCGCGCGGCCTGTTGGGCGGCGAGGTCGCGCTGGAGGTCTTCCATGAGCCGGGCGGCTTCGGTGAAGGCGGCGTTGACGGCTTTCGCCCGTTCGCGCAGTCGCTCGCTGAGGTCTTGCCCTGTCGCCGCCAGCATCCGGCGTTGAGCGGTGATGGTTATCCGGACTATGTGCACTTGAGCGGTTGCGATGGCAAAGACGCCGATGATGACTACGTAGCCGGGCAGGGTGCGAAGCTGAGGTTCTGCGATGAGCCGGTATCCCAGTATGGCGACCGAGACGAAGCCGATCGGAGCCAAGACCGCAGTCACAATGATGGGCAGGCCGGAGTTGGTTATATATCTGAGGAAATGCGGTCTGATCGCCATGGTCCCATTTGATCATTTTGACCTATGATCGTCGCTCGCTCTTGTCTGTGATCATCGCTCTACCAATCAGTAACTTTCGGGAAGACCTATTCCCGGTAGTTGGTCATAGGTCATCTCGGGGACCGGGACGTTCCGGAGGGTGTGGGCGTAGCGGCGGGTGTTGTCCCGCAATCGCGTGGTGTGATCTTGCCGGGTGATCGATGATTCCGTTATGCGCGGACGTGGATGGGTATGGGGCGGGGCTGCGGTGGCGGTGGCGGCCCTGGCAGGGCTGGGTATCTACCTCGCCCGGGTAGGGCTGGATGACGCCGACAAGCTGGCCAGCGTGATCGGGTTGTTCGTCGCGCTGGCCGGGCTCGCGGTAGCGGTCTACGGGCTGGTCGCCGAGCGGCGCGGCAGCGGCGGCACGCGGCAACGGGCCAGGGCCGCAGGGCGCGGCCGGGTCAATCAGGCCGGCCGTGACCTCCACGTCGGCTCCCCGCCGCCGGTGGCGGGGGGCGATGACGGCACGGGCCCGGGCGACGTCGGCCAGGACCCGCACAGTGTGCAGCAATGGGCCAAGGCCACCGGGGAGGGCCAGATCAACCAGGCCGGCCGCGACCAGACCATCACCGAGCAGTGAGCGCCCCACCGGCTGACTCGCCCTCCGCGCCGCCTTCCCCGGAACGGGACATCCGGATGCAGGCCACCGCCTCCGGCCAGGCCCGGGTCAACCAGGCCGGCCGCGACCAGACCATCGTGCAGCAGCAGACGGTGCTGCCGGCCGAGGCGCTGCGCTCGGTCGCGCAGGTGGACGCGCCGCCGCGGCTGGTGAACCTGCCCGCTCTGTCCCTCCTGTTCGTGGGCCGCGGTGACGAGCTGGCCGAGCTGGAGCAGGCGCTGGCCGGAGCGGGGCCGGTGGTGGTGGCCGCGGTGCACGGCCTGGGCGGCATCGGCAAGTCCACGCTGGCCGCCCGCTATGCCGCCGCCTCCCACACCGGTGGGCTCAACCCGGTGTGGTGGATCACCGCCGACAGTCCGGCCTCGATCGAGGCCGGACTGGCCGCGCTGGCGGTGGCACTCCAGCCCGAGCTGGCCACCGTCCTGCCGCAGGAAGGGCTGGCGCAGCGCGCTGTGGCTTGGCTGGCCTGCCACCACGGGTGGCTGCTGGTGCTGGACAACGTCACCCACCCCGGCCACCTGACCGACCTGCTGGGCCGCGTCCCGGACGGGCGCGTGCTGGTGACCAGTCGGCTCGGCGAGGGCTGGCACCGGGTGGGCGCGGTGGTGCTGCGGCTGGACGTGCTCAGCCAGGAGCAGTCGATTGCGCTGCTCACCCGGATCGCCACCGCGGGTTGGCCGGGCGCCGATCTGGACGGCGCGGCCGAGCTGGTGGACGAGCTGGGATGCCTGCCGCTGGCGATTGAGCAGGCCGGTGCCTACCTACGGCAAAACCGCCTGAGTCCGCGCGCCTACCTGGATTTGCTCGCTGCGCATCCGGCGGTGATGTACGACCAGGCCGCTGAAGGTGGCGACGCCGAGCGCACCATCGCACAGATCTGGCGGCTGACCCTGGACCGGCTCACCGATACCCCGCTGGCCGGGGACCTGCTGCGCATTCTGGCGTGGTACGCGCCCGAGGCGCTCCCCCGCGACGTGCTGGACGGCGTGGAGTCGGCGCCGTTGGTACAGCAGGCGCTGGGGCGGCTGGCCGCCTACAACATGATCAACATCGACGGCGCGGGCATCACCGTGCACCGCCTGGTCCAGGCCGTGGCTCGCACCGGCAACCCGGACGATCCACACCGGAGCCCCGCCGCCATCACCGCCGCCCGCGCTCGCGCCGTGGACCTGCTCGCTCGAGCCCACCCGGCCGAGCCTGACGATCCGGCGTTCTGGCCACGGTGGCGGGCATTGCTGCCCCACCTCGACGCCATGTTTGCGCGCATGCCCGCGGAGACCGACACCGCCGACGCATACGGCCTGCTCCTCGCCGCCGGCCGGTACCTGCAAGGCCAGGGCGCACTGGGCCATGCGGTGCGCTACCTGGAGCGGTGCGTGGCCCTGGCACATCGTGTGTACGACCCCGACCATCCCGCCGTACTGGTCTCCCAGAGCAACCTCGCCAACGCCTACCAGGCGGCTGGGGACCTGAACCGCGCCGTCCCTCTGCTGGAGCAGACCCTCACCGACCAGCAGCGGGTGCTCGGCGACGACCACCCCACCACCCTGACCTCCCGCAACAACCTCGCCAGCGCTTACCAGGCGGCCGGGAACCTGAACCGCGCCGTCCCTCTGCTGGAGCAGACCCTCACTGACCGGCAGCGGGTGCTCGGCGACGACCACCCCGACACCCTGAACTCCCGCAACAACCTCGCCAGC
>NZ_JABTEY010000005.1:0-169586 GCF_015711595.1 Planomonospora sp. ID91781 | reverse complement strand
AACCCCCGACCAAGCCGCCCTGCTACGCCAACTCGGCGCCCCCCACGCCCAGGGCTACCTGTTCTCCCCACCCGTCCCCGCCCCCCGCATCGACGAACTCCTGCACACCACCCCCTGGCAACACGTCGCCTGAGCGGCTCCGCACGAGGCGTTCGTGCTCAGCGCCGATCGGCCCCGGTCCCAGGGCAGGCCGGACGAGCCGGGCGGGAACCACTCCGGGCACCGGTCAGCAGATTATGTACGGCACCGCCGGTACGGACTCGGACCTGCCTGTCCCGGCGCCGTCATCGCCGGGACAGGCGGGAGATCCCCGTTCAGGCCTTGGGGAGCGTCCTGCCGAGTTCGAGCATCGCCTCGGAGGCCGGGCCGCCCTCGGAGCGCTCGGTCTTGTAGCCGGCGACCTTCGGGGCGAGCGTCCGGGGATCGACCGCCTCGGAGGGGGCTCCGGTGGCGTACAGGCCGTCGGGCTGCTGGTCGCGGTCGTGCGGCAGCAGCCAGAACACCCGGCGGCGGAAGGTGCCGGAGGCCGCCGACGCCCTGGCGTCGGGCCCGATGACGGCGTATCCGACCATGCGGCCGTCGCGGTGGTACGGGGGTTTGCGCCTGCGGCTGGGCAGGCGGTCCAGGGACTGGCGGACGTAGTCGAGGGGCTCGATGTCCTCCAGCCAGACGAGCTCGGTCTCGTGGACGAGGTCCTCCGGGTCGATCAGCGCGCTCACGCGGCCTCCTTCGTCAGCCGCGCTCGTGGCACCGCGGTGTCCATGGTTCGCTCGCTCACGGCTGCTGCTCCTCGACGGGAAGGTCGGAGATCAGGCCGATCCCCGGGTAGAACTTGCGCGAGTTGGACAGGACCATCTGTCTGGGCGAGGCCAGCCCGACGGCTTCGCGGACGCGGGCGGCGAAGGCGCGGGCCGAGACGGGCGTGGCGCCCTCGAAACCGCACCAGCGTGCGTACTCGGTGTACAGGCGGGCTTGTTCGGCTCTCATACCGGAATCCAGTTTGCACGTCTCGGAGATGAACCGCCCGACGTGGTCCTCGGTCTCCGCGTAGGCGTCGGTGGCCAGCCGTACCCGCTGCGGGCCGCTCAGGTCCTTCTCGCCGAGCAGGTAGCGGCGGGCCCCCTCGACGAGCCAGGCGAGGATGCCCGGCCCCTCCTCCTGGACCAGGACGCGCGCCAGGTTGTCGATCTTGCGTTCCTCCGAGACGACCCGCTCGAACGGGATCAGCCGGATGCGCCGCCAGAACGCGAACCCCCCGCTGGTCACCTCGGGGCGGTGGTTGCCCAGCAGCCACAGGTGGTGGGTCGGGTCGAAGGAGAAGAAGTCCTGCCGCATCCGGCGGGCCTTGATCTTGTCACCGCCGGTCAGCAGCTTGACCCGGGCCTCGTCGAACTTGTCGCCCGGCTTGAGCTCGGAGCAGACGATGATGCGGCGGCCGTGCAGCTCGGCCAGGTCCGTGGGGTGGCCGTCGAACGTCTTGGCCATGAGGAATCCGGGCGGGGCCGCGTCGGCGTAGTCGCCCAGCAGCTGGAGCATCACCTCCAGCAGCACCGACTTGCCGTTCTTGCCCTGGCCGTACAGGAACGGCAGGACCTGCGCGCCGACGTCGCCGGTGACGGAGTAGCCGAGCAGGAGGTGCAGGAAGTCGACGGTCTGGCGGCCTTCGGCGTCGGTGCCGAAGATGTCGGCGAGGAAGCGCTCCCAGCGGGGGGTGGGCATGCGTTCGGGCGCCATCGTGGTGGAGCGGGAGTGGAAGTGCCGCGCCGGGTCCGGTGCGCTGATGACCCCGGTGCGCAGGTCGACGACTCCGGCGGGGGTGCACAGCGCGTACGGGTCGGCGTCCAGCAGCTCTGCGCCCAGCACCATGCCCGGGGCCGCCTTGGCCTGCGCCAGCAGCGCCTTCATGCCCGAGGTGGACAGCGAGCGGCGCCGGTGGCCGTGCAGGTCGCGGTCGCTGAAGATCCCGCGGACGTCCGTCACCGCGATGTTCTCGGCCATCTCCCCTGCGGCCCACACGACGGTGTCGCTCTCGTCGAGCTCCCAGCGGTGCCCCGCCCAGCGGTACCAGCCCAGGCCGGGGACGTGCCGGAAGTCCTTGCCGTACAGGCTCACGAACAGTTTGGCGTTGCCCCGGTCCGACAGCGAGTCCGGCAGCAGGCCCTCGCTGGTCGCCGCCGCGGGCGCCGTGGCCCGCGCGGGCTCCGCGACGCCGTTCCCGCCGGTCCGGTCGCCGCTTCCGGGGCTCCGGGGCTCCGCGGTGACGGGCAGCGACAGGTCGAGTATCTGCTGGGCGACGGCGGCCGGGTCGAAGCCCCCCTGCCCTGGTGAGGGATTCATCGATTGCCTTCGGCGTGGAGACCCCGGCGTTCGGCCCCGGGGTCGGTGGTCGGGCGTCCTTCGATGTGGAGCGGGTGGCGGGCCCCGGCCGCGATGCCTGCACGGATGATCTGGGCGCAGCGGCGCGTCTGGCCTGGGCGGGCCCGGTCCGCCGCGTCGGCGAGGAGCCCCTCGGCCTCGGCCTGCCCGAGATGGCCCGCCGCGACGAGGCCCCCGGCGGTGTAGGCGGCCACGTTGAGCTTGGCGGTGAACCCCGCGCCCTCGGGGACGGCCGCGCAGGCCAGCACCTCGCCCAGGATCCTGTCGAGCGCGCGCCAGGCCCCCGTACGGCCGCCGCCGGCCCTGACGACGGCCTGGCGGCCCCGGGGCGGCGCCATCACGGCCCGGGACGGCTGCGCCCGGGGGGCGGGCTGGGGACGGTGGCCGGTGCGCACCAGCTCCCGGGCCAGCCACTCGGGCAGGGGCGCGGGGACGCGGCGGTCGCCGAGCGGCGTGTAGACGCCGTCACCGGTGCGGGTGCCGGGGGCGATGATGTAGCCGCCGCCGGCCCTGACGTCGACCTGCCAGGCCAGGGCGCGGCCGGCGCCGGCCGCCGACCCGACGGAGCAGAGGAACGGGCCGGCGTCTCCTGCGCGGTACCACACGTGCATCCCGCCGGACGGCGTGCGGACCCGCAGCGTTGCGGAGTCCTGGGCGGGGTCGGGGGCTCCGCGCAGGGCGGCCAGCAGCGCGAGCGCGTGGAATCCGGTCGTCAGTCCGGTGAGGTCGACCTGGTCGGGGATCGGGATGCCCGGCAGGATCCGGTCGCGCTCCGGCACGGACGAGGGGTGGGCGTCGACGTCGATGACGACCAGGTCCGCGGGCCCGCAGGCGACGCCGACCCCGAAGGCCGGGTTGGCGGTCCACCAGGAGGTGATCAGGTCGGGGTCGGTGGTGGCGGCGTGGAAACCGTGGCACCAGCGCCCGGCCGCGAGGCAGGCACAGGAGGCCGGGGGGTGCCCGGCGCCCTGGCAGCGGCGGCAGTTGCCCGCCGGGGTCTTCCTGCCGGGCGCGAGCGGGTGGACCGGCCAGCCCCTCGCCGCGCACCAGCGCGCGACGGCGACGGACCGGTCTCGCCCGGCCTGCCGGTGATGGGCCTCGTCTGGCGGCGTCACTGCGTCCTTCCCGTCCGTGCGCTGGCCGTGAAAGCTCGGTTCGGTGCCCGGAACCCGTCGGTCGGAGGCCTCCCGGAGGGCCCGGCGGACCGGCGGTGTCTCCGGAGTGACTCAAGCGACCGAAGCGACTGAAGATCCGAACATCAGCACAGGCTAGCGGACAGTCGGTCTCCGGTGCGGGAACACGGCCGTGCGACGGTCATCGGTGAGCGAACAGGGAGAGAACCGGCGGACGGGGCCGCCCGGGACCGCCTGGACGGACCGGGACCGGCCGCCCGGTCCCGAGCTACCGAACCGCAGCGACCCAAACCGGCGGCAGCGACCGGAGCGGTTCGGTCGCTGCCGCCGGTCGCCGGGAGGGAGTCCCAGGTCACGGCCGGTTTTACCGCTGCAAAAGCGACTGAAGCGACTGAAGGACGGGGTCTATGACGCGCACACGCGCGGGTCAAGTTCCCGTCATATACCCGATCTCGAGTCGCTTGGGTCGCTGAGAGCTCCGGAAAGCGCCTCTGACCTGGTAATTCGTCAGCTACCGAACCGCAGCGACCGAACCGTCGCACAGTCACTGCCGGGTGCCGCCCTTGACCTCCGGCATGAAGAACGGCGACCCAAGCGACCGAAGCGACTCAAATCAGCAATTGTCGTGATGTTCCGGAGGAGGTCCAGGACTCCCGGGAGCCGGTCCGGCCCCCGGGAGGAGAGCCCCTCTCCGAGGCGGCGGAGCGGTCGGCGGGCCTGTGTCCGCGGACGGCCCGGAGAGCGGACAGGCCCGCCGGACACCGGTATCGGGCGGGAGTTTAACGATTGCCGGGCGCGGCAACCGGCCTGCACCCGCCGTGCACTCCGGGCGCTACGCCGCCTCGGCTTACTGGAGGACACGGGCCGCTCCGGCAGGGCCCGCACCGGCCACCCGGAACCACCGCAGCATCGGCCGGAGACCTGTCTCCGTCGTAAGGATCCGTGTTCTCCATGACGTTCTCCACCCGCCTCGCCGCCCGTGCCCTGACCGCCCTCCTGGGAGTGTCGCTGGTCTCAGGAACGGTCGTGGCGGCCGGAAGCGCCGCCTCCGCCGACAGCGGTGAGGGCCGGAAGGTCATGCTCAAGGGTTCGACCACCGCGTCCTACTACTGGGACGACGCCTCGGGCCGCAACGGTGACACCGGGCTGCCGGCGTCGGGCAAGCCGATGCAGAAGGGCCTGGCCGCCTCGCCGTCGTGGCCGCTGCTGACCGAGGGATATGTCGTCTACAAGGGCAAGAAGGCGCCGTTCTTCGTGGGCGACCGCGGCCCCGGTGAGCCGTCCACCCGCGGCATCATGCTCGACCTGGACGCCAAGACCTTCGCCGACCTGACCGGCGGGAGGTTCAACCCCGACACGCTCGCGGTGAACGGCAACGGCGGCAAAGGCCACATCGAGGTCGACTACGTGAT
Source organism: Planomonospora sp. ID91781 (assembly GCF_015711595.1). Taxonomy (NCBI): domain Bacteria; kingdom Bacillati; phylum Actinomycetota; class Actinomycetes; order Streptosporangiales; family Streptosporangiaceae; genus Planomonospora; species Planomonospora sp. ID91781. The sequence continues at coordinate 164,665 of NZ_JABTEY010000005.1, read as the reverse complement.
CACCAAGTGGGGTCCGGGCGTCGGCAAGAAGAACCACCCGGTGCCGTTCGAGACCCGGGCCTGGTCCAGGAAGGACCGCGACCCGGCCGAGCCGGTCCTGCTCCGGACCCCGGCCAAGCCCGCCGAGGCCCCCGCCAAGACTCCTGCCAAGGCCGCTGCCAAGGCCCCTGAGGCTCCCGCCGCGGGCAAGGCCCCGCAGACCGTGCCGTCCACGCCGTCCACGCCGTCCGCGTCCACTCCCCCGGCGTCCCCGGCGCCGGAGCGCGCCGCGACGCAGGCGGGCAAGAGCGCTTCCGCCGTGGTGCAGACCCCCGCACCGACGACGCTCAAGGCCGACCCCGTCTCCGCCTCCGGTGAAGAGGGTCCCTCCGTCCCCACCGGCTTCGTCTTCGCCCTGCTGCTGGTGGCAGGCGTCGGCTCCTACGCCGGAGTCCGCCTCCTCAGCGCCCGCCTGCTCCGCGAGCGGGGCTGACCCGGACCGATCCCCTCCGCCCCCGCCCCGCCGTGCGCGGGGCCCCCCGAGGCCGCCACCGGACGTCCGGTGGCGGCCTCGGCGCGTTCCGCGACCGGGAGTCTCAGCCCCGGGTCTCAGCCCCGGGTCCCGGCCCCCGCAGGGCCGCCCCACAGCGTCCGGCGGAAGTTGCCCCAGAAGCGGGCGCTGTCGTTGGCCCGCGGGAACGGCCCGGCGGGGACGGGCACGCCCAGGAACGCGCAGAGCGGCTCCCACCCCTGCTCCACGCGGTAGACCAGCAGCCGCTCCGGCGGCAGGGAGCGCCGCACCTCGGCGTTGTGCCGCTCGAAGTAGCGGATCGCGCTGTCGCGGTCGAAGCCGATGTCGCGGCGGTCGCGGTTGAGCACGCTCAGCATGCGGATGAAGGTGGCCGCCCGGCTCCCGGAGGGCAGGGCGCGCAGCACCGGCCCGGCCAGGGGGTGCCGGAGCAGGAGGGGCAGCCTGAAGATGGTCTTCCGGGCGCTCTCGTACCAGGCCTCCGGATCGCGCTCGGTGAGGATCACCTTCGCCGCGGGATGGGCGGCCGCCAGTTCCCTCCAGTAGGCGGCGGCGGGGAAGTCCACGCACGCCCGGTAGCCGCGGAGGACCTCGTCCCAGTCGCGGGTCCGCCCCTCCGCCACGTCGATCCACTGGCGTATCCGCGCCACACTGCCGACCACCTCGTACATGTGGTAGCAGGGATCGAACCCCAGCCGTTCGAGTGCGACTTTGAGGGAACTGGTTCCGGTCCGTCCCAGCCCCGCGCCGATGACCTGCAGCATGCCTCCAGCGTCTCACCGGACGTCCGGGCGGGGCAGCCCCCGCCCGGACGTCCCGGGGCCGGGGGTCAGACGGTGAAGCCGCCGACCAGGTCGCGCAGGGAGCGGCTCATGCCGGCGAGTTCGGCGGCGGCGTGGCGGGATTCGGCGACGCCTTCGGTGGTGACGGCGGTGGCCTGGGCGACGCCGGCGATGTTGGCGGCGATCTCGTCGCTGGAGGCGGCGGCGTCGGCGACGTTGCGGTTCATCTCGCCGGTGGTGGCGGTCTGTTCCTCGACGGCGGCGGCGATGGCGCTCTGGTGGTCGTCGATGCGGCCGGTGATGGCGCTGATGCGGTCGATGGCCTGGATCGCGCCGGTGACGTCGGCCTGGATGGCGGTGATGCGGCGGGCGATGTCCTCGGTGGCCTTGGCGGTCTCCTGGGCGAGGTCTTTGACCTCGCCGGCGACGACGGCGAAGCCCTTGCCGGATTCGCCGGCGCGGGCGGCCTCGATGGTGGCGTTGAGGGCGAGCAGGTTGGTCTGCTCGGCGATGGAGGTGATGGTCTTGACGACGTTGCCGATCTCGGTGCTGGAGGCGCCCAGGCGGGTCATGAGGGTGTTGGTGGTGGTGGCGGCGGTGACGGCTTCGGTGGTGACGGAGGCGGCTTGGGAGGTGCTGGTGGAGATGTCGCGGATGGCGGCGCCCATCTCCTCGCCGCCGGCGGCGACGATGCGGACGTTGTGGGAGACGTCGGCTGCGGCGGCGGCGACGAGGCCGGACTGGGCGCTGGCCTCTTCGGCGGAGGCGGCGATGCGTTCGGAGACCTGGGACAGGTGTGCGGAGGAGTCGGCCAGTGCGTCGCTGTGGGCGATGACGGTGGAGACGGTGGTGCGCAGGGACTCGGTGGTGTCGTCCAGCGCGCGGCCGAGGCGGCCGAGTTCGTCGCGGCGGGTCATGCCCAGGCGGACGGTCAGGTCGCCGCGGGCCACCCGGGCCAGGGCGTCCATCACGACGGTCAGCGGGCGTACCACCGAGCGGGTCACCCGGACGCTGAGCACCGCGGCCAGCAGCAGCGCGGCCGCCAGCGTGCCCCACAGCACCTTCTGGCTGGTGCCGTCGATCTGCGCGGCCTCCTTCTCCAGCGCGGCGATGCGGTCGCTGAGCGACTTCTGCAGGCTCTGGGTGATCTCGAGGCCGGTGGCCCACGCGTCGCTGGCGGGACCGCCGTTGATGTTCTCCATGGCGGCGGTGCGGCTCTCGACCGTGTCCTGGGCGAGCAGCGCCATCACCTTGTCGTCCTCGACGAAGAACTGGTCCCAGGCGGGCTCCAGCTTGTCGAACTGCGCCCGCTCGGCCGGGGTCAGGTACTCGACCCGGGTGTTCTCCAGGGTCTCGTACAGGGACTTCTTGGCGTAGAGCTCCCCCTCGCGGTTCATCGAGTCGGCCGCGGTGGCGGCCTTGCCGCCCATGGCGGTGCCGGCGTCGGCGGCCACGAGGCCCTGCCAGCCGGTGAGGTCGGCGACGTGGTAGGCGAAGGTCTGGATGTCGTCCTCGACCTGCTCCAGCCGGTCCATCCGCACGGTGAGGTCGGCCTGGCGGTGCAGCGCCCACTGGCCGACGCCGACGGAGAGGGCGATGAGCAGCGAGACCAGGGTGAACGACAGGCCGAGCCGCCTGCCGACCCCCAGATTGTCCACACGCGACATGGCGGGTTCTTCCTCACGATCGAATGGATGCCGCGCTCCGGCGGCGATGGGATGACCGGCGGTTTCCGGCGGGCTCCAGGAGCCCGCCGCGGGTCCGCCACCCGGCCGGGCTCAGCCGTCCTGGGGCAGTTCGAACCAGACCACGCGCCCCGGGCCGCCGTCGCCGGACTGGCCCCAGCGGGTGGCGCACAGCTCCACGATGGCCAGGCCGCGCCCGCCGGGGAGCTGCTCGGCCTCGGGGTCGAGCGGGCGCACCCGGGGAGCCAGCGCGCTCCCGCCGTCGGTTACCTCCACCCGCAGGAAGGCGCCGCGCAGGTAGACGCTGACCTCGAAGAAGCCGTCGGCGCCGCTGCGGGTGTGCTGGACGGCGTTGGTGGCGAGCTCGGAGGTCATCAGGACGGCCTGCTCCGTGGCGGCGCGGCCGGCGGCCGCCAGCGCCACGAACCGGCGGGCCTGCCGTATCTGGTCGGGCAGGCCCGCGAAGCGGCGGCGCATCAGGAGCGTCATGGCGCTGGAGCCGTCCGGGCGGGGGTCCGCGACGGCGGTGGGGGCGGTGTCGCCGGGCGGCCTCGCGGCGCGGGCGGAGTCGTTGTTCTCAGGCATGGTCGTCACGCGGTCAGATGAGCGCGATGTCCTGTTCCACGGAGGTCGCCGTCAGATACAGCTCGAACCACGTCTCGTCGTCCACCGAGGCGGGGATCCACGAGGAGCGCACCTGGTGGCGCTCCTCCTCGTACTGCAGCGCGAAGACACGCAGCTCGCGTATCCAGCGAGAATCGACCTTCTGGACGATCACATCGAAGTCCGGCATCGCCGTGTCTCCTCAATCCGTTGAGAAATCTCTTCGTCAATCCCTTGACGCCGGTCCCCCGCCTCCCGTCCTGGGAATGGGTCGCCACTCCGACATTCGGCAGGGGAGGAGCCGACTGAAGTTGCCGGTCGGGTGCTTTTCGGGAGCGATCTCCACCGGGCCGCCCATCACCACGTAATGAATTCGGTTGGTAACATTCCGACATGAGGTGTCCGGGCAGGGGGGTCCGGTTCGCACCTCGTGCCGGGCGGCCGCGTGCGACCGCCCGGACAGGGGGCAGAGATCGGGTGGTGGACGCTGGTGCAGCCTCGCGTGCTTGTGATCGAGGACGAGGAGGACGTCCGCGATCTCCTGCAACGTCACCTCAACGGCCTGGGATGCCAGGTCCGGACCGCCGAGAACGGTGAGATCGGCCTGCTCCTGGCCGTCAGCGATCCTCCGGACCTGGTCGTCCTCGACATCCGCCTTCCCGGAGTCGACGGCAGGGAGGTGGCCCGGACCCTGCAGAGCGACCCGCGCACCCGCGACTGCAGGATCGTCGTCACGTCGGTCCTCGACGCCGAGGACCTCCTCGACATCAACGCCGACGCCGTACTCCCCAAGCCGTTCCGGCGCGCAGACGTCAAGAAAGCCGTGGACTCACTATGGGAGGTGAACTGACGCGATGGCCACCATTCTCATCGCCGAGGACGACGCCGACATCCGCGACCTCGTCGTTTTCAAGCTGGAGCAGAGCGGCCACACCGTCATCCCGGTGGGTGACGGCCGGTCGGCGCTGCGGATGGCCCACGAGCAGGACCCCGACATCGTCCTGCTGGACGTCATGATGCCCGGAATGTCGGGCATCGACGTCTGCCGCGAACTGCGCAGGGACGCGCAGACGGCGGAGCTGCCGATCATCCTCCTGACCGCCCGCGCCCAGGAGAGCGACGTGGAGAACGGGCTGACCGCCGGCGCCGACGACTACATCGTCAAACCGTTCAGCCCGCGCGTGCTCGCCGAGCGCGTCCAGTCCGTCCTGACCAGGACGCGGGCTTGAGCACGGCCGACCTGGTCTCCGTCACACTGGCGCTGCTGCTGTACGCGGTGAGCATGCTCGGGGCGGTGATCGTCACCGGCCGGGTCGTGCGCCGCCGCCGGGACCGGCGCGACGCGCGGCTGGCCGCCGAGGCCCGCCCGCACCTGCTGGAGCTCACCGGCGGCGACGCCGACATCGACGAGCCGCTGCGGCGGCTGGCCGCGCTGGACCGGCGCCGCTGGAAGGCGGTCCAGCCCAGCGCGACCTCGCTGCTCGGCAAGGTCAGCGGCCACGCCCACGCGGCGCTGGTGCGCCTGTTCGAGGAGCGCGGCATCGCCCGCGACGCCCTGCGCGACCTGACCCGGCGCGGCGCGGTACGGCGGGCCGCCGCCGCGCACGTGCTGGGCCTCATGCACCACGCCGAGGCCGTCCCCGCCCTGGTCCGCCTGCTGTCGGACCGCAACCCCGAGGTGCGGGCCGTCGCCGCGCGGGCCCTGGGGCAGGTCGGCGCGCCCGAGGCGGCGGGGCCGCTCCTGGAGTGCCTGTCCGGCGGCGGCCGGGTCCCCTTCGACCTGGTCGCCCAGTCGCTGATCCGGATCGGGCCGGCCGCCCGGCCGGCGCTGGACCGGGCGCTCTCGCACTCCGATCCGGCGGTCCGCGCCATCGCCGCGGAGGTGCTCGGCCTCATCGGCTCCGTCGGCTCGGTCGCGGCGCTGGTCCGCGTCCTGTCCGTGGACCCGTCCGTCGACGTGCGGACGCGGGCCGCGCGCTCGCTCGGCCGGCTGGGCACCCCGGCGTGCCTGGCCGCCCTCACCGACGCCACCGGGCTGGCCCACCCGCAGGCGGTGCGGGCGGAGGCGGCGGGTGCGCTGGGCGACATCGGCGCCGCCGGCGCGGTGCCGGCGCTGCGCGCGCTCCTGCCCGACTACCACTACCGGGTCGCGCACAACGCCGCCATGTCCCTGACCCGCCTCGGCCCGTCGGCCGAGGCGGCGCTGCGCGAGGTCGCCGACGGGACGCTGGGCGTGCGGGCCGCCGGCCACGCCCGGGAGGCCCTGGCCGTACTGGCCCTCGCCGAGGGGCGCCTGCCGAGGCCGGCTCCGGCGACATGAGCGCGGCTGCGCTCGCCGCCTCGGGCGCAGCGGACGTGCCCGCCGTCCTGGACGCGCTCGCGGGCGGCGTGCGGTGGCTGCTGGCCGCCTGCAGCGGTGCGGTGATGGTCTACTTCGTCTGCGTCAACACCAGCTACCTGGTGCTCATCGCGCTGGCGGCCTGGGACTCCGTCCACTACCACCGGCGCCTCGCCTTCACCGGCTACGACGACATCTACGCCAACCCGCTCAACCCGGCCATCACCGTGATCATGCCCGCGTACAACGAGGAGGCGGGCATCGTGGAGGCCGTGCGCGCGATGCTCTCGCTGCGCTACCCGAACTTCGAGATCGTCGTGGTCGACGACGGCTCCCGCGACGGCACGTTCGACCGGCTGCGGAAGGAGTACGACCTGGTCGAGGTGGAGCGGGTGCTGCCCGACGACATCCCGACGCGCGGCCGGGTGCTGTCCACCCACGTCCCCGCCACCGGCTCGACGTCCCTGCTGGTGGTCCGCAAGGCCAACAGCGGCCGGGCCGACGCGCTCAACGTGGGCATCAACTTCGCCCAGCACCCGCTGGTCTGCATGGTCGACGCCGACTCCCTGCTGGATCCCGGGTCCCTGCTCTCGGTGGCCAAGCCCTTCGCCGACGACCCGCTGCGCGTCGTCGCCACCGGCGGGGTGATCCGGATCGCCAACGGCTGCGAGGTGGTCGCCGGGCGGGTCACCAAGGTGCGCATGCCGCGCTCCTGGCTGGTCCGCATCCAGGTGATCGAGTACCTGCGGGCCTTCCTGCTGGGCCGCACCGGCTGGTCGCGGCTCGGCGGCCTGCTGATCATCTCCGGGGCGTTCGGCCTGTTCCGGCGGGACGTCGTCGTCGAGATCGGCGGGCTGGACCCCGACTCGATCGGCGAGGACGCCGAGCTCGTCACGCGGCTGCACCGGTACATGAGGGACCGCGGCCGCGACTACCGGATCGTGTTCGTCTCCGAGCCGGTCTCCTGGACCGAGGCGCCGTCCTCGCTCGCGGTGCTGGCCCGGCAGCGGCGCCGCTGGTCGCGCGGGCTGGCCGAGCTGGCGTGGAAGCACCGGAGGATGTTCGGCAACCCCCGCTACGGCCGGATCGGGCTGCTGGCCCTGCCGTACTACGTGATCTTCGAGCTCTGCGCGCCGCTGGTGAGCCTGAGCGGCCTGGTCCTGGTCCCGCTCGGCGTGCTGGTCGGCGCCGTGGACATCCCCTTCGCCGTCGTCGTCATGCTCGCCTCGTACGGCTACTCGCTGCTCGTCGCCTTCGTGGCGCTGGCCGTGGAGGAGTACGCCTTCCACCGCTACACCCGCTGGCGGGACCTGGGCGCCGCCGCGCTGGCCGCGCTGGCCGAGAACTTCGGATACCGCCAGTTCAACGCCTGGTGGGGGGTGCAGGGGATCTTTGCGGCGCTGCGCCGTACACAGCAGGTGTGGGGGGTAATGACGCGGGAGGGGTTCTCCGCCCAGGGCGGGCCCACGGGAGGAAGAAAGCGATGAAGTGGCTGAACCGCAGTGTGGGTAACGCCCTGCGCAACACGTTCGCGCTGCTCGTCTCCCTCGTCCTGCTGTCCGGGATCGTCGCGGCGGTCGAGTCGCAGCGGCACGGCGCCGCCCTCGACCGGCTCGTCGAGTACAACGTCCCGCTCCGGCTGAACAACTTCAAGCTCCGCTCGACCATGGGCGACGCCACCCGCGGGCTCCGCAACCACCTGCTGTTCGAGCAGCCCAAGACCACCTACCTGCAGGCCCGCAACTCCTACCGGCCGTTCCTGGACGCCCTGGTCAGCCAGGCCGACCAGCCCGAGGAGCGCAGGCTGGTCGGCGACCTGGAGCGGAAGGTCGTCGACTGGTTCGCCTACGCGTCCCAGGCCGAGCGGCTGCGGCCGGGCGAGCCCGAGGTCCCCGAGTACGCCGAGGGCAGCCGGATGCGCTACGAGGCGATCCTGCGCGCCGGCGACGCACTGGAGACCCATCTGGGGCGCCGGACCGAGGCCCTGTACGAGGAGAGCAAGCGCGAGCGCCTCTGGGGCCTGGCCGGGGTGGTCGTCTTCGCGCTCGCCGCCGTGGTGCTGGCCCTGGTCGTCGCCGTGCGCACCTACCGGGCGCTGGTGCCGCCGCTGGGGGTCATGGGCGAGACGCTGCGGCGGCTGACCGCCGGGGAGCACGAGACCCGGATGCCCGACGTGGGGGGACCGACCGAGATCCGCCAGCTGGGCTCGGCCATCAACCTGCTCGCCGAGGAGAGCGACCGGCTGCGCCGCGCGGAGCGGGAGCGCGCCCGCCTGGCCGAGGTGGCCTACGAGACCGCCGCCCGCATCCGCCAGACCCTCGACGCCGACGCGGTGGTCCGCGAGGCGGCGTCGCTGCTGGGCGCCCGGCTCCCCGCCGACCAGGTGTTCATCCAGCTGGTCCGGGACGGCACGATCGGCCCCGCCGAGCTGGAGTGGGCGGGCGGCCGGATCGCCGACCAGGGCACCGCGCTGCTGCCCGTCCCCTCCGAGCAGGCCGAGCGGCTCTACCTGCAGGGCGCGGCCTCCAGCGGGTCCACCCTGGACCCGCCCTCCTACGTGCCCGAGACGGCCGTCCGGGCGCTGCGGCTGCTCGGCGACCGGCAGTACCTCTTCGTGCCCTTCGGCGCGGGCGGGCAGCTGCTCGGCACGATCCTGCTCACCCGGGACAACTCCCGCGGGCCGTGGCAGACCGAGGAGATCGAGGCGGTCAAGAGCGTCGGGACCGATCTGGGACGCGGCCTGGAGCAGGCCCGCCTGTACGGCCGCGAACGGGAGCTGGTGGAGGAGCTGCGCGCGCTGGACGCGGCCAAGACCGACTTCATGTCCACCGTCTCCCACGAGCTGCGCTCGCCGCTGACCAGCATCGCCGGCTACCTGGAGATCCTGCGCGACGAGGACGCCGGGGACATCAACCCCGCCCAGGACCGCATGCTCGACGCCATCGAGCGCAACACCACCCGGCTGCGGCTGCTCATCGAGGACCTGCTGACCCTGTCGCGCATCGAGTCGGGCGCCTTCCGCACCGTCAAGCAGCGCACGGACCTGTGCGCCGTCGTGGAGGGCGCGGTCACCTCCATGCGGCCCGCCGCGGCCAAGGCCGCGGTCGAGCTGGACATGGACTGCCCCACCGGCTCGCTCATGATCGACGGGGACCCGAACCAGCTCGACCGCGCCATGGTCAACCTGCTGTCCAACGCCGTCAAGTTCACCCGGGCGGGCGGGCGGGTGGAGGTGCTGGTCACCCTGGAGGACGGCTACGGGGTGGTGCGGGTCTCCGACACCGGAATCGGCATCCCGGCGGACGAGATGCAGCGGCTGTCCACCCGCTTCTTCCGCGCCTCCAACGCCACCGAGCTGTCGATCCCCGGCACGGGGCTGGGCCTGTCCATCGTGCGCAGCATCGTCGCCAACCACTCGGGCACCTTCGACCTGCAGTCGCGGGAGGGGGAGGGCACCACGGTGACGATGCGGATCCAGACGTGCACCGCCAAACTCGCCGCCGACGGCGACGGGAGCGGCGACGGGAGCGGTGGAGCCGGGGCCGGTGGGGCTGCCGGTGAGCCCGCCGAGGCGGGCGAGGGGGCCTGACCGCCTTCCCGCGTACGGCGGGCGCGCCGTCCTGCGCGGACACCGGCGCACCGTCTCACGAGTACGGCATGCGCTGACCGCGCGGGCCACCGGCGCACCGCCGTTCCGGGTACGGCGGGCGGCCTGTCGTACGGGCGGTCAGCGCGTGCCGTACAGCCTGCGCATGGCGCGGTGGTCGCCCGCGCCCAGGGTCCGCACCGAGGAGCATGCCGGGATCGTCGAGGCCATGACCTGGGTGCCGTGCTTCGACGGCGACACGTGGGTGAGCCCGAACGCGTGGCCCCACTCGTGGGTCAGCACCGAGGCCAGGTCGAAGGAGGAGGTGCAGCGGCTCGGCCGGCTGGTGTGCCATCGGTACCTGGTGTTGATCACGATGTCGGAGGAGACGACCTGGCCGGAACGCGTCCACGTGCAGGTGACCGCGAGCGCGGTGGAGCCGAGCCGCTTCCAGGCGACGACGCTGTGGCCGTCCTCCGTCCCGCATGACGTGCGCGAGGAGGTGGAGACGGCGGCCGTCCGCTTCGTGGCGCCGAGGTACTTCTGGCCCGCCTTGAACGGGGCGGGCAGGCCGCACTGGTTGCTCGCGCCGACCAGGGAGCGGGCCGCCGAGGCGATCGCCGACAGGGCCGTGCGGGAGACCGCGGAGGGCGCGCCGGAGGAGTTGTAGTACCAGCCGGCGGTCCCCTTGACGCGCCATCCGGCCAGGGCGTACGCGGTGTCGCGGCACTGGGCGCGGGAGGCGGAGGCGGCGGCGCGCGACGCCTTGGCCGCGCTCGGGATACCGCCGCCCGGGACCGCCTCGCCGGCCGTCTCCGCGGCGGACCCGCCGGCCGTCCCCTCGGCCGCCTCGGCGGCCGGTCCCCCGGCGTACAGCACGTCCATCGTCACTTGGAGCCCGTCGGGCCCGTCCGGCCCGTCGCCGGGCGCGTCCTCCGGCGCGGTCCCGACGGCCGAAGCCTCCGTCACCGCCGGCCCGGTCCCGGGCGCGGGCGCCGCCGCGCGGGGGCGCAGCTCGGCCACGGTGGACAGCACCGACACCACGAGCACGACGAAGGCTGTGGCCAGGGCGAACACCGCCGGCATCACCTGGCCGGGGCGACCTCTCACCTGGGGACTCCTGTCGCGTTCGGCCCGCCGCGCGGGGGAAGGCCGCCGGTCGGGACGGGAACGGCCGGTACGGCGCTCCTCGCCGAACGATCGACAGGAAGAGGCCGAATATGAGCAGAACGCACGATTTTTGGGTTTCCGACCCCTGTCTGCGATCAGGCGGGACGGACGTCAACGACTGAAATGCCATTGATCACCATAATGTGGCAACCTGGTTGCCTTGAACATGGCAAGGCAGTTGCCTAGAGTGGTGAAGCGCAATGACCTCCTCAACCGAATGGCGCGCCTGGCGAAGAAGTTCGGCTTCGAGTTCTCCAAGACGCCTGATGTGAACGGCGCCGCCCACGACAAGTGGTATGTCGGAGGTGAGGCGGTCATCGTGCCGCGGCATAACGAGATCAACGAGCTGACCGCCAGGAGCATCCTCCGCTCCTGGGAGGAGATGCTCGATGAGGCGGCGAAGCCGGAGGGGGAGGGCGAGTGAACGCATACCGCGTTACCGCGCAGAGGTCCGGCGGCTGGTGGGCGCTGACCGTCGAGGGGCCCGGCCTCCACCGTCCGGCCTACACCCAGGCCCGCCGCCTGGACAGGGCTGAACACATGGTCCGCGACCTGCTGGCTCTGCACTTGGACGTGGAGCCCGGAGATGTGGGCGATATCGAGATAACCCCCGACGACGAGTCGCTGGCCGACGAGCTGATCAGCACGCGTCAGGTCCGCCGGGACGCCGACCGTTTGCGGGACGAGGCGACCGTCCGCACCCGTTCCACGGCCCGGCGTCTCAGAGAGCGCGGATACGCCCACAGGGAGATCGGCGCCCTGCTCGGAGTGAGTCACCAGGCGGTGGGGAAGCTGCTCGACGAGCACCCGAAGCGGCGCGTCGACGCCTGACAAGCCGGTTGGGCCTCATCTGCGCCCCGTCGCGGGCCACTCAGCCGCTTTCTCGCGCCTTGCGGCTCCTTCAGAGAGGCGCAGGGCGCTTTCCCGCGTCGTGCCGGCCGTTCCTCAGCCGATGGTCGCTTCCCATGCACCGCGCTTGAGGCGGATCACCCCGTCCGGGCTGACGACGGCCTTCGCGCCGTAGACGGGCAGACCACCGGCCATGCTCTGGCGGTGGCGGATCTGCTCCAGCATGTCCCACAGGCGGCGGGGGCCGCCCTGGTGGACGGTCGGCGGGTCGCCGCGCAGCGCGGTGGCCCGCGCCCATGAGCCGTCCGCGTGCAGCATCCACGCGGTGCGGCGGCCGTCGTCGCGCCGCTCGAAGTGGTGCTCGATCCCCGGGCAGAGCACCTCCAGCATCGAGTTCACCTCCCACGACTCCAGCACGTCGATCACGCCGTACCGGCCTCGGGAGACCTCCTCGCCCTCCCGGTCGCGGACCTGCTCCAGCAGGTCACCGAGCCCCGGCGGGTAGTCGGCGTCGGTACGGGTGCTCATGAACATCGCCCAGTCGCGTTCGACCTGCCCGACCGCGCCGCCGTCCTCGGTCTTCCACGCCGTCACGATCATCGAGGTGTTCGCGATGACCGTGACCAGACGGCCGCCCGGACGCAGCGCGGCCAGCCAGGAGGCGGGGACGGGCCGGACCGCGACCATCGACACGATCCGGTCGTACTCGCCCGGGACGGGACCGGTCGCGTCCACGGTGAGGACCTTCGGGTGCAGCCCGATCTCGTCCAGGCGGCCGGCCGCGGCCTCGGTGAGGTACGGGTCCACGTCGATGCTCGTGACGCGTTCCTCGCCCAGGAGCCGCGACAGCAGCGCGGCGCTGTAGCCCGAACCGGTCGCCACGTCCAGCACCTCGGAGTCGTCGTGGACGCGCAGGTGCCCCAGCATCCGCACGACCAGGCTCGGCAGCGTGGACGAGGACGTGGGCCGCCCGGCCGGGGCGGCGCCGGGGCCGGCGTGGTCGGCGTGGAGCCCGCCCACCTTGGTCACCAGCGTCCGGTCGCTGTAGGCCGCCGCCGCCCACGCGGTCTCGTCCCGGCGGCCGTCGCGCAGCTCCCACCCGCCGCTGCCGTCGGCCCACCAGCGGGGCACGAACACGTGCCGGGGCGTGGAGGCGACCGGGGCCCGCCAGCGGGAGTCGGGGTGGGTGACCGCTGCGGCCAGGTCCTGGGCGTGGGGAGTCCAGTGCATCAGTCTCCGTCCGAGTACGTCTCCGCCGGGGAGCAGTCGTTGCCGTCGCTGTCGGGGTTGCAGCCCCGGCTGCGGCGCGGCGCGGGGATCGTCGCCAGTGCGGCCTTCCAGGCGTCGCTGCTGACGATCTCCGGCAGCGGCTGCTCCTTCACGTTGCCCGTCATCATCCACCGCGACAGGACGCACGGCCAGACCTCCCCGGTCGGACCGATGGCGGCCTTGCCCCGGCCGCAGTGGCCGCACAGCTGGGAGACGTCCGGCTGGAGGCGGGAGGCGCGGCCGATGCCGCGCACGTGATCGACCTTGATCTGGGTGCGGGGCACGCCCAGGTCGATGAGTTCGGCGCGGGCATCCTCGGTCCGCTGGGTGTCGGTCAGGCCGATGATGCCGACTCGGATGGGGATTCGCCAGGTGAGCGCGCGGACGATGTTCGCCCGGGTCAGGTGGTGGCTGTTGGCACTGCGGGTGACGGCCGCGTGCTCGCCGGCCTGGTCGGAGTAGTAGCTGGTGGCCAGCGAGACGTTGGGGAGCTGGAACAGCGGCCACCACTCGTCGCGGATGCTGACGAGGTTGGAGAACACCTCGACGCCGCAGCCGGTGCCGGCGGCGTGGCCGAGCAGTTCGGAGAAGGCCGGGTGCAGGGTGGGCTCGCCGCCGATGAACTGGATGCGGGAGACGGCGAGGCTGCGCGCGCCGGAGATGAGCTGGTGCCAGTCGGCGGCGGTCATGGTGCCGTGACCGATGGTCGGCCCGGAGTCGGCGTAGCAATGGGTGCACTGGAGCTGGCATTTGCCGGTGATCTCCAGCTCCAGACGCCAGCCGAGCAGGGCGGGTGTCTCGATTGCCTGCGTGATGATCGTCATGTGGTGCCCTTTCCTTTCTCCGCTGTCGCGGAATGCGGGTACAGGCTGGTGACGGGTGCCCTCGGCTGAGGACGAGTCGAGCAGAGGGCACCCGTCGCGACCGCGGTTCGACGGCTTCGCGCCGACGCGCGCCGTCCGGTCGCTGCTTGCAACCTGCGGACCCCCAGTGCCCGCAGGGGTGGTCGACGCGGCGGCACGGGAGGAGTGGTTCGCGCCGCGCTGCCGCGCCAGTTCATGGAGGACAGCGACCGCGCTCAGGGGATGGCCATGGTCGCCTCGGCGGACAGGCGGTCGGTGGCTTCTGCGGGGTCGGTGATGGGATGCCGTCGCCGTCGCCGCGTTGTGAGATCCTGCCAGCGGAACTGCTCGGGTCCGCGCCACACGACGGGACCGTGGGCGAGTTGCAGGGTGGGGAAGGCGCTGCGCGCCGCAGGTGATGATGTTGCGATGCCATGGGCAGCGAGAGCTGCATGAAGCCTTTCCACGGGCTGATCCGCAGTCATGATGTGACCGTAAGACGCCGTGGGATGACTAAGGGGCACAGAATGTGCCCCTTGGTTTCGGTCAGACCAGCAGCGCTATTTTGTCAGCGAGATCTCGCGCCTGGCCGCGTAGCGCGACCGGCCCGGACTCCACGAGTTCCAAGGTCATGCGCCGGGCATAGCCGTTGTACTTGATCGTTTCCGGAGCGGTCTGCTCGGCGAGCTGCAACGTGCCGAGCACAGCGGCGGGGTCGCGCCGGATCTGGTGCGCGCGAGCGACCTCGATGAGGTGGCGGCCGCGCCGGGGCCGTGACGGGATCGGGATCGCTTCGGCGCCATCGGCCTGCCGAGCGGACTCGCCGCCCTGTCGCAGCTCGACGGCGACGGTCACGGCGTGCGCGCCCATGATGACCCGCGAGAAGCTGGTCCACGGCTGGTAGTAATCGGCGGGCAGTCGGTCAGCGACCCGGCTGGCCTCGTCCCAGTACCGCCATGCTTCAGCGACGTCACCGGTCCGGGCAGTGGTGAACGCCAGCTCGAACGAGAGCGCGCCCCACATCGCCAGCAGCGGTACGGAGGGGTCGTCCATGTATGGCTGGAGAGCGGCCATGCCTTGTTCGTTGATGGCGCGGGCGGCCTCGAAGTCTCCCGAGTCGCGGTGGGCCTGGCTGAGGAACCACACCGCGCACGACAGCGCGAGCGGGTCCTCAGACTCCTGCGCGGCCATGAGCGCTCGGTCGGCGACGCGCCACAGGAGGTCTTGGGCGGGCTGGTAGGCCAGGAACATCTGGGCCAGACCGTAGGTCTCGGCGAGCAGCGACTGGGCCCGCCGCCGGTCGTCACCCTGGTAGAGGGATGCGGTGAGCTGTACGTCGCGGATCAGCTCGGGCAGGATCTGCCCGAGGGCGGTGCGGTGGTCAGGAGCGAGGTGCCTGGTCCGCCAGGCCGTGTCCAGGCGTTCACGAAGATAGCGGAGCGGCTGCACGGTACCGTTCGCCTGGAACGGCATGGTGTTGATGGCGGCGCGCACGTCGTGCAGTGCGGGGTGGCCGGGACCGGTGAACATCCGCACCGGCATGGACTGGTCGCCGGTGATCTCCGATAGGTCGCGGACTTTCAGCGCTTCGGCCAGTTGGAGCAGCATCGGCAATCGCGGTTGCTGCTGAATTTCCCCGTTCTCGACCCGCTTGAGCCAGGATGGGGACTTGCCGACGAGCCCGGCGAGGACTTCGCGCGTCATGCCGCGGCTTTCCCGCAGGAGCTTGATGCGTTGTCCAACAGTCAGTACCGGCCCGAGCGATTCATCGGTACCGTCGTGCATAGCCCTGCACCTCCTGGTGACTCGACATCCCCAGGCTAAAGGTGCGGGGCTCATCCATGTCTAGATTCAGCCGGCGAAAACCTCGTCGTGGCCTGGGCTTGCGCGTCAGGTCCCGGCGAACGCGACGACTCCGGGAAGTTCCGTGGCGCGGGCCCCGCCGGAGCGCCAACTCCGGACGAGGCCCTGAACACCGCGTCTCTCCCTCTGCGAAAGGTTCCTGAGACCCGATGCCCACCGTCATGCTGACAGCACGCCCGCGTGCTGTCACACCCTCCCCCGGCCTCGCAGACGACCCTGTCCGCCTACAACTACTGCACGCCGAGGCCGCGCAGTTGTAGGCGTCGGCGCTGCTCGACACCCGACCGGTGATGAGGTCGTGGACGCGGACTCCTCACAGTCGATAGATGGGTGAACCGGGTGCGGATCCGATGGCCACGAACCCCCAGAAGAATGCGAGGATCACATAGCATGATGAATCCGGAACGATCCTTTCCCGTTGATGATCAATGGGATCTGTTGGTCGAGTGCGGACATGGGCTCGCGCTCGGATTCCACGCCCTCTGGGTGGAAGGCGATGACCAAGAGGAACTAGCTCGGCTGTTCAGGGTGGACCCGGGCACACGCCTGGACTGTGACGCGGAGACACTAGCGGGAACCTACAGCGGCCTTCCAGCGATGGGCATCTGGATCGGCTCACATGCGCCGGGCTGGACTCATATTTTCGTCTTCGGTCTGACCCTGAGCCACCCCGCGATCAGTAATCTAGGGAAGCGGCATGTCTTCCAGATGCGATTCACAGGGGAAGTGGGCGAAGGGCTTGAGCCGCTCTACCTCGATTACGACGGAGAATCCGTCGGCGAGATCTACCTGCCGTCCGAGGACGGTGGATACATGGCCCTACCCGAGTATCGTCCATTTACAGCAGGGTTGATATCCGACGAAGACACCACTCTTGAACAAGACGTCCACCTCATGTGGTGCCTGGTCGGCCGCATAACAGGCCGCTTCGCAGACCGGGAGTGGTGGGCGGCGACCCGCACCTTCTACCGCATCCCTGATGGGGCATGGGAGGACTGAAAGCGCAGACGCAGGCGGCGGAAGCGGCCGGTCCGGGGCTCCCGGAGTCCGTGCCGTCCCCGCCACGGTCCGTCCCATCTGTGTCCGGGCCTGGCGCCGCCCGGACACAGGCGGGTCAGCGGCGGACCGAGAGGGTGTCCTTGCCGTTCTGGTGCTGGGCCGGGGGGCGGTAGCGGTAGCCGACGCCGCGGACCGCCTCGATGGACGAGTTGGAGGTGTCGGGGCTGAGGCGGCGGCGCAGGCGCAGGATGGCGAACTTCACCCGCTCCGGGCTGAGCCCCGTGGGGTCGTCCCAGACCAGGGAGAGCAGCTGGGAGGAGCTCAGCACGTTGCCGGCGTGCCGTACGAGCGTGTTGAGCAGGCGGAACTCGGTCGGGGTCAGGTGGATCTCCTGGTTCTCGACGAAGACCGTCCGGGTCGCCGGCTCCACCCGGATGACCCCGTCGTCGTAGACGTCCTCGGCCCAGGAGGCCGTGCCGGCGCGGCGCAGCAGCGCCTCGACGCGGGCGGTGAGCTCGGCCCGGGAGAACGGCTTGACCAGGTAGTCGTCGGCCCCGGCGCGCAGGCCCCGCACCTTCTCCCGCTCCTGGCCGCGGCCGGTGAGGATCAGGATCGGCAGGTCGCTGATGTCCCGGACCCGCTCCAGGACCTGCCAGCCGTCCATGATGGGCAGGCCGATGTCGAGGATCAGGGCGTCCGGCTTGTGCTGGTGCAGCAGGCGCAGGCCGCTGCGGCCGTCCGTCGCGGGGATCACCTCGTGCCCGCCGTGGCCCAGGAGCACCTGGATGGCGGTGAGCGTGTCGGCGTCGTCCTCGACGACCAGGAGGCGGCTCATCGTTCCTCCCGCCGGTCGCGGACGGGCTCCCATGGAAGTTCCACTCTCACCTCTGACCGTCTCGTCCCGTTCTCGATGAGCTGCAGTGTGCCGCCGTGCATGCCGGCGATCGCGCGGGCCATGCCGAGCCTCGGCCACGCCTTCTCCCCCGCCGGGTCCTCGCCCCGGCCGGCCTGGTCGGTGAGGCTCGCCTCCCCGTCCGCGGCGACGCAGCCGATCTCGACCCGCCATCCGTCGACCGTGGGCCGGAGCTCGACCTCGACCGCGTCCCCGGGGCCCGCCCGGGTGATCGCCGCCGTCAGCAGGATGTCGAGCATGCGGCGGACGCGGACGGTGTTGCAGCTCAGCGCCGGGCCCGGCCGGGCGTGGTAGCGCAGGGAGACGCCGGCGTGCAGGGCGCCGGGGCGGAACTGGGCGACGATGTCGCGGACCATCTCCATCGGGTCGACCCGCTCGGGCCGCAGCTCCGGTTCGGTCGTGGCGGGGTCGGCCAGCAGCGGCAGGTCGTTGAGGAGCTCCGACAGGCGCATGGCGTTGCGTTCGATGACCTTCACGAACTCGCTCTGGTCGCCGGTGAGCGGCCCGGTCTCGGGGTCGGCGAGCAGGCCCGCGTAGGCGAGGATCGGCGTGATCGGGGTGGCCAGGTCGTGGACGACGGTGGAGATGAACTCCGTCTTCGCGGCGGCGAGCGTCGCCGCGTCGGAGGGGCCGCCGGAGCGGGTCTCGGCGTCCCGGCGCCAGGAGGCGTCCAGCGTGGCGGCCAGGCAGGAGAGCGCCTCGGGGACGCCGTGGTCCTCGAACCCCGCCGCCAGCGTCACGGCGAGCATCCGGCCGGGCCCCGCGGGCCACAGGCGCTCTCCGTCCGCCGGCGGGGTGGCGTCGGCCGGCCGCAGCTCGGCGCTCAGCACACCGGGTACGCTCCGGATCCCGGCGAGCAGCGTGGCGTCCGCGTTCGCCCCGCCGGCGTCGTCGGAACCGCGCAGCCGCTCGTCGAGGAGACCGAGGATCGCCCGGGTGGTGTCCACGGCGGCCACGGCGGCCACGTCGTCCACGTCGTCCACGGTGCCGGACGCGTCGTCCGCCGGGTGCGAAGCCGTGTGATCGAGACGACCACCGCTGTTCAGCATGCTGCCCCCCACGTGTCCCCCCTCGGCAGTCGGGCCCTCCCCAAGGGCCCAGGGATTCGTCACTAATAGCAATTCATCCCAAACAGAACGTTATCAACCCTGCTCGGCTGGTCGCGACGGAGGTTTGATCCGGACGGGGCGGGCGGACCGGCACCGCCGGCAACGGACCTGCACCCGGCGCGCACCCGAAGGCGCATCCCGCGTCTCCGACCGTCGGTCCTATGTTGGAGCCGACCTCGCGACGCAGGCTGAGCCGAGCGCTCATCACCGGCGCCGCAGCACTGTCATGCCTGGTCACGGGTGTCGGGCCGCTCAGCGGCACGGCTCACGCCGCCCCCTCCGGGTTGCCGCCGGCCCCGGTCAGGCCCGCCGTGACCGAGATCGGCTTCCTCTCCGCCGAGACCGCCCCGGCCGCCGCCCCCGCGTCCGCCGCGACGGCGACCGGGTCCGCCGCCCCCGCCGGCACCCTCATGGTCGAGGCGCGCACCGGCGGCCCCGCGCTCGACGTGCGGAGCGAACCCTCCGCCGCCGCCTCCTCGCTGCGCGGCATCGCCGACGGCGCCCGCTTCCCCGTCGAGTGCCGCGTCCCCGGCGAGTGGACCCGCGGCACGGTCAGGACCACCGGCTCGTGGCTGCGCGTGGACGGGGGCGGCTACGTCCCCGACGCCCATGTCGTGCGCCCCGCGCCCGTCGGCCGGTGCGCGCCGGCGCTTCCGGCCGCCGGGGTCCCCGTACCGGCCGCGGTTCCCGCCGCGGCCCCCGCCCAGGCCGCGGTCCCGGCGCCCTCCCCCGTTATGGCCCCCGCTCCGGTCCCCTCCCCGTCCCCCGCTCCCGCCCCGGTGGCGGCGGCCCCCGCCGCCGGCGCCGCCCCCGCTCCGGCCGTCGTCCCCGGCACCCCGGCGGAGTTCATCCGCCAGGTCGGCCCCGCCGCCCGGCAGAGCATGCGGGCGACCGGCGTGCCCGCCTCGGTGACCCTGGCCCAGGCGATCCTGGAGTCGGGCTGGGGCCGCAGCAAGCTGTCCACCAGGGACCGCAACTACTTCGGCATCAAGTGCTTCGGCGGCCCGGCCGGCCGCGCGGCGGGCTGCCGCGACTACCCGACCACCGAGTGCGGATCCGGCGGCTGCGGGAAGACCACGGCGTCCTTCCGGACCTACCGCACGGCGGCGGACTCGTTCGCCGACCACGGCGACTTCCTCGCCTCCAACAGCCGCTACCGGGCCGCGTTCGCCCACTCGCGGAACCCCGACCGGTTCGCCCAGGAGATCGCGAAGGCCGGTTACGCCACCGACCCGGCCTACCCCGGCAAGCTGATCGGCCTCATGGGCACCCACGACCTGTACCGCTACGACCGCTGACCGGTCCCGTGCGCGGCTATGACCTGTACCGCCACGACCGCTGACCGGCCTCGTGCGCGCCCCCGGCCCGCACCGCCATAACCGCCGGCCGGCCGGTCCGCCGCCCCGCGACCGGCCGGCACCGGACAGCCGCCCGCCGCCCCGCCCCAGGAGAAGACGATGCAGCCAGACGCCTCCCCCACGAGGCACGTCACCCGCGGCCGGAGGACGGCCCGGCCGCCCCTCTGGCTGCTCTTCCTCGTGGCGGGCCTCCTGGTGAGCGCCGTGAGCGTCCTGCTGCCCGGCGAGGCCGACGACGTGGCCGTCCGGTCGGCCGTCTCGGCCGCCGCGGTGATCGCGATGGTCGCCGGGACGCGCCTGCGCCGCCCGGCCGCTCCGGCGGCGTGGCGGCTGCTGGCCGCCGGACTGGCCGCCTGGGTGGGGGCGGACCTGCTGTGGACCGGCTGGTTCCTGACGGTCGGCGGCGTCGGCCACCCGGCCCCGATCTGGCTGGAGGTGGCCTACCTCCTGTCGTATCCGCTGTTCTTCGCCGGGCTGGGCAGGCTGCCGGGCAACGCGATCCGCTCCAGGGACGGCGGCGTGACGCTCGACGCCATGGTGATCCTGCTGGGGCTGGCCTTCGTGTACTGGACGGTGGCCTTCAACCCCTACGGAGGCATCCACGACCCGTCGGACCGGAACATCCTCATGGCGGCCACCTACCCGGCCGCCGACCTGTTCGTGCAGTTCATGGTCATGCGGCTCTGGTTCACCCACGGCCTGCGCAACCGCTCCTACGCGATGCTCGCCCTGGGCTTCGCCGGGATGTTCGCCAACGACGTGCTGTACGCCCTCGACCTGCAGGGCGGTCAGGGCTGGGACTACGACCTCCTGGGGAACGGGGGGTGGCTGCTCTGGTTCGTCCTCATGGGCACGGCGGCGCTGCACCCGTCCGCGGCCGACGGGCGCCGGACCGCCTCCGACGGCCACCTGACGGTCGCACGGGGCGTCGCCTTCCTGGTGATGGCCTGCGCGGGCCCCTTCTCCCTCATCGTCACCGTCCCGTCCGGCGCGCCGATGGACCCCCTCGACTTCGCGGCGCCGCTGGTCATCTTCGCCGCCCTGATGGGATTCCTGATCATCCGGCTGATCACCAACGCGCGCGCGGCGCAGCGGCGCGCGATCCTGCTGGACGAGCAGGCCGCGGAGCTGTCGCGCGCGCTGGAGGAGCAGAACGCGCTGCAGGAGCTGATCAGCCACCGGGCGATGCACGACCCGCTGACCGGGCTGGCCAACCGGGCGCTGTTCAACGACCGGCTGGAGCAGGCCACCGCGCGCCGCGCCCCGTCGGCCCGGCACGCCCTGCTCCTGCTGGACCTGGACGGGTTCAAGCACGTCAACGACGGCTACGGCCACCCGGTCGGCGACCAGCTGCTCGTCCAGGCCGGACGCCGCCTGCGGGAGACCCTCCGGGAGGCCGACACGCTCGCCCGGCTGGGCGGCGACGAGTTCGCCGTCCTGCTGGAGGACGTCACCGCGGCCGAGGCCGGGGAGATCGCCGAGCGCGTCGTCGACGTCGTCGCGGAGGCCTACCGGGTGGGCGAATACGCCCTGCACGTGACCACCAGCGTCGGCCTGTACATGATCGCCGAGTCGGTCCCGGCCGCCGACGTGCTGCGCGACGCCGACCTGGCGCTGTACGCCGCCAAGGCGGCCGGCAAGAACCAGATCAGCGTGTTCCACCCGGGCCTGCGCGTGGAGCGGCTCGACCAGGCCCGCATCGCCGAGGGGCTGCGCCGGGCGCTCGAGCAGGACGCCTTCTCCGTCGACTACCAGCCGGTGGTGAACCTCGAGACCGGCGGCGTCCACGCCGTGGAGGCGCTGCTGCGCTGGCGGACCCCCGAGGGGGTCGTACCGCCGGACGCGTTCATCCCGACCGCCGAGGAGACCGGCCTGATCGTGCCGATCGGCACGCACGTGCTCCGCCGCGCCTGCTTCGACGCCCGCCGCTGGCACGAGCGGTACGGCATCGCCGTCAACGTCAACGTCTCGGCGGTCCAGCTGCGCCGGCCGGACTTCGTCGCCACGGTGCTGGACGCCCTGGCCGACAGCGGGCTGCCCGGCGAGGCGCTCATCCTGGAGATCACCGAGACGGCGCTGCTGGACACCGGGATGCAGCGGAGCGACCAGGCCGTCGAGTACCTGTTCCAGCTGCGCGGCCACGGCGTGCGGGTCGCCATCGACGACTTCGGCACCGGCTACTCCTCCCTGGCCTACCTGCACCGCCTCCCGGTCGACGTGGTCAAGATCGACGGGGCCTTCACCACGCTCACCTCCGGTACCGACGCCGCCTCCCGCCAGCGGCACGCCTTCACCCGGGCGATCCTGGGCCTGTGCGAGAGCCTGGACCTGCCCGCCGTGGCGGAGAAGGTGGAGACCGCCGAGCAGGAGGAGTTCCTGCGCGACATGCGCTGCCCGCTGGGCCAGGGCTACCTGTTCAGCAAGCCCGTGCCGGCGGCCACGCTGGACCGGTTCCTGGCCGGCGGCGGCACCGGGGCCGACACCGAGGGCTCCGGGGGCGCCGGGAGCGCCGGGAGCGCCGCGGACCCGGTCGGCGGCGGGCGCCTGGCCGGCTGACCGCCCGCCGTACACCGCCCGCCGTACGCCCTGCACCGCCTGCCGTACGGCGGGCGTAAGACCATCCCCTCGAGGGGCTCAGATCACCCGCGCGCGTACCGATGGGGGAAGGGCCTCTCTCCGGAACGCCCCGCCCGGCACCCCCGGCTCCGCCCGTCCCACCGTCGCACGCCAGGAGAAGACGATGCAGCCAGACGCCTCCTCCCCGAGGCGCGTCACGCGCCACCGGCGGGGACGGGGACCCCTCCGTCCCCCCTCCTGGCTGCTCTTCGCCCTGCTCGGCTGCCTGGCGGTCGCGGTCGTGGTCGTCACGCCGGGCTGGGTGGGCGAGCTGCTGTGGGAGGCCGTCCCGCTCGCCGCGGTCGCGGCGATGGTCGCCGGGATCCGGCGGCACCGCCCGCCCGCGGCCCCGGCCTGGTGGCTGATGACGGCGGGGGTGGGGGTCTGGGCGGCGGCCGACCTGCTGTGGACCGGATGGTACGTGGCCGCCGGCGACGCCGGCGCGATCCCCCGCTGGGTCGACCTGCTCTACGTACCGATGTACCCGCTGATCGCGCTCGGCCTGGGCCGGTTGCAGCGCGGCCCGGTCCGGGCCGGGAACGGCGGGGTGACGCTGGACGCGGTGGTCATCGTGATGGGGATCGCGTTCCTGTACTGGACCCTGATCTTCAACCCGTACCTCGGCCTGGAGAGCCTGCGCGAGGCCGACCACCTGACGGCCCTGCTCTACCTGGGCCTGGACATGGTCGTCGTCTTCATGGGAGCCCGGCTCTGGTTCCGCTACGGCAACCAGAGCCCCTCCTACGTGCTGCTCGGGGCGGGGTTCACCGCCCTGCTCGTCGCCGACGCGGTGTACACCACGACGCTGGTGGGCGACGGGAACCCCGGCATCTCGCTCCTGGACGGCTCCGGCGCCGAGGTCGTGGGGAGCGCGGCCTGGCTGCTCTGGCTCGTCTTCATGGGCACGGCCGCGCTGCACCCGTCGATGACCGGCGCCCAGGACGCCCTGCCCAGCAACGCCCTCACCGTCATGCGGGGCGGCGTCTTCCTGAGCATCGCCTGCGCGGGACCGGTCTCCTTCCTCATCGGCCTCGGGCCCGGCCCGGTGACGCTGACCCGCGCCGACATCGCGGTCCCGCTGGCGCTGCTGACCGGCCTGTCCGCCTTCCTGATCATCCGGCTGGTCGTGGGCACCAGCGCGGCGCAGCGGCGCGCGATCCTGCTGGACGAGCAGGCCGCGGAGCTGTCACGCGCGGCGGCGGAGCAGAACGCGCTGCAGGAGCTGATCAGCCACCGGGCGATGCACGACCCGCTGACCGGGCTGGCCAACCGGGCGCTGTTCAACGACCGGCTGGAGCAGGCCACCGCCCGGCGCTCGGCGTCGGCCCGGCACGCCCTGCTGCTGCTGGACCTGGACGGGTTCAAGCACGTCAACGACGGCTACGGCCACCCGGTCGGCGACCAGCTGCTCGTCCAGGCCGGGCGCCGGCTCCGGGAGATCGTGCGGGAGGCCGACACGCTCGCCCGGCTGGGCGGCGACGAGTTCGCCGTCCTGCTGGAGGACGTCACCGCGGCCGAGGCCGGGGAGATCGCCGAGCGCGTGGTGGAGGCGGTCGCCGAGGTCTTCACGGTGGGCGGGTACGCCCTGCACGTGACCACCAGCGTCGGCCTGTACATGATCGCCGAGTCCGCCGACGCGCAGGAGGCCCTGCGCGACGCCGACCTGGCGCTGTACGCCGCCAAGGCGGCCGGCAAGAACCAGATCAGCGTGTTCCACCCGGGCCTGCGCGTGGAGCGGCTCGACCGGGCCCGCATCGCCGAGGGGCTGCGCCGGGCCCTGGACGAGGACGAGTTCGTCCTGAACTACCAGCCGGTCGTGGACCTGCGGACCGGTGAGGTGCACGCCGTGGAGGCGCTGCTGCGCTGGCACTCCCCCGAGGGGATCGTGCCGCCGGACGCGTTCATCCCGACCGCCGAGGAGACCGGCCTGATCGTGCCGATCGGGGTGCAGGTGCTCCGCCGCGCCTGCTTCGACGCCCGCCGCTGGCACGAGCGGTACGGCATCGCCGTCAACGTCAACGTCTCCGGGCACCAGCTGCACCGCCCCGGGTTCGTCGGCACGGTGCTGGACGCCCTGGCCGACAGCGGGCTGCCCGGCGAGGCGCTCATCCTGGAGATCACCGAGACGGCGCTGCTGGCCACCGGCCAGCAGGAGACCGCCCGGGTGATCGAGTCCCTGTCGGAGCTGCGCACCTACGGCGTGCGGGTCGCCATCGACGACTTCGGCACCGGCTACTCCTCCCTGGCCTACCTGCAGCACCTCCCGGTCGACGTGGTCAAGATCGACGGGGCCTTCACCGGGTACGAGGCCGGCACCGACACCGCCTCCCGCCAGCGGCACGCCCTGACCCGGGCGATCATCGGCCTGTGCGAGAGCCTGGACCTGCCGGCCGTGGCGGAGAAGGTGGAGACCGCCGAGCAGGAGGAGTTCCTGCGCGACATGCGCTGCCCGCTGGGCCAGGGCTACCTGTTCAGCAAGCCCCTTCCTGCGCAGGACCTGGACCGCCTCCTGGCCGGCGGCACCGGCCTCGACCGGCCCGGCCGCGTCGGCGGCCTGCTGGCCGGCTGAGAGGCCCCGCGCCCGGTCGGGGCGCGGGGCCGCAGCGGTCGGCGGCGTGTCCCGCAACGCTCAGACGCGGCACGGGCAGGCCGATGAGGAGAGCGGTTACCCGTCGAAAGGCCGCCCTCCGGGCGGAAGTCCGAGGAGTGGGCATGGGAACGAAAGTCCGGCGGCTGGTGGCCGATCGCAAAGTCGGCACCAAGATCCTGGTGGCGATGGCCGTACTGGCGCTGACCGCGGTGGTCACCGGCCTGACCGCCCTGAACAAGATCGGCACTCTGTCCGATGAGCACGACCGGCAGCTGGAGCGGGCCGTGCCGTTCATCACCGGCCTGCAGCGGGCCGCGATCGACGCCAAGGCCGCCGCCAACGACGAGCGCGGGTTCCTGCTCACCGGCGACACGAAGTACAGCGCCGAGGCCATGGAGCGGTTCGAGACGGTCGACGCCGGCCTGGAGCAGGCCGCGGCCGCGGCCGACTCCCCGGAGCAGGCCGCCCGGGTCGAGGAGATCACCGCCTCCGTGCACGCCTGGCGCGACGCCCTGAGCGCAGAGTTCACCCTGCATGCCACCGACGAGGCGAAGGCGGCCGAGCTCGCCCTCGGCGCCAACCGGGAGCTGCGCAAGACCTACGAGGAGCAGATCGACGCCGCCATGGAGGAGGCGACCGAGGCGCTCGCCGCCAGCGCGAAGTTCGGCGAGACCGTGGACTCGGCCCGTTTCCTGGTCATCCTGGTGCTGGTCGTGGGCCTGGTCTGGGGCGCCGCCAGCGGCCTGCTGATCATCCGGGCGATCACCGGTCCGGTGCGGACGGTCTCCGGGGTGCTGCAGCGGATGGCCGCCGGTGACCTGACCGGCCGGGTTCCGGTGCGCGGCCGCGACGAGATCGGCGAGATGGCAGGGGCCCTGAACCAGGCCGCCGAGTCGATGCAGGCCGCGGTCCGCGTCATCGACTCCTCGTCGGACTCGCTGGCCGGCGCGGCCGAGGAGCTCACCGCCACCAGCGCCCAGATCGCCGCCAGCGCCGAGGAGACCAGCGCCCAGGCCGGGGTGGTCACCACCGCCGCCGACGAGGTCTCCGGCAACGTGGAGACCGTCGCCGCGGGCGCCGAGCAGATGGGCGCCTCCATCCGGGAGATCGCGCACAGCGCCGACGAGGCGGCCAAGGTCGCCGCGCAGGCGGTGACCGCCGCGGCCTCGACCAACGCGATCGTCGCCAAGCTCGGCGTCTCCTCGGCGGAGATCGGCAGCGTGATCAAGACGATCACGTCCATCGCCGAGCAGACCAACCTGCTGGCCCTGAACGCCACCATCGAGGCCGCCCGCGCCGGCGACGCGGGCAAGGGCTTCGCGGTGGTGGCCGGTGAGGTCAAGGACCTGGCGCAGGAGACGGCCAAGGCGACCGAGGACATCGCGCGCCGGGTGGAGGCCATCCAGGCCGACACCGGCGGTGCGGTGGAGGCGATCGCGGAGATCAGCCAGATCATCGCCCGGATCAACGACTACCAGCTGACGATCGCCTCGGCGGTGGAGGAGCAGTCCGCCACCACCACCGAGATGACCCGCGGCGTGGCCGAGGCCTCGGCCGGTTCCGGGCAGATCGCGGGCAACATCTCCGCCGTGGCCCAGGCGGCCCAGCTGACCAGCCGGAGCGTCGCCGACACCCAGCGCGCGGCCGAGGACCTGGCCCGCATGTCCGCCGAACTGCGCGAGGTCGTCGGCCGCTTCTCCGCCTGACCGGACGCGCCACCGCCCCGGTCCCGCTTCTGCTCACGGGCCGGTCTTCCGGCGGCCTCGGCATCGACCGGCTGACGGGCCGCGGCCCCGCCGGGACGCGGCCCGTCAATGGTTGACGCCGCAACCTTTCAGCTACTCAGGGTCCGTCCCCGCCTGCCGATCGGCTCTGCGGAGGACGGACCGCTCCGGACCCGGGGCGCCGTGCCGTACGGCACCGCGCCACCGCGCTCAGGGCCGCCCCGCCCATCACGGCGGGGCGCGTGCGACGAGCCCTCTCTCCGCGAGGATCCGACCGAGGAAGCGTCACCGTGCCCCGAACCCCAGAAATGCTGCGTGCCCTGCGGCACCGGAACTACCGCCTGTGGGCGGGTGCGGACTTCCTGTCGGTCGCCGGGACCTGGATGCAGGTGCTGGGCGTCAACTGGCTGCTGCTGTCGATCACGGGTTCGGCCACCAGCCTGGGGTTCGGCCTCTTCCTGCAGTCGCTGCCCACCGTGCTGCTCGCCTTCGCCGGCGGCTCCCTGGCCGACCGCCTGCCCGCGAGGCCGCTGCTGCTGACCACCCAGGCCCTGCACGGGCTGCTCGCCGCGGTGCTGGCCGGGATCGCCCTCGGCGGCGCGGACGGCGTGTGGCCCGTCTACGCGGTCGCGCTCCTCGGCGGCGTGGTCTCCGCCCTGGACGGCCCCGCCCTGGGGCGCTTCGGCGCGGAGGTGGTCGGCCCCGACGACCTGCCCAACGCCCTGGCCCTGGGCTCGGTGATCAGCTCCGGCGGGCGCATCCTCGGCATGGGCGCCGCCGGCGTCCTCATCCCCGTCGCCGGCACCGGCGCCCTCTTCGCGCTCAACGCGCTGAGCTTCGCGGTGGTGATGGCGGCGATCGCCGCCATGCGCCGCGGTGAGCTGCACCCCCTGCCGCGCGCCGAGGCGCAGGAGGCCGGGATCGCAGCCGGGCTGCGCTACATCGGGGGCACCCGGTGGCTGCTCGTCCTGCTCGGGATGGCCTTCGTGCTGGGTGCCCTGGGCCGCAACTACCAGGTCACCATGGCCGCGATGAGCAACGGCCCGCTGGGCGCGGGCGCCGCCGGGTACGGGGTCCTGTCGGTGGTCTTCGCCGTCGGCGCCGTCGTCGGCGGCCTGTACGCGGCGTCGCGACCGCGGCTGACGTTCCCGATCCTGTTCGCCGCCGCGGGCCTCACCAGCGTGGGGCAGGCGTTCAGCGGCGTCATGCCGGGCCTGCTCTCCTTCGCGGTCGTGCTGCTGCCGATCGCGGCCGGCGCGGTGGTCCTCGACACCACGGTCAGCACCCGCGCGCAGCTCGGCACCACCGCGCAGATGCGGGGCCGCGTGCTGGCCGCGCAGTCGATGGTCGGGGCGGCCTCCGGCGCGGTCGGCGGCCCGCTGCTGGGGATGCTCAGCGACACCGCGGGCCCGCGGGCGGCCCTCGTCCTGGCGGGCGTGGTCACCTCGGTGGTGACGGTCCTCGCCGCCGTGGCGCTGGCCCGCACGCTCGGCCACCGGGGGATCCCGGCGGCGGCCCGTGCGCTCGGGGGCCGGGGGATCCCGGCGGCGCCGGCCCGCGTGCTCGGGCGCCGGGGGGCGGCGGAGGCGCCGGCTCCCGGGCGCCGGGGAGCACCGCGGTCGCCGCAGGACCTTCAGGGCGGGTCGCCCGAGGGCAGGACGACGGTGAAGCACGCGCCCTCCCCCGTGTCGGTGTAGCGCACGTCCCCGCCGTGCGCGCGGGCCAGCTCGCGGGTGATCCACAGGCCGAGACCGACCGACTGCGGGTCGTCGCCGGTGGCGCCGAACCGGGAGAACAGCGCGTCCCGCCGCTGCGGGGGGACCCCGGGGCCGTGGTCGCGCACGTGGACGAGGACCGTCCCCCCGGCCCGCTCGGCGCTCACCACCACCGGCGGCGCGCCGTGGCGGACCGCGTTGGCGAGCAGGTTGAGCAGGACCTGCTCCAGCCGCTGCGGGTCGGCCGGCACGGTCAGGTCCTCGCCGACGTCGACCTCGACCGGCCCGCCGAGATCGTCCACGACCTCCTGGACCGTCTCGCGCAGCGGGATCCGCCGCAGGTCGAGCCGGAGGCCTCCCTCGGAGTCGACCCGGTCGGCGTCCAGCAGCCCGTCGGCCAGCCGCCGGATCCGGGCCGCCTGCCGCAGCGCCACGGCGACGAGCGCGCGCCGTTCCTCCGGCGGCAGATCGCCGGTCTCGTCGCGGACGGACTCCAGGGCGAACCGCACCGAGGTCAGCGGGGAGCGGACGTCGTGGGCCAGGGTCGAGGTCAGGGCGGCGCGCCACTGCTCGGCCCGCCGCAACCGCTCGTTGGCCCGGCGCTGGTGCGCGGCCTGCCGGGAGACGATCGCTCCCACCGCCACGACCGCCGGGATGAGCAGCACGGTGCTGTAGACCGCCGCGGGCCCGCTGTCGGCGGCGAGCAGCGGCATCAGGTAGGACAGGGTCGCCGGGACCGCCAGCGCCAGCACGGCCCGGACCGGCAGGTGCAGCCCCGCCCAGGCGAACAGCAGCATCAGGAAGGGCCCCGTCCCGGCGACGAACCCGGCGAACGTCCAGGTGGCCCAGGCCTGGATCACCAGCGCGGGCACGCAGAGCACGTACGGCGAGCGGGGCCCGAGACGGGCCCAGGGCAGGAACCAGGCGAGCGCCGCGCAGACCAGGTCGGCGGCGGCGATCGTGAGCAGCGTGGTCGCCCTGGAGGAGGTGCCGGTCCGGGCGAACAGCCCCGTCACGGCCAGCACCAGCACCAGGGTCCCGGCCAGCGCGTACAGCAGGGCGGCCTGGCGCGCGGCGACCTCGGGCCCCTCGCCCCACAGGGACCCCCACAGGGACCTCGCCCGCATCGCAACGCCCCCGCCTCGCGCCCCGGCCACCTCGGATGATAACTATTCGTAGTATCTCGCTACCCGAACGTCACCGAAGAGGAGGTGGCCCCGGAGCGGCCGTATCCGGCGCCGAGGAAGCACGGTGAATCCTCAGCCCATTGCCCCGCCTGTCGATAGGAGACCCGACGGGCGGGCGGTGAGACGTGTCCCGCTTCTTACACAGGAGGCCTCGCGTGGTATCGGTTCTCGTGGTCGACGACTCGGTCGTCGTCCGGCGCCTGATCGTCGACGCGCTGAGCGCGGATCCCGGCATCCAGGTGGTGGGCACCGCACCCAACGGCAAGGTCGCCCTCTCCAAGATCGACATGTTGAAGCCGGACATCGTCACGCTCGACATCGAGATGCCGGTCATGGACGGACTGACCACGATCAAGGAGATCCGGAAGGTCCACCCCCGGCTCCCGGTCATCATGTTCAGCACGCTGACCTCGGTCGGGGCGTCGGCCACCCTGGAGGCCCTGGCATCGGGCGCCAGCGACTACGTGACGAAGCCGGCCAACGTCGGCAGCGTCTCGGAGTCCATCAAGAGCGTGCGCGAGCAGATCATCCCGCGCATCCACGCCCTCTGCAGGACGGGCACGCCGCCGCGCGGAGCGGTCAGACCGGCTCCGCGCCTCGCGCCGCCGCCTCCCCGCACCGCGGCCGGCGCCGGAGCAGGTGCCGGCACGCCCGACATCGTCGCCGTGGGCTGCTCCACCGGCGGGCCCGACGCCCTGGCGAAGGTGGTCAACGCGCTTCCCGCGACGTTCCCCGTGCCGGTCGTCGTGGTGCAGCACATGCCGCAGGTCTTCACCAAGATGTTCGCCGAGAGGCTCGACCGCTCCTCCCCGCTGAAGGTCGTCGAGGCCCAGGGCGAGATGACGCTCACGCCGGGGACGGTCTACATCGCCCCCGGCGACTACCACCTCGAGGTGGCGCGGCGCGGCACCGGGGTCGTCACCCACCTGCAGCAGGGGCCGCCGGAGAACTTCTGCCGCCCGGCCGTGGACGTCCTGTTCCGCTCCGTCGCCAAGGCGTACGGAGGCTCGACCCTGGGCCTGATCCTGACGGGCATGGGCCAGGACGGCAAGCGCGGCAGCGAGGCCCTGGTCTCCAAGGGCGCGGAGATCGTCGCCCAGGACGAGGCGACCTCGGTCGTCTGGGGGATGCCCGGTGCGGTGGCCGGAGCAGGCCTGGCCCATTCGATCCTTCCCCTGCACGAGATTTCCCAGCATCTAATCAGTCGTGTGGCCGGCGGCCGCATGGCCAGGTCCCGAGGATGACCCGATGGCTCTGACCCAAAATGAGTTCGCCTTCGTGAGCGGGCTCGTCCGGCGCGAGGCGGCGATCGTCCTCGAATCGGGCAAGGAATACCTGGTGGAGGCGCGGCTCCTGCCGCTCGCCAGGCGGACGGGCACCGTCTCGGTGTCGGAGTTCGTCGCGCGGGCGCAGCGCGAGCGCGTGCTCGCCGACCAGATCGTCGACGCCCTGACCACCAACGAGACCTCGTGGCTGCGCGACCGCGAGCCGTTCACCGCGTTCACCGACAGCGTGGTCCCGGACCTGGCGGAGCGGCGCGGTCCCCAGCACAAGCTGCGGATCTGGTCGGCCGCCTGCTCCAGCGGGCAGGAGCCGTACAGCCTGGCCATGCTGCTGGAGGAGTCCGTACGGGCCGGCAAGTACGAGATCGTCGCGACGGACATCTCCACGGAGATGATCGAGCGGGCCAAGGCCGGCCGCTACAGCCAGCTGGAGGTCAACCGCGGTCTGCCCGTGCCCATGCTGGTGCGGTACTTCGACCGGGTCGGCACGGAGTGGCAGGTGGCCGAGGCACTGCGCCGCAACATCTCCTTCCAGAAGGTGAACCTGGCGGCGCCGCTGCCGCAGATGGCCCCCTTCGACGTGGTGTTCCTGCGCAACGTCCTGATCTACTTCGACCTCGAGACCAAGCGCTCGGTGCTGCGGCGGATCCGCAGCCTGATGCGCCCGGACGGCTGGCTGTTCCTCGGCGCCGCCGAAACCACCATCGGCATCGACGACGGGTTCGAACGCGTCGTCGCCGGACGCGCGTCGGCCTACCGGCCGCGCGCCGCCACGACTGCGCCGGTCGGCGCGACAAGGAAGGGGTGATCATCGTGCCCACGGCAATGATCATCGATGACAGCCGGGCGATGAGGCTCATTCTGCGTCGCATCGTCACGCAGCTGGGCTTCGAGGTACACGAGGCCGGAAACGGAAAGGAAGCACTTGATCTGCTGGAGACGGTGGATCCGATGCCGCAGGTGGCGCTCATCGACTGGAACATGCCGGTGATGAACGGACTGGAGTTCGTCACGGCGGTCCGCTCGCAGGAGCGGTACCGGCAGATGACGCTGATGATGGTGACCACGGAGAGCGAGCACGGGCAGATCGTCCGGGCGCTCGCGGCCGGGGCGCACGAGTACGTCATCAAGCCGTTCACGCCTGAGGCCATCGCCGAGAAGCTGGCCCTGCTGGGCCTCGTACCGAGTGGAATCGTGTAATGAGCGCTCCGACCACCGACGACCTGCACGCCATCACCGAGCAGGTCTGGCTGTCCTATCTCGACCCCGAGGGGGTCAACCCCTTCCTCCCGTCGCCCGACGCCCCGCCGTCACCCCATGTGATCGCGGCCGTCTCGGTGACGGGCGCCTGGGAGGGGCACGTCGTCATGACCTTCTCCGAGCGGGCCGCCGAGCTGTCCAGCGCGGCCCTGCTCGGCATGGGGGACGACGAGGTCACTCCGGACGACATCGCCGACGCCGTCGGCGAGCTGGTCAACGTCATCGGGGGGAACGTCAAGAGCCTGCTGCCCGACGGGTCCCTGCTCTCCCTGCCGCACGTGGTGACGGGGGAGTCCGCGGGCAACACCCGCTGGCCCGCGGCGGTGGAGGTCTGCCGCCTGCAGGGCAGCTGGCAGGACGAGAAGATCGCGATCAGCGTGTGGACCAGCAAGTCCGCCGGGGAAGGAGCCTAGGCACCATGAAGATCCTCATCGCCGATGACAGCCGCGTGATGCGTCAGATCGTCACGCGCACCCTCCGCCAGGCGGGTTTCAGCGGCCACGACCTCGTGGAGGCGGCCGACGGGCGCCAGGCCCACGACCTGACGATCTCCGAGAAGCCCGACCTGGTCCTGTCGGACTGGAACATGCCCGAGATGACGGGCATCGAGGTGCTGCGCGCGCTGCGCGCGGGCGGCGTGAACGTGCCGTTCGGCTTCGTCACCTCGGAGGGCACCGACGAGATGAAGCAGATGGCCGAGCAGGCCGGGGCGCTGTTCCTCATCACCAAGCCGTTCACCGCGGAGACGTTCGCCGACGTACTCGGCCCGATCCTGGGGTAGAGGCCCTTCATGTCGACACTTCCGGCGCCAAAAGCCATAAAGGACCTGTTCGAGGACATGCTCGGTCGCGGCGTCACGGTGGGCATCACCGACCCTGCTGTCGCCGAGAGCCTGCGCAAGGCGGTCGTGGCCCTGTACGTCGACAACTCGCGGAAGCTGACGGCGGTGGTCGGTTTCGACCTCCATCTGGCCTCCTTCGCCGGGGCGGCCATCGGTCTCATCCCGGTGGGCGGCGCCGAGGCGTCCATCGAGGACGGTGAGCTGACCCCGATGCTGTCCGACAACGTCCGGGAGATCTGCAACATCCTGACGGGCCTGCTCAACCAGCAGGACCTGCCGCACCTGAAGCTGTACGAGGCGTACATGCCCGGTGAGGCGGCCCCCGCGGACGCCACCAGCCGCCTGCTGGCCCTCGGGGCCCGGCTGGATCTGAAGGTCGACATCGCCGGATACGGCTCGGGCAGGTTCTGGCTCTCCCTGGCCGGGTGAGCGCCGGAGCGGTCCGTTCCCCCGGGAGCGGAGGGAGGCCGCGGGAGGCGCCGGCGGCGGGAGGCCGCGGGAAACACCAAGAGGCCCCGTCCGGCAGTGCCGGACGGGGCCTCACCCATGTTTACAGAGAGTGATCCACTATCCGGGTCAGTCGGCGGCGCTGACCACGTTGTTGCTGGCGGCGCCCTGCGGGCCGGCCACCGACTGGTTGGCCTTGTAGAAGGAGCCGCCGCCGTAGCCGCCGCCACCGCACGGGTTGTAGCCGCAGCCGCCGTACCCGCCGCCGTAGCCGTAGCCGCCGCGGCCGGTGCCGCTGGCGATGTTGGCGTTCGAGGCCCCGTACGGCCCGGCCACCGAGCGGCTGTTCTTGTAGAAGGTGTCGCCGCCACCACCGCAGCCGGTGCCGCAGCCGTAGCCGCCGCCGCCACCCGCCAGGGCCGCGGACGAGGCGGAGAGCACGAGCGCGGCCGCCGCGGCTCCCGTGAACACGATGCGAGACAGTGTCTTGCTCATGAAAGTGGGTTCCTTTCTCGGTCCGGCCCTCTTCTGGACCGGATCTCACGTCGGGTCCCGCGCCACCCGGCCGTCCGGCGGCCGGCTGTCGTTGGACCCAAACGGCCCATACCCGCCGCTCTCTTCTCAAACACGGAGAGTAATGTAGTAGATACTAAAAGCGACTTAAGATCGCGAGAATGGCCTAATCGCTCATCGCTGCGCAGGTGTCGCAAGGAGGGCTGTGACCAGCTGAAATCAGTCAGGCAAGGGGGTGGGGGCCGCGCCGCCCTCCCCGTCGGGTCGCCTCGGTCGGGCATTCTGTCCCGGTATGGCAACTACCCTCAGGTAACGCACCGGGTGATGTTTGTCCATCTTGCTCATATGGTCACTTGCTGTGCGCAGATGGACACTGATAGACACATCTGATGTGAGATGGTCGCTGCGGGACAGTACCGTGCTCACATCGGGAAGGGCGTCTCCGGTCATCGGGGCACGATGACCGGAGACGCCCGCCCGCCGCCGGGCCGCGCCGCGGAAGGCCGGGAAGCCCGTCCCGGAACCCCGCCGCGATCGGTATGCAGATCGTATGCTTGCCGTATGAACCGAATCAGCGTGGCGATGCCCGAGGACCTTGAGGCGCACGTGCGCGAGCTGGCCGCCGGCAACCTCTCGGCCTACGTCCTGGAAGCCGTGCGCGCCCGGGTGGACAAGGATCTGAGGATGCGCGCCTACTACGCCAGCATCGGCGGCAGGCCGCAGCTCGACCAGAGCGAGGAGGACCGGGCGGCCATGGCGCGCATCCGCTCGTTCCTGCAGCTGCCCGGATCCGCGTGAGCGTTCTGGGTCCCGGGCTGGTCCTCGACGCCAGCACCGTCCGGCTGCACCTGTCCGGCGACGTCTACACCGCGGCCATGATCGGTACGGCGCTGGAGGCCGAACGTCCGATCGTGATCCCGTCCCTGGTCCTGGCGCAGGCTTACCGGGAGGCCGTGCCGGGTCCGGCCCGCGACCGCCTGATCGGCCTGGTCTCCGTGCTCGGCGAGCCCGAGATGTTCGACGAGGTCGGCCGGGTCACCGCCCGCGACATCGGCACGGTCTGCCAGCTGGTGGGAGTGGACGACCTGTCGGTCGGTCACGTCCTGTGGGCCGCCGTCGAACGCCGCAACCAGCCCGACCCGCTGTACGACTGGACGATCATCACCGAGCACCCGGAGGTCTACCGCAAAGCGGTCCCAGGCGTGCCCACCGGCTGGCGCTGACCTCCGGCCGGGCGGGAACGGGCCGGTGGGGGCGGAGCGGCGGCGGACTGGTGGGCGGCGGCCAGGCGGGCGGTGCGGGCCAGCAGGGCGTGGACCGGATGGCCGGCGGGGACCGCGGCGGCGGCTCCGGCGGCGGCGAGGTCGGCCAGGAGCAGGCGGAGGCGGGCGGCCAGGTGCCGGGTCCTGGTGACGTACCGCGCGGTGTGGCGGGGGTCCCGGGGATCGGCGGGCACACGGGAGAGGGACTCGGCGAGCTCGTCGAAGGCCTCCGCGATCTCGGCGCCGGCCCCGGAAGCGGCTTCGGCCCCGGGGGCGGCTTCGGAAACGGCCTCGGCGCTCGTCCCGAAGGCGGGGTCCCCGGCCGCGGCGGCGCCGGCGAGCAGGTCGCGGTGGGCGAGGAGCCGTCCGGCGCAGGAGAGCAGATCGCTTCCGTGGCGGTCCAGCCAGGCCCGCTCACGGGTCTCGGCGCGGCGGGCGGCCCGCTCGGCGACCTCGCTGCGGGACGCTCCGCGCTCGGCGGCCGCATGCCGGAGCAGGCGGTGCTGCACGGCCTGGCGTGAGCGCAGGCCCAGGGGGGCCGCCAGCTCCCCCAGGCTCAGCCCGGCCTCGATCCCGAGGGTCAGGACTCGGTGCTCGAGCCGGTCCAGGCGGCCGGGCAGGACCGGCACCGCGCGCCGGG
Organism: Planomonospora sp. ID91781; assembly: GCF_015711595.1. NCBI lineage: Bacteria > Bacillati > Actinomycetota > Actinomycetes > Streptosporangiales > Streptosporangiaceae > Planomonospora > Planomonospora sp. ID91781. Next base: position 128,713 of record NZ_JABTEY010000005.1, on the reverse strand, counting down.
CGTACTCCAGCAGGACCAGGGCGTCCAGCGCGTCGCACCGGAGCACCTCGGTGGGCACGCGCCGGTGGCCGACGAGGTAGGCGACCAGCTCCACCGGCTCGTCGCAGAGCTTCTCCCGGTCGGGGTCGCCGCACCGGGCCCGGCGCTCGATGATCTCCTCGACGCGGCGGGCCGCCTCGGCCTCAGTCACCGTCCGGATCGTTCTGGTGGGCACTGTCAATACTGTATTGACGGAAGCGGGCGGACGCCACCCGGCGCTCTGATGTATCCCGGCTTCGGTGGAGTCAGCCTGGTCGACTCGACGCCGAGGGCGACGCCGAGCGCCGTCAGGAGGCGCTGCCCCTCCAGGTGGAGGAGGTAGCGGCTCGTCCTGAGGGGTGCGCCGCCGCGGTCCACGCCTTCGAGGTCGATCCTGACCTCCGCGGACGCGCGGGCCCGCCGCGCCGCCTGCCTGCCGATTCACCGATCGCGAACGCGACGCGGACGTTGGCCGCGCCCGTCGCGACGGCCAGGCTCGGCACGTCGAGGATGGGGACGATCTGGCCAGGCAGCACGGTGCCGTCGACGCTGGTGACCTCCACCTGCGCGGCGGGACCGCCGACCGGGCCTGGCACCGAACCAGCAGATACGGCAAAACGCGTAAAGGCGTAAATAGAGTGACGATGAATGACTTATGTAATTGAGTCGTCATTTTTTCTACGGATGGCCGGGCCGCGGACCGCCTCCGGGGAAGGAGTCCGGTCAGGCTCCGGCCCGGGGTCCGGCCCCAGACCGGCGCCGCCTGCCCGGCCGGGGGCCGGGCAGGCGCGGATCCCCGTACGTCTCCACGGGCCTTCGCCGCCTCCACGGCCGAGGGCCGATCAGCCGCCCGGGCGGGCGACCGGGCGACCGGGCGGCCGACCGGGCGGGCGACCGGAGGACCGGGTGAACGGCCGACCGGCCGGCGGGTCAGCCGATGCCGGCCGCCGAGCAGGCGTCGGCGTAGGCGCCGGCGCACAGCGCGCCCGGCGTGACGTAGCCGTCCTTGACCACGGTCTCCTTGATGGTCTCCTTGGTGACGGTGACCGGGTCGAGCAGGACGGACGGCACCGCTCCGGCGCCGTTGTCCACCGTGGCGCCGGCCTCCGGCTTCTCGCCGCGCAGCAGCGCGAACGCCAGCTCGGCGGTCTTCTCCGCCTGCATCCGCACCGCCTTGTAGACGGTCATGTGCTGCCGTCCGACGAGGATGCGCTGGAGCGCGGCGATCTCGGCGTCCTGCCCGGTGACCGGTACGGCCGGCAGCCCGGCCGCCTGCATCGCCGCGATGGCGCCGCCCGCCGTGCCGTCGTTGGCCGCGTAGACGCCGACCAGGTCGCGGCCGCGCAGGGACGGCAGCGTGCGGGCGGTCCAGGCCTTGGCGTTGTCCGGGTTCCACTCGGGGGTGTCGAACTCCGCCGCGATGCGGACCTTGCCGTCGAGCGTCGCGTGCGCGCCCTGCTTGAACAGGGTGGCGTTGTTGTCGGTCGGGGAGCCGTTGATCCACAGGATCTCGCCGCTGCCCGCCTTGCCGCCGAGCGCCGACAGCAGCGACTCCGCCTGCAGCCGGCCGACCTTCGCGTTGTCGAAGGAGACGTAGTAGTCGACGGCGGTGCCGAGCACCAGGCGGTCGTAGGAGATGACCGGCACGTCGCGGTCGTGCGCCCTCTCCACGATCTTCGCGGCCGCGGCGCTGTCGACCGGCGTGAGCACCAGCACCTCGGCGCCCTCCTCCAGAGCCTCCTCGGCCTGGGCCAGCTGCTCGTCGGCGTCCTGCTCGGCGTTGCGGTAGTCGATCTCGCAGCCGGGGCAGAGCTGCTTGAGCCGCTGCGAGAAGTACGGCGCGTCCGCCGCGTCGTAGCGGCTCGCGGCCCGTTCGGGCAGCAGCAGGGCCACCCGTCCGGCCGCCTTCGCCGCGGCGGCGGGCTCGTCGCCGCCGGATCCCGGCAGGACGCCGCAGCCGGTCAGGATCGTCCCGGCCAGGGCCGCGGCCGCCGCGGCCATCACACGTCGGTACTTGCGCATTGTCTGTCGTCTCCGTTCGAGGCCTGGGGAACCGCTCGCCGGCAGGATCAGTAGGTGAAGCGCGACACGAGCGTGCGCATCCGGGCGGCCATGCCCGCCAGCTCGCTGACGGCCTCGGTGGTGCTGGCCACGCCCTGGCTGGCCATGTCGGTGGCGTCGGCGACGCCGTCGATGTTCGCGGCGATGCCGCTGGACCCGGCCGCGGCGTCGGCGACGCTGCGGCTCATCGTCCGGGTCGTCGCGGCCTGCTCCTCGATGGCGGCGGCCACGGTCTCCTGGTACTCGCTGACCTGGGCGATGACGTCGGTGATCTCGCTGATGGCGGAGACCGCCGCGCCGGTGTCGGCCTGGATGGTCTGCACCCGGCGGCCGATGTCCTCGGTGGCCTTCGCGGTCTCCTGGGCGAGGTCCTTGACCTCCTGCGCCACGACGGCGAAGCCCTTGCCGAACTCGCCGGCGCGGGCGGCCTCGATGGTGGCGTTGAGCGCGAGCAGGTTGGTCTGCTGGGCGATCGAGGTGATGGTCTTGACGACGTCGCCGATCTCCGCGCTGGAGGCGCCGAGCTTGGCGATCGTGTCGTTCGCCGACCTGGCGATGTTCACCGCGCGGGTGGCCACGTGGGCGGCCTCGGCGGTGTTGCGGGAGATCTCCTGGATCGACGCGCCCATCTCCTCGGCGCCGGCGGCGACCGCCGCCACGTGCGCGCTGACCTGGTTGGCGGCGTCGGCGACGCCCTCGGCGCGGCCGGAGGCCTGACCGGCGCTGGCGCCCATCTGCGAGCTGATCGCCGCGAGCTCCTCGGCGGCGGCGGCCAGCGCCTCGGAGTTCTCGCCGAGAGCGCGGACCGCGTCGCGGGTGCTGGCGGTCGCGACCGCCAGGGCCTGGGCCATCTCGCCCACCTCGTCGCGCTGCGCGGTCTCGACCTGGGCGGTGAGGTCGCCTCCGGCCAGCGCCTGGAGCACCTTGTGCATCCGCCGGAGCGGCTTGACGATCAGGCCGGCGATGTAGCGGCTGAGCGCGAGCGCGACGAGCAGGCCGGCCACGAGGGCGGCGAGCATGAGGTTGCGCGCGGTGTCGTGCGCGGAGTGCGCCGCGGCCGCCGCGGCGGCGCCGCTGGTCTGCTCGTACTGCAGCAGCTCCTCCAGGGCCGCCATCGCGTTGGCGCTGGTGGTCTGCCCGTCGCCGAGGAAGGCCTGCTGGAAGTCGGCCTCGGCGCCGGATTCGGCGAGCGGGAGCAGGCGGTTCTCCAGGATGGTGCGGTAGGCCGTCCACCAGATGTCGAACCGGTCGACCAGCTCGCGCTGGGCGTCCTCGCTGACCGACGTGCGGTAGGTCTCCAGCGCCTCGGTGAGCTGTCCGTCGGCCTGCTCGATCCCGTCGAGGAAGGACTTGCGGGCCACCGGCCCGTCGGACAGGGCGAGGTTGGCGATGTTGTTCTGGACCTGCAGCGCCGCGGAGTTGATCTTCGAGAGCTGCGCGGACGGCTCCAGGTTGCCGCGGTAGATCTCCTCGACCCGCTGGTCGACGCTGCCGAGCCCGGACAGGCCGACCGCGACGACGACCGCCGCGACCGAGCAGCCCAGCGCCACGAGCAGCAGCAGCTTGCGTGAGATCGGCATGTTGGCCACGGTGCGCAGGACGGCCCTGCGCCGCGGCGTGTTCGCGGACGGCGCGGCCTCCTGCCGCGTCCACCCGCCTGACGCGTGGTTCATCGGCGCCATGTCCCTTCAAGAAGATCCCGGCCCCCGGCCATGCCGGTGGCACTCGGCCCATCGGGCACGGAACGCGTGAGTTGAGCCTTTCTCATGTACGGCCGGTTGCGGATCGGCAACGGTCCGCGCCCCTCCGCGGACCCGCGGTGATCTGGAGCGCTCCGCCGCGACCTGCCGTGCTCAGGCCGTCGGATGCTCAGGGGGCCCGGTGTTCAGGGGATCGGGTGCTCGGGGGGTCCGGGTGTTCAGGCGGCGGCGGCGGACGGGTCCGGTTCCGCCGCGGCGAGCTTCACCTGGTTGCGGCCGGCCCGCTTGGCCTCGTACAGGGCCTCGTCTGCGGCGTGCAGCAGTTCCTCGGGGCTCTGCTTGCCGGTCAGCGTCGCGACCCCCGAGCTGAACGTCACCGTCAGCGTCCGGCCCGCCGCCGGCATCCGCCCGGCCGCCACCCACGCGCGCAGCGCGTCCACCCGCTCCAGGGCCTGCTCGCCGGTGGCCCCGGGCAGCACGATGACGAACTCCTCGCCGCCGTAGCGGGCCACCACGTCGTCGGCCCGGATCCGCCCGCTCACCAGCTTGGCGAACCGGGCCAGCACCTGGTCGCCCGCCCCGTGCCCGTAGCGGTCGTTGATCTGCTTGAAGTGGTCGATGTCCAGCAGCGCCACGCTCAGCGGAGAACCCTCGGCCGCCGCCAGCCGCATCTGCCGCTGCAGCGACTCCATCAGGAACCGGCGGTTGTGCAGCCCGGTCAGCGTGTCGCGCACCGCCTGCTCGGCCAGGTTCGCCCGGAGCGCCTCGATCGTGGCCACCTGCTCGTGCAGGCGGTCGTTGGTCTCCTGCAGCTCGCGCCGCTGGTCGTTGAGCGCGGTCACGTCCCGGGCCACGACCGCCCAGCCCACCGGCTCGCCCCGGCTGTCGTTCAGCGCGCTGACCCGCATGTCCAGGTCCACCGTGCGGTCCTCGGCGTCGGTGACGGTCAGGCTGACCTCCAGCCCGTCCTCCAGGCGGTCCGCGACCGGCATGCCGCCCAGGACCGCCGTGATCGGGAGCCCCACCAGCCGGTCGGGCAGGCCCGGCGTCAGCCGGCGCGCCAGCCGGTCGGCCGCCGGGTTGACGTCCAGGACGCGGCCGGAGCCGTCGGCCGTGACGACCACGTCGCTGATCATGTCGAAGAGGTGGGTGCGCGTCACCGGCACCAGCTCGTGCAGCGACAGCCGCGCCAGGGCCCAGTAGGTCAGGGCCGCGCTGGCGCAGAACCCGAGCGGGGCCACCACCTGGGGGGCCGCCCCGACCGTCCCGGTCACCCCCAGCAGGGTCGCGACGCCGCCCAGCGCGGAGGGGACGTTCCCCAGCAGCACGAACCCGTACAGCCGGCGCTGGGAGCGCGGGCCGTGCCGCCAGGCGCGGGTCAGCCGCGTGGTGGCCGCGACGACCAGGGCGGCGCCGTAGGCGGTGTGCATCCAGAACAGCGGGCCGAACCGGACCACGATGTCGCCCGCGCCGTCCAGTCCGGCGGAGGAGATGACGAGCCGGTGCCAGGGGTCGGTCAGGAGCACGACCGCGAAGAGCGCGGGTTCGGCCGAGAGCCACAGCGCCGTCCGGCGCGAGAGCCGCCAGCCGCGGTCGGCCACGGCCAGGGACTGGCACAGGTACGCCGCGGTCATGACGGACACCGCGGTCATGGCGGCGGCGCCCGTCAGCGCGACCAGCTCCGGGACCGGGACCAGGCGGCCGAACACGGCCGTGCCGGACCAGACCGCGGTGCTCGCCGAGACGACCGCCACCGTGCCGACCGCGGGTGCCGAGCGCCGGCGGCGCCAGGCGACGACCGCCACGGCGCAGGCGACCATCGTGGACAGCGAGAAGAGCAGGACGTAGACGACTCCCTCCATTCCCCTCAGTTCCTCCGATTTCCTGGTATCCCGGCGCGTGACAGACGTGCATCCCCCATCGGCGCGGCCACGGACGGATCTGAGGGTTCCGGCTAAGCCCGGCGCGTTCCCGGCCGATCGGAGGCGTGGGATCCCTGTGGCCGCCACCCGCGCGGCCAGGGGTCTCCGTGATACGTCACCGAAGGTCAGGAGTCCCCCGCCGATGCCCGCGACCCACCTCCCCCGCCGAGGGGACCGCATCCGTGCGGCACTCGTCCTCGGAACCCGGCCGGAGGCCATCAAACTCGCCCCGGTGCTGCGCGCGATGAGCGCGTCCCCCCTGTTCGAACCCATGGTGATCTCCACCGGCCAGCACCGCGAGATGCTCGACCAGATGCTGCAGCGCCTGCGCATGGACAGCAGCCGCGACCTGGCCGTCATGCGCGACCGGCAGAGGCTGTCGGGCCTGACGGCCCGCCTGATCAGCGGCCTGGGCGAGGCCGTACGCGACGACAGGCCCGACGTGGTGGTCGTCCAGGGCGACACGACGACGGCGATGACCGGCGCCCTGGCCGCCTTCTACGAGGGCGTGCCCGTCGCGCACGTGGAGGCCGGGCTGCGCACCGGCGTCATCGGCAACCCCTTCCCCGAGGAGCTCAACCGCCGCCTGGTGGCGCCCATGGTGCGCTGGCACTTCGCGCCCACCGAGGGCTCGGCCGCGAACCTGCGGGCCGAGGGCGTGCCCGCGGGCGACATCCAGGTCACCGGCAACACCGTCATCGACAACCTGCTGTGGGTGCTGGAGCGCGGCGAGGGCCGGTCGGCGTTCGCCACCTCCCGCCGACGGGTCCTGGTGACCCTGCACCGCCGGGAGAACCAGGGCGGCACCATGCACGGCATCGCCGAGGCCCTGGGGGAGCTGGCCGGACGGCCCGACGTGGAGATCGTGCTCCCGCTGCACAAGAGCCCCGCCGTGCGGGAGGCGCTGCTGCCCGTCCTGGACGGCCTGCCGCACGTCAGGCTGGTCGAGCCGCTGGACTACTTCGACTTCGCCGCCACCCTCGCCGCCTGCGACCTGGTCCTGACCGACTCCGGCGGCGTCCAGGAGGAGGCGCCGACGCTGGGCAAGCCGGTGCTGGTGCTGCGCACCACGACCGAGCGGCCCGAGGCGGTGGACGCCGGCGTCGCGCTGCTGGTGGGCACCGAGCCGGCCGACGTCATCGGCGCCGCCCACCGCCTGCTCGACGACCGCGCCGCGTACGAGCGGATGGCGACCGCCGTCAACCCGTTCGGGGACGGGCGGGCGGCCGAGCGCGTCGTGAACCGCCTCGCCCTCGACCTGGCCGGCGCCGGGCGGTCCACCGAGTCCGGTGAGGGCGACCTGGCCGTCGCCTGACCCTCCCCCCGGCCCAGCCGCGGCGCGCCCACCGGCGTCGCGGCTGTTCGGGCTTCCCTTTTTCCGCACGCCGTACGGGCGGAAATCCTCAGGACCGTACGGCGGGGGCCGATGGGGGAGTTCGCCAGGACGGCGTGCGCGGCCACGGAGCAGACCGGCCGGACGTTCCATGCGAGCAGCGGAGGGGGCACCGCATTGCCCAGGGGAATCAGCCAGATGGCTGTTCCGATCGGCGTGGTTCTGATCGTCGTGATGATGGTCATCCCGTTGCCGACGGTCCTGCTCGACCTCCTCATCGCCGCGAACATCACCGTCGCGCTGATCGTGGTAGTGGTGAGCATGAACGTGAAGCGGCCGCTGGAGTTCTCCTCCTTCCCCGCGCTGCTGCTCGTCCTGACGCTGTTCCGGCTGGCCCTGAACATCAGCGCGACCCGCCTGGTCCTGCTCGACGGGTTCGCCGGCAACGTCATCGAGGCGTTCGGCCACTTCGTCGTCGGCGGCTCCCTCATCGTCGGCGTCGTGATCTTCACGATCCTGGTCATCATCCAGTTCATCGTCATCACCAAGGGCGCCGAGCGCGTCGCCGAGGTCGGCGCGCGCTTCACCCTCGACGCCATGCCCGGCAAGCAGATGGCCATCGACGCCGACCTCAACGCCGGCCTGATCGACGAGGCGGAGGCGCGCAAGCGCCGCCACGAGGTCACCGCCGAGGCCGACTTCTACGGCTCGATGGACGGTGGCTCGAAGTTCGTCAAGGGCGACGCCATCGCCGCCATCATCATCACCTTCATCAACCTCGTCGGCGGCTTCGCCGTGGGCGTGGTGCAGAAGGGCATGCCGGCCGGCGAGGCCATCGAGACCTACAGCCTGCTCAGCATCGGCGACGGCCTGGTCTCCCAGATCCCGGCCCTGCTGCTCTCGGTCGCCACCGGCCTCATGGTCGCCCGCGCCAGCGGCGAGGGCGACATGGGCAGCACGGTGACCGGCCAGCTCGGCGCGCAGAAGCGGGCCCTGCAGATCGGCGGCGGCGCCGCACTGGCGCTGGCCCTGATCCCCGGCCTGCCCAAGCTGCCCTTCCTCCTCATCGGCGGCACCGTGCTGTTCCTCGCCCAGCGGGTGCCCGTCGCGCCGGCCGCGAAGGACCACGAGGAGGACGCCGCCGCGCTCGCCGGACCGGCGCCCGACTCCCCCGAGTCGCTCATGGGGGAGATCCGGGTCGACCCGCTCGAGCTGGCCCTGGCCCCCGACCTCATCGACCTGGTCGACGCCGCCGGCGGCGACCTGCTCGACCGGGTCCGCGCGCTGCGCCGCAAGATCGCCCTGGAGACCGGCGTCATCATGCCGCCCGTGCACACCCGCGACGACCTGGACCTGCCCCTGTCGACGTACGTGGTCCGCGTCAACGGCGTGGAGGTCGCCCGCGGCCAGGCCCCGCCCGGCACCGTGCTGGCCATCGGCGACGGGCTGGACGCCCTGCCCGGCCGGGCCGGTCAGGAGCCGGTGTTCGGCCTGGAGGGCAAGTGGGTCCCCGCCGAGCTGCGCCACCAGGCGGAGCTCACCGGCGCCACCGTGGTCGACCGCGCCTCCGTCATCATCACCCACCTGTCGGAGATCGTCCGCGCCAACGCCAGCCGCCTGCTGGGCCGCGAGGACGTCCGCGCCCTGGTCGAGGTCGTACGGCGCACGCACCCGATCGTGGTGGAGGAGCTCACCCCGGCGCTGCTCAGCCTGGGCCAGATCCAGACGGTCCTGCAGTCGCTGCTCGACGAGGGCGTCTCCATCCGCGACCTGGTCCGCATCTTCGAGGCCCTGTCCCTGGCGGGCAAGAGCACCTCCGACGCCGACGCGCTCTACGAGGCCGCCCGCTCCGCGCTGGGGCCGGCCATCGCCGCCCGGCACGCCGCCGACGGCGGGCTGCCGGTGCTCACGCTCGACCCGCGGCTGGAGCACGCGCTGCTGGAGTCGCTGCGGCCCACCGAGAGCGGTGTGCAGCTGATCCTCGACACCGCCCGCGCCGAGGCCGTGATCGGCCACGCCGCCCAGCTCTCCGAGGCCGCCGAGCAGCAGGGCATCAGCCCGGTGCTGGTCTGCTCGCCCCAGCTCCGGATGCCCCTGCGCCGTCTGCTGAAGTTCGGCGCGCCCCGCCTGCCCCTCCTGTCCTATGCCGAGATCGCGGAATGCCCGTTCCGCGTGGAAACCCTGGGAGTCGTGACCGATGCCGAAGCGCTTGCTGCTTGAGGGATCCGACATCGAGGAGCTGCTGTCCCAGGTCCGCGATGAGCACGGGCCGGGCGTCTCCATCGTGTCGGCCGACCGCGTCCGCACCGGCGGGTTCGCCGGGTTCTTCGCCCGCCAGCGCTACGAGCTGACGGTCGAGGTGCCCGACCCGGCCGAGCGTCCCGCCGCCCCGGCGTCCGCGCCCCAGGCGGCGCCCGCCGCCCCGGCCGCACCCGCGGGACCGGCCGCGGCTGCGGACCCGATGACGGTGCTGCTGGCCCGCGCGGAGGAGCAGGAGCGGAGGCTGAGCCTCACCGGCTCCCGCGCCGCCTCGCCCGCGGCCGCGGCCGCGCCGCAGCGCCCCGCCGCGGCCGCGCCGCAGCGCCCCGCCGCGGCGGCGCCGAGCGTCTCCCTCAACCTGGCGCAGGCCGTACCCGCCCAGGCGCACGTCCCGACGCACGCCGCCCCGGCCGCGCCCACGGTGCAGACCCTGCCGGCGGCGCCGGCCGTGCCGCTCGTGCCGGAGGACTTCGTCGTCGAGACGGGCACCGAGAACCGGGCCTTCGCCGACATGCTCGCCTCCCTGCAGCGCGACGGCGGCACCGGCGCGGCCGGCGCCCTGCCGGCCCGCGCCTACCAGGCGCCGGCGGCCGGGCCGGAGCGGTCCGGCGCGGTCGTGCCCCGGGCCTTCCAGCCGCCCGTCGTCGAGCAGGAGCGGCCGTTCGAGCGGGCGCTCACCGAGCTGGGCCTGCCCGCGCGCATGGCGCGTCAGGCCGTCGGCCCCGACATGTACACCGCGGTGAAGCGCGCCCTGGCCGACCTGCCCGAGGCGCCCCCGGCGCCGCGCGGCCCCGGCGACGTGCTCGTCATCGTCGGCGAGACGCACGCCGCCCTGCACGTGGCCGAGAAGGCCGCCCGCCTGCTGAACGTGGGCCCCGCCCAGGTCCTGCTGGCGGCCCGTTCCACCGCCGGGACCGGCATCCACAACACGCGCCTGCTGAACGGCCCGAGGTCCGCCCAGCAGCGGGCGCGGAAGATCCACCGCGACGACGTGCCGTACGTCGTCGTCGTGGACTCCACCCCGGAGCAGGGCAACGGCGAGTGGGCGCGCGCGATCGCCGACGGCCTCGGCGCGACCGCCGTCTGGGCGGTCGTCGACGCGACCCGCAAGACCGCCGACACCGCGCGCCACCTGCGCACGCTCGGCAAGGTGGACGCCATCGCGGTGAACGCCGTGGCCGCCACGGGCGACCCGGCGAGCGTCCTGGACCTGGACATCCCCGTTTCCCATCTCGCGGACCGGCCCGGCACCGCGCAGGCGTGGGCCGCCCTGCTGTGCGAGCGGCTGGAGGAGAAGCAGTCGTGACATCCGTTAGCTTGCCCGACGTCAACTCCCTCGTGGAGATCGCCCTGCAGGACGGCAGGGTCTACCCCACGCGGGTGGAGGACACCGACGGGCTGATCCTCATGGTGGCCGCGCCGCGCGGCACCGGGGACATCGACGTGCCGGAACCCGGCGAGGAGGTGTTCGTGCGCTGGACCGGCCCCCGCGGCCTGTACACCGCGCCCGGCACGTTCACCGCGTCCGTGCGCGACCGGGTCGCCCTCTGGGCCATCGAGGCCGAGGGCACCGTGGACTACTTCAGCCGGCGCAACGCCGTACGGGTGGCCGGAGGAGAGCCGGTCCGGCTGCTCGACCTGGTCAGCGGCCGGGAGGTGTTCCACGGCCGGTTCGTCGACATCTCCGAGCGCGGAGCGCGCTGCCAGGGGACCTCGGCCGGGCTCTCCGCCGAGCAGGACGTGATGGTCAAGATGGTGCTGGACGACAACCTCGTGGCGCTGGCGGGCAACGTGCTGACCGTCTCGGAGGCCGGGGGCGACGCCGTCGTGGCGGTCGTCATCTACGACCCGCCGGAGGCGCAGGCGCAGATCATCCGCCGGTACGTGATGAACATGCAGATCCGCGCGCGCAGGACGGCGGCCGCCAATGCCGGTGACTAGCCTGCCGACGCTGCTGCTGGCCCTGCTGCTCGACGCGCCGGCGCTGTGGCGCGCCTTCGTGCTGCAGGACCTGGACGTCGCCACGGCCCTGACGCGCTACCTGATCGCGGTGGCGGTCAGCGCCCTCATGATCGGCGCCCTGCGCCGGATCACCGCCTCCTACGGGGCCGAGGACCCGTCCGAGGCCGGCGAGAAGGACGACGCGATGAGCGTGTCGGTCGACCGGGTGCACTCGCCCGGCCGCCGCGCCGCCGACAGGACGGAGCCGCCGCCGGCGGTCCCGGTCCCCGCCGGCGAGCTCCCGCCCGCGCCGGTCGCGGCGCTGACCGCGGGAGACGGCCGGGGCTGACGCCCCCGACCCCTCATCTCACCGGTCCGGCCGCCGATGGGAGACCGAGATGGCTGTCTGACGGCAACCCCGGCAGCTCTCGGTCTCGCACTGGAAAGGACCTGAACGTGACCGGCACGTCCGTAGACAACGCGCGCCCCGTCGTGAGCGCGAACCGCAACCGCCTGCTGGGGTGGTTCGCCGACCGCCGCATCAGCACCAAGATCCTCGCCTCCGTGGGCATCGTCGCCGTCATGGGCGCCGGGGTCAGCACGGTGGCGCTGAGCCGGCTGAGCGGACTCAACGACGACCTGAAGTCGATGAAGCAGGTCAACGTCCACCGGGTGCTCCACCTCACCGAGCTGCGCGGTCAGATGGCCAACATGTACGACGCCACCACGGGCTTCGTCGCCATCCCCGACCCCGCGACCAAGGCGAAGGCGATGGACCTGATGAAGGAGTACACCGCGAACGTCGACGAGGCGTTCGCGGACTACAAGAAGGACGCCCCCGCCTCCGCGGCCTGGCAGAAGACCCTGACCGGCTACGAGGAGGCGTGGGAGAGGTACCAGACCCTCCGCAACGTCGCCTTCATGGGGGAGAAGCCTCCGGCCGGGTTCGCCATGCCCACCGACAGCGCCCAGGTGGTGACCGAGTTCGTCGCGGCCTCCACGCAGATGAACACCGCGATGGAGGAGCTGGCGGAGTTCGAGGAGGCCGACGCCGAGGCGGTGACCGCCGCGGCCGAGGACGGCTACGGCAGCGCCCGCACCCTGATCCTCGCGTTGCTGGCCGGCGGCCTGCTGCTCGCGCTGGGACTGGCGCTCGTGGTGTCGCGGCTGATCGTCCGCCCGCTGGGCGCGGTCTCCCGCGTCCTGGACGCGGTGGCGAGGGGCGACCTGACCGAGCGGGCCGAGGTGTCGTCCCGCGACGAGGTCGGCGCCATGGCCGTGGCGGTCAACCAGGCCGGGGACTCCCTCCGCCAGACCATCGAGGAGCTGGCCACCAGCGCCGACACGCTGGCCGCCAGCTCGACCGAGCTGTCGGGCGTCAGCGACCGCATCGCCGCCAGCGCGGACGAGGCCTCCACCCAGGCCGGCAACGTCGCCGCCGCGGCCGGCCAGGTCTCGCAGAACGTGCAGACCGTCTCGGCCGGCACCGAGGAGATGGGCGCCTCGATCCGGGAGATCGCGCACAACGCCAACGAGGGCGCCACCGTGGCCTCCCAGGCGGTGACCGTGGCCACCTCCACCAACGAGACCGTCGCCAAGCTCGGCGCCTCGTCGGCGGAGATCGGCAGCGTGATCAAGACCATCACGAGCATCGCCGAGCAGACCAACCTGCTGGCGCTGAACGCCACCATCGAGGCGGCGCGGGCCGGGGACGCCGGCAAGGGCTTCGCGGTCGTCGCGGGCGAGGTCAAGGACCTGGCGCAGGAGACGGCCAAGGCGACCGAGGACATCTCCAAGCGGGTCGAGGCGATCCAGGCCGACACCGAGAGCGCGGTGGCGGCCATCGCGGAGATCTCGACGATCATCGGGAAGATCAACGACTACCAGCTGACCATCGCCTCGGCGGTGGAGGAGCAGACCGCCACCACCGGAGAGATGAACCGCAGCGTGGCCGAGGCCGCGCAGGGCAGCGCGGACATCGCGGCCAACATCTCGGTGCTGGCCGACGCCGCGCACGTGACGGCCGAGGGTGTGAGCGAGAGCCAGCGGGCCGCGGCCGAGCTGGCCGGGCTGTCGGCCCGGCTGCACACGCTGGTCTCCGGCTTCCGCTACTGACACCGGCCCCGGCGCCCTGACGGCGCCGGACCGGTCTGGGCCGGCACGTCGGCCCCGGTTCGCGCGAACCGGGGCCGTCTCCGTTCCACCCGCCCGTACGGCGGGGCGATCCGCTGTGATCCGCGCCGGTCCGCCGCCTCATGGACCGGCCCCGGATGCCGATGGGAACCCGCAACCCTTATGACTTCCGCTGCTCCGCAGCTCCCCGGTCTCGCGCTGGAAAGGACCTGATCGTGACCGATCACCTGAACGAAACCGCACGGCCCGTGGTGACCGTGCGCCGCAACCCGCTGCTGGGGTGGTTCGCCGACCGCCGCATCGGCGCCAAGATGTCCATCATCATGCTCCTGATGACCGTCATCGCGGCGGTGGTCGGCGTGGCCGCGCTGACCCGGATGGCGACGATGAACGACGACATGGAGACCATGGCGCAGAGCAACGAGAAGGTCGCGCGGATCGGGGACGTCTGGAGCGCGATGTCCAACATGCATGACATGTCCGTCGCGACGGCCGTGTCTCCTCCGGAGGCGAAGAAAGAGTCCGCTGCGCAGATGAAGGAGTTCAGCGAGCAGGTGACGGCGGCGTTCGAGGCCTACAAGGCCGTTGCGCCGTCCGACGTCGCGGACGTGCAGAAGAACATCGCCGCCTTCGAAGAGGCCTGGGATGACTTCCAGGTCCTGCGCGACTTCGCGCTGCTGGGCGAGGCCCTTCCGGCCGGCTACAGCCCGGCGGACATGAGCCGGTTCCCCGAGCTCTCCGCTCAGATCAACAGCTCCATGGCCACCCTCAAGAAGATGGAGCAGGACCACGCCCGGCAGATGGCCGCCGCCGGCGTCGCCGGCTACGACAGCGCCCGCACCACGGTCCTGGTGCTGCTCGGCTTCGGCCTGGTCTTCGCGGTCGGCATGGCCCGGCTGGTGAGCCGCCAGATGGTCCGCTCGCTGCAGCCGGTCCTGCGGGTGCTGGATCTGATGGCGAAGGGCGACCTGACCCGGACCGTCGAGGTGGTCTCCCGCGACGAGACCGGTGAGATGGCGGTGGCGGTCAACCAGGCCACCGGCTCGATGAGGCGGGCCATGGAGGCGCTGGCCACCAGCGCCGACACGCTGGCCGTCAGCTCGACCGGGCTGTCGGCGGTCAGCGACCGCATCGCCGCCAGCGCGGACGAGGCCTCCACCCAGGCCGGCAGCGCCGCCGCCGCCGCGGCCCAGGTCTCGCACAACGTGCAGACCGTCTCGGCCGGCAGCGAGGAGATGGGCGCGTCCATCCGGGAGATCGCGCACAACGCCGGCGAGGGCGCCAAGGTCGCCTCGAAGGCGGTGGAGGTCGCCGCCTCCACCAACGAGACCGTCGCCAAGCTCGGCGCCTCGTCGGCGGAGATCGGCAGCGTGATCAAGACCATCACCTCGATCGCCGAGCAGACCAACCTGCTGGCGCTGAACGCCACCATCGAGGCGGCGCGGGCCGGGGACGCCGGCAAGGGCTTCGCGGTGGTGGCCGGCGAGGTCAAGGACCTGGCGCAGGAGACGGCCAAGGCGACCGAGGACATCTCCAAGCGGGTCGAGGCGATCCAGGCCGACACCGAGAGCGCGGTGGCGGCCATCGCGGAGATCTCGACGATCATCGGGAAGATCAACGACTACCAGCTGACCATCGCCTCGGCGGTGGAGGAGCAGACCGCCACCACCGGAGAGATGAACCGCAGCGTGGCCGAGGCCGCGCAGGGCAGCGCGGACATCGCGGCCAACATCTCGGTGCTGGCCGACGCCGCGCACGTGACGGCCGAGGGTGTGAGCGAGAGCCAGCGGGCCGCGGCCGAGCTGGCCGGGCTGTCGGCCCGGCTGCACACGCTGGTCTCCGGCTTCCGCTACTGACACCGGCCCCGGCGGCCTGACGGCGCCGGACCGGTCTGGGCCGGCACGTCGGCCCCGGTTCGCGCGAACCGGGGCCGTCTCCGTTCCACCCGCCCGTACGGCGGGGCGATCCGCTGTGATCCGCGCCGGTCCGCCGCCTCATGGACCGGCCCCGGATGCCGATGGGAACCCGCAACCCTTATGACTTCCGCTGCTCCGCAGCTCCCCGGTCTCGCGCTGGAAAGGACCTGATCGTGACCGATCACCTGAACGAAACCGCACGGCCCGTGGTGACCGTGCGCCGCAACCCGCTGCTGGGGTGGTTCGCCGACCGCCGCATCGGCGCCAAGATGTCCATCATCATGCTCCTGATGACCGTCATCGCGGCGGTGGTCGGCGTGGCCGCGCTGACCCGGATGGCGACGATGAACGACGACATGGAGACCATGGCGCAGAGCAACGAGAAGGTCGCGCGGATCGGGGACGTCTGGAGCGCGATGTCCAACATGCATGACATGTCCGTCGCGACGGCCGTTTCTCCTCCGGAGGCGAAGAAAGAGTCCGCTGCGCAGATGAAGGAGTTCAGCGAGCAGGTGACGGCGGCGTTCGAGGCCTACAAGGCCGTTGCGCCGTCCGACGTCGCGGACGTGCAGAAGAACATCGCCGCCTTCGAAGAGGCCTGGGATGACTTCCAGGTCCTGCGCGACTTCGCGCTGCTGGGCGAGGCCCTTCCGGCCGGCTACAGCCCGGCGGACATGAGCCGGTTCCCCGAGCTCTCCGCTCAGATCAACAGCTCCATGGCCACCCTCAAGAAGATGGAGCAGGACCACGCCCGGCAGATGGCCGCCGCCGGCGTCGCCGGCTACGACAGCGCCCGCACCACGGTCCTGGTGCTGCTCGGCTTCGGCCTGGTCTTCGCGGTCGGCATGGCCCGGCTGGTGAGCCGCCAGATGGTCCGCTCGCTGCAGCCGGTCCTGCGGGTGCTGGATCTGATGGCGAAGGGCGACCTGACCCGGACCGTCGAGGTGGTCTCCCGCGACGAGACCGGTGAGATGGCGGTGGCGGTCAACCAGGCCACCGGCTCGATGAGGCGGGCCATGGAGGCGCTGGCCACCAGCGCCGACACGCTGGCCGTCAGCTCGACCGGGCTGTCGGCGGTCAGCGACCGCATCGCCGCCAGCGCGGACGAGGCCTCCACCCAGGCCGGCAGCGCCGCCGCCGCCGCGGCCCAGGTCTCGCACAACGTGCAGACCGTCTCGGCCGGCAGCGAGGAGATGGGCGCGTCCATCCGGGAGATCGCGCACAACGCCGGCGAGGGCGCCAAGGTCGCCTCGAAGGCGGTGGAGGTCGCCGCCTCCACCAACGAGACCGTCGCCAAGCTCGGCGCCTCGTCGGCGGAGATCGGCAGCGTGATCAAGACCATCACCTCGATCGCCGAGCAGACCAACCTGCTGGCGCTGAACGCCACCATCGAGGCGGCGCGGGCCGGGGACGCCGGCAAGGGCTTCGCGGTCGTCGCGGGCGAGGTCAAGGACCTGGCGCAGGAGACGGCCAAGGCGACCGAGGACATCTCCAAGCGGGTCGAGGCGATCCAGGCCGACACCGAGAGCGCGGTGGCGGCCATCGCGGAGATCTCGACGATCATCGGCAGGATCAACGACTACCAGCTGACCATCGCCGGTGCGGTGGAGGAGCAGACCGCCACCACCGGAGAGATGAACCGCAGCGTGGCCGAGGCCGCGCAGGGCAGCGCGGACATCGCGGCCAACATCGCGGTGCTGGCCGACGCCGCGCACGTGACGGCCGAGGGCGTGAGCGAGAGCCAGCGGGCCGCGGCCGAGCTGGCCGAGCTGTCGGCCCGGCTGCACACGCTGGTCTCCGGTTTCCGTTACTGAGACCCGCCACCCCTCCCACCAGGGAGGACGTCCGGCGGCGAGGCGCCGTAGGGGGCCGCCCACGATCACCGTGGGCGGCCCCCGTATTCGTTCTGCAAAGCAATGGTTTTATCAACTAAAAGTATCGCCGTGAGAGCGCACCGTGATATTTGGTAATAAATAACTGATCGATTGGGTTAAAGGCTATTCTCCGGTGTAAAACTGTTTCATGTATTCCCTGGTCAGCGCCCCAGTCCTCGGTTTCGACCTGACGCGGCTGGACGGCGGAGCGGCGACCGCCGCAGTGCTCTCCCGCGCCCTGCGCCTCGACTCCCGCGACCTCGCGACGCTGGCCCGCCGACTGCCCGACGACGGGGTCCGCGCCCAGCTGTGGCAGGACATCCACGCGGCGACCGTGCTGCGCCCCACCGTCCGCAGCCTCTCCCAGCAGGACGCCGAGGGAGCCCTCGCCCTGCTGGAGCGGGCGCCCATCGGCACCCCCGACGCGCTGCTGCACTGCGTCCGCCACGACGTGCTCGGCTGGACGTGGCAGGAGCAGGAGGGCGTCCGCCGCCAGGACGACACGGCCTCCGCCGCCACCGCCGTGGTCTGCGACGCGGTGATGGCCACCTACCTGCGCGAGCTGCTGCCGGCCGACACCCGGCGGCGGCTGGCCGTCGGCTGGCTCGCCGCCACCCGCGAACTGCCGGACCGCCCGGTGGACACCGGCCCCCAGCACCAGGCCGTGACGGGACTGTGCCGGCGCATCGAGACGCTCGGCGCCTCCGACCTGGAGCGGCTGACCGCCCTCAGCGACCGGACCCGCCTCGACTCCTCCGGCTGGTCGCAGGCCGTGCACGAGGCCTCGTGGGCGGTGCACATGTCCGACCGCGTGCGGGCCGCCGCCGCCGCGCAGTTCGAACTGGTCCAGGCCGTCGACGCCGCCGGCATCCCGGTCGCCGACCGCGCGGGCGGGGTGTGGAACCTCCTCAGCGGCGCCGTGCACGCCCTGACCGTCGCCGACCTGCTCGACGCGGCACTGCTCGGACGGCTCCTCGACCCGTGCCTGGGCGTCCTGGGCCTGCCCGTCCTCCGCTGACCCCGGACGTCAATCGATTTCGGAGCCGCCCGATCCCGGACGTCGCCGGGCTCTGTTCTCCGCCCGATCCCGGACGTCGCCCGGTTTCGTCCTGCGCCGGCTCCGTTCCGTGTCCGGTCCCGGGGGCCGCTCGCCCGTCCCCGCCCCGCGGCGGGGACTGGTGGACGGGAGCGGCGACGATATCTCTTCCGGTTTTTCCTACAGCGGGCCGTCCGGCCGCCGATGGGAGGGCTATCCCTACTGTCGGTAATCGGAAGAGGACACCGTGTTGAACAGCAGGAAGACCTGGGCCGCCCTCGCCGTGGCCACCGCCGTGACCGTGAGCGTGCCCGTGACCGCCGGTGTCGCCAGCGCCGCCCCCAAGAAGCCCACCAAGGCCGCGACGGCCAAGCAGGTCGCCGCCGCCAAGGCCGCGCAGGCCAAGGCCGCCGCCGCAGCGAAGAAGGCCGCCGCCGCGAAGGCCGCCGCGGCCAAGGCGGCTGCGGCCAAGGCGGCCGCCGCGGCGAAGAAGGCCGCGGAGGCGGCGAAGGCCGTCCTGCCCTTCGCCGCGGTCGGCGTCGTCACCGCCGTGGACGCCGCCGCCGGCACCGTCACGGTGCAGGTGGCGAGCGGCTCCAAGCTCGTCGCGGGCACCGAGGCCGTGTTCAAGGTCTCCGCCACCACCAAGGTCACCAAGGACGACGAGAAGACGATCCTCGACACCCTCGCCGAGGGCGACAAGGTCACCGTGAACGGCGTCAAGACCGCCGCCGGTCTGTTCGCCGCCCACGTCAACGCCACCAGCCCCGAGCCCGTCGCCGAGCCGGAGCCCACCGAGGACCCGGTCGCGGACCCCGACCCGACCGAGGAGCCCACCGAGGACCCGACCGAGGAGCCCGCTGAGGAGCCCGCCCCGGTCGAGGACCCCGAGACCGCCGTCTGACGGTCCCGCCCGCCGGCCCGGCCCGCGCCGTGAGCAGGCCCGACGCACACGGGAGAGCCCCGGTTCGCACGAACCGGGGCTCTCCCGCACGTCGTCCTCACGCGTTCTCCGTCAACGGTCGGGGTCGGCGATCTCGATGACGTGCAGAGGCCTGTCCAGGGCGCGGGACGGCTCCCGCCACTTGGCGGCGTCGAGTGTGAAGATCGGGCAGACCGCCACGTCGGCGATGGCGGCGGCATGCGCGTCCCACGGGTCGAGTCCGGTGACCGCCATCATGTCGGTGAGTTTGGCGGCCTGGTGAATGCCGTCGAGCGGGGCCACGGTGGCGCGCTCGAACGCGGCCAGGCCCGCGAGCAATGCCTGTGCGTCCGGCAGGCCCCGGCTGTCGAGCAGCGCTCCGGCCGCTGCGAGCGACGGGATGACCAGGGGCTGCCCCGCCCGGTCGAAGTCCTGCAGGAACCCGATCAGGTCGCCGTCGCCCCGGGCCACGTCGGCCAGGACGCTGGAATCGAGAATGTGGGGGGCGGGGGTGAAATCACTCACCAGGCGCCGCCGGGAAGCCCTGCTCGACCAACTGGCGGTTGACGTGCCGCATCATGCGGGCCACTCGTTCCGGATCGGCTCTGCGGGCGTGTTCTCTCAGGAGCGCCAGCGCGCGCTGGTCGGCGATGCGCTTGGCGGCGATGGCGTCATTGAAGACGGCGGCCACACTGGTCGCCTTGCCGCTGGCCACCAGATGCTCGGCGTATTCCACGACGTCAGGGTCCACGGTGATGGTGATCCGGGTCTTCCTGTCTCCGCTCATACCCGGGATCATACTCATGCCGTGCGGGCCTGAGGAGGGAGAACCGGGAAACGATCCGCCGGTCGTCCCGGGCGTCCCGGCGGTCTGCGGACCGGCCCGCCGGGACGCCCGGAGCGCGCACCCGGTGGGAGGGGTCAGGGGCGCAGGGCGCTCCAGGAGGCGTGGTCGTGGACGGCCATGCCGGCGTAGGCGGGGTAGAAGACGGCGGCGGCGTCGATCGCGGCCAAGGCCGTGTTCAGCGCCTGGCGGCCCTGCTCGTGGAAGGTGCAGTACGGGCAGTCGGGCAGGGCGAGGGTCTCGGCGGCCAGCCGTACCGGACGGCCCGCGCGCCCGCCGCGCAGCAGCATGTCCTCGCCGACCCCGATGATCGAGCCCGGTCCGGTGGCGGTGTCGCGGTAGCTCATCACGGTGACCGCGTCGACGCGCGCCAGCACCTCGTCGGCCAGGGTGGAGCCGCCCGCGGGCACGGTGTCGTACCAGAACGGCACGTCGGCCTCGAGGGGCCGGGGGTCGGCGTCGCGGAGCGCGGCGAGCAGGCCGAGGAAGGCCGCGACGGTGCCGGGCCGGTCGGTGCTCCACTCGTCCAGGTGGTACGGCTCGACGTCGACGTGGGTGGTGCGGAACAGGCCGGTGCCCATCGCGGCGCGCTGCCAGGCCAGAGCGGCGGCGTGGTCGAAGGTCCAGCCGGGTTCGCCGCCCAGGGCGGACAGCCGGACCCCGGCGGCGTCGGCGCGCTTCCTGAACTGCCGGAGCCGGTTCAGCTCGGTCTTGGTGATCTCCGGGGGGACGTATACGAAGATCTCCTTGACGGCGTTGGCGGTGGCCCAGCTCATCACGGCGGCCGGGTCGCCGCGCTGCCACAGCCACATCGCCCGCGGTCCGGGGACCGCGGTGGAGGCGGCGGCGGGTACGGCGAGCAGCGCGCACAGGCTCGCCACGGCGGTGAGCGCGCCCGCGATCCGGCGCAGCCCGGCGGCCCCGCGCGTCCCGCGCGGGCGGCGTCCGGTGGGGCGCGAGGTCGTCGGCATGCCCTGCTCCTGTTCGTCCTGCGTTCCATGCCCTGTCGCGGGCAAGGGGCACGCGGGTCAGCGTGCGACCGACAGGTGCACGTGGTCGAAGTGGTTGGCGGTGACGCCGCCGCGGTCCTCCATCAGGCGCCAGCCCTCGCCCGCGCGGGAGGGGTTCCAGATGTGCTGGGCGAAGATCACGTACTTGACGCCGAGGCGGTCGGCGTTGTCCTTGAGGTAGTTGGCGATCTCCCAGCCCTCCTTGAGCCTGGCCGCGGAGGGCATCTTGCCACCTGAGGTGATCATGAAGTCGGCGGCCTTGCCGGTGGGGTGGTCGCTGCCGGGCATGCCGCCGTCGGCGCGCCAGGCGCCGATCGCGGAGAACTTCCCGAACTTCGCGTCGACCTCCTCGATGGCCTCGCGCATGGTGGAGGTGATGCGGCCGCCGCCGCCCAGGACCTTGGACGGCTCGTGCGCCGCGGTGACACCCCCGCCGGAGGTCACCGCGCCGGTGCCGGCCGGGCCGCCGGCCGTACCCTGCGCGGGAGCGGTGGAGGCCGTGCCGGCCGTACCCTGCGTGGCGGCGGTGGTGGACGCGCCCGCGGTCGCGGTGGCGGAGGCCGTGGCGGACGGGGAGGCCGTCGCGCTGCCGCGCTGCCCGCCCTGTGCGGCGGTGAGCTCGGCGGCGAACCTCTGACCGGAGGCGCCGGAGACGCCGGAGCGGGCCCCGATCTGGGTGAACTGGCCCTGCAGCTGGGCCACGCGGGACTGGATCGCGGCGATGCCGTCGGTCATGTGGGAGCTCCTCCTGGCCGCGGACACGGGACTCGGCGAAAGCGGGCATCCTGCCCTTCGGCAGGTTCAGGGGTGGATCTGAGGACTTGAGGGACAACCGTGACCTGCCGTCCCGATCGGATCCGGGAAAAACCTCAGGACCCCTCCGCGGCGTCCGATGGGCCTACCTGAGCAGGGAGTGCTCACCCCGTTACGCCAAGGATCGGCGGCCGTAGCAGAACGAACGGAGTCTGTTCGTGCTCGAGGACGTCACGTCCAGCGTGGTGCGCGTCGCGCTGAAGGGCCTGGCCCAGCGCCAGCGTGTGATCGCAGACAACATCGCCAACATCGAGACTCCCCAGTTTCTCGCCGGCCGCGTCCAGTTCGAAGACGCCCTGCGCACCGCCGTCGAGAACGGGACGTCCCCGGGGGAGGTGGCCCCGGAGGTCGCCCGCTCCCTGGAGCCGACCCGGGAGAACGGCAACAACGTCAATCTCGATCACGAGACCTTGTCGCACATGGACACCACACTGCGCTACCAGACGATGCTGAAGGCCCTCGACTCCAAGTACGGCATGCTCCGTTCGGTCATCAGGGGAGGTGCGTGACATGAGCGCTGGAGGACCCTTCCGCGCGATCGGCATCGCCAGCACCGGCGTGACCGTCTACCGCAAGTGGCTGGACGCGGTGTCCGACAACATCGCCAACATCAACAACGCCGCCCCCACGAGCGGTGAGGCGTTCCGCGCCCGCTACGTGACGGCCCAGGCCGTGGACTACGGGTCGGGCACCGGCGGCGTCCAGGTCGGCGGGATCGAACTGGGCAGTGCCGAGGGCCGCCTCGTCCACGAGCCCGACAACCCCCTCGCCGACGAGAACGGCTACGTGCGCTACCCCGACATCGACCTCGGCGCCCAGATGGGCCAGCTGATGATGGCCCAGCGCGCCTACCAGGCCAACATCTCGGTCGTCGACCGCGCCTACGACGCCTACCAGGCCGCACTCCAGCTCGGGAGGAACGGATGAGCATCCAGCCGATCGGCCCCGTCGCGGGCCCCCTGCGCATCACCGGTCCCGCCGAGGTCGGCGGGACCGCCGCTCCGAGCGGCACCGCCGAGGTCTTCGGCAACCTGCTCACCCAGGGCGTCGACACGCTGCAGCAGACGCAGGCGAACGCCGACTCGCTGGCCGTCAAGGCCGCCACCGGCGACCTGCAGGACGCGCACGACTACATGGCCGCCAGCACCGAGGCCGCACTCGCCACCCAGATGACCGTCGCCATCCGTGACAAGGCCGTCGCCGCCTTCACCGAGATCATGAGGATGCAGGCCTGATGCAGGAACGCGCGCTCGCCGCACTCCGTAAGGCCCGTTCCTCGTTCGCGTCGTTCAGCACCGGGCAGAAGGCCGTCACCATCTCCCTCGTGCTGGCCATCGTGGTCGGCGGGTTCTTCTTCTCCCAGTGGGCCGCCAAGCCGGTCTACGGCACGCTGTACTCCAACCTCTCGGGCGCCGACGGCAACGCGATCGTCGAGCAGCTCACCGCCGACGGCGTCCCCTACCAGCTCACCGACGGCGGCGGCACGATCATGGTGCCGCAGGCGCAGGTCTACGACCTGCGGCTGAAGATGAGCGGCCAGGGCCTGCCGACCCAGGCCGACGGCGGCGGCTACTCCCTGCTGGACAAGCAGGGCGTCACCACCTCCGACTTCATGCAGCACGTCGGCTACCAGCGCGCCCTGGAGGGTGAGCTCGCCAGGACGATCAAGGCGATCGACGGCGTCACCTCCGCCAGCGTGCACCTGGCGATCCCGCAGAAGGACGTCTTCGCCGACGACGCCGCCAAGCCGACCGCCTCGGTCCTGGTGGGCACCCAGCCCACCAAGCCGCTGACCAACAGCCAGATCAAGGCCGTGGTGAACCTGGTCAGCTCCAGCGTCGAGGGCCTGTCCCCGACGGACGTGACGCTGGCCGACTCCAGCGGCCAGGTGCTGGCCGCCGCGGGCGAGCAGGCCCTCACCGGCGCCGGCAGCGAGCGCGAGGAGCAGACCCAGTCGTTCGAGCAGCGGATGAGCGGCTCCCTGCAGCAGATGCTGACCCAGGTCCTCGGCCCGAACAAGGCCGTCGTCAAGGTCACCGCCGACCTCGACTACGACCAGACCGAGACCAAGAGCCAGCGGTACGTCAGCGACCCGGCCCTCCCGCCGCTGTCGTCGACGACCAAGGAGGAGACCTACACCGGGGGCGGCACGCCCACCGGCGGCGTCCTCGGCCCCGACAACATCCAGGTCCCGAACGCGAACGGCGGCAACGACTACAAGTCGACCACCGAGACCCGCGACAACGCCGTGGGCCTGGTCACCGAGACCCGCAAGACCGCCCCCGGCAAGGTCCGCAAGCTCGACGTCGCGGTGCTGGTCGACGGCCAGGCCGCGGCCGGCGTGGACACCGCGGAGATCCAGCGGATCGTCTCCTCGGCCGCCGGCATCAACGCCCAGCGCGGCGACACCATCGCCGTCTCGGCGATGCCGTTCGACGACAGCGCCGCCACCAAGGCCGCCGCCGACCTGGCCGCCGCGGCCAAGGCCGAGCAGGACGGCCGCACCATGGAGCTGGTCAAGGTCGGCGCCCTGGCCCTGGGCATCGGGCTGCTCTTCCTCATCGCCTGGCTGCGCGGCCGCAAGAAGAGGCGCCGCACGCAGCTGAACAAGGCCGAGCTGGAGCAGCTGGAGGCCATGCAGGCCGAGCTGGAGCGCGTGCGCCTGCAGGCCGCCATCGAGGCCGCCGAGCGCGAGGCGCTGCCCGCCGGCACCGGTGAGACGCCCGCCGAGCCGGACTCCGACAGGCGCGAGGAGCTCCGGGACGAGATCTCCGGCCTGGTCGACCGGCAGCCCGAGGAAGTCGCCCAGCTGCTGCGCGGCTGGCTCGCCGACAGGAGGAGCTGACATGCCGATGGTCGAGACGATGAGCGGCCTGCGCAAGGCCGCCGTGCTCCTGGTCCAGATGGGCAAGGAGGACTCGGCGAAGGTGCTCGCGCAGCTGCGCGAGCCCGAGGTCGAGGAGCTGACCGCCGAGATCGTGCGGCTCGGCACCGTCGACCCCGGTGACGCGGTGGACATCCTCACCGAGTTCCGCGACCTGGCGGTCGCCTACCGCTACGCCGGCCAGGGCGGCATGGACTTCGCCCGCGAGGTGCTGGAGGCGACGCTGGGCCGCGAGCGGGCCAGCCAGATCGTCGAGCGCCTGTCGGCGTCGCTGGTCGACATGCCGTTCAGCTTCCTGCAGCGGGCCGACCCCCGTCAGGTGCTGGGATTCGTCCAGGACGAGCACCCGCAGCTGATCGCGCTGGTGCTGGCGCACCTGCCGGCGCACCTGGCCTCGCAGATCCTGTCGGGGCTCAACCCGAACCTGCAGGCCGACGTGGCGCACCGCATCGCGGTGATGGACCGCACCTCACCCGACATCATCCGCCAGGTGGAGTCGCTGCTGGAGCGCAAGCTCTCGTCGGTTCTGCAACCGTCCGACCTCTCCGCCGTGGGCGGTCTGCAACCTCTGGTCGACATCATCAACCGTGCCGACCGCGTCACCGAGCGCCTCATCCTCGAAGGGCTGGAGGGGCGCAGCCCCGAGCTGGCCGAGGAGGTCCGGAGCCGGATGTTCATGTTCGAGGACGTCGTCCACCTCGACGACCGCGCCGTCCAGCTCGTGGTCCGGCAGGTCGAGACCGTGGACCTGGCCACCGCCCTCAAGGGCGTCGGGCAGGACGTGCTCAACAAGATCACCAAGAACCTGTCCGAGCGGGCCGCCGCGAACCTCGTCGAGGAGATCGAGCTGCTCGGCCCGGTGCGGCTGCGCACCGTCGAGGAGTCCCAGGCCAAGATCGTGCACGCGATCCGCGCCCTGGAGGAGTCCGGCCAGATCGTGATCCGGAGAGGAGACGAGGATGAGTTCGTCGCCTGAGACCGTCCTGCGCGGGACGGACACCCTCACCTTCAGCGCCGCCCGCTTCGCCACCGACTTCGGCGTCACCACGAACGTGCCGGCCGAGGTGATGGAGCGGGCCCGCGCCGAGGCGCGGGCCGCGGGATACGCCGCGGGCTGGGCCCAGGGCCTGGAGGAGGCCCGGCGCAACACCGCGGCCGAGCACCGCGACGAGGCCGAGCGCGTCGCCCGGGCCGAGGCCCGGAAGATCGCCCGGCTGGAGAGCGCGCTGACCGCGATCGCCGCCTCGGCCGCCCGGCTGGAGCAGCAGACGGCCCCCGGCGCCGCCGAGCTTGAGGACCTCGTCGTGCAGACGGCCTTCGCCATCGCCGAGGCGGTGCTCGGCCGGGAGATCGAGCACAGCCCCGAGCCCGGCCGCGAGGCCCTCGCCCGGGTGCTGGACCTGGTGCCCGAGAGCCGCCCCGTGCTCGTCCGGCTGAGCCCCGCCGACCACGCCGCCATGGTCGGCGCCGGGCAGAACACCTTCGAGGTCGACGGCCGGAGCGTGACCATGGTCGTCGACCCGCGCCTGAAGCCCGGCGACGCCGTCGCCGAAAGCGACGCGACCGCCGTGGACGCGCGCCTGAGCACCGCCGTACAGCGAGCCAAGGAGGCCCTGGGCCTGTGATCTCCACCATCGACACCCGCCTGCGGGCGGCCGTCGCCGCCGCGCGGCCCCGCGTGACCGGTCGCGTCGCGGCCGTCGTCGGCCTCTCGGTCGACGTCGAGGGCGTGTCCGGCAGGGTGGGCGATGTGGTCCTCCTCGGCGACGGCCCCGCGGCCGTCCCGGCCGAGGTGGTGGCCCTGTCCGGCGGCCGGCTCAGCTGCCTGCCGCTGGGCTCGCTGACCGGCATCGGCGTGGGCAGCCCCGTCACCGCCACCGGCGACGCGCTGCGCGTCCCGGTCGGCGAGGCGCTGCGCGGCCGCATCCTGGACGGCCTCGGCCGCCCGCTCGACGGCGGCCCCTCGCTGGCCGGCCTGGAGCTGGTCCCGGTGGAGAACGAGCCGCCGCCCGCCCTGCAGCGCCGCCGCATCCTGGAGCCGATGCCGCTGGGCGTGCGGGCCATGGACACGATGATCACGGCCGGGCGCGGGCAGCGCCTGGGCATCTTCGCCGGTTCCGGCGTCGGCAAGTCCAGCCTGATGTCCATGATCACCCGCGGCACCGAGGCGGAGATCACCGTCGTGGCGCTGGTCGGCGAGCGCGGCCGCGAGGTCCGCGAGTTCATCGAGAACGACCTGGGCCCCGAGGGCCTGGCCCGCTCCGTCGTGGTCGTGGCCACCTCCGACCAGCCGCCGATGGTGCGCCTGCGCGCCTGCTTCACCGCCACCCGGATCGCCGAGTGGTTCCGCGACCAGGGCCGCGACGCGCTGCTGCTGATGGACAGCCTCACCCGGGCCGCCATGGCCCAGCGCGAGGTCGGCCTGTCGGCGGGCGAGCCCCCGGCGACCCGCGGCTACCCGCCGTCGGTGTTCGCGATGCTCCCCCGGCTGCTGGAGCGGGCCGGACCCGGGGTCGACGGCAGCATCACCGGCCTGTACACGGTGCTGGTCGACGGCGACGACCACAACGAGCCGATCGCCGACTCGGCGCGCTCGATCCTCGACGGCCACGTCGTGCTGGACCGCCGCCTGGCCACCGCCGGGCACTTCCCGACGATCGACGTGCTGGAGTCGGTCTCCCGCGTCGCCGGCGCCGTGACCAGCCGCGAGCAGCGCGCCGACGCCACCGCGCTGCGCCGCATCCTCGCCGCCCACCGCGACATCCGCGAGCTGGTGGAGATCGGCGCGTACGTGCCCGGCACCAACCCGGACGCGGACCTGGCCCGCGCGCTGTGGCCGCGCATCGAGGCGTTCCTCCGCCAGGACATGGAGGAGCAGACCACGGCCGCGCAGGCGTGGGAGGGGCTCCGGGCCCTGCTGGCCTGAGCGGGGACGGCGCCCCGGCATTCCGCCCGGCCCCGGCCCTCCGCTCCGGTACGGCACCCGCCCCGCAGGACCTTCTCCGGCAAGACCCCCGCGTGACCGCCTCCCCCGGCCGGAACCCGGCATCCAAGGAGATCTGACATGAGCCCACGTTTCCGTCTGTCGTCGATCCTGCGGGCCCGCAAGGCCCAGGAGGACGCCGCCAAGGGCGGGGTGGCCCGCGCCCGCGCCGAGGCCGGGGCCGCCGACCGCCAGGTCGAGGCCAAGGAGGCCGAGCTGCAGGGCCGGATGATCGTTCCGGACCCGTCCGACGCCGCCGCGTTCGTCGCGGCGATGGCCGCGCGCCGCGCGGTCGCCGGGGAGCTCTCGATCAAGATCCAGAAGGCCGAGGAGGCCGCGCGGCGGGTCGGCGCCAGCGTGGACACCTGGAGCGCCGCCTCCCAGCGCCGCCGCATGGTGGACAAGCTCGCCGAGCGCCACCAGGCCGCCGTGCGGCAGGCCGACGCGGCGGCCGACCAGCGCGCCGTGGACGACCTCCCGCTCAACCGCCGCCGCACCGACAGGGAGAACGGCCGATGAGCCTGATGGACATCGTGGCCCGGGTCGGCCAGCTGGAGGCCCAGTTCGGCGCGGCCCCCGCGGCCACCGCCGCCTCCGCCACCTCGGCCGCCGACTTCGCCGCGGCGCTCAAGACGGCCCAGCGGTCCGGCGCGGCCTCGGGGACCACGGCCTCGGGGACCACGGCCGCCGCCTCCGGGAGCGCGGCCGCCGCCGGGACCGGTCAGGCCGCCCAGGGGACCCAGGCGACCCGGGCGGCCTCCGCGGCGGACGCCGTCACCGGGGGCTCCGGCGGGGTCACCGGCCAGGACGTCGTCGACCAGGCCCGCAAGTACCTCGGCGTCCCCTACCTGTGGGGCGGCACGGACCCCAAGCGGGGCCTGGACTGCTCCGGACTGGTCCAGCTCGTCTACAAGAAGCTGGGCGTCTCCCTGCCGCGCGTCTCGCAGGACCAGCAGAACGAGGGCCGCAGCATCCCGAGCCTGAAGCAGGCCCTCCCGGGCGACCTGCTGACCTTCGGCTCCCCGGCCACGCACATCGGCATCTACATCGGCGACGGCAAGATGCTGCACGCCCCGCGCACCGGCGACGTCGTCAAGATCGTCGACATGGACGACTACTACCGCAAGCCCACCGACATCCGCCGCGTCCTGAGCGACGCGGCCGCGGGCGCCACCCCGGCGGCGGCGTCCCCGACGGCGTCCTCCACGGCGTCCCCGGCCGCGGTCCGGGCCACGACCGCGACGGCGTCCGCGTTCCGGGCCGCGGCGTCCCCGGCCGCCGTCCCTCTGACGGCCACCCCCACCGCCGCCTCCACCGCGGTCCCGACCACGCTCGCGAGCGTCCTGGCGCAGACGGGCGCCCTGCCCGGCACGCTGCCCGGCGCCCTGTCCGGTTTCTTGTCCGGCACGCTGTCCGGGACCGGCGCCGGGACCGGCACGAGCGCCGAACTGGCGGCCGCGATGGCCGCGGTCCAGGCCGGGTACGGCGCGGGCGCCACGAGTTTCAGCGGATCGGCCGGTTTGCCGCAGATGTCCCTCGGCGCTGCCGATGAGCTGGGCAACGGCCTGTTCGATCCCGCCCAGGCCTACGTCCGGACCATCCAACCGGTCATGAACGGCATCGGATAGCAGGAGAGACGATCTTGACTGTGCCTTCGATCCCCCTGGCGGGGAGCCCGTCGGCGATGACGGCTCCCTCCGGCGAGGGACAGACTGGCCAGAGCGGCGCCGGCGACGCGTTCGCCGCCCTCCTCGCCCTGCTCGCGGCCGGAGGCCCCCTGCCCCAGGGCGTCCTGCCCGTCCCCGGCACCCCCGGCGGCACCCCCGGTTCCGGCGGGTCCGCCCAGACGACCTCCGCGGCGCCGGCCGGCGGCCCGCTCACCGCGCAGGCCCTGCTCGCCGCCCAGCTGCAGACCCGGCTCCAGGCGCAGCAGCAGGCCGGAGCCGACCTCGCCGCCCAGGCGCAGCCGCCCGTCCCGGCCCAGCCGGGCCTCCCGGGCCAGGCCGTACCGGCGCAGGTCCCGCCGTTCGCGCTCCCGCAGACCGTGGAGCTCTCCACCGGTACGGCGGGCCAGGCGGCGACCGCCGCCACCGCGGCCGTTCCCGTCCCCACCGCGCCCGCCGGCGTCCCCACCGGTGCGGAGGCCCCCGCCTCCGCCGTCCAGGCGGCCCCGTCCGCCACGGCGACGGCGGCCGCCGAGACCGGCGCCACCACCGAGACGGCCGCCCCCGAGGCCGCCGCCCCGGCCGACGCCCCCGCACCGCAGGGCGCGTCCGGGCAGGCCGTCGCGGCACCGGCCGCGGGCTCCGGCGCGGGCACCTCCACCGGCGAGGACGCCTCCCGCCGCACCGGCACCGCCGCCGGCGGCCCGGCCGAGGCCACCGGCGCGACCGGGCAGGCCGTCTTCCAGGCCACCGCCACCACGCAGGTGACGGGGCCGGAGCGGGTCTCCGCGCCTGCCCCCCAGCAGCCCGCCGCACCCGCCTCCCAGATCGCCGTCCACGTGCTGCCGCTCCGGCAGGACCCGGACGGCATCCACCGGCTCACCGTCCACCTGCACCCCGTCGACCTCGGCCCGGTCAGCGTCGTCGCCGAACTGCGCAACGGCGCCGTGCACCTGCAGCTCGCCGGGACCAGCGACGGCGCCTTCGACGCGCTGCGCTCGGCCCTGCCCTCGCTCCGCCAGGAGCTGGAGGAGGGCGGGTTCTCCGCCTGCACGCTGGACCTGCAGCGCGAGGCCCCCGGCGACGGCCGCCGCCCCGGCGAGCAGACCCAGCAGTTCTCCCACCCGGGCGACCAGGGCCACCAGGGCCGCACCGCCGGCGGCGCCACCGGCGCCGGCCGCACCGGGGACGGCTACCAGAACGCCCCCGCGCCCGACGGAGGCCCCCCGGCCGACGGACCGGGATCCCGCATGCTCAACGTCCGCCTGTAGCACCGCCTCTCCCAGGGAATCCGGAGGAATCCGTACGTGACCACCATCAGCGGGGCCGTGAGCACCGGCGCCACGACCACCGCGACCAGCGCGGCCGCCACGTCGAGCGGCAACAGCAGGCTCGACAAGGACACGTTCCTGAAGCTCCTGGTCGCCCAGATGCGCTACCAGGACCCGAGCAACCCCACCGACACCTCCGCGTTCATGTCGCAGACCGCGCAGTTCACCGAGGTGGAGCGGATGGAGGAGCTCGTCAAGCAGCAGGGCGAACTGCTGGCGGCCCAGCTGCAGCTGTCGGCCAGCAGCCTCGTCGGCAAGACCGTCGGCTACACCGGACCAGACGGCACGGACGCCGTCGGTGTGGTCACCTCAGCCTCCTTCGGCAGCAGCCCGACCCTGCGGGTCGGGAACACGGATGTACCGCTGTCCTCGGTCAAGGAAGTCACCAGCGCCGCCCCGGGCGGCACCGAATCCACCGAAGGAAAGTGACATGCTCCGTTCCCTGTACTCCGGCATCAGCGGCCTGCGCGTCCACCAGACGATGATGGACGTCACCGGCAACAACATCGCCAACGTCAACACCACCGGCTTCAAGGGCTCCCAGACCGTCTTCCAGGACACCCTCAGCCAGATGATGCAGGCCGCGGGCGCGCCGCAGGCCGGCACCCCCGGCGCGGGCGGCACCAACCCGGCCCAGGTCGGCCTGGGCGTGCGCCTGGCCGGCGTGCAGACCAACTTCGGCCAGGGCGCCGCGCAGACCACCGGGCGCAACCTCGACCTGATGGTCCAGGGCGACGGCTTCTTCGCCGTGCAGAAGGGCACCGAGCAGCTCTACACCCGCTCGGGCGCGTTCAACTTCGACGCCAACGGCGCCATGGTGACCACCGACGGCAACTTCGTGCTCGGCTGGAACGCCGCGACCGGCAACGTGCCGGTGCCCCCCACCGGGGCGCCGGAGCCGATCATGCTCCCCGGCGACGTGGAGTCCTTCACCATCTCCCCCGACGGCTCGCTCGTCGGCGTGCTCGCCGACGGCACCAAGCGCACGTTCGCTCAGGTCTCCATGGCGAACTTCGTGAACCCGGGCGGTCTGGAGAAGGCCGGCGGCTCGACCTACCGCGCCACCGTCAACTCCGGCGACGCCACCATCGGCACCGCGGGCACCGGCGGCATGGGCGCCCTGCAGACCGGCGCGCTGGAGATGTCCAACGTCGACCTCGGCCAGGAGTTCACCAACCTGATCATCGCCCAGCGCGGTTTCCAGGCCAACACCAAGGTCATCAGCACCTCCGACGAGCTGCTGAACGACCTGGTCAACCTCAAGCGCTAAGCGCTCCCCGCCCTCGGGGCGGGCCCACCGCGAAGGTCCCGGGACCCGGCCACGGCCGCGCCCCGGGACCTTCGGCGTTCAGCAAGTCTGCCTTTTTACGGCCTCGCGCCCATCAGAGATCGAGCACTACGGCGAACATGTCCTGTATGGATTCCATGTCGTCTGCCGACAAAATGCCCAGGCAAGTACCGGATTGCTCGCCAATCGAGTCACGCAGGATGCGGGAAATATTTCCGGTGTTCACATAGCGATGGCCGACACCGGGGACGTCTATGGCCACGGTCAGTAGATCGCCGTCATCGTGTGATCTGACCTCTAGTGCAAGAAGCCATCGTCGACCGGGGTGGGCGAGGATGCCTTCGGAAGCGACGAGCAGGAAGACTCCCTCTGGAGATTCATAGACCCCACCGTAGCTAAGAGCAGAGGTCCCGGCCTCGGCTGAATGAGCGGGGATAAAGCTAGTCTGGCTGTTGTGTTGGGAGAGTTGAGCTGCAAAGTCTCGCACCTCGGTAAATTCCAGGCCAATGAAGTACTCGGAGCTTCCCGCCTGAGGCGTTCCCTTCTGCCGACAGAAATCGATCAGTTTCCTTTCATTGGCCAGGAAAGCATCATGAGATGACGAGGACCACTCTGCGGCCACCTTGATGCCATGGCGAGCAGCATCACGACGGTGCGCTGCCAGTCGGGTGGCGGCGTCAGCCGCCTGCCCAACCTTGACAGTGCCGCTGTCGAAAGCAACGACATAAATGAAGCCTTCTCTGGTCAAGGGAGGACTCCTTCGGGGAACTGTTCGAGGACTTATGAGGCGCAGATTCGATCTCGCTCGGCCAAGCGACCCAAGGGGTGCTTCGCTATACGGTTGCGCTGCTGTTCTGGGCGGCCTTTTCTCGCTCTGATCCGAGCCGTAGGGCCATACGGCCACGATTGCCCTGATTACTGACTGTGGAGCGCATGCGCTTCACAGCCAGCTTACTGTGAAGAGACCCCTGAGGCAGGATCATTCCCTTTCTTTGGTTCTCATCGAGGACGACTCACGGGATGCCCCTTCAACGGAGATGAACTCGGCCTCGTCGTTTCTGGCCTGCTCCTCGAATGAGCCCGTACCCGTGAGTCCGCGGGAGAGGGCGTAGAACCACAGCGCCTTCTCAACGTAGGCCGATCCACTGACACCGTCACGGGCGGCGGCGACCTCCACCAGATTCACCGTAGATCTCTTCAAGTTGTATGACTGGCTCACCCGCTGGTGTCTGCGCATGAGGTCACGCTACTTCTCTCCGGGATCCTTCTCCGGTGCTTGCAAGGATTCCGTCTCCCGTTCGGCGAGCGCGGTGACGAGGTAGTCAGGATCCAGGTGAGGGTTGTGGCCGGCGGCGATGCGGGCGAAGAGCCGTGCGCGGGATTCGCGCCGTGACGGAGCGCCGGTCTTTCCGCAGGCGTCCTGGGCTCCGGCTGCCTCGTTGGGCGTGGCGTCAGAGTGCATGCCGTACGTCCTAGCAGCTCTCGCCGGTCCTCCGGGCGTAATCGCAAGGGAACGCCCGGAGGACCGAAACAGAGGACCTCGGTCCCGCCGGTTTTCTCAGGCGGCGCGGCGGGCGGCCGATGGAAGAGGTAACGCGGCCCGGCTACGGCCCGTCGACCCCTGACGACCTCAAGGACGGACCTCGGTGATCCTTCTTACGCGCCTCAACGGCCCGGAGTTCGCACTGAACCCGGACCTGATCGAGCGGGCGGACCAGACCCCCGACACGGTGATCACTCTCGTGGACGGGACCAAGTACATCATCGCCGAGTCCCTCAGCGAGTTCCTCGGGCTGGTGCGCCGCTACCGCGCGGAGCTGATCGCCGACGCCGAGATCCTCGTCTCCTCCGGCACGCACCGTCTCCCGGCCACGGGCTCGGGCTCCGCCGACGCCGACCAGCAGCGGGTCGTCCGCCTTCACCGACAGGAGCGCTGACCATGGATCCGGCAACCCTGGCCGGCATCGGCATCGCGGTGGTCTCCATCTTCGTGATGATGATCCTCGAGGGCTCCAACCCGATGTCGATCATGCTGCTCGCCCCGATGATCCTGGTCTTCGGCGGCACCTTCGGCGTGGCGATGGCGGGCGGCGTGCTGAGCGACGCCACCGGCATCGTCGGGCAGATCAAGCGCGCCCTCACCGCCAAGCCCACGCCCGGCACCGACCTGGTCGACTCGATCGTCAAGCTCTCCGAGCGCGCCCGCCGCGAGGGCCTGCTGGCGCTGGAGGACGCGGTCAAGGAGGTCGAGGACCCGTTCCTGCGCCGCGGCCTGGAGCTGGCCATCGACGGCACCGACCCCGAGGAGCTCCGGGAGATCCTGGAGGCCGAGGTCGA
Organism: Planomonospora sp. ID91781; assembly: GCF_015711595.1. Taxonomy (NCBI): domain Bacteria; kingdom Bacillati; phylum Actinomycetota; class Actinomycetes; order Streptosporangiales; family Streptosporangiaceae; genus Planomonospora; species Planomonospora sp. ID91781. The sequence continues at coordinate 94,444 of NZ_JABTEY010000005.1, read as the reverse complement.
CGCCAAGCGCCGGGCCGACAAGGCCGGCGTGAAGATCTTCACCGACATGGGCGGCTACGCCCCCACGATCGGCATCATCGGCACCGTGGTCAGCCTCGTGCACGTGCTGGAGAACCTGAGCGAGCCCTCGAAGCTCGGCCACATGATCGGTGCCGCGTTCGTCGCGACCCTGTGGGGCGTGGCCAGCGCCAACGTGCTCTGGCTGCCCATCGGCAACCGGCTCAAGCGCATCAGCGAGCTGGAGGCCGCGCAGATGGAGCTCACCATCGAGGGCATCGCCAACATCCAGGCCGGCACCAACCCGCGCCTGGTCTCCCAGAAGCTCAAGAGCCTGCTGCCCCCGGGGGAGAACACCGCCGAGAAGGCGAAGGCCGCCTGATGAGCACCAAGCCCCACCGCCGCAAGAAACACGGCGGAGGCCACGAGGAGGAGGCCCACGCCGACGAGCGCTGGCTGGTCACCTACGGCGACATGCTCACCGTGCTGATGGCGCTGTTCATCGTGCTGTTCGCGATGAGCCAGGTCGACCAGAACAAGTTCAACGCGCTCAAGTCGAGCCTGTCGATGGCCTTCGGCCAGCCCGCGGTGACCTTCACCGCGCCGGGCAGCGCGGTGACCGGCGACGCCGGCGGCGGGGAGTCGGCTCCGATGGAGTTCTCGTCCGTGCTGGGCAAGGGCGCCGACGGCGAGGCCGAGAAGAAGGCCCGCGACGCCCTGGCCGCGCTCGACCGCGCCCGGGCCTCGGCCCGCGCGAAGAACGCGTCGGCGGAGGTCGAGAAGTTCGAGCGGATCAAGAAGAAGATCCAGGAGGCGCTGCGCAAGCAGAACGCCGCCGACAGCGTGCAGTTCCGCATCGACGAGCGCGGCCTGGTGGTGACCGTCGTCACCAGCTCGGTCGTGTTCGGCAACAACAGCGCCGAGCTGCTGCGGGACGGCCGGAAGATCATCGACTCGATCGCGCCGGCGCTGCGCGGCGAGAAGAACTCCGTCGAGGTCGACGGGCACACCAACTGGCTGCCGGTCTCGTCGGGCCCGTACCCGTCGAACTGGGAGCTGTCGACCGCGCGCGCCTCCACGGTGGTGCGCCGGCTGGTGTCCAGGGGCATCCCGGCCAAGCGGCTGAACGCCGCCGGCTATGCCGACCAGCGGCCCCTGTACCCCGACACCGACCCCCGGTCGGTGACGCTGAACCGCCGGGTCGAGGTGGTCGTCCTGTCCGACCTCGACGCCGCGACCAAGGCCCTGCTGCCGTCGGCGGCGGGCCAGTCCAGCACGAGTTGACCGAACCAGACCCAGGAGACGAACACCATGGCCACCGCGAAGCTCAAGGCCGCGCCGGACGCCGAGGAGGCGCAGGGGGGCGGTAAGAAGTCCAAGAAGACGCTCTTCCTCGCCGGCGGGGTCGTGCTGCTCCTCGTCGCCGCGGCGGCTGCCTACTTCCTGCTGTTCGCCGGGGGCGGGGAGGAGAAGGAGCCCGCGCCGGAGCCCGGCGCCGTGGCCGCCCTCGACGCGATCACGATCAACCTCGCCGACGGGCACTTCCTGAAGCTGAAGCTGGCCCTGCAGGCGACCGCCGAGGTCGCCGAGGCCCCCGACGGCAGCAAGGCCCTGGACCTGGCCATCGACCAGTTCAGCAACAAGGCGGTCGACGAGCTCTCCTCGGACAAGGCGCGCAACCTGGCCAAGCAGGCGCTGCTGGAGAAGATCGAGAAGTCCTACGAGGGCGAGATCATGGACATCTACTTCACCGAGTTCGTCATGCAGTAGGCCGCGCCGCCGTACGGCCCGCCGCCGGCACCGCGCCGCCGCAGGACACGCGGCGGGCACACGGCGGGCACACGGCGGGCGCTGCGGCACCGCGCCGCCGTACGGCATGCGGCGGCGGCGCACGGCTCGCGACGGAACCGCCCGAGCACGACCCAAGGACAACCGAAGGACGACCGAAGGACAGCCGCAGGACCGCTGAAGACGCAGGCGGGCGGGGGTGCGCACGCACGCGACCCCCGCCGCGGGAACGGGACCCTCCGCACGAGGTGAACCCGATTTCCGGCATTTCCTCATATCGGATGGATAACGGCCGATGTGTGATCTCGTGAGTCAGACGCAGCCTTCGGCCTCGACGCCCCGCCTGCTCGGACGGATGTCCCGCCGGGCGAAGACCTCCGATCCGCAGCCCTATGACTTCCGGCGTCCCATCAAGCTCTCCCGCGAGCACGTCCGCACGCTCCAGATCGCCTACGAGACGTTCGCCCGCCAGTACACGACCCTGCTCACCACGAGCCTGCGCGTCGTCTCCCAGGTCTCGCTGGTCTCCATCCAGCAGCTCACCTACGACGAGTACATCTCGGCGCTGGGCAACCCGACCATCGTCGCCACCGTCGACCTGGAGCCGCTGCCCGGCACCGCCATCATGGAGTTCTCGCTGGGCACCGCGATGGCCAGCATCGACCACCTGCTCGGCGGCCCCGGCGGCGCCCAGACGGAGCGCCCGCTGACCGACATGGAGACGCCCCTCCTGCGCGACCTGCTCACCCGGGTCCTGGAGGAGATGCACTACGCGTTCGAGTCGATCACCGAGATCCACCCCAAGCTGGGCGTCATCGACTACAACCCGCAGTTCGTGCAGGCCTGCGCCCCCGCCGACGCGGTCATCGTGGCCTCCTTCGACATGCGGGTGGGAAGCGAGGAGTGCCTGGCGACGATCTGCATGCCGTTCGCCTCGATCTTCCCCAAGCTCCAGGGCAACGACAACGACGTCACGCTCAGCTCGGGCCAGCGCGCCGCCCGCGAGGAGGCGCACCGCAACATGGCCGCCGCGCTCGGCACCACGCCGATCGACGTGGCGGTCCGCTTCGAGGCCGTACGGCTCCGCCCCGAGCAGATCATCGGCCTGGAGCCGGGCGACGTCGTGCCGCTCGGCCATCCCGTGACGGCGCCGCTGTCGGTGACGGCCGCGGACATCACCTTCGCCCACGCAGTGCCCGGTAGCCAGGGCCCGCGCCTGGCCTGCCTCGTCGTGCCCACGCCGCAGAACGAAATGGAAGTCCACTGATGACCACCACGATCACCGTCGCCCCCCGCGTGGAGCTCGGCATGGCCGCGGCCGAGGCCGCGCTGGCCCTGCTGCCCACCGGCGGCGCCCTGGAAGTCGGCACCCCCGTCTTCACCGTGCCGCAGGACCTGCCCGCCGGCCAGGCCGTGTGCGCCCGCTTCTCCGGCGCCACCCAGGGCGAGGTCGCGGTCGTCGTCGGCCAGGACCTGGTCGACGCCCTGCGCCAGAGCCCGCTCGGCGAGCTCGACCTGGCCAAGGCCGTGCAGCCCGCCCTGGAGGCGGCGGCCCGCAAGCTGGGCCCCGTCGTCCTGGAGCCGGCGCTGGCCACCGAGCCCGAGGTCGGCCTGGGCGCGCTCGCCAACCGCGGCGAGCCGGTCTTCGTGCCGCTGCTGGAGGACGGCGCCGTGCGGGCCGTGCTCGCACTGGTGGCGACCCCGTGGCCGGCCCCGGCGGCCGCCCGCTCCACGGGCAACGCCAAGGCCCGGTTCGACCTGCTGCACGACGTCGAGATGAGCGTCACCGCCGAGCTCGGCCGCACCCGGATGACCGTCCGGGAGCTGCTCTCGCTCGCGCCCGGCGCCGTGGTCGAGCTGGACCGCGCCGCGGGCAGCCCCGTGGACCTGCTGGTCAACGGCCGCCTGGTCGCGCGCGGAGAGGTCGTCGTGATCGACGAGAACTTCGGCATCCGCGTCACCGAGATCCTCTCCCCCGGCGGAGAACGGCAGTAGCCGCACCCGCCGCCCGCCGCCGCAGACCGTCCCGACGTAGGAGCAGCACCCCGCAATGTTCGAGACCGTTCTGAGAATCACGTTCTCGCTCCTGGTCGTCCTGCTCCTGGTGTGGGGGCTGTCGAAGGTGGCCCGCAAGCCGCTGGCCGGGCGGAGCGGGGGACTGCTCACCGTGGTCGCCCGCCAGCAGCTGAGCCGCAACTCCTCCGTCGCGGTCGTCCGGGTGACCGACCGGGCCCTGGTGCTCGGCGTCACCGACGGCCAGGTGACCCTCCTGGCCGAGGCGGACCTGGAGGCCGTGGAGCGCTACGCGGAGCAGTCCGAGCAGCGCATCCCCGTCTCCCTGCCGGCCGTTCTCCCGTCAGCCGACTCCTCTCCGGCTGATGCGGGAACGGCCGGGCAGGGTCCCATCGAGGGCCCCCTCGCCGGGCTCGGCGCACTGCCCCGCTCGCTGGCCGCGCTGCGGCCCGGCGCGAAGGGCGCCGCCACCGGCGCCCTCCCCGGAACCGAGCCGGCCCGGACCGGCGCCCTGGCCGGATCGGCGCTCTCGCCCCGGACCTGGAAGACCGCCCTGGAACTCCTGCGCGAACGGACGGCTCGCAACTGATGAAGCGCATCCTCAGCCTGGCCCTGACCGGCCTGGCCGTGGCAGGCACGCTCGTGCTCGGCGCGTCGGCGGCCTCCGCGGCCACCCAGCCGGTACGGACCGCCACCGCCGTCTCCACCGCGACCGCCGCCGCGGGCACCGCCACCGCCGCCTCCACCGGTACGGCCTCCGCCGCGCTCACCCCGCTGGCCTCGCCCGGCCCCGAGGGCCCGACCGGCCCCGGCAAGGACTCGGTGACGATCGACCTCAACGGCGTGGGCGGCAAGCCCAGCCAGTCGATCGTCCTCATGCTGGGCCTGACGGTGCTGTCCGTGGCGCCGGCGATCCTGCTGCTCTGCACCAGCTTCACCAAGATCTTCGTGGTGCTCAGCATCACCCGCAACGCGCTGGGCCTGGCCAACGTCCCGCCGAACCAGGTGCTGGCCGGTCTGGCGATCTTCATCAGCCTGTTCATCATGGGCCCGGTCGCCTCGGACGTGAACGACAAGGCGATCCAGCCCTACCTTAAGGGCGAGAAGAGCGTCTCGCAGGCCGTCGAGGCCGGCACCCCGGCGGTGCGGGAGTTCCTGACCAAGCACACCCGCAAGGACGACCTGGCGCTCTTCACCAAGATCGCCGACCAGCCGAAGCCGGCCAACGCCGACGCGGTGCCGATGACCACGCTCATCCCGGCGTTCGTCCTGTCGGAGCTGCGGGCCGCGTTCATCATCGGGTTCGTCATCTACGTGCCGTTCCTCATCATCGATCTGGTCATCTCGGCCGCTCTGATGTCGATGGGCATGATGATGCTCCCGCCGGTCACGGTGGCGATGCCCTTCAAACTCCTGCTCTTCGTGCTCGTCAACGGCTGGGGACTCATCGTGACGTCCCTGGTCGGCAGTTACCAGTAGCCCGGCTTCCAGGTAAGGACCTCCACGACCGTGACCGACACCCAGGTGCTGCACATCGGCACCCAGGCCATGACGCTCGCCACCAAGCTGGGCGCCCCGATCCTGGTGACCGCGCTGCTCATCGGTTTCGTCATCTCGCTCTTCCAGTCGGTGACCCAGATCCAGGAGGTCACCCTCTCCTTCGTGCCCAAGGCGGCCGGGGTGTGCGTGGCCCTCATCTTCAGCGGCAACTGGATGCTGCACGAGATGGTGGCGTTCACCACGCAGCTGTTCGACCAGGTCCCGCAGCTCATCCACGGCGGCTGAGCCGGTGGAGGGGATGCTGTCGGAGACCACGCTGGTCGCGCTGCTGCTGGCCTCGGTCCGGTCGGCCGCCTGGCTGCTGATCAGCCCGCCGTTCAACAACAAGGCGATCCCCGGCCAGGTCAAGGCGCTGCTCGCGGTCGCGATCGCGCTGCCGCTGGCCCCCAAGCTGGCCGCCCAGATCTCCGACGTCTCCCCCGCCGCCATGCTGGTCGTCGCCGTCGAGCAGGCCGTGGTCGGCGTCGCCCTCGGCTTCCTGACCGCCATGGTCTTCGCCGCGGTCCAGGCCGCCGGAGACCTCCTGGACATCTTCGGCGGCTTCTCCCTGGCCACCGCCTTCGACCCGATGTCGATGTCGTCCAACTCGGTGTTCGGCAAGTTCTACGGCCTGCTCTGCACCACGCTGCTGCTGGTCAGCGGCGGCTACCAGTTCGTGCTGCTGGGCTTCACCCAGACCTACCGGCTGCTCCCGCTGGACGGCGCCCTGTCGCTGGACACCCTCAGCGAGCTGATCACCGGCGGCCTGGCCGAGCTGTTCGTCTCCGCCCTGCAGATCGCCGGCCCGATCATCGCGGTGCTGTTCATCGCCGACCTCGCGCTCGGCCTGCTCAGCAAGGCCGCCCCGGCCCTGAACGCCTTCTCCCTCGGATTCCCGGTGAAGATCTTCCTGACCCTGGCCCTGGCCGGCATCGCCATCTCGGTGCTGCCCGGCGTGATCGACGGGCTGACCGACCGCGCGGTGCGCATGATGACGGGACTGGCGAACGGATGAGCGGCGGAGGCGGCGGCGAGAAGACCGAGCAGCCCACAGCGAAGAAGAAGCAGGACGCGCAGAAGGAAGGGCAGATCGCCCGGACGCCGGACTTCGCTGCGTGGGCGTCGATGCTGGCGGCGGGCGTGCTCATGCCGATGGTGCTGGAGGACTCGGTCGAGGCGGCCGAGGGCGTCATGCTCCGGGTGGGCGAGGTCATCGAGAACCCCGACCCGGCGCTGGGGCTGCAGATCCTCATCTCCGGCCTGGGCGACGCCATGCTGGCCGTCGCGCCGATCGCGGCCGCCACCGTGGTCATCACTCTGGCCGCCGCCGCGGCCCAGGGCGGCCTGAAGCCGGCCACCAAGCTGTTCAAGCCGCAGTTCAAGAAGCTCAACCCGCTGCAGGGCCTGAAGCGGATGTTCGGCGGGCAGGCGCTGTGGGAGAGCGCCAAGGCGCTGATGAAGACCGCCACGCTGACCGGCATCGCCTACATGGCGATCCGCGACCTGATCCCGATCCTGCTGGCCTCCGGCTCCCTGCCCCTGGGCGTGCTGCTGTCCAGCGCCGGCGACGCGATCCTGTCGCTGATGCGCTTCGCGGGCGCCACCGGCCTGGCGCTGGCCGCCGCCGACTACGCGATGGCGCGCCGCCGCATCGGCAAGCAGCTGAGGATGACCAAGCAGGAGGTCAAGGAGGAGTACAAGCGCTCCGAGGGCGACCCCCACGTCAAGGGGCAGATCCGCGCCCGCCAGCAGGCGATGGCCCGCAACCGCATGATGGCCGACGTCCCCACCGCCGACGTGGTCCTGGTCAACCCCACCCACGTCGCGGTGGCGCTGCGCTACGACCCGGCCAAGGGCGCCCCCCGCGTGGTCGCCAAGGGCTCCGGCACCATCGCGGCGAAGATCCGCGAGATCGCCGCCGAGAACCGCATCCCGATGGTCCAGGACGTCCCGCTGGCCCGCGCGCTGCACAAGAGCTGCGACATCGGCCAGGAGATCCCGGCCGAGATGTACGGCGCGATCGCCAAGGTGCTGGCCTTCGTGATGACCCTCAAGGCCAAGGGCTCCGCCGCCGGCACCCACCGCCTGGCCGCCTGAGAGCGGCACCGGCCGCCTCTGACCGCACGATACAGCCCTCCGAACGTCCGTTCGGAGGGCTTTCGCCGTTCCCCGGTGGGCGGACGGCCGAGGCGGGAGGTCCTGGCCGCAGGACCGTCGGGCGGGATCACGCAGGCCGCCACCGCACGGGACCCGGCTCGCCCTCCGGGGTCCGCTCGCCGGCTCCCGGAGCTGAGGGAAACGCGAGTGCGCTGTCCCTATAAGAGAAGAAGATCCTATTTTGTTACCGTGTGTGAGTATCACGCTACGTAATATATTTGACGCCCGGTTTGCCATTTTCGTGACGGACAGTTAGTGTGACCGGGAAGCCGCAGGCAGGGGCATATGCCTGCGGCATCCAGCGGGTACGCGATGATCCGGGACGGCCTCAACGGCGCTTGACGGCGCACGTAGGAATTCGGCCGCCTAGCCGTTCCGGGGAGCCAATGGCGAGACCGAACCCAGCCGTCATCTGACGTCCTTCCACCGAGGGCGTCCGGGTTCTTCTTCGTCGTGGGAGTCCTTGCCATGCCCGCCTGCTCCGCGCCTCCGCCGTGCGCTCCGCTCTCCGCCTCCGCCCTCCGGGCGATCGCCGGGGGTGCCTGAGATGTACGCCAACAGCGCCCTCGCGCTCACCGGCGCCGGAATGAGCGTGGCCGGCTCCGTCGCCCTCCCGCCGCTGCACTCCGGCTCCTCCGCCGCCGACGCCGCCATGGCTCCCGCCGCGGACGTGGCCCGCACCCTGCTCATGATCACCGGCGCGGGCTTCGGCCTCTTCCTGCTGGCCATGGCCCTCCTGCTGGCCGCCGGCGCCGTACTGCGCGGCGTCGACGCCGCCCGCCGCCGCCGCGCCCTGCCGCGGGCCGACCGCCGCGCCCGTCACACCGCCGACGGCGCCGAGGGCCGGAACCGGGTGGCGGAGCTGCTGCGATGAGCCCCCTGCTCTGGCTGAGCTCGGCGGTCATCGTGCTCGGGCTCGGCTACACCTGCGTGATGTTCGTGCTGTCGCGGGGCGTGCGCCGCCCCGCCCGACCGGCCGAGCCCGCGCCGTTCTACGTCTTCCTGATGGCCTGCCTGGACGAGGAGAAGGTGCTCGCCGCCAGCCTGCAGCGGCTGCGCGGCCTGCCCGGCGACCTCGCGGTGCTGGTCGTCGACGACGCCTCCTCCGACGCCACCGCCGACATCGTCCGCGACGCCGCGGCCGAGGACGGCCGGATCTGGCTGCTGCAGCGCACGCTGCCGGACGCCCGCCGCGGCAAGGGCGCGGCCCTCAACGCGGGCCTGGCCCACCTGCTGGACTCCGGGCTGCTGGCCGGGCGCGACCCCGACCGGGTCGTCGTGTGCGTGCTCGACGCCGACGGGCGCCTGGACACCGACGCCCTGGAGGAGGTCACGCCGTACTTCGCCGACCCCGGCACCGGCGCGGTCCAGGTCGGCGTGCGGATGTACAACCGGCACACCGGCCTGCTGGCCCGGCTGCAGGACATGGAGTTCGTCGTCTACACCGACGTCTTCCAGAACGGCCGCCGCCACCTGGGCAGCGTCGGCCTCGGCGGCAACGGCCAGTTCATGCGGCTGAGCGCGCTCACCCGGCTGGGCGCCGACCCGTGGAGCGACTGCCTGACCGAGGACCTCGACCTCGGCGTGCGCATGCTCGCCACCGGCTGGCAGAACCGGTTCTGCCACACCACCGCCGTGCACCAGCAGGCGGTCCTGTCGCCCAAGCGGCTGGTACGGCAGCGCTCGCGCTGGTTCCAGGGCCACCTGCAGGCCGGCAGGCTGCTGCCGCTGGTCATCCGCCGCGCGCCGTTCGCCGCCGCGCCGGACCTGGTCTACCACCTGCTCAGCCCGTGGTTCCTGCTGCTGACCTCGCTGCTGCCGCTGGCGTTCCTCGCCTCCGGCGCGGCCCTGGCGCTGGCCTCGCTGCAGGCCGGGCAGAGCGTGGTCTCGCCCGCCGTGTTCGCCGCCTGGTACGCGCTCTCCTTCGGCGTCGGCCTGATCTACGGCTACGTGTACTGGCGCCGCGACCGCGAGCTGGGCCTGCTGCGCTCGCTGCTGCTGGGGCACGCGTTCGTGCTCTACGGCTACCAGTGGTTCGCGGCCGGCTGGTGGGCGGTGGGGCGCGCCCTCTCCGGCCGCCAGAGCTGGCTCAAGACCGCCCGCACCTGACGCGGACCGCACCCGGCGCAGACCCCGCACCTGACGCGGACCGCCGCCGCCTCCACACCCGTCCCCGGCCCGTGCCGCCGCATCCGGCCGCCGGACCGGGCCACCCGACCGCCGCCTCGCCCCGGGACTGACATGACCGCATCGCCCCGCTCCCGCTCCCGCCTCCGCGCACTGGCCCTGACCGTGCTGACGGCGCTGACCGCCGGGCTGCTCCTGGCCGCCGGCTCGGCTCCGCAGTCCGCGGCCACCGCCCGGGCGGGCGGCTTCACCGGCGGCCTGGCCGGCACCGGCCGCTCCACGCTCGTGCTGTACGACACGACCGGCCGGTGGGCGCCGACCGGCGAGCTGTACGCCGCCCAGGCCGCCAACCTGACCGGCCACTTCGGCACGTTCACCGCCCTGCCGGTGACGTCCTACACCGCCGGCACGATGGACTCCTACACCGCCGTGGTCTACGTCGGCTCCACCTACGACGAGCCGCTGCCGGAGGCGTTCCTGGCCGACGTGCGCGCCGCCGTGCGCCCGGTGATCTGGCTGAACAACAACATCTGGCAGCTGGCCGCCTCCAGCCCCACCTTCGCCGCCGACCACGGCTGGGCGCCGTCCTCGTTCGACCAGGGTGCCATCGACAAGGTCGTCTACAAGGGCCGCACCCTCGCCCGCGACACCGCCGACACCGCCGGCGTGATGGCCTACGCCACGCTCGACGAGACCAAGGCGAAGGTCCTGGCCACCGCCGTGCGCACCGACGGGACCCGCCTGCCCTGGGCGGTGCGCTCGGGCAACCTGACCTACGTCGGCGAGATGCCCTTCGCCTACACCGTGACGGCCGGCCGCTACCTGGCCTTCGCCGACCTGCTGTTCGACGCGCTCGCCCCGGAGACCGCCGAGCGCCACCGGGCCCTGCTCCGCCTGGAGGACATCGGCCCCGCGGCCGACCCGGCCGGCCTCATGGCGGTCGCCGCCGAGCTGAAGAAGCGCCGCGTCCCCTACTCCTTCGGCGTCTACACCCTGCACCGGGAGCCGGAGAAGGACGTCGAGATCCGGCTGCGGGACCGGCCCGAGGTCGTCGCGGCGATCAAGTACATGCTCGCCAACGGCGGCACGATGATCATGCACGGCTACACCCACCAGTACGGCACCAAGGCCAACCCCTACAACGGCGCCAGCGGCGACGACTTCGAGTTCTACGCCACCCACGTCGACGAGAAGGACTACGTGGTCTACGACGGCCCCGTCGCCGGCGACTCCTTCGAATGGGCGCAGGGCCGCCTGGACGCCGCGGCGGCGGAGTTCCGCGCCTCCGGCCTGCCGGTGCCGACGATCTTCGAGTTCCCGCACTACGCCGGGTCGGCCGAGGACTACCGGGCGGTGCGCTCGCGCTTCGCCGCCCGCTACGAGCGCGGCATGTACTTCGCCGGCACGCTGTCGGGCACCGCCGTACGGTACGACCACTCGGCCGGGCAGTTCTTCCCCTACACCGTCACCGACGTCTACGGCTCCAAGGTGATCCCGGAGAACCTCGGCAACCTCATCCCCACCGGCTACAACAACCACCCGTCGGTGCTCCCGGCCGACCTGGTCGAGGCCGCCGAGGCCAACCTCGTCGTCCGCGACGGGGTGGCCAGCTTCTTCTACCACCCCTACCTCGGCACCGGGCGGCTCGGTGAGATCATCGACGGCATCAAGAGCCTGGGCTACACGTTCGTGCCCGCGAGCGCGATGTAGGCCGGACGGGGGACCGGGCACAGGGTGTACGGCGGGCGCGGGCCGCCCGCCGTACGGCCGGTGTCACTCTGGGTGGAGAACGCGGTGATCGATTTGCCGCGCTGGTGACCGAAAGTTACTCTGGACGAGAACCCGCAGGTAGGGGCATATGCCGCGGTAGTTCACGGGGTACGCGATGATCCGGGACGGCCTCAACGGCGCCTGACGGCGCACGTAGGAATTCGGCCGCCTAGCCGTTCCGGGGAGCCAATGGCGAGACCGAACCCACACCCTGTCATGCGACGCCCCGGCGGCGTCGATCTCGCTTCGTTGTGGGGGTCTTCCCGTATGCCCGCTTCCTCCCTCCGGCGCAGGGCCGTCCTGCCCGCGCTGGCGGCCCTGCTCTCCGCCGTGCTGCTGCTCACCACCGGCCTCGCGACACCGACCGCGTCCGCGTCCGCCGCGTCCGCGTCCGCCAGGGCCAAGGCCTTCACCGGCGGCCTGGCCGGCACCGGCCGCTCCACGCTCGTGCTGTACGACACGACCGGCCAGTGGGGCTGGCTGGGCGAGCTGTACGCCGCCCAGACCGCCAACCTGACCGGCCACTTCGGCACGTTCGCCGCGCTGCCCGTCTCGGCGTACACCGCCGGCGCCATGGACGCCTACACCGCGGTGGTCTACGTCGGCTCCACCTACGACGAGCCGCTGCCGGAGGCGTTCCTGGCCGACGTGCGCGACGCCGACCGCCCGGTGATCTGGATGAACAACAACATCTGGCAGCTCACCGCCTCCATCCCCACCTTCGCCGCCGACTACGGCTGGATGTGGTCGCAGTTCGACTTCGGCACCGTCGAGGGCGTCGTCTACAAGGGCAGGGACCTGTCGCGCGACGGCCGCAACGCCTCCGGCATCATGGACTACGCCTCGGTCGACGAGACCAAGGCCGAGGTCCTGGCCGCCGCGGTGCGCGAGAACGGCACGCGGATCCCGTGGGCGGTCCGCTCGGGCGAGCTGACCTACATCGGTGAGATCCCCTTCGCCTACACCACCGCCTCCGACCGCTACCTGGTCTTCTCCGACCTGCTGTTCGACGCGCTCGCCCCGCAGACCAAGGAGCGCCACCGGGCCCTGCTCCGTCTGGAGGACATCGGCCCCAACGCCGAGCCGGCCGAGCTGATGAAGATCGCCGTCGAGCTGAAGCGCCGGAAGATCCCCTACTCCTTCGGCGTCTACACCGTCTACAAGGAGCCGGGCAAGACCGTCGCGCTCCGGCAGCGCCCCCTGGTGGTCGCGGCGATCAAGTACATGCTCGCCAACGGCGGCACGATGATCGCCCACGGCTACACCCACCAGTACACCGACGCGCCCAACCCCTACAACGGCACCAGCGGCGACGACTTCGAGTTCTACACCGCGCACGTCGACGAGCAGAACTACGTCCGCTACGACGGCCCCGTGGCCGAGGACTCCCCCGCCTGGGCGGCGGACCGGATCGAGAAGATGAAGGCGGAGTTCCGCGCCGCCCGGCTCCCGGTGCCGCAGTACTTCGAGTTCCCGCACTACGCCGGGTCCGCCGTGGACTACGAGGCCGTCCGCCGGGCCGGGTTCAAGGCCCGCTACGAGCGCAGCCTCTACTTCGCCGGCACGCTCTCGGGCACGGCGCCGCAGTACGACCACATGGCCGGGCAGTTCTTCCCCTACACCGTCACCGACGTCTACGGCTCCAAGGTGATCCCGGAGAACGTCGGCAACATCGAGCCGGAGTCCTTCAACAACCACCCGGTGGTCCTCCCGGCCGACCTGGTCAAGGCCGCCCGGGCCAACCTCGCCGTCCGCGACGGCGTGGCCAGCTTCTTCTACCACCCCTACCTCGGCACCAAGTGGCTGCTGGAGACCGTCGACGGCATCAGGAAGCTCGGCTACACCTTCGTGCCGGCCTCCGCGATGTAGGCACCGGCGGCGCGAAAAGAAAAGGGGGAGGGGACACGGCGTGTGCCGTGTCCCCTCCCCCTTGCGCGCACCGCGCGGATCCCCGTCCCGGGAAGCCCCGCGTTCCGCCTCGCCGCCCGGTTCCGCGGCGGCGGCCCCGCGTCAGGACGCGTACTGCGGGTAGCCGTAGCCGGCGACCTGGGACTTGGGCCGGACGCGCTCCTCGACCTTGCCGTTGCCGGTGTTGCCCTCGATGGTGGAGATGGTGCCGTCGCCGTTGTCCTTCTTGACCAGGCCGACGTGGTCGATGCCGGACAGGTCGTCGCCCTGCTCCCAGTCGAAGAAGACGACCGCGCCCGGGGTGGCCTTCTTGCCCCACTTGCCGTTGGCCTCGAACCACTCGGCGTAGGTCACGGTGTAGGCGTCCCAGCCGACGGTGGTCCGCATGCCGGTCTGCTCGCCGACCCAGGAGACGAACATCGCGCACCAGGGGGCGTCGGAGTAGGCCTTGACGCTGCCGCCGTCGCGCTCGACGGTCTCCTGCGCCCGCTGGGACTTCATGTACCACTTGTGGAACTTGGTGCCGCCGCCGTCGGAGTTCTCCTCCACGCCGACCTGCGTCCGGGCGACCTTCAGCAGGGCGTCCGCCGTCACCCGCGGCTTGGCGGCCTGGGGCTGCGCCGGAGCCGGGGCCGCGGCCTGCAGCGGGGCCTGCGCGGGGGCCGGGGCCTGCGGCGCGGTGTCGGCGTGGGCCGTACCGGTGGTCAGGGCGGTCCCGGCGGCCAGGGCCAGGCCGAGGGCGGCGGTGAGGGTGCGGGTGCGGGCGGTGGTGGCAGTCATGGGAAGAGAAGATCCTTCGTCAGGGTGCAGGTCATCCCTCGGCCGGAGGGCGGTGCTCGGGTTTTCAGGCCGTTGCGACCGTCGTCCGGTCGACTCCCTCCAGTAAGCCGTCCGGATGTAGCACACAAAGTGCACCCAAGGTGCAGAACGGTTGCCGCCCTCGAGAAGCCCTCAGATCTGTCCGGGAACGGCCGATGCTCGCCTTTCTCCCATCCGGCGGCCGCGATTTCCCCGGATCCGCCGCGACCCCCTCCGGCGCCCGCGGAGAAGGAGGCGCCGGCGTTCCGCCGACGCCGGAGGGCGGTGGGCGGGAACGGCCGGCGCCGGGGCGTACGCCCGCCCGCGCTCCGGCGCACCCTCCGGACCGGGAAGCGCATAGCGGGACGTATGGATAAAACCGCGAAAAGGTATGGGATTCGCCTTTAATGCGAGCACCCCGGGCCCTGACCGGAGAACGTCGAATCTTTTTCGCGACGCGCCGGGGGAACTGCTCGATCGGAGATTCGCCAATTCGATATAACTGCAGTCATGAGTGGAAGCAAACGCGGACCTGATCCGAAGTGGGGACCTGTGAAGCAGCACCCCTTGCGGGTGCCCGTAGACCTGCTCGGAGACATCAAAGCCTCCGCCCAGCAGCGCGGATGTTCTGTGAACGAGTACATCGTCACGGTGCTCGCACGTGAGCATGACTACGTTCTGGCCCCGCCCCCGCGACCGGTGGCTCAGGAGCCGCTCCCACTCATCGAGGGACGGCAGCACGCAGCGGCGTGAACTTTACCGTTTTCACACGGAGGGAGATCCCGAAGGGTTAATCTACGACCGCTGATCGACAGCGGCCCATAAATGCGGAAGCCCCCGCGCTACCAGGCCTCAGAAACCGTACGCGAGGGACTTCCCCAATACACACACCAGATGACCAGGTTCGAAATCGTTTCGCACCGGCGCCGGCCCCGGACCGCCGTAGACGGTTCTGGATCGCGCCCCTGCGTTCCGAGCTCGATTCTGTATGTCGTCTGGGTCTTTACACCTGGAGACCACCATAGACGATGAGTCCCCGGGTCGGCCAGTGACGCCCGGAAACTGCCGTCTCCGCGTGTCCCGATCTCGACCCGTCCCCCAGAATATACGGTTTCGCTTTTCTATGTCCCCCATTGGCAAAAACACCTCCCGGCGTGTCCGCCGCATGCTGAACATCGTCGGCGGCGACCTGATCGTCGCGCCCTCCGTCGAGCTCTGGCTCGCCGCCGTCGCGGCCGACCCCGAGGACGCCTCGCGCCGCACGGACTGGTGGCGCAACACGAACGCCGTGATGCGGGCCCTCGCCCGCCGCATCGACGGACACATGATCACCTCGCCCAAGCGCGGCGGCACCTGGAGCGTCATGGCCGACGACGCCGGCGTCCGCCGCCGCACCTTCGCCGGGCGGCTCGCCTGGGCCAAGGAGCACGGCTACCTGCTGCAGATCACCGAGGGATCGACCCCCCGCTACCGGTCCGGCACCTTCTGCGGCCTGCTCGACGACGGCCTCGGCAACCTCGCCGCCGAGTACCTCCTCACCATCCCCGCCGGCGCGCTGCGGGGCCTCGGGCTCGGCGACGAGGAGGTGGCGGAGCTGCTCCGCGAGCCCGAGCCCCAGCCCATGATCCGCGAGCCCTTCCCCGCCATGTCCCAGGAGGAGTGGAAAGAGGCCCCCTGGCCTGTGGAAACGCTGCCTGTGCGCGAAATTTGCACCCCCCGGGTTTCAGCTTTTTCACCGCGAGAAAGTAAACCCCTACGTGCGCGCGACGCGCGTGATACACGGCCGCGCCGGCCGAGCGCAAGCCCTCCGACCACGAAACCCGAGCGGCTCTGGCCGAACACCGTCACGCCGGGGAAGAAATCGGACAGACTCGAAGCCTGCGAGCGGCTGCGCTACGAGGACCAGACGCTGCGCGGCGTGTCGGCGAAGTACCTGCGGTCGCTGCTGCGCCCCCTCTTCGCCGCCGGGGCGACCCTCGCCGACGCCAAGTACGTGATCAACCACCGGCCGGACGGGCGGCCGTGGCCCAACACCGACCCGCCGCGCAACCTCGTCGGCTGGGTCCGCCACCGGGTCGCGACCTGGTTCGACAAGGAGACCGGCCGACTCGCCGCCCCGCTGCCGTCCCAGGTCGTCGCCAGGGCCGACCGCAGGCGCCGGGCCGAACAGGCCGCCCGGGCCGAGGAGCGGGCCCGGCTGGAGGCCCGGCGCGTGGACCCGCCCGCGGAGCTGATCGGGCCGCTGCGGGCCCGGCTGCAGGCCATCGCCGCCGCCTCCCGGGAGCGCCGGAAGGCCTCCGCCGACCAGCCGGTCCCCGCGCGGGCCTCCCGGCCCGGCACCGACCGGCTCGGCCGCCGCTGGGGCTCTCCGGGTGCGGGGGCCGGCACGGCGATCGGGGCCTCGGTCTCGTGACGCACCGCCGATTCCGGACGGTGTAAATCTACCGTGTAAAGGTCCATCTTCGCAGATGTCCGTATATCTCATCAATGCATGGAGTGGTCGGAGAGCCGGAGGCGGACGACCCTCAGGAGACCGCGGACGCACCCTCCCGGCGCGGACCACCCGCCCCCGAACCCGGCCCGACCTCCCGATGCGCCCCGCCGCGCTCCTCGGACGGACCGCATCGGAGTACGGACCCCATTGACCGGACAAAGTCCTGAATCGGCCATTTACGGGAGAATCTGTTGACTCGCCAATCAAGATCCACTATGTCTTTGGGTCCAGAGGACTCCGAGACGAACGAGGCGGGAAAATGGCCGAGTCAGATTCCATGTCCACCCCGGGCAGCGCCCCGCCGGAGCCCGGACGGGAGGAGTACCGCGCCCTGCAGGCCGCGGCGTTCGACCGCATCGGAGAGCGCTACGACGAGGCCTTCCCGTACAAGGAGGGACAGGAGCGGGCCGGAGCCCGGCTGCTGCGCAGGCTGCCGCCCGGGGCCCGCGTCCTGGACGCCGGCTGCGGGACCGGCCTGCCCACCGCCCGGCAGCTGGCCGACGCCGGGATGGCCGTCACCGGGATCGACATCTCACCCGTCATGCTCGACCTGGCCCGCAAGAACGTGCCCGGGGCCCGGTTCCTCGAGGCCGACCTGCTGGACCCCGCCGACGCCCTCCGCGACGGCCCCGGCGACGCGATCGGCTCCTTCGACGCCGCCGTCGCCTTCTTCTCCCTGCTCATGCTGCCGCGCCGCGACATCGCGACGGCCCTGCGCCGCCTGCACGGCCTGCTGGTCCCCGGCGGGCTGCTCTGCCTGTCCATGGTCGAGATCGACATGGACGACGTGGGCTTCCAGTTCCTCGGCGCCCCCGTGCGCGTCACCGGATACCTCCGCGACGACCTGCGCGCCGTGGTCGAGGACGTCGGCTTCGAGGTCCTGGGCACCGACACCATCTCCTACGCCCCCGCCACCACGCAGGCCCCGCCCGAAGTCCAGCTCTTCCTCGACTGCCGGCGCCGTGGCGGCTGAACCGGCGCCGGAACGCCCCCCGACCCCGCCCGCCGTACCGCCGGACCTGGTGTTCCTGCACCGGGCCACCGCGCGCCTGGCCGAGGCGGACGACCCCGCCACGGCCGCCCGGCTGCTCTGCGCGGAGCTCGTGCCGCACCTGGCCGACGCCGCCCTGGTGCACCTGGCGGACCCGCCCGGACCCGCCTGCCGCCCGCCCGGCGGCCACCGCCGGGCGGCCGCCCTGTCCACCGGCGCCCCCGGCACCCCGGACCCGGCCGCGCACCTCGCGGCGGCCGCCGACCCCTCCCCCGGGAACCGCGCACGGGCCGCCGGCCAGGACGGCGGGCGGAACGCCGGGCCCGGCACGCACGCGCTGGCCGTACCCCTGGAGGCACGGGGGCAGCGGGTGGGCGGCGCGGTGCTGACCCGCGGTCCCGCCCGGCCGCCCTTCGACGGCGCCGACGCGCTGGTCGCCGGCCAGCTCGCCGCCGTCGCCGCGCTGACCGTCCACCACGCCCACGTGGAGCTCGCCCACGAGGCCGTCACCGAGGTCGTACGGCAGAGCCTGCGCCCCGCGCCCCCTCCCCCGCTGCCCGGCGTGGACCTCGCCCACCGCTACCGGCCCGGAGACCAGCGGATGCTGGTCGGCGGCGACTGGTTCGACGTCATCCCGCTCTCGGGCTGCCGGGTCGCCCTGGTCGTCGGCGACGTCATGGGCCACGGCCTGGAGGCCGCGGCCATCATGGCCCAGCTGCGCACCTCGGTGCAGACCCTCGCCGCCCTGGAGCTCCCGCCCGACCAGGTGCTGCGCTCGCTGGACGACATCGCCAGGCGCCTGGCCGACGACTCCATCACGACCTGCCTCTACGCGGTCTACGACCCCGTCGCGCGGCGCTGCTCCATCGCGAGCGCCGGCCACCTGCCGCCCGTCCTGGTGCGCCGGGACGGCACCGCGGAGCTGCTCGACCCGGGCCCGTCCACCGGGCTGCCGATCGGCCTGGGCCGGCCCCCGATCGAGACCACGGAGATCGCGGCGGAGGACGGCTGCACGCTCGTGCTCTACACCGACGGGCTGGTGGAGTGCCGCGGCGACGACATCGGCGACCGCCTGGAGCGGCTGCGCGCCACGGCCGGCACCGCGGACGGCCCGCTGGAGAAGACGTGCGACGCCCTGATGGCCCAGGCCGCCGGGACCGAGGACGACGTCACCCTGCTCATGGCGCGGTTCCGGGGCATCCCCAGCGAGCACGTCGCGGGCTGGTTCCTGGAACCGCACAACCGGACGCCGGGCCAGGTCCGGGCGCTGGTCCGGCGGACCCTGCACGAGTGGGGACTGGAACATCTCAGCGGGCGGGTGGAGGCGGCGGCCGGCGAGCTGGTCGCCAACGCCTGCCGGCACGCCACCCGGCTCGTCTCGGTGCGCCTGGTGCTGACCGACGTCGTGCTGTTCGAGGTGGGCGACGACGACCACCGGCTCCCGGTGCTGCGCTCCCCGGGCGATCTCGACGAGTCCGGCAGGGGCCTGCACGTCGTCGCGGGACTGACCGAGCGCTGGGGCTCGACCCGGGTCGCCGGCGGCAAGACCGTCTGGTTCACCTGCGGGACCTGAACTCTCCGCCCCGGTCGGGAAAACGACTGTGCGACCCTTACGGATTTACATTGTAAATCCGTAAGGGTCGCACAGCACGGAACGATCAGCCGTAGAGACGGCCCACGATCGAACTGGCCCAGCGCATCCGCTGGACGACGAGCTCGGGGTGCTCCCCGAACTCCTGGGCCAGCGCCGCGGCGCAGCCCTCCTCGCCTCCGTGCAGGACGATCGCCTGGGAGATCATGGCGTCCGCGTCCTCGCGGTCCAGCAGGACGGAGGCGGACACGGGCGCGAGGGCCAGAGCCTCGGCTCGGACGGTGTTGTTCAGCTCGATGGTCATCAGGTCGTCATCTCCTCATCCGCCTGGCGTCGGATGGCTCTCCGTCGACGCTTCAATCTATTGGTATTGACTGTGATCCGGGTCACGTTCCCGGTTGCGCTGCGGGCGCGGATTGGTTGCGCCCGGTGCCTGCGGCGGGGCATCGCCACGGGCACCGGGCACGCTTCAGGGGCGGTGCGTCGGAGATCTCAGGGCACTGCCCGGAATCCGGAGGCACCGCGGGCCGGGACCGCGGCGGGCGGGGTGGAGGGCGGCCGGGCGCGGGGCGGTGACGGCTCCGGCGCTCAGGGCCGTGCCGTACGGCAGTGCGCGGGCCGGTGGACCGGTGGGGGTCGTCGCGCGGGCACGCCGGCGCGATCGATCGCCGTTGCGGCGCATCCTGTGTCCCTTCCATGGCGCCCGGGAGCTCCCCCGCGTGCGGCGTCCCTGCCGCTGCGGGCGGCGGCCGCCGGAGCGGCCGTCGCGGGCTCGAGCGAGAAGCTCGATGACCCCGCATCGGCATCCCGGGCGGCGTCCTGAGGGAAACCCGGAAAAGGTGGCGGACAAGGCGGTTCCGGTCCCCGGTCTTCCTCAGGTGGCGTCGGCGAAGGCCGATGGAAGGGCTGCGTATGAGAGAGGGAGAGGAACGTCGTGGACGAGTTGGGCGACATCATCCAGGAGTTCCTGGTCGAGAGTCACGAGAACCTGGACCAGCTGGACCGGGACCTGGTGGCTCTGGAGCAGGACCCGGGCTCCAGGGAGATGCTCTCCAGCATTTTCCGGACTATCCACACTATTAAGGGCACAAGCGGTTTCCTGGCGTTCCACCGCCTGGAGACGCTCACCCACGCGGGCGAGTCGCTGCTGTCCCGGCTCCGGGACGGAGCCCAGCGGATGAACCCCGCCAGCGCGGACGCGCTGCTGGCCATGGTGGACACCGTGCGCACCCTGCTCGGCTCGATCGAGGAGAGCGGCGGTGAGGGCGACGTCGACGTCGAGCCGGTCATCGCCATGGTGGCGGCGTGCATCGAGGACCCTGCCGCGCCCAAGCCGGCCCAGGCCTCCGCTCCGGCACCCAAGGCCGAGCCGCGGCCCGCCGAGGCCGTGGAGTCCGCCGAGCCCGCCGGGCCCGCCGCACCGGCGCAGGCGCCCGAGAAGGCGGAGGCGGCCGAAGCCCTCGCCGCCGAGGCCCTGGAGTCCGCCGAGCCCGCCGAGGCCGTACCGGCCCGCGCGGCCAAGGGCCAGGCCGCCGACGAGCCCACCGGCCAGAACAACAAGCGCAGCATCGCCGACAGCTCCATCCGCGTGGACGTCGACCTGCTCGACACCCTGATGCGGCTGGTCGGCGAGCTGGTGCTGACCCGCAACCAGATCGTGCGCGGCGTCAGCGAGATCTCCGACCCGGCCCTGGTGCGCACCACCCAGCGGCTGAACCTGATCACCAGTGAGCTGCAGGAGAGCGTCATGAAGACGCGCATGCAGCCCATCGACCACATCTGGTCCAAGCTGCCGCGCGTCGTGCGCGACCTCAGCGGCGCCATGGGCAAGCAGGTCAAGCTGGCGATGGAGGGCAAGGAGACCGAGCTCGACCGCAGCCTCCTGGAGGCCGTCAAGGACCCGCTGACGCACCTGGTGCGCAACGCGGTCGACCACGGCATCGAGACCTCCGCCGAGCGCGTCGCCAAGGGCAAGGACCCGCAGGGCACGCTGACGCTGCGCGCCGCCCACGAGGGCGGCCACGTCGTGGTCGAGATCAAGGACGACGGCGCGGGCATCGACGTCGACCGGGTGGCGCAGACCGCGCTGGACCGCGGCGTCGTCACCCGCGACCAGCTCTCCCGGATGGACTCGCGCGAGATCATCGCGCTGGTCTTCCGGCCCGGTTTCTCCACCGCCAAGAAGGTCACCAACGTCTCCGGCCGCGGTGTCGGCATGGACGTGGTGAAGACCAACATCGAGCAGATCGGCGGCGCCGTCGACGTCGACTCGACGCTGGGGGCCGGCACCACGTGGCGGCTGACCATCCCGCTGACGCTGGCGATCATCCAGGCCCTGACCGTGGAGTGCGGCGCCGAGCGCTACGCCATCCCGCAGGTGGGCGTGGACGAGCTGGTGTTCGTGGACGGCCAGTCCGGCCAGACGATCGAGCACGTGTCGGGTGCGCCGGTCTACCGGCTGCGGGGCAAGCTCCTGCCGCTGGTGCGCCTGGACGAGACGCTGGGCCTGCCGGTCCGCAACAGCGACCGCGACGTCTACATCGCGGTGCTGCAGGCCGACGGCCGGCGCTTCGGCCTGGTCGTCGACCGGGTCCTGAACACCGAGGAGATCGTGGTCAAGCCGCTGAGCGGGCGGATGAAGGACGTCGGCGTCTACGCCGGGTCCACCATCGTCGGCGACGGCAAGGTCGCGCTGATCCTCGACATCCCGTCGCTGGCCCGCCGGGCGCACCTGGCCGCCGAGGCCGTCGAGCGCGCCCAGGTGGACCAGGCCGACTCCCGTCCCCGCGACAGCCACATCGAGCGCCTGCTCATCGCCGGCATCGGGGAGCGCCGGGTGGCGATCCCGCTCGACATGGTCACCCGCCTGGAGGAGTTCCCGGTGCAGCGGATCGAGCGGGTCGGCAGCCGGGAGGTGGTCCAGTACCGCGACCACATCCTGCCGGTCATCCGCCTGGCCTCGCTGCTGGGCTGCTACGACGTGGAGGAGGGCGAGACCGTGCCCGCGGTGGTCTACACCGAGCGGGGGCGGAGCGTCGCCCTGGTCGTCCAGCAGATCGTCGACATCGTCGAGGACCACATCGAGTCGCGCAGCGACCTCGACGACGACGGCCTGACCGGCTCTGCGGTGATCCAGCAGCGGGTCACCGAGCTGCTCGACGTGCGGCGCGCGATCCTCGCCGCCGACCCGCGGTTCTACGCGGAGATGTCCGAATCCATGGTGGGAGCCTGAGATGCCCAGTCGCCAGTACGCCACTTTCGAGGTGGCCGATCAGCTCTTCGGGGTCGACGTGGCCCAGGTGCAGGAGGTCCTGCGCTTCCACGAGTACACCCGTGTCCCGCTCGCCCCGACCTCGGTCGGCGGGCTGTTCAACCTGCGCGGCCAGGTCATCGACGCGGTGGACCTGCGGGTCCAGCTCGGCCTGCCGCCCCGGGACCTGAGCGTCCCGGCGATGAACGTCATCGTCTCGGTGGACGACGAGTGGGTGAGCCTGCTCGTGGACCGCATCGGCGAGGTCATCGAGCTCGACGACGAGGCCTTCGAGCCGCCGCCGGACACGCTCGCGGGCGCCTACCGGCACCTGATCGTCGGCACGTTCAAGCTGGAGGACCGGCTGATGCTGGCCCTCGACGCGCGGCGCGCGGCCGACACGACCGTGCCGGTCCCGGCGCAGCACGCCGACGAGGCGCGGATGGCGCGCTCGGCCTGAGGCGGCGAGCCGTACGGCCCGCGGGGGTGACCCCCGGAGGGACTGCGGGGCGCGGGAGCACCTTCGGGTGCGCCCGCGCCCCGCGGTCGTTCCGCCGACCGGTGCCGCGGCTCACGGCTCCTCCGTGTCCGGCGCCGGCGGGGCCGCCGCGCCGGCCGACAGCAGCCTCTGCGCCAGCACGCGGCAGCGCCTCCGGAGCTCCGGAGGCTCGATCACCTCGAAGTCGTGCCCCAGCGCGAGCACGTGCATGAGCACGGAGTCGAGGCTGCCGCCGCCGCTGAGCACCTCGCACCGCCCGCTCCCCCGCCGTCGCACGACGGCCGCCGACGCCGGGACCTGCGCGCGCACCGTGTCGGCCGGCGCGTGCACGAGGAAGCGCGCCCGGTGCGGGTAGACCCGGCTCGCCACGCCCTCCTGCACGTACGCCGCCGCGTCGGGCGCCGCCCGCGGGCGGAAGCGCCAGGTCCGGGCGGACACCTCGGTCATCCGGTCGACGCGGAAGCTGCGCCAGCCGTCGCGGTCGAGGTCGTAGGCGAGGAGGTACCAGCGCCGGTCGGAGGCGACCAGGCGGTGGGGCTCGACCCGCCGCGGCCGCACCTCGATCCCCGACGGGTAGCCGAACCCGGCCTCGACCTGGTCACGGCAGGCTCCGGCCAGCGTCATGAGCACCTGGGGGTCGACGGGCGTACGGCCTCCGCCGAAGGACTCCACCGCGCCGGAGAGCGCGCGCACCTCCTGGCGGAGCCGGGCGGGCAGCACCTGGTCGAGCTTGGTCAGCGCGCGGAGCGCGGCGTCTCCGGAGCCGGCGACCGTGCCTCCCGTGCCTCCCGGGTCGCCCGCGCCGGCGAGCAGCGAGAGCACGGTGGCGATCGCCTCCTCATCGTCGAGGAGCAGCGGCGGCAGGTCCTGTCCCGGGCCGAGGCGGTAGCCGCCGCCGACCCCCTGGCCGGCCTCGACCCGGTAGCCGAGCGTGCGCAGCCGCTCGACGTCGCGCCGTACCGTGCGCGGCGTGACCCCGAGCCGGTCGGCGAGCTCGGGGCCGGTCCAGAGCCGGCGCTGCTGCAGCAGCCCGAGCAGGGTGAGCACCCGCTCCGTCGTGCCCCGACCGTCATCGCCCGTCGCGTCCATGTGATCCACTTTGCCAGAGATAGCGGACCGATCCTGTCCGCCAGGCGTGTCAGGATGACGTCACGGACGCGGACGGACCCGGCTGGAACCGGCCTGAACCGGACGCCGCCGCCTGACCGCACACGAGACCCGCCACGGACGGAGCAACACGATGAGCCGCCACATCCAGGTCACCTTCGACGCCCACGACCCGCGGGCGCTGTCGTCCTTCTGGCGCGACACGCTGGGCTACGTGCATCCCGGCCCGCCCGGGGTCGAACTGCCGGAGGGCGCCGACCCGCTGGTCGCGTGGGACGACTTCCTCGCGCGGGCCGGCGTGCCGGAGGAGCAGCGCAACTCGGCGTCGGCCATCGAGGACCCGGACGGGCACGGTCCGCGGCTGTTCTTCCAGCGGGTGCCGGAGGACAAGGCCGGCAAGAACCGCGTCCACCTCGACGTCCGTGCGGCTCCCGGGCTGCAGGGAGAGGAGCGGATGGCGGCGCTGGAGACCGAGTGCGACCGGCTCGTCGCGCTGGGGGCGAAGCGGGTGCGCCGCTTCGAGCCCGCTCCTCCGACGAGTGCCGGCTTCATCGTGATGACCGACCCCGAGGGCAACGAGTTCTGCCTGGACTGACGCGGCCAGGCGGCGGTTCCGGGCCCGGTCCCCGCACGGTCCCGCCCGGCGCTCAGGCCGCGGCCGTCCCCGCCGCCGCGGCCCCCGGCCCCACGACCGCCACCCCGCCCCCGGTCTCGACCGCCCTCCCGACCCCGACACCCCCGGGAACCCCGGCGGCCGCGGTCCCCGCCTCGGCCGCCCCGGACACCTCGGCGGCCCCGGACACCTCGGCCGTCCCGGCCAGCATCACCCGGTTCCGACCCGCCCGCTTGGCCGCGTACAACGCCTCATCCGCCGCATGCAACAACTCCCCCGCCTCCATCCCCCCCGAGACCGCCGCCACCCCCGCACTGAACGACACCGACAACGTATGACCCCCCGCCGGCACCCGCCCCGCCGCCACCCACACCCGGATCTCCTCCACCCGCTCCAACGCCTGCTCCCCCGACGCCCCCGGCAACACGATCACGAACTCCTCCCCCCCATACCGCGCCACCACATCACCCGACCGGATCCGCCCCCCCACCAGCTTCGCGAACCGCATCAACACCTGATCACCCGCACCATGACCATAACGATCATTGATCTGCTTGAAATGATCGATGTCCAGCAACGCCACACTCAGCGCCTCCCCCGACGCCGCCGCCAACCGCAACTCCCGCCCCAGCGCCTCCATCAGAAACCGCCGGTTGTGCAACCCCGTCAACGCATCCCGCACCGCCTGCTCGGCCAGATCCGCCCGCAACGCCTCGATCATCGCCACCTGCTCCTGCAACCGCGCGTTCGCCTCCACCAGCGCCCGCCGCTGCGCGTTCAACGCCGTCACATCCCGCCCCACGAACGCCCACCCCACCCGCTGGCCCCGCGCATCCACCAACGCACTCACCCGCACATTCAGATCCACCCCACGACCCCCCGCATCCACCACCGTGTGGTCGACCTCCATGCCGTCGCCGACCGGCATCGGGCCGAAGACGTCGGCGGCGGAGGTGCCGGCGAGGCGGGCGGGGAGGCGGGGGTCGAGCTTCCGGAGCATGCGGTCGGCCGCCGGGTTGAGGTCGAGGATGCGACCGGAGAGGTCGGCCGTCAGGACCATGTCGCTGATCATGTCGAAGACGTGCGTGCGCTCCACGGCCACGAGCTCGTGCAGTGAGCGGCGGACCAGCGACCAGTAGACCACGACCGTGGTGACGCAGAACCCGACCGGGGTCAGGTAGTCGACGCGGACGACGCCGAGCGTGCTCACCACGTTGAGCAGGAGGGGAGGAAGGGTGGCCAGCAGGGTGGAGCCGTACAGGCCGCGCTGGAGGCGGGAGCCGCGCAGCCAGGCTCCGAACAGGCGGCCGACGCCGGTGGCGAGCAGGGAGTAGCTGTAGGCGGTGTGCGCCCAGAACAGCGGGCCGACGCCGGTTCCGGTGTCGACCCCCAGCCCGGCGGGGTCCAGGGCGGTGATGAACCAGTGGTGCCAGGGGTTGGTCAGGAGCGCGGCGAGGACGAGCGCGGGCTCGACCGACAGCCACAGGGCCGTACGGCGCGACAACCGCCAGGTGCGGTCGACCACGGCCAGCGACAGGCAGTGGAAACCCGCGGGCATGGCGCAGACGGCGGCGAATTTGATGATCAGCAGTGATTGGAGGGTTTCGAGGTCCTCGTTGAGCATCAGCAGGCCGTCCGCCGTGGACCACACGCCGATCCCCGCGGCGACGGCCGCCAGGGTGCCCACCGCGGGCGTCACGCGCCTGCGCCGCCAGCCGACCACGGCCACGACGAACGCCACCACCGCCGACAGCATGAAGAGCAGGGCCCGGAACGGCTCCCCCATCGCCGACGCCTCCTCTCACCGCCATGCCTGCCGGAAATGCGAACTCCCATCGGCATGTCCGCGCCTCGACATGAGGGATTGACGGCGTCGCGGTGAACACACGGTGCGCGGACCGGCACGGAGGGTGGGATCCGGAGCCTGCCCGGGTCCGCGGCGGCGGACCGGGACGGCGCGCCGCGGCTTCGCGAAGGGGGTGAAGGAGGACCGTCCACCCGGAGCGGACGATGCGGGAAAGGGGGAGTGTTCACTCCTTTCCACTCTCAACCTATAGCGCACCGGGGGGCTTGCGGCAAGGCCCCGGGCGTGCCGCACAATGGGCGGCCGATCCCAGGACCTGCGAGAAAACGGGGGTACGAAGTGCGTGTTCCGCTACCGTCACATGGACGCGGGGACGGCGGACCGGCGGTGGGGGCCCCGGGGCGGGGTGATGCCGCGAGCCCTCCGGCCACCGGCGTGTTCGACCTCCCCGGCCATCTGTCCGCCAAGGCCGATCCGGCGCTCATCGCCGGCGACGAGCGGCACTTCGCGGCCGTCGCGGAGAGCCTGGAGCAGTCGGTCGCCGAACTGTCCGGCCGCCTCGACGCCGAGCGCAGGGCGCCCGGCAGAGGCGGCCGGCAGGCGGTGGACCGGGACATGGAGATCCACCGGCTGACCGCCCGCCTGCGCACGCTGCGCCGCTTCGGTCTGGACCTGTGCCTCGGGCGCATGGTCGGCGCGGACGACCCCGAGCCCGTCTACGTCGGGCGGCTCGGCCTCACCGACAGCGCGGGCCGGCGGCTGCTGGTCGACTGGCGCTCGCCCGCGGCCGAGCCGTTCTTCGGCGCCACCCACGCCGACCCGATGGGCCTGGCGAGCCGCCGCAGGTATCGCTGGACCCGCGGCCGGATCAGCGACTACTGGGACGAGGTGTTCACCCCGGACGGGTTCGAAGGGCACGCCGCGCTCGACGACCAGTCCGCCTTCATCGCCAGCCTGGGCGGCGGCCGGTCGGCGCGGATGCGGGACGTGCTCTCCACCATCCAGGCCGACCAGGACGCCGTCATCCGCGCGGGCTCCCGCGGCGCCCTGGTCGTCGACGGCGGCCCGGGCACGGGCAAGACCGTCGTCGCGCTGCACCGCTCCGCCTACCTCCTCTACTCCGACCCCCGGCTGGGGCACCGCCGGGGCGGCGTGCTGTTCGTCGGCCCGCACCGGCCCTACCTGGCCTACGTCTCCGACGTCCTGCCCAGCCTCGGGGAGGAGGGCGTGCAGACCTGCACCCTGCGGGACCTCGTCCCCGAGGGGGCCGCGGCGGCGGCCGAGGCCGACCCGGACGTGGCCCGCCTGAAGTCGTCCGCGGACATGGTCAGGGCGATCGAGCCGGCCGTCAGGTTCTACGAGAACCCGCCCGCCGAGGGGATGACGGTCACGACCCACTGGGCCGACGTCCGGCTGAGCGCCGCCGACTGGGCGGAGGCGTTCGAGGCGCCGGAGCCCGGCACCCCGCACAACGAGGCGCGCGACCGGATCTGGGAGGAACTGCTCACGATCCTGGCGGACAAGCACGGCGACGACGTCCCGGCCGACCTGCTCCGCAGGTCGCTGCTGCGCAACCGGGAGCTGCTGGCGGCCTTCAACCGCGCGTGGCCGCTGATCGAGGCGGCCGACCTCGTCGGGGACCTGTGGTCGGTGCCCGCCTACCTGAGGATGTGCGCGCCCTGGCTCGACCCCGGCGACGTCCGCAGGCTGCAGCGCGCGGACGCCCAGGCCTGGACGGTGTCCGACCTGCCGCTCCTGGACGCGGCGCGGCAGCGGCTCGGCGACCCGGAGGCGTGGCGGCGCAGGCGCCGCCGGGAGGCCTCCGTCGCCGCCCAGCGCGAGCGCATGGCGCAGGTCGTCGACGACCTGATCGAGGCCGACGACTCCGAGATGCTCGTGATGTCGATGCTGCGCGGCCAGGACATGAAGGACGCCCTGGTCGACGAGACCGCGCTGCCCGGCACCGAACCGGACCGGCTCGCCGGCCCGTTCGCGCACATCGTGGTGGACGAGGCCCAGGAACTGACGGACGCGGAGTGGCAGATGCTGCTGCTGCGCTGCCCGTCCCGGAGCTTCACCATCGTCGGGGACCGCGCCCAGGCCAGGCACGGGTTCACCGAGTCGTGGCGGGAACGGCTGGAGCGGGTCGGGTTCGACCGGATCGACCTGGCCTCCCTGAACATCAACTACCGGACGCCGGAGGAGATCATGGCGGAGGCCGAGCCGGTCATCCGGGCCGCGCTCCCGGACGCCAACGTGCCGACCTCCATCCGCAGCGGCGGCGTCCCCGTCACGTACGGCTCCGCCGCGGAGCTGAGGCCGGTCCTGGACTCCTGGCTCGCCGCACACGCCGACGGGACCGCCTGCGTCATCGGCGATCCCGGATTCCGGGAGACGCCCCGCGTCCGGTCGCTGACCCCGGAGCTGGCGAAGGGGCTCGAGTTCGACCTGGTCGTCCTCGTCGACCCGGAGGAGTTCGGCGAGGGCGTCGAGGGAGCCGTCGACCGCTATGTCGCGATGACCCGGGCGACCCAGCGGCTCGTCGTCCTCACGACCCCCTGACACCCCGACCTTGCCCCCCGACCCTGACGCCCCAGACCCTGACGCCCCAGACCCGGCCGTCAGCAAGCCGGGCTCGGCGCCGCCGGGGCGGGCGATCGACCGATCTTTTTGCCATAGCGGCAACAATGTTTGCCAGATCGTCGCGGGTGGGCGGATGCTCTCCGGTGAGCGTAGGTGCTCCCCATGAGCGAGAGAAGTGAACGGAGGTGCTCCTCATGACTGAGAGAGCAGAGCGGGTCGAGGGTGCCGCCGCCCGGGGCGGGCGGCGCTACGAGGTCGTGGTGGTGGGCGGCGGGGCCGCCGGGCTGAGCGGGGCGCTGACCCTGGCCAGGGCCCGCCGGTCGGTGCTGGTCATCGACTCCGGCAGCCCGCGCAACGCCCCGGCGGAGGGCGTCCACACCTACCTGGGGCGGGAGGGCCTGCCTCCCGCGGAGCTGCTGGCCACGGGCCGCCGGGAGGTGACCGGTTACGGCGGCGAGATCGCCGAGGGGACCGCCGTGACCGCCGAACGCCTGGCGGACGGCGGTTTCCGGGTCGTCCTGGACGACGGGTCCTCGGTCGTGGCCGACCGGCTGCTGGTGACCACGGGCCTGGTCGACGAACTGCCGGACGTACCCGGCCTGGCCGAGCGGTGGGGACGCGAGGTGCTGCACTGCCCGTACTGCCACGGCTGGGAGGTGCGCGACCAGGCGATCGGGATCCTGGCCGTCGGGCCGCTCGCGGTCCACCAGGCGCTGATGTGGCGGCAGTGGAGCCGGGAGGTGACCCTGTTCCAGCACACCGCGCCCGCGTTCACCGCCGAGGAGTACGAGCAGCTGGCCGCCCGCGACGTCACCGTGGTGGACGGGAAGGTGACCGGACTGGAGGTGACCGGCGACCGGCTCACCGGCATGACCCTGGCCGACGGCCGGACGGTCCCGTGCCGGGCGGTGGTCACCACCGCCCGGCTGGCCGCCCGCGGCGGCGTCCTGGCCGGTCTGGGCCTCGAACCCGTCGACGCGGAGATGGCCGGGCAGGTCGTCGGCAGCCGCATCGACGCCGACCCGTTCGGAGCGACGCGGGTGCCCGGGGTGTGGGTGGCCGGCAACGTCACCTCCCCGGTCGACACGGTCATCGCGGCCGCCGCCGCGGGCGTGCGCGCCGGGGCGGCGATCAACGCCGACCTGACCGCCGAGGCCACCCGCCGGGCCGTCGCCGCCCGCCGCGACCCCTTCTCCGCGGAGGCCGAGCGGGAGGTCGCCGAGCGCGTGCCGGGCGACCGCCGGCACGGCCTGTGACCCGACCGGCGCACCGCGGCCACGGTCCGTGACCCGACCGGCGCACCGCGGCCACGGCTGCCGGCCTGACCTCGGAGGTCAGGCCGCGCCGTCGAGGAGCGGGACCAGCTGCTCCTCCTCGTAGTCCAGGTGGGCCTCGAGTTCGCCGGCGAGCCGCTCGACCTCGGAGAGCACCGACTTCGAGTCCGGGCCGTCGCCGGAGAGCACCCGCTGCAACTCCTCCATCAGGGCCGCGATCCTGCGGTGCTCCCGGTCCAGCCGCTCCATGGTGGGGGCGAGCTCGGGGTACTGCGCGGCCAGGGCGGGGAACATCCCGGCGTCCTCGTTGGTGTGGTGGTGGTGCAGGCCCTGGCAGAGGGTCAGGCAGTTCACCCGGAGCTGGGCGCCCAGCCCGGGACCCGACGCGGCGACCTCCTCGCGGATCAGGGCGAGTTCCCGCCGGAACGCGCCGTGGATCAGCTTCAGCGTCTCGCCCCACGACGACGCGGGCATGCCGCTGAACGCGACCTGCCGCAGGGCGACGACGGGGATGACGCGCGACGTCCGGTCCTGGTAGGCGGCCCAGCCGGGGTCGGCCTCGACCGCGCGGGCGAAGGCCCGGTCGCGTTCGGCGCCCTCCAGCACGACGGCCTCCGCCTCATAGGTGAAGACGCCGTCCTCGACGGTGACGCGCGGGTCGGCCACCAGGTTGTGGAACCAGGCCGGGTGCTTCGGCGCGCCGGCGGCCGAGGCGATGACCAGGACCCGCTCACCGCCGTCGGGAAGGTAGCCGACCGGGGTCGTGTGCGGGGCGCCGGACCGCGCCCCGGTGGTGGTCAGCAGGAGCAGCCGGGAGCCCTCGAAGGGACCGCCGACCCGTCCGCCGTTGGCACGGAACTCCTCGATGACCTGCTGGTTGAAATCGTTCGGCATTCTCTGTTTTCTTCTCCTGGGAAAAAGCTTCCGCGGGCCGTGCGCGGGCATGGCGAATGACCGCCCGGTGGGCGGGGAAAGCGCGCCGCGGGCGGCCTCGGCCGCGGCACGGGAAATGCAGGGATATGCGGGTGTGCGCAGGGACCCGGAATTCGGGAAACGGCGGTGGCACACCGGTCGAAACGACGGGGTCGCACCGGTCGCCGGGGTGCCGGGGTGCCGTCGCCGGGCCGGTGACGTTCGCCGCCGGATCACCGCACCGCCGGATCACCCCGCCGGAGGGCCCGGAAACCGCCGGAGGACGGGGGGACGGGCACCCGGGAGGGCACGGGGCAGGCCGTACGGCACGGCGTGCGGAGACACCGCGCGGGGGCGCGGGGGAGAAAGAAGAAGGCGGGCCTCTGGCCGGCCGGGCGCTCACGCCTCGGCCGGGTGCCCCACTCGCTTGTGGCCCATGGCCGACCCGGCAGTCACAGAGATGACCTTAATGCCGGAAACGCCCTGAGGCAACGTGGATTTCCCACCGGATACGACACGGCGGATTCCAGAATCGCGGACGGCACGTCGCGGAGAGACCACTCCGGAGCGATTCGATCCGGACGATTCGATCCGGGGCGGCGGGAGACCGGCCGCCGCGGGCCGGTGTCCTGCCGGTGTCCTCTCGGCGCGCGGGCCGGCGTTCTCCCGGTGTCCTCTCGGTGTCCTGCCGGTGTCCTCCCTGCGCGCGGGCCGGCCGTACGGCCCGCCGCCTCAAACGCCGGTGACGATGTTCATCGACCAGTCGACGGCCTTCAGGTACGCGTGCGCCAGGTCCTCGCCGTGCGCGTCGCCGGTCTCGGGCAGCCGCCCCGACTCGTAGGCGCGCGCGGTGGTCACCACGCTGCCGAGCGGGCCGCCCTCCTCGACGATCGCGAACGACACGTCGTGGCTCAGCGCCAGGTGGGCGATCAGCTCCTCCGCGGGCACGCCCAGCAGGTCGGCGATGCCGCTCAGGAGCCCCACCGTGAAGGCCTTGTCGCTGGGCAGGCCCAGCGAGCGGGACAGCAGCTGGCACAGCCGGGCCCGCATGAGGACGTGGGACATGCGCTCGTTGTCGACGTCGCCGTCGACGCCCACGACGTCGCTGAGCAGCATCAGCGTCACCCAGTGCCGCAGGCGCTGGGTGCCCAGGATCACGACCGCGTCGTTGATCGAGGAGATCTCGCTCCACAGGCCGGTCGCGGCGGAGTTCGCGGCGCGCAGGATGCGGTAGGACAGCGCCGGATCGGAGCTGATGATCTGCGTGATCTCGTCGATGTCGGTGTCCTCGTCGGCGAGCTTGCTGATCAGCTCCAGGTGGCGCAGCCGGCTGGGCTCCAGCGTGTCGAGGGACAGCACGCGGGGCCGGCCCAGCAGGTAGCCCTGGAAGAACTCGAACCCGAGCCCGCGCGCGAACTCCAGGTCCTCCTCGGTCTCCAGCCGCTCGGCCACCAGGTGCACGCCTTCGTAGGCGCGGCAGACCGCGATGCGCTCACGCAGCAGCTCGGGGTCGATCCCGGAGACCTCCAGCTTGACGTAGGAGGCCACCTCCAGCAGGCGCTCGTGGTCGTTGCCGAGCACGAAGTCGTCCAGGGCGATGGCGAAGCCCTGCGCCGCGAGCCTGCGCACGCCCTCGATCACCTCGTCGTCGATCTGGACGGTCTCGAGGACCTCCAGCACGACGGATCCGGAGTCGAACGGGAGCGGCAGCTCGCCCACGAGGAACTCGCGGGTCAGGTTGATGAAGCACAGGTTCGGCCCCGCCAGCCGCTCCAGGCCGAACTCGCTGAACGCGTTGACGATCACCTGACTGGTGGCCTCGGCGCCGCGCGCGGTCGCTCCCTTGGCCTGCGAATGGGAGCGGAACAGAAGTTCGTACGCCACCAGGGCGCCGTCCCCGTCGTGGATCGGCTGGCGTCCGATGTGGATGCGGTGCCAGCCGCTGTCGACCGGCGCGTCGGCGAGATGCATGTGATTCTCATCGTCGGGACAGGGCTGCATGTGAGGAATCTCCGCAGGAAATGGGTACGGCCCGCAGATCGGCGGTTCCGCGGACTGACGACGCTACCGGGGCGGCCCGGGCGCGGCAGGGCATCGGCCGGAGACACGACCGGCCGCGGCGGCTCTGCTCCCGGTCCGCTCCGGAACCGCTCCCGGTCCCGTGGGCTCTGCTCCCGGTCCGCTCCGGAACCGCTCCCGCTGCGCCACCGCCCCCGGCCGATCCGCCCCCGGCCCGTCCGGGAACCGCTCCCGTCCCCGGCGGGCCTGCGGCCCGGGCCGACCCGTTACCGCAGCCCGCTCCGGGGGACGAGACCTCTGTGGCATCGCACACCGCGGCAGGGCCGCTCGCCGGGCGGGGAACCGGGCCGGACCGGGCGCCGGGGCCCGGTCCGGCGGGCGGGGTGCCGCCGGGGGCGGCGCTGCGCCGTACCGCCGTGTTCGCCGCGCTGTACCTGGCGGCCACGCTCGCCGGGCGGATGACCCTGATCGAGGGGACCACTCTCAGCCTGGTGTGGCCCGCCGCGGGGGTGTCGGCGCTGTGGTTCCTGGCGCAGCGCCACGCCCGGACGTGGTGGCCGGACGTGGCGGCGTTCGCGGTGTGCACGCTCGCCGCCAACGTGTGGACCGGCGCCTCCCCGGCGCTCGCCGTCTGCTTCGCGGTGGCCAATCTGGCCCAGGTGGGGGCGTTCCTGCTCCTGTTCGGGCGATTATCCCCGGAGTCCTGGGCGGCCGAGGGCCTGGGCGAGCTCGTCCGGGTGCGGCAGCTGTGGCGGCTGCTGCAGGCCGCGGCCGGGGCCACGCTCTGCGGGGCGGCCGTCGTCTCGGCCGGGATGTGGCTGATCGGCGCCCAGGTGTCGTGGCTGGGCACGTCGGTGTGGATCGCGCGCAACATCGTCAGCATCGTGCTGATCGGCGGGGTCGGGCTGCGCCTGGCGGCGCTGTTCCGCGTCCACCCCCTGCGCCCCGGGCCCGGCTCCGCCTGGTCCGCCGCGCGGGACACGCTGCGCACGGCCCCCCGGTGGCGGAAGGCCGAGTACGCGGCCCTGGTGCTGGCGTCCGCCACGGCGTACGTCGTGGCGTTCGGCCTGAACCACGGCCTGCCCCTGGCGTTCCCGCTGCTCGTGGTGACGGTCTGGGCCGGCCTGCGCTTCAACACGACCTTCGTCGTCCTGCACGACCTGCTCGTCGGCGCGACCGCCATCCTGTTCACCCTGTACGGGCACGGGCCGTTCGCGACGATCGGCTCGCCGCCCGTCCGGGCGTTCGTGGCGCAGGCCTTCGTCGCGATGGTCGCCGTGGTCGGGCTCGCGCTCGCGCTCGGCCGCGACGAGCGCGACGCGCTCCTGCGGCAGCTCGCCGCCGCCGAGGAGTCCGCCTCCGCGCAGGCCGGGCTCCTGGCCACGATCGTGGACGCCATGCACGACGGGCTGGTCGTGATCGACTCCGCGGGGCGCTTCCTCATGCGCAACCGCGCCGCCGCGGACCTGCTCGACGACCTGGGGCCGCCCGACGCCCCCGCTCCCGGTACGGCCGACGCCGCCGCTCCCGGTACGGCAGGCGTCGACGTCGGGCACTTCGGGCTGTTCCACCCGGACGGCACCCTCATGGACGAGGCGGAGCTGCCGTACCGGCAGGCACTGGCCGGCCGGGAGATCCGCGCCGTGGACCTGCTCGTGCGCAACCGCGTCATGCCCGAGGGCCGCATGTTCAGCGTCAGCGCGACCCGTCTGCCCACCGAGGCCGGCGACGAGGGCGAGGCCGCGGTCGTGGTGGTCTTCCACGACGTCACCGCCGAACGCCGCGACCGCGACGAGCTCGCCGCGTTCGCCGGGGTCGTCGCGCACGACCTGCGCAACCCCCTGTCGGCGGTGGACGGCTGGATCGACGTCCTGGACGAGACCGTCGAGGCCGTGCCCGGCGGCGCGCCGGACATGGCCGTCGAGAGCATCGCCCGCATCCGGCACGCCTCCGCCCGCATGCGCAACCTGATCAACGACCTGCTCACGCACAGCGTCTCCCGGGCCGCGGCGCTGTCCCCGGTCCCGGTCGATCTGGGGGAGACCGTGCGGGAGGTCATCGCCACGCGCGGCGGCGACGACGCGGCGGCGGGCAGGGAACGGCGGCCTCGGCCCCGCTTCCACGTCGGAGACCTGCCCCGGGTGCAGGCCGACCCGGTGCTGCTGCGCCAGCTGCTGGACAACCTGATCGGCAACGCGACCAAGTACGTCGCGCCGGGCGCCGTACCGGAGATCACCGTCACCGCCGGGCCCGCGGAGGAGGAGGGGTGGGTCCGCGTCGAGGTCGCCGACCGCGGCATCGGCATCCCGCCCGGGCAGCACGAGGCGGTCTTCGAGAACTTCCACCGCGCCCACCACACCGCCGGCTACACCGGCAGCGGCCTGGGCCTGGCCATCTGCAAGCGCATCGTGGAACGCCACGGCGGCACCATCGGCGCCCGGGACAACCCCGGCGGCGGGACCCGCTTCCACTTCACCCTGCCGGCCGCCCCCTGAGAGTCCCCTGGAGGCGCGGGACGGCCCCTGGGGCGCGGGACGGCCCCCGGGGCGCGGGACGGCCCCCGGACGCCGGACGGCCCCCGGGCGGCGTCCGCGGGTGCGCGGCGCCGGCCGGGGGCCGGGAGGAACGGTGCGCCGCCCGGGAGGGCCCGGCGGCGGTCCGGCCGGGACGGGGCCCGGTGCCGGTGCGGAGCTCAGTCGGCGTTGGCGGACAGGCTCGGCTTCTGGTTGATCCTGCGGCGCTCGTCGTAGACCACCGCGTACGGGTAGGAGGTCATCAGCGCCGGCTCGTGCCTGCTGTAGTGGTGCCCGCAGAACAGGAGGTCCTTGTTCCGGCGGAAGACGACACGGACGAACGCCTGGGCTCCGCACTGGTCACACCGGTCGGCGATCTGCAGCGGGTCGGTCTGCGGAATCATCTCAGCCGTGATCGTCATCACTGCCCCCCATGCGGTTCTAGGTCTTCGAGTCATACGGAGTCGGTCCCCGCTACCATCGGCCGCCCGCAGCGGCACCTGAGAAAGGTGCGCCGATCCGGCCGCCCGCCGCCGCGGCCGCCCTAACGGCGGTCGGGTCCGGGGGCGGAGTACAGCGGGCCTCCGTCGGCGCCCCCGTCGGAGCCGCCACCGGGACCCCCGCCGGCGCCGCCGGTCCCGTCCTCGGTGAGCGCGTCCCGGCCGGTGATCCCGGGGACCACCGGCAGCGTGAAGACGAAGCGGGTCCCGCCCCCTGAGTTCTCCTCCGCCCGGATCTCCCCGCCGTGCTGGTCGACGATCCGGCGGCAGATGGCCAGCCCCAGCCCCGTGCCCGGGTAGCCCTCGCTCCCGCGCGCCCGGCCGAAGGCCGCGAAGACCGCGTCGCGCTGGTCCGGGGCGATCCCGATGCCGTGGTCGGCGACCGTGATGCGCCACATCGGCCCGTCGCGCTCGGCGCTGATGTCGATCTGCGCCACGGTGCCGTGCCGGACGTACTTGACGGCGTTGCCGATCAGGTTGTCCATGACCTGCCGGAGCCGGGCCGGATCGGCGGTGACCACCGGCAGGCGGCCGATCTCGATGTGCGGCCGGTCGTGCCGGAGATGGGCTGTGCGGTCCATGACGATGTCGGCGACCAGCCGCTCCAGGTCGACCTCGGCCGGCTCCAGCGAGGCGTCCCCGGCGCCGGCGTAGGCGAGCAGGTCGTCGATGAGCCGCTGCATCCTGCCCGTGCCGCCCCGGATGCGCTGCAGCCAGCCGCTCACCTGCTCGCCCGCGCCGTCGGCGAGGTGGTCCTCCACCAGCTCCGAGTAGCCCGCGATCACGGTGAGGGGGGACTTCAGGTCGTGGGCCGCGACGGCGGCGAACCTCTCCAGCTCGGTCTCCCGCTCGCGCAGCCGGGCCTCCACCCGGCGGCGCTCGGCGATGTCGGCCTTCAGCGCCGCGGTCGCCTGCTCCACCTGCGCCAGCGCCCGGTCGCGCGAGGTGGACAGGACCAGCACCAGACCGGCCAGCAGGAGGCTGATCACCGCCCCGCCGGCCAGGACCACCAGGTGCAGGCGGTTCTCGGCGGCGGAGGCGAGGCCCGTCGTGGGGTCGACCTGGAGCCGCCACGTGCGGCCGGCGACGTCCATGGTGGTCTCGCGGTGCAGGCGGGCGTCGGCGAGCGGCTCCCCGGCCCGTACGGTGGCCATCGGGCGCTCCCCGCCCGGCACGGAGACGTCGGAGAGCGTCACGTTGACCCTGCCCTGGGAGACCTGCCGCAGCGTGCCGTCGATGAAGTCGCCGCCCCGCACGCCCATCACCAGCCAGCCGCGCAGCAGCCCGGCGTCGGGCGCGTCGCCCGCGCCGTAGACCGGGGCGACCAGCAGGAACGACGTCTGCTGCCGGGCGGCGGGCAGCATCCGGTCCCGGAGCAGCACGTAGGCGCGGCTCGCGGTGACCTGTCCGCCGGCGCGGGCGGCGTCCAGCGCCTCGGAGGGCTCGCGGGCGGCCATCAGGTCCGAGCCGAGGGCGGGCGAGGCCGTTTCCAGGCTCCGGTCGAGCACCACGAACCGGTGCTCGGCGGTGCCCACCGGCCGCAGGCTCAGGTTCGCCGCCCCCTTGCGCCGCCAGGCCCGCTGTACGGCCTGCACCCGCGCGTCGGAGACGGAGACGACGTAGCCCACGTCGGTGATGCCGGGCATCCCCCGGAACGCGAGCCGGAAGGTGAGCGCCTCGAAGTCCTGGGCGGTCAGGTCCTCCTGCACGCCCACCGAGGCCGCCAGGTGGCCGAGGGTCTCCGCGCGCCGGTGGGCCTCACCGGCCACGGCGGCGCGCACGGCCTCCAGGTGGCGGTCCATGCGCTCGTCGGCCTGCCGGCCCTGCGCGCCCGCCAGGGTGACGGCCATCAGGAAGGAGACGGCCAGTCCGGCCACCAGCAGGACGCAGGCCGGGACCACGCCGCCGGTACGGCCCGGCCGGCGGGGACGGCGCACAACGGGCAGAGGCATGGTGGTCCTATCGACGGGAGGACGGCGGCGGCGCCCTCCTCCGTGGCGCCGCCGCCCCGCCGGTCGGGCACGGCGCAGGCGGCGTCCGGCCGAGGACACCTCTTCGTTGTCCATCGGACGCGGCGGGAGCCAGTTGAGGACCATGGACGCGACGGGAGCCGGTCGAGGACCACGGGACCGGCCGGGCCGCGGCTAAAAGCGCCGGACCGGGTATGAACCGCCGATCGGGGGAGTCCCGGCAGCGAACCGTCGTGGAGTTGATCATGGCTGGCATTCTGATCGTCGAGGACGACATCGACATCCGGGACCTGACCGTGTTCCGGCTGGAGCAGAGCGGCCACACGGTGCGCGCGGCCAACGACGGGACCGAGGCGCTGGCCGCGCTGGAGCAGGAGCGGCCGGACCTGGTCATCCTCGACTGGATGATGCCGGGCCTGCCGGGACCGGAGGTGTGCCGCAGGCTGCGCGCCATGCCCGGCATGGAGGGCGTGGTGGTGCTCATGCTGACGTCGAAGGCGCAGGAGGCCGACGTGGAGGAGGGCTTCCGGGCGGGCGCCGACGACTACATGATCAAGCCGTTCAGCCCTCGCGAGCTGGCGGCCCGCGTCGGCGCCCTCCTGGCCCGCTCCCGTCCCTGACCCCGCCTCTGGTCCCGGACCACCGTCCCCGGCCCCGGACCGCCGTCCCGGAAGCCCCGCCGAGCGGACCCGACTACGTTTCGTGGGGAATCAAACGCTAAAAGTAGCGTGCAACCAACCTGCACCCGTCTTATAACCATTTTTGCAACAAAACAGGACTTACCGTAGTGGTCACCTTACGGAAAGCAACAGCCGGTGGCGTCCCGCCGCCGGCCGCGCGTGACTCACGGAGGAGTGACCCATGACCACCCGTCTCCTGCTCAAGCTCCAGGCCCTGCGCGACGACTCCGAGCGCGGCGCCACCGCCGTGGAGTACGGCCTCATGGTCGCCCTCATCGCCGCCGTCATCGTCGGCACCGTGATCCTGCTCGGCCAGGGCCTCGACCTGAAGTTCAACGAGATCCTCGGGCAGATCGGCTGATCGTCCGCGGCTCCTCCGGCGAGCGCGGCGCCGCCTCCGTGGAGACGGCGCTGATGCTCCCGGTGATCCTGTTCCTGCTGTTCGCGATCATCGATTTCGGGCGGATGTTCAACGCCCAGATCACGCTCACCGAGGCGGCCCGGGAGGGCGCGAGGGCCGTGGCCCTCGGCCACTCCGCCGGGCCCCGCGTGCGGTCGGCCGCGCAGGGCCTGTCACCCCTGACGGTCACGGCGACCGGCTGCTCCACGACTCCCGGCCCCGACGCCGACGCCGTCGTCGAGGTCGGGCACGCCTTCGAGTTCATCACCCCCGTGGCGGGGCTCGCCACGATGTTCGGCGGCGGCCTGGACGGGCCGGTGACCCTGTCCGGCAGAGGAGTCATGCCATGTCTCGGCTGAACCCGCCCGCGAGCCCGCTCGCGGGCGCCTCCGCCGCGGCGCCGTCCGGGCGGGCACGCCGGTGAGGTCACGGCTCCTCATGCTGCTGGCCGCCCTGGCCCTGGCCGCGCTGGGCACCGCCGCGCTGCTCTCCTACGTCTCCGGCGCCGAGTCCCGCGCGCTGGCGGGCAAGAAGGCGGTCACCGTACTGGTCGCCGCCGAACGCATCCCGGCCGGGACCACCGGCGAGCGCGTGCGCACCGGCGGCTACGCCGAAGCGGTGCGGATGCCCGCCGAGACCGTCCCGGCCGACGCGCTGGGCGCGCTCGACGCCTCCTTGGACGCGCTGCAGGTCACCGCGGAGATCCAGCCGCGCCAGCTGCTGCTGCGCGGCGCGTTCGCCGAGCCGAGCCCGGCCGCGGGCGGGCTGGAGATCCCCGAGGGCAGGATGGCCGTCGCGGTGGAGCTGAGCGCCGCCGCCGACGTCGCCGGCTACGTGCGCCCCGGCACCCGGGTGGCCGTCTTCGACACCTTCAACGTCCTCAAGGGCGAGCAGGGCGTCCCCTCCGGCGACCGGCTCGCCGAGGGGCACACCGTCAACCGGGCCACCCGGGTGCTGCTGCCCCGCGTCGAGGTGCTGGCCGTCGGCCCGCGCCCCGCCGCACCCGAGACCGCCGAGCAGGAGGTGGAGCGGACCCTGCTGGTCACCGTGGCCGTCAACCAGGACGAGGCCGAACGGCTGGTGCACGCCGCCCAGACCGGCACCCTCTACCTGGGCCTGCTCACCGACACCACCGACGTCGGCCCCGGCGCCGGAGTCGACAACCGCTCGCTGTTCCGCTGACCGGAGCGGCGGCACCGACCGGAGGGAGGCGGTGTTGACCGTCCTGTACGAGCCGCGGCCCGCCGAGGCCGCGCGGCTGGCCGCGCTCCTGGACCCGGCCGCCCGCATCGCGGCGGATGCGCACGAGCTGGCCGCGCTCCTGGCCGCCGACCCCGGCGAGCCGCTCGTGGTCTTCGGCCCCGGCGCCGGGACCGCCGAGGCGACGGCCTTCGCCGCCGAACAGCGGCTGCGCGGCCCGGCCACCGGCGTGGTGCTGCTGCGCGCCGACGCCGGCCCCGCCCTGCTGCGGGAGGCGCTGCGCGCCGGGATCCGCGAGATCGCCGACCCCGGCGACCCGCAGGCCGTACGGCAGGCGTGCGAGCGCTCGCTGGAGCTGTCGCGGCACCTGGCGGCCGCCCCCTGGCCGGGCGCCCCGGGCGAGCAGGGCGCGCTCCCGGCCACCGGCGCGGAGGACGGGTCCGGCGGGCGGCCCGGCCGGATCGTCACGGTGCTGGCCACCAAGGGCGGCTGCGGCAAGACCGCGATCGCCACCAACCTCGCGGTGACGCTCGCCGCCGGAGGCCGCCACCGGGTCCTGCTCGTGGACCTGGACGTGGAGTTCGGCGACGTGGCGATCGCGCTGCAGCTCACCCCCGAGCGCGGGCTCGCCGACGCCGTCGCCATGGCCGACCGGCTCGACGAGACCGGCCTGCGCTCGCTGCTGACCTCCTACCGGCCGGGCCTGGAGACGCTGCTGGCGCCCCTGCGCCCCACCGACGGCGAGCAGATCGACGGCGCCCTGGTGGGCGAGGTGCTCCGGCTGGCCCGCGGCATGTTCGACTACGTCGTCGTCGACACGCCCCCGCACTTCTCCGACCCCGTGCTGGCCGCCCTCGACCTGACCGACCACCTGCTGGTGCTCTCGGCGCCCGACGTGCTGACGCTGAAGAACACCCGCATCGCCCTGGAAACGCTCGACCTGCTCGGCCAGCCCGCCGAGCGGCGCGTCGTGACCCTCAACCGGTCCGGCTCACCGGTCGGGCTGACCCCGCAGGACGTCGAGCGGGTGCTGAAGGTCCCGCCGCACGCGCACGTCCCCTCCAGCGCGGACGTGCCGCTCTCGCTGAACCGGGGCGTGCCGCTCGCCGCAGGTGACCCGGCCCATCCGGTCAGCCGCGCCGTCGCCGACCTCGCCGTCCGGCACCTGCACGCCGTACCGGCGCAGGAGCCCCGGCGCGGGCGCGGGCGGCGCGGGCTGCTGCGGCGCAGGGACGGGAGGATCTGATGGGACTCGGCGACCGCATCGCCCGGCGCCAGGCCGCCAGCGCCCCGCAGACCGGCCACCCCGCCGACCACCGGACCGACCACCGCACAGGCCACCGGGCCGACCCAGGACCGCGGAACGGCCGGGACGGGACCGGGACGTCCGCGCAGGCGCAGGCCAGGCCGGACGACCCGCTCGCGCAGGTGCGCCGCCGCGCCCACCAGGCGCTGCTGGACGTGCTCGGCCCGCAGATGTACGCCGACATGGGCGACGACGACGACCTGCGGCGCAGGGTCCGCGAGACCATCGGCGAGGTGCTGGCCGCGGAGGAGACGCCGCTGACGGCCGCCGACCGGGCCCGCGTCGCCGCCGAGGTCGCCGACGACATCCTGGGCCACGGCCCGCTGGAACCGCTGCTGCGCGACCCCGACGTCACCGAGATCATGGTCAACGGGCCCGGCCTGGTCTTCGTGGAGCGCGCCGGGCGCATCGAGGAGGTCGGCGCGCGCTTCGCCGACGACGCCCACCTGCGGCGCGTCATCGACCGCATCGTCTCGCGGGTGGGCCGCCACGTCGACGAGGCCAGCCCGATGGTCGACGCCCGCCTGCCGGACGGCAGCCGGGTCAACGCCGTCGTCGCCCCCATCGCGCTGGACGGCTCGCTGCTGACCATCCGCAAGTTCTCCGCCGACCCCTACACCGTCGACGACCTGATCGCCTTCGGCACGTTCACCCGGCCGGTGGCCGAGGTGCTGGAGGCCTGCGTGCGCGGCCGCCTCGACATGGTGATCAGCGGCGGCACCGGCTCGGGCAAGACCACCACGCTCAACGTGCTGTCGGGCTTCGTGCCGGCCGGCGACCGCATCGTCACCATCGAGGACGCCGCCGAGCTGCAGCTGCGCCAGAAGCACGTGCTGCGCCTGGAGTCGCGGCCCGCCAACACCGAGGGCCGGGGCGAGGTGACCATCCGGGACCTGGTCCGCAACGCGCTGCGCATGCGCCCGGACCGGATCGTCGTCGGCGAGGTCCGCGACGGCGCCGCGCTCGACATGCTGCAGGCGATGAACACCGGCCACGACGGCTCCCTGACCACCGTGCACGCCAACACGCCGCGCGACACGCTGGCCCGGCTGGAGACGATGGTGCTGATGGCCGGGGTGGACCTGCCCGCGCGGGCGATCCGCGAGCAGATCGCCTCCGCCGTCGACGTCATCGTGCAGGTGACCCGGATGAAGGACGGCGTGCGCCGGATCACCCACGTCACCGAGGTGACCGGCATGGAGGGCGACATCATCACCCTCCAGGACATCTTCGCCTTCGACTACCGCGCCGGGATCGACGAGACGGGCCGCTACCGCGGCACGCTGGTGCCCACGGGGCTGCGGCCGTCGTTCCTCGACGAGATCGCCAAGGCGGGCGTCACCATCCCGCCGGGACTCTTCGGCGGCGCCCGGTGAACCCGGCGAGCCGCAGGCCCCGGACCCGGGCCGGTACGGCGGGCACGGCGGTGAACACGATGGCGGGCACGGCGGCGGATACAGCGATGGGCACGGCGGCGGCCGCGCTGAGGGTCGTCGCACTCGGCCTGGTGACGGCCGTGCTGACCGTCCTGGCCCTGCCGCAGGCGGTGCCCGCCACCGCGGCGTCCGGTGCGGCGCCGTCCGGTGCGGTGCCGTCCGGTGCCGCGGCGGACGACCCGTCGCTGGCGGTCAGCGCCGTACGGGTCCTCCCCGGCGCCGCGGAGTTCTACCTGACGGCCCGCGACCTGCCCGAAGGCGCCTCCCTGGAGGAGGCCGAGATCACCGTGCGCGCCGGGGACGTACGGCTGGCCGCCACCGCCGCACCGGCGGGGACCGGGGGCGCGCCCGGACCGGCCAGGAGCGTCGTGATCGTCTTCGACGCCAGCGGCTCGATGTCCGGCCCGGCCATGACCCAGGCGCGCAACGCCGCGCTCCGCTACGCCCGCGCCGTGCCCGCCGACGTCCGGCTCGGCCTGGTGCGGGT
This sequence comes from Planomonospora sp. ID91781, assembly GCF_015711595.1. Lineage (NCBI taxonomy): Bacteria > Bacillati > Actinomycetota > Actinomycetes > Streptosporangiales > Streptosporangiaceae > Planomonospora > Planomonospora sp. ID91781. The sequence continues at coordinate 50,718 of NZ_JABTEY010000005.1, read as the reverse complement.
CGGCGACCGGGCCGAGACCCTGCTGGAGCCCACCGGCGACCGCGGGGCGTTCGCCGCGGCGGTGCGCGGCATGCGGGCGTCCGGCAGCACCGCCCTGTACGACGGCGTCGCCGCCGGCCGGGAACTGCTGGCCGGCCGGGGCGGCGACCGGCGGCTGCTCGTCCTGTCCGACGGGGCCGACACCTCCTCCGGCACCTCCCTGAACCTGCTCGCCCTGCACCTGCGGCGGGATCCGGTCCCCGTCGACGTGGTGGCGTTCGGTACCCGGGCCGACGAGGAGGCGCTGCGACGGCTGGCCGCGTCCGGCAGCGGGCGGGTCCGCCGCGCCGCCGAGGGCGGGGAGCTGGCGGCGGCGTTCCTGTCGGCGGCGGCCTCGTTCTCCGCACCGGTCCTGGTCACCGTACGGGTGCCCGGCTCCCTGGCCGGCCGGACCGCGCGCCTGACCGTCGAGGTGCGGACCGGCGGGAAGGCCGCGGACCCCGGCCGGCCGGCGGACGTCCCCTCCCCGGCGGGCACTCCTTCCACCCGCACTCCGCCGACCGGCACGCCCTCGACCGGCACTCCACCGACTGCGAGCGCGACCGTGACCGTGGACTTCGCAGCCGGGCCCCGGGCCGCCCCCTCCGCGGCTCCCCCCGCGGCCGTCGCCGCCCCCGCCGGGCCGCCCGCCTGGCTGTACCCGGCCGGGGGCGCCGCGCTGCTGCTGTCCCTGGCGGCGGCCGCCGCGGCGTTCGCCCGGCCCCGGCGCGGCCTGCCCGCCGACCGGCTCGCCCAGCTCGACCGCTTCACGCAGCGCCGCGCCGCACCCGCGGGCGGTCCCGGCACGGCGGCCGGGGCGGTCCTCGGCGTGCCGGGCGCGGCCCTGGCCCTCACCGAGAAGGTGGTGCGCGCCCGCGGACGGCACGAGCGCATCACCGCCCGGCTCGAGGAGGCGGGCATGAAACTGCTGCCCCACGAGTGGACGCTGCTGCGGGTCGGCGTCGCGTTCGGCGGCGCGCTCCTGGTCGGCCTGCTGCTGTCCCCCGCGGCGGGGATCCTGCTCGGGCCCGGCCCGGCCTGGGCGGGCTGCGAGCTGTACCGGCGGCACCGGGCGGACCGGCGGGCCCGGCTGTTCGCCGAGCACCTGCCCGACGCCCTGCAGCTGGTCGTCGGCTCGCTGCGCTCCGGGTTCTCCCTCGGGCAGGCGCTGGCCGCCCTGGTGCGGGAGTCGGCCGAACCCGTCAGCACCGAGTTCGGCCGGGCCCTGGCCGAGACCCGGCTCGGCGTCGACCTGGAGGACGCGCTGGAGAAGACCGCCGGGCGCACCCGGTGCCGGGACCTGTCCTGGCTGGTCATGGCCATCCGCATCCAGCGCGAGGTCGGCGGCAACCTGGCCGAGATCATGGCGACCGCGGTGGACACCATGCGCGAGCGCGCCCGGCTCCGCCGCCACGTGCGCGCGCTCACCGCCGAGGGCCGCCTGTCGGCCTACGTCCTGATCGCGCTGCCGGTCGGCATCGGCGCCTGGATGTTCCTCATCCGCGGGGAGTACGTGCGCCCCCTCTACACCGAGCCGCTCGGCGTCGTCATGCTCTGCGCCGCGGTGCTGCTGGTCGCCGTCGGCGCCTTCTGGATGAGCCGCCTGATCAAGGTGGAGGTCTGAGCCGGTGGGGGCACTGACGCTGATGGCCGGGTTCGGGGCGCTGATCGGCGCCGTCGTGCTCGCCTGGAGGGCGCTGGCCGCGGGCCGCGGCGGGCGGAGGGTGGCGGCGGCGCGGCTGGCCGCCGTCGAGGACGTCTACGGCGCGGGCGCGGCGCCGCCCGAGCCCGCGGCGGAGCCGTTCGCCGACCGCGTGCTCCGCCCGCTCGCCGCCAGGTTCGGCGAGCTCGGCCGCAGGCTCACCCCCGCCGGGCTGGTCGCCCGGCTGCACCGCTCGCTGTCGTACGCGGGCAACCCGCCGAAGTGGCCCGCCGAGCGGGTCATGCAGGCCAAGGGCCTGGGCCTGGCGGGCGGCGCCCTGCTGGGCCCGCTGTACGGCTCCGGCCTCGGCGGCTCCGGGGCGCTGATCGGCGCGTTGGCGGGCGCGGCCGCCGGGTTCCTCCTGCCCGACCTGCTGATCTACAACCTCGGCGTGCGCCGCCAGCAGGAGATCGCCAGGACCCTCCCGGACGTGCTGGACATGCTCACCGTCAGCGTGGAGGCGGGCCTGGGCTTCGACGCGGCCGTGGCGCAGGTGCGGTCCAACGCCGAGGGGCCGATGGCGGGCGAGTTCGCCCGGGTGCTGCGCGAGATGCAGATCGGTAAGCCGCGCAGCGACGCGCTGCGGGCCATGGCGGGCCGCACGACCGTGGTGGAGCTGCGCGGCTTCGCCGCCGCGGTGGTGCAGGCCGGGGAGCTCGGCGTGCCGATCGCGAACGTGCTGCGCGAGCAGTCCAGGGAGATGCGGCTGCGCCGCCGCCAGCGCGCCGAGGAGGCCGCGCAGAAGGTCCCCATCAAGATTCTCTTTCCGCTGCTGTTCTGCCTCTTCCCCGCCCTCTTCGTGATCATCATCGGCCCGGGCGCCCTGCGCATCATGGAGCTCCTCGGTACCTGAGCGGCCGGGCCTGCCCGCTCCGGCCGCGATGGCGCCGGCGGGCCGCGCTCCCTCGGCCGAGGGGTTCGTGACCCGCCCGGGGGCGGCGTCCGGCCGATGGGAGCAGTGGTTAGCTTTGTGTGTTCGACTGTTACGGAGTGTCATCGTCGGCCCGCCCTCGCGCCGGGGAGCGTGCCGGTCGCCGGTCCGCCGAGCGGCACGGGAATGTCAGCTTGCGATGGATCCGGAGGTGCCGTGGCCCAGGCCGACAGCCAGAGCAGACTGCGCGACCGGTTCGCCGTGCTCCTCGGCCCGGTGGCGTGGCTGCTGCTCGTGGCGCTCGCGGCGGGCACGTGGACGTGGGCCGGCCGGTTCCTGCGGACCGCGGAGGACGGGGGCCTGGCCCAGCGCACCCAGGTCGCGGCCGCCTTCACCCGGTCCTACCTGACCGGGCTCGCGACCAGGCAGCGGCAGGACGCCGCCAGGGCCCTGGCCGACCGGACCGTCAGCCAGGAGCGGCTGGAGGTGTTCGGGGCGGGACTGGGCTACACGTCCATGATCCTGCTCGACGACCGCGGCCGGGTCATGCTCACCTGGCCGTCGCAGCCCGCCCTGATCGGGCGGGACCTGGCGGACGAACTGGAGCACGTCCGCCTGGCCCTGCAGCGGGACCGGATCACCGTCTCCGACGTGTACGCGTCGGTGGTGGTCCCCGGCCGGTCCCTCACCGCGATCGCCGTGCCGTTCCCGACCCCCTACGGGCGGCGGGTCTTCTCCGGAGGGCTCGTCGCGGCCGACAGCCCGCTCGGCGACTACCTGCGCGAGGCGGTCGTCCCCCGCGGCGGCCACGCCTACCTCGTCGACCGGTTCGGCAACGTCGTCGCCGCCACCAGAGGCCTGGGCCCGCAGATCGTCCCCCTGGCCCGGCTCGTTCCGCCCCTGGCCGCGGCGCTGGAGCGGAGCCCGGACGGCGACTACCGCGCGGCGGGCCAGGACTGGCACTACACCTCCGCCCCTGTCTGGCCGGACGGCTGGCGGCTGGTGACCGAGGCCCCGCACCGGAGGCTGTACGCCCCGGCGGACGAGGCGCAGCGGCGCTTCGGGGTCGTCCTGCTGGCGGCCGCGCTCTTCGGGCTGGTGGCCGTCGCCGCGATCGGGCACATCGCGCACCGCCGGCTGCAGGGGCAGCGGCAGCTGCGCCGCCAGGCCGCCGAACTGCACGCCTTCAACACCGAACTGGAGCTGCTGGCCGCCAGCATCTCCCACGACCTGCGCACCCCGCTGACCGCGATGAGCGCGTACGCCGAGGTCCTCGCCGAGCACTACCCGGGACGGATGTCCGCCGAGGAGGCGGGCCTGTTCGTGGAGAAGATCCGCTCCAACGCGGCCCGGATGGCCGACCTCATCGCCGCCCTGCTGTCGTTCTCCCGGCTGCAGCGCGGTCAGGTCGACCTGCGGCGGGTGGACCTGGCCGCGCTCACCGGCCAGGTGTGGGCGGACCTGGCCGAGCGCCGGGCCGGCCGCGACATCCGGTTCGACCTGGCCGACCTGCCGCCCTGCCAGGGGGATCCCGCCCTGCTGCGGCAGGCGGTGACCACCCTGCTGGACAACGCCGTCGAATCCACCCGGGACCGGCCGGTCGCCCGCATCGAGGTCGGCTACCAGGCCGGGCCGGAGGGCTTCACCACCTACCTCGTCCACGACGACGGCGTCACACTCGATCCCGGCCAGCTGAAGGAGCTGTTCACCCCCTTCCAGCGGCTGCACCCCACCGGCACCTACCAGAGCGTCGGCATGGGCCTGAGCCTGGTGCAGCGCATCATCACCCGGCACTCCGGGCGCATCTGGGCCGAAGCCCGGCCCGAAGGAGGCACGACCTTCTTCTTCACCCTGCCCGTCGCCCTCCCCGACACGTGACGTCACCGCCGCCGGGGCCGAGCCGCCGCCGTGCTCCGGCAGACCGTGCGGACGGCCCGCACCCGCCGCCGTGACCCGGGTGATCGGTCGTCGGGGAGCCCGGCGGACCGCGCCCGGTCGCCGTTCCCGGGTGCCCGGCCGCCACGGTGCCCGGCCGTCGTTCCGGGTGCTCATGCGTCCGGGATCCTCGGTGGTTTCGGGACTTTAGAACTTCCGGGTTCCGGCAACCGGGCTGCACCTTTCCTGCACTGGGGCCGCTACGTCCAGACGGCTTACTGGATGTCGTAGGCCGCTACGACACGGGCCCGCACCGGCCACCGGCACCACCGGCCGAGACCTCGTCGCCGCAGCAAAGGACATCCGCTTTCATGACCGCCACCGCCCGCCTCGCCGCCCGCGCCCTGACCACCGCCGCCGCCCTGACCCTGGCCGGCGCGGTCGTGGCCGGCACCGCGAGCGCCGCCGCCGCCGACAGCGGTGAGGGTGAGCAGGTCATGCTCAAGGGCGCCACCACCGCGTCCTACTACTGGGACGACGCCTCCGGTCGCGCCGGTGACACCGGGCTGCCCGCCTCGGGCAAGCCGATGCAGAAGGGCCTGGCCGCCTCCCCGTCCTGGCCGCTGATGACCGAGGGCTACGTGCTGTACAAGGGCAAGAAGGCGCCGTTCTTCGTGGGCGACCGCGGCCCGGGCATCCCCTCCAACCGGGGCATCATGCTGGACCTGGACGCCAAGACCTTCGCCGACCTGACCGGCGGGGAGTTCAACGCCGACACTCTGGGCGTGGACGGCAACGGCGGCAAGGGCCACATCAAGGTCACCTATGTGGTCACCAAGTGGGGCAAGGGCGTCGGCAAGAAGAACCACCCGGAGCCGTTCGCCTCCGGTGCGTGGGCGGTCAAGGACAAGAACCCGGCCACGCCGGTCACGGTCAAGACCGAGCCGGCCGTTCCGGCCAAGGACCTGGTCGCGACCGTGCTGCGCACCGCCACCCGCTGAGACCCGCACCCCGGATCGCACCACCGCCCGGTGACCCCTGATCGGGGCGACGGGCACCCGAGCAGACGCCGTCGAGGCCGCCACCCGGACACCCGGGCGGCGGCCTCGACGGCGTTCCGGGCCTCAGCCGGCGAGCGAGAGCGGAGCGGGCTTCGGGGGCGGCCCGGCGAGGACCCAGCGGCCGCGGCCGTCGCGCTTGGCCTCGTACATGGCGGCGTCCGCCTTGCGGACCAGGTCGCCGGGGGTGGTGGTCTCGTCGACCACCGCGATGCCGATGCTCGTCCCCACGCGCAGCTCGTGGCCGTCGTAGCCGATCGGCTCGGCGATGGCATCCAGGACCCGCTCTGCCAGGGGGATCACGTCGGTGTGCACCGAGGCCTGCGGACACAGCAGCGCGAACTCGTCGCCGCCGAGCCGTACCACCAGGTCGTCCTCGCGCACGGCGGCGCGCAGCCGCCGGGCGACCTCCACCAGCAGGGCGTCGCCGGCGTCGTGGCCGTAGGTGTCGTTGACCGCCTTGAACCCGTCCAGGTCGAGGTAGAGCAGCACGTCGCCGGCGGAGCAGGCGTCCAGGCGGCCGGTGATCGTGCGCCGGTTGGCCAGGCCGGTCAGCGGGTCGTAGGAGGCCTGGTAGGCCAGGAGTCGCTCGGCCCGCTCCTGCTCGCGCACCGCCCCGGCGAAGCGGGCCAGGATGAAGGCGCTGGCGGCGACGGTGGCCACCAGCAGCGCGATGCGCTGGGCCTGCGGGCCGGATCCCTGGGCGACGGCGACCGCGGGGGCGGTCAGCAGCGCCAGGCCGAGGAAGACGAGCCGGGCCGGGTGCAGCGTGCGGGTCCGCGGGTTGGGACGGATCAGCTCGGCGCGGCCGGGGTGCAGGGCGGTGATCACCATCAGCGAGTTGCCGAACAGCACCAGCCCGCCGAGCGAGGCCAGGCTCTCCATCGCCACGCCCAGATGCGGCAGGACCGCGTACCCCAGGTCGGTGACCAGCCGCAGGCAGGCCGCCGTGACCAGCAACCCGGTCGGGGCGCTCCGCCTGCCGGGGGACAGCACCAGCAGCAGCACCGCCGCCGTGATCAGCACGTCGCCGAGCATGTAGCCGGCGTCCAGCGCGATGCCCGCGGTGTAGAGGCCGCCGCTCGCCTCCAGCGCGGGCGCGACCAGGAGCCACCACATGCCGATAGTCACCGCGGTGGTGAGGGTGAGCATGTCGAGCAGCGGCTCGCGCAGCTGCCCCCGGGCCCGGAGCCGGGCCATCAGCATGATCCCGGTGCCGAGCGCGAGGTATCCGGCGAGCCACGGGGCGTCCATCCAGCCGGTCGGGTCCCAGTACGGGAAGAACCGGAACGCGGCCGACGACACCAGGTCGCCGGCCAGCCAGAACGTCTGGGCGACCGCGATCAGCAGCCACGGCCACCGTTCGCCGGGCCCGGCCTGGCGCAGCGCGGCCCACCAGGCGGCGGCGCACACGACGGTGTAACCGGTGAAGTAGATGACGTCGCCGGTCACGGCTTCCGCCGTCGCCGCGGTGGCGACGGAGACGAGCGCCGCCGCCGGTAGCAGCCATCGGGTACGGAGAGAGGCCATACAGAGATGATCGGCCGATCATCCGGGATTCTGAGTCCGTCCCCGGGAAAAACGCGCCGGAGAGCGGCACGGCCGGCGGACCGGGCTGTTGACCCTTTCCCCTGTATGACCAGGGAAAGGGTCAACAGCCCGGTCCGCGTGCCGAAGCTACGGGGGAGACCCGCGGGGTGCCTTCGGCGTGACTCCTCCGCTCCCTGAAGGGAGCGGCTTCTCGCTTTCCTCTGCCGAGGTGGGCGACGGACAAGCCCTGCCCGTTTCAAGCAGAGAAACCGTAACAGGGAAGCGATTCCCCTGCCGGGTGAACCCGGCAGTCCCCTCGCTAGATCTGATGGAAGATCGCGATCGGACCGGCGGCCCGTGCGGGCGCCGGGGGACGCGGCGGTTGAGGAAAGGCAGTGGCGATGAGGGAGCCGTTCCTGGCCCTGCTCTTCATGCTGTCGGCGGTGGTGGCCTCCGCCGTCGCGGTGGTCGGCTGGCGGCGCAGGCGCGTGGCGCCGGCGGTGGGCACCTTGGCGGTCGTCGCCGCGGGCATCGCCGTCTGGTCGGCTACCGGCTGGCTCGGTTTCCTGACCGTCGACCCCGGCGTGTCCGTGTGGCTGGGCGCCACGGGTTTCCTGGCCGTGGGCGTCGTCATGGCCGGTTTCCACTGCCTGTCGCTGGCCGTGGTCGACCGCGCCTGGCGGCTGTCGCGCCGTACGGCCCTGTGGCTGTCGGTGGAGCCCGCGCTCGTCCTCGCCGTGTTCCTGGTCGCCCCCTGGCGCCGCTGGTTCATCTCGTTCGCGGACCCCGCCGGGGAGGGCGCCCTCCAGGTGGACCTCGGCCCGCTCTTCTGGGCGCACACCGCCTACAGCTACGTCCTGCTCACCGTCTGCGTGGCGCGGCTGGTGCGCGCGTGGATCCGCGGTCCGCGCGCCCAGCGGCGGCTGTACGGGATCACCCTGCTGGCCGCCACGCCCTCCACCGCGGTCAACGTCGCCAGCCTGCTGGGCCTGACCAGCGAGGCGGACATGACCCCGGTGGGGTTCTGCGCCACCGTGGTCCTGTCCTACTGGGCGCTGGTGCGCCTGTCCCTGCACGAGCTGGTGCCGGTCGAGCGCACGCACGTGCTGGACCGGATCAGCGACCTGGTCCTGACGATCGACCCCTCCGGTCGCATCCTCGACCTCAACCCGGCGGCCGACCGCATGCTCCGGCAACTGGCGCCCGGCGCGCCCGAGCGGATGACCGGGCTGCCGATCCTGGGCGTGCTGGCCCACGTTCCGCTCACCGACACGCAGGCCGCACCGCTCCCCTCCCCTGCGGAGGGGAGCGATCCGGGGATCATGACCGTGGCCGAGCACAAGGACGCCGTGCCCGGAAAGCTGTTCCCCCAGGGTCTGGACGCGCCGCTCGACCTGGCCGACCAGATGGACGCCCACTACACGGTGGTGGATGCGGGGGGTCGTGGGGTGGATCTGAATGTGCGGGTGAGTGCGTTGGTGGATGCGCGGGGCCAGCGGGTGGGGTGGGCGTTCGTGGGGCGGGATGTGACGGCGTTGAACGCGCAGCGGCGGGCGCTGGTGGAGGCGAACGCGCGGTTGCAGGAGCAGGTGGCGATGATCGAGGCGTTGCGGGCGGATCTGGCCGAGCAGGCGGTGCGGGATGCGTTGACGGGGTTGCACAACCGGCGGTTTCTGATGGAGGCGCTGGGGCGGGAGTTGCGGTTGGCGGCGGCGTCGGGGGAGGCGCTGAGTGTGGCGTTGCTGGACATCGATCATTTCAAGCAGATCAATGATCGTTATGGTCATGGTGCGGGTGATCAGGTGTTGATGCGGTTCGCGAAGCTGGTGGGGGGGCGGATCCGGTCGGGTGATGTGGTGGCGCGGTATGGGGGGGAGGAGTTCGTGATCGTGTTGCCGGGGGCGTCGGGGGAGCAGGCGTTGGAGCGGGTGGAGGAGATCCGGGTGTGGGTGGCGGCGGGGCGGGTGCCGGCGGGGGGTCATACGTTGTCGGTGTCGTTCAGTGCGGGGGTGGCGGCGGTCTCGGGGGGGATGGAGGCGGGGGAGTTGTTGCATGCGGCGGATGAGGCGTTGTACGCGGCCAAGCGGGCGGGTCGGAACCGGGTGATGCTGGCCGGGACGGCCGAGGTGTCCGGGGCCGCCGAGGTGTCCGGGGCGGCCGAGGCGGGGACCGCGGCCGCCGGGGTTCCCGGGGGTGTCGGGGTCGGGAGGGCGGTCGAGACCGGGGGCGGGGTGGCGGTCGTGGGGCCGGGGGCCGCGGCGGCGGGGACGGCCGCGGCCTGAGCGCCGGGCGGGACCGTGCGGGGACCGGGCCCGGAACCGCCACCTGAACGTCTCCGGTGGGGGCGGCCGGAATACGCCGGAAAGAGGCCGCAGGACTGATGGCTGATCGTTAGGGTTGGCGGCGTCTTGTTGGCCGCATCTGCGGGGGTTGGCTATGACCTCGGTCGATCGGACGACGTTTCCACGGTTTGGCCGCGGGAACCACGGGTGTTGTTCGCCGCGGCCCTGGCTTGATGCCCGTTGCAGGGGTGGCATGATGACGGACCGGCACGTCCCAGCCCGTTCCTGGATGGCCTGATCAGGAGCTCGTTCACAGCAACTGCGCGGCAAGTTCCTGCCATTGACGCCATGGCGGCTCATCCGGTGTGGCCGTCAGCACGTGCAGGCTGACGTGATCCGCACCGGCATCGAGATGCCGCTCAACCCGCCGAGCGATGTCCTCTGCCCCGCCGGTGGCCACCAGGGCGTCGACCAGTCGGCCGTCGAGGGATTCGGCGTCGTCGAATCCCAGGTCGCGCAGCAGTGCGAGCCGGTTGGGCAGGGCAGCGGCCGCGTGGGCCCGGGCCAACTCGGCCGCGCGGGCGCGGGATGAGTCCAGGACAACGAGCTGGGTGACCGCCAGCAGCGCTTGCGGTCCGAGCAGGCTTCTGGCCCGGCGGGTGTGCTCGACCGGCATGCCCAGCGGGTGGGCGCCGCAGGCGCGTTCGGCGGCGAGCTGGAGCATCTTCGGGCCCAGCGCGGCCAGCACCCTAGGCGCCCCGGGAGCAGCCGGCGGGCCGAAAGGGGCGGCCTCCATCGCGTCCAGGTAGGCGCGCATGGTCGCCACCGGCGGGCCGAAGCGATGGCCGCGCACGTCGGTGACCAGGGCAGGATGGCTGACGCCGAGGCCGAGCAGGAACCGCCCGGGGAAGGCCTCGGCAAGGGTGCGCTGCGCGGCCGCGGCACTGACCGCATTGCGGGCATAGATGTTGGCGGTGCCGGTGGCGATGACCGTCTGCCGGGTGGCCGACAGCAGCAGAGCGGCCTGGGCCATCGCCTCGCGGCCGGTCGTCTCGGGAAACCACAGGGCCGGATAGCCGAGGTCCTCAATGGCGGCGGCCGCCTGGCGCAGGGCAAGGGCGGGATAGCGGTCCATCTCGCCCGCCCAGATGCCGACCCTTCCGAGGGCGAGCGCGTTCATCGGTCCTGCTCGGCGGTGTCCTGGGCGGCCAGGAAGCCGGCGATCTGGGCCGCTCCCGTCCGCTGCAGCCAGGTGCGCAGGTCCATCAGGCCGGGGTGCAGAGCGCGGGTGAAGGCGACGTCGGCGCGGTAGCCGCGTTCGTTGAGCCAGGTGTAGGCGTAGGCGAACTCCTCGCCGATCTGCGCGATCACCTCGATCGGGATCTGGACGTACGGCAGCGGCCGGCCGACGGCTTCGGAGATGGCCGCGGCGATCTGGCATGGGGTCAGCTCGTCCCCGGCCAGGTCGACCGCCCGGCCGATCCACTCGCCCGGCTGGGCGAAGGCCAGCGCGGCGAAGGCGCCGACGTCGTCGACGGCCATGATCTGCTGCGGCGTGTCGGCGGCGAACGCGGTGGCCACGGCGCCGTCGTGCAGGTGGTAGGCACCGGTGTAGTTCTCCATGAAGGAGACCGGGCGCAGGAAGGTCGCGGGCAGGCCAAGCCGGGTGATGTGCTGTTCGATCCGCCACTTGTTGATCGTGTTGCTCGGCAGCTTCTCGGTGTTGTGGCGGTCCGCGCCGGCGAGCGAGGCGTAGACCAGGTGCCGCACACCGGCGGCGTGGGCCGCGTCGGCGACGTTGCAGCCCCAGCGGACCTCGTCCTCGGCCGAGAAGCCTGCCGGGGTGCCCGGGGAGCCGACGGTGGGCTGCACGCTGAACAGGCCGTAGGCGCCCTCGGCGGCGGCGACGAGCGAGGCGACGTCGTCCATCTCGGCGCGGACGAGCTCGGCGCCCGTCTGCGCCAGCGCCCGGGCCGGCGCGGCATCCGGATCGCGCGTCACCGCCCGTACCCGCCAGCAGTCGGCGAGCAGCCGCGCCGTCACGGCTCGACCCTGCAGGCCGGTGGCCCCGATCACCACGATGGTCTTCACGATATGTCTCCCGACAGTAGGCATGCGGAGGCCACCCGCTTAACTGGGGTGTCCCTCCGTTTCTGGGTGAGTACGATATGGAGGGCCACTCCGTTTTTGCAAGCCCGCCGGGAGGTCACATGCCGCCAGACAGCCGTACGACCTCGCCTACGCGGCCGATGCGCGCGGACGCGCGCCGCAACTACGACCGCATCCTGGCCGCGGCCGCCGAGGCCATCGCCGAGCAGGGGGCCGAAGCGTCCCTGGAGGAGATCGCCCGACGCGCCGGCGTCGGCTCGGCCACGCTGCACCGCCACTTCCCCTCCCGGCAGCGGCTGCTGGAGGCCGTCTTCCGCGACAAGGTCGAGGCCCTGTGCGCCACCGCCGCCGACCTGGCCGCCGACCCCGATCCCGGGCACGCGCTGGCGACCTGGCTGGGAGCCGTCGCCAGGCACGCCGTGTCCAACCGGGGCCTGGCCGCCTCGCTGATGCGGGGGGCTCAGGACGGCGATCCCACCCTGGGCGCCACCTGCCACAGCATGATCACCAACGCGGGAGCAGACCTGCTGGCCCGCGCATGCCGGGCGAACGCCGCACGGCCCGACGTCTCGATCACGGATCTGCTCAAACTCGTCAACGCCATCTGCCTGGCCGTTGAGCAGGAACCCGACGGTGCGGCCCAGGCCGACCGGCTGCTCACCCTTGCGCTGACCGGAGTGCACCCTGCAGGAGAGACGGCGGGCCGAAGAAACTGACGGTCGCCGGATCCTGTCCGCCCAGTTCGGCCTCCGCCCCGTCACCGGGCGGGGCCGGCTTTCCTACCCGCGCGCCGAGTACCTGTTCAGGACCGCCACCGCCCGGCTCGACCCGCACTGCCAGGGGTGGACGTTGCATCAGCTCCGGCATGGCGCCCTGCAGCATCTCGCCCAGGCCGGGCGTACCGCCCCGGAGTTGCAGGCCAAGAGCCGCCACCAGCACCTGGCCGGCCTGGGCCGCTATGTGCGCTTGGGCGAGGAGACCTCCGCGCGCATCACCGCCGAAGCGGACCCCGTCCAACGTCGCCGAACCCGCCGATCCTGGACCGCTCCACCTTGCCGGGGATGGTCGCGACTGTCGCCGAACCCGCTGAGCTGCGACTACAGCAGCCCACGGCCCTTTTTTGGCGTATTCCGGCCGCCCTCCGCAATGGGTTCGGGGTGGTTCAGGGTGCCCCGGGCGAGGGCGGAGCCGGCGGGAGCAGACGGCTCCGGGTGGCCTCGACCCCTTCGAGCAGTACGGCCAGCCCGACGGTGAAGGCCTCGTCGGCCTGCCGCGCCACGTGGGGCGCGGGCTCGTCGTCACGGGGCGGGACGGAAGCGGGAGCCGGCTCGTCGTCGCGGGCCGGAACGGGGGCGGGAGCCGGGTCCTGCGCGGAGAGCCGTACCGACATGGGGAAGCGCTCGGCGAAGTCGGGGGCGAGGCGCGCCAGCAGAGCCGACCGGCCGGCCCACCACTCCTGGTCCGACACGCCGGTCGCGGCGGCGGCGAGCCGCGACTCGGCCGCCGCCTGGGCGTTGCCGCGCACGAAGCCGAACAGCGCGGACACCACGGCGCGCAGCGTCGCGGCGGGCAGTCCCGTGTGGAAGAGGACGCCCGCCAGCGACTCCAGTACGGCCTGCTCGTGGGGACCCAGCACGGGGCGGGCGTAGGACACCCGCAGCACCCACGGATGCCGCAGGTAGAACGATCTGAGCTCTCCAGCCCACGAGGTCGCCGCAGCCCGCCAGCCCCGGCTCAGGTCGTACCGGCCGGGCAGTTCGGCGTGCGCCCGGTCGTACATCAGGTCCAGGAGCTCCGCCTTGCCCGGCACGTAGGTGTACAGGGCCATGGAGGTGCAGCCGAGCCGCTCGGCCACCGCGCGCAGGGAGACCTCGGCCGTGGACGCCTCGTCGGCCACCGCGATCGCCGCCTCCACGATGGCGCCGACGCTCAGCGCGCGCTTGGGTCCCGGAGCCCTGCGCGCGTCACGGGTGCGGTTCCGCGGCGCTTCCGGCCCGCCCCACAGCAGCGCCATTGACCGCTCGGCGTCACCCTGACCTGCGAACACGCTCACGAATTAACTCCTTATTACATAAGCTATCATCGTTCTCCGAGATCAGTTTATGGCGTATGGAGTTATCGGCCCCGGCGCCGCACCGGTGAAGGAACGGAGATCCCATGCCCGAGGCGAGACTGCACGACGGAAGCGTGATCGAGATCGAGGTGCACGGCACCGGCCCGGCCCTGCTGCTCCCGGTCGATCCCCGGCCGGCCGCCGGAGAGCGGGCGGAGGAGCTGCGCAGCTGGGGCATGGACCCCGCGCTGGGCCGTTCCCTCGTCGAGGGGCTCGGCGACGTGTTCCGGGTCGTCGCCTTCGATTACGAGGGCCACGTCATGGCCGCCCCGAAACCCGGCACCCTGACCCCCGACGCCGTCGCCGCCGACCTGCTGGCGGTCGCCGACGCCGTCGGCGCCGACAGGTTCGCCTACTACGGCTACTCCTGGCTGGCCCTCAGCGGACTCCAGCTCGCCGTCCGCACCGGCCGCCTCTGGGCGCTGGCCATGGGCGGGTTCCCGCCCCTGGCCGGGCCGTACGCGGAGATGCTCAAGGTCACCGAGGCCACCCACGAGCTGGCCGTCGCCGCGGGCGCCCCGCCCGAGTCCCGGGAGTCGCCGTCCCCGCGGGCCTCCGGGGACGGGACGGAGAGCGGGCGGGCGTCCGGGGACGGCACGGAGAGCGAGTCGGCGTCCGGAGATCCGGCGCGGGACGGGCGAGCCCTCGAGGAACCCGCCCGGGACGCCGAAGGCACCGGAGACGCCGGAGACGCCGGAGACCTCGACTGGTCGACCATCGAGGTGACGCTGACCGAACCTCAGACCCGCCAGTTCGTCACCCTCTACCGGGCGTTGCAGGACTTCGACGACCGGACCGCCCAGCCGCGGGTCACCTGCCCCCGCCTGTGCTTCGTCGGCTCGGCGGACGAGATCTCCTACGGCGAGCGCTGGGGCGGCGTCCGGGTCAGCCTGGCCGCCCCGGTCATCGACCGGCGCGCCGAGCTCGAGGCCCTCGGCTGGGACGTGCGCGTCCTGGACGGGCTCGACCACACGCAGGCCATGCAGCCCGCCCGCGTGCTGCCGATCCTGCGGCCCTGGCTCCTCTCCCGGACCGGCCGCTGACCGCCCGCCGCCCGGTTCGGGCTCCGGCTCGCGCCTTCGTGTCGGTCAAGCGTTCGCGGCCGTGACGGTGCCGTCGGTGCCGTCGACGGTGATGACGGTGCCGTCGCAGAGCCTGCCGGTCGCGTCCGGGACGCCGAGGACGGCGGGGATGGCGTGCTCGCGAGCGACGATCGCGGCGTGGGAGAGCACGCCTCCGGTCTCGGTGACCACGCCGGCGGCGATGCGTAGCAGCGGCGTCCAGGCGGGGTCGGTGAAGGGGCAGACGAGGATGTCGCCCGAGCGCACGCGTGCGAAGTCGCCGGGGCCGCGGACGATTCTCGCGGTGCCGGTCGCGGTCCCGCGGCTGCCCGGTGTCCCGGTGAGCGCGGCGGCCGGGACGTCCGGGGCGCCGGAAGGCGGCGCCGGCGGTGGGAGCGCGGCGGTGACCGGCCGCGCCTGCAGGATCCAGGTGCGGCCGCCGGCGATCGCCCACTCGATGTCCTGCGCTCCGCCGAGCAGGGCGGCGACGTCTCTGCCGAGCCCGGCCAGCCGTGCGGCGGTCGCGTCGTCGATCGTCGACCGATTCCGGGCGGGGACGGGCACCGCACGGGTGACGAGCCGCGTGCCCCGCCGGTCGAGGCGGGTCCGTTTGTCCGCGACGGTGCGGGTGACCGAACCGCCGACGGCGACGAGGTAGGCGTCGGGGGTGACCGTACCGCCGACGACGCCGGGGCCCAGGCCCCAGGACGCCTCGATCCGGGTGGCGCCGTCCGGGTCCGCGGGGGTGAACATGACCCCGGACGCCTCGGCGTCCAGGTGGCGTTGGACGATGACGGCCATCCGGGGAGCGCCGGACGGCCGGTCGCCGCGGCGGGAGGCGCGCCGGTAGCCGACGGCCCGGGGGGAGAACAGCGAGGCCCAGCAGGCCCGGACGGCCTCGGCGACCCGGTCGGCTCCGCGCACGGCGAGGAAACTCTCGTACTGGCCTGCCGCCGATGCCTGGGCGGTGTCCTCGCCCGCCGCCGACGACCTCACCGCCACGGGCGGATCGCCGAGCTCGTCGAGCGCGCGTCCCAGCGCACCGATCAGGGCGGGGTGGAGCGGGCGGGTCCCGATCGCCCGTCGCATCGCGCCGGGTCCGTCCGGCTCGCCGGCGGACCGCCCGGGCTCCGGGTCGGGAACGGCGTCCAGGTAGGCGGCGCCGAGGTGAGCGGCGTCGAGGTAGGCGGCGAACGGGACGACGAAGCCGCCGGGAACCGGCAGGCCCGCGCGGAGCATCGCGCCGAGGGCGTCCGCCTTGCCCCCGCAGGTCTCGGCGACCGCCTCCGCGAGCGGTACGATCATCCACCCAGCCTTTCAACAGAAAATTGACAATGTTCTGTTGATTGTGGATCATGGGCCGCATGGAACGCAAGCACGACATCGCTCATGCCGGGCGCACCGACCACGTCCAGGCTCAGCGTGAGCGGGACGCGCGCGAGCGCCTTCTGCGCCTGGGCGCGGACGCGCTCGACGCCCGCCCGTGGCGGCCCGCACCCACTCCGACGTCGGCGGTCGACCTCGTGCAGTTCGCCCTCTGGCGCTGGGCCGACCTGGGCCCGGAGGACGTCCTGAGCGCGCTCGCCCTCCTGCCCGCCGCACGCGCCGAGATCGAGGAACTCGAGGCCGGCCTGCTGTTCACGGCCCGGAGCGCGGGGCTGACCTGGGCGCAGATGGCGCACGCGATGGGGTTCAACTCCCCGCAGGCGTGCCAGCAGCGGTACACCCGCCTGGCCGCACGGCAGGACGACGGCTCGTGACGCGGGACTCCCCGCCCGACCTGCTGGTCCTGCACGCCGTACGCCTCACCGGGTTCGCGGACACCCCGGTGATCGCTCACCGGTTCGGGCTCGACGCGACCGAGGCCGAGGAGGCGCTGCGCGACGCCGAGTCCCGCGGCTGGGTCGGGCACACCGCGTTCGCCGGCACCGGGGGCTGGTCGCTGACCGACTCGGGCCGGGCCGAGAACGAGCGCCGGCTCGCCGCCGAACTCGCACGCGCCGGCGGGGCCGACGAGGTCCGGGCCGTCCACCGCGAGTTCCTCCCGCTGAACGCCCGCCTGTTGCGGGCCTGCACCGACTGGCAGATCCGGCCCGCCGCCGGGGACCGGCTCGCCGTCAACGACCATTCCGACCCCGCCTGGGATGCGAGGATCCTCCGCGAGCTCGCCGACATCGACCGGGCGCTCGCACCCCTCGCCGACCGGCTCGGGAGCGTCCTCACCCGGTTCCGCGGATACGACACGCGGTTCGCCGCGGCCCTGGCGCGCGCCCGGGCCGGGGAGGGCGCCTGGGTCGACCGCACGGACGTCGACTCCTGCCACCGTGTCTGGTTCGAGCTCCACGAGGACCTCATCGCCACGCTCGGCCTGGACCGGCACGCCGAACCCTGACCCGCGGACCCGAACCCTGACCCTGACCCTGGCCCTGACCCACGGAACCGAACCCGGACCCGGACCCTCGCCCTGACCCGCGGACCCGGACCGGCACGCCGAACCCCGACCCCGCGCCGCGCCGTCTCTCGCCGACCGGGGAGGATCCGCCTCGCCCCCGTGCTCCCCGCTACGGCCCTCCGGCCGCATCCGCGGGACGCCCGGGGGCCGGCGGGGTGAGCGAGGAGAGCGCGGCCAGCAGCTCGTCCATCCGGGCGCCGCGCGCCTCGGCCGCCTCCAGCGCGGCGTGCAGTTCCCGCGCCCTGGTCTCGGCGGCCAGCCGTCCGGAGTGCGCCCGCTCGGCCTCGGCTCTCGCGGAGGCCGCCTCCTGACCGGCCCGGCCGAGCTCATCACGGACCCGGTGGAGGTCCTCGCGGACCCGATCGAGATCCCGGCGGGTGCGCTCGGCCTCGGTCCGGGCCGCCGAGGCCTCACCGTGGGCCGTCTCGGTCTCGGCGCGGGCCCGCTCGCGCGCGGTCTCGGCCGCCTCGGCCCTCACCTGGAACTCCTGGGCCCGTTCCCGGGCACCGCGCGCCTGCTCGCGCAGGGCCGCGCACTCGGCGGCCGCCTCGGCCAGCGCCCGCTCGGCCTCCGCCAGCCGACCGGCCCTGTCCTCATGGGCGGCCCGCAGCCCGCGCAGCTCCTCCCGTACGGCACGCAGTTCGGCGGCCAGCTCCCCGCGTTCGGCCTCGGCGGCCGCCCGGCCGGTCTCGGCGGCCTCCCGGGCCGCCTCCGCCTGGCCGCGCGACCGCTCCTGGGCGGCCACCTCCTGCCAGGCCTGGAGCCGGACCTCCTCGGCCTCGGCTCGGGCGCGGTCGGCCAGCCGTTCGGCCTGCTCGCGCGCCGAACGGTCCTCGCGGGCGGCGGCCAGGGCCTCACGGCGGCGGCGCTCGGCCTGCTCGGCCCGCTGCCCGGCCGCCTCGGCCTCCGCCCGCGCCTGCGCCGCCTCGGCCTCGGCTCCGGCGATGCGGGCCAGCGCGCCGGTCTCGGCCGCCTCCAGGCGCTCGACGAGCCGCGCCAGCAGGGCGCCGAGCTCTCCGGCGGCGGGCAGCAGCCGATCGGCGAGCGCGCCCGCCTCGGCGAGGGGTTCGGTGAGATCGGCGGCCTGCCGTGCCCGCCGGGCCCGGGAGGCGGCGTCCGCGCAGGCCTTCCGGCAGTAGAACCGGGGGCGGCCTCCCCTGCGCCGCCCCTCCTCGTCGAGCGGCTCGGGCGGCAGGGGCTCCCCGCAGTGCACGCAGTCCTCGGTCCGCCGCTCCGGCGCGGAGCCGGTCCGCGGGGCCGACGCGGTCTCCTCGGGATCGTCCTGGTCGTCCTGGTCACAGAGGTCGCCGATCATGGCTGGAGCTTAACATCAAAAGCATTCGCGTCATCGCTAAAAAGAATCACGCGTCGCGAAACACTTTCCTCGACCCCATCTGAGTTGCGATAACACCCGGTTAACGCAACTCAGAACAAAGGGCCGAAGAACGCACTCTCAGGGCTCCTGCCCGTGCCGGGGTCGCCGTAGTAGGGGTGGACCCGCAGCGGAACCGGAACGCACGTCAAGCCGGTTCGAGCAGCTCGGCAGAGCGACCAGGAGGGGGCCCGAGGGTGTCGGCGTGCGTTCCGGTCGCGTGTCCCCGCTCGAGAGCCGCGAAGGACGACTCGGTCGGCGTGGACGACCTCGCTGGGTCTTGTCGATACCCGGCACCGCCACCGGCTCGTGCTCAACCGGTGAGGAGAGCCTCTGTCCCGATCAGGACGGCGGTGACTTCAAGAGTGATACCGAGGTGGCGGCCTGTCATGCCCTTCGCCCTCGTCAGGCCGAAGGCGTACCTGTCGACGCTGGTCGTGGCCCGGACTCTCAAGCACTGGTCATCGGTGATGACCGGGCCGAGTGCCAGGACCGTCGGCCGGGTCATGCCCCGCACGGTCAACGACCCCTGCACGCTGACGCCTTCAGCGGATCGTCCGACATTCCGGCTGCGGAAGACGATTTCAGGGTGCACAGCGGCGTCGAGGTAGTCCGAGGACCGGACATGCTCATCCCGCTGCGGGTTACCGCTCTCGAAGCTGGCCGCCCGGACCACCGCCTCCACAGCGCAGTCGCCGATGTCCTCGGTGATCGAGATCCGGCCGTGATCGACGGTGAAGGACCCCCGCACAGGCAGCAGACCGAACACCGCACGTGTCGTGAACCGGACCGTCGTCGCACCCGGGTCTATGCGGTAAACGCCCGGTGCCACCCCGGGCCCGCTGACACCTGGATCTTCTATCACGCCGACCGCTTCCTTCTGTCGATGGCGGAGCATGGTGTCGGCGGTCGCATGGCCCGGGGAGCGCTTGCCGACGCGTGTCGCCTCAATGATCTCCATGGAGACGACGATAGAAAAGCCGGTTCACCGCCGGAATCCGACTACGTGCACACCTCAGGTATGGGTAGGTACACCGTCTTGAGGTGACTCCTCCGCTCCCTGAAGGGGAGCGGTTCTCGCTAACGACTCCTAACAAAATGACCTTGGCCGTATCCACCCTTCCGGATGATCGTTGATCTGTGCGTGAGGAAGGGTGGGCAGCCTCCGTGGATCGTCTCGGACGGGCTCTGAGCATCATGTGATCGCCGACGGCAACGGCATCCCCCTCGCGATCAGCCTGACCGGCGGCAACCGTGGGTGACGTCACCCAGCTCATGCCGCTGCTCAAGGGCATCCCACCGGTCCGGGGCCGGCGCGGGCGGCCCCGGCAGCGCCCGAAGACGCTGTACGCCGACCGCGGCTACGACCACGACACGTACCGCCGCACGGTCTGGGCCAAGGGCGTGAAACCCGTCATCGCCCGCCGGGGCACCCCGCACGGTTCCGGCCTGGGCGCGCACCGATGGGTGATCGAGCAGACGATCGCGTTGCCGCACCGGTTCCGCCGCCTGCGCATCCGCTGGGAGATCCGCGACGACATGCACGAGGCCTTCATGACGCCGGCCGCATCGATCATCTGCCGGCGGCGCCTCGTCCGCTGATCATTCTGCTAGGAGTTGTCAACGAGGTACTGCCAGGACGTCCTGGAGTACGTCCTTCAGCGTGACGCGGGCCAGCTCGCGCCGGAGGGTCTCCTCGATGACGTCGTAGATGCCCTGCATCGCCGGCTGGATGCCGTGACCCACCACGCATCCCGGGTCGGGGGCGGCGCGGTGCAGCGCGAACAGCGGGCCGGGCTCCACCGCCTCGTACACGTCGAGCAGGGTCATCGATTCCAGGTCGCGTGCCAGCGACCAGCCCGCACCCACCCCGCGCCGGGACTCCACGAGCCCCGCCCGGCGCAGGTCGCCGAGCAGCCGGCGGATCACCACGGGATTGGTGCTCGCGCTGGCCGCGATCTGCTCGGAGGTGGCGACCTCATGGCCCTGGCGCTGGTAGAGGCCGATCCAGGCCAGCGCGTGGGCGGCGATGGTCAACCTGCTGTTGGCGCTCATGAACCCGTTCCTCCCGATCGCAACTCCCGATGTTACGACAACAACTGTCGTAACAGACAAGGTTGCGACAGAAAGATGTAACTATTACTGTTACGACAACTCGAAGAGGGTCAACCAGTGAGGTGAAGAATGAACAAGCCGCTGACAGGCAAGGTCGTCCTGGTCACCGGAGGGTCCCGCGGGCTCGGAGCCGCCACCGTACGGCTGCTTGCCGAGCAGGGCGCCGACGTCGCGTTCACCTACGTCAACTCCGACAAGCAGGCCCAGGCCATCGTCGACGAGGTGCGCGGCAAGGGAGCGAAGGCCGCCGCGTTCAAGTCCGACCAGGCGGACGTGAGCCGAGCGCCGGCACTGATCGACGACGTGGTCGCGCACTTCGGTGGCCTGGACATCCTCGTCAACAACGCCGCGATCTCGGTGAGCGGCACGGTGGACGACCCGGATGCCGACACCTCCGCCCTGGACCGGATGCACGCCACCAACTACCTCGGCGTGATCGCCGTCACCCGGGCCGCCTCCCGAGTGCTGCGCGAGGACGGCCGCATCATCACGGTGAGCTCCGGGCTGGGCACGCGAGTCGGCGTCCCAGGCGTGGCCGACTACGCGGCGACCAAAGCGGGGATCGAACGGTACACCATGGGCGTCGCCCGCGACCTCGGCTCCCGAGGCATCACCGCCAACGTCGTGGAAGCCGGGCTGATGGAAGGCGGCATGGACGCACCGGATCCTGAAACCCTCAAGGCCCTGCTCAGCTCGCTGTCCCTGCAACGCATGGGACACCCCGACGAGATCGCCGCGGCAATCGCCTTCCTGGCCGGCCCCGCCGCGTCGTACGTCACAGGCGCCAAGCTAGACGCCCACGGCGGCTACAACGCCTGAGCCGCAGCGCCGTCAGCGCGTCCCATCCTGGTACGTAGGGGCTGGCGGATCCCGAGTACATTCCGGGTTCCGCTGGTCACAGTGCTCTGCCGGTGAGAGTGTTGAGCGCCCGGTTGTTGTCGGTGATTTGCGCCCGGTTGTTGTCAGTAGAGTCTCCGGTCCCGGCAAGGCCGGCATCGACCAGTGCATCGAGCAGTTGCGTCACAAGAGCTCCGCTCCCGGGCGAGGCCGTCTCCGCGGGGCTGCTGCTGGCCGACTATGCCGACACGACGTCATCGACGCGCTTCTCCAGCGGCTTCACCGGGACCCGGCTGCCCCTGCGCGGGGGCCGCCTCACGACCGCCGCGTAACCGGCTCCCCCGGGGAAGGTCAGGCGGGCTCAGGCGGGCCGACCGGGCGGGCCTCGGGAGGCGGCGTGCCGACGATCGCGATGTCGTGCTCGGGGGCCGGCTCGGCCGTGAGGCGGGCGGCGGTGATGCGGTCCCGGCGGAACCAGCGGACGGCCTCGCGTTCCCGGCACCACCCGGCCAGGTACCAGCGGCCCCACATGTGGGCGAACTTAATCGGTTCGACCCGGCGGCGGCTGTCCCGGCCGTGGGCGTCGACGTAGGTGATCGCGACGACGACCCGGCGGCGCAGGGCCTCGGCCACGATCTCCAGGGGAGAGGGCCCCGAGGCGGTTTCCTCCACCCAGACCCGGCCCGCCAGGTCCTCCGCCTGCCGCCGGGAGGCGGGGTCCAGGACGTCGAAGATCTTGGCCAGGGCGGCCGCGCCGTCCCGCGCGAAGGGGCCGTCCCCGGCCACGGCCAGCGCGGCGGCCACCGCGACCGCCTGCGACGGAGTGAGATTGATCGGCGGGAGGGTCGCCGCCGCGTCCAGGACGTATCCCCCACCCGGGCCCGCCTGGGTCCGGAGCGGCAGGCCGGACTGCTGCAGGGCGGCGAGGTCGCGCTTGATCGTACGGGTGCTCACCTCGAACCGGTCGGCCAGCCGCCGCGCGGTCCGCCCTCGCGGCCCGGCCCGGCGCAGCTCCTCGGCCAGCGCGTAGAGACGGTCGGTGCGGTTCACCAGAAAATGGTGACATAACGGTGTCACCAGGTCTCCTTGATCCTTGTCCGGAATCGCTGTCTCCCCGTGAGGACGGACCCATGAGCCGAAACGATCAGCAGTCCCCCCGCATCGTCGTCGATCCGCCCGAGCCCACCGTGGACACCCCGCTCCGGATCCGGCTCACCGGCCTGCCCCCGGGCGGGCTCGTCACGGTGCGGGCCCGCCAGCACGACCCGTCCGGACGGCGGCTCGCGGCGCACGCCACCTACCCGGCCGACCGGCGGGGAGAGATCGACCTCTCATCCCAGGCACCGCTGTCCGGGACGTACGACGGTGCCGACCCGATGGGCCTCATCTGGTCGATGTCCGACCAGGACGGCACTCCCGGTCCCAGGGTGCCGGAACCCGAGTCGCTCGCCCCGGTGACGGTCACGCTCACCGTGGAGGCGGGCGCAGAGACGGGCGGGGAGCGCCTCGCCGAGACCGCCTTCGACCGGCTGCGGCTGCCGCCCGCCGTACGGCGGACCGAGGTCCGTGACCACGGGCTGGTCGGCACGTTGTTCCATCCCGGGGAGGGTGGGCCGTGGCCGGGGGTGATCCTGCTCGGCGGCTCCGAGGGCGGGCTGCACGAGCTGGACGCGGCGCTGATGGCCGGGCACGGGTTCGCCGTACTCGCCCTGGCCTATTTCGGCGTCGAGCACCTGCCGCCGGAGCTGGTGGACATCCCGCTGGAGTACTTCGGCACGGCCGTCTCCTTCCTCCAGGGGCTGCGGCAGGTGCGGGCCGAGGCGATCGGGGTGATCGGAGCCTCCCGCGGAGGAGAGGCGGCTCTCCTTGTCGCGGCGACGTTCCCGCAAGTGAGCGCGGTGGTATGCACCGTTGGAAGCGGGGTCGTCACCCAGGGCATCTCCTTTCGCCCCACGTTGCCGGAGACCCTGGAGAACGCCCGGCCGTCCTGGACCCGCGAGGGCGAGCCGCTGCCGTTCCTCCCGCACACGATCACTCCCGAGTTCCGGCGGCAGATCGCCGAGGACGAGCCGGTCCTGCTGGGGCCGACCTTCCGCCCGGACCTGGCCGGGCCCGATCTGCTGGCCGCGGCCACCATCCCGGTGGAGCGGATCCGGGGACCGATCCTGTTCCTCACGGCCGGGGACGACCACTGCTGGCCCTCCCGCGAGCTGAGCGGGGTCGCCATGGCCCGGCTGGACGACCCGGCCTACCGGCACGTGCACTATCCGCAGGCGGGTCACCTGATCGCGCCGCCTCCGTTCACCCCCACCACCGCGCTGGTCGTCCCGGGCCCGGGTGCGCGCTTCAGCATGGGGGGCACGCCGAAGGCCAACGCCGCGGCCCGCGCCGACGCCTGGCGCCAGAGCCTGCGGTTCTTCGCCGAGCACCTCTCCGCGGAACCGGTCCCCACGAGCGTCTGACCCCTTACTCCGGACGGCGCCCAGGACCGCCGCAGCCGGGCCCTCGTACGGGATCGCGCCCTCCGGCGACGACGCCTGCCGGTGGATCGCCGTCCGCCCCCACCGCAACAGGCCGTCAGGATATCCTGACGAACATGACGTTCACGTCCCCGGACATCCCCGACCACGAGGGCTTCGCCGCCCCGGTGCTCCCCACCGGCGAGTCGGCCCCGTCCGCCGCCGCCTTCACCAAGACCTTCGTCGGCCACCAGGCGGCGTGCTCCTGCGGATGGACCGACCGGCGCCGGTTCCCGGCCACGCCGGAAGGCGCCAAGGAGACGGAGTACCGGTGGTGGAGCCGGCACGCCGCCCCTCTGATCGCGGCCGCACCGCCCGGCGAGCTCGTGGCCAGGTCGAACCTGCTGTGCGAGCGGATCACCGGTCTCGCCGCCGAGCGTCCCCTGGCCGCTCTCGCCCTGCTGTCCCAGGTGGAGAGCTGGCAGCGCACCCTGCTCGACCAGGCCGTCGCCCGGGCGCGGGAGAACGGCGCCTCCTGGGCTCAGATCGGGGAGGCGATGGGGATCTCCAAGCAGAGCGCCCACGAGCGGTTCAGGGCCCAGGTGAGCTCATGATCAGAAGTTCCCGGCGACCGCCCGCACCCCCCGGAGAAGCCGTCCTGACTTCTTCCCCGCGCCTGAAGGCGGGGACCGCCGGGCTCGAGGAGATTCGATGACCATGCCCGAGCACGGCACGGCCTGGCACGACGCCCGCTACGACATGCCGGTCAGCCGGCAGCTGGAGCGCTACGACGAGCTGGCCGCCAAAGACGCGTCGTCCCGCGCCCGGATCGAGCTGGTGGCGCGGGGGGTCTACGACCCCGTCCGGCACGGATCCGGGGACCGTCCTCCGCTCACCGCGGCCGAGCACATCGAACTGCTGGCGCTGGCGGAGAGCATCGCGCGCACCGTGCGCCACCCCTCCAACGTCCACCACGCGCTGCTGGCCGGGGTCACCTGGGCCGATATCGCCCGCGTCACCGACTCCGACGAGGCGGCCGTCCGGCGGGACTACCGCCGGTGGGCCGACGACCAGTACGACCTCAACCGGCGCTTCCCCGACCGCGGCATGACCGCCGACGAGCACGCCGCCGCGGTCGCGAGAGCCGCGGAGGGCGCCGGGGACGCCCCGCCGCGGACCGGGACCTCCGCGGATCCGTCCTGCGGTCGATGAGACACGGCTCCGTCTCCGGCCGGTCAGGGAGAAGCCTGGTCGCTGTCCTTGAACGCGCCCCAGCCGTGCCAGCGGTCGATCTGGATGACGGCGGTCACCCTGGCGCGGACCCGGTCGGGGTACGGCTTGCCGGTGTAGTGGCGGGAGATGCGGTCGATGTCGGCCAGGCCCTCGTCGTCGCGGAGTTCGACGGCGCGGCCGATCAGGCTCACGTGCGTGTACCAGCCGTCCCCGTCCAGGACGGTGAGGGTCACCCGGGGATCGCGCCGCAGGTGCTTCAGGCGCACCCGCCCCTCGTCCATGTTGACCAGGACCCGGCCGTCCTCCCACAGGTACCAGGTCGCGGCGGAGACGGGCGCGCCGTCCGAACGCAGCGTGGCGATGGTGCACGGGTTGGGCCGGGCCAGCATGGCCACGGCGTCGGCGGGCAGCGGGGGCTTGGACATGCTTCTCCTCCGGGACACGGACGCGGGCGGTCGGAACCAAGGACGATCTTGCCCCGGGTCCCGTCCGTTCAACCGGAGGCGGAGAACGGGCGGGGCCGTACGGCGGTGTCGATCGTCCTCGCGGACGATCTTCCGGAGGCCGGGGCGGGGTACGGTGCTCTGCCGTGACCGAACCGGACTTCCTGCGGGCCACCCGCGACTCCTACGACGCCATGGCCGTCCCCTACACCGAGTTCGTCAGCGGCGCGCTCGACCGCATGCCGCTGGACCGGGCGATGCTCGCCGTCTTCGCCGAGCTCGTGCTGGCCGGCGGCGGAGGGCCGGTCGCCGACCTCGGGTGCGGTCCCGGCCGCCTGACCGCCCACCTGCACGGTCTGGGGCTGACCGTGTCCGGGATCGACCTGTCGCCGGAGATGGTCGCCATCGCCCGGCGGGCGTACCCGCACCTGCGCTTCGACGAGGGCTCGATGACCGGCCTGGACCTGCCGGACGGCTCCCTCGGCGGCGTCCTGGCCTGGTACTCGACCATCCACACGCCGCCGGAGCGGCTGCCGGAGGTCTTCGGCGAGTTCCACCGGGTGCTGGCCCCGGGGGGTCACCTGCTGCTCGGCTTCCTGTCCGGCGACGGGTCGCTGCGCGCGGCGGAGCCGTACGACCACAAGGTGGCGCCCGCCTACCGGTGGCCGGTCGACCTCGTCGCCGACCTGCTCGGCCGGGCCGGGTTCGAGACGACCGTCCGGCTGCTGCGCGAACCCGAGGGGGGCGGGAGGCACGCGCAGGGCTGCCTCCTGGCCCGCAGACCGGTCGGCGGCGGACCGGGTGAGCTGGAGGACCGCGTCACCGGGTGACCGGGTGACCGGCGAAGCGCCCGGATCGGCTCACCGCTCGATCGCCACCGGGCCGGGCTGCTCACGGCTCGGGTCGTCACCGGGCCGGGTTGCTCACGGCCCGGTCGTCACCAGATCGGGTTGCTCACGGCTCGGTCGGCGGGGTGACGGTCCCGTCGAGGATCCGCCGGCGGACGGCGTCGACCTTCCGCTGCAGCGGGGCCACCGCCTCGGTGTTGGAGGTCGCGTAACCGACGCCGTCGGTCTTGAGGTCGAAGCGCTTGACGCCGCCGCTGCGGTCGCCCTTGATGAAGGCCTGGATCTCCTGGAAGACGGCGTTGTCCACCCGCTTGACCATGGAGGTCAGGATGGAGTCCCTGACACCGGCGTCCGCCGTCTGGTACTGGTCGGTGTCCACCCCGATCGCCCAGGCGCCCCTGCGTGCGGCGACCGCCTCCAGCGTGCCCGCGCCGGACCCGCCGGCCGCGGTGTAGATGACGTCGACCCCGGACGCCAGCATCCCCTCGGCGATCTTCTTGGCCTTGTCGGGCGCGCCGAAACCGCCGAAGTCCGGCGGTGTGGAGATGTAGTCGACGCTGACCCGCACGCCCGGCCGGGCCTCGGCCGCGCCCGCCGCGAAGCCCGCCTCGAACTTCTGCAGCAGCGGCATGCGGACGCCGCCGATGAAGCCCACCCTGCCGGAGCGGGACTTCAGCGCCGCGGCGGCGCCGGCCAGGTAGGAGCCCTGCTCCTCGGCGAAGACCAGGGAGACCACGTTCGGCGCGGTGAAGGAGTCGTCGTCGACGATCGCGAAGGTGGTGCCGGGGAACTCCGCGGCGACCTTCTTCAGGGACGTGGCGTACAGGAAACCCACCGCGATGACCGGGTTGCGGCCCTGCTCGGCCAGCTCGCGCAGCCTGGCGGTCCGCTCCTCCTCGGTCTCCTCGGAGAGCGTGACCTCGGCGCCGTCGACCTCCAGCTCCTTCTTCGCCCGGTCCAGGCCCGCGGCCGCCGCGTCGTTGAAGCTCTTGTCGCCCCGGCCGCCCTGGTCGAAGGCCAGGCCGACCCGGACCTGCTCCAGTCCCAGGCCGTCGCCGCCCGCGGCGGCGGCCGCGCGCACGACCGGCTCCGCCTCGGTCCCGCACCCGGCGAGCGCCGCGGCGGCGGCCGCGCGCACGACCGGCTCCGCCTCGGTCCCGCACCCGGCGAGCGCCGTGGCGGCGGCGGTGGCCAGCGCGGCCAGCGCGATCCTGCTCCTGTTGGGCCTGTCAGCCACTGTGCTCTTCCTTCTGACGTGCGGATCCGGGAGATCCTGCGAGCTTCTGACGTGTGGATCCGGGAGATCCTGCGGGCTTCTGACGTGTGGATCCGGGAGATCCTGCGGGCTTCTGACGTGCGGATCCGGGAGGCCCTGCGGGCTTCTGACGTGCGGATCCGGGAGGTCCTGCGGCGCGTACGGCGTGCTCACGGCGTGCGCGCGCGCCGTCCTCGCGGTGCGTACGCGCCGACCGGCCGTGATCGTTCATCGGACACGGCCTAGTAGCGGAACTGCTCGACGGCTTCGCGCAGCCGGCTGGAGACGCCGGTGAGCTCGGCGACGGTACGGCGCGAGCGGGAGACGTCGGCGTCGACGGCGGAGGCCGAGGAGGCCACGGCGGTGATGCTCTCCGCGATCCGGGAGGCGCCGCCGGCGGCGTCGGCGACGCTGCGGTTCATCTCGTTCGTGGTCGAGGTCTGCTCCTCCACCGCGCTCGCGATCGTCATCTGGTAGTCGCTGATGCCCGCGACGACCTCGCTGATCCGGCCGATGGCGCCGACCGCGGCGGCGCTGTCGCTCTGGATGGCCTGGACGAGCCGGCCGATCTCCTCGGTGGCGGAGGCGGTCGCCTGCGCCAGGTTCTTGACCTCGTGGGCGACGACGGCGAAGCCCTTGCCGGCGTCCCCCGCGCGGGCGGCCTCGATGGTGGCGTTGAGGGCGAGCAGGTTCGTCTGCTCGGCGATGCTGGTGATCAGCTTGACCACGTGGTCGATCTCGGACGACGACGAGGTCAGCTGGACGACGGTGGCGTTGGCCGACTTCGCCACGGCCACCGCCTCGGTGGCGACCCGGGCCGCGTCGGAGGCGTTCTGGGAGATCTCCTCGATCGCGCCGCCCATCTCACGCGACCCCTCGGCGACGCTGCGCACGCTGTCGCTGACCTCCTGCGAGGCCGCGGCGGCGGCCCCGGCCTGCTCGGAGGTCTTGGTCGCGCTGTCGGCGAAGACGCGGGTGACCTCGTCCAGCTCGGCCGACATGTCCGCGAGCGTCCCCGCGTGGGCGGCCACGTCGGTGACGACGGTGCGGACCGCGGCGAGCGCCTCGTTGAGCGCCTCCGCCATCTGCGCGGGCTCGTCCGCGCCCTCGGTGGGCAGTTCCACGTCGAGCCTGCGGCCGGCCACCGTACGCAGGGCGTCCCGGGCCGTGGTGACCGGGTTGACGATGCTCCGGGTCACCAGCCACGCCAGGGCGCAGCCGAGCGCGAGGGCCAGCACCGTGCCGACGGTGATCGCGCGCTGGGCGGAGGCGGCCGCCTCGGACGAGGCCTCGACCGCGGCCTGGCTGCGCTGGTCGACGGACTGGGCCAGTTGCTGCGAGGCCCGCAGGATCCGGTAGTAGGTGTTCCAGCTGTCGTAGACGGCCAGCTGGTCGCCCTTCCAGAGGGCTTCGGGGGTGCCCGGCCTGAACGTCTCGACGATCGTGTCGTTCAGGGCGAAGTACGTCTCGGACTCGGTGCCGACCCGCTCGAACAACTTCCGCTCCGCCTCGGTCATCGAGGCGGTGGCCACCTGCGGCAGGAACTTCTCGAAGCGCTCGCGCTCCTGCTGCCAGGCCTTGTAGTTGACCGAGTCGCCGCCGAACGCCCGGTCGGCGCCCAGGCGGTGGACGTCGGAGATGTAGGCGCTCTGCCAGCCGCTCATGCCGGCCGCGTAGAACTTGATCTCCTTGGCCTGGCTGGTGAGCACCTGGAGGTCCCGGACCTGCGCGGCGGTGTTCCGCTGGTCCTGGATCGCGAGGAAGGAGATCACCGCGATCACTGCCAGCAGCGTCAGCAACGCGGTGAACGCCACCGCCAGCCGTACCCCGATCCTGACGCGCCGCATGTGATCCTCCGTGATTGACGCCGTACGGCGGCCCGATCGGCAGGCGCGGGGCGGAACTGAGCAAACTTCGCTCTGAGCGGACTCCCCTGCCCGCGGGGCCCCGCGTGGAGCCGGCGCCCGTACGGCGGAGCCCGCGGCTCCGGGCGGGCCTGGCCGTATGATCGCGGACCTGGGAGTATCCGAGGCGAGCGTGGCCGGGCCGCGTGCCGCGCCGCGCGCCGTACGCCGGGGAGGCGATCGATGACCGGTGACGACGGGACGGGCGTCTCCGCCTCGGCGGACGCCTCCGTCCGCCCCGCCGCGGACGGGCGGAGCGCGCCGGAGCGGGTCGTCCGGGGGAAAACCGCCCCGGAGACCGGCGCGGCGCCACCGGGCGCGGCCCCGTCCGCCGCGATGCCGCCGGACACGGTGCCGTCCGGTGCGATGCCGTCCGGTGCGATGCCGCCGGACACGGTGCCGTCCGGTGCGATGCCGTCCGGTGCGATGCCGTCCGGTGCGGTGCTGCTCGATGCGGTGCCGTCCCGCGTGATGCCGCCCGACGCCGTGGTGTCGGCCTCGACCGCGGCCCGCATCGCGGCCAGCGTGCCGGAGGCCACCCGCCGTGCCTACGCGGGGGACTGGAACCGGTTCACCGCCTGGTGCGGGAGGTCGGGCCGTACGGCGCTGCCCGCCACCGCCGAGACCCTGGCCGAGTACGTCTCCGTCCTCGCCGACGAGGGCAAGGCCCCGGCGACCATCACCCGGGCGATCGCCGGCATCCGCACCGCGCACCGCGTGAGCGGCCTGACCCCGCCCGACACCACCGCCGCCCGCGCCGTCCGCAGGGCGTACCGGGGCGAGCGCGCCGCCGCGGGCCTGCCCAACCAGCGCCAGGCGGCCGCGCTCGCGGTCGCCCACCTGCGGCGGATCGCCGCCGCCCTCGACACCGGCGCCCCGGCGGACCTGCGCGACCGGCTGGCGGTCGTGCTGGGCTGGGCCATGATGGCCCGCCGCAGCGAGCTCGCCGGTCTCGACCTGGCCGACGTCACCGAGGTCGAGCAGGGACTCGTCGTCACCGTGCGCAGGTCGAAGACCGACCAGGCCGCGACCGGGCGGCAGGTGGCCGTGCCGTACGGTTCGGACCCGCTGACCTGCCCCGTGCGCACCCTGCGCGCCTGGCGGGAACTGCTGGCCGCGCACGGCGCCGTGACCGGTCCGCTGCTGCGCCGTGTCGACCGCCACGGCGCCGTCGCGGGCGTGCCCGGCGCGACGCCCTCCGGCCGCGGGCCCGCGGACGGGCGCCTCACCGGCTACGCGATCGGGAGGATCCTCGTCCGGGCCGCGCACCGGGCCGGGCTGGCGGTCGACGGCCTGAGCGCGCACAGCCTGCGGGCGGGAGGCGCGACCGGCGCCTACACCGCGGGGGCCGACCTGGTCTCCATCGGCCGCCACGGCGGCTGGCGTGACGGCTCGGCCGAACTGCTCAAGTACATCCGCGACGTGGACCGCTGGAAGCACAACCCCATGCACGGCTCGGGCCTGTGAGGGCCGCGGTGCCGGGCTCGCTGTCGGCGGGCCGGACGCCGGGCTCGCTGTCGGCGGGCCGGGCTGCGGGCCCGTCCGCTGCGGGACGGTTTTCGGACGGTCCTCATTCGGAATTACGGTCCTCTAGGTCACCGTGCCCGGGCCGACGGGCCCGGGCACGTGGTGCTCGGATGCTCCGTCACGGCGGCCCGGAGGCCGGGCCGCCGTGACGGGCCCGCTCACCAGGCGTAGCTGTACAGGTAGTTGCTGCTGGCCCCGTACGGCCCGGCGAACTGGTAGTTCGAGTAGTACCAGCTGCTACCCCAACCGGGGCCGTAGCCATAGCCGCCGTAGTAGGGATACGGGTGGTCGGTGTCCGCCAGGGCGGCACTCTGACCGGCGAGCCCCAGGGCCGCAACGGTTCCTGTGATCACCAGTGCACGTCGGATCATCGTCATCATTGCGATCTTTTCCTTCCGCTCCGCGCGTCACGGTCGTGGACGACACGGATCACTCGAAGGGACGCCGCGGCAGTCAGCATTCAGGACCGGACATGGTTCCCATCCCTGACTGGAGCGGTCTCATTTCACATTACGCTCAGCCGTCCCGCGCATCGGAAGAACGCCGAGTGATGATCTAACGAGTTATGTCCCTATATGGGGAGACATGCTGGCCGGTTGTGACCGGGGACGATTGCGATCTCCACCCGCGGGCGGACGGCATGGGACGCCCCTGACCCCTCCCACCCGGAGACGGCGGCCGTCCGTCACGGCGCGTGGGGACCGGGCGCGCCGGTCCGGCCTCCTCATGAGCACCCGACCCTTTCATCATGAGCACCCGACACCACGCGGGCCACAGGTGTTCACGGCGTAAACACGTGAGGCATCTGGAATAGTTGGCCTCCTGATCCGAAGTACCGGAACGGGAAGCACACGGAACAGGAGCCCGACGTGGCCAGAGTGCATGTTGTCCTCAATCAGAAAGGCGGCGTCGGCAAGTCCACGCTCGCCGTCAACCTCGCCGCCGTCACGGCGGACACCGTGGGCGGGGTGGCGGGGGAGAACCCCCCGGTAGTCACGGTCTCCATCGACCCGCAGGGATCCGCCGTCTGGTGGTCGGAGCGGGTCGGCGACGCCCTCCCCTTCGACTTCGTCCAGGCCCACGACGACATCGCCGGGCTGGCGGGCCTCCGCCACATCCCGCACGTCACCGACGTGTGGGTGGACACCCCCGGCTGGCTCGACCTGTCGGACGGGGCCTCCTCCGACGACCCTCTCGGGGACGGCAAGGCCGCCGAGGCGCTGCGCGCCGTACTGGACAACGCCGACGACGTGATCGTCCCCATCGAGCCGGAGCCGCTGTCGTTCCAGCCGACGTTCAACACGATCGAGAAGGTCGTCAAGCCCCGCAAACTGCCCTACCTCGTGGTCGCCAACAACTGGGACCCGCGCGACGGCCGCGCCGACCTGGACGACACCCTGCAGTTCGTACGCAACCAGGGCTGGCCGCTCGCCAACACGGTGATCAGGCACTACAAGATCCACTCCCGCGCGTCGGCCGAGGGGCTGGTCGTCACCCAGTACCCCAAGAACCGGGTGGCGATGGAGGCGCGCGAGGACTTCTACCGGCTCGCCCTGGAGCACGGGCAGATGCGGAACGGGAAGCACTGATGGCGGGGAAGAGGACGAGTCTCGCGGCGCTGATGGTCGGCCAGCCGGCCGAACCCGAAGCGAAGGCCCCGGCCCCGGTGGCCTTCGCGGCCGCCAAGCGGCCGGAGACCCTGCGGCTGGAGGACCTGGCCGACAACCCGGACAACCCCCGGGAGAGCCTCCGGGACCTGGAGGGGCTCGCCGACACGATCCGCGACGAGGGCGTGCTGCAGGACCTGGTCGTCGTCCCCCGGGACATCTGGCTGGCCGTCCACCCGCACCACGCCGAGAAGATCGGCGACCGGCCGTACGTCATCCAGCACGGCCACCGGCGCCGCCACGCGGCCGCGCTGGCCGGGCTCGCCGAGGTGCCGGTCAAGGTGCGCGAGTCCGCCGAGTCCGCCGAGGAGCGCACCCTCATCGAGAACTTCCAGCGCGACGACCTGACGCCGCTCGAGGAGGCGCGGGCGCTGCAGCGGCTGATGGAACTGCGCGAGATCTCGCTGCGGGAGGCCTGCCGCAGGGTGGGCAAGTCCCCCGGCTGGGGATCCCAGCGGCTGGTGCTGCTCAGGCTCAGGCCCGAGCTCCAGCAGGCCCTGGTGGACGGCACGCTCAAGCTGGAGGACGCCCGGGAGATCGGAAAGCTCCCCCCGGAGGAGCAGGCCCTGCCGGTTCCGCCGGCCGTCCCGCCCGCCCCGGGGGAGAGCCGGATCCTGGGGGGTGTTCACGGCGTGAACACCCCGGAGGCCGGACCCGCCGTCCCCCGGCAGACCGGAACCGGCAGACGGGACCGCGGTGTCATCCCCCTCGGACCGCCGTCGGTGATCGCGGCGGAGCTGCGGGCCCGGCTGTCCCGAGAGGATCTGGAGACACTGGTGGAGTTGCTCTCCGCCACGGTGGCCCGCTGACACCCGGCCGCTCGGCCGCCCGGCTGCCCGGCCCGCCACATCGCGCGGAGACGGGAGACGCCGCACGCGACCGCGAGATCACCCGGGCGGCGCGGTGCTCACGGCACGGACGTCCGGATGGGCGGCCGCAGGGTTCCCCGCTCTCCCGTCCCGTTGAAATCGGCGTACGGCCGACCGGGAAGGCCGAGCGGAGGCCTTCCGCAGAGCGCTGTCACGGCGAACACGGAGACGGCCGCCACCCCCTCGGTGTCGAGGGACAGGGGTGTTTACGCCGTGAACACCGCCTGGTGGTTCCGGCATCGTCCGGAGGGAGAGCGGTGGCGTGAGCGGGCTCCCGCGAGGGCGACGGTGTTTACGCCGTGAACACCCGGCGGATGAAGACGTCGGCGGCCGCCGGTTCCCGGGCATCCGGTCCGAGGGTGGGACGGGAGCCTTCGGTGTTTACGGCGTGAACACCCGGGCGGCACGATCGGCGGGTTCCTGCCGACGAGTACGGGTCTCCCGGACGCGGGAATGCGTGGAGGCCGCCGCCCGGGTGTCCGGGTGGCGGCCTCGCTGACGTTCGGCCGGGTCTCAGCGGGTGGCGGTGCGCAGCACGGTCGCGACCAGGTCCTTGGCCGGAACGGCCGGCTCGGTCTTGACCGTGACCGGCGTGGCCGGGTTCTTGTCCTTGACCGCCCACGCACCGGAGGCGAACGGCTCCGGGTGGTTCTTGGTGCCGACGCCCTTGCCCCACTTGGTGACCACATAGGTGACCTTGATGTGGCCCTTGCCGCCGTTGCCGTCCACGCCCAGAGTGTCGGCGTTGAACTCCCCGCCGGTCAGGTCGGCGAAGGTCTTGGCGTCCAGGTCCAGCATGATGCCCCGGTTGGAGGGGATGCCCGGGCCGCGGTCGCCCACGAAGAACGGCGCCTTCTTGCCCTTGTACAGCACGTAGCCCTCGGTCATCAGCGGCCAGGAGGGGGAGGCGGCCAGGCCCTTCTGCATCGGCTTGCCCGAGGCGGGCAGCCCGGTGTCACCGGCGCGGCCGGAGGCGTCGTCCCAGTAGTAGGAGGCGGTGGTGGCGCCCTTGAGCATGACCTGCTCACCCTCACCGCTGTCGGCGGTGGCGGCGCTCGCGGTGCCGGCCACGACCGCGCCGGCCAGGGTCAGGGCGGCGGCGGTGGTCAGGGCGCGGGCGGCGAGGCGGGCGGTGGCGGTCATGAAAGCGGATGTCCTTTGCTGCGGCGACGAGGTCTCGGCCGGTGGTGCCGGTGGCCGGTGCGGGCCCGTGTCGTAGCGGCCTACGACATCCAGTAAGCCGTCTGGACGTAGCGGCCCCAGTGCAGGAAAGGTGCAGCCCGGTTGCCGGAACCCGGAAGTTCTAAAGTCCCGAAACCACCGGGGTTTCCGGGCTCGAGAGAACACGGGGACAGTGATCACCGGGGGGAACGGTGCCGGATGCGGCCGGTCACGTACCGGAGGACCGGAGCCGTTCCCGGAAGGGAGCATCCACAGATGAAGCACCAACGCGCCACGGACCCACAGACCCTGTCGGGTGTTTACGCCGTGAACACCGGATGCTCTCCATCGCTGTGGCCAAGGGCGCGGTACAGACCGTGGTGATCTCGGGCGGCAGGGCCGGAGCACCGGAGCAGGAGTGCGCCTGCACCACGCTGTCTCCAGCAGGTCCCGCATACGGCGCTCATCGAGTTCCGGCGTCGGGTGCCGATTTCCTCTCTCATGAGTCGCGGGTGTTCACCTCAGTCCGCCCAGGATGCCCCAGCCTTCAGGCCGGGGAGGAATGGGCGTCCCGCCCGGGACGGTCCGGCGGAGCCGGGACGGCCTGCTGCACGATGTGCAGCACCTGCGCGTGCAGGGATCGGTGCTCATGCTCGGCCAACTCCTTGAGCCGTGCGTGAAGGTCGTCGGGAAGCCGCAACGTGATCTGTTTCATGTCGGCAGAATACCTGCCGGACCCCATCTCGCTGATGGCAAACTGATGGCATGCCCCGATACTGGCTCTCCCCCACCCCCGCCCAGGAGGCGGCGCTGGCGGAGCACTGCGCGCACGCGAGGTTCGTGTGGAACCTCGCCGTCGAGCAGCACGCGCACTGGAAGCCGGGCCGGAAAAGCGCGCCGGGGTTCGCCGAGCAGTGCCGCCAGCTCACCGAAGCCCGAGCGGCCTTCGGCTGGCTGGCCGCCGGGTCGATCATCGTCCAGCAGCAGGCCCTCAAGGACTTCGCCCAGGCCATGGCGAACTTCTTCGGCGGCACCCACCGCAAGCCGACCTGGCGCAGACGCGGCCGGAATGAGGGGTTCCGGATCGTCGCCGTCAAAGCCGACCAGGTGCGGCGCCTGTCGCGCAACACCGGCGAGGTGAAGATCCCGAAAGTCGGCTGGGTGCGCTTCCGCTGGTCCCGCGCCGTGCCCGGCGGGGTGAAGTCCTACCGGATCACCCGGGATGCGGCCGGGCGCTGGCATGTCGCGTTCGCCGCCGTCCCGAAGCCGGTGCCCGCGCCCGCAACGGGTGAGGCCGTCGGCGTGGACCGGGGCGTGGCCGCCTCGGCGGCGCTGTCGACCGGCCAACTGCTGACCGCTCCCGGACTGCGCGAGCCCGAGGCCAGGCGGCTGCTGCGGCTTGAGCGGAAACTCGCCCGCGCCCGCCGCGGCTCCCACCGGCGGGCGAAGGTCAAGGCCGCCATCGCCCGGCTGAAAGCCCGCCAGAGCGACCGGCGCAAGGACTGGGTGGAGAAGACCTCCACCGATCTGGCCCGCCGGTTCGGCGTCATCGCCGTCGAAGACCTGAAGATCCGGAACATGACCCGGTCGGCGAAGGGCACCGTCGAGCAGCCGGGAACGAACGTCCGCCAGAAAGCAGGGCTGAACCGGGCCATCCTCGCCGCCGGATGGGGGCGGCTCGTGACCCGCCTGGAGGACAAGGCTCCCCGGCCGCGTCGTCAAGATCAACCCCGCGTACACGTCGCAGACCTGCAACGCCTGCGGGCACCGCGCCCCGGACAACCG
The DNA here is from genome assembly GCF_015711595.1 of Planomonospora sp. ID91781. Classification (NCBI taxonomy): domain Bacteria; kingdom Bacillati; phylum Actinomycetota; class Actinomycetes; order Streptosporangiales; family Streptosporangiaceae; genus Planomonospora; species Planomonospora sp. ID91781. The sequence goes on along the minus strand of NZ_JABTEY010000005.1, from coordinate 14,172 downwards.
CGAGAGCCAAGCGGTGTTCCGGTGCGTCGCCTGCGGGCACCGGGCCGACGCCGACGTGAACGCGGCCTGCAACCTCCGGGACACCGCCGTGGGGCGCACGGTGGCTGCGCGGGGAGGCTCGCCGTCGGGCGGGCCGGTGAACCGCGAACCTCAACGCGACCTCCTCCTTGCGGGGTAGTCGCCGTTGGAATCCCCCGTCTTCAGACGAGGGAGGACGTCAAGGCGTAAACACTCCGGAGACGAAGCCAGCGGATGTCCTCCGCGCAGATCACCAGCAGACGGCAACGCGTCGAGGCCGCCACCGGGTCAACCGGTGGCGGCCTCATATCCGTCATGTGGAGGACCAGGTCTCGCTCAGCTGCGCTTGACGCTCAGACGCTCGCTCAGGAAGTGACGGCCGGCGTAGGCACCGCCGACGGCGATGAGCAGTCCTCCGAGAGCGAATCCGGTGGAGATCCCGCCGGCTTCGCCGGTCTCCGAAGCGGCGGCGACGTTCTTGGTCTTGATCTCGTCGGTCTTCGGCGTGGCCTTCTCGGTCTCCGCCTTGCCGGACTTGTTCTCGTCCCTGGGCTCGGCCTTGGCCGAGGTGGCGAGCATGACCGGCTCGGCCGGGTTGCGGTCCTTCTTCGACCAGGCGCGGGTCTCGAACGGCACCGGGTGGTTCTTCTTGCCGACGCCCTTGCCCCACTTGGTGATGACGTAGGTGACCTTGATGTGGCCCTTGCCGCCGTTGCCGTCCACGCCCAGAGTGTCGGCGTTGAACTCCCCGCCGGTCAGGTCGGCGAAGGTCTTGGCGTCCAGGTCCAGCATGATGCCCCGGTTGGAGGGGATGCCCGGGCCGCGGTCGCCCACGAAGAACGGCGCCTTCTTGCCCTTGTACAGCACGTAGCCCTCGGTCATCAGCGGCCAGGAGGGGGAGGCGGCCAGGCCCTTCTGCATCGGCTTGCCCGAGGCGGGCAGCCCGGTGTCACCGGCGCGGCCGGAGGCGTCGTCCCAGTAGTAGGACGCGGTGGTGGCGCCCTTGAGCATGACCTGCTCACCCTCACCGGTGTCCGCGCTGGCCGTACCGGCAGTGATCACGCTCAGTCCGGCGGTCAGGGTCAGACCCAGGGTGGCGGTGAGGAGACGGGCACTGGTGGTGAGGCGGGCGGCGAACGTCATGAAGGCGGTTCCTTTGTGCGGCGACAGGACTCCGGTTCCGTCCGAGCTCCCGGAAGGGCTCGGGCGGGGCCGGTGAAAGCCCTGCTGTAGCGGCCTTCGACATCCAGTAAGCCGTCCGGACGTAGCGGTGCCAGTGCGGGAGAGGTGCAGCCCGGTTGCCGGATCCGGGAAACCCTAAAGCCCCGAAACCACCGGGGATCCCGGACCTCTCACGCGCCCGGGAACCGAGCCTTCCCCAGGGGAGGCGGCATGGGGCACGGGCCGGGGTCCGTGGTGTCCCGGCGTCCGGGCGACGGCCGGGTCCGATCCTGCGCCGCACGAAAGGGGGAGGTCACAGCGGTGACCGGCGAGAACGCTCCTCCCGGGGTGGCGGCCATGGGACGCCGTCGGCCCGGCGGGTGTTTACGGCGTGAACAGCGGGGGTTCGCGAAGACGTCGCGCTCGCCGCGCAGGGGGCGCAACCGTCGGGGCGGGAGGTGTGGCCGCTCGCGGCCTTCACGGCCTCGGTTTTGCTGTTTTGGCAACGGTATTTGTCAAACCGATCGCCGTCGGCGGATAGTTCGGACAGGGGACGGCGATCACCGCACCCCGGAGAAGACACAGAGGAGGACACCCCGATGTCGGACGAAACCGTCACGGACGAGCAGCTCTGGGACGCCCGCTACAGCGAGAGCGAGCGGATCTGGAGCGGGAATCCCAACGCCGTCCTGGTCAGGGAGGTCACCGGCCTCGAGCCGGGCAGGGCGCTGGATCTGGGGTGCGGTGAGGGGGCCGACGCGATCTGGCTCGCGCAGCAGGGCTGGCACGTCACCGCCGTGGACATCTCCCGCGTCGCCCTGGAGCGTGCGGCCGGGCACGCGGCCGAGGCCGGTGTCGCCGACCGCGTCGACTGGCAGTGGCACGACCTCGGGGCGTCCTTCCCCGACGGCGCCTTCGACCTCGTCTCCGCCTGTTTCCTGCACTCGCACGGCGACCTGCCGCGGGAGAAGATCCTGCGGACCGCCGCCTCCGTCACCGCTCCCGGCGGGACGCTCCTCATCGTCGGGCACTCGGGGCCCCCGCCCTGGGAGCACGACCACCACGGCGTGCACCTGCCCACCCCGCAGGAGGTCCTCGAATCCCTCGACCTCGCGGACGGGCGGTGGGAGGTGCAGCGCTGCGAGGAGCACGAGCGGACCCAGACCGCCCCCGACGGCCGGCCGGTCACCCGTACGGACAACGTCCTCAGGGTCCGGCGCCTGGACGGCCGGGCATGACCGAGGCCCCGGCCGAACGGAGGAGGCCCGGAGCGTTCACGGCGTGAACGCTCCGGGCCTCCTCCGTTCGGACCGTGCGGAACCTTCGCCCTCGGTGCCGGGGGAGTGGACCCCGTCCCGGTCATCCGGTTCCGGTCTCCTCCCCGTCGTGATCCGGGAGGAGGTCAGGCGGCGCAGTTGATGTAGACGGGACGGGGGGTGCCGGCGCTACCGGACTCGACGCGGGCGACCATGGCGGCCTGACGGCGGTTGCCGGCCATGATGAGCACCATCGCCTGGGCCGCCGCGAGCTGCCGGGCCAGGATGGCGTCGGCGCGGGGGCGCAGATCGAGCGGGAGCGGGCCGAGCCCCTCGGGCGGTGACCAGGGATCGGCGATGGGGATCTCACGGCTGCGGCGGTCGTCGGAGAGCATCTCCTCCACCGCGACCACGTCCATCTCCAGGGCGTCCAGCGCGGCGCACCACTCAGCACGCCAGTCGCCTGCGGCAGGGGGCTGAGGGCTCATGGCTACGCCACCCGGGCGGCGACGCCGACGGCTCCGGCCTCGAGGACCGCCGTGCGCCAGGCGTCGCGCAGCGGCTCGACCATGGACCGGCACGAGGCGACCTGGGCGGCGTCCCCGCGCACGTTGGCCTGGATGAGCTGGGTGAGCAGGAACCCGTAGAGCTCGGCCAGCCCCGCCGCCCCGTCCCAGACGTCCGTGCGGAGCGTGGTACGCAGCTCGATGACGATGTCCTGGGCGTGCTGGAGCTGGACGGAAGCGGCCTGCCTGTCTCCCGCGCCCAGTGCCTCCTCGGCCTTGACCAGATCGAGGACCAGCCGGTCGTAGAGCATGACGAGCAGCTTGCCGGGGGACGCGGTGGTGACCGCGTCGGCGATGTACCGGGCCCGCATGGAGGGGTTGTTCATGACGCGCTATCCGTTCTCAGCTATTCGGGCTTGGGCAGGCTGGCGATCTGGCCGGACAGCCAGGTCGACTGCTGGTTCAACTTGCCGAGCGCGACTTCCAGGCCGGTGAACTGCTTGCGCAGCGCCGCCTCACGCCGTTCGAGGCGCAGGTCCCACGCGTCGATCCGCTTGTTGAGGTCGGTGACCAGGCTCTCGCTGCCTTTGACGGCCGTGGTGACGGCGGTGGTGCTGTTGTTGGCGATGATCGAGAACCGCTCGGCCAGGCCCATGACCGCCGTCACCCGGGACTTGGGGATCTGCGTGCCGTCGGCCGCGGTGGTCACCTGGACCGCCGGGTCCTCGGCCGTCATCGCGTTCATGACCTTGGCGGGGTCGGCGGCGTACGCCTTGAGGAACTTCTCGCGATCGAAGGTGAGCTTTCCGGTGCTGTCGAGCTCCACGCCGAACTGGGAGAAGCTTCCGTAGCCGGTCTGGCCGTTACCGGTCTGCCCGAGGATGGTCTGCGCCATCTGGCGGACGGTGGAGTTCCCGGAGAGCGGCTGCTTGGTCTTGGAGGCGGCGTTGTAGGCCGTCTGGGAGCCGATCTCGCTGAGTACGGCGTTGGCGGAGTCGACGAACGCCTTCACCTTGTCGGCGACGGCCTCATTGTCCGCGTCTGCCGTGACGGTGACGTTGTTCTCCAGCTTCGTCACGTTGATGGTCGTGCCCGTCAGCACTCCTGTGATCGCGTTGCTGGCGCTGGTGACGGTGTAGCCCCCGGCCGCCGGGTCACCCACGTCGATCTTGGCGTCGGCCGCCGGGGTGATGTCGTCGGGGGCTCCTCCGGCCAGGCCGGTGATGCTGAAGCCGGAAGCCGTACCGGTCTTGGTGGAGCTGAGCTGGAGCACGGTGCCCTGGTCGGTGGTGAGGACCGAGGCGCGCACGGACAGGCCCTTGGCGTTGATCGCCTCGGCGACGCCCTGCGGGGTGTTCGTGGTGACGTCGATGTCCACCGCGGCGGCGGTGCCGATCGTGAGGCTGACCTTGGTGGCTCCGCCGGCCAGCGCGGGGTCCGTGGCCGAGGCGTACTTGGCGGTGCTGACCTGGGCCTTGGCGACGCTCGTGACGTTGAAGGTGACGCTGCCGGGGACGGCGCCGGCCGTCGTGGTCGGGGTGACCGTGGTCGAGGAGGACGACACCTTGGCGAGCTGCCAGGAGGTCGCCTTGAGCATGTCGTCGGCGGAGCTCTTGAGCGCGGCCAGCTTGGTGTTGATCGCCTGGTAGGCGAGCTTCACCTTCTCCTGGGCGCTGACCTTGGTCTTGAGCTGGGTCTGCGGGGCCCTCTCCACCTGCATGAGCTGGGAGATCAGGGAACTGGTGCTCAGGCCACTGACCAGGCCGTCGACGGTGCTGCCAGCCACGTATGCGAGTCCTCTCTACGTCGCCCGTCCCGTCGGACGGGCGTTCACGTCCGTCCCGTCGGATGGACGCGCCGAACAGACGAAGGGGCGGCCGGCGGTTACGCCGACCGCCCCTTCCGGTACTGCGATGCCTCTCCTCCGCAGAGCGCCGGTCAGGCGCCCGAGGAGGATCAGCCCAGGAGCTTCAGCACGGACTGAGGAGCCTGGTTGGCCTGGGCCAGCATGGAGGTGCCGGCCTGGCTGAGGATCTGGTTGCGGGTGAAGCCCACCATCTCCTGCGCCATGTCGGTGTCACGGATGCGCGACTCCGACGCGGACAGGTTCTCGATGGCCACGTTCAGGTTGTTGATCGTGTGCTCGAACCGGTTCTGCACCGCACCGAGCTTGGCGCGGGTGTCCGACACCGACTGGATGGCGGTGTCGAGCGTCTCGATCGCGGCCTGCGAGGAGGTGACGTTGTCGGCGATGCTGGCGGCGTTGGTCCACAGCACCGAGGTGCCGACCAGGGAGGCGCCGTCGACGTTGGCCGTGCTCAGGTCGACGTTGATGCGCTCGGCGGCGTCGTCGCCGTTCGAGCCCACCTGGAAGGTGCCGTTGTAGCTGTTGTCCAGCAGCTTCTGGCTGCCGAAGGAGGTGGTGTCGGAGATCCGGGTGAGCTCGGTCTTGAGGTCCTGGAACTCCTTGTTGGCCGCCTCCTGCGCCTTGGCGTCCTGGGAACCGCCGTTGGCGGCCTGGACGGCCAGGTCACGCATACGCTGAAGGATCGAGTGCGTCTCGGTGAGCGCACCTTCAGCGGTCTGCACGACCGACACACCGTCCTGCGCGTTGCGAACGGCGACCTTCAGGCCACCGGTCTGAGCACGCAGGCCCTCGCTGATGGACAGACCCGCGGCGTCGTCGGCCGCCCGGTTGATGCGGAAACCACTGGACAGCTTCTCCAGCGACTTCGACATCGCCCCGTCGTTGACCGACAGGTTCCGGTAGGCGTTCATGGCGCCGATGTTCTGGTTGATACGCAGACCCATGATCTTCTCTCCTTAGCGGGGTCGTGCCGGTCCGTCCGTGGCCCGGTCTGCCTGTTCAATCGGCGGCTGTCAGGAGACGCTGAGGAAACCCCGCGGATTTCTTCGGATTTCCTCCCGGCCTGCCGGACCGGTGCGTCCGTACGGCTCCGCGCCCGGGTGCCGTCGGCCGGTCCGGTCGGCGGCACCGCCGCGGTCCGGATGGCGGCCGGGACAGCGGGAAAGGGCATCGGAACAGCGGGAAGGGCGCCGGGACAGCGGAAAGGGCGGCCGGCGGGGTACGCCGGCCGCCCTCTCACGGGGTGCCGTTCACCTGCGGGCGCCGGTCAGGCGCCCGAGGAGGATCAGCCCAGGAGCTTCAGCACGGACTGAGGAGCCTGGTTGGCCTGGGCCAGCATGGAGGTGCCGGCCTGGGTCAGGATCTGGTTGCGGGTGAAGCCCACCATCTCCTGCGCCATGTCGGTGTCACGGATGCGCGACTCCGACGCGGACAGGTTCTCGATGGCCACGTTCAGGTTGTTGATCGTGTGCTCGAACCGGTTCTGCACCGCACCGAGGGCGGCGCGGGTGTCCGACACCGTCTGGATGGCGGTGTCGAGGTTCTCGATCGCGGTCTGGGCGTTGCCGACGTTCTGCGCGATGGTCTCACCGGTGGTCCACAGCTTGGAAGCCGTCAGACCCAGGGTGGCCGAGTCCTGGTTGGTGATGGCCACGCTGATGCGCTCGGCGGCGTCGTTGCCGTTCGAGCCCACCTGGAAGGTGCCGTTGTAGGTACCGTCCAGCAGCTTCTGGGTGCCGAAGGAGGTGGTGTCGGAGATCCGGTCGAGCTCGGTCTTGAGGTCGGTGAACTCCTTGTTGGCCGCCTCCTGCGCCTTGGCGTCCTGGGAACCGCCGTTGGCGGCCTGGACGGCCAGGTCACGCATACGCTGAAGGATCGAGTGCGTCTCGGTGAGCGCACCTTCAGCGGTCTGCACGACCGACACACCGTCCTGCGCGTTGCGAACGGCGACCTTCAGGCCACCGGTCTGAGCACGCAGGCCTTCACTGATGGACAGACCCGCCGCGTCGTCGGCCGCCCGGTTGATGCGGAAACCACTGGACAGCTTCTCCAGCGACTTCGACATCGCCCCGTCGTTGACCGACAGGTTCCGGTAGGCGTTCATGGCGCCGATGTTCTGGTTGATACGCAGACCCATGATGATCTCCTTGACGGGGTCGTGCCGGTCCGTCCGTGGCCCGGTCTGCCGGTTCAATCGGCGGCTGTCAGGAGACGCTGAGGAAACCCCGCGGATTTCTTCGGATTTCCTCCCGGCCTGCCGGACCGGTGCGTCCGTACGGCTCCGCGCCCGGGTGCCGTCGGCCGGTCCGGTCGGCGGCACCGCCGCGGTCCGGATGGCGGCCGGGACAGCGGGAAAGGGCATCGGAACAGCGGGAAGGGCGCCGGGACACCGGAAAGGGCGGCCGGCGGGGTACGCCGGCCGCCCTCTCACGGGGTGCCGTTCACCTGCGGGCGCCGGTCAGGCGCCCGAGGAGGATCAGCCCAGGAGCTTCAGCACGGACTGAGGAGCCTGGTTGGCCTGGGCCAGCATGGAGGTGCCGGCCTGGGTCAGGATCTGGTTGCGGGTGAAGCCCACCATCTCCTGCGCCATGTCGGTGTCACGGATGCGCGACTCCGACGCGGACAGGTTCTCGATGGCCACGTTCAGGTTGTTGATCGTGTGCTCGAACCGGTTCTGCACCGCACCGAGACCGGCGCGCACGTCCGACACCTTCTGGATGGCGAGGTCGAGCGTCTCGATCGCGGCCTGCGAGGAGGTGACGTTCGCGGCGATGGTTCCACCGCTCAGCTGGGCGGCGCCGACCAGCGCGGTGCCGTCGAGGTCGCCCACGGTGGCGGTGGTCAGGTCGACGTTGATGCGCTCGGCGAGGTCGTCGCCGTTGGAGCCGACCTGGAAGGTGCCGTTGTAGGAACCGTCCAGCAGCTTCTGGCTGCCGAAGGAGGTGGTGTCGGAGATCCGGGTGAGCTCGGTCTTGAGGTCCTGGAACTCCTTGTTGGCCGCCTCCTGCGCCTTGGCGTCCTGGGAACCGCCGTTGGCGGCCTGGACGGCCAGGTCACGCATACGCTGAAGGATCGAGTGCGTCTCGGTGAGCGCACCTTCAGCGGTCTGCACGACCGACACACCGTCCTGCGCGTTGCGAACGGCGACCTTCAGGCCACCGGTCTGAGCACGCAGGCCCTCGCTGATGGACAGACCCGCCGCGTCGTCCGCGGCCCGGTTGATGCGGAAACCACTGGACAGCTTCTCCAGCGACTTCGACATCGCCCCGTCGTTGACCGACAGGTTCCGGTAGGCGTTCATGGCGCCGATGTTCTGGTTGATACGCAGACCCATGATCTTCTCTCCTTAGCGGGGTCGTGCCGGTCCATCCGTGGCCCGGTCTGCCTGTTCCATCGGCGGCGACCGGGAGGGGCTGAGGAATCCCAGCAGGTTTTTTCAGACGTCTTCCGGCCGGGGCCGGAATGCCCCGTACGGCAGGGGCGCGCTGCGGGGCGTCGCCGTACGGGAGGCGGGGAGGGTCAGGCGACGCGGGCGACCGGGGCGCCGAGGGTGTCGGTCAGGGCCAGGCGGCTGCGCAGGTCGCCCTTGGCGGCGATCTCGGCGTAGTAGGCGGTGCGGCGCTTGGCGACGCAGCCGTCGGGGCGCTCGGGGCTCTTGACCATGGTGGGCTCGAGCTGGGCGTTCATGCCGTCGCGCAGCAGCACCAGGGCCTCGGCGCGGAGCTGGGAGACGCGGGACTCGGTCACGCCGAGCTCGGTGGCGATCTCCGCCATCGGCCGCTCCTCGAGGAAGTAGCGGGTGACCACGAGGCGCAGGCGCTCGGGCAGCGAGTCGACGGCGTGGGTCAGGTAGCCCAGGCGCTCACGGTGCAGCAGCAGCTCCTCGGGACCGGCGGTCTGCTCCTGGACCATGTCCTCGGCGGTGCCGGGGGCGAAGCCCTGCAGGCTCAGCACGACGGCGCGCTGCACGTCCTCCTCGATGGACTCGACCTCTTCCTCGGCGACGCCCAGCGCGGTGGCGAGCTCGCGGTTGGTCGGGGTGCGGCCGAGGGAACCGCTGAGCTGCTGGCGGACGGTGTCGAGCTGGCGGGCCCGGCTGCGCACCGAGCGGCTGGCCCAGTCGAGGCCGCGCAGCTCGTCGACGAGGGCGCCGCGGATGCGGACGGCGGCGAAGCGGCCGAAGGGGGTGCCGCGCTCGGGGTCGAACGACTGGGCGGCGGCGGCCAGGGCGGCCAGACCGGCGGAGGTGAGGTCGTCACGGTTGACGTGGGAGGGGACCCGCATGAGCGTCTCGCGGACGATGTGACCCACCAGCGGCAGGTGCTCGCGGACGAGGTTCTCGATCTCGCGGCTGACGGTGGTCGTGGTGCCCTGGGTCCTCACGTGCAGCCCTCTCGTGACGATGTGCTGGGAAGTGGTACATCCGGCCCGTTCGGTGCCGACATGTAGAGAAAACAGGCACAAAGAGGTAGGAACCGGTTGCTTTCGGTTGCCGAACGGTTGCGGAAACTCACTTCTCGTCATGGGGCAGGCACGGGCGGTCATAGTTCGCGCGCCCGGAGGGGAAGTCCTCAGGCCGGGCCGTGCGCTGCCGACGGGGTCCGGTGAGGAAGCGCGCCGCCTGGGCGCCCCCTACGACTGAGAAGGCGGGACGGATGAGTTTGGCCGATCTGTCGAGCACGCTGTGGCGAGTCCGCGAGATGCTGGACCTTCTGCTGTTCAAGCTCGAAGAGGAGCAACTCGTACTGGCGGCGGGCAAGACGCGCTGGCTGCCGCACGCCACCCGCGAGGTGGAGATGGTGCTGGAGCAGATCCGCCGGGCCGAGGTCCTGCGCGCGGCCCAGGTCGACGAGGTGGCCGCCGAGCTCGGCCTGCCGCCCGCGCCCAGCCTGTCCGCTCTGGCCGACGCCGCCGGCGGCCCGTGGGCCGAGCTGTTCACCCAGCACCGGACCGCGTTCCTGACGCTGACCGCCGAGATCACCGCGCTCGCCGAGGCCAACCGCGAGCTGCTCACCGTCGGATCGCGCGCGGTCCACGAGGCGCTGATGAACGTCACGGGCTCCGTGGCGACCTACGGCCGCTCCGGCGAGACCGTCACCGCAGGCCGTTCCTCACGACTTGTCAACGAGGCGATGTAGCAGATGAGCACCTTCTCCGGAATCTCCACCGCGCTGAGCGCCATGTACGCCCAGCGCCAGGCGCTCGACGTCAACGGCCAGAACATCGCCAACGCCAACACCGAGGGCTACACCCGCCAGCGGGTCGAGCTGAACTCGGTGGGCGGAGTCGTCACCCCGGCCGTCCACTCCCTCAGCGACGGCCTGGGCAACGGCGTCACTGCGGCGGGCGTCACCCGCCTGCGCGACGCGTTCCTGGAGTCGCGCGGGCAGATCGAGCACGCCAAGTTCGCCTTCCTCGCGGGCCAGGAGGAGATCCACGCCCGCATCGAAGAGGTCTTCAACGAGCCCAGCGACACCGGGCTCCAGGCCCAGCTGTCCGACTACTGGAACGCCTGGCACGACGTCGTCAACCAGCCCGGCGACCTGGCCGCCCGCGCCCAGCTCCTGCAGCGCGGCGGCACCGTCGCCGACAGCATGCGCAGCAGCGACGACGCGCTCGACTCGCTGTGGAACAGCACGGCCGCCCAGCTCGACTCCTACGTCACCGAGGTCAACACCGCCGCCGACACCGTCGCCCAGCTCAACAAGGCGATCGTGCGGGCCACCGCCGCGGGCCTGCCCGCCAGCGAGCTGGCCGACAAGCGCGACGGCCTGGTGCTGCGGCTCGCCGAGCTCACCGGCGCCACCTCCAAGGCCCTCGACAACGGCGCGGTCGACGTCCACCTGGGCGGCGCCAAGCTGGTCGACGGCGCCTCCGCCCGCGAGCTGAGGGTCGCCGGCGGGGGCTCGCTGCGCGACGTGATGGCCGACCCGGTCGCCAACGCCGTCGCCCTGCAGTGGAAGGACAGCGGCGCCGACGCCGGCGTGACCTCCGGTCAGCTCGCCTCGTCGCTGCAGTCGCTCAACAAGGTCCTGCCGGACTACGCGGCCAAGCTGGACGAGGTGGCGACCAAGCTCGCCTCGACCGTCAACACCCAGCACGTCAAGGGCTACGACCTGAACGGCGCCGCGGGCGCCGACTTCTTCACCCCCACCACCGGCACGGTGATCACCGCCGCCACGATCACGGTGGGCGTCGCCGACCCGGCGAAGGTGGCGGTCTCGTCCGTCCCGCCGAGGGTCGAGACCGACCCGATCACCGGCGTGGTGCTCCCGCCCAAGGGCAACCTGGACGCCGGCAACGCCGACGTCCTGGCGGGCCTCGCCAACGCGGCCGACGGCCCCGACCGGTTCTACCGGGAGAGCGTGACCGCCCTGGGAGTCGCCTCCCAGGCCGCGCAGCGGCGGACCGCCATCCAGGCGAGCGTCACGCAGAACAACGACGCGCAGCGGCTCTCCCAGTCGGGGGTCAGCCTGGACGAGGAGATGGCGAACATGCTGCTCTACCAGCGCGCCTACCAGGCCGCCACGCAGATGATCAACACGATCAACGGCACTTTCGACTCCCTCTTCAGCATGATCCGGGGCTGATGACACATGACGTACATGCGCGTTACCGAGAGCTCGATCTCCACCAGGGTGCTCAACAACCTGCAGGGCAACATCTCCCGGCTGGGTGACATCCAGCAGCGGCTGTCGGGCGGCAAGCAGCTCTCCCGCCCCTCCGACTCCCCCACGGGCACGACCTCGGCCCTGTCCCTGCGCAGCGACATCCGCACGCAGGAGCAGTACACCCGCAACACCGACGACGGCCTCGGCTGGCTGGGCACCATCGACACCGCGCTCACCAGCGCGAACAGCCAGGTCAACCGGGCCAGGGAACTGGTGCTGCAGGGCATGTCCTCCGGCGCGGGCGGCTCGGTGGGCGCGCGCACCGCGCTGGCGACCGAGATCGAGAACATCCGCGACTCGCTGATCGGCATCGCCAACACCACCTACCTGGGCCGGCCGGTCTTCGGCGGCGCCGCCTCCGGCTCGGTGGCGTACGAGAAGGACGGCACCTACAACGGCCAGGGCGGCGAGGTGCTCCGCACGATCGGCGACAACACCAAGATCCCGGTCAACTCCGACGGCAAGAAGGTCTTCGGCGACGGCGACGACCAGCTCTTCAAGGTGCTGAGCGACATCGCCGACAACCTGAGGAACGACCCGTCCGCCCTCGGCGACGACCTCACCCGCCTCGACACGAACATCAAGAGCATGCAGACCGAGGTGGCCGACGTCGGTGCTCGTTACAATCGCGTGACACAGATGCGCGACACGGCCGACTCCCGGATTCTGAGTCTCAAGACCCAGCTGTCCGACATCGAAGACATCGACCTGCCCAAGACGATCACCGAGCTGACCCTGCAGCAGACCGCCTACCAGGCGGCGCTGGCGGCGACGGCCAAGGTCGTGCAGCCCTCACTCGTGGACTTCCTGAAATGATCTCTGTAGAGGACCGCCCGATGAACGCAGACACCGCGGCCCCGGTGGACACCACCGGCGGCGAGCTGCCGGCGATCGAGTTCGTCTGCCCGATGCCGGGCTTCGCGAACCACCGCCGGTTCGTGCTCGTGCGCGTCGACGAGGACGGCGTGCTGTACTCCCTGCGCTCGCTGGAGGACCCGGACCTGCGCTTCCTCGTCATCTCGCCGAACCCGTTCTTCCCCGGCTACGAGCCCGAGATCGACGACGAGACCCTGGCGATGCTCGGCGCGGGCGAGACCTCGAACCTGCTCGTCCTGCTCATCGTCACCGCGCCGGGTTCCATCACCGACGCGACGGCCAACCTGATGGCCCCGATCGTGGTGGACACCGCCACCCGCCGGGCGGTCCAGACCGTGCTCAGCGGTTCGGACCTGCCGGTCCGGGCTCCCCTGGTATCCGTCTGAGATCGGTTAGGCTGCCGATACGTCCCCCGGTGAGAGAAGGAGCCGCACGTGCTGGTGCTGACCCGCCGCTCGGGGGAGAGTCTGATGATCGGTGACGACGTCGTCGTCACCGTGCTCGACGTCCGGGGGGACGTGGTCCGGATCGGCATCCGCGCGCCGCGCTCGGTGCCGGTGCATCGCGAGGAGATCTTCCGCGAGCTGCAGTCCGCCAACCGCGAGGCCGCCTCGCCCAACGAGGACGCCCTGGCCGCACTGCGCCGCATGCTGCGCCCCGGGGCTCCCGGCGGGACCGAGGGCGCCGGCGGCGGGGAGACCGGCGGAGCGGACGCGTAGGGGCTGCGGCCCCTCGCTCACCGCACCGGATCCGGCCCTCCCGGGGACGCCCGGCGGCCGCCGGGACCGGCACCCCGGTGGCACCGGAACCGGCGGTCCCGCGCGCCCGCAGCGGGGCTCGCCCCGCTCCACGACCCTCCTGCCGGAGCAGATCCAGAGAAGAGCATGAGCCGGACATCCCGCGGAGTCACGCCGACCGGCGGATCGCGCCTGGTGCGCGAGCCGTACGGCTGGCTGGCGTACCTCCTGGCCGCGGGCGCGCTGGCCCTGGCCGCTCCGCTGGCGGCCGCGGTCTCCCCCGTCCTGGACGCCCTGTGCTGGGTCGTGCTGCAGGGTTCGTCGCTGGCGGCCGTCCTCGTCGGCATCCGCCGGTACGGCCTGGGCCGCCTGTGGGCCTGGCGGCTGATCGGCACGACCGTCACGCTGGCCTGGGTGGCGTCCGCGTTCTTCTGGGGCGTCGGCTGGACGTGGCTGCGGCTCCCCGCGGCCCTCAGCGCCTACCAGATCACCACCCTGCTCTCGTACGGCCTCGGCCTGGTCGCGCTGACCGTGCTGGGGCTGCGGAGCGGCGGCTCGCGCTGGGCGGGGCTGCTCGACGGCGCGATCATCACCGTCGGCGTGGCCATGCCCTTCTGGGCGTTCTTCATCAACCCCGTGATCGACCACAGCGGCTACACCGGCGCGGAGCTCGCCTTCGCACTGGTCAGCCCGATCGTCGACCTGTTCCTGCTGGGCATGATCCTGCGGATGACGCTCGACAGCGGCCGGGCGCCGTGGCTGCTCCTGCTGAGCGTCTCCTACGTCTCCCTGTTCGTCGCGGACGGCGCCTACCTGCTCGACCTGGCGGCGGGCCGGCCGGCCGGCGCCCTCTCCACGATCACCTGGCTGGGCTGGGCGGTCCTGGTCGGCTCCGCCGCGCTGCACCCCAGCGTGGCGGCCGCCGGGCGGCTGAGGCCGCCCGTCGTCTCCAGCCGGGCGCGGGCCGCCACGTTCCTGGCTCTGGCCCTGCTCGGCCCCCTGGCCTCCAGCCTGGGCCCCCTGCTCCTCGGCGTCACCCCCGACCCCCACGACGGGATCGTGGTCATCTGCCTGACCGTG
>NZ_JABTEY010000004.1:0-421803 GCF_015711595.1 Planomonospora sp. ID91781 | reverse complement strand
CAGGGGTCGCGTTTGTCATCTACGTATCGGGGTGCCCTCCACTGCTGGCCCGGTGCAGGGCTGCGACCGTCTCACCAGCCGAGAACGCCTCCGCCTTGGTTGCGGTGAGAACACCAGAGCCGGTCTTCAGTGCGTGCCTCCCCTTGTGAGGAAGCCAAGACCGCACCAGCCTTTCCCGCGGTGGGTCAGTGCGCGGCCTCATACTGCTCCACGATCTTGCTGGCGATGCGGCCCCGCTCGCTGACGGGGTGTCCGTGCTGCTTGGCCCAGGCGCGGATGTCGGCGCTCTTCTCCCGGCTGAGCGCCCGGGTGGCACCACCGCGCCGGCGCTTGGGTGCGCCGGCGCTCAGATCCCGGCGGGCACTGGCCACGAAGGGCGCCAGATGCTCGCGGAGCTTCTTGGCATTGACATCACTCAGGTCGATTTCATAGCTGGTGCCGTCAATTGCGAAGGAGACCGTCTGGGTAGCCTCACCTCCATCGAGGTCGTCGATGAGGATTTCCTGGATCTGCTTTGCCATGATGGGCTCCTTTAATCAAACCGAACATGATTCACGATAGCCGGTCCGGGCATCGATGGCGTGAAAATAACCCAGTGTTTCGCCGACTGAGATGTGATGACGCCGCATCGCGGCGAACGGGAAAGGGGACTGACCGGCCGCAGAGCTGTTAAACCGTGATGAAGAAGCGACCGCGGGACACTCTCTGCCGGGCAACGCCGGAAGACCGCCCATCACACTCGACGATGGCGGTACGCAGCGGAAACCTTCGCGACCGTCCTTCTGGTGGAGTTGCCCCAAGGCCGGGTAGTTAAGGTTTCTGGGCTGCCGGCAAGAGCGCTGGGGAGACCGGCCCGGCGACATAGACACCAGGTCCGATCTTGCGGATGAGTTGGTTGTCAGCTCATCGGGACAGCTGCCGATACATGGAGCATTTTTCATCCTGAGTAGCGGTCCTCTTCGATGAGCTGCAGGACGAGGATGGCCTGGACGATCGCGGTGGCGCGGTGCGGGCAGCAGCGCAGCCGGACCAGCACCTTCCATGCCTTCAGGGTCGCGGCGGCGCGTTCGCCGATCGCCCGGATGCGGGCATGAGCGCGGTTGACGGACTTCTGGTTGCGCGACAGGCGCGGCCGGTGCCGGTGGCGCTTGAACGGGGTCCGGATCGTGCCGCCCGCGCCCTGGTACCCCCGGTCGGCGAAGACCTGGACACCGGCGCCGGTCAGAGCGTCGATCAGGCCGGCCTGCCGGGCGGCGGTCAGATCGTGCACGGCGCCGGGCAGCGCGGGCGAGGCCCACACCAGGCGGCCGGCCGGATCGGCGAGGAACTGGACGTTGACCCCGTGCCGGTGGTGTTTGCCGCAACACCGGTAAGTTACGGCTCGGTTGTGTCGGGCGGTCGGATGGTGATCGTGTAAACGGTCCTGCTCAGCGGCGTTTTCTGTACGGCGCGGGCGTAGGCCAAGGTGCCTTTGCGTTCACGGGTTTTCGTTCGAGAGCGTCGGACGAGTTGAGGGCTGGCCCAGATCTCGTTGAGAACTGCGGACAGGCCGCAGGCGGCGGCGCGGCCGATGCTGCGGACGAGTGCGCGAAGCGTGACGGTGAAGGAGATCCGATCAGGGTCGACCGGCTCAGGTCGGGGATGTTCACGCGCCGCCGTCGCCCGCGCGATCTGGACGATCTGGTAGACGATGAACAGGGCGTAGACCTCTTGCGCCACGCCATCGGGGTCCTTGGATCGAAAGACCGCCTGCGGCCCGCTCAAATGAATCTTGAGATCGGCATAGCCGGTCTCGGCTTCCCAGCGTTCGGCGTACAGCGCGGCGACCTGGGCTGCCGGGGCAACCGTAGGATCCAGGAGCGTGGTGATCAGGAGGTAGGGCTCAACGCGCGGTTCACCATGCTCAGGAACGATCCCGATATCGGCGTGGATCACCCGGATGGGCAGTCCAGCGGCTTGCCTGGCCCGGACCCCTCGCCGCTGGACATGGCCCCGGACGCCCTTGGCCCGTGCTCGAGCGATCAGCTCCGGGGTGAGCTGATTGGCCGCGGGCAGCAAGGACAAGAAGGAGCCATCGGGCAGAGCCTTCAGCACAGGCAGACGTCGACGCAGGTTCGCCCGGATGATCAAGTGAGCCCCTGCACTGGTGATGGCGGTCACCTGTGGTGATCCGGAGAAGTACCGGTCGGCGAGGACCAGCATGCCCGGCCGGATTCCGCCGCTGCGGACCAGTTTGCGCAGCAGGGTCCCCTCCCCGGTCGATCGACCGGCCCACACCGCATCCATGATCGACCGGGTGCCGCAGGCAATCAGCATCAGTACTCTGATCTGAGGGCAGCGCCCTGGGTCCTTGCTGCTTCGGCCCGGTGCCGGCCCGAAAGCGGTGCGGTTGGCCACGGTGTCAGGCACATCCAGCGTCGTGCCGTCCACCGCGACTTTCAACAGGGCCGTCTGACATCCGAACGCGCTCATCCCGGGAGCGTCCCGGTCGGCATGAGCGCCACACAGCCTGCGGAACAAGGCCTTGAGGGGCTCGCGACCGAGTCTGCGCCGGGCCTGCACCGCCGCTGCCCCGGTCGGAACCCGGATCAGGCCGGTGCCGATCTCCTGGTAGAACTGATCGAACAGCATGCGAAGCACCTCGCCGTATCCGGCGCCGGGGCATAACCACAGCGCTAGGACGAAGTACAACGTGATCCGTGCGGGCAGCACCCGTAGGCGTTTCTCGCCGCGGCCGCATTCAATGATCACCTCATCGACCACCTGGGAGGGGACGAGTTCGGTGACCGCTCCCAGGTTGAGCCGATCCAGCAGGTGACCGCGGAGCTTGATCGGTGAGGGGAGGACAACGGCCTTCTCCCCGATGCGAGTATGGACAGGCAACGAGGCCTCCGGGAAACGACGGTTCTCTTGGTCGAAACCAGTCGTCTCAGGGGCCTCGTTGCCACGTCAACCCGGTAAATCGGCTTAACTTACCGGCGTTGGTGTTTGCCGGAGTAGTACGGCCTGTCGTCGGCCAGACGGTCGATCGCAAGGAGCGTGCCGTCCAGAACGGCGTAGGTCAGGCGGGAGGCCTTGCGTGCGGCGGTGTGCACGTCGTCGGCCAGGGCGGCGACCAGGTCGACCGCCTCGCGCACGTAGCGCCAGGCGGTGGTGGTGCCGATGGCGAACCCGCTGCTCAGGCGGGCGTAGGTATCGCCGTTGCGCAAGTGCGCCAGAACGAGGAGGGCCTGCTGTCCGGGGCCAAGGCGGCGCCAGCGGGAGCGTCGTTTGGCACGGTGGGCGCGGATCAGCTCAGCCAGGCGGACAAGAGTGTGGTTGGACAGCGGAATCGCGGCACGGTAAGACAGCAACGAGGCTCCCGGTTGGGGCATCGGATCTTGGTCGACTGCTGTCTTACCGGGGGCCCCATCTCACCTCAACCCAACCCCCCTACGCCCACGCTGACCAGCGCCGTCAGGTTGAAAAGGGCTCATGGTGTTCAAGGTGACATCGCCGAGATGGCGGGCGATATCGCGAGCTCGCCAGGGCCGGCCGGGCTCTTGATGGAGCAGGGCGAGGACCTCGTGCTGTCTGCGACGGTCGACCCGGGCGATGGGCCGCTCGTCTCGGGAAGCAGCAGGCAGGTCGGGGGGAGGGTACAGGACGGTGATGGCCAGGGCGGTGACGGCACGGCTGCGGTCCGGCCTGCCGTCGTCGAGCCGTTCGTTGTAGCGGGAGATAGGAGATTTGACCTTGCGGGTGCTCACCCGCGGGCGGCGGGCCGGAAGGAGCCCGGACAGGACGGCACGTGCAATGACTCCGACCGGTACGGCGGCGTCATCGGTCACGCCGGCGGCTTGGACCACCTGGTCACGGGCGCTGTGCCGGGTGAGGGTGAAGGCGCAGCGGTCCGGGTCGGTGCCGGGCCGGGACTCGGCGGCGTCGACCATCGCCATGCGCAGCAGTTGGTAGAGCGTGAGCACCGACCACATCTCCTGCTCGAGTCCGGCGGGGTCGCCGGAGCGCAGGATGCGCCCGTTCATGAGGGTGTGGCGCAACGCGTAGTACGCCGATTCGTGCTCCCACCGCTGGTGGTAGAGGCCGGTCAGGGTGGCGGCCGGGTAGCGGCGGGTGTCGGTCAAGGTGGTGGCCAGCCGGTAGGAGCCAGTGAAGGTGGTTCCGTCGGCGCAGGTCACAGCGATCTGCGCGTCGATGACCCGCACTTTGACCGTGCCGATCATCGTCAGGTAGCTGCCGTCGCGCAGGTGCAGCAGGAGCGGGGTGCGCCGGTTGCTGCGCACGCGGGCCAGCACCTGTGCGCCGGTGGCGGTCACCTGGGCGAGGAAGTCGTTGCCGTCGAAGCCCTTGTCCCACAGCACCGGCATGTCCGGCCGCAGCAGGTGCAGCAGGCGCCGGGCGTAACCGGTCTCGCCCTGGCTGGTGGGACCGAAGATCGCACCGATCAGGGCGCGGGTTCCGGTCTCCACTAGCGTTATCAGCTCTGCCAAGGGGTAGCCGCCGTGGCCGGCGGAACCGAGCCAGGCCCGGTTGCGATCGGTGTCGGGAGCTTTCAGGGAGCTGCAGCCGTCGAAGGAGACCGTGCGGTAGGGCCCGAACCTCACTCCCGGAGTCCTGGGCTGGGCCAGCGGGTGCGCGCAGTACCTCGAACAGGCGGCGCATCGGCGCGCTGCCGACCCTGCGGCGCAGGTCGCGCAGGGCTTTGGCGGTGGGCATCGCCACCGCGAGGCCGGTCAGTCCCGCGGTCATCTTCCGCCAGACCAGCTGGTAGCCGACCTCGGGGAACAGGCACATCGCCAGTAGGAAGTAGACCCCGACACGCGAGGGCAGCTTGCGCAGGCGCCGCTGCACGGTGCGCGTCTCGTCAAGGATGGCATCGACGAGTTCGAAGGGCGCGAGGGTGGTTAACTCGCCCAGGTGTCCGGGAGCGAATACCGCATCGGTCGCGGGGCGGGGTGAGTGGCCTGTGTCGGTAGCGCTGAGGGTAATGGTCCTGGCAGACTCGGTGATCAACGGAGATCCAGTCCTTCGACGGATGGTTGTGGAAGATCACCTGTCTACTGGATCTCCGTTCCCATGTCCCAGGAACTCACGTGCTTGACAGCGCCACGAGCGCCTTAACTACCCGGCCTTGGGGCAACTCCACGCCATCTGCGCCCCTCACGGTGGACGTGTACGGCGGGACGGTCCGTCTCCGGGACCGCTGCCTCAGGCCTGGCCGGAGCACAACCTGGCAGAGCAGGTGGGAAAATCAATACAGATCTTTGTTTGTTTCGGGGGACGCCGCGGGACGGGGAGAAGGCACGACAGCGGGACACGTGCTCCCTCCCCGCCTGCGTGGTCACCCCGACGTGCACATGTAACGGTCGACGACGGAACCGGTGCGCGGGTCGGGGTGTTCGAAGGTGTCCGTCACACCGTCGTCGATGTCGATCATCCGTGCGGTGCCGGCCGCCTTGCCGTTCTCCTTCAGCCGGGGGATCCACGAGTCGTGCACCGCGACCGTCTGGCCCGAGCGGCGGAACCTGGCCGTGCGCGGCTCGCTCTCGACGGGGTCGGCCCCGAAATCGTGGCGGACCCAGCGGTAGGTCACGACCGCCTCCCCCGACTCGGGGATCGGGCCGTTGTAGGTGATCACGCCGGTGAAAGTGCGGGCGGCGGCGGGACAGGGACCGCTGTTCTCCGAGTCGAAGTACTCCTCGTCGCCGCGGGTGTGCGTGGCGACGGGGGGTTTCACCGCGGCGACGACCTTCGGGTACCACAGGACCGGTGTCGGCGTGCCCGGCGGGCCGTCCGTGTCGCGCGTCCGTCGCGCGCACCAGGAGGTGAAACCGATCTCGTCGCGGTGCTGCAGGGTGTCGCCGGAGGTGGTGCCGACCCACAGGGACGCCCTGCCGTACCTGCCGTCCTCCTTGGTCCGGGTGTCGTACTCACGTTCCACGACGGTGGTGCCGCCCAGGGTGATGGGCTCGTGCGGGTTGAACTCCCCGAAGAACGTCCAGCCGTAGGCACCCTCACGCCCGAGACCGAAGTAGTCGATGTGCCCCTCCAGGGCGAACCGGTTGCAGTCCTTCGCCTTCACCCGCAGATCGACCCCCAGGGTCGAGAAGGGGGTGAGCGGTCCCGTGATCCGGGGCGTCGGCCGGAGGGAGGGATCGAACGAAACCGGAGGGCGGGTGACCACCGCGGTGAGGCGCGGAGTGGGAAGGACCGGCCCGGTCAGGGCCGGCACATGGGTGACGGCCGCGGTGGGGCGCGGGGCGGGGTTCAGGAGTTCGGTGTGGGCCGGGTGGACGTAGGTGGCGACCGCGCTGGGACGCGGGGCGGGCGCCATGGGCCGGGTCACCGCCGGGACGTGGGTGACGGCCGCGGTGGGGCGCGGGGCGGGGGCGGTCGTCTCGGCCGCCGCGGCGGTCGGAGCGGCCATGCCCGCCAGTACGGCCGCGCCGGTCACCAGGGCGGCCAGACGGCGGGAGGGGACGGATCTCACGAGAGGCTCTCCCTGTCGGTTCGGGGTTCGCTGTGGAGAGGACGAGCGCACCGGAGCGACCGGTGGGGTGCGCGGTCCCGCGGGCGCCGTCGCGCCCCCCCGGCGGGGTGCCGGGGTCGCGACGGGGCCCGGGACGGCCTGCGGGCGGGGCCCGCTCACCGAGCCGTCTCAGGCATCGGTGTGCTCACTCGGAGGTGCACTGGAAACGGTCCAGGACGCCGAAGGTGCGGGGGTTGGGGCTGTCGTCGAGTGCGTGTGCCCGGCTCTTCTCGAGCTCGATCGAGCGTGCTTCGCGGTCCACATTGTCCGTCGGGCTCGGAGCCGCCGGCCTCCAGGTGTCGCGCACGGTGACCGTCTGGCCCGCGCGGGTGAACACGGCCGTCTGCGGAGGGCTCTTGACGTCGCCCTCGCCGCGGACCCAGTAATAGGTCACGGTCGCCTCCCCCGTCTTGGGGATCGGGCCGTTGTAGGTGATCGTGCCGGTGAAGGTGCGCAGGGCGCCGGGGCAGCGACCGCGGTTGTGGAGGCGGTAGAGCCCTCCGCCTGTGTGGTGCAGAGTTATCTGGGGGGCTTGCACGGTCGCGAAGACCTGCCGCCCCGGCACGGAGGGAGCGGCCGGTGACCGCTTCTCGCACAGGGAGGCGAAACCGATCTCCCGAAGGCTCACGCCCTCGTGGGGGCTGCCTTCGGGGAGCGTGATCGACAGGGCGGCGACGCTGCCCCTCCCGTCCCTGATGTGGTACTCGTTCTCCAGCTCCAGGGAGGTGGAGCCACCCAGTGCGGCGGAGCCGCTCCTGTTGAGCTCAGGGCGAGCGTGGCTCGGCCCCCAGTTGTAGCGCCCCGTCTCCTGGCCACCGCTGTAGGCGACACGCCCTTCCACGGCGAACGTGTCGCAGTCCTTCGCCGTTGCCCGCAGGTCGATGTCGAGGGCCGGAGGCAGTGAGGGTCCGGTGGAAGGCCTGGTGGGGACGGTGTCGGCCGCCGCGGAGGCGGCCGACACGACGGACGTCGCCAGGAGGACGGCGCCGGTCGCCAGGGCGGCCAGACGGCGGGAGGAACCGAGTTTCATGAGGGCGTGCTCCATACCTGATCGGAAAAGGAAAACACTCCCGGGGTACCGCCCGTATCGGCGATGTCGGTTTTCCCAAAAGCCTCAGGAGTGTCGCCCCGTGACCGTAACGAGGCCGGGCATGCTCTTCGCATGGTTACCGCAGGGGGACGCCAGACGGCCGTACCGTCGGGCGGGCTGGGCGCTCACCCGAGGACGCCTGTCACCGGGAACCACGGTGGGGTCAACCGGCGCCGTGGGAAGTCCCCGAGGGAAGTCTTCGGACGGGTCCGGCCCGGCCGTGGCTCACCGGGCGCGTCTGCGCAGGCCCTCCAGATCGCGGACGGTCACCCGGCGCTGGCCGGTCTCGATCAGCCCTCGGTCGCGGAGCGCGCGCAGGGCCTTGCTGACCGCCTCACAGAAGGCGCCGGTCCACCCGGCCGGCTCGTCCCCGGAGAGCGGCAGCTCCACCCGGATCCCGCCCTCGCCCGGCTTGCTATACCGTTCGGCCAGTTCCACCAGCCGGGTGGCCACCCGCCCAGGGGTGTCGAACGCGCCGTACTCAATGCGCTTGCGATTGGCGTAGCGCATCCGGGCGGTCACCATCCGCAGCAGCACCTGAACGACTCGGTGCGGGCCCGTCGCGACGGCGAACGCCGTTCCCGCGTGCTCATCGCCTCCCGGCTCGCCGCGTACGCTTCCCGCAGTCAGCGGAACGCCGGACTTTCGCCGGGCACGGTCCGGCGTCTGAAGGTCTTCGGGCTCGATGACCTCGCGCCGCTTTAGCAGCCCGTCCGCCACATACGGGCCGGGACGTTGCTGAGATGGGCTTGGATTTGGGCCAGCTGTAGCGTCGCGCTGATGACGAACCGCTGGCCGTAGGCGAAATCATCCAGGGTCGGCGCGTAGTTCTCCGGCGGGTGCCGTGCCGCGGTGGTGGACCGCCGCAACGAGGGCGGGGATGACGGAGGCATCCCCTCTGATCAACCGGGTCAGCAGGGGCTGGATGTTCGGATCCGCCGCCAGGTGCCTGACTTGCGCACTGACGGGGGCGAGGCTGCGGTGGTCGCCGATCTCCATTGAGGTGAGGACCAGGTCGATCAGCTGCTCGTCCGACAGCGAGCCGCCGTCGGGGGCGCACCCGTGCGGGCAGGCCATCGCCGGGTTGGTGCCGGCGCCCCATAGGCGGCAGATGGTCGGGCGGACGGCATGGGCGGCGCAGCGGCCCTCGGCGGTCAGGGCCGGGCAGGCCGCTCCGGCGGGCCAGGAGTCCCGGGGCGGGATGCGCACGCCGCAGGCGATGCGGACGCGCTCGCGCTCGAGGTCGGACATATCGATCGGGCTGCGGCACGAATCGGCGCACAACCCTTGGCAGGCGACGTCGGGCAGGCGCGCGTACAGTTCCTCCAGCGCCTGGACTGCCCGGAGGCGGGCGGCGGTCTGGGCGCGCACGGCGAGCTGGGCGCGCCGGGCCGCCGGCGAGGGCCGGGAGCCCATCACGCCTCGCCCGCCGATCCGGTGCCGCTCCCGGACGCGGACGGGCGCCGGCTGGTGGCGGCGTGCGCGGCGAGCATCTCCAGGCGGGAAGCGAACAGCTCCGGCCCGCCGTCGCGCGGCTGCAGCGTGTGCGGCGCCAGCCGCCCCGCGGCCAGCGCCGCCTGCACTCCTGGGTGCTCGGCGCCTTCGACTCGCAGCCAGGCCGCGCACAGCTCCACTGGCGTGCGTTCGCTGGTGTGGCAGCCGACCGCGTCGGCGCCCAGCGTGGTGTGCTCGCCGATCTCGGCCAGGTAGGCGCTGATCCCGCCATAGCGGTAAGTCTCGGGGTTGCCGGCCTTCCGCGGGTACGGCGTACACGGATGGATCCGGCAGGCGATCGCATCGGGGAGCGGCTTGGGCGGGAACATGGCGATCCTCCGGGAAGCGGGTGGTCATCAGCGGGGCGAGCCGTTCCGGGACCGGTGCGGCGGTGGGGGGTCGGCGGCGCTGGCCGGTGCGATAGAGGGCAGCTGACGGTCGGCTCCGGCGCGGCCGTGCCGCTCCCCCCGGCAGCGCGCCAGGGCCGGGTCGCCGGGGTCGACGCCGTTGGCGACGGCCATGTCCCGGTAGCTGTCATACAGCTCGACGCCGCCGTCGTGCACGTCCTCATAAGAGCGGCCGTGCAGCCGGATGGCGAGGTTGTCGGCGGCTCCGCGCAGCAGGAATCCAGCGCACGTCTTCGGCTGCTGCGGAGTGGAGGCGTGGCAGCCGAACGTCGTCACGGCCATGTCGTAGCTGGTGGAAGCCGAGTCCCGGTAGACCTGGGGCGGGAAGGCGCCGAGAGGGGCGTCTTTGCGCCAGGGGCAGCGCGCGCACGGGCTGGTCTGGTGGTCGCGCTCGCCGCTGCTTACCACCGAGGTCACGCCCCAGCGGCCGTCGCCGCCGTCGCGCACGCGCAGCACGCCGTCGGGCAGGGTGGCCAGTTCGGCCAGTTCGGCCAGTGCCTGTAGGAGGGGTTCGGGGTGGGGCGGCTCGTCGGCGCCAGGCGGGGGCAGGCACACGGGGCATCGTCCTTTCGGAGCGGCGGGTTCTCGGTGGCGGTCACCGGTTTCGGGACATCTGCCCGCACCCGGGGCGCAAGCCGGGGATCTCAGCCGGCCGGGCCAGAAGCGAGTGACTCCTTGTCGGTGGCTGCCCGCGCTGAGGCGGTCCCAGCGGCGGGGACGGGGCCGAATTGCGGGACGGTCGGCTGTGCGGGGAACTACCACGGTTCCTCAGTGTTCCAGCCGTTGGCCAGACCAGGGGAGGTGCGGTCCGGGTGGTCGGCGGGCTCGAGGGTTCCCCGGTGGTGAGAGTGCGGCCGGGCCCGGGCTGGTCCGTCACAGCCGCCGGTCGTCGTGGACGGCGGCCGAGGGGGGATCGTCGGTGTGGCCGTCGGTGCCATCTGTTCGACGAAGCGGGCCTCTCCGGAGGTGAAGTCCTGGCCCAGCCGGTAGGCCGGGGAGCGGTGCAGAGCGCCGCGAGCGCGGTCGTAGCGGCGGGTGGTGCGCGGGTCGGCGTGGCCGAGCAGGTCCTGCACCACGTGGAGTTCCTCGCCCGCATCGAGCAGGTAGGTGGCGATGGAGTGGCGCAGCGAGTGCGGGGAGATCGCGTCCCAGTGCCGGATCCCGGCCTTGCGGGCGATCTCGCGGATCTTGCGGAAGATCGCGGGCTGGTCGAGCGGTTTGCCGGTGTCGGTGCACAGCAGCGGGCCGTCGTGCTCGCCGCGCAGGGCCAGGTAGCGGTCCAGCGCCGCGGCGGCGTACGGCGGGATCGCCAGGCGCAGCGTCGCGCCGGCCGCGCCCTTGACCGGCAGGTCGATCACCCGGTGGCCGGCGTCGAAGCCGAGCGATGAGCGTTGTGCGGCGATGACGCCGCCGACCCGGCAGGCGGTGACCACCATCAGGCACAGCAGGGCGTAGGTGCGCGCGGTGGTCACCACCCGCGAGCGCGCGGCCGTGCCGGCGGTGTGCGCGGCGGCCACCACGTCGGCCTCGGTGCGGGCCCAGGCGAGCATCCGGTCCAGCTCGGCCTTGGATAATCCGCGGGTCTTCGACATCGCGGGCGGCTGGGCGCGGTCCATGTCGGCGAACGGGTTGCGCGCCGCGACGCCCATGCGGACCAGGTAGCGGTACCAGGAGGAGGCGGCGGCGATGCGCCGCTCGCGGGTGGCCGCGGCCAGACCGGCCTCGCGCAGCAGCCGTCCGTAGCGGTCGGCGGTGATCGGCGCGACGTCGAGCGGGTCCAGGCCGCACGCGGCCAGGTAGGACAGCCACCATGACAGGTCGGTGCGGTAGCCGCGCCGGGTGGCAGGTGAGGTGCGGCGTTCGCTGGCCAGCCACCCGTCGGTGGCCGCGAGTGCCAGCGGGTCCAGGCCGCCGGCGCGCATCAGGTCGGCCAGCTCGTGCTCGTCGCGGGCGGGCGGGGTACCGCGTACCGCAGGGGCGGGTGCTTCCGCGGGCGGGGGAACAGGCAGGGGAGCGGGGGACAGGCGAGCGAGGCCGGCGCTCGAGCGGGGGTCGGTGGGCCGGACCACCTCGCCGGCGCTCACCGCCGCGGCCCGGGAGAGAGCCGGCCAGCATGGAAGCCGATCGCGGCGGCGTGGACGCCGATCGGAAAGGCCAGGGCGTGCTGCGGCGGCGTGCCGGTCGCGACGAGGGCGCACAGCTGGGCGGTCGCGGCCTCCAGCGCGTCGAGGGTGTGCAGCAGCGCCGCGCGGGCGTGTGCGGCGTCCGGGGCCGTTGCGGGGGCTGTGCCAGGGCCAACGCCGGTCATTCGATGATCATGCAGGATAAGGGACATTGCCATGTAAGATCATTTTTGCCTAGGGCGGTGCCGTCTGCGGGAACTGCGGCTGGCGGCATGGAAATCTGAGAGATCTACCAGCACCACTCATAGCCGTACTACTAGCATCGCTCCCATGCGAAGTATCATCACGAGTATGAGTACGACGAAGAACGGTTCCTACAGCCTGAGCGAGGTCGCTCACGGGTTCATCGAGTCCGGCGCCGAGCGGGACGGGCTCAGCAAGTCGGCCTGGGTCGAGAAGGCCGTCACCTACTACGCGCTCGTCACCGGCGCCCCCACCACCGAGGCCGCCGACGACCTCGCCGCGGCACTCGCCGACGAACACGAGGCCTCCCTGGCCGACGATGAGTTCCGCGAGCGAGGCGCCGCGTGATCCAGCTCCAGACCGGCGGCGTCTACCTCTACTCCCCCAAGGGAATCGACCGCGAACGGCTGATGCTGGTCATCTCCGCCCCCGGTGTGCTCGACTCGCGTCGGCGCTTCATCACCGGCCTGACCGTCTTGTCCACCCACGACGGGGACACGCTCACGGTGCCGATCACGGTGGGCGGCGCCCGCCGCTACGTCAACACCACCCAGCCCATGCGGCTGATCCGCGACTGGTTCCTGGAGCACCACGACGTCCTGTCCCGCCAGGAGATGGAAGCCGTACGGGCGATGCGGCGCATCGCCGAGGACCTGTGACCAGGGGTGGACGTCTGAGAAGACGTCTCAGGACGCTCCGGCGCCAAGCACCGGGTGATCCGGCACGCCGCGACCAGGCGGTCGCCTGACGGTAGACGGTGCCGATCGTGAGACCGGCACCGAAGATGCCGAGGAGCCGACCGGTGACTCGTACACAGGGCGGTGTTGCAGTCGAAGGCGCACCACGCGGGATTTCCCCGGCAGCCGAGACGGAGCAACTGGAGCCGGTGCTGGGCCTCGGCTCCGAGCAGCAGGCCGGTATCCGGGGATCGGCACACCTGCAGGCACTCACCATGGCGGGAATATGCTGCGGCGTATGTCCCGACTTCGCTGGCTGCTGACCGCAGATCGCTCACCGGCCGGCCCGCCTGCGGATTTCCTGGCCAGCCGGTGGGAGCCCTGCACCGCCCGGACGTCGCACACCGCCGTGCTGGACAGCCACAACCGCGACACCGTGATCCATACCCGGGGCATCGCGAACATGACCGATGACCTCGAGATCGGCGTGATGACGGCGGGGGACGAGACCGTACGCATTCTGCGGATCGGTTCGGAGGTCTACCACCGGCTGCCCGAGGCCGAGCAGCGTGAGACCGGCAGGCGATGGATCTGGGCCGAGAGCCTGCCGGGATACACCCATCACGAGTGGGGCCCGGCCAGCGCCATGATTCAACGCAGCGGGCAGGTGCGGGCCTTCGCCCGGGAGAACCGGGACGGGGAGGAACTGCGTCATTACACCTTCCTGCTGCGGCCGCGCCACGATGAGGATCCGGTGGCCGCCGACCTGTATCAGTACCTGCGGCTGCACGGCGCCGACCGGATGACCTGGGAGGTCTGGCTCACCAGCGATGACCACGTGCGGCGCGTCCGCTCCCATGTCACCACGCTGCGCAGCCGGCGCGCCCTCCACGGACTCGTCTCGATGACCAGCGAGTACTGGGATTTCGATGGTCCGGACGGGTTCGCTCCTCCGCCGCCGCAAGACCTCCTGCCCCGGCCTTCGGCAGGTTGATCCAAAGCACTCATCCACGTCGCTCTTACCTCACCCCCACCACTGTCCCCCTGGGGGCGGCGTCCCGGGTCGGAAGCAGCGGCGCTTCTCGCGCTGCCGGATGAAAGGCCGGATCTGGTGCCGCTGCGCCAGCACCCATACCCCCCTACCGGCAGTCGGCCACACCCGGCTGGCGCCGTCCCGCCGGCCAGAGCCATCCGGCCGCTGAGCATCGCGCGACCTACAGCGCGGCGAGCGCCACCCCGCGGCGCGCCGTACCGCTACCGAGCACCAGTGCGCGTCCGCTGGCTGTCCCACCACCATGGACGTAGGCGCCCTTCTCCTGCCGGTAGACGGTCTCGGCTCCCGGGCGTCCTGCTCGCCGCGGCGTGGCCGAGCCGAGCGCCGGGCCCGTGTCCGGGAAAGCGGATCCATGCGCGCACAACGGGCCGCGCCGCAGACCGGGACCGGCAAAGCACGGTCATTCACGGGCCTTCGCGTGGGCCGGTGGCCGCCAGAGCGGGAGCGAGCCCGGCGGGCAGGCCCGCGGCCGCGGCCGCCACGACCGCCCGGTGCAGGTGCTCGTGCAGCTCATCGGGCCCGGCACGAGTGCTGCCGTCGGGTACCGGCAGAGGGCTGCCGGTCACCTCGTACCATTCGGCAGCGCCGGTGTACTGCACCCGCACCCGCAGCTGGCCGCCGGTCAGATCCGTGGCGAGGGTCAGCTCACCGGTGATGACGCCGACCTCGTCGGTCATCACGCCGCCGGGCCCGGAGGTCACCGCGGTGTGCCGTCGGTCCGCGCCCCGGCCGCTGCCCGGCATACGGCCGCTCACGGCACCGGTGCCGGCGCGGTTTCGGGTGCCGGAGCGGGTTCGGCCGCGGGGGTGCAGGTGTCGAGCATCTCGGCCAGCGCCCTTCTTTCCGGGTCGGTGACGGTCAGGGTGTAGTGGTGCTTGACGTCGATCCAGGCGCGGGCGTAGACGCACCAGGCGCCGCGCAGCGGCGGCTTCCACAGATTCGGCGGCTGGTCGCCCTTGGCGCGGTTGGCGGCGGCCGAGACCGCGATCAGCTGCGGCCGGGTCAGGTCGTTGGCGAACGCCTTGCGTTCGGTGTCGCTCCAAGCGTCGGCGCCCGAGCGCCAGCCTTCGGCCAGCGGCACGACGTGGTCGACGTCGACTTGGGAGGCGGCGCTCAGCGTGCGGCCGTCGTAGGCCGAGTGCCAGGTGCCGGCCACGGCGCGGCAGGCGGCGTCGCGCTGCACGTTCTGGCCGTCGCGGGCCAGCACCATCTCACGGGTGTCGCAGCCGCTGCCCTGGGCGGCCCAGTGCGGGAAGCGCTCGCGGCTGTAGCCGGTCATCGGGCGCGGCGCGGCCACCCTCAGTTCCCTCAGCAGCGTGCGGGCGACGGGTTCGGCCGACGGGATGGGCAGCTCCGCCGGAGCGCTCCGGGGCACCGCCGGGTGCATCAGGACGACCGGTGCGGCGGCGGCGGGAGCAAGCGGGGCCGACAGCAGGAATGCGCTGGGGACGAGAAGGGCCAGGCGCCCTCGATGAAGGATCATGGTCTACGACTATCAAGTGCAACCACTCTAAGTAACCATATTCGGTGAATGTGTCACTTAAAGTGATGGACGTTGGGGGTGTGCTCACCGCTGTACCGGCCTGCGGGTACGTGGTGAGCTTGCCGCTTGGTCAGCGGCGCCGCCCATCGGTCGTCGGCGACGATCGGGGCCGGTACACGTCAACATCCAGGAACCGCCCTCTGCAAAGACGAGCAGAGCTGTTCCGCTCAGCATGCGCCTGCTTACGGCAAGCGGTGGTCCGCCGCCGCCTGCGACCGTTCACTGGAGTTTGGCGATCCGGCCCCGGATCGGCGCCACCTGGCCGGACCACCGCTGATCCGGACGCCGGTGCAAGGTCACCGTGGCCGACGTGGGATCAGCACCGGCATGCGCCTGAGCATCTGCTCCCAGCGTCGCTGATGGTGTCCGGGTACGGTTCAGGCTCAACCTGACCGCAGGTCCACGAGGCGAAGGGGTGGGAGATGAACACGGTGGCGGGTCTGGCCGCCAACCCGGCGCTACCGGTGAGCCTCATGCTGCGCATGCTCCAGTCCGAGGCGATGGCAGAAGCGCTGCCGTATCTAGCGGGGCGGGCCGACCTGCCCGAGCCGGTGGTCAAGGCATTCCTCGACCACCCCGATGCAGAAGTCCGGGCCTGCTTCGCCGGCAACCCCCACATTCCGGCCGAGATCCGGTCCCGGCTCGCAGGCGATCCTGAGCTGCGCGTGCGCTGGGCTCTGGCCGAAGGTCCGCAACGGCGCCGCTTCGGCTCCTGGGCCACGCCATTGACCGGAGCCGCCTACGACCTGCTGGCCCGTGACCCGTGCCTCGAGGTCCGGTGCGCGCTGGCTCAAGGCTGGCAGACCCCTGCCAGTGTCCTGGCCGTGCTGGCCTGCGATCCGGAACCCGAGGTGCGAAAAGCAGCGTGCTTCGGCTGGGATCGGCTCCCCGAGCAGATCAGGGCGACCCTGCTGAAGGATGTCGATCCATCGGTACGGCGGGTGGCCAGGTTGAAGGGCTATCCGCAACGGCCGGACCTGTTGGAGGAGATCCTCACGAGCGACGACGCATTGCAGGTCGCCGGAGAGGCCCCGCTGCCCCGAGGCGTAGCCGAGCACTATGTCCGCAGTGACGACACCGAGCGGCGCCGCCTGGTTGCGACCAACCCGCATCTGGAGCGTGATCTGGTGGAGGAGTTGTCCACCGACCCCGACCCGGGGATCCGCTTGATTGTCTCGCTCCGTCCGGACCTGGCCGAAGCCGAGCGCGCGGCCATCGACTACGACCCCGACCTGCATATGGTGCACCTTCCGCTGCCATGGATGCGCAAGGTGTTCACCGACGCCTGCGCAATGGCCCGTCACGCGGAATCGGCCCACGTGGTGCTGCGCCGCAGCGTCGCCTGCAACCCCGACCTCGAACCGGACCTGGTCGAACGCCTCGCCCGCGATGACGATCGAGCGGTCCGGCTCCTGCTGGCCGAACACCACCCGGCTGCGCCCGCCGACCTGCTGCTGCGCGTGGTCCTGGACGGCGCCGGCTACTCCGAAGGAGAACTGACCGGCAGGCCGTGCTTTCCTCGGACGGGCTTGGCCGGCTGGGCCGACTCGCCGCATCCGGACCGGCGACGCCTGGTCGTGCTGGACCCGCACACCCCCGTCGGCGTCATCGAGCGGCTGAGCCACGATCAGGAGCGGGGCGTTCGGATGGCCATGGCTCGGGACCCGCGCCTGCCGGTCGCCCGGCTGCTCGCGCTCCTTCAGGACCGCGACCGGCAGGTCGCGTTCTCGGCTGCCGCCAACCCCGCGCTCCCGGTAGAGATCATGACCCGGATCATTCGAACCGCCTGTAGCCGGGACGAGTGAGGCCGCCGGTGTTCCGGCTGACGGACCGGCCGCTGAGGCCGGTCCGCTCCGGGTGGGGGCAATCAGGCACCGCTTTACGCCTCCGTGCCAGAGAGTGCGGTCAGTGGGGAAATGCGCCGCCGCCACGGACGACGCCCGGCCGAGGCGCTGCATCGGCAGCTGGCCGCACCGGCCCGAGAGCCGATCGGTGCGCTCCCGCAGGGGCTTACCCCGGCAGGAAAGCGTGCCTGAGATCGGTCTGCACCGTTTCCGCACACGTACGGAGCGGAAACTCCATCCGTGCCTGCCAGGATGACCTCCCCGCCAGGATCACTCCGTCAGGGGAAGGATACGACAGCATAAGGCGATGGATCATCCTCGCGGCTGCGACCTTGATCGCGGTCATGCCGGGTGTTGGCGCCCCTGCGGCCACGCGGAGCGTCCCGGTCGATCCAGTGCAGGTATCGAAACGATGGTTCCGTGCCGAACGCGCGGTGTGCAAATCGCCGAGGTCGCCCTGAGGTGCGTTCCACCGTCCAGTTGAGGTCATTGGTTCAGGGGCGGCGTGTGTAGATCACTCCAAAGGTGGCGTCCCCGCGCTGCCCTGAGAGAGTGCTGCAGTAGACGTCGATGCCCAGCGCCGGCGGCGCGTAGTAGTCGGAGACCGT
This sequence comes from Planomonospora sp. ID91781, assembly GCF_015711595.1. Taxonomy (NCBI): domain Bacteria; kingdom Bacillati; phylum Actinomycetota; class Actinomycetes; order Streptosporangiales; family Streptosporangiaceae; genus Planomonospora; species Planomonospora sp. ID91781. Next base: position 404,191 of record NZ_JABTEY010000004.1, on the reverse strand, counting down.
GCCCAGCTGACAGTACCTGCCGCTGCCGCCGGTCGCGGTGACCTGCACGTTGCCGAACAGCTTGCCGCCGCCGGCCCAGTTCAGGCGGTACCAGCCGAGGCCGAGGCGACCGATGGTCGGTGTCTCGCCGGTCGGACTGTGCGAGCGTGCAGCATCTACGGCGGGCGCGGCCGGATCGCCGGTGATCTGCGTGTAGGTGGCAGAGGTGGCGGTGTCGCCGTGCAGGCCCACCCCGTCGACGTAGGAGAGCAGGAAACCGGAGTCACGTGGCGTTCCGGTCGGGATCTCGTGACAGGTCACGGTGATTTCAAGCCCTTCGGCCCGTGGCCGGGTGCCCGCGGTGGCGCAGCGGGCGGGATCCCCTGTCCCGTACGGGGTGATCTGGGTGTGGCCGGTGTCGCGGACGAAGGGCGCGCCGGTCAGGACGACCCGGTAAACGCCGATGCTTTCCCGAAGCACCCGGTTGACCTGGCGGTCGGAGTTGAAGGTCCCGCTGTTGAGCGCCGGGTCCAGGTTTCCTGCACCCGCGTACCGCACGGTCGCCACGGGGGCGGTTGCGGCGGTGGGGGCGGCGAAGAACACCTGGGACCACCAGTCGGCAGGGGCGCCGTGCTCGTCGAAGCAGCGCACGGTGAGCAGTTCGTCGGCTCCGTCGTGGCGGTAGTCCTCCACGCCGCAGGTGCGGCCCCGGTGGTTGGTCCGGTACGCGGTGGCGTGCGCGATCCCCCGTTCGGCGCCGACCCCCGGAAGGCGGACCAGGTAGCGGCCGGTGGTCAGGTGGGTCACCGTCGCCAGGCGTCCGGCCGCGCCGGTGGTCCACTGCGGACCGGGATGGAGCGGGGTCTCCACGCCGATCGGCGCCTCGGCGGTGGTGGCCAGGTTGACGTAGGCGAACCCCCAGCGGGGCGTGGCCGCGGGTGCGGGCGCGCTCAGCCCGGCCAGGGCGTCGAACAGCTCCGCGGCCATCTGGTCGGACTCGGTCCGGCCGATGCCCGGCTCGGGACCGGCCGCGGTGGCGCGGGGGCAGGTGGGCTCGTCGGCCACGCCGACGCAGTAGGCCAGGGTGGCCCAGTCGTTGCGGCCCTTGATGCCGTCGGTGTAGCCGAGGGTGCGGTAGTCGAAGTTGGGCGGCACGGGTGTGACGTCGGTTCCGGTGGCCTCGGTCTGGCAGATGTGATCGTCACCGGCCAGGATGAGCTGGTCGCCGACTCGTTTGTCGCGGTCGTGCTTGCCGAGGGTGGTCAGGGTTGCGCCGGCGGTGCGCGGGCGGATGCATACCTCGAACTTGCTGAGCACGTTGACCGCACTGGTCGCTGCGGAGGTGAGGTCGGGGACGCCGCCGCTGAAGTCCCAGTCGAGCGGCCCGCTCGCGCTGCCTGCTCGCAGGGTGAGCGTCGGATCCCACCAGGTGGCGACCATGTCCTGATCGGCGCCGACGCCGTCGCGTTCGGAGAACCGGTCGGGCCCGATCGTGGGCAGTTTCGCCCGGGAGTAGTCCAGGTGGCTGAAGTCGATCAGGATCTGCTTCTTGTCGTCGACGGTGAAGTGCTGCTCGGTGATCGCGCCGGTCATGACGCCGTTCCAGGCGCTGAGGTCGGGGATGCCGACGCTCTGGTACCGGTAGTTCATGACCGAGAAGTAGTTGGGTTTGAAGTTGACGGGGTCGTTCCCGCCGTGTCCGAGGCCGAGCGCGTGGCCGAGTTCGTGGACGAAGGTGCCGGCCTGCATGCGGGTGTAGATGGGGACGGTGGTGCCGCTCCATCCTTTGCCGACGCTGACGATGATGTCGTTGCGCCGGGGCCCGAAGCAGCAGACGCCGCTGGAGTCGGTGCCGTCGTGGGAGAAACCCCACAGGCTGTAGTGGAAGAAGCCCTCCCGCCAGGCCGGGAAGTGGGCTGCCCGGTGCAGGCAGAAGCGGGATGTGACGGCGGCCCCGGCCGGGCAGTTCAGCCGGTCGGCCTCGGTACCGGGGGCGTTCAGGGGCAGCAGGCGCTGGTCGGCGCTGACCTCGATGGAGGTGGAGACGTCGGTCAGCAGCTGCACGCCGCCGCTGGCCGACCAGCCGTACGGGCAGGCGGCGGGCGCCTGGACGGGGGCGGCGGCGAACATGTGGCGGGCCTCGTTCAGCGCGGCCGGATTGGGCTTGTCGGAAGGGCCGGAGCGGACGGTCAGCCAGTCGATCTCGACCGCGATCGTCTTGCGGCAGGGATCGGCGCCGTGGTCAGGCAGCCACGTGTCGAACGTGCCGTTCCCTTTGGGGATGCCGGTGAGCTCCACCAGGTCGGTCAGGCCATCCCTATCGGTGTCCAGCCCGGACCCGGGCGGTGGCTCCTCGGGCAGAACGGCCGGTCCCTGCCAGACCTGGTCGTGGTCATCGTGGAAGGTGGAGGCACCGACGAAACCCTGTGGGCAGCATCAACAACCATGATCCATTAGCTGGATTCCAGGCTACTGAAGATCGGTTTCCACTCGCATCTGCCTGCGGGCTTCGCCGACCCGCATACCATGGATTTCGCCCGCTTCACCCGCGCCGCGAGCGACATCGCCACCGAGCGGCACCCGTCGTTCGGCTACGGCATCTACCATTACATTGGCCGTCACCTCGGTCACATCGAGGCCGTCACCGCGATCGGGTTGCTGCTGCGGGAGCTGTCCATGCTGCTCCTGGCGCTGGACGCCGCCGACACCCCCCGCAAGGTCGGCCACGCGATGGCCGGCCCCATCCGGCTGCCGGTGGCCTGGAGTTGATGATCGGTCGATGCACTGCAGATCCAACGTGCTTCTGGACCCGCCTGCGTTCTGGTTTCCGGTCCCTCTCAGCGCGCGTTACTGCTGCGATCCGTCGTACAGACGGAATTTATGACTCACCGTACTGGAATCGGTAGATCAAACCCACCGCACGCAACACCGCTCGGAGCGGTCAGCTCCATATGGGGGAGCGGACAGCGATGGAACTGGCTACTCAAGCCGCCCTACCATACAAGCTCGGCGGCTCTCCATAAAGGAACTATTAATCCCAGAAGAAGCCACCATGACAGCACCCGACAGCCGATTATAAAGCGATATGCAGCAATTGCCGCTATGCCGGTTAGCGCGATATAGATTAGAGAGTCGATGTTGGCCTTGAGGAGTGGCCAACCTTTGGCATACCCACCCCAGCCCGTCCATGCGGCAAGGAACAATGACCAGTAAAAAATTGCACAGAAAACGATCGCCGCCACGATAAACCTTGCAACCGAGGTTGATTTGTTTTTGCCCGGCATGATCACTCCATTGGATGCAGGCCGGGGGGCCGGTTCGCGGCCCCCCGGCCCTGTCTATGCTACTTAACTATCTGGTATTTCTTGACGCAGCCCGGAAGCTGGGAGGCCAGACAGTTGGGATCGGTGAGGGGGTTCGAGAAGATGAGCTTCGTGGATTTGCTGCCGTCGCTGTAGACGTCTTGGCGATACACCTCATGTGTGGGCATCTTGTCGTGATCGCCCTTGAACCAGTATCCGCCGGATTTGAAGAGGGTTTGATCGCTTCTGTAGCTGATGTCCGCAAATGGAGTGCAGTAGGGATTTCCCACGTTGTGAAGAATCACAGAGTCTCCCGAGAGGCCGTTATTGCCCGAAGGGTACATCTTGATTCCTGACGAGCTTGCGGTCTTCGTGGATTGACGCCACCTGGAACCGTCGGCCCGTTGCACGTATCGACTCGTCGAGTGGACATCCTTGTACATGAGGACACTCTTGTTTGCGAAGTCGTACTTAACGGCCACGCGTGTCCGGTACTTATTGGTGTTGAACCCTTTCCCTCGGTCGTCTCCCCTGAACCAGTAGTTCGCTCCGGTTTCGCATCCGGTGTACTTGGTGCTCCCGAAGAAGTCCGGCGACTTGATCCATCCCCATGGGATGTAGGCCTCGTACGTGGTCCACGATGCCGTGATCTTCTTGGAAACCGCAGTGGCACCGAACGACCGTGCCTGACCAGCCGTGCCATCGGTGGGCAGACCAGCCAGCTCAGCGATCTGAGCACGGTCCAGCGCAGGGGGAGAGATCTCTACGCCGTACTGCAGGACCGGGGCTGCGTCCTCGGCGGCCGATGTCTCATCGAGAGACTGCGCGGAGGACGAGCCGAAGGACTGGGCAGTGGGCTCTTCACCCGACGGCTGATCCATCGACTCATCACTCGACGGCTCTGCAGTGAGAGAAGCCGTCCACTCCTCCCACGACGGTGCAAGACCAGTCTCGCCAGCGCCTTCACCGGTCTCATCCACTACAGGGTCAGGCTCCGGTTCCCCTTCCACCTCGGTCGGTTCCTCAGGCGCGGTGGGTGTTTCTTCCTTGCCTGTCGGAGTGGAGACGACGGTGAGGCTGCTGTCTTGGCCCAAGACCGTCGGAACGCTCACCTCTGATGCCGACAGCGCGACCGTGTCGCTGCCGACCTCGAGGTAGTGGGACTTCTGGTCATCGACCGTGGCGCTGTCTTCTGTCGAGGAGTGCTCCTGGCCCCACTTGATGTCAGTGCCGTCACCAGCCGTCACCACGGTCATCGGGGTCAGACCGGACGCGGCCTCCGGCAGTGTGACAAGGACCTTGCCCATTGTGGTGATCTTGTTGTCGGCAGCTACCGCAGCCAGGACAAGGCTGCGGTACTGGGGAGCCTGCATGGCGATGTCAGCCGAGGCCACTGTGCCCTGCCAGACCAGTTCCTCATGAGCGTCGTCCACCAGCACGTACTTGACCGCATCAGAGCGGGACTGCCAAGCGAGCTTGGCGGTCTGGTCGATCACCTCAGCAGTGATCAGCGGCTGGGCGGTGGTCTGGACCCCGACGCCGAAGGTGTAAGGCGTCACCGCAGAGTTCTGCAGGGCCACATCCCGCGCCTTGGCGTAGAGGATGTGCTCGCCGTCGGCGGGGCTGATGGTGATGGTGAGCGGATCTCCGCCGGTGCCGTCGGGGTCGGCGACCAGGGTGGTGGGGCTGGGGTTGTCCAGGGCCCAGTAGTAGCCCGAGCCGTCGCTGCTGGTGGTGTCCAGGGTGCAGGTCACCTCGCTGCCGGTGTTGGCGGTCCAGGCGTCGGCCGGGTAGTCCGGGCAGTCGATGCTCGGGGCGGCGGGCGGCTGGCCGTCGACGGTGTAGGTCGACGAGTACGCCGACCAGGGGCCGTAGTCCAGGCCGTCGAAGCCGCGGACACGCCAGCGCCACTTCTGACCGTGAGCGATTTCGCCGGCCGGGACAGTCATCAGCTTCTGGGCGCCAGCGGGCACCGAGGCGCTGCTGGTCCACAGGACGGTCCCAGCGGGGGTGGAGACCTCGTAGTCCAAGCGCATCGTGCCGCCGTCGGCGTCGGCAGCCGCGGCGTACAGGCGCGGGGTGGCGGTGGAGTAGGCCACCTTGTCGGTGCCGGTGGTGACGCCGGTGGTGACGGTGGTGGCGGTGGCCGGGTAGGAGTTGTAGGTGACCACCAGTGCCGGCGGGTGCGCCGTACCGCCGGCGCTGTAGTTGCCGGAATGGAACCAGCGGGCCGAGCGGAAGTCAGTCTCACTAGCACCCACCACGTGCACCCCGTAGTTGGGCGAGCCGGTCGCCCAGGCCTGGGTGATCGCGGTGATCGGGAACTTCATCCAAGTGGAGTCGTAGGCGCTCTTGACGGTGACCGCGCCGGTGGCGTATCCCCCCGGCTGGTTGGACCAGTTGGTGGTGGCCGTGCTCCAGTTCGCCGACAGGCGGCGCACGGTGACGCCCGGCCCGGTCTGGCTGGAGGTCCAGATGTCGGAGGTCCACAGCCGCATCTCGGCGGCGGTGACGTGCTTGCCGCCCAGGGAGGCGACGTTGAACTTGATCAGGGAGCGCTGCTTGGTGTCCCCGCCATCGGAGGAGCCGACCTTGAGGTAGTCACCGTTGGCCATGTCGGCGATGTGCGTGCGGACGAAGCCGTCGGTGTAGACGCCGAGGGTGGTGGTGGGGTCGACGACCACCGGGTACTGGGTGGCCGGATCGGCCAGGAAGTCGGCGTCCGGTTTGAGGACCAGCATCTGCCGGCCGTTCTCGGTCACCACGCGGGTGTCGATCTCCGACGGGGCCGCGGCCTCGGCGGCGGCGTCGGCCTGCTCGGCGGCGGCCTCGTACATGACCGGCTGCGGCGCCGAGGCGACGGTCTTGCCGTCCTCGTCGGTCAGGGTGAGGCTGCCGCTCTTGGTCTCGGCCAGCTTCAGGCCGTCGGTGTCGACTTCCAGCTTGTACTCCACCGGCCCGGCCGGACGCTCGCGCAGCACCACGTCGTGGCGGAACCCGGTAGGCAGCGCGGTGACCACCAGGTCGGCGCCGGGACCGGCCGCGTCGGTGTAGGTGGCCTTGCTGCCCTCGACCTTCGGGGTGGGCAGCGCCTTCGGCCACGACAGGGCGAACGACTCGTCGGCGGCGTGCTCGAGCTTGGCCATCGGCGCATCAGCGCCGCCGGCGGAGATCTCCACCTCGCCCTTGGCCATCTTCGGCACCAGCACCCCGTCCCGCTCGATCAGGGTGGTGTCGATGGCGTACCAGTCGCCGCCGCGCTGCACGCGCACCGGGGACGGGTTGATCTCCGTGGTGAAACTGCCGCTGGGTTCGGCGTAGGTGACGGTGGTCTCGGTGGTCTCACCGGTGATCAGCACCCGGCTGCCCTGCAGCCGCGCTGCGAGAGCGGCCGCGGTGCGATCGGGGCGTTCGGTGACCGGCGAGGTCTTGACCGGAGGGGTCACCGCTGCCGAGGCGGCGCTGGAAAAGCCGAGAACGGCGGAGGTCTCCGCGACCGAGGCAGAGGTGACGGCGACTGCGGCCAGAAGGCCGATCGCGACGGTTCGCGTCATGCGTTGGCGTCTGCGAGCAGAGCCGGGCAAGGCGGGCATGGGTTGTCCCACGACACACTCACAAGCAGGTAGGAGGGATATGCGACGGGTAACCGTACGCACGGCCGCTCGATGCCTTATGTCGGCTTTACGCCCGTCGACTGCGATCTACTTCCGCTTGGCCCGACGTTACGGGGCATGTTCATCGGCGTGGTGGGTCCGGTTGTCGGCCGGGTGTGGTGCAGGTCCTCGACGGGAGCGCGCTCGGCGTGTCATCGGTCGTATTCCCTCACCTCATCGTCGGTGAGGTGCGTCACGGCCGGGCTGGAATCCCCGTCCCAGCGAAGATCGAAGAAACTTTGCCAGGCTTTACCTCATTTGCCGTTTGCGGTTACACCCATCCACCGCTCTTTGTGTTCGCATCATCACCATGTGTATCGATCGGAGGGTGGGCGACCTCGCCCTCCCGTGATCACCAATCGCGTGATCCGGGCCCTGGCGATCTCAGGGCCGAGTACGAGCCTCTTCAGCGGAGTGCGCTCACGGTGCACGCACCACAGGCCGAAGGCCGCGTCCGCGAGACGGATCACCCGCGACATCACGCGGCGCCGCGGTCCCGCCGGGCAGAGCATCGCAGGCTTTCCAGCCGATGCTTTCCGTACGCGTGGCTTCCTCGCGGATCCGGCTTTCATACTTCGCCGGATCACGTCGCCGAACACCGCGACCGGGTCCTCGTAACATCAGTCGCAGACAAAGGGAGGGGCGGCTAATAATTAGCGCCTGCAAAAACCTCTTCCGAACGCGGAGCGGAAATCCGACAGCACGAAACACGCATGCTGGGAAGCGACACGCTGCCATGCATCCGTCCTGCACCCGGGCAGCCAATATAGTGTCGGCTCATGCGGGATCAGTACTGCGAGGAAGCCACTCCTGTCTTTTCTCATGTACTTCTTCATGCACACGACTGCCTGGAGAAGGCCCGGAACGAAGCAGCCGCACTCGAAGCCGAACTCGACCGTATCCGCAGGGAGATCACCGAGCTGGAGACCACCATGCACGTCCTGAAAAGCTGGGAGAACACGGCGACCTTCCATCCGCCCTCCCTGCAGGTCGCTCACGCGGACACCGACACGGACCCGGCCTCACCGGGGCGGAAGGCGACCGAGTCGCCACCGCCGGCCCGGAGGGGAAGGCCCGCCAGCCCGCGGATGGCCAACGTCATGAACCTGCTCGCCCAGGATCCTCGCCGGTGGTGGAAGAACCGCGAGATCGCCGATGCCATCGGCGAGGATCCCCGCCTGCTGAGAATGACACTCAGCTACATGGTGGACGACGGCCGCCTCGTCAAGAACGCGGACGCCTGCTATCGATACGGCCGTGAAACCCTGCCGCAACCCGCGAGTCCGGAGACGGCGGCGGCCATGTAGCCGCTATTCGTCTCCCTGAACGGAGAACGTGAAAAGGCCGCCGTCGAGGCGCAACTCGACGACGGCCGAAACGACAATCCCACACACTCATCTGATGGTTCGTCGTGCCTGCGACCTTACCGCCATGCGAGCGGTGAGGCCGGTATCCGGCGTGCCGTCACGACGGCGTGTCTTCCCGAAGCGGGAGATACGCGCCAGGATGGCCATGAACGTCTTCTCCACCGAGCGTGAGACGAAATCCCCGTCCCGCGTCCACCCGCAGCACCCGCTCCCGACTCATGATCGTCAGCAGCCTATGCCGGCACCCGACCGCGGCGGAGCCGGGCCGGACGGTGCGCGACCCGTCACCGGGCAGGAACTCCCCGGCGACCGGCCCTCGACATCAACTCCATCACGGCCGGCCACTGACAGTGACGCCAGGGCGTGCTATAGCGAGAGCAGGAGCCCTTCGGGCGTCTACCTGTGGCAGGTGAGCGTGGCACAGCGCATCGACACCTACGTCCCGGCAGGCTCGCCCCCGGGCTGGAGCCGCGTGGCCGGCCAGGTGCGCCGCACCATCGCCACCGCCGAGCCGCTCACCCCGTACTCGGCCGCGGAGCTGCTCAGCGTGCTGACCCGGCTCGCGCTGTTCGCCGACGCCGAAGGGCTGCCCGCCCGGCCCGAGGTGTGGCTGTCGCGGGAGGTGATCGAGCGGTTCGTCACCGCAGGCTGCGCCCCTCTGGCCTCCGGCACCCGGGCCACCTACCGCAGCCGGCTGCTGCGGCTGCGCGAGGCCGTCCTCGGCGGCGAGTGCGCCACCGGCAGGCCGGTCAAGCTGTCGGCATCGACCGCCTCGCGCCCGTATGCGTCCACCGAGCTGGCCGCGTTGTGGGCGTGGGCGGGCGGGCAACCGACCGCGCAGCTGCGCCAGGGCTGCCAGGTGCTGCTGGCGCTGGGGCGGGGCTGCGGCCTGGACACCCCGGAGATCACCGCGGTGCGGGCGCACGACGTCCGCCGCCCCGGCCGCGGCGCGGTCGTGGTCGCCGTGCGCGGCCGCCGTGCGCGGCTGGTGGTGTGCCGCCGCGCCTGGGAGCCCGTCCTGGCCGAGGCCGCCGCCCGCCTGGACGGCCAGGCCGCCTACCTGTTCCGGCCCGGCCACCACGCCCGGGGCAAGAACACCGTCACCGGCTTCCTGGCCCGCACCCACCCCGCCCCGGCCGTCCCGGCGCTGAAGATGAGCCGGTTGCGGGCCGGCTGGCTGGTGGAGCTGATGGAGACCGGTGTGCCGCTGCCGGTGATCGTCGCCGCCGCTGGGCTCGACTCGCTGCACGCCCTGTCGCGGCTGCTGCCGTTCCTGCGCGGCGTCGAGGCCGCTCAGGCGGCCGAGCACCTGCGAGGGCGGCCGTGAGCCGCCTCACGCGGGAGGCGCAGCTGGCGGTGCTGCGCAGCCGACGCCGCCCCTACACCGACGCCGACCTGGAGTACGCCGTGCACCTGATCGCCGTCTCCGGCGCGGCGGCGCTGCTGGCGCCGCTGCTCGTCAAGCCCTGCGGCCGCCCCCGGCTGCTCACGGTGGAAGGCCTGCTGGCCGGGTTGTTCCTGTGCGCGCTGGAGCGCCCGGACGCCGTGCACCTGTCCACGGTCACCGACATCCTGCACTTCGCCGTTCCCGGCCCCTGGCGGCGGCGCTTCGGCGTCAAGGACCGCGCCGACGACTGCCGCGGGTTCGAGGCCGCCTACGCCGTGGTGCGCCGCCTGTTCGACGCCGTCCTGGCCTGCCTCGACCCTTCCCCCCTGCCCCGCAACATCCGGCTGCCCGCCGAGACCGCCGCCGCGCTGCGCGCCCGGGCCGACCCCGCCGACCTGGCGGGCAGGGCCGAGCGGCTGCGCGCCGTCGTCAACGGCATCGTCGAATCCTCCCTGGATGCGATCCGCGACACCCTCGACCGGCACTGGGACGGCTCGATCGGCATCGACGCCACCCCGATCGCCACCTACGCCCAAGGCGTCGGCACCGGCGGGACGCACACCGCCACCGACCCCGACGCCGGCTGGTACATCCGCGCAGGCGACCACCGCGACCCCGACACCGGTCCCGAGGGGTCCGTCGCGGCTCGCGCCGAACGCCCCTCCTCCGCCGCACGCCGTACGGCAGGCAAGCGCAGTAAGCACACCACCGGCGCGAAGCGGCCCGGGTTCCTCAAGCACCTGTTCGGCTACGACGCCACCCTGGCCATCGCCCGCAACCCGCACACCGATCCCGACGCCGCCGCGCCCGGGTGCGGCAACCCTGCCCTGCCGCCAGCGCTGGTGGTCGGCTTCACCCTGGACCGGCCCGGCGCCGCCCCGGGGCGCAACGCCGTCGCCGTCCTGGCCGACGTCCGCCGCCGCGGCCACGCCGCCGGCTACCTCGCCGGTGACCGGGCCTACAACAACTCCGACCCTGAGACCTTCCAGTTGCCCGCCCGCGCCCTGGGCTACCGGCTCGTCTTCGACTACCGCGACGACCAGCTCGGCATCCAGTCCGGCGCGCACGGCGCCCTGCAGGTCGAAGGCCGCTGGTACTGCCCCGCCCTCCCCCAAACACTGATCGACGCCACCCGCACCTTCCGCACCACCATCGCCCCCGACGCCGACCCGGCCCAGGCCGCCGCTGCCGCCGAGACGTACCGGCGGCACCTCACCGCCCGCACCTCCTACGAACTCGTCCCCAAAGGCCGGCCCGATCCCGAAGGCCACCAGCGATGGTCGTGCCCGGCCACCGCCGGACGGCTCCAGTGCCCGCTCAAACCCGCCAGCATGGGCACCGACGTGCGCCTGCCGCTGGCCGACCCCGCGCCCGGCCCGGCCGGCCCGCCGACGATCTGCCGCCAGCACAGCATCACCCTGGCCCCCGAGCACGGCGCCAAGCATGCCCAGGCCCTGCCGTACGGCTCGGCCAGCCACCGGCGCGTCTATGCCCGCCTCCGTAACAGCAGTGAGGCCTTTCACGGCTACGCCAAGGACGACGCCTGCGAGGCGATCCAGCGCTCCCAGGGCCGCCGCATCCGCGGCATCGCCGCCCAGAGCCTGCTGCTTGCCTTCCAGCTCGCCCACGCCAACCTCAGGAAGATCTCCCGCTGGCTGGACTCGCTGCCCGGCCCCGAAGGTCGTCCCCGCCGCCGGGTGCGCCGCCGCCCCACCAAACCCCTGACCGTCTGGGTGCCGTAGACGACCGCGGATCGGTGCCGGAGGCGGAGCGGTCGGTTCCCACGGCGCAGCAACCGGTAAAAAGTGGTGCAAGCGGCTCGCAAGCCGGGCCGGGTAGACATCTCTCCATGCCCGAACACCGCGCGGGAGCCGCAGAAAGCACTCGGCCCCGGCTCTTGCGAGCCGGGGCCGAGTTCCGTCACTGTCGGACCACCGATTTCGTCGGCGGCCCAGGTGTGGATGGTATGGCCGGGCGGCAGAAAGACGTACACGGCGTCGGTGTCCAGGTCGGTGATGCGCAGACCGTTCAGCTCCCAGTCGTCCCAGCCGAGCAGGCCGCCGGCGGTGTGGTGGATGCGCACGCCCCGGCGCAGCAGCGGCGCGGGCAGGCACGGGGACAGCCGGGCCCGCCAGTGGAGGGTGGCGTTGGCGATGTCCCCTGTCCCGCCCCGGTGCCAGCGTTCGCCGTCGGGCAGGTCGGCCATGCCGTCGTCGTCGGAGTCCACGTACCGGTAACCATCCAGGTCGGCATCGCTGTCGGCGTTTTCGAAGATCAGCTCCTGGCCGCCCAGGCTGATCCGCTCGGTGGAGCCGTCCTCGATGCCGTCCGCGCCGGTGTGCACGGTGACCAGGACCCGGCAGATGTGGCCCTGGTCGCGAAAGACGGTGTTCCAGATCGGGCTCTCGTTCACCTTGAACCGGTAGATCGGGCCCTTCTCCGGCGGCCGGTGGTAGTAGACGCGGTTGTCGTCCATCAGATCGGTGATGGTCAGGCCCATCAACGTCCAGTTGTCGGCGCCGATCTCACCGCCGGAGGTGCTGACGTGCTCGAATTCGAAGCCCCGCCACAGCGCCGCGTCGCTGACGCACCGGGGCAGGCGGGCGCTCCAGGTGAAGGTGGTGTCGGGCAGGTCACCGGTGCCGCCGCTGTGGTACTCACGTCCGCCCTCGAACAGGAACGATTCACCCGCCCTGACACCGCCCGATCCGCCAAGCCGGACGATCAGCTGGGACTCGTCGCGGATGCCATCGGATCCAGTCGTTAATTTGATCTTTATGCCGCACACGACCCGGTCGTCGGCGCGCACGGGAAGGACCGTCAGCAGCGGCGCCAGGAGGATCCCCGTGATCAGTGCGGCCAGGAGACGTAAGTGCGCGCCAGCCATGTCCCATCTCCCCGTTTTTCACCTATTGGCCCCCATAAAGGCCTCCTCAGAGTGGCGCCCATCAGCGGGAGGTGCCAGTAGCGATCCGGCGAGGGGAAAGTGGCCGAGGCGCGGGAGCGTGGCGGCACAGACGGCCGCCCCGTGACGGAGGAGGCCGCCGCGACCGCGAAGCGGCCTGGCCTCCGTAAGTCGCGGGGTGACCGTTAAAGGTCTGTGTGACGGTGTGATCGACACAGCGTCCCGCCGCCGGGAAAGCGGCGAGGTCAGCGGACGCCGCGCGGGCGGAACTGGATGCTGATCCTGGGTCCCACCGGCTTGGCCGTTTTGGGGATGGCGTGCTCCCAGGTGCGCTGGCAGCTGCCGCCCATCACGATGAGGTCGCCGTGGCCGAGGTCGTGGCGCACCGTCGCGCCGCCTTCGCGGGGGCGCAGGAGCAGCGCGCGGGGCGCGCCGACCGAGACGATGGCGACCATCGTGTCCTCGGTGCCGCCGCGCCCGATCGTGTCGCCGTGCCAGGCGACGCTGTCGCGCCCGTCGCGGTAGAAGCACAGCCCCGCCGTGGCGAACGGTTCTCCGAGTTCGGCGCCGTAGTGGGCGTCGAGTGCAGCCCGTGCTTGTTCCAGCATCGGATCGGGCAGGGTCTGTCCCTCGTCGTAGAAGGCGAGCAGGCGCGGCACGTCGATGACCTTGTCGTACATGTGCCGCCGCTCGGCCCGCCACGGCACGCCGGTGACGAGCCGTTCGAGCAGGGCGTCGGCGCCGCAGATCCAGCCCGGCCGGACATCGATCCAGGCGCCGCGGCCGAGCTGGACGCGCTTGACCGTGAGGGGGCCCGGCCCCTCCTCGGCGCCCAGGTCGAGCAGTGAACCCTGAAACAGCATGCGCCCAGGGTAAATGAACTGATGTTCGATTGTCATGTGGGCGTCGCAGCATCTCGTGCACCGTCCGCGTGCCCTGCCGGGTGTCGGCTGTCACCTCCGGGGTCGTAGCGCAGCCCGGCTCCGGCCGACAGGATTGCTGGAGCGAGCTGCCGTACGAGCAGCAGTTCATGGCAGGTCAGGTGACCGAACTTGATCTGCTGCGATACCGGCATCATGGCCGACGAGGTGAGTGCCGGGCCGAGCAGCGTCGCCGTCGGGTCGCACACGGCCTCGAGGGCAGTCACGCTCCGGGACTGCCCTGAAAGTCTGCGAGGCAGCCGTAGGCCTCCGAGCTGTTCATGAAGATGTCACGCCTGATTTGGCTCGGTTCTTGCCTGCCGATCCCTTCCCGATCCGGGTGCTCGCGCAGGTCACCAGCCCATCCGGCACAGCAGCGGCAGCATACGCCCAAGCACGCCGCGTCCGCTTGTCACACCTCGCCCTGGGCGGCACGCATGCGGCTTGGGAGGGTCCGAGATGTCTCCTGCGTTTCGCCCCCTGACCAGGACACCCTCCCCCTCGTCCTGGCCGAGACCCCGGGGACAGAAAGGCTCGCCATGCGACGAGTCGTCACCGCAGCCGGCGCCTGCCTGAGCGCCCTGACCCTCACCACCGCCCTGACCACCACCGTGGCCTCGGCGACCCCGCCGAACATCCCCACCGCGAGCACCGCCGCCACCCGCCTGGCCGCCCTGACCGTGGCGGCCGAGTCCAACGCCAGCTCCTACGACCGGGACCTGTTTCCGCACTGGATCACCATCACCGGGAGCTGCAACACCCGTGAGCAGGTCCTCAAGCGCGACGGCACGAACGTCGTCGTCAACTCCAGCTGCGCGCCCACCGCAGGTTCCTGGTACTCGCCGTTCGACGGTGCCACCTGGAGCGCCGCGAGCGATGTCGACATCGATCACATCGTGCCCCTGGCCGAGGCCTGGCGCTCCGGCGCGCACGCCTGGACCACCGCCAAGCGCCAATCCTTCGCCAACGACCTCGGCGGGCCCGAGCTGTGGGCAATGACCGACAACCTTAACCAGGCCAAAGGCGACCGCGACCCGGCCGCCTGGCAGCCACCGCAGAACCGCTGCCTGTACGCACGAGCGTGGATCCAGATCAAATACCACTGGCAGCTGAGCCTGCAGAGCAGTGAGAAGACCGCGCTGCAGACCATGCTCGCCACCTGCTAACCCTCCGACCCCTCTCACCCCGGTCCGGCGGCCCCCGGTCTGTCGTCCCCGTGCGGCGGTGCCCGCCGGATCAGCCCGCAACGGACGCGGTCCGCTCACACCGAACCGGCGCGCAGCGCCGCGATGACGGCCGCCGCGTGATCGGGATCGGCCATGACCCGATCAGCGCTGACCAGGGCGAGGTGGATGTCGTAGGCGGCCGTCCTGGCATCGGGGGACAGGGCATCGCGCACCGCGGAGGCCGCCTGCCAGCGCGGGCGGGCCGCGTCCTGCTCCTGCTGGCTCGGGTAGCGGCGCGGTGTGCAGGTCGGGCAGGTCGGCATGCCGGTCGTGGCGTCGACGAAGGTCACGCTGTAGAGGCCGCCCGGTGACCGGTGCGCCTGCTCACACGAGTCCACGCTCCACTGTCCGGTAACGGTGTCGATCGGCTGGCCGGTCAGGTCCGATTCCCAGACGCGGATCAGCTGGGCGAGGGGAGAGTCGTCGGTGACCTGCGCCGTCTGGCCCTGTTCGGCCCGGGCGAGCGCCTCGGTGAGCACCGGATGGCCGGCCACGCCGGCCAGCGCGCACTGGCGTCGCGCTTCGGCGATCGCGGCTCGTCGTTGCAGGCCGGGGGAGGCGTCGTCGATGGCCTCGGCCATCTCCCGGTTGAAGGAGCGCAGCAGGTGCGTGGCGAGCGGGTCACCGGTCGGGGGGTCCTCGGGCGCCGGGGTGGTGATGATCCCGCCCAGTAGCGGCCCGTCCAGCATCTCGGGGGTGAACAGCACCCCGCAGATGCGGCTGGCCAGGGCGAGGGCCGCCGAAACGGAGACGGGACCGGACAGGGACGCGAACTCTTCGTCCGGTTCGGGTTCCAGGCCGAGTTCGCGCATGTCGGCGTTGAGGGCGTCGGGGTGGCTGCCCCAGCGTTCCTGGGGCCGCTGCGGGGCGAAGGTCGTCCGGATCCGGCCGTCGGCGGCATGGGTGAAGTCGTGCGAGGCGGCGTAGTCGTGGCGCATGACGCAGACGGCCTCACCGCCGTCGCGGGTCACCTCCCGCAGCGTCTCGGGCCGGGTTCCCTCCCAGCCGCTGTATTCGAAAGCGATCGTCCAGTCGCCGGCCCGAACGGCCAGGACCATGTCGCAGCAGCCGTCGGTCTCCTCGATGCGCTCCATGACCTCCTCGGCATCCAGTGGCCGGATGTCGTCGTCGGCCACGCCGAACCGCCGGAGCGTCTCGCGCTCGTCCAGGCCGCGGACGAAGGTGACGGTGTAGATCTCCTCCCAGTTCCGTTCCTGCCAGGCGTATTCCTCGGGCATGACGGTGCGCATCGGCTCTCCTCGGGCCCTCTCCTCATGATCGCGGCGAGTATGGCAGTCAGACCCGACAGTCCCGCCGCCGATCCTCACCCGTGCGGTCCCCTGCCTGGTCGTGACGGCTCCAGCCGGCCCCCGCCCGGCTCCTGGTACTCGCTGTTCGACGGCGCCACCAGGACCGCCGCGAGCACACCGGTGCCCCCGACCAAGGTCTGGCGCCCGGCCACGCCTGTCTGAACCGGCCAGGCGCCCCTCTTTCGCCCACGCGATCAGGCGGACCCGCAGCTGCGGGCGACGACCGACGACCTCGACCAGGCCGAAAGCGACCGCGGCCCGGCGGCCGCCGCACCAGCGTCGCCTGGACACGCGCACCTGGAGCCAGATCACCTACCCCTGGCAATTGGAGCCTGGAGCCGACCGAGGGCCGCACCGCAGGCCCTGCTCGCCCTCCTGCGGACCCCGGTCCCCGTCTGCCGCTTTCCGGTGGCAGTGAGCGCCGCACGTTCACCAGGAGCCCCAACCGAAACCGCCGCACCGGCCAACCCGGGCGCGAGCTGGGCCGTCTTGAGTGACGTTGCGTCCCTTCCACCTGGAGGTTTCCTGGTGCGTCTGCTCTCGGTTCTCGGTTCGTCCCTGCTCGCGGCCACCGTCCTGGCTCCCGCACTGCCGGCCCAGGCCGCAGCTGTCCCGGCCGTGCAGATCACCCGGGTCCACTACGACTCCCCGGGCGTGGACCGGCGCAGTAACACCAGCCTCAACGGGGAGTACGTGACGATCGCCAACACCACCCGGCGCTCCATCGACCTGGCCGGCTGGACGATCCGCGACAAGACCGGCTACACCTACACGATCGGCGACGACGTCCTGCTGGGCGCGGGCAAGAAGCTCACCTTGCGCACCGGCCAGGGCCGCGACACCGCCACCACCCTGTACTGGGGCAGGCGCGCGTATGTGTGGAACAACGACCGCGACACCGCCTCCGTGCGCCGCCCCGACGGCCGCCTGATCGACGCTTGCGCCTACAACTCCACCCGCGCCGACTACACGACCTGCTGAACCCCGGCCCTCAGCGACGGAGAAGACCCGCCGGGCCCGTCGCCCGCCGTCGGCCGAGCGCCGGTGATGCGCTGCTCCGCACTCGCCAGCACGGCGGCGAGCATCCGCTGCGGATCGTGTCCGGGCAGCGGCCCGAGCCGGAAGCGCAACCGGCCGGCGAGTTCACCGGCCAGCTCGGCGAGCGGCTCACCGGCCACGGACGCGGCCAAGGCATCGAGCAGGCAGGCGATCGCGTCTCCTTCCGCCCAGGTGAGCAGCGGCCGCTCCAGCGGCGGCCGGTGCCGGGCCGCATCGATTTGGGCGGCCAGCGCGTCGGCGAGCTCCATCCGCTGCAGCCGGCTCGACCCGCCGACGGCGGAGGCGTTCAGACTGTCCATGCGACCAGCCTGGCATTCTGCCTGCCGGGCGCGTGCCGGTTCGGTCAGAAGCAGGCCTGCGGGCACGGCTGATGCGCGCGGGCTCAGCAGCAGAGGAGGGCGCTTTGCCCCTTATGCTGCCGAGGGGAGCCCGCCAGCATGAGGGGCCGGTAGGAAGACCCGCGCAAGGCTCGTGCCCGCCCGGTCCGATCCTCCGCTGCGGCGAAGACGGGCCGCGGCCGTGCGAGGGCAAGTCGTCCCGCACGGCCGCCTCCAGCCGCTACTCGTCCTGGTCGCGTTCGTCCCCGGCCGGGTGGGCGCGGCGGTGCTGCGCGCGACGGGCCAGTGCCACGGTGGTGTACAGGCCGATGCCGGCGCCGGCGACCTGGAG
Organism: Planomonospora sp. ID91781; assembly: GCF_015711595.1. Taxonomy (NCBI): domain Bacteria; kingdom Bacillati; phylum Actinomycetota; class Actinomycetes; order Streptosporangiales; family Streptosporangiaceae; genus Planomonospora; species Planomonospora sp. ID91781. The sequence goes on along the minus strand of NZ_JABTEY010000004.1, from coordinate 386,414 downwards.
CAGCTGGGTGAGGACGTCGAGGACCCGGGTCATGATGCACTCGCTTTCAACGGCAGGAGCGGGGAGGAGCGCGGGTCGGGTATGCACCCGGCAGTCGCGCCGGCCGCGCCGGGATCGGTGCGGCGTGCCTCCACAGTCCCTCCCGCCGGGGTGGTGTTGACGATCTCCGCCAAGGTCTTACGCCGAGCGAACGCATCGGTACACCAGCTGACGGGCGCTGACAGGATCAGCCGGGTTCCGGCCGGTTGACGGGAAAGGCCTTTACGTTTTCTGACAGCGTGGCATCGTTCCCACCATGGCTGCCCACCCCCCGCTCTGCGCGGCAGAGGTTGCGCTGGAGGAGTTGCGTGCCCGGCTGGGGCGCTTGCACCGGCATGCCGGGGAACCCAGCACGCGCCAGATCGCGGGACGTACCGGCAAGGCGATCAGTCACACCACCGTGCACGGAGTGCTGCGCTGTGCCCGACAGCCGCGGTGGGGACAGCTGGAACTGGTGGTGGAAGCCCTCGGCGGGGACGTGGACGAGTTCCGGCGGTTATGGGTGGCGGTACGCGACGCCCAAGATCAGATGACATCGATCGCGCCCGCGGCCGCCCCCGTCTCTGCGGCGCTCCCCGCCACCGCCGCCCCGATCGGTGAGCCGTTGGCCGACCATACCGATACCGTCTGGTCGACGGCCTTCCACCCCGACGGCCACCTGCTGGCCACCGCGAGCAGCGACCGCACGCTGCGCCTATGGGATCCGGCCACCGGTCAGCCGGTCGGCGAACCGCTGACCGGCCACACCGACACCGTCTTGACCGTGGCCTTCCACCCCGACGGCCACCTGCTGGCCACCGCAAGCTGGGACCGCACGGTACGGCTGTGGGATCCGGCCACCGGTCAGCCGGTCGGCGAACCGCTGACCGGCCACACCGGTCCGGTCTGGTCGGTGGTTTTCCATCCCGACGGTCACCTGCTGGCCACCGCAAGCCGAGATCGCACGCTGCGGCTGTGGGATCCGGGCACCGGCCAGCCGGTCGGCGAACCGCTGACCGGCCATGCCGGCCCCGTCAACGCAGTGGTTTTCCATCCCGGCGGCCATCTGCTGGCCACCGCAAGCCGGGACCGCACGGTGCGCCTGTGGGATCCGGCCACCGGCCAGCCGGTCGGCGAACCGCTGACCGGCCACACCGACACCGTCCTGACCGTGGCCTTCCACCCCGACGGCCACCTGCTGGCCACCGGAAGCGACGATCACACGGTGCGGCTGTGGGACCCGCGCACCGGCCAGCCGGTCGGTGAAGCGCTGACCGGTCATGCCGGTCCCGTCTTCGCGGTCGCCTTTGCTCCGGATGGCCACCTGCTGGCCACCGCGAGCCGGGACCGCACGCTGCGCCTGTGGGACCCGGGCACCGGCCAGCCGGTCGGCGAACCATTGACCGGCCACACCGACACTGTCTTGACCGTGGCCTTCCACCCCGACGGCCACCTGCTGGCCACCGGAGGCCACGATGCAACAGCCCGGTTGTGGATGATCAACGCTGATCGGCTTCCGCACACGGCCGTCCGGGAGCGGGTACGACGGTTCCGTGCCCAGATCGCGATGCTGCGCCAGGACAACGAGCGGATCCGCCGGGAGCGGGACGATCTGCAGCGGGAACGCCACGAGCTGGTCGCCCGGGTGGCGGAGCTGATGACCGCGCTGAAGGACGCTCAGGCACCTGCCTTCGAGGTGCAACCTGCCTCCAGCGGCCAGTGGAGGCCGCGGGGCGCGCCGTTGACCGGCCACACCAAAACGATCTACGCGGTGGCCTTCTCCCCTGACGGCCGTCTCATCGCCGCAGCCGGCTCCCACGGGGTGGCGCGCTTGGACCCGGTGACCGGCGCTCTCATCGGCACGCCGCTGGCCGAGGATAAGAACCCCATCTTGGGAATGGCCTTCTCTCCCGACGGCCGCCTGCTGGCCACGGCCAGCCACAGTGGTGCGGCCCGGCTGTGGGATGCGGCCACCGGCAACGCGATCGGCGAGCCGCTGATCGGCCACACCGATTCCGCCTACGGGGTGGCCTTCTCCCCCGATGGGCGTCTCCTGGTCACCGTCGGTTTCGACAACCGGGTGCGGCTATGGGACCCGGCCTGCGGTGAACCGGCCGGTCAACCGCTGACCGGCCACAGGGACGGTATCTGGACAGTGGCCTTCTCGCCCGGCGGCCGTCTCCTGGCCACCGGTAGTGCCGATACGACGGCACGCCTGTGGGATGTGGCCACCGGCGCCTCGATCGGAAAGTCCCGGCCACTGACCGGCCATACCGGTGGAGTCTTGGCGGTGGCCTTCTCCCCCGGCGGCCGTCTGCTCGCCACCGGCGCTACCGACCACACCGTACGCCTGTGGGATCCAGCAACCGGCAAAGCGATCGGCGAGCCGCTGGTCGGCCACACGGGCGCCGTCGCCGCGGTGGCGTTCCACCCGCATGGCCGTCTGCTCGCCACCGCCAGCGTCGATCGCACCGTACGCCTGTGGGATGCGGCCACCGGCAAAGCGATCGGCGAGCCGCTGGTCGGCCACACGGGCGCCGTCGCCGCGGTGGCGTTCCACCCGCATGGCCATCTGCTCGCCACCGCCGGCGACGATTGCGCGGTACGCCTGTGGGAGGGCATGCGCCCGCCTTTGTGATGGCCGCCGTCATCGAGGTGAAGCGGTCACCCGTGATCGGGAGCATGGAGTTCTCCGGACCGAGACCATCAGCGGGACCGCGCAGGGGCGGCCCGGGTCGCGCACGCGCACCTCTACGAATGATCCGGGTCATCCGGGGTGGCGCACTGCCCCCTTGGAGACCACCGTCGTTTCCGGGAATGATCGCCGGCTGATCGCGCGCGACGGCCGGGAGGGGGAAGTGCCCGCTTGTGATCGGAAAACCCTCCCCGTCGGCGGAGCGTCTGCTTTACGGTGAGTGCTCCCGCGGCCGCCAGGCCGTCCAGGGCGCGCTCGCGGATCAGGTCGCGCTCCATCTCCGCGGCCATCGCCGCCACCAGGAACAGCAGCTTGTCCGCGATCGACTGGCCACCGAGCCGGTGCACCCCGGCGCAGACGCCGAGCAGGATGTGCAGGTTGATGCCGTGCGAGGCGAGCTCGTCCTCCAGGAACACCAGCAGTTCCTTCACGCAGCGGGAGAGACGGTCTCCTCGACGACCTCGCGGCAGTGCGCCTCGCGTAGAGCGCCCAGCTGGAGCTGGTGGTCCCGCGCACGGGTGGAGACGTTTCGACGGCTGAACGTGGCTATGAACGCGTCAGGACCACTCCAGGTCGTCGAAGGGGTACTCCTGCGGACGCCACACCATCCAGTCTTCGCGGTCGGTGAACCCGCTGAGCATCGCGATCTCGGGCCCTTCCAGATGGGCGGGTTGCGGTTTGACCGTCACCGAACCACGCCCGAAGTCGACGACGAGTCCCGCCTCGGGGTTTTCCGTCGTCGCCAGGACGGTATGGCCGATCAAGGCGCACAATGCGTCCCGGTAGCCGGGATCACCCATCACACGGACCGCGGAGTCCAAGCTGACCTGGGGCCAGACGAACAGGGTGAATCTCGGCCCGTCGAAGTCCAGCTGCACGTAGTCGCGGACGAAGACCACCGACCCCAGCTCCTGGCCGATCAGGGCGGACAGCAGGGAATCGGTCATGGCGAGGCCTCCAGCGCCGGTCGATGGCAGGACAGCGCTGGTGAGGCCGACTGCGGCCCCACCAGCGTTGAAATAATCACACGCCAGGTGATCACGATCCGGGCAGGATGTCTTCGTGAACCACGTCCTGTGCGGCCTGGCCGCCAATCCGGCCCTGCCGCCCGAGCTGGTCGACCGGCTGATCGCGGCCGCCGACGACGACATCGCCGCACAGGTGGCCGAGCGGCAGGACCTCACCCGCACGCAGGCCGCTGCGCTGGTCTCCCGCGTCGAGCAGAGCGCTGTGCGGCTCGCGGAGCGGGGGCTGGTGACGGCCGATGACGTCGATCCCGCGGCGCAGCCGCTCGCCGCCCTCGCTCTGCTCGCCGAAGGTGCCGGTCGCCCGGCGTGGGCATGCCTGCTGGCGACCGATCCGGTCGTCGAACACCGCGAGCAACTGGCCGCCTGTCCCGGCCTTCCCGCCGAGGTGCAGGAGATCCTCGCCGCGGACGCGGAGCCACGGGTCGTCGCGGAGCTCGCGTCGCAGGCCTCATCGGACATGGCCGCTCGACTCGCGGCGCATCCCCATGCCGGGGTCCGCTGCGCGGTGGCGGCCAACGAGGCGGCACCGCCGGCGGTGCTGGCCGCGCTGATCACCGGCCAAGGGCTGCCGCCGGCGCGGTCGTGCCTGGCCTGCGACCGAAAGGAGACGCCGTTCATCCACGATCCGCAATGCCCCAGGCTCGACTGCGACCTGCCGCCGGGCGCCGCATGCGACGGCTCCCACGGGTCCACCGTTCATCAGATGCAGGTGAACGCACTGTGGAACCCGGCCACGCCCGCCGCGGCCGTCGCCGGTTTCGCCGACCATCCCTCGATGCCGCTGCGCTGGCCGCTGGCCGTCCGCCCCGATCTGCCTGCGGCGGCCTACGAGCGCCTCGCCGCCAGCCCGGAAGCCGGTGTCCGCGCCGCCCTCGCTGAAAATCCCGCGATCGGCGACGACCTGATCGCCGTACTGGCCGCCGACCCCGACCCCGACGTACGGCGCGGCCTCGCCCGCAATCCGCGCGTGCCGCTGGAGGTGCTCACCCGTCTGGCCGGCAGCACCGCAATCGGTTCCACGCTGCTGCCGCGGATCGCCGCCGCCTCGCGCGCCGAGATCGGGGAACTGGCCGCCTCACCGGATCCGGCCGTGCGGATGCTGGCGGCCGAACGACGTGATCTGCCACCCGAGATCCGCGATGCGCTGGCCGCCGATCCCGACGCCAAGGTGGTCAAGTCCATCGCGCCGCACCCGGGCCTGCCGGATGTCTGGCTGCGCGCCATGGTGGAGCGGCACGGAGCGCGGGTCGTGGCCAAGGTGACGAAGAACCCGGACGCCGCACCGGCGTTGCTGGAGGACCTGGCCCGGCAGCAGCCGCCGGTGCGCAAAGCGCTGCGGGAGATCGCCCGGCACCGCAACGCGACGGCTCCGGCGCTGCTGGTCTGCTTGGCGGACCGGCAGGCCAGACCTCTGGCCGCCGCTCACCCGGCTCTGCCGCCTCAGGTCATCGCCGAGTTGCTCGCCGATGACGACTGGCGGGTGGTGGAGGCGGCGGCCGCCAACCCGGCCCTGCCATCCGAAGTGATGTCGAAGCTGGCGCCCTGGCGGTGAAGTTCACGGGTATGGGGCATTGCGGCTCCGGTTCCGGTCTGCGGCCCGTCACTCCTCGCGAGGGCGGTGTGCCACCTCCCCAGAGACGCTAACCCGGGGTAGGAGCAGGGCCCCTGACCTCCGACGCGGCGACGAATGCCTCGATGGCGTCCAAGTCAGCAGGCTGCAGGCCCGTGCGGGGTGAGGGTGCGATCAGCAGGGCCCGGCCGCCCTCGGTCAGCTCCTCACAGACCGGTCCGCAGGCGGGCACCTCGACGTCGTCGGCCCAGACGAGCCGCCGCCCGTGCGCCAGCACCTGGCGGGCGGCGGCGAGTTTGACCGCCGCCGCGGCGGCGGCACCAGGCAGGCGGCCGGACCAGGCGCGAGCCAGCGGGGGCAGGCCGAACAGCCGTTCCACCTCATCGGCGTCGGCGCACCAGGTGCTGCACCAGCGGATCTCGACGCCGCCCGCCCGGTGCAGCGCGCGGATGCGGTCGATCAGGGCCGGCGCCCAGCGCATGCGGTAGACCTCACCACCGGAGTAGGCGGTCCCGCGGCGCGGCATGCCTGCCCAGCCGCCGGGCCGGGTGACGTTGATCACGCCGTCGACGTCGAGGAGCCACACCGGCCGGTCCATCAGCCGGAGTGTTCCTTGTGCGCGCGATGAGGAGCGACCGTGTCCATGATCTGTGCCTCCTGGGGGTCGGTATGGGGTCGCCCCGGTATCCGCCGGGAATCCGCCCTTTCGCCCGACCGTAGGACGGTGCAGCAGCAGGAGGCAAAGCGGAGCAAGCTCATTTCCGGTTCCGAGGAAGCAGAACAGCGGGAAGGCGCAGGGGAAGACGGGCTTTGCTCGGTTGCGGCTCGCTACCCTTCATCCAAGATCCATTCCAGTGGGCGGAGGGCGGCATGCGTATCGGTGACACCGCTCAGGTGCGGCGGGCCTGTGGCCTGATCGCGAACGTGCAAGGAATCCAGCGGTTCAACGCCGAGGCGGGCCTGCGCTTCGCCCGGATCGGCCTCACCGGCGAGCGCGCGCTGCTGGTCGTGCAGCATCCCGGCCGCCCGCCACTGCACCTGAAGGTGGACTACGACATCACCCGGCAGGCCCTGGGCGCGCTGCTGGCCGCCCACGGCCTGCCGGTTCGTCCCGAGTCGGCCGAGATCGGCGGCTACGACGACATCGTGACGACCCCGCGCCCCCAGGATCCCGGCGAGCACCGGCACGGGTACGTGCTCTATGAGGTCTGCGACACCAGTGCGTGGGACGCCTACCACGAGGGCCGGTCGTGGCGGGGCGAGCTCACCGACATCGTCTACACGCCCGCCAGCACCGACCTGCTCGTGCGTCTGGACGCCGTCGCCTGGCGGGTGAGGGTGAAGCTCCCCCTGCGCGAGTCGGGAGGCCTGATCGGCATCGCCTACAGCGTGGTCGACCGCATCACGACCCTGGTGGAGGATCCTTCCCCGGACCAGCGGGAGCAGATGCGCCACGGCGAAGTGGTGATCACATACAGCTACCGGATACACGGGACATGACGCACGGATCCGGGCTTTACCGCAACCCGCACGCGCACCTGCACGGATGATCCGGATCATTGTGAGGGCGTGCCTCTTCCACTCCTGGGGAAGGACTGCGACGTGGACGGCTGGACGCCCTTCTTCGAAGGCCCCTTCGACAGCGACGAGGCCGCCGACGCCATCGCGGAACTGGAAGGAAACGATGACATCGCGGCGGCGATGACCGCGGTGCTCGAGGAGTTCGTCCGCGACAACGCCGACTACGCCGAAGAAGGCCAGGTGGAGGCCGCCCTGGCCGTCGCCTGCCTGATCGCGGCCCGCATCTCCGGGATCGCCCCTGACGAGGCCGCGCATCACTGGCTGGACCGCAATCCCTTCGCCGTCTCCGACGACCTGCGCCGGCTGGCCACCGCCGCGTTCGATCTAGCCACCCGCCCCGACGACAACCACCTCAGCGAGGTCCGGGCCGCGGACTGGCCGAACTTCCTGGAGCACCTGCAGCCCTACCGCAAGGCCCTGCGCGGCGAACCGCAGGAGCCACCTGCCCCCTTCGTGCCTGACTTCTCCCGCCCCGGGGTGCACTGGCTGCAGGCGTTCTGGAGCATCACCGGCCGCGGCCTGCCGCACGACAGCGCCTATGCCCAGGCCGCCGACCGCCTTGTCCGGGCCGTCGACCAGGCGCCGGACTGGCTCGCCTGGTGGCGTGCCGCCGGTCTGCAGGAACTGCTCGTCTTCGGGGAACTCGTCCCGGGCGCCCGCAGCGAGCGGATCTCCCGGGGCCGCACCACGGCCGAGGCCTTGATCGGCTTCGGCCACGCCCCCGCAGCCGATGAGGCGTCCGCCGTCCGGCAGGTCTGCGACGACATCCATAAGGCTCTGGCCGCGGCAGGCCGCTATCTCGGCCTCGGCCCAACTCCACCGCTTCCCGCCCCGGACTGAAAAGACCCCGGCACCGCCTACCGAGCGAACGAGCCCGGGCGATCAGGTCCGTCGCGTAACGGTTAACCCCCTTCACCGGACAGTTGTTCACCGGGCCACTCATGTGAGACGGCATCGACGCAGATCACGTCCGCTCACCGCTCATGATCGGAAGTGTCCGTTCAGGGATCGGCTTACGTACACCACTTTCATGGACGCATCCCAGGTCCTAGCGGCGACCGGACCTGCTTCGGCCGCTGGTTCCCGAACAGCCGGAGCAGCCGGAACGTCTGCGGGTCGAGAAATCACTGTCGAAACCGGATGCGGAGTCGGATGAATCCGATTCCGACCAACCGTCCTCAACGCCACCGGACGAGTCGCTCTCCTCACTGCCGAGGTCGGACAGTTCCTCATCGTCGAGGGCGGCCTTTGTCCCGGCGCCGCCCTTCTTGTCCGCGCGGTAGGTGATCGTTCCCGGAGGCCGGAACGAGCCGTGCTCAGCCTGTCTCCCCACTGCCGGAACACGCTCGCTGATCTTGATGTAGTACCAGCCGAACCCGGCGTCAGCGTCCTCACACCTGCCGTCTGGAACCCGGATCCGGCTGGTTGTCCGCACGCAGACTTCTAGGCGCTCTGCTCGGTCCTTGTCGTGGATCGCGGCCTTGGAGCCGACCCCGCCCGTCACACGCGCTTGGAGGATCCTCTTGTTCGGTCGCTTGAAGGTACCCTTCGCCGCCCTCCGGCCCACCGCGGGGATCTTCCGATGGTAGGTGAGGTAATACCAGGCGTAGCCGCGTTCGGCATCGTCGCAGTACTGGTAGGCGACGCGGATCAGGGTGGCCCGCCGTACGCAGATCTCGATGGCGGGGTCCGGCTCCGGCTCCTCTTCGGTTGCGACCTCGACCGGGGCCGCCGTCGGCGCAGCCGTGGTTCCGGCTCCCGTGGGCGAAGGGTCCGGGATCGTGAAGTCGGCCGCCTGGGGAGTGGACGTACAGCTGGCGGTCACGGCGATGACGGCCATGGCCGATGTGAGTGTGCGTAACACAGATGCCAAGGCTCTCCCAAGGTGGTCGGCAAGCAGCAAGCAGCATGATCAAGAACGCGGACGGCCCGCTGAAGGTTCCACCCGAATAGTGCAATCACGCCGCATCGGCGGCCGGGATCTTCAAGGCCGGTAATCGCCACACCGACTGAACGGGACTGGAGTTGACCCGGTTTGGTGGAGGCCTGACCTCTGGACCTAGTCGACGCGGACCGGCTCGGGAACGAGGGGGTCGTCGTCGGTGAACGTCCGATACAGCGTCGACCTGCCGACCCCGAGAGCCTTGGCGATGGCCGGGATGGTCTCCCCGCAGGCCCGGCGGGCGCGGGCGCCCTATGGTGGGGTGCCTGGCACGACTGCTGGCAGTCCTACACCTGGCAGCCGCTGGGCGGCGGGCACGACGCCCGCAGCGACTGCGCGGCCGTCATCGACCGGGTGCGGGAGATGGCCAGGCTGCCGCACAGGCAGCTGACCATCAGCCAGGCCGGCCAGGACGCGCCCGCGGTGCGCCAGACGGCGGGTGCGTGATAGTGCAGGTGCGACTCAGGCGTCGTCCTCGTCGTCCTGACGTTCGTTCTAGTTGCGGTCGGCCTGTGACTGCGCCTCGCGGTCCAGACCATCGCGTGCGCTGGGGCTGTCGGGGTCCTTGGCCGCCGCGGACTGCACTCGGGCGGCGGCCTCCTTGTCCTATGGCGTGTGCTTGCTCATGCCGTAGGTGTACCCACCGCACAACCCCCTCGTGTCGAGTCTGGTTACCGGCTGCGTCCTCCCCGGCCCCGGTCCGGCTTGGGCGGCGGGGTACGGCGCCGCCCCGTCTCCGGCGCGGGACTGCGGACCACGCGCGGCGTCGGGGACGGCTGGGCGGCGGTGCGCGCGAGCTTCTCCGCCTGGGCGACGTCGGCAGGCAGCACCCGGCGCAGCGCGGCCTCCCCGCGCGCGGCCTCCAGGTCCCGGCGAACCTGTTCCAGGCTCACCGGCCGATGAGTGGCCGACGAGACCGGCGGCGCGGCGCGGCGCGCAGGTCTGGTGCCTTCGGTGCGGGCCCGCTGCGGGGCGCTGCGCACATCGGCGTCCACGGCCCGGGCCATCTCCGTCTGCCAGGTGGCGTGCAGCTGCGCGTGGTCGGTGCCGACGGCGCCTTCGCGCCATCCGGCCCCATACAGGTCGCGGGCCCGGCGCATCAGTGCGGTGACGTCGGCGTCCGCAGTCTCGCGCGCCTGCGGGCCTGGCGGCGGTCCGCTCGCGCTTCCTGCAGCTCCGTCTCGATGCTCTTGCGGGAGGTGCCCTGGGTCAGCAGCCAGCCACGAAACCCGGCGCGGTTCATTGCTCCGCCTCGCGCAGGGCCTGGAGGTGGCGGGTGGCGGCCGGGTCACGGCGGGTCACCTCCCCTCCGCGCCGCTCGGTGGAGGTCAGGCGCTCGCGGTGCTCACGTCCGGCGGCCGAAGCGGCGAGCGTGCTGCGGGTCTCGGTGAGTCGGCCGCGAAGTGCTGGCCGAGCATGGAGAGGTGGTCACGCAGGACTGCTGCGCACTCCCTACCCAGCCGAAGAGTGATCTCTTCCACGTGGTCGGCCTACTGCCGACGGTTCGGCTGGGCATGACCGTTTTCAGTGATCTAAGGTCGCCGACCTGTGACAACGGTCCGCTCCGCCCTGGCTGTGGCCTTGATCGTTGCGCGCATAGCGCACGCCTCCCTCGAGCCTGTCGGGACGGCTCGGCGCGCGGCCCTCGGGCATCCGGGCCACCGTCCGCCGAGGAAGCCCGTTCCCTGGTGCGGCCGGCCCAGGTGAGTGCCGGGTCAGCTCCGAAGGACGGTGCGGCGGCGGAGCAGGAGTCCGATAGCGGCGGCGGAGATGAGCAGCAACCCGGTCGATACGAGCATCCGGCCGTCGGGACCGGATTCACCGCCGCCTCCGGTCGCCGCTCCGCCCAGCGGGGTCCTGATCACCTTGCCGTTCCCCGCTGCCAGGGTCTCGGCCGGGGGCGGCGTGACGGCTTGGACCGGCTGCGGGCTCGATGTCACGACCGCGGAGGCGGTGGGCTGAGCGGTGACGGTCGCCGTGGCGGTGGAGGTCGGCTGAGGGCTCGCGGTCGCCGTGGCGGTACGGCTCGGCGTCACCGGTGCGGGGTCGGCCGGCCGGTCGTCTCCTGGAGCGATGGTGAGGGTGTAGGTCGTCAGAGCGTCGGCGTTGTGCACCTCGCACTGGATCGACGGCTCGGTGGGCCTGGTCCCGAAGTTGAGGGCGGCGGGCCGTACCGTCGCGGTGCCCGCGGTGGAAGAGGTGGTCTTCAACGGGACCGTGGCCGTGGGCAGGGGGATGATCTGGCCGGCGTTGAGCGTGGTGAGTTCGCCCACGCCGGTGGCGGAGGTCAGTCCGGTGAGCCCGCGGATGGACGCGTACGCGTACAGCTTGGTGCCGGCGTCCAGTCCCGTTGAGGGTGCCCGCAAGGCGGTGGTGTCACTCGCGTAGGTGCCGCGCCAGCCGATGCTCATCTGCTTGCCCGTCGTGGCGTCGGCCGGCATCGTCAGCTCGATCTTGACCTTGATGTCCTGCTCGTCGGTCACGCCGATCGCGGTGCATCGATACTCGACGATGTCGGTGATGACGACTACCTCCCGGCGAGCGTCGGAGGCGTCGGCGTGCGCCGGTCGGTAGAACAGGGCCGGAGCACCGGCCAGCAGGACGGCCAGGGGAAGCAAGCGGATACGCAAGACGGCTCCTGTTGTGACAGATGGGACACAGGAGAGACGAGGCTCGAGGGCATCCGGTTGACACCGCCAAGCCCTTTTCGTCCGCCTGTCGCCAACCGAAACGTCCCGAAGCCCAGAGAGACGCGCAGCGAGGCCCAGGGAGTTCGAACTTCCGGCCACCTGCTGGCGAGGACAGGCCATGATCTCGACGGGACTGTGCTCCTCCTGAAGAGGCAGTGATGTGTTCCCCCCGCCGCATCGCCTACCACAGCGGCCTCCGCACCCATTCCCATCCGGATCCGGCGGGGGTCCCAATGCCGTTTAGATAGGAGTTTGTGCTGGTAGCGTCCACCGGGTGGCGGAGTGGATCAAGGGTGCTGGGGCGGGTCGGCTGATGGATCTGGTAGGCCTGAGGGCGTTGACGTCGCTGGTGCCGAGGCAGGTCCTGGACGAGGCGATCGAGCTGCACGGATGCCGTGAGGAGCGGGCGCGGAAGCCCCCCGCGCACGTGACGCTCTACCTGCTGATGGCGTTGTGCCTGTTCGCGGACGACGACTACGAGGAGGTCGCGGAGAAGCTGACCGGCCTGCTCACGGCGGTGCCGGGAGCACGGTGGGAGCCGCCGACGCGTGGAGCAATCACCCAGGCCCGGCAGCGGCTGGGGGCCGGGGTCGTTCAGGAGGTGTTCAAGCGCCTCGCCCGTCCGGCCGCGACGGAGACGACCTCAGGGGCGCGGCTGGGGCGGTGGCGGCTGATGGCGATCGACGGGTTCATCCTCGACCTGCCGGACACGGCGGCGAACCTCGCGGAGTTCCCCAACGACAGCGCGGGCGGATACGAGACGGTGTACCCGCAGGCCAGAGTGGTGGCGATCAGCGAGTGCGCCTCGCACGCGATCGTCGCGGCGGACACCTCGGGTTGCTGGGACAGTGAGCAGACTCTCTTCTACTCGTTGTGCAGGCGGATGTGCGCCCGAGATGCTGCTGACCGCCGACCGCGACTTCTACAGCTTCCGTGCCTGGCAATACGCCGCTTCGACCGGTGCGGCCCTTCTCTGGCGCGTCCAGGCCGGCCTGCACCCGCACCGGCTGGAAGACCTGGACGACGGGTCCTCCTCTCGCCGTCATCACCAAGCCCGCCAAGCTGCGCCGATCACAGAAGGACCGGCTGCGAGACGACGCCCGCCGTGGTCGTGAACCGGATCCGGACCTGGCGGTGATCGTGCGGGTGGTCGACTACACAGTGCCCAACCGCAAGGGTGAGCACATCCGGCTCATCACCACCATCCTCGATCCTGCGGAGGCGACCGCCGAGCAACTCGCCGCCTGCTACCAGGAGCGCTGGGAGGCCGAAACCGGATTCGCTCAACTGAAGATCCACCTGCGCGGTCCCGGCAGGGTCCTGCGGTCGCGGACCCCGGACCTGGTCCGCCAGGAGATCTGGGCCTACCTCCTCACCCACTGGGCCCTGGTCACCCTGATCTGCACCGCGGCCACCGCGGCCGGGGTCGACCCAGACCGGATCACGTTCCTGGCCACCCTCCGGATCGTGCGCCGCTCGGTCACCGACCGAGCGGCCTTTCCCCCCTGAACCCCCACATGATCTCTGGGCCCACACCGTCCACCAGGTCGGCCGCCCCCGCAACCGCAATCCCGAACGCCGCCACCGGACCTACCCCCGCTCCGTCAAGCGCACCCGGCGCAGCAGCTACCGTGAACGACGCCCCCGCGACAAGGGCACTCGTCACACCGGGCCGCCCACCGTCCGGCTCCTGCTCGACCTCCGCACCACCAGACCCGAATGATCTATCTAAACGGCATGGGACTCGGGGACGTTCGGTGGCCAGGTCCGGGAAAGCGATCAGCTGATCCACCGCAGGCTTGGGCCAGGCCGCCTGACCCGCCCGCGGGCGGGTCAGGCCCATGTTTCAGCGCTGATACAGGCTGGTGCTGAGGTACTTCAGACCCGAGTCGACCAGCAAAGTGGCGATCCTGGCCTTCGGCCCGAGACGTTGCCCGACCTGGATTGCCGCGAGGACGTTCGCGCCGGATGACGTTCCGGCGAACAACCCCTCCTCCCGAGCCAGGCGCCTGGCCATGTCCTCGGCGTCGGCGGTCGAGATCGGGACGATCTCGTCCGGGAGCGTGGGGTCCCACATCGGCGGCGTGTAGCCGATGCCGATGCCTTCAATGCGGTGGGCGCCGGGCTGGCAGCCGGACAGGACCGCGGACTCGCCCGGTTCGACTGCGATGACCCGAAGCCCTGGGTTGTGGCGCTTGAGGGCGCTCGCCGCTCCGCGCAGCGAGGCCGTCGTACCGATCGACTGGACGAAGGCATCGACCCGCCCGCCCGTCTGCTCCCAGATCTCCTCACCCATCGGGTGGTAGCCGGCGATGCTGTCGGTGTTGTTGAGCTGATCAGTCCAGTAGGTGCCTGGCTGTCGGCTGAACTCCTCGGCTTTCTCGATCATGCCCTCGATGAGCGCCTTGGTGATCAGACCGCCCTCGCTCGGGATGAGGATGAGTTCCGCGCCGAACGCCGCCATCTGGGCCAGCTTGTCCTGGCTGAACGCGTCTGAGGTGACGATCCGAAGGCGATAGTTTTTGGCCGCGCAGACCAAGGCAAGGGACGCGCCGGTACTGCCGCCGGTGTACTCCACAACGGTGCCGCCCGGCGCCAGCCGCCCGTCGCCTTCGGCCCTCGCGATCATCGACTGCGCCATACGGTCCTTCATGCTGCCGGTCGGATTCTGGCCCTCGACCTTGACAAAGACCTCCGCGCACCCGGGCGGCACGACCCTGCGGAGCCTCACCAGCGGTGTGTTCCCGATCGTCTCCAGTACGTTCCCGCTGGCGTCCATGATGTCCTTTCGCTCCTCGTTCTCACTCCGGTCTCGATCATCGATCTAGGCCACTGGCCACACCAGTTCAACTTTTGAACCGCCGCAGCTGTCACGCTCTGCGTAGCATGCAGCGATGGGCGGATACGGGCAGTTCTGCGCGGTGGCGCGGGCTCTGGAAGTGGTGGGCGAGCGGTGGACCCTGCTGATCGTCCGGGAGCTCCTGCTCGGAGCGTCATCCTTCTCCGACATCGCTCACGGCCTGCCTCGCATCCCGCGAGCGACCCTGTCCGCACGGTTACGCGCGCTGCGCGCCGCCGGCATCATCGACGACTACCAGCTCACCGACGCCGGCACCGCCCTGGCTCCCGTGGTGCGGGAGCTGGCCCGGTGGGCCGTCGCCACCGACAGCGCCGCACTGACTGAGGACGATCTCGACACCGCCGCACTGACCTGGGACATCCGACGACGGATTGATACCGGCGCGCTGCCTGACCGCACGGTCGTGCTTGCGATCGAGTTCAACGACCGGACAGCAACCGATCGCAACTACTGGCTGCACCTGTCTCGAACGAGCGTTGACCTCTGCCGACAGGACACCGGAGCACCGGTCGATGTCTGGCTCACCGCGCCGACCGCGGCGGCAACCAGGTGGTGGCTGGGTCACTTATCCTGGGCACAACTGCTGCGGCAGCCCGGAGTGCGAGTACACGGCGACCGACCCCTGCAGCGCCAGATGCATCGCTGGTTCCAGCGCTACGTCTTCACCCCGGAAGCCCTCGGCACGGCAGGACCTGAGCCGACAGACGCGGCTCCACGCAACGCCGTGTAACTGCTGTCACACCTCGGGCTCGGCCCCCGCCGACCGCATGTGGGAGAGCCGCCCGGCCATCGACGCCGCGACACCGGAGGCCGCCACGAAACCCACGAGAGTGGGGTACGCGAGGCGCAGTACCGCCCAGCAGGAGCTCCAGAGCCAGCTCGACACCCTGGCGGAGGCCGAGTGCGACCCGGTCTTCGGGGCTGATGGCGTCGTAGCGGGCGCTTGGACGAGGAGCGAAGCGGCATGGGAGCTTGGGACAGCGGTCCTTTCGACAACGACTCGGCCGCCGACTGGTGTGGAGACCTGGATGACGCCGGCCCGGACGAGCGGGCGGGCATGGTCCGGCAGGCGCTGCTCAGCGCGGCGGATTCCAGGGACTGCCTGGATGCGAGCGAGGGGGGTGAAGCGATGGCGGCGATAGCCATCGTTGCGGCTGAGTGTTGTGGTGGTCCGCCGGTCACGTCGGTGTACGCACCGGACTTCCTGCTGGAGGGCGGCAAGATCGGTCTTTCCGATGACCTGGTGCCGCTCGCGCTGCGTGCGCTGGACCGTGTTCTCGGTGAGGATTCCGAGCTGTGGCAGCTATGGGAAGAGGCTGACGGTGGCCGGTCGCTGTTGGCGGAGGTCGAGCCCTTGCGTGCTGCTCTCGGGCGTGGGGCCGCTGGCTGAGTCTTCCTGACATGTGCCGCTTGCGGAGGTCGTACGGGGCGGCGGGCCGGTGGTCGGCGGGTGGGTTAAGTGCGGTGGGTGCGCGGTGCGGCGGCGGCCCGGGGCGCCGCCGGCCGGGACCGGCCCCCAGGCCGCATGCCCGGATGGCGGGCGGCAGAGGGCCAGGGTACGGCGGCGCGGCGCGCCGCCGCCTTGATCTCCTCTAGGAGCAATTCGGCAGCTGGCGCCGGAGGCATGGTCTCGGCCGAAGGTGAATGCTCCTGACCAGTGCGAAGGCACGCATAGCCTCGTCGCATGAGCACGGACGCGACCTCCGCCGGAAGGCATCGGTTCTACGACCGCGCCTGGTGGGTGATGCTCGCCGCCGCGGTCGTGGTCAATACGCTCCTGAGCGAGGACTTCAGCCCGTGGGTCCGCGTCCCGGTGGGGATCGCCTTCCTCGTGATGCTGGTCTGGTTGTTGCGTGCGTCTCTACGGGAGCGCAAGCGCGCGCGGAAGTCTTTCGGCAACGGCTCCCCGGCCGCCGCAGACGGCCCTCGATAGGGGTATCGAGCGTTGGCTATGTCAGTAGGAAGTAGCAGCGTTTGTTGACGGGTTCGGGCAGCAGTTGACGATCAACAAGCGCAGAAATGTTCGTGAGAAGTGACAGCACGTACTGCCTCTGGGCCGTCATCGCTGTGGACCGCTGCCGACGAAGAAGGCCCCGGGCCACCGATCGCCTCGGCCCGGGTCGATGGCCGGCCACCGACCGGGTGATCGGAAGGGCCGAACCGGTCGGTTCTACCGGCCGTGTCCTCCCCGGCCCCGGTCTGGGCGGGGCGGGGTCCGACGCGGGCTGTGCTGAGGGGCGGGGGAGTAAACCACGGGCGGCGGCTGAGTGGTGGCGCGCTGGGTCTTCTCCACCTTGGCGACGTCGCCGGGCAGCGCCGTGCGCAGGGCGAGTTCGGCGCGCACGGCCTGCAGCTGGCGGCGGGCTTCGGCCAGGGTGGTCGCCGGCTGAGGCTCTCCCGGGCGCCCGAAGCTCAGGGCGGCGATCTCGGCGCGGGTACGCGGGTTCTGCAGGCGGGCGCGGTGGGCGGCGGTGGCGACGTCGTCGGCCACCGCCTTCGCCAGGCTGGCCGTCCAGTCGGCGCTCAGCCGGCGCAGGGCGTCGGTGGCCGCGCCTTGCCTCCAGGGCGTCGGTGCCGGTGCCGCGCCGTACAGCCCGCGCGCGGTGGCCACGAGGGCGTCGACGTCAGCGCGCGTGATCCCGCACGGTGCGGGCCTGGCGGCGTTCCTGACGGGCCAGGGCCAGGGCCTCGAGGACCTCGTTCTTGGAGATGCCCTTCAACCACAGTCCGGCCCCCCTCTTCTCCGACAGGGCCTTCAGGCGGCGGACCTCGGCGTCCAGGCCGGCGACGCGCTCATCGGCCTGCTTGGCGGCTCGCCGGGCGGCGGGCAGGGCCTGTTCGGCGCCCGCGGCCTTCTTCAGCTCCTTGCGGCGGGCCTGCAGGGCGGCGGCGTCCGCCTGCGGGCCCGGCAAGGAAGCGACCAGCTCTCGCGTTCTTCGCTGGTCAGCCCATCACGCCGACCGGTGTCGACCTCGGCCTGGCGGATCCGGTCGCGCACCGCGGTCTCGGTCAGATCGAAGTCCTTGGCCACCTGGCCGATCGAACGGTCTCCGCGCCGGCACAGCTCGACGATCTCGGCTTTGAACTCACGGGTGAACGAGCGGCGAGGACGCGGTTTCTCTTCCCCATGTGCTCCATCATGGACATCCCTCCGGGGACGAGCCCCTGATCTCGGATGTCCGTCAAACCGGATCAAGCCCATACCCTCTCGCCCGCAGGTTGTGTCTATGGCGCTTACTTGGTCCGATCCCCACGGACGCGGTCGGGGTCAGGGCCGCGGTCAGCCGGTCACGGAGACGGTCCAGGTCTTCTGGCAGCTGGAGCCGAAGACGCCGGTGTCGCAGCCCTTGACGTTCCAGCGGTATCCGCCGTTGGTGCGCCTGACGGTGTAGGCGCGTCCCCGGAAGCCGCCGCGGAAGTCCACCTGCTCGCCGCCCGCGGCACTGCTCTGCAGGACGATGAACGTGTCGAAGGCGCGGTTGGTCCGGTGCCAGTCGAAGTAGGCGCGGTTCCCCTCCGACCAGGCGGCCACCACCAGATTGGCGCCGTTCTTGGGTGACCAGGCGATCTGGCCGCGGGCGAACGTCTGGCGGCGGCCGGCCCAGCCGACGTTGTTCTGGTGGACTTCGCGCTCGGTCGTGGTCGGGCAGCCCAGCTTGCCGTCCGCGCCGCCGAGCTGGGCCCAGCGGGCGCCGATGAGGCCGTACGGCTGGATGGCACAGCCGCCCGCCGTGGCACCGGCGTGGGCGGGCAGGGCGGCGACGGACAGAGCCGCGGCCGAGGCGAGGGCGGCGGTCACCGAGGGGATCGTGCGGCGGTTCATGGCGGACTCCTGGAGGGTGAGACCCAGCGTGCTGCTCGCTGCGGGTGTCTGCCTCGGTGATACGGCATGCCGCTTACCGGCGGCTTGAGGGCCGCCTGCACGGAGACCGGGAGAAACTGTTGAGTGCCTGGTTGGTGGACTCTGGTCCACTCTCGATGACGTGGTAGTGGAGAGTGAGCGAGCGGTTGGTTGGAGAACAGGAGGCAAGTCGGCAGAACGTCGGCGTCGGCTTGGTGGTGTTCCGCAGGCTGGTTTCCTCACCCAAGGTCACCCCGTCATCGAGAGTGGGCCAGAGCCCAGCAAACCGGGCGCACAACACCTCCGGATAGGCGGCCCAAAGGCATTGTTGCCGCCGCGCCGGGCCGCCCGTGATCGAGCTCCTTCGGTCAGCGGTAGTCGTTCTCCTTCAGTTCGATGACCCAGGCACGACGCTCGGCGATCTTGCCGTCGCGCATGACGAACACCTCCGCCATGGACATGCGCATCTCACCACCTGCGGCTCGCTTCGGTCGCGTCCTCGGAGCGGTGTAAAAAGCTCGACGAGGTAGGTGCCGTGGGTGGATCTTAAGCGGCCTCGATAGTCGCTGCCAAGGCAGCCTGGTCGGCGGGGTGAAGCTGGGTCGGCGGGTGCAGGAGAGCGCGCCGCAGGTCCTGCAGAACGCGCAGCCCGGCAGGGGTCATGGTGAAGCCGCGCCAGCCGCGTGAGGCGCGGTCCAGCACGGCCCAGACCAGGGACACGCAGGAGGTCTCGCCGGGGAAGCGGCCGATGACCTTGACGCGGCGGCGGGTCTCGCCGAAGGTCCGCTCGATGAAGTTGGAATGGCGGATGCGCTTGTGGTGCTCGGGCGGGAAGCGCAGGTAGGTCGTCAGCGAGGCGCGATCGGCCAGCAGGCTCTTGACCGCCGCCGGATAGGAGCGGCCCCAGGTTGCGGCGACGGCGTCGATGCGGGCCTGCACCAGCTCCACCAGCCGCTGGCTGGGCGCGACAGCCGCCTCGTCGAGGCCGGTCAGGTCGAAGATGCTCCAGTAGGCGGCCTTGACGGCGGCCTGGTCGGCGGATGAGACCTTGGAGGCGATGTTGCGCAGGCGGTGCACCAGGCAGCGCTGGCGCAGCGAGGCCGGGAAGACCTGCTCGACGGCCGAGATCAGGCCAGGTGCGCCGTCGGAGACGACCAGCAGCGGCGGACGCAGGCCGCGGCCGATGAGATCGGTCAGGAAGTCGCCCCACGCGTCGGTGGATTCGGATCCGGCGGCGGCCAGGCCGACGAAGACGGGCTTGCCGCCGGTGGTGATGCCCCAGGCGGCCAGGACCGGTTCGGCCCGGCTGCCGTCGTGCATCTTGAAGCGGGAGGCGTCAACGAACAGGTAGTCCAGCTCGATGCCGCTCAGGTCGCGCCGGGACCAGGTGTCGTACTCGGTGACGATGGCCTGGCAGATCGCCGAGACCGTGGACTTGGACAGGGCCGCTTCGGGGCCGAGGGCGTCGGCGAGGGTCGCTTCGACGTCGCGGACCGACAGGCCGCGCACGAAGGAGGCGATGACCAGGGTCTCCAGGGCGTGGGTGCGGGTGACGCCGGCACCAAACAGGCGGGAGGCGAACGCTTCGGTGGTGCCGCGCAGCTTGGGGCGAGCGATGGCGATCGGCCCGCTGGTGGTCTTGATGGTGGTGGGGCAGTGGCCGCCCGAGGTGGCCGGGCCGCACGGTTGTCTCCTCGCCGACCGCTGCGGTGCGCTGGTAGCGGGCGCGGCCGAGGAAGGCGTCGACCTCGGCTTCGACGGCGGTCTGGATGATCAGGCGGGCGCCCAGGCGGGCGACGTCTTCGAGGACCTCGACGAGGTCGCGGCCGTTGGTGAACAGGGCGTCGATTTCGGCGCGGATGGCCTGGGTGGGGGATACTCGACGGGTCACGGGCGTGGGACTCCTTCGTACGGAACTTGGCGGTTCAGTACGGGACCTACGCCCGTGATCTATTTACCCCGCATCCGGGACGCGACCGCGGAGTCCTCGAGCTGGGGGAGACCATCAGCGATGGCCTACGCCGAGAAGTCCTCGAAGAAACGGGTCTCATCATTGAGCCCATCGCCTTGACCGGCGTCTACAAGAACATGGTCCGCGGAATCGTCGCCCTTGTCTTCCGCTGCAAAGCGGTGGGCGGGAAGCTCACCACCAACGACGAAGTCACCGCCTTCCATTGGGCCACCCCCGCAGAGGTCAAGCAGATGGTCAGCGAGGCATTCGCTGTGAGAATCCTCGACGGCCTGCACGACGGAGCACCCGCGATCCGCGAGCACGACGGCGTCCATCTCGTGTAGTCGGGGCCGCACCGGTCATGATCCCTGTGGTTCAGACGGGAGGTTTTCGACCCGCAGGTCAGAAAAGTGGGTGCAAGGACGAAGCCCTTTCATGATCCGCGAGGCCACACGCGCCGGGCCGAGGGCTCACCCCACCCACTCGTTGCCCGACTCGAGTGTGCCGCCCCTCCAGAACCAGCGGGCGGCGAAGGGGTCCCAGACGGAGACGTCTGCTTCCGCTTCCGTGTGGTACCAGCCAGGACCGCAAGGCGTGTAGGTTATGTGACCGCTGGGCCCGGTGGGGCCCCAGGCGTCCGAGCCCGTCATTCCCTCTATCAAGGGGCTCGACGTGCAATACGACCAGATGCCACGATCCCACCTGTAAACCGCCAGGAGGAGCCTGGCCTTCATGACCTTCGGGGTGACGCAGTCCGCCTCAAATGCGTAGACCGTCCCCCACGCGAGGTTTGAGGACCAAACACCAGGCGTAACGTGGTCGATACCTGCCGTGGCCTGGACGCAGTAGGATCCGGTGATGGGGAGGGTGGACCGCGCCACCGTGACCCGAACCCTTTGCGTGTACGCCTGGGCGGGTTGCGGCAGGGCGGTCATCAGCAGCAGCGCGAGGATGGTGGATAACGGGCCGAGGAACAGGGTGCTTCGTCGCGACATGGCGTCCTCCTTGCGGACCGAACACGGAGTCCACGTATCGCGTCGGCGACACGGCGATCGTCAGGACCCGCGCCCAGCGGGCCGATGGTGTGCAGGAGCATCGCTTCATTACCGGCGGGCCGATGCGGGAGGACACCCCTTCCCTCAAAGTGATCGGTGGCCGATCAATCGTCAATAGCGATTGTGTGAGACACCATTCGAGGCGAGAAATCGCTTTCGCGCCGCGTGTAACACATTCGCGCGCACGGGAAATCGATCGTCCGGAAGTGGAGGCGGTGCGGGATGCTCCGACCCGGACGGCAGGCAGCGGGCTGCAGGCCGGGCCGGCTGGTAGGGCCGAGCGGCCGGGGCTCGGGCGCAGTGAGACGGCCTGCGCTGGACCGAGCCGAAACCCGCGTGCGCCTGGGCGGGTGGGCCCATAGGCTGCGCCCATGCTCCCCGACCTGCCATGGCCTTCGATGACCCACCGCGAGGCCACGGCCGAGCTGGTGCTGGCGGGCTGGACGACCTGCGGCGTCGGTGACTGGGCGATCGCCCTGCGCTCCCCCGACGGGCTGTGGGCGGCCAGGGTGTGCCCGTTCGACCCGGCCTACGCCGCCTTCCTCGAACTGTGCCGCCGCAGATCCGGCAACCCGTACCTGCCGACCGTCGCCTTCGACACGCCACTGGACGGCGGCGGCACCCTGGCCGTGCTGGAATTCCTGGCACCGCTCGAGGCGGCGCGGGCCCAGGAGGTCACCCGCCGGTGGCAGGAGGACACCGGCGATGCGGCCCTGGCCGAGGTACGACAGACCGCCGCCGCGATCGACGCCGAGTTCCGGGCCCGGACGCCCTGGTGGGACGGGATCGACCTGAACGCCGGCAACCTGCGCCGAGCCCTCGATGAGCGGGTGGTGGTCATCGACGTGTTCTGCATGGACGGCGCCTCCGTCTACGCGCAGGTCCTCCAGGACGCCGCCGTGGTCCGCGCCGAGCTGCCCGACAGCCGTCACATCCTCGACATCCCGTACATCGCCCGCGAGAGCACTCCCGAAGAGATCCATGCCCTGCGCACCGCCTGGCATCGCCCACCGGATCTCCGGGGAGGCTGAGGGCCGACCGCGCCGGCGAAGCCGTCGAGGTGCTCGGCGTGGTGGGCTTTCAGCCAGGTGCGGTAGGCGACCACCGTGTCGGCTGCCAGGCACACCGGGCCAGGTGGGTCTCGAAGGCGGCCAGCGCCTGCTCGGCCGCGGCAGCACCGCGGTGCCCGGATGCGCGGGCCGGGGCGGCAGCCGGGTGCTTCCCGGAAGCGCCCACGATCGGCCCCCGCCTTCTTATCCGGGGAGCGACCTCATGTGGACGGAGACTGCTTTCGCGGCGGCGAGCCCATCGGTGGGCCAGCCAGGCCGACTCGACCGGCGCCTTCCGAGGCTCGGCGCTCTTGTCCCCGGCCGACCGACCGGGGACAAGAGGCAGTCGAGCGCCTCCCCGATGGCAGCCCTGGCATCCAAGAGATCGGAGTTGCCGGGAGGAGTGGGCACGCGCGGGCCGCGGGGCTAATGCGCCGTACGGCAGGCGATTGCTCAAGTGCGATAAGCCCGGGGTCCGTACAGCATGTTGGGCAGGTCAGATGCGGCCGAGCGGCACTACCGAGCTGAACGAGCGGTGGTCGCCGATGAGTCGGTCTCGTGGGTGGTGGTCTTTGATGAGGACCTGGAGTTGCATGTCGAGGCGTGCGCGTACCTGGCGGGGCTGCGCGGGGCGGGCCGGGCCGGGCGTTCAACACCGAGAAGACCTACGCGGGCCGGATCGCCTTGTATCTGTCGTACTGCCGAGGTCATGGGCTGGACTCGGTCAGCCCGAGCACCCACTCCTCACCCTCCCGTTGGACTTCGTTCCAGATCTCACCATGGATCGCCCCGGCCTGATCGTTCCCACGGTTTCTCCCGGTCTCCGTGCTGTGGGCCGCGCCTGGGTCCGTCACACGACCAGTTCAGCGGCCCTCGTAGGCGGCGATCACGTTCAGCTTTTGCTGTTCGGGTCAATCAGCAGGTAGTGGCCCGATGTTAGACGCACAGGCAAGGCGGAGGCGTTCTCGGCTGGTGAGACGGTCGCAGCCCTGCACCGGGCCAGCAGTGGAGGGCACCCCGATACGTAGATGACAAACGCGACCCCTGATGATCGTCGGTGTCTAGCCAGTCGATCAAGAACAGGGGCCGCGTTCGCGTGCCATCATCCCCGATCGACGTGCTCGCCCGCCACTGCGAGCACGCCGCAACAGCCGATCCATGGACCGACCTGCCCATCCTGGCCGAGGTCCTGGACACCCTGCCCGACCCGCGCAGCCGCCGCGGACGCCGCTACCGACTCGGCCCGCTCCTGGCCCTGATGCTGCTCGCCGTCCTGGGCGGAGCCACCTCCATCGCGGCGATCAACCGATCCATCAGCGGATACGACCCGGACCTCCTGTCACACGCCGGACTGACCGGCACCCTCCGCCTGGCCACCAGCACCCTGCGCAGGCTGCTCGCCCGCCTGGACGGCGACACCCTCGATACCGCCATCGGCACCTACCTGGCCGCCCTGGCCACCGACAGCCCACCCGCCCCAGGCCCGCCCACCGGCCGACCTCCACTGACCGGACTGGCCATCGACGGCAAGACCCTGCGCGGCAGCCGCACCACCGACGGCACCGTGCACCTGCTGGCCGCCGCCCGCCACGACACCCAGACCGTCGTCGCCCAACGCCAGGTCGCGGCCAAAAGCAACGAGATCGGCGCGTTCACGCCGCTGCTGTCCAGCCTGGACCTGGCGAACGTGGTGGTCACCGCCGACGCCCTGCACACCCAGACCGAGCACGCCCGCCAGATCCTCGCCGCCGGCGGCCACTACCTGCTCATCGTCAAGGGCAACCAGCCCACCCTGCACCGCCGGCTCAAGGCCCTGCCCTGGCGAGCGGCCATCCTGAACGACCGCACCGACGAGCGCGGCCACGGCCGCCGCGAGATCCGCCGCATGAAGATCTGCACCGTCCGGCCCGATCTGCCCTTCCCCCACGCCAACCAGGCCATCCAGGTCAAACGCCGCCGCACCGACCACCGCACCGGCACCACCACCATCGTCACCGTCTACGCGATCACCAGCCTGCCGCCCGGCCGGGCCACCCACGCCCACCTCGCCACGCTGATCCGCGGCCACTGGAGCATCGAGGCCCTGCACCACATCCGCGACGTCACCTACCGCGAGGACGCCTCACGCGTCCGGACCGGCGCCGCCCCACGGGTCATGGCGAGCCTGCGCAACCTGGCCATCGGCCTGGCCCGTCTGATCGGCTGGACCAACATCGCCGCCGCCACTGATCACTACCGCAGCCATCCCGCGGACGGACTCCAGCTACTCGGTCTCAACACATGAGAACGCTCCGGCCCTGGTCCGGTAGCCACTCCTTGTCATTCTCCCCGGATAACTCTGCTTATCCGGGGAGCAGTACTGGGAGCTGCCTGAATAACGTCGGTTGTGACTTTCGGTGGTAAATGACGCGGCATCGTCGCTGCTATGTGGCGCCGACGGCAGGGGATGCTGCGGCCTGGACTAGCTCGCGTCGCCCGTGATGTCGGTCAGCTCGTCGATGAGTCGGAAGAGGTAGGGCTCTCGAGGGCGGAGAACCGTGCGACGACGTGAGCACTGGCCCGGCTCTTTCCCTCGGCGAAGTTGGATACATCCACCACAGCCACTGAGCTGTCCCAACATCCCAGCTTGACGCGACCGTCGTCATAGACGAACAGCTCTAGACCAGTGGGCCACTCGTACTTGTCGAGTCCCCAGCTTTCTCGTCGGAAGACGCGAGGATGACCATGCCTCAGTTGCGGTTCAGCCTCTTCGGCCTCTGTTCCGGCACTGTTGTGAAGTTCGTCGAACCAGCGCAGGAAGTCGGCGACGGTCCCGATCGTGGCGATACGCTCATGAAGCGCCCGCTGATCGTGGCCGGGCACGAAGAGACCTCGACTGACTTCGGTACGGCATCCGCATGCGCACAGGCGGCGGTCCAAAGGCGAGTCCAGATAGGTGACGGGATTGCGCACCCCGCTGATCGGTGAAGGTTTCCCAACGTAGGCGTCGAAGACGGGATGCCCCTGGTGCAGGATGGCGCCGTTGATTACGCGGCGATCGGGCCGGCCCTCCACCGGCACGATCTCGTGGATTTCGACGGCGAGTACCACCTTGTTGCCGTTGTTCTGATCGGGGGCTGAGAACAGCGCATACCGCTCCCGGTCCGCCCGTGCTCCCAACACGTAGTAGCCGTGATTGAGGTCATAGATCTCTGAGGGCGTCATCTCTGCCGAGTAGCCGTATCGGGTGCGTCCCAGCGCGTCATCGGCCGCACATGGCTTGGCGTCGGTGAGGGTGATATGGATCATGGATAACCTCCAATGCTTGGATGCTTATCTATCTATGTATAGAGTGCCACGGTCAACCGATACCTGCAATGGCTTGGTTGCCCACCTATCTACTTATGTCGGCCATGGTCACAGTGTGAGAATCGAACGGATTCCGGCGGATGCCCGGGCCCGATGGCAGGGGTTAGCCAACTGTTCCACTTCCAAGGAAGTGGAACAGCGCCTCGCCCCTGGTCGGCAGGGGCCGGAAAACGGCCTCGAACCGTTCCGGAAGTCGTTCCACAAAATGTGTTCCACAAGGACCGTACGGAGATGGCTTCCGGTACGATCTCGGCATGCCCTCGGCTATTGATCACCCCGCGCGTGGTCTCGAGCTCGGCTACGCCCGTGTCTCGACCACCAAGCAGTCCCTGGAGCGTCAGCTCGACGCCCTGACCGCCGCCGGCATCCCGGCCGAGCGCATCTACACCGACAAGAAGACCGGCGCCAGCATCGAACGCGAGGGCCTGGCCGCGCTGCTGGCCTACGCCCGAGCGGGCGACACGATCGTGGTGCACACCCTGGACCGGTTCGGCCGCAACCTGCGCGAGGTCCTCAACCTGGTGCACGACCTTTCCGAGCGCGGCGTCGGCGTGCGCTCCCTGGCCGACCCGCTGCCGATCAACACCACCGATGAGGGCATGGGCCGCATCGCTTTCCTGCTACTGGCGCTGTTCGCCGAGATGGAGCGCACCTACACCGCCGAGCGCGCCGCCCACGCCCGGGCGGTGGCCGAAGCGAGCGGCCGCCGCGTCGGCCGGCCCGTCGCCCATCCGGCCGACAAGATCGAGTACGCGCGGCTGCTCAAGGCCCAGGGCGAATCCTTGGGCACGATCGCGGCCAAGACCGGCATCCCCAAAACCTCCCTGCACCGCTACCTGGGTTCTGCAGCTCCCGCCGGAGAACGCCGATGACCAGCCGGCTCACCCGCACGGGCGGCGCCTTCGTCAACTTCGACAACCGCACCTACCGGTGGGTCGACATCAAGCGCTTCCGGCTGCCCGAGGCGGCGATCGACGACCAGGATCTGCTGACGCTCTTGATCGCACACGGGTCGTACGGCGACACCTACGCCACCGACCCCGGTGACGATCCCCACCGGCACGGCCCGTACTGGCGCACCCGCAGCACCTCCGGCTGCTTCGAGGCCACCGACGCCGACACCGAAGAGATCCGCTTGCGCACCTGGGCCGAGGAGCACGCCGAACTGCCTGGCCGCCTGCACGCCGAGCTGGACCGGGAGCTGTATCGGCCGTTGCGAGCCGCCGGGGCCGTCTACCGGCTGCGCGACCTGGGCGAGGACTCCTTCCACGACTGGGGAGGAGTGCTCGGGCCGTTTCACGAACTCGTCCTGATCGACCGCACCGCCGGCGAACTCGCCTTGATCGTGGCAACCGACGACTGACGCAGCTCCAGGGCCAGCCGGTGCCGGCACCCCGGCCAGCCGTCCGCGGCAGAAAGGTAGGGTCCCGGCCGGTGGTAGATCGTCTCGAACCGGAGGCCGGATGGAGCAAGCATGGGCCTGGGAGCAGGAGATGCCGCTGCGGTGGCTGCTGATCGACGAGGGCAGCAGCGGCGTGGACGGCTCCGACGTTGCGCTGGCGCTGTGCGCCGACATCGACGGCTTGTTCGTCGATCCCGAGCCGCCCCGGGCCGCAGAGCACTACACCCTGATCGGCTGCGATCCGGCCGGCCCCCTGCGGGAGGCGCTTGCCCATGCCGGCACCGACCGGGCCTGGCTGAGCGACATCGTGCTGGACCCGGTGCACGACCCCCGGCAGCCGCCGCCGCAAGGCTGCCAGCCCTACAACCCCGGCTGCTCGTGCATGGAAGAGCTCTTGGACGTCACGGTGCTCGGGCGGCGCCCCTCAGCGGCAGGAGCCGATCTCGTCGACGTCGACCTACGCGGGCATCTGCGCATCCTGCCGGAATACGGATGGCCACCGGCACAGCCGCCCGCCGCGCACGCGTTCACGCTGACCGGCAACCACGATGGGCCGGCGCTGGGCACCTGTCGGCAGACCGCCGGAGTCTTCCAGGAGCGCCCGCGCCCGCCGGTGCGGCCGGTGACCCTCCTCGGCAGCCGGCCCGCCGCGCCGCTACAGGCCCTGATGGAGCAGCGATCGGCTCGGCGACGCCACCTGCGGGCGACCATCCACACCGTCGACCGCAGCGGGCACGCGGTGGACACCGGTCGGATGGTGTCGGCCACCGTGATCGGAGCACGCCCCTCCCGGCTGGGCGCCGGCCTGGTCGACGTCGTCCTCGACGACGGGCTCGACGAGCCCCTGCCCGACGGGGCCCGTGTGATCTGGGAGCTGTGGCGCACCGGCCGCCCGGACCGGCCCAACCTGTGGGCCGGCCACGACCGGGCACTGCGGCACCAATGGTCCGGCGCCGCCCTGCGCCACCGCCGCTCCGGGCGGCCCGACCGGCTCGCCGGGAGCACCTTCTGCCTCGACGGCCGCTTCGTCACCGACATCGAGGGCTTCTACTGCGCGCTGGGCGAGGCGATCAACGGTCCCGGGGGCTATTTCGGCTGGAACCTCTCCGCGCTCGACGACTGCCTGCGCGGCCGGTGGGGCGCCATGGCGCCGTTCCGGCTCATCTGGCACCACGCCGAGGTGGCCCGCCGCCATCTCGTACCGGGCTATGACCGTCCGGCCTACACCCAGCGGACCTGGGGCCCGGCGATCACTCTGCAGGACCTGCTCGCCATCCTCACCGAGGGCCGGGTCGACGTCGACCTGCGGTGAGAGCCTTGTCCCGCTTGACGATCACGGCCACGTAATGACGAAGACCCACCGCCATTCACCGATGAAAGCCACACACCCCTAAAAGACCTTGCTGGACCGTCCCGGAAACGATCGATTTTGGGACGGCTTCGGAGGGCTCAACGCAGGCCTCGCTGTCCCCAAAGAGTTCTTCGCCGCCGGGGACGTCGTCGGCCTGGCCGATGGGCAGCGGCGGTTGCTCACCCGGCGGGCTGCCGACGTCGACGGGCTCGCCGTACAGCTCGGTGCGGTTCTCACCGCGGCGGGCGTTGAACTGCGCCAGGCGTTCGGTGAGCTCGGCCTCTTCGACCTTGCGGGCCTCGGCCTGGCGGGCCAGGTGGACGGCGAGGTCGGCCAGCTCGGCGTTGACCGCGTCCTTGTCCCAGGCCGCGCCGTCCCACCGGCTGGCGCCGAGGACGCGGCGGGCCTGCTGGTACTTCCAGCCCTTGCGGTGGCGCAGCGCGCGCGGGTGCTCGGCGAACCCCTCGGGGCCGCCGCTGTCTTCGGGCGGGCAGGCGCGGCCGCCGGCGCTGCAGCGCGGGTAGGCGACACCCTTGGCCGGGCGGTGGATCTTCTCCATCTCGATGTCGTGGTCCCAGTGGTCGCCGAGGTCGTAGCGGTAGGCCAGCCGAGCCCCGGCCACCGGCAGCAGCCGCTCCAGCGTCACGTCGGACTCGCTCCGGCCGCCCTCGCCGTATGCGATCCAGTCCTTGACGAACACGTGCAGGTGGATGTTCTCCCAGCCCATCGCCGCCTGAATGCCCTCTTTGGCAGGCTCAGGTGACAGCCGGGATCCCCGCTTCATCGATTTCTGCCTCTCCTCCCTGAGCCGTGGTGATGCCCGCCGCTCAGGAGAGATTTCCCTGCGCGTGGTCTTTCTTGGCTACGTTCGGACCTGCGGAGTCGTGCTCGGACAAGGACAGGCAATCGGCTGGCGCGCCAGCCGGGATGCTGAGGGCCGGGTCGGCCCAGGACGCCGGCAGACCGATCACATCAGTGAGAACCACACCTTCAGGGCGGGGGCCGGGATCGCGGACGCGGGTCAGGTCCGCTCGGGTCAGGTCCGCTCGGGTCAGGTCCGTCCGGGTCAGCCTCGCGCGGGTCAGCCTCGCGCCGAGCAGAGTCGCGCCGGTCAGGTCCATGCTGGTCAGGTCCGCACCGGACAAGTTGATGCGAGCACCGGGCTGGTCATGGTCGAGAATACGGCGGCCGATAACGGTGAGCGCGGCCTGGACATCGGTGCGGGTCTTCCGCTGCGGGGGTAGAGCGGCGCCCGGCGCTGCGACGGTCGTGGCATCTGCATCTGGGAGGAAGCCCGGTGCTCTGTCGTGGGAGTGCTCGCGGATGAAGGCGGCTAGCACTTCCATGATGGCGGGGTGGTCGCGTGCCGAGTCGCGGGCGATACGCTCCAGGGCGTAGATGCCGCCTAGCCGGATCTCCAGCGAGGTTCGGTTGCCGAGTTGTTCGATGGCCCTGGTATAGCGATCGGTGACGTGGCCTTGCTCGCCGAGCTGGAAGGTGCGTCGGGCGGTGTCGGCGTTGCGGGCGGTGTAGTACACCGCGACCAGCGCGATCAGGCCGGTGACAATGGCCAGCGTCCGGCCGCGCACCGCATCCAGCGCCGCCGCCCGATCTTTCGCGGCCGTCTCGCCGGTGAACTCGGTCTTGGCGATGCCGTCGAAGTGCTCCAGCACCCAGGCCGTACCTGGGCCCAGCACCCAGGCGAGACCGACGAGCAGAACCAGCCCTACGCCCAGACCGACGATCCGGCCCCACCGCCAAGTGCGAATGCCCCGCAGGAGAGCACGCCACCATCTCATGCCGCAACGCTGCCGGGCCGTGGCGATGCCGGGACGAACACGGGTGCGGTGTCGGGCGATCGTGACCCATCTGGGTGGAGGTGGCTCCGCGCCAGCCGGATCGGCCCGCGACCCTGGATTGCGATGAGCCCTTGCCGCACCGGCATCTCCAAGCCTGTCACCTCCTGGCAGCCCTCATCAGCGCGGAGGGCGCCTATCTCTTCTCGATACATCCGCTGGAACTGATCCATCCGCACGTCAGCCGTTCGCCGGACGACCGGTGCGGTTCAGCCAGGTCACCACCGCCAGCACCCGTTTGTTCCGTTCGCTTCCGGGATCCTTTTCGTCTGGAATGAGCTTCCGGAAGATCTCCGAGATGTGGCGCTCGATCACTGGGATGGAGAGTCGTATCTCGGTGGAGATGCTCTTGTTCGTCCATCCCGCGACCATGAAATTGAGGATGCGCAGCTCGATGTCACTGAAAGCCGCTACCCCGGCCTGCTCGCTGCGGAGGGATTCCACCACCTCGATGGCGATGTCCGCGTCCACGACCGAGCGGCCCTGTGCCACACGGCAGATGTCCGCGTACAGGCTGACGGGCGTCACCCGGTCCTTGTAGAGGAACCCGAGCGGACCCCGAGGAATCTTCTGGGCGGCTCTGCGCGCGTAGTGGTGCCGTAGATCTTCTTCGTACCCGGACATGATGATGATTCCGAGATCGGGGAATTCCTCGCGCAGCTGCTCGGCGACCCGGATTCCTTGGTCGGTCAGGCTAGGCGGCATCCGCAGATCCACGATGACCACATTGGGCGGGTCGGCGCGAACCTGTTCCATGAAGGCGTCCACACGCTCCGAGCAAATGGTCACCTCAAGGCCGCGATCTTGCAACGAGTTGCGCAGGCTGGTACGCCACAACTCGTTGTCGTCGATTATCCCTATGCGAAATCCCATCGCGCCACCACTCTCGTTCCTTCGCCAGCGGCACTCGACATCTCGAAGATGCCGCCGCTGTCTTCGATTCGCAGGCGCACACCCGCGATCCCGGCTCCCGCCGGATCGGCGGCGCCGATTCCATTGTCGGTCACCTCAAGGACGAGCAGATCGCCGAACTTGGCCAACCGTACGTGCACGCTCTGCGCGGAGGCATGCTTGAATATGTTGAGCAGTAATTCTTTTACCGCATAATAAAGGACTTCCTCCAAGCGGCCGAGATCCATGTCGTGGATGTCGGCATCGACGCGCAGGTTCAGCTGATCGGCGATGTTCGCGACGGCGGACCGCAGCCCGCCTGTCAGTTCCGAAGGGCGGTAACCACGAGTGGTGGCGCGAATCTGGTCGATGGCCTTGTCGATCTTCTCGCACACCGCGCTCAGGCCGTCGGCTACCGTGCCCGGATGAATGCTCGCTTGAAGGCTCATTACATCGATTCGGGCGGCGTAGAGCGTTTGCTGCACCCCGTCGTGCAAGTCTCGGGAAAGTGATCTGGCTGCCAGTTCGCGTTCATGCACGAGTTCTTGGCGGGATGCGGCCAGGTCGGCGACCCGGGCCTGAAGGGTCGCCTGCAGCTGGGCATTTGCGATGATGCCGTACGCGACGGATCGGATCTCGTCCATCCGGCGCCAATCACGCAGCATCGCCGGGTGCCCGACGATGACGGCGACTGGTTCTCCGGTACCCGATACAACGTACTCCTGAGAGTCGCCGAAATGGCTGTTGATGTCATATGGGCGCCCGTCCGGACACACGTAAGCGCTTGCGGGCGGATCCCAGTAGAAAACCTCAAGCGTGCGGTCGTCCAAAGCCTGCCGCAAATAGTCCTGTACGGCGGCTGGAGTCGCCAGATACGGCAGGTCGTTGAGCAACCTCGACTGGAGCAGCAGCCGAGCCACCAGGGAGGCGAGCAAGCTCAGTAGCAGCACCGTCATAATCAGGCCGAGCAGCGAATAGGCGTGATACAGACTGAACGAGGGGACCAGCGCCAAGGCTGTGCTGACGATGGCGGTCAGTACAGCGAGGATGATCGAACCGATCGCGAACGGAAGCAGCGCCTTCCGCTCAAACGGGTTCTCGTCCGCGACCCTCCGGAACTGAATCCAGCACATCCACACCGCGATGCCGCACCATCCGGCGCCCAGCACCGATGCCAGTGTCTGATGCACATCAGGATCGGCGTGCAGAGTCGGCCACCACGCGCCGGGAGTGTACTTATTCCATTCCGGTTCGGAAAGGAGGCCTTGTAGGGTAGTCCCCATCACGATGAAACAGAACGCGACGGCGAGCCAGGATTTATGCTCACGGGTCAGGCGCTTGTTCCGATATTTCAGGACGCCATACCCCAGCGGGAACGTATAAATTCCCGAGGCCAGCATGGATATGAAGGTGAATGGGCCTCCGAGGACATCTACCCCCGTCATGGAAAACGCGAAACCGGCAATGATGAAGCTTATTCCTGTGGCGAGTTGGTCTTGGACGCGGATAAGCATGACGCCGGTCGCAGTAAAGGCTGCAATGACGACCGTCTCGATGGTTAGGAAGTACGGATTCCGATGAATGAGCGGACTCTGACTGAGGACGACAAGGGCGGCCGCTCCGCAAGCACTTAGTAACACAAGTACCCATACTTGGATAAAACGCCTACGGGGCCCGCCTAGTACAAGGGTTCCAGGATCGGCTGACATCAATAATCAGCCTGAATGTTCGATTCACTCCTCGTCAAGCCTGGAGTGCCATCGCTCTGGCGATGGCTTTCCATCACATTCGCCCTGTTGTCCATCGTTGATGGATTTGATCTTTGTGTGTGCGGATGACCCGGGAGAGACTGCGTGGAACGCGACAAGAACAAGCACGAAGATCCAACGGGAGGATCGTACCTTGCACGAATTCACCGCAGAGCTCACGACGGCCGGTGTGGTTGAGATCCATGTCAGCCTCCTGCCAGAGCCGGGATCGGACGCGGAGGAACTGGCGCAGCTCACCGATCTCCTACGCGAGGAACTACTCGAACTGGACGTCGGATCCCTGCGGTATCCAGACGGGCCGGCCCTTCCCGATACCGCCAAGGGGAGCGGCGCGGTCCTGGGTGCTCTGATCGTTCAACTGGGCGCCTCGGACGGGATCAAGAGTGTCGTGGCTGCCGTACGCGGCTGGTCCGCACGGATGAACAGAACCGTGGAGATCAATATCGACGGGGACGTGCTGAAGATGACGGGAGCCACTGCGGACCAGACAGGGAAGATCATTGATGCATGGATCGCCCGGCACGCCGAACACTGATCAGAAGCGGGGCGGCAGAGCGGCGTTGCTGGTGGCCACGATGGCTTACGGAGACCGGCAGCTCAGCCGGTTGCGCGCCCCAGCCAGGGACGTACGGGACTTCGCCGCCGTGCTCGAGGATCCGGCGATCGGCGGGTTCTCCGTCACGAGGGTGCTGGACAAGTCGGCACATGAGGTTCGCCTGGCCGTACAGGACTTCCTGCACGGGCGGACCGTCGACGATCTGGTTCTCATTTATCTGTCCTGCCACGGTGTGCTCGACGACTTCCGGCGGCTGTACCTGGCGGCGACGGACACCCGCAAGGACCGTCTCGCCGCGACAGGACTGGAGGCCGCGTGGCTGCTGGATCTCCTGGAGCACTGCCGTGCCCGGCGGCAGGTCCTCATCCTGGACGCGTGCTTCAGCGGGGCGTTCGCGCATCGAGCCAAGGGGTCGGTCGATCTCGGACTGCGTGACCGATTCCTTGGCCAGGGCAGGGGCCGGGTGGTTCTGACCGCGTCCACCGCGACGGAGTACTCGTTTGAGGGCGTTCCGCTTGACGGGAGCGAACCGTCGGGGTCGGTGTTCACGACCGCCCTGGTGGAGGGGTTGCGCACCGGGAGGGCCGATGCGGATCAGGACGGTCTGATCTCTATCGACGAGGCGTACAGGTACACATTCGACGAGGTCCAGGCCGCGGGTGCCAAGCAGACGCCGCAACGATGGTTGTACGGGGGGGCAGGGGACATCATCCTCGCCCACGTCCCCGAAGGCCGGCTCGGCGACCACATCCCAGCCCGATCGCGGGCGGTAGTGCGCCGGAACCGCGTGCGTGGGTTCGTCCGCGGACGCGCGCGCCGCCACAAGATCGCCTTCCTGTCGGCGAGCGCGCTCCTCGCCACAATGACGTTCGTCCTGTTCGACCAGCGTCCGCTCCAAGGAGCGCAACCTCGGCCCTCGCCCACCGTAAACGCTACCGACCTCGTCAGCCACACCATCGACTGGAACCTGCTCCCACCGGCACCCGCGGCCACGGGCATCGACAGTTATTCCGTCGACTTCAGCGCCTCCGCCTCCGGGTGGACGCGCCGGCAGAACGGAATCGGGGAGGCGACATGGTCGTCATCCGGGCTGACCACGACCGTGCCGCAGAACACGCGGGTCTTCGTGCTCCCGGTGCCGGACGGCCCTCGAGGCGGTAACCGGGAGAGGATCAGCGCCGTCGCCAAGCTGAGTTCAGGCCAGGGTGTCTGGGGCCTGTGGTGTCGGGGGGTCGATGCGGCAGGCCGGGCCCGCTACAGATTCCTGCTCAGCCACACAGGATCGGTCAGGATCCTCTCCGTGGGCGGGGAGGAGACCGACGAGACGGGCTGGTGGGTGATGAAGGGCGTCGACATGAGCCGCCCCGTCGAGCTCGGCGGGTCCTGCATCGACACTCCCGACAACGGCCCGGTCCAGCTGCAGCTCTACATCAACGGTCGCACGGCCCTGACCTACCGGCCTCGGCAGATCCTCGGCCCGGGATTCTCCGGCGTCGAAACATCCGGCTTCAAAGACGTCCCAGGGCCCATTGCCAAGGTGACCTTCGCGTCCCTGCGGATTCAGGACTCCATCAGTTAACCCGTTCTGGAAGGAATCAGACCATGCGCAAACACATCGTCTCCGCCACCCTGTCAGCCGCCTTGCTGGCACCCTCCCTCCTCCTCGTCTCGGCAGGCGAGGCGGCCGCTCGGAGCGCCGTCAGCTGTGACGGCTGGAGCTTCACCAAGTCCAAGAAGTTCCACGGCCGTGTCGTGGTGCTGTTCAAGTGCAACGACAAGCCGCTCTGGGTCGGACGGGTCGCCAACGCGAAGTCGGGCGACTACGTCTGGCTCCGCTCCTCGACATGGCGGGGATCGAACGCGTCAGTCGCCTCAGGGTCCACACAGATGGACACCCAATGGACGACCAGCCAGACGTCGGAGTACATGCAGGCCTGCGCAGTCGTACAGGGCCGCAGCGGCAAACGGTGTACGAAGACCTGGGCGCATGACCCGTCGGACGGTGACCGGACGATGACCACGATTCCACGGTGACCAGGACACATCAGCTCGGGATCGGTGTCCTGGAGTGAACTGCTCGAGGTCGTACATGCCCACCCGGGCGAATCAGCAGGGCTCCGGTGAGGGCCCGGTACTTCCGAAGCTGCGGCCAGGGGAAAGTAGCGGGCTGACCGGACAGAACTTGAGTCCTGTCCGGTCAGAACCCCCTGTTAGCCCTTTTCGGCGTACGTGGTCTGCCCGTCGGCCGCCTGGCGGCGGGCCCGCTGTCCTGGCGAAGGGTCGGCCGCGACCCGGCGATCAGGCGCTATCCGGCTATCGGCCGAGCCCGGGTCCGCGGTTCTGCTTCCGGTTGGGGTCACGATGGGAGGGGGTCCGGTACGGTTCGGCGCTGCGTGTGATCGTGCCGGGTGGCGGGGCGCCGGGCGAGCGCAGGAGTGCGGCGCGGTGCCGGTCCGACATCGCGGCCTGGCGGCGGGCGTGCTCGGCGCGGGCCGCGTCCTCGAGCGCGCGCTGGTCGGGGGTCAGGTCCAGGCGGCGGGCGTGTTCGGTGCGCGCCGTCGCCAGCTGCCCGCGCGCCTGCTTATGGCGCTGCTCGGCGTCGGCGGCGGCCGCGGTGCGGGTGACACGGTCGGCGCGGCGCGCGGCGGCCAGGCGCTCATCCCAGGCGCGGGTGAGCGCGTCGTGCTCGGTGAGCCTCGTCGTCCAGGTGTGGCGCGGCGGGGCGGCCGCGGCCGCGCTCTGGGCCGCGTCCTGGAGCGCCGGGCGGGCCAGCCAGAGCTGCTCGGCGCGCTCGGCGACGGCCTGCAGGCGCTTGCGCAGGGCGGGCAGGTGCTGCTCCTGCAGGCGGCGGAACTCGGCGTTGTTGGCCGGCACCAGGCGTTTGAGGCCGCCCAGTTCTGCCAGGCGCTTCTTCCCGCGAGCGATCTTCTGCTGCAGGTCGTGGCGCCGGTCGCGGAGCTGGTCCAGGGCGTCGTCGAGTTGCTGCAGCCGCGCACCGGTCTGCTGGGCGCGGGTGATCTGCTCGGCGGTCCGGGTGAGGGCGTCGCGGCGCTCGCGCAGGGCGGCCGCGTGGGGCCCGTCGGAGCCGGCGGCGAGGTCGTGCACGACCTGGTGGGCCTGGCGGGCCGCCTCGGCGGTGGCGCCGGCTCGCTCGGCGAGGGTGGCCAGGCGCTCATTCAGCTGCTCGGTGCTCAGCAGGCCCAGCCCGCCGGGTGAGCGCTCCAGGGCGGCGAGCGCGTCCTCGGTGAGCATGCGGTCCCGCAGGCTTTCGGTGAACGCGACGGTCTCGGCTTCGATCGCGGCGAGCCGCTGCCGCGCATCGGGCGACTCGGTCGGCTCGGTGGCGTGCGGGGCCCGCTCCGGCGGGGTGCCCGCCAGCTCGGGGGCGCGCTCGCCGACGGGCTCGGTGGCGATCGGGGGCGGCTCGGGGGTCAGGAACCGGTCGGCGCGATCCCCTTGTTCTTGACCGGGGCGGCGATGACGTTGCCGACCGGCCAGATGGCACCGCGGCAGTACCTGCTCGATGCCGGCGAACGGCTCCTCGCCCTTGCCGACGCCCCCAGGTGCCCGGTAGACACCCCTTTCATGGACGGTATGGACCTGGCCGAGGTTTTTCGTGACACCGGGATCACCCCGGCTCCGGGAGAAGAGCTTCTTCGCAAGGGCGGAGCGAACTTGTGGAGGGGCAAAGAGGCGGTGGGCGGCCGGCTCTGGTTGACCGGCGACTGGCTGGTGTTCCGCTCGCATGCGGTGAACGTCCAGCGGGGTGTCTGGGCCTGGCCGGTCGGTGAGATCGCCTCGACCGCGCCGGTCAACACGCTCTTCATCGTGCCCAACGGCTTACTGGTGATCATGAATGGCGGGGAGCGGGTCCGGTTCGTCGTGACTCGGCGCCGGGCATGGATGGCCGACATCGCACGGGCGAGAGGCTGACGCCGGACGGCGAGGTCCGGTGACCCGGAACCCGACTGGCGTTTTGAGCCGCCCGGGGCGGTGAGCGTCGGCGCGGGGTCGGTGGGACCGGACAGGTCCTGCACGCGGTGCAGTCCCCGCCCGCACTCGCGTGAGGCGCGGTCACGGCCCGGCTTTGCCCATGGGGTCGTCCCGCCAGCGCTCGGTGCTGCGCACGTAGGCGTTGACCGTGGGGGAGGGGGGTTTCCACCGGCCCTGTGCGGCGATTTTCGCGGTCGGCACGCCGTGCTCGGCCAGGGTGGTGGCGCCGCCGGCGCGCAGGGAGTGCGCGCTGTAGGCGTCGGGGTCGTCCAGGCCCGCGCGCCGGGCGGCGTTCTTGACCAGGGCGGCGATGACGCTGGCGGTCAGCCGGGTGCCGCCGCGCCCGGCCCAGCCGGCCTCGCCGCCGATGCGGCCGAAACGATCGACCGGGCGCAGCAGCGCCCCCGAGGTCAGGCCGCGGGTGCGCAGCTCGGCCAGCCCGGCCTGGATGGTGCGCACCGGGCAGGTGTCGGGGTGGGAGCCGTAGGGGACGGCCACGATCGTGCCGGCGGCGTCGCGGTCGGTCTTGGACAGCGGGATGAACACCTTCAGACCCTGGGGCACGACGGCCAGGTGCTCCCGGTCGACGGCGGCCGGTTCGGCGCCGCGGCCCATCAGCGCGAAGCCGAGCAGCAGCGCGGTCCGGTCGCGCAGCGCGCTCAGCCGCCCGGCCGGGTCCGGCGTGTCGTCGACGGGCGTGGCGGCGATCATGCGGTGCAGCACGTCGATGGTGATCGGCGGCGCCTGGCGGGTGCGGTGGCCGGCCTGGGCGCGTTGTCCACGGTAGGCGTGCAGCGCGGCCCGGGCCTCGGCGCTGGACGGTTTGTCCATGCCCGCTTTGGTGTGCGCCGACAGCACGCAGGCCAGCACCTGGTCGATCGTGCTGGGGGCGGGCGGGGCGCCGGTGCGGGTGGGCGTGGTGGTCAGGTGGGCGATGAAGCTGGCCAGGGTGGCGGAGGTGGCCGGCATCGGGGTGCGGCCGGTCTGGGTGCACCCGGTGAGGTAGTCGGCCCAGGCACGGGTGTAGGCGCGGGTGGTGTTGGCCGCGGGGGCGGCGGCGATCAGCGCGGTGGCCTCGGCGCTCAGCGCGGCGTCGGCGGGGCGCTGTCGGGTGGGCCCGTGCAGGATTCGGCCCTCGAGCGCGGTCGTCGCACCAGCGCGGGCGGCAGTCTGGGCGCGCCGGGCCGCCGGGGATCGGCCGCCCATCACTCCTCGCCCTCCCTGCCGGGGCCGTCCTCGTCGGTGAGCGCGCGCCGGCTGGTGGCGGCGTGGGCGTCGAGCATCTCCAGCCGAAAGGAGAACAGCTGCGGCCCGTCGGCGCGCGGCCGCAGCGCACGCGCCGGAAGTCGCCCGTCGGCCAAGGCGTCTCGCACGCCGGGGTGCTCGGCGCCTTCGACCTGCAGCCAGCCCGCGCACAGCTCCACCGGTGTGCGCTCGCTGGCATGGCAGCCGACCGCATCGGCGCCCAGCGCGGTGTGCTCGCCGATCCCGACCAGGTAGGCGCTGATCGCGCCGTAGTGGTAGAGCTCGGCGTTGCGCACTGTCCAGGGGCAGCTCCGGCAGGGACTCCGCCGGTAGGAGATCGCATCAGCGCCGTGATCAGAGGTCGGCACGTCTGCCACCGGACCCGGGAAGAGACCTCGGCACGGCCGTCGCCTCCGCGCTCGTGCGTGCCCGGTCCGGCGCGCCGTCGGCAACGGAGGGAAGCGGCCGGCCCAGCTCGACGATCGCCTCGGTCGGCAGGCCGTGACGCAGGACGGGTTCGTTGTCCTGCCAGCCGACGTGGTCGACGGTGAGAACCGCATCGCTGGCGCGGGCGGCCTGCGGGGCTCGCCGGTAGGCATCGGTGGGGGGCACCCCCACATACGTCAGCCCCCGCCCGTCGGGCAGCGTGGAGTCGATCACGCGTCCACCATGGTCGACGCACCAGGCGTGGTCGAAACCCAGCGGGTCACCCGTGGTCAGCACCATGCCCTCCACGTAGATCAGATGCTCATGAGCGCCGGCCAGGCGGCTGGCCGAGGCGAAGCAGCTACCCGGCGGATCCGGGGGCAGGTGCGCGGGCCGCGGAGCCGGATCGAAGACGCGCCCGTGCTGCAGCAGCAGCGCGGCGAAGCTGGCGTGCCGCCAGGCGGCCCGTGCGGTGGCGTGCGCGGCGGCCCACATCCGCGCCTGGGCGGTGATCCCGGCCATCAGCTGGACCAGCGGAACCTCGGAGCCCGTCACGCCGGGCTCCAGATCTCCTCAAGATGGGTGTTGACGTCGTCCAGCAGCGCGTCCAGGCGCGGGCCGGAACCGGGGCTGAGCCGGCCGCCGGAGCGGGGAGCCACGCGCACGCCCGCGTCCAGCAGCTCGCCGCGGGTCAGCACGACGTGCCGGACGCCGCCGGCCAAGACGTCGTCGGGGACCACCGGCCGGACCCGGCCGCCGGCATCGATGGCCAGGACGGTGCGGGCGGCGGCGGGCCTGTCGGCATCGTGCAGGAGCAGGGCGCAGGCGTGGGTGCGGGTGATGCGCGGAGTCCGGGTACGGGACATGGTCGGATGCCTTTCCGTCAGCAGAACGGGTGGTCGAGGAACGGCACGCCGCCCTCGCTCCGGTAGGAGATGTGCTGCCTGGCGTGGGCGCGCATCGGCTCGGTGCTGGTGGCGGGCCGCCGGGTGGCCCAGGCCAGGAACTCCTCGGCGGTCTCGGTGCGGCCGTGCTCGGCACGGATGACGACGCCCGGCGCCGTCAGGAGCTCCGTCCAGGCCGCGACCGTGGTCAGGCCCCGCTCGGGGTGGGCGCGGAACAGGAACTCCCAGCCACCGGTGTGCTTGCCGATGTGCAGGCCTTCCTCATGGGGACCGGTGCCGGGGGTGGTGGCGGAGCAGTTGCCGCTCATGCGCGGGTGCCTTTCTGAGGGAAGGGGAGCGTTCGGTCAGGTCGGGCAGAGCGTCTGCGGGCGGCGGACCACGGCTTCTCAGAGGGGTGCGGCGCGGTGCTCGTATCGCGGTGTTCTTCCTAGCATGCCGGTCCGTACGCGGCACCGTCGTCGTAGAGGCGCTCGCCGGTGCTGTCCGGGTCGACGGCGTGCGGGTCGGCGCCGTAGGTCGCGCCGTCGTCGTAGATGCCGGTGGTGTCGTTCATCGCCGTGTGCCTTTCGGCGATGGCGGGGCGCTCGATGCAGATGGCGCGGATCGCGGCCGGGGCGATGCGGGAGCGGCTGCCGTAGAAGTCGACGATCACGGTGCCGCCGGGGCCGGGCCCGGCCAGGGCGCCGACGCCGCTCCCGCCGAGCCGGTCGGGGAAGGTGAAGCGCACCCGCTGCCCGGCGTACAGGGCGACTCCGGCCGGGTGGGTGCCGATCGCGACGGGCGGCGGCGCCGGATCGTCCGGCAGGCGAAGCAGGAGGTCCATCGGGTCGTCCTTTCATTCAAGGGGCGTCGAGGCTGCTGAGGAGGGCCCTCGCGGGTGCTCCGGTGGCCCGGGGCGCGGAAGGGCGTCGGGTGAGCCGGCGGTGGGCATCGGCGGCTCCGTCGCGGGGACGGCGATCGCGCAGGAGCGGGCGGGATGGTCACGCGGAGGGGACGTGCCGGGCGCAGGGACCGATCGTCCGGCGGCCGATCTCGTGGCCCCTGCCCGGCCTCCGTGGCGGTGCTCAGGGGCGTTTCCGGCGGCGGAGGCGATGTCGATGGCGGGGATGGCGGCGGGGTAGCGCTCCATGCGCGCGTGGGCGGCCCGGGAGGCCTGCTCCAGGACGGTGGTCTCGTCGCTCATGCGCACTCCTTCGTGTCGTTGCGGGCCCGCGGGGCCTGGTGCAGGGCCGGATGGTGTGAGGCGGGGCGCGGCGGCAGCGGTGACTGCGCCCGGCGGGACCGTCACAGGCCGATGCCGTGCAGGGGGTTGTCCTCCCAGCTGTCGATGATCTGCATGTAGCCGAGCATCTCGCGGCTGTTGCGGGTCCAGCCGCCCTGTTCGGCGATGGCGACGGCGTCGTGCTTGGCGCGGCGGGCCTCGGTGGCCATGCCGGCGCGCAGCCCGTGGGCGGTGCGGTGGCCCAGATCGGCGGCGGCGGCCAGGGCGGTGACGATGTCGCCGACGCCTTCGGCGCTTAGCTGGTCACCGAGGTTGCCGTGGCGGTCGATGCGGGGGAAGGCCGCACCCTCGGTGCGGCCGCGGTCGGCCAGCCGGGTGGTCCAGGCGCTCCAGGCGCGCACCGGGCAGGTGGCCAGGTGCTGGCCGTAGGGGACCTTGGGGAAGCGCTCGGTGCCGGTCTTGGACCAGCGCACGTGCACCTCCAGGCCCTCGGGGACCTGGCGGACGTCGCCCAGGTGCAGGGCGGCCAGCTCGCTGCGGCGGGCGGCGATGGCGAAGCCGAGCAGGACCAGGGCGCGGTCCCGGGCGCCGGCCAGGGTGGCGGGGCAGGCCGCGGACATGGCGCGCAGCTCGGCGATGGTGAAGGCGGTGGCCTTGCCGCGGCCGCGGCGGCCGGGCTCGCGCATGATGTCCTTGCGGGCGACGCTCAGCGCGGTGCGGGCGGCGGCCGCCACCGCTTCGTCCACGGGGTGGCCGGCGGCCTTGAGGGCGCCGCGCAGGCCGGTGACGCGCCGCTCGATCGTCTTGTAGGCCTTGCCGGTGGCGGCCAGGTGCTCGACGTAGCGGACGACGCTCACCGGGGTGAGCGGGTAGCGGTCGTAGTGCCGTGCGTCGCAGAAGCGGATCCAGGCGCGCAGGTCGTCGGCGTAGGCGCGGCGGGTGTTGTCCTCCAGTGCGCGGGCCAGGTAGGCGCGCACCGCCTCCAGGTCCTCCGGCGTCGCCAGAGAACCGCTCCGCCCATCATCCGATGATGCGATGAGGGCGTTTCGATCGTCTTCCTGACTCCGCATAAGGCGATGCTATCCGGAGTCAGCCATGGCGGCAAGATTCATTCCGTCTCGATAAGAAACCTGTTTCTCATGAAACGGAACGATCGCTGCTAGGGTGGACCGCGTGACCGACCCCGCCGCCCCGCCCGCCGACACGCCGGACGTGGTCCCGCCCTCCCCGCAGGCCGAGACGCGCCGGTGCGCCGGACCCGGCTGCGCCAACCCGCTGCCGCCGCCCGCGCTCGACGCCGACGGCCGGCCCCGGGGCGGCCGCCCGGCCAAGTACTGCTCGACCGCCTGCCGGACCGCCGCCCACCGCGCCCGCACCGCCCACGCCACCCCGGCGCTCGGCGAGGCCGTGGCCCGCGCCGAGGACCTGGCCCGCCCGCTGCTGGAGGCCGGCCAGCGCTGGAGCGCCGCCCTGACGGAGCTGACCGACCGGCTCCAGGCGCTCGCCGACGGCGCGCTGCGCCAGGCGGCCGCCGCCGAGGACGCCGCCGAAGAGGCCCGCGCCGCGACCGCGGACGCCGAGCAGCGCGCCGCCGACGCCGAGCAGCGCGCCGCCCGGGCACTCGCCGCGGCCCGCGCCGACCGCGACGCCCGCGCGGCGGCCGACCACGACGCCGACGCCGCCCACGCGCGCGCCGAAGCCGCGGCCGCCGCCGAACGCGACGCCCTACGGGACCTGGCCGACCAGCGGGCCGCCCGCGCCCGCGCCGAGACGGCCCGGGACGCGGCGATCGCCGCCCACGACGAGCTGGCCGAGCGGTTGCGCGCCGCCCAGGACGCCGCCGAGCAGGCCCGCTCCGAGCTCCGCGCCCACGAGCGCCTGCTGGCCGAGGCCCTCCACGATGCCGCCGAGCAGAGCGCCCGCGCCGACCGGCTGACCGACCAGCTCGCCGCGGCCGTCGGCCGCGCCGGGCGCGCCGAGACCGAGGCCGAGCGCCTGTGCGCGGAGCTGGCCGAGCTGCGCGCCGCGGCCGAACGGCAGCGCCGCGACCACGACGCGCAGACCGACCGGCTGCGGGCCGAGCTGGACCGGGTACGCGAGCAGGCCGCCGGGCAACAGGCCGACCTGGCGGCCGAGCGCGCCGCCCATGCCGCCGCCCGCGACCGGGTGAAGGATCTGCGTGCGGACGTCGAGCACGCGCGTGATCAGCTCGCCGCCGCCGAGGCGCTGGGCCGCGCGGCCAAGAGCCCGCATGGTCCAGCGGACCTTGGCAGCGGTGGCGAGCGTGCCTGACGAAAGGGCCATGCCGTTCCGGGACGATCGCAGAGCCGGGCTGTCTTGGTCTGGATCCGTGAGCGCCGGCGAGCCCACGGTGGAGAGCGTGCGCGCCTACCTGCTCGCTCAGGCCAACGGTGCGCTGC
Organism: Planomonospora sp. ID91781; assembly: GCF_015711595.1. NCBI lineage: Bacteria > Bacillati > Actinomycetota > Actinomycetes > Streptosporangiales > Streptosporangiaceae > Planomonospora > Planomonospora sp. ID91781. The sequence goes on along the minus strand of NZ_JABTEY010000004.1, from coordinate 342,750 downwards.
AGCGGCCGAGCATGTACGGCGGGGAGGTCGCCATCCGCCTCTACCTGGACGCGGTCGCGGTCGCCGTCGCCTGCGGCGCCGAGCAGGCATGGGCGGCGGGCATGGACCTTAGATTCAAAGAGTCAAGGCAACACATTGGGCCGGGGTTCGGTAGCCGAGGCACCTACGGGGGCGGTTGTTCAACCGGGCGGCCAAGGCGTCGAGGTCGGCTTGGCTGTACAAGCCCAGATCGGTGCCCTTCGGTAGATACTGCCGGATCAGCTTGTTCGTGTTCTCGTTCGTGCCCCGCTGCCATGGGCTGCGCGGTGCCGCGAAGAAGACGTCGACGCCGGTCGCGTCGGTCAGCAGCCGGTGACCGGCCAGTTCCATACCGCGGTCCCAGGTCAAAGTGCTGAGCAGACGAGTATCCATCCGTGAGAACGCCTGCTGCAGGGCGGGGATGACCGTCGTGGTGTGGCGGCTGGGCAGCGCGACCATGGTCAGGTAGCGGGACTTGCGGTCGACCAGCGTCGCGACCTGGCTGTTCTTGGCTCCGACGATGAGATCGCCTTCGAGGTGGCCGAGCTCGGTTCGAGCATCGGCCGCGTCAGGTCGTTCCTCGATCGGCCGTGCCCCGGTGATCTGGGAACGCCACTGGCCCTTGACCGTGTTCTTCTTGTTCTTGCGGATGGGACGGCGCGTGCGCAGCTTGGTGCACAGCTCCCGCGGGATCACTTTCCACCGGGTCGTGTAGATCGCGCGGTAGATGCTTTCGTGGCTGATCCGCATGAGCGGGTTGCCGGCGTGCATCAGCCGCAGATGTCCCACGATCTGCTCCGGGGACCACTCGTTGTCGAGCAGTTCGATCACCAGCCGGCGCAGCACCGGGTTGTCCTGCAGGACGGACGGCTTCGGACGACGTGCCTGTTCCTGAGCACGTTGCTCGGCGGCGACCGCCCGGTACTTCACTCGGCCGCCATTGCGGGCGACCTCCCGGCTCACCGTGGATGCCGGCCGGCCGATCGACACGGCGATCGAACGTAGTGAGGCTCCAGCCTCGAGGCGGCGAGAGATCGATTCCCGGTCCTCGGCGCTCAACCGGTCGGCCCGGCGCACCCGCTCGGCCGGCGCGATGCCGCCATGGTGCTTCAGCACCGTGAAAACTGATCCCGGGGGCTTGCTCAGTGCTCGGGAGATCACGCTGATGGAGTCACCGGCACGCCACCGCCGCCACAAGTCCTCTTTCATCGCGTCCGACATTCCCGGCCGACCCATCCGAGCCACGATCCACCCATCCACCAGCAGCGTTGCATTGATCGTCTGAATCTAAGGAGCACACCAACCGTTGAGCGGCCTGGACGCCTCGCCCGGTTGTAGCCCACCTCCAATCGGCTACGCCGATGGTCGGGAGCAAGGTGGGTGGGATGGCCCCGGGAGGCCGCCCCACCCGTCGCGTTATCCCGTCATTATCCCGCAGACAGCGCACGCTCCACGCGGTCTCGGTGAGGGCGCTGCTGGGGCTGAGCCTCCGTGACCTTGGTGTCATTCGCGTTCGTCCTCGGCGCCACCGTCGGTCGTGAGGAGGTGCTCCACGCGGGCGACGAATAGCCGAAGCACCGAATAGCCGGAGTACCGCGTTGGTTGACAAGGCCGACGCTGGCTACACCGATTGATGGATCAATCTTCCATCTGGCGGTAGATGCCTGAAGCAGCTCATCTCGTTATTTTTCGACGAGATTCTGTCCTGCTAGAAAAAGGCGGCTCAATGGCTCGTTCTCGCCGGTTCGGCTGGTTATGCGTCATCACGATGATTCCGTTTGGAACCGTGACGGGCCTCGCGCCCGCCAGCGCGTACGCCGCGACCCCCTGCATTGCCGCTGACCTCTACGCGCACCGGACGGTGACTCCCCCGACCATCACCGCCGGAGCCAGGTTCGGCACGACCTCGGTGAGCGGTGACTTCAACAAAGACGGTTACGCCGACGTGGCCGTCGGCGCGCCCACCGACACCGTGGGCGGCGTCGCGGGAGGCAGTGTGACGGTGTTCAAGGGGTCGGCCAACGGCTTGAGCACCCCGGGCACCCGGCTCACCGAGACCAATGCGGGCGGTGGCATCGAGGCTGGCGACCGGTTCGGCGCTGCGCTGGCGGTGGGCGACTTCAACAAGGACGGCTACGCCGACCTCGCCGTCGGCGCGCCCGGAGAAGCGATCGGCACGGCTGCGGGGTCTGGGGCAATCGCCGTCTTCTCCGGCGGGCCGAGCGGCCTGTCCGGTGGCAAGGCGTACGACCAGACCACGGGCGGCGGTGGAGACGAGGCGGGCGACAATTTCGGCACGGCGCTGGCCGCCGCCGACCTGAACGGCGACGGTTACGCCGACCTGGCCATCGGCGTCCCCGGTGAGATTCCGCACCAGGAGACGACCAAGGGCGGTTCGATCTATGTGTACAAGGGCTCTGCCAGTGGCATCGTCAAGGGCTGGGATGCCAAACAGGAGAACGCCGGTGGCGCGACGGAGGCCGGCGACCGGTTTGGCGCCGCGCTCGCGGCCGGCAATGTGACCGGCAGCGCGCATGCCGATCTCGTGATCGGCGCCCCCGCGGAGGCGCCGGGCGCCGACCCGGCCGGCAGCGGCAGCATCTACGTCATTCCTGGCGCGGCGGTGGGCAAGGCGGCCGGGTTCGGGCTGACGCAGGAGGGCAACGGTGGTGGCAACGAAGCCGGCGACAACTTCGGTGCCACGCTGGCCGTAGGTAACTTCGACAAGGACGGCTACACCGACGTGGCCGTCGGTATCCCGGGCGAGGTACAGGGTGCCGACGTCAAGAGCGGCTCGGTCGTGATCCTCCCCGGGGCCGCGACCAAGCTGGGCGCGGCATTCTGGTTGCAGGAGGGCGGCGCGGCCGAGCAGGCGGCCTCCAACGACCGGTTCGGTGCCACGCTGACGACCGGCGACGCCGACCACGACGGCTACGCGGACCTGGTCATCGGCGCGCCGGGTAAGGCGTACGGTCCCTCGGGAGCGGGGGTGGCCTTCCTATTCCGCGGCCACGCACGGCCCGCGAACTCCACGGTCAGCCTGACCACCGGTCGGCGCCTCACCCAGATCGATGCCGGTGACACCAATGAGGGTGGCGACAACTTCGGCTCCTCGGCCGCGCTCGCCGACGTCAACGGCGACGGCAAGGCCGAGGCCGTGGTCGGCGCGGCCGGCGAAGGACCGGGCTCGCAGGCCACCTCCGGCACCGCGACGGTGTTATCGAAGCTGGTCCCGGCGGCCTCGGCGCCCGTGCCCGTCGAGTCGTACGCGGCGACGGCTGTGCTGCAGGCGTCCCCGGTAGAGGGCGCGCAGCTCGGCACGATCGAGTACGCCTACACCGACAACATCGGCCGCCTTCTCCACGGCCATCAGCCTGATCCCGACAACTTCAACTCCGTGCAGTGGACGGTGGTGTCCAGCGCTGAAGCGTACACCGGGCGGCCAGGGCTCGGTGAGCAGGGCGACGGCAGACTGACGATCACCGGCCACAACGCCGCAGGCCCGGTCTGGTCGCTCGCGCAGGCCACGAAGAACCCGCCCGCGTGGGCGGCGTGGCTCCCGGACAGCCTGCCGATGGCCTCGCATTCCACGATCGGGAAGCTGGAGGACGGCCGTCCCGTAGCGTTCGCGGTGGATACGCAAGGGGTGTTGTGGGCGTTACCGCAGACGGCGGCGGGCGGGCCGTACACCTCGTGGATCAGCCTCGGTGTGGCCGGGCTCGCGGACGCCGCGCCTTCGGTGGCCACGGTCAGCGGCGGGATCAGGCTGTTCGTGCTCGACGCGAACGGGGTGCTGCGGACGATGGTGTACGCGAACGGGGCCGTCACCGGCTGCACGAGCATCAGCGAGCCCGGGTTCACCACGACCCCGGCAGTGGTGGTCTACCCCGGCAGCAAGGTCCGGCTGTTCTCGCGCGGCGCGGACGGGACGATCATCACCAAGCAGCAGGACGACGCAGGGGCATTCCCCGACGCCTGGGACCAGGTGCCCGGTCTCACCGCGGTGGGGATGCCGTCGGCCCTGATCAGCCCGCTGAGCGGCAAGACCGAGATCGTGGCCCGTGGCGCGGAGGGGGCCGTCTACAGCACCGGCGAGACCGCGCAGGGCTCCGGCACGTGGCGCGAATGGGCGCGCAAGACGTTTGAACCGGACGTGAGCGCCACTGACCCGACCGCGTTCCCGTACATGAGCATCAACGGTTCCTCGTGGGCGTTCGCGTTCCGCACCGACGACAACCAGACGCGGGTGTACTACGTGCCGACATCGCTGGCGGCCGCAGCGGAGCGGGACGCGGTGCTTCAGGACGAGGTGACGTTCGTGCCGGAAACGCTCCCAGCACCACCCGAGTAGCGGTCAGGTGAAGTCTGCGGGACCGGGCGGACCGCCTGGACTCGCCGGAGGCTGGAGAGATCATGGTCACCTTGCGGTACCCGGCTCCCGCCGGGCCTGGGCTGCTCGTCGCAGCCGCCCGGCCGATCCTGCTCGTGCTGGTCACGCTGCTGGCGGCCGGTTCTGGGACGATCGTCGTCACCGGACCGACGCGGGCGCCGATGGCCCCAGCACAGGTGTGGGGATCAGCCGCGGGCCAGCCCCACCTGCTGGGCACGGCCCGCAACACGAGCAGTCCGCAGACCTTGCGGGCCCGCTATCCGCTGACCAGGTTGGACGGCACGGCCAAGGCCCCGGCCACCACGGCGACCGTGACGACCGCCCCGACCCCCGTGATGAACCCGGTTCCCCCGGAAACCGGCCGGGAGCTGCCGGGTGAACGGAGCGCGTACTCCCGCTCGTACGCCAACCCGGATGGCACGCTGACCAGTGAGTTCTCCACCACTCCGCTCAACTACCGCCAGGCGGACGGCAGTTGGGCGCCCATCAACACCCGCCTTGCGTCCACCGGCGAGGGATGGCGGAACACGGCCGACTCCGTCGACGTCCGCCTGGCGTCCCGGGCGGCGCCGTCCGGGATGGTGCGCCTGGGGCTGGATCCCGGGCACGAGATCGCGTACGGCGTGCGGGACGGCGTCGCCGCACGGGCCAAGGCGGGCACGCGCGGCGTCACCTATCCGGGCGTCTGGCCGCACGCCGACGTACGGGTGGACGTGCTGCCTGGCGGCGTCAAGGAGACGATCGTGCTCCGCTCGCCCGGCACCTCCACCGTCTTCGACTTCCCTCTGGAACTGAAGGGGCTGACCGCGGCGACGACGGCGGATGGCCGGGTGGTCTTCACCGATGGGACGGGCCGCGAGAGGGCGGTCGTGCCCGCGGGCTCCATGACCGACTCGGCGGCGCGGCCCGCCACCTCCGCGGGGGTGACCTACAGCTTGCGTACCGAGGGCGGCCGCCCAGTGCTGCGGGTGAGCGCCGACCGGAGCTGGCTGGCCGCGCCGGGCCGGGTGTACCCGGTGCTGGTGGACCCGAGCGTGGAGATCTCGGCCGCCGACACGAGCCTGTCGGTGGGCGACGGGCACTCCACCGGCGGCGGCCAGGAGCTCACCGTCGGCCGCAGGTCGGCCGCTTATCTCGCGTTCCCGCAGCTCGACGACGAACTTAGGTATCACCGGGTGTTCGGCGCGTACCTGTGGATGGTCAACTACGACTCCTCGACCTGCCGGTCGCGGCCGGTCACCGTGCACCCGGTCACCGAGGCGTGGAGCGGGCAGAGCGGACTGTCGTACCCGGGGCCAGCCGTGGGCTCGTCGCTGGCACGCAGATCCTTCTCCCACGGCTACATCGCCCTGGGCTCGACCACGTCGAAGTGTCCCACCGACGCCGTCTCCTTCAACCTGGGCAAGGCGGGCAGGGACCTGATCCAGCGGTGGGTGGACGGCCGCCAGGCCAACTACGGACTGTCGGTCAGGGACGCCTCATCGGGCAGCGACGGCACGAAGAAGTTCACAGGACACGACACGAAGAACCCGCCGCGCCTGATCGTGACGCACAGCCCGTACGACGCCGCTTACCGGATCACCAAGCCGGTACCGGATCCGCCGGTCACGCAGGCGCAGAGCGGAAAGATCAAAATCACGGTGACGAACAAGGGCGCGCAGACGTGGACGGCGGGCTCGTACTATCTCGCCTACCGCGTCTACGACAAGAAGGGCAAGTTGGTCACACAGCAGCGCTCGGCGAACCTGACACAGAGCGTGGTGCGCAACGGCAAGGTCACGCTGGACGCGACGATCAAGGCGTTGAAGCCGGGCACCTACTCCATCGACTTCACCATGGCGCGCGCGGGCGGGCCGGTGTTCATCGACGAGATGGTGCCACCGGTCCGGCTGATCCTCACCGTGATCGACATCCCACCGGTGCTGCAGGAGCTGTACCCGTCCAACGGCTACCAGGCGCAGACGCTGACCCCGCAGCTCTGGGCAACCGCCGTGGACCTGGATCCGTCGGCGGGATCGGCGTTGTCGTACAAGTTCGAGGTGTGCAAGAGCACCGAGTCCGGTGGCGTCACAGACTGCTTCGACTCCGGGTACGTGCCCACCCGCGCCTGGTCGGTCCCGGCGGGCAAGCTGTCATGGCAGAAGACGTATGTGTGGCGGGTGTTCGTCAAGGACACCGGCAGCGAGGTACCCTCGCCGCGCCAGGCCATCATCACGGCCGTACCACAACCGGAGATCACCTCGCGCCTGGCAGGGGCCGACGGCGACCGGGACTTCGACCCGCAGAGCGGCAACCTCGGCTCGCGGGCCGTGGACGCGCCCGTCGCCACCGCGGGACCCGAGCTGGCGGTGGAGCGCACGTACAACAGCCTCGACCCCCGGCGCGACGGAGCCTTCGGCGCCGGGTGGGCGACGGTCTACGACATGCGGCTGACCCCGGAGGCGTCGGGCTCCGTGGTGATCGGCTACCCGGACGGACGGCAGGTGCGTTACGGCAAGAACCCGGACGGCACATACGCGCCGCCGCCCGGCAGATACGCAACCCTCAGGTTCGACAGCTCCTCCTGGAAGCTGACCGACAAGTCCGGCACCACGTACGAGTTCGCGAACAGTCGCCTATCTAAGATCACCGACGTGAACGGGCACGCCCTCGTACTCACCTACAACACCGCCGACGGAAAGCTCGCCAAGGCCACCAGCAGGCCGGGCGAACGCTCGCTGACCTTCACCTGGTCCGGCGCCCACGTCGCCTCCGTCAGCACCGACCCGGTGGCGGGCAAGCGGCTGACCTGGACCTACACCTACAGCGGCGACTTGCTCACCCAGGCGTGCGCTCCGGGCGCGCGCTGCACCTCCTATGAGTACGCCCCGGGCTCCCATTACCGCAGCGGCGTGCTGGACAGCAAGCCGGAGTCCTACTACCGGTTCGGCGAGGAGGAGGGCAGCAGCGCCGCCAGCCAAATCGCCGTCAACCTGGGCAAGGACACCGCGACCTACCAGAACGTCGCCTTCCAGGCGGCGGGTGCCATCGCGGGGACGCACGACACGGCGGCCGGTTTCAACGGCACATCATCGTCGGTGTCGCTGCCGTCGGGCGCGGTCAAGCGCAGCCACGAGCTGGCGGTCGAACTGTGGTTCAAGAACCTCTCGACCGGCGCCGGCGGCCCGCTGCTCGGCTACCAGGACAAACCGCTGGGCACCACGCCGGGGACCGGCGTGCCCGTCCTGTACGTCGGCACCGACGGCAGGCTGCGCGGCCAGTTCGCGGACGGCGCGATCTCCCCGATCACCAGCACCGCCCTCGTCAACGACGGTAAATGGCACCACGCGGTCCTATCTGCCACCGGCTCGACGCAGACGCTCTACCTGGACGGCAAAGTCGCCGGCACGCTGACCGGGCGTACCCCGCAGCATCTAGCGATGACGTACAACCAGGCAGGGGCCGCGCACGTCAGCACGCCCGCCTCCTGGCCCGCCTGGGGTACGGCCGCGCGCCGCCACTACGCGGGCACCATCGACGAGGTCGCCGTCTACCTGCACCCGCTCGGGCCCGACTCGGTCGCCGCGCACTACCGGGAGGGGACGAGAGCCGCCGACCAACTCGCCAAGGTGACGCTGCCCAGCGGCAAGGTCGCCGCCGAGGCCGACTACGACGCGGCGCAGGACCGCGTCACCGAGTACACCGACGCGCACGGCGGCACCTGGACGATCGGCCTGCCCGTCGTGTACGGCGGCGACAGCGACATCCGCCGCGCCGTCGAAGTGCGCGACCCCGCCGGCCAGTCCTACCTGTACGAGTACGACGCCCTGGCCGCCCGCATCGTGCGCCAGGGCATCCCGCTGGGTCTGGGCACCCGCGACGACGACGTCCCCGTCACTCCGACCCCCACGCCGACGCCGACGTTCACCTGCGCCGCCCCCGACCCCGGCGACCCGTCATTCTGCACCACGCTTCCCGGCGGGTCCGGCGACGCCCCCGACTTCATCAGGCAGGCGCTCGACGGAATGGCCATCCGCACCTTCGGCTACAACGACCAGGGCTTCCCGTCCGCGATCACGAATGAGAACGGCGACACGACCCGCTTCACCTACGACAAACGCGGCAACCCGCTCACGCGAACGACCTGCCGCGCCAAAGACGCCTGCCACACCACGTACTACACCTATCCGGCGGTCACTTCCCCCTCGGACCCGCGCAACGACCGCCCGACCGAAGTCCGCGACGGCCGCTCGTCCGGCCCGGCCGACAACCGCTACCGCACGTCCTTCGCCTACAGCGCGGCCGGCAACCTGCTCACACAGACCAACCCCAGCGGCGGAGGGCAGCTCGCGTTCGTCTACACCAACGGCACCGAGGGCGCGATCGGCGGCGGCACCATGCCCAGCGGGCTGGTGCTCACCGAGACCGACCCGCGCGGCGCCGTCACCAGCTACGCCTACACCGCAGCCGGCGACGTGGCCCAGGTCACCACGCCGTCCGGGCTGAGGACGACATTCACCACCGACGCGATCGGCCGCGTCGTCTCCAGGACCGAGGTCTCCGACAGCGTGCCCGCCGGCGCGACCACCACCTACGGCTACGACGACTGGTCCAACCTCACCAGCGTCACCTACCCGGCGGCGGTCAACGCCGTCACCGGCGCCACCACCCAAAAACGCGTGGACAACAGCTTCGACGTGGACGGCAACCTCCTCCGCTGGCAGACCGCCGACATCGCCTCCGGCGGCGAGACCCGAACGATCGGATACGACTACGACGATCACAACCTGCTCGAACGCGCCACCGACTCGCTCGGCAACGAGACTGCCTACGTCCACGACGTGTTCGGCAACACCACGGCCGTGGTGGACGCGACAGGCGCCCGCTTCGACTACGCCTACACCGCCCGCAACGTGCTCGCCGAGGTGCGCCTGGCCGACGTGGACGGCGACCTCGGAGGCCCGGACGGCGGAGGCACGCTCGTCCTGAACTCCTACGCCTACGACTACGCCGGCCGCCTCGTCAGGGAGACCGACGCGATGGGCCGCCGCATCGAGACCGCCTACTACGGCGACGACCTCGTCAAGAGCACCACGCTCAAGGACATGCGCACCTCCGGCGGCGCGACCCGCGACTTCGTCCTGTCCGCATTCGAGTACGACGGCGCGGGCAACCTCCTCAAAGAGACCACCGATAACGGCACCACCGTCACCGAGTACACCGTGGACGCCATGGGCAGGACGACCGCGGCCACCCTCGACCCCGGGGGCCTGACACGCCGCACCGCCTACCAGTACGACCTCGGCGGCAACCTCACCCGAGTCGCCTACTCGGGCACGGCCTCCAACGTCGACTGGACCATGCCCACCACCCCCGAGACCACGATCTACGCCTACGACCCCGCCGGACGATTGACGAAGAAGAGCGTCACCGACGGGACCACCACGCTGACCACCTCCTACGCCTACGACCAGCGCGACCTAACGACGGCCGTCACCGAGCCGCGCGGCAACGTCGCCGGGGCGGACAAGGACGCCTACACCACCACCATGGCCTACGACGTGCTCGGCAGGCTGACCGTCACGACCGAGCCGCCGGTGCAGACCGAGAGCCTGGGCGGGCCACCGTCCACGGTCAGACCGCGGACAGTGACCGGCTACAACGCCTTCGGTGACACCACAGAGGTCAAAGACCCCCTGGGGGCGGTCAACCGGGTCGGCTACGACCGGCTCGGACAGCCGGTAACCATGACGTCGCCGTCGTACACGCCGCCCGGCTCCACCACACCGATCGTCCCGTCGGTCACCCTGCGATACAACCCGGCCGGCCAGATCCAGGAGGCGGTCGACCCCCTGGGCAAGGTGACCCGCTACGACTACGACCGGCTGGGCCGGGTACGGACCATGGACACGCCCACCGGTGACGGCGAGCGGGCAGTGTGGCGCTACACCTACACCGCCACCGGCGAGATGCTGTCGGCGACCGACCCGGCCGGGGCGCGTACCGAAGCCACCTACGACGACCTGGGTCGCATCGCCACCAAGACCCAGATCGAGCGTCGTCCCGCGGCGGCGACCTACACCACGCGGTATGCCTACGACGACGCGAGCAACCTGCTCTCGTCGGCCGCGCCCAGCGGCGCGACCACGACGCACGCCTACGACGGCGCCGACGAGCTGGTGCGCACGACGGACCCCGCGGGCGTCGTGACCCGATTCGGCTACGACCACCGGGGACGGCTCGTCCGCGAGAGCGACGGCCTGGGGCGCACCGTCCGGCACGTCTACGACCTGCTGGGGCGCCTGACCGGCCAGCACGACCTGGATCCAGCGGGTTCCGAGCTGCGTAAACGCTCCTATACCTACGACGCGGCAGGCAACCTCACCGAGATGACCGACGCGCTCGGGCGCGTCACCACGTTCTCGCACGACGCGGCGGGGCGGATCGTCAAGCAGGTCGAGCCGGTTACCGACAGCACGTCGATCACCACGACGTACGGATACGACGCGGCGGGCAACAGGACCCGCTTCACCGACGGCCGTGGCAACGCGACCGTCTATACGACCAACACCCTGAGTCTGCCGGAGTCGGTCATCGAACCGGCCACGGCCGCCCATCCCGCTGCCGCCGACCGCACATGGACGATCACGTACAACGCGGCGGGTGACCCGGTGAAGGAGACCGCACCCGGCGGCGTCGTCAGGCAGCGCGTCTTCGACGACGCGCACCGGCTCGTCAAGGAGAGTGGCAGCGGGACCACGGCCACCCCTGACCGCGTCCTGGCCTACGACCTCAGCGGTCACCTGACCAGGGCGGCCTCGGGCGCTGATGCCGACGTCTACACCTATGGCGACCGCGGACTGCTGCTGTCAGCCCAGGGCCCGTCCGGATCAGCCGACCTGACGTACGACGCCGACGGCCTGCTCATCGCCAGGACCGACGCCGCGGGCACCGCCACCTTCGACTACCTCGACGGACGGCTGAACAGCGCCCGCGACGGCATCACCGGCGTGACCAGGACCTACTCCTACGACGCCGCCGGGCGGCCCCAGACCGTGGCCTACGGGACGCAGGCCACCCGCCGCCTCGGCTACGACGAGTTCGGCAGGCCGGCCTCCGACACGCTCACCGACGTCTCGGGCAAGACCGTCGCCTCGGCGACCTACACCTACGACAAGGAGGACCGCACCACAGGCGAGCAGACGACCGGGCTGGCGGGCGCGGGCAGCGACACCTACGGCTACGACCAGGCCGGGCGCCTCACGTCGTGGACCCGTGACGGCGCCACCGTCCGCTACGCGTGGGACGCCGCGGGCAACCGCACCGACGCGAGCGGGGCCACCGCCACCTTCGACGAGCGCAACCGGCGGCTCAGCGACGGCCAGAGCACCTACGCCTACACCCCGAGAGGAACCCTGACCTCCGCGTCGGGGCCGCAGGGCCAGCGCTCCTACGCCTTCGACGCCTTCGACCGCATGGTGGGCGCCGGCCCGATCGGTTACACCTACGACGGGCTCGACCGGCCGGCCACACGCGACGGCGCGCGGTGGTCGTACGCGGGGACCGGCTCCGATCCGGTGTCCGACGGCACCTTCCGCTACGCCCGCGACCCGGCGGGTGACCTGCTCGCCTACGGCCAGGGCGGCTCCGCCCGGATCGCCCTGGCCGACAAGCACGGCGACCAGGTCGGCGGCTTCGCCCCCGGCACGACGCTGACCGGGCTGAACGACTCATCCGCCTACGACCCGTTCGGCCGCACCATTGCGACCCAGGGATCGGGCTCGCCGATCGGCTACCAGGGCGACTGGACGGACCCAGGCACCGGACACGTCACCATGGGTGCACGCTGGTACGACCCGCAGGCCGGCGCGTTCGACAGCCGCGACGCGCTGACGCTCGACGCCGTGCCCGACTCCGGCGAGGCCAACCGCTACGCCTACGCCGGCGGCACGCCCCTGGACGCCACCGACCCCTCAGGTCACTGCAGCGTACGGACCAAACTGAGCGCCGACTGCCTGCAGCAGCTCATGAACGCCCTGCGTTACTGCACGCCCCGCAACGCGCTCACCTGGCTGTACAAGTTCTACTACTTCGGCGGCGGCTCCCTGTTCTTCAGGCTGCCGCCGATCGAGGTCTGGTTCGGCCTCGGCGGAGGCTCCTCCGGAGGCGGCGGCTCAGGCCCCAGCGGGCCGAGCCGGGCCGAGCAGGCGGCGGCCGCGCGGGCCCACGCCCTGGCCAAGGCCCGCGCCAGGACCAAGGCGGCCAAGGAGCGCGCCGAGCAGGAGGCCAAGGAGCGAGCACGCACGATCCAGAAGGGCCTACGCCAGCCCGAGTACGCCGATCCGAAGCAGCGCATTCCCGGCACCCTCCGCCGCCCGTCCCCGGTCATCTCGGGAAAGTCGGACGTGATCCGCGACACCACCAGGTCGTTGTGGGACATGCGCGGCCGGGCGGTGCGCGAAGCGGGCGACGTCGTGCGGCCGCCCACCCCGGCCGCCATGGCGCCGCCGGAGTCGCTACCGGTGACCGTGCCGGACGTCGGCGACCTGCCGGACGTGCAACCGTCCAAGGCCCGCGTGCTCGAACCCCGATCGGACACGCAGACCGAGGGCGGCGGCGCCGAGCCGCCGGGCAGGCTCCGCGTGGCAGGCGACATGTGCGACGAGGACGAAATCTTCACCTCGGTCGGCTGCGAGGACCCCCTCGACACGCTGGAACGCGTGGTGAACGGGCTGCGCGACCGCTTCGCCAAGAACCCCGACGACATGCGCAGGTATCTGAGCCAGCCGGAGATGGACGCCGCGCTCAAGCCGAAGAAGGGCTTCCTCGGACGGATGAACGTCGGCAAGGCGATCGAGAAGGCCGCGGCCCGGCACCCGGACATCCAGCAGCACTTCGTCGCGGTCGGCGGCCGGGACATGCCGGACTTCGTGGCGCTCAGGACCATGCGCATGTACGAGGTGACCACGAACTCACCGAGCGCGTTCTTCAACCACATCAACCGCGGATACGTCGATCCAACCGCGTACATCGGCTACAAACAGGTCCCCTTCGGCACCGGCCTGCTGCCACGGTTGCCGCAGCCGGGCATCATCGAGCCGAAGTTCCCCTTCCCGCCGGGAGCCGGACCATGACCGCTGCCCGATCACACGCCGCGCGCGGGCGAGCGTGACGTGATGTCCGGCCCCCGCGTCACGCTCGGTCGGCTGTGGATCGACCGCTGGGCGCGGCTGCTGGACTCGCCCGCGGCCGACGGCGTACTCGCGCTGGCACTGGTCGCCGGGACGTGGGTGTGGGAAGGGTGCGAACCGGGCAAGGGCCGGTTGCCGGCCGACGCGTTGTCGCTGACGCTAACCGCGCTGGTGAACATGCCGCTGGCGGTGCGCAGGCGGGCACCGTTCGCCGTGCTGGTCGTCTCGGCGAGCACGGCGCTGGTCTATCACGCGCTGGGCTGCCACCCGGGCTCAACGATATCGGTCCTCTGCTGGCGCTGTACTCGGTGGCCGTACGCCGCGCCTGGCAGGCCACCACGGCCGAAACAGCGCTGGTGGTGACGGAGCGGACGTACGCCTCAAAGCTGCAGCCGGGCGTCACGCTGTGATCGGCGCTTGGCCAGGCGCTGATCGTGGCAGCCTGGGCGGTCATCACGGGGAGCATGGTGCGGTTGCTGCGGGAACGAGGCAGGCAACTGGCCGCCCTGGCCCCCAGGAGGTCACCGCGCGTCGGGCGGTCACCCGTGAGCGGGTCCGCGTCGCCAGGAAACTGCACGACGTGGTCGCCCACCGCATGTCGGCCCTCTCCATACAAGTCGGACTGGGCCGCTACGTGGCGCTGTCCCACCCTGCCACCCTGGGCGTCATCGCCGGCACCAGCCACGAGATGCTGACCGAGACGTGGCGCCTGTTGTCGATCCTGCGCAGCGAGGCCCATGAGGACGACGGGGGCGACGAGGGTGACTGCCCGGTGATGCCGGGACTGACCAGCCGGACATCCTGGTGGAACGCATGCACACGGCCGGGCAGACGATCCAGGTGGACGTGGAGGGCCGGTCCAGGAGGTTGCCCCCGGGCCTGGACCTGTGCACGTACCGCATCGTGCAGGGGTCGCTGACCAATATGTTCAAGCACGCGAGTTCGGCCCGGGTGCGCATCCGGCTGACGTACACACGGAAGGCTCTGACCCTGAACATCACCAACGATCACGGGAACCCCGGCGCGCCCACCGTCCCGTCCGCCGGTTCCGGTTCCGGCGGGGACGGGTTGATCAGCATGACTGAACGTGTCAGGCTCTACCAGGGAATGATCACCGCGCATTCGCTAGCGCAGGGTGGTTTCGAGGTATTGGTGATGTTCCCGCTTTCGCCGTCCGACCCGGACGCGCCGATCTGAGCAGGCAGGCGATGACGAAGGTCCTGGTGGTCGATGATCAGGTGCTCATCCGGGCTGGCCTAGGGGCGCTGCTGCGCGCCTCGGGGCTGGAAGTGGTGGGCGAAGCCGCCGACGGCGAGGAGGCGGTGAACATGGCGGCCACGCTCAAGCCGGACGTGACCCTCATGGACATCATGATGCCGCGCATGGACGGCCTGACCGCCATGGAACACATCCTGGCCACCTGCGAGAACCCGTCCAAGGTGCTCGTCCTGACCACCTTCGGCCTCGACGAATACGTCTACAAGGCGCTGCGGCTCGGCGCTAGCGGCTTCCTGCTCAAGGACATCCCACCCGAACGCATCATCGCCGCCATCCACACCGTCGCCGCTGGTGACGTGCTGCTGACGCCGGGCATCACCAAGCGCCTCATCGAGGCGTTTGTTAGCCCGCCCATCTCGGCCCCCTTCCTCGACAGCCTAACCACCCGCGAGACCGAGGTGCTGCGCCTGGTCGGGCACGCGCTGTCCAACAAGGAGATCGCCGAACGGCTGTCAGTGAGTGAGGGCACAATCAAGACCCATCTCAACCGGCTGATGACCAAGCTCGGCCTGAGCAGCCGCGCTCAGGTGGTCGTACTGTCCTACGACTGCGGCCTGGTCAAGCCCGCCGCCCGCAGCAGCGGGTAGGTGGGTTCGCGTCCGGCGTCGTGCTCCAGCCAGTCCCGGAACGGGGATCGCTCGAGCAGGTGGAAGGCGGCCAGCCGGTCGACGCCGGGGCGTGCAGGTGCAGGAAGCGCGAGAGGCGGATCTGCTCGGTGGCCACGGTGCTCCAGGCCCGGGCCCAGGCGGGGGTGTGCATGAGGTGCGGCGGCTGGAGGTGCTCCAGCTCGGTGGGGACGCCGGTGTGCCAGCGGGTGGTGACGTTGCCGCGGCGGCGGGGCGGGATCAGCGCCGCCGCGGTGGAAACGGCCGTCCCCGTGACAGGGGCGGGGATGGGGATGGCGGGGAGGGTGGTGAGGGTCATCGCGTGCTCCGGTGCGGGATGCGAGGGGCGCCGGTTCGAACCGACCGGCGCGAAGGGTGAAGACGAGGGTGAGCGGGCCCGGGGGAGTGGCCGGGAAGATGCGGGCCGGGATGCAGGTAGCGGTCGGCCAGCAGCAGCACGGCGTCGACCCGGTCCAGCAGGTAGACGAGCTCCGGGGGAGGCGGCGGGGATACGGCGGCCGCGCGATCGGGACGGGTGGCGGAGGGCCGGCCGAGGGCCGCGCCCGTGGTGACGGGTACCGACTGGAGGCGCGGAGCGCGGTGGCGGCCGCCCGCCCCGGCCCCTGCCTCGGGGAAGGAGGCGGGGGCCGGGACGGGCGGCAGGATGCGGGTGCCGATCGCCAGGGTCGCCGCGGCGACCAGGCAGACGGCGCCCAGCAGAGCGAACGCGGCGCGCGGGCCGAGCGGTCCGGCGGCCAGCATCACCACCAGCGGGCCCAGGAGATTGCCGCCGTCGGCGATCATCCCGAACACCCCGAACGCCTTGCCGCTGCGTCCGGTGTGGTGGGTCATGCCGTCCCGGGCGGTCAGGTAGGTCCACGCCTGGGCACCCATGAAGATCACGATCGCGGGCAGGCCGATGCCGAGGGCATCGACGTTGACCAGGGCGATGCCGGCACCGCCCATGATGATCGCGGCGGCGCTGCCCGCCCGGGGAGAGCGGGCGCCATCAGGCAGGCGGCCCAGCGCCAGGGTGACGGCGATGAAGCTGACCAGCCCGGTGGTCAGCACCAGCGCCGAGGCGCCGGTGGAATCGTGGGCGCCCGCGCCGAGGCTCAGCGGCACCAGCGACTCGACCGAGGACCAGGCGAGGTTGCAGCACAGGCTGCACACGCCGAACACGATCACCGCGCGCAGGTCGCAGGGCCGCAGAGCCGGGCGCTCGGCCGGGCCGGTGCCGGGCGCGCTCGCCCGGCGCGGGGCGGGCAGGCGCAGCCGGACCACCACCAGGCCGGTCCCGGCCAGGCCTATGGCGGCGGTGATGGCCAGCACGCCCTGGTAGCCGGTGAAGGGTGCCAGGAGCCCGGCCAGCGGGGGTCCGGCGGCCATGGAGGTGATCGCGCCCGCGCCGAAGCTGGCGTACATGCGGGCGGGCGGCACCTGGTAGGTGTCGGCCAGCACGGCGATGGTGCGGTAGGCGGCCGGGACCGCGATCCCGGTTCCTGCGCCCCAGATCAGCCGTCCGCTGATCGCCAGGTGCGCCTGGTCGGCGACCATGACGACGGCGATGCCGGCTACGGCGATCACCAGGCCGAGCGGCAGGATCCGGGCCGGGCCGGCCCGGTCGGTCAGGGCCCCGCCCAGCGGCTGGCACAGGGCCTTGGCCGCGGGGTCGGCCAGCAGGAACACCCCGAGCAGTAGCGGTGATAGCCCCAGGTGGGTGGCCACGTGCGGCAGGAACGGCAGCACCGCGGTGTGGGCGCCGTTCAATCCGGCGATGGCGAACAGCACGATCCGCAGCCGGGCCAGCCCGGCCCGCTGCAGCGCCATGGACCCGCTCTGGCCCGGTGTTCCGGTGCGGCGGACGGTCAGGGTCGTCACGGCGTGATCAGGCCGGTCCGGCCGATCGTGCGCAGCCGTTCGGCCTCATCGGGCTCCAGGTGGGCGCCCATCGCGGTGAGCAGTTCGGCGGCGCGGCGCCGGTTGCAGGCGATGGTGTGCGCCGGGGTCCAGCCGGCGGGCGGGCGCAGCAGCGCCGACCACAGCAGTACGGGCCGGGCGCCGCGCCGCAGTTTCTGGCTGAACGCCTCCAGGCCGAAGTCGATCTGGCGCAGGCCGTGCTCGAAGGCGTAGCGCAGCGGGGCGTGCACCATGACCGCGAAGTACTCGCCGTGGGTTGCGCGTTCGTAGTCCAAGCCGATGTTGCGCACCAGCAGGGTGCCGTCGTGGATGAACGCCAGGTGGTAGGCGACGAGCTCGCCGTGGCGGTCATGGGCCAGGAACACGCGGGCGGCCTGAAGCAGGCAGGGCGAGGACAGGATACGGCGGAAACCGGTCTGGAAGGCAGCCGGATCGTCGGGGGCGTTGTGGCGGCGCTGGGTGAGCAGTTGCAGCTCGATCAGCTGGTTGATGTCGTAGTCGGCCAGGTCCTTCACCGTGATGGCAGATCCCGCTTCCTGCAGGCGCGCGGTCTCCTTGTGCGCTACGTATCGCTTGCGGGAAGGCAGCTGGGCGTCGTGCTCCTCGACGCTGTCGGCGGTGAGCGTGAGCACGCTGCGGGCGCTGGTCAGCAGCAGCGGCGCATCGGGGAAGCGCGCGTGGACCGCCACGGCGGCCGGCTCGTCCAGGTGCAGCATGACCGCGGTCCCCTCGGCCGGGATCGCCTGGGCGGCGGCGCGCGCCCAGGCGGCCTGCTGACCACTCGCGCAGATCGGCGCGGTTTCATATCCGGCCGTCGTGCCCAGCAGGGTGATCGGGCCCCACTGCTGGGCGGGCAGGCCGGCGGCGGAGAACAGCCGGGCGGGATGCAGGAACGCATTGGCGGGCGTGGCGGGGTCGTCGGGGTAGCGGGAGACCGGCACCACCGCCTGGAGCCGGTGCCCGCCGGGGGCGGCCGTCCACGCCAGGACCACGCTCTCGGCCGCGCCGCTTAGCGCGCGGTTGGCCTGGTGCCAGGGGCGGCTGGAGTAGAAGCCCGGCGCCCCCGGCAGCGGCAGCTCATCCCACTGCGGCGGAGCATCGTCGAGGAGCACGGTGGTGCAGTCGACGTTCCGGGCGACGTGCGCGGGGGCGTAGGCAGGGGCACTCATGATCGGCTCCAAGGTCAGTGGGGACGGCTTGCGATGCCGCACCGCCCAGGTCGGCAGGGAGCCGCCGTCCGCCGGGTGGGGTGCGGAAACGGGCGGCGGCTCTATGCCGCGGTCTGCTTCGGTCGGCTTGTCACCGTGCGGCCGACCTCGCCGAACCGGACACGGAAAGCCTTGTCATTTTTCCTGACTAACTATGTCAATACGGGAAGGATGGTAGGCAGTGCACTTCTTTTGCGCCAGTCCAGGAACCCCGCCGCAGCGGCAATCGTGATCAATCCGTGTCCTGGACGTTGGCGCACCGTGGTGTCACTGCAGCCGATCGCCGCAGGTGGGCCTATCCGGAAACCTACGCATACTCCGCGAGTGTGAGGTTGTGGCCGTCGGCGCGATCCGGGCGCTCAGGCTGGGAGCCGTGCACCGATTTGCGGCAGTGGTGACGTTCTGGCGAATCCGCCCTACACTGCCGACCGCACCTGACAAGAAATTTGACTACTAGTCACTAAGACCGTTTTGTGATGGAATGCCCATGACGACAGGCCAGCGAACAGCCCGCGCGGCCCTGCGCGACCAGGTCACCGCGATACGACGGATCAGCACCCGCGCGGTGGGCGCGACCGCTGACATCCACATCGAACCGGTGCCCGGCCCCGGCGCCATCGCCCAGATCATGACCCCTTCGCACCACACCCAGCAGCAGGTCCGCCGCGCCCTGCACCGCGTCGGCTGGCAGCTCGCCCAAGGACCTCACCGCCTGATGATCGTCCAGGGGTGGAGCCGGGCCGCGCTCACCGAACGCGCCCACCTGCTCGACCTGGCCTGCGCTGATGCCCGCCGCACCCACCCGCACACCATCCAAGGTGCGATCACCATGACCGAAGCGCACCTGCAGGCCGCTCACCCCGGCACGGAAAGCGAACTGGTGGCCCACGTCTGTGAGGCTGTCGATGCCCGCCTGCCGTGGACGGGCCTCGTCGACGAGATCGACGGAGTGCCGCGCACCAGCACCGACCCGGCGATCATCACCGCTCTGGACGCCGTGCGAGAAGCGGAGACGACGCTGGCCCTGCTCATCGCCGAGCACCTGCTGCTGGCCCGCCGGACCGTCGAGGTGCTGTGGCGCTGCCACCACGCGCAGCAAGGCGCGCTCAGCCCGGCCGTTGCCCGCGTGGCGGCCGAGCAGGAAGCGCTGCGGCTGATCCGCTCCACCCGGCCGGACGCTCCGGCTCCGGCCAGTGCCTGACTCGCGCTGTCAACTCCCGCATCACCGTCCGCCGCCGTCTCGATCAGGAGCCCTGGATGGCCGCCACGACCTCTCCCACCTCGCACCGGCCCGTCACTTCCCCAAGGACGGCAGCCTCGGGCATGCCGCCTGCGTCGATGCGCCCAGCACGACGGCGGCGCACCGGCATACTGACCGCGGTCACCTGCGGCGCCATGGGCGTGGTCATGGCCGACAGCATCGCCGCCACCCTCGCCCTCCCCGCCCTGAGCAGCGCGGCGATCGGCACCGGCCTGCCGCTGGGCGACCTGCAGTGGGTGACGGCCGCCGCCACGGTGCCGTACGCCGCGCTGCTGGCCACCACCGGCCGCCTGGCTGATGCGATCGGCCGCAGCCGCATGCTGCTGCTCGGGCTGATCGTGTTCACCCTGGGCGCGCTGGCGGCCGTCGCCTCTCCGACGCTGCCGGTGCTGCTGGCCGCGCGCGCCGTCCAGGGGATCGCGGCCGCCATGGTCGTCCCCGCCTCACTGGCCCTGCTGCTGGCCGAGATCACCCCGGCGCGCCGCGCGAGCGCGGTGGGCGCCTGGTCGGCCGCCGCCGGCGTCGGCGGGATCCTCCTGCACAGTACGGGCGGCCACCTGGTCGCGGCCTTCGGCTGGCGGGGCCTGTTCGCCCCCTCGGCGATGATCGGCGCGGTACTGATCGCCGCCTGTCTCGTCCTGCCGCAGCGCGCCCCATCGCGCGGACGCCTGCCCGACCTGCTCGGCAGCATCGTGCTACTGGCCGGGATGGCCATGCTGGTCCTGGCGATCGCCAAGGGACACGCCTGGGGATGGCGCTCTGGGCCCACCCTCGCGCTGGCGGCCGGTGGCCTGATGGGCTTGGCCGCAGCGATCGGCCGCTCGCTGCGGCACCCGGCGCCCGCGATCGAGATGACCCTGTGGCGCCGCCCCGGCTTCGCCTTGGCCGGAGCCATCTCCTTCCTGTACGGGATGACCAGCTTCATCGTGCTGGCGGCCATCCCCCTGCTGCTCCGGGAGATCTGGGCGCTTCCGGTATCCCGCCTCAGCCTGATGCTGGTGCCGATCTCCACCGGCGTGCTGCTGGCCAGCCTGGCCGCCGGGCGGCTGATCCGCCGCTACGGCGCCCGTCCGGTCATCTACGGCGGTGCGCTGCTGACCGCCGCGGCGAGCATCACCGGAATCGCCGCGATGCACCCGGGTACCTTCGCCACGACCACCTGGGTGGGTGTGGCCGCGGCGCTGGGCCTGGGGTTCGGTGCGCTGAGCACAGGCGTGTCGGCCGCCGGGGCGCTGACTGCGGGCGTCGACCGCTACGCCGGCGCGGTCGGCGCGAGCATGACCGCCCGCCAGCTCGGCGGCGCTCTCGGCGTGGCCTTGGCCGTGGCCATCGTCGACCGGCCGCTGCTGGGCGGGGTGATGCCCGGGTACATCTCGATCCTCGCGGTGGTGATCGCGCTGATGCTCCTGGCCGGCGTCCTGGGGCTGTTCATCCGGCCGACGAGCACCACACCGCCTGCCCGCCCGCATGCCCCGGGCAGGGCGGCCGCCGTCCCGGCGATCCGGCCCGCACCACCGAGGGGTCTTCCTGCGGCGAATGGCTTCGGTGCGCCTGCCCCGGCTGCGGTTTCCTCGTTCGCCACCGCCGCTCAGCGTCGCACCCTTCGGGAGCTGTATGACGCGGCTGCTGACGTGGTGGCCGCGGCCGATCTGCTGCTGGCCCAGCAGCCCCGGCATGATGGGCAACCGCGGTAATCACCTCCATCGCGCTGAGGTGGAGTGCCCGGTTTCGCCGTACACTCTTCCTCCTCATGGCGGGCGCCGGCGACCAGCGGTGATCTTTTTCGAGGACAAGGAGCCCAGGTGGACCACTCTTCCTCCCTCGCGGCGGACACCACCAGCTCCGGTACCGGCGGCGTGGCACCAGCACCGTCCACGGTCGGGCCTCGCCGCTGCGGTATTCGTGCCGGGCGGAGGGCTTCAGCGCTCGCCGTCTGGATGCAGGTGGCCGATGTCCTCTTGCAGCGGCGGGCGGACGATTCACCCGTACCGGTCCCCGCAACTTTCGGGACCGGCCTGTCTCGGACGCCGGCTCCATCGCCCTTCTCCGATTCCTGTCCGCTGCAGCTCCTCGATCGTTGGAGCGAGCGGGGCCGGATCAGCCCAGTGGTGTGGGAGTACGTCACCGTTCCCACATCCCCGCAGGCGATCTTCTCGGTCACCGTGATGACGGTCGTCGGCTGGGGCCGGGCGTGTCGCTCGGTGGTGGGCACCGCCACGGGCGCCAGCATGGCCGCAGCTCGCAGGGCCGCCGCTACGGCGCTGGTTACGCAGCTGAAGGGGCGCGGACGCGACATCGGCGAAGTCATTCGTTGAAAGGCGCGGTGTCCGTCCCTCCGGGAGGGGCGGACACCGCTGGCAGTTCTACACGTAGGCCGTACGTCGAGAACTCCATCCCCAGTATGGACGATCACCACCGCGGTCATACCCGAAGCAGGTCTGCACCTTCCGGCGCGGCAGCGTCAAGCCGACCGCGTCACGGGTGACGCCGATGCGGAAGGCCTCTCGACACACCAGCGAGCGGCGCCGCGAAGAGGCGTTACGTCGGCGCCGCGGCCGCACCGACGACCAGCCGGGCATGCGCCGCCCCTGACAGCGTCACCGGCGCCGGCGGATGCGCACGCGTGCGCCCGCCCAGGGCCGGCAGCACCGTCATCACCCGGGCCAGCTCCCGCAGGTCCCCGTCCACCAGGGCCTGCGGACCGTCACACAGGGCCTGCTCCGGGCGGGGATGGACGTCGACGATGAGGCCGTCGGCGCCGACCGCGATGGCCGCGCGGGCCAGCGGCAGGACCAGGTCGCGGCGGCCACCCGAATGGGACGGGTCCACGATGACCGGCAGGTGCGACAGCCGCTGGGCGACCGGCACTGCGGAGATGTCCAGGGTGTTGCGGGTCGCGGTCTCGAAGGTGCGGATCCCGCGCTCGCACAGCACGATGTCCAGGTTGCCGCGCTGGGCGATGTACTCGGCCGCCATCAGCCATTCGTCGACGGTGGCGTTCATGCCCCGCTTGAGCATGACCGGCTTGCCGATGCCGCCCACGGCCTGCAGCAGCGCGAAGTTCTGCGCATTGCGGGTACCGACCTGCAGCATGTCCGCATACTTGGCGACCAGCTCGACGTCGGCCGCATCCACGACCTCGGTCACCACGGGCAGCCCGGTCTCGGCGCGCACCTCGGCCAGGATGCGCAGGCCCGCCTCCCCCAGCCCCTGGAAGGCGTAGGGGGAGGTGCGCGGCTTGTAGGCGCCGCCGCGCAGCAGCGCCGCCCCGGCGGCCTTGGCCATCCGCGCCGCCCGCAGGGTCTGCTCGGGGGTTTCCACCGCGCACGGGCCGGCGATCAGGGTCACCGTGCCCGGGCCGATCGGCACGCCGCCGACGTGCACCGTGGTGCGCTGCACGTGGTGATCGCGGCTGACCAGCCGGTAGGGCACCGAGATGCGGACCACGTCGGCCACCCCGCGCAGGCGCCGCAGCACCGCCGCCTCGAGCTGGTCCACCTGCCCGGCCAGGCCGATGATGGTCCGGCTGTCGCCGCGGCTGACATGGGCCTCGCAACCGGCGGCCTCGGCGACCTCGACGACGGCGACGATGTCGGCGGCGGTCCCGGTCGGGTGCATGACGATGACCATTTACGACACCCTCCGCACGTCGACGTCACCCCAGGCCACGGCGCCGTTCAGGTGCCCGCTGCGTTCCACGGCGGCCCGGAAGCGCTGCGCGGCCGCGCGCATGTCCAGCAGTGCCTCATAGGCCTCAGCCGTCAGCGGTACCGCCGCCCCCGCGGTGAGGAGCTCGGCGGGCAGCAGGGAGGCGCCCACCACGGTGGGCGTGTCATCGATTCCGGCCAGCGAGCCGCGCGGCGGGCCCGGCCGCCAGACGGCGATGTCACCGGTCCTCTCCCCGGGCAGCTCGTCGTCGAACCACGGTGAGGTCGCGCGCTGCGGCAGCCGGTAGGGCGTGCCGGTGGGCGGCTCCTCCGGACGGGGCCAGCTGCGCGCCTGCGGCGCGGACCGCGGCGGAGCAGCCACCGGCAGGGAAGACGACAGCGGGGGAGACGACGATGAGGGCGGTTCCGGGCGCGCGAGACCGCGGTGACGGCCGCGCCGCGGACGCCGGTCAGGCAGCGGAGCCGGGGAGTGCGGCGGCGGCCACGCCTGCGCCGCTGTTCCGGCGTGCGAAGCGGCACGGGAGGGGGCGGCGGATCCTGCGGGCACCGTCTGGCCGTAGGGGCGGCGGTAGGTACCGGAAGCGGCCTCGGGGCGCGCCGGAGTGCCCGGTGCGACGGGGCGGTAGGGGACGAGCGTCGCATCCTGCGGGGAGGAGAAGGTCATGACAGCAGCTCCGATCGGGGGGCGGGGAAGAAGGCAAGGGGCAGCTCGTGGTGGCCCTGATGCGCCTGACAGATCCGCAGGCGCCCGGAACCGGCCGGCTCGAGGTGCGCCAGGTGCTCCAGCAACACGCCGATCAACGCCTCGGCGTACAGGCCCAGCAGCGTGAACCGCCCAGGAGGACCGGCCAGTGTCGGCAGGCGCTCCGCCGACAGGCGCTCCGGCCGGAGCGCCTGCGGATCCGGCCAGTGCCGCTCGTCGCGATAAGCGCTGGCCACCACGACCAGGACCCGGGCGTGCATCGGCAAGGTGATCGCACTGTCACCCAGCCGCACCCGACGTGTGCTCCAGCGCGAGACCCAATGCACCGGCGGCTCCAGCCGCAGGCACTCGGCCACCGCTTTGGGCACCAGGCCGGGATCGGCCCGCAGCTCCTGCCACAGGGCCGGATGCACCGCCAGCGTGGCCAGCACATTGCCCAGCCCGTCGACCAGGACCTCACCCGCGGCATCGAGCGACCACTGACCCGCGACCCGATCCCGGACCGGCCCATCGGCGTCGACCGCTCCCGCGGGGAGCGCCGGGACCTCGTCATGCGCGAGATCAGCGGCGACGGCGGCGACGACCGGCCAGACCAGCTGGCCGATCGCGTCGATCTGTCGTCGGCCCGCCAGCGCCAAGAGCCGTTCTTCGATCCGGTGCCGGATCACCCGCAGGTACGGCCGGATCAGGTACGGGGCGAGCTCACGGCCCAGGACGGCTTCCACCCGGGCCGGGACGTCCATGGCGCCCGCCCGCTGACCGTCGGCGGCCGCAGGCAGAGGAACGAAGTCCTCATGATCGCTCAGCGCCTGGCGCACGGCCGCGTGCCGGGTGATCGCCCACGCACCGGTGCCCGGCAGCCACACGACCGGGCCGCGCTCGCGCAGCCGCTGATACAGCGCGTAGGGCCGCGACGGGCGTTGGGCAGGGTCGAGCAGGTCGATCGTCTCCAGCCGTGCCGCCTCCTCGACGCTCATGCCGCGCGCTCCACCATCACGACGGGCCGGTGCGCCGGGGGCGAACGCGGTCGTCTCCGGCCGAGGCGGGGAAGGCATTCGCTCAGTCAGGACCGCCACCCGATGCGGGCCGACGGCCGCTTCAATTCGCAGCAGCGGCGTTCCGCGGGGAAGGCGGCAGGACCGTCCCATGCTCGCCGGCGGCTCCCGGTCGAGGGCGCGCAGGCGCAGCGGAACATCGGCCGGGACGCTGAAGCTCGGGGCAGTCCTGCCGTCCTGCTCATGCACCATGCGGCTGATGGGAGAAATGGGAATCATCATCACCCTGCCTGATATCAAGTTTCTTTACTCATCTTGTTGACGTAAATGTTGAGTCTAGGAATGCCTCATCTGACAACCCCTGTTGAGGCTGACTTCGTCATCAACTTGTGATGTTGTTGCTCTTTGCCGTGTTCCGAGCTGCTTGGAGCGGTGGCCTAAGCGCATACATTGCGCTGGTGCTCTGCCTGGTCAACGGCCTCATATCGAACCTGTCGAGGTGGGACGCGGGCCGCAAGCGTCAGCGGTGCTAATGCCATCTACGCCGCCCATCCGGTGTCATCGCGGTTCGGCCGCCACCCGAACGACCAGAGCGGTGACATCAACTTGACAAGGCGGTTGCGTTATCTCGGGTGATCCGCGTAAGTTTTCCTGACAATCATCGCGCGTAAGTCGCGACGAGAAAATGTCAGATAGAAGGTTCTAAGGTAAGCCGCCCGCTGGCTTCATCGCTGACGTGAGGGCTGACCGCTCCCGGAGTCCGTACCGCCTACGTCGGCATTTCCGACAGGGAGATCACGCTTGTGGCCGTTCAGCACCCACCCGCCATCGCCGTCGAGGCGCCTCGAATCGGCCACATCTGCGAGCGCGCCACCTCGGCGACGCTGACCTCCTTACAGATCACCCCAGCGGGAGTCGATCTTCGCATGGACTCGCCCGGGGGCTTGGAGCACGCCGTCCAGGCCCTGCACTGGCACGGATATGAGGCCCTCTGCCATACCGCGTATCCCTCAAGCCCAGTGGTGCTCCGGGTGGAGGGCTGGTCACGTGACCGTGTGCTGCGACGCATCGAGCACCTGTCGGCAGCAGCCTGGCGGCTGGCAGACGGTCACCCTCAGATGGCCATGGCCGCTTTGGCCCGCACGTACACGGTGCCCGAGCTGCGGCAGCTACCTGAGGATCCGCAACTCGCCCGGAGTCTCCGGATGCTGGCTTCCCTGACCGATTGGCTACGCCGCGCCTACGAGGAGGGAGACTTCGCGGAGTGAAGCCTCCCGAGGCGGACCCTTACCGCTGTCGTTCACGCCGTGCACATGAGGCGACGGCCTGGTCGTCACGGCTGGTGCGGACGTCCCCGTGGTGATGCACCGCCTCAAGGACAGGGCGTTGGCTTCACCGACGGCTGCCGGTTCGCCGGGCGGCCGATCATGGGGCGAGAGCGGCCGCCGTCCGTGACCGCGGCGAGTTCCCGGCACTGGCGGCCGCCCGCCGCACACGCGGCCGCCGTCAGGTTCACAAGCCCACCATCAGTTCCTTGCCGGGCCTACTTCTTGATCGCGTACCCGAACACCGCTCGCAGCCAAGGCGCCTCAGCGACTTCCTCCTGTGGCACACCCCACGCACCGACCTCGGCGAGTTCTCCGCCCGCGATGGGAAGCCCGCAGAACAGGTCCATGATCTCTTCCTCTGTTCGCAGAACCAGCGGACTCGGAACATCCCGATACATCTCACTGAGGCGCCGCTCGAGTTCGGGGTGGATGCCATCGATCGTCGCGCTCGAAATCGCCAGCACGCTCCCCGCAGGGACCGAATCCAAGAACCGCTGGATGGCCGCGCGCGGTTGAGCACTGTCCGGCATGAAATGCACGATGGCGAAGAGCAGCACGGCGATCGGCTCGCCGGCGCTCAGCAGGGCCTGGGTATCGGGGTGTTCCAGGATGGTTTCGGGCTTGGTGGCGTCCGCCTGTATGAAGGCGGTGTAGGGATCACCATCGAGGATGGACAGCGCATGGATCCGGGTCGTCGGATCGACGTCGACATAGACCGTGCGCGCATCGGGATGGACGCGCCGTGCGACCTCGTGAACGTTTTCCTGCGTCGGCAGACCGGAACCGAGGTCGAGATACCTCCGGATACCGAGATCCTGCGCAAAATGGGTGACCGCCCGGATCAGGCAGGCGCGATTGATCTTGGCGAGATCGGGTAGCTCCGGCATGCCGTGCGATGCCTTATCAGCGAATTCTTTGTCCACCTTGAAGTAGTTTTTTCCACCGAGCGCCAGATCGTATACCCGGGCAGCGGACGGGACGGTGGGATCAACGCCAGGCGGAGCAGACTCCATAGCCATGTTTTTCGTCCTTCGACTTTCGTTTTCCTAACCTGATCACAGCTCATGTTTCGTGTGGCCGTGTTCCGGCGCCCTGGGCGGTCATGGCCCACCTTGCTGACGATCGGCGTCGTGGGGAGTGCACCGAGAGGACCAGCGATGGTCGTCCCTTTGACGGGTACCGGCGACGCAGGTGAGCGGCCGCGCCGATCCGGGTCACGACTGGTTGAGCGTCATTGCGGTCCTGCGTGCTGTGGCTCCTCAGGCACCGCAGAGCGTGCCGGCCTGGGTAACAGGGTGCTCATCGCTTCGGATGTCGCCTCCCCCCTGGCTCTCGGGTGCGCCGGTCTGCCCGCGCTGTTCCCTTGATCACGCAATCTAGTATGATCAACGCGGTAAGCACTAGTGCTCAGCGTTCACTCCGATATCTTCGGCCCTCGCGTGACGATGGATCGAAGGTCGTTGTTGTCTGCCGTGCTGCTGAAGTTGTAACGTTGCCGTCGTCAGGTGAAAAGCGGAAACTGCGCACGACATGCAAACGCGCGCTGTTCGGCCGGCCGGCGGATCGTTGCGGGACCTGTTGGCTGATGGAAACTGGTGAGGAATGAGTTCGGACGCGGCCTCCCATTCCGCCTCTGGTGGAGCATCCGCGGCAGGACTGAACGCCTACGTGCTCGGCACGAGTCAACATAGCGAGGCTGACGCCAAGGCGGCCGAAGCGGTCCTCTCCCTCGGCCCATCGGTGCGCGAGCACCTGACGACCCTGGCGCGTGAGAGCCAAGAGTTCCTCACGCGGGCGATCCACCACCTCGTCCAGGAAAAAGGGATCGTCCAGTTCATCGACTTCGGTTTCAGTGCCAATCAGCTGAACGAGCTCAGCCTCCACCGGGCGGCGAAAGAAGCCGCGGCCGAAGCGGGACTTCCCGGGGTCTGGATCGCCTACGTCGATAACACGCCCACGACGTACACGACAGCCGCTCTTGAGCTGGCCGAAGACGAATCGATTATTTTCCTTGACGTCAATCCGCTCACCCCGGCCCGCGCTTTAGCCGATCCGCGCCTGGAGCGCCACATCGACTTCAGTAAGCCCGTCTGTGTAATTATGTTCTCCTTCCTTCACTATGTCTCTGATGCGGATGACCCGCGCGGAGTCGTCAATCGTGTCATGCGGCATGTCGCGCCCGGGAGTCATCTCGTTGCGCATCACGTCACGAGCGATGGACTGGACCCGGTCCTGGGTGCCCATGTCCGGCAGCTTTTCAACAGCATCGGCACGCCCATGCATTTCCGTTCGCAAGAGGAATTCGAGAAGTTCTTCGGCGAGCTGGAACTGCTGGAGCCCGGAGTGGTCGATACCGCTGACTGGAGAGGCCGCTCCTTGCTCAACGAGCCGCATCCGCTGCGGGCGCTGGCCGCCGTCGGACGCAAGCGGTGACCTCGCAGGAGGTCGTGCCTTTGTCGATTACTGCGCTAAGACCTGTCCTGTGAATCTTTCTCTCAGGAGGTCAGCCGGGTCACCGATGTCGTAGGCATGGTGCACCGAGGGGAGCTCACCGATCAGCAGTGGGAGCAGATCAAGCCGCTGCTGCCGCAAGGCGGCCGTCAGGGCGGGCAGTGGCGCGACCACCGGCAGGTGATCAATGGGATCGTGTGGCAGGCCCCGGACCGGAGCGCCCTGGCGGGACGTCCCGGATCGGTACGGGCCGTGGAAGACGCTGCACGAGCGGCTGCGCCGGTGGAGTGCCGACGGCACCTGGGAGCGGATCTTCGAGCACGTCAAAACCACGGTGCAGGCCGGTGGGGACGGCCTGGACGATGCGGTGTACGAGGTGGCGGTCGACTCCACCGTCACCCGGGCGCACCAGCATGCCGCCGGTGCCCGGAAAAAGGGGGCACCGCATCCATCGGCGCCTCCGGTGCGACGGTGGCGGCCGTCGACGGCGAAGCGCTGGGCCGCTCCCGGGGCGGCCTGAGCAGCAAGCTGCACCTGGCGGTGGATGCCTGCTGCCGGGTCCTGGCGGTGATCCTCACGCCCGGTCAGGCCGGGGACAACCCGCGGCTTATCCCCTTGCTCGACCAGGTCCGTCCGTCCGTCGGCTACCCGCGGTCGGCGGGCTGGTGGTTTCGGGTGATCGCCGACAAGGCCTACAGCGCTCGTGCCACCCGCTGCTACCTGCGCTGCAGGCGGATCGCCGCCACGATCCCGGAGAAGGCCGACCAGTTGGCCCATCGCCGGAGCCGGGGTTCGCGGGGCGGCCGGCCGTACGCCTTCGATCCGGAGGTCTACAAGCGGCGCAACGTGGTCGAGCGCGCGATCGCGCGCCTGAAGCGGTACCGCGCGCCGGCCTGCCGGTACGCCAAGCGCGCGGTCATCTACCGCTGCCAGATCCTGCTGGTCGCGACCTTGGACTGGCTCTCGTGATTCAACCGAACATGCTGGTCATCCCGGCACCGGCAACCCGGACCACATGGCCGACAACGTCGCCGCCGGCGCGCTGCGGTTGTCCCGCGACGAACTGGCCCGCCTCGACTCCCTACACCGGGAGGGCGCCTGACCGGGTCGGCACGGCCGGGCCGCCGCGGGGAGCGGTGCGGCGTACGCGGTGCGGTGACCCGGCGGACGACGTGTCCCTCACCGGCCGGGCAGGGCCTCCGCGTGGGCGTCCGCGACGAGCCCCGCCCCGGTCACCCGCACGGTGAGGGGGAACAGCGCGTCCGGGTTCTCTTCGAGCCAGGCGAGCACGGCCTCAAGGCGCCGGGCGGGCCAGGCCAGGGAAGCGAGCAGGCGCGAGTCCGGCAGCGGGGCGCGGTGGCGCACGAGAGCCGCCAGGAGGACGGCGAGGTCGTCTCTGACCGGGTCGTCGGCGTTCGCGGCCGCCGCGTTCATGTCGGCGCCCAGCCGCTGGAAGAAGTCGGTCATGGCGGTGAGCCGCTCGCGGCCGACCGGACCGATCTCCGCGATGCCGAGGCAGTAGCGTGCGGCGGCCAGCCACCGCGTGTTCCGCTGCGCGTCCAGTTCGAGGACGCGGGACCAGACACGCGATTCGAGGGAGTACCGGTCCTGACGGCCGACGGATTCGCGGTGCAGGACGGAGAGCTTCTCGAGGTATCCCACGGCCCGTGAGACGGTGCCGTGGGTGACCCCGAGCCGGCAGGAGAGCTGCGCGGCGGAGACCGGGGCCTCCGCGATGATGAGCGACGCGAGCACCGCGGACGCCGTTCGAGGCAGGCCGCTGTCGTGGAACAGCGCGGACAACGTCCGGATCGCGTCGGCCACAAGGCCGTCCCGCTCCGTTGCCGCGCCGACCGGCCCGCGTCGTGCCGGTGGCGTGAGGGAGCCGGGCGAACGCGACGCGGCCAGGTAGGCGGCGGTGCCGCCGGCGCGGCCCACCTCCCGGCTGACCGTCGACGTGGGTCTGCCCAGCCGGCGTGCGACGGTGGCGTACGAGTCGCCGGCGGCCAGCCCGTCCGAGATCACCTGTCGTTCCCGGGCGGTGAGCCTGCGACCCGGCACCAGATCCCCTCTCCGTTGCAATAGAAGAACCGCGTGCAACGAATCCATCCCTCGCGTTGCACCGGATCGGCCTCTTGCAACAGCATTCTGCGGCAAGCAACCGGACAACCCTATCGTTGCGGATTGCGGAAACAATCAATGCAACGGAGGTGGCCCGCGTGCCCGGTCCTTCATCGTTCAGCCGACGTCCCGCTCCCCCGACCGCGGGCCGCCTGCGGTCGGCGATCGAGGGCGGACGCCACTCCTGGGCGACATCGCTGGCGCTGCACCTCCTGCCCGGCGTACCCATCGTTCTGGCGTACCTCCTCTTCACCGGACCGCTCGTCCGCGCCATCGGATACCCGCCGTTCCTGGCCTGGGTGCTGGCGATGTGCCTGGGCCTGGTTCCGGTGCAGCTCGGCACGCTCTTCTGGCTCGGCGCGCGTCCCGGCGGGCGCCGGTCGCTTCGCGGCGTCGTGGCCTACCCGGACAGGCCCATACGCCGGTGGCCGCTCGTCGGCATGGTCACCGGACTGGTGCTGTGGACCTTCGTGGCCGGCAGCGTCGCCCAGCCCGTCGACCGCGTCCTGCAGGAGCGCGTGTTCGCCTGGCTCCCGTGGGCGTCAGAGGTCTCCGGCACGACAGGCGCCTTCACCGGCCATACGGAATCGAAGGTCGTGACGACTCTCGCCGTGTCGCTGATCCTGTCGGGCCTGCTCGGCCCGGTGACCGAGGAACTCTACTTCCGTGGATTCCTCCTGCCGCGGCTGCCGGCCGGCCGCTGGGCGCCCGCCGTGAACACCGCCCTGTTCTCCCTGTATCACTTCTGGACGCCGTGGCAGTTCTTCTCACGGGTCCTGCTCTTCCTGCCGGCCGTCTGGTGCACCTGGCGCGGGCGCGACCTGCGCGTGTCCCTGTGGGTTCACGTCATCGGCAACACGACCGGCCAACTGCTCGGCCTCATCGCCATCACCGCCGGCCTGGCCTGAGAGAAAGATTCACAGGACAGGCCTTAACGCGTCGGCTTTGATCATTTTTTTCATGCAGCGATGGCGGTGCGCGTCGACCAGATCACCGCTGTATACATGTGAGGCCTCACGGTAGGCGGCCAAGGCGGCCTTGCGATGCTCCTCCGCTGCCCGCTCGTCGCCCTTCTCCCTGGCGCACCGGATCATCGCCGTCAGAACGTCGCCGCGCTTTTCCACGAACCGCGCCTCGGCTGTCCGGTGCCGGATCGCCTGTGCCAGCGCGCGCCCGCTTTCGCACGCCTCGTACGCGGCCTGATATCGGGCGCAGGTCAAGGCGGCCGTCGCCACCGCGTACAGGGCGTGCATCTCGTAGCTGCGGTCACTGTGCTCGGCGCTGTGCGCGATGCCGAGCTTCATCGCCTCATCGGCGTATTCGACCGCGGCGGTCCCGTCTGCTTGCAGGCTGGCCACCATGGCGAGGATCCAGGTGCTGACCAGTTCCGTCTGCCGGGTGGCGAGGGTCCGGCTGAGCTCGCGTGCCTGCTGGGCGTCGTTGACCGCCTGGGCAAGATGGTTGGCGATCCGGTGATCGGAGCGGTGTGCGGGTGGCGTACCGGTGTCCTCCGCGTCGTCGTGCGCTTCTGCGGCCATGTGGTAATGCGCTTCGGCGCGCATCGCCAGGGCTCGGCTCAGACCCTGGTGGTCGGATTGGTCGGTGAAGACGGTGATGCACGTGTCGGCCAGCGGGACGGCGCGCTCCGACTGGCCGGGCTGCTGCATGATCAACCAGGCCAGCCGGAGCCGTGCCTGCGCGGTGACGTTGGCATCGCCGGCGTCCGCGCTGATCTGCACGATCTCTCGCCAGAGGTCTTCGGCCTCCTGCAGGCGCTCTTCGCGGATCAGGTAGGCCGACAGGCGCGAGGCCAGGCCGTAGGCCAGCCGATAGCGCTCGTACTGGCAGGCCAGCCGGGTCACGGTGACGATGTTGCCGCATTCGGCGTCGTACCAGCCGTCCGGATCGGTTGTGATCAAGTCGCAGACCACGGCCGGTGCGAACGTCCGGGGGGTGATGGCTCGCGCTGAGGGGAAATGGAATTCGCCCGGCGTCGCGGCGGCCGCTACGCTGACCAACTCCAGCCATCCGAGCAGCAGTTGCTGAAGGGCGAGGTCGTGATCGGAAGGGTGTTCGGTCAGCTGGAGCGCGGCGTATTCCCTTAGCACGTCGTGGAAGCGGTAGCGCGGTTGGCCTATCGCGTCCACGCCCGCGGTGGTCAGCAGGTTGTGCAGCACCAGCGTCTCCAGCAGCGGGCCGGCATCGCCGGTGGTGAGCAGCATCGTCGCCAGCCAGGTCGGCCAATCCGACCCGGCCAGGGACAGGACGCGAAAGGCTCGCTGGGCGGGCTCCGGCAGCGCCGTATAGCTCTCGGCCAGGCTCGCAATGATCGTCTTGCCGCCGACCGAGAACTCCGACAGCTCATGGAGCCGTGCCGCCAGGTCGGCGATGCGCCATGAGTCCTGGATCACGAGCCGGGCCCCGGAGATCTGCAGAGCCAACGGCAGGCCGCTGCACGCGCGGATCAACTCCTTCGCGCCCTCCGGTTCGGCGGCCACCCGCTGGCGGCCGATGATCTCTTCGAGCAGCGCGCGTGCCTCCTCGATACCCATCGGATGCAGCAGCAATGAACGCACCCCGCTGTCGACCATGCGCTTGCGGCTGGTGAGGATCACCGCCGAACCCGCCGTGCCCGGCAGCAGGGCCTGTACCTGATGCAGCTCGGCGACATCGTCGATGACCAGCAGCACCCGGCGTCCGGCCAGTATCGAGCGCACCAGCATGCTGCGCTCGTGCAGGCTCGGGGGGACGTTGCGGGAGGTGACTCCGAGCGTGCCCAGCAGCTCGGCCAGGACGTCGGCGAGGGCGCGCGGCTTCCCCGACATCGCCCCCATCGGCACCCAGATTTGATCCTCATAGTCTGAGCTCAGCTCGTGCGCCACCTGGATCGCCAGGGTGCTCTTGCCGACGCCGGGTGGGCCGCTGATGTTCACGATCGGCACGCCGCGGCGCCCGTGCTGAGGAGTGAGCCACTGCACAAGCTCGGTGATCTCCGATTGCCGTCCGGTGAAGTCCCATAGCGCCGGCGGCAGCTGCTTCAGCGCCGGCGTCATGACCGGCGGTGCAGGGGCCGGTGCGGCTGCGGTTTCGGCTTCGGCGGCGATCTCATCGCGCACCTGGCGCAGGTGCGGCCCGGGCCCGTAGCCGGTCTCCTCGCGCAGCCGTGCCTCCGCCGTCGCGAAGTACTGCAGCGCGCGCGCATACTGGCCGGCCCGCGCCAGCGCCCGCATCAGCAGCGCGTGCAGGGGTTCGGAGCTCGGGTCGTCGGCCAGCGCCTGCTCCACGTCGGCCACGAGCCCATGGTGGTGATCGCCACCCAGCTCCAGCCGTGTCTGCAGCAGCAGCGCGACCGCGGTGCCGCGGTCGCGCAGCAGCTCCTCACTCCACGCGCGCAGCTGGTCGACCTGCTCCGGCACATCCGCCAGCGGCGGACCGCTCCACAGGTCGACGGCCTCTTGCAGGATCGTGACGGCGCTGAGCGGTTCTCCGGCGCCCATGGCGGTTTCGGCGTTTTCCAGCAGAGCGCGAAAGTCCAGCGCATCCACCGTGTCGGCAGGGTCCAAGACGATGCGGTACCGGCCATCACTGCCTTTCGGTAGGCGTTCCCCCAGACGCGCGCGCAGGCCCGACAACAGCGTTTTCAGTGAATTGGCGTGGTCGGCGTAATCCTGCCAGATGGCCTGCATCAGCCGTTCTGCCGATAGCCCTCTGTGCTCGGGCGGCAGCCCTCTTCTGCGCCCTATCAGTTCGGCCGCGACCAAAGCGGCGATCGCCCGCCGCTGCAACAGCGTCAGATTCAGGTTCTCGGCGTCGGCGACCGCCGTCTGTCCCAGGATCGCAAAACGCACGCTGCTCCTGACGCCGGTCCGGTCGGGTGCTGTCGAGTAGTGGATCACCCCGTACTGGAGCACTGTAGCTAAAGGGCACGGACGGAGCGAAACGTCAATACGGTCGGTGAACGGATTTTTCACCTGACCATGCGCTTACCTCGCGCTAACCCCATTTTGACCTGGGCTCTGTACGGTGCGAGGTGCTGCTTCGGCAACGCGGGGGCGTGCTGTCGTTGCCCAGGAACTTCCTGGTCAGCGGCAGCATCCTGCCGGAGCAGCCACCAGGAGACAGGGTGTCGGAAGTGCGCATTCGAAACTTTCCGACATCAAATGCTTACTCGTCTTGGGCACGTACATACGGGAGGAATCACCCATGGCTGTCGGAGTGCGCAAAGGAACACCCCCCTGGATTCCCTTCGTGCAGCTCTCGCCTCACTCCGCGGCACCCCTGCTGCCACGGCAGTACACGCCTGGGAAAGCCGATGTCCCGCAGAACCACCATGATCTTGTATCGGCGACCGGTGGCATCGACCGTGATGCTCCTGCGCACCCGGCGCCCTCACTGGAGCAGAAACTCCCGCTCGGCCACGAGGCAGCATCCTGCGATCACGACGGCCCGCACCTCGACCTGAACGCGCTACGCGCACAGGACGCCGACACGCTGATCACTGCCATCCAAGCAGTGTGGCCTGACCGGCTGAGCGCTGAGCCGCAGACCCTCGCGGACGTCATCGAGCGCCCTTACCTGCTGCCCTTCGCCTACCGGCGCTCCTGCACGCCCGGCGGCGTGGCCTTGTCACCGCAAGCGCGCGCCCTGATCTGCTGTCTGCTGCGCGCGGCCGGCCACGACCCCGAGGCCATCCGGCCGACGGCCGCATCCACGCACGAGCACCGGCCCTCCAGCGAAGACGACACCGACCTCGAGGTCGTCGCCTTCGTGCGGCACTACTACGCGGCCGACCGCAGCCCTCTGCGACGGTTCGCCTCCCGCGTCGACACCGCCTATCTCAAGCAGCACCCCGAGGCCCTGTCCGCCGTCTACCAGCACCACCTCACCCTCGTCCCGGAGGCGCGCTGGCCGCTGCCCGTGCACGTCGAAGAGCGCATCACCAC
Organism: Planomonospora sp. ID91781; assembly: GCF_015711595.1. Classification (NCBI taxonomy): domain Bacteria; kingdom Bacillati; phylum Actinomycetota; class Actinomycetes; order Streptosporangiales; family Streptosporangiaceae; genus Planomonospora; species Planomonospora sp. ID91781. Next base: position 306,691 of record NZ_JABTEY010000004.1, on the reverse strand, counting down.
CCTGCTGAGCCAGCGCGAAACCGCCTACAGCTGGCAACCACCGTCGTCTGACCCGCACCCGCACCCCGACCAGCAGCCGCGCCCGCGGCCGCGCCCTGAAGGAGACAGAACAACCGTGGAATACGATCCCTTCACCCACGCGCTCCAGGAGGATCCGTATCCCACCTACGCGTGGCTGCGAGAGAACGCACCGCTGTACCGCAACGACCACCACGACTTCTACGCCCTGTCGCGCCACGCCGACGTGCGCCTGGCGCTACGCGACCACGCCCTGTACTCCAGCAGCCGCGGCGTCAGCCTGGAGATGTGGGACGTCGTGGCACAGCAAGGACTCAGCGCCGCCGAGCTCGTCGGCTTCATCGCCCTCGACCCGCCGCAGCACACGCGCCTGCGCGCCCTGGTCGGCCGCGGATTCACCCGCGCCCGCGTGGCCGCGCTCGAACCGGCGATCCGCGCCATCATCCGCCAGCACCTGCACCGCGCCTGGGAGGGCAGCGACGGGAGCTTCGACTTCGCCGAGACCTTCACCCTCATCCCGATGGACGTCATCGCCGAGATCCTCGGCATCCCGGCGGCCGACCGCACCATGGTGCGCGACATGGTGATCGACGTCGGCCAGCGCCAGGACGGCGACACCCAGCTGCCGATGAGTTTCTGGGAATCGCTGCAGGACCTGACCACCTACTACGGCCACCTGATCATGGAACGGCGGGCCCACCCGCGCGACGACCTCATCAGCACCATGGCCACCGCCGACCTCGACGGCGACCGGCTCACCGACCAGGAGATCATCACCTCACTGCTGCTGATCAACGCCGCCGGCACCGAGACCGTCACCAAACTCGCCAGCAACGCGTGGTACCAGGCGTGGCGGCACCCCGAGCAGCAGGCGCTGGCCTGGGAAGGCAACATCGACGGCTGGGTCAACGAGACCCTGCGCTACGACGGACCCGCCCAGGCCCTGGCACGCGAACTCACCCGCGACACCCTCCTGCACGGCACCCTGGTTCCCGCCGGATCGCGCATCCTGCTGCTGGGCGCCTCGGCCAACCGCGACCCCCGGGTCTTCCCCGACCCGGACCGCTACGACCTGAACCGCGACACCGGCTCCGCCATCCCGTTCGGCGGCGGACCGCACTTCTGCCTCGGCGCGGCCCTGGCCCGCATGCAGCTGCGCATCGCGCTGGAAGAGCTCATCACTGCCGTCGACGCCTACGACATCGACCCGGAAGGAATCCGCCTGGCGTGCACGACGAACCTCCGGGGCTTTTCCGCACTGCCGACCACGGTCAAGCTGCGATGAACCGGCGGGCCGCTGCCGTCCGGTGCAGCGGCCCGCCACGAGTTTCCGCTCAGACATTCACATATGCGCGCACTGCAGCGCTTGCACCAACGCCCGATGCTCCTGATCCGCCGCGCCCACCTGCCCGTGCAGATCCGCTGCCGCCCGCCATGCCCGCGACGCCCGCGGCAGCGCCACCATCGCCTGCAGGATCTCCGCCGCCCGCGCCTGCGCGGCCGCCGCCCCAGGCAGGTCCCCGGTCGTCTGGTCGATCGCCGCCAGCAGCTCGTGCGCCTCCACCGCCACCGGCCCGACCAGATCCTTGTGCCGGACGATCTGCTGCGCCCGCTCCCGGGCCTGCACAGCCCGCCCGCGCACCAGGTCGACGCGCGCTAAGGCGAGCTCGCACGAGGCCACGTCACCCGGATGGGCCGGCGCCGCGATCAGGTCGGCATGCGCGGCCGCGAGCATCTCCTCGATCCGGTCCAGATCATCGGGCATGTGCAGGAGCATGTGCTCGGCCAGGAACATCCGCAGCCGACCGGAGGCGAGCCGTCCTCCCCGCTCCTCCTGCAGGCGCAGCGCCCGCTTGCTCAGCAGCTCGGCGTTGTCCCGGTCACCGAGGACCATCGCCACGGCCGCGCCGTTCCAGGCCGCCGCCAGCTGCGCCCGCGTCGAGCCGATCCAGTCGGCGACCTCCAGCAACTGCTCGTTGAACTGCGCCATGCGCGCGTACTGCCCACGCTCCATGTAAGCGGCCAGCAGCGTGGCGCCCAGCTCGACCAGCCGGTCGGTCCACCCCAGCGGCTCCTCCCGCTCCAGCGCCGCCTCACCCACCCGTACGGCCGCGCCGAGGTCGCCCACCTCCCGATGGCACCGGCACAACGCCACCGCGATCGAGATGCGCTGCTCGCGGTGCCGAATCTCCTGATCCGCCATCTCGACCTGTTCCGAGCCCACCTGCTCCAGCAGCGTCGTCAGCCGGTCGATCGCAGCCCGGCGATCACCCGTGGCCTCCAGCGCCAGGGCGTAGCCGTACTCCACCTGCCAGCGCAGCTGAGGCACCAACGGCAGACCGGGCTCAGACCGCAACCGTGTGAACTCCTGGACGGCGACCTCGAGCCGGCCGTCGCGCAAGGCCTTGTCCGCACGGTCGGCCCGGGACCGCAGCACGGCCATGTCCTGATCGGCGACGCCGTGCTGCAGGTGCACCGGTGAACAGCCCAGCCGCTCGGCCAAGATTCCCAGCACCAGCGGCGACATGGTCTCCTCACCCGCCTCATACGCCGCGATGTCGTCCTCGGTGAACTCCGGTCCGGCCAACTGCGACCAGGTCATGCCGGCCTGCTTCCGCAGCGTCCGCAGTCTCCACCCCGCCGTGCTGTCACCGATCACGTCGCGCTCCTTGCTCTGCCGACGACCCACTCATCGATCATTTCATGGGCGTATCGGCCACCACCGTTGATGATCACCGTCGCTCGCAGAGACTTGTCCCCATGCGGACGTTGTGTCACACGACGGTCCACGGGACAATTCCTCCCGAAGATCATGACCGTGATTCGGAGAAACCCGTGACCAGACGCAATCGACGCACCGCCCTCGTCACCACGGCCACGGTGGCCCTGCTCGCGTTCGCCGCTCCCGGTACGGCAGCGGCCGACCCGCGACCGGCCGACCGCGCCCCGGTCTCAGCGCCGGCCGCCGGGGGAGCCTGCTGCTACCAATGACCCCTGCCGCAGGCGACCGCGGCGCGGCGGTACGGCGCATGGTGCCGCGCCGATAAGGCGGCACCTGCGCGCGGCCGGCGGAGCGACTCGGCCGCAGCGCACGTCACAGCCCCGCGTGCGTCAACGCCTGCTGATACGCCTCGGCGCTGCCCTTGGCATCATCCAGATCCTCGCGGATGCGCGCGATCGCCAGCCATGCCCGCGCGATCCGCCGGGTGGGCGGCGCCGTGGCCAGCCATGCACCCGCCGCCGACAGCTCAGCAAGGGCGTCCCGCGGCCGCCCCAGCTGCGCCATGATCTGCCCGGCCAGCAGATGCCGCTCCGCCCGCACATCGTGCGGCAGCTCCTCCAGACGGTCGTCGACCACCGTCAGGTGCTCCTGCGCCTGCCGCACCGCGCCCGCCGCCAGCTCCGCCCGCGCGAGATCCACCGCGCACCGCACCGTTTCCCGCCCAGCACCGGAAAGTCCGCGCAGTTCCTCCAGCGCCCGCGACAGCACCGGCCGCCACGCGCCGCCGCGCTCCGGCGCCACACTCAGCGCGATCGCGGCATACCGGCTGCGGACCCGGTCCTCGCTGGCGCCCGCCGCGCCGCTGCCCAGCTGCGCGGCGATCGCCCGTTCGACTGCCGTCAGCGCCTGTTCGGTCTGTCCGCTCTCGGCGGCCACGACCGCCGCGGCGCGCCAGGCGGCCGCCAGCGCCGGGGGAGCGGCGAGCCGTTCGGCGGCCGTCACCAGCTGCCGGCAGAACTGCTGCGCCCGCAGCAGGTCACCGCGCTCGACATAGGCGGCCAGCAGTTCGACGCCCAACTGGATGATCCCGGCATCCCACCGGGGCACCGGCGAACCCAGCACCACCGGTTCGGCGATCGCCACCGCCGACGCCAGATCACCCCGCTGCCGGTAGCACGACGACAACCGGCCGATGACGGTCATCGCCGCGTCGGCGGGCAGGGGCTCCTCACGTCGACGGATCCGCTCCAGCAGCGTGATCGCCTCATCCAGCTCACCGCAGGCCTGCATCGCCGCGGCCAGCCCGAGCTCGGCCTCCCGGTGCAGCTCCGGCAGACCGGTCAAGCCGCTGTCATGGACCAGCTCGGCATACCGCGCCCGCGCTTGAGCATGGGCGCCGGTCTCCAGCGCCGTACGCGCCTCCCGAAGACCTTCTTCGAACGTCGTCGTCTGCTCGGGCGTCACACCGTGCCGTAAGTACAGGACGGAGCACCCGAGCTTATCGGCCAGCAGTTCCAGCACGCCGGGCGTGGGGATGCGCTTACCGCTCTCGATCAATGAGACATAGCTGTCCGACACCTCCGGGTGGGCAAGCTCCGCCTGCGATAGCCCTCGTTGCCGACGAGCGGCCTTGATACGGTCCCCGACCGACGCTCCCACTACAGCAGTAGACACGGCATCCCTCGCCCGAACGGTCCTTGCGCGGCACGGCTTGTCCGATAGCCCGTGCGCCCCACGCGCCGTCACCCCACGATCCTGCTACGGCGTGATCCACAGGCAAATCTACCTTTACAAGCCACTTTGCTGATCGCTACCCGCCGCCAACGAACCAGATCGTTACCGCGGATGCTGGGTCCCACGCGGACCCTATGCGACGCCTCATCGCACTGACGGAACGTCCGGCTGCTCCGGCGGTCGACCCTCTGCTCCCACGATGTCGCCCTAGCCCATCGGGGAAGCGCGCAAGAACATCAAGGAGCCGACGGATCCGCGTGAGCGGGTGGCAACCGTCGGCTCCATCGTCACTCACCGCACAGCGAGGACATCTACCGACGTCGCCGGCGTTAAGGGGAGGGGTAGTCGCATGATCCGCGCGGACCGTACCGCGGTCGACGCCGCCGACTTGGCCAAGCTGCACGGCATCACCAGCGTTGTCACCGCCCGCAAGAAGGGTCTCTACAGCGACCCCACCCTCCCGGCTCCCATCAGCGCGACCCGGAAAAGACTCTGGGACCGCGACCAGGCCGCTGCGCACGCGGCAGGCGAACCCATCCCCGAGCTGCCCGCCGAGGACGACCCGGACGATCTGCTGGAGGCGCAGGAAGCCGCCGCGTTGTGGGAAATCACGCCCAAGCGATGGCTGAAGAACGTGGCCGAGGACTACGCGCCGCCGGCGAGCGCCGAGGTGTACGGCATCCCGCACTGGACGCGCGCCACGGTCACCGGCTACCGGAGGCCGGGCGCCGGTGCGGGCGCGGGCCGGCCACGTGGCGCCCGCGACAGCCGGCCGCGCGCCTGCAGCATCCGGGACGAGCAGCACCACAAGCGGGTCCGCCAGGTCCAGGAGATGGTGAAGGCCGCGGCCGCCGAAAAGCGTGAACTGAAGGGCCCCGACGTCGCTGTGGAACTGGGGATCAGCAGAGCCCAGGGCCGACGACTGCTCGATATCGCCCTTGGCCTGCAGGCAGAAGGCGCCGGTCACGTCCAGCGAAGTGGTGTATGAGTCGGCCTTCGCGTGATCCCGTTTCTGCAGGTTAAGCGGTAAGTGTCTGCGGCAGCGGGTTCTGCCCCGGTGTGTCGCCGCAGATCAGCCGCAGCCGGACCTTGGCCAGCACGTCCAGCCCCATGTAGCGGCGGGCCTCGGTCCACTCGTCGGTCTGCTCGGCCAGCACCGCACCCACCAGGCGCACGACCGAACTCCGGTCGGGGAAGATACCGACCACGTCGGTGCGGCGGCGGATCTCCTTGTTCAACCGCTCCTGCGGATTGTTCGACCACACCTGCCGCCAGACCTCCCGAGGGAACGCAGCAAAGGCCAGCAACTCCTCCCGGGCCGCGTCCAGATGCGCCGCCGCGGCCGGATACTTCGCCTCCAGGGCGTCGATGACCCAGGCATGCTGGGAGCGCACGGCCTCGGCGGTCGGCTGGTCGAAGATCGTGCGCACCAGGGTCGCCACCCACGGCTGCGCCGACTTGGGCACGGTGGTCAGCAAATTCCGCAGGTAGTGCGTTCGACAGCGCTGCCAGGCCGCGCCCGCCAGCACCGCGCCGACCGCCTCCACCAAGCCCCGGTGGGCATCGGAGACCACCAGCTGCACCCCCGACAGGCCCCGCGCCACCAGGCCCCGCAGGAAGCCCAGCCAGCCCGCGCCGTCCTCGGCCGAGGTCACCTCCAGCCCCAGGATCTCCCGGCGGCCGTCGGCGTTCACGGCCGTGGCGACCAGCACGTGCACGTTCACCGTCCGCCCGTCCTCACGGACCTTCTGCGTCAGCGCGTCCAGCCACAGGAACGCATACGGGCCGCCGTCCAGCGGGCGGGTGCGGAAGGCCTCCACCTGCCCGTCGAGCATCTTGGCCATCTCCGAGACCTGGCTTTTCGAGATGTGCTGCACCCCGAGCTGCTCGATCAGCTTGTCGACGCGGCGGGTGGAGACGCCCAGCAGGTAGCTGGTGGCCACCACGCTGATGAGGGCCTGTTCGGCCCGGCGGCGGCGCTGCAGCAGCCAGTCCGGGAAGTAGGTGCCCGAACGCAGCTTGGGGATGGCGAGCTCGACGGTGCCGGCGCGGGTGTCCCAGTCCCGCTTCCGGTAGCCGTTGCGGCGGTTGGCGCGCTGATCGCTGCGCTCGCCGTAGGCGGCGCCGCACAGGCTGTCGGCCTCAGCCGACATCAACGCCTCGGCCATGGTCTTCACCATGGAGCGCAACAGATCCGGGTCGCTGGTCTGAATCTGCTCCGCCAGCCACGCCATCGGGTCCACACTGTTGTTCACGGCCATCGCTTTCTTCCTTCGATCTTGGTTTCGCAACCCGAAGGATCACGCGATGGCCGTCTTCATGTCCGGCGGCACGCCTGTGTGCTGGGGAAACTCTTACACCACTTCCGTGGACGCAACCAAGGCGCCGCGACGCACCGCTGAGCAGAGCCGAGCGGCTCGAGCTCTTCATCGTTGACCCCTTGCACGCTCTGGCTCTCATCACAGGCGAGCACTTGTTGCCCGGCCACGTCCGCGACGTGAGATCTTTCGGCCCGTCTCAGGCCAGTCCGAATCGTCGGCATCAAGTCGCGCTTCCTCGACGGGTTGACCGGCACCGTCACCGATGTGGTCCCCCCGGCGCGACGAAATGCCACCCAGTGCGTGACGATCCTGCTGGATGAAGCATCCACCGAGATCTACAAGACGCATCGCGCATCCCCCGTCCTGCAGGACAACCGGGCCACGGTCACCGGCATCCCCATCATCTGCTGCCGACCGCTGGACGCGGCCGGATCGCTCTGACCGACATCGCAGTCCGCTCACCGCGAACGGCGCCCTGACGAGCGGGCCGGGCACACGATGCCCGGCCCGCTCTTTCTTTCCCCGCCGCAGCAAGCGCCCACGATCACCACCCCTCGGGTCGTGCTCACCGCCGTCCCTTCTACGGCCAGGGCGTCCGATCACCCACGCGATCAGCCGCCGTCGACGACGCGAACATCACCATCCGCCGGTCCGGCGGCTGCAGAACGCATTCGACCGGCGCCGGCGAGGTGCCCATGGCGCGCCTGCTTCCCGCGCCTCACGACCAGCCGAACGCCCACGAGCAGGCGCCGCATCACCGCCGCATGGCGGGGATTCTCCGCGGACGCCGCTTCGGCCGTCTTTCTGAGCTCCTCCCGCCAGCCGGAACCTCCCCGCTGGCTGTCGCTTCGACCAGCAGACGCCTGATCGCCCATGCGAGGCAGCCCGCCCGCTACGGGCGGACGGCATCCTTCCCGATCCCCGCCGCCGGGCCTGAACGCCTTGATCGGACCGGATACCGTCCAGCCCGCGGGGACTTCCACCTTGGACGTGTGCAGGTATGAATGCGCAGGTGCAGCAGGACGGTCCCGCCGGTAGCCCGAGCCCTCGCCTGATGGCAGGCGGGCACATAACCGGCCGGCTTCAACGGATGTGCTCCAGCCCGAGACCGGACCGATCGGCGAGCCGGGCGATCGCCGCGGCGTCCGGCTCACCGGCCACGGGACGTCCGAGCCGTGCTGTGAGCGGGAGAGGCACCGAAGCCCGGTGACAAGGCGAAGACCGGCGGATGGTCTCCGAAGAGACCGCGGAATGGCACTCCTGTCCGCCGGCCTTCTCTCCAATCCGAAAGGACAGTCACGCTCCCCTTCCGAAGCACCCATGGTACGCCCTGGGCGGAGCGCCCTGACGTGCACAGGACTACTCCAATTGAACTCGTAGGGTCCGTCTGAGCTGTGGTGTTGTGCGGCCTTCGCGGTAGAGCGGGAGTATGAGGTACGCGCAACGGGGTGGGTACACGCCCGCCGAGCAGGAGCGACGCGAGCGGCTGCGGTTGGAGACGGCCGAGCGGTTCGCGCGGGAGGAGCCGGTCGCGGTTATCGCCCGGGACCTGCGGGTCACCGAGCGGACGGTACGGCGATGGCGCCGCCGTTGGCGGCAGGGCGGAGCGCAGGCCCTGCGTTCGGCCGGGCCGGTCTCGCGGGAGCGGTTGTCGGCGCGGTCGTGGGCGACGCTGGAGGCGGAGCTGAAGCGGGGGCCGCTGGCGCATGGGTTCGCCGATGACCAGCGCTGGACGCTGGGCCGCGTCAAGACGGTGATCGGTCGGCTCTTCCATGTCGGTTACACCGTCCAGGGCGTGGCCAGGCTGCTCAAACGGCACAACTGGTCGGTGCAGGTGCCGCTGCGCCGGGCCGTCGAGCGCGACGAGGAGGCCATCGCGGCGTGGAAGGACGAGGTGTGGCCGCAGGTAAAAGCACCGCGGCGGACCTGGGCGCCTACGTCTGCTTCGAAGACGAGACAGGCCAGGGGCTGAGGCCGCCGAAAGGGAAGGACCTGGGCGCCGCGCGGGATGCGGCCGGTGGTGCGGGTACGGGGCCGGGGCGCGGGACGGGTCAACGTGGCCGGGGTGGTCTGTTTGCGTCCCGGCCGGCGTTCGCATCTGTTCTACGCGCTGCATGTCTGCCGGGGCCGCCGGGGCGAGGCCAAGAGCTTTTCCTGGCGGCAGTACCGGGATCTGATCGTCGCGGTGCATGAGCATCTCGGGGCTCCGCTGGTGTGGTGCTGGGACAACCTGAACCTGCACCTGGTCTAGGAGCCAATGCCATTTAGATAGGCATTTATGCTGGCAGCGTCCGTCGGGTGACGGAGTGGATCAAGGGTGCTGGGCCGGGCCGGCTGACGGATCTGGTGGGGCTGGGGGCGTTGACGTCGCTGGTACCACGGCAGCTCCTGGACGAGGCGATCGAGCTGCACGGATGCCGCGAGGAGTGGGTCCGGAAGCTCCCCGCGCATGTGACGCTCTACCTGCTGATGGCGTTGTGCCTGTTCGCGGACGACGACAATGAGGAAGTCGCGGAGAAACTGACCGGCCTGCTCACGGCGGTGCCGGGAGTGCGATGGGAGCCGCCGACGCGGGGCGCGGTCACCCAGGCCCGGCAGCGGTTGGGGGCTGAGGTCGTCCGGGAGGTGTTCGAGCGCCTCGCCCGTCCGGCCGCGACGGAGACGACCTCAGGAGCGTGGCTGGGGCGGTGGCGGTTGATGGCGATCGACGGGTTCATCCTCGATCTGCCGGACACGGCGGCGAACCTGGCGGAGTTCCCCAACGACAGCGCGGGCGGATACGAGACCGTATACCCGCAGGCCAGAGTGGTGGCGATCAGCGAGTACGCCTCGCACGCGATCGTCGCGGCGGACACCTCGGGCTGCTGGGACAGTGAGCAGACCCTCGCCTACTCGTTGTACGGGCGGCTCACGCCCGAGATGCTGCTGACCGCCGACCGCGGCTTCTACAGCTTCCGCGCCTGGCAATACGCCTCCTCGACCGGCGCTCAACTGCTGTGGCGTGTCCAAGCCGGCCTGCACCCGTACCGGCTGGAAGATCTGGACGACGGCTCCTGGCTCGCCGTCATCACCAAGCCCGCCAAATTGCACCGATCGCAGAAGGACCGGCTGCGAGATGACGCCCGCCGTGGCCGTGAACCGGATCCGGACCTTGCGGCGATCGTCCGGGTGGTCGACTACACAGTGCCCGACCGCAGGGGTGAGCACATCCGGCTCATCACCACCATCCTCGATCCGGGCGAGGCGAGCGCGCAGCAGCTCGCCGCCTGCTACCAGGAGCGCTGGGAGGCCGAAACCGGATTCGCTCAACTGAAGATCCACCTACGCGGTCCCGGCAGGGTCCTGCGATCGCGGACCCCGGACCTGGTCCGCCAGGAGATCTGGGCCTATCTCCTCACCCACTGGGCGCTGGCCACCCTGATCTGCACCGCAGCCACCGCGGCCGGGGTCGACCCAGACCGGATCAAGTTCCTGGCCACGCTCCGGATCGTGCGCCGCTCGGTCACCGACCGGGCGGCCTTTCCCCCTGAACCCGACCACGACCTGTGGTTCAGGACCGTTCATCACGTTGGACGGCCCCGCAACCGCAATCCCGAACGCCGCCACCGAACCTACCCCCGCTCCGTCAAACGCACCCGGCGCAGCAGCTACCGCGAACGACGTCCCAGCGATAAGGGCATCCGTCACACGGGACCTCCCACCGTCCAGCTCCTTACGCTGACAGGCCCACAACCAGCACGATGACCTATCTAAACGGCATTGGGGTCTAGGAGTTGAGTGACTTCGCCGCGGCCAACGCCGCGTGGTTGCGGGTGGTGCGGCTGCCGACGTACGCGCCGGAGCTGAACCCGGCCGAAGGGGTGTGGTCGCTGCTGCGCCGGGCGATGGCCAACTTTGTCGTCACCGATCTCGACGGTCTGGTCCGGATCGTGAAACGCAAACTGAAGAAGATCCAGTCCAGGCCATATCTGCTCGACGGGCGCCTGACCGCGACCGGGCTGAGCCTCGACCCATGGTGATCGCGTAGGCGGACCCTACGCGTTCAACTGGAGTAATACCCCAAGCATTAATAAAAGCCGTAAATGCTCTTAAAAGGTAAAATCAGGTTGTGTCGTGTGGAGGCACCCCAAGGCGGAGGCGTTCTCGGCTGGTGAGACGGTCGCAGCCCTGCACCGGGCCAGCAGTGGAGGGCACCCCGATACGTAGATGACAAACGCGACCCCTGATGATCGTCGGTGTCTAGCCAGTCGATCAAGAACAGGGGCCGCGTTCGCGTGCCATCATCCCCGATCGACGTGCTCGCCCGCCACTGCGAGCACGCCGCAACAGCCGATCCATGGACCGACCTGCCCATCCTGGCCGAGGTCCTGGACACCCTGCCCGACCCGCGCAGCCGCCGCGGACGCCGCTACCGACTCGGCCCGCTCCTGGCCCTGATGCTGCTCGCCGTCCTGGGCGGAGCCACCTCCATCGCGGCGATCAACCGATCCATCAGCGGATACGACCCGGACCTCCTGTCACACGCCGGACTGACCGGCACCCTCCGCCTGGCCACCAGCACCCTGCGCAGGCTGCTCGCCCGCCTGGACGGCGACACCCTCGATACCGCCATCGGCACCTACCTGGCCGCCCTGGCCACCGACAGCCCACCCGCCCCAGGCCCGCCCACCGGCCGACCTCCACTGACCGGACTGGCCATCGACGGCAAGACCCTGCGCGGCAGCCGCACCACCGACGGCACCGTGCACCTGCTGGCCGCCGCCCGCCACGACACCCAGACCGTCGTCGCCCAACGCCAGGTCGCGGCCAAAAGCAACGAGATCGGCGCGTTCACGCCGCTGCTGTCCAGCCTGGACCTGGCGAACGTGGTGGTCACCGCCGACGCCCTGCACACCCAGACCGAGCACGCCCGCCAGATCCTCGCCGCCGGCGGCCACTACCTGCTCATCGTCAAGGGCAACCAGCCCACCCTGCACCGCCGGCTCAAGGCCCTGCCCTGGCGAGCGGCCATCCTGAACGACCGCACCGACGAGCGCGGCCACGGCCGCCGCGAGATCCGCCGCATGAAGATCTGCACCGTCCGGCCCGATCTGCCCTTCCCCCACGCCAACCAGGCCATCCAGGTCAAACGCCGCCGCACCGACCACCGCACCGGCACCACCACCATCGTCACCGTCTACGCGATCACCAGCCTGCCGCCCGGCCGGGCCACCCACGCCCACCTCGCCACGCTGATCCGCGGCCACTGGAGCATCGAGGCCCTGCACCACATCCGCGACGTCACCTACCGCGAGGACGCCTCACGCGTCCGGACCGGCGCCGCCCCACGGGTCATGGCGAGCCTGCGCAACCTGGCCATCGGCCTGGCCCGTCTGATCGGCTGGACCAACATCGCCGCCGCCACTGATCACTACCGCAGCCATCCCGCGGACGGACTCCAGCTACTCGGTCTCAACACATGAGAACGCTCCGGCCCTGGGAGGCACCCACCGGCATCAGCCCGCCTTTTCCAATCCGATATCCGAAGGACATCCGCCACGCCTCATCCAGCGCCGCGGCGCCCATCCGTACCGCCTTCCCCCAGCGCCGAGCAACTCCTGCTCTTCGCCACCGAACCCGCCGAACCCACCGAGCCCACCAGGCCCGCTGTGGGCTCCCTGGCATCCGCCTGCTCGCCGACCTGGGGCCGCCATGGCTCCAACCCTTCCCGCTACGGCTGGCTCGGCCGCACCTATGTCGCGCTCGCCGACGGTCCCGAGGTCTTCGCCCGCGCCGACAGCACCGTCCGGCTCGCCGTCGGCAGCAGGAACCGCGTCGCGTCCATCCGGTTTTGGATGAGGGCCTTCACTCTCACCACCGAAGCCGATCCCGTGCCCGGCCAGGCCTCCAGCGTCACGCTCACCGAGCGCGCGCACTGGCTGCTGAACCCTGACACCGGCGTCGACCCCTACCTGGAGGATCCCGCTAGTCTCTGGCTGCTGCACTGGTGGCTGCTGTCTTCGCGCCCGTGCCGCGTGCCCACCTGGCACGTGGCCTTCAACCACATGCTCACCGTCTTCTCCACCGACACCTTGCACCGGCGTCTCGGCGCGCTGGCCGACCAAGCCGGATGGAAGACCCCCAGCGCGAAGGTCATCAATGAGGACATCTCCTGCCTGGTGCGCATGTACAGCCCGGATCGCAGCTGGGCCGACAACCTTCAGGCGCACCTGGAGGACATCATCGACCGGCCGTTCGCCTCTTTGATGCTGCTGTCGGCCCCTGAGGACGGTCAGCTGCGCCTGAACCCCGGTGTCATGCCTGCCCGGGTGGTCGCCTACGCCTGCCTGGCCTACAGCCAGGCCATCGACCCCGCGGCCCGCACGATCTCCCTCGCCCGGCTGAGCACCGACGTCGGCGGGCCGGGCCGGGCGTTTCGGCTGTACTCCCGTCAGCTGACCGCCTACCTGCAGAGGGTGGCCGACACCCACGTCGGCATCCAGCTCGCCGAATCACTCGGTGAGCCGGTCCTGATCTTCGACGAGCCCGCCATGCCGATGGGCGGGCACCTGCTGAGCACTCTGTACTCCCGTCCCGGCTACGAGGCACCGCCCTTGCCTGCGCACTGATCCCGTGAGCACCGGCTGATCGAGGGACACGATCCGAACCGCTGACGGATCCCCCGACCGGCACCTCATCACCGATACCGCTCAGGCCCATCCTCGATTTCTCTGCCACCGATCGGTAAGAACCGGACACCGCCCCTCCGTCGTACACCAATGCCGTGTCGCCTACGAGACCACGTCGCGGCCGACGGCGGACGTGGTCGCTGAACGCTCCCCACAGGGGATGGTCGTGTCCGTCGCAGGAGAAGCCATGCTGTCCGTGCCGTAGGCGATCCGCGAAAGGCTCGCTTTACCTGCCCGCACGGCCACATGCCGGGTCTCCGGCAGGGTACGGAGATCACGAGTCCGGGTGGACGGTCAGGGAGGGCAGGAAGCGGCCGCGGTGGGGAACCGGAAGGAGGTACGTGCGGGGGCACCCACCAGGTTGTCCCAGAACCGGTCCGGGGTAAGTGGGGTCCGGGTGGCGTCCAGCAGGTCCCGGAACCGGCCGCCTGCCAATTCGCCCCTGATCCTGTCCACCTCGGCCTGGAACCGCTCGTCCGGCAGCCGGGTCCCAGGGTCGGCGTAGTCGGCGAAGACGTACTCGGCGGGCAGCGGCTTCTCGTGCCCGACCCGCCGCCCGCACGCCGCGGTCATGTGGCTGCCGAGGGTGTTGGCCAGGCCGAGCCGGTCGACGACGAGGACGTCCAGCGGGAACGACGCCCCCAGCGTGCCCAGCACGTCGCCCGTCACGGCCAGGCGCGCGGGACGGTCGGCGCGGAGCGGGACGGGACCGAACCCCGTGTCCGGCACGTGCAGGCCGGCGGCGTTCTGCGTGCTCAGCGGGTCGGCGGCGGCGCGGACGTAGGGTTCGGCGCCGATCGGGTGGGCGTCCCGGGTCCAGGCTACGTAGAAACCGCGCTCGTCGGCGATCCCGTCCGGCCCGACGGCCTGCCCGTACGGCACGCGGAGCGCCATGGCGCAGAGCACGGCCCACGACGCCACGGTCGCACAGGCCAGGGCGGTCACGGCGTGCAGCGGCAGGACCATGGCGGGGAGCAGGATCAGCAGCAGGACCGGCAGCATCATCCGGCCGTGCATGAAGTCGCCGCCGACCCGCAGGACGTACAGCAGCATCAGCGCCCCGGCCGTGAGCGGGGCCGCCGCCACGACGAGGTCGCGGCGTCGGCGCAGGGCCCACAGCGCCAGCGGGACGACCGCCAGCAGGGGGCCAGCGAGCTGGTAGGTCAGCACGGTGTCCCCGGCGTAGAGCAGACCGCGCGCCCACCGGCTCGCGCCGGCCTCCTTGGCCAGGGCCGTGTTGGGAACGACGAGCCCGTAGTAACCCATCCGGAAGACCTGATAGGCGACCGGCAGGGCCATGGAGACCGCGCACCAGCGGGCGGCGGTGCGCCATCCCGGACGCCGCAGCACGAGCAGCACGCCCAGGAAGACGGGGTAGACCAGAGCCAGCTCCGGCCGGACGAGAGGCGCCAGACCGAGGACGAGCACTAGGGGGAGCGCCGGGCCTCCCCGGGCCGCCCTGACCAGCAGCCACCAGGACGCGCCGATCCACAGGAACGCCAGCCCGGTCTCCAGGCCGGAGGTGGCGAACTCCCAGAACGGCGGCAGCGCGAGGACGATCAGCACCCCAGCTGGCAGGAACCAGTGCGAGCGGCCGTGCAGGAGCATGGCGCCGGCCACGGCGGACGCCACGGCGCCGACCGTGCACATCAGGCCGAGCACCACCGAGACCTGGGCCGCGTCCGCCCGGCCCAGCCAGGAGACCAGCGCGACCAGATAGGTCCAAGCGGTGCTGGTGTTGGCCTCGACGCGCTCACCGATGTTGAAGACCGGCCCGTTGCCCGCGAGTAGCTGCCGGACGGTCCGCACCGCGATCAGGCCGTCATCGCTGATCCAGCGGTTCTGCCACCCGGCGAAGGCCGTCGCGGCCGCGGCCGCCACCGTGATCGCATGGTTCCACATCCGGGTCGGCTGCGACAGCCACGCGGCGGTAGAAGCCTGATCGACGTACGCGAGCGGGAGCACGACATCCTCCATGCTGATCACATTGCACTCACCGTGCAGCGTTCACCCTGAATGTGGAAATTAGCGGGTATTCGACCGTTGTCAGCGTAGTTGATCTCTGCTTGTACTCAGCCAGGCCGAGACGGCCGAGCTTCGAACGGCGTGTTGGCTGTTGTGGAACATCGGCCGCCGGAGACCTCAGATGCGCCTGGTCCAGATCCTTCCAGCAGGACTCCCTGCTTCAGACTGGCAAAACGACTTGGGCAGCGCGTTTCCGACGATGAACTGGCCGCTTCCATCGTCCGGCGTAATCCAGATCTGCAGCGTGTGGGAATACGGTGGTGGTACTTTCGGCCGGATTCAACCGATCGTCACATCACTCCGACCATGTCGGAATGTGTTACGGCGAAGAGAGGATCGCTGTGGCTGATTGGGCTGGTCAGCCGCCGTACAGGCCTGATCTCAACTCGGTCGATGGCAGCTTGGTCCACTCTGAGCACAAGCTGCCCAACTTCACTTTCTACAGCACCGGCTAGCTCTCCGCTCTGGTCGGGAGTCAGCTCAAACGCCTGCAGTACTGGCCCGACCTGCTGGACGAGTGTTCATCTCCAAGGTCGGCCTCGTGATCTCTAGCTTAGCGCATCTCCGGCCTTCTTCCTCAGCAGCGCCCTGGATTCCCGTTTACAGTCGGACATCATGTGTGACATGCATCACATTAGACAGTGATCATCGCTTGACTAATTGTAGTCATGGCAGGTGAGGAGGTTACGTTAGCTTTTTATTTCTCTGACCAGAGGCCACAGGGTCGAATCTTTTCGACCTTCCTCTTGTCAACTAGTGGAACGGGAGAGATGATCACTCTGTCGCCGATTAATTTAAAAATAGATCATAAGTACTTACTCATGCAATCGACCCCACTAGGTGATCAGAGGGGATTATATATCTGCTTGGAGTGGTGATCAATTATCGACTTCGCTGATGCGTATGCTTTTCTGATTTGCATCTCGAAATTCAAGTTATTCTGCAATCGAATTAAATAGGGAGAATTCGTTGAAATTCCAGACGGGGGTGCGCAGGCCGATTTCCGCACTCAGTGTCCTAATCTTTGCGCTCGGCCTTGTGCAAGGAACGGCAGAAGCCAAAATAGAGCCCCCCGCGCAGCCGGAAGGCTTATCGAGTAAAGGTCCGCAGCCGACACCCAGCCAAGAGAAGTCACCAGCTCCCGCCGAAGTTGAATCGGCTCAACGGCAACAGGTGCTCGGCTCAGGGTGGAAGGAGTCCAAAGATAGAGCATGGACTACATCCAGTGACGCTTCAGGTTTTCACATTCTGGTTGCTGATAAGGACCAGGGATACATGTGGCGAACTGCGGCAACCCTCTCCGAGCCGGGATTCGACGCGGACATGTGGATCGGCAACGCGTGTGTGACAGGTTCAGGCAAGCGCGTTGTCGTCGCCTACGCCCCACGAACGTTTACCAATAAGCCGGACCTCATGGTGCGCGGAGCATTCACCGCTGTGGTGGATCTCCAGTCCGGACAGGTGGACAAGCTTAAAACTCGATCATCGCTCGCTTACTTCAGCCCAGGGTGTGGCACAGGTGAGACAGCAGTATTCACGCAGTTCGCGAGCGAGGCCAAAAACGCATCACGGCTGATCGCTGTTGATGCTGACCGTGGACGACTGCGCAAGCCCATTGAACTCACCGGGCAGGTAACCTCGGCGGTCCCGGTGGGTGATTACTTCATTGCTGCAGACTCCGCTCGTATTGTAAAGATCAATAGTTTGGGCGAGCGGGAGACCATTGCCACCACGAGCCAGACCCCGTTCCTGCTCAGCCCAGATGCTGAGGGTGGAGTGGTATTCATGGAACGGAAACTGGACGGGACCGGTTCCCCGCCGCGAGGCTTGGTCAAGCGGGTCCGCGCTGCCGAGATTGCTCGACCCGGCTCTGTGAAGACCGAACTCCCTGTCCTGGCCGACGGCGTACTACATGAAATAGATCTGACCCGCAGTTCTGACGGTCAGGTGTTCATCACCGGTGACACATCACCGTTGCAGAATCTTCCGAAGCCGGTTCGCTGGCTGGAAGGCACGCCCAAAGACACCCGCGCCACGACCAGAGGCGAGGCCCTCGTCACTGAGACATCCTGGGTAGATGTAAAGGATTCTCGTGGCTCGGGCGGTGAGATTGACGCACCTCGGCCTGCGAAGATCAGATTGAGCGTGCCAGAGACTCGGCAAGCTACGGAGTTTGAGGTCACTCCGGGCACGCGGACTGTCGGCCCGCGAGTTGAGGGCGGAGAAAGCTCCCCTCTCCTGACGGCTGCGGCTGACGGGACCATCGATCAGAACGCCACCTGCGCTGTCCCGCGCAATAGTACGGTCAAGCACGCGTACCAGCCCAAGCCACGGCAGGTCGAGTGGGCTGTCAACCAAGCGATCACTGGCAACCTGAACAAGCACATCTCCCGCCCGAACAACTGGAAGGGCCTGGGCATGGCCCCTTACCAGCCGCAGACGCTCTTCCCGCTCAAGCAGCTCAGCGGTGGTGGCCGTGTACCCTCCCAAGTGATGCTCGGCATCACCGCACAAGAGTCGAACATGTGGCAGGCCTCCCGAGTTGTCATGCCTGGTGCCACCGGGAATCCATTGATCGGTAACTACTACGGGGTTGCCTACACGCCCGATGGCCAGCAGACCGATCCCTGGGCCATCGACTACACCAGGTCCGACTGCGGTTACGGTGTCACTCAGGTCACCGATGGGATGACGAAAGTCGGCACCATGTCCCAGTTGCAGAAGGATGCCATCGCGCTGGACTACACGGCCAACATCGCTGCCGGTGTCAACATCCTGATCGACAAGTGGAACCAGACCCGCACGGAAGGCCTCACCGTCAACGATGGTGACCCTCAGTGGGCGGAGAACTGGTTCTTCGCGCTGTGGGCCTACAACTCCGGGTATTACCCCAAGGGGCAGGCCAGTCAGAACAAGGGCAAGTGGGGAGTGGGATGGACCAACAATCCGGCGAACCCCTTATGGAAGTCCAACCGCACTCCCTTCCTCGAGGGCGTCAGCGGCGGAGACGATTACTCTCACGCTGCGCACCCACAGGATTGGCCGTACCAGGAGAAGGTGCTGGGATGGGCAGGCCGTCCTCTGTTCGCTGCGGAGAGTCCCGGCACGATGATCGCCGGCTTCCGGCCAGCCTGGTGGTCGACAACGGAGGACCGGACGAAGGTCAAACCGCCAGTGGATCTGTTCTGCACCACAGCCAACGAATGTGACCCCAGCAAGATCAGCCCTAACGACCAGAACCAGCCCGGACTGGGCGCATGCCAACGTGCGGACCTGTACTGCTGGTGGAACCAGCCGGTGTCGTGGAAGATCTGCTCGGCAGGTCACTGCGCGTACGAGCTGTTGCGGTTCAATGACACATACGGTGAGCAGGCCGATGGTATCTCCTACCCTCCCAACTGCTCCACGGCGGGACTGCCCGGCAACGCACTGATCATCGACGACGTCCCTGACAACACCCCCATGCACCGGCCGAACGACTGCACAGGTCCTCCCAAAGCAACGAGCGGAAGCTTCTCCTTCGATTTCCACACCGACTCGGCTCGAGTCGACCTTCACCAGATCGGCGCCGGATACAGCAGTCACTTCTGGTTCACTCACACCCGTCTCGATGGCGCCTACGGCGGCAGACTGAAGACCACCGGTACCTGGACGCTGAACAACTCGATGGATGGCTGGACTCGTGTCCTGGTCCACCTACCCGATCACGGGGCCCACACTCAGCAGGCCAGATACGAGATCGATCTCGGTGATGGGACGTTCAGCAGGCATCGCTACATCAACCAGAAACGCAAAGCCAACAACTGGGTGTCGCTGGGTGTTTATCGCATCAAGGGAACCCCCAGGGTCCGGCTCGGATCCGTAACGGAAGACGGAGATGGAAGCGAGGACGTCGCCTGGGACGCCGTCGCCTTCCAGCCGCTCCCTGGAAAGCCCAAACACATCGTCGCGGTCCTGGGCGACTCCTACACCTCCGGAGAGGGTGCGGGTTCCTACTACGCCGAAACCGATACCGACCACGGTGACGCCCAACGCTGGAACGCCTGCCGACGCAGCAAGAACGCCTGGGCCCGCAAGATCGTTCTACCCAACACGGCCGGCCCGCTCGGAGCTCTCACCGACAGCTGGAGCACCGAAGCGGAACTTGGATTCGTGGCCTGCTCGGGCGCGCGGACGTACAACGTCTGGGATGCAGCCTTCAGCGCAACCAGGCAAGATTTCAGCGAAGGCCAATTCCATGAGATCAATCAGATGCGATCCGGTGTGCTCTCCGCCGATACCACCCTGGTCACGATCACCTTGGGTGGAAACGATGAGGCCGCTTTCACAAAAGCGGTCAGAGAATGCGCATTACCTCATCCGTCCGATTGCAGCGAGGATACGACTTTCCTGTCCAGATACAAGGGTCTGCTCGACAACAGTATCATTCCGAGAATCGAAACCACCCTGCGGGAGATCGCGGCAAAGGCGCCGAACGCCCAGATCGTTCTCATGGGCTACCCGGAACTGTTCAGCCGGACCGTGAAGTGCTCCAGTTCACTGTACGTCTACATGCCGGAGGCTGCGGCTCTGGCGGAGCTCGTCAATTATGCCGGAACCAAGCAGAAGACACTCGTGGACTCGTTGCGGACAGGGCCTTCCAAGCTCAAGATCGAATATGCCGACCCCGTGCCGACCTTTGCCGGTCATGGGGGATGCGACAGTGATGAGTGGATCAACATGGTGGTGAAGGGACCAGTCGGTGACGGCGACTTCCACGAGGAGGATCCCGTCAGTCAGGCAAACGGCACCTGCGCCTGGGAGATACTCCCCGAGATATGCCTCAGCCGTGAGTCCTTCCACCCGAAGGCAGTCGGAACAACTGGCTATGCTCAGGTCATGCAGACCCGGTTGGCCCAGATCGGCTACCAAGGACCCTGATCGAAGGAACGAATCGTCCACGGCACCGGGCAGGTGGTGAAGACACATGAGAAAGACAACATCCCGATCTCTTATACTCTCCGTCGGCCTGGTGCTGGTGGCCGCCCTAGCGATGTTCGGCATGTTCCTGTGGTGGCTGACAGTCGAATGGCCTGAAGGAGGAGAACGTGCGGAGGTGAACAATATGATCCTGCGCTCCACCGCAGCCTCGGAAGACCTGAAGGCGGCAGCCGAAGACGGTGAGCTGACCGTACGGGAGGTCAATAAAGCTATAGGCTTCCGCTGGGCCGCCGAACGCATGCACGGGAGTTTGGATATCGTCGCCTACTTCTCTGTAGAGGCCGCGAAGGAAGAGACGGGGCTGTGTATTCTCTACAAGATCAGTCTCCCTCTTGGGTCGACGACCTCCGTCACTCGGATGGAACTTCCTAAAGAGCGTGGAAATTGCCAAGAGCTCAGCACGAAGTATGTACGGAGTCCAGATTCGGACGCATCCGTACTGTGAACGCATGCGATTTCCGACAATAAATACGTCATTGCCCCTCCAATGTCGTTTAGGTATAGGTTTGTGCTGCTGAAGTTGAATGAGTGTTTTTCATCCTGAGTACTCCAGTTGAACTCGTAGGGTCCGTCTGAGCTGTGGTGTTGTGCGGCCTTCGCGGTAGAGCGGGAGTATGAGGTACGCGCAACGGGGTGGGTACACGCCCGCCGAGCAGGAGCGACGCGAGCGGCTGCGGTTGGAGACGGCCGAGCGGTTCGCGCGGGAGGAGCCGGTCGCGGTTATCGCCCGGGACCTGCGGGTCACCGAGCGGACGGTACGGCGATGGCGCCGCCGTTGGCGGCAGGGCGGAGCGCAGGCCCTGCGTTCGGCCGGGCCGGTCTCGCGGGAGCGGTTGTCGGCGCGGTCGTGGGCGACGCTGGAGGCGGAGCTGAAGCGGGGGCCGCTGGCGCATGGGTTCGCCGATGACCAGCGCTGGACGCTGGGCCGCGTCAAGACGGTGATCGGTCGGCTCTTCCATGTCGGTTACACCGTCCAGGGCGTGGCCAGGCTGCTCAAACGGCACAACTGGTCGGTGCAGGTGCCGCTGCGCCGGGCCGTCGAGCGCGACGAGGAGGCCATCGCGGCGTGGAAGGACGAGGTGTGGCCGCAGGTAAAAGCACCGCGGCGGACCTGGGCGCCTACGTCTGCTTCGAAGACGAGACAGGCCAGGGGCTGAGGCCGCCGAAAGGGAAGGACCTGGGCGTCGCGCGGGATGCGGCCGGTGGTGCGGGTACGGGGCCGGGGCGCGGGACGGGTCAACGTGGCCGGGGTGGTCTGTTTGCGTCCCGGCCGGCGTTCGCATCTGTTCTACGCGCTGCATGTCTGCCGGGGCCGCCGGGGCGAGGCCAAGAGCTTTTCCTGGCGGCAGTACCGGGATCTGATCGTCGCGGTGCATGAGCATCTCGGGGCTCCGCTGGTGTGGTGCTGGGACAACCTGAACCTGCAGTGGCCCGCTTGAGGATGTTAACGTCCTCGCGCAGGCGGCGGTTCTCCCGCCGCAGCGCGGCCAGTTCCTCTCGTTCGTTGCTGGTCAGCTCGTCACGTCGGCCGGTGTCGACCTCGGCCTGGCGGATCCAGTCGCGCACCGCGGTCTCGGTCAGGTTGAAGTCCTTGGCCACCTGGCCGATCGAACGGTCCCCGCGTTGGCACAGCTCGACGATCTCCGCCTTGAACTCACGCGTGAACGAGCGGCGAGGACGCGGTTTCTTCTTCCCCATGTGCTCCATCATGGACATCCTTCCGGGGACGAGCCCCTGATCTCGGATGTCCGTCAAACCGGAACAAGCCCAAAAGAGCCGCCACAAGTGATCAACCGCAGTCCCGCGTGATTGATCGGCCCGTACACGCTGCGGGTGTCAATCCCCCGAAAACGTGGAGACGGTCCTATGCCACAGCGGCCCTCACCAGGGCCGTTGACGCTTGCCTTCTCTCGATCATCTGACGCTCGAATGTGACCGGAGGCAGCCCATCATTGGCGCTGTGCCGCCTGCGTATGTTGTAGAAGTCCACGATCCAGGTCGCGACCTTCAACCGGACCTCGGCCCGGGTGCGGAAGCGGTGTCGGTGCACGAACTCCACCGTCACCGTGCTGTTGAACGACTCGGCGGCGGCGTTGTCGAGCGCTTATCCGGCTAATGACCTTGGTTTTCAGGGTTGGCCGGTTAACGCTTTCAGCGCGTGCGGGCGGTGAGCCGACGAAGTTGCTCTTCATGCTGCCGGACCCGCGCGGCGATGGCATCGACGGCGGCGCGCAAGGTGGCGATCTCGTCGGTCAGGCCGGCGAGAGTTCCGCCGGTGGCGGTGCGACGGCGGTGCTCGTCGATGACGACCCGCAGAGCAGGGTGGCGGTAGAGGGTGGTGCGGCCCAGCCCGGTCACGGCGGCGACCGCGGTGAAGGTGACGGCACGGCCGTCGCGATGGAGCTGAGCACAGGCTCTTTCGACGCGGTTGAGGGTGCTGGCGTGAGTCATCCGGCGTGGGCCTCGCTGATCAGGATGTCGAGTCGGGCGATGAGCTTGCGGTGCCGTTCGGCTTCGGCGATCCAGCCCCGATTCTCGGCGTCTTGGGCGAGGGCTTCGGCATCGACACGCTGGGCGGCCAGGACGGGCAGCGAGCTGGGTTCGGCGTGAAAGCTCGGGCAGTGCTCGCAGATGTTGGCGTAGGTGCACGCGCCCTGAGCCGGTGCCCGCAGGCAGAACCCGCCGGACATCCTGGACTTGATCAGCGGGGTGTTCTTCCAGTCGGCTCCGCCGGTGATGTCGGCCAGCGGCAGGGGGATGCGGCCGCCGGTGGGGGTGCGGGCCTGCTGCTTGGCCAGGTGCAGGGCGCGCTCGTACTCGGTGCGGACGGTGGCGTCGAACAAGCGCCCGTAACGCAGGCTCATCTCGGCGGAGGCATGCCCGAGCAGCGCCATGAGGGCCTGCAGTGAGACCCCGGCGTTGACCAGGGCGGTGGCGTAGGTGTGCCGCAGCTGGTGTGGGGTGATGTGGCCGAGTCCGGCCTCGTGGGCGGCCCGGTTCAGCTCGGCGCGGACGGCGGCCTGGCCCAGGCGGCGGCCGTGGTGGGTGAACAGGAACTGGGCGTGGCGCCGGTAGCGGGGATGGGGCATGGGCCTGCCGTGCGAGCGGATCTCGGTGATGTGGTCGATCAGGTCGAGGACCTCGTCATCGAGCGGGACCATCCGCTCGGTCTCCAGCTTGCCGAGCGGGATCTTCAGCCAGCTGCCGTGGCCGGCCACCTCGTGGACGCAGTCCAGCTCCAGGTCGAGCAGTTCCCCGATCCGCAGTCCGCAGGCGCGTTGCAGCTGAAGAGCGTAGGCGGCCAGCTCGTTGTCGGGCCGGTCGCGCAGGACCTCGGCCAGGCGGCGGTCGGCATCGACGGGCAGGTAGCGGGGCAGCAGGCGCGGGAGTTTCGGGTTGTCGTCGCGGAAGACGAGCCTGCGGGCGGGTGCCTCGGCCCAGCCCCACTCGGTGATGTCGGTCAGGAAGGTGGTCAGCGCGACCACCCGCCGGGATCGGTCCGCGACGGTGATGACCTCGCCGTTCTTGGGATTGACGGCATCGACCAGCCAGGTGAGGTAGGGCTCGATGTGCCGTTGCCGGTCCAGAGCCGAGACCGACTCCAAAGCGGGGTCGATGCGGGCCAGAAACAGGCCGAAGTGCTTGAGCCTGGTCGCGATCGCCGAGACGGTCTTGGGCTGGCAGGTCGCGCGCTTGCGTTCCAGGTAGGCGATCATCGTGGTGCGGATCGGCTCTGCCACCTCGGCCAGCCGCTGCTCGAACGCAACCGGTCCGCTCGAGCCGGGCAGCTGATCGACGATCCCGAGGTGGAACAGCACCCGCTGGGCGTTGCTGAGGGCCGACAGATAGTGGCGGTGGCCCTTGCCGGTGCGTTCCTGCCGGTCCCGGCAGGCGCAGGCGAACTCCGCCAGGTCGGCCAGAGTGAGCTCATCCAGCCCGCCTCCGGCCTGGATGAGCAGCCGGGCCGGCACCTGGGAGCCGGTGGCCGACCGCACGCGCCGGGTGAATCCGAGCTCGGCCGCCGCGGTCATGAACCGGTCGATGTCCGCGCCGATCGGCGAGTCGCCGATCTCCCGCCAGATACTGGAGAGCTTGCGTTCCAGCAGGTAGTCGTAGCCCGGCCGCAGGGCGCCGTGCAGCATCAAAAACGTGATCAGCGGCCGGGTCGCGCTGTCTGCGGCCAGGCGGACCTGAAGCGGCTCGCCCGCCCACCGCTGCGGGTCGGGCCACCGCCGAAAGAACGCGCGCGCCGCCCGCTCGTAGGAGACGTTCCCGCGTCCGCTGCGGCGCAGCTGCTCCAGATAAGCGGCGTGCAGGTCCTCACCGGGAGCGCATACGGGTGCGAGCGGCATCGAACTCGGCTTTCACGTGGGCGGGCGCCAGATGGACGTAGCGGGCGGTGGTGTCGACGTGCGCGTGACCGAGCAGGGCCTGCATCACCGCGAGATCGACCCCGGCCTCGGCCAGAGCGGTGCCGAAGGTGTGCCGCAGCGCGTGGGGATGACCGCCGGTGATCCCGGTGACGGCCCGGTGATAGCGGAAGATCGTGCGCAGTCCCGCCGCGGTCAGCGGCCGGCCCCGGTTCGGCCCTTTGGCCACCAGGAACAGGCGGCTGTGCTCGGAGGCGGGGCGTTCAGCCAGCAGATAGACCTGGATCACCGAGGCGACGTCGGCATCCAGCGGGACCCGGCGCTCCCGGTTGCCCTTGCCGAGGACCTGCAGCCAGCGGCCACCGATATCGGCGTCGGTGACGTCCAGGCCGAGGACCTCGGCAGAACGCAGCCCGCAATACAGCATCAGCCCCGCGATCGCCCGGTCCCGCCAGGTGTGGAAGCTCGCCAGCAGTTCGGCCGCCTCGGCTTGGGAGAGCGCCTTGGGCAGGCGGCGCGGCTCGCGCAGCCGCAGCGCCGAGCGGTTCTTGGCACGGCGGGCCGTGTGGGCGAGCATCCCGGACCGCTCACCGGGCACGCGCCAGCGGGCCTCGCGACCCTTGGGGACCGGGTTGGCGGCCTGCGGATCGCGCATCGAGACGAACGCGAACAGTCCTGAGATCGCCGCGAGCCTCCGGTTGACCGTCGTGGCGGCGTACTGATCCATCCGCCGGCCCGACAAGGTGACCACGTTCGGGCCGGGGCGGCCGGGGATCTTCGCCTCCCGGCAGGCCCGCAGGAACCGCAGCAGTACCTCGGTCGTCACCTCGGGCAACACCAGTCCTTCGGTGGTCAGCCATCGGCAGAACGCCAGCAGGTCGTACCCGTAGGCACGGATCGTCTTCGGCGAGTAGTTCCGGTCGGCCAGATACGCCAGGTACTCATCGACCAGCACGAACCGCGCGGCGGTCGGCCCGGACAGTCCCCAGCCGTCGCCTCGTTCCTCAAGCCGAAGTCCTGCCTGTGTGCTCATGGGAACAGGTGTATCGGCGATGACCGCATCAAGCGAGCAGGAGGCATCCCACGGCGTGTTGCTGACCTGGGAAAACGCAAGCGTTAGCCGGTTAAGAGGGAGCATCCGACCCGGCCCATCGACTGCACCACGCCATGCTTGCGGCATTCGGCCTGGTAGCGGGCCGCGGTGTACTCCGATTGAAAGATCACCCCGTCCGCGTTCCCCCCGCGGGTGACGACGGCCATCTGCAGCGAGGCGACCGTCAACGCGGCATCGTGGTGGGCGGACATGGCGAACCCGAGCAATCTCCGGGAGAACAGGTCCTCGACCGTGACCAGATACAGCGGGCCCTCGTCGGTGTCGATCTGCGTGCCGTCACCGACCCACAGCACGTCCGCGGCGACCGCGGTGAACTTCCGCCCGACCAGGTCCGGCGCGGCCGACCGCTTGCCGGGCCGGGTCAGCGACCGGCGCTTCTTCGGCGCGCGGCCGGCCAGACCGAGGGCGGCCATCCGCGCGGCGACCGTGTTCTCCGACACCCGCCAGCCCAGCTCGCGCAGATCACGGGTGATGCGGGGCGAGCCGTAGGTGCTGCCCGAGGCGGTGAACAGGCGCCCGATCTCGGCATCCAGCCGGGCCCGCCGCTGCTCGCGCCCGGTCGGCGCCGCGACGCCGATGCGGCCCTTCCACTTGTAGAACCAGGACGGGCAGACCCCCAGCGCCCGGCAGGAGACGACGTGGCTGATGCCGTACTCGGTCTTCTGGGAGCGGATGAAGGCCGCCACGCTCACCGGCCCATCGCCTCTCGAACCCACAAGACCACCGAGCGCTTGAGCACTGTGAGGATGGAGGCGTGCCCCCGGTGCCGGGGTCTGACCCGGCTTGAGACTGGCCATGTTGCCTTCGTGATGACCTGTCGCCCCAGTGCCGGTGGTGCCGCCGACCGGGCGGGGGATATGTCCCGATAGGAGCCTTGCCGTGCACCATCACAGTCCTCACCTCCCTCACCTGGTCGGTGCCCCTGCCACGACCGCGCCCCCAGGAGAAGCATGTGAACCTCACCGTCGCCCCCACCCCCGTCACCCGCTGCGCCGATGATGAACGCGAGGAGGTCATCGTCGGCGTCGACACCCACACCGAGGTCCATGTCGCCGCCGTCCTCACGATCCAGGGCGCCTTGGCCGCGACCCGCGCCTTCCCGGCCACTGCCCGCGGCTATGCCGAGCTGCTGGCCTGGGCGCGCGGCCACGGACGGCTGCACCGTGCCGGCGGGGAGGGCACCAGCTCCCACGGCATCGCCCTGACCCGCTACCTGCGTCGTCACCGGGTGCAGGTGATCGAGGTCAACCGGCCCGACCGGGCAGTACGCCGCCGACGCGGCAAGACCGACGCCATCGACGCCGAGAACGCCGCCCGCGCGGTCCTGTCCGGCCAAGTCAGCGCCGTGGCCAAGTCCGGCGACGGTGCCGTAGAGATGCTGCGCCTGGTCAAGATGGCCAAGGAATCCGCGAGCAAGGCTCGTACCTAGGCCATCAACCAGCTGCGCGCCGTCATCGCCCGCGCTGAGCCGCACCTGCGCGAATCCCTGGTCGGCCTGGGCCTGGCCACGCTGTTTCGCCGGCAGAGCTACCCGTTGTCCAGACAGGCGACCTCACCGATATCGCCACCGGCGTGCTGCGCACCCTGGCCCAGTGGATCCTGGCCCTCACCGAGGAGATCCGCTCCCACCAGCAGTGGATGAAGACCATCATCACCGCCTGCGCACCCCGGCTGCTGGAGCGGCACGGCATCGGCCCGGACACCGCCGCCGCCCTGCTCATCACCACAGGCGACAACTCCGACCGGCTGGCCAGCGAGGCGGCCTTCGCCGCCTTGTGCGGCGTCAACCCGATCGAGGCGTCCTCCGGCAAGACCGCCACCGGCTCAACCGCGGCGGCGACCGCCGGGGCAACAGCGCGCTCTACACCATCGTTTTGACCCGGCTGAGCCGTGACCAGCGCACCCGCGACTACGCCGAACGCCGTACCAGCGAAGGCAAAACCAAGAAAGAGATCATCCGATGCCTCAAGCGCTACGTCACCCGCGAGGTCTTCCCGATCATCACTGCGGCCCTGTCACCAGCGCCGAATCCGGCGATCACGGCTTGACAAGCATAGGGGCGTCATCACGCTCGTCTTCCAGCTCGGCGCGCTCCTTGGCCCAGGCCGCCTTCTCGCGCGCGAGCTCCCGCACCAGCTCGGCCTTCTCCCGCCGTAGCCGGGCCAGCTCCTCCTGTTCGGACTCCTTCAGCGTTCCGCCTCCGCTGTCGACCTGACCGTTGGCGTGCCGATCCATCTGCACCCAATTGTGCAGCGTGTACTCGTTGATCCCCAGATCCCGGGCGATGTGCGCGACGGGTTTGCCGGTCTCCTTGACGATCCGCACCGCTCCGGTCCGGAACTCCGGATCAAAGCGACGCCGCGTGGTACCTGCCACGACCAAACCTCTCTCGGTTCGATCTCCACGCTACGAGGGGAAGCTCAGCCAATGGCGGATTGCCGACTGGTGGGAGGAGGCCCTGGCGGTGCTGCGCGAGCAGGGGCACGCCGGTCAGGGGCGCGATCCCACACCGAGCGCCGGGGTCATCGACAGCCAGAGCGTGCGCGATACCGAACGCGACGACCTGCACGGCTACGACGGCGCCAAGAAGGTCCTCGGTGTCAAACAGCACCTGCTGGTCGACACCCTGGGCCTCGTGCTGGGCCTTGCGTCAGCCCCGCCAACGCCGGTGGCCGGGAAGGGCGATGGTGGTGCTGTCGCGCAGCATCGACCGCTTCCCGAGATTCCATCACGTATGGGCCGACCAGGGCTATCGTGGGGACCGGTTCATCGGCTGGGCACGAGAAGCGCTCGGGGTGAGGGTGTGCCGCGATACTCCAATTGAACTCGTAGGGTCCGTCTGAGCTGTGGTGTTGTGCGGCCTTCGCGGTAGAGCGGGAGTATGAGGTACGCGCAACGGGGTGGGTACACGCCCGCCGAGCAGGAGCGACGCGAGCGGCTGCGGTTGGAGACGGCCGAGCGGTTCGCGCGGGAGGAGCCGGTCGCGGTTATCGCCCGGGACCTGCGGGTCACCGAGCGGACGGTACGGCGATGGCGCCGCCGTTGGCGGCAGGGCGGAGCGCAGGCCCTGCGTTCGGCCGGGCCGGTCTCGCGGGAGCGGTTGTCGGCGCGGTCGTGGGCGACGCTGGAGGCGGAGCTGAAGCGGGGGCCGCTGGCGCATGGGTTCGCCGATGACCAGCGCTGGACGCTGGGCCGCGTCAAGACGGTGATCGGTCGGCTCTTCCATGTCGGTTACACCGTCCAGGGCGTGGCCAGGCTGCTCAAACGGCACAACTGGTCGGTGCAGGTGCCGCTGCGCCGGGCCGTCGAGCGCGACGAGGAGGCCATCGCGGCGTGGAAGGACGAGGTGTGGCCGCAGGTAAAAGCACCGCGGCGGACCTGGGCGCCTACGTCTGCTTCGAAGACGAGACAGGCCAGGGGCTGAGGCCGCCGAAAGGGAAGGACCTGGGCGCCGCGCGGGATGCGGCCGGTGGTGCGGGTACGGGGCCGGGGCGCGGGACGGGTCAACGTGGCCGGGGTGGTCTGTTTGCGTCCCGGCCGGCGTTCGCATCTGTTCTACGCGCTGCATGTCTGCCGGGGCCGCCGGGGCGAGGCCAAGAGCTTTTCCTGGCGGCAGTACCGGGATCTGATCGTCGCGGTGCATGAGCATCTCGGGGCTCCGCTGGTGTGGTGCTGGGACAACCTGAACCTGCACCTGGTCTAGGAGCCAATGCCATTTAGATAGGCATTTATGCTGGCAGCGTCCGTCGGGTGACGGAGTGGATCAAGGGTGCTGGGCCGGGCCGGCTGACGGATCTGGTGGGGCTGGGGGCGTTGACGTCGCTGGTACCACGGCAGCTCCTGGACGAGGCGATCGAGCTGCACGGATGCCGCGAGGAGTGCGGCCGGAAGCTCCCCGCGCATGTGACGCTCGACCTGCTGATGGCGTTGTGCCTGTTCGCGGACGACGACTATGAGGAAGTCGCGGAGAAACTGACCGGCCTGCTCACGGCGGTGCCGGGAGTGCGATGGGAGCCGCCGACGCGGGGCGCGGTCACCCAGGCCCGGCAGCGGTTGGGGGCTGAGGTCGTCCGGGAGGTGTTCGAGCGCCTCGCCCGTCCGGCCGCGACGGAGACGACCTCAGGAGCGTGGCTGGGGCGGTGGCGGTTGATGGCGATCGACGGGTTCATCCTCGATCTGCCGGACACGGCGGCGAACCTGGCGGAGTTCCCCAACGACAGCGCGGGCGGATACGAGACCGTATACCCGCAGGCCAGAGTGGTGGCGATCAGCGAGTACGCCTCGCACGCGATCGTCGCGGCGGACACCTCGGGCTGCTGGGACAGTGAGCAGACCCTCGCCTACTCGTTGTACGGGCGGCTCACGCCCGAGATGCTGCTGACCGCCGACCGCGGCTTCTACAGCTTCCGCGCCTGGCAATACGCCTCCTCGACCGGCGCTCAACTGCTGTGGCGTGTCCAAGCCGGCCTGCACCCGTACCGGCTGGAAGATCTGGACGACGGCTCCTGGCTCGCCGTCATCACCAAGCCCGCCAAATTGCACCGATCGCAGAAGGACCGGCTGCGAGATGACGCCCGCCGTGGCCGTGAACCGGATCCGGACCTTGCGGCGATCGTCCGGGTGGTCGACTACACAGTGCCCGACCGCAGGGGTGAGCACATCCGGCTCATCACCACCATCCTCGATCCGGGCGAGGCGAGCGCGCAGCAGCTCGCCGCCTGCTACCAGGAGCGCTGGGAGGCCGAAACCGGATTCGCTCAACTGAAGATCCACCTACGCGGTCCCGGCAGGGTCCTGCGATCGCGGACCCCGGACCTGGTCCGCCAGGAGATCTGGGCCTATCTCCTCACCCACTGGGCGCTGGCCACCCTGATCTGCACCGCAGCCACCGCGGCCGGGGTCGACCCAGACCGGATCAAGTTCCTGGCCACGCTCCGGATCGTGCGCCGCTCGGTCACCGACCGGGCGGCCTTTCCCCCTGAACCCGACCACGACCTGTGGTTCAGGACCGTTCATCACGTTGGACGGCCCCGCAACCGCAATCCCGAACGCCGCCACCGAACCTACCCCCGCTCCGTCAAACGCACCCGGCGCAGCAGCTACCGCGAACGACGTCCCAGCGATAAGGGCATCCGTCACACGGGACCTCCCACCGTCCAGCTCCTTACGCTGACAGGCCCACAACCAGCACGATGACCTATCTAAACGGCATTGGGGTCTAGGAGTTGAGTGACTTCGCCGCGGCCAACGCCGCGTGGTTGCGGGTGGTGCGGCTGCCGACGTACGCGCCGGAGCTGAACCCGGCCGAAGGGGTGTGGTCGCTGCTGCGCCGGGCGATGGCCAACTTTGTCGTCACCGATCTCGACGGTCTGGTCCGGATCGTGAAACGCAAACTGAAGAAGATCCAGTCCAGGCCATATCTGCTCGACGGGCGCCTGACCGCGACCGGGCTGAGCCTCGACCCATGGTGATCGCGTAGGCGGACCCTACGCGTTCAACTGGAGTAGCGGTATGCGCGGTACCTGGGCCAGGAGCGATGCGCCTCCTCGTGAGGTGCCGCGCATCGGGGTGATCCCGCGGCGCTGGGTCGTGGAGCGGACTTTCGCCTGGCTGGGCCGCTATCGACGCCTGTCCCGCGACTACGAGTAGCTATCACGACGTCGGAGAACGTCATCTACGCCGCGACCTGCATGCTGCTCCTGCACCGCCTCGGAGCGTCCCGATCATGAATTTTCAGACAGCCTCTACTGGTGTGCCTAGTCCCACGCGCCCCCTGAACTCCGCCGCCTACTCGCCGCCGTCGGAGCTGGACACACCCTCGATCTCTACGTCCAGATCTAACAGACCGCCGGTAGCCATAGCAAACGGCGGCCTGCAGATTTCACACGTTGCATCTCAGTTGCCGGAGATGATAGATTGAGCGTTCTTTACCCAACCGCGGAAAATTGGCTTGGCTGCGATCAACTTATTTTTGTTCTCGGTGACTAAGCGTTCTTCGTACGCAAATCTCAACGCCTTATAGAAGCCAACGAGATTAACTTCCTGCTGGCAGTTTGCATCAACACCCGCGACATGCTTCTCTTCGTCGCCAGCAGGAGTGTTTGCGCCACGTGACTTCCAACGGGAATCATGCGGTATGACTAGTGGACTCTCATACTCGCCCAATCCATTCTTGACCATGCACGATCGCCATGAAGCGAGGACCTGCTTCATCCGGCTATCGGTCATAGTGAAGACACGCGAATCGACGGCCAGCGAGCGGGAATCAACTGGAAGATCAGTTGTTGTCTTATAAACTTTACGATCACTCTCTTTGGCGCATCCACCTTGAGGAATATCTTTTCCTGCGGTAGTTCGATTTGTAGTTCCATCGTAAGCTGCCATCTCTTCTTGTGATGGCAGCTTACGCTTCTGTTCGCCACTATTCAGAGAAAGCGACTCTAAATCTGGCTCGCTGCGCGGGTAGCCGGAAGATACTGCTTGCTTAGGGTCGAGGTACTCAAATAGATCTTTGTCTTTGTATGTGTCTGGTCCTGCGTGGACAATTGTCTTCTCGGACCAATCCTTGAAACCAAGCGCTCGCATGCAGGAAGCGGCAGCAATGCTATGCGCCGTATCAATTAGACGGATCTCTTCCATAGAAGTCATGTAAGGATCTAACGGCAGCGCGATCCGTTCAGTACTAGAAACATGAGGGATTGGCCCCAAAGAGGGCTCCGCTGGTCTAGCGGGGGTCGGTCCTCCAGACGGAACTGCTGAGTTAATTGTAGAAGGCGTAGGCGCAAGCATGGGGATGCCAGAACTGGAAGGGGGAGGGCTTGTGGGACCACCGCTAGCGCTGCTTAATGAAACTTGGTCCCATTGTTCGGTTCCACAGCCTGCCATGACCATCCCGACGGCTATTCCAGCGGCCGCCATTAGAGCTTTCTTAGAATTCATACAAACAGTCAAAATTATTTTCCGTCCCTTCGCCACCAGCAGTTGGAGGGATATCCGTAGCCATCTTCAGTACAGAATGACTCAGTGTAGAGGAAAGTGTCACTGTCAAACCATCCTGAACCACTCAATTCTACTGAGAGAACATCGTGATATGGATTCCCCCCGCAACCCGCTTTATTTACCCACATGGAAAAATTGCGCTGCAACGTACTCGACCATGTGCTACGATAATCCCATAGCTGATAGTTAGTTCCCATATAATCCCATTGATCAGGCAAGCCGCAAGCGTGGGTGACGGGTACGGATGTATCTACATGCCCCAAGGCTTTCCAGCTATTGGTATTATATATTCTATAATATCGACTTTTGCTTAGTTTGTAATCGGCCCAAAGTTGATTGAGGGGGGGGGTTGGGTAGCAATCCCATACAACAACTCGGGCACCATTTTCTTTAGAAGACAAGAATACCTCTAGGCATCCTCTGTTGTACTCACTCTGCCATGTATAAGTTCCATCGGCATGTGCGGGAATCGATGAAAACGCAATGGGTGATATTGCGGCGACTATTGCCGCTCGCTTTAAATAAACCTTATTATTGCGGATGATCTTTAACAAAGAGTGCACATGCCTTTCTGTGGTTGACGCATCTTTATCGCAGATGATGTCAATGGTATGAGAATGAAATGCTTGTTCGCCGATGTTGGGGAATCTAAGGATCAAACACCTTCATGGATCATGCATCACCCTGACCCGTCAATGCAAGATATAATCATGGAAACATCATCTTGATCTAGAGCTTAGGATGTGATAGTTACCGACTTCAACGAGACTTCTTGTAGCCTTTAGTTACTGCAGCGGAATTGAATGTTACGGAGAGTATTCGGCCGGCTTGATCGCCTTGCAGTCATTTGATTACTCCAGCGGTTCCGGATGTCAAGGAAAGTATTTAACGGTTCGCCGTAAGTACTCCGCTTGAGCTGTGGTGTTGTGCGGCCTTCGGGGTAGAGCGGGAATATGAGGCACACGCAACGCGGCGGGTACACGCCCGCCGAGCAGGAACGGCGTGAGCGGCTGCGGTTGGATACGGCCGAGCGGTTCGCGCGAAAGGAGCCGGTCGCGGTCATCGCCCGGTGCTGCGTTCCTCAAAGCGTGTAGACAAACCGGTGGCGCAGGCGTCGGGGAGCCGGTGGCGGTCGTCCCCATACCCAGGGTTTGGCCTGCTGGTTGAGCTGGGCGGTCGCGATCCGGGTGGCGTGGTCGATGTCGTCCGGACCGGCGAAGGAGACGCCCGCCAGGGCCTGGTGACGGAAGATCCGCCACCACGCCTCCCGCAGGTTGAGCCAACAGGCGCCAACCGGGATGAACGCATGCCGGATCCGCGGATGCTCGGCCGGCCAGGCACGGGTGGCGAGGCTATTGCGGCTGGAGGAGGTTGCCGGCGATCACCACGATGTCGCCGGTGCCGGGGTGGGTGTCCTCGATCTTCTGCAGGAACTCCTGGTAGGAGACACTGTTGCGGGACGGGGACGTCATGGTGACCGTGGTGCCGTCGGCCACGCGCAGCGCGCGTACACCCAGGTCTTGGCCGGCCCGCGCCGGTAGTCCAGTGGCGCCTTGATCCGGTGGCCGTCTCCCGACCAAGCTGGTTCCGACGGGAAGGTGCGCGGGGTGACGGGTCCCTGCTCATCGGCGCACACCACGACCGCGCCCTCGGGCGGGTCGGTGTACAGGCCGACGATCATCGTTCTTTTGCGGCGAACCCGGGATCTTTGCTGGTGCTCCAGGGCCGGGTACGCCGCCATCTCACCCCCTCGGCCAGCAGGATCCGGCGGACCTGGCTATGGCCGACGGTGATGCCGCTCTTGCGGGCGGCGGCGGTGAGCGCGTCCAGGGTCCACACCGCGGGCCCGGTCTCGTCGTCGGCTTCCAGCTCACCCCAGGGTCGCCAGCGCGGCCGTCCGGGCGGGGTGTTCTTGGCCAGCGCGATGATCTGCGAGCGTTCGGCCTGGGTGAGGCGCGGCTTTCGGCCGGAGCCGGGCCGGTCGCCGAGCCCGTCCAGGCCTTCTGCGTTGAAGCGGCGCAACCGACGGCGCACCGTCTCGAGATGGCAGCCGACCTGCTCGGCGATGGCCGGGCCGCGCATCCCGCTCCAGCTCAGCACCACGATCCTGGCGCGCTGGATCCAGTCGGCGGGGGCGTGTCGGGCTCCGGCGAGCTTGCGGACCTGGCGTTCTTCCCACTCACGGACATCCCGCCGCAGGCACGCCACTGAGAGGTCAAGCGTTCGTCCACCGATCCCGGGTGCCGTTGACCGAAGCGAACATCGACCAGGTCACTCCGCGTGAATGGCGCGACCGGCAAAGCGCGATCAGTATCGCCGACTATGAGGAAGACCCGCCCGGCTGCTCCCCCTACGGCTGCCGCCGAACCGAGATCCCCAAGGAGGCAGCGATAGAAGCCGGAGCCTGACCGAGAAGAAAGAGGGCGGCTCGGTCCCCGGGCCGCCCTCTCCCTCACGATTTCCACAGCGCCCGCAACCGGTGCCTGCGGTCAATACCTACCGAAGCCCTCGCCTCCCGGCGAGCCGTCTTCCGAGGCGCCGTTCCGCAGCCGCGACTTTCCCGCACATCAAGGAACTCTGATTCAATGAACATGCCGGTCTTTATGGCACAAAGACTGGCGCGTCATTCACCGATCCGACAGGAAGCTCCATGAAACCCACCCACGACTTTCCCGGTCAGTTCCTCCTCCTGCCCCCCGAGGCGGCGCAACCTGGAGATGTCCTCATGGAGAGGAGCGTTTTCGGCCCCCTGGCCACCAGCCCGCGCCCGCACGCCGACGGCGAGGTTCTGCTCACGATCGAAGGATGGGCGCCCGTCTCGGTGCCGGGCACCAACAAAGTGCGGCTCTTCCGGCCAGACGACCCGGCCGCCGCCGACACCTGCGCCTGCGGAGCCCCGCCGGGGGAGCGGCACGATGCCGTCAACTGCCCCCTGTTCGACGACCTCCGGTACGCCGCCCGCACCACCTGGCACCACCTGGACGAGCGGGGGCGCCCCGTCGGATGGGACCTGCCCGGAGTCTTCCAGCGCCTTCCCTACCGCGAAGTGACGAACGGCGACATCGTGCTGGAGCCGGACGCGTGCGGCGTCATCGTCCAGTGGTCGCAGGGCCCCCTGCTGACGCGCAACGGCTTCCCCCAGCGGGCGCCGGACGCGGACGCGCAGGTCCGCTTCTACCGGCCCGCCGATCCCTGGCACGCCGCCGCGTGCATCGACCCCGAACGTTCACCCGGCGGCTACGGCCCGCCGTGCGCGGAGAGCCACTCCAGCGACTTCTGCCTGTCGATGATCGACCTGCTCAACATCGCCTACCAGCTGTGGCCCGGACTGAAGGAGGAGCACGAGCGAGCGTATGAGCAGTCCGTCGTCCTGGCGCGGCAGCGCGACGCGGCGTTCGCGGCGGACGTCGGGCATGCGCCACTCGCTTGGAGAGGGCGATGAAGGCCATCAGTACCCTCGGCGCCGCCATCAGCACGCACGGCCAGCAGGTGGAGGTGGCCTGGCCGGACGGGTCGGTCTACTCCATCGACAGCGCCCTGTGCCCGGCCGACGATCACGACGCCCCCCACGACGGCTCATCCGCCGCCATGCTCATCGGCCGACGACGTCCCGAGGGCAGGAGCGTCACCATCTGCAGCAACATCGCGGTC
Source organism: Planomonospora sp. ID91781 (assembly GCF_015711595.1). Taxonomy (NCBI): domain Bacteria; kingdom Bacillati; phylum Actinomycetota; class Actinomycetes; order Streptosporangiales; family Streptosporangiaceae; genus Planomonospora; species Planomonospora sp. ID91781. The sequence continues at coordinate 270,089 of NZ_JABTEY010000004.1, read as the reverse complement.
ATCCCGGTCCCGCCCCGGTACGCGCACGACGCCCGCCTGCACGCCGAGTTCGCCCTGGCGGCCATCATCCGGGACCGGAACCTGCTGGCCCGGCAGGCACCACATCGGATGTAGGCGCCGTCCAAGAGAGCAGACCGGCGGCGCCGGTGCCATGCCGACCGCCCATCGAGGAGGTCTCCCTCCGCCGGTCCATCCAGCACCGCAGCAGGCGTAGACGATGCCTCACCCACCGGCGCGCCGGTGGGTGAGGCCGCCTCTGCCGAGCCCGCCGCGAGGGCGCGCCCTTCTCGAAGCCGGCGCACCACCCGGCAGGTGACCCCGGCACCCGAGTACCCGTCACAATGGTCGGATGCAGGTCGATCTCACCCAGGCGCGCCGTATCGCCCAAGCGAACGCCGGACGCCGCCTCATCGGCGACGACGAGATCACCACAACCGGTATCGCGGCCCTGACCGGCTCACATCCCGCCACCGTCCGGCGCTGGGCCGCCGACCCCGCCAGCGGGTTCCCGGCCAGTGTGCGCACCGGCGTGTTCCGGCTGGACGACGTCGTCGCCTACCTGCGCCAGCAGGAGGCTCTCCACGACGACACCTTGCTGCGTCTCGCCGAGTTCGCGGCCCTGCAAGAGGTCGGAGCCGCAGTGGTCAGGCAGTACGCCGACCACCCCTACCTGGTTCAGCGCAACGACCCAGCCAACGCCGACAGCAAGGGGCGCCCGCGCTGGCGTTATGGCGACCTGGTCACCTTCTGGTACGAGATCCGACCCAGCAAAGCCCGCCAGCCCCGCGGCCGCCCCGACCCGCTGCTGCCGTACGTGCGAGCCATGCAGGCCGAGGCACGCGCCGCGGACCGCCCGCTGGACGAGACAGCCATCATCCGAAAGCTGGGCGTGGGAGAGCCGCGGGCGCGGCGCCTGCTGACCGCCGCCGCCCGCCCGCAGCCCCTCGACGACGATCAGCGCACCGTCTTGGGCCCCCGCGTAGAGCAGATTCTGCGCCAGGCCGCCGCCCAGGGGATCCGGGTGACCGGTCCCGCTCTCGCCGAGCAACTGAGCATCCGTGTGCAGGACGCCCGTGCTCTCCTGGCCGAGGCCCGCGAGAAGCTCCGATCCCAGCAACCGCCGCCGGCTGCGCCGCAGCGCACCATCAGTCCTGGGCTGGCCGCGGCGGTGCAGTTGTTGCGCGACGCGCGCGCCGCCGGAACACCGTTGACGGGCTTTCAGGTCGCGGCCCACGTCGGGGTGAAGGAGCGGCAGGGATTTCGCCTGCTGGCTCAGGCGAAGAAGCATCTCGCGGCCGAGTCCTAAGGCCTGTCCTGTGAATCTTCTAACGCTGATTCAGCCAGCTCGTCGCTCGAAACTATGCTGAGAACGTGATCGATATCATCGGCCGGTGGCGGGCCTTCGAAAAGACGCTCCGCGACCGCGAGCTCGACTGGGGATTGCACTTCGCCCCGGAACAACTCCGCTACGCCCGCTCCGCCGAGCATCCGCGCGGAGCCGGCGTGGATCACCTCCTCCCCGCCGACTACCGGGCGTTCGTTTCCGAGGTGGGATATCCGGTCATCGGGTTCGGCTACTACGACAGGGACGGGATCTCCTTCCTCCCGCCGGAGGCGATGGCGCGCCTCTCGGTCGACCTGCCCGCCCCCGAGGATGTGTGGCCCGAACCCGCCGACGATCGGCCGACCCTCTGCCGGTACGCCTTCTTCGCCGGATACGACCTGTCCGAGATCGAGGGCTACTCGTTCGGACCGGCGGCCGGCGGCGGCGAGCCGGTCGTCTGGCTGGTCGAGCGCGGCATGCCGCAGGAGGAGATCGGCACCTTCACCGAGTGGCTGGACGGGGAGATCTCCCGGCTGCACGCCTACGTCACCGCATTTGAGACCGATGAGATCACCGCACTGCGCGAAAAGAACGGCGGCGAGGGCGACCCTCACCGGCTCCTCGACTACTCGCTGGGCGGCTCCTACGACCAGGCACCGTACACCGCCCAGGATCTGGACTTGGCCTGGGTGGAGTCACAGGAGAGCTCCCCGTACTCCTACGGCCTGATCGACGGCACCGGTGCCTGGCGGATCCCGCTCGGGAAAAGGTTCCGCAGCGTCCTGCCGTTTCGCGACGGCGCCGCCGAGGTCATCCTCAACGAGCAAACCACCAGCTACGCAGGCCCACGGATCACGATCCGGCCGGACGGTTCACCTACCGGCCATTAAGGGCATGAAAGCCAGTCCAAAGCGGCGACCAGCAGGATCTGGCAGCGGTAGATGACCGCGCGCTTGGCATACCGACAGGCCAGCGCGCGGTACCGCTTGAGCCGCGCGATCGCGCGTTCCACGACGTTGCGCCGCTTGTAGATCTCCGGATCGAAGGCGTACAGCCGACCGCCCCGCGAGCCCCGGCTCCGGCGATGGACCAGCTGGTTCTGCTTCTCCTCAGATCGTGGCGGCGATCCGCCGACGGCGCAGATACCGGCGCGTGCCACGGGCGCTGTATGCCTTGTCGGCGATCACCCGAAACCACCCGCCCTTGGGGGCGGGTAGCCGACGGGCGGGCGTACCTGATCGATCAAGGGGATCAGGTGCGGGTTGTCTCCGGCCTGGCCAGAAGACAGGATCACCGCCAGTACCCGGCAGCAGGCGTCCACGACCAGATGCAGTTTGCTGCTCAGGCCGCCCCGGGAGCGGCCCAGCGCTTCGCCGTCGACGACGTCCACCGTCGCGCCCGAGGCCCCGATGGGAACGGTGCCCCCTTTTTCCGGGCTCCAGCGGCATGCTGGTGCGCCCGGGTGACGGTGGAGTCGACCACCACCCCGTAGACGGCTCCGCCCATGCCGGCCCCACCGGCCTGGGCATTGGCTTTGACGTGCTCGAAGAGCCGCTCCCAGGTGCCATCGGCGCTCCACCTGCGCAGCCGCTCGTGCAGCGTCTTCCACGGTCCGTAGCGGTCGGGGACGTCCCGCCAGGGTGCGCCGGTCCGGGCCTGCCACAGAATCCCGTTGATCACCTGCCGGTGGTCACGCCACCGGCCGCCCCGGCCGCCGCCTTGCGGTAGCAGCGGTTCGATCTGCTCCCACTGCCGATCGGTGAGTTCTCCCCGGTGCACCATGCCTGCCACATCGGTGACCAGGTCGAACTCCTGAGGAGGAGATTCACAGGACAGGCCTTGAAGCCGCGCGGCGCTGACGGCCATGGCCTGTGGCCACTACCGCCCACAAAGCGCGCATAAATGAATTAAAGTTAATATGTGTGATCGGGATGGCGCCCCGGTTCGCCGCTCTCGTCTCCTCCGATCCGAAGGTCCCCCCCTATGTTGTCCACCGCATCGGGCGGCGCTGCGCTCGCTCGCGAGTCTTCCGCCCCCACACCCCCGTTATTGCCCCGCCCGATCTGGTACGGCATCGTCCCGGCCGCCGAGGTGGACACCGTCCTGCACACCGGGCTGTGGCCCACCTCGCAATACGACTACCCCGACCTGACCAGCCGCGCGCCCGGCCACGTCTACCTCGTCACCGCCGACGTCCTGGTGTGGGGCGAGGCCTGGACCGGCACCCCGGTCCCGCAGCAGGACCACGCGATCATCGCGGTCAACCTGACCGGCATCAGGGCCGCCCTGCTGTGCCCGGACGGCTTCGAGGTCCCCGACCACCACACCACGGCCATCGCCGCCCCAGCGCCCCCGATGGCCGACGCAACAGCGGCCCTCCACCGCGACGGCATCACGATCCGGGGCCACATCGCCCCTGAACGCCTGGTCGCGGTCCCTGCCGACCGCCAGCACCGGCTGATCGAGTGGGAAGCCCTCATGCGCCCCTTCCTGGACGGCACCGGATGGGCGCTGCCGCCCGCCCGCGCGGCGCACGCCGCACCGGCGCCCAAGCCGCTGATCACCGCCGACCACCCGGCGCCGCCCGCCGCACCCGCCGCTCCCGGCCCGGCCCCGCCGCAATCACCCGCGCGCCCCCGCCTGTACGTCGGCGCTCCGGACCCCTCCTGGCTGGGGCGCTTCGACTTCCCCATGCTCGTCTCCCGAGCGCGCCTGAGTCGCCTGGTCCGCAAGTTTCCCACCGCCATCACCGAATGGATGCTGGATTCCAGCGGCTACAACCACATCCGCAAGCACGGCCGATGGGTGATCACCGCCGAGCAGTACGCCGAGGAAGTCCAGTTCTGGATGGAGGCGATCGGCCGCATGGTCGCCGCGGCCCCGCTTGATTGGATGTGCGAAGAGGACGCCCTCCGGCAGACGGGCAAGTCCATATCCGCACACCAGGAGCTGACCACCGCCAACCTCCTGCGGCTGCGGGAACTGGCTCCCGCCGTCCCGTGGATGCCCGTCCTGCAAGGGTGGCGGCGCAGCGACTACCTGCGGCACATCGAGATGTACGCCGCCGCCGGCATCGACCTGACACGCGAACCCCGCGTGGGTGTCGGGTCCATCTGCCGCCGCCAGAACTCCATCAGCATCGCTCTGCTGATCGACGAGCTGGCCGAGCTCGGCCTGCGCCTGCACGGCTTCGGTGTGAAGATCGGAGGCCTGGAAATGTGCGGCGAAAAGCTGATGTCGGCCGACTCGGCCGCCTGGTCCGACCACGCCCGCCACCAACGCGACAAACTGCCCGGCTGCACACACGCCGACTGCCGCAACTGCCCGGCGTACGCCGCAGTATGGCGAGACGACCTCATCGACCGCGGGCTGGTCCGGTAAATGCCAACGCGGCAAGCGTCGCGGCCGAACCGCATCAACCCGCGATCGGCCACAACGCCCATCCATCAACGACCCACCCGCTCCTTCTCCAAAAAGCGGACAGCACAACCATCGAGCCCCGAACTCCCTCGATCAATGAGGATTCGCGATAACCTAATAACACCTCGAACGGGATGGCACACCGGACGATGAAAGAAACACATCTCCAACTCGGAGGAAACTCATGCAACACGCTGTCGCCCTCATAGAGGGAAGGACACGACTCTCCGCCGTCCCCCATTCTGATTCGCTGCTACCGGACCCGATTCGGCACCGCGAGGCTTTCACCGAAGCGGCGGACAGACCCCACTACCGGCTCACCGGCATCGGCTTCACGAAGACCACCGCCCCGGGGGTGACCAGCCGATGATGACCAGCGGCGCCACTCAGATCCACCGGCGGGGCTGCCCCTGCCGCTCGTGCGAGAAGCAGACAACCGCCCCTCTGGAGCGGGCCACAGTCGAAGACATGGCCCGCCTGATAATCGGCGAAATCGAAAACTACAGCGAGGAGCCACTGGACGTGGCCATCCAGCATCGCATCCAGGAGGGCGGGAGCTTGCTGAGACTGGATCCCACCGGGATCGTGGTCACAGCCGACGATCTGACATGGACGCTCACCGCTGAGACCTTGAAGGAAATCGGATCAGGCTGGTGGCGCCTGAGGTAACGAACACAGCGGAACCGCACTACCCGACTGTCATCCCGGAACAACCGCAAGGGTGACATCACACAAACGACGGCCAGGGCGCGAATCCAGCGCCCTGGCCGTCGGCATGTCCGCTTGCCGCATGATGGATAAAAGACGAACCGGCGACAGCGGTAAACACCAAGATAAACACAGCTCTCGCTGGCCGCGATTCACAGACCAAACGCGAATAAGGATTCGTGGTAAATTAATAACACCTCGAACGGGATGGCACCCCGAACGAGGAAAGAAACACATCTCCAATCCGAAGGAAACTCATGCAACACGCTGTCGCCCTCACGGAGGGCAGGGCGCGACTCTTCGTCGTCCCTCATCCTGATCCGCTGCTTTTGGACCTGCTTCGACGCCGTGAGGCTTTCGGCCTCAAGACGGAGTACGTCGCCGAGCGAATGGGCATCGCCCGGCACGGTGTCTACGAGCTGGAACGAAAGATCCGCAACGGCGAGAACATCCTGTTCTCAACCGCCGTCAACTACGCCCACGCGGTCGGTGCGCTGTTCACCGCGGAAGCTGACCCCGACTTCACGCCCCCGCCCGCACCGGAGCTGCCCACCTGCAAGAACAAGGAGTGCGGCGGCACCATCCCCAAGGGCGCCGGCAGGAACGGCCTGTGCGGCGCCTGCTACAACCGCTGGCACAAGGCCGGACGGCCCGAGCAGGTTCCGCCCCGATCCGGCCGCACCCCCGGCCAGGCGATGGCCGAGCGCCGCCAGGCGATGGCGGCCATCAGGCGAGCCGAAGCGCACCGCCGCTTCACCGTCCTTCACCAGGACGTGGAGACGATCGCCGAAGCCCTTGAGGTGACCGTGGCCACGGTCAAGGGTTATCTGGCCGCTCTACCCGCGCCGGAAGACACCGCCGCTCCCGCTGTCACCTGATGACGGCAGCGTGCCCAGGGGTGGCGCCGAGACGCCGCTCCTGGGCACGCGTTAAGCGCGCAGAACAACGCTTGCACTGAAGACCGCGCGACCCTTCCCGCTGCGTGGTGCGTGGCCCCGGCCCGCGAACGCCTCGCGCCGCCGAGGCCACGCACCGCGCAGCCCCCGCCACCGGCCCCTGACAGCCCCACAGCGCGCCGCCCCGGGCCATCGGCAGGGACAAGGGCCCTCATCCCTTTTCCGGCATCAGGGCGCGCTTCAGGCCGTGCTGGCCCCAGCGCGCCACACCCCGACAGGACAACACGATGGACGATCTCCCCACCTACGAAAACGACCTCGACACGCTTCGCGCGGCCGGCCTCAGGGCCATCATCACCCCCGACCGGTACATCGAGCTGGAAGCCCTCGACGGCTACAGCGCCCGAATCGGCTGCGACGACCAGCCCCTGCCCGACGACTCGATGGACGTGCCCTGCTGGACGCTGCGTCTGCACCGCCTGTCCGATGCCGCGCTGTTTTGCTACCGCGACTCCGAAGGCGACACCGCACGCTTCGCCAACACGGTCCGGAACCTGCTCGACCAGCTTCCCGATCTCCCCTTCCAGCCTGTCCACCACCAACCGCACTGGATCTCCGGGGCTGTCGCGTGCCTGCCGAAGAGCACCGCTGAGCGGTTCAACCGGGCGGCCCGCTTCCACTCCCAGCTCGACGACGACACCCCGCCCTGCATCGAAGTCGCGGGCGTGCAGAACTACTCCTACGTCCACCCTGCGACGGGCGGTGTGTGCGTGGCGCTCGATCTGGAGGAGGCCGTCGCCGCCGTCCTCGACGAGGCGGGGAACGTGCGGCTGGAGATCACCGTTGGCGGCGTCACCGTGCTGGACACTGCCCCGGCGACCGGTGCCGAGGGCCTGGCCGCCAACCCGGCTCAGGCCGTCGGCGCGATCTTCCGGCTCTACAACGAGATCCTGGCCATCCACATGGAGCGCGGTGGCGACTGGAACGGCGGCGACATCGTCTCCCTCGTGGAGCGCTGGTTCGAGGAGATGGGGCTGACCTTCCCCACCGAGCACCTCTACGAAGACACCGACGAAGCCCTGGACGCCTCACGCTGAGCCGCTCAGTGGGCAGGTGCCTGCGCCTCGCGCCGGAGCGCGGGCACCTGCCGCACCCAGCGCCGCCGAGTTCACCATTCCCGGCGGCATCATCGCACCGCTCCGGCGCTCCTGTCCGCCGTGTCGCGCAGGCACGCGCACCGGCATCTCTGATCCGAACGGAATCCCCATGAAGACCATCCCGACCGACCACCCCGGCAACTACACCCTCGTCATCACCACGGTGTGGCTCGACCACGCCGACCTTCCGCCTGTGCCCGACTGGTACGGCAGGGACATGCGCGTCGAGTCCGCCGTCATCACCTGGCGATGGGACAGCCGTGGCGGGTGGGTGAACCACGGCATCGAGGTCCGCGGAACCGTCCTGCGCAAGGACAAGTCCTTGACCGCGCGGTCCACCAGTCGCCGCCAGCTCCCCGGCGCTCCCGTGGAGAGCCTGCCGCCGGAGTACAGCGACCTCATGGAGCGCAACCGTCCTGCCTGGACCCCGCTCCCCGCCTGACCCCGACTCGGGTGCGGGCCGTATGGCCCGCACCCCTCCCCATCCCAACAAGCAAAGGATCACCATGCCCACGCTCACCTTCGACGGTGTCTTCGACCCCCAGCCCCGCCGCCTGGACATCACCGCTCTGGACCTCCAGGGATTCCTGGACGCCTCCTACGCCGACCTGCGAGCCGCGTTCGGCCCACCGTCCATCGACGCCGTCCCTGACGGCGCCGGAGCAATGTGGCACATCATCACGCCCGCCGGACCGGTGGAGCTGTTCGACTACGACAACCCCGGCTCCCCGCAGGAGTACCCGGCGCAGCGTGCCGGCTGGCAGCTGGCCGCCGACGACCTCAGCGCCCTGCCATGGATATACCAGCACGTCCTGGGCAGCACCGAGGACTTCCCTCGGCTCACCATGACCAGCGACGTGGTCGCCATCACCGAGGCCTACATCCTCTACCTGTCGCACCAGGCCTACGGCTGGAGAGCGAAAGGGCGTTTGGGGGAGCTGGAGCACTTTCAGGCCAACGCCTTGTTTCTTCCCCCGCATCGCGGCCGAATGCTGCTGCTCGACGTACTGCTGGGCGATGAGTGGGCGGCAGCCGATGAGACGCAGCGGCAGGCGTGGCGCGCTCAGCCGGAATCCCACGCGGCGGGCCGACCCGGGGATCCGCAATACCTGAGCTCCCTGCGCGCCTGGCACCGCTGGGCGGTACTGACCGACTGGCGCGGTCCCGGTGCCCAGCCGGTCGAACTCGCCACCGGCCTGGCGGCGCTCGCCGAGCATCTCGCCGAGCGCCGCCGACTGCCCGTCGGCCGCGCCTACTACGAGATCTACCGCGGCACCGTGGCGGCGCTGGCCGAGCGGGCGGCCGAGCCGGACCGCATCGGCTGACCTGTCGGCCGGGCGACCGGCCACAGCGGTCCCGCACCGACCGAACGGTGCGGGACCGCCGCATATCGGCCATCCAAAACAAAGCGTGCATAAACGGATTAAATGGATCTGTCGGGCGGGGATGGCACCCCCGCTTCCGGCCACCACTCCAATCCGATCCAAAGGACCCGTCTTCATGCATGCCTTCTTCCGGCACGACCCCCGCCCGGCCGCCGCGCCGAGCACGCCCGCCCGGCCGCCCCTGACGCCGCAGACCCCCGGCGCCGATGCCCGCCGCCCGGCAGGGGGCGGCACTGATGCTCGCCTCCCCCTACAGCCTGTGGGCCACCGACTGGCAGCCCGCCCGGCCCAACGGCCTGACGTTCATCGACATCTTCTGCGGCGCCGGAGGATCGGCCATCGGCCTGACCGCCGCCGGCTACTCCCTGCGCCTGGCCGCAAACCACTGGAAGCGGGCGATCGCCACCCACGCGGCCAATTTCACCTCCGCCGACCACCTTTGCGCCGACGTCAACAACTACGACATGCGGCGCCTGCCCCGCGCGCACGTGCTGTGGGCCTCGCCGATCTGCTGGGAGGCCTCCCCGGCGGGCGGCAACCACAAGCCGAAGCTGCCCGGCGGCATCGCAGGTCAAGGCGACCTGCTGGCCGAGGACGACGACGAGCCCGCCACCGACGATCGCTGGGCGCGCACCCGCGCCACCGCCTACGACGTCTTGCGCGCCACCGAGGTCTGGCGCTTCGAGGCGATTCTGATCGAGAACGTGGTCGAGTTCGCCACCCTGTGGCCCCTGTTCTGGTGGTGGCTGGAGGCGTTCACCACCCTCGGTTACCACTACAAGATCGTGTGCGTCAACAGCGCGCACATCGGCGGCGACGGCATCCCGTACGCGCCGCAGTGGCGCAACCGCATGTACATCGTCCTGCTGCCCAAGGGTGTGCCCATGCCGGACCTGGAGCCGCGCCCGCTGGCGTTCTGCTTCGACTGCGGCGAGAACGTCCGCGCCCGCCAGACGTGGAAGAGCACCGATCAGGCCAAGCTGCGCATCGGTAAGTTCCGCGAGCAGTACCTCTACACCTGCCCCAACACCCGCCGCTCGCACGCCAACCCGGTCGTGGAGCCCTACGTGCTGCCCGCCGCCGCCGCACTCGACCTGAGCGACCCCGGCAAGCGCATCGGCGAGCGCCGCAAGCCGCTGGCCGCCTCCACCATGAAGAAGATCCGGGCCGGGCTGGAGATGATCAGCGCCGGGCCGACCGCCATCCAGGTCAATCACGGCGGCCACGATGGACGCCACTACCCCGTCTGGCACAACCCGCTGGCCACCCGCACCAAGAAGGGCGGCGACGGGGTCGCCACCCCGCCCATGCTCGTCCAGGTCGGCGGCAACACGTCCGCCCCCCACTCCGCCGGGCTGCCGCTGCGCACCAGCATGACCCGCGACACCGACGCCGCGGTCACCCCGCCCGGCATCGAGTTCGCCGACGCGCTGCCGCCCTACCTGGTCGAGGCGCGCGGCGGAGGATCGGTCGCCCGCCCCAGCGACCACCCGCTGGCCACCGTGACCGCGAAGGGCAACCACCTGTTCCTGACCACCCCCGACGACCGCATCACCTGGGACGGCGGCCACGGTCTGGTGATCCCCTACCGGCGTGGCGAGGCCAAGACCACCGCCACCCCGCTGCACACCGTGGCGTGCAAGAGCTCGGCCGCCCTCGTCCAGCCCCGCGAGCACCGGCCGATCGAGGAATTCCGCTTCCGGATGCTCAAGGCACGCGAGCACCTGCGCGCCCAGTGCTTCCCCGACCACTACATCGTCACCGGAGGCCACACCGACCAGACCGCGCAAGCCGGAAACGCCGTCAGCGCCAACGTCGCCCAATGGCTCGGCCAGCTCGTCGCCCAGGCCCTGGGTTGCTGACCGGCGAGGCGACCGCCGCCGCGCGGTGACCGATCCTCTCACCGGTTCGGGCCGGAACACCGCTTCCGGCCCGAACCGCAGCCGGTGCGGCAGACTCACCGCCCTCCCGCCGCACCGCGTGGCACCGGGGAGACACCCATCCAACAAAACGCGCAAAAACTGATTTAATTCAAATACCGGATTGGTGATGGCACCTCTGATCCGGCACCGCATCCAATCCGACAGGAAGTCCACGCATGACATTCACGGCACTCGACAGCTACTTCCTGGTTGTCCGCAACCGGGAACTGCGCCCCGGCGACGTCGTCCTGGAGCCGCTCGCATGCGGCTACGTGACCGCCCCGCCCGTCGCCGCCGACCCGCGCGGCGAGCAGATCTTCGTCACCCTCGACGGCGGCCAGCCCTACCCGGACCTCGCCGCAGCCAAGGTCAGGGTCTACCGGCCCGGCAGCATCGACCTCTTGCCGCCGTGCCCGTGCGCGGCGGCCGGACTCGGCCAGCTCCACGACGGCTCGTGCACGCGCCTGCACGAGCTCGTGGAGCAAGCCGCCGAGCTATGGCCCGACCTCGGCCGCGACTGACCCCGACCGATCCCGAGCCCCGCACCAATGGTGCGGGGCTCACCCCTCACACGGAGCACATCACATGACGCACGAGACCGGCATCACCGGAACCGTCGTATTCGCCAGCGACTACGCCATGGGCCGCTACGTCTTCACCACGTCGGGAGCACACGCGATCCCCGAAATCCAGATCCCGTTCCTGGCCGACTACGCCGCCCACTGCCAGAGCATCGGCCAGAAGGTCACCCCCGCCAGCTACAGCACCTACACCGCCACCTTCCCCGAGGAGGCGATCAGCCAGGAGCTCAAGAACCCCGGTGACGGCCCGCTGCCCCACCTCAAGCAGCCCGGCGAGCACTACCTGTACACCATCACCCCCACCGACTTCACCGCCGAGGAGGGCCCGGCCGACCTGCTACACCTGACCGTGCAGGGGATCGACCCGGAATTCGACTGGCTGGAGATCGGCGCCTACTTCACTCTTACGGCGCTCTACCAGGAAGCCGTCCAACTCCTGCGCTCCCGCGCGGCGATGCGCACCTGGCGGTTGAAGAACCACTGGGGCGTGCTCGCCCCCACGATGTCGCCCATCCTCACAGGCCTGTGCGAGCGCGCCGACCGCCTCGCCGCCCTGATCTCTCCCTCGCCCGCACGCCCGGCCTTCACCCTGGCCGCGCTGGCACGCCTGCACACCGACTACAGCGACCTCCTGGCCGAGCTGAACCGCCATGGGGTGCCCGACCCAGGCATCGACCGGCGCGACGCCTGCACCGCGCACATCACCGCGACCCTGCCCGGCGGCCGAGCGCTCACGGCCCGCTGCGCACGCACCGGCACCCTGCCGACAGACCCCGCCACCGTGCGAAGCTGGCGAATCGAGCGCACGTTCCACGGCGCGACCGTCGAGGGAGGCGGCTTCGACGTTCTGGACCCCTCCCGTCTGGCCGAGGCGCTCGGCTCCGAGGTCGAGCGCCTCACCAGCTCCCTGGCCGCCGCCGCCACACGCCAGCGAGCACAGCAGTCACGGCCGTGCCCCGCATGCGGCCACCAGGTGTGGGACAACCGCCTGACCGGCGAACCGTGCCCGGCGTGCGTCCCCTCACACACCGTGTACGAGCACGCCATCTTCCACCCTGGCCACATCGCCGAACACCTCGCCAGCGAGCACGGCATCAACGTGGGTAGCGCTGCGGTCGATGCTGAAGTCCTCAAGTGCTGGGCGAGCGAGCAGGACCTGCCAGACAGGTTCACCGCACCGGAGGTGACCGCGCACTACCTCCACGCCCACGCACCCCACCGCCCCCCGCAGGACTAGCCGGTCACCGATCCCCGGCGGGCGGAGCCGCACGCGATGAGCGCATGGATCCGCCCGCCATTCAGCAGCGCGTCACCACCCCCACAAAGCGCGCGAAAACTGATTAAATGAATTCAAGCGATTCCGGATGGCACCCGGACCGCGCCTCTCCAATCCGAAAGGAAACCCCCACATGATCCGCATCAAGCACGACCTGCCCGCCGGTACTCGCGCGATCGAGGAGCAGATCTTGGACGGAGTCGGCCTCATGCTCTCCAGCGCCGGATTCGACTGGAACGCCTACACCGGCGAATGGATCCAGCCCGACACCGCCTACCTCCCGGCGGATACGAAGGCCATCGAGGAAGTGGTGCGCCTGCTCAACAAGGCGGGGTTCGCGACCACCGTGGAAATCGCCGACTGGATCGCCCCCGCCGAGGAGGCCCACAGCAGCGCCGCCCGCCACGTCGGCCCCACCGGCCCGGAAGGGCGTTACGTGGTAACAGACCTGCGCCCCGGTGACCTGGTCTTCTTCAGCGACCCGCACAGCACCCGGACCATATGGGCCCGGGTGGGCCGCACCAACCGGCGCACCGCCGACGTCTACCCCCACAACATGTTGTGGTCGCGCGTCCGCATCATCCCGACCAACGTGCTGGAGGCACGCCGCACGACCAGCCCCACCCAGCTCGCCAGCCTGGCGATCCACGCCCGCATCCGCTTCAGCGCGAAGGTCCCCGCGTAGAGACGCCCGCTGCCCCCGGCCCCGCGCCGGGGGCGGCGCCCCGACCCACCGGCATCTCTTCGACAAGAGGGACCTTCCATGAACAAGCTGCCCGAACGCCACCTCCGCCGCCTCGTCGCCCGAGCCGCCATCTTCCGGGTCGAAGCCGACCGCGACGCGGCCCAGCTGGACGACACCCCCCGCTGGCGACTGCGCCGCCGCCACGTCCTGCGCCAGCAGGCACACGACTCCGCCATCAGGGCCAGCACCGCACGGCACATGCTGTGCATGGCCTTGGCCGCCGACTGCTTCGACCAGCAGGCCGTTGAGGACGACGCCGACCGAATGATCCGCGACTACATCGTCTGGGACGGGATGCAGCAAGCAGGGACCTACCTCATGCTCGGCCTTCACCGCTCCTGATCCGCACCACGACCGCGCGGCCGCCGGGGCACCTTCCCGCCCGGCGGCCGCCCTCCCCGATGGACTTCACCCCTCACGGACACGAAGGCCCTTGATCATGAGCAACCGCGCATCGTGGAACACCGCCGCAGGGCTCCGCCGCACATTGGAGCTCCTGCCCCCGGATCTGCTGATCGTCTTGTCTCTGGATCCCGCAGGCAACGCCTACGCCCCTCTCGGCCACTGCACCGAGAACCACCTCTACGGCCCCGAACCCGAACAGAACCCTGCCACCGTCACCCCGTGCATGGCGCTGTGGCCCCGCCCTGTCCTTTCCGGTCAGCAGATCGAAGGGCTCACCGTCCGCCAGTTGTGCGACCGGCTGCTCCGGATCCACCCGGGCGCACCGATCGTGCTGGCCCACGACCCCGAAGGCAGCACCTACAGCACGCTGCGCGCCTACAGCTACGGCCGCCTGTACTACAACCCGGCAGCCGACACCGCCCACGCGCTGTCCGCCGACCCCCAGAGCGGTCCCGAGTGCGCGGTCTTCTGGCCACGTTGACCAACCAGCGCCTCCCCCTCCGCCGTGGGGGCCGAACGCACCGCTCGGCCACCACGGCCGCCCCCGTCCCTGCCCTGCCCTGCCCCGAAAGGCCGACCATGCCCACCGCCCCGACCGTACTGACCGCCGCCGCTCTCTGCCGGATCCTTGCCCCGATCGCCGGGCATCGACTCATCGCGATGACCGCCGACGCCGAGGGCAACGACTTCAGCCCCGTGGCCGACGCGCTCATCCACGCCACGATCGGCTTCTTCACCTACCGGACGCACGCCGGGCGAACAGGAACGCGCGTCAGCGCCCAAGGCATCGCCCTGTCGCCAGCCAGGGCGGCCAGCGATCCTGAGCAGTGGACCACCGTCCAGACGCTCCAGCGCGTGCTCAGCCCCTTGCCCGCCAGCATGCCCGTCTTCCTCGCCCAGAACCCTTCCGGCAACTCCTACGCCCCCGTGGTCAGCCACCACATGGAGCTGTCCTACATGCGCGAGGCCATCCGGCGAGACGCCGAACGACCCCGCGGTCCCATCTGCGGCTGCCCGTGCCTTGTCCTGATCCCCGGCTGAGCCGCGCTCAGCCCGGTTCCTGGCCGCCCGCCGGCCACCCCCCAAGAGCCCCGAGCCGATCATCGGCTTGGGGCTCTTGCGTTGCCCCGGCACGGACGGGAGCAAGGACAGGAGGCGTGTCCGTCGTTCCGGCTTCCTCGGATGCGTCATCGGCCCGGCGAGCCCTGCGCCGTCGAGGTTGACGCTCCTCGGCGGGGCGACCGGTGATCTCCTGTACGGCTGCGTCCACCTTCTCTCCGTCGGCGGCCCGCTCGGCCGCCTCGATGGTCTTCACGCCCAGCCCGTACTCCTGGCATGCCTGTGGACCGAGGGTCTCGCTGAGCATCGCGTGCGCGTGCGCGGCCCCGCCGAAGAGGCGGGCCAGCACGGCCAAGGCGACCCGCTCGTTCGCCACCGCCGCCTCCCGCTCCTTGTCGGCGGCCCGTCGGCGCGTGATGGCGGCTTCGGCGCCGACGGCGGCGAGCTCCTGCTGGCGTGCCTTCTCCAGCGCCCGCTCCCGCAGCGCCTTCCTAAACTGTCTTCCTGACAAGCCTCTGACTTCATCTGTCATGAAGACATGACAAACCAAGATCATAAAAAAATCAAGATCATAAATGAAAGTAACAAAAAGATAACAGAAGATCATATAACAAGATCAACAAGACAAGACAAGACAAAAGATCAAGAAGATAGAAGAGATCGATATAGAAAAAGTATTCACAAAAGAGAAAACAAAGATCAAAATAACAGTGCTAAGGTATCGGTCACTTCGTGACGATACGTTGGGATTAATATACAGAGCGTAGGAGGAGGAGGTCAGACGTGTCATGGGTCACCGTCATCGGCCCCTCCGACGCCCAGGTCGAGTACCGGCTGGCCGGTCTGCACGGCTGCGCGGGCGGCAACATCGGCCAGCTGGCGGCCGCGCCGCTGATCCAAGCCGTCCAGGACAAGGCCGCCGCGCTGGGCGTGGAGGCGGCCCAGTTGCTGGAAACCGACCGCCAGCGGCACGTGTTCGCCGACGCCGTCGCCCGGCTGCAGCGCGACGGAGCCGATGTCGAGATGAACCTCGGTGCGGTGATCCAGATCGCCGCGGCGACCGGCGTCGACCTGCACCAGCTGTATCCACCGTCGGTCCTGGCGGCGTTCGCTGCACTCGATGAGCAGCTCACCTACCGGATGAGCGACACCGAACGGCCGCTGTGGTGGATCGGCGGAGGCTGTACAGACGTCGGGATCGAAGCAGGCGCCGAGCTGACGGGAGAGCAGTTCGACGACGCCCGAGCGCTGATGAAAGGCCTCGATCCGCGTACGGGCGAGCAGCTGGTGGAGCCGAAGATGGCCGCCCACCCCGGCTCCAAGCTGCCGGCGGCCCCGCTGCTGCAGGCCATCCGCGATCGCGCCGCCGCACTCGGCCGCACCGACCCGCTTGACCTGCTGCGCTCCCAGCGGCAGAAGACCAGTTTCGAGCGGATGAGCCGCCAGGTGCGCCGCTACGGCTCCACCCACCGGGTGAAGGTGACGGCGCTGCTGACCCTGGCCGATGCCGCCGGAGTCGACGCCTTGGCACTGTACGGACGGCCCGAACTGGAAGAGGCACTGGAGCGCGAGCACGACCGGGTAGTGGTCGGCAACCGGGGCTATGACCTGACCATCAACCTGCCCAAGGCCTTCAGCGTGCTGTACGCCTTCGCCCGCGGAGACCTGGCCAAGGAGGTCGAGCAGGTCTTCATCGACTGCCTGAGCGAGGCGATCGCCGCGGCGGAGGCGTGGACGTGCTACGGCATGCGCGGCCACCACGGCGACGGCGAGCAGGCCGAGCGCGTCGACGGCAACGGGTTCATCGGCTGGGTGAACCTGCACCGGGCCGCCCGGCCGGTCGGCGGGGCGCCGGTGGGGGACCCGCACCTGCACGCGCACGTCACGATCGCCAACATGTGCAAGGGCGCCGACGGCAAGTGGTCGACGATCGCGGCCGGCGGCCGGGACCTGTTCCGGCACATCCTGGCGGTCGATGCGCTGATGCAGGCGCGGATCCGGCAGGTCACCCACGAACGCTGGGGGATGGTCTGGGAGCGCAACGCCCACACCGGGGTGTGGCAGATCGTCGGGGTTCCCGAGGAGACGATCCGGCTGTTCTCCAAGCGCAACACCGAGATCCTGGCATTGTTCCAGCAGTGGGGGATCGACATCACCACCTGCACCGCGACCGAGCAGCACACCGCGGCCGAGGTGCTGAAGAACGCCAAGACCCGGGAGGCGACCTCGACGCCGACCGCGGGGTTGCGCGCCTACTGGCGGGCCGAGGCTCGCGCGGACGGACACGATCCGGATGCGGTCATGGCCGATGTGATGGCTCCGCACCGGCTGATCGGCCGCCGGCAGGTAGCCGGAGCAGCCGGTCCATCCGATCTGGACGCGCTGTGCCGGTGGCTGTTTCGCCCCGATGAGGGCCTGACCGGGCACCGCAAGGACTTCACCAGCGCCCAGGCGCTGGCCGCGGTGGCCGACGCCATCCAAGGCGGGGTCGCCTCCCGGGATGAGGCCGAAGAGCTCACTGAGCTGGTGCTCACGCATGGCGGGTACGCGGTTCGACTGGCGTCGACCGGCCCCGTCCACCTGTCCCACAATGACCGCTACACCACCGCCGACATCATCGCGGCCGAGCGCGCGATCATCGCCTCGGTTCGCCGGCGCCACCGCAGCGGGTGCGCGGTGCTGTCACCGGCGACCTTGCAGATGGCCATCGGCACCTACCAGATCACCCATCAGCTGATCCTCAGCGCCGAACAACGCGCCGTGCTGGAGCGCCTGACGCTGGCCGGACACGGTGTGGATGCGGTCATCGGTGTGGCCGGAGCGGGCAAGACCACGCTGATGGAAGTGGCGCGGATCGCCTGGCAGGCCGAGGGCAAGGTCATCGCCGGTGCCTCCACTGCGGCGGTGGCGTGCGCCAACCTGCGCCAGGAGACCGGCATCCCGGCCTACACCATCGCCAAATGGCTGGAGCGCATCGAGCATGGGCCGGGCCTGACCGGCGTGGACGTCCTCATCGTCGACGAGTCCGCGATGGTCGATGACCGGCAGCTGGCTGTCCTGCTCGCGCACGCCGCTGAGACCGGTACCAAGGTCATCGGCATCGGCGACCCGGCGCAGCTGCAATCACCTGGCGTGGGCGGCAGCTTCGCCGCGGTGCACACCCTGATCGGCGGCCTGACGTTGTCGACGAACTACCGCCAGCAGGATGCCGTCGAGCGCCGCGCGCTGGAGATCTGGCGCCCGGGGGACCGGCGCGAGGCGCTGCGCATCTGGGCCGAGCACGGCCGGGTGCACGCCACCACCACCCGCGAGCAGGCGCTGGCGCAGATGCTGGTGATGTGGGACGAGCGGCGCCGCCTGTACCCCCAGGTGCACGAGGCGATCGCCGAGGTGCTGATGCTGGCGGGAAAGAACAGCGATGTGGAGGAGCTGAATCTGTCGGCGCGCGCGATCCGCCGCGCCGCCGGCGAACTGCCTGGCCCCGACACCATGTTCGCCCTGGCCGATGGCGGCACCCTGGCGCTGACCGTCGGTGACATTGTGCTGATCCGCAAGAACCAGTACCGCGAATGGCGCAGCAACGGCGCCCAGGCCGACGTGCTCAACGGGTTCCGCGGTATCGTCACCGCCATCGACCGCCACAACGGGGTACAGGTCGAATGGCGTCACAGCGACGCCGACGGGCAGATCCAGCTGATCCGCGAATGGGTCAGCGCCGCCTACATCGCCGACGGCGGCCTGTCGTACGGCATGGCGATGACCGTGCACAAGACCCAGGGACTCGGCGCGCACTACGCCCTGACCTACGGGGTGGGCCTGCACGCCAACGCCACCTACACCGCGCTGTCGCGCGACATCCGCGAGGCGCATCTGTTTCTGGCGCGTACCGCGCTGGAAGATGAGGACCGCCAAGCCAGTATGGGCCTGCCGCGCAGCCCCGTCGAGGAACTCGACCGCGCGCTGAACGCCTTCGTCGACTCCCTCGAACACGACCGCGGTGAAGGGCTCATCATCGCCGAACTCGGTGAAAAGATCACGCCGATTGACCCGCCCGACCTGGCCGGACCGGACCCTGCAGCGCCTACAGGCGGCCGTATCGATCAGCCCGACCCGCTGGCTGAGGCGGTCCGGGCCGCCCTCGGACCCTGGGCCGCGATCGTCACCGTCGATGCGCAATGGCCCGTCCTGGCACGGGTCCTGCACCGGGCAGCCGAGAACGGGCACGACCTGGAGCCACTGATCAGCGCCGCGGCCGCCGAACGACCGCTGACCGACGCGCACTCCCTGCCGCGCGTCCTGGCCTGGCGGATCCAGCAGCAGCTCGACGGCGAAACAGCCCTCACGCGGCGCGCGCAGCCGGGCACGTTCGCCCCGCCGGTCCTGGACGCCGCCGCCCGCGCGGCGCTGGCGCACCTGCCGGGCATCGTCATCGGACGACTGCACCCCGATGCGGCCGAGACCTTCGACGATCTCGAGGACGACCTGTCGCCGCTTTCGCCGCTGCCGCACGCCGCCGAGCCGGCGGTGACGCCCTGGCAGGAGCGGCTGTTCGGCGCGCTCACCGACACCGAACTGCGCACGCAGATCGACGAGATCACCATCGGCCTGCCCGCCCTGCACGCCGCCGCCACCCAAGCCGACGCCCTGGCCGACGCTCTGCGCGACAGCGCCGCCTCCGGCGACGGGCCCGCCGTCAGCGCGGTGCTGCGTGCCCACGAGACCTTGCGCGCGCACGTGGCCGCGATCGACGAGCTCGCCGCCGTCGAAGCCGACCTGCAGGCCCAGCTCGCCACCGAGCGGCGCTTGCGCGAACAGCTGAACCGAGCCACCCGGGCAGGCACGGCGAGCGAAACCGCGCGATTGAAGGAGCAGATCACCACCAGCGGGCAGCGCATCGCCCAGCTCACCACGCGCCGCACCCTCGTGCGCCGCGCCGCAGGGCCGGCCTCACAGTTCGAGGCGGTCCGGCGCCGCCTGCAGACGCGCGATGAGCAGCAGCCGACGCTACTGGAGCGGGCCCGTGACACCGATGTCCGCGACGCCGAGCGCACCGCCGACCAAGCCCGGCAACTGCGTCGCCAGGCGGTGGAACTGACGGTACGGCTGCAGCATCTACGGGCCGAGGCCGCCCTGCGTGAAGAGAGCGATACCGACGACGAAGCGCATGAGGCGGTCCATCGTCTCCTTGCGCGCGTCGCCATAACCTCCACCAACAAGGCCGTGCTCGAAAGGCGCGATGCCCCGGCGGTTGCTGCGGTGGTGGAACCGCCGATCGCACCGGAACCCGGGACGGGACTGGGCGCGCCTGCGCAGCGGATGTAGCGGTCGTTGCGCTCATTAGGCGAGGCCGACAGCGGCGGCGCCCGAGCGGACATCAGCCCATCAGCGGTGAAGCCGGCCTCCGGCGCATCGGCATTTCCGCACACGGCATCGGCGTGCTCCCTACCGTAGGGCCGTGCCGCGCCTGTCGGAACGAATCGGCTAGTAGCGGCGGTACGACTGAATCCGCGGGCCCCGCGCACCCGGAGCCATCGCACCGATTCCCACGATGAACGCCAGCACGATCATGACGAAGGCCAAGCCGGCGACGAAGGCGAAGACCGTCAAGAGCACGGTGAGGACCTTCAGGGCGGTGTTCATCGCCCCCTCCTTGTGTCCGTAAAAATCAGTATCCGCCAGTGTGAAGGAAGTGATCACCGAGCGCAACCGATCACAGCCTGGCGCGCCAGGTCGGCCCGTCGACGGCAGGGCCGTCATTACCGGGTGGCGTGTACGGCACGGCTGCGCCCGTCTGCGGCCCGCCGCCGGTGATGCCGCGCCGCGGTGCGGCGGACCGCTGCGGCGCCTGGGTGATGCCAAGTGCTTGTTGATCAGGCCATTGCTGCTCATCGGCGTCATCGAACATGCGGGCCAGGGCGCGCCGGTCGCTGCGCCGTTGCAGGTCCATGATGGGGCCGACGAGCTCACTGCGGCGCTCGGGCGGGGTGGCCAGCAGCGCGGCCTGGCCGAACACCGAGGACGAGGCCATCACGTCGCTGATGAGGCTGCGATAGCTCGCCAGGACGGTCCGCGCCTGCTGGTAGACCGACGGGGCCGGTGCGGTGCGGCGCAGGCGTTTGGCGATGCGAGGGGAGCGCAACAGCAGCATGTCGTGGGCGAGCATGGCGTCGTTGGCGTGCGCCAGGTTGGTCCGGGCGACCACGGCCATGGTCTCGTTGACGTGATACATGGCCATGCTGATCGCGGCGATCGTCTCGGTACTCGGCGCCACGTCGGCGGGGTCTTTCGCAGGGGCGGCATCGCGGCGCGCCGGCGTCCAGCGCGGGTTGGCATACAGCAGCCGCCCCATCCGGATGACGAGGTGCTCGACATGTTCCTCGGCAGTGGAGCGTGCCGTGACCGGGACATCGGTCAGCAACTCGGTCCATGCGCGGCTGACGCCGCGCCAGGCGGCGACCGAACGTTCGCTGACGCCATGGGCGTCGGCCAACGCCGCGCGCAGCTGCTGGGGATGGCCGCCCGCGCGCGCTCCCAGCCGCAGCGCCCGGGCACTCAACGCGTGGCACAGCTGCAACTGGGTGTGGCTGAGGATGGCACCGCCGGTGGCGATCCGCTGCCATTGGCGGATATCGAGCACATCGCGATCGTCGCCGTCGTAGAACGGGTCGGTGTAGAGCGCGCGCAGCGACTCGGCGTTGTCGATGATGTCCTGGCACAGTTGTTCAGGGGTTTGCGTGTGCTCGGTCGGGTGGACGGGGGCGGTGCTCGGCCGTGGTGGAACCGTGCTGAGCAGGGCATGGCCGCCCGCGCGATGCTGGACGGCGGTGACCATGGGCAAGGCGTCCGGCAGGTGCCGCAGCTGATCGATCGCGGCCTGTACGGTGGCGGCTTCCGGCAGCCTTCGCCGCTTCACGGTGGGCAGGATGCGCTCCAGGACGTCGGCCAAATGCAGGCCGTGAACCGTGATCTCGTGCAGGAGCGCATGCTGGACATCGAGGCTGTCGATGGCGCGGGCCCAGTCCGAACGTGCGACCCGCGTGCCGTCGGCGTCGATGGAGTAGTGAGTGCGCAGCAGATCAAGACCGATGCCTAACATCTGCGCGGCGGCAGCTAAATGCATCGCCAGCGGGTCGTCACGCTCGACGGCGCGGTGCTGCATCTGCTCGACGCTGTGCTGGAGAAGGTCGTCGGCTGTGCGGAGGTGGCCGACCGTGCTCAAGTCGGCCAACCCGAGGAACAACCGCTCGCGGGCCTGGTTCGTCGAAGCTGGAACCGAGAGGAATTCCCACATCTGGGCGGTGATCGAGCTGAGCTGACGGGCCGCGCCGATGGCGGCCACGCACTGACCGGTCGCCAGACGCGGCTGGCTGAGGTAGCTGGCGGCCGTCATGTGCTGCTGGGCGGCGGCGAAGAAGTCGCCCAAGGTGGCGTTCATGACGCATCCACCGCCAACAGCCGGTGCGCCTCGGCGACGTGCGCCGCGGCGGCCGACAGCAGTACCTGCTGGCTGGGATCGTCGTGCTCACCCACCAGGCGCAGCAGTGCCGCACGCAGAAGGGCGAGCAGGTCGATGAGCGCGGCCGCGGTGGAAGCGAACTCCTCTGCGAGCGTCATTGCCACCTCATCGGGGGCCGGCTCACCCAACGTGCGCAGTGCGGCGGCGATCGCTTCGTCGGCCGAGACGAACGCTGGCCACTCGTGGACCGCTGCCCTGGCAGGCAGCGCTGTACTCGCGGCCGCCGCTGCAGCGAGCGCGCTCACGGTCGCGTCCAAGCGGACCACCGGGTCGGCGTGCTGCAGCCGCTCGCGCAGGGTCGGGTCGCTCAGTGGGGGTGAGGTCATCATCAGGGTTCCTTCCAGAAAAGGAGGCGAGCTACTGCCTGGTCGATCATCGTCAGGGAAAGGATCGTGTGCGAGTTGTGGAACACGTTCCTGTGGATAACCCGGGCGGGTCATCGCACGACCGGGATCACAACCCCATCCCGATGCCGGGTGCGGCCGACGGGTCGGCCGTTGGTGGCTGGTAGGCAGTGCCGCTCGTCGCCGGAGCGGCAGGGCTCACCGGGACCGCTGCGCGGGGCGGTGCGGAGGCAGGGGTGTTCAGCGCGGTGAACGCGGCTGCAGTCTTCGGTGCTTCGGCGGGCTGTTGTTCGTCGCCGCGGTGCTGTAGCCATGATCCGTCGGCGTTCACGCTGAAGTACGCGTGCACGTCCGGCGGCACGGCGTCGGTGACGACGAACATGTTCTGGCGCATGTACACCAGGCAGGAGCGCTGCTGGCTTTCGGCGGTGCGCGTCGCCATGACCATGGCGGCCACCGGGGAGATGCACGCGGCCAGCAGGAACGGCCTTTCAGCGGCGAGCTTGCGTTCCAGGTCGGCGTGCACGTCGGTGACGACGACGGCGGGGCGGCCGCGGCTGGCGTCGAAATCGCTGTCGGCGATGGAGATCGTGGCGATCGTCGTGCCGCTCAGGCTCACCCAGATGCCGTTGGCGGTCACCATCCAGTAGCCGGTATCGGCCGGTGGCGTGTCGCTGACGCGCGCATCGGTGTGGCCTTCGTCGCCGTAGACGTAGTACGGTCGGCCGTTGTCGCGGGCGCGGTCGGCGGCGTGGGCCAGCGCGACGGGGACCGGTCCTTCCCACTGGTAGACGCGTGTCGGCGCCGCAAGCGCCGCGGCGTACTCGGCGCTCAGCCGGGCGGCGGCGAGTTCGGTCAGGTGCAGTGCGCGGGGGAGCGCGACGGCGGGCTGCTGGCCGCTGGTGATCGCGTGCATGGCGGTCGTGAGCTGGTCGAGGTTGTGCGTCACCGAGCCGCGTGCGGTGCCCGCTTCGATGTCGACGCGGCGAGCGTCGATGGGTTCACCGCGGTCGTGCAAGCGCAACGCCGCCGCATACAGCTGGCCGAGTTCGGGGTCGGTGAAGTCTTCCGGGCCGTCCAGGACCTGGTGGACTTCGGCGATCTGGGCCGGGTCGAGGAACAGGCTGGCCAGCAGGTGCACCTCATGGTGGTGCGCGGTGTCTGCGGGGTTTTTCGCGCTCTGGGGGGCGGTGGGGGTGGGCAGGTCAGCAGAGGAGCCCGCAGGCGGGATGGCAGCGGTGAGCTGATCATGCGTATCGGACGCGTGCGCGTCGGTGGAGGAGAGGGCGGCAGCGTCGACGTCGAGGTGGCTGTCGGTGCTCCATGCCGTCGCTGCCGGGTCCGCTGGAGCCGAAGCCGCGGGCGCGGGGATGCGGTAGACGATGTTTTCGGCGGTGACGACCATCTCGTCGAAGATTCGCGTGGTTCCCTGCGAGCCGTCTTCTGCCTCCCAGGTGGTGCCGCCCGGCTGGAGGTGGATGACCCAGTAGTCGGAGTCTTGAAGCACGTCTGTGACGGTCCCGCGCACGGTGATGGCGCCGCCGTCTGGTGGCGGACCGCCGCGCAGGAAGTCCCGGAAGCTCTCCTGCACGAGCGCGTGGTAGGCGATGAGGTCGCCCGCTTGGACGGTGGGGCCGCTGGCCGGAATGGCACCCATCGCGGCCGCCTGGTCGAACAGCTCCTGCAGGCGGCCGGCATCGATCGTGCGCTGGATGCGGCTGACGTCGCCGGCCACTCGTAGGGTCACCTTGCGCAGGGCGCCGGTGTCGGGGTGCGTGCCCACGAGTTGGATGTCGCCCTTGCGGCGGGTGGTGCTGGCATAGACGATCGGGGCGCCCCAGCTGCCATACCGATCCAGGGCGCGCAGCACATCGCCGGGGCGGGCATCGAGCAGGTGGATGAACTCGTAGGTGGGCAGTTCATGGGCCGTTGCCTTGGCTGGCATCGCCTGCTCGGGGCCGGTCGCGCCGAGGTCCACGGCGGCGAAGGCGTTGTCCGCCGATTGCGGCGTCCGGTTCCAGGTGTGTCGGGTGATGGCGCCTTGGCCGCCGCTCGTGGTGTCGACGGTGATGCGCAACAGCGAGCCGTCGCCCCACACGTGTACCGCGACGTGCAAGCCTCGCTCGGCCAGCACTGGAGCGGCCGCGTGCGCGCGCTCCTGCAGGGCCTCGGTGCTGTCGCCGGGCCGGGAGGGGCGGAAGGTGGCGAAGTGGTGCAGTGGTTCACGGCCGCGCCGCAGGGTGCGGATGCTGAATTCCCGCGGGTCGAACCCGGCGGCGAGCAAGGCCGCGCGCATCTGATCCGCGCCGCGGTCGACACGAGTCGACGGGCCGGGCGCATCGGCGGCGGGTTCGAGCGTGCGGCTCCGTGATTGCGGCGCGAGCGGTGCGGCCGGCATGGGGGAGAGGAGCAGGTCGGTGTCCGTCGGCGGATCTGCCGATGGAACCACAGGCGGCGCGGGTGTCGGCGCGGTGGACGCCTCCGCCGGTGCCGAGGTAGGTGCGTGCTCAGGTGCGGACGGGGCGTGCGCGGTGGGGCGCGCCGCCTCCGGGGAGAACGTGCTCAGGACGGGAGCCAGGTCGGGTTCGGCCCCCGCTGGAGGCTCATCGACATGGGCCTCCAGTCGTTGCTGCGCCTGCTTCACCCGGGTGCGCGTCGCTTCGCCTTCGGGTTCCTGCATGTTCGCCGCGGCGCTGCCGTAGTGCGTGAGGTAGTCGGCGGCTCCTTGGCGGGTCCGCGCGGACGCGTCGGTGAGTGCCTGCTCGTCGCCGTCCATGAGCCGTCGCGCGAGGTCGCGTCCGGCCATGTATGCGGTGTCGAGGTCCCAGTGGGTGGAAGCGCCCCCCAGTGCGGCGAGTATCGCGGCCAGGTTCGGCCCGATGGCGCCCTGCTGGTGCAGCGGGGCGGTGTCGACCAATGCGTGCGCGGCCATGGCGCTGTGGTGGAAGAACTCACGGCCGTCGCTTTCCAGGTGCTGATTGAACGTGGCGGCGGTGGTGGAGACCCGCCCCGGCACCCGCTCGTTGCCGGCCACCGCGTCGTCGGCCATCGCCGGAGGCAGGCCGAGGCGTTCGGCCCCGTAGCGGAGGTTGCCCTCGGTGATCTCGCTGGTTCCGTCCCAGGCTTTCAGCTCCTGGCGTGCCTGTTGTTCGGCGCGGATGGCGGCACGGGTCGTCTCCATCTCCGCTCGTTCCCGTTCCCGGATGGGCTCCAGCAGGGCAGCACGGTGAGCTTGCGCGTCATCGGGGAGGTAGCGAAGGACGGTGGCTCCGGTGGGCACGCGCACGTGAACGAGCGTGCCGTCGGCGCGCCGCACCTCGATCTCCGTCATCGGCGTGGGCTGCTTGGCGCGCGGGTTGGTGATACCGCCATCCCGGATGGCCTCGACTCTTCCTCCGTAGATGTCCCAGGAGGGCAAGTCGATCACGTCACGTGCACGCAGCGGCCCGTCGCCGTTGGCGCTGTTGTCCAAGCGCGCCGTACCGCGTGCGGGCGGGTTGGCCTCGTAGGCCCGGAACCGCTCCAGCGCCGCCTGCGCCTGTTCAGGGGTGAAGAAGTTCACTCGGGAGCGGCGGCCGCCGTCCTCCCAGGCGTGCCCCCACCGCCTGCCGGGCACCACGCGACCGTCCGCGCTGTCATCAGCAGCTCCCCCGTTGTCGGCCTGCGCGGACGGTTCTGTTTCGCGGTCAGCGCCCAGGTCGGTGCCCGTATCGACTGAAGCCTCCTGGGCGGTATCGAACTCGGCCAGCGCGGCGATCGCGCTGTCGACCTTGGCTTCTCGCTTTTGCCGCTCGGTGGCCGCCGCCGGTTCCCCGGCGGAGTCATCGCCCGTGGGAGGCGGCAGCTTGTCGAGCTCGGCGATGGCATCGACGATCGCTTCGAGCAGATACACGCGGGATCGGGCGTGCTCGATGCGGTCGGTGTAGTCGACCTGGCGGCTGACGGCGTCGCTCAGGTCGGCGATCTCACGCTCCAGGCCGGGGAGCCGGTCGATATCGGCCTGCTGCAGTTCGGGTGCGGAGTCCAGGGCGCGGCGCAACCCGCGAACGAGTTTGCCGCCGCTGGCGTCGGCCTTGAGGTCGTCGGTGGTCAGCTCCATGGCGCTGCCGGGCAGGTCCGGGAAGAAGATGCGGGCGCAGAAGACCTCGCCGCTGCTGTCGGTCTGCACGGCCAGCTCCAGGCCGCCGAACGCCCCGACCGTCTGGACGGGGCCGGGGCCGCTGCTGGTGTGCGCGCTCATCACGTCGATGACCAGGCGCCGCAGCGCCGCCCCGGCCGGACCGAACTGGTCATACAGGGTGCCGTTGAGCACCAGGGCGAAGTCCGGCCCGGTGGTGGACCGGATGCGGGGCAGGGCGGCCGCGCGGCGCGGAATGTCGCTGCGGACCTGGGCGGCCTCGGCCTGCTTGGCGGCCAGCAGGTCGACGTCCCCGGCGCGCTGCGCGGCCGCGATCCGCTGATCGGACTCCAGCGCGCTGAGCTGAGCCCGCATCTGGAACAGATCCCGCAGATGAGGGTTGCCGGACAATTCGGCCTGCATGGTGCCGAAGTCGGCCTCGACCTCGTCGATCTCCAGCAGCTGCAGGGCGTGGATGTCGCGGGTCATGACCGTGCGCGATCCACTGATCTTGGAGGTCAGCAGCCCGTACATGAAGGCGTCCAGGCTGTGCTTGGTCCCGATCAGGTGGATGCCGATCTCGGCGTTCTGGTTGCCCTGGCGGTGGCCGCGGCCGTTGCGCTGGTCGATCATTGACGGCTTGGGCGTCGGGTCCATGTGGATGATGTCGGTGACGCGGTTTTGCAGGTTGAGGGACTCGCCCATCTTGGCCGAGGAGCCGACCAAGACCCGGATGCGTCCGTCCCAGGTCCGCTCGACCAGGTCGGCGAGGTCTTCGGGGCTATGAGCGTCATGGATGAAGGCGACGTGCTCGTCCGCGACGCCCAGGGCGATGATCTCGTCTTTCAGCGCCTGGTAGACGTTGAACAGGTCAGAGGCGCCGCCGGGGGTGCCCAGGTCGCAAAAGACCAGGATCACCCCGCCGGGCCGCGGATGCGGGCGCGGATCCGCCTTGGCGTAGGTGTAGGTGAGCGCGGCGGTGGCATGGTAGCGCTCGGCGATCAACCGCGCCGTGTAGGGGATCTTCGAGCCGGGATCGGATGAGGCGTCCAGCAGCCGCGGGTCCAGCGCCATCTTCCGGCCGTCAGACATGATCATCAGCATGATGTCGGGCTTGGGCATGCCCGCTCGTCCTCCGGGGCGGCCGGCGTCCTCCCACGCCTGCAGCTCCTGCAGCCAGTTGGCGGTGGCCTGGCCCGAGTGGATCGCCGCGCCCCGGGCGATCAGCCGGGCGCCGATCGCGCGTTGCGCGGGCGTGGCCTCCACCACGTGCAGCTCGGGTGCTCCGCCGCGGATGGCGGGCCGTTCGATGCCCGCATCGTCGGCCGTCTGCACGTCCGCGATACTCAACCACATCGTCAGCAGCGCCTGCAGGTCCACGAAGCGGGAGAAACGTTCGACCAGGCGGATACCGGATCCGTCGGGGGCCTGCTCGATGCGTTCGACGACTTCACCGAACGTCATGCCCCAGTCGTCGAAACGCAGCACACCGAAGGCCTCCAGCACGCCCGGGTCGCCCAGGCGCAGCATGTTGTGCATCTCGGCGATGGTGTTGGTCATCGGCGTGCCCGTCAGCAGCGCGACCGTCGGCTCCGCACCGCGCACGGCGTGCAGCACGGTCAGCTTCTGGTGCAGGTCGATACCGCGCAGCGAGTCCTCGGGCGCGTTGTGCAGCAGACCCGACTTGATCGCGATGCCCTTGTAGCGGTGAGCCTCATCGACCACCGCGTAGTCGAAACGCAACTCGTCGAAGTACACCTCACCGGGGGTGCGGATGGGCGCCTTGGCCTTGCGGATCTCCTGGCGGCGCCGCTCCAGCCGCTCTTCCAGGACCTTGACCTTCAGATCTTTGCCCAGGCGGGTCTTCTCGGTGCGGATCTGCTGTTCCAGCAGGCGGATCTCGTGTTCTTCGTAGGCTTCCTGGGCCTCGGGGCTGGCCTTGACCGACTGGAACGCCTCCTCCTGCCAGATCACCAGGTCATAGACGTGGTTGCGCAGGTATTCCAGCGTCGGGCGCCGCTTGGCGCCGGCCAGGTCCTCGGTGCGGATGACGGTGATGTCGGCGTTGGGGTACAGGAAGCGGGCCTCGCGCTCCCACACGCCCACCGCCTTGTTGGGCACCACGACGAACGGCTTGGCGATGCGCCCGGACTGCTTGAGCCCCATGACGCCCACCAGCGCCGTGGTGGTCTTGCCCAGCCCGACCTCGTGGCCGACGACCACCGCCTTGGCATGCAGCATCCGGGCGGCGGCCGCGTTCTGGTGCGGCTGCAGCGTGCGCTCACGGGTCAGCCCGTCGATCGGTGGGGTGCGGCCCTCCCAGGTGGTCAGGACATGGGCGTTCATCCGCTCGTTGTAGGCGGCGCTCACCGCGTGCAAGCGGGCGTCGTCGGCCAGCACCCAGGCCTCGAAACCGGCGCGCATCGCGTCGACTTTTTGCCGGTAGGCCCGGGAGGCGTCCTCGTCGACGACCTCGATGGTGCGGGTGCGCTCCCCCTTCAGCTGCACCACTTCGACGCGCTTGACCTGCGTGGTGCCGCCGTTGAGGGCTTTCATGGCGACCTCGGTCGCCCGCCGCCGCGGCGTGCCGTGGAGCCGGTTGCGGGCATCGGAGACCGAGGTGGCGTGCACCGACCAGCCCACGCGGCTGTGCGCCACCACCAGGGTCGGATCGTCGAGGATCTCGCGCAGGTACTGCTGGACCAGTTCCTCGGGCACCCACGCGGCGCCCAGCTTCGCCTTGAACTGGCCGATCTTCCGCGGCGGCGGCAACGCCGCTTCCAGCGCGGCGGCGTTGACGTTGAACGCCGGATCCAAGCGCGCCGCCGCCCGGGCCTGCTGGAGCTTGTCGCGGACCGCACCGGTGAGGTACTTCCAGGCGGGCACCAACTCGCCGCTGACGGGATCGTCGAAGACCTCGGTGCCCAGCGCCGCCCGCGCCTGGTCCTCGTCGAGGCCCAGCAGGCGGGCGATCTCGGCCAAGTCGACGCGGCCGGTGCGGCCCACCACGGCGGCCAGCGCCACCGCTGGATCCGCGGTGCGTTGGGGCGGTTCGGCGACGGCCTCGGCCCGCCGCTGCAGGATCGTGGCCAGCACCGGCTCACCGCGCTCTTTATCCCACCGTTCCAGCCCGAGCACGGTCGCGGCCTGGGGGTCCATCAGGAACCAGCCCCACGCGGTGGGCCGCTGCTGCGCGCTCGAGGTAGCCTCACCACTCTGCCGGGCGGCCGCGCGCACGGCGTCCGGCATGCGCGCGGTGGTCTGTCCCGGCTTGGACAACGGCCCCCACCGCTGGGTGTAAGCGGCATGAGCGGCCCTGAGGCGGGCCCGCAGCCGGTCAGCCTCGGCGCGGTCCCCGGCCGGTGCGGCATCCAGCGCGCGCAGCTCCAGGGCGAGGTCGCGCATGCCGATCAGGTGCCGCAGGCGGTCGGTGTCGCCGTCGGCGCAGACGGCTTCGATCGGCGCCAGCCCGGTGTTGTGCTGCCAGATACGGCCGTTGTCGTCGATCTGCAGGCGGCCGGAGAAATCGTTGGCGTGCTTGATCCGCGCTTCTTGCAGCGTCAGGACCGGCCGGTCGGGCCACTGCGGATGCTGGGCGTAGACCAGGCCGCCGGCGGCGGCCTGCTGGGCGATCGCCGAAAAGGCCGCCTGCAGATCCGCTCCGGCCGCCGCGGGGGCACCGGTGACGGTCAGCTTCGGCCCGTACTGGCTGGCGACCACGGCAAGGGTGCCGAGGACGTGCTCGGGGTGGGCCTGGAAGTAGTCGTTGACGTCCGGGGTGTGGGAGCCGATCGTCATCGGGCTGGCGCGCAGCCACGCCGTATCGCCCGTGCTCTCGCCGGGCAGGCGGCGGCGCAGGATGAGCACATCGGCCACCACGTCGGTGCCGGCCGAGCGGGCGAAGGTCCCGGCGGGCAGCCGCACGGCGCCGACCAGGTCGCCGTAGCGGGCCAGCTCTTCGCGGGCGCGTGATTGCCGGGCGTCCAGGGTGTAGCGGGAGGTGATGGCCACCATCATCCCGCCGGGCCGGGTCAGCTTCAGCGCCTTGACCGCGAAGTAGTCGTGCAGCGACAACCCGTCCAGGTGCGGATCGGCATCAGCCATCGGGACGCGCGCGAACGGGAAGTTCCCGATCACGGCATCGAACGTGCCCTCGGAGACGTCGGTCTCGGCGAACGACTCGTTCAAGACGGTGGCCTCAGGAAAGCACAGCCGGCAGATCTCCGCGGTGGTGCGGTCGATCTCCACGCCCGTCAACCGCACATTGAGGGGAGCGGTGGCAAAGAACATCCCGCCGCCGGAGCCCGGCTCCAGCACCTCGCCGCCGTCGAACCCGAACAGCGACAATCCGTGCCACATCGCAGCGGAGACCGCGAGCGGGGTGTAGTGCGCCGAGAGGGTGGAGGCCGATGCCGCCCGCCACTCGGTCGGCGACAGCAGCCGTTCCAGCTCACCGCGGGCAGCCGCGAACTCCTGCCAGTCGGCCAGCGCCGCCTCGAAGCCGCCTTCGCGTTCCCCGCCGGGCCCATAGACCGGACTGCCCTGGTGCGGCCGCTCGGCGAACAGCAGCGGCACCGACCCCCACCCCGACCAGCGCATCAAGATCCCGAGCTCGGCGCGCGTGAGCGCGCGCGGTGCCTCCTGACACTGTTTCAGGAGTCTGACGGCCGCCACGTTCGCCGCCGCCTTGGCCACCGGATCGGTCGGTGCGTGCTCTTCCTGGGCGCGCCACCACTCCGCCGTCAGCTCGGGTCGCTCGGCACCGGCTCCTCCGGCCCGATGAACACCATCTCCGCCAGCACCCGCTCCTCGGCCATCGCCCGCGCCTGGTTGTGCTGGCCGACCCGCTGCTGGTAGTCGTCCGTCTCCGGCATCTGCGCGCTGATCTCCTGCATCAGCTCGCCGATCCGCATCTGCACGCGCATCCCCAGGTTCGTGAAGAACGTCTCCGGATCCCGCATCGCCGCCAGCTCGCGGGGCCGTTCCGCCGTCCAGTACTCCTTGGCCATCTGCCCGTACCTGTCCATCGGCCTCCTCACTCAGGGTGTCCCCGGTCGCGGCCAGCTCGGCGAGCTGCCGTTCGATCTCCTGCCGGGACAGGACTTTGCGATCATCGTCCCATCCCTTGGCCCGGGCTTCGGCGCGCTGCGTCTCGATCTCCCGCAGCACCTCAGCCGCCGCCGTCACCTGCCGCTTGGCCCGCTCCCGGTCGGTGCGGTCCTGGCTGCGGTCGAGTTGGATCGACTGCCGGTCGGCCACCAGGGCACGGGTTTGGCGTTCCAATTCCGCCAGCAACCCGGCCGGCACCTGGACAACCGCCTTCCGGGCGGTGGAGCTTTCCGGCTGACGGAAGACCTCGGCAAGGTAGCGCAGCCCAGGGGCGGCAGATTCGCGCCGGTGGGAGCGATGCACCTCCTTGTAGGCGGTAAAGAACGCCGCAGGGATCTCTATACGCATGTACGGGCCCCATGTGCGGGCGCCCTCCATGTCCTTGTCCTCATCGAATGCGGCCACCATGGAGGCCAATGCCGCGGCCCGGGAGCGGCCATAACGCCGTTCATCGCTTTTTCCTGGCCCTCGAATTTTCTCGGCCATGAAAAGCTCTGGGTGCTCGTAGACCGGTCCCAGTGTGCCGTAATGCTGGCCGTCTATAGAGATCTCATCGTTTCGTACGCCACCCAATGCGACCCGGGACAAGACCTGCTGATGCGTGGCGGCATCACGGCGCTCTGCTTGTTCGGCCAGCGCGTCGATGCGAGCCGCATACGCGGCCTGGTACTCCTCGGTCACCTCCGTGATGGACGGCTTTTCGGTGAGAAGCTTTTTGCGCTCCGCATCAAGTTTGAAGTCGTCTAAGCCGGCGGGATCCGGCAGGGCCCTCAGGCGGGCCACCTCGCGGTGCGACCACTCCGCGGCAAGAGCGGTGATCCGCGCCCGGATGATCTGCCGGTCGTCGCTGCCGGCGTCGTAGTCCGGCTCCATGCGTTGAAGCTTGGACTCCTCCAGCACCAGATCCACGGTTTCGAGCTGGGCAGGAGCTGGCCGCGCGGCGACCTGCAGGGCCGCGCGATGCTTGACCTCCCTGTCGATCACCCGAATGCGGTCTTCGACCGCACTCTGAGCGTCGCTCATCTTGTATCGGCGTTGCACGTCTTTCAGGGCCTGAAGTTCGGCTTCCAGGGCAGCGGTGTCGGCTACCTCCTCGGGGACCGGCCGGGTCTTCACGTCCGCCAGCATGCGGCGGGCAAGTTCCCCCCGCAGCTCGTCTCGTTCGGTGTAGGCAGCGGAGAGCCCATACGGGACTCTTGTGTCTTTGAAGCTACGGTGGCTCCACGCGGAGATCTTCCCTTCGGCTTTGTCGAATGCTTCGACGAGCTGCTCATCGGTCAATTCGCTTACACTGCGAACAGCCGATTGGCTCTCTCCGTCTGATGTGGCGGCAGAGGTTTTGGGGCGGGTGCGGTCCTCGATGAGAACGAACCAGTTCTGGGCGGCGAACTCGGCCAGCAGTGCAGCGAAATTATCATCGCGGGTGTCCGCTTTCCACTGCCGCCCGCTTACCCGTGCACTGTTCAAACGCGACCACAGGAAATGCCCGGCATTCTTCGCCGCCTGGTCATAGGCGTCGCCTTCTTTGCTCCCGTTCAGCAGAATGACAAGGCCAGACTTGGCGGTACGGTCCGCCACGATCTCGATCCAGACCTTCTCCCGCTGATCTGCAGGCATGGCCAAGGTCCGATGCTGGCGCGCGGCATGGCGCGCGAACTCGCCGCTGTCACGGCCGGCTACCCGCCGCCCGTCGACCTTGCCGACCGACAGGTAACGCGACCACCGCTCTGAGGCGGGTGCTTGGCTGATGACAGTGCGGTCGGGGCCGTAGACGACGACGTCGCCTTCGATGATCGCGTAGTGGTAGCCGTCCTCACCGTCGACGGGTTGCGCGCGCACCGGCAGCGCCGCAGCGCCGTCGACGGCATCGCCGCCCGCTGCGCTCAGGGACCGGCCGACCGCCTCCACCGCGGCTTGCTTTTCGGCTTGCTTCTCGGCCTGCTCGGCCTGGCTCTCCTCCTGCTTAGCGCGGTTGCGGAGCTCACGATGGGCATCGACCGTGGCCAGCGTCCGGTGAGCGTCCCACCCGGCGAGCTGCGCCAGACGCCGCAGTTCACCGCCCGTGGACGTCTCCTCGCCGAGGAAAACCGCTTCACTTCCGCCGCCCAGCTGTTTCAACGCGGCCACCGCGGCCCGATGCACCGCCAGGTACGCCTCGATTCGCAGGCTCACGTTGGGCTTGCCGTACTTGGGGATGCGGCTGGCCCAGGCGTCATCCAGCGCCTTGCTGGCCGCCTTCCCGGCGCGTGAGCCGTTCAGCGTCGTACGCTCCGAGGAGGTCTCCCAGGCCTGCCACGCCGCCTCCACTTCGAGTCGCGCCTGCCTCATCCGCTCACGGGCCAGCGCGGGTCCGTCGTCGGCGGCCACATCGGCGTACGGTCCCGGGCTGGAGTCCGCGGCCAACTGCCGGGCATCGGCCTGCTGTTCTTGCCACAGCAGGCGGTCGGCGGCCCATAGCGCCTTTTCCTGGGTCGGGTACACCTCGGGGTCGGCGACCTGGCCGTCCGACAGCCGGTAGATGCGCACCTTCTGGCTGTGCCTGCTTGATTTGCCGGTGGCGTACCGGCCTCCCGGCGCGAGTTTGGCGTACTCCGGCAGCCGGACACCCGCCTTGCGCGCCAGGGCCAGCGTGGCGAACGCAGGGCGGTCCGGCAGCTCGGCGAGCGGCGCCGTCAGCGGGTCGAAGTCCTCACCTGGGGCGCCGACCGGATGCTGGCCAGCGCCGCCGCCCGGGGTCTGGCCGGTCAGGGCGGGCTGATCATCGTCTGCGGCCGGTGCGGTCTCGGTGCCGGATCCGCCGTCGGGTGCCGCCGTCGACGGCTGCGCGAAGGACGTCGTCCCCGCCGTGTCCGTGCCGTCGACCGGAGCAGGACCGTCCCGGTGCGGCGGGCCGGAGGTGCTCACCGGCGGTGCGGCAGGAGCGGCGTCCGCAGATGTGGGCAGCACGGCGCCGTCAGCGGCAGGCACCGATCCGGCGGCCGGCGCGCCGGTGATGGGGTGATGATCCGTGCGCGCGGCGGGCCGGCCACCGTCACCGTCATCGGCATCCGCGGCCGTGCCGGTCGACGTGGCCGTCTGCGCCGGGACCTCGCCTGCATCGGCGCGTGCGGCCTGCGAGGACGAGGCCGGCCGATCGAGGCGCGGGGACGCTTCACCGTCCGGTAGGGGGAGGGACTGCCGCTCATCGACGGCGACGGACTCCTGCGCTACGTCCAGGTCCGGTAGTTCCTGCAGGAGGGCGTCAACGACAGGCACCGACTCAGCGGTGGCGCGGTCCGGTCGGGCCTGCCAGAGCGCGACGAGCAGGCGATGCTGTTCGAAGGCGCGGGTGAATTCGGGGTCGTCGAACCGGCGCCGCGCCTCCCACAGCCCTTGCAGGTGGCGCTCCACGCCCACCAGCCGGGCCTCCAGTTCGGCGGTGAGCAGCTCATCGGGCTCCAGGTCCGCCAGACGCGGATCGTCCGGGGCGACGACGCCGACGAACTCATCGTTGTCGAGGTGGATGAGGCTGTGACGGCCGGAGGAGTCGGTGATTGTGAAGTCGCCGCCGGCGTCACGGGCCAACAACCCCAGCGTCTGGATGTCGTGGTCGTTGTAGGCCACGCGCTGGCCCACCAGCGCCTCCGACGGGTACTGGGCGTCGGTCAGCAGGTGCGCGGTGCCGCGATACGGAAGCCCCCGGTCGGCGTCCCAGCCGCGCTCGTGCAGCACCTGCTCGATGCCTTCACGCACGTCGGCCTGGGTGAGCGGGGCGGCGGCGTAGGTCTGCAGGAGTTCGGCATCGGACATGGCCGCCCACGCGGCGCGTTGCCGGCGCAGGTACGGGCTGGGCGCCTCGTACCCTTCGGCTTCCAGCAGTGCGGCGACCTCGTCCAGCAGCGCGTCCGCACCGTCGACGCCGCGCCGGTCGGCGTCGCTGAGGTAGTCGGAGACGACCGCCCAGGAGTCGGGCACCTCCCCGACGTCCTCGGCCGCGATGGAGACCAGCAGCTCGGTCATGCGCCGCCCGGCGGCCCGCTGATCGCCGGTCGGATCGGCAAGTGCGGCGATGCGCGCCGGTAGCGCGCGGGCCTGCTCGTCGGCCTGCTGGCGGTGCTGCTGGCGGGCGCGCTCCTGCTCGTTGGCGCGATCGACCGCGGTGAACACCCCGCCCAGATCGTGCCACTGCTGCAGCTCGGCATCCATCGCGGCCGTACGGTTCAGGAAGTTGCCGAGAGCGTGGATGCGGCCGTGGGTGTAGTCGCGTGCCCCGGTGTACTCCTGCGGCGCCAGCCCTTGCAGGTCATCGGGCCAGCGCTGGGTTCCGATCCACGCGGTGACCGTCCGCCAGCCGCCCCGGTGGTGCTGCGTCGGCGCGAGCTCCAGGCCTCGGCGGGTGCGCTCGGCATGGACGGCGAGCAGCTGCAGGGCCAGGTAGCCGAGCGTGCCGCCTTCCTGCGCAGGATCACCCAGCCGGTCATGGGCCTCGGCCACGTCGAACCAGGCCCGGATCGCTGTGGTCACCGCGTCCAGGTCGGCGTCGCTGCGGCTCATGTGTTCGGCGGCCGTATCACGCGCGGCCCGGCTGCTCCACAGCACCGGCTCCTGCTCCAGCCGCATCAGGTAGGCCCGGACGGCGGCCACCCCCGCGGGGGAGACCTCGAGCGCTTCGGCCTGCTGGACGCACGCGTGCGCGGCCTGCGGGCCGACGGTGAGCTGCTGCAGGTGCGCAGCACGGCGCACCAGGACCTCGGCCGACGGGTAGGCCCAGCGTTCGCTGCCGCGGGTTTCGACGAGAGGACCGTGGCGCCCGTTGGCGTGGCGCCAGCGGCCCGTGCCGGCGACGAACTCGACGACCTTCGCCTTGGGGTCGGGTTGGCGCCGCAAGATGCCGGTGATCGTCACCTGGTTGGCGCGGCCCGGCCGGTCGTCGCCGCCGAGCCGTTTGACGTCCCCGCTGTCCAGCACGGTGGTGAACTCGATCTCATCACCGGTGATCAACTCGGTGACGGTGGCGAGGAACCGGCCGGTGGCGGCGGCGTGCTCGCGAAGCGCGGCCTGGCGCTGGGCGTGTTCGGCGCGGGCCTGCTGCGCCGCGATGACGCGGTCGTGGGCCTTGGTCGCGGCGGTGGAGGTCCGGCCGCGGCTGCGGTCGAAGTTCGCGCGGATCACGGTGAGCGCATCGCTCAGGTTGAGGCCATCGTCTGAGCGCCAGGTCGCCGCGATCGCTCGCAGGTTGACCGCCCGCCAGGGCACGGGCTGCCCGTGAGCGTCTTTCAGCTGCTTTTCCAGCTGAATCGCCAGGTGGGCGACCTCTTTGGTGCGGACGGCCATGTCGGGACGCAGCAGCGGGAGCGCTGATCCGACGGCCCCGATCTGCCAGGAGCGTCCGTCCTTGAACCAGTACAGGTTGCCCGACGCCGACACCGTCAGCGTCGGGTCGTCGGCGAGGCGCTGCAGTTCAACGGTGGCGTTGTCGCGTTTGTCGGCCGGCATCTCGGCCGTGATGGCGGCCTGGTGCTCACGCAGGTACGCCCGCAACTGGTTCAAGGTCAGCGGGCCGGCGGCCTCCAGCACGATCCTGGGGTCAGTGGTCGCGGGAGCAACCGTGTCGAGGCCATCGCCGGGCGAGGAAGCCGGTGCCGTGGCGCGGGCAGCGGCGCCATCTCCGGAACCGGGGCCCGGAAGCCCGGCGGCATCGACAGCCGTCACGCCTCCCGCTGCGGCGGCAGCCTCCGGGGCGCGGTGCACCGCGAAGGCGCCATCGGCGCCCGGCGGCGTCTGCGGCACCGCGCGGTCGCTGTGTTCCCGGGATTGCGGCGCGTCGGCGACCGTGGGGATCTCCTGCCCCCGAACCGGTTGATCATCCAGGGCCGTGCCGGCCTCGGGATGTGCAGGCTGCGGGATGACCGGGATCGGCCGATCGATCTCCTGGCGGTCCTCAAACAGCCGGGCCATCACCTCGGCCACGACCTCGTCGTTGAGGATCCACCCCAGCGACCCGAGATCCACGCTGCGCTGGGCCCGGGTGACGGTCACATAGGCCAGCCGGAGCTCTTCGGCCGAGGGCATGACGAGCGGCCCGGCCTCCTGGCTGAAGTTGGGCACGCGGAAGTCGTCAGCGATCTGGACGTGGTTCCATTCGCGGCCCTTGGCCTTGTGCGCGGTGGAGACCACCAGCTGTGGCGCCTGCTCCTCATCAGCGGTGTCTTCGTCGACCAGCTGGTCCAGGATCCGGATCAGGTGCCCGGCACCGTAGCGCTCCACCAGGGTGACGAACACCTGGAGGCTCTGGTTGCCGGAATCGTCGCGCACATGGTCGCGCACCGCGTCCCAGGTGGGGAAGTCGGCCAGCTCCGGGTGCTTGGTCCGGCGGCCTTTCTTCAGGTCCAGGGCCGCGCGGGCGATGTCCTTGAGCGCTTGGCCGCCGCCGACCATGGCCACCCGCTTGCCCGCTTCCAGTGCTTCGACGACCACCCCGATCGCTCCGGCGTTGGTCCGGCACAGCACCGCGTCCGGCTCCGGCACCGTTCCGATGCGGGTGTCCAGCCGCGGGTTGCCCTCCAGCAGGAACGGCGAGTCGAGCAGGGTCAGAAACCGGTTGCCGGCGGCGGCGACGGCGGGACCGAAACGCCAGCTTTGCGTCAGCGGCAGGGTCGTATCGGCGGGCCAGCCGTCCAGGGCGTCGATCGCCCCGCGGAAGGCGTAGATGCTCTGGTTGGAGTCGCCCACCACGATGGTCTGCACCGGCTGGTCTTGGACGACCTTCAGCAGCACGCCGTTGATGTCCTGGGCCTCGTCGAAGAAGATCATGTCGAAGGGCAGGCGTGGTTTGCTCAGCGCCCAGATCTTGAAGTAGTCGTCGTGATCGAAGATCAGTTTCCCGGCGGGATCGGTGATGTCGGCCCAGGCGTCGCGCGCGTACGCCAGTACCGCGCCCGCCAGGTAAGGGCTCGCCTGCACGTCGGGCGGCAGGTGCTCCTCGCTGAGCCGCTCGTCGCCGCTTTCGCGGTAGCGCCGCACCGTCGCCATCACCAGGCGGGCGGCTTCGGCTCCGGTGAACTCCTGCCCGTCGGCCAGGAAGGTCGCGGGGATGCGCAAGAGGGCGGCCTGCTCGGCGGGCAGGCGCACGCCCTTGCCGACGTTCCTGATCTTCTTCTTGTAGCGGCCGTCGATCAGCGCGGCCCGGGCGAAGGAGTGCGCGGTGTTGGCGGTGACGTTGTCGGGGAAGGCGTTTTGCGCCTCGTCGGCGATGGAGCGGTTGAACGCGAAGTAAATGATCTTCTTGGTGGGGTGGGCTTCGGCCATCGCGTGCGCGACCAGCCGTAGCGTGGAGGTCTTGCCGGTCCCGGCCAGCGCCGGGACGACGACATCCAGGCCTTGCAGGCAGGCGTCGATGATGGCTTGCTGCTGAGGGGTGGGCGGGTAGGACGGTTTGGCCTTGGCCGCTTCGGCTTTGGCTGCGGCCGCGGCGGCGTTGCGGGCGTGCTGGCGGTCCAGGGTGGTGATGGTCGCGCGCAGCTGGGCGAGGTGATGGTCGGCATCGCCGGACGGGCCCGCATAGACCCAGGCACGCTGCTCTTTCTTCCATTCGAAGTGGTTGTCCTTGAGGGCTTGGCGCAGGGCCGGTGGGTCCTTGAAGGTGGTGCCCGACACGGTGGGCTGCGCGCCGGTGGCGCTGATGCGGATGCGGTTCGCCAGGGGTCCGGGCACGTCGGCAGGCGCATCGCCGGGATCGGAGGCAGGCGAGGCGGCCGGGATCGGGGCCGGGTTGCTGTCAGCGGGAGGGGGAACCTCCGGCGGCGCAGCGGGTTGCGCGGCGGGTGCGGCGTCGATCGGCGGCGTGGCCGGGGCCTGCAGGCCGGCGCGCTGGATCAAGAGGCCGTGGAAGCGGGCGGCGACCTCCTCGGCGGGGGTGGCGCTGGTCAGGCGGATCCCGGCACCGGCCCACTGATCGCCGTACATGATCGGGAAGATGCCGCCGCCGTCGGCCTTGACGTACACCGCCCAGCGGCGCCTGCGCCGGTTCGGGCGCCAGCTGACGCCGAACCCCTGCACCTTGTCGTCCCAGATCACCTCGTGGTGGCCGTTGGGGATGCCGCGTCGTGCGAGCGCATCGTTGATCTTCAGTGCGTGCTGCAGATCCCGCAGGCCCTTTTCGCTCACGGGAGCGGCTCGGCAGGCGTCCGGGGTGCAGTCGTAGACGTGCTGGTGGGCGCGGTGCCAGGCCTGCTGCAGTTCTGCGGCTGATCGCTCCTGCTCCGGGGTGGCGGGGTCACTGGTTCCGCTGGGGACGGCAGGGGCATCAGCGGGGTCTTCGCCGGCGGTACTCGTCGGTGCGGCCTGCTCCGGAGCGAGATCAATCGGAGCCGGTGAGATGGCAGTCGCCGCGGCGCCGTCGGCCAGTTCGGTCAGGGCCTTCCAGTCGGGCGGCCCGGGCACCGGCTCGGCCGTGCCGTTGGCGACGCGGGTCCATACGCCCTGGTCGATCGCGTAGTGCGGCCGGTCGGTGGGTTCGGTGTCGGCGACGAACACGTTGTCGCGCCGGTAGACGCGGTAGGTCAGGTGCTGGTCGTCGGAGTGGCGATGGGCGTGCCGGACGGCGTCGATCGGCAGGGCGAAGGCCTGGCGCCTCCAGCGGGGGACGGTGGGTGTGGTGTCGTCCGGGCGGGGGCGGCGGACCCGGCCGATGTGGTCGTAGTTGTGGCGGGGGGAGGCGCCTGCTTGATTGTCGGCGGTGACCGACAGGGTGTTGAGCCGCCGGACGCGGTGCCAGACGCCGTCGACCTCGATGAAGTCGCCGATCTCCAGGTCGTCGCGGCTGAAACCGATCGCGTCCGCCGGCGGCAGGACCGGGTCAGCCGCTGCGGCCTGCTCGGCGAGTGTGGCGGGGAGCGTCTGCCGCTCCTGTGGACCGGCGCTCGCGGCCGGACCTTCTTCCTGCGGCGACTCGGGACTTGCTGTGTTGTCGACGCCGTCCAGCGCCGATGGCCGTTCGACCGCCGCCTCGGCAGGCAGGGGGAGAGCCTGCCCCGGATGGGGCGTGGCCTGCTCGTCAGGAAACGGGCCAGAGGCAGGGGGAGAGGCAGCTGACGGCGCGGGCAGCGCCCATAGATCACCGAGTCGGACCAGGGCGTGATCGGAGGTGAGGGTGAGGGTGGTCGGGCCGTCATCACTGATGATGTCGATTTCGGTCGCGTCCTCACGCTGGCGGACCGCACCATCGTCTCCGGCGACGAGGACGTCGCGCGTGTCGTGGTC
Source organism: Planomonospora sp. ID91781 (assembly GCF_015711595.1). Lineage (NCBI taxonomy): Bacteria > Bacillati > Actinomycetota > Actinomycetes > Streptosporangiales > Streptosporangiaceae > Planomonospora > Planomonospora sp. ID91781. The sequence goes on along the minus strand of NZ_JABTEY010000004.1, from coordinate 228,885 downwards.
CCAGCCGCGGCCGCGGCTCTTGATGATCTGGAGCCGGTCACCGGGGCGGATGTCATGGCGGTCGATGCGCCCCCGGGGGCGGCCTTGGCGGGCGTGGTGCTCGGTCCAGATGCGTTCGTTGTCGCGGACCAACGCCGCCGAGTCACTGCGGCCGTGGTCGCGGTCGTATCCGGCGATCAGATGGATCACATCGTCGCGGAGTCCCAGACCGCGTGCGGAGCTCCACGTGGTCCAGGCTGCGGTATCGGCCGCCTCCCAGGCGAACGGCTGGCCGTGGGCATCGCGCAGCTCGGCCTCCACGATGGCGGCCAGCGCGTCGACTTCCTGGGCGGGGCGACCGCGAAGAAGGATCTCGGGCACGATGTCGAGGCCGGCGAACGCCGTCACGATGCGCAGACCGGTCTCGTCACCGACGACCAGCAGGTTCCCGTGCGGGGTGAGGGTCAGGTGCGGGCTGGCGGCGATGGCCGTCAACCGTTGGCGGGCCCGGGCCAGTCGTTCGGCGAAGGCTTCAGTGCTTTCTTCCGGCTCATCGGCTCCAGCGGGGCGGCGGGTGGGCAGGGCCTGGGCCGGAAGAGACGCCAGACGGGCGCGGATTGCCGCCACCTCCTCGAGCGTGGTGTCGTCGGCGAGATCCGTCTCGGTACCCGAGGCAGGAGCGGGGACGGTCGCCGGGTCGGGCAGGCCGGCGATGGCGATCAGCAGGGCGTGGAAGGCGCGGGCGGCCTGTGCGGGCGGCGTCGTTGCCGAGATCTCCGGCGATCCGGTGAGCAGCCACTGATTGCCCCGGTGGACTTTCGCCCGGTCGGGGCTGTCGTCGACGGTGAGGCTCCACGGCGGATCCTGCCCCGGGGGCTGCCAGCGCACGCGAAGGGTGCGGGTGCCGGCCTCCCACACCACGGCATGGCTGCCGGCGGCGATCCCCAGCTGGGTGAGGTGCGCGGTGATGTCCAGGGCACGGCGCAACTGCTCAGCGCGGGTGTCGTCGAGATCGCCCAGCGGGCAGTGAGCGGGGTCGCAGCCGTGCAGGTCGTGCCAGGTGCGCTGCAGGTCGGTGGCGAGCGCGGCTTCGTCGGGATGGACGGTGGGGACCGGGCCGGTGTCGGCGAGGACCGCCTCTGCGGCGTGCTCGCCCTCAGGAGGGCAGGGGGTAAAGTCCGGCGGCTCTTGATCGGCGTAGGCCGCCCGCAGACGCGCGACGGCATCGTGGTGTTCCTCCGGCGGCAGCCCGGAGACGGCGGAGCCGATCATCAGCTCGACGTAGGCCGTCGTGATCGCGGGGCTCAGCGCGGTGAGACGGGTGGCCGCGTCGGCGGCATCCCAGGCGAACGGCTGCCCGTCGGGGCCGGGCAGCGGCTTGAGGGCGACGGCAAAATCCGTCGCCTGCTGGGCGGTGGCGAAAGCGTAGTTGCGCAGCAGCAGGCCGCTGCCGGTGTGGGCGACGCGCCAGGACGCGTCACCAGGACCGCGGATGATCACAAAGGAGCCGTCGGCGGCCAACCGCGGTTCCGGCAGGCGCGCCAGGTGCTGGGCCCCGGCGGCGGCCGCGGGGAAGGGCCGGTCCCCGCCGGATCGCAGATGCTCAACGGCCGCTTCCAAGCGGGTGAAGCGCACTCCGGGGGCCGCGCCGTCCAGCAGGCGCCCGGTCGTGGCGTGCAGGAGATGATCCAGCGCATCGCGCCAGCTGTGCGCTTCCAGCTCGGAGGGGTCGGCGTCTTCTTGCTTGAAGTGCCACCCGGACGGAAAACGCCGGATGCCGCCCAGCGGCGCATCCCCCTGCAGCAGGCGGTATTCCGGCTGATCGCCGACACGCTCCAGCAGCAGGCCGGGGTGGTGGGGCAGGTGCAGGTCGGGCAGCTGCGGCGGCCGGCGGTAGGCGACCCGGTGGGTGGAGTACACCTGCAGCGAGGTCAGCGCCCGCCCCAGCTCATCGGTGTGCCGGCTGCCCAGCGGCAGCAGAGCCCCCATCGGGGCGCCGAAGCTGTCGAGGGCCTGCCAGCGGGCATCCAGCAGTTCCAGCTCGCTGTAAGTTCCTCCCCGCTGGGTGCGGCTCCCGGGAGCGACGCGGCCGGTGACGCGGACCTGATGCAGGTGGGCCGCCGGAGTACCCTCGAAGGCCTCCGGGTTGTCCCGCACGGACACCGTAGTGATCATCGCGAAGTCATCGCCCGGCTGAAGCAGGTAGGAGAAGCCTTCCTCCTGCGTCCAGCCCTCCGGCAGCGGCCGATCCAGCGCGGCCGCGGCGGCGGGCAGCATCTGCCGCTCCGGCTGCGGGGCGTCGAGCAGCGTCGTGACGGGGGCGGGAACCCACCGCGTGTACCGGCCCCGGTAGATGTCATCGACGGGCAGCTCGGTGCCGTCGGCACGATGGAAGGTCACATCCTGCAGCGGACCGCCCTGGACGCAGTCGAACCGCTCCCCGGCGATGCGCGCCCGCACCCGCAACTCCTGGCCGCGTCCCAGACCGGCCAGCGCGTTCAGGTGCGGGTCGTACTCGCCGAACTCGACGCTGTCTCCGGCCGCCAGCCGGTGGTTCGGGACCTTCTGCCCGTAGCGGCGCCCGTCCTGGTCACGCACGATCGGCTCATCCGGGTCCCGCTCCAGCCGGTCGTTTCGCAGCACCGTGGCGGTGGTGCCATCGGCCAAGACGACCTCGAAGGCGCCTGGACGTACTTCCGTCGTCTGGGTGACCTCGTCGATGACGTGCTTGTTCTCCCAGGCGAATCCGGCCTGGACGCGGATGCGATCGCCGGGCTGGATCTGATCGCCGTAGACATGCCCGGGGCCGGATGGCGCCCGATCGGGGCGCAGGGCGGTCCCGTTCTCGTAGTCGGTGACCTTCTGGGCGTCCTTGGTCGCATACCCGTGGTCGCGGTCGTGCTCGCCCTTGATGCGAGCGAGCGCTTCATTCCAGGACTCATCACGCTCCGAACGCCATGTCTGATCGATGTCAGCCCCGACGGTCCAGCCGTACGGGGTGCCGTCGGTGCCGATTAGTTTTTGTTCATACGCGCTCGCCAGCGAGAGCGCACCCTTGAGCCCTTTGTGCTGGGACTGCAGCGCCTTGGGCAGCATCCGCCCATCGGCGCTGCTGATGATGAGATAGGAGTATCTGCCCTTGGTCCCGGAGCGTTGGACGGCAAGCCGGCGCCCGGGCGTGAGAGTGAACGTGAGATCGCTTCCACTGGCCGGGTCGGCGGCACCGCGAAGGAACCGCCGCTGCATCGGGTGAAGGGGGACCGATTCATCGGCCGCCAACGCGCCCCAGCGGCGCAGCATCTGCATGACGTCGGCCGGCGGTTCGGCGCTGAGGGACGCGCCCGTCGATGCGGGAGCCCCGGCGACGGGCGCGATGACATCAGCGGTCGGGACGGGCGAGGAGGGAGCGATCGACGCGGAGGCAAGATCGAGGCTGCCGCCGGGAACGTCCGCCGGCTGCGACAGGCTGTCGCGCTGCTGGCGAAGCTGAGAATCGAGGAGCTGCCAGGCGAACATCCCCGCGGCTCTGGCTGCTGAATCCAGCGGTACCCATCCGCGGTTGATCAAGTCACCGCGCTCATGGGCGTAGGCGGCGGCGCCGCGCAGCGTGCGCGGGTCGCAGTCGCCGAGCCGGGCGCGGATGCCCGCAGCGTCCAGCTGTTGGTCGTGCAGACTCCGGGCCAGATCGGCGCCGTCCAGGTAAGCCGGATCCGGCAGCGGCGCGCGCTGGATGTCACGGGCCAGGTTCGCGGTGACGGCATCCCAGGCCGGCAGCCGCACGAGCAGGGTCTGCCGCAACTGGTTACGGCGGTCATCGGCGGAGATCTGCGGAGCGTCGCCGAGCAGGTCGAGCATCGCCCGGATCGCCATCGCCTCGGTGTGGAGGTCGTCGTCGCTGGCGTTCCGCAGGGTGTTTTCTTGGCGGGTGATCTCCTCAGCTGGGGCGGGCGTCGAGGTCAGCTCGGCCAGGGCCTCCACGGGTGGATCGGCAAGGTGCAGGGTCCGGGCCAGGCGCCGCAGGCGGGCTTCGTCCATCTGAGGGCTGCGGTGGTTCCAGATGCGCTGCAGGTGATTGCGGGTGGGAGTCCACGTCGACGCCTGGGCGGCGGCGTGGTGGGAGCTGATCCCCATCCGCGCCCAGGCGTAGTCCAGCGCACCGCGCACCGTCTCACGATCAGCGTCCCATGCCTCGTCGACGTTCTGCTGATCATGCAGGGTGCGGGCGAATTCGGCCCCGGCCAGGTAGGCGACGCTGGGAGGTCGGGTCTGGACGATCGACAGCGCCGGGAGGGCGGCCTCGTTGGAGAACAGGCCGACGTCCAGTCGGGCCCGCTGGACCATGGCGGAGGCGTCCAGCTCGGCCGGCGTGCGTTGGGCGAGGAACTCGGCAAGGCGGCTGACACCGGCCAACGGCTCCAGCGTGGTGCGCTGCTGGCTGGCGAATCGTTCGGCTTCTGCGGCGCTGGCGCCGTTGGCCAGGGCGATGCGCCGGGTGATGGCGACGGCGGCCTCGATCCCGGCTTGGCGGGCCTGGTCCAGGACGCGGTCGCGTTCGTTGAGCACGGGGGCGTCGCGCGGTGGGTCCAGGTCGGCGACCGCACCGCGCCACGCGGCGGCCAGCTGCTGGTAGGCGATATCGATGCTGGCGGCATCATGGCTGTCGAGGGCGTCGCGGTAGGCGCGGGCGTGCTCGATCAGCTCGCGGTGCGTCTCGGTGGGAAACAGGCCATCGGCGGGGGTGAACGGTCCCGAGGGCTGGGCTTGGGTTTTTGGGCCGGTCGGTACGCGAAGCTGCGGCTCATCCGCGGTGGACGGCGCGCTCGGCTGACCGGAGAGCGCGGACGGCGCCGCGGGGACATCGGCACCGGTGGCCGTCCCGGGGAATGGAAGGGCACTGAGGGGGAGGCCGGTCAGTTCGGGCCGCTGCTCCGCAGTGATCTCCAGAGCCGTCCAGATAGCGGCGGCCACATCCTGCCAGCGCTGTGCTTCGGCCTTCACCTCAGGCGCGGAGGGCACCAGTTCGCGATCGATGCCGCGCCCCTGGGCGTAGTCGGCGGCGCCGATCAACGCCTCGCGGTCGGCGGCGCGCACCGCGGCGGCAAACGCCTCAGGGTCGCGTCGTTCGGCGCGCAGGTTCCGGGCCAGCGCGATGCCGGAGCGGTAGGCGGGAGCAGGAATCACGGGCCGATCAGGATCGGTGACCTGGGTGTGCAGTAGAAACGCATCCCAGGCGACCAGGCGGGCCAATACCTCGGCGGTGATCTCTTCGCGCCGGAAGCGGGGCAGGCCGGGCGCGCGGTCGTGGTGGTCCACCAGGGCGTGCAGGCCTATGGCCTCCACCTGCAGGGCGGTGTCCGACAGCGTCAGCAGCCGGGCCAGATGCGTGTGCGCGCCGGTGGCGATCGCGCGACGCCGTGCATACCCGCCGACGGCCGTATCGATGGGGGGAAGCTCCAGGCGGGCCGCGACCGCGCGGAGGCGTTCGGCCTCGGGCATGGTCTGCTGCCAGGCGCGGATGCGATCCAGGCCCGCGGCGAGATCGGCCCATCCGGCGGGGTCCAGATCGGTCCGGGTGTCCGGCACGCGGGCCCGGGCACGGGCGTAGTCGACGGCGCCGCGCACGGTCTCCTCGTCCGCCGTCCACGCCGAACGAAGATCGTTCTTCGTGTAGCAGGTGTCGGCGAGCTGCGCACCGGCCAGGTATTCGGTTTCCGGACCTTCGGGGTGCGCGACCGACAGGGCCGGCAGGATCCGCGGATCGACCGGCAGATCGGTGTGGTGGTCGGCGAGCAGGGTCATCGCGGTCGCGTCGGCCTGTTCCGGTTCCCAGTCATCCATGCGCCGGGCGTAGGCGGCCACGCCCTCCAGCGGCCGATGACGCCGTTGCGCATCGATATGCGCGGCGGCGGCCTGCTCGTCGAGCCCGTAGGCGGCGGCGATCGCCGGGATGAGGTCCATCGCCCGCTGCTCGCACGCCTTGGCGGCGCGATACAGCAGGCGATCGACTTCACCGGTGACCGGGCCCGGCTCGGTCGGGGCGGCGTTGACCGCAGGATCGTGAACGGCGTCGACGAACGCGCCGTAGGCGATGTCCAGATCGGCGGCGGTACCGCGACGCAGCGCGTGCTCCAACCGGATGGCGGCCTGGCGCAACTGCTCGGTGACGGCAGGATCGAAGACTCCGTCCGCCGGATAGTAGTCGGCCCGCCGGCCGGTGCTGGCCGGCTCGGCCGGAACGTCGGCGGCCGGAACGTCGGCTTCAGGTACAGAGGCGAGGTCATCGCGAGGACGGAGCAGGACGGGATCGGCAGGTTCGGCGGATTCGCTGGATTCGGCCGAAGCGACGGCGCGAGGTCCGCGGATGGAGGCCGTGGCAGGATCGTCCGGGGCAGAGGGGAACAACGGCGCCAGCGAACCCGGCAGCACCAGGATCTTCACCGTGGGCTCGGCGCCCGCCTCCCAGACAGAGGAGCCGCTGTTTTTGTACCAGCGGCTGGTGACGGCTTCGCCGTTGAGCAGTTCACCGGCGATCTCGACATACTCGCCGTGGTCGATGGCGGGTGCGCTCACGCGGCACACTGCGCCGGAGTAGCCGGAGTGGTTGTAGAAGCTGCCGGGCCGGATCTGGCTCAGCGGGGTGGGGTCGTGCCAGTGGTCGGGCAGGGCCGCCGCCAGATCGCGCAGGCGCTGCATGGCCGCGGCGTAGGGATCGTCGGCTGTGGCGTCTGCGTCGAGGTCGAACAGCGTGGCGGCGGTGTCCGGGCTCGTCGGGGTACGGCGCGAGGTCGGATCCTGTCCGGCGGGATCGCTCTGGTGGGTGTGCAGGGCGCGGTGGAGGATGGTGGCCCGCAACTCGTGCAGGAGCGCGTCGAGTTCTCGCTGGGCCATCGCGTGCAGGTGGGATTCCCCGATCGCGCCGAACACCTCCCGGGCCGAGGTGTAGCGGGCATCCACCGACGAGGCGGTCAAGAACGCATCACGCAGGTGCGGGTCGAGGCCCGGGGCGATCCACTGCCGCAGGCGCCCCCACGTCACCAGGCCGTTCCGGGTGCCGTCCGGGGCGCGCACCGTGATCTCCATGCCCTTCGGCTGGACCTGAGTCAGCTGGTACAGGCCGGGCTCGGGCCCGCCGGAGCGGGTCCCGGAGGATCCGTGCCGTTCGGAGATCACCCTGCGGAGTGCTCGGTGGTCGTCGATGCTGCGGATCAGCGCGGCCAGGAACCACGGGTTCTGGTCGGTGATGGCGTAGCGGATGTCGATGTCGGTGAGCGCGAGGGTGTCCCCGCCCGGCGCGTGGGAGACGGGTTCGGGAGCCGTCATCGCGGCGGTGGCGGACTGTTCCTGCACCGGGGCGTCGGCGAGGGGATCCTGGTCGGCGGTGAGTTCCGGCGGCAGGGGCGCGAAACGCGGCAGCTGTACGATCTGCTGCGGCGGATCACCACCGTCCTTGGCGATGGTGAGGGTGGTGGGGTCGGCGTAGACGCCGCGGCGCAGGACGCGGCCGGTCAGGACCACCTCATCGCCGGTATCGCGTGGATCCTCGGTCAGGACGAACAGCCGCATGTCGTGGCGGAGCCTGCCCAGCGCGTCTCCGGCGCGCAACTGTGATAGCGCCTTGGTGGTCTCCCACTGCTCGGGGAGCTCGGCCATCAGCTCGCTGATGCGGTCCAGCACTTCCTGGCGGGCCGCCGAGAGCGTCTGTTCGTCATCGGTTGCCGCGGCGGAGAACAGGTCTTCTGCCTGCGGCGCCGACGTGTGGGCCGATGCCGGTGAGCCGATGGGGCCCAAGGGGGTGCGGGCGGCAAACGCCATCGCCTCATCGCGGATCACCGTGGCGTAGGTGTCCAGCTCCCGGCGCAGGGCGGAGGCGTGCTCGTCGGTGCCGGTGATGGCGAACACTTCATGGCCCTGCATGGAGTGGTGGTGGGCCGCCATGGCTTCGACCAGGATGCGCCGCTGCTGGTGGGTCAGGCCGGGCCGGATCCACCGGTCGATGATCTGCCGCCAGGGTGCGACCCCGCGGCGGGTGCCGTCGACGGCGTGCACCTCCATGTGCAGGCCCTGAGCGGTGGTGTGGGCGTTGCCTTGCCCGTTGATGCGGGAGGTGAGCTCCTGCAGTCCGGCAGGGTCGTCCATCACGGACACGAAGTGCGCCCACCAGGAGGTGGTGTAACGGCTCAGCCCAGTGATGATGTCGTCGTCGCGCAACGGCTTGGGGGTGATGCCCAGCTGGGGGGCGAAGCGGGCGGCGGCGACGTCCAGCGGCAGGCTGGCGGTCTCCTGCTCCTTGCCGTTGTGCGTCATCCAGATCGAGGTGCGCCCGTCGGGCCAATAAGTCATCCGGTAGACGACGCCTGCGGCGCGCAGCGCGGTGAGGATCTCGTCGTGGACGCGTTCGGTCTCGGTGGCCGGTTGAGCGGGCTCGACGGGGGCGGCGGCGCCGGTGGGGTCGATGCCGTCGACGGCGACGATGCCGCGCACGGCCGCGGCCAGCCGCTGATGCAGCTCGTGTTGCCGGCTGGAGAAATAGAAGGCGCGAAACTCCGGCGGCAGCTCCACCTGCTCGGCTCGCATCAGCCGCACCAGCCAGACGGAAAAGACCCGCTCGGTGAAGTCGTCGAACTCCAGCGTGGCGACCGCAGCCCGCAACGGCACATCGGCCAGCGCCAGCGCGGTCACCGCGTTGACCCCTGTGGTGATCGCCTCAGGGGCCGGGTGGTCGGCCTTCAGCAGCGACTCAACGGTGATCATCGTGCGGGCGTGGTAGTAGTTCGCGCGGGCGGACAGGGCGGTGCGCGCCACATCCAGCAGGTGCTCGCAGGCGTCGTGGAACCTCGCCGCGGCCGGGGCCTCGGCCGGGACTTCGGCGGTTGCCAACACGTGCTGCAGCACCGCCCAGCAGCGGTAGATCTCCACCGGGCGCGGCCCGGGGAGCGTTTCGGCCAGATCGGCGATGGCCTGTTGAATGCGGGCCGCGTCGGCGGGGGTGAACGTCGCCTTGGGCAGGGTGATCGCCCACAGGTCGTCCACTGCGGAGCTCAAGCGCGCCTTGCGCTCCTCAGGTGTGTCCCGGGTGTGGTCCGCGTCGGCGGTCGCCGGCGCGTCCGGTGCCGTACCGGGGCGGGGAACCACTGCGGGAAGGGCGGGCGTGGGCGCGCCGGGACCGGCCTCAGCAGCGGGCGGCGGGACCACCGCACCCGACGAGCCGGGGGACTCGCCCGGGAGGGTGCGACCGCCTGCGGGGCCGTCCTTTTCCAGGGCATCGCTCTCGTGTTCGGCGCTTTCGGGGGCGGGGGAGAACGCAGGCTGCTCCTGCTGATCGCGGGGGTGTTCGGCAGCCGGGGCGGGATGGTCGGCAGACCGGAGGGATTGCGTCTCGGCGGGGAGAGAGGCGGGTGTCGATTGCGGGCTGCTGGCGAACAGGGGAGCCAGCGACTGCGGCAGCCCGATGACCTCCACGGTGGGATCGGGGTTGGGGACGGGCGAGCCAAAGGGGTGCTTGGACCAGGTCGCGGTGGCGCGGGCGCCGCTGTCGACCAGCTCGCCGACCAGCTCGAGGTCATCGCCGCGATCGGTGACCGGTTCGGTGACGCGCAACAGCTCAGCAGAGTGAGGGCGGTGGATGACGCTGCCGGGCTGTATCTGGCTCAACGGGATGTGCTTACCCCAGTGTGCGGGCAAGAGCGCTCTCAGCTGCCGCAGCCGGGCCAGGTGCGCGGCATAGGGGGGATCGGTGGCGGGCGTGACGGCCTCGGTACCGAGGTCGAACAGCCCATCAGGTGCCTCGGTGGTCGCCGCGCGGCGGCCTGGTGGACGCGAGGGCGGATCCGCCTGCAAGGCTCGTTCGAGGATGTCGGTGGTGAGCATCTCCAGGACGTCGTTGATCTCTTGTACCGCCTGGCGGTGCAGGTGCCGCTCGCCGATGGCGGCGAAACCGGTGCTCGCCGTGCGGTAGCCGGTCGCCAGTTGCTCGGCGGCTAGGAAGGTTTCCTGGGTGAGCGGGTCCAGGTTGGAGGTGAGCCACTGCCGCAGGCGTCTCCAGGGCACCAGCCCGCGCCGGGTGCCGCGGCCGACTTCGATCTCCAAGCCGTTGCGCCGCACGTCAATCGACTCGGATACGCCGTGTTCCGGGCCGCCGCTGCGCCGGCCGCTGGTGCCCCGCTGAGTGGAGATCTCATCGCGCAGGACCTGGGGGTCGTCCTTACTGCGCAGCACGATCGACATGAAACGCGGGCCATAAAGCTTGAACGCGTAGAAGATGTCGATGTCGGTCAGTTCGGCGGGCGCCGAGTCTTCTGCCGGTGAAGGCGGTGCCGCGGTGGTTGTCCGCGCTGCCGGGGCGGGCCTGGTGTTCGTTTCGCTCGCCGACGTAGGTAGCCCGGCTGGCACGCTGGGGTCGGAGGCGTCCGTGGTCGCGCCGGTGATCTCGGGCGGCGGAGGGACGAAACCCGGCAGCCCGATGACGTGCTGCTCGGTATCGCCCCCGTCCTTGGAGATCACCAGAGTAGAGGGATCGGCGTAGATACCGCGCTCCAGCACCCGGCCGGTCAGCTCCACATGCGTTTCGGCATCGCGGGGCGGCGCGGTGAGCACGAAGACGCCGCCGCCCTCGTCGCGGACCAGTGCGTCACCGGTGGCCAGCGCCGACAGCGGTTTGCTGTCGTGCCACTGTGGCGGCAGCTGGGCGGCGAGCTCCCGCACCCGCTGCAGCGTCGCCTCCTCCTGCGGCGTGGAGGGTTTGTCGAAAGAAGCGGCGACGAGGGCCGGGTCGTCAAACAGCGCCGCTTGCGGAGCGGCGGTGCGGGAGGCGGAGGCCGCGCCCAGAGGAGTACGACCGGCGAAGTCGACGAATGCGGCCAGAACCTCACGGCTGACCGCGGTGAGCTCGTTGCGAAACGCGGTGGCCTGATCCCTGGCACCGAGATCGTCGATCGCGAGCTGGTCGTCCTGCACGTGACTGATCGCCGCGTCGGCCTCGATCAGAATCTGGCGCTGAACCGGGCTCAGGGCCGGGCGGATCCACCGGTCGCTGATCTGCTGCCAGGGCACGACCCCGTACCGGGTGCCCTGTAGCGTGTGGACTTCGATCTCCAGACCCTGGCGGGTGGTCATGATGCCCCCGCGGCCGCTGGATTGGGCCAGGACCGCGCGCAGCTGGGCCGGGTCGTCCATCGCGGCGATGAAGCGGGCCCACCAGCCGGTGCCGTACACCTCAAGGGCTTCGACGATGTCGCTGTGGAGCAGCGGCTCGGGGGTGATGCCCAGGTGGGGGGCGAAGCGGGCGGCGGCGACCTCCAGGGACAGGCGGCCGCCCTGCCGCCGGGTGTCGGGGGACTGCACCCACACGGCGGTGAGCCCGCTGTCCCAGTAGTGGATCTCGTAGCGGATCTGCGCGTCGCGCAGCCCGGCCATGACCCGGTCCTGGAACCGTTCGGCCTCGGTGCTCGGTCCGAAGGGAGTAACGGGCTCGGCGTGGCCGGTGGGACTGATGCCGTCGACCGCGACGATCGCGTGCACCGCGATGGCGATCCAGCGGTGAATGCGCTGTTGCCGGTGGGAGAAGTAGGCGGCGCGGAACTCGGCCGGCAGCGGCTGCTCGGCGGTCCGCACCAGCCGGTTCAGCCACAGGGGCACGATGCGCTCGGCGAAGTCGTCTTCGTGGGTGGCGGCTGCGGCCGCGCGCAGCGGCAGGTCGGCGCAGGCCTGCTGGATGACGTTCTCCAGCGTGGCCACGACGACGTCCGATCCCGGCCGGTCGGCGGGGAAGGAGGCGCGCGGGCTGATGTCCTCATTGCCGTAGGCGCGGTCTTGCGCGGGCACGACCTCGCGGGCCAGCGTCAGCAACCGGTCGCGTTCTTGCAGGCGGTGCGGGGAGGAGCCCGATTCCGCGGAGAGATCGACGCCGGCCAGAACGTGCTGAAGCGCGATCCAGTGCCGGTAGCACTCCCAGGTCTGGCGGTGCTCGATGGCCTGGGCTAGGGCGAGAGCGGCCTGCCGGATCCGCGTGGTGTCGGCGGGTGTGAAGAGGTCCTCGGGGAGGGGCAGCGTCCGCAGTTGCTCGACCAGCGTTTCGGCATAGGCCCGCCGTTCTTGCCACGGCGCGTCAGGCCCCGGCCCTGATTCGCTGATCGAGGAATCGGCAGGTGCCGCGGGCTGATGCGGTGAAGCGGGGTCGGTGGCGCGGGAAGAGCGTGGCGCCGCACTCGGCGGTGCCGTGGGGGAGGGCGACGCCGTAGCGGGCGGTTCTGCGTGCGCCAGTCCGGTTGCCGGAGGCGGGGTGACGATGCCGTCCAGGGAGCCGGGCAGGTGCAGCACGATGACGTCGGGGTCCGGCTCGGGGCTGCGCCCGGGTGGCGGCCATGACAGGGTCTCGCCGCGCACGCCGGCGGTGAGCACGACGCCGGTCACGCTCCAGCGGCCGTTGGCCTCGGCCGGCTCCTGGGTGACGAGCAGGGGAGCGCTGCTGCGTTCGGGGCGGTGGACGACGTCGCCCGGGCGCAGTTGCGACAGGCGCGCACTGGTGGTGCGCGCCTCGGGCAGGACCGCGCTGAGGGCGGTGATGCGCGCCAGCACCGCCTCGACGTCGACGTCGTCGTGATGCGAGTTGTCGTCGTCGAACAGCGTCGCCATCTGTGGCTGGGAACGGGCCGGTACGGCCGGTGCGGTGGCCGTCTGCCGTACGGCGGCGCGGACCGCGTCGGCCAGGCCGGTCAGCTCGGTAACGGCCTGATCCCGCAGCGCTTCTTGCCCGGTGAGGGCGAAATGCTTCCGGTGGGTGCGGTAGCCGTCCAGGGCGGTATCGGCGGCCAGCAGGATCTGGCGCTGGCCGTCGGGGATCCGCTCGCGTAGCCAGGGCAGCAGTTTCGGCCAGCCGCGCCGCCCCCGGCGGGTACCGGCAGGGGTTTCGATCTGGATCTCCAGGCCGCCCTTGTCCGCGTGGATGTTTTCCAGGGCGCCGGGGTCGGCTTCATCTGGGCCGCGTTGGCGGCGGCTTCCCCAGGGGAACAGCTCCTCGGTCAGGCGAGGGTCGTCGGTGGCGCGCAGGGCCCGGGCCAGCCACCGGTAGCCGAGGTGCCCCAGCACGGTCGCCAGATCGGCGTCGGTGAGAGGCTTGGAGCGGACGCCGATCTTGGGGGCGTGCCGTTCGGCGGCGACATCCAGCGGAAGGGTGTCGCCCTGCAGGGAAACGTAGATGTGGACGCGGCCGTCGTCGTGGAAGACCGGGTCGTGGCCGTAGGCGTACTCATCCCGCAGCCCTTGCATGATCCGGTCGGTGGAGGCGTCGCGGATCGGGATCGGCGCCGAGATCGGCGATGCGGGCGCGGGCATGCGCTGCCAGCGACCATGCAGGTAGCGGGCCAGGCGGATGTACAGCATCCCCTGCGTGCCCTTGGAGGTGAAGTAAGTACGGCGCAACGCCTCGGGCACGGCAGGAGAGGTGCGGATCTGCTCAGTCAGCCAGAACGGGAAGATCCGCACCTCGAAATCACGCAGCTCCAGCTCGGTGGCGGCGCGGCGCAGACCCGGATGCGCGAGCGCCTGCTCGGCCACGGCGTCGAGCGCCTCCAGCGCCTGCGCCCGCTCCTGCGACGACAGAGGGAAGCCGAACAGGCCGGAAAACCAGGCCGAGGCCGATGGAGGATCGTCCAGCTCTTCCACGGGGATGTCGTCGGCGGACCGGGCCGATGCGGTGGCCGGTGCGGCGGGCGGGTGTTGTTCGGCACGAGCACCGGGGGCCGGCAGGACGGCCTGGACCGACTCTGCGGTGCCAGGCGGATTGACGAGCGGACTCATCGGCGGCGACGCTTGGGCGGCGGCGGGAGCAACAGCGGTGGGGACGTCGGTACGCGCGGCTGGTTCGGCGCTCAGGCTGGGGCCGGTGGGGGCGGCCTGCAGGTCCGGCAGCCGTATCACGCTGTGCTCGGCCGGGTCGATCTCCTGCGTGGCCTCGGTGCCGTCGCTCTCGCGCAGCCGCACCACCTTCACGACCGGACGGCTGGGGTGGTCGGTGATGGCCTGGACGTGGCCTTGCACCCATACGCCGCCGCGGGAGATCACCCGGATCCGCTCCCCGAGGGTGATCGCCTGCGGGGTGATGGAACCGGCCGCAGGCCGCTGGCGCTGCTGGTCGGCCGCCTGCTGTTCGTCGTCCTCGCGCACCGCCAGGGAGGCGATGCCGTGGGCGCGGTCGTAGGCGGCGATCTGCCGCTGGATCTCCTGGCGGATGCTGCGGCCGTCGGCCGAGTGCCACTGCCTGATCTCCTGGCGGGCCTGGGGCGAGCTCCACGGGAAGACGGCACCGTCGGCGTCGCGCACCTGCTGTTCGATCCACCCGGCCAGGGCCACGGCCTGCTGGCTGCTGCGCCCTTCCAGGAACACCGCGGGCAGATGCAGCAGCGTGCGCGCCAGGGCGATCTGGCGCTGGCCGTCGCGGTCGGTGTAGATGAGCAGGTGCCCGCCGGGGCTGAGGGCCAGTTCGCGGCAGCGGCGGATATGCCCGGCCAGATCCTTCTGCTTTTTGATCTTCGCGGCGTAGGTGTCGTCGGTGTCGGCGGGCCCGAACGGCGTGGCCCGCCGTTGCCGCTCGGGGCGCATCTCGGGCGGGAAACTCTCGAGGTAGGCCAGCAACTCGCTCAAGGTGGCGAACCCCGGCCACGCCCGCTCCGCTGCGGCCGCATCATCGCGCTCGTCGACAGCGGACGGCGGTAAGAGTTCGGCCTTTCCCGTGACGTTAGCGGGGAAGGTGCCGTCGAGCTCGCGCAGCGAGGGAGGCGGCCGCAGGGCCCACACGGCCGGCTCATCGGCCCCGGCGTCAGCGGGGTAGGACCAGACCGTGTCCGGCTGCGGCTGGCCGGGCTGCAGCAGGGTGCCGCTGAGCTGAAGCCCGGTACCGGTGCTCGTGGCCGCTCCGGTCAATCGCAGCGGCCATCGGGACCGCTGCGGGTCGGTGATGACCATGCCGGCTCTCAGCTGCCTCACCCGAACCGGCGTGCCCGCGCCGGCGCGCGGCGGGGCCAGCGCCTCCAGGCGCTCCAGGCGCTTAAGGATCGCGGCCGCGCGTTCTTCGGGGTCGTCGTCCGGGGCGACCTCGCCGATCGACAGCAGCGCGTTGTCATCGGGAGCATCGCGGCGCGGCTTGGGCCGGACGCGGGCGGCCGGGCGGCCGCCCGGGGAGCGCTCATGGGCGGCTTGGGCCGCCTGGAGGATCGACGTGGCCGCCTGCGCTTGGTAGTCGCGGAGTTCCTCGCGCACCAGTGCGCCCAGCTGTGCTTGGCCGACCAGGCGCAGGCTTTCCTCACCGCTGACGTAGCGGGCGTGCAGCAGGTCGGCGCGCCGCAGGAGGTCGCACTCCGGCAGCTCGGCGGCGGGCTCCAGCCACTGGATGACCTCCTGCCAGGTCAGGGCGCTTTCGCGGTGGCCGTCGGCGCTGATGCGCAGTCCTGCGGCGGTGATCTCGATCTGGGATGCGGCATCGGCATCCGGTTGGTCGGAGCTGCGCAGATGGTCGAGGGCCGCGTGCAGAAAGCGCAGGTGCCGGGGGTCGTCGCGGCCGCGCAGCAGGGTGGCCAGCAGGGACGGAGGCAGTTGGCCGAGCGCGCGGGCGGTGTCGGCATCGGTGGCGGGCCCGGGCACCGGAGCGGCAGCGCCGCCGACGGTCGGGGCTGCCGGGGCGGCGGGGGTGGCGGTTGAAGGCGGCGGTGATGCGGTCGGCTGCTCGATCGCTGGCGTGGCTGGCGGTGTGGCCTGCGGGCTGGAGACGGCCGCGGGGATGGCGGATGCCGGCGGTTCACCGGCGGTGCCACTAGGGGCGGGAGCGCTGCGGGACAGGGGTGTCGGCTCGCTGATGACGAGCATCATCTGATCGCCGTCGACCTCGCCCGGGCGTTCGGGGGCCGCATCACCGGCACGGCCAGCGGAACCGGGCAGGGCAGGGGGCGGATCAGCGGGGGCAGGAGCGGCCGGCAGGTGGGACGGCGCGGAGGCAGGCGCGTCACCGAAAGGACGCGGCCCGGCAGGCGGGGCTGGCGCCGGGGGCGGATCCGGTGAGGCCACCGGCCCCTCCGCTGCCGGTGCGGGGGACCGCTCGGGACCGGGGACGGCAGCAGGGACAAGGTCGGTCGAGGACGTGTCCGCCGGGGGTTCGGTGCGTTCCTGCGCTGGGGGGTGCAGGAGCATGACCCGGGCAGGGGCGTCCACCTCGTGCACGTCCGGGACCAGCACGACGCGGTCGCGCTGCTGGCTGCGGACCTCCACGGTGCCGAGCAGGATGAGGGAAGGGTCCTGCTCATCGCGGCCCAGGAACATCCCGGTGATCGTGACCGTCTCACCGGGCCGAAATCCCCGCTCCAGCAGCTCCAGGTCCACCGCGCCGGCCGTGGTCGTCCAGCGCACCCGCTGCCCGGCGGACAGGTCGGCGGTGAGCACCAGTTCCTCGCGCACGGCTCCGCTGCGGTCGCGCACGATCGCCGCCTCACCCAGCAGGAAGCGTTCGTTGCGCAGCACGGTGATGTCGGTGCCGTTGTCGAAGTGCACCTGGAACTGGCCCGTGCGGCGCCCCGGCGTGACCGCAGTGATGCGGGCGGAGGTCGGTACGGCGTGGTCGTCCTCGCGCACCGTCAGCGTCATGCCCGGCCGCAACTGGTCACCGTAGCTGTGACCCTCGGGCAGCGCAGGCCGGTCCGGATCGGGGCGGATGGCCAGCCAGTGGCAGGCCGCCGTGGTGGTGGGATGGCCACCGGCGATGTCGTGCTCGGCACTCACCCGCAACAGCGCATCCCACCAGGACTCTCCGTCGTCGGTGCGGAAGGCGTCGAGTCGCTGCCGCAGGACCGCAGGATCGTCGGTGTCCCAGTCCACGGGCTGGCCCTGGGCGTCGCGCAGGTGCTCGATCGTCGCAAGCAGGCGGCGGATCGCGCGCTCGTTGCCCCACTGCGGCAGCACGTCGCTGCCGCCGGGAAAGTCCGTGCGCCGGATCGGGGTCGCGGTCGCGGCGTGCAGCAGCTGCCAAGCGGCGCGGTTGGCGGGATGGTGGTAGGCCAAAAACCCGTCGCGCCCCAGCCCGAGGGTGGCCTCATCGGCCAGGGCGCTGCCCTGCTGCCGGTAGAAGGTGCGCAGTTCCGCGAGGCTGGTAAACCGGGCACCCGTCGGACGCGCGGCCGGTTGTGGTTGCGGCGGGGTGCGGGCCGGCGCCGGGGCGGACGCGGGCGTATCGGCGCGGGTCGGCTGCTCCCGCCCGGCTGGAGATGGGGGAGTGGCGGGAGCGCGGTCGCGGGGCACCGCTGGGTTGCGAGGGGTGTCGTCGAGGCGGGTGCGTCGATCCGGTGCGCGGACACCGGCGGGAGCCGTACGCGCGGGCGGCCCGCTCGCGGCGGTGGCGCGCAGCCGTACGGTCAGCTCGCTGGCGTGCGCGGCCAGCAGCTGCAGGATGTGGCGATCATCGGCGGTGACGAAGGCCTGCCGGGCGGCCAGCAGCCGCTCCCCGGTGGTGCACGCCTCAAGCAGTCCCGCATACCCGGCGGCGGCTGGGCCGGGCGCATCGGATGAGGGACTGAGTTTCCTCCAGGCCAGGTCGATGAACGCGCCTTCGTTGGTTCCGGCCGTACCGAGCTCGGCGCGTAGCTCTTCTTCCTCTTTGTGCAGGAGCGTGGCCGTCGGGGTGGCGGTCCATGCCTGGTAGAGGCGCTGGAGCACGGCGCGTGCGGCGCCCAGTTCCTCCGCCGAGGCGAACCGGTCGCGGCGGCCGCTCGGTTCCGGCAGGGGCGGCGACGGCGTGCGCTCCGGCGGGGCTGTGCCGGCGCGGGGATCGGGTCCGGCCACCGTGCCCGGCCGCGGGGGAACCGTCGATGCGGCGGGTGCCGGGAGGGGAGTACGGGCGGGTGCGGGCGGTTCCGGCGCGGAAACCGGCTCCGGACCGCTGTCACCGGGCGAGACCGCCGCATCCGGACGAGCCGGAGGCGCCGGGGCGCTGGCGGCAGGCGGCAGGTCGCGGAGGCGGGGCGGCGAGGTAGTAGCAGCGGCGCCCGGTGTGGCCGTATCCCTCTGCGGGGATGCCGGGGCCGGTGCGGCCGGGGCGCTGTCCTGGTGGGCTGCGGTCGGCGCATCGGCAGGTACAGCGCCGAAGGAGGCGCCCTCGCGCTCCGGGGCCGGAGGCGCGCCCGGATCGGTCACGTCGGGAACGCCGGTGGAGGGCGCGGCGGGCGCCACCGGCCGCGCCGGGTCCGGCGGTTCCGTGGTGTGCTCGTCGCCGCGCGGGGCCGGAGGCGAGGCAGCCGTGCTGGGCGGCGTGGCCGGTACGGCAGGCGGTGCGCTGTCACGAACGTCGGGGGCCGACTGGGGCGGGGATGTCACCCGCCGGTCGGCGACCGGCGGCGCAACGGACACCGGGGGCAGGATCCCGCCTCCGGCGGCGGGCGGGGCCGTTGATCGGTCAGGCTCGACGGGCTGGGCAGGGGGAGCGGAGGGAGGCGCGGGTTCTGGGCGGGGTGGCGCGGGCGGGCCGGTGACGGGAGTGGCCGCCGCGGCGGGGGCGGGCGGTGGCGTGTCCGGCTCGGGATCGGTGACCGGCTGCTGCGTGCCGGTGTCCGGCCGGGCAGCAGGCACGTCCTGCCGGGGCGCGGCCGGAGCGTGGTCACCGGTCGCCGGGGCGCGAACGGCATCACCAGTCGGCGGGGCCGCATCCACGGGCGGCGCCGGCCAGACCTTCTGATCGGCTACGGGCGCGGCCGGTCGGGACGGGTCAGGCGTGGCCGGGGGTTCGTCGACGATGACCACGGTCAGCTCGTCCAGGAGTTGCGCCGCGGTGGTCTGCGAGCTCACCGTGACATCGCGGTGGGCGTGCAGCTCCGCGGCCAGGATGTCCAGCGTCTGCCGCTTGGCCGCTCCCTCGCCCCAGTCGGCGACCTGCGTCCAGACCTCGGCGATCTCCTGGGCTGAGGCCGAGCGCCACCAGGCGTCATCCAGCCAGTGCAGCAGGGCCGCGCGCTGGTAGACGTGCTCGCCGTTTTCGCCGCGCAGCGTCGCTTCGGTCGCTTCCAGCCGCACCTGGACGTAGGCGAGTTGCTCGCGCAGGGCGCTCTCGGCCGCCGGGATGTGCACCGGGGCGGTGATCTCCTCGGTGTCCGGCGGCCGGTGCACGGCGATCAGATCGTTGAGGCGGCGCTGCTCCACCAGCAGCGCATCGCGCAGCTCCTGCGCGTCGGCCGGGGCTCCGGCCAGGACCTTTTCGCGCCGCTCCAGCGCCTGCTGCCGGACGGCGGCGGCGTGCAGGCCGCTGACGTCGGCCACCGGGGTGGCGGTGACATCCTCACCCGGGTAGACCTCGATCGCGAACCGCAAAGAGAGCGCCGGGCCCGTCGTCCCGGTCGCCGCGCCGAGTCCGGCGTCGAAGGCCAGCAGCTGCTCGGCGCCGAACAGCGCCGCGCCGATCCCGGCGCCGGGCCGGCACCCGATCTGCTGGGCCACGATCGTCTGCTGCCACAGGTCACGGATCACGTAGCTGTAGACCGGCTCATCGACCGGCAGCTGACCACCGGACCGGGGAGCGCGCGCGTCCGGTGGCCAGGCCCGCGCCAGCAACCCGACCACATCCCGGGCCTGCATGCGCACGTTGTCGACGCGCACCCCGTAACGGGCCTCGGTTTGGGCGCTCAGATGCGCCAGCGCCGCCTGCGCCCCCGGTTCGGCCAGCGCGGCCCAGCTGACGATCAGCTGCCAGGCCGCGCCCAGCCGCTCGGGGGAGGCCTGCGCCCACCAGGCCGGATCGTAGACCTGCCGCATGCTCGGCTGGGCGACGGCCAGCTGCGCCTGCATCTGGCGGGCATAGGTAGCCAGCGCCGCATCACCGTGCGCCTGGGCGGCGCGGGCGCGCTGCCCGCGCATGCCGGCCAGATACTCACCCCGGCGTCGCCCGATGGCCACCGCGCGCTGGACCCGGCGCACGAGCGGGTGACGGCGCGCTGCTCTCAGGACGGAGATCGCCATGATTCACTCCCAGAGGCAAAGACCAGCACGCGCCCGCGCCCGGCCCGCTGGGCCAGGGGCGTCGAACCGGCGACGCGCAATGACAAAGGCACGGTTCGCGGCCATCAGGTACATCCCGTCGAGGTGTCCGGCCCGGAGCTGATCGACAGCGGGCTCCAGTGCTGGCCGTCCCAGATCCGCCACGGGCCGCCCACCCCGCTGGCCCACTCCAGATGCGCCAGCGCGGCCGCGCGCTGCCCGGCGTCGCGCGGACGGGTGCGCAACGGGACGTAGTGCACCCAGCCCTCCCCGCAGCAGCGGGCCATGACCCCGCCCCGGCGCACGCACCCGCCCACCATCTGCTCGATCCGGTACTCATCGACCAGCAGCGTCAGCACCCGCGCGGTCGACAGCACCTGGCCGTCCAGGCGGCAGGCCGCCGCGAAGTCCTCCAGGTCGGCCTCGGTGAAGGCCCGCCCGCGGGGATGGAACGACACCACCAGCCCGCCGCCCGCCGCACCCTGCGGGCCGGGCTCGGCCACATCCGGCAGCGGACCCCGGATGTGGCCGGCCCGCTGTTCGCCCCGCACCAGCAGCGCCCGGTACTCCCACCGGCTCGCATAGTGCGGGCGGCAGCGCACCACCCGCAGCCGCGCATCGGGCACCTGCAACCCGGTGTGCGGCAGGTGCACCAGCCGAACCACCCCCGCGAGGGAAGACTCAGAAGCGGGACAGGTGCTCATCGGCACGGCACCCACAACGCCACCACGACCGTGTACGTCCCCGCCGTGCGCGCCGGATCCGCGCCACCGCTCCACTGCACCGTGACCGAGCCGCGGCGCGCCTGCCCGCACCCGGCCGGCGGCGCCCCGGCGGACAGCGGCGCCGCGCCGACCACGACGGTGGCGCTCTGCCCGGCCGCCAATGTCCCCGCGGTGGCCGAGACCGCCAGGCCCGCGCTGGGACTGACGCTCCAGCTCACCGGCTCGCGCGCCGCCAGCACCAGCGGCGCCGTGCGCGCCGCGCTGAGATCCACCGCGGTGGTCGAGACCGTCAGCGGCGGCCGCCTGGCCGGGGGCGGGGGAGCGCTCGCCGGCCGGGCGGGCCAGCCCTGCCCGGGCGCGTCCGGCGGGGGCGGGGCCGCCGTCGGCGCACCAGTCAACCGCGCCACCGGGGCGGCCGTGCGGCGGGCCGGCGGCCGTGACGGCACCGAGGTGACCTTGGCCCGCGGCGGAGGTGGCAGCGTGGTCTTCGCGTCCGCCCGGCGGGTGGCACGCGGCTTAACCGGCGGCGGCGAGGGCGGTTCGCTGATGACCGGGGGAGGAGGAGGCGGCTCCACTACAGCCGGGTCGGGCTCCTGCACGACCGGCACCGACGGCACCGGAGCGGCGCTTTCCTGCGGCGGTGGCCGGTCGCGGCCCAGGAAGAACATGATCGCCGCAACGGCGATGATCGCCAGCACGCCCGTGCCGACCAGCAGAGTCGTCCGGGAGGGCAGCGAGAACCGGCGGGGCTCCTCATCGTCGTCCCAGAAATCCGGTTCGATGTCCTCCTTGGGCTCCCCACCCGCAGGAGCGCCGGAGCCGGAGGCGGCGCTCGCCTCGCTGCCGGCGTCGTTGCCGCCGGGTCCCGTCGCGTCGTTCCCGGCGCTCACCGGTGAGCCGTCGGTGAGATCGAGCAGGTTGACCGCGCCTGTGCCGTCGGCGGATGCACTCACGTCCACGCCCCGTTTCGATCATTGAATGCGGTCAAGGCTGATGCGCCTGCGGCTGCGGTGGGCCCCCGTGGCGTCATCGCTGTCGGCCGCTTCGGCGGTGATTCGGATCAGAGGGCCGAGAGAGGGCGGAAAGTCTCACTCGAACCTTTCTGACAAACTTTGTCATGGTCTGGTCAGGAGAGTCTACGAAGAAGCGGCCGCGATGCAATAGCGGCACATGTTCACGATGAGGAAGGGGCGTCTTCTGCCGTCCAGAGCGGCAAGGGGCCACGGAGCTGCGCCATCAGCCGCACCCACCGACGGCCGACCACCGCCCTCCCCCGCAAAAGGCGCGTTTACCAGCAGCAGGACGCCGCCCTCCTGGAGCGTGCACACTGGGCGCGCTATCGTGGAGGCCATGAGCGACCAGGCACCCGGCATCCCCGGGATCGACGAACTGCGGGAGCGGCTGTACGGCACCTTCGTCTCCGCCGTACGCGTCGCCACGCCCGGCCAGGTCGCCGAGGCCCGCCGCGCCGTCGAAGCGGTCCGCGCCGACGACCCCGCGCTCGTCGACCGTATGGAGCACTTCTGGCGCAGCGGTGAGGACCCGGCGCGAGTGAGCGCGTGAGCAGCAACTACGGCAAGATCTTCGACCCATCCGCGCTCCTGCAGTACGCCGCCGCCCCCGAGGGCTACCAGCGCACTCTGCTCAACGTCGCCACCCGCGACGGCGCCACCCTGGTCGTTCCGGCCTCGGCCTACCAGGTGACCATCGCCCGCCGACCGCGGGCGCAACCGATGCTGTTCGACCTGGTGACCTCACCCGGCGTCGCGCTGCACGCCTTGAGTGACCGCATCGACCTGGAGAACGCCGCCTACCTGGCCGCGCCATACCCGGAACTGCACCGCGACGTGTGCGCCGCGCACTGCTGCCTGGTGGCGGTGCAGACCGGCTGGCCAATCGTCACCGCCGAGCCGGAGCTCTATCTCCCGCTCAGACTCGACGTTGAGAAGATGCCGTAAGCCGACCCCTCGGGTTCGTGACTCGTGGCCGTGTACTCCACTGAGTAGATGCGCAAAATTCCGGCAGCTCCCGTACCGGGAGCCTCTCAGACCCCTTTCCGGACAAAACATCATTTTTTGCTATCCAGTTTTGCTTTGTCGGTGATACAAGGCATAATCACCATGTGTCTCGGAGTACAGGACGGCATGTGGCCGATGGGGTTTCTCGACCTGCTCGACCCGGCAATAGTGTACGTGACCGCATGCCGGAATTCGCTCAGGAATGGCATCAGACAAAAAACGGGACCGCAACTCCTGAGACTGTCTCTTATAGAAGTCATTTGAGTGCAGAGTGGCGCTGCCGTCGATGCGGGACCGCCTTCAAAGCAGTAGTTGCGAACCGATTTAAAATATATAATGACAAGGGGCCCGAGTTCGGGTGCAGAAGATGTTCAGGCGCTCGCCGGGACCATCCCGATCCTGGCCAATCTTTAGCAGAGAAGCTTCCCCATCTGATAGTGGAATGGGACGACGAGCGCAATCACCCCTACACTCCATACATCATCAAGGCAGGATCCAACCGAAAATTTTTCTGGAAATGCCCTAGAGACGAAGGCCATCCATCTTATTTGGCTTCACCGGCGAACCGCCGCCGAAGTAAATGTCCGGCATGTTCAGGTCGATCTGTAGTCCCCAGCCAAAGCTTAGCTGGCCTCTTTCCGGAAATCGCTCACCAATGGCATTCCGAGAAAAATACGGCATGCCGCCCCGAGAGTATGGCCCCCTACTCCAGTGCTAAAGTTTGGTGGATCTGCACACGTGGTCATGAATGGCAAGCAGTCATTGCCATGCGCACGGGTCAAGGAACCGGATGCCCAATTTGCAGTACCTCGCACCGATCAGGTCAAGAAGTTCGCTTATTCACCGAACTTCTGACAGTGTTCGAACCAGTTTTAGGCGCCGGTGCTGTGCGCCATCATGTCAACATATCTGAGCTGTCGTCTCGCGTCGGACCGGTTGATATCACCATCACCACACCACTAAGAACGATCGCGATCGAGTTCGACGGCGCCTACTGGCATGCTCCTCGATTGGAACACGATTGTCGTAAAAGCCGCCAGCTCCGGAAAGCAGGCTACCATCTGATCCGGATTCGGGAGCATCCACTCTCTCCGTTGCACGCTGACGACGTAGAGGTTCCCGCCAATGTGAAACCTCTTGAGGCTGCGACTGCGACTGTCCGCCGCATGCTTGAACGCGGATGGATTGAAGGCGCGGCCTCCAAAGTGGCGGAAGATTACGTTGAAAGAGGTCAGCTTCTCGGAGAGGAGCTCGCACGTGAAATTCTTATCCACGCCGCCCAAAGCGATCTCGGCGATAAATCGCTAGCCGTAACCCATCCCGATATAGCAACTGAGTGGGACAAGGCGTCCAATGGCGAGTTGACACCCCGGCAAGTTCACGAAAAAAACAGCAGAAAAGTCAATTGGATCTGCGGTAAAGGGCATCGATTCGAGCAGAGGATCTGCGATCGCGTGCGCGGACGCGGCTGCCCGTACTGTGCAGGGAGGAGAGTTGATTCCGAAAACTGCCTTGCTGCCGTCCGTCCCGGATTGCTTCTCGATTGGGACTATGAGAAAAATTCCGTAACACCATATGAGATAACTGCGGGTAGCCAGAAGCGGATTAACTGGCGCTGTCAAAGATGTGGCCACGGTTGGATCGCGCCACTAAAGAATCGCAGTAGAAGCAAAAATCCGTCCGGATGCCCGGTATGCGCAAAGAAAAGTCACTGAAACGCATATATAAGTAGCATCAGCACCCTTCCTATCTTGCGCAGAGATGTGATCACGATTGATTGACCGCTCCGCACAGCTGGACAGCTCATCCTCTGTTTGTAAGCACGCGACGGCCGCACTGAGAAACCTAGCGTGCACCAACGACAGGCCCCAAATTTCACCTATGGCCGCTAAGGTCTCCATCCGCAAGCAATGATCACGGATGGAGAAACTCAATGGCCGAGCTGATCCGCAGCATCGAGGACGAGGTACCGATCTCCCGCGGCCGGTTCGACCTGTTCGACGGATCCGACCTCGGCCACGACGCCGAACCGAAGGTCGAGACCGGCGCGCTGCTGACCGAACCCGGCCGGATCGCCCTGGGCCACGTCGGCATCAAAAGCCAGGCCTGGGCACGAACCGCGCACGTGCGAATGGAGGCCTGGGACACCGAACCTCCCACACCCGGCACACCCTGGAGCGAAGCCGGGCAGGTCCTCTACCTGAGCCCGGGCGGCACCGTGTTCCTGCGCGGCCTCGGGGTCGGCCCCTCAGGGCAGATGCTGCTGATCGGCCCGCCGTTCTTCGCCTACGGCCTGCGCGCCTACGCCGGACCCGTCCGCACCCAGCCGACCGACGACGACGCGGCCGTGACCGAAGCCGTCGTGGAGACATGGCTGCTGCAGTTCTGGCCGCTGGCCGATGCCGCCGACCCGGCGCTGCGCGCGGAAACGGAGACGGGAGGACAGACCGCTGCCAGGATGTGCGAGATCCTTCCGCTCGAACCCGGCCCCGCCGCGCCGACCCCGGGGGAGTGGCCCGCGCTGCATCCGCTGCCCGCACCCGAACCCCCGACCGGGATCCGAGCCTGGTCCCACCCCTCCCGGCCCTCGGAGCCCGTCCCGAGGAGCCACGAAGCCGAAGGCCGCATCAGCCGCGGCATCATCCCTCGGGAAGCACTCGGCTCCGGGCGGCGCACCGAGGAGGTACTCGGCGACCTGCGCATCGACATGCTCGGCAACCCGCCTGCGGACATCGACTCCTGATCACAGTCACAGATCGAGGAGTACGCCACGCAGCTGCGCGTGAGCATGCGCATCGGCAGGGAGCTCAACCCGCACAGCGCCCCCACCCTGCGGATGGAGGCCTCCAGCGTGCGCACCGTCCTGGTCGGGCCCGATCCCGGGTTCAGCGGCCGCGCCTGGATATGGGCTTCGGACGAGCACGCTCATGCCGCCGTGCTGTCGGTCGACCGGCAGGTCATCGTCCGCGACCGCATCCGTCAGAACACGCTGCTCACCGGGATCGTCACCATCCTGCGCAAGGAGAACGGCTTCGTCGAGGTCCGTGCGGCGACCGAGACGGAGGCCGGCCGAGCGATCACCGTTGAGCGGTTGCGCGGCTGACGTCCGGGGCGGAAACGGTCGTGCGGGGTGTGCAGACGACCATGTCAGCGGCACTGGAGTACGGCGCCCGCTCTGGGTGTGACGGCGCCGTAGTAGCGGACCTTGGCGCAGTCGACGGTGTTGTCGTCGACGATGACGTCGGTGACCGGGGCGCCCGCCGCGTCGGCTCTGATCGCCACGGCGTCGCGGCCGCCGATGCCGCTCACCCGGTTGCCGGTGATCTCGACGGTCGCCAGCGGCTGGTCCTGGATCGACTTCACGTAGATCCCGCCCGCGCAGCCGGTCACGGTGTTGCCGGTGATGCGGACGTTCTGCGCGTTGAGCGTGCCGATCGCGTCCCAGCGCGTGTTGGCGACGGTGTTGCCGGTGATGCGGACGCCGGTGTGGACGTGGCCCGCGTACGCGGTGTGGGAGCCGGTGAACTGCCCCCACCCCGCCTGCGATCCCGAGGCGTCGCAGACGTTGCCGGTCAGCAGGATGTCCCGGCAGGGGGTGCGGTCGCCGAGGCCGGCCCAGGCGGTCCCGTCGGCCGCCAGGTCGAGCTGGACGGCCTCGCCGTGCCACAGGCCCGCGCCGGGGTCGGCGATCCAGCCCCTGAGGGTGCAGCCGCTGACCGTGCCGCGCCGGACGGCGTTCAGCTCGATCGCGTGCCACCACTTGACGTTCCAGATCGTTGCGTTGCTGACCAGCACATCACGGGTGTGGACGAAGGTGAGCACGTTCATCGCGGGGGCCTGGGAGAGCACGCCGCGCTGGACGAAGTCCCAGACCGGATCCCAGCTGCCGCCGGTGACCGCGATGTTGCCGCGTCCGGCATAGCCGCCGGTGGTGTCGGCGACCGCGTTGAGCAGCATGGTGTGCTTGACCCCGGTGGCGGGGAAGCGGGCGACGATCCTGGCCGCGGTGGCGTCGAGGTGGGTGCCGCCGTGGATGATCAGCGGCCGGGTGAGCAGGTAGGTGCCCTTGGGCACTTTGGCGATGCGGCGGCCGGCCGCGTCCGTGGCGCCTATGCCGTCGCGGGCGGCGTCGAGCAGCCGCTGGATCACCGAGCCGCTGACGTAGTCGGGCAGCGCCGCGGGCCCGATGGGCGCGGCGGCGCCCAGGGTGCCAGCGACGGCGGCCCCGGCGGCGCCGCCGAGGAAGACCCTTCGATCGATCGTCACTCTGGAATCCCTCCGGTCATGGTGACGGCACCGGCACGCGGCTGGCGGACGCCGGTGCCGTCGGCGCGGGTACAGGCACCCCCGCCGGACTCCACGCTGGTCGGTGGCCTGCTCTCAGGCCTCGACTCACATCACAGGCGATAGAACTCCCACTTCTGGCCCTGGCTTCTGCCGATGCATTTCCACTGGATGGCGTGAGCGCCGTTGGCAGTGCTGGAATCACCGATCGCCAGACACTTACCGCTGCCGTTGACGAAATGAACATGATAGGAACCGTCTTCCGGATAATCGACGAAATCCCACTTCTGGCCAGGGCTTTCATCGATGCATTTCCATTGGATGGCGTGAGCGCCGTTGGCGGTGCTGGAATCACCGATCGCCAGGCATTTGCCACTGCCGTTGACGATTCGCAGATATCGGGAATCGGTCGGGTGGATGTAGTAATACCACCGCTTTGCCTGGGTGTTTCCTTTGCAGTCCCACTGGATGGCGTGGGCGCCGTTGGTATCGCTGGAATCGCCGATCGCCAGACATTTTCCACTGCCATTGATGAACTGGTAAGGCCCGTCTAAGGAGTGGACTCCCAGCTTGACCGCCAGGGCTTTCGCCTCTTGGGTGTGGATGGACTGCTCGGCTAGTGCTTGAGATGACTCTATCGTCATTGTGACAGACGCGACGGCGAGGGCGCACATCGCAGACAGCAACTTGGATCGTCTCATTGGGTCCTTCCAGGGGATCGGGTTCTTCTGAGCGCACCGTGCACTGCGAGTGGATGGGCTCATTTATGTCGCTTGCACGGTGGCCGTTCGAGGGATCACTGAAAACTTTAGGGGAGGAGAATTTAAAGAACCATACCGCGCTGGTTTGAAAATATCCTCCACCTATTGGTGTATACACTCCCTCAATCGCCGTACGAGACCGAGATCATGCGTATCCAGAATAGGGACCCAAGCCTGATGAGAGCTGCCGCACACTCCGAGAGTCGCCGACCCGGGAATGCTCAGATCGGGCAGAATCGTCGACGACGGTTCCGCAGCGACTGGTATGCCTTCCTGTACCGGTTTGCTCGTCCTGAGCTGCGACTTCAGGACGAAAAACTGGCTGCATGATTCGGTTTCCGTTCGCTTGAGCGATACCGCCGGAAGGCACCGTCATCTACCGGCTGTAGACGGTCTGCGGTACCTCGGCACGCCGACGAGTACGGGCTCCAGAGGCAGCGAATGCGTGCTGTCGCCCGTTCGCAACCGCCGCTCCTGTGGGAGGGTGAATGCTTAACCAGACAGAATTAGATTTCTGTCTGGTATCGGCGCTGGAATCCCTTATATGCCTCTACCGGCCATCGGTTCGGGGGCCTACTCATGCACATGATCTACATCGACGACGGCGGCCAGTCCGGCTCCGTCCGCCGCAGCCAGTCGCAATCGTGGGGCACCGGGACGGTGCTGTGAGCGCCCAAGGCTCCTGTCGGATGCAGCCGTCTCGCTGAATTGATGATCTTAGCGCCCTTCTTGCGCACTTAACGTAACTACGCAAACGCGCAGAGCGGGATCGATGGTCGACGTAAACGGTAAACGAGGTAAAGCCTCGCAAAGGTTGGTGGATCTTTCGGCGGCGAGAGGATCCCCGCTCGTCCGTGACCTGCATCACCTGCACCATCCCAAGAGGGCCGCATCCCCGGGCCGCTGTGCACGCCGCCGTCGGGAATCCACTCTGCACCCGGCCAACACCCCGGGCGCATCCCCCTGTCATCACAGATAGCGACGCATGGCCAACTGACGGTAGATCGCCCGTGGTGGGCGTAAAAGCGGCATAAGGCACCAGGAGGCCGTGCGTACGGTTAACGCGTTTCATCCCTGCTTATCCGGTTTGTGAGTGTGACGTGGGACAGCGCATCTTCGCCTCCTCTGATCTCGGCCGCTATCGCCTCTTGGCGAGGCGGACCGTCGTGGTCGGGCTGGTGACCGCGATCGCGGCCACGTCAGCCTCTGCCGCCGAAGCCTCGGCCGGCCTCGGTCTGGCCCGCCCGGCCGCGGTGCCGGCCGTTGCCGCGGCACCGGCCGAGCGGGTGACCGAGCAACCCGACCGCCACACCGCCGCACTGGCGGCGCAGCGGCAGGGCAGCCGGGTGCTGATCACCGGTGAGACCACCGAGACCACCCTGACCTACGCCAACCCTGACGGCAGCTTCACCCTGGAGGCCAACCCCGCTCCGGTGCGCGTCAAGCGCGACGGTGACTGGCACGCCATCGACACCACCCTCGTCGAGCGTGACGGGGTGCTGGTGCCGAAGATGGCCAAGGGCGAGGTGGAGATCTCCGCCGGCGGCGATGAGGCGCCGATGGCCCGGCTCGAGCACGCCGCTGATGAGTCGTTCGCCCTGTCCTGGCCGAGCGCGCTGCCCACCCCGAAGGTCGAGGGCAACAAGGCTACCTACACCGACGCGGCCGGACCGGGCGCCGACCTGGTGGTCACCGCGCTGCCTACCGGGTTCCGCCACGACGTGGTGCTGCGCGAGCGTCCGGCCGGGCCGGTGGAGTACACGCTGGAAGTCGACACCGACGGGCTGAAGCTCGCCGAGACCAGGACCGGCGCTCTGACTCTGACCGACGAGGCGGGCAAGATGGTCGCCTCGGCGCCGCAGCCGGTCATGTATGAGACCGCCGCCGGCAAGCCCTCGGCCACCAGCCAGGCCGCGGCCGAGACCCCGGTGCAGATCGACACCCAGGTGGTGAACAAGGGCGATCAGCAGTTGCTGGTCCTCACCCCCGACGCTGATTTCCTGGCCGACCCGACCACGCAGTACCCGGTCGTGGTCGACCCCACCACCACCCTCGGCGTGGCCTCCGACATGTTCGTGCGCAGCGACAAGCCCGGCACCACCGGCGGCGACTACCTGCGGACCGGCTCGCTCAACGAGGGCGTCACCAAGATTCGCTCCTACCTCAAGTTCAACGTCGCCTCGGTTGTCGGCAAGCACGTCACCTCCGCCGAGATGCGGTTGTGGAGTATGGATGCGGGCTCATGTGACCAAAACGGCCCGGGCGTCATCATGCGCCGGGTGATGAGCAACTGGGACCAGAGCACCCTGACCTGGAGTAACCAGCCGGGCGTGTACGCCTCCGGCGAGGCCATCGTCAAGAGCTCCTACGGCTACTCCAGCGCCTGCCCGGCCAACTGGATGCGGTTCCCCCTGACCTCCATCGCCCAGGCCTGGGCCGGTGGTGCGGCCAACTACGGCGTGCAGTTGCGCGGCGCCAGCGAGACCGACATCCGCTCCTACCGAGTGTTTCACTCCACCGACTTCTACGCCGCTGGCGCCACGGCGCGCCCACCGGCGCTGACGGTCACCTACAACTCCTACCCCGCCACTGCCACCATCAAGACCGAAGGCGTCGCCGTCGGCACCGACGGCGCCGCCTACTCCATCGCCACCCCGACCCTGTACGGGGCCGCGGCCGATGAGGACGGCGGGGTGAGCCGCATCTACTTCGAGGTCTCCGCTCTCGACGGCACGATCCTGTGGACCAGCCAGGCTTCCGGGCTGGTGGCCGGTACCCAGGGCACGGTAACCGTCCCGGTCGGCACGCTCGCCGACGGGCAGGCCTGGCGCTGGCGCGCCCGTGGTTTCGACGGCACCGACTACGGCCCCTGGTCGGACTATCTTGCCTATACCGTCGATGCCCAGGTCCCAGCGGCGCCCAGCATCGAGTGCGCCGACTACCCTGCCGATTCCTGGAGCGCCAAGGCCGACGGCGCGATCACCTGCACCCTGGCCACCACCAGTGACGATGGCTCGGGCTATTACTGGGCGCTGGACAACCCCAGCCCCGCCACGCTGGTGGCCGACCCCGACGGTAAGGGCGGTGACGCGCTGACCGTCACCCTCACCCCGGGCGATGGCTGGCACACCCTGTACGCCAAGGCCCGTGATGTGGCGCTGCAGACCTCTCCGGTGACCGCTTACGCCTTCGGCGTGGGCCGGGGCAGCCTGCTCAAACCGGTTGATGAAGCCCGCACCCAGCGAGCTGTGCCGCTGACCGCGAGCGCGCCCAGCCATCGCACCGGCGTGCGCTACGAATACCGCGCCGATGACACCGACTCCGGTACCTGGGCTCTGATCCCGCCCGCGCACGTCACCTCGGCCGACTCAGACGACCCGATCACCGCTTGGCCGCAGACCCGCACTGACACCAGCGCGAACTTCGCCGAGCTGAGCTGGGACGTCGCCGCCACCCTGGCCGCGATCGATCGCGGGGAGGGCCCCGTGCAGGTGCGTGCGTGCTTCACCGGCGGCGCCGGTGGTGCGGACTGCTCCGAGCCGGTCACCATCACCGTGGAGCGCGCCGCCAACTCCGCCCCGGCCACCGCCACCGTCAGCACCGGCGGTGGGGTCACCGGCACCGACGGCGTCTCCTACACCGGCGCCACCCCGACCTTGTACGCCGCGGCCGCCGACGCCGACGGCGGCACTGTCCGCTTGGACTTCGAGGTCTCCACTCCCGCCAGCACCATCGTGTGGACCGGCAGCAGCGCCTGGGTACCCGCTGGTACCCAGGCCAAGGTCGTGGTCCCGGCCGACAAGCTCGCCGATGGGCAGGCCTGGCGTTGGCGCGCCCGCGGTTTCGACGGCACCGACTACGGCCCCTGGTCGGCCTACAAATCTCACACCGTTGATGCCCAAGCCCCCGCCGCTCCGAGCATCGAGTGCGCCGACTATCCGGCCGGCTCCTGGAGCGCCAAAGCTGCTGGTGCGGTGACCTGCACTCTGGACACCACCAGCACTGATGGTTCGGGTTATTACTGGGCGCTGGATGACGCCGATCCCGCCACCCTGGTCGCTGATCCCGATGGCAAGGGCGGTGACGCGCTGAGCGTCACCATCACCCCGGGCGATGGCTGGCGCACCCTCTACGCCAAGGCCCGTGATGCGGCGCTGCAGACCTCTTCGGTCACCGCCTATGCCTTCGGCGTCGGCCCGGTATCTGGCATGGAGGCTGGGACGGTCAGTGCGGTGACCGAGACCGGTGCGCTGGGCACGGCCAACGGGATCGCGATGATCGGTGATACCGCGTTCGTCGCCGACGGCACCCGCATCGTCGGAGTCAACAAGAGCACCGGGGCAACTTCCACGCTGGCTGGCGTGACCTCATCGTCGTCTTGCAGTGATGCTTCCAACGGAGCTGATGCCCGCTTCGCCTTCAAGACCTTCTCCAACAACAATGCCCGCCCTCCTAGGGTCGTGGCGACCGACGGCAGGATGATCTACGTCACCGACGACTGCGGGCTGCGCAGTGTCAATCCGGCCACCGGTGCAACCACCACTCTGACTGGTACGTACTACGATGATGCTGCGGTGGTCGGCAGTAGCCTCTATGTCTACAGTTCCAACTATCGGTCCATTGACCGCTATAACCTGGTCACCGGCGCCTTCAGTAACTTGACCAGCAGCGTTCCTGACAGCGGCACGTTGGCTGGTGACGGCACCTACCTATGGCTCGCCGAGAATGTCAGCCTTCACCGCATTGACCCTGTCACCGGCAGCTTGACCACGATTACCACCAACCTGTATGGGGGCTCTTCCGCTCTGCTGTCGGTCGGCGACTACCTCTACGACATTCTGAAGCCGTATAGCGCTCCGAAGGATCGGGCCTTGGTGCGGATCAGCAAGACCGATGGATCTCGGCGGCTGATCGCCGGCGGCGGCACCGACAGTGGCGTATCTTTTGATACCGCTACCGGTCTCGCCACCGACGGCACCAAGCTGTATATAGCTGACTCCTCTTCGACTGGCGCCTGGTTGAAGAGTGTGACCGCGGTCAGTGCCCGCACTTTCGTTTCTGCCGCTACTGCGCCGGTGATAGAGGCTGGGACGGTCAGTGCGGTGACCGAGACCGGTGCGCTGGGCACGGCCAACGGGATCGCAATGATCGGTGATACCGCGTTCGTCGCCGACGGCACCCGCATCGTCGGAGTCAACAAGAGCACCGGGGCAACTTCCACGCTGGCTGGCGTGACCTCATCGTCGTCTTGCAGTGATGCTTCCAACGGAGCTGATGCCCGCTTCGCCTTCAAGACCTTCTCCAACAACAATGCCCGCCCTCCTAGGGTCGTGGCGACCGACGGCAGGATGATCTACGTCACCGACGACTGCGGGCTGCGCAGTGTCAATCCGGCCACCGGTGCAACCACCACTCTGACTGGTACGTACTACGATGATGCTGCGGTGGTCGGCAGTAGCCTCTATGTCTACAGTTCCAACTATCGGTCCATTGACCGCTATAACCTGGTCACCGGCGCCTTCAGTAACTTGACCAGCAGCGTTCCTGACAGCGGCACGTTGGCTGGTGACGGCACCTACCTATGGCTCGCCGAGAATGTCAGCCTTCACCGCATTGACCCTGTCACCGGCAGCTTGACCACGATTACCACCAACCTGTATGGGGGCTCTTCCGCTCTGCTGTCGGTCGGCGACTACCTCTACGACATTCTGAAGCCGTATAGCGCTCCGAAGGATCGGGCCTTGGTGCGGATCAGCAAGACCGATGGATCTCGGCGGCTGATCGCCGGCGGCGGCACCGACAGTGGCGTATCTTTTGATACCGCTACCGGTCTCGCCACCGACGGCACCAAGCTGTATATAGCTGACTCCTCTTCGACTGGCGCCTGGTTGAAGAGTGTGACCGCGGTCAGTGCCCGCACTTTCGTTTCTGCCGCTACTGCGCCGGTGATAGAGGCTGGGACGGTCAGTGCGGTGACCGAGACCGGTGCGCTGGGCACGGCCAACGGGATCGCAATGATCGGTGATACCGCGTTCGTCGCCGACGGCACCCGCATCGTCGGAGTCAACAAGAGCACCGGGGCAACTTCCACGCTGGCTGGCGTGACCTCATCGTCGTCTTGCAGTGATGCTTCCAACGGAGCTGATGCCCGCTTCGCCTTCAAGACCTTCTCCAACAACAATGCCCGCCCTCCTAGGGTCGTGGCGACCGACGGCAGGATGATCTACGTCACCGACGACTGCGGGCTGCGCAGTGTCAATCCGGCCACCGGTGCAACCACCACTCTGACTGGTACGTACTACGATGATGCTGCGATGGTCGGCAGTAGCCTCTACGTCTATGACAGCGGCTGGTCTCAGATCACCCAATACGACCTGGTCACCGGTACCTACAGAACCCTGAGCGGTAAGTTCCCCGGCGGCGGGCTGGCTGGCGACGATAGGTATCTATGGATCGTCGAGAATGGCAGTCTTCACCGCATTGACCCTGTCACCGGTAGCTCGGCCACGAGCACCACCAACCTGCACAGAGTTTCTTCCGCTCTGCTGTCGGTCGGCGACTACCTCTACACGAGTGTCGAGTACTCGCAGAACTCGGTTTCCCACTACCGGTTGTATCGGATCAATAAGGTTGACGGTACCGGCACGTTGGTGAATACCGATCCAATGTCCAGCTGGGTCAGGAGCCTCGCCAGCGATGGCACCAGACTCTATCTGACGAACGATTCGAAACAGTTGCTGGCGATCCGCAAGGCGAAGCTGCCGATTCATGAGGGCGGGCCGAGTCTGCCCGGGGAGACTGTCGGCGGCTACAACCCGTCCATCGGCGGCGCGGGCGCCCCCGATGAGGCAGCGTGCAACAACGCCTGCCACGGTGACCCGGTGCAGACTGATACCGGTGCGCTGTTGGAACCGGTCACCGACGTGAGCGTTTCGGATCAGGCGCGATCGTTGGCGATGTCACGTACCTATAGCTCGGCGGCGGCCGGCACCCGCTCGCCGGTCGGCTACGGGTGGGCCTGGCCGTACGGCATGACCGTGACCGAGCCGGTCACCGGCCAGGCGCTGGTGACCCAGGAGAACGGCAGCGTGGTGGCGTTCACCCGCCAGACCGACGGCAGCTACGCCGCCGCCCCCCGGGTGCAGGCCTCGCTGGTCAAGAACAGCGACGGCACCTGGACCTTCACCCGCAAGCGGTGGCAGGTCATGACCTTCAACAGCGCGGGCAAGCTCACCCAGCAGTCGGACCGCACCGGCCAGACGCTGACGTACGCATACAACGGCTCCGGGCAGCTGACCGCGGTCACCGGCGATTCCGGGAGGGCGCTGCGCTTCACCTACGACACCGCCGGGAACCTGGCCACCGCCAGCGCCCCCTCAGGCGCGACGGTGACCTACACCCACAATGCGGCCGGGGACCTGACCGCGGTCACCGACCCGACCGGCGCCACCACCCGCTACACCTACACCGCCGCGCACCTGCTGGCCACGGCCACCAGCGCGCGCGACGGCGTGACCACCAACACCTACGACGCCGCCGGTCGGGTCATCAAGCAGGTCGACCCGTTGGAGCGCGAGTGGCGCTTCGCCTACGCCGACGGCGACACACTCGGTACCTCCACGGTCACGATCACCGCGCCCGGCGGCGTCAAGACCGTCGAGTCCTACATCGACGGGCAGCTGCGCGCCCAGACCAAGGCCGCCGGCACCGCCGAGGAGGCGACCACCCGCTACGCCTACGACCCGGTCACCTCCCAGGTCAGCGCGGTCACCGATGCGCTGGGGCACACCACCCGCTACACCTACCTGCCGAGTGGTGAGCGCGCGACGATGACCGACCCGGTCGGTGCCACGACCACCTGGCGCTACAACGACTCGGGCGACCTGGTCGAGACCGTCGACGCGGCCGGCAACATCACGAGCTACACCTACGACGCGCGCGGCAACCGCACCAGCGTCACCAGCCCCGAGGGCCGCACCCAGACCTTCACCTACAACACCAACAACACCCTGGCCAGCGCCACCACCGCCGCGGGCTACCGCAGCACCTTCACCTACAACACCGCCGGGGACCTGACCGCGGTCACCGGCCCGGGCGGGCGCACCACCACCCGCGCCTACGACGCCGACGGCCGGGCTGTGGCCGTCACCGACGCCAACCGCCAGAACACCACCTACACCCTGGACGCGCTGGGCCGCGTCACCGCGATCACCGACCCCGAGGAGCACACCACCGAGTTCGTCTACGACGCCGAAGGCCACCGCACCCAGTTCGTCGACGCCGCCGGGCACACCACCACCACCGCCTTCAACCTGGCCGGTGAACTCATCACGGTCACCGACGTGCTGAAGCACCGCACGACCTCCACCTACACCGATGCCGGGCTGGCGGCCACCGTCACCGACGCGGCCGACAAGACCACCACCTACACCTACGACAAGCGCGGCAACCGCACTCGCGTCACCGACGTACTGGGACGCACCACCACCTTCACCTACGACCTGGCCGACCGGCTGACCGCCACCACCCTGCCGTCGGGGGCGCGCACCAGCACCGCCTACGACGCCGCCGGGCGGCCCACGGCGGTCACAGACGCGCGCGGCAAGACCACCCGCTCCACCTACGACGCGCTCGGCAGGCTCATCACCGTCACCGACCCCAACAAGCGCACCACGAAGCGCTCCTATGACCGTGACGGGCTGCTGACGGCGATCACCGGCCCGGACGGCAAGAGCGAGCGGTACGCCTACAACGCCGACGGCCAGCTATTGACCGTCATCGACGCCGACGGCGCGACCACCCGCTACACCTACGATGCGGCCACCGGCGAGCGGACCAGCCGCACTCTGCCCGGCGGCGCGACCACCCGCTACACCTACGACACGGCCGGACGGGAGAAGACCGCCACCACTCCCGACGGATCCACCATCACCCGCACCTACACCGCCCGCGGCCTGCTGAAGAGCATCGACTACAGCGACCCCGCGACCACCGACGTCACCTTCACCTACGACGCGCTCGGCCACCTGACCGCGATGACCGATGGCACCGGCACCACCCGCTACACCTACGACGCGCTCGGGCGGCGCATCGCCTCGGTCAACGGCGCCGGCGCCGAGGTCGGCTACCACTACGATGCGCTCGGCCGCCTAGCGGCGCTGACCTACCCCGGTGACAAGACCGTCACCTACACCTACGACGCGGCCGGGCAGATGACGGCCGCCACCGACTGGAACGAGCGCACCACCCGCTTCACTTGGACCGCCGACGGCCAGAACCGCACCCGCACCACCCCGGGCGGCGTGACCGCCACCACCGGCTACGACGTCAACGGTCAACCGATCGATATCGCCATCGGCCACGGCGAGAGCACCCTGGGCCGCTACACCTACAGTTACGACGACGCCGGCCAGCTGACCGGCGAAGCCACCGGCGGCGGGGACGCGCGCACCTACACCTACAGCCCCACCCGCCAGCTGGCCTCGGTCACCACCACGACCGGCACCAGCCCCTTCCCTGACGGCGCTTACTCCACCACCTCGGCCGGGCTGCTCACCGGCCTGCCCGACGGCACCACCTTCACCTACAACAATGCCCGCCAGCTGACCCGCGCCACCACCCCGACGGCGGTCACCGACTACACCTACGACCGCAACGGCAACCGCAGCACCGCCACCACCCGCACCGCCGCCAACGGCGCCACCCCGGCATCGACTGCCGCGACCGGCTACCGCTACACCGTCACCGCCACCGGCACCGGCTCCCTGGCGGGCGTCACCCTCGCCGACGGCACCAGCGTCGGCTACACCGCCGACGCCACCGGCCTGCGGCAGAGCCGCACCCGCGGACAGGACACCGAGAAGTTCGTGTGGGCCAACGTCGGTTCCATGCCGCTGCTGCTGGGCGACGGCACCCACACCTACCTGTACGGACCCGACCTCGCCCCCTACGCCCAGATCGACCGCGACGGCACGATCGAGTACCTGCACGGCGACAACCTCGGCTCCACCCGGCTGATCACCGACGCCGACGGCGCCACCGCCGGCACCCTCACCTACGACCCCTACGGCAAGCGCACCGGCCACACCGGCACCGCCGACACCCGCATCGGCTACACCGGCAACTGGACCGACCCCGACACCGGCCTGGTCTACCTGCGCGCCCGCGACTACGACCCGGCCACCGGCCAGTTCCTGTCCATCGACCCCCTGGTCGATACCACCGGCCAGCTGTACGCCTACGTCGGGAACAACCCCCTGCAGTTCACCGACCCGGCCGGCCTGTGCGACACCTGCAGCTGGCTGGAGAACCTCGTCCTCGAGTACGGGCCGACCGAGGAGGACCTGACCACCGGTGTCGTCGGCGATGTGCTGGCCTTCAACAACGGCTTCGTCGACAGCATTACCTTCGGCGCCACCGGCTACGCCCGCAAGAAGATCGACCCCGGCTACGCCTGCGTCACCGAGAACAACTCCTGGTATGGCGCCGGTGACAACGCCGGCCTTGCCGCCGGAGTGCTCGTCCCCGGCCCCGGATGGCTCAAGCTCGGCGCGGCCGCGAGCAAGTTTTCCCGAGGGGTTGATGAACTCTTCGCCGCTGCCGTTGATCGTATGTACAAGGGAACGCCATTCACACAAGCAGGGCGTGCCCTGTCCAAGAAGGTGGGTAACCCAAGGAGCAAGGAAGCATGGGCGCACCTTGCGCCGGCGGTTGGCAAAGAGGAAAATTACAACGCGATAGCGCGAGATTTCCTAGAGGATCTGCTGACGAACCCGAACACAACGCGGAGTATAGAGCGCGGAAGAGTAGCAGGAGTGCATCAGGATCTCGATACCTTCAGACTGCCTTCCGGATTCGGCGCTCGATTCGATATGGATGGCAACTTCATAGGATTCGTCACCGGACTCGGAAGGTAGGACTTATGGGCATCGAAGTCGTCAAAGACCGCCAAATCAGCATTACTGCGATCTCTAATATCGTCGACGACTGTGAAACCGTAGAGTTCGCCAGCGTAGATGACCTAGAGCCAACGATACTATTCTCAATATCCCAGCCGGACAACGAACCGAATCGATTGCTGCTGAGTGTCGACAACGAAGTAGACATCGATATAGCCCAATGGGGTATCGAGTACGCAAAAGATTATCTGTTTGCGAGATAGCTGAGGTCGGCCTAGTTGTTGGGTGGCTAAGCTTGATCTTTAACCTGCGCGTTGCCGTCGGGCGGTCAGAGTGCGATCTCGTTTGACGGTTTTACCGACGTCGTAGTGAGGCGCCGGTCGACGGTCCTTGGAACCGGGAGGGCGTCCAGGACCGGGCCGGCCGGGTTTCGGCGCGCCGGCTGGAAGGGCAGCCTTCGCGCGAAGGTTGCGAAACCCTCGCCGGACCTGGGCGGGGGTCAGCCTGCCGGGTGGTGCAGGTTTCTCCCAGGGATGGCGCAGGTCCTCGGCCGGCGGCCGGGCCAGGCGCAACTGGGTGTGGGCGGCGATGATCAGCCAGGTCCAGCGGTCGGCGGCGTGCGGGCTGCGCAGCTTCGGCCGGGTCTAGCCCAGGGTCTGCTTGAACAGCCGGAAGGTATGTTCGAGATCGAACCTGCGCAGGAACGACTGCCAGCGCCGGTCGACCTCGGCGGCGGCCAGGCCGGTGGCCGACGACCATAGCCGCACCGGCTGGGGATCGCGGTCACCTGGCAGGTGATCGACCTGCAGGCGGATCAGGGTGCCCTCGATGACGGGCAGATCGCTCTCGTGGTCGATCCAGCAGGCGCGGTGGGTCAAGCGCGGGTGCAGCCGGTCCCGGCTGCCGGCCTCGGCCAGGCCGTAGCGGGTGGTGGGGGTGGTCGTGGTGTGCTGCGGTGCCGGCCAGGTGGTGGGATCGGCCAGGGCGAGGACGGGGCCGTGCTTGGGCGGCCGACCGTTGGTGCCCGGCGCTCTGGGCGGTGCGGGTAGCAGCATGACGCGGTCGCAGCGAATCCGCCCCAGGACCTCGACGGGCAGGTCGGACAGGATGAACGCCAGCCGGGTGACGTCGTAGCCGGCGTCCATGACGATCAAGATGTCCGGGTCGCCGTCGCACCAGTGCCCGGCGGCGATCAAGCGGCCGACCACGGTGCGCAATTGGTCGGCGGTCACCGCGGCGGCGTCATCGGCCGGTCCCAGACGGACCGCGTCCAGGATCGCCGTCCAGGAGGTGCGGCCGGGCTCTAACGCCGCGACGAAGGAGTACGGCCATCCCGGGATCAGCTGGGAGGTGCTCTTGGCGCGGCCGTAGACGTGGCAGAACAGCCGTTCGGGGCTGGTGGGGGCGTCCGAGCGCAGCCACGGGCTGACGTCGACGGCCAGGACGATCCGCCCGTCGCAGGCTCGGGGCAGCGGCAGGTCGGCCAGGGCGGTGCGCAGCCGGTCGGTATCGATCCGGCCGTGGTTGAGGGCGTCGTAGAGGGCGCCGTGTCCGCGCCGGTGCTCGGGTGTCAAGGTCAGCTCGACCAGTGATCGGACGGCGCCGTCGGCGCACAGCAGTGCGTCGGTGAGTTCGAACAGCGCATCGGCCCGGGTGGGCAGGCAGTCGTACAGGTCGGTCCGGAACCGGGACGATGCGGTCAGGGGCTCGATGTGGGCGGTGGTGTCCAGCAGACTCACCTTCACGGCCTTGGTGTGATCATTGGCGTCTCGACAGCGCGCATGATCGCCCCAAGGCCGTACCCGTGTCCGCCGAACGGAGAGATCTCAGAAGCAGATCAGTGGGACGGCCGAGGGCACAGGTTAAAGATCAAGCTCAGCCGGGGTCTTGGCCCAGCGCGGCCTGCACGTCAGCGACACGGACGTTGCACGCCTGAGCGATGTCGGTCCAGGAGGCTCCGTCTGCGCGCAGGCCCTGCACCGCGTGGCGCAGGGCCGTGTCGTAGCGCAGGCGCGCCGTGGCGAGCTCGTCGAGCGCGGCGGACTGCGGGCGCACCTGCACGAGTGGGGCCTCAGGGGTGCCCAGATGCAGAGTCAGCGCCCGTTGCGCGCTGGCCTGGAGATCACGCAGGGTACGGCCGTGCACGACGATGCCATGGTCATCGGCTGGCGTGATCCATCGTCGTTCCCGCCGGACGGCCGACACCAAGACGGCGTTCGCGTCGGTTGCGGGTTCGGCGGCGCGGTCGGTGCCGGTCACGCGCCCACCTCCAGGAGGGCGATGACCTCGTCGGCCACGGCGGCCGGAAGCTCTCCACGGGGCAGGACGAGCCGGCGGCCCGCGGCCTCGTACAGGAGATGGGTGTCGCTCTCCCGCACCGGTGTGAGCCGGATCCCGCGCTGGGCGGCGGCCGCGTTCACCCGCTCCCAGCCCGAGATTCTCCGCTCCCGCAGACGCGCAGTCACTAACTGTGTCTCCCGCCACTCCCCCAGCGGCACGATCATCGGATGGGCCGGCTCACGAGACCACACCCAGTCGGCGATGGGGTTGCTCCGACCGCGGTTGGTGCGAGCTGCGCACCGGTTGAAAACCTGATAGCCGGTGTATTTAGGCTGGGCGAGCATCCGCTGGACCCGGGCCCGCCGCCACAGCACCTGCCCCGCTGCCAGCGGATGCTGATCAAGGTCGGCGGCCAGCATTCGGAGGATCTCGCCGTCCCCCAGCCGTTCGACTCGGCGGAGCCGGAACACCTCCTGCACAGTTTCGACGCGACGCGAGTCCGGGTGCAACGCAAGACGCATCTTGGGCCGGCCCCCGCCGAACCGGTTGGCCGCCGGAGGCGCGTCCGGGTCCACCACGGCGATGTAGCCGTAGCAGGGTGGGCCGTGCCGGTACCCGTTGGCGGCGTGCTGGCGCTGGCCGCGCATGGACATCTCCAGCAGCTCGTGCCGGGTGATCTCGGCCCGGACCTGTTCTGCGCGGCGCAGCCCCAACTGCCCCGTGGTCATGCCGCCGCGGGGTTCATTCGCGCACTCCAGCCTCACCCCACGCGAGGCCAGGTGGTGTTCCACTTGGAGGCTGGGCAGCATGTCGCGGGCGACGCGGCCGATGCGTTCGCACACCACCCGGTCGATCTCGCCGCGCTCAACCCATTCCAGCAACTCGCGCAGTCCGCCGTCGCGGGGCACGGGCACGCCAAGGCGTGCGTAGTCGTCAGCGGAGCCCTGGCTGCGCTCGTCCAGGCCGAGCATGCCCGACTCCACGTCCCAGAAGTAAGCGGCGAACTCCTCACCGGGCGTCAGCAGCGCGGATGCTTCGGCGAGCTGCCCGGCGATTGAGGAGCGGGGGTCTTGGTTGTCTTTGGTGGAGCAGCGGCCGATGAACGCCGTCCTAGCCGGCCGCGTGCTGGCGGCGGTCTGGTAACCCGGCAGGTCGCTGAGGCCGATCGGGGGGTCGAACATGGGTGGGCCCGTCCTTGCGTGGTCGAGGGGGCGCCGAGGAGAGCCATCGCCTGATGATGGCTCCACCCCCACATGCGTGGGGAGCATCCCCGCGACGGCGGGGCCGATCGGCGGCCGAGGCAGCGGCCGCCGGTGATGTCCGTGCATCACGCCCGGCATGCGGGGTGTGATCGCGAGCGGAACGAGCCTTACGGTGCCATGCGTGACCTGCGCACGGCAAGCGCCGCAGGCACCCTGTGTCCTCTTGCCCGCTGACGGCGCTGGTCGCAATGATCGTGCCCAGCGCGCGATGCGTCCGGGCCGCCGCCGGTGGAAGGTCACCGGCCGGAAGAACGGGAAAGGGCAGGGCGTCGCCGTGCCCGAGCTTCCAGGTGCCGCTCATCGAGACCCCTGGTGGCACCTGCTCTCGGCCTGGACCGGCGGGGTGCGCAGCGGGTGGCTCCCGTCGCCGCGGGTGGGTGGTAGACCGGGTGTGAGGGACGCGCTGGGGGCGCTACCAACCCACCGGCCCCGCTCATAGGGATCGCTGCAGGGGTTGGCCGGGTGCGCGGCGGCGGCCGCTGGTGATCAGGCAACCGGCGTCACGAGGAGGGCGTTTTCCCGGTGTCCAGCCAGGACAGCCATGCCTGAGGATCCTGCCACGCGGAGGTCGGCACGCCGGCTTGGTTCAGCGCGCCGGGGTAGGCGCGGTCGTAGGCCGCGGCCCAGGTGACCGCGCAGTCCGGCATAGCGAGCATCCACGGGGCCATGACCGTATCCAGATGCAGGGCGGCGGAGATGGGGGCGTCATCGAACCGTCCCGCCGCCAGGCCACGTTCCAGCAGGCCGCGCCAGCAGGGGGTCAGGACATCGGCTGCGATGCGCCGCGCACCGTAAGGGGTCACATCGCTGAAGGTCACCTGCAGAGGGAGGGCGTCCTGACGGATTTCCGTCCAGACGGCGGGTAGGCCGAGCAATCGCGCGGCATGCAGCCGATGTGCTCCGTTGCTGCCCAGATGATAGAGCGGGCCTGCCGGGCCGTGAACGCGCACGACGCTGATGGGGGCAGTGAGCAGGCTCCAGACCTCCAGGGCATGCTCCAGGTCACCGCTCAGGAGTGCCTCAGCCATTGCCGGCACCGTCTTGGGGCGATGGTTGGCGAAGTCGTTCCACTGGCGGGTACCGGTGTTGGCCACGGTGATCGGGGCGATCCAGCCTGCGGTGACGGTGTAGCCGAGCCCGACCAGGCTCCCGTCGCGGCGGTGGCTGGCGGAGGTCAGGTGAGAGGGAAGTGAGGATGCTTGCGGTTGGTCAGCGTTGAGGCGGGCCGCCTCCTGCTTCAGGAAGGCGGTGATGCCGCTTTGCTCGTGCGGCCAGCGCTGCCGTAGCTGGTGCATCATGTCGGCGAACCGCTCCCGATGGGCTTCGGCGTTGTCCTGCCAGACCTCGGCTCCGCGGATGCCGGCCGTACGAACGTGGTCGGGGTCGTTGTTGTGATGGTCGGGTAACCAGCCGCCGTAGGGCAGCAATGCCTGCGGCCATGCCGGGGTGCATTCCCACGTCACCTCGATCGGCCGGGTGGCGGGCGCGCTCCAGCGGCGCAGCACTTCGGGGACCGCCTCGGGAACGGGAACCCACCCGCGGTAGACGGGCCCCAACAGGCCGTGCTCGTCTCGGTGGAGGGCCTCGAAGTAGCCATTGGGCTCATGGCAGATGATCCGCCAGCGAGCAGGAGCCAGCTGTGGATCCTGTGCGCTGATTGCGATCGTTTCGCGGTTCTTCGTGCGGTGGCGTAGCTCGTCGTTGAAGGCCAGCTCCTGCCAGCGGCGGACCTGCTGCACCGTGGGCGGCTCGATGATGGCGTGCGGAGGCTGGATCTGATCACCGTGCAGGAGCTCAGCTGTCCGGCGGGTGGTGACCAGCATCTCGTACAGCTCGCCGGCCTGTTCCATTTGCTCGCGCACGGTGAGGGTGCGGCCGTTGACCGCACTCAGCGCGCTCTG
This sequence comes from Planomonospora sp. ID91781, assembly GCF_015711595.1. NCBI lineage: Bacteria > Bacillati > Actinomycetota > Actinomycetes > Streptosporangiales > Streptosporangiaceae > Planomonospora > Planomonospora sp. ID91781. Next base: position 184,779 of record NZ_JABTEY010000004.1, on the reverse strand, counting down.
GACGTGCAGTTGCAGGCAGGCGGCTCGCAGCAGGATCTCGCTCTCCTGCTCCGTGCCGCCGGGGCTCTGGTGGGCCTTCAGCGCGGCCTGGGCCTGCAGGAGAAGCAGAGCGTCCTGCACGGCGGCGGTGGCGCGATCGGCCGGGACGGCGTAGGCGAGCAGGTGGTGCGCGATGATCAGCGCCAGCCGCTTGACGTGCGGAATCACCCGTGGTCGGCCGTCATCGCGGCGGCAATCCTCCTTCGCCTGGACTCCACACCTTGGACACCCCGCTGCGTAATCCACGCCCCTTACGGTGACGTCCGCGGCGACGCCTGGCAACCGGCCGATCGCCACCGCTTCGGGCTGCCGTCATCGTTGGTATCGGCGGGAGCGCGACGTCGTTCACCGCATGCGTCGGGGACGGCGCGCTCGCGAAGTGAGCCGTATTGTGGACGACCGTGGCAATCATCCGCCTCGCTCAACCAGGTGACGGGGTCGGCGCCGAGGCTCTCGCCGCCGTCGCGCTCGACATGGATCCCTCCCCTTCGGCTGCGCCGGGAGCGTTCGCCGCAGCGATCGGGTCACGTCCAGCGAAGTGGTGTATGAGTCGGCCTTCGCGTGATCCCGTTTCTGCAGGTTAAGCGGTAAGTGTCTGCGGCAGCGGGTTCTGCCCCGGTGTGTCGCCGCAGATCAGCCGCAGCCGGACCTTGGCCAGCACGTCCAGCCCCATGTAGCGGCGGGCCTCGGTCCACTCGTCGGTCTGCTCGGCCAGCACCGCACCCACCAGGCGCACGACCGAACTCCGGTCGGGGAAGATACCGACCACGTCGGTGCGGCGGCGGATCTCCTTGTTCAACCGCTCCTGCGGATTGTTCGACCACACCTGCCGCCAGACCTCCCGAGGGAACGCAGCAAAGGCCAGCAACTCCTCCCGGGCCGCGTCCAGATGCGCCGCCGCGGCCGGATACTTCGCCTCCAGGGCGTCGATGACCCAGGCATGCTGGGAGCGCACGGCCTCGGCGGTCGGCTGGTCGAAGATCGTGCGCACCAGGGTCGCCACCCACGGCTGCGCCGACTTGGGCACGGTGGTCAGCAAATTCCGCAGGTAGTGCGTTCGACAGCGCTGCCAGGCCGCGCCCGCCAGCACCGCGCCGACCGCCTCCACCAAGCCCCGGTGGGCATCGGAGACCACCAGCTGCACCCCCGACAGGCCCCGCGCCACCAGGCCCCGCAGGAAGCCCAGCCAGCCCGCGCCGTCCTCGGCCGAGGTCACCTCCAGCCCCAGGATCTCCCGGCGGCCGTCGGCGTTCACGGCCGTGGCGACCAGCACGTGCACGTTCACCGTCCGCCCGTCCTCACGGACCTTCTGCGTCAGCGCGTCCAGCCACAGGAACGCATACGGGCCGCCGTCCAGCGGGCGGGTGCGGAAGGCCTCCACCTGCCCGTCGAGCATCTTGGCCATCTCCGAGACCTGGCTTTTCGAGATGTGCTGCACCCCGAGCTGCTCGATCAGCTTGTCGACGCGGCGGGTGGAGACGCCCAGCAGGTAGCTGGTGGCCACCACGCTGATGAGGGCCTGTTCGGCCCGGCGGCGGCGCTGCAGCAGCCAGTCCGGGAAGTAGGTGCCCGAACGCAGCTTGGGGATGGCGAGCTCGACGGTGCCGGCGCGGGTGTCCCAGTCCCGCTTCCGGTAGCCGTTGCGGCGGTTGGCGCGCTGATCGCTGCGCTCGCCGTAGGCGGCGCCGCACAGGCTGTCGGCCTCAGCCGACATCAACGCCTCGGCCATGGTCTTCACCATGGAGCGCAACAGATCCGGGTCGCTGGTCTGAATCTGCTCCGCCAGCCACGCCATCGGGTCCACACTGTTGTTCACGGCCATCGCTTTCTTCCTTCGATCTTGGTTTCGCAACCCGAAGGATCACGCGATGGCCGTCTTCATGTCCGGCGGCACGCCTGTGTGCTGGGGAAACTCTTACACCACTTCCGTGGACGCAACCAGCGATCGATCAACACGGTGGCCGCTTGCAGGTGCCGTACGGCTTCGGGTCGGCGTTGGTGGCCTGCGCCGCTGACGACGAGCCCGTGTGCGGCCTGGCCTATACCTGTCCGCCGGTGCGGTTGATCGACCAGTACGCCGAGCTTGGACGTCGAGGACAGCGGGATCTGGCATCGGCGCTGACCGAGTTGGAACTGCTGGCGGTGGCCGAGCACACGCGCCGCAGCGGTGTCGGGACGCGGCTGCTGGCCGCCGTGGAGGAACGGGCGAGTCGAGACGGCGGCCGGCTGCTATTCGCCAAGATCCGCGCCGATGACCGTCCGGTGCTCGGCTGGTATCGCCGGCGCGGCTATCGGCTGGCCGCCGACCGGGAGCCGGTCGTCATCGACGTCGCCGACGCCGTGATCAGTTTCGATGACGGTGGCGACGGCTATCGGCTGGCGGTCAAATCCCTGGACGCCGCCCGACAGGTGCGGCGCATCGTCGCTCCCGGCGGCACTTACCTCACGATCATGGCGTCATCGCCAGTCATACCGAGCCGGCCGTCGTCAGCGATGTCCTACCGGTACGGGAAGAGGTAAGGCGTCCGCAGCCGCATCTGGCGACCGGCAATCCCCACCGCCCTGGCTGCTGCGTCACCGCACTGGTGGGGAGGCCGGGTTCGCCTCCGGTTTGTGACCGTCCGCCTCCGTTGACGACCACACCACAACCTCTCCCCTCTTTACAAAAGGTGTCAGACTGAAGTAAATGATCAGAAGGCTAGGGACCGCACCGGCCGTACCGGACCGTAGGCGACCAAGGAGAGCGGATGCATCCAGGCCAGGCTTCACCGCCGGTCGGGGAAGACCTTCCTGCCGAGCGTCAGGTCCGGCTGGCCGATCGCGTGGTGTCTCTGGCGGCGGTGCGCTCCCACCCGGCCTCCTACGCCTCCCTGCTGGCCCGGGCCAAGGCCGAGATCGGTTATGCCGAATGCCTGTGCACCACTCCCCCGCTGAAGCTCGTCGTGCGCACCCGGGAAGGCCGCTACCACCTGGCGCGCTGGCCCGGCGAGGGCGATCGGCATGCGGCCGGCTGCGGCTTCCACCAGATCGAACCGGGCCTGTCGGGCCGTGGCCGCTACAGCGAACGCGCGATCACCGAAAGCGCCGAGGGCACGACGATCCGGCTGGAGATCCCGCTGGAGGTGCGCCTGCTCCCCCACGCGTCCACGCGCGCCCCGGCTCCGCCGGTCCCCCGCCGCTCCGGCGGCACCTTGCGCCAGGCGGTCGGCCTGCTCGGCCTGCTGCACTGGCTCTGGGAAGAAGCCCAGCTCACCACTTGGAACCCGGGATGGCGGCGCACCTGGTCGACCTGCCAGGCGCGGCTGGTGCAACGGATGGCCGACTGCACGGTCAACGACCGCGACCTGGCCGGAGCGCTGTACGTGGTGCCGCCCTACCGGCCCCAGGACGCCAACGCCAACGCCGCGGCGCTGGCCGCCTTCTGCGACCGGCTGGGTGCGCACTCCGGCACCGCGCGGCGGGGACTGGTCCTGGGCGAGATCAAGGAGATCAGCGCCACCGCCTACGGTCAGCAGATCAAGCTGTGTCACCTGCGGACGCCGCTCTACCTGCGCAGCGAGCTGATGGAGCGCATCCGCGCCTCTTACCGGCCGGTGTTTTCCGCGGCCGCCGGCGGGCGGGCCCGCCAGGTGGTGCTGGCCGCGGTCGAGCGCACCCCCAAGGGCGCGCTGAAGGTGGTGGACATGGCCGCGATGCTCACCACGGCGGCCTACGTTCCCGTCGAGTCCTCTCACGAGCTGCGCATGGCCGAGGCGCTGGACGCCGCGCGCCGCAGTTACCTCAAGCCGTTGCGCTACGGCGGCCAGGAGGTGTTCCCGGACTTCGTGCTGACCGATGTCGCCCCGCGGGTGTATGTCGAGGTGTACGGGGTGCGGGGCCGCGAATCCTATGAGGTGCGCAAGCGCGTCAAGCAGGAGCACTACCGCACCGCCGGCGTCGATGTGATCGAGTGGGAGGTCGCCGAGCCCCTGCCGGAGCTGTCTCGCCGGTAGGCCGGGTGCGATCTGCAGGGGTGGCCAAGCGTTCGGATCGCGCGTGGAGCGCGAAGGGCGTCAGGGATGCGGCCGTTGGGTCAAGATGGCGTTGACCTGGCTGTAGCGGCGCACCCAGTCGGCCAGCTCGACATCGATGTAGCCGAGCAGGATGAGGATCGCCTCGTGGTCGGCCTGCAGGTGCCGGTGGTGGATCGGGCCGTGGTGGGCGATCTTGTTGCGCAGCACCCGCAGGTAGTCCAGCTGCCGGTGCAGGTCTCTGCGGCCGCCCCGGTAGCCGGGAAAGGCCCGATACAGCCCCGTGCGCCACAGCCGCTGGTCGTAGTTGTTGCCCGGGCCCAGCAGGGAGACCCAGAACCCGAACGACAGCTCGCTGACGATCTGCTGGGCGGCGGCGGGGACACCCTGGCGGCGCAGCTGGGCCTTGAGGTCGCGGATCTTCTGCTGGGCGCCGAAGTGCAGGTTGGCCGCGGGCGCATCCCACCAGGCGTCCGTACCGAACAGGGCGCGCATCTCCCGGTCCAGCACGCTGCGCACCGCGAGCTCGAGGTACTGCAGGCTCGGATAGAAGGCTGCGCTGATCTGAGTGTTCCAGCAGTGCAGCCGCAGCGCCGCGATGGTCTGCCCGCCGCACAGGGCCTCGTACTCGCCGAGGCGTCCCTGCGACAAGATCCCTCGCAGTCGCTGGGCTTCGGCGTCCTTCACTCCGTTGACCTCTCCCCCACCGATCGTCGTCCGGGTGCTACCATGGCCGCATAAGCCCCGGTCTTGCCTCTGCGAAAGCACGCAGCCGGGGCACAGCCATTTCTGGGCGGTCCGATCCCATCACGCACGGCCCCGGTGTGTCGGCACAACCGGTGAAATTCCCGGCTGGACCGACCACGCTGTGCAGGCGGCGGCCGTCCTGGCGTCGCACACGACCACCGGTGATGAAGCCGGTCAGGGACGGATCGATTCTTCTGCTCTGCGGGGCCGTTGAGGCGGGCGCGGTGGCCACGCGGGCCCGCGGAAGGTCATAGGCGTATGGCCGGTGGCTCGGTGGAGGCGGCCGGATGGCCGGTGCCGGGCGGCTCATAGGCGGGTTGAACGACGGAGTGAACGTGGTGCGGCTGGCGGGCGGTCAGGGTGGCGAGTTCCCGGGCGGCCATGGCGAGCATTTGGCGGGTGTCCAGGCCGGGGCGGACGAGGGTGTCGGTGATCCGGATGACGGCGGTGGTGGCGCAGGCGAGGGCGGAGGCTTCTTGGATCTGCTGGACCAGTTCCAGATACCAGGGGACTGCGCCGCCGGGGTCGGCAAAACGCTGCCGGAACTCGGTGACTGCTTGCCGGTCGGGGGCGAGCAGGCCGGCGTGCTGGGCCTGGTTCATCACGGTGACCAGGTCGATGGCCTCACCGTGGTCGGCCATCGTGGTCAGCAGCGCGAACAGCCGGGCGCGGCCCGGATCGGTGAAGTCCTCGGGGTCCAGCAGCGTGCGGACTTCGGGGATGCGGCTCGGGTCGGCGATCAGGGCGGTCAGCAGCTGGTCTTGCTGATTGAGGTGAGCGGGAGCCACGGGGAGCGGGGCGGCGAGGTCGGTGCCGTCCGGCAGCGGGACGGCGGCCAGGTCGGGGACGTTGAGCCGGGCGGCGAGGTTGGTGATGACGGTTTTGACGTTCTCGGTGACGGCGAACAGGGAGGCGGCGTCTTCGCTCTCGATGTTCTCGCCGCGCAGGTGCGCATCGGCCAGGCCGGCCAGGCGGGCGGTGTGCAAGGCGAGGGCGCGCCGGGTGTCGGCTTCGACGACCAGCAGGGCGTAGCTGGTGGCGTGGCCGGGGACCGGGCAGGCCTGCATGAGGTCGTGCAGGTAGGAGGCGGTCAGGCCCGGCACGTGCTGCACACGCTCGAAGACCGCCATCGCAAGCGGTTCGGCCGGGCCGGCGTGTCCAGCGGCCTGGGGACCGGCCTGGGCGTCGGCATGGGCCAGCAGCGCGGTGTAGAGCTCCTGGTGGGCGGGGCGGGCGAAGTCGGCGGCCTCCAACCAGGAGCGCACCTGGCCGAGCTGCTCCGGCTCCAGCAGCAGCGCGCCCAGCAGGGCTTGTTCGATGTGGATGTCCAGCCCGGTCGGTGAATACAGCGCGCCGACCTGGTCGGTCAGGGTGGTCATGGTGGTCTCACCTCTGCCGGAGCGCTCACATGGACGCCTTGGCCTCGGGTGGGCCGCTCACCGCCGCGCGATCGGGCGGGGGCGGGACGTAGGCCATGCTGTCACTGGCGGTCACTTTTCGTGAGTCGGCCAAGCGCGCGAGCGGCCCCTCCAGGCGTTCCAAGGTGGCCAGGGCGGTACCGATAGCGGCTGAGGGAGTGGCGGTGCGGGTGGTCACCGCGGTGATGACCTTCTGGGTCTGGGCTTGGACGTAGGCGGCGGCGTCGGCGGCGACCAGATCCCGGGCCAGCGGGATGGCGTGGCCGGGTTCGGCTTTCGCGCAGCGGGCCATGAACCGGTCGGCCTGGCGGGCGCTGATGGCCACCTGCCGGTTGGCCTCGAACAGCACCGTGGGCGCGTCGATCGGCTGGCCGCGATCGCTCAGGACCACCAGCGCGATGTAGATCTCGGCGCGGCCGGGCGCGGTGAAGTCCTGCGGATCCAGCCAGTCGCGCACTTCGGCGACCTGCCCCGGGTCGGCGACCAGGGAGGCCAGCAGCCGGTCCTCGGTGCGGGCGGTACCGTCCAGGAAGGCCAGCGGCGCACGCAGCGCGGCCAGGCCGCGCTGCAGCAGGGACGGGGCCTGCGGAGCATCCAGGACGTCGTCGGCCTCGTCCTCGGCCGCTGCTTCAGTCAGGATCTCCGGATCCAGCCTCCAACGCTCGGCCAGCTGGGTGAGGACCTGACGGGTGGCGGTGATCTGCGCATCGGCCTGCCCTGCAGGCACATGGCTGTCCATGGCGGCGGCGATGCGCTGAGCATGGTGGGCGATGACGCGCCGCGTTTCACCCTCCAGCACCATGACGGCGTACTCGGCGGATTGGGAGGGCGTGATGGGGGTGGCGGCGATCTGGCCTACCCAAGCGCTGCTGCGACCGGTGGCGATGGCGGCGTCTTCTACGGCGCGGCGCAGGGCGTTCCAGCCGTCGATGACGGTCAGATCCAGTCCGTCATCGCGGCTGGCGTCGATGATGGCCTGCATGAGCTCTTGGTGACCGGGGTCGCCGAAGTCGGCTGCTTTGACGCCGGTGAGGGCCAGGGTCGCGCGGATCCGGCGGGGGTCGCGCAGCAGGGAGGCGAGCAGGGCGCGTTCGGCGTACAGGTCCGGGGTCATCGCGCGGCCTCGCCGTCGACCGGGACGCTCGCCAGCGGCGTGCCGGCCTGCTGGCGGGCGACGGCGGCCTGAGCGGTGGTGTATTTGGCCAGGCGGCGATCGAGGTCGGCGGTCAGCTGGGCATCGGGGACGCGCACGTAGATGCCGGCGCTTTCGTCGCCGAGCCACCAGGTGCCGTCGATGCGTACCGCGGGTGTGCGGCCCAGACGCTCGGCGTGGCCGGCCTCGACCAGGGCGGTGATGTCGGCGGTGGGCAGGATGTCCGGCTGCGGTTCAGCCGGAGCAGTCGGGGTGGGCATGGGCGTCTCCGGTTCGATGAGGAAGGTGATCGGCAGGGCCGGGGCGGTCGCCCAGGCCGAGGTAGTGATCCAGGTGGCGAAGTCCATCCCGGGCAGGGTGCCGCGCTGGTCGTCGTGGCTGCCGCGCAGGCATTTGCCGGGATAGCCCAGGGCGGGGGCGTGGCGGGCCAGTGCGTCGTAGAACGAGATCAGCGGCAGGTCGCTGGCGGGAGCGTGGGTGCGGATCCACTCGGCGTACAGCGTGGTCAGGATGTCGAGCGGGCCGGGATGCAGGTACCAGCAGGCGGGGATCTTGTCTTTCAGATCGAGCGGGGGTTCGCTGTGGCGCTCGCGCAGCCAGTCGACCCAGGCGGCCATCTGCGTCATGCGCGCCCGCCGCTGGTCGGGCTCCATGGCCTCCCACATCCACCGCGGCGCCGCCGGTACGGCCGGCTCGGGGATCCCGCCGGGCTGATCCGGGGGTGCGGTGGCGGGCAGGCGAGGGGCGGGCGGGACGGGCACGAACGCCGACGCGGGCTGACTCATGGGGTTTCTCCTTTGGCCAGGGCCTTGAGCGCAGGCTCGCCGAAGCAGGTGCGCATGCGCACGCGCATCGGCGGCAGGTTGGCGTACTGCATGACCGCGTGCCATTCGGGCAGCTGCTGCAGCAGGTGCACGGGGGCGAGCTCGTCTTTCTGCGGCTGGGTGGAGACGCCGAACCGGCCGTCGTTGCCGGTGCTGTGGCTGGGCCGCTCAGCCACCTCGTTGCCGATCATCTGGGAGAAGTACTGCAGCGTGGACATGTCGCCCATGCCGGGCAGCAGCAGCCGCAGCTTGGACTGGGACAAGATGGTGCGGGCCGAGTCGTTGCCGTAGCGGGTCTGCAGCTGAGCCAGGTCGTGCCAGACGGTGATGAGCTGGATGCCCATGCCGCGCGCGGTGGTCAGCAGCGTCGGCAGGCCGGAGTAGCGGAACACGTTGCCCGCCTCATCGAGCGCCAGCAGCAGCCGCGGCTGGAGCGGGCCGGTGCGCTCATAGGTCTGCTCGGCCTCGTGCACGATGGAGGCGACCAGCGCGGTGAACATCGGCGCGAGCGCGTCGGCCTGGGAGGGCGGCGCCACGATGCACACCGTGCCCTTTTCGCGCAGGAGTTGTTCGGCGGTGAAGTCGCTGGTGGTGGCGCTGTCGCGGATGCGCGGGCGGGCGTAGGCGTCGACGACGGCCGCGGCGGTGAACAGCACCGAGCCCACCCCGTCGGGGTGCAGCCGCCAGGTGGCCTCGTAGTTGTCGGCCATCTGCTCGTAGCCGTGCTCCATCAAGATGCTGCGCACATCACGCCGCGAATCCTGGCCGTCCAGGCACCAGCGGTAGAACTTGTCGACGCCGCCGCCGGACAGCTGGGCGGCCATCAGCACGGGCCCGACCAGGGAGCGGGCCTTGAGCACCCAGGGGCGGGCGCGCGGGTCGTCGGTGATGGCCGAGGCGTCGCACAGCCAGCGGGCCATGCGGTCGGCGGCTTCCTCGTCGGTGGCGTACGTGGTGGGTGACCAGCGGGCCGGTCGCATGAACGACAGGCCTTCGGGGGCCACCACCCAGACGGGCCCGTGCTTGCGCCGCGCTTTGATGATCCATTTCAGGTCGGGGCCTTTGGCGGTGGAGACCACGCACGGGCCGTTCCACTCCAAAACGTTGGGAATGATCAATCCCAACGTTTTTCCTGATCCGTTGGGGCCGAACACGGTGGCGGAGATGCAGTCGTCTCCGGCGAGCAGACTGCGGGTGCGCATGCTGCGCCCGGCGACGATACGGCCGGGCCGCTCGGCGGGATCCTCCGGCACGGTGATGCGCTGCTCGTGCTTGGGCGTGGCCCAGGCGGCGCCCCGGTTGCCGCGCTGGGCCAGGTGCTCGCGCAGGGCGCTTGCGGCCAGGTAGACGGCGGCGCCGGTCACGGTCAGCAGCAGCGTCAGCAGGCCCCAGAACACGCCGGCCTCCAGCGGCGGCTGGCCGGTGGCGCGCTGCCAGGAGGCGGCCGCATCGGCCGACGTCGCCAGGAACACCACGAACGCCAAGGCGTCGTCGAAGTCGCCGGTGCTGCCGGCGGCGGCCGCGGCGGCGAGCCCGGCCAGCCACACCAGCAGCACCAGGCCGGCCAATGCGGCGAAGAACGCGAACGCCAGGTAGTAGGGGTCGTTGCCGGTGCTGGAGGGCGCCGGGGCCGGGGAGGTGGTCATGGGCGCGCCCCGCTTGCTCCGTTCGCCCCGCGCGGGGCCCGGCGACCGGTCCGCCCGGAAGCGGGAGCGGCCGGTTCGGCAGGCGGGTCGGTGCCGACCGGCAGGGTCAGCTGCTCCCCCGGCCCGGACGGGCCCGCGGAGGCGGGCGGCCGGTAGTCGGTGTGGGTGAAGCGCGCCTCCGCACGGGAGCGCACGTGCTGGATGAGGAAGGAGCGCCGCCCGGCGACCTTCCACAGGCCGATGCCGGGCCGCAGATCGGTGACGATCTGCTCCTCGGTGGCGTTCAGTCCGAAGTAGCGGGTGCACAGCGGCACTTGGCCGCTCTTTTGCTGATACAGCACCACGGTGCCGGTGTCGGCGATCAGTCCCAGGGCCAGGGACTCGCGTTCGCTTCCGGCGTCGCCGGCGGCGTGCAGGTCGGCGGGCTGGTGGAAGACCAGCACGTTGGCCACCAGGTTGGCGCGCGCCAGCTTGCGCATCGACTGATACCAGCGCAGCGTGCCCAACGTCAGGTCGGCCCAGGCCTCGTCGGAGACGACGAAGCGGCGCCGCCCGTCGCGCTGGCCGAGGGCCGATTGCAGCCAGGAGGTGGCGCAGATGCGCACCAGCGGCAGCGCCGAGCGGCGCTGGGCGAGGATCCGCGACAGGTTGATGACGATGAGCCGCGAGTGGGGTCCGGCGTCGATGTTGGTGGGGGCGTCGAACATGCCGCGCAGGTCGCCGTCGACGAGCCGCTGCATGCCCATGATCAGGTCGGCGGTCTTGTCGCGCAGCTCGGTGCGGGTGATGGGCAGCTGGTCGACCAGGCGCTGGGCGGGGTCCATCATGGCGTTGATGACGTCGCCCAGGACCGGCACGCGGGGCCGGTCGGCGGCCGCCACGGCGGCGACCGGACCGCCATGGGGATCAAGGCTGGGACGCAGGTGCAGGGCGCCGTCGGTGACTTCGGCCATGGCGATCTTGCACAGGGTGTGCTCGGCTTGACTCAAGGGCCGGTCCAGCACCGCGGTGCCCAGCGCCACCAGCATGGCCAGCTGCCGCTCGGCCACCAGGTCCGGATCGCTCGAGCCGAGCGGCCCGGCGTCGAAGGGGTTGAGTCGGGCCGGCAGGCCGGGCCCGAGGAAGACCGGAGATGCGCCGACGAAGTCGGCCAGGTCGGAATACTCGTCCTTGACGTCGGTGATGTAGGCGTCGCGCCCGAACTCATACCCCCGGGCGATCATGCATTTGACCAGCGTGGATTTGCGGGAGCCGATCTCACCGAGCACCATCAGGTTGGGGTTGGTGACCAGCCCGGCGTCGTAGTACTCCCACGGGTCGTAACACCAGGTGCCGCCGCCGAGCAGGTTGTGGCCGACCAGCGGGCCGAGCGCGCCGGCCCCGGCGTCGGCCATCCACGGGTAGACGGCCTGCAGCACGTCGGTGGTGGCCCGGTGCGGCGGCAGGTGCAGGCGGCGCAGCTGGCGGCCGGACATCGGGCGCAGCGCGCCGTCGCCGAGCACGCCGGGCACGGTTTCGGCGGCCCAGGTGGGGCCGGGCCGGGCGGCGGCCGCAGTCCTGGTGCGGCGCACGCGCGGGACTTGGACGTCGACCTTGGCCAGCGGCCCGTCAGGGCGGGAACGGCGCTTCAGCCACATGCGATCCTCCGGGAGGTGGAAGGGGCGGCCGCAAGACGGCGGAGCCCGGGAAAGGCCGGGCGCGTCGCAAGCGACCGGCAGGGGAAACCTCGCCCGCGAAGGCGAGGAAGGCCGGTCATCGCATCAGCCCGTAGCGCAGGCCCCGCCCGAGCGGGAGCGTGGCGGCGAACGCGGCATCCTGCTCCATGTACAGCCGGCGCAGCTTCAGGCCCCGGGCGTTGATCTCGATGTCACCGCAGGCCCGATCGAGGTCTTTGAGGGTGGGGGCGGAGACGCGCACCAGGCCCAGGAACCGGTAGGGGGCGTGTCCGGCGGCCAGGGCGTCGTCTTGGCGGCGGCGGGTGGCGCGCTCGTGCCGCTCGCGCGCCGAGGTGCGAAACCCCCAGCGCTGGCGGATCCCGGCGTCGGAGTCCTTGGTGGTCTCCGCGCGCGCCAGCTCGTCTTCGGCCTTGCGGGCATCGCGGGGCTCCAGCAGCACGCTGACGGTGCGCTCGCAGTGGGTGTGCAGCAGCAGCTGCTCCAAAAAGGCGCTGGTGACCGGGCGGCGCGGCCATTCACTGATCCAGTAGACGGCGTGGTAGCTGCCGTCGGTGCGGTAGTAGGCGGCGTGGTTGCCGTCGCAGCCCATCGGCCCGGCCTCGGCCACCGCGATGCCGCCGCCGCGCTGGGCGTCCGGTCCGGCGGCCTCGATCGCCCAGCGCGAGCCGGGGTCGTAGGCGGTGCGCAGCAGCGCGGCGATCTGGCGGGGCGCCAGCGCACCGTCGACGTCGACTCCGGCGCCGAGCAGGTCGCGCTGAATGGCCTGGGCCTGGGTGATCAGGTGGGCGCAGGCGCCGGCGTCGCCGCCGCCCAGGGTGCGGATCTGGCGGCGGATGCGGGCCGGGTGGATGGTCAGACCGATGTAGGTCTCGTGGCGCTGGGTGACGGGGCGGGCGGCTTCCAGCAGTTCCCGGTAGGAGTCGCGGGTGGCGGTGCTGCCGCGGCCGCCGCCGCCCAGCCAGTAGCGGGCCAGTGCGTCGCCTGAATCGGGGACGGCGGCGTCCAGCAGTTGCACGCGCACGATGCCGGTACCGGGCGCGGCCAGCGCCGCGAGCGTCTCGCCCCAGCGCAGCAGCCGTTGGTCTTGTTCGGCCGGGGTGAGCAGGTGGAAGGCGCTGCCGCGGGTGGCCAGGAGGAGGGTGTAGAGGCCGCGCCGCCGGTCTTTGACCACGCCGACCTTGCGCGGGCCGTGGCGGGTGTGCACGTGCGCGGTGATGATCGCCAGTCCGGCCAGCTCGCCGGGCAGCTCCAAGGGCTCGGCGGCCGGCGGACGGCCGCTGTTCTTGCCGGTGCCGCGGCGCTGCTCGCGCGCGGTGCTGGGATGTTCGGCGGCGGGCCCGCCGCGGAACTGGCTGTAGCCCAGGGCGCGGCGGAGCGCGAAGGCGGCCGCGATCGGCAGCCAGTGCGCGATCGGCCGCTCGGCGATCGGCACCCAGACCGCCACCACGGTGGCCGCCACGAGCACCAGCCCGGCCACCAGCCCCCAGGGTCCGGCGGCGGCCAGGCGGATCAGCAGGAACAGGGCGGCGAACAGGGCCAGGATCGAGCCCATGCCCAACCCGAGTACCACGCCGGTGCTCTCCCTCGGGCCGAAGGTGTAGGTGAAGCGCTGGTAGGGCGAGGCGTCAGGGGTCATGGCTGCTCTTTCGGCGGGGGCGGCGGCGGGTCAGGCGCAGGCGGAGACGACGGCGGGGGCGGCGGTGCAGGGACCGGTTCGGCGCCCTCGTAGCCGCGCAGTTCCCGCACCGTGCGGGGCGGGAGCGGCGGCGGGGGCGGGGTGGCCGTCCGTCCGGGTCCAGGGGGTGGGGGAGGTCCGCCCAGCGGTGGCTGCACCGCCGCAGGGACGGGGGTATAGGTGCGCTGCACCGACGGCGGCAAAGGCGCGGCGGGTGGCGGTGCGCCGGAGCCGGGTTCGGTGGAGGCAGGTGGGGTGCCGTTGGGAGTGGAGGCAGGTGGTGGGGCGCCGTTAGGGGTGGAGGTAGCTGGTGGGGCGCCGTGAGAAGCCGGGACCGGATTGCCGTTGCCCGTGGTCTGCGGTGAGGCTTGCGGCGTGGCTGGTTGCGGGCGGGCGTGGCGGCCCGGCCCAGAGCCGGGTGAGCTGCCTGCCGGAGGCGAATTGCCTGCCCCGGTGTGCGGGATGTGCACCGGGTGGCCCATGCGGCGCAGCACCTCGGCGTCGATCGGTTTGACCGCGCCGTTGCCGCGCTCGGCAGGGGTGTTCTGCTCCCCACCGGGCGGGGTGGTCTCCTGCTGACCGGGTTCGCCCAACTGCGGCATCGGGGTACGGCCGCCGCCCATCATCGCTCCCCCGGCGGCGCCCGCGCCCTTGGCCGCCAGACGTGAGACCATGCCCACCGCCTTGCCCGCGGCCGCCATCGTGGCGCCGGCGGCCGCCTGGCGCAGGCCTTCCCCGGTGCCGCCAGGGCTGAGGGCGCCGTTGACCAGCCCGATGAGCTTGGCGACGAGGAACGGGCTGAAGGCGCCCAGCCAGAACAGGCCGACGGCCACCAGCAGATCATCGGGAGAGTCGGCCGATTCCAGCAAGCCCGCCGACATGCGCAGCAACATGATGATGATCAGCTTGACCAGCAGCAGGGAGATGATGGTGTCGCGCAGCCGGGCCGTCCATACCCGGGCGCCGCTCCACACGCTGCCCGCGGCGGCCAGCGGCCACATCATCACGCACAGGTCGATCAGCATGCGGCGGATCACCATCTCGACCCAGATGACCGCGAACGCGAACAGCAGCGCCAGGCTGAGCAGCACCATCAGCACGAACGGCTGCTCGGGTGACCCTCCTCTCGAGACCTTCCACAGGTAGCCGACGGGGGTCAGGATGCGGTTGGTGACCGCATCCCAGCCGCCCTCGCCGAGGACCATCACGCAGAACTCGTCGATCAATCGGTGGGCCAGCATCACGATCACCACGACCAGGCCGGTGGTCAGGCCCGCCGTCAGCACTCGCACCAGGGTGCGGCCGAGCTCGCCGCCGTCGCGGCTGAGCGCGGCGAACAACACCGACACCAGCAGCGCGATCAGGGCGACCATCGCGGCCAATGCGCGGATGGTGCCGTACAGGTCATCGAACCAGGGCCGTTCCAGGTCGGGCTGGCCGTGTTCCTCGATGGCGGTAGTGATCTTTTGGGCCAGCCAGACGGTGGTCTCGCTGATCAGGGTCAGGATGGAGTTCTCGACGTCTTTGACCACGCAGTTCGGATCGATGTTCCCAGCGACCAGATCGCACCAGATGTCGACATCGGCCGTGATCGTGGGGTCCGGCGTTGTGGTGGGCGCCGTGGACGGAGCCGCCGGTGAGGGCGAGGCCGACGGGCGCGCTGACGGGCGCGCCGGAGGTGACGGCGGAGCCGGACTGCGCGATTCAGCTGTAGGCGCGGGCTGCGGGGCCGGTTGCGGGGTGGCGTCCGCGGCCGGGGCGCCCACCAGCCCAGTAATCACCAGTACCAGCAGATGCAGGGCCACGACGGTGGCGCGCCGAGCCCACCGCCGCTTGCGCCGTCCGGTCGCACCCGCGACCGGACGGCGGGATGCGCCGGTGTGCCGCCTAGGAGGGGGCATAGTCCGGCGCCGCCGAGTCCGACAGCAGCTCCCGCAGCTGCTCGCTGAGCAGGATGAGGTTGTCACCGTTGGCCGGCCGCCAGCCACCGTCCGGCGGGGTGTATCCGGCCGGGATGGGGCCGATGGCGGCGCTGCTGCGATAGGTGCGCACCCGCCAGCCGACCGCGGTCCAGGTCAGCTCCACCCGGGTCAGGCCGTGGCCCAGCGTGGCGGGCTGGGCGGAGCCGGCTAGATACAAGGCGGCGAACACGGTCACGGTCGCCTGCCGGGCGTGGACCTGCTCGGCTCGCAGCGCGACCGGCACGGTGCGCAGCCCGTAGCGGACCCCGCGTTCGGCGTCGTCGCGTAGCGCGACCATGGACGGGGCCGAGGCCTCGCGCTCCAGCAGGGCGCGCAGCTGCGGGCGGTGGGCGGGGGCGGCCAACACCCGCACCAGCCAGGCCCGGCCGTCCGCCGACAGCAGATGCGGTGAGCCGATCAGCGCGACCGCGCGTGCGGCCGCCGCCAGCGCGCTCTTGTGACGGTCGGCCGTGCTCGTCGGCGTCGTCGGTGATGCGGGCGCCGCTGCGGCGGGCGGTGGTGCGCCGGTCACCGCGATGGCAGGCGCGCCCGACGGTCCGGCCGCTCCTGCCGTCGCGGGTATCGGAGTAGTGCTGAGGCGCCCGGCCCACCAGGCCACCAGGACGGCCAGCAGGGCGGCGAGGGCGGCCATGAGCCGGATCCGCCCGGCCGGTGACACCTAAAACTCCCGTCCGATGTTGTACATCCAGATCACCAGCTGCGGTCCGGCGCCCAGCAGCAGTCCGGCGATCAAGGAGGAGAAGATGCCGGTACGGCCGACTGAGCTGGCGTAGGGATTGCCGAACCAGCGACCCGCAGCGATGATCATCAGGGAGATCACCAGCCCGACCAGTGATCCGATCAGCGCATACGAGATCAGGCCGCCCACCATCTCCTCGAAGGCGCTCATGCCCGGCAGTGTCCGGTTCGGGGCGATGTCGAGGTTGACCCCGGACGGACTGGACGGACGCGGTGGTGCGGGTGATGGCGTGAGCGCCTGCCCGAGCTGCGCGTGCAGCTCGAGCCCGTGGGTGCGGGCCGTCGCCAGCAGCCGGTGCGCGTGCTCGCTCAGGTATGTCGCGTCCATGTGACCTCATCCGGTGCAGTAGCGGTCCGCTGACGTTGACAGCGCCACTTTACAAATTTTACGGACGGTGGGCTATTTTTACGGACACGATTGGTGAAAGGCAATGGATCACCGGCAGAAGGCGGAACCTGCGAATGCGAAACTCGATGTGTGGACGCCCTTTCCCGGGGCCGCGGCCGCCCGCCCCGCGGCCAGGCCCCCGCCGACCTGCTGCCCGCCGACGGACCGGTGTGGACGACGGCCCATGTGGCCGCCTTCCAGGGCGTCGACGAGCGCACCGTGCGCCGCGCGGCGGCCCGGGGCGACCTGCATCACCTGCGTCTGACCTCGCGGGTACTGCGCTTTTCCCGCCCGTGCCTCATGGAGCACCTGCACGGCCGCTCGTGCGCCGGCCTCGTCTACGACGAGGAGATCCTGGACGCCGAGCAGGCGGCCGCCCTGCTGGGCGTCGGCATGACCACGCTGCTGCGCGCCGCCGCGGCCGGCGTCATCCCGGGCCGGCACCTGGCCGGTACCTGGCGCTTTTCCCGCGCCGCGCTGCTGCGCTGCCTGTGCCCGGAGCCGCCTGCCGCCGGGTAGCCCACCGGGCTGCCGCGCTGAAGCCGGGGTGCCATCCCCTGCTGCGGGTCGTGCTGCTGGCGCTCGCCCTGGTGGCGGGCATAGCCGGCTGCACCAGCGGCCCGCCCTCCCCCGCGGCGGCCGCGCCGAGCGCCTCCCCGCCGCAGGTGAGCCTGCCCGACTCCAGCGCCGGGCCCGGGCCGGCCTCGGCCGCCCAGCAGCGCGCCGCGGTGGCCGCCGCACGCCGCTTCACCCGCCGCCTGCTCACCTACAGCCACCTGTCCCCCGCCGAGTTGGCGCCCTCGGTGCGGCTGCGCGGCCTGATCACCCACCGCTACGCCGCCGCCCTGGCCCCCCGCGACCGCGTCGACCCCGCCCTGGCCACCCGCTTGCGCGAGGTCTCGGCCGCGCGCATCACCAGCGCCCGCACCGCCGCCGACGCCCCCGGCGACGCCGGTACCCAGTACGTGCTGCTCACCTGCACCCAGACGCTCACCGCCGACGGCCGCACCGACCGCATCGAGATGGTGTGGAGCCTGCGCCTGCTGCGCTACGGCGAGACCTGGCGCGTCGATGAGGTGAGCCAGGCCGGATGAGCGCCGCCCGGCCGGTCATCACCGCGGTGGTGGCCCTCGTCGCGGCGCTCGCCGCGGTGATGTTCCTCATCAGTCAGGGCTCCTCCTTCGACCTGGACGACTACGCCGACGAGCAGGACTGCCGCCTGCCGCCTGCCGCCTCCGGCGGCGACGCCGCCGCCGCGGCGGCGCTCAGCGCCGAGCAGATGGCCAACGCCCGCCGCATCGTCGCCGTCATCACCGAACGACTGCCGACCGCCCAGGCCCGGGCGGCGGCGCCGATCGCGCTGATGACCGCGCTGGCCGAATCCTCCCTGCGCAACCTGTCCCACGGCGACCGCGACAGCCTGGGACTCTTCCAGCAGCGCGCCGGATGGGGCAGCGCCGCCCAGCGCCGCGACGTGCGCTACGCCACGCTGGCCTTCCTCGGCGGGCCCGCTCCCCCGGCCAACCCCGGCCTGCTGGACATCCCCGGCTGGCAGCACCTGCCGCCCTGGAGCGCGGCCCAGGCCGTGCAGCGCTCGGCCTTCCCCGACGGCTCCAACTACCGCCGCTGGGCCAAAGCCGCCACCGCCCTGGCGAACCGGCTCCTGGCGGCCGGACCGGCGGAGCCCGCACCGGACTGCACGCCGGATCCGGCCGTGCCCAGCCCGGGCCCGCAGGCCGCGCCGCGCCTGCCCGGCGCGGTGCCCCAAGCGGTGCGCACCGCCATCGCCTGGGCCATGCGCGCGCTGGGCACCCCGTACCAGTGGGGCGGCCACTGCCAGGCCCCCCAGCGCCGCCCGACCAACCCCGTCCAGCAGAACTGCGACTGCTCCAGCCTGCTGCAGGCCGCCTACCGCAGCGCGGGCGTCACCCTGCCGCGCACCACCTACGAGCAGGTCAAGGTCGGCCGCAAGGTGAGCATCGGTGAGATCGCCCCGGGTGATCTGGTGTTCACCACCGGCAGCGGCGGCACCGCCGCCCGGCCCGGGCACGTGGCGATGTACATCGGCGGCGGCAAGGTCATCCAGGCGCCGCGCACCGGGGACGTGGTCAAGCTGACCGACTGGACCGCCTACAGGCGCGGTGTCGTGGCGGTGGTGCGCATCGTGCCCTGACGTCACCCTCCCTTCTTTCCGACTACAGCAGTCAGAATGGATGACAAGCAATGTCACGAAACGGCCACAATCACGCCTTTCCGAGGTATCGCCATGGAGTTCCATTCAAGATCCCCCTTAGCTTTGACAATCGTCCTGACTCACTAGTCATGTCGTTCGGGTTCCGGAAGGTGGGCACATGATCGACCAACCACCGCACCACACCACCCCCGAACCGCCGCTCACCCCCGAGCACCTGTGCGACCGCTACGGCGCCGCCCTGCTCGACTACACCAGCCTCTGGCTCGGCGACGCCGACCGCGCCACCGAAACCGTCCGCACCACCCTGACCCTGGCCCACCACAACGCCCACCGCCTGACCGCCCCCGGCCACCTGCGCGCCTGGCTGTACGCCCTGGCCCGCCACCAGGCCGCCCACCCCGACGACGGCCACGCCTTCTCCACCGGCCCCCTGCCCGCCGTACCCGGCCACGTGACCCCTCCGCACGCCGAACCGGCCACCGAACCCTCCATCACCGGGCCCCGCCTGGCCTACGACGCCCTCTCGGCGCTGGACCGCCGCGACCGCGAACTGCTGGAGCTGCACCTGCGCCACCGCCTGGAGGCCGGTGAGCTCGCCGCGCTCTTCGGCCAGGACCCGGCCGCGATCACCACCGCGCTCACCACCGCCGCCGACCTGGTGGAGGCCTGGGCCAGCGCGATCCGCCAAGCCGGCCGCCAGCACCCCACCTGCGCCGCAGCCGCCGCCCTGGCCCGCGACTGGATCACCGCGCCCAGCCGCGGCACCCGCACCAAGATCCGCTCCCACGTCGGCCGCTGCCCCACCTGCACCAAAGCGGCCAACCTCACCGTGGACGCCACCGCCCTGCTGCAGCACCTGCCGATCGCTCCGCTCACCCCCCGCGCCCGCGCCCGCATCCTGCAGCCCGCCGCACCCACCGACCCCGCCCCGGCACCGATCCCCTGGACCGCCACCGGCTTCCCGCACCAGATCGACCAGCTCGAACCCGAGCCCGCCGGTCCGGCCGACCCCGCGCTCGAGGGGTTCCGCGCCAACATCGGCACCGACTTTTGGGCCGACACCGACCGCGCCGACCGTGCCTTCTGGACCGAGGACCCCATACGCCCCCCTGCGGCCGCACCGTCCCGCCCGGCCGAACCCGGCCCCGACGCCGCGATCGCATCCCCCGCCGCGATCGAACCCCGGGACAGAACACTGCGCGACGTACTGATCGCCCTGAGCGCGCGCCCCCTGCACGCCGCCCGCTCAGCGGCCCTGACCGCCGCCGCCCTGGTCATCTGCGTGGTCATCGGCGTCCACCTCAGTCAGCCCGCCCCGGTGCAGACCACCAGCGCCCGCTACCCCGAACCCATCGCCGTCCCCAGCCAGGACCCGCTGCCGATGGAGACCGCCCCGCCGCCCCCACCGGCGGCCCGCACCACGGCGCCCCCCACCGCTGATCCGACCACCAGCACGCCACCGGCCCCGCCCGCGCGCCCGCGCACCACCCCCCGCGCCCCTTCCCGTCGCGCGACCTCCTCCCCCGCTGTCCCGCGCCGCGAGATCAACCCGGCCTCGCCCCGGCCGCGCCGCTCCACCGCGCTGCCCGAGGGCGGCCCCGGCCGACCTCCGCCACCGCCGAGCTCCGGCCCCGGCTCGGGGTTCGGTGCCGCGGCCACGTTGACCGCTTCGGCCACCGCGGTGGACCTGGACGCCTCCGGCACCGCCACCGTCACCCTGACCGCCAGCGCAACGCTCACCTGGAGCGCGCACAGCCCCGCTCTGCAGGTGCTGCCCGCCGGCGGCACCTTGGGCGCCGGCCAGAGCACCACGCTGCAGATCCTCGCCCCCGCCGCCGACCCCGGCCGCTTCGGCTACGGCGCCTGCGCCGCCGCCTCCGCCCAGCACCTCACCGTGACCTGGTCGGCCCCCGGCGCGACCGGCGACGGCCAGTTGACCATCACCGTCCGCACCCCCGCGTGCGGCTGACCCTCCGGAAAGGCCCCTCGTGACCCCACCCGAATCCACCCAACCACCACCCCGCAGACGCCCCTGGCGCACCATCGCGCTGATCGTGGTCGTCCTGCTGGGCATCTGGGGCGGCTTCGCCGTCGCCGACACCGAGCAGGCCCCCGCCTCCCAGGCGTGCACCAGCCTGTACGCGCCCGGCACCCGCGAGTACGCCACCTGCGCCGCCGCCATGGACAACGGCATCGTCGCCGACATCTCGGTCTCCCAGCACCCCCGGACCCCTCAGCAAACGGCGATCAACACCGTCGACGGCTTCACCACCGGAGCCGGGACCGGATCCGAGACGCTCCTCTACTGCGTCACCGCCGACGGCACCGCCACCCTCACCGACCCGGGCGGCCGCAACACCTGCACCCGCACCATCACCTGCACCCGCCAGGCCGGCACCGGCGGCTACCGCTGCGTCGACCACCACGGGGACGTGGTCGACCCACCCGCCGCCCTGTGCCAGCCCTCGACCACCAGGAACTGCACCGCGGCCACCCCTTTCTCCACCACCGACCAGATCCCCTCTGCCCCACCGACCACCGCACCGGACCCCGCGCTGATCAGCCCCTCGCCCACAAGCACCTCGCAGAGCACTCCCGCGGCCACCGCCACCAGCTCACCGACCCCGGCGCCGACCACGGCCGCACCGGCTCCGGCCGATGACCCCCTCAGCCAGGCCATCGACCGCGCCCACCGCCAAGGCCTGCGCATCTGGCTGGAAGCCGACCTCACCACCACCTGGCTGGACACCAGCCGACGCGGCACCAGCGACCAGTTCAAGGCCGCCGTCGACCACCTGGCCCAGCACGCCGCCAAACCCGGCGTCGCCGGCATCAAAATCGCCTACGACCTCGGCATCCGCGGCTTCAGCAGCGCCGAGGAGATCCAACGCTTCATCAGCGAGACCTCCGCCGCCCTGCGCACCGCGCTCCGCACCACCGTGCCCGAAGGCCGCCGCCAGCTCGCCGTCGACGTCGTCGTCCCCGAGCTCGGCTGCGGCACCAACACCGCCTGCCAGAAGGGCCTGCAGGCCAAGTACCCGCTCCTGACGCTGGAGCGGGTCGAAAAATACGTGCTGACCGGCGGCGTGGACGTCGTCAACGTCTCCTCCGGCCTGTTCGCCACCGACTACCAGACCTACAAGATCCCCCTGGAACGCGCCCTGACCAACCAGTGGCTGCGCCTACGCATGCGCGGCTGGGACACCCGCGTCCTGCTCGGCGCCCGCGAGATCGGCCTGGCCCACCGCGGCGACGCCCCCACCACGGTCACCAAGGCCGTCACCAAGACCGCCGAAGCCGCCGTCGCCGCCCGGGTCGACCAGCCGGTCACCACCGGCGGCGTGCGCAGCGTCGTGCTGTGGACCCACCGCCAGGTCTGGGACGGCGCCACCTGGCGCCTGACCGACCCCGGCCTGGCCTCCAACCCCGTGTGGACCTCGCTCATGCGCCGCAAGAACCTCGGCCGCATCGTGATCACCTTTAACCCGCACGAGCCGGAAAAGAGCATCGCCGAAGACCTGGCGGTGATCGGTCAGGTCGCCGCCGAGGTCTACCTGCACGCCCAATAACCCGACCAGCCGTCGAGCCGCTTGCTCGTGGCGTACGCCCCGAGCAAGCCCGCTCCCTCGCGGTCAGGCAACTAGGAGACCCAACCGAGAGCACTGGACAATCCCGACCACTCAGCCATGCTGCCGAGGAGAGAACACCGATGCCCATCACGCCGGATCCCGGCACCAGTTCGGACAGCGGCACCGCCTGTGCAACGATAGGCAGCCGTATGATCGTCACTGTGGGCAACGCCAAGACTCTTCTGAGTGCAAGCACACCGCGCAGGAGGACCGCAGGCTCCCCCCGACCAGGCGTGCAGAGCCTCACGGACATCAGCGCCGCCAGCGCTCAACGTCCCCCCACACCCAAGACACCATCCCCGAGCAGTCTCAGCATCGATGCCAAGGTAAAGCGCAAGCTCCGCACACCGCCGCTACCAGCATGTTCGCGGCAAGCGGGAGGAAAACGGTCACCGTCCTGCGAGAAAGTGCGACACACCCATTTGAGTGCGTCACTCAAACGCTGGATCTATGGAATGATCGCCCCTATGGCACGTACAGGAACCAAGGGTGGTGGAGGAGCAAGAGGCGGATCCAAGCTCGGAGAGCGCAGGCGCACGTCTTCCCAAGACCTGCCAGAAGTTCCGAGGCTCGGCGCCAGTTTTCGCGACGCGCAAGACCGTCCGATCCTCCAAGCTTTCAAGGACATCGCTGAAAAGCTCGGCATCAGCGAAGCCGAACTGCTCCGCGAAGCCGTTCGCGACCTTGTGAAAAAGCAGCGGCCTGCTGCCTGCGGGTCGGAACCATGCTCGAAGTCGAGAGCCGGGGCGATACCCGGCGAGAAGGAGATGTCGATCGCAAGCTAGGTCGGGCATAAGCCCCCGGACGCACTATCTAGGTCCGGGGGAGCCCACCACTCCACATCACAGGTGAGAGACGCTCCAGCCAGGTTTCCTAGGCCGAGGTGCTGAAGTGCTCTCTGTCGACTAGTCCGGACGGCGTAGCCGCCACGGGCCGGTCTTTTGTTGCTCGGGAACATGTCCCTTGGAGGGATCATAACTGATGGTTCCCGGGTTGGCACCGCCATGCTCGCAGTCGGCGTGTCATCACGTCAGACCGTAGCGATCGGGGCCAATCCCGGTACAACGTGTGCTGAACCCGCATCTGCGCAGGTCAACACCACCGCAGACCGGCTCGGCGAGCCCCCCTCGAGCGCCTCCGGACTCCCGGAAACCGCTCAACACCAGTGGGCTCAATTTGCGCCTGCCCTCAGTCAAGACGGCATGATGCGCGTCTCGCGCGACGGCGGCCGCAGCTACCCCAAGCGCTGGCGCCAGCGCGTCACCCACGCGCACCCGCATCAGCCCGCGACCATCTCGGTGTACCACCCCGAGCACGGCACCGGCTGCATGCTCGTCCTGGACTTCGACGTCTCCAAGGCCCGCGAGTCCCGCGCGGGTGACGCCGCCGCCCAAGTCCGCGCCGACGCCGCCGACTGCGCCGCGCTCATCGCCCGCTGCGGCGGGCGCGTCATCGCTGACGTCGCTCCGCTGGGTGGCCGTCACCTGTACATGCTGTGGCAGACCCCGCAGCCCTGGCACGAGCTCTATCTGCTGGCCCGCGCGCTGCAACGTCGCTACCCCCGCACGCTGGACGTCACTCCGCACAGCACTCCGCACGGCCAGATCCGCCCTCCCGGCGCCCGGTACAAATCCCTCCACGGTCACAGCCCGGGTTTCCAGGAGTTGACCATGCCTCTGGAAGAGGCTCTGGCCGCACTTGCCCACCCCAACGACGCCGATGTCTGGGCGCGTCTACACGAGGAACTCGCCGCCGAGCTCGCGCACGCCGCACCAGTTCTGGCCGTCCCCACGGTCGAGACTTTCTCCTCTCCTCCAGAGGTGCTCCACGATCCGGCAGACCAGCGGCGCGATGAGGCCGGGGATCCGTGGCTGCCGCGCGCCAACGGGCCCACGCCTCTACCTGCAGACCTGGCGGAGATCGCCGTCACCGGCCGCTACGACGCCACCCGCTATAACGCCGGCACCGCCACGGCCGGACACGCTGCCCGCCAAGCAGTCGTCTCCTCCCTGGCTGCCCGCGGCTGGCGGCTGAGCGAAGTCCGTCGACGGATCTATGACGGCAGCTGGCCCGGACTGGCACAGCTATACGCCCGGTACGGCCCACGGCATCGTGATCGCGCCCTCGCGCGGGACTGGCGAAAAGCGATCGCCTACGTTCAGCGGAAGGAATCTATCCGTGGTTCCGACACCAGGGGGTCAAACTCACACCCCGCTGTGGCTGCTGAGGGGGATGTTCTGAGCGGTTCGTTACCGTGGCCACTACAGGTGGGATGTGCGGAGAGCAGATCTGTACTTTGTAGATCAGCCAGTACGGACTTCTTCCACCACCTGGGCCCCTACCAGCGCATTCGGGTGTGGTGGAACGCGGTCCTGCTTGCGGAGCATGACCCCGCCCGCCGGGCACGGTGGGGACGCGCGAGTACCTCCATCCGCCTGGTCCTGCGAGCGCTCGGTGCAGCCGCGCAGATGAGCGGCCTCATGGCGGTGGAGTTCGGAGTCCGCTCCCTCAGCCTCATGACAGGCCTGCACTATGACACCGTCGCGCAGATCCTGACCATCCTGCGGGAGGAGGAAGATGCCTTCATCGAGCGGCTGGAGACCCGGCGTGGCGAGCGAGGCGACCTGTATCTCCTCCAGATCCCGGACGCCTACCGACAGCTGGCGCTGTGGCAGCGCTGGCGAGCCGGCACCATCCACGCCCTGCACCCGGTCTTCCGCCTCTTGGGCGGTGGCACCACGGCGCTGGTCTATGAGTGCCTGACGAGCGCCCCGACGAGCCGTAACGACCTGATCCGAATGGCGGCCCTATCCCCCAGCACCGTCAGCGAGGCGCTGGCCGCCCTGCTGCAGTACGGCCTGGCCGAACGGACTTCCGAGGGCTGGGTCCGAGGTCCCGAGGACCTGGACATTCTCGCCGACTTCCTCGGAGCCACCCTGCAGGTACAGGCTCTGTGCGAGACGTATCGCGCGCATCGAGCTAAGTGGAGGGCGCTGCTGGCCTCCTGGAGACTGACGGTCGACGACATCGTCCAACAGAACCCGGGCGACGGCCCGATCCCCATCGAGCCCTCTTGGAGCGAACGCAGCACCCCAGTCCAGCACCCCACCGGCGCACAACCCGAACCGGCATCGCAAGACGATGATCTTCAACGGGTGGCCGACGCCGAGGTACCCGTCTGGCTGGACGACCACCTCGGTGCTGACACCCTGCCGCGGCGCATTCCCGCGCGCGATCCGGTCTGGGAGGAAATCTGGGGTACCGAGGTCGAGGCGGGCCGTAACCCGCTGCGCGTTCTGCGCCGACCGCGTCGACCGGGCACCCGCGCCGACGGCCCGAGCCCGTAACCGCCCCTTCGGCGGTCGGGAAGAGCCGAGTCGCGCCGGTGGACGTTCTGGCCCGATCAGGAAGGCCGTGCTCAGCGGGAGCATGCAAGGCGGGCGGAACTGGATGGACAGTGTTCAGGTGGACACGGATGGCGAACAAGGTCCGGATCGTATTCTCAGATCCCGTTCCGAATCACTGCGGACCCGTCACTGGCCCACGTCTTCGCCTGTTCCTCGGAGGAGCTCCGCTTGCTTCACCGGACGATGCGGCGGGTCAGGATGGCAAAGTCCGAACCGGCCGGATGGTTGCCGGTGCTTTTGCGTGCTCGCCCGGCCGTACTCTCCCGGACCACCAACCGATGGGAGGCCACGATCCTGCGAGTCGAAGGAGACGAGCCCTCTACTCGGGCGACCATCCCGGCATCGTCGAGGTCCACCGAGCCGTGCGCCGACCGCCTTGCCTCCAGTCGGTCGGCGAGACAGACGAGGGCCTGACGGGCGATCTCGGCCTTGTTCGGGGCCACGGTAGTCAATGACGGGGTGACGTACCTGCCGTCCTCGATGTCGTCGAATCCGCACACTGCCAGGTCGCGTGGCACGCTGAGGCCGTGCTCCAGCGCGGCCCGCAAAGCCCCCAGGGCAAGCTGGTCGCTGAAGCAGAAGACCGCGTCGGGGACGCGATCGCCGTCCAGCAGCCGGCGCATGGCTCGCGCCCCCTCGTCCCGGTGCAAAGTGGTCACCGGAACCTCCAACGCTGGGTCGTGAGGGATGCCCGCTGCGCGTAGCGCTTGCCGGTAGCCGGTCAGCCGCTGCTCGGCGGTGCCATTGGCCAGGTGGGGCTGGACACCGATCGCCGCGATCCGGCGGCGGCCGAAGCCGATCAGATGGGCGGTGGCCTCGGCGGCGGCCAAGACGGAGTTCACGCTCACGTGATCGATCAGTCCGGCGGCGTCCTGCTCGCCGAGCAAGACCAGAGGTACGGCGTCGGCGTTGCGTCGCAGGTCGACGGGTGACAGACCCCAGGGGCTCATGATCAGTCCGTCGACGAGCTGGCCGGGCATACCCTCCAGCAACCGGCGTTCATGCTCAGGGTCGCCATTGGTCTGATCCACCAGCAACGTCCACCCGTGCTCCTGCGCCGCTTGGACCAGTAGAGAGGCGAGCTCTCCGAAGTAGGGCGAGTCGATCTCCGGGATGACCAGTCCGATCAGGCCGGATCGGCCCGCGCGCAGCCGTCGCGCCGCCACGTTGGGCCGGTACCGCAGTTCCTCCAGCGCTATCTGCACGCGACGCCGGGTCTCCGGGGCGACCAGCGGAAAGTCGTTGACGACATTCGACACCGTGCGTACGGACACTCCGGCGCGCGCCGCCACATCTTTAAGGCTCGCCCCCACCGCGCCTCCGTGTCCGGCCGATCTCGCCCGCGGCGAGATGCTCGTGCATCTCGCCAGTGCTGTCTAGAAAACCACTATTGCAACGTTGCAATATGGAGATTCTGGCGACAGGAAGGCAATGGCCATGTCGAAGGAAGCCGCATCAACACCGACCGACACGCCCCAGGATCGACCGCCCGCGACAGCGGCCTGGCGGGATGCGTACACGGACGAAGCGAACGTGACAGCTGCATCCCAAGAGCTCTATTGCGAGGGGATCACTGCCCGGCCGGGTGCCTTCCATGTCGCATGGGCGGAGCAGATGGGACAAGACATCGACACGGCCTTCCAAGAAGCGCTTTCTCGGCCGGGCGGAGCCGTGGGACGCGGTCCGAACCGCTACTACGTTGAGATCCACCCCGAGCAGCTGCGCGGCTTCGTCGACCTGGTCACCCACCCGTGGGTGACCACCCTCTGCGAAGCTGTTCTGGGACCGCGATACGAGATCGTCGAGCTGGGCTTCGACGTACCGCTGCCCGGGGCGGTCGACCAACCCTGGCACCGCGACTTCCCCATGCCGGAGGAGACGTGGCACCACAGGCGGCTCACCTCACTGGCGTTCAACCTGACCGCAGTGGACACCGAATCCGACATGGGACCATTCGAGATCGCCCTAGGCACGCAGTGGGACGACGGCGCGTCTTTCGAACATGGCATGTTCCCGCCCAAGGACGCCTACCCGCGCTACCGCGAGCGCGCCGTGCGCAAGTACCCGCGGCGGGGTGACATCTCGGCCCGCTCCGCGCTGACGGTCCACCGGGGCACGGCCAACGAGTCCGCCAAGGCGCGTCCCGTGCTCGTTTTAGGCGTTGACGCCCCCGGTGCGGGAAACGCCGCCCGTCACGATATGGCCGTCACACGAGGCTACTGGGAGAGCCTGCCGCCGCACGTGCGCGAGCACCTGCCCTGCCCGGTGGTCGACGAGCTGCGTCCGATCACGCAGAAACATACGATCGAGGGCTTGGTGATGGGAGACGCGTAGGTGAGGCCCAGGGCACACCCTAACGGTGGCGAAGCGCCTCGCTGGTCTGCTTCGCCTGGCGTCGCCTTACCGGTACGGCCGATGATGCCTTTGCCCAATGCGAGCTTGGCGCGATCGGCCATGGATTCGACGACGGGAACCTTGCCGCGCGGCTCCCCCACCGTTCCAAGAGCAACTCAAGGATGTGTTCCTCCTGGCTGTGCGCGACCAGGAGGGCGCGAAAGCCGCTGAGCACCGAGAAGTCGAAGCTCGGATCCTCCAGTTCCAGTTCCAGTTCCAGCGCGTACTTCCGCTCGATCCGGCCTCGCACCGCGTCGGCGGCCTGCCGATCGGACAGGTTCTCGGCGTACTGCAGCACCGACACCAGCGCCAACTGCCCGGGCTGACAGGCCGGGGCGCCCACATGCCCCGAACATGCCCGCGAACTCGGCATCGGCGAACAGCTGCCTTGATCGGCACGAGCCGAATAGTGCAGGGTCAACTTCGCCGCCCGGCAGCCGATGGTGAACGGCGTGATACGCATCCTCAACCGCCCCGACCAGATCGTCTACCCCGGCCGTGCACGGGCGCTCCTTGTCGCGTTGCTGATCGCCCTCCTCGGAGCGGGGCTGTCGGTCGCGGCCGGCGCTCTGGTGAGCGGTCAGCAGCGGCACCTGGCCGAGCAGGCGATCGACCAGCGCACCGCCCTGGTGACCGAGGTGGTGAAGGCCGAGACCGGCCGCTACGTCGACACGCTGCGCATCGTGGCCGCCGCGGCCGGGGCGTTCACCCCGCTGACCAAGGCCGCGTTCACCCAGGCGGTCACGCCGCTGGATCAGACGCGCCTGGCCGGGGCGACCTCCATCGCGTTCATGGTGCCCGCCACCGACGAGCAGATTCCCGCCGTCCAGGCGCGCTGGCGCTCCCGTGGCGCCAGCGGCCTGGTCCTGGATGCCAAGGGCAGCGGGCACGAACACGTCTTCTCCATCTTCAGCCACCCCCTGGACGGCTCTACCGCACCGGCGACCGGCATCGACGCCACCCAGGCGGCCGCACCCGCCCACGCACTGACCGAATCGCGCCGCAGTGGCCAGGTCACCGTCTCCGACACCTACCAGCTGATCCGCGACACCCACCTACCCGCCTCCCAGCGGCAGCTGTCGTTCGTGCTGACCGCCCCCGTCTACGGGCCCGCCGCCGCGGACGGACGGCGGCCTTTTGTCGGCTGGGTGCTGATGGGACTGCGCGGCCAGGACTTCATCGGCGCCACCCTGCGCACCATCACCCAAGACGCCGCGGACGTGCGACTGCGCGCCGCGCACAGCGACGCCACCACCGCCACCGCCGCCATCCTGCGCGCCACCGCAGCCGGGGTACGGGACCTGCACCGCACCCGCGCCGTGCGGGTGGCCCAGCGATCCTGGCAGCTGGACATCGACGCCGCCAGCAGGCACCTGCCCGGCGCGCGCACCCCGCTGGGAGCCATCACCACCGGGATCGGGATCGCCCTCAGCGTGCTGCTGGCGATGCTGGTGTTCGCCCTGGGCAGCGGCCGGATGCGGGCCCGCGCGGCGGTGGCGGCCGCCACCGCCGAGCTGCGCGCCGCCGAGACCGACGCGCGCCGCCAGAGCGGCCTGCTGACCGCCGTGCTGGACAGCGTCGGCGACGCCACCGGCGCGTTCCTGCTGCACAACCCGGCCGCCAAGGCCATGCTGGGCACCGGTGCCGACACCGGAGACATCGCCACCTGGCAGCGCCATTACGGCATCTTCACCCCCGACGGCGCCGCGCCGTTCGCGACCGGGGACCTGCCGCTGGTGCGCGCTCTGGCCGGGGAGATCGTGGAACAGGTGCCGCTGCTGATCCGCAACGCCACCCACCCCGACGGGCGGATCATCTCGGTGTCGGCCCGGCCCTTGGACGCCGCTTCCGGTCAGGCCGGTGCGGTAGCGGTCTTCCGCGACGTCACCGCCGCCGTGCGCGCCGAACAGCAGCTGGCCGCCACCGCTGCCGCCCTGCAGGCCGAGGTCGCCCGTCATGAGGCCGACCAAGCCGCGCTGCGCGCGGCCCGCGACGAGCTGGCGGTGAGCAAGGCGTATCTGACCCAGGTGCTGGACGCCATCGACGTGACCGTCATCACCTGCGACGCCGACGGAACGATCGTGCACGCCAACCGGGTCGCCCGTACCACGCTCCCGGCCGGTGACCGGCCGCTGACGATCACCGAGACCACCCCGCGCCTGGGCCTGACCCACCCTGACGGCACGCCCATGACGGTGGAGGAGACGCCGCTGGCGCGCGCTGCGCGGCGAGGCCGTCGACGATCTGGAAGCGACGGTGACCCCGCCCGGCCAGCCCAAGCGGATCATCATGCTGCACGCCCGCCCGCTGCATCATCCCGACGGACGCATCGTCGGCGCGGTCGCCTCCTCCTTCAACATCACCGCGCTGCGTGAGCGCGAGGCCGAGCTGCAGGCCTTCGCCGGCAATGTCGCCCACGACCTGCAGCGGCCGCTGACCGTGGTGCGCGGGTTCACCGAACTGGTCCGCGACGACCTGGTCGAGCAGACCAGCCCGACCGGCCACGGCGTCTCCGGTGGTGCGGCCGCGCCGGCCCGGACCGTCCAGCTCGAGCAGGTCCGTCATCTGGACCGGGTGCTGGCCGCCACCGCCCGGATGACCCGCCTGATCGACGATCTGCTCACCTACGCCGTCGCCCGCGACGGCGCGGTGACCCTGCGTCCCGTCGACCTGCACGATTTGGCGGCCGACGTCATGGCCGGGCATCTGGCCGCAGCCGCCGCGGACCTGGCCAGCCCCATCCCGCAGATCTATCTCGGGCCGCTGCCGAGCGTGTGCGCCGATGCGCCGCTGGTGCGCCAACTGCTGGACAACCTGATCGCCAACGCGATCAAGTACACGCCGCCCGGCCAGGCCGCCCGCGTCGATGTCACCGCCCACCCCGCCGCTTCGGGATGGGTACGCGTCGAGGTCGCCGACCGCGGTATCGGCATCCCGTCGGGAGAGCATCAAGCCATCTTCGCCGGGTTCCACCGCGCCACCACCGCTTACGCCGGCACCGGGCTGGGGCTTGCCATCTGTCAGCGGATCGTGGCCCGCCACGGTGGCACCATCACCGCCGGAGACAACCCCGGCGGCGGTGCCCGTTTCGCCTTCACCCTGCCTGCCGCGCCCATCCGGCCCTGACCGCTGCGCCCGCGTTCGGGGTCGCTGCAGCGCCCGTGTGCCGGGCCGAGGGCGGTGGAGGTGCTGGCGTTCGGCAGGCCGGCCGCTTGGTGAGCTGCTTGATGATGTAGATGATGCTGCGGCCGGTCAGGTGCGCGTCCTTACCGCGGGCGGCCCGGCCTGTGGTGGCGTCGCCGACGTGGCCGTACCAGTCGACGAGCTGGAACACCTCCCCGGGAGGCCGGCCGGTGACTTCCGGTGTTGCAACTTAAGGGAGCTACCGACGCGTCTTCCTACTCACGGTATTACCGCACGGGTACACTTCGGCTATGGCGAAAGAGAAGACTTCCGTGAGCATCGCTCCGTGGATCCTGGACGCGGTGCGCAAGCACGCCGAACGGCAAGGGCTCAGCGTCTCGACCGTCCTGGAGCGCGGCGCCTTGCGTGAGATCGCCGCCACTCACTCCCCGACCGCCCGCGCCGCGGTGTACGGCGCCGGTGCGATCGCGGCCCAGGAGGCCGAGGAGCGACTGCTCGCCGAGGACACCGTGCGGGCCGTCGATGAGCGTCACGCGGGTGAGGCTGCGTGAGCGACCACCGCTTCGGAGAGGTGTGGACGGTCCAGCTCGGCGACCGCCAGGAAGACCGGCTGATCGTGTCCGGCGACTTCTACCACACGTTGTACGGCGACAACGTGCTCACCGCGCACGTCGCGCCCGCCGACATGGCGCGCAGCCTGACGGCGTTCGTGGTCGACGTCGGCGACGGCCAGGCCGCCATGGTCGACCGGATTTCCACGGTGGCCGTCACCCGGCTGAAAAGCAAGGTGGGCAACCTGCCGGAGGCTCAGCTCTCCGACGTGCGCAGCATGATCGGCACCATCTTCGGCCTCACCGGCTGATCGAACACCTGAAAGGGCTCAGCGGTAAGAGCCAGGGTGGGACGGCTCCATGGCCGGCCGCATCCACTCCGTCGACTACGAAGCGTTCCTGGCCATGACCTCCCCATCGCCGGCGGGGTCGCGCTCATGCACGCCATCACCGATCACGGCGCCTGCAGGACATTCTCATAGGCGTCCTCGACGCCTGGCACCATCGCGTGCTTCCCGGCCGCTCTCTACATCTTGTGGTGTCTGCTGGCGGCCGGGCCCGGCGGTCTCCATCGACCAGCAGTTCCGCCCGGCGGAGCATCCGGTGTTCGCTCTCCAGGACCCCCGCCTCTCGGACCCCGGAGAGTGGTATGACTCCCTGCGCGAGATGGCGGACGGCTATACCGCTCACATCCGGTCGAAGCAGCCGACCGGGCCCTACCTCCTGGCAGGATGGTCCTTCGGAGGGATGCTGGCGCACGCCATCGCCCGTCGACTGCAGGATCAAGGGGATGACGTCGCCCTGCTGGCGGTGATCGACGCCTTCCCCGCCGCCGAAGGAGCCATCGACCGCGACACCCTGCCGACCAGGGAGGAAGCCGAGGAGGAGGTTGCCCGGCTGATCCAGCAGGAGATCGACCTCATGGGATGGGACGGGGCGACGGACGACCCCGCTGGGCCGTCTCTCCAGAAGTCGGCGTCGGAAGCCATGCTGGGCAACACCTCCGCCTATCCCGCCCACCTTCCCGACGTCTTCCACGGCGATCTTCTCGTCTTCGTGGCGGCACCAAAGAGGAGGGACAGGAGTGGCAGGCCCCGGCCTCCTGGAAGCCCTATGTCACAGGTGTGATTGAGGCGGTCCGGGTCGACAGCGACCACATGCGGATGCTGGATCCGCTTCCTACCCGGACGATCGGAACAAAGCTGGCTGAGAGGATCCGAGCGCTGAACTCTGACAGCTCCTGACCACACCCTCGCGCAGCACGTCCTGACCGTACGCCCGCCCCCGAGACGGCCGTGCGGTCAGAACCGACAGCCGTAGCGGCCGTGGAGGCGGACGAAACGGGCGAGCGTGAGGACCTGAAGGGGCTCCAGGCCAATGACCTTGCGTTCGAATAACACGACCTCCTCCCGGCCGCCGGTGTCGACGGGTTACACCAGGCGCCCACCCGCTGTCTGGTGAAGGCTGAACCGGACCGCGCCTTCTTCGCCCTGAAAGGCGGGACCGCCTTCCCCGCGACCGCGGTCCTGCCGGAAAGGCAATCGACACCCCACGAGATCGAATGTGTGTGCGATATGAGGCGATACGGTCGGACGCGTGCATAACACCGAGCCGCTCCCGGTGCCGCCACTGGTGCTCTACGGGACCAACCCGGTCTTCCTGACGGGCCGCTGGTGGGCCGAGGGCCGCCGGTGGGCGCACATCAGCTGGATCGTCACGGGTGAGCAGGAAC
The DNA here is from genome assembly GCF_015711595.1 of Planomonospora sp. ID91781. NCBI lineage: Bacteria > Bacillati > Actinomycetota > Actinomycetes > Streptosporangiales > Streptosporangiaceae > Planomonospora > Planomonospora sp. ID91781. Next base: position 151,432 of record NZ_JABTEY010000004.1, on the reverse strand, counting down.
CACCGCAGCCCTTCCTCACCGACAAGCACCTGCCGTATGAGGACATCAGCGAGCTGGCCACCGAGTCCTACCAGCAGCTCCGCGATGACCCGGCAGTCAGGTCGGTCCTGCCGCCCTTGGTCATCTGCCGCGGGCACGTGGCGTTCCTACGCCGGTGGCGCCGAGGCGGCAACACCTGGTGGGCCTTGACCTCCCGCGTGATCTGCGACCCCGCCCCCGGGCCGCGCCACCCGCGTCTCATCGAGGATCGGGCGGCCGCCATGGACGTCCGCCCGATCGAGGGTGAGGACTACCGGCGCGTCCCCCGGATCTACGCCGGGCCGTAAACCGGTAACAACCGCCTGACTACGGCGACGCGGCCCTCCCCCAGGCTTGTCAGGCCGGCAGCAGCGCGGCCAGCGATGGGCGAGACGGTCAACGGCACGCCAGCCCTTGCGCCCCGGGCGGCCGCGATGGTGCGCGCTGGTCACGAAGCGGTGAGTTCGCTCAGCAGCGCCGCGGCGGCCGCCGCCCGGGCGGCCGCTTTGCTCGCCCCCGTCCCGGTCGCAGACACACTCCGGTCACTGGCGATGATCCGCGTGCTGACGGTGGCGGTGAACGCCGGGGCATGCGACGGTCCTGTGGAGGTCACCTGCCACTCCAACGGGCTGATACGGCCCTGCTGCCCCTGCTCGTTCAGCACACTGATCGGATGGTGCTCGACCGTCAGCCGCTCCCCCGCCGACACCGCGGTGGTGGCCACCGCGATGCGGGCCGCCTCCCGCTCGCCAGCGGCCACCTCGATACGGATGCCCGCCTCCCTCAGCCACGTCCTCAGCGTGAACGTCGGTACCTTGAGGGAGCCGGCGGCCTGGCGGATGCTCATCCCGCCGTTCAAGAGAGTCTGGGCCACATCGACGACCCGCTGCCGCTCCCGGCGCCGATCCTCCTCACTCGGCAGGCTCATGCGCTGAGCGTGCGCGGCGGCGCCCTCCTCCAGCATCTGGCCGGCCTGGATCAGGCAGGTGACGCTGCAGTACAGCCCGAGCCGCAGGTGTCGACCGCGGCCGCCGGGCGCCCGCTCCAGCGCGTACCAGCCGGCGGGCACCCAGATGCCGCGCTCGGAACGCTGGCAGATCCGGCAGAAGAAGCTCCGCTCGTTCTCCTGGTGACCGGAGCGGGTGGCGGCCAGGGCGCCGCGGCGGCGCGACGGCGGAGGTTGCTCGGACCGCTGCCGTGGTTCGTCGATGCTCATGGGGATCCACTGTGCCAGGGCGCACAGTCACCCGGTCGTATCATGCCCGTTGCTGTCGGTTATCCCTGGCGGGGGGTGCAGCCGCCGTCGGGGACGGTGTCGGTGACCGATAGGTAGGAGTGCCAGTCCCCCAGGATCGTGGCGCGGCCGGTCGCAGTCGGGGAAGAGCTCGCTGGGGGAATGGCGGCGACGTACCAGCCGGCCGCCTTCGCCATGGCCTGCTGGTGGAAGAGTCGGCCCTTGCTGAGCGCTGCGGTGCTCGGCCGGTTGAAGGATATCGGTTGACGATTGGTCAAGGAGCAGACAATCAGTCGTTCCCGCAGGGCGTACCAGACCACCGCGCCTCCATCGTGCGTACGCAGTGCATACAGCGTCGGTGCGACGTCGACGTCAATCGCCATCGTCCACTGGCCCCGAAGAGCCCGCTGTTCAGCACGGGTATCGGCGGCGGCCTGCGTCGTGTAAGCCGCGGGCCCGACGATCCGCGTGATTTCCCCGTCGTCCTGGGCGCTGGTAGCCCTGGGGTCGAGACTGAGGATTGAGGCGTGGGCGCGGGCTACGCGGCGCGGCGACACCGACAACCCAGCTGCGTCCGCGCTGATGGGAGTGGCCAGGCCGTGGGAGTCGAGCGCGATCCGCGGTAGAGAAGTCGTTCGCGTGGCGGTACCGGCGATCACCCGCCAGCCGCTGCGGGTCAGGGCATAGACCATCTGGGTACGGCCTCCGCCCGCGCGCCGCAGATCCGAGACGAACCACGGCGAACCGCCAACTCCGGGCGCGATGTGCGGGATGTAGAAGCGGACACTGGTCACCCGTCGGGGTCGGGCAACGGGAACGCCCTGGAGCGCTTGGATGCGGTAGTGAGCGCGAGTGAGCTGCAGCGCCAGCCCCGCCTCGGCGTCGCTGAGACCGGTGCCACCAGTCGGGGCCGATCGCGTGATCAGCCGCCAGTACCGGTCGTGGATCCGGCGGGCCGCTTTCTCCGTCACCGCCGCGGTGAATTGCGGCACGGGAGCCGTCGGCGGCGGCGACGCGCGCGAGGACGTCGCCGGCGGAGGCGGCGGTGCGGCTGTCGCGGTCGTGCAGGCGACCGTCGTGGTGAGCATGCCACCTGCTGTGATCCAGTGGCGCCATCTGCGCTGCCGTCCTCGGTGGCTCATCGTTGCCTCCTTGCCGCACGTTGCTGTCCGGTCGCAAAGACGGTCATGGGGAGCGAGCGCTGCGGAAGCTCGGATGTGGATGCATCCCCATGACCGTCTTCTGACAAAGATAGTCAAATATCATGACAAGATGGTAGCGTCGAGAGAAGCAAGCTCCCGGATACGCGAAAAGAGCTCCGAGGCCTGTGCTCGCCTCAGTCCGGCGAACGCGCCGACAACCTCCACCCATGGAATCGGTCCTCAGCGCGGCATCGGTGTGCATCGCGGTCCGGGGCTGTCCCGCCCGGCGGCAACGGCAACTATCCCCGAGCTCCACAGGTCACGGGCGCCCAGATCATGCTGGAGACCTGCCTCTAGGGCCAAGAAGCGATCACGTCCGTGGTCGGGCGCATGAGGATCCGCTACCTGCCCGCTCTTGCACGCGCAGTTCTGACGTCCCGCGGTGATACTCCTGACCGCTATTACGACATCCGATGATTTGAGGAGCCAAGGAATGGCGACAGTCACCTTTCGGGACGAGACGGCCACAAGGAAACCATTGGCCGAGTTCGCGCTACCTGATCTGCCGGAGAGCATCTCGGCCCGAGAACTGGTACGGCTGCGTATCCGGGAGGAGGTCGCTCGCCACAACGCCGACCCCTCAGCCTGCTTTACCGGCCTGGTCCGCCCTACGGACACCGAGACGGAGCTGAACGGCTACCCGATGGGCGCCAAACGGCGGATCGACTGGGAGAAGCAGGCCGAGGCCGCCGAGCAGGCGTTCCGGCGTAACGGATTCGTGCTGCTGGTGAGGGAGCGACAGATCGACGACCTGGCGCACACCCATCTTCAGCGTAGCGAGATCAGGAAACGGCTGCCGCATCAACCTGCTGACTCCTCCGCCACACGGCACTCGAGAGAATGACGCAGGAATCCGGCTGACGTGAGATACGGACCTATGGAGAGGATCGGGCGAACACGCCAAGCTAGACGAGGCGGACGATCACCCTATGCGCACTCCCCCGGGTGCTCTTGCTCCAGAGTCTCAGTCTCTGCGGTGAGCCGCTAAGGACGATCTTCGATGCCGTCTCGACCGTCACCCGGAACCCGGACGACCGTCTGGTTGAGGGATGTTATGCGACAGTCAGTAGTCGCCCTCGTGCGCGCGCTCATCGCCCTCATCGTCGCTGAGGTAAGCCTCCACGGCGGCACCGATGACCGTCGACATGTGACGGATCCCTACTTCGTCCATGATCTCCTTCAGCACAACGCGTTGCGCGTCATCGAACTGGACAGGCCACGGCACACGGGATGTCCCTTCTTCGGCCTTGGAACGGCCTATCCGCCTACCAGGGAAGCGGCCCCCCGCAGGCCGGGTCCGGCTGGTACGTTCACGGACGAGGTGTTCGAGGATGCCCTGATCAAGCGCCCACTCGATCGCGTCCATCGCGATGTCGGCGTAGAGGACGCCCTGCTGCGTGGCGAGGGTAAGGGCCGCATCGTAGGTGTTGGGCAGGATGTAGGCGTTGACCTGGCGAGCCTTCATCCCCGTTGACTGCACCGCGGGAGCCTGAGCGGTGATTACAGGCTTCCGCTGCTTGCGGGGCGCACTTGTGACGGCGGGTTTCTTCGGTGAGGCCGTGTTACGCCTGCGGGAACCCGTCACAGCCGTTGTCGTAGGGGCATTCTCTTCGATGCTCCCAGAAGCAGCCGGGTCTTCCGATGCCGTGGACCGAGGTGACTCCAGAACCTTTGGAGACGCCACCGCTTCGGAGTGATCGGCGGGCTTCACGGGTACCGCTTCAGCCGGGGTCACCACAGCGGCTGCAGGGCTTTCGCTGACAACCGGATCGGGGTACTCGCGCTGCGGTGGCGGCTCAACCGGTGGTGTGACCTGCGCGGGTACGTCCGCACTCGCCGGTGGAGCGGCTACAGTCTGTGACTGTGTTGCCGGTTTGGCCAGCGGCTCCGCTCGCAGAGCCGTCGGAACAGAGGCCATGCCGTTAGCGTTGCCCGCCGCGATGATCGCTCCGATGTTTCCGGGCATACGCGACTTCTTCGCCGCCGGACGTGCCATCAGGCCACCGCCATCGCGTTGGACCGCGAGAGGATCTCGAGCGCCAGTTCGACATAGTTGGCGGCCGCGGGGCTCGAGGGGAACTGCAGCACAGCTGGTCGGCCATAGCTGTAGGCCTTGGAGATCAACCGAGACTTGGGCACCGTCGTCTTGAACACGGGCACGTTCTGCTGAGCGAGGACCTCATCCACCCAGCCGGCTTCTTCGGTTTCCTCATCCTTGTTGATGATCACGCCGAGGAAGTTGATGGGAGTGACGCGGTTGGCGTTGATCTCCCTGAGGGACACCTCGAAGGAGAGGCCACCTCGCGTGGTCATCATTTCAGGCTGCATGATCGCGATGGCGTCGTCGGCGGCCAGGATCGCATTCTGGTGCAGGATCCCCAGCTCGGGCTTGTTATCGATGATCACGTAATCGGCGATGCCCTCCAGCTTGGCGAGGATTCGGCTGAGGGCCATCAGGTTGGCAGTCCTCTGCATCTTGAACGAGGCCTCTTCGAGGCTGCTCATCTCCGCGGGCAGGAGGAGGAGCTTGCCCCCGTTCGGGTTCTCGTCCATGAGATGGCTGACATCAAGGACATGGCTCAGCGGGTCGATGTCCGGGTCGAGCAACAGGGTACCGATCGAATGCTCACGTGACGGCGTGACCTTGTGGTACACCGTCGAGTCTGCCTGCAGGTCGAGGTCTACGGTCATGACCCGGTACCCCGCTAAGGCAAGCGCTGCTCCGATGTTGACGGTTGTCGTTGTCTTCCCGGTACCGCCCTTGAGCGTACCGACGGCCAGCTTGCGCATAGGTGCTTCCCTTTGTATCAGCTCGTCATCACGTGACAAGAGGATCGTCTTCTCGGTCCGTTAAGCACGTTGACGATGGGCAGAGCTCATGCACGTGCGCCCGGACTGTCGAGTCGTCTGATGCATCGCGGGAGACCCTACATCTTTGATCGCTTCCTGTGCACACCGACACGCCTATAAGTCGGCGCTCCGCTGCTTGGCCTGTTCCGTTAGATGATCTTCCATCTGTCCGTCCGCTGGCTTGGTGGACAGGTGAGTTGGCAGGTGTCCTACACGTTGGGTGTCCTACTGTCCTACAGGTCGGATCACCTATGGGTGACATACTGTTCTACTATCCAGTGGGAAACGATCCTCATACGATCAGCCATGCTGATCAACTAACTGAATAAATATGAACTGGATGCTAACCTCATTCACTTAACATTCTATCCCAATACTTAATTAGATACTTCTCATATATTAATACAATACTATTCATATTCTTTATGTATTCTGATAGCATTTCAATTCAATATATATATAATTCTTATTCAATACTTTGAATATATGCTAGTCCTACAGGTTTGGCCTGACCTGCGGTTATCTCGCCTGGACGGAGGGTGCATTTTGCTCCAGGGGAGGTTAGAGAGCGCGATCAGGTGAACCTCCCATGGTGCTCTCTGTGCCATCGTGTCCTCCGGGTCCTCCTCTACCGCATGGACATGCCAAGCCGGTGCCCGTCCTTTCTCCCCGACCGTACTAGACGATCGGGGAAGAGCGAACGTGAATCTCACCCATGGAGGCGCCCACAAGGAAGAGCTTGTCTGTGGCCAATACTCCAGTTGAACTCGTAGGGTCCGTCTGAACTGTGGTGTTGTGCGGCCTTCGCGGTAGAGCGGGAGTATGAGGTACGCGCAACGCGGCGGGTACACGCCCGCCGAACAGGAGCGACGCGAGCGGCTGCGGCTGGAGACGGCCGAGCGGTTCGCCCGAAAGGAGCCGGTCGCGGTCATCGCCCGGGACCTACGGGTCACCGAGCGGACGGTACGGCGATGGCGCCGACGCTGGCAGCAAGGCGGAGCACAGGCTCTGCGCTCGGCCGGGCCGGTCTCGCGGGAGCGGCTGTCGGCGCGCTCATGGGCGAAGCTCGAGGCGGAACTGAAGCGGGGGCCGCTGGCGCACGGGTTCGCCGATGACCAGCGCTGGACGCTGGGCCGCGTCAAGACGGTGATCGGCCGGCTCTTCCACGTCGGCTACACCGTCCAGGGCGTGGCCAAGCTGCTCAAACGGCACAACTGGTCGGTGCAGGTGCCGCTGCGGCGGGCGATCGAGCGCGACGAGGACGCCATCGCGGCGTGGAAGGACGAGGTGTGGCCGCAGGTAAAAGCACCGCGGCGGACTTGGGCGCCTACGTCTGCTTCGAAGACGAGACAGGCCAAGGGCTGAGGCCGCCGAAAGGAAGGACCTGGGCGCCGCGCGGGATGCGGCCGGTGGTGCGGGTCCGGGGCCGAAACGCGGGACGGGTCAACGTGGCAGGGGTGCTCTGTTTCCGTCCCGGCCGGCGGGCGCATCTGTTCTACGCGTTGCATGTCTGCCGGGGCCGCCGGGGCGAGGCCAAGAGCTTTTCCTGGCGGCAGTACCGGGATCTGATCATCGCGACCCATGAGCACCTCGGGGCTCCGCTGGTGTGGTGCTGGGACAACCTGAACCTGCACCTGGTCCAGGAGTTGGATGACTTCGCCGCCGCCAACGCCGCGTGGTTGCGGGTGGTGCGGCTGCCGACGTACGCGCCGGAGCTGAACCCTGCCGAGGGGGTGTGGTCGCTGCTGCGCCGGGCGATGGCCAACTTCGTCGTCACCGATCTCGACGGTCTGGTCCGGATCGTGAAGCGCAAGCTGAAGAAGATCCAGTTCAGGCCGCATCTGCTCGACGGGTGCCTGACCGCGACCGGGCTGAGCATCGACCCATGGTGATCGCGTAGGCGGACCCTACGAGTTCAACTGGAGTAACGCCCGATGCTGCTGTCACATTCGCTCCCCGACAGTGCATCCAGCCACCAGACCCGCCCACGAAGGAGGGTCAGAAGCCGACCATGACGGCGTACACGAGAGACAACGACTGGCGTGCAGATGGGCCGACGTCATGCCACGATCCGCCTAGAGCCCTTCAGGAAGGGCGCCAGCCGACAGCCCGGAGGCGTCAACCAGTCACCGGGACGCCACTGCGAACGGCGATGATCGATCCACATCGCTGATCGAACCGAGGAGGCGAACGGGAGAAGACAGGCGCGATGCCTGACCGTCCAGCCGCTACAGATCTCCAAAGATGCGCAGCTGACACACGGACGGCACCCAGTTCCCCGTGCTCACCGGCAGACATCCTGGTACTGACGAAGAGATGGACGACCGTGATCACGGTGTACGAGACACCGGGATCAGGAGGGCAGATCCTTGATCACATCGCCGCCGTCAGTGGATCGGCTGTCGCTCGCGCGTATGCTCTCAGCGGCGAGCGGCTGAGCGCACCATGCGAGTACCTGTCCATCACCAGTCTCATGGACCGCTATCTCTCCATCAACCGGCCGCGACATGACCGTTGTGACTCGGCGCGACTCGATGGCGTCCGCAGGGAAATCACGTACCAGCCGGTTCGGCGTTGAAGACACATGTGCACGGACACGAGGAGCTTCGAGTGCATGGGCACGAACATTATGTTCCGGGGACAGTGGTTCTCCAGGTGTACGCCCACGCGGTCCTCGATCCTGCGGACATCGGAGAGGCCATCCATGCGACAAGGAGCCGAACGGTCGAGGCATCACGATCTCCTCAGAGTGGCCGGCCCAGGGCGATGGCCAAGGCGATCGGTGCCGTAGGGCCTCCTATGTCGGACCTACGGCTGTGACGCACCGAGAGCTGAACGGCATCAGTGAACTCGACCTCCAGGCGCCACCCTCAGCAGGGCTCCGTGTAGTCCTCTGCTGAGTGGGTCTGCGGTCCGTTCACCGGGATTCCTCATGGCTGCCTACCTGGAGGCAGGCGGCCACCCACCTGGAAACATGATGTCCCCTGACCGGGAGTTCCTGATGGCCGCTCACAGACCCAGCCGGATCACACCGAGAGCTCGACACCGCCGTCAGCGATGCGGGCCAACCAGCCGACCCTTCCGCACAGCTTGTTCCGATCACGTATAGCCGATGCATCTCCCGCTCCTGGACCAGCAGGCATCCGCAGTGGGTCACGAGCTCTCTCGCCTGCCGATCAAGGTCGGTTCACCAGCGACCTCAGAGGTTGCGCGCAGCCTCCAGCGCTACCATGGCCTCCTCCGTCCGAGCTGGAGCGATCTCCTCAACAGAGGCGTGCAGGCTGATCTCTGCAGCCGCGAGGCTGACGTAAGCGGCAAGACTCTGCTGCTGGGTCGGGGTTGGCGTCTCTTCATCCAGGATTTCCCTGGCCGCTCTCAGCCACTCTTCCGCATCTTCGGTCAGAGCGAGATCGTTCGCCTGTTGCAGCAGGGCGAGGGTGACAGTCCGTACCTGACGATGCCGTCTGGTAACGGCAAGTGCTGCACGGCGCTCCCGATCCGCAGCGGCCTGCTCTGCGGCGACGGCCCTGCGGCCAGCCGCTGGGGTTCGCACTCCGGCCGGATCTGCGGCTGCCGCCCGCAACCGGTCGAGGCGATTCGACGCGCTACCGGGATACTCGACCCCGAGCAGCTCGGCGATCGCCTGCCAGGTCAGACCGCCGGTGCGTGCATCCTCCAGTGCTGCCAGTTCTTCGCGATCGAGCAGTTCGCGCAGATGGCGGATCAGCGTCAGGCGTAGCCCGGCGTGTTCGCCCCGGCGCTTGTTCTCATAGGTCGCCGGCGGGAGGGCTCCATGGTGCGTCCGAGCGTAGGCAAGGATACCGACGGCGTCTCGGTCATCGGGCCACAGAGCCAGGCTCTGATCGTCGGCATCGACGTGCATCTGGTAGAGACTCTGCAGGAGTTTTCGCAGGTCAGTGGGGGTTGGTGGGTGTGGGCGTCCTTTAGGCACGCCTCGATGATGGCAGCCAACTGGGGTTTTGTCAGTCTGACAAACCAGCGACATAAAGGCATAAAAGGCACAAGCAGCTGATTGAGTTGTGTTCAAGGAATGATCAGAGCCGCCACACGGGCAGTCCGACGCCATCCGACGAGGGCATGGGGTGTGCCCGGTCCATTTCAGGGCCTCTTAGAGCTCCTAACAGAACGAGCTGAGACGACGCCAGCAGATCAGGGCACAGCCGAGCTGAACGCCTCGTGGATGTCGGCGCGGACCTCCCAGCGGATGCGCAGACGGCGAAAGGCGTGCAGGAGGGCGAGGGTCTGCTCCACCACCCAGCGCTGTTCGCCCAAGCCGGAGCCGTGCTCGGTGCCGCGGCGGGATCAGCGGCCGGACCTGCAACTGCCGGACCAGGCAGCGGTACTTGTCGTGGTCGTAGCCGCGGTCGGCGAGCACGACCTCCGGCCGCTGCCGGGGGCGGCCGCGCTTGCCCCGCACCTTGGGACGGCCTGCAGCAGCGGCATCAACTGGGTGACGTCATTGCGGTTGCCGCCGGTCACGATGACGGCGAGCGGGATGCCGGTGGCGTCGGTGATCAGCTGGTGCTCGCTGCCGGCCCGTCCCCGATCGACCGGCGACGGGCCGATCTGCGCCCCCCTTTTAACGCTCTGACATGGGAGGAGTCCACTACGGCCCGGGAGAAGCCGAGGGCATCGGCCGCCCTCAGTCGATCCAGGAGCACCTCGTGCAGACGCTGCCAGACGCCGGCGTCGTTCCGCTCCTTCAGTCGCCGCCGGCACGTCATGCCCGAGCCGCACCCCAGCTTCTGCGGCAGGTGCTCGCAGGAGATGCCGGTGTGCAGCACGAACAGGATGCCCTGCAGCGCCAGGCGGTCATCCAGCCGCTTACGACCTGGCCAGCGGGTACGGCGCGGTTTCTTCGGCAGCAGCGGCTCGATGACCGCCCACAGCTCGTCACTGACCTCCCACGGCTTCGGCCGTGCCACCTGTCGCTCCTCTCGACGCTGTTACAGCGAGAGATCAAAACACAACGGAGATCATCCTGTTAGGAGCTCTAAGGCCAGGCGCTCCTTCCGTCCAGGAGGCATCCGCCGCGCGGGATGCGCCTTCCGTCGTGCCTGTCTCCCCATGCACGCCCCTTGGCGTCCGCGGTGTGGACGGTCAGGAGCCTCTCCAGGTAGGCGGCCAGCCTGATCCAGGCTGGCGGCCATGAAATCTCCAGGTAGACGGACATGTAACGTCCAGATGGACGGTCAGGTGAGAGGGACGACGCCCTTTCCGGCGAGTGCTTCGGCCAGGCGATGGGACTCACCGCTGGTCTCGACCATGTGAGCGTGGTGCATGAGGCGGTCGACGGTGGCGGTGGCCATGGTCTTGGGCATGATCGTGTCGAAGCCGGAGGGATGGATGTTGCTGGTGACGGCGAGACTGCGGCGTTCGTAGGCGGCGTCCACCAGGCGGTAGAAGGCTTCGGCGGTCTCGTGGCTGACCGGGAGCAGGCCGATGTCGTCGACCACGATGATGTCGGAGCGGCAGATCCTGGCGATGGTCCGGGCGACGCTGCTGTCGACTTTGGCGCGGCCGATGGTGACGGCCAGGGTCTCCAGAGTGAACCAGGACACGCGCAGATCGGCGTCGATGGCCTCGTGGCAGAGGGCTTCCATGAAGTGGGTCTTGCCGGTGCCGGACGGGCCGGAGATCACGCAGTTCTCGCGGCGGCTGACCCATTCCAGGGTGCGCAGGGCGTTCTGGGTGGCCTGCGGGATGGATGACAGCTCGCTCTTCCAGGACTCGAAGGTCTTGCCGTTGGGCAGGTTGGCGCTCTTGCGCCGGCTGCGGCGGGTGGCGTTGTCGCGGCCGACGACCTCCTCGGCGAGCAGGACCCGCACCACTTCGGCGGGGTCCCAGCGCTGAGCGCGGGCGGTGGCCAGCACGTCGGGTGCGGCTTTGCGGGCGTAGGGAAAGCGCATCCGGGTGAACAGCGCTTCCAGTTCGGCCGGGATGGGTGGCGCCTTGGGCAGCGAAACGCTCATGTGTAGTCTCCGAGTGGTGTGAAGTGGTCAGGCCGCCGAGGTCGGCATGGTGGTTGATGTCGGCGGTCTGGTCAGCCCCCGTTCCCGCGGCGTTCCCGGGGTGTCCCGCGGACGGCGGCCCAGGAGGCGGTGCCGGGCTGGGCGGAGTGCTTTTCATCGGCCATGGAGGTCGGACCGGCAGCTGAGCTGCGGGCCAGGTGGTCGCAGATGGACGCCAGATCACTCTCGCCGAAGCGGCCGTGGATGGCGGCCAGGCCGAGTGCGGCGTCGACGCGCTCGGCACCCACCAGCGAGGCGAGTTCGATCGCGCGGGCCATCTTGGCGCGGATGCGGGCGACGCCGGTGGCCGCGGCTTCGATCAGCCAGGCCTCGGCTCCCGGTCCGATGGCCAGGAAGCGCTCTTCGGCTTTGGTCTGCGGCCGTGGCCGGGGCTGGCGGGGGCCGTTGCCGCCGGGGTGGTCCGGGTAGTGGGCCTCGACGATGCGGGGCCGGCCCGGGGTCGACAGTTGGTGGCGCCAGAGTTCGGCCAGGCCGGCGCCGCCGGTCTGCTGCCGACCCGGCCCGTCGTGTGCTCGCCGGCCGACGATGACCAGTTCGTCGCCGTGGACGCGGCACCAGACCTTCCGGCCTTCGTGGCCGGGCGGCACCGAGTAGCGGACATCGCCCCAGCGGACGGTGCGGTCCTCGCCGACCATGCGTTCCTCGCCGAGCGCGAGTGCGTAGGGTTCGGCGGGCAGTGCGTGCAGGTGAGCGCGTTCTTCTTCGAGCGGGGGGGCGGGCAGGCGGTGGGTGGCGCGGTGCGTGCGGTGGTTGACCTGCTCGCTCCGGCGGGCGCAGGCGTCCTCCAGTTCGGTGAAGCTGCCGTAGCTGGAGCGCAGGTTCGTGGTGGTGGGCACCAGATCGGCTTTGGCGATCTTCACGGTGTTCTCCACGCCGCCCTTGGACTCGGGATCGAACGGCTCGCAGGTGTGCACCACGCATCCGTAGTGGCGGCCGAGTTCGACCATCTGCGGGTGCCGGACCGGGATCTTGGCGATGTGTTCGACGGTGACCGTGCGCGGGTTGTCGGTCAGCAGATAGGTGGGCGCTGCGCCGATGGTCCGCAGCGCCGCGTCCAGGCAGGCGGTCAGCGAGCCGAGCGTCTGGTCCCAAGCGGGCAGCACCACGCGGAACTTCGACCAGGCCAGCCAGGCACAGAACAGCTGGGTGCGGCGTCCGGCGATGCGCGGTCCTTCGCCCCAGTCCCACTGCAGCCACATGCCCGGCTCGGGGATCCAGGGCCGGTAGACGCGCCGCCGGCCTGCCCGCCACGACTCCTTGATCGCCGCCACGGCACGCCGGGTGGTCCGTTCCGAGCCGCGAAAGCCCATCGCCACCAGGTCTTTGTGCACCACATCGGCCCGGACCTTGCCGCCTGAGCGCTCGACCTTCTCCTCGATCTTGGCCAGGAACGGATCGATCGACCTGGTCCGCGATGCTCGCTTCGACGGGACGCCGCCCGCTTCGCGCATCGCGACGTAGCGCTGCACCGTCTTGGGATCGCATCCGGCCAGTTGCGCCGCTGACCAGGCGCATCCGGTCAGGTCGTAGGCGCTGAAGATCTCCATCAACTCCGCGTCGGACTTGGTCACAAGGCTCCTCCCGGTCGAAACGGCTGGTTACCTCGTCCGCCACTCAAACCGGGTGAAGCGTCGCCATGCGCCTGGGACACACGAGCAAGATCGAGAGATTACGTGGCCATCGACCAGGATTTCCGATGTCCGTCTACCGGGATCCTTCTGGCCATCTACCTGGAGTCACCTGCCCGCCCACCTGGATTTTTAGATGGCCGCATACACGCGGGTGCCTTCCCTTGAGGTCTCATCAAAACCGGCGCGGTTCGACTCTCCCGGCCGATTGACAGGGGCACGATCTTCGGCCAGGACTCCGCAAGGGTCCAAGGGGAACAGCGCTCACCTGCCAGCGGCTACCGGGCCCGGGTCTGCCGGATGGCGGACCCCTTGAAAATGATTAGGGGGCTGACTCTGCGCGGCGATCGTGATCTCGATCGCCGCGCAGAGCCGCCGGGTGCAGTCAGGAGAGGGTCCAGCGCTGGTTGGTGCCGCCGTGGCACGTCCAGATCTGGATTTTGGTGCCGTTGGCGGTGCCGTAGCCGGAGACGTCCAGACACTTGTTCGCCCTGACGGCGGTGATGGTGCCATCGCTGTTGAGGCGCCATTGCTGGTTGTTCTGGCCGCTGCAGTCCCAAATGATCACCGCTGTGCCGTCCGCCGTGCCGTTGCTGTACACATCCAGGCACTTGCTGCCGTAGACCCGCAGTTCACCAGCAGCGGTCGGCGTCCACTGCTGGTTGGACTGCCCGTTGCAGTCCCAGATCTGCGCCTGCGCGCCGTTGGCCTGCGACACGCCCGTGACATCCAGGCACCGGCCCGACCCGACACCCCGCAGCGCGCTCCCGGTGGGGGTAGGACCGCCGCTGCTGCCGATGCTGCCCGGCACCGACTGCAGCGCGCCGTACCAGCGGGCGGCCATCTTGTCGTAGCCGCCCGCGGTGGGGTGGACGCCGTCGATCAGGTCGGCCGTGGTCAGCGCGCTGTGCATGTCGACCAGGTGGACGCGCTTGCCGCCGTTCACCTTGTTCTGCACGATCCCGGGGATGGCCGCGTTGAAGGTGCGGGCGGCCGCCTCCTGACCGGAGTTGGCCAGCGGGATGATCGTCGCCACGAACACCTCCGCGCCGGGCGCGGCCGCGGTGATGTGGTCGATCAGTGTGGACAGCCGCTGCGGCGCGGTGGACACGTTGTAGTTCTGCAGTACGTCGTTGGTGCCGATGTGCAGCAGCACCGTGCGCGGGGTGTGCGTGCGCAGCCAGCCGGTGATGTTGGCGTCGATCTGGTCGATCCGCCATCCCGGGTGCCCCTCGTGGTCATGGTCGCCCAGGCTGCCCGGCCCGTTGTACTGCGAGCCGACGAAGTCCACCGTGTACCGGCCGGCGGCCATCCGCTGCCACAACCCGATCCGGTACCCGCCCGGCACCTGCGTGCCCTCGGTGATCGAATCGCCCAGCGGCATCACCCGGACCCCGCCGTTCGACTCGGCGCCGGCCGCACCCGCGGTCCACACCGCGCCCCCCACCGCCAGGACGAGGGACAGGAGGGCGGTGGCCAGCCGCCGTCCCCAGGCGGGCGGGCTCGCTTTTCGGGCGTCCGCGGTCGCCGCACCGGGCCCGGCGGCGTCCGCCCGCCCATGAGAACGCGTTGTCATCTGTACTCCCGGAATGCGCCAGGTGAATGGGGGGCTTGTACGTGTCATCACGGGTGATGACGGTGTCGGTGAGGCCGCCGGGGAAGTCCGCCGGCGTCGTCTGCGAGCGGTGATCCGCCGGTCGGCGGGTGGGGACGTGGCATCGGTGCCCATGCCTGAGCCTCCATAGGCGAATGACGGGAAATGAGCATGCGGAATGAACCCGAAGGAACGACGCCGCGTCATTTCCGGGAAAGCGCACCCGAGGGCGTCGTGACGGCTGCTTCCGCCGCACACCACCGTTCTGGCGGAGAGGCCGTCGTGGAGACTCAGTGTGGAAACCTCTCCGAAAACTGTCAAGACAGGCGTAGAGATTTTCGGACGCGAATGTCCGGGATCGCGCCTGACGGTATGGCCGTACTCTGCATCTCGGCATTGAAACTTTCGGCCCGACTTGCCCGTACGGGGTCCCGGGTGAAAGTTTCACGGCGGCGCTCCTGCTGCGCGGGCACGGCCGTCCCGGATAACGCCAGGTGAGATCGCCCGCCTCCGGCTCGCTCCGGCCCGCCGACGGCCCGGGCTCTTGACGGCGCTTTGTCCCTCGTATTTGCTCCGTCCCGCCACCACCTCCCGTCGAGGAGTGAGGAAGGGGCCGGTAACGAGTGAATTGTTAGCGCTAACAAAAACGTTCGTCAATGCGGACCGACGACCGCTATTCCTCCACCTCGGCCTGCGGTTCATCGACTTCGCCGCACCGTCGACCGAGGGACGGAAACGAGGGACGGAAACGACGCCACACGAGCCGCCGCGAGGCGTCTCCGTCGGCACGGAGGATTCGAAGAAAGGCGGAACGATGAGAAGGGGACGGAGAATGAAACGGCTCGCCGGAGGGTACGCCGGCATCGGATTCGGCCTGGCGGCGCTGGTCGCGGTCGTGGTCACCGCGCTGTCCATGTCCCTGGCGGTCGCCTCGCGGGCGTCGGCGGCGGCGCTGACCGAAGTGACGAACTTCGGCGCCAACCCCGGCAACCTGCGGATGTACCTCTACGTCCCCGACAGGGTGGCGCCCAGGCCAGGCGTCCTGGTGGCGATGCACGGCTGCAACGGCTGGGCTCCGGGCTTCCACCAGGGCACCGAGTTCGCCTCGCTGGCCGACCGGTACGGCTTCATCGTCGTCTACCCGCAGGCGAACAAGAGCGCCAACGGCATGTCGAACTGCTTCGACGTGTGGTCGAACGAGGCCCTGCGCCACGGTGGCGGCAGCGACCCGGTCTCGATCGTCTCCATGGCGACCTACGTGCTGCAGCGCTACAACGGTGACCCGCAGCGGGTGTTCGCCACCGGCTTCTCCTCCGGGGCGATGGAGACCAACAACCTGCTCGCCACGTACCCGGACGTGTTCAGGGCCGGCGCGCCGTTCGCGGGTGTCCCGTACGGCTGCCTCGGGCCCGCCGGGTGCGGGGACAAGACGCCGAAGCAGTGGGGTGACCTGGTCAGGAACGCCTACCCCGGCTACACCGGGCCGCGGCCGCGCGTGATGGCCTGGCACGGCACCGCTGACTCCGTCCTGCCCTACTCGATGCTGCAGGAAGAGGCCGACCAGTGGACCGACGTCCACGGGCTGAGCCAGGCCCCGGCCTCCACCGACAGCCCGCAGTCCGGCTGGACGCGGCGGGTGTTCGGCTCCGGGCAGGTCGAGGCGTACACCGTCACCGGCGCCGGCCACGACCTGCCGCACCGGGGGATGGCCGCCTACGCGATCCACTTCTTCGGTCTGGACGACGGCTCCGCCACCCCGACCACGAGTCCCGGCGGCGCCGGCCCGATCAAGGGCGTCGGCTCGGGCCGCTGCGTGGACGTGCCCGGCGCCGCCACCGCCGACGGCACCGCGGTGCAGCTGTGGGACTGCAACGGCCGGACCAACCAGCAGTGGACGCAGACCTCGGTCGGCGAGCTGCGGGTCTACGGCGGCAAGTGCCTGGACGCCGGGGGTTCGGGCAACGGCGCCAAGATCCAGATCTACTCCTGCCACGGCGGCGCCAACCAGAAGTGGCGCGTGAACACCGACGGCACCATCACCGGACAGCAGTCCGGCCTGTGCCTGGAGGCCGTCGGCCAGGGCGCCGCCAACGGCACTCAGCTCCAGCTCTACACCTGCCACGGCGGTGCCAACCAGAAGTGGACCCGGACGGGCTGATCAGACATCGCGCGGGTTCGTCGCGGTGGCGACGACGGCGATGGCGACGGCCCGCGCGATCGGCCCCCGCCTACGGACGACACAGATCCACGCCTACGGACGACAGGTCCACGCAACGGACAGCAAGGGAAACAGAGTGACACGAAAATTCCCCCTCGTACTCGCAGCGCTCGCCGTGTCGCTGATGGCCGCCGGCGTCCTGCTGGGGATCAGACCCGCCGCGGCCGCGTCGCTGACCAGGGTGACCGGCTTCGGCAACAACCCGACCAACCTGAACATGTACGTCTACGTCCCGGACCGGGTGGCGGCGCGACCGGCGCTGCTGGTCATGGTGCACTACTGCACCGGCTCGGCCGCCGGAGTGTTCAACAGCGTCGGGCGCGACTACATCACCGCGGCCGACCGCTACGGGTACGTCATCGTGCTCCCCGAGGCCACCCGCAGCGGTCAGTGCTTCGACGTGTCCACCCCGGCCGCGCTGACGCGCAACGGCGGCGGGGACTCCACCGGGATCATGTCGATGGTGGCCTACGTCCGCCAGCGCTACAACGTCGATCCCGGGCGCATCGTCGTCAGCGGTTTCTCCTCGGGCGCGATGATGACCAACGTGCTGGCCGCGCAGTATCCGGACGTCTTCTCGGCCGCCGCGGCGTTCTCCGGCGTACCGGCCGGCTGCTTCGCCACCACCAACGGATCGCTGTGGAACAGCCAGTGCTCCGGCGGCCAGCTCATCAAGACCGCCCAGCAGTGGGGCAGCCAGGCCCGCGCGATGTACCCCGGCTACACCGGCCGCTACCCGCGCATGCAGCTGTGGCACGGCACCACCGACACCACCCTGGCCTACGCCAACTTCGGCGAAGAGATCAAGCAGTGGACCGACCTGAACGGCGTGAGCCAGACCCCGGCGTCCACCGACAGCCCACGATCGGGCGTCACCCGCACCCGGTACGGCGGCACCGGCACCCAGCCCGTCGTGGAAGGCCTCAGCTTCGCCGGTTACGGGCACTCCCTGCCGCTGGACGGCATGATCCCCTACGCCCTCGCCTTCCTTGGCCTCGACGGCACCTCGCCGAACCCGACGCTCACGCCGACCCCCGGCGGCACGAGTGCGATCAGGAACACCGGATCGGGCAGGTGCCTCGACGTCTCCGGCGCCTCGCAGGCCAACGGCGCGCCGGTGCAGATCTACGACTGCCACGGGCAGGCCAACCAGCAGTGGACGTCCACCGCAGCCGGCGAGCTGCGCGTGTACGGCGGCAAGTGCCTGGACGTCAACAACCACGGGACCGCCGACGGAAGCAGCGTGATCATCTGGGACTGCAACGGCCAGAACAACCAGCAGTGGCGCTTCAACACCGACGGCAGCATCACCGCGGTAGGCGCCGGCAAGTGCCTGGACGTGCCCAGCAACACCACCGCCAACGGCACCAGGCTGCAGATCTGGTCCTGCAACGGCGCCGCCAACCAGCGCTGGACCCGCTCCTGACACTTCGCAACCCCGGCTGGGGGCCTCGCCGCGATGTTAACGCTCATATTCGCGGCGGACGCCCTCCCGGTCCGGCTCACGCCGATGCAGGACCAGGTACCGCCGAAACCTCGGACGCCGGCACATCGACCAGACGCGCCATGTGGGCGAAGGCCTGCTCGGGGCTCTCAGCGGACGTCGAAGAGCTCAACACCCACAGGGGAAAGCGTCTCGGTCACCGGCTCATACCAAGGCTGCACGGTGGGCGATGAGGTGGATCATCCGCGCGATGCGCCGGTACGGGTCGCGGCACCCGGCCTGCCATTCGACTTCTACGATCCGGTCGAACTCCTCCCGCGCAGGTACGGGGGCATCACCGAGGTGGTCGGTGAAGATGCGCACGCCGTACCAGGCGGATACCTCCGAACGGCGCCGGAGACCTAACGATCGTCCTGGTCAAAGCACGGCGGTAGTGAGAACCGCTCACCCGGTCCAGGAGGACCGGACACCGTACCGGAAGATCATCCTCCGGCTGGCGGGAGCGGAGGACGACGCTCACGGACAAGGAGGACGATCCGCACTCCCGCTGGGGCCGGTGCGCGGGCGACACTGGCCTCATCGGCATACGGTGGCGGTACGGCCATGACGATGACGTCAGCGACAGTGGGAGAGCGGCAGTGGGCCCACGACGACCTGGTAGACATGATCGACAATGCGCCCTACGGATCCGGCTCCAGCTCGCCGGCGCCCAGCCGCCGGACCCGCTCGACCCCTCACGCTGCGCCAGGTCGCCGAGCAGATCGGCATCTGCTGCGGGGATCGGCCGCTCAAGGCGTTCCGGCTGGCCGCCGGGTGGACGGTCGAGGAAGCGGTCCGCCGCGTCCACGCTGTGTGCGAGGAACGGGGTCTGGGCCGCTGCGGTCTGGTGGATCGCTCCTGGCGGGAATGGGAGGCAACCGGGGCACCGGACCGCTTCTACCTGGACCTGCTGTGCCGCCTGTTTTCCGCCGACCCCGTCCAGCTCGGGTTCGCTGCCGATTACTCACCACCGCTGCCGGCCGTACCGCTGCCCGCAGCGCCTGCACCACGACATATCGGGGATGAAAGGACAGATGATCACCACTCGCCTCCGCATGACCTTCAGGACCTGGTGATGGCCGCAGCCCGCGAGTCGGCCGACTTCATCGGCCGCGCCGAACAGACCAACGTCGGCTCGCACACCCTGGAGCAGCTCCGCGACGACATCACCCGCATCGTCACCACCTACCCCCACCGCCCCGTCGCCCCGACCTTCACGGAGGTGCTGCACCTGCGCAACCGCGCCTTCGAGCTCCTCGAAGGCCGGCAGTACCCCGGCCAGACCCGCGAGCTCCACCTGATCGCCGGAGTGCTGTGCGACATCCTGGCCAACGCCTCCTTCGACCTGGGCCACCTGGCCGCCGCCCAGACCCAGGCCCGCGCCGCGCGGCTGTGCGCGGAACTGGCCGACAACAACTGGCTGCTCAGCTGGGTCGGCGGCACCCAGAGCCTGATCGCCTACTGGGGCAACCGGCCCGCCGACGCCGTGGCCCTGGCCCGCTCCGTATGGGACCACACCCCTGAAACCGGCACCGTCCGGGTGCGGCTGGCCGCGCTGGAGGCCCGCGCCCACGCCCGACTGCGTGACACCTCCGCCGCCGACGAGGCGCTGCGCCGCGCCGAGCAGGCCCGTGAGCAGGTGCGCGGCGACGACGAGTTCGGCGGCATGCTCAGCTTCCCCGAGGGCAAGGAGTCGTTCTACGCCTCCACCTGCCAGCTGTGGCTGGGAGACGTCGAAGCACACCGCTACCGGGAAGCCGAACGGCTGGCCGCCGCCGCGGTCGGCTGGTACGAGGCCGCCCCGCCCGAGCGGCGCCGCATCGGCGAGCAGTGCCTGGCCATGCTGGACCTGGCCGCCGCCCGGCTGGCCCGCGGTGACCTCGACGGCACCGTCGAGGTCACTCAGGAGGTATTGAGCATGGGCGCGCGGCGGCGCACCGACAGCGTGGCCCAGCGCCTCCAGCAGCTCGGCACCCAGCTGGCCCGCCCGGCACACCAGAACGCGCCGCTCGCCCTGGCCCTGCGCGAGGAGATCGGCGTGTTCTGCCGTACCTCCGCCGTCCCCGCGCTGGAGGCCGAACAGTGACCGTGCTCGTGTTGCATCCCGGCCAGATGGGCGCGGCGATCGCGGCCCAAGCCCGCCGGTCGGGGGAGCGGCTGCTGTGGTGTCCGGTCGGTCGAAGCACCGCCAGTGCCCGCCGGGCCACCGCCACCGGTCTGGAACCGGTCGACGACCTCGGCCAGGCCCTCGTGCAAGCGGACATCGTGCTGGCGGTGTGCCCGCCCGCGGCAGCCGAGGACCTCGCCGCCCAGGTCGCCGCCGCGGGCTATGACGGCATCTACGTAGAAGCCAACGCCATCAGCCCGCAGCGTCTGGAACGCATCATCGCCCTGCTGGCAGGCGCGCATGTCATCGACGCCAGCATCATCGGCTCACCTCCCAGCTCCTCGGCGTCCGCTCGGCTGTACCTGGCCGGGCCACCAGCAGACACCGCCGTGGTGGCGCACCTGTTCACCGGCACCGCCGTACAAACAATGGAGCTCGGCGAGCAGCTCGGTCGTGCGTCCGCACTGAAGATGGCCTTCGCCGCCTACCAGAAGATCGCTCGCGCCCTCGCCGGCGTCTCCTACGCTCTGGCCGAGGAGTACGACCTACGCGAGCAGCTGCGCGCCGAGGCCGGCAGGATGGGCGGTTCCGCGCTCGCCGATCCTGACTACCTGCCGAGCGTGGCCGCCCGCGGGTGGCGATGGGCACCGGAAATGGAGGAGGTGGCCCAGACACTGCGCGCCGCAGGTCTTCCCGACGACCTGGCAGCCGCAGGACAGGCCGTACTGGACCGGTGGGCCGCCGACAAAGACCGCTTCGACCTCTCGCTTGAAGAGGCACTGGCCCGCCTACGTCCATCCGCGAAGGACGATATGTGATCACGGAGTCCACCGCTTCGAGTCGCGCGCCCGCGACCAAGTCGCCACCATCATCACTACCGTGACCGGGGTTGCTCGCATCGAGCCGCGAACTGAATATTCACTGGCTGCCGCGCAGCCAGTGGCCTCCGGTCGACCAGCCGAGCAGCTGGCGTCCTCCGCCGTCCGCGGTGCCGTCGGGGGAGAAGGAGCCACCCGCGGCGATGTGGGTGAGGCCCGCGAGCGCGGGGGCGAGCAGGGTCCGCACGTCGGCGGGTTGGTCGCTGAGCCGCACTGCCAGCAGGCCGGCGGTGGCTCGGGGGTCGTCCGCGCCGGGCAGGGACATAAAGAAGACCAGGTGGCGCCAGGCGTAGGCGATGTCCTTGATGGTCGCCAGCGGCCGGGGGTTGTGCGCGAGCCGTGAGGTCAGCCGGGCCGCGGTGGAGAAGGCGTGCTCGGCCAGTGCCTGCCAGCCGGAGGCGGGCCGCACCCCCACGCGGTGGACCAGGGTGGCGAGATTATGCGTGGTCAGAATCTGCGCCTGCTCGATGACCATGCCGTTGGCGGCCACCGAGTACGTCCCCTGCGCGACACCGGACCTGGTCAGGCACAGGCCGCCGAAGGTCTGCGAGGTGCGGGCTGCGTACCGGCGGTGGGGCCGCACGTCGTCGATTCCCGCCACCGACCGGTAGTCGATGCCGTAGTACCTCTCGTACAGGCTGCCGCGGAGCAGCTCACTGGCGATCTTCGCGGAGGCGAGGAACTTGCCGGAGAACGACCCCATGAAGATGTCGGCGGCCAACTCCTCCACCCACGGAAGGTCGTGGCCCGCCTCCCGGCTCAGCGCGGCCAGCTCGCGGACGAGCGGGTTGGGCAGGAGCGTGGCGGGAAAGCCGTCGAGCGCCAACTCACCGAGGCGCCGCAGCGTCGCGGCGGTGTCGAGCTGCCGGTCCCGGCCGGTGTCGCGGTAGCCGCTCACCGCCTGCACCCAGGGCAATTCCTCCAGCCTGACCTGCCGCTCCAGGTTGAGCAGCAGCAGTGAGCGCCGGTTGCGGAACGCCCGGTAGTTCGCGGCCATCAGCGACCGCAGGGCGTCGTCGGGATAGGCGGCGGTGGTCGTCGTCGCGGCGATCTGCGGCACGAGCCGGGCCAGCACCTCGGCGGAGGGGACGACGCCTGCGGCGATGAGTTCTTCGACGGTGCCGGCCAGGCAGCGGCGCACGACCCGCCGGATCGTCTCAGGGATCGCGGTGGCTTCCGCGACGTCGGCGGCCGCGGCCTCGGCGGCCTCGACGGGCCCGGTGAGGGCCTCGATCTCGGCGGGCAGCACCCCGCGCTCCTGCGGCAGGGCGGCCAGTCGGCCGACGACGACCCGGGCCAGCGCGTGGTGGGTGGGTGCCGAGGAGACGGCCGCCTGTCGTTCCCGCAGCGCGGCGTGGTGGGCCGAGCCGGGCCGGTCGCGGCGGCGGAGCATCGCATCGACGGCGTGCTGGAGCAGCCCCCGGGTCCGCGGGGTGAGCGGCCGGCCGGCGACGACCTCCTCCAGCGCCGAGCGGAGGATCGCGAGGTTCTCCTTCGGCTTGCGGTGCTTGGTGCAGCGCGTGTGCGCGGCGGCCAGCGCGTGGTAGCGGTCGAGCAGGGTTGTGGCGCGGCGGAGCCACTGCGCGTCATCGGCGGCGGTTCGCGGGTCGCGCGCACGGTCAGCGGTGCTCTCCGAGTCGTCCGCGTCGTTTCTGTAGGCGCCCGCGCCGGTGATCGTGCGGGCGACCTGGCCGTTTTGGACGGTCTCCAGCCACAGCGAGAGCAGGTCGTCGGCGAACGGGTTCCACACCGTCAGCGCCTCCCGCATCGCCTCGACCCGCTCGTTCGGCCCGCGCCGGGCCAGGCTGTCGCGGGCTGTCGCGGCGGTCTCCCGCCACACGACGTCCTGGCCGGGCACCGGGGCGGCGGCCGGGGCCGGGGCGAACCGGAGCCGGTCAGCATACGGGCCGATCTCCTCCAGCAGGGCCAGCGCGGCCGGGCCGTCACCGGCCCGCAGCAGCCAGGCCACCACGAGCAGCCCGGCCTCCTCGGGCACTTCCACCCGATACCCGCCCCCGTCCAGCAGGGCGTCCAGCTCAGCCAGCCCAGAATCGGACAGCTGGTGGGCGAACACCGCACGCCGCTCGGACGGCAGGCCCGCGCGCCGTACGATCTCCGTCTCGTGCGGGCGGAGCGGTCCGCCCGCCGCCGCCTCACCGGTGGCGAACCCACCCCGCACCACCTGCGGCGTCACCCAGGCGGGCAGGCCGGCGACGGGGGCGCGGGATCCGATGGACACAGTGCCGTCGGCCATGCCGCGCAGCACGGACTCCCAGCGGCGCAGCCGCTCCTCGGCCCGTCGCCGGACCTGCTCGTCCTGGTGGGTCAGTGCGGTGACGAACGCCGCGGCGAACTGCCCGGCAGGGTAGCCGGAGCCGGCCTGGACGTTCGCTTCCTGGTGTTCCATAGCCAGCGTGGCGGGCTCCGCCCCCGCGCCCTCCGGGTCCGAAGCCCGGTGCTCTGCTGTCTGAGCTACACGCTGTCGCACGGCTACCGCAGTGGCCGTTCGGCCGAGGATACCCGGTGCCGATGTCCGTTCCCATCCATATATGAGCTGCTTGTGCTGGTACAGGCGGGCCCGGGAAGCGAAAACGGCCCGCGGTTGCGTTCCCCGTCCGGACGGGCCGGATCACATTCCCGGGCGGTGGTTCTCGTTCGCGACCCATCGCGTTGAACGACTCCCCGTCGCGCTAGCGCCGCCAGATCTCGTCTTGCTGAGCAGAGGAGAACCCGTAGTCCCCCCACGCACCTCCATGGCTCACATGATCATCCATTGATCCTTTGAGGGTGCCATCGTTTCCGATACAAGCGACCGGAAGGCATTTGACGCCCAGTCCACACCCAGGCGAGACTGCCGATTTTTACTTAAATCTTGACATTTGGTAATCCACCACAGAGCATGATCGAGGTCCTTGATCATCAACTCCGGAGGAGAACTGGTGCGGCGATCCCCCTCGGTCGTCCTCGTCGCCGTCACGGCGGCGATGCTGGCTTCGGCACAGCAATTACCTGCGGCCGCGAGCCCGGCCCCCGTCCCGCCCCCGGCCGCCCAGCCGACTCCACCACCCGGTGAGTTGCTCGGAGCGGCGACCCAGGACCGGCGCGTCACCAGACAACCCGACGGGCGCCTGGTCATCGAAGCATGGACCCAACCGGTGCGGGTGCATCGCGACGGAGCCTGGCGGTGGATCGACCCGACCCTTGTGGAATCGGATGGCGTGCTGCGCCCCAAGATCACCGCCACCCCGGTGGAGTTCACCTCCGGCGGCGCCGGCAAGCCGCTGGCGACGCTGACCACCCAGGACGGCAAACCGGTCGCCTTCACCTGGCCGACCGCCCTGGCCCGCCCGACGGTCACCGGCGGAAAGGCCGTCTACGCCGATGCCGCGGGCCCCGGCTCGTCGCTGGTCGTCACGGCGCTGCCCACCGGCTTCCGCTGGGAGATCGTGCTGAAGTCCCGCCCGTCGAAGAAGACCGCCTTCACGCTCCCCGTCCAGGCTCAAGGCCTCGCCGTCCGGCCGGGCAGGAACGGTGCCGCCACCATCGTGGACGGTGTCGGTCGTGAGGTCGCCCGCTCGACCGCGGTCGCCATGCGTTCGGCGTCGGCGTCGGCCCGGCGCCGGGTCTCCGTCAAGACAGGGGCGCAGGCCCGGCCCGTCGAGCCGGACACCGCTTTCCGCACCAGCCCCAAGATGACGGCGCAGGCTCTGACCGTCGAGCCGGACGCCGCGTTCCTCGCCGACTCCGAGACGGTCTACCCGGTCACCATCGGCGCGACCGTTGCCACCGCCGCCAGCAGCGACGTGGACATCAGCAACGAAGGCAACCAGGCCGACCCGGATTCGGCCGTGCTCACCACCGGCAGCATCTTCGGCACGCTCAACCGCTCCTATCTGAAGTTCGACGGCACCGCGCTGGCCGGCCAAGACGTCGTGGACGCCACGCTGACCCTGACCAACACCGACGGCCCCGGATGCGGCGAGACCGCCAGCGGCATCCAGGTGCGCCGCGTGACGAGCGGATGGGACGCGGCCACGCTCACCTGGGACACCGCGCCGTCCTCCACGGTCGAAGGCGCGAAGGTCATCACCCAGTCCTACGGCCCGGACTGCGGCATCGGCCCGCTGCAGTGGCCGATCACCGACATCGCCCGGGCCTGGGCGGAGGGTTACCCCAATTACGGCCTGGTGCTGCAGGCCCCCGATGAGAGCGGCGCGGACGACGACTACCGGATGCTGGCCTCCTCCGAGTACGGCTGGCCGGAGCTGACCCCGAAGATCACCGTGACGGCTCAGCCAGCTCCCGGTCCCACCGTGGTGAGCCCCGCCGGACCCGACGGCGTCGAGGTGTTCACCGCCCCCGCCGCCTGGAAGCTCGACACCCTGCCCATCCCCACCACCAGCGCGCACGCGCTGAACAGCGCCTACGACCGCGCCCAGGGCAACGCCGCCGTCTTGGCGCCGCCCTACTTCGACCCGGCGAGCGGGCGGGTCGTCGCACCGGCGACGCCGGCGGGCCAAGGCACCGCGGGCCAGGTGCTCACCGGCACGGCGATCGACAACGGCGACGCCGATGAGACCATCCCGGGCTACTTCGAGGACGAGGACTCGGCCGTGGTCCCGGCCGTGCCTCCCGCGCAGACCGGCTATTCGAGCACCCCGCGGGTCGTCGAGGTCGCCAACAGCTACCAGGCGCTCAACACCATCGTCGATGAGGTGCTCGACCTCGATGACGCGATCCCGGCGGGCACCGAGTTGTTCGCCACCCACATCTGGCCCGAGCGCAACCTCGTCGTGGTGCAGTCCACCGACGCCTCCGCGCAGCTGCGCAAGGCGTTGGCCGACCGGTACGGCACCTACAACGTCGCCATCTGGCTGCGATCGGAGAGCGACCGCTTCCACCTCCTCAGCCAGACGCAGACCACCGCCGCTACCACTACCGCTGCTGCTGACAACCGGCAGGAGGACATCGGGAAGGTTAACGGCGGGTCCTCTTTCACGGCGACCACCGAACGACCCGGCTGGGGCAAGGGGTGCACGACCGGTTTCTCCATGGGAAGTGCGAGTGACAAGCTGATGGTGACGGCCGGGCACTGCCTTCTTCCGCAAGGTGGATCCGCCAATGTCGGCTCCATCCTGTGGTCTAACTGGCACAAAGGAACCGGAACGGTGAAACTCCCCGGTCAGCCGACGTATTACGGCGACTTGGGCCTGCTCCACGTGGACGTCCGCGGTACAAGCCCCACCATCTTCGTCGGCGACAAGCACTCCGCCACCAAGCGCTGGGTCGGTGGACGCTATTCGGTCCGTGCCAAGGAAGGCGACCAGTACTGCACCGGCGGAGCCAGTACGGGCCAGATCTGCCGGTGGAAGGTCACCGACCTGGCTTGGAAGATCGACATGGACGGGGAAACGGCGCGCTGGGTTCATGTCGGCAAGAAGCGCGGAAGGTGCGTGATCGATGGCGACTCGGGCGGGCCGGTTTACACCTTCCGTCCCGACGGCTACGTCGTGGCCAAGGGAATCACCAGCGGAAGCAGCTCTCCGGAGGAACCGATCCAGGACACTTGCATGCATACCTTCACCGACTTCCATGATGTGATGAAGGCCGTCGGCAAGGACATCTACAAGAAATGACTCCGTTGGTCCCGTCCTCCCTCCTGCGCGCCGGGTGCATCCTGGCCCTCACCGTGCTGGCCGCGGCCTGCGCGCAGGAGTCGGCCAAGCCTTTCGACGCGATGGTCCGCATGGCCGAGGTGGCCCCCGGAGGACGGGTCATCACCCTACACGCCAGCGGAAGCATGAGGGCTGACGGCACGATCTGCACCGTGGTCGAACGAGCCGAGGTGGTCGAGTCGCCCACCAGCGTGACCGTGGGAGTAGTGCTCCGTCGCGTCTGTCCTGAGCGATCCGGCGTGCAGGTGGGGACCGGCACAGATCATGCCGTGCCCGTCACGCTCAAGAAACCCCTGGACCACCGGAAGGTCCTTGACCAGGAGGGCCATGAGATCCAGGTCTGTCCCACCACAACGGGCTCGTTCGTCGAGACACTGCGGCGGTGTTTGGAAGAAGCGTCTCGCTGACCTCAGACCTGCCGGTTCATGCGAAGTGTCACCGCTTTCCGCCGACCCGGAGGGACCGGCCCGTCCTGAGCAGGACGAACAAGCGCATCTCCGCGATCACGGGAGCGCACCCGCGTGAGCCCCCAGCGTGAATCGTCTCGTGTCAGCTCTCCTCGGTATCGGCTGCGTCAGGGTCGCTGAGCACGCGGCAGCCGTCGCCCAGGCCGGGCAGGTGGAAGGAGTAGTGGCCGTGCACGTTGATGTGCTTGCGCATGAACGGTGAGGGGCGCACCATGTCGTCGTCGGCGACGTGGTGTCGGCCCAGTACTCCCGAAGACATCCCACAGTGCTACTGAGCCGATCGTAAGTTCTGGGACTATCGGCGCTACGGCCCGATGTAGGCCAGCTGCGGGTCGGTGAAGAAGCCCCGGACGATGTCGGGACGCTTTTGCAGCCGACGCATACCGCTGTGCATGGCCGCGGCCAGCTCGTGCTCATCGGCAACCGCCTCACGAGCCGCCCGGGCCTTGACGTTCTGATTGACCCACTCGTCGGGGTTGAGCTCGGGTGCGTACGCGGGCAGGAAGAACAAGCGCAGCCGCCCGCCGGTGCGCGCGACGAAGTCCCGCACCACACGGGCGGTGTGGATCGAGGAGCCGTCGACGACCAGGACGATCGGCCGGGTGACGGTGCGCAGCAGCTGCGCGCAGAACCCGAGGAAGGCCCACCGGTCCATCGACCCGTGTCCTAGCCGGTAGCGCAGCGTGCCGTCGGCGCCGACGGCCGAGAACATCTTCACCGACCGCCGGCCCGCCCCCGCCACCACGACCGGAGTCCGCCCGATCAGGCCCCAGGTGGTGCCCGAGCGGTGATCGACGCGCATGCTCATCTCGTCGGCGAACAGCACCAGCGCTCCGCGCCGGCGCGCGCTGCGGCGGATCCGCGGGAAGAGGGTGCTCCTCCAGCCGGCGATGGCCGCCTCATCACGCCGCGGCGATCGGTAGAGCGGGCGCTGCACCGACAGGCCCAGGCCGCGCAGCAGCCGCCCGACCGCCGCCACCGACATCCCGATGCCGAACCAGGCCGTGATCACCAGGGCGACCAGCGCCCGGGTCCACAGCACCACGGCGGTGCCCAGGACCTGGCGGGGCGTGACATCGCGCACCAGCGCCTTGACGGTCTGCTCCTGGCCGGGCCTCAGCTTCCGTGGCCGTCCCGATGCCTTCTTGATCCGCAGCGCCTCGGTGCCGCCCGATCGTGCCTGGCGTTTCCACCGGAAGATCGATTCGCGGCCCACGTCCAGCGCCTCGGCCACCCGGTCCGGTGACATGCCCTGCTCCAGCAGCCGGAGGGCGAAGACCTTCTCCTCGAACGTCGCTCTGCGACCTTTTCTGGCCATTCCCCCAGCGTGCCCCGTACCGGCATGCTGTCTCCGACGGCCTCGAACAAGTACCAAAACTTATGATCGGCTCAGTAAGCGTCAAGCATCAGCGCTGATGCCTGGCTCCTATGCGGTGCGGCGCCCGCCGCGTCGTTCCGGCCAGGGCCAGTCCAGGGTGAGCGACTCACCGACGGCCAGCGCGTGCCAGCGGCTCGCGCTCTCGTCCAGTCGGCCGAGGATCCCGACGATCTCGGCTTGGGTGACGCCGATCTCCCCAAGCGCCGTCTCGGCATTGTCCGGCATGGGGAGGCGGCCGGTGTGCACCAGCCACGCGGTCAGCGCGACGCCCGCCAGCTTCTCCGACAGGGCGATGTCGGCTCCGGACACGCTGTTCCTGCGGGAGCTGCGGCGCGTGCGCCGCCGCGCCTGCCTGCAGTCCCGGGGCTGGTCGGCGAGCTCGAAGGTGTGTGCGTCGCCGCCAGCCGCGAGCTGGCCGAAGATGCCGTTCCTGAGCTCCCCGTGGCATTCCACGATGAAGTGGAGGAGGTCGTGCGGAAGGTAGGGGTCGTATCCGGGACCGGGGTCCATCACCAGCGGCGGCGCCAGCTCGCGGTCCACCGTCACGCGATAGCGACGTTCCGCGGTGCGGGTGAAGGTGACCTGCATGCCACGACGGTAACTGGAACCGTTTCACAAAGGAATTCGTTTTCCGCCGGTGCCGACCCGATGCTCTTGAGGCGACCTTCACGGTTGAGCGTCAGGCAGCGGCACTGATCCGAGCACCCCAGGCGCGGTGTTCGTCATAAAGGGCGTGGTGGCGCAGGCAGCCGTGGTAGATGCCGACCAGGCGGCGGTTGCGGGCGACGCGCGCCAGCACCACCTGCCGGGTGCCGGAAGCGCGGGTGATGGGAGCGGTGCCGGCGTAGGCCTTGCGGGCCTTGGCGTCGGTGAACCGGCCGGGGGCGTCGCCGAACTCGCCGAGCAGGCGGGCGGCCACGACCCCGCCCAGGCCGGGCAGGCTGCGCACGACTCGGGCGTCGGGGTGGGCATCGAGCAGCCGGTTGACCTGCTCTTCGAGCGCGTCGATGCGGGCGGTCAGCTCCGCGATCACACCGGCCAGCGCCTGGACGGCGTGCCCGAAGGCGGCGGTGAGCATCGGCGTTGCCTCCAGCTGCTCAGCCCGCAGTGCGGCCTGGATGAGCTCGGCACACGTCGGCAGGTAGCGCTGCCGTCCGCCGCGGCGCAGCGCCGCGGTGATCTGCGCCCGGGTCAGGGCCCGGCCCGCTTGCGGGGTCGGGGCCTTGGCCAGCACGGCCAGGACGTCGCGTGCGGTCAGATCGTCGAAGGCCTGCAGCGCGGCCGGGTAGAACTCCCGCAGGTGGCTGCGCAGCACGTTGACCTGGCGTTGACGGGCCCGGATCAGCTGCTGGTGCGCCCGCGCCAAAGCCTTGATCGCCTCGGCGTGGTCGGAGTCGGCGGCGATCAGGCGGTGCCGGTGGCGGTCGAGGCGGACGATGTCGGCCAGCACCCGGGCGTCGCTGCGGTCGGACTTGGCGCGCGAGGCGGCATACCGCTCCCGGTAGCGGGCCGAGGCCATCGGGTTGATCGCGTGTACCCGGTAGCCGGCTTCCAGCAGCGCGGTGACCAGCAGTCCGTGATCGGTCTCGATCCCGACGACCACTTGGTCGGGGTCGTCGGCGTGACGGGCGATCAGCTCATGCAGCCGACGCGCTCCGGCCGCGCCCTCGGTGATCCTGGCATGGTCGAGTTCGCCTCCGTCGGCGTCCAGCAGGCACACGTCGTGGTGGTGTTCGGCCCAGTCGATCCCCACGAAGATCATGTAGTGCTCCCTCCGCATCCGGTGATCTCGTCAGCCACGAGAAGGACAGCGGCGCGCTAATGGATCAGTTCTCGGACCTCGGCACCTCATCCCACCAGCCATCGACCCTTCTCACCGGCCGGCCGGGGCACGATCTTCGGGTAGGGCTCATCGACGGCCCCGCTACGCCAAGTGCTCACCGGCCGGCTGGCTGCACAACCGTTCTTCCCTGACGGGCGGTTGCACTTCCATTAGCTACGGCGAGCCGCAAAGTACCTCGCGGGTAACTTAAGGCCCGATCTCGATCGACAGCCTTCAAAAAACGATGGCATCGTTATTTGAAGCCCGAGACATTCACAGAGCGTGAATACGATTGCTCTCAGCTACTTTACGGCTCGGCGCAGCTTCGGGAGTAGCGGGCCTAATGGCTTTTATGTCGAGCCGCCCGGGAGCTCCCGGTTACTCACAGCTACTTTGCGTCTGGTGACACGGACCCGAGCGGAGGGCCAAACACTCAACCCTCAAGATCAACCGTACGAATCATCTCGGCCCACGGACGATCCGTACGGGCCCCGGGACAACCCGTACGGTGCCCTCGACAACCCATAACGCGGTGCCCCCGAGCCTTCCCACCCCCGCCGGCGGCAGACCTCACGTGGCCCTCGAAACGCCAACGGGCGCCCACCGCCGAAATCAGACGCCTTCGCGCAGGTGCAGGTCGCGCAGCAGGCCGATCTCGCCGCCGTGATGTGTGACCTCCTTCAGAGCGTGCAGCGCGAGCTTCAAATAGGTCTCATCGGCCCAACCGCCGGGGCCCATGCCTATCGGCGCCAACAGGCGCTTGTCGCCGAGGGCTGCGATACGGGAGATGAAGTGCTCCCAGTCCTCGGCGAGCGCCTGGATGCCCTCTTTGGCGGTGCCCGGCCACACATCGCGGTCGCCGTAGTCGGGAACGTCGTCGAAGAGGTAGATCACGTAGCCTCGCAGGCAGAGGTTGCCGATGTGCCAGATGCGCCAGGCGATCGTCGTGACGGGGTCCGGCGCGTCCGGACTCGATTCCGGAAAGAGCGTGGCGACGCGGAAGAGGCCGTCGTCGCCGGGGCGGATGCCGATGCAGTCGCCGACCGGCTCCCAGTGGTACTCGGCGTCGGTCAGGCCCTCCAAGCGCCCGAACAGCTGGTAGCGCACCTCTTCGAAGATCGCGAGAACGTCCCGCGTGACGGGGTCGGGCACGATCATGTCAGCCATGTCAACTCCAGGGCTCGGGGGTTTCGGATCGGTCGGGATGCTGCCGCTGGCGGGGACCTGCGGAAACGACCGAATGATCATTATCGCGCCGGGCTTATCCTGCCATGTTCGAGTCGTAACCCTGCGAGAGCGCAAAGGAGGTCGAGCAGCAACGGAGCGGCCAGTGGCGTTAGCGAGGCGTCGGGGCGCGGCTTACCGCCACTCGCTGTTCCGATCCGGGTGGAGCGCGGAACAGGGGGTGGCAACGTGGGAGCCATGAAGGAGACCCCGGACTCAGCCCCAGCGACCTACGAGGACCTGATGCGCCAGACTCGCCGGATCTATCGGGAACTGGAGCAGTACGACGGGATAACCCGACGGCAACTCTAGAAGGAGTGGGAGACCGTCGAAGCCGCGATCTACGTCGCGTTGGACACCACCGACGACGAGTCCGGCCAGGTGGTCGGGCGAGCAGCCCTGGAGGCCGCCCAGCAGATACGGGCTCGGTGGATCCCGAACGCAGACGGCCTTCCGTAGGCCCAGGCGGTCATGATCAAGAGCGGGAGGGGTCGTCCGAGGCGTTCAGCTAACGCTCGTCTGATGAACGGGCCCCGGAGCAGCCCCAGACAGGCTGCCGCGTCCGGCCTAGGCGTTCATTTCACCGTTCATTTTCCGATGGCGTTCATCTACTCCGAGCAGTGCGTTTGACGAACGCATCGGAACGGCCAGTCACGATAAGACGCGCCCACCGGGCTCCTTATCGTGACTAGCCGATGCTGCTCGACCCCGTCACTCCCGGCCAGGCCGCTGGAACCGCTGATAGTCCTCCGGTATAGCGATGCCGAACCGCTCGCACAGCGCCGAGACATCGGCCCAGTCCTCGGCGTCGACGGCATAGCCGGTATGGAACCGCACCAGCCATTCCGGGCTGATGCAGGCCACCTCGCGCCCGCCGATCCGGCCGGTGCCGGCCAGGGCTTGAGCCGGGTAGCGTTCGCCGTTGCCGGGTGGCCCGTAGACGCCGTGGCCGTCGGCATCCAGGACGATGACGTGAAAGTCGATCAGGTGCCCGGCCTCGTCGCCCAGGACGAAGTTCCACGCGGTGGTGTCATCACGGGGGACAGGCCGGTACCCGCGGGCGCGAAGCACCGCGGCGGCCGCCGGCGCGTCGTGCTCCTGTACGACGATGTCCAGATCGGTGTGCGGCCGCGTCTGGGAACCGAGGCAGGCGTCCACCGCCCATCCGCCGTCCAACCAGGTACGGATGCCCAGGCCGTCCATCAGGGTCAGGAACTCCTGGACATCGTCTGCGGTCATCTCCGGTTCGGTCACGCCGATCAGTGTGTCACCACGATGCCGACGACGGCCGGGCGCACAACACGGGTCCTATCGTCCGGGGGCGCGATGAAGCACCGGATGCCCGCTGGATCTCGCCTCTGGACGGCCCAGTGCTCCCGAAACCGCGCCGAGCCGCAAGGTAGGCCTCGAAGCCTCACCAGGAGTCGTCTCGCATCCGGTTTCGCCTGGTTTCCGGAGGGCTCATGTTGGGGGAGGCAGCGTTCCTGCAGGTTCGGGAAGTGCCCGCAATCAGAGAGCTGAGCTGGCCCGACGCGCTACTTTGCGGCTCGGCGGAGCTTCGGGGGTACAGGGCCCTGAGGGCCCGCTAACGCCACTGACCGTTCCATTGCTGCTCAACCCCCGCTTCGGTGGCTCTCACTGCGGCTGAACGGCGACCGAATCGACGGAGAGCGTGACCTCGACGGTGATGCGCGGATTGTCCGGCTGAGGGAGCTGAAGCCCGCGCTTGAACTCCTCGGCATCGTCCGGCATCACCTTCGGCTGAACCGTGACCTTGACCTGGCCGGTCTCCTCATCTGAGTGCGCCATCATCGTGGCCACCTCAGGACAGGAGCGGAGCCGGGAGACGACCGTGTCCTGGGCCTGCCGGAGCTCCGAGGCCGAGAATCCCTTGCCGCCGATCAGGGTGACCTCCATGGGGAGGGTCCTAGCCAGCTCGATCGCGCGAGTCGGGATGGGATCCTTAAACCGACGCGCAGCCCCCGATGGTCGTCGACGTATCTGACGCCGGAGATCTCGTCAGGGAACTCCTCGGTAAGTTTGTCGATCACCCGGCTGTTGGACGACTGTGAGCCGAAGCGGTCGATGGCCTCCTCGTAGGAGATGCCCTCCGATTTAGCGATGGCCCCGAGGTCGACCAGCTCGGCGTAAGGAATGCCGTCGATCACCATGTCCGGGTCGGTCACCGCGGGGTCGTACCCCTCGAAGTCCGTCGGCTTGGGTGACGAGGTAGCAGCCACCCGGGTCGCGTACCGCTTGACGACCTCCTCCAGGGATCGGCCCGACGACGCCGCCTCTCGCTTGAGCCGCTCCAGGGTGGGCCGATGCGCTTTGGGCTGATCGGCCCGCGGCAGCACGATCGTCTCGGTCCCGGCCACAGTGGGCACCGGGCCAGCACCAGACTGGCCGCAGGCGCACAACGACGCGAGCAGCGCGATGACGGTCAAACGCGATCTCTTCACACCAAAGGGACGCGCCACCGGCCTGGAGGGTTCATCCAGACACCCCGTCCAGTACGGTGAAGCCCGTTCATCAAATTGCGCCTCCCATGCGGGCCGTCTCGAGGCGTCGGAATTAGAACGTTTGCCGACATCCTTGAAGGCTAGGCCGAACCTGCCTCCCGAAGCGATCAATCACTTCGGGCGGGGCAAGTTGGCAGCAGAGTGCATATGAGACCCTTACATCGAGCTACTTAGCACTTGGTCGCGCGGGTCCGAGTGGGGGCCATCTAGGCTGGGGCGTCGCACAGGTCCCATCCGGTCAGCGGTCCGGCCGAGGGGAGGCTCGGGTGGTCCTCGAGCAGGGAAGCCCCGAGCGTGGTCGTCATGTACACGACGGTGCGCCCGGATCGCTCGCGTGCGACCAGCCCGCTGTCGCGCAGCACGCCGAGGTGCTGCGACACCGCGCTGGGTGTGACGCCCAGCGCGCGGGCCAGCTCCGTCGTCGTGGCGGGGGAGCGTAGCGCCTCCAGCAGTTCGGCGCGCGCCCGGCCGAGCAGCCGGACCACGCTCCCCACCGGCGGGCGGGTTCCCGCGGTCCACAACGCGCCGACGCCCCGTGCCGGGTAGCGCACCGTGGTCTGCGTGGACGTACTCTTCTTGATCATCACGTGGGGTGGGCCGAGCACGACGGGCATGAGGACCAGCCCACCCGGGCCGCGGTTCACCACATGCTCGGCCCGCCAGTGCGTCCCTTGCAGCAGCAGCCGGCCGTCGCACCACCGCAGATCCGGATGCAGATCGGCGAAGAGCTTGTCGGCACCGCCCGCCGCCAGCTGCCGGGCGCGATGGATGACGTCGGCGTCCAGGACGGCCCGGATCCGCGGCCAGTGCGGCGCGACGAGCCGCTCGTGCGCCGCGCGCAGTTCCGCGGCGACCGCCCGCAGGCCCGCCGCCGGGTGCGTGGCGAGCGCGGCGGCGGCACCCGGGAGCTCTTCGCCGAACACGCGCCGGAGGCTGGCCCGCACCTGAGAAGGCGTCGTCGCCTGTAGCGCGGCCAGGTCGTCGTCGATCGACGCCGCCGTGCCGCGCGGGGCGGGGACGAGGAACTCCGGCCAGCTCGGCCGCTCGGTCACCAGCAGCGGCCAGGCGTGCGGCAGCTCGAGGGGACGGCGAGCGAGCTCGTCGGCCGCCCACCGCAGCCACCGCAGGTGGAGCGGATTGCGGTAGCGGCCGCTCAACTGCTGCAGGCCCGCCACCGTCTCCGACAGCGGCGAGATCGCCAACCGTGTCGCCGCCAGCTCGGCCACGCCGAGATCAATCCGCAACGCCACGCACCGACTATGTAGCAGCGGGCTAAAAGCTGTCACGGCGATGCCCGGCGCCGGAGGATCCCGGCATGACACCGGATGCGACACCGGCCGCCGGGCCGCGCCTGCCGACGGCCTACTGGCGGTTGTGGTGGGCCACGGGCATCAACGCCACCGGTGACGGTGCGTTCACCGCGGCGGTCCCGCTGCTGGCCGCGACGGTCACACGCGATCCGCGGCTGGTGGCGGTCGTCTCCGCCGCGGCGTACCTGCCGTGGCTGCTGCTGTCGCTGCCCGCCGGCGCGCTCGTCGACCGCCATGACCGCGCCGGCCTCATGTGGCGCTTCCAGGCGGTGCAGGCCGTGCTCGCCGCCGTCATGACGGTCCTCGCCGCCTCCGGCCGCCTCGGTGTCCCGGCGCTGGCGGCCGCGGCCTTCGCTCTGGGAGCCTGCGCAGTCGTCTCCGCCAACGCCGCCCAGGCGATCGTGCCGGACCTCGTCGCCGCACCCCTGCTGCACCGGGCCAACGGCCACCAGCAGACGATCACCATGCTCGGCTCCCAGTTCCTGGGACCACCGATCGGCGGCCTGCTGTTCGCGGTCGCCGCGGCGGCGCCGCTCGGGATGGACGCCGCCTCGTTCGCCCTGTCCGCCGCCCTGCTGGCGACCCTGCCCCGGCACAAGCGCCACCCGGGCGGCCACCCGCCGATGCGCACGGCGATCACCGACGGCCTGCGCTGGCTGGCCCGCCACCGGCTGCTGCGCACCCTGGCCGTCCTGCTCGGCGTCAACACCTTCTGCGCCCAGCTCGGCAATGCCACCCTCGTCCTGCTGGCCACCCAGACCCTGGGTCTCGACGCGCGCGGCTACGGCCTGCTGCTGGCCGGCGCCGCGCTCGGCAGCGTGTTCGGCGGCCTGACCGGCGCGCGCATCATCGGCGGGGCCGGGGCGCTTCTCGTGCTGCTGGCCGGGCTCGCGGTGAACGCCGTCGTCTTCGTCGGGATCGGGCTGAGCCCGGACGCGACCGTGCTCGGTGTCCTGCTGGCCGTCAACGGCTTCGCCGTCGTGCTGTGGAACGTCGTGACCGTCAGCCTCCGCCAGCAGCTCGTGCCGCCGCAGCTGCTCGGCCGGGTGGGAAGCGTCTACAAGATGATCGGCTGGGGCCTCATTCCCCTTGGCGCGCTGGCCGGCGGGCTGGTCGCGCATGCGTTCGGACTACGTGCGCCGTATCCCGTCGCGGGCGTGCTGCGGGGGATCACCTTGTTGATCGCGATGCCCATCTTGGTCCGCGCCCTCCGTAGTTAGAGGTCACGCTCAACAGCAAGCAGCATGGTTTCGTCCGCCAGGACCCGCCAAAGCGCT
This sequence comes from Planomonospora sp. ID91781, assembly GCF_015711595.1. NCBI lineage: Bacteria > Bacillati > Actinomycetota > Actinomycetes > Streptosporangiales > Streptosporangiaceae > Planomonospora > Planomonospora sp. ID91781. Next base: position 114,492 of record NZ_JABTEY010000004.1, on the reverse strand, counting down.
GCCGCCAAAATCCGGTCCGATTCTCCCCGGGGGCCACCATGTGCGTGTGGCGACCGGACGGCGGGGCTGTCAGGTCTCCGTCATCATGACGATGACGAGGCCGACGAGGTGGATCAGCACGATGAACACCAGCACGCCGACGAATAGCCACTTGGCAGGGCCATGTTCGAAGTGCTTGTCCTCCTTGATGGGAGGGCGCTGCGCCTGGCGGTCGGCGATCCGCTCTTCCAGGCTCTTTCGCTTCTGACGTTCCATGACCGTTCCTCGGGGTCGGGTGATTGCCGCTCTGTGGGAATTCGCTGTGTTCCGGGTCCCCTGCCCGAATGGCGGCAGGGGACCCGGAGGGGAGGGATGCTCAGCGCTCGACGGGCACGCCGACCAGGGAGCCGTACTCGACCCAGGAGCCGTCGTAGTTCTTGACGGCGGGCCGGTCGAGCAGCTGGCTGAGCACGAACCAGGTGTGGGCGCTGCGCTCGCCGATGCGGCAGTAGACGATCGTCTCGCCGTCGCCGTCCAGGGTGACGCCGGCCTGCCCGTACAGGGCGCGCAGCTGTTCGTCGGATTTGAAGGTGCCGTCGTCGTTGGCGGCCTGCGACCAGGGGATGTTCTTGGCGGTGGGCACGTGGCCGGTGATCTGGGACTGCTCCTGGGGCAGGTGCGCCGGGGCGAGGATCTTGCCGGTGAACTCGTCCGGGGAGCGCACGTCGACGATGGTCGCGGTGCCGATGGCCGCCAGGACGTCGTCGCGGAAGGCGCGGATGGAGGCGTCGGGTGCGGTGGCCTGGTAGCGGGTGGCGGGGCGCTGGACGGGCTCGCCGGTCAGCTCGCGGCCCTCCAGCTGCCACTTCTTGCGGCCGCCGTCGAGGAGGCGCACGTCGCGGTGGCCGTAGATCTTGAAGTACCAGTAGGCGTAGGCGGCGAACCAGTTGTTGTTGCCGCCGTACAGGATCACGGTGTCGCCCTCGGTGATGCCCTTGCGTGACATCAGGGCCTCGAAGGCGGCCTTGTCGATGAAGTCGCGGCGGACGGGGTCCTGCAGGTCCTCACGCCAGTCGATCTTGACGGCGCCGCGGATGTGGTCGGTGTCGTAGGCGCGGGTGTCCTCGTCCACCTCGACGAGGACGATCCCGGGGGTGTCGAGGTTGGCCTCGACCCAGTCGGCGTCGACGAGGACGTCTGTGCGGCTCATGGGTGTTTCTCCTATGACGGTGGGTCGAACAGTCAGCTGCATCGCCCACTAATATTTAGTGTACTAAGCATTAGTGTACTCGGCGAGGTAGGGTGACGGTAAGTACCGAGGAGGCTTACATGAGTGACATGGGCGACATCGCCGATCCGCTGTCCCTGGAGAACCAGGTGTGCTTCGCCCTGGCGGTCGCCTCGCGATCGGTGATCGGGTTGTATCGGCCGGTGCTGGAGCCGATGGGGCTGACCCATCCGCAGTACCTGGTGATGCTGGCGCTGTGGCAGCACGCGCCGTTGTCGGTCAAGGACCTCAGCGGCCTGCTGCAACTGGAGCCGGCCACACTGTCGCCGCTGCTCAAGCGCCTGGAGGCCGCCGGCCTTGTCGAGCGCCGACGCGCCAGCACCGACGAGCGCTCCCTAGCGGTGACCCTGACCGAGCACGGGCGCGCGCTGCGCGCGCAGGCAGAGCAGATCCCGGCGGCGATCGTCGAGCGCCTGGGCATGGATCTGGCCGAGCTGCAGGACCTGCACAAGGCGCTGACCCGGGTGATCGCCGCCGCCAATGGAGCCCACCTCGTCGCAAACGGCTAGAGCGGGCAACAGGGACGGGTGGGACTACCTGTCGGTTACTTTGCCCCTCGCCGGAGCTGCGGGAGTACTGGGCCTACAACGCGTCCATGGACGAGCCCCGCATCCTCGGCCGCAACGGCATGGCCGCCCTGGACGCCATCCCCCAGCTGCTCACCCAGCTGCGCGCCGCCCACCGCACCCTCGACGACTGGCGCAGCCTGACCCGCAGCACCGAGTACATCATCAGCGCTACCGCGCCGACCGGCGACGAGCCCCGCGTCACCGAAGACGACGCCGAACGCGCCCACCAGGAACCCGGCCCCGCCCAGCCGTGGGCACGCACCGTCCACACCAGCCCGTGGGCGCCATGGACTCCACCTCCGTTCTGACCCCAGTCTCGGGGCGGCGCACCCCTACGAGCACCCCGCCCCACCCAGAAGAGCCCGCAGCGCAGTGCCGCGGGCTCTGCACTACTCCATCAGCTGGTGCATCGCGACGAGCACCGCGCCGCCTGCACCGAGACCTGCCACGACGCTGAGCGGCAGTGGAACACCGCCCGCGGCGGACAGGAGACCGACGACTCCGCCGGCGATGACGGCGACTACGCCGATCAGCACTGTGCGGCTCGGCAACAGCGGTGGCCGAGGCTCACCGCTGGAATGTGTACCCTTCCTCACTAGGACGCGACCTTTCGAGTGTCCGTGCGGAACGACGGCTCCCTGTTGGCCCAGGGGGCCGTCACCGTTTCCGGTGCCGGCCACGCCGCCCACCCCCGATCGCGGGGGTACGTGAAGATATACCGGGGTTCTCGAGTGGCTTGCACGACAGCTGAGGTATCCCAGCAGGCCCCAGCTGGGGGTTCTGCCCGAAGCGAAGAGGAAACCCGCAGACGAAGGCTCCGCTCCTTGCGGAGTTCACGCAGGTGAACATGGCTGCTCGTACGCTGCTCGCAGCGCAGGGTGACCGTGATGAAGGTCATGAAAGTGTCTTGGCACTCGTACTTCTCGGTGACCACGAAAGGACGGTGGAGGTAGAGCGTGGCGTTGACCGCCACAGCAGACGATCAACGAGTGGTACTCGAACTGCCGGTGACGAAGTACGCGCAGAAGTAGCGACATCGTCGGTGATTGGGCGAATCGGAGGCAGACTCTAACCCGCATGGCCGCCTAGCTTGCTCCTCCCCACACCGGTTCTTGCAACGCGCGGGACCATCCCCGCGAGTGCGGGGCCGACATCGCCTCCCGGGTGGTGTACGAGCGGGACCGGGGACCATCCCCACGGGCGCAGGGCCGACAACTGGCACCGCGTCCCGGTCGCCGTCGGCCCCGCGCCCGCGGGGATAGTCCCGGGGCGGAGCCGTTCGCGTGTTCAGGTTCGCGCGACCTTCTCCAATGTCTTGCCATCCAGTTGTCGGCCTGCCTCAGCCGCACATCGCCGTACACCGTCTCGATCAGGCGGCCCCGCTCGGCGTGGGCGTCGGCTGGGCGCTGCTCGCCGTCCGGATCAGGCTCGGCTCCCCTGCCTGGATCGCGCTCCAGGCCGGCAACTCGGTCGCGAGCTGGTCGCAGGCGCGCATCGCAGCGTCCAGAGCGCGCTGCGCTTCGACGAGTTCTGCAGGTGGGTTATCGTCCATGGTCTCTCCCCCGGGGGTGCCTCGTGCGGGGAGACCCTACGGTCGGCCTTCGGAGCAAGGGAGGACAGGCTCAGCGGCGTAACGGGTTTGACCAGTCGCGGACAAGCACTCCATGTGACTGCGGATGATCACAGTGCGAGACCACGATTCTCGTCATGACAAAACCAAGCACCTCCAAGGGAAAGCACTGGCGACACCTCCCCAGCGAGGAGCGCATCACGGACCCGGCGTTCCGCGCCCACGTCGCCGCCTCCCGCGCGGCCTGCGGGCTCCCACCCCATGTTGAGGACCCCGCGACCCTCGCCTACCTCGCTAACCTCATGACGATGAAGCCATGAGCGCCTACCGCGACTCCCTGACGCCGGAACAACAGGTCGTCTACGACCGGTGCTGCGCCGAGGCGGCGTTCGTCATCGCCCGTGCTCGGGCCCGCCGCGACTCCCTTCCCGTCATGGAGGCTGCGCGGGAGGCGTACATCCCCGGCGGTCCATCCGTGGAGGAGATCGCCGAGATCATCCGGTCCCATCGCGAGGAAGCACGTGCAGCCCTCAACGCCAGGAGCCTCCCGTGACGGCTGGCTACGACGAAGAGCGCATCGCCCGCCTCGCCCAGATGGCTCAGTCCCCGAAGATCCAGGCCATCGTCAACTCGTGGAGGCCGTTCAGTTCCGAGAAACTCGTGATTCGCCGGGTCTTCGGCAGGAGACCTTCCCTACCAGAACGATCTCTGCCCCCAGAAGGATGACGTCTCTCCCCAACCGCTGGATCGACAAGCACGAGCTGGCCCAGTACCTCGGCCTCGGCGACTCCGTATCCGGCATCACTGAGCTTTAACTCGTGGAGTTACAGCAGGTTGAAGGCCAGGTCGGTCCCTGCCAGGCAGCCGTCGATCAGATGCGGCCGGTACTGGATCTTCTTCAGCCCGCGCTTGACCAACCGCACCAGCTGATCCAGACCCACCACCGCGAGGTTGGCCAACCCGTCCCGGTTGAGCAGCGACCAGACGCCCTCCACCGGGTTGAGGTCCGGAGCGTACGACGGCAGCTGGACCACCCGCAGCCAGTCGGCGTTCTCGGCGATGAAGCGGCGCATCGGCGCGCAGGTGTGCCGGTTGAGGTTGTCCCACACCAGCACGATCGGCGCACCGAGTTGCAGGTGCGCCATGACGAGCAGGTCGCGGTAGTCGCACCAGGTGAAGCTCGCCGTCTCGCCCGCGTGCCGCCGGTAGACGTGCACCCGGTAGATCAGCCGGGACCGCTCGCCCGGCCGGTAGCAGACCATGGCCGCGACCGAGACCCGGCCTGCGCGCCGGCCCGGCACCCTCACCACCGGGGTCGCGCCGCGCGGCGCCCAAGTGCGGGCGGCCGGCGGTCTCAGCGTGCGGCCGCACTCGTCTTCGAAGCAGACCCAGGCATCCAGGTCCGCCGCGGTCTTTCCACGGCGGGCCACACCTCCGTCTTCCACACCACGATCGCGTCCTCGTCGCGCTCGCATGCCCGGCGGGCGGGCACCTGGCACGACCAGCCGTGCCGCCTGAGCAGCTTCCACACCCCGGGCAGGGAGTAGCTCCGGTGGAACATCCGGCCGATCACGCGCTGGATGCGGGCCAGGGTCCAGTACTGGTCGTTCCAGCCGTAGGCGGCCGGGCCGCGCAGCAGCGCCGCTTCCAGCCGGGCGAACTGGGTCTCGTCCAGCAGGGGCAGCGAGGCCGGGCCCTTGGAGGCCAGCGCCGCGCTGCCGCCGCGCGCCCAGGCGCGGCGCCACCGGTTGGCCGACATCCGGCTGACCCGCAGGTCCTTGGCCACGTGGGTGTCGGTGTAGCCGCGGGCGAACAACTCGGCCGCCTCCAGCCGGAGCTGCTCGCGTTTGGCGCGTTGCGCGGCGGTCAGCCCGCCGCCTTGTGCGTACCGCATGACCTGGACGTACCGCCAGAACCCTGGAGGATCACATGATCGGAGAACATCACGAATTAAAGATCAGCAATCGCAAGGCCGCCTCTGGCGAGTGGCCATCCCGGCTCGTTCTCGGACAGCTGCGGTTTTCTCCCGAGGACGTCGCCGCGATCGAGGAGCTGCTGATCCATCCGGCCACCCGCCACCGGCGGGAGGCCCACCCTCTGCCGCCCGCGAAGAAGCGGCCCTCGGGGTTCGCGGATTTGACCGACCGGCCAATACGCATGCGCCGGGGCGCCGCCCCCTACGGGCAGCGCTGGTAGATCAGGCGGTAGCGCCGCGGCCGTGGACGTCGATCGGTGGCGGCAGTGTCCGTACCCGCTCCTGCAGGTCTCGCACGCTCCCGGTGTCCGTCCCTTCCAGCGCGGTGGAGAGCGCCGTCAGCCGGGCCCGGGCCGTCGAGCGCAGCCGATCCGCCGGTACGCGCTCCAGCACGCTCAGGGCCCGCGCTGCAGCGTCCCCCGGCTGGCCGGTCGCCTCCGTCTGCGCGAGCACCAGTGTCGCCGCGGCCCAGCCCGGCGTGTCCGGCACGCACACCCCCGCCGAGGCCTCTGCTCGCGCGGCCGCCCGTCCGGGCCAGCCGAGCGCGAGCAGCGCCTCCGCCTCGTGCAGCGCGAGCTCGGCGGCGTCGAAGCCGAACCGGCCCGGCGCCCCGCCAGCGGGGTCGGCCTCGAGCGCGGTCGTCGCCTCGGCGAGTGCCTGCTCGGCCTCGGTCGCCCGGCCGAGCTGAGCGAGGGTTGGCAGCATCGCCCACGCCAGTAGCTGCGCCCGGGCGAGCGGCCCGGCCGCGTGCTGCAGGCCGGCCTCGGCGTGCCCCAGCGCGGCTGTCAGGTTCCCGCGGGCGCGGGCGACCATGCTGTGCGCGCCGAGTGCCCACCCGGTCAGCCGGGCATCGCCGGTGTGCTCGCCGAAGCTGGCGGCGACGGAGAGGTGTGCGCGGGCTCCGGTGTGGTCGCCGAGGTGGTGAGCGAGGTTGCCGAGCAGCGCGGACATCCATCCGGCGGTCCGGCGCAGGCCTACGCCGACGGCCGGGTCCGCCGGGGTGGCGAGCGCGTCGACGAGCATGCCGCGGGCGGCGTGCACCTCGTCGAACAGCACCGCGGGCGGGTGCTTGGAGTAGTTGAGGGCGTAGTGCTCGACGGCCGCCTCGGCGAGCTCCACCACCGTCGGCCCGCCGTACGGGTCCGCCAGGAGGGCCAGGCACAGCGAGTGACGGATAGCGGGCAGTCCACTGGCAGTGGTCATCAGCTCAACTCCTGGCAGCAGCGGCTGGATCTCGTGCCGACCGTACCCGCCGCCGCGGCCGCATGTGCAGTGCCGCGCCAACCCGAGCTGGCCGAGCTGAGCGCCGTACGCGCGGGCGAGCATGGTGGCGTACTCCCGACCCGGCCGCTCGGATCCGTGCTCCCACCGGCACAGCTGCGCCGGCGACAGGCCGGGCGGGTGCAGGCCGTCGGCGACGTACTCCTTGGCGACCTGGTCGACGGCCTGGGCGCGGGACCAGCCGAGGGCGAGCCGCCATGCCTCCAGGGCGGTGAGCTCGGGCAGCGCGGTGCGTAGCTCGGTGACGACCCGCTCGGTGGCGTGGCTGGCGCGCTGCGCCTGCATGCGGATGCGTACCGCCTGGCTTTGGATCTCTGCCCGTCGTGCTCTGGTGATCTGCCCCATGGGGCCTCCACGCGTCGCGAGCGTCCGTGAGATGCACCGTAGTCGCTCCCTTACTTACCGCGCTGGTCAGGCTCCTGTCATTGATGGCAGACCCTCAATACGCGGCTCGCGGTCCGGCAATGACCGGCTGGCCGTCGGCGGTCACCGTGAGAGCAGGCGACCCCGCCAACCGGAAGGGACGACATCATGACCGTCACCACCATCCGCCCAGCCGCCCCTGACCCTCGGACGCTCATCACCCCTGAGCTGCATGCCCGGCTCGTCGCGCGGATCAAGGTCGAGCACCCTCAGCAGGCGCACCTGGCCGAGCCCATCATGGACCAGGTGCTCGCGTTCCTCTCCGCCTGCGCCACCCGGCCCAACGCTCACCTGTCGCCATCGGAGCTGGTCGACATCGGATGGCACACTTTCATCCTCTACACCCAGCCGTATGCCGAGTTCTGTGACCGGGTCGCCGGTCGCTTCATCCACCACCGTCCTGAGGACGGTGCCGAGGGCGGCACCAAGGGCGGGTGCACGGCGGCCGACACCGTGGCCGTCATGCGGGAGCTCGGCCTGCCCGTCATCACGGACCTGTGGAGCCACGCCGGTAAGTGCGAGGGAAGCGGTACGGGGAGCTGCTCGCAGTGCCACCAGGGCTGCACCGACAGCCCGACGAAGTAACCCACCTCGCCAGTAGGAGCGGCGTACAGTGCGGCACATGATGTACCGGTGGGAAGATCTCCCCGCGGAGATCAGGGACATGATCGCAGCCGAGTTCGGCCCGATCCGGCAGGCGATCAGCCTCCCGGGCGGGCTCACCGCCGGCGCTGCCGTACGACTGGCCACGGCGTCCGGGACGCTGTTCGTCAAGGCTCTGCCGGACGACTCGCGGTCCGCGCCGCTCTACCAGCGCGAGCGCCTCGTCGGCACCGCCCTACCACCGGCCGTGCCCGCTCCCCGAATGCTGTGGAGCGGGCACACCGGCGGATGGATCACCCTCGTTTTCGAGCACGTCGACCACGCGCGAGAGGTCGACCTCGGCATCGGCTCCCCGGACCTGGACGGAGTCCTCGACCTCGTCCGCGCGCTCGGCGAGACCCTCACTCCGAGCCCCGCCGAGGTACCGCCCGTCACCGACAACGTCGAGTTCTTACGTAAGCGCGCGGACGCCCTCCTGGCCAACCCGCCCGCTGACCTGGAAGCGTCCGACGCCTACCGGCACGCCCGGAGCCTGCTCAACACCGACGCACTGGCCGGGGACACGCTCCTTCACGCAGACCTGCACGAGGGCAACCTCCTCGCGGCCCCGGCCGGGATGCGGGTCATCGACTGGGGACTCGCCTGCCAGGGGGCGGCGTGGGTGGAGGCCGCGCTGCTGGTGCCGCGGCTGATCCTGGCCGGGCACACCCCGGCGCAGGCGGAGGAACTCGTCGAGCAGCTGCCCGCCTGGAAGGAGGCGCCCGGCGCGGCCGTGACCGGCCTGGCGGCCGCCTGGTCGTTGTTCCGGGAGTTCGTCGCTCGCTACGGACGGGAGCCGATTCGGGCGTCCCGTGCTCGGGCGGCGGCTGCGGGCCGGGCCTGGGTGGAGTACCGCACCGGCTGATCGAGCCTGGAGTCCCAACGGAACGCCGTTCACCAGGCAACCAGTCCCGGGACTGGCCCGTCTTCTCTGGCGTCTCATCCTCAACGTCAGGAGCTCCCCTTGCTCGGACGGTTCATCGTCTCCGCGGCCCTGGCCGCTTCCGCGCTCGCCGTCCCGGTCGCGGTCGCGCCGGCGTCGGCCACCGTCGTCTCCGCCCCCACGGCGGTGGCTATGGCGGCGTGCACGTACCGGCGGGTCGGCCAGCACTGGAACTGCATCACGCCGGGCGCGTTCTGCCCGAAGGCCGCGCGCGGGAAGTCGGGCTACGCGAAGGTCACCAGCAAGCGGTACCGGTGCACATGGAAGAGCGCGGACCCGTACTGGCGGTGGCGACGCGCCTGACCCTGGACACGTAGAAGCGCCCCGCTCGGTCTACGGACCGGGCGGGGCGTTCGCGTTGGAGCCTTCAGCAGAGCCCCGGGTCGTATGGCCGCGTCCCGGGGCCCCGCAGGTCAGGCTACCGCTGCGGCATCGGCAGGTCAGTGTGAGCGGTGTGCTTCGCCTTGTAGCCCGCCACCGCGGTGATCGCCGTCGGCAGCAGCGGGATCGTCAGCGCCTCCAGCCAGTCCGGCCAAAACGCGATCAGCGAGTGGTCGGAGTCCCCGACCTGAAGCACGGCCAGGAAGCCAGCGCTGCCGAGGAGTCCGCCAAGCGAGGTCCATCGGACTTTCACCTCGACCGGCGACTTGCTGCATGAGATGGGTTCTCCGTGCGTCGCCCCTCCTCAAGGACCGACCGCTCTCACCACGGAGCGAAAAACCAAGAGCCGCGTGCTCGGGTCAGGCGACGTGGAGCAGCACCGTCCACGTCTGTCGGCCGACCCGTCCGTCGACCTCGATCCGGGCGGCCCGCTGGAACACCTTCACCGCGTCCCCATCGGCGCTCCGAACACCGTGTCGTCGGTACCTGCTGGGATCAGGTAGTCGGCTCCGCGCCTGCCGATCGGGGTATCCATGCAGGTCGTTGGCCTCCTGCAGTGGATCAGCGGCACAGTGCGCCCAAGACCGGTGCGCCTGCTCGTCACACCTCGCCATGGGCGGCACACATGCGGCTTGGGAGGGTCCGAGATATCCCTGCTGTTTCGCCCCCTGACCAGGACACCCTCCTCTCGTCCTGGCCGAGACTCCGGGGACAGAAAGGCTCGCCATGCGACGAGTCGTCACCGCAGCCGGCGCCTGCCTGAGCGCCCTGACCCTCACCAGCGCCCTGGCCTTCACCGCGGCGTCGGCGACCCCGCCGAACATCCCCACCGCCGGCACCGCCGCCACCCGCCTGGCCGCACTCACCGTGGCGGCCGAGTCCAACGCCGGCTCCTACGACCGGGATCTGTTCCCGCACTGGATCACCATCACCGGCTCCTGCAACACCCGTGAGCAGGTCCTCAAGCGCGACGGAACGAACGTCACCGTCAACTCCAGCTGCGCGGCCACCTCCGGGCGCTGGTATTCGCCGTTCGACGGCGCCACCTGGAATGCCGCGTCCGACGTCGACATCGACCACATCGTGCCCCTGGCCGAGGCGTGGCGCTCCGGCGCGCATGCCTGGACCACGGCCAAGCGGCAATCGTTCGCCAACGACCTCGGGGGACCCGAGCTGTGGGCGATGACGGATGACCTCAACCAGGCCAAGGGGGACAAGGACCCGGCCGCCTGGCAGCCACCGCAGCAGCACTGCCTGTACGCGCGTGCGTGGATCCAGATCAAGTACCACTGGGGCCTGAAACTGCAGTCGGCGGAGAAGACCGCGCTGCAGAACATGCTCGCCACCTGCTGACCCGCGACCGAATCCCCTCGCACCGGTCCGGTGGCCGACGTCCGCCTTCCCCCCTGCGGCAGCGGCCGCCGGATCAGCCCGGAAAGGACGCGGGCCGCCTACGCCTCCCCGGCGCGCAGCGTCGCGATGACGGCCGTCGCGTGATCGGGATCGGCCATGATCCGATCGGCGCTGACCAGGGCGAGGTGGATGTCGTAGGCGGCCTTCCTGGCATCGGGGGAAAGGGCATCGCGCACCGCGGAGGCCGCCTGCCAGCGCGGGCGCGCTGCATCCCGCTCCTCCTCACTCAGGTAGCGGCGCGGCGTACAGGTCGGGCAGGTCGGCATGCCGGTCGTGGCGTCGACGAAGGTGACGCTGTAGAGGCCGCCCGGGGACCGGTGTGACTGCTCACACGAATCCACGCTCCATTCGCCGGTGGCGGTGTCGATCGGCTGGCCGGTCAGGTCCGATTCCCAAATACGGATGAGTTTGGCGAGGGGAGAGTCATCGGCGACCTGCGGCGTCTGGCCCTGCTCGGCCCGGGCGAGCGCCTCGGTGAGCACCGGATGGTCGGCCACGCCGGCCAGCGTGCACTGGCGGCGCGCTTCGGCGATCGAGGCTCGCCGCTGGAGGTCGGGGGAGGCGCCGTCGATGGCCTCGGCCATCTCCCGGTTGAAGGAGCGCAGGGTGTGGGTGGTGAGCGGGTCGCCGGTCGGGGGGTCCTCGGGCGCCGGGTCGGTGATGATCCCGCCCAGCAATGGCCCGTCCAGCATGGCGGGGGTGAACAGCACCCCGCTGATGCGGCTGGCCAGGGCGAGGGCCGCGGAGACGGAGACAGGACCCGGCAGGGACCCAAGCTCCTTGTCCGGTTCGGGTTCCAGGCCGAGTGCGCGCATGTCGTCGTTGAGGGTGTCGGGGTGGCTGCCCCAGCGCTCCTGAGGCCACTGCGGGCGAAAGGCCGTCCGGATCCGGCCGTCCGCGGCATGCTGGAAACGGTGCGAGGCCGCGTAGTCGTGGCGCATGACGGCGACGGCCTCACCGCCGTCGCGGGTCAGCTCGCGCAGCGTCTCGGGCCGGGTTCCCTCCCAGCCGCTGTATTCGAAAGCGATCGTCCAGTCGCCGGATCGGGCCGCCAGCACCATGTCGCAGCAGCCGTCGGTCTCCTCGATGCGCTCCATGACCTCCTCCTTATCCGCCGGCCCGATGTCGTCATCGGCGACGCCGAACCGCCGGAGCGTCTCGCGCTCGTCCAGGCCGCGGACGAAGGTGACGGTGTAGATCTCCTCCCAGTTCCGTTCCTGCCAGGCATACGCCTCGGGCATGACCTCGCGCATCGGCTCTCCTCGGGCCCGCTCCTCATGATCGCGGCGAGTATGGCAGCCGGAGCCGACATCCCGCCGACGGGAAGGATCGGCCCATCGCACGTCCGGCCCAGGACTTCCGCCTCGGGCCCGGGACGAAGGCGAGATGCGGACGGCGTCCATCAGGGGATCCCTGGGCTCTTACCGTGGCTGCAACACCGATGATCAGAAGGTGTTCACCGGGGCGCATGCTGAGATCACGGCCTGGTGGCGGCGTGGAGCATGGACGTCAGGCCGCAAACAGGGAGGCGAAAACGTAAACGGCCAGGAGCAGCGCAATCGAAAGGGCGAGCAGCCACCGGGGAGTGCGGGGCATGGCCAGCCAGGCCGCAGCCGGGTAGGCGATCACGCCGCTGAAGACGATGAGCTTGAGGGAGACGTCGGCCAGCGAGAACGGCAGCGCTTCGGCGAGTCGCCAGATCGTCGCCAGGAAGAGGGCGGCCAGGAGGGCGATGGGCCAAGCTGACCGTATCCGCAGCAGATACAGCAACGGCCAGGCGAGGACGATCGCGACCCACCGCCCGACCGCCCATGCCTGGACGAGGAAGCCGAGACAGCCGGTGTAGTGCCCGCATAGGGGAGAGTCCGGGAAGAGCGTGGCCATCAGCCATGCCCATCCGAAGAGGCCGAGGGGAAGCAGGATCCCGACCACACCGGCCAGGACGAGCCGCCTGCCGAGCTTCCCGCTCACCGCGGACGCGCCTGGCCTTGATTCGATCATGCGTGAATGGTGACACACCGGACATCGTCCAGCCAGGGGAAGGGTAGACGATCCCTTGCCGCGCCGAGCCATCCACTGAAGGTTGCGTCCACGGAAGTGGTGTAAGAGTTTCCCCAGCACACAGGCGTGCCGCCGGACATGAAGACGGCCATCGCGTGATCCTTCGGGTTGCGAAACCAAGATCGAAGGAAGAAAGCGATGGCCGTGAACAACAGTGTGGACCCGATGGCGTGGCTGGCGGAGCAGATTCAGACCAGCGACCCGGATCTGTTGCGCTCCATGGTGAAGACCATGGCCGAGGCGTTGATGTCGGCTGAGGCCGACAGCCTGTGCGGCGCCGCCTACGGCGAGCGCAGCGATCAGCGCGCCAACCGCCGCAACGGCTACCGGAAGCGGGACTGGGACACCCGCGCCGGCACCGTCGAGCTCGCCATCCCCAAGCTGCGTTCGGGCACCTACTTCCCGGACTGGCTGCTGCAGCGCCGCCGCCGGGCCGAACAGGCCCTCATCAGCGTGGTGGCCACCAGCTACCTGCTGGGCGTCTCCACCCGCCGCGTCGACAAGCTGATCGAGCAGCTCGGGGTGCAGCACATCTCGAAAAGCCAGGTCTCGGAGATGGCCAAGATGCTCGACGGGCAGGTGGAGGCCTTCCGCACCCGCCCGCTGGACGGCGGCCCGTATGCGTTCCTGTGGCTGGACGCGCTGACGCAGAAGGTCCGTGAGGACGGGCGGACGGTGAACGTGCACGTGCTGGTCGCCACGGCCGTGAACGCCGACGGCCGCCGGGAGATCCTGGGGCTGGAGGTGACCTCGGCCGAGGACGGCGCGGGCTGGCTGGGCTTCCTGCGGGGCCTGGTGGCGCGGGGCCTGTCGGGGGTGCAGCTGGTGGTCTCCGATGCCCACCGGGGCTTGGTGGAGGCGGTCGGCGCGGTGCTGGCGGGCGCGGCCTGGCAGCGCTGTCGAACGCACTACCTGCGGAATTTGCTGACCACCGTGCCCAAGTCGGCGCAGCCGTGGGTGGCGACCCTGGTGCGCACGATCTTCGACCAGCCGACCGCCGAGGCCGTGCGCTCCCAGCATGCCTGGGTCATCGACGCCCTGGAGGCGAAGTATCCGGCCGCGGCGGCGCATCTGGACGCGGCCCGGGAGGAGTTGCTGGCCTTTGCTGCGTTCCCTCGGGAGGTCTGGCGGCAGGTGTGGTCGAACAATCCGCAGGAGCGGTTGAACAAGGAGATCCGCCGCCGCACCGACGTGGTCGGTATCTTCCCCGACCGGAGTTCGGTCGTGCGCCTGGTGGGTGCGGTGCTGGCCGAGCAGACCGACGAGTGGACCGAGGCCCGCCGCTACATGGGGCTGGACGTGCTGGCCAAGGTCCGGCTGCGGCTGATCTGCGGCGACACACCGGGGCAGAACCCGCTGCCGCAGACACTTACCGCTTAACCTGCAGAAACGGGATCACGCGAAGGCCGACTCATACACCACTTCGCTGGACGTGACCTCCACTGAAGGTCACGTCCAGCGAAGGGGTGTACGTAAGCCGGTCGGCCACCGGACGCTCTCGATCATGAACGATGAGCGAGTGCGGCCTGTGCGGGTGCTGTCTCCTATGGGCGGTCCGGTGAAGGGAGCCGGCCGTTGCGCTCCTGCCGTGACCGTGGTCGTGCCGGACGGGGAAACGGTCGGCGGTTCGATCGGCTCCGCGGGAGGTGTCCGGGGCCATACTTCCGGGGTGGACGTGCCTTTCGTGATCGATGGTCTGACGCTGTGCCGCGACGTGGTCCCGGCCGCGTGGGCGGTGGCGGCGGTCCGGGACTTCGACGGTACGGTCGGTTCCCTGGTCCCGCCGGTCTTCGCCGCGTACGCGCGGGTGTTCCACCCCGCCCGGCGGCGGTTCGGCGGACCCGCCGGGCCGGTCGAGCGGACCGAGGAGGTGACGTGGGCGCAGGTGGCCCGCGCCAACGGACGCCTGGCGCATCCGGCGATGCAGTGGCCGTGCATCACCGGTTCATGGCGGTTCGTCCATGCCGATGATCAGCCCGGCCTCTGGGAGTACCCGCCGGAGGAGGGATCGCTACCGGTACGGCATGCGGCCCGCCTGGCCGCTCTGCTGGCCGGGCACACCCGCGCACCGCAGCGCTGCTGGTTCGCCGTCTGGGAGGGGTACGGTGACCTCGCCCTGCCGGTGGAGGACGCGGGCGTCCCGCGGGTGGCGATGCCCGGCAGGGACATGCTGCTGCTGTCGGGGCCGCTGTCGGCGGCGGCCACGTCGTTCGCGCAGGCGTCGTGGGGTCATCAGAGCGCGAGCCTGTGGTGGCCGGAGGACCGCGCCTGGTGCGTGGCCACGGACGTGGATCTGATGAGCACCTATATCGGCGGCAGCGGCGAATGCATCGCGCAGGTGGTGGCCGATGCGCAGCTGGAGGTCTTGGCCGTGGATGTCGATGATGCGCTGGGCTGGGACGGTGACCGGATCAACCCGGCGCCGGCCGACCGCGATCGCCTCTGAGACCGGAGGGCGCCCCGACGCCTCGATCATCAGGAAGAAGGGCGCCGATCTGCTCAGCGTCCCCGGCGGTCATCCGCTGCGGTGGCACCTGCAGGGGAGCCGGGCCCGTCATCGGCCGGAACAGAGATGAAGGTCTCGATGGCGGCCATGTGGCCGGGCTGCAGCCCTCTGCCGGGCGAGGGCGCGATCAGCAGGGCTCGGCCGCCTCCGGTCAGCTCCTCATAGACCGGTCCGCAGACGGGCACCTCGACGTCGTCGGTCCAGATCAGCCGCCGCCCCCGCGCCAGGACGTCGCGGGCGGCGGCGAGTTTGGCCGCCGCCGCGGCGGCGGCGGACAGGTGCTCGGACCAGGCGCGGGCCAGCCGGGGCAGGGCGAACAGCCGCTCCAGCTGGTCGGCGTCGGCGCACCAGGTGCTGCACCAGCGGATCTCCACATCGCCGGCCCGGTGCAGCGCGCGGATGCGATCCAGTAGGGCTGGTGCCCAGCGTATGCGGTAGGCATCGCTGCCGGAGTAGGCGGTGCCGCTGCGCGGGGCGGTGCCCCAGCCGGGCCGGGAGGCGTTGATCACGCCGTCGACATCGAGCAACCACACCGGCCGGCCCATCAGCCGGAGTGCCGCATGAGCGCGCGGTGCAGGGCGGACATGTTCATGATCGGTCTCCTGAAGCGTCGGGATGGAGTCGCCCCGGCCTCCCTCGGGAATCCACCATTTCGCCCGCATCGTAGGACAGCGCGGCGTAGGCGGGCACGCCATCCTTCTTCCAAGGAGCCGGACGGCTGCTTGAGCTGACCGCTCTACTGGTCATTCACCTCACCCCGCATGGGGGTGAGCCGATCGCGGCTCTGCGTGAACGCGTCGCTTTGATGTCCTTCCCCCGCCCAGGACAGCGCGCTCCGGCAGGTGAACACCGCGAAGCTCGCCGACAGCCCCGCCCGCGACGATCACCGAAGCCGGGCAAAGGCAGGTAAGTTGGCGGACCATGTCCCGCAGATCTCGATCATGGTGGGCCGCCGCCCTGACCATCGCCGCCGCCGGCGCGGTCTACCTGCTGTCGCTGGCAGAACAGAGTTTCGGGTTTTTCAGCTACGGCGCCTTCTGCCCCGGCGTCGACCTCTACTTCTCCGCCCAGTACCGCCTATGGAATGTGGAGAGTTTCCTGCCTGTCCTGTGGGCTGCGGGCGCGCCGGCGGTGGCCTTCGGCTTCGCCGCGCACTGGCTGAGCACGCGTCGCGATCGGCCTCGGATCGGGCGGATGGCCGCGCGGAGCGCAGCTGCGGCCCTGCTCGTGCTGTACGGCATCGGCCCGCTGGCCTTCCTCGCGGACATGGTCATCGACCGCGACTGCCTCTCCTCGTGGGGAGGATGGGAAGGAGTACGGTTCTTCCTCGACCAGACCGTGGCGCCCGTACTGGCCGCGCTGTGCATGCTGGCGGCCGTGCGACGGCCCCGCCACCGCCTGCGCTCCCTGGCCCGCGTCCTGACCCGCGCCCTGCGAACGCGCCGGCCGCGACGGGCCGTGGCGGGCGCGGCCGCACTGGCCGTGCTGGGACTGGTGCCGGTGACCGACTTCGGCTCAGGCCGCATCACGACCGCCGACCAGTGCCCGCCCACCGACCCGTCCCGCACCCGGGCGGCAACGGATGAGCAGGTCTTCCTCTGCACCGCCCGCCGAGCGCGCGCCTTCCCCCACCTACCCGATCACCTCCTGCTGGCCTACGGCCGCAAGCAGTGCGCCGCCTACCCGAACTCGACCGAGGACAAAGCGTTCCTCGCGCCCATCTGCCCACCTGCCGCAGCCGACCGACAGCGCGAGATCGTCGCTGAGGAGGCCGAATACCTCCGCCAAGAGGCCACCAACCAGGCGATCTGCAACCGCTTGCGCCACCGGCCCCGGATCACGCCCGCCCGCGCGGCGCGCCTCCGCGAGTTCTCCGAGATCGGCATGGAGTCCTACGAGGACCACGCGGACACCGCGCAGGAGGAGCCCGTCGTCCACGGCGACCTGGTGGGCAGCGTGCCGGGCCACTTGCGGATCGACTTCCACGCCGACTACGAAGTGTGCGTCACCGCCGAGGCCTACCGGCGCCACCCACCGGTGGAGGTCAAGGGCTGGGACAAGGTGATCGAAGTCGGCTACCACAGCCCCGGCGGGGACTTGACGCTGCGGGACCCGATGGACGCGCCCGAGCTGCCCAACCTGGCCATCGCCGGCAAAGGCCACTACCGCGTACGGGTGCACTACCGCGCGCCCGAGGGGGATGCCTTCACCCCCCAGCATCTGCTGGTCATGGTCTACCCCGGCCGCGGTGATCAGGTCATCGATCTGAAGAGGCGGGGAAAAGGTGGCGCGCGGGGACGTCACGCCGCCGCCCGAGGCACCGTGGACGAGCTGGGGCCCGGCTGAGTCGCTGGAGGCGGTAGTTCGGAGGCCGTCTGGGGACCATTCCTGCGGGGATGGTCCCCCTTCTCGGCGATGGCTTTCGACAGGCCGTCGTGGCCGAACGTACCGTCCCCGATGGCGAAACAGACCGCGTCAACGCGCTCACCGGCACCGGCAGGAGACGCCCGCTATCTGCCCTATTGGGCATATGCTGCGGCGCATGGTGCGACTTCGCCGACTGCTGACCGCAGACCGCTCACCGGTCGACCCGCCTGCGGATTTCCTGGCCGGCCGGTGGGAGCCCCGCACCGCCCGGACAGCGCACACCACTGTGCTGGACGGCCACAACGGCGACACCGTGATCCGTACCCAGGGCGTCGCGAACATCGCCGATGACCTCGAGATCGGCGTGATGACGACGGAGGACGGGCCGGTGCGCATGCTGCGGATCGGTTCTGAGATCTACCACCGGCTGTCGGAGGCCGAGCAGCGCAAGACCGGCAAGCGATGGATCTGGGCTAGAAGCCTGCCGGGACACACCCATCACGGGTGGGGCCCGACCAGCGCCCTGATTCAGCGCAGCGGGCAGCTGCGGTCCTTCGCCCGGGAAGACCGGGACGGGGAGGAACTGCGTCACTACACCTTCCTGCTGCGACCGCGCCACGATGAGGATCCGGTAGCCGCTGACCTGTATCAGTACCTGCGACTGTACGGCGCCGACCGGATGACCTGGGAGGTCTGGCTCACCACCGACGACCGCGTGCGGCGCGTCCGCTCCCACGCCACCACGCTGCGCAGCCAGCGCGCCCTTTACGGGCTCGTCTCGATGACCAGCGAGTACTGGGACTTCGATATCCCGGACGGGTTCACCCCTCCGCCACCGGAAGACCTCCCGCCCCGGCCTTCAGCAGGCTGACCCCAAGCACTACTGCACTTCGATCCCGGCCGCTGCCCTCGAGACGGTATCCCCAGCCGGGTGTAGCGGCGCTTCTCACCCTGCCAGGGGGGGAACACCGGATCTGGTGCCGCCCCGCCGATCAGATCCATCCGGCCGATAGGCGCCGCGGTAACGTACAGCGCGGTGAGCGCCGCCCGACGGTGCGCCGTACCGCTACCGGGCACCCGTGGCGCGGCCGCTGGCCGCACCACACCCATGACCATGGGCGCCTTGCCTTCTCCGGATTCCCGCGCACCGGTCCGGTGGCCGTCGTCTGCCTTCCCGCGGCGGCCGGGCCGGTCCGGAAAGAAATCGGATCTGCTGCCGGCGTCCCCACACCGGCCGGCATCCGCCTTCCGCGGCCGGGTGTCGGCCGCTTGCGGGGATGTCGGGGCGGTCAGGCGCCGAGCTTGGCGAGTTCGTCGCTGGTGAAGGTGAGCCGGACCACGGGCGTGGTGTCGTCGTCGATGAAGGCGATGAAGTTCAGGTCCCAGAACGGGCTCGTTCCGTCCCCGTAGATCGAGGTGGCGTCCTTGACGGCGCGGGTGCCCGGCGGGGTAGCCTGCTGGCGGGCGTACCACGGGTCGACGAAGAAGCAGCCGGGCCCGTACCCGCCGACCTTGCCCACATCGCCTGGGGCGCGGCCGATCACCACGTAGGCGTGGCCGTGGCCGCCGGTGGTGTCGACGATGTTGACCAGCTCCACCGTGACGCCGGGGCCCAGCAGCTCGGGCCGGTCGGCGAGCATCCCGATGACGCAGCAGGCCAGCAGCGTGCAGTTGCCGTCGGTGAGCGTGCGGTACTTGGCCCTCCCGGCGGCCACGTACCTGCGTTTGAGTTCCGCGCGGGCCTGGTCGAACGTGGCCTCGGTCACCGGCCCGTCCAGCCCCGCCGCCTGTCCCAAAGGCGCGCGGTGCACCGGCTTGAGCGTGGCGAACGTCATGCCGTCGGCGATGATGTCGGGGACCTCGCCTCGCCGGGCCGGAGTCTGCAGGGTGGTGATGTCGAGGCTGTCGTCGACGACCTGCGGCCACGGGTTCCACAATCGCGCGGTGGTCATCGGGGTCTGGTCCAGGGCCGCCTGCACGGCGGCCATCCGGACCTGTTTGGGATCTGTGGTGCCGTGCGTGCCCTGGCTCATGGTGATCTCCCGGTGACGTCGTGCCCGCGACCCCGACATTCCCACCGCCGGCTGGCGCGGGCAATGCCGGACCCGGTGATGGCCCGTTGTGGCCACACACCACCCCGCCCCCGCGCTCTCCCCAGAGGGCGGACGGTGGCCGGGACGGCGCTCGTGCCGCGCGCCCCTGGCGAGCAGCACCGTCCGACGCGGGCCGCACCGGGCGGAAAGCACCGGGTGCCCGGTCTTTAGGCTGGAGGTGTGGAGGCCGCGCCGATACCACCGGCACCCCAGCTGCCGACCGAGTCGCCGGCCGGGCCGCTGAGCGGCCCCGAGCGGGCTCGCCGCGCCGAACGAGCCCGTACGGCCGCGGCCGGCCTGGCCGCCGCCGGCGTCCAGGCCGTCGCGGTGACCTGGGTGGACACCAGCGGTATCACCCGCGTCAAGGCGGTACCGCTGGCCCGCCTGGAGCACGTCGCCGCCTGGGGCATCGGCGCCTCACCGGTGTTCGACACGTTCCTCCTCGACGACTCGGCCGTCCGCGGCCGCTACGCCGGCGGCCCGGTCGGGGACCTGCGGCTGCTCCCCGACCCCGGCTCGCTCACCCGGCTGGCCGCGCTGCCCGGCTGGGCCTGGGCACCGGCCGACCGCTACGACCAGGACGGCGCGCCGCACCCGCTGGACGGGCGCGTCCTGGCACGGAGGCAGGCCGACCGCCTGGCCGGCGACGGTTATGCGGTGCGTGCGGCGTTCGAGATCGAATGGTGCGCCTCGGCCGGCGACGGCGACGACTTCGTCCCCGCCGGCTACCTGGGTGAGATCCTCTCCGCCCTGGCCGCCCAAGGGGTCGCGGTCGAGCAGGTGCATCCCGAATACGCCCCCGGCCAGTACGAGGTCTCCGCCGCCGCGACGCACCCGGTCGGCGCGGCGGACCTGGCCGTGCTGGTGCGCGAGACCGTCCGCGCCGTCACCGCGCGCACCGGGATGCGCGCCGCCTTCGCGCCGAAGGTGCTGGCCGGCGGGGTCGACAACGGCGGCCATGTGCACCTGAGCCTGTGGCGCGACGGCGTGTCCCTGATGTCCAGCGGTCCCGGCCCCTGAGGGCTGACGCGCGAGGGCGAGGGGATCGCCGCCGGGATCCTGGAGCGGCTGCCCGCCCTGTTCGCCGTCGGCGCGCCGGCGGTCGCCAGCTACCTGCGGCTGGTGCCCTCGCGTTAGGCCGGCGCGATCGCCTGCTGGGGCAGAGAGAACCGGGAGGCGGCGCTGCGGTTGGTCACCGGCTCGCCCGGGGAGCGGGACCGGGCGGCCAACCTGGAGGTCAAGTGCGTCGACCTGGCGGCCAACCCGTACCTGCTGCTGGCCGCGTTGCTGGCCGCCGGACGGGCGGGCATCGCCGACGGGTTGCGCCTGCCCGAGCCGGTCGAGACCGATCCCGCCGCCCTGGACAGCCAGACCCGGCAGGGACTGGGGATCGCGGCGCTGCCGGGTTCGCTGGCCGAGGTCGTGGCCGCGTTCGAGACCGACCCGGTCCTGGGTGCGGCGCTCGGGCCCGAGGTCGTGGACACCGTCGCGGCGGTACGGCGCGGCGAGGTCGCCCTGTTCGACGGCGTGAGCGCCGATGAGGTCGTCGCGCGCAGCCGCTGGCGCTACTGAGCGGCGCGATGCGCGCCCGGCTGGTGGCCGACGCCGTCGGCGCCCCGCTCGATGAACCGCATCACAGCGCCGAGGAGGCCACCGCAGGCCGTCATCTGGGCGGCGTACCACGGTTCCGGAGGACAGACGGCTGCCGGCGACGCGCTGAAGATGCGGGGTGCTTCAAAGCCGCCCACGGCAGAACACGGCAGATGGGCTCTCTTCCCTTCCCGCGCTGAGGCTCCTGCCGGTGGTCAGCGCGTTGGTGGTGCCGCGTGGAGGAACGCTATGAACGCCGCACGTTCACCAGGAGCCCCAACCGAATCCGTCGCACCGGCCAACCCCGCTATGAGCTGGACCGTCTTGTGTGACGTATTCATCCCCGTCACCTGGAGGTTCGCCGGTGCGTCTGTCCTCGGTTCTCGGCTCGGCCCTGCTCGCGGCCGCCGTGCTCGCTCCCGCGCTGCCCGCGCATGCCGCAGCCGTTCCGGCCATCCAGATCACCCGCGTCTACTACGACTCTCCCGGGACCGACCGGCGCAGCAACACCAGCCTCAACGGTGAATACGTCACGGTCAAGAACACCACCCGCCGGGCGATCGACCTGGCCGGGTGGACGATCCGCGACAAGACCGGCTACACATACACGGTCGGCGACGACGTCCTGCTCGGCGCGGGCAAGAAGCTCACCCTGCGCACCGGTCAGGGCCGCGACACCGCCACCACCCTGTACTGGGGCAGGCGAGCTTACGTGTGGAACAACGACCGTGACACCGCCTACGTCCGACGTCCCGATGGGCGTCTGGTCGACTCCTGCGCCTACGACTCCACCCGCGCCGACTACACGACCTGCTGAGCCCTACCCTCCGGCGACGGGAAACAGTGCCCGCTGCCGTCACCGGAGACCGGACGGGCACCGGTGATGCGCTGCTCGACGTCGTGGCCAGCACGGCGGCGAGCAGCCGCTCCGGATCATGACCGTGCAGCGGCCCGAGCCGGGAGCGCAGCAGGCCGGCGAGCGGCTCACCACCACGAATGCGGCGCGCTTTCCCATGCCCGGTCCGCCTGCCTGACCACCTGCGCGGGCCGGTCGCCGGACCGAGGCGCCGGCCGCACGGTGCACGGTCACGGAACGGCCCCGGCCGGTGGCTGTACGGGCCCGGGTAGGTGACCGCCACGGACCTACAGGCAGGTGGCCGTCCCCACGCGCGTTATGTGGATACCGGCCGAGGAGAGGATTGAGCGCCGTGGCCCGGGATGGTCAGCCGCGCCGCATGGCGAGGATCTCGCGTCCACGCTCCGGTGTGATCAGCCGGGCGGTCCGAGGGTCGGCCAGCAGGACGATCGGCGCGAGATGGTCGTCGCTCATCGGCCGCCACGCTGACAGGGCCTTGCGCAGGAGCGTCCAGGCGTCATCGGGGGTGGGGGCGGTGATCGCGGCGCGCACCGCGGCGTCGAACTCCGGGTTGCCGAACCGGGGCTCGCCTGGGCTCGCCCGGTAGTCGGAGATCATTTTCTGGACCGGTTCGGATCCGTGCTTGGACAGG
Organism: Planomonospora sp. ID91781; assembly: GCF_015711595.1. NCBI lineage: Bacteria > Bacillati > Actinomycetota > Actinomycetes > Streptosporangiales > Streptosporangiaceae > Planomonospora > Planomonospora sp. ID91781. The sequence continues at coordinate 91,903 of NZ_JABTEY010000004.1, read as the reverse complement.
CTGACGAAGGTGGACTGCACCGACCAGCGGGCGGCGCGTTTGTGCTCGGCGAACAGTACGGGCAGGACCTCGGCCTCCAGGAAGGGGGCGTCCAGGGGCCAGGTGGACTCGATGCCGCGCCACAGCATCGAGCCGATCAGCCGGCTCGCGTCGCGGTCGCCCAGCATGGCCTGCATCTGGAACAGCAGGATCCCGGCGCGGTCACGGCCGAAGCGGGCGGCTTCCGCGAAGACTTCCATCGGCCCGTCGACCTCGCCCGCCAAGCTCGCCAGACGGGCGTGTTCGATCGCGGCATCCCACTCCCGCTGGGTCTGGCACTGCGGACGGTCCAGGGCGTGGAAGCCGGCGTACAGGTCGTACATCAGCTCGGAGAAGGACCCGTGCCGCTCCGGGCCCCTGGCCGTCCACGTGAACAGCTCGTAGGCGGCCCATTCCCCGTGCTCGTCGACGTCGGCCGGGTCGAGGAACAGCACGCCCGCGTCCGCCTCCAGAGAGATCTGCAGCGATCGCCGAAGGATGACGGCGTCATCCTCTTCATCCTCATCGTCGTCCTCATCGCCAATGTCGGCGCAGTCCGCGGCCCAGGGCGAGTCCAGATCGCGCAGCCACCCGATGTCGTCGGCGCCGCGTAGCAGCCAGACGAAGTTGCCCGCGTTGCGCCAGCCGTCGGTCGTCAGGAGGAACTCCCGCAACGACGGCGGCAGCGTGCACCCCAGCCGTGCCTCCGCCTCGGCGACCTGCTCAGCCGAGGCGGGCGGGGAACCCAGCCAGCCATCGACGACCGGTTCCTCGAACGCCGAACGCGGCTCCACGTCGTGAACCGCGAGCCACTCCTCACTCCAGCGCTTCAAGAAGGGCTTCCATGTCTCCCGGTCCATGCGGCCGCTCCTTCGTCTCGATCATGCCGCGCCCATTGCAGCAGCGACCGCTGACATTGGCGTGCCGCCCACGTCACGTGCCTGGCGAGGAGGGTGCCGAACCCCTCCGGACAGGGCGGGGGGGGGTTGATCAGCTTCGTGGCGGCGGCTCGCTAGGGTGAGGCACGCGAATCCCGTTCACCCCCCAGGACGTGCCCCATGCTCCACCGCCACCGTTTCGGTGTTCCCGCCCTGCTCATCGCGAGCGTGTACCTCGCCGTGGTGGCGGGCGCCGCCGTGCTCGCGCCGGCCACCGGTGAGCTCGGCGCGTTGTGGCGGGTGACGCTGTTCACCGAGGTGGATGAAGACGCCGCGGTGACGTGGCCGAACGTGCTCGTGCTGTGCGCGGCCGGCCTGGCATGGGCCTGGGCGCTGTGGCAGAGCCTGCGCGGCCCCCTGGCAGGGCCGCCGCCGATCCTGGATCGGGGCGTGCGACGGTTGCGGGCGGGGTTGTACGCCGCCGCGGCGGCGTCGTGGCTGCTCGCCGTCATACCGTCGTGGCCCCGAGGGACAGAGATTCTCTATGCCATGGTGATGTGCGCGGTCGTGGAGTGGTTCCAGCCGGTGCTGAGGCGCAACCTCACGCGTGTCGCTCACATGGGGACCGTGGGCGTACTGGGGTATGGAGGTTCCGCCGTCTTCGCGGCGCTGGACGGCCCTGCCTCGCTGATACCCGCCGGGCTGCCCCTGGTCTGCGTCGTGGCGGCGCTGGTCTGGACGGTGCTGGCCCTGCGGGCGCAGTGGCGCGACGGCCGCTGGCGGCGCGCCACCGTCCGGTACGGCATCGCCGCCCTGCTGGCGCCGTTCGGCCTGATATCGGCGGGTCCGCTGCTCGCCCTCACGGGGGATCTCCACCTCGACGCCGCCGGGGCCGCCGTCGGCACCCTGATGCTGGTCTGGCTGGCCCGCTCCGCCCACGAGTTGGCCGACCCGCCCCGCCAGCCGGCGGCCCCGCCCGCGCCGCCGCACCCCTGAGGGCGGCCGGACACCGTACGATCCCCGTTTTAGCCGGTACAGCCGCCGCCGTACCGGCCGACCATGCCCGCCTGGGTGAACAACCGCCCAGGGCGGTACTCGGTGCGGATCAGACTTCTTTCCGCAGTCGCCTCAGCCGTCGTCGTTTTCGGCCCGGATCCCGGTCACCACGAGCGCCAGGGCGAGAACCGGGCCGCCGACGAGCGCGGCGTACAGGTAGAAGCCCTCCGCCCCCTCCTGGAGGCGGTTGTAGGCGAACACCGCCGCACCTACACACACGGCGGCTCGAATGAAATGACCGACCATGATCAACATTCGGAGGTCTCCTCCCGCCGATCGCCTGCTGAAGGGTGAACGACCAGGCCCGGCCGGCGGTGCCGAATCGGCCCGGCCGATCTCATATCCTGCTCTCCCGATCCGGTCCGGGAGGGTTTCGCGCGAGGGAGCGCATCGGACGGATGGCCGCGGCGGGAAAACCTTCTGCACCCGCGTGGGCTGCCCGTGTTCCTGGTCGACATTGACGCCCCCGACCGCACCCCGGTTCGCCCCTGCGAACGGCGACCCCGCAGGCGAGGAAACACCCCGCCGTACGGCACGCGCCGGAGCGAGGCGGACGTGACCGGAATCCACGGGACGGGCCGCTGACGGCCGCCGAACTCATCGCCGTGGGGTCATTGCGTGACAGTGATTGTGTGACCCTTTCCGATACACGATGATCACGGGATGACCTGGGTCGTGCCGCTCCCGCCCGCAAGTGATCTCTGTGCCACACAGACGATCGTTTTCGGGATGCCGTCTCGGCCACCCCGTCGAGTGTCCGGCCCCTGCGGTGGAAGCACCTGAGTCCGGGATCGGGTGTGAGCGGCCCGCCTTCTGCAATGATCTTCACGACTCACGCGACGATGGTTCGAAAGAGGGCGCAACGTGGATGTCCGACGACCCGGGGTCGATGAGGTGTACGAGCACTACCGGCGGCTCATCGGTGAGCCCGTATCACCGGCGCTGGATGTGGCGCTGTGCTGGACGGTCGTCGTCCCCGACGCCGGTGCACCTCTCACCGTGGAAGACATCGGTACCCGCCTGAGCGGAGGCACCGCATACGAGGTCCACGAAGCGGCCGGCCTTGATGTCGTCGACCTGCCCGACTACCGCCTGGACCCGCCTCCGGTAGCGGTGGACCAGGCCGGTCCGGCGATCGTCGTGTACCGGCTCGACCAGCTCGGGGCACAGCCCGCGGTGATCCGGCGCCTGAGTGCCAATGCCCGCGTCTACAACGCCTGGTGGAACGTCAACTACGCGAACTCCCTGTCCCTCACCCTCGATGGCGAGGTCCTCCTGGCGATCAACGGACTGTTCCCCCGGCGCCCCGAAGACCACCCGAACTTGACGTTCTGGCCTGAACTGACGACGATCAGCGGCTTCTTCCTCGACTACGACGACACCGACTGGACCGGCAGAGACGACGACTGGGACTGGAGGGCAGGTTTCCTCACCGGCATCGAGCTGGCGACAGGGGTACGGCTGGACCGCGGATGGCTCGATGCGGAGCACCCCTACCTGACGTTCGGCGGTCCCATCCCGGATTAGCGCGCTCACCCGTCCCCGAAGCGATCAGCGTCAGGAAACAGCCCGGACCGGACGCGCCGATGCGGGCGCTCACCTGCACGGGCCATAGCGGCAGGTAACTCCTGTATCACTTTCCAGCGCTTCGTCCCGCGAAAAGGTCATCGTGGAGACATGCCGACCCAGCAGCCCCCACCATCCCAGAGCGCGAGCGGACCGCCGGAGCGGCCGCGCCGCCGGACGATCGTGATCGTCGTGATCGCAGCCTTGACGGTGCTGCTGGTGGTGGCGGGCATCGGGCTGGTGGCCGACCCGCTCGGGCTTCCCGCCGAGGTGCTGGACGTGCTCGACAAGCGCGCCAGCGTGATCGGCGTGGTCATCGCCGCGATCGGACTGGTGGTCTCGGTGGGGGCGCTGCTGCGCACCGAGCGCGCAGCCGCCCATGCGGCGCCCGAGCCGTCTGCGCCCGCGGCGCAGGCCGCCGCAGACCCACCGCCGACCGAGGCCGACGCGAGCGGGCACGCGGCCGAGACGTCGGAGCCGCGCTCCTACAGCGGCGACCACATCGACTTCTCCCGCGGGGTCTTCCACGCCCCCGTCACCGGCAAATCCGTCACCGGCCCCGCGGTCCCGCCCGCTGCGCCGGCCCCTGGTGAGGAGAACGACGATGCCCGGTGACGGCGACCACATCGACTTCTCCAGCGGCACCTTCCACGACAAGGTGGTCGGCAAGGAAGAGCACCACCACCACTATCCGCCGCCGCCGAAGCCCGGGCAGATCATCGAAGGCGATATCCCGCAGCCACCCAAGGTCTTCCAGCCCCGCCCCGCCCTGCTGGAAGAACTGGACGAGGTACTGCGCCCGCAGGCCGACACCGGCGGCGCGGTGGCCATCTGCGCCATGGCCGGCACCCCCGGAGTCGGCAAAAGCATGCTGGCCGCCTCCTACGCCTGGGCCTGCCAGCACGCGAACTGGCCGATCGTGGCCTGGATCCCCGCCGCCGGCGAAGAGCAGATCCTCACCGGCCTGGGCGCCCTGGCCGACCGGCTAGGCCTCCGCCGTAGCGAGGACGACGCGGCCACGGTCGCACTCCGGGTCAAAACCCACCTGGCCGCCACGCGTGAGCCGGCGCTGGTGGTCTTCGACAACGCCCTCGAGGTGGAGACGGTTCAGCGCTGGTGCCCGTCCACCGGCGCCACCCGCGTCATCATCACCTCCCGCAACCACGCCTTCACCCGCGCCTACCCCCTGGTCGAGGTGCACGCGTTCACCCCGCGGCAGGCGACGGCCTTCCTGACCGGCTACACCGGCATCCGCGACGATGACGACGGCGCCGCTGAAGTCGCCGCCGAGCTGGGAGGCCTGCCACTAGCCCTGGCCCAGGCCGCGGCCGTCATCACTCGCCGCCGCATCACCTACGCCGCCTACCTGGACCTGCTGCGCGCCTTCCCGCTGGAGCGCTACCTGCCGCGCCTGGACGGCGATCCGTACCCGACCGGCACGGCGCAGGCGATCCTGCTGTCGATCACCCAGGCCGAGGAGTCCACCCCGGAGATCCGGGACCTGCTGGAGGTCCTGGCGGTCCTGTCCCCGGCCGGAATCCCGCGCACGATCCTGTACGGCAGGGCCGTCGACGGATTGGCACCGGATGCCCAAGTAGTTGATGCGGTCGACGAGGCGCTGGCCATCCTGGCCGAGGCCTCGCTGATCGGCTTCAGCGAGGACGGCACCGCGGTGCTGATGCACCGCCTCATCCAGCGCGTACTGCGCGAGCGCGCCACCCACGAGGACCGCCTATCGCAGATCCTGCAGACCACCACCGGCCTGCTGGCCGCCTACAACACCACCCTCCCGGACGGGGCGGCCACCTGGGGCGCCCGAGCGGCGGTGGAGGTGCTGCACGAGCAGACCAGCACCGTGTATGCCATCGCATGCCGCGCCGATGCACTGACTCCCGGCCTGCTGAACCTGCGGACCTGGTGCGGCCAGTACCTGCACGACCTGGCGGATCTCAGACGCGCCCCCCCTCTACTGGAGCAGACGCTGGCCGATCGTGAGCGGGTGCTGGGTGCCGATCACCCCTCCACCCTGGCCTCTCGCAACAACCTCGCCTACGCCTACGAATCGGCCGGGGATCTGGCCCGCGCCATCCCCCTGTACGAGCAGACCCTGGCCGACAGTGAGCGGGTGCTGGGTGCCGACCACCCCTCCACCCTGACCTCTCGCAACAACCTCGCCAGCACCTACGAATCGGCCGGGGATCTGGCCCGCGCCATCCCCCTGTACGAGCAGACCTTGGCCGATCGTGAGCGGGTGCTGGGTGCCGATCACCCCGATACCCTGGCCTCCCGCAACAACCTCGCCTACGTCTACGAATCGGCCGGGGATCTGGCCCGCGCCATCCCCTTGCACAAGCAGACCGCGACCGACTGCGAGCAGGCACTGGGCGCCGACCACCCCTCTACCCTGACCTCCCGCAACAACCTCGCCAGCGCTTACTACGCGGCCGGGGATCTGGCCCGCGCCACCCTCCTGTACGAGCAGACCTTGGCCGATCGTGAGCGGGTGCTGGGTGCCGATCACCCCTCGACTCTGGCCTCCCGCAACAACCTCGCCAGCACCTACGAATCGGCCGGGGATCTGGCCCGCGCCATCCCCCTGTACGAGCAGACCTTGGCCGACTGCGAGCAGCTCCTGGGCAGTGAGCATCCGACGACGGTCACCGTTCGCGCCAACCTGCAGGCGACGCGACGGTTGGCACCGTAACTTCAACAGAGATCGTGAGGTACGGCAGAATCGGCGCGGTAAATGTCAGGAGGACTGACCGGGGGCGTGCGCCAGCACCCGGTACACCGTGGGCCGTGACACCGAGAACACCTCCGCGAGGTCGGCGATGGTGTAGTCGCCGGTGGCGTGCATGCGGGCCAGCCCGCTCTGCTGGCGAGGCCCGAGCTTGGGCTGCTTGCCGCGCAGCTTGCCCTTTGCGCGGGCCACGGCCATGCCCTAGCGGGTGCGCATGCGCAGCAGGTCGACCTCGAACTCGGCGAAGGTGGCCAGGATGTTGAAGAACATCTTGCCCATCGGGTCGGTCGGGTCGTAGAGGGTGCCGCCGAGCGACAGGCGCACGCCGCGGGCGTCGGGCACCGAGCGCGCCAGCCGGTCGAGTTTGGGCACTACGAGGGTGTCACCGGTGCGCACCGCGGCCAAGGCATGGTCGAGTCCGGGCCGGGCCCGGTTGGTGCCGGTGAGCCCGTGGTCGAGGTAGATCCGATCATCCGATACCCCGAGGCCGAGGAGAAGGTTCTTCTGGGCGGTGAGGTCTTGGGCGTCGGTGGAGCAGCGGACGTAGCCGATCACGGTGACGGTCACTCGGGACGTGTAATGTTTAGCCTCCCATCAGCGGACAGTTCACCGGACCACCTATATGAGACGGTGTCCGCACAGGTCGCGCCCTCCCGCCACTCAAGATCACGAGTGTCCGATAGAGGATCCTCTAACGGACACCAACTACAGTGCTCATCTTCTGCCCTTGCGTCTCACCCAGAGTTACCCTCGGCTATGTTCGTCCAGTAGGCGAGCTCGCGTCGGATAGCCAATGTGTCCGGATGTTCAGCTCCTAAAACCCGCTCACGTACCGGCAACAGTGCAGCGAGCAGTTCACGTGCTCCGGCTGCATCCCCCGCCTCCCCTGTCCAACGAGCGAGCTGATTTCGAGTGATCAGCGTGTCCGGATGTTCAGCTCCTAAAACCCGCTCACGTACCGGCAACAGTGCAGCGAGCAGTTCACGTGCTCCGGCTGCATCCCCCGCCTCCCCTGTCCAACGAGCGAGCTGATTTCGAGTGATCAGCGTGTCCGGATGTTCAGCTCCTAACAACTCCTAACAGAATGATCAGCGGGCGAGGCGTCGCCAGCAGATGATCGATGCGGCCAGCGTCATGAAGGCCTCGTGCATGTCGTCGCGGATCTCCCAGCGGATGCGCAGGCGGCGGAACCAGTGCAGCAGCGCGATCGTCTGCTCGATCACCCAGCGATGCACGCCGAGCCCGGAACCGTGCAGGGTGCCCCGGCGGGCGATGACGGGCTTCACACCCTTGGCCCAGACCATGCGGCGGTATTTGTCGTGGTCGTAGCCGCGGTCGGCGTACAGCGTCTTCGGGCGTTGCCGGGGCCGCCCGCGTCGGCCCCGGACCGGTGGGATGCCCGTGAGTAGCGGCATGAGCTGGGTGACGTCATTGCGGTTGCCGCCGGTCAGGCCGATCGCGAGGGGAATGCCGTTGCCGTCGGTGATCACATGGTGTTTGGAGCCGGTCTTGCCGCGGTCGACCGGGCTCGGGCCGGTTTTGGGCCGCCCTTGAGCGCCCGGACATGGGAGCTGTCGATCACCGCCTTGGACCAGTCGAGCTTGTCGGCGGCGTGCAGTTCGGCCAGAAGGAGCTGGTGCAGTCGTTCCCACACGCCGGCGTGATGCCAGTCGCGCAGGCGCCGCCAGCAGGTCATTCCCGAGCCGAAGCCCAGTTCCTGGGGCAGGAACTCCCACGGGATCGCGGTGTAGAGCACGAACAGGATGCCGCACAGGGCCTTGCGGTCATCCAGCCGCTTGCGGCCGGGGTAGCGCTGCCGTCGCTCCGTCTTCGGCAGCAGCGGCTCGATCCGTTCCCACAAGCCGTCCGAGACGATCCACGGAGGCTGTTCACCCTTCCTCACGCGCAGATCAACGACCGTCGAGACGGACGGATACGGCCAAGGTCATTTTGTTAGGAGTTGTAAAACCCGCTCACGTACCGGCAACAGTGCAGCGAGCAGTTCACGTGCCCCGGTTGCATCCCCTGCTTCCCCCGTCCAACGGGCCAGCCCGTGGCGGGTGGTCAGCGTGTTGGGGTGGTCGGCTCCCAGTACCCGCTCGCGCATCGGCAGCAGCTCAGCGAACAACTCACGTGCTGCCACCGCATCTCCCGCCCTTCCTGTCCAATAGGCGAGCCCGTGGCGGGTGGTCAGCGTGTCCGGGTGGTCGGCTCCCAGTACCCGCTCACGTACCGGCAACAGTGCAGCGAGCAGTTCACGTGCCCCGGCTGCATCCCCCGCCTCCCCCGTCCAACGGGCCAGCCCGTGGCGGGTGGTCAGCGTGTTGGGGTGGTCGGCTCCCAGTACCCGCTCGCGCACCGGCAACAGCTCAGCGAACAACTCGCACACTGCCACCGCATCTCCCGCTTCCCCCGTCCAACGGGCCAGCCCGTGGCGGGTGGTCAGCGTGTCGGGGTGGTCGGCTCCCAGTACCCGCTCGCGCATCGGCAGCAGCTCAGCGAACAACTCACGTGCTGCCACCGCATCCCCCGCCCTCCCCGTCCAGACGGCGAGTTGGTTCCGGGTGGTCAGCGTGTCCGGGTGGTCGGCTCCCAGTACCCGCTCGCGCACCGGCAGCAGCTCAGCGAACAACTCGCGTGCTGCCACCACATCTCCCGCCCTTCCTGTCCAATAGGCGAGCCCGTGGCGGGTGGTCAGCGTGTCGGGGTGGTCGGCTCCCAGTACCCGCTCGCGCACCGGCAGCAGCTCAGCGAACAACTCGCGTGCTGCCACCGCGTCTCCCGCTTCCCCCGTCCAGACGGCGAGCCCATGGCGGGCGGTCAGCGTCTCTGGGTGACCAGGGCCGAGGTTCTCGTTCAGTGCCTCCAGATGCTGCTGCTGCAGGGTGCGGGCGGTGCGCCAATCCCCACTGGCGTGCAGATAGGCCAGGACATAGCTCATGCCGGGTGAATCGGGAGTCAGCACGATTCGGGCGTGTGGCAGTAGCCGAGCGTAGGCGGGCCAGGAAGTGATGCGGTCCGGATCATCGGGTAGGGCGGCCTGCAGCAGGGCGGCCGCCTCGGCCGCCAGGACGGTGCGATCGCGCTCGTCCATACTGGTACGGGTGACGGCCTGGACGAGGCGGTGCACGCTGACGGCGTGGCCGTCGCCCGAGCGGTTGATCATGCTGTAGGCGGCCAGGACCCCCAACGTCTCGGCGACCTGTATCTCGTCGACCGTTCCGTCCTCGGCCAAGCCGTACAGCACCGCACATGGCAGATCGTCCGGGGCGTAGCAGGCCAGCAGCCGCAGTAGGCGCATCGCCAGCCGATCGGTGGCGGCGATGCGGTCCATGGTCACCGCCCAGGTGCGCGCTACCGCGTGCTCGGCCGACCCTTCCCAAGGTCGGGCGGCATGGCGAGCCGAGGCGGTGCGCAACAGGTGCAGGTAACCAGGGATGGTCATTCCGGGGGTGCGGGCAATGTAGGCGCCGGCGTGCTTGAGCGCCAGCGGCAGCTCCCCGAGCTCCGCGGCGAGCTCGGCGGCAGCGATCGGATCCCACGCGGCCGGGGCGATCAAGCCCTGCAACAGCTGGACCGCGGCGGCCCGAGTCAGCGTGCCCAGGCGCAGCACGCCGCCGATCTCCTGCCAGCCGGTATCACGGCGGGAGGTGATGAGTACCTGTCCGCCGGTCAAGCGGCCCAGGTACGGCTGCAGATGATCGGCATCCTCGACGTTGTCGAAGACGACCAGCCAGCGCCGGTGCGCGGCCAGCCAGGCCAGCGCCCAGGCCGTCGCCGTCTCAGCCGAGGCCTGGGCGGCGGCCTCGGCGGCCACGCCCGCGCACAGCGCCCGACATAGAGCGGCCAGGCCCGCCTCGATGGCCTGCGGGGACTCGGCGTCGATCCACCACACCAGGTGGTAGCCGTCGTGGTGGCGCAGGGCATAGTGCAAGGCCAGTTCGCTTTTGCCGATTCCGCCCAACCCGACCACGGTCTGGGCGATCACTCCGGGCCCGGCCGCCAGCATCTGCCCCAGCGCCCCCAGTTCGTCGTCGCGGCCGACGAACACCGCCGCCGGTCGGCGCGGCAGCCCCACCAACCCGGTCGCCGGCACTCTGGTCACCGGCGGCAGTACCGGAGCTGGGGCGGCGGTGACCATCCCGGCGACGAGGCCGTGGAAGGTGCCGGAGGAGAAGTCGACGTGGTCCGCGCCGTAGACGCGGCCGCCGCCGGAGCCGACGCCCTGGTCTGGTGACGGCTGCTCCCGGGTGCTCATCCCTTGCCGGTGACCGGGCCGTGGAAGGTACCGCGGGAGAAGTCGACATGATCGCCGCCGTAGATGCGGCCACCGTGCGAGACGTCGCCGGTCTGCACCACGTTGCCGCCGGCCGAGACCGTCGCCCGGGCCTGGTCGAGCATGTCGGTGATCTCGGCGGCCAGCTGCGCATCGGCGGCCAGCGCCTTGCGGATGGCCAGGCGCATCGCCGCCTGCACGTCGGGATCCTCCGGCGCCGCGACCAGGTCCGCGACCGCCTCCGGGGTCTCTTCTTCGGTCGAGGCGGTGCCGAAGAGGCGCTGGAGGAGGCGCTGGCCCCAGGCCACGGTGGCGTCGGCGGCCTGCTCCTGGGTGCGGGCCAGCACCGCGCCGCCGTAGGCGGATGCGGCCGCGCTCACGTACGGGATCGCCTGCTCGGCCAGGACCGTCAGCTCCGCACTCATCGCACCCCTCCTTCACCGGCCCGCCCGCCGCTGAGGTGGAGCAGGCCCTCACCTCCGGTCACTTGGACTGTAGATCCGCATACGCCGCAATGACAGACGAATCCACCGATCGGCGGGCAAGGAACCCGATCTGATCAGCCAGAAGCAGGGTGAGACGAGAAGGGTCCGGTGCGGGATCCGGGCCCCGAACCTGACCGGCCGCAGGAGTTTCGGAAGCCGTTGTTTCCGGAACCCGGGTGGCCATGGCGATCCGTCTCGGAGCCTGCCGGTCGCGGCGACGGACCGTTACGGTCGCGGTCATGACGACGCAGGATTTTCCCGCGGCACCGCTCGATCCGTACGCCGCCTCGCTGGGACGCAAATGGATGGCCGCCGGCGCGCTGCTGCGCGATGCGGCGGGCGCGGTGCTGCTGGTCGACCCGGTCTACAAGCCCCGGTGGGACGTGCCCGGCGGCGCCGTCGAGCCCGGCGAGTCCCCCACCGCGGCGTGCCGCCGGGAGGTGGCCGAGGAGCTCGGCCTGGACCGGCCGGTCGGACGCCTGCTGGCGGCGGATTGGATCCCGCCGCGGCCCGGCTGGCCGGACGGGGTGATCTTCCTCTACGACGGCGGTGTCCTGACCTCCGAGGAGATCGCCGCGCTCCGGCTGCCGGCCGACGAGCTGGCTGGCTGGAGGTTCGCCGACCCGGGCCGGGTGCCCTCGCTGGTGCCGGCCGCGCTGGCCCGGCGCATCGCCGCGGCCCTGCGGGCGGCGGCCGACGGCACGGCGGCGTGCCTGGACGACGGCCACCCGGCCAGCTGACCGGCTCGGGCAGCGCGCCCGGGTCCGGGCGGCAGGCGCCCGGCCGGTCCGGTCTTCCGGGATGGCCGGGCGGCTCGTACGCTACAGGCGATGGTCGGCTCGGACACCACGCGCCTGATCGTGCTGCGGGGCAACTCCGCCTCGGGCAAGAGCGCCGTCGCCGCGCGCCTGCGCGCCTGCTACGGGCGTGGTCTGGCGGTGGTGGGCCAGGACGTCGTCCGCCGCGACATCCTCAAGGAGCCCGATGTCCCCGGGGCGGTGAACATCGGGCTGATCGACGTGGTGGCCCGCTACGCGCTGGACGCCGGCTACCACGTCGTCGTGGAAGGCATCCTGTACGCCGACCGCTACGGCCCGATGCTGACGGCCCTGGGCGCCGACCATCGCGGGGTGAGCCGCTTCTACTACCTCGATGTGCCGTTCGCCGAGACCCTGCGCCGGCACGCCACCAAGCCCACCGCCGGCGCCTACGGCGAAGCGGAGATGCGCCGGTGGTATCGGCCGCGGGACCTGCTCGACGATGGACGCGAGGAGATCATCGGCGTCGGCAGCTCGCTGCAGGAGACCGTCCGGCGGATCCTGACCGACACCCGCCTGCACCGCTGATTCTCAGCTCGAAGGTCGCCACCATAGGCGCGTGGTCAGAGTCGGGGTGCTTGCGGTCGACGGCGAAGGCGGCCATGCGACCTGCCGTTTGTGGCCTGCGTGATTCCTCGCCGGGCAATTGACGATTAAGTGAACAAATCGCTAGCCTCCGAGGCAGGTCATGAGTTCCAGTGACAAGCCCCGGCCCGCTGGACGGCATCCCGCCTGCCGCAGGTGCCCCGGGTGAGGACCTGCTCCACGCGTGGTGCGTGGAGAACGGCGGATCACCGGGGCGCGGCACCACCGGGGTCCCAGACTCCGCAGGAGCGTCGTCATGGCCGTACCCGGCGTCGTCTTCGATCCGCTGCCGAACGGCTGCGCCGCTGCCAGTCGATGACGTTCGCCTCCTGGAACGTTCCTTGAGGCTCCCGACTGCCGCTCACGCTACTTCGGCGACCCCCGTGACAACAGCAAGGAAGAGCAGCCCTCAGTGGAAGGACCTACCGGAATGGACGCCGCCACGGCGAAGGACCTGTTCCTGACGGCCGAGACCACCCCGGAGGGCGAGCGCGGCACCGCCCAGGCGTTCGACCGGTGGCTTGCCCAGGGGCATGATGTGGCCTTCTACCGGGCCACCGACGGCCGCGTACTCGCCCGGCCTGCGGGCCGGGCCGAGTCCCCGTCGAAGAAACTGCTCAGTGACCGGTACGGCTCCGCCGACCTGATCGAGGTGTTCCTCAATCCCTCCCCGGCGGTGGGGGAGCACCATGATGAGGAGTTCGACGACGAGGAGGACCGGTACGAGGACGAGAACGACGAAGACGGCTTCGACGATCTCACCGATGATTCCACTGCCGACGCAGATGAGGAATCACCCTGGCCCGCGGTGCAGACGCTCAACGCGCGCCGGGCACGACAGTTCCTGCTGTCCACGCTCCAGAGCTGCGGTTCGCGGTCCGGCGGACACGACTTCTACGATCTCCTGCTCGACCATGGCCACGGCCTGGCCTTCTACGCCCGGACCGGACAGGGCCAGCCCGAATTGCTGTGCCGTCACTACGGTGGCCCCGCTCCTCGCCTGCTGCCCGCCGTACCGCCGGAGGTCCTCGAAGCGTCCTGGGGCCACGAGTGGAGACTGGCGGCCACCTACCAGGGGCCCGCGCTCTTCCACAGCGACTGGCGGGACCAGCGGGATCACGTGTCCGCTCTGCCGCTGCAGTCCTTCCTCACCGTCCATATCGCAGGCGCCGGTGAGTTCGCGCTGCGCACGCGCGGCGGCGTTCTCGAACTGATCAGATCCGGGCCGGAGGGCGCTGGGACCGTCACCGCGCTGGGTCGGCCGGAGCCCGACGATGACCCGCTGGCCTTCGCCCTGCGGGTCGTTCCCGACCTTCTCACCTTCTCTCCGGACGCGACGGTGGACATCACGAGCGACACCCCGTACGCCGTCGCCGACGCCATCCGCTTCAGCGCCGACCTCGACCCCGCTCGCGAGCGGGATGTCCCGCCTCACGCATACGACCGTCTCGAAGACGGCTTCTTGCGCGGCGAGGAGGAACGGCTGCTCGGCTACTTCGGCAACCTCGTCCCCCTCACCGTGCGGGTCAACGGCATACCGCACTTCGCTGCGGACCTCGACGGCGATCAGGTGCTCGTGCCCGTCACGGGTGAGGGCAGGTTCCCCTCACCCGTCCTGAACCGCATGTTCCTATCGATCGGCTACGACTACGACGGCGGCGGTAGCTCCAGCGGCCCCGGGGTCGAGACGATCGGCGAGATCCGGCCTGGCCTCAACGTCTCCTGGGGAGACTTCGCCGAAGAGATGTGGGACCGGAGCCTGACACTGTCGCGCGACGGCCTGCCGGGGTTCGCCGCCCGGCAGCTTCAGCGCTCCGAATTCAGCGGCCGCCTCCTGGACGGTGTGCTCGGAGGCCCGAAGGCTCCTGCGGAAGAGGACTTCGAGGTGTACGACGCCGATGACGAGGCGGCGCACTACGCCTTCGGCGTGCCCGAACTCGGCTTCGAACCACGCGGCGACGAAGGGATGCGCTTCCTGCACGCCCTGCTGGAGACCTACTCGGGCGACACCGGAACCGCCCAGCGCATCCGGGCGATCCTCGGCCGATGAGACCCTTCGACCGTTTGCGGCCGCCCGTCCCGGAAGTCCTGCCCGACGCTGTCACGGGATGCGCCGGCACTGGACGGCCCGCCCTATGACCACGCGATTGGGCGACTACCTCCTGCTGCGCGAGCTGGGCAGGGGCGGGCAGGGCGTGGTCCACCTGGGCGAGGACCCGTCCGGGGTGAAAGTCGCCGTGAAGGTGCTGCACGCCCGCTTCGCAGACGAGCCCGGCGCCCGAGAGCGCTTCCTACGCGAGGTGCAGACCGCACGCAGGGTCGCCGCGTTCTGCACGGCGCGCGTCATCGAGGCCGACCTGACCGGAGATCAGCCGTACATCGTCAGCGAATACGTCGAGGGCAAGTCGCTGGCCGAACTGGTACGCGCTGACGGACCACGGGACGCGGGCGCGCTGGCCCGCCTGGCGATCGGCACGATGACCGCGCTGCTGGCCATCCACCGGGCCGGGATCGTGCACCGCGACTTCAAGCCGAGCAACGTGCTGCTCGGCCCCGAGGGCCCAGTGGTGATCGACTTCGGTATCGCCAAGGTACTGGATGCCACCTCCACCCAGTCCAGTGCGGTCGTGGGCACCCCGTCCTTCATGTCACCCGAGCAGGTCGCCGGCGAGCAGGTCGGGCCCGCCTCGGACGTGTTCAGCTGGGCCGTCACCACGGCCTTCGCCGCGACCGGCCGGATGCTCTTCGGCGGTGACAGCATCCCGGCGGTGCTCAACCGGATCTCCCACCATGAGCCCGACCTGACCGGCGTACCGGAGCCGCTGCACGGGCTGCTGGCCGGCTGCTTGGCCAAGCAGCCGGCCGACCGGCCCTCCCCGGCTGAGATCTTGCTCACCCTGACCGGACACGGCGCGGCTGAGCAGCTCACAACGGACGACCCGCTCACCGTGGACCTGCGCCACGCCGCGACCCTGGCCTACACCAGGCGCCTGGAAGAGCGCTTCGCGCCGCCGGTGACGGCCACCGAGCCCACCCCACCACCTACCGGCCCTCCGGCAGGGGCTCCCGGTTTCCGTGCTCCCTCCACACCGCCGACACGGATCCCCGGCCCCACCCGCCCTCCGGCGCCGGCATCCTCTGCCCGCATCGCGGGAGCCGTCGCCGCCGCGCTCGCACTCGCGGTCGCGGGCACCTTGGTGGTCAACCGCGCGGCCGGTCAGGACTCATCGTCCACAACTGCCCCTGCGAGTCCGATACCGGCCGTCGCGACCGTGACCGTGACGCCCTCGGCTGCGGTGACGGCTCCTGCCGTACCGGAACCCACTCTGGAGCCGGAGCCCGAGGACAGCACCGCGTCTTCCGCACCTTCCCCCGAGCAGACGACAGCGCCCGCCCCCGGCGAGGGGATCACGACCTGGCTGGCCCAGAGCCAGGGCTACGACGCGACCGCTCAGATCGATGGCCGCACCGTCGCCGTGTCGGGTGGCGGCGACGGCTGGGTCACCGCCTGGGACCCGGCCAAGGGCACCACGATCGGCGAGCCCGTCGACTGCAACGGAGGCGGCCTCAACCCGATCACCGCCCTGTCGGTCGCCGAGATCAGCGGTCACCCGGCCGTGCTATGCACCGGCAGCGGCCATGAGATCCGCGCCTACGACCTAAGGACCGGCCGCCGCCTGGTCAGGCCGTACCGGACCACCTACGGCATCCGCACCCTCGCCTTGACCGAACGCGGCGGCCGGCCCGCCGTCGTGTACGGCGACGGCCACAGCAAGAAACTCAAGACCTTCCCCCTGAGCGACCACGAGAAGGTGACCGAGCTCGGCATCACCGGCGAAAGCGGGGACGGCGGCGGCTACGGCCCCTTCCAGATCGTCACCGGCACGGTCGGCGGCCGCCGGGTCGCCGTCTCCGCCGCCGGCTACGACGGCGTGCACGTCATCGCTCTGGACACCGGAGCGCTCCTGGTCCCGCCGCTGGATGCGGCCCGCTCCGACGGCAAGGATCACTTCGAGGCTTGCTCCGTCGCCCTGGCCGAGCGCGGCGGCCGGACCGTGGTGCTCAGCGGCTGGAGCGACGGCACCATCCGCGTCTTCGACCCGCGCACCGGCCGCCGGATTGGCGCCACGATCACCCCGCACGTCACCGAGAGCGACCCCGGCCAAAACCCCGACGTCACCGGCCTGTTCCCGGTCAAGGCCGGCGGGCGCCAGCTGGTGACCTCCCGCGACAGCCAGGATGGCCTCCACGTCTGGGACCTGGCCACCGGAAAACCCGTCAGGAAGGAATGAGCCGTGCCCGAGCTGACCGGACAGGCACGTAAGACCGCCGCCGGCATCCTCACCGTATGGCCGGCCGCCACGATGATCATCGACGGGAGTTACGGCAATGTGGTGTTCGCTGTTCTCCAGCAGTGGCAGGACACCCTGCTCGACCAGCCGCCGACCCCGTCCGAGGAGGAGCTCGCCGACCTCGAGATGAGCGAAGAGGCTTGGCATGAGTACCAGTACAACGAGCACCGGCTCCCGCTGCACCTGGTCACCGACGAGTGGATGCCCATGGAGATCGCCGAACGTTTCGGCGTGCCGGACAACGGGTTCGGCCTCGACTACTGGCCTGCCGAGCACCTCTACCCCATCGAGCGGCAGGCGGAGATCGAGCAGGCGCTCCGCGATTTCGGATTCACCGTGGTCGGGGGCAGCCTCGGCAGTGACGGCGCCTTCCTCGACCGGTGGTTATCCTGACTATCGCCCATCAACCCGCCTATCGAAGATCGACAGGTCGATGAACATCCACATACGCCGCAATCTTCCATCTGCAACACGCTGAAATCCCTACAGCCCACTGAGAGTTCTCCATGCAGGACACCCGGAAAGTCCAGACCGCCGTCCTCGGATCCCCTCTTTCGCACGAGCCGATCGTGATGCCGACCGAACGAATCGACGCCGAGCTGCTCCGTAAAAATTATAGAGGAAAGCGGTTCTTTTGCGGCGAATGGCTGGGCGGGTGCGGGAAAGAGCTCTATACGCGGATCGGACCCGTCCGGGTTCCGCACTTCGCACATCATCCCGACAACAGCGAAAAGGCGGTGAGCTGCCGTCGTTCCAGCACGGACGAGCGGAGCGCCGACCACCTCTACATCCGGCGAGAGCTCACGTCCTGGTTGAAGCAATTCGGTCGCACAGTCAAAAATGTTTCCTTTGAGGGCACGGTTCCCCGTGAAGGAGGATCCTGCACCGGCCTGACGATCGAGACAGCAGAAGGCGGACTGATCGCGGTCTCGCTGAGGAACGACATCGCAAACGATTCGGACAAGAAGTGGCCGAAACTGGACGCAGCCCTCAGGCGATCTCACCGAGCCGTCGACTGGCTTTTCGCGCCCAACGTCCCGATGGTCCGCCATATGACCAAGCGCGAAGGCTACGCCTTGGTGGTGGGCTGCGAATCCGTGGGTCACAGGCGCGTCGTAAGGATCGGCACGAAGATCGGCGGACGGATTCCGGTCTGGGCGGACCTGTCTGAATGCGAGGTTGATTCCCGGGGGCACATCTGGACTCCTCAATTGACGGAGTTCCGCAAGCCTCGAGCGACCGCCGTCCCGCCCTCCACCCCCGCGCTACCCGCCTCCTCTCCGCACACCACGGCCAAGCCTGACGGACCTGTCGGTTTCCCGGTGCACGGCAGCCTGCTCACGGTGACCCCCAGGTCAGCCAAGAACGATTCCCTCCAAGAGTTTGAGGCCGACCTCAGTTGTGCCGGCTTCTCCTTGCCGACGACTTCGGCCCGAGTGGTGGTCTCGGATCCGCAGGGGGAGTCGGCCCTGGGCACCGAACACCGCATCGTCGGTTCCGCGCTTCTCACCGCCGAACTCCAGCAGGGCGCCTCAGACATCTCATGGACGCTGTACGTCGAAGGGATTGTCCCGACAGCCCCAGCAGACCCCGAGCCGAGGGCCTCCGCATCTGAGAGCACTCAGGCCACTCACAATCCGGAGACGTCCAGCAGGACAGAGTCACAGGCCTGGGAGCGAATGGAAAAAGCAATCGAAGAAATTGTAGAAGCAAGAAAAAGGAAGGACGTCAACACGCTGGCTCATCTTTATGAAGAAGCATTCTCGATCATGGAGAATCTGAGCGACGGTCACCAGAAGCTCGCAAGCGAATTGCTGGAGAATCAGCGCAAGCCTGAAAAGAAAGCAAGAGAGGAAAAATTAAAGCCCAGTGAAGTCGCCGAGGCGCTGGATCGAACACTCGATCACGCATTTAGGGAAGTCGCCGCCATGAATTTTAGCAAAGTGCGGGGTCTTTACGGCAAGGCGCTCGGCTTGTTCAAGATAATCCCGATAGAGGAAACAGGGAGTCGCCAGGAGCGGCTGAGAGAGCTTCGGCAAGCGATCAGGCAGGACATGATCTCTGCGGTCACACCGAGAGCCGCGACCGCTGCACCTGAAAGGCCTGTGCCTTCCTATAGATTCGGTAGAAATAGAATCGGATATTATATATCGCTGATACAGGAGGAAATGAAAGGCGGCAAGGCCAGGGTCAGTTATGTGAGACGGCTCTGTGACTCACTGGAAAATCTTCTCGAAAGGCTACCCGGAGACGAATACGGCGCCGAACGTGCCCGACTCGATGAGTTCAGGCAGTGGATCAGGGATAGTCACCACAGTCCTAGAAATTAGCAGCGAACTGTAGGCGGACCGGCTCGGTCAGCGCAGCACGGGCTCCGTCGAAGTCGGCCATCCGGGCCGCGACGGTTGCCACCGCCAGCCGTTCCGGCAGGACGGCGGAGAACTTCAACCCGCTGACGGCGCGGCGGTCGACGTCCGGCAGCACCAGCAACTCGCCGTCGCCCGCCCTGCTGCGGGCCTCCTGCCAGGCGGCGGGGGTCAGGTCCTCGCGCAGCCGGACGGAGAAGTCCGTCGGCCGCTGGACCGGGTCGGCGATCGACGGCAGCGTGGCGGCGAGCGTCGCGTTCGCGCGGTAGCCGGCCCAGGTCCACCACCGCACGTCATCCCCCGCCCGGGTGACCAGTGTCCCGCCGGGATGCACGATGCCGGGGGCCTCCTCCTCGCGCCAGCCGGCGAGACACGCCTGGGCGCGGCGGGTCAGCGACACCGGCGGGTCGGCGCCGAGCAGGACCTCCCGCATGGCCCGCGCCAGGTCGTAGGAGAGCCCGGAGACGCCGCCGCTCGTCCACTTGGCGACGCCGCCGCTGCTGGCCGGTTCGACGAAGGCCCGCTTACGTGTCCAGTCGATGAAGGTCACCCGCCAGCTCCGGCCGCCGAGCAGCAGCAGGCGAGGACCTGGTCGTTCCTCGGTCAGCACCGAGGGGTCGGTCCGCCCGATCTCCTGGCGTCCGGCCAGCACGGTGAACTGCGGCGGCGCGGTGAAGGAGGCGGTCAACTCGATGAAGTGGCGCCGGCCGAAGCGCCGTTCGGCCTCGGGGCCGATGAACAGCATTCCGCCGTCCTCGTCGAGGAATCCCTCCGCGATCATGTGCCGCAGGATGGGGGCCGCTGAGCGGTCGAAGGGCTCCAGGCCGTTCCACTCCTCGGGCCATACCCGGTCGCCGATCCGGTGCTGCTGGAGGGTGACGGCGAGCAGTTGCTGCGCCACCAGGTGACGCGGTTGCGGGGGTGCGGTCACCGGTTCGACCCAGCCGCGTCCCCACAGCAGGAGCAGGCCCGCGGCCTGGAGCAGGGTCTCCTCCTTGGTCGCGAGGAACAGGCAGTTGCGCACGGTGCCGGTCCGCCGTCCGGTGCGGCCGAGGCGCTGCAGGAAGGAGGCGACGGTGCCGGGTGCGTCGATCTGGATCACCCGGTCCAGGTCGCCGACGTCGATGCCGAGTTCGAGCGTGGAGGTGGAGACGATGACGCAGTCGCGGGCCTCGGCGAAGGCCTGCTCCGAGCGGGCGCGTTCGTCGGCGGAGAGCGAGGCGTGGGACAGGAAGACGTTCACCTGCCGGGCGCGCAGGGCCGCGCCCAGCTGCTCCACCTGCCGCCGCGAGTCGCAGAACACCAGCCGTTTCTCGCCCTGGTGCAGGGCGGCGATCAGTTTGGCGGCGTTGTCCAGCGAACCGACGTAGTCGAGTTCGACGTCTCCGGCCGGTCGGGAGCCGGCCGAGCCGGACGTCTGCGGGCGGGGGTTGCCTGTGACCGCACGCGGGAGGTCGGGCGCCACCACCTGCCCGGTCCGCTTCCCGGCGCCGGCGCCCTGCAGCCACTCGAGCAGCTGCTCCGGGTTGCCCACGGTCGCCGACAGGCCGATCCGTTGGATGGCATGCCCGGTCACGCGCTCCAGCCGTTCCAGTACGGCCAGCAGGTGCCAACCCCGGTCGTCGCCCGCGAAGGCGTGCACCTCATCGACGACCACCGCCCGGATGCGGCCGAGCAGGTGCGCGTGGTCGGTCTTCACGCCGATCAGCATCGCCTCGAGCGACTCGGGCGTGGTGAGCAGGATGTCGGGCGGGTCGGTGCGGATCCGGCGCCGCTGCGACTCGCGCACATCGCCGTGCCAGAGCGCGGTCCGCCGCCCGAGCCACTGGGCGTAGGAGTCGATCCGCGGCAGGAGGTTGTTGAGCAGCGCCTTGAGCGGGCACAGGTAGAGCACCGACGTGCCGGTCCACTGCTGTTGCGCCATCGCCGACAGCAGCGGAAAGCAGGCCGCCTCGGTCTTGCCGCCCGCGGTCGGGGCGAGCAGGATCGCGTCCTGGCCGTCCATCAGCGGCCCGATCGCCTCCCGCTGCAGCGGGCGCAGGTCGGGCCAGCCGAGGCTGTTGACGATGTGGTGCAGCACGACCGGGTCGAGCCGGTCCAGCACGTCACCGGGCCCGCCGCCGGACGCCATCACAGGTCCAGGTCGACGTCGTCGGCCGAGGCGGCATGGTTGCGTTCGGTGTCGGTGAGTTCGCTGCTCTGCACGGTCAGCGTGTAGTGCCGCCGGGGGTCGAAGTCGTCGAACTGGTCGATGCGGTCGAGCACGTCGCCGACGAGCTTCTTCAAAAACAGGCGGGGAGCCACGCCGACCTTGCCGCCGAGTGCCCCGCCGACTGCCCGCGCCAGGTCGGCGATGTACGCGTCGTCGGCCAGGTCCTTGATCCTGCCGGGGGCGTCGGCTCCGGCGGCATACAGGTCGCGGACGGCCGCCCCGAGGTCCACCAGTGATTCCAGGGTGAAGCCGGGCAGCCGCAGCTGCACCGCGCGCGGGTTGTCGAAGCGCGGGTCGGTGGTGAAGTCGGTCGCCAGCCGCTGGGCCAGCGGCGCCAGGCGCTGCACCCCCTGCTGGCCGTCGTAGAACGCCGGCGTCCCGGTGATCACCAGGTACAGGCCGGGGAAGCGGCCCGAGTGCACCTCGTCGATGAGTTGGCGCAGCGCGTTGAGCGCCTTGTCGCGCGCGTCGGCGCGTACCCGCTGCAGGGTCTCGACCTCGTCGAGCACGATGAGGAGCCCGGGGTGCCCGGAGTCGCGCAGCACGGTCAGCAGGCCTTGCAGGAAGCCGAGCGCCCCGAAGTGGTCGAGGTCGCCGCGCACGCCCGCGAACCGGCGCGCGGCGGCGGCGACGTGCGGCTGCCCGCCGAGCCAGGACAGCACCGCGGCGGCGGTCGCCTCGTCCCCGGCGGTGAGCGCGGCCCGGTAGCCGCGCAGCGCGGTCGCGAACGACGGCGCGTGCCGCGACACCTCGGTGAGCCGGTCGGCCAGCAGCTTGTTCACCTCAGCGCCGAGCTTGTCCTCGCCGGCTCCGGCGGCCAGGGCGTCCTCCTCCAGCGCGTAGAACCACGCGTCCACCACCGACCTCAGCGCGCTCGGCGGGAAGCTGGCGGTGGTGAGCCGTTCGGTCAGCCGCCGGTAGACGGTCTCCAGCCGGTGCAGGGGCGTCTCGGTCTCCGAGACCTGGATCTCGGCGACGGCGAAGTTCCGCCGCTTGGCCCGCTCGCCCAGCCACCGGGTGAAGAACGTCTTGCCGGACCCGTACTCGCCCCGCACGGCCTTGAACACCGACGCGCCGGAGGCAACGGCGTCCAGTTCGGCGTCGAGCGCCGATGCGAACCGCTCCAGGCCGGTGGCGAGCAGATCGAGGCCGCTCTCAGGCACGGCGCCGCGCCGCAGCGCGTTGATCACGGCGCGGCGGCGCACCGCGCTGACCTGGGCGGAACGGGACGGCCGAGCAGTGTTCACGCCTGCCAGTCTCCCATCGTGCTCATCAGGCGGGTCCGGGGTCATGCCAGGTCGAACTGGTCACGCAGCAGTCCGGTGTTCAACCGCAGCGTGCGCCCGTCCGGGAGGGTCTCCAGGACCTGCACGCCGTCGTAGTTGAGGAGCTGGCGCAGGACGGCGGCGAACCCGTCGGCGCGGCCCGTCGGGTAGCCGACGCGCTGGGCCAGCGCGGTGACCGGCAGAGCGCCGGTGTCGAGCAGGGCCCGCACCGCGTTGCCGACCTTGTCCAGGGGAGGCTTGCGGGCCAGCAGCCCCACCTGCGCCTGGAAGATCTCCGACGCCACCAGGGCGTCGACCAGGGCGTCGTCGGGCGAGGCCAGGCGAGGAGCCAGGAGCACGTCGTCGGCTGCGGGGGCCGGCGCGACGTCGAAGAGCGGATCGCTCATCGCGGCCTGCGCCTGCGCCGCCTTCGACGGCTTGGCGCGCCGCTTCGGCTCGACCACCACGGTGGCCGGGGCGGCCGGGGTGGCTGGGGGGGCGGTCTCCTCTCCGATCCACCAGGCCGGACGCTGGTCACCGAGCTCACGCCAGCCCTTGGGCGGCTCCGCGACGAAGGGCAGGAACGCCAGGACGGGGATGGTGACCTCGGCGAGCGAGGCACCGCCGTGGTAGCCGGCCTTCTGCGAGGTGTAGCGGGAGTCGGCGTCCCACAGCGCCACGATCGCAGCATTCGGTTCCGGCCACACCACTCGCGGCCCGGACAGCGTGATCTCGGTCTCGCCCAGCGGGCCGCCGGGAGCGCGGTGCCGGGCGGAGCCGACACCATCGCCGTCGATCTTCACCCCGTGGCGGTCCACGACGTGCCCGTGGTCGCTGGTGAGGATCACGGCCATGCCCTGGGCCGCGGCCGCCTGCAGCAGTTCCCGTAGCTTGCCGATCTGGTCGAGGCGCCACGCGCCGTCGCCGAGCTTCTGCTCCTTGGCGAGCCGGTCGTCGATGGTGTTCAGCACGACCGCCACATGGGTGTGCTCGTCGGCCAGCGCCTCGGTCAGCTCCGGCCCGAACGGGTCACCGGTGCTTCGGCCCCGCAGGTCGTCCTTGTGGAAGACGGCGGCCCGGGACCCGCCCCAGAACCGGTGTGCAGGAAACAGCCGTTTTTCGTCGGCTTGGGCGCCCTTCATCAGCTTCCCGGCCAGCAGTGACGTCCGGGAGATCGCGGTCAAGGTCGGCAGGGCGGCGGCCATGGCGCGCCGCCGCGGCGGCCGATTCTCTGGGTCGGGCAGCGGGTCGTATTCGGCCCAATGCCGGCGGAGTTCCTCGCCCAGTTCGGTGGCGATCGCCGCGCTCATCCCGTCCAGGATCAGCAGCAGTATCCGCCGTCCGGTCTTGGTGGCCGCGACCGGTTTCACGACCCGCGTCAGGAAGGATTCCACGGTCAGCATCACACCGGGGTCCGTGCCCGCGGCCGTCCAGGTGGCGAGCGTCCGCGCGAAGGCCTGGTCGATCTCGCGGCGCCGGGCGCGCACCCGGGCGCCGAGGGTGTCATAGGCGGCTTTCAGCGCGGGGTTAGGATCACCTCCGGCTTCCAGGTGCTCCAGGGCCTGGTCCACCCAGCCCGTCTCCGCCAGGTGGCGGTCGATCGCCGCCGCGACCGTCCCGGCCTCCACACCCGGGTCGCCGGCGAGCCAGCGGGCGAGCCGCTGCCCCATCCGGGCCCGCTCGATCCGCACCCGCACATCCGGGTCGGCGGCCAGCCGGTGGGCCTCCACGTCCTGTACGGCCTGCGCGAGCGTGTGCGGCTCGTGGCCGGCCAGGGCCCGCCCGGCTCGCGCGAAGCGGGCCTCCAGACCGGCGGCCAGCACCGGGCTGGCCTCCACCGCGGTCTCGGCGCCGAACTGCCGGGCCAGCGAGGTGGCCCGGTCCAGCACCGTGCCGGTGATCCGCCGCGCCTCGCGCGCCGTCTCCTCATCTGCGCCGGTCCGGCCCGCCTCCAGCAGCGCGGTCACAAACTCCTCACACGAGCGCCCGAACGCAGCCACCAGCGCGTCCAGGGCTTCACCGGCCGCGGGCGGCTCCTCCCCGAACCACCGCTCGGCCCGCCCCCGCACCCGGTAGGTCTGCGCGTCGGCCTCGGCATGCGACCACAGTGCCGCGCACACCAGCCCGAACGGCACCGCGTCCGCGCCATGCTCGGCCTGGGCCAGCGCGAGCAGCGCCCGCCCGGCGAGCCCGGCCTGATCCTCCTCGCCGAGGAACGCCACCAGCCCGGCGCGTTCCGGGCCGCGCAACGCCAGCAGCCGCTCCGGTCCGCCCGGGGTGAGCGACCACCGCAGCAGAGCGTGCGTGTCCAGGCTGTCGGCGTCCTGCGCCCGGCCGGCGCTCGAGGTCTGGTCGGTGTCGTAGCGGCCGAGCCGCAGACGGCGCAGCGCGAGCGCCGACAGCGCGGTACGACGCGACAGCACGCCGCCGGCGAGCGGCGGCCAGCCGCCCGGCGGGGTGGCGTCCAAGAGCGCCTCAGCGGCCCAGCCGTCGGCCCGCAGGCGCGGGTCGACCTGCTCGGCGCCGAACGCCTCCCGCACGACATCCCAGCCGTCGACGGTCTCGATGCGCTGCTTGTGCGTGCGGGCGAGGATCGCCGGATCGAGCTCGCTCTGCTCCCGGTCGGTCAGCACTACCAGCACCGCCGGTCCCGCGGCCTGCTCCGCCAGATGGTCGAGCACCAGTTCGTGCACGGCCAGCGGCGAGGGGGCCGCCGCGATCCGGGCCCGCCGCCCCTCTCCCCAGGCCAGCTCCGCGGGCCCGTCCCACTGGGGCATCGAGCGCAGCAGCACGACCCGTCGCCGCCCGTCGCCGGTCAGGGAGTCGGCCAGCGAGGACTGGGAGGACAGGAACTGGGTGACCGTCGCGGTGGTCAGCCGCATCACGCCCGCGCTCCCGCCGATGACCACCGTGGTGGTTAATGTGCTCATCAGTCCACGACCCGCCAGGTGATCTCGATGGTGGCGCCGGGGTTTCGCGCCGCCAGGTCGGCCAGCTCCGCGCGCAGGTCGGCGGCCGCCTTGGCCGCCGTCGTGCGCTTCTTGCGCACCGGCTGCTCCCCTCCGGGGTCGGGGACGCCGACCTCGGTCTCGGTCTCGGAGGTGATTCCGGTTCCCGTGTCCTGCCCGGTGGTTCCGGGTACGCGCGGGTGACTCGACGACGTGTCCAGGTCCACCTCTCCTGCAGTTCGGCCCGGTGGGGGAGTCGGGGGCGTGACCGGGGGAACGGGCGGAAGCTGGTTGCGCTTGACCAGCGCGGTGACCTCGCGGCGCGTCTCGGCCAGGGCCTCGATGAGGTCGGCCGTCAACTGGTCGGCCTGCGCCACCCCGCGCAAGGACTGCAGCAGCGCCTGGCCTTCGGCGCCCTGCCCTTCTGCCAGCTCCAGCGTGTCCCAGGCCGCCGCGGCCAGCGCCTGAGCGACGTCGTGCGCCCGCTTGACGCAGGTCCCGTACCGGTCGGCGCTCACCTGCCCGAGGTCGAAGCGGGCCAGCGTCTCGACGGTCTTCTTCGCACCGCTCGCGCCCGCCGTACCTCCTCCGGTGGCCACCAGTTCCTTCAGCAGGTCACGCGAGCGCCGGGCGAGCGCGAGGCGTCCCTTCTCGTCGGTCTCATCCAGAGCAAGGAACACGGCGTGCGCCTCCAGCCGGCGGACCAGCTCGATGGTTGGTTCCTGGTAGGTGCGGGCGCTCTCGATGATCTGCCGGGCGAACTGGTTCACCATGCGTCCGCGCCGCAGCATCGGCGCCTTGGCCCCGAAGATGGTCTCGTAGCGGTGCCGGGCCTCGTTCCAGTCGTCCTCGCTCGGCAGCGGCTGGCTGCGCAGCGCGTCGCCCGGCTTGATCTGCGCCAGCTCGGGCGCCGGATCGATCGGGACCCCGCCGCGTACCCACACCCGGTCGTCCATCTCCGCGAACGCGGCGACGACCAGGTTGGCCAGGAACGGCTCCAGCCCACGCCGCTCCGGCTTGTCCATCCAACCGAGGAGAGTGATCAGGCTCAGGTCTCCGGTGACGCCTTCGGTTTGGGCCATCCGCCGGAAGTGGTCGGCCCAGCGGGCCGACAGCGCGAAGTACGCCTCCTTCTGCTGTCCGAGGCCGAGCGGCTCGGCGACCCGCAGCATCAGCTTGCGGTCTTTCTCGGGCACCTCGACCCGCCGGTCACGGGCCTCGGCAGCCGTCCGGACGTGCGCCAGGATGGTCCTGGCGTCGGCGGGTTTCACCGCGACGCCGGTGCCGCCCGCATCCAGGTCGGGGTGCGCGGGGAACTGGTGGGCGAGCAGTTTGCCCGCGATGTCCCTTATGGCCTCGCGCATCGGCTTGGCGAAGGAGATGGCCAGACCGCCGACGTCGGGCAGCGCCACGAGGTGGTCGTCGAAGCCCAGCTCGACGTCGGACGCCTTCTTGTCCGCCAGGCCGTACGCCTGCTTGAAGGCGGTCGTCACCTGCTTGAGCAGAGCCACGCGCTGAGTCTCCAGCAGTCCCTTGGCCCGGGTCCGGTTGTCGGCGTTGAGGTGGGCCGCGTACTGCGTGGCGAACCGGTGGTCGTCGGCGAGGGCCTTGTCGATGACCAGAAGCCGGCGGAAGTCCGCGAACCGCTGGGCGGACAGGTGTGCGGGCACCCACGCGAATGTGAGGGAGCGCTCGCGCTGCCGCTCCCGCAAGATGTGCAGGCGGTTGACGTCGTCGACGGGACCGTAATCGCCCTCGTCGAAGGGCAGGTCGACGACGATCCGCCACCGGCCCTCGATCTGCGGCTGCAGCTCGTGGTCGGGCAGGTCGTCCTCGTCGGCGATGTTGCCGAAGACCACCTCCACCGAGCGGTTGGAGCCCTTCCACACGAGGTTCAGGTCGTCGGCGCCGAGCCTGCCGTCGGAGCGGTCCACCCCCAGCTCGTCGGCGAGCAGCCGCTTGGCGAGCGCCATCCGGTTGCCGGGGTTGTCGTTGACGGCGGCGTTGGCGATGACCGAGTCGACGTCGACGCCGGACAGCTCCAGCCGCACGCCCGCGGTGGGACCGTCGCCGGTCTCCTTGATCTCGGGGAAGCGGGCGGCCCACTCGGCGACCTTGCTTTTGATGATGCCGACCTCGCTGCCCGGGATCGGCGCGGTCACCGAGCCGTGGTTGAGTGCGCCGAGGCGGCGGTTCGTCAGGTCGCCGAGGGCGGGCACGCTGGGTGCGAGCGCTGAGAGCAGCAGCGTGCAGATCAGCCGGTTGTCGCCGATGAACGACTTGCAGTTCTGGGCCAGAACGGGGTCGGTGACGGTCTCCGGCCGGTGCAGGTAGCGCTCGATGTCGTCCTCGGTGACGTTGTAGGAGGTCAGCAGGTACGGCCGGAGCTTGGTCTTGTACAGCTTGTCGGCGGCCTCGAAGACCACCTTCAGGCTGTCGGCGAACGGCTTGTCGCCTCCGTCGGCGATCACCGGGTACAGGTCGCCCACCGGGACCAGGTCCCCGAGCCGCAGGCTGTCGCGGTGGGCGGCGAGCAGCTGCCCCATCAGCTTTAGACCGGTGCGGGAGCGCTGCAACGCCGAGGAGATGTGGACCAGGGTGTCCATGAACGCGGGCGAGAAGGGATATGTCAGCCGGAACGACTCCTCGTCCGCCCCGGTCGTTCCCTTGTCGGAGCCGAGCAGCGTGTCCCACACCTGCGGGCCGACCTTCTTGGTCCGCTCGAACGCCGCGTCGATGAGCGCCTCCTGGCCCGGCTTAGCCTTCAGCAGGCGGGCGTGCGCGATCTGCGGGAGGTTGCGATCCTCCAGCGTGATCTTGTCGAACCGCCCCGAGGCGAGGTTCAGCGTGTCCTGGATCGACGCCTCTGCCGCGCCGGAGACCTGCTCGCCGACCAGTTCGCGCAGGTCCCGCTGGCGGGCGATGAACGACACGATCGGGATGGCCCGCCGGGCGTCCCCGCCTTCCACGAAGTTCGTGATCTTGCTGGCTTCGCGGGCCACGAACTTCTGGTCGTGGATGAGCGTCGCCAGCCACAGGATCAGCTCGTCCATGAAGAGGATCAGACCGTGGTAGCCCAGCGATTTGGCGTGCTCGGCGATCACCGACAGGCCGGCGTCCAGGGAGACGAACCCGTGCTCGTCCTCGGCGGCGTTCTTCGCGAACCCGGGCAGCAGGTTGGTGCTCGCGTCCTGCACGAGCTTGGCCCGCAACTCGGTCGGAGTACTCGGGTGCACCAGGTCCAACGGCGTGTCGCCATCGTGCGTCTCCTCGGCGGACAGAGCCGCGTCCAGCAGTGCGGGCGTCCAGGCGAACGACTCGCCCCACTCGTCGTCCTCATCCATCGCCCTGTCGCCGGAGCCGAGCCCACTGATGACCGCCGCGTCGCCCATCCGGGCGCGCATCGCCCGGATGTCGGTGAACAGCGCGTCGGTCCGGTACACCTGCGGGATCGGCGCCTCGGGGTGCAGCTTCTTGACGTGGCTGACGTAGCCGCCCAACACCCGCTGCTCCAGGGCCTTGGCGCCGAGCATGTGGTACGGCACGAGCAGGAACCGCTTGCCCTCGGATTCCAGCCACTCGTGCTTGGTGAGCACGGGGTCGAACTCGCCGCGTGCGCGGGCCGCCGGGTTTCCGCTGAGCAGCGCGTACAGCACCGCCATGAAGTGCGACTTACCGGAACCGAACGAGCCGTGCAGGTAGGCGGCCTTGGAGGTGTGCCCGTCGAGAGCGGACTTGATCAGTCCGAGCGCCTCGTCGAAGTTCTCCAGCAGCCGGTCGGTGACGACGTAGTCCTTGAGGGCGTGCCCGGCTCCCTCCGGCGTCACCGCCTCGGCGAGGCTCAGCACGAAGTCCGAGGTGGAGATGGACTCCTTGATGTCGATGACATCTTTGAGGAGGGGCTGCTCTGCCATGGACGCTCTCGCTCTCCTTCTCTTCCGCCGTGCCTTGCCTCTGCATGCCCTGCTGCCGGTGCCCGCGCAGGTCCGTCCGCTCCGCTACTGCTTCTTCGCGGTACGGCGTCCGCGGGCGGGTGCGGCCGGCCGCCAGTCCCGCAGGGCGTCGTCGGTCAGGCCGTGCTCACCCTGAATCTGCTGCCGGTAGCCTGCGAAGAAGTCCGCCGGGGAACCGCTGTACATGGCGTCGAACTCGCCGTGCCACTGCTGCAGCCACGGCTGCAGCTCCAGCAATCCGGCGAGGAACGGGGTGATCTCCTCGGTGGACAGGGTGTGGTTGGTGAAGTAGGTGGCCAGCGCCTGCGCCTGCTCCCGGTGGTCCCAGCCCGCCCAGCCGTACAGGTCGGGGGAGCCGGAGACGGCCCGGGAGTAGGAGATGAACCGCTCCTTGGGCACGTCGAGCTTGCCCCGCGCCCGCCAGTAGGACGCCTTGATGAAGTCGGCAGAGATGTACTTCGGCGGCACGGGAATCGAGTCGCGGATCTTCCGCTTGGCCGACTCGCCCGGGGCCGCGTCCTCCTGACGCTGCAGGTCCCAGACATGCTCCCAGTCGGCACGCTTCTTCAACCCGGCCGACTTGTAACGCAGGGCAGCGAGGAACGGCACATGCTCATCGGCCATCAGGTCGGCGACGACGGCCGTAAGGTCCCGGCGGGGGGCGTAGAGCGCGGTGACGGAGACGAAATCCTCGTCACGGGAGAGGATGTCGACGAGCCGGGCGAGCGTGACGATGGCGGGCTGCCCGTTCTCGTCGTACCAATGCTCACGCGTCTCGATCCGGTCCAGCAACCAGGAACGCAGGGCCTTCTCTTGGAGCGCGTCCCACCCTTCAGTGGCCCAGCGCCGCTTGTACTCGGGCCGCTCGATCATCCCAATGGCGCGGGACGACTCGATGACGTCGATGCGCTTCTGGACGATCTGCCGGTACGGCTCAGGCCAGTGCAGGGGGATCTCGGTGATGGGCGTGGACCCGTGCCGCTTGAACCACTCGTCGGACGCTTCTCCCTTGGCCACCCTGCGGGCGAGCACAATCTCGAAGGCACGCTCGCCGAGGGCGAGTTCGGGGATGTCGGCCTCGTTGGGGATACGCAGGTCCTCGGGATGGAGGTTGTAGAGGGAGTAGACCTGCCAGTCCAGCTCCTCCTGAAGAGCAATCATACGAGCACGGATGAGCTGCCAAGTAGCCTTAGCCTCTCGAAATCTAACGGCAGCAGGAATTTCAGATTCGGCAACCTTGGAAGGGCTGGAAGCAACGAGAGATTGCGCGAGATCATCTAGGGAAGAAGTAAGATCAATAGGGCCCATGGCGGGGATAGGAAAATCAGCAACATTGGTTCCATTGAACTGATAAAAATCCTCAAATGGAATCGTCGCCTGACGAGCTCCTCGGGCATCAACCGTACTCCCCTTATTGTGACACCTCATCTTAAGCCAAAAGGCAGCCGTGGAACTATTAAGCAAACCGAGCAACTCAAGGTGACTTTCCTCGCTCGCCCCTTCTCGCAATTTAATTACCGGCGCAGTCTGCTTGAATACTTTTCCATCACGATCTAGTGCGAAGTGATTATGCGTGGCCACCTCCGCGTATGAGATGGACCACGAATGAGCATCCTGATCCTTTGGGAGCTGGTGCCATTCCCACCAAGGGCGACGATCTCTGAAATAGGTACCGCCCGAGAAGGTAGCTCGGTTTCCTAGCTCGGTACGCGAAGCCCAGATCCATCGAGACAGACTCGGGAAGGCATCGAAATGCTGGATTCTTCTATCAACGTCATAAGGGTAAAAAGCAAAGTCACCATCATTGAAGATTAAGTCACGAACCTCATCGCCAACCACAAGTTGCCTAATAAATGACTCCTCTGCACTAACCCTCCGAAATGCATGAAAAGGAGCTACCATCGAATCATCGGATCCCATGATGCCATAGAAGCCGATGCGCTTAATGTTATGCTTCAAGACTGCCTGCTTGGCTTTGTCTATCTGTTCAATCATCTCAAGGCCGCCATCCGCAAGAACCCAGGGCTGCTTGCCAAAGTATCGCTCGCGCCCCAGATCTCCTACTGAGACCCATTGGCTAGTGGAGCCTGGATTGTCAATCTGTTTTACGATGGCATTCCAAACTAGTCCATCCTCACCGCTCTTGGGCGTATAAGGCTCGCCCTGCACACTCCGAACCGCGCGAACGGTCTCCGAACGGATCTTCCCTGCGCGACATGTACCGATAAGGATAACTGTCGGAGTCCCATGTCCCGGGATGTATGCCCCCGACGTGTCGATGACCTCGACCAACTCGACCTTGTGCGCGAAGAACTCCTCGATCAGCTTGGTCCCGAACTCCCGCTTCATAAATGAGTTCGCCGTAATCTGGCCAACCATGCCATACCCTCGTCCGTCGGCATCGCCGTGCTTAGCCAGCTCGAAGAACCGCTGCGCGAATGGCACTGAGAGCGCATACTTGCCCACGCAAGCGCTGTACAGCTCCCGGTACAACGCATTCAGGCTCTTGTCCTTGACTTGATTGTACGGCGGATTCCCTACCACCAAGTGATAGCGGCCCGGCTTCAGGATGTCGGGGTGCTCGTGCATGTCCTCCACGACGTAGGCAAATTCCGCCAGCGGGTCCCGAGGCATCTCGTCACCCAAGGTCAGTTCGAGCTGGCGCTGCTTGATGAGCGAGTCGCCGACCGCGAGGTGCATCGGCCAGTCGTACTTGGCCGCTTCCCTCATCGTCCGCATGCCCGCTGCCGCCATCGCGGCGACCAGCAACCGGAACCGGGCGATCGCCACCGCGAACGGGTTCACGTCCACCCCGTGCACCGAGTCCAGCGCTGCCCGTACCCGCTCGTGCCGATCAACATCCGGCCGCTGCTCGGCCCAGAGCCGTACCAGTCGCCGGAACGCGCCCAGCACGAAGTGGCCCGACCCGCAGGTCGGGTCGATCATCTTCAGCTCCTCAAAACCGAACTCCCCCACCGCTGGATCCATCGTCCGATCGAGAATGAATTCCTCTACAAACACTGGGGTCTGGAGCAGCTTGTAAACCTCACGAGCAGTCTCTGACAGTTCCTGGTACAGGTCGCCTAGAAAGCGGGTGTCCCACCCTTTGGTACCGTCGTCGTTCAGCGGGTCGGTGAAGTCGTGGACAAGCGCACCAACCTTGTCCCGCTCTCGCCAGAACTCCATCAATGCGCCCGCTCCATCGTGCGAGAGTGGGATCTGGAAGAGTGGGTTGTGCGCCCGGTCGAAAAGCAACCTCCCCGCTTGCCCTTCCCCCAGCTCTGTGAAGGCACGTTCCAACCAGCCGCGGTAGGTCGGGTTGGGGTCATGCTCGACGTACGCCTCGTACCGCGCCTGTGCCAGGTCCCGGCGCTCGGCATCTGGAGCAGTCAAGTAAGGCTCGGGGATCAGCCAGTTGTCCTCGCAGAAGCGTACGAAGACCGTGCCCAGCACCCACGTCACAGCAACCTGCGTGATGCGTCCCTCATATTTTTTGCCGTCACCATAAAGCCAGGTGTTCCAGGTCGCCGCGGTACGGCCCAGCGCACGGGCCCGGTCGTACTCGGCGCGCAACCGCCCCTCGACCTCCGGCAGCGCCTTGACCTGCTTGGCGAGGTCGGCCTCAACCGCCTTGACCTGCTGCTTCAGATCGTCCAACAGCGCCTTGCGGTCGATCATTCGGTCTCTCCCCACACCTTCTGACTCTTCTGTCCGGCCCGGTGGGTGTTGCTCACCCACGCGTCCGGCAGCTCGATCCACTCGCCCAGTCCTGCCTGGTACGGCACGGCGACCGTGCCCAGCCTCGGTTCGCGCGCCGGGTCGCCCTGCGGGCAGAGCAGCCACAGGCCGCGCAGGCCCTGGCGGGCCGCCGCCGCGAGCCGGTCGAGCATGCCCATCGCGTCGTAGCGGGCGAGCGCGGCGGCGTCGGTCAGCAGCACCGGGCCGGTGCCCGTCTCCAGCAGCTCGCGCAGCTTCGGTTCGATTCGGCCCCAGGCCGTGCGGGTGTACTCGGTGAACTTCAGTGCCGCTCGCGTGCCGGGCTCGGCGACGTCCGCGCGCAGGATGGTCTCCCAGGCCGGTTTCGTGCCCGGCGGCACGAGGTCGTGCATGGCCTGCAGGAACAGTTCGGTTATCGAGGTTACCTCGGCTCCGAATCTGCCGGAGGTGTCCGCGAGCTCGGCGACCGCCTCCCGGCTCAGCCCGGTTCGCACCGTCAGTACCCGGAACCCGTCCCGCCCCGCCGAGGCGGCGAGTCGTTCCTCTGTGCGGACCGCGTCCGCGATCTGAGGGTCGTCGGCGTATCGGGTGATGCCGGTGCCGGCCGTGGTGTGCCGCCAGGCGCGCACGGTCAGGTAGCTGGAGGCGGTGTCCATGCGCGCGGGCAGGTAGCGCAGGGTTCCGGTGTCCTCGCGGGTGGACAGGGTGAGGTCGAACCCGGCGTCCCGCAGGGCCTTGGTCAAGGCTCCTGCGGTCGGCAGGTCGCGGGCGCCTCGGCCGTCCGTCAGCTCGGGGAAGCGGGCGCGCACCCGCTCGTGGACGTCTTCGGCGGTCAGGCCCGGCTGCCGTCCCTCGGGTACGCCGGGGATGAGCCGTACCAGGCCGGCCTGGGTGAGTCGCAGGGCCCGCACCAGGGACAGGTCACGGGGGTAGATTTCCAGCCGCGGGGTGGCGGCGGCGTTCCGGGAGGCGGCGACGGCCAGCTCGACCGTGCGGCGCTCGTCCCATTCGATCGTGCCCGGCGGCGGGGTGATCGCCCCCAGTTCGTTCAGTACGGTGGTCGCGGTCGGCAGCGTGTCGAGCTTGGCGAGGCGGTCGGCGGCCCGGCCCAGGCGGTGCGCGTAGTCGAGCAGGCCGGGAGCCGACGGGGTGTCGGGGGCGTCGTCCTCGCCGACCTCCAGGGCCAGCAGGCCCGCGCCCATCGCTTCGCCGGTGGCCTCGCGGTTGGCGGCGTGCCGGAACGCGCTCTCCTCCGGGACGAGCTGCTCGACCTCCACCACGGCCCGTACCGCGGCCAAGGCGAGCGCGCGGCGCTGCTCGCGGCCCTGCAGGCGGGTGCCGCGCCGTACCGCCAGGGCGTCGGCGAGTTCGGCGGCGGAGGCGATCCGGCCGAGCCCTGCCAGCAGCGTCAGGATCTCCTCGCGGAGCGCCTGCACCGCGGGGAGTTTCTTCCACCGGGTCCGCTGGGTCTTCAGCAGCTGCGGAATGCGGCCGGCGCTGAGGCCCAGGGCCTCGGCGACCTCCCGCTGCTTCGGCCAGACGCCGATGCCCGGCAGCTCGCCCCGCTCGTCGGGCAGGCGCAGCAGCAGCCGCACCATCTCGACCTCGCTGCGGTTGGAGCCGTTCTTCTTCAGCTCCGGCACTAGCAGCGCGGCGAGGGTGTCGAGGCTGACGGAGCGCAGCGCGCGCTGGGAGGAGTCGTCGGAGGCCTCGGCGGCGGTGAGGGTGTCTAGCTGGGCGGGTTCGGTGGCGTTGAGCTGCTCCAGCTCCTCGGTGGCGGCGCGGCGGCCCTCGGGGGTGAGCGGGGAGACGGGCGTCTGGCGCAGGCGCTCGCCCCACTCGCGCTGGCGGCGCTGGACCTCGCCCCGGGTCTTGGCGCCCAGGCCGGGGGCGTTGACGAGGTTGCGCTGGCTGTAGTCCAGCAGCCCGCCCACCGTCGTCACGCCGAGGCCGTACAGGAACGACTCGGCGGCCGGGGTCAGGCCGGCGGCCGACAGGTGGGTGTCGCGGGTGACCTCGGCGGCGAGCCGGTCGCGCTGCTGCTCGGCGGAGGTCGGCTCGGCGGCGGCGATCACCGGGGCGCTCTCTTCCGTGTCCGCCGGCCCGGCCCCCGCGGGTACCGGGTGGCGGGAGGCGCGGGGGCCGGACGGCGTCGTCTCCGCCATGTCCAGGAAGAGCTTCTTCCAGGCGTCCCGCATCGGCTTGAGGTCCTTGAAACGCCGCGCGGCGTCCCGGTGGAGGGCCGTGCGGAAGAAGGCCACCAGCCCGTCGCGGACCGCGGGGTCGAACGCGTCGGCGGCGATCGCCGGGACCGGCCACTGCTCCGGGTTGGTCTGGCGGGGCGAGACCTTCCCGTCGCCCCACTTGGGCAGCTCACCGGAGGCCATCTCGTGCAGGGTGACGGCGAGGGCGTACCGCTCGGCGTGGGCGTCGTACACCGAACGCGTCAGCGTCCCGATGAACGGATCGAGGTAGCCGTCGGTGCCGGCGTCGGTCTCCTGGACGGGGTATCCGGCCAGCGAGAAGTCGATCAGCACCAGTTCGCGGGTGCGGTTGGGGCGAACCCGGATCGCGATGTTGTCCGGCTTGATGTCGCGGTGCCAGACTCCCTCGCCCTCCAGGAAGTCGACCGCGCCGAACAGGTAGTCGCCGTACGCCTCCAGCTGGTCGACCTGGAGCCGGCCGCTCTCACGCAGCTGCCGCGCCACGGTCTCCTCGCGGCGGCGCGTCCCGCCCGCAGGCTCGCCGCTGCCGTCCGGGTCGCGCTCGTCGCCGACGTACTCCAAGACGAGGACCGTACGTCCGCCGATGACCAGCGGCTCCGGCTCGACCAACCGGATGATGCGCGAGTCGGGCCGGAGCTGCCCCATGACTTCGGCCTCGCGGGCCAGGACCTCGCCGCGGCTGTCGGACAGGGCCACCTTCAGCACCGCGAGCGCACGGGCACCCTTGGCGGCCGGATCGGCGTGCAGGTCCCGGACAAGGAAGGCGCGACTCGTCGAGCCGGTGCCCAGACGGCGCCGTACCTCCCAGCGGCCGGCCAGCACGTCACCCGCGACGGCCTCCAGGGGATCCTTCTGCGGAGCCTGTGCCGCCGGGACCGGCGCCGCACCGGTGTCGGCCGTGCCGGAAGCGGGGGTGGTCAGCGCGTCCTCGACGCACTCCAGCATCTCCAGGAACTCATCGACCGTGGCGAGCCGCTGCACCGGCCGATAGGCGGTCGCGGCCTGCACCAGCTCGTCGATGTCTTCGGACAAGCCGTCCACGATCGCGCTGGGCCGCAGTCCCTCCCCGGCCTCCAGCCGGGCCAGCAGCTCGGCCTGGCTCGCCGCCGGGGCCCGGCCGGTGGCCAGCAGGTAGGTGAGCACGCCGAGCCCGTACACGTCGAGGGCGATCGGGTCGGGGCTCACCGCGGTCAGCTCGGGAGCGAGGTAGGGGTCGGAGCCCTCGGCCAGGTGGATCGCCGACAGGGCCGTCGGCGCGAACCGCGTCATGCCCTGCGACGGTCCGCTGCCGCTGCGCTGCGTGGCGATCTGCCAGTCGGAGATCTGCAGGTGCGGGGAGAGCCAGGCGGCCTCCTCCCCGATGGCCTTGCCCTCGCGGCCCCGGTTGCGGGGGATCACGTGCACGGAGCGGGCGGCCAGCGCACGGTGGTGGATGCGGCTGGAGTGGGCCGAGCGCATCGTCTCGGCGAGCTGCCGGACCAGGGCCATCCGGCCGAGGATGTCGAGCTTGTCGCCGTACTGGACCAGGTACTCGTCCAGGCGCAGGGTGTGCGGATGGTAGTCGAAGATCAGGGCGGGGCCGGCCGAGTGCCCGGACGGGTCGTACTGCTTGAGCTGGACGACGCCAGGGTGACGGAAACGGCGCAGCACGGCGGCCTCGCGCCGGGCGGCGTTCTCCACCGACGCCCGGATTGAGGTGTCCGAGCCGCGCTCGCGCAGGTAGATACGGACCCGGGCCAGTTCGGGCAGTTCGCTGTGGCGGGCCAGGTAGTCGGCCCAGGTCGGGCCGGTGTCGAAGGACTTGCGCTCCAGCAGGTAGGGGCCGACCTTGTACTCGGCGTCGCTGCGGCGGATGCCCACCCGCTCCAGCGCGGCCTTGATCTCCCGGGAGTCGGTCGCGGTGATGCGCTGCCGGTCGTCGCTCGCCGGTCGCCGCAGCATCTCCACGAGCTCGTCGACCGTGTGGACGCCGTTCTGGTCGTGGGCGGGAAGGCGGACTCTGAGCGAGGAGTCGGTGAAGCAGACCGCCGCGGACACCCACACGCGCTTGCCGTACTGCCCCAGCAGGGCGGCCAGTTCCTTGGCCTTCTTGTTCACCAGGTGCAGCGGGTTGCCGTGGGGGATCCGGCGGCCGTCGCGGGTGGTCTGCACCCAGGTGCCGTTCTCGGTGGTGAGGCTGCCGCGCCAGTCCTTGAGCTCGACCATGCACACGCCGCCGGGGGTGACGACCAGCAGGTCGACCTCCCGCACGTGACCGGCGTGCGCGGTGAAGGTGAAGTTCGACCAGGCCCGCCACGGCTCGGCGTCCGGGAGCCGCTCGCGGATGGCCTCCAGGCCGCGATGCTCATGGTCGAACTCGGACTCGGTGACGGTGGCCCACCGGCCTTCGAGCATGCGCCCACTCCGCTGTCGACGTTGTCTCTCGCCGGCTGCTGAACCGAAGCCGAACCCAAGGTCAGATGCTATAGGCGAGTCATAACGTTTGGTGCACTGATGACCAAGAACGCCAGGAGAGGGGCAGACCGCGACGGCTGCGATCCACCGGCCCGGGGTGTCGGCGGATCTCCGCGACGATCCCGGAGAAGAACCAGCGGGCCCGCCGTCGGAGCCGGGGTCCGCGGGACGGCCCACCGCACGCCTTCGATCCGGAGAGCCACAAGCGGGGCGGCGCGACGGAACACGCGATCACCCCTGGAACGATACCGTGCGCGTCCCTCCCGCTACGTTAAGCGCGCGGTTGGCTGCCGCTGTCAGATCCTGCTGGTCGCAGTCTTGGACCGGCTCTCATGATTCACAGGATCAGCCGTAGTCCATCGAGCACCGCCGTGCGGTTGAGGATGTCGTTCCGCCCCTGTCCAGAGTCCAAAACTTGATGGATACCCTGTGCTCCACCGTGGAGAGCGTTTCCGTCCGGGCTCGGAAATCGAGGTCTGAACGCCCATGAGAGACACGCGCAAAGTCCAGACCGCCGTACTGGGGTCGCCGGATTCACATGACCCGATCCTGATGCCGTTCGAGCGGATCGAGGCGGAGCGGCTGCGCGGACGCTTCGGTGCCCGCGGCTTCTACTGCGGCGAGTGGCTAGGCGGCTGCGGCAAGGAGCTCTACACCCGTATCGGACCGGTGAAAGTGCCGCACTTCGCCCACCATCCGGAGGACACCGGCAGACCGGTGAACTGCCGCCGTTCCAGCAACGACGCGCAGAGCGCCGACCACCTGTACATCCGGCAGGCACTCACCGAGTGGCTGAAGCAGCAGGGGCACCAGGTCAAGGAGATCGTTCTGGAGGGCACCGTGCCGCAGCAGGGCGGCATCTGCACGGGCATGACGATCGAGACCACGAAAGGCCTCATGATCGCAATCGCGCTACGGAACGATCTCCGTAAGGACTCCGACCGTGTCTGGCCCCAGCGTGATGCCGTGCTCCGGCGCTCGCACAAGAGGGTGGAGTGGCTCTTCGCGCCGCCGGTGCCGATGGTCAAGCACATGACCAAGCGCGAGGGTCATGCATTCGTGGTCGGTTGCGAGAGCGACGGGCTTCGCCGTACCGTCCGGATCGGAAGCAAGAGCGGCGGCAAAATCCCGCTCTGGGCCAACCTTGAAGACTGCAAGATCGACGAGCAGGGACGGCTCTGGACCCCGCAGCTGGCCGAGGTCCGTCGCCCGCAAACACATGAACGGGTCCAGCCCTCCGCGCAGCCCGCGCAAGATCGGCCGGCCGTCGCCGAACCTCGAGAGATGCCACAAGAACTGGTTCACGATGAGGTGCCCGCGGGGTTCCCGCTCAGTGTGAACCTGCTGACCGTCGTGCCTCGAGCGGTAGACGGCCGGATCGTAGAGGCGGAGGTGGAGAGCGAGATCGTCAAGCTTCCCGCGGAGAACATCCGAGTCAGACTCGCGGAACCGCCGGTTGACCTGAGCGTCGGCCACCCCCATCACGTTGTCGGCCCGGCCCTCATCACTATGGAGTCATCGCCCGGCCAGACGGCGATGACCTGGACGATCCACGCCCAGGCGTTACAGCCGTTCCTCCTCGACGAGCCCGAAGCGACGGGGGAGAGCCCTGCGGCGGTCGCAGACACATCCGGTGCCGAGCCGTCGGTCTGGCTCAGGATGGAGGCGATCCTGCGGGACCTGTCACAGGCACGGGACTCGGGTGATACCGAGGCATCGGCCCGGCTCTACACGGAAGCGGAAAGTCTGATGCCGCACTTGACCGAGCGGCAGTTGAAGCAGGCCCGCCGGCGGATCAGCGGGCGCCGCGAGACAGTCCGTGCAGCCACACCGGTGTCCGCCAAGAAGACACCGAAAGGAAAGCCGCGCGTTTTCGCGCCTGCAGCGAGCAAGCAGCCCAGGAAGCAGGCCAACGCGGCGGAGGTGCACAGAAATCAGGTCATGATCGTCTTCAGGATGATCGATCGCGCTGTCAGCCAGGGCAGCGTCAGAGAGGCCAGAAAGTTGTGTCAGGCGTTGGAACGCTTCATGGCCGGACTCCCCGCAGAGGGCTACCAGGCGGAACACGACCGCTTCGCAGGGTACAAGCAGCGGCTCCTCGGCGGAGGACGCCCGAGCAAGAGGAAGGAGAAGCTCTAACCGCCGGTGGGGATGCCGATCATTCCCGGAGGACAACGAGTTCTGCGTCCTCACTCGACTCTGACATGGAACTTCTTAATCCGCGGATCAGACAACGGCTCCGGGTTGCGTCCACGGACGACGGCGGGGATTCACGCACCGATGTAATCCGAGCTTCAGATCCTGAGATGGTACGGCTGGTGCGCGCGGCCGGCCGCTCCGGTCATCATGGCGGCCAGTAGGACCAGCGGCCATGGTGATCAGCAGCAGCTCTTCGGGGGCGGCCGCCGCGCAGACGGTCGCACCGGCCCGGGTGGCGCGCGCCGGCCTCCACCCCCCGGGACCGCGCCCGCGGCGCGCCGTACGGCGGGAGCGCGCGATGACCGGTCACCGGCGGCACGCGCGTGCTACAGATGACATCACCCATGGTGAGACCCGGCCATCCGGCGGGCG
This sequence comes from Planomonospora sp. ID91781, assembly GCF_015711595.1. Classification (NCBI taxonomy): domain Bacteria; kingdom Bacillati; phylum Actinomycetota; class Actinomycetes; order Streptosporangiales; family Streptosporangiaceae; genus Planomonospora; species Planomonospora sp. ID91781. Next base: position 51,418 of record NZ_JABTEY010000004.1, on the reverse strand, counting down.
GAAGGGAACGACTGCGATGAAGGTACTGATCTCCGGCGGCGCCGGGTACATCGGCAGCACCATCGCCTCGGCCTGCCTGGACGACGGGATCACCCCCGTCGTCGTCGACAACCTCATCACCGGCCGCCGGGAGTTCACCGCCGGCCGCGCCTTCTACGAGGGCGACATCGCCGACGGCGCGCTGATCGACCGCGTCTTCACCGAGCACCCCGACATCGCCGCGGTCGTGCACTGCGCCGCGCTGATCGTCGTGCCCGACTCGGTCGCCGACCCGGTCGGCTACTACCGGGCCAACGTCGCCGCGAGTCTCGACTTCGTCTCCCACCTGCTGCGCAACGGCTGCCAGCGGATGATCTTCAGCTCGTCCGGGTCGATCTACGAGCCGGGTGCGGATTTCAGCGTCGATGAGGACTCGGCCATCGCCCCGCAGAGCCCGTACGCGCGCACCAAGGCCGTCTGCGAGGCCATGTTCGCCGACATCGCCGCCGCCACGTCCCTGCGGGTGCTGTCGCTGCGCTACTTCAACCCGATCGGCGCCGACCCTGCCCTGCGCACCGGCCTGCAACTGCGCCGCCCCAGCCACGCGCTCGGCAAGCTGATCGAAGCGCACGAGACGGGAGCGGCCTTCCGCGTCACCGGGACCGACTATCCCACCCGTGACGGCTCGGGCATCCGCGACTACATCCACGTCTGGGACCTGGCCGCCGCGCACGTCGCTGCGCTGCGCGCCTTCGATGAGGTCCTGTCCGGGCAGAGGCGGCACCATGTGATCAACCTGGGCACCGGCACGGGCACCACCGTGACCGAGCTGGCCGACGCCTTCAACGCCGTGGTCGCCCCTCCGGTCGCGGTCGTCGAGGCGCCGCGCCGTCCCGGCGACGTGGTCGGTGCCTACACCCGCAGCGACCGCGCCGCCCGGCTGCTCGGCTGGAAGACGCAGTACTCGATCGCCGACGGGATCCGCGATTCGCTGCGGTGGGCGAAGGTCCGCGACGAGCTGCTCGGCGATCAGCCATGACGGCTTGCCCCTGATCGCGTCGTCGGCACCGCCTCCGCTTCGGCCTGCGCAGCGTGCCGATGGCTAGGTGGCGACGGATTCCTTGTCGCGCTGGCCAGTTACTGGACCCACACGGCCGCCCTTCCGGGACTAGCGCACGCCCCGCATCTGCGCGACCGCCGCGAGTACTCCCGGCAGGCGACGATCGGCTGGCTCCAACGCCGCTGGGCATGACCTCACCCGCCGCAATGCGCTGAGACGGCGCCACCCCGTCTACGCCCAACCGCTTGGCGAGGCGTAGACCGGGGGAGCCGGACCCGCAGGCGGCCGGCTCGCCCCGTAGCGCGCGTTCTGGCTCATCACGGTCATGGTCGCGGCACCTGAAACGATCATCTCCTAATCGAGGGGAACCGGACAGGGGGATGTGGCCGAGGCCGGGCCGGAGCCGGGGGTCGCGTGCCGTACGTCGCGGACGCAGGCGGCGACGGCGGCCCCGCTCAGGGCCAGGGCGGCGCAGCCCCACAGCACCGGCCGCACTCCGGCCAGCTCCGATAACGGGCCGGCGAGGGCGTAGCTGACCGGCGTGAGCAGGGTGCCGAGCGCCGCCGTGGTGGCGAGGATCCGGCTCAGTTGAACGTCGGGGATCGTCCGCTGGAGGAAACTCGTCCAGGTCACGAGTTGGATCGTCCCGGCGGCGCCGGTCGCTCCGGCGGCCGCCGCGATCACCGGCAGCGGCGCCCCGGCGGCCAGACTCACCAGCAGCAGCCCTTCGGGGATCGCGGCCGCGCAGACGACGACGCCGACCCGGGCCGGGCGCGCCAGCAGCGCGGTCACCGAGCCGGTGATCAGTCCGAGCCCGATTGAGGAGTTGATCAGCCCCCAGCTGATGGCGCCGTCCAGATACTGCACGGTGTAGATCGGCCCCAGCACCGTCAGGGCGGCCCAGCACGCCGAGGTGATCATGCTCAGCATGGTGAGCACCCACAGCCAGCGGCGGCTGGTGAACGCCGTCCAGCCCTCGGTCAGGTCCGTCCAGAACCGCCGACGCCGTGCACGGTCAATGGGAGGAAGCCGTAGCGTGCGAAACACCACGGCGGCGACGGCATACGTGAAGGCGTCCCAGGCCAGCACCCAGTGCGCCCCGCCGACCGCGATCACGAGCCCGGCCAGGGCGGGCCCGCCGATGGCGACCAGGTTGCTGCCGATCTGGATCAGGGCGTTCGCCTCGACCAGCGCCTCGGGGGCCACCAGGCTGGCCAGCACGCTCTTCATCGCCGGCTGGAAACAGGCCGCGGTGGCGCCCGCGATCACTCCCAGTCCGGCCAGCGCCGCCACCGTGGCGGTCCCGGTGGCCACCAGCACCGCCGCCACCGTCTGCAGGCAGGCGTTGGCGACCTGCGCCGCGATGATGATCCTCTTGCGGGGCAGCCGGTCGGCCAGCACCCCGGCCACCGGTGTCACCGCGAGGAACGCCAGGAGTTCGGCCAGCAGGACACAGCTGAGAGCTCCGGCGCCGCCCCCTCCGGCGATCACCGCGAAAGCCAGCCCGAGCGGGGCGACCGTCGTGCCCAAGGTCGACGACAGGCGGGCCGCGGCGTAGCGGCGGTAGGGCGCGTTGCTGCGCAGCAGCTCCACCGAACTGGCCAGACGCCGGGGGATCACGCGCTCCTCCACGACCGGAGTGAACGGCCCGCCGCACCGCGCCGGTGGGCTACAAGGACGGCAGCCGACCCAGCGGGGCCGTGCGGCGACCGCACCGGCCGGTGGTCCGCCGCGGGTGCGACGGTGTGTGCGGTCATCGCGGCTCCCGGGTGGCGCGGATCAGACAGCAGGAGGTCGGATCGCCGTCGGTCTGGCTGTCGAGGCGGTCGATGACGATGCCGGTGAAGCCGTGCTCGGCGAGCAGGCGCCGCCACAGCTGGGGTGCGAGCACCCACCGGTACACCGTCTCCGGTTCACCGCCGCCGAGCTGCAGCCGCTGCGGTGACGGCTCCACCACCTGTGACGGCCCGTCGCCGAGGTAGTTGGTGTGCAGCACCGAGGCCACCAGCAGGCCGCCCGGCCGCAGCGCCGCGAAGACGGCTGGAAGCAGGAGATCCGGTGAGGTGAAGCAGAGCGCCCCGTGCACGCTGACGATCACGTCGAAGTCCCCGGCATGCTGCAGGTAGTCGACGGCATCGGCGTGCACCAGCGTCAACCCGAGGAGCGTGCCGTAGGCGGCGACGGCGCGCTCGTACTGGCTCGGTGAGCTCTCGACGCCGGTGACGCAGGCGTGATGGTCGCGGGCCAGGTGGGCGGCGTAGCGGCCGGTGCCGCAGCCCACCTCCAGTACTCGGCGGCCGGTCAGCGGCCCGAGTACCGCGGTGCCGGGCCCGGGGTTGCCGAAGCCCCAGGCGATGGTGTCCGGGACCGGTACGGCCGTCCTCTGGGCCAGGTGATGGCGGCCGTAGCGGTCCCACGCTCGGCCGTTGGCCACTCGAGGTTCACTCATCGCGCCGCGTCCTCCTGCGCCGCGGGCGTCATGCGATCTTGCTGCAGGAGCCACAGGTCGCGGAACAGCCCCGGCCGGGCCGTCAGCTCGGTGAACGTCCCCTGCGCGGTGACGCGGCCGCCCTCCATGACGACGATCCGGTCGGCGACCGCGGTGTTGGCCAGGTTGTGGGTGACCAGCACGACCGCCCGGTCTTTCGCGAGCGTGCGCAGCCCGGTGAAGATCAGGTGCTCGGCGCGCGCGTCGAGGTCGGAGGTCGGCTCGTCCATCACCAGCAGACCGGCGTCGCGGTGGATCGCGCGGGCGACCGCGATGCGCTGCCACTGACCCGAGGACAGGGCCTGGCCGTTCCACCATTCCCGCGCCAGCAGCGTGCCCAGGCCGCTGCGCAGCACCGTGATCACCGCATCCGCGCCGCTGGCGGCCGCCGCGCGGTGCACGGCCGCATCCCCGTCCGGTTGGGGCTGGCCGAGGGTGATGTTCTCCCGGGCGGTCATCGGCCAGCGGGCGAACTCCTGTGGCACGACCGCGCACTCCTTCCACAGCGCGTACGGGTCCAGATCCCGGGTGCTGATCCCGTCCCAGGTGACCACCCCGGCCGTGGGCAGGTTGAGGCCGCACAAAAGTTTCATCAGGGTGGTCTTGCCGGAGCCGTTCTCGCCGACCACGGCGACGATCTCGCCCTGGCGGACCTCGAAGTCCACCTCGCGCAAGGTGTCGGACTCGGCCTCGGGGTAGCGGTAGGTGACCTGGTGCAGGGCGACCTGCCGGGGCCGGTCCGGGGTGAGGGCGCCGCGGTCCAGGCGCTGCCCGGCGGCCTCGTCGATGAAGGACTCCCAGTCGTCCATGTAGCGGCCGGTGCGCATCAGGTCGGCGCCGTAGCCGACGATGCCGTGCAGGCCGCCGGAGGCCGAGCGCAGCGCGAACACCAGCGTGCCGGCGGCGGCCGCGCCGATGTGCCCGGTGCCCAGCAGCACCATCACCCCGGCCCACATCAGGGCGGCGGCCAGACCGCTGACGGCCGAGCCAACAACGCTGATCTTGGCGCGCTGCCAGGTGGCCTCATCGACGGTGCGGTCCACCCGGACGCCGCTGGCCCGGTACTTGTCCAGCAGGTAGGAGGCCAGGGTGTCGGTGCGGATCTGGTCGGCCTGGTCCTTGTGGGACAGGTACCAGCGCAGCATGTTCAGCATCCGCCGGTCGCGGAACGTGCGCAGCGTCGCCAGGTAGGTGACGCGCTCGCCCGCGACGGACGCCATTGCCTGCGGCAGGGCGGTCAGCACCAGCAGCGGCAGCAGGACCGGCGCCAGCGCACCGACGACCACGGCCGCGGCGATCAGCGTGGCCGCCGAGGAGACCAGGTTCTGCGACTCGCCGATCATGTCCCGGCTGACCTCGACGCCCCGGTCGGCCTTGTCGTAGCGGTCATCGAATCCGGGGTGGTCGTAGGCGGCCATCTCCGCGCCGGTGGCCGCATGCAGCATGCGGTATTCGGCCTCCCGGGCGATCCGCGGCCCCAGCCGGTTCGACAACCCCTGGATCGCGATGCCCAGGATCGCGCGCAGCCCGGCTGCTCCGGCCAGCATCAGCACGGACGGCAGGGCCGTAGTCAGGTGCGCGGGATCGCTGGCGGACTGGATCAGCGCGCTGAGCGCCGCGGTGGTGGCGAACAGGCCGAGTGCCTCCAGCAGGCCGGAGATCACCTGGCAGGCCAGCAGGGCGATCGTCGAGCGCCGGTCCACGGCCCAGGCCAGGGCGAAGGAGCGGCGCACCAGTTTGGGCAGGCGGCTGATCAAGCTGCGCCAGGTCAGGTGCCGGGCCAGCTCGGCGCTGTCGCCGCCGTTGTAGACGAACTCCAGCTCTTCGCTGTGCGGTCGGGGGGTGGCGTCGGTGTCGGTGACGGCGGTCTGGTCAGCCACGTCGGCGGCTCCTGTTCAAGGCCGGGGACACCTCGCGTGTCGGCTCGGCGGGCGGGGCGAGGCGTCCTGATCGAGGGGAGAAGCTGGAAGCGTGTGGTGCCTGGCGCGGGGCAGGAGCCGGCGGAGGGAAGCGGCCGACGTCCTGGCGGTGCCCGGTCGGCGTACGTGGCGCGCCACCTCCCCCCGATGTGACGGACGGCTTTCACTTGTGAGCTTTCCGTGACGATCCCAGACGCCACTGACAGTTACGCCACCGGGCGCGACCGGTTCCTGCGAACCGGTCCGGTGGCTGCGCCGCTCGCGGTCTTCCCGGCTGCCAGAAGCACGGTGTGCGCGGGCGTGCCGGGGCAGGGCGCCGATCATCGTGGCGGGCGCAGGAGCGGGCCGGACCGCTACCAGAGGGTTCAGGTGTGCGGGTCATCGGGGTGTCTCCCCGGGGGGTGGATCGGTGGCGCGGCCCAGCAGGACCGTGCCGTCCGGGCCGAGGACCACGACGCGGGCAGGCAGTGGTGCGTCCCGCGGCCAGGCCAACCGGCCCATCCCGGGCAGGGAGATGTCGCGGTATCCCTCCGGCAGGCCGGGCAGCGGTGTGTCGGATCCCAGGCGCAGCAGCCCGGCCGGGGCCGCCCCGGGCGTGGCCGCCGGCTCGGTGAACCAGGCCGGCAGGCGGGCGACATCCGCCGTGGTGGGCTCGCACAGCAGCAGGGTCGCGGCCCGGCCGTCGCCGGGTGGGGTGGCCGGTGGGGAGGTGACCAGGACGGCGCTGTCGCGCAGGTCGGTGCCGTCAGCGGCCGGGGTCGTGCCGGAGGTGGCCGGGGTGACGGTTCCCGCGGTGCCATCGACAAGGAGGCGGGTTCCCGGGCCGATGGTGGCCAGGGCATCGGTGACGGCGGTGACGCAGGGGATGCCGAACTCGCGGGCCAGGATCGCGGTGTGGGACAGCGGGCCGCCGGTGGCGGCGACGATCGCGCTGGGCCCATGGTGCAGCAGGTGCACGGTCTGGGGGCCGAGTGCCTGGCAGATGAGGACCGCGCCGGTGACGGCCTGCGGGTCCAAGGCGTGGGCGGCGGCCGGTTCCAGGTGCAGCGCCGGGCCGGTGCCGGTGCCCGGCACGGCCGCGATCCCCTCCCAGCCCGGCCCGATGCCGGACGTCTGGCCGGGGGCGGGCGGCAGCGGGGCGGTCAGCGGGCGGGCTTGGACCAGGTGCAGGCCGCCGCGGGTCAGCGCCCATTCGACGTCGATGCGATCCCAGCCCAGCGCCGCGGCAGCACGGGAGCCGACCGTGATCAGGGTGTGGACCTGCTCGGCGGTCAGGACCGGCCGGTCGGCCCATGCGGCCGGCCGGTGCAGGTGGACGAGGCCGTCGCCGGACAGGTGCACCTTGGCCCGGTGGAGGGCGCCGTCGGCGTCGTGCAGAGTGGTCCACTCTCCGGGGGGAAGCCGGAGTTCTGCGGCCGTGCCGGGCAGCGCGATCACGCTCTGCCCGCACGGGCGGGGCGGGGCCGGGGGCGGGCCGGTGTGGATCTCCCCGGTCTGCCGTCCGCTGACCAGCGGTTCGGCCAGGCCGTGGACGGCTTCGACGCGCCAGCGCGCCGGGGCGTCATCTCGTTCGATGGCCAGGACGCCGGAGGCGTACGGGCGTAGCGCGGGCTGGACGAGCACGGCCATCGCCTGTGAGCAGGCGACGCCGCGGGCGCGGGCGTAGGCGGCTGCGCCTGCGGCGGAGGTACGGACCCGGTGCAGGGCGGCCAGGAGCGGTGCGGGTTCGGCGGGGGTGAAGACGGAGGTGTGCAGGCCGGCGAAGGAGGCGAGCGTCCCGTCTTCGTGCGGGGCCGAGGAGCGGGCGATCAGCCCGTACGGCGCGCGCCCGGCCGCCCAGGACAGGATCGCGGCGAGTACGTCGGGAAGGTCACCGGTGCTTGTAGAGGTGGGAAGGATGACGCCGTCCGGGACCGGCAGGCCCGCGTGGCGCAGGCGGGCCAGGGCGGCGGCCTTGCCGCCGCAGGAGGCCGGGTCGTCGGCGTCGGCCAGGGCGATGAGGGGGCAGGCGGCGGGAGGGGTGGTCATCGGGCGGCTCCGCTGCAGGTCAGGTCGGCCACGGTCAGCCGGGTGGGATCGGTGCCGGTCAGGGCGGCCCACCGGGGGACGGCGGCCAGGTAGCGGTCACGCAGCTCGGCGCGGCGTTCCTCGCTGTCGGCGGCCCACCGGCTGAGGGTGATCACGAGCCGGGCCGCGGTGAGGCGGGAGGCGTCTCCGGCGGCGGCCAAGGTCAGGGCCAGTGCCCAGGCGTCGGCGGCCTGTAGGGCCCGCTGGCGGGCGGCGGGCGCCTCGGTCGCGGACGGTGTGGGGCCGGGGGACAGGTGGGTGGTCAGCAGCCGCCCGGGAGCGGTCGGCGTCATCAGGGCCGAGCCGCACGCCGACGCTGCGGCCGGGCCGCCTAGCAGGTCGGTCAGGAGGTTCTGCCAGGCGGTCTCGGGCAGCAGCCAGTTGACGATGTGGGTCGACATCACCTCCAGCAGGTGGCCGGTGGCCTCGGTCAGCGCCGCCGATGCCGCGGTCGGGTCACCGGCCTCCAGCGCCGCCTCCAGTCCGTGCAGGGCGGTGGCGGTGCGGGCGCGGGCCCCTTCGGTGCGGGTGATCAGGTCGGCGGCGTAGACCGGATCATTCAGGCGGGCGTGCCAGGCGCCGACCAGGTGCTGGTGGACGGTCTCGTCGATGTCCACGATGCCGGGGCGGCGCAGCCGCCCGTAGGGGGCCGGCTCGTCCATCAGGGCCTGGGGCCAGGCGATCAGGGAGCGCGTGTACAGCTCCCATTCCAGGAGCGTGCCGGTGGGGCGGGTGTGTTCGTAGTCAGCGGTGCGGGTGCCGTTCCAGATCTCGTCCATACGGGTGTCCTTCCGGCGGGGTCGTGCTCGCGGGATGGGGGCGGACAGGGCAGGCAGGGACCGGTTTCGCCGCATCGCCGGTCGGCCCGGGGAGCGGTGTGTCAGGCTCGGACGTCTGGGGCCGGTGGGCCTCATGTGAGGGGTGCGAGCCGAGACGAAGGAGAGAGCGCAGATGATCAAAGAGGCCACCGCGAGCGCGTTCGTGCTGCGCCGTACCGAGCGCGGGGAGGTGGAGATCGCGCTGGTGTGGCATCCGCGGATGGAGGAGTGGATGGCCGCCGGTGGGCATGTGGAGGCCGAGGAGAACCCGGCCGAGGCCGCGCTCCGGGAGATCCGGGAGGAGACCGGCCTGGTGACGCAGCTGATCCCTGCGCCGGCCGTCGCGCTGCCCGCGGGCTTCCCGCACACCGCGGTGGCGGCGCCCTGGTGGATCGTGGAGATGAACGCCGGACCCGACAATCACACCGCCGTCCCGCACGTCCACGTCGACAACGTGTTCCTGGCCTGGGCCGCGGACAGTACGCCGGTGCAGGAGGCCGACCACCGGGTGCGCTGGTTCACCCGCAGCGGGCTCGGTGAGGCCGACGCCGTCGCCGAGGACTCGCGGCTGCAGGCCAAGGAAGTGCTCGAGCTGATCGCCTCCGGTCACGTGGTCCTCCCGCAGTAGGGGGTGCGCGTCCCGATCCCCGCCGTCCTCACCCGCAGGCGGCCCGCCATCGAGGGGGGAGGCCTCCCGTGGGTGAGGGCCGCGGGATCAGAAGAGTCCTTCCTGGGCGCCTTCGGCGGCGGGCAGCCGTTTGGGCGGCAGGCCGGCGGCGGCGTCCATCGCGTGCAGGGTGGTCCACCGGCGCGCGGTGGTGTTCTCGGCCAGCATGCGCCGCAGCACCTGCGCGGTGGCCTCCACGTCGGGCATCGCCCGGTGCCGGTCGGCCGGGATCGGGATGCGCAGGTAGCGCAGCAGCGCGTCCAGACTGTGGGAGGACAGCTCCGGGTAGATGAGGCGGGCTAGGCGGACGGTGTCCAGCAGCGGGACGGCCGCCAGCGCCGGGCAGTACGCGCCCTGGTGGGCGATCAGCCCGGCTTCGGTCGCGGCGTGGTGGGCGATGAGCCGGTACGGCGGCGCGGTCAGCAGGGCGTCCAGGGCGGCCATGACGTGCTCGGGTCCGGTCGCCTGCGCCAGCATGGCGGCGGTGATGCCGGTCTGGCGCACATCGAAGTCGGTCACCGGCACCTCGCGCGGCGGCCGGATCAGCGCCTGAAACCGCCAGACCTCCACCAGTTCGCCGTTCTTGGCCTCCAACGCCAGGGCCGCGACCTCGGTCGGTGCCGGCGGGCGACCGGCCGGGGTCAGCGCCTCGAAGTCGATGACCAGGTAGGTGTGGCGGGCAAAATCCGGATCGGCGGCCAGCCCCGCCCCGCCCGGCGGGGTCAGGTGCTCTGCTCGGTCCATGCCAGGGCCTCTTTCTGGATGATCCGCGCGTAGGCGCGCAGATCGGCTTCGGTGTCCTTGGCGCCCACCACCACGGCGAGCAGCCGGTCGAGCCGGTCGGCGGCGGCCGGGCAGGGCGCCGGGTCCAGCAGCCGGCAGGCCGGGTGGAGCGGGGCGGCGCACAGCCCGAACGTGCCGACGCTGTTGGGCACTCCAGCATCGGCCAGGCGGCGGGCGAACGCGCGGGGTTCGGGCAGGGTGATGGACCACAGCGGGCTGTAGCCGTTGGGCTCCTCCCCCGGCCCGGGGCCGATCACGTCCAGGCCGGGCAGGTCACCGACGCATTCGATCAGGGCGGCGGACTGGGCGCGGCGGCGGGCCAGCGCCGCCGGAAAGCCGGGCAGCTGGTGGCGGGCCACGGCGGCCGACAGCTCCGGCAGCCGGTAGTTGCGGCCCAGACGGCTGCGCGCGGGCATCCCGGGCGCGCCGACGGCCCAGTGGGTGCGGTAGGCCGCCGCTCGGGCGGCGATGATCGGATCGCCGGTGAGCAGGTAGCCGCCCTCACCGGCGGCGTAGAGTTTGCCGTCCTTGAGGCTGAAGCAGCCGACGTCGCCGACGGTCCCGGCCGCCTGCCCGTGATGGACACTGCCCTGGGCCTGGCAGGCGTCCTCGATCACCATCAGCCGGTGGTGGCGGGCCAGCGCGACCAGCTCACCGAGACCGTCGCAGCGGCCGTACAGGTGCACCGGCACGATCGCCCGGCTGCGCGCAGAGACCTTGGCGGACAGGTCGGCCAGGTCGAGGCCGCCGCCGACAGCGGCGTCGACGAACACCGGATGCGCGCCCGCTTCTACGATCGCGGCGACCGTCATCATCACGGTGGCCGCAGGGAGGAGCACCTCGTCACCGGCGCCGATACCGCAGGCGACCAGGGCGGTGTGCAGGGCGGCGGTTCCGGAGCTGACCGCGACCGCGTGCGCCGCTCCGAACGCGGCCGCCAGTTCGCCCTCCAGTGCGGCCGTCTCGGCCTGGGCGGCCGGGTCGGGCATCCGCTCCAGCACCGGCTGCAGCACCGCGGCGTCCACCGGCGGTGGTGGGGGCGGGATCATGCGGCACCCGTCGGGGTGAGGAGGCGGTCGAAGCCCATCAGCGGCCACATGTTCACGCAGTCGACGGAGAACAGGCCGCAGTCGGCTGCGCACCCGGTGGGGGTGAACAGGTCGGTGGCGGTGGCGTCGACGATGCTGCGCCGCCGCTCGGCCGGGGTGGCGGTGATCTTCAGCGAGGACGGGCAGTCCCACACCGATCCGTCCGGTTCGACGAAGAACAGGGTGGTGCCGCCGAAGCAGCGTTTCACTCGCCCGGTCGGCTGCCTCACCGCGGCGGCGACGCGCCCGGGGTAGGAGGCCGGCGGCAGCCGCAGCGGCAGGCGGGCGCCGTACAGGGCGGTGAAGCGTTCGGTGAGCTCGGCCGCATGCGCACCGTTCAGCGACAGCTCGCCGTGCAGGGCGTGATCGCCGCTCAGGGCGATTGGCTGGGGGACGGCGTAGTCGCAGCCGAGCTCGGCGGCCAGGGCCGGCACCGCGGTGATGTCGGGCAGGTTCCGGCGGGTGATGACGCTGTAGAGGCCGACCTTGGGCCCGGCCGCGCCGCAGGCCGCCCGGGCGGCCAGCAGCGCCGTGACCCCGTCGATGACCTGCCGCCAGCCGTCGCGGCCGTTGCGGGCGGGCCGCCAGGTGTCGTTGTAGACGGGGTCGGCGGAGTCCAGCGACACCGACACCGCATCGACGCCCCGCTCCAGCAGGCCGGCGACGAGGTCGGGGCGGTTCAGCGGGATCCCGTTGGTGCAGACGACCACCTGGACGCCGGTGTTCTTGACGGCCGCGATCACGTCCAGGATCGGCGGCCAGATCAGCGGCTCCCCGCCGGCCAGGAACACCCGCTGCACGGGCGAGTCCTTCAAGGTGGCGGTGAAGGCGAGGATCTGCTCGAGCGGCAGGTCGCTGCGCGACAGGTGCGACAGCGCACCGGCCGCGGCGGGCGGCAGCGTCCGGTGCTCTTCGACCGTGCCGAAGTAGCAGTAGCGGCAGCCGAGGTTACAGGGGCTGCGCAGCCCCCACAGCAGGGTCACCTCACGCATGCGGGATCGTCTCCTTCACCTCCGCCGCGGTGAGCGCGACGGCGCCGGTACGGATGTCGATGACGGTGCGGCACGCCTCAATGATCATCGCGACCAGGTCGGCCTCGGCGTGGTCGCGCCGGTCCAGCAGCAGGATCTGCTGCGAGTGGGCGGCGGCGAAGTGCTCATACAGCCGGGCCGCGCGCCGCATCAGGGTGCGCTCGTCGGTGCGCGCCGGCCGGCCGATCCGCTGCTCGAACCGGGCCAGGCAGCGGGCCGGGTCGTCGGCCAGCAGCACGGTCACGTCCGGCAGCGGCCGCCAGGCGCCGATCATGCCCAGCAGGTCGCCGGCGAGGCGCAGGGCGCGCTCGTCGTCGCCGTCCGGCGTCAAGATCGCCGCCTGGTAGAGGGCGACGGTGTGCGGGCCGCGGTCTTCCAGCACGAGCCGGCCGGGCCCGATGTCGCCGAGGTGCTCGTGCCGGTGGACCTGCAAGGCCATCAGCAGCAGCGTCTCGGTGCGCGGCCGGCCGGTGCGCAGGAACAGGTCGCCGCCCTGGTGCAGGGCGGCGATGATACGGCCGGGCAGGGCCTCGGGCGGGGCGTCGGGCAGCTCGACCAGCGGCACGCACCGCTCGCCCAGCGCGGCGGCCACCTGCCGGGCCAGGTGGGTCTTACCGACGCCGTTGGGCCCTTCGACGCTCACCCACGCGGCCGTCACCGGGTTCTCCCGGCGTGTACCGCGGTGTGCAGCCGCTCGGCCAGCGCCGTGTCGGTGCGCAGGCGGCCGAGCAGGCACAGGGTGTCGGTGCGGGCGCCGTCGTCGCGCACCCCGCGCATGCTCATGCACAGGTGCTCGCCGGTCATCCAGACGCCGACGTCGGCGCTGCCGCACACCTCGGCGACCGTCGCCGCGACCTGGCTGGTCAGGCGTTCCTGCAGCTGCAGCCGGTGGGCGTGCAGCTGAAGGATCCGCCCGAGTTTCGACAACCCCAGGACCTGGCCGTGCGGGATGACGGCGACGGCGGCCTCCACCCGAAACGGCAGCAGGTGGTGCTCGCACAGCGACCACGCCGTCAGGCCCCGCACCAGCACGTACTGCTCCCCGCGCGCCTCGTGGCCGAAGACGGTCGCGATCCGGCCGGGGTCATAGTCGAGGAACTCACGCCACCAGGCGGCCACCCGGCGCGGCGTCTCTTGAAGGCCCTCGCGGTCGGGGTCTTCGCCCAGCAGCACCAGCAGGTGGCGCGTGTGCGCTTCGACGGCGGCCAGATCGACCGGCGGCCGCGGAGGCGTCAGCGGCGTGGGCAGCGCGCCCGCGGGATCGGGGGGATCGGGGGGATCGGCCGGTGGGGGCGGGTGGATCCCGTTGACGCTCACGGGTGCACCTCCGGCCAGGTGTGCAGGCGGGCTCCGGACAACAGCAGGTCGCGGGCGCCGGGGCCGTGGTGCAGCAGCGCGTCCAGCGCCGACAGCGGCACGGCCCGGCCGGTGCGGGGGTTGATCGCCGAGCCTCCGCTCGTCGGAGGTGGCTGGTAGGTGGCGACCTCCACGCGGATGTCGGCGTCCTTCAGGAGGGCGGCGTCCAGGTAGGAGGTGCCACCGGTCCCGACGCGCAGCACCCGGGCACCGGTCTGCCGGCACAGGTCGGTCAGCAGCGCGGTCTTGCGCCCGGCCACCGGCAACGTGCTGGCGCGCACCAGCGTCACCGGCAGGCCGAACCCGTCCAGCAGCAGCCGCAGCAGCGCCTCGTCGATGTCGATGAGGTACTCCCAGCGCCGGGCGTAGACCTCCTGCAGGCGGTCCCTCCAGTCCGGCCAGTACGGGGCGCGGCCGTAGCGCTCGGTCAGGGCGCGCCAGTGCCGGGCCCGCCAGGCGTCTTGGGTGAGGTGCACCTGGTGCAGGGACTGGCCGAAGTCGTGGCGGACCGGAACGGTCAGCAGGTGCGCGCTGCCGTGCGGGCCGCGGATGTAGTTGCGGTTCTGCCAGCCGCCCTTGGTGAACTGCACCTGGTCCAGCACCACCAGGCGCGTGACGTCGGTCAGGCGCGACAGGTATCCCATCCAGGGCAGGAACGCGGGCTGGTGCGCGACCAGGACGTCGGAACGGGCCGGTGCGGCCAGGGCGGCCGGGGCCATCGGAGCCGCCGCGGCGGGGGAGGGGACCGGCGGGCCGGAGACGGGCAGGTCGGAGACGGCCATGCTCACACTTCCATCCGGTAGATCGCGAACCGTTCGGCGGTGCCGACCCCGCAGGCGGCGCCGGCCGCCTCGTCCAGCGCGCGGATCTTGGCCACGCTGCGCGGATGCGGGGCGTCGCGGACCTGGCTGGCGTGGCACCGCAGCGCTTTCTCCTTGACCGCCCAGGCGGCGGTGGTGTCCACCAGCAGCGGCCGGTGATCGGCCGCCTGCCAGGCCCGGTCCTCGGGGCCGTCGTAGCCGAGCACGATCCGCGGGACGGGCCGCAGCCGCCGGTCCCCGGGCCGGGCCGCGGCCAGCGCCGCCCGGTGCACCGCCTGGTGGTCTTGATGGTGGGCGCCGTGCGCGGGCAGCAGCAACGCGTCCGGGGCGCTGGTGCGCAGCGACGGGCCCGCACCGGATTCGATCAGCGTGATCAGGTCGGGAAGGAACGCACCCGGGTTGCGGGCGTGATCGGTGTCGGTCCAGGCGATCGCCCGGCCGCGCACGCCGAGCGCGTCGCAGGCGTCGGTGAACTCCGCGGCCCGCACCCGGGCATCGGAGGTGCCGCCGTACATGGGCAGACTGGTGCAGGTGATGGCCAGCACGTCGACGGTGACGCCGGCGTCGGCCAGGGCGGCGATGGTGCCGCCGGGCCCGAAGCTTTCGTCATCGGGGTGGACCGCGACGACGAGTGCGCGGTCACCAGGGGACAGGCCGAACATGGTGGTGCCCTCCTCTTGTCCGTGGAAGGGACGACGGGGCCGGGGGACGTTTCCCCACGACAGATGCGATCGTTCAGCGGGGCGGGGGAACCGGCAGGGCGCCCTCGGCCGGGCGGCCGGGGCGCGGCGGGGCGCTCGCGGCGGCGGCCAGCAGCGCCTCGGCCGCCGCGGCCGGGGTGTAGGCGGCGACCTGGCCGGGGGCGGCCGTTGCCGCCGCGTGGTAGGCGCGGGCGTCCTTCAGCAGCGCATCCGTGGCCTCCCACAGCGCCTCCGCGCCGTGGGGCAGCGGCACCATGCGGCCGGCCGGGCCGGCCAGCAGCGGGACGTTGCCGAAATCGAAGGAGATCACCGGGGTGCCGACCGACAGGGCTTCGGCGGCGGTGAAGCAGAACGTCTCCGGTTCGATCGAGGAGATGATCGTCACCGCGGCTCCGGCCAGATACCCGGGGACCTGCCGCCAGCCCAGCGCCGGCCGGATCGTGACCAGGCCGGGCCGGCGCGCGGCCGCGGCCCGGCACGCGGCGATGACGTCGGCCTGCATGCCCGGCCAGAACTCGAAATCAGCCTCGGCCAACACGAGCTCGATCGGGCGGTTCCAGTCAGGGGGGATCGCGTCGACGAGCTCGGCCAGTCCCTTGGCGGGTTCGACGCGGGAGACGACGCGCACCGGCCCGTCGCGGCGCAGCATCTCCCGTCCCGCGCTCGGCACCGGGCGCGGCGTCATCAGCAGCGCATTGGGCACCGTGCGCCAGCGGGTGGTGTCCCACCCCGCCTCGACGCCTTCCTGCGCCAGGTAGGTACTGGCCGGGCAGACGACACTGGCGGCGGCCAGCGCCCGATGCCAGCGCTCGTCCCGGGCGGGCCGGACCTTGTGCACCATGAGCGCGCTGCGCACCCCCGGCGGGGCGGCGTCCAGATATCCCAGCCCCCACAGCGTGTCGCCCCAGCAGACCAGGTCGACCGCGTGCTCGGTGAGCAGCGCGGCGACCTCGGTGACCACCGGAGCCGGATCGGCCAGCGCGGCGAGCACGTCGTTGTTGGTCGCCGGTCGCGGCAGCTGCACCGAGGCCAGGCGGATCAGGCCCGGCTCGGCGGCGTCACCGGCCTGCGCCGGACCGGCCGCCAGCACCAGCGCCTCATGACCGAGCTGGCGCACGCCCTCGATGAGGGCGGCCAGACTGCGCTCGATACCGGAGGGGTGATCAGGCCGGAAACTCAGCAGGCAGAACGCGATCGTCAAGGGACGGCCCTGGCTCAGCATGCGCGCTGCCTCGTCCGCACGCCGGCCGGTGCCGTCAGCGGCTCGGTGGCGGCACCGGCGGGGTCGTTCCACGGGAAGACCACCCAGTCGCGGGTGTCGAACACCCACGCGTCCGGTCCCGCCCCCTCCTGCAGGTCACAGCTGGCGGCGTTGCGGCACAGCACCACGGTGCGCACGCCGGCCGGGCGGAGGTGCTGCCGCAGCAACGGCGCCAGGACGTCCAGCGTCGCGCCGGTGCCGCAGATGTCGTCGGCCACCAGCACCCGGCTGCCCGAGGCCACCTGCTGCAGCCCGGCGCATTCGACGATGTCGACGCACCCGGTGGCCTCGACCTTCAGGCCGTCGTCGTGGTTGTGGCGCAGGGTGATGGTGACCACGGGGACGCCCAGCAGGCGGCCCAGCGCCTGGCCGAGCGGCACGCCCCCGCGGGCGATGGCGACCACGACGGTGGGCCGGTGCGGTCGCTCGTGTTCGGCCAGCAGCCGGGCAGCGGCGGCGAAGGCCTCCGGCTCCAGCCGCCAGATGCGCTCATGATCGAAGACGCGCTGCCGGACCGGCGGCGCCGCAGCACCACGGACAGACGCGAGAGGGCTGGTGGGGGGAGTGGCGGGCACGGTGGCAATCCCTTCTGAGGACGGACGAAACCACGAGAACGCGAAGACATACAAGGGGCGGTCACCGGCCGCGTTCGTCTCCCCACAACACGACGTGGGTGCGCAGCGACAGCGACCATCCGCGGGCGATCACCTCCTCGGCCAGGAGCCGGGCCCGGGTGATGACCTGCTCGCCGGTGGTGCCCTCCGGCATCACCCACACCTCGCCCAGGCCGAATCGCCGCTGCAGCTGCTCGATCTCCTCCAGGTCGCTCACCGCGGCGGCGACGAACTTGAACACCGCCCGCCCGCTGGCCGCCAACACCTCCAGCGCCTCGGCGACGATGCGTTTGCCCTCCGGCAGGTGCGCGTTGGTGAGCTTGGGCGAGACGTTGAATCCCACCCCGTCGACCAGCAGCCGCGGATGCGGCAGCACGGTGCCGTTGGTCTCGATCTCCACCCGGCGTCCGGCCCCTGTCAGCGTCCCCACCAGCGGGACCAGTTCCTCCTGCTGGAGCAGCGGCTCCCCGCCGGTGATGACGACCAGGCCCACGCCGCTGTCCAGCGCCCAGGCGGTGACGTCGTCGACCGTCATGCGCATGGTCTCGGCCCGCAGGTCGAACCGGGAGGTGTCCCAGGTGAACGGGGTGTCGCAGAAACCGCACGACAGGTTGCACCGCGACAGCCGCACGAACACCGCAGGCACCCCGCTGCTTGGCCCCTCACCTTGAAGGGTGGGGCCGAACCGCTCGGCGACCAGCAGGGTCTGCCGTCCCGCGGTGCCCGGGGCCGTCATCAGGCCGGTCATGGCCGCATCACCGTGCAGGTCGCCGACGTCTTGGCGGTCTCCTTGACCGTGACCGCGACCAAGCGGCCCGGGACGGCCGGCTCCACGTGCTCCAGGAACCAGCGCGCCAGGTGCACCGCCAGCAGCTCCGAGGTCGGCTCCACCGCCAGCACCGCGTTCAGGTCGCGGTGGTCGAGGTGGTCGGCGATGTAGGTGGCGAACGGCTCCAGCTCACCGAAGTCGGTGACGAACCCCGGCCCGGTCAGCGCCTGCGCGGTCAGCCGCACCTCCACCTGGTAGCTGTGCCCGTGGGCGCGGCCGCACTTGTGGCCGTCGGGCAGCCCGTTGAGGCGGTGGCCGGCCTCGAAGCCGAACCATTTGCTGATCTCGAGCTGGAAGCCGCTCGTAGCCTGGTCGGGGCGCTCCGGCCCGAGCAGGGGCTGAGGACCGGAGGATCTCGGCCCGGTCGGCTGATCGGTGCTGGTGTCGAGCACGGTCATCGTCTCCTTCGCTGTCACAAGGGGGGATCACACGCTCGCCGGGCATGCGCCGGTCCCGGTCCGAATGCATCGCTGCCGCTGCTGGGCGCGCGGCACGCGCCGGTGCGCACCGGCGGCGACCGGGCCGGTGACCGGCAGCCGCGCAGCGTCGCCCGTCCACTCGGCCGCTACCCGCCGGTCTTCCTCCTGCAGCTCGGGCAAGGCCATGAGCTGACCGGCGCCCACCGCCGCGGGGAACTTGAACCGCACCCACACGGCCTTGCCGTCCTGGCCGAGGTCGTCCAGGCCCCACTGCTCGGACAGCTCCTCCACGATCAGCAGGCCGCGCCCGCAGGAGTCGGT
The DNA here is from genome assembly GCF_015711595.1 of Planomonospora sp. ID91781. Classification (NCBI taxonomy): domain Bacteria; kingdom Bacillati; phylum Actinomycetota; class Actinomycetes; order Streptosporangiales; family Streptosporangiaceae; genus Planomonospora; species Planomonospora sp. ID91781. The sequence continues at coordinate 33,196 of NZ_JABTEY010000004.1, read as the reverse complement.
GTCGGCCGGGCGGCGCAGCCGCGGGCGGCGCGGGCTGTGGTCGTGCACCGCGACCTGGGCGAAACCGTCACCAACGGCGGCCGTCACCGCGAAACCGTGCCCGGGGACATGGCCGTGGGTCAGCGCGTTGGCCGCCAGTTCCGTGACGCACACCGCGGCGTCCTCAACGCTTTCGGCCGCCAGGCCCCACCCGGTGAGCACGGCGGTGACAAAACGCCGGGCCTCCGGCGCCGATTCGGGTACGGCGGGGAAGTCTCGCGTGACCGGATGCACCGCGTACGCCCTCATGCGTCGACTTCCGCGGCGGCGGCCGGTTCGATGCGGCGGAGCAGCCGGCCGCCGTGCGTTCCGGCGGAGCGGTCGGCACCGCGAACCAGCAGCAGCCGCGCCCCCCGCTGGACGATCTCCTTGCGCCGCTCCTGAGCGGTCGCTCGCGGCCCCAGATGGGACAGGGCCGGCACGACCACCCCGTAGCTGCCAGGCAGCGCCAGCGCGTCCAGCAGGCCGGTGAACGCCGGTGAGGCGGGACTTCGCTCGGTGAACACCCCGGCCAGCGACAGCTCATGCTGGTGGCAGTACTCGGCCAGCGCCTCGCGCAACGCGCGTACCCGGACGATCGAGGCATGCATCGGCCGCAGATAGCCGTAGACGACCGGGCCGGGCACCGGGAGCTGCTCGGTCAGGAAATCCATGATCATAACCGCCCTACGGAATCCACAACAGCGGAGAAAGCCGTTCGCGTACGTCTTTGAGCCTGACCGGGATCGCAGTACCGGGAAATGGGCCGGTGTTGTACTTCCGTTGCACTTTCGTTCTCCCGCCCGCGGCCGGCGTGCTTCGATGAATGCGCGGAAAGGAGCAAGACGTGGCGACCGTGCAGCAATGGAGCGGCCTGGAAGCCCGTGCGTTGCGCCAGGCGCTGCGCATGAGCGTCCGCGCCTTCGCCGGTCATCTCGGCGTCGCGGTCGCCACCGTGTCCAAATGGGAGCGCCTGGGGGCCGGCACCCAGCCCCGGCCCGACACCCAGGCCATCTTGGACACCGCGCTCGCCCGCTCCGACGCCAGCGTCCACCTGCGCTTCGAGACCCTGCTGTCCGAAACCGGCCGACCCGCCGCCGCCGGCGGCCTGGCGGCCGCCAGCCCGCGCATGTGGGACTACGAGAGCTGGACCGACGACCTCGAGCGGACCGTGGCCGCCCTCAGCCGCCAGGACTTCCCTTTCGCCTCCCACCTGCTGCACCGGTGGCTGGCGCGGTGGAAACCCGGCGAATTGGACGACAAAGGCTTATACCTTTTCGCGCGGTCCACCGCTCTGCTCGGTGACCTGCAGCGCGATCAGGGCATTATTTTCGGACCGCTATCGGCCCGCCGTTCCTACGCGGGCGCCCGCTCGATATTCACCCAGCTCGACATTCCCCGCCGCGTCGCCCAACTGGACCTGTCCCTGGCCGTGGTCGCCGAGATGTCCAGCGAACTCGACGCCGCCGCTCACCACTACGAAACCCTCGCCGTCGACGACCGGCTCAGCGGCCGGGACCGGGCCCGCGCCCGGCTATGGGTGGGAACCGCGCTGAGCAAGCACGGCCACCACGACTACGCCCTGCGCGTCATGACCGCCGCGATCCGTGAATTCGACCAGCTCGGCGAGGCCGAGGACTGGTCGGTCGCCCACCAGAAACTCGCCCTGGCCCACCGCGGCGCCGGCGAGCTGACCAAAGCGCTGCAGCTCATCGACATCGCCCGCACCACCGCCGCCACCGACGCCCCCATGCAGCGGGTACGCCTGGAGACCGCCTACGGGCACATCCTGCTGTCGGACCCGGCCACCGCCAATGATGGACTGACCGTCCTCGATCACGCCGCCGACGCGGCCACGAAGTACGGTCTGGTGCACCAGCTGCGCAGCATCGAGGACATCCGGCAGACGGCGACCAAGGAGCGAGCATGACCGACACCCAGCAGGCCATCACCGACGAGCAGTGGCGCCAGGCCAAGCTCATCTGGGACTACCACCAGATGCGCCACACCCTGCGGCCGTGCGATGCGGCGATCGGCCTGGGCAGCCACGACCTCGGCGTGGCCGCGTTCGCCGCCCAGCTGTACCACGACGGCCTGTTCCCGCACCTGGTCTTCACCGGCGGCAACAGCCCCACCACCGCGGCCCGCTTCCCCCGCGGCGAGGCCGTGCACTTTCGCGAGCACGCCCTGAGTCTCGGCGTGCCGGACACGGCGATCCTGCTGGAGCCCCACGCCTCCAACACCGGCGCCAACATCACCCTGTCCCGCGAGCTGCTGGCCGACGCCGGAATCCACCCGGCCTCGGTGCTGCTGATCTCCAAGCCGTACATGGAGCGCCGCTCGTTCGCCACCGCCCGCCGGCTGTGGCCCGACGTCGAGATCGTGTGCGCCTCCGAGCCGCTGGCGCTCGACGACTACGTCAAGGCCATCGGCGACGACAAACTCGTCATCGACATGCTCGTCGGCGACCTGCAGCGCATCATCGAATACCCCAAGCTCGGCTTCGCCATCCCCCAAGACGTCCCGGAGGTCGTGCATGCCGCCTACGAGGCTCTCCTTCGCGCCGGTTTCGACAGCAGGCTCCTGGCTCCCTGACCCGCCCCCGCCGCTGCGGTGCGCCATCCACCAGCCGAACCTGTTGCCGCGGCTGACCACCCTGGCCAAACTCTTCGCGTCCGACGTCTGGATCGTCCTGGACGACGTGCAGTTCGCCCGCCGCGACTACCAGCACCGCACCCGTCTGGCCGCCCTCGACGATCCGAGCCGGCGGCAGTGGCTGACGATCTCCACCCACCTGCCCTACGGCCGATCCACCCTCATCCGCCAGGCCCGCATCACCGAACCGCACCGGTGCCGCCGCCGCACCGCCCACCTGCTCCATGACAACTACCGGGCCAGCCCGCACTGGCCGCTCCTGTGCCACGCCCTGGCCCCCGTCCTGGAGCTGTTCGCCGTCACCGACCGCACCGCCGTCATCACCGAGGCCTCCACCCGGATCCTGCTGGACCTGCTCGGCTGGCAGGGGAAGATCCTGCGCAGCAGCGACCTGCCCTCCCGCCCCGGCCGCTCCCAGCGCCTGGCCGACCTCGCCGCAGCGGCCGGCGCGGGAGCGTACCTGTGCGGGACCGGCGGCATGACCTACCTGGACCCGGCCCCCTTCACCGGCCACGGCATCACCGTTCACCCGTTTCGTACCCCCACCGCAGGCCTATGGCAGTACGGGCGCCAGATCAGCGCGCTGAGGGCATTGATGCTGCTGGGACCGGACACGCTCGCCGCCGCTCTGCACACCCTGTCCGCGTCGGCGCAGGGCATGCACGCTTCGGCGCCCGCCCCGCGTGAGCGACTCACGCCAGCGAAGACACGCCTTTCCTGCACACCACCAGGGACGGCCTCACCAGCCGCATCGTGACCCACCACCGCCGCGTAAAGCCCCGCGATGCCCTCACCTCAGACCCCGACCGCCGACCTGTCCACCGGATGCGGAGGCTCCAGCGCGGCACCTGGGGCACCTGATGACCGCACCGCCACCCGAGACGACCAGGAGGAAACCCAGCATGGTCCTGACCGCTGATCGGTCACGCGCGACAGTGCGTGACCTCGTCGCCGGCATCTCACCACACGATGAGCGAGAAGCCGCCGATCAGGCACGGACGCTCGACTGGATCGACTCCGGTGCCCCGCTGTTTCGCACCGCGAAGCCGGCGACCCCGCCGCAACACCTGGTCATGTACGCGGCACTGGTGGATGAGACCCACCGACGGATCCTGCTCGTCGACCACATCAACGCCGGCCTCTTCCTTCTACCCGGCGGCCACGCGGACCCTGATGAGGACCCCCGAGACGGCATCATCCGGGAGGTCACCGAGGAATTGGGAATCATGCCCCCTTTCCACCCGGCGTTCGGCGACGCCCCGCTCTTTTTGACGGTGACGTGGACGCGACCACCCGGCACGCATCAGGACGTGACGCTGTGGTTCTGCTTTTCCGCGAACCGCTTCGCGCCGCTCACCCCGGACACCCGAGAGTTCCGGTCCATGGAGTGGCTGCCGATCGACAATCCTGCCGTCTGGGCCGAAGACGGCTTCGACCCGGAGATGGCGCGCTTCATCGGCAAACTGACGGCTCGATCCCATCAATCTGCCCTGTTCCCGAATCCGCGTCATCGATGAGTTTTCCGCCGGACCCGCAAAGCCTGAAGATTACGGGCCAGGCAGCACTGCCATCTTCACTGAGTGATCGGATTGTGCAGGCCGTCCTTATCCTGTAGCTCCTCGGAAGAACTGCGACGCCTCGCCGCCGTCTGCGTAGTCGAGCCCGTGCTGGAGCGGCCGACCGAGCACGGTACAGCCAAGGTCCGTGCCCACGCGATCTACGCCAAGGCGTTGGCCCGGCTGGGCCGCGCCCAGGAGCCGTCGGGGGGCGCCATCCACGCGGTCCGCACGCCGTCACCATCTTCTTCGTAGTGGTGGGCGATCCCGGGCACCACTACCTCGAGCATCGAGGTGACTTCCCCGAAGGGGATGATCCGCCCGACCGGGTAGCGGCCCCGAGCAACCTCCTCGCCTTCGTGGTCGCGGACAGCGACGATCAGCGTCTGCTGGTCGGGGGGCAGCATCTCTGCGGGGAGGGTGGGTATGAACGTTGCCCGCTCCCACTCGATCTTCCCTTCGGCGCCGCCGTCGCCGGTCGCGGTCGCCGTCAGCAGCAGGTTGGTGCCGGAGATGACGGTGACGAGCCGACCGCCGGGTCGTAGCGCGGCCAGCCAGCTCGGTGGGATCGGCCGGACCGCGGTCATGGAGACGATCCGGTCGTAGGTGCCCGGCAGCGGGCCGGTGCCGTCAGCGCACAGCACTCGGACGCGCAGGCCGATCGCGGCCAAGCGCTCGGTGGCGACATCGGTCAGGTAGGGGTCGATGTCGATGCTGGTGCCGCAGGTGTCGCCCAGCAGCCGGGTCGCCAGGGCGGTGCTGTAGCCGGAACCGGTGGCGACCAGCAGGTCGTCGCCCGGGTAGACCTGCCCGTGGCGCAGCATCCGTACCGCCAGGCTCGGCATCACCGACGACGACGTCAGTGTCCCTGCCGTGATCGTGCCGGGCTGGGCGTGGTCGGCGTGGCGGCGGTTGACCTCGGTGACGAGGGAGGCGTTGCGGTAGGCCACGGCCAGCCACGCCGCTTCATCGTCAGCGCCGACGCGCACCTGCCAGCAGCCCTAGGCAGCCCGCCGGGAGGAGTCCACCAGCGCGAGATGAACCGGTGGCGCGCGACGGTGGCGAGGGGCTCGTGCCACCGGGATCCGGTGGGTACGATCTTTGCGGCCAGACGTTCGGCATGCTGCTGCCACACCACAGGATTTCCTCCTCCACTTGGTGATCACCGTCTGGGCAGGTCAGGATATTTCTGCTACGGGTTCATCAGCGCCGGTGACGACGGGCAGACGCACGGCCGGGACGGCGAGCCCGTGAAGGGCGACCCGGACATACGTGCGGTCATCGAAACTGGACGCGCCGGGTGCGATCGGCTTGGTCGAGGGGTGATCGCCGATCCGCAGCGGGTCCGCGGCCAGGGACTGGGCGAGCTGGCGTTCGGCGGCGGCCAGGTCCGGAGCGGCCGACAGGTAGCCGTCGGAGGCCAGGACGACCTCGGTGACCTCCTCCAAGGAGAACGTCTCGATGAAGGTGGGCGGTACCGGTCGGCCGTCCAGGACCCCGTATCCGTAGGGGCCCTCGCGTAGCGCCAGCCGGCTCTGCTTCTTCAGCAGCGGCAGCAGCATGTGCCGTCCGGGGTCTTGGGCGGCCAGCTCGGCGGGGGAGTGCCCCTCGGCCAGCAGGCACTGCAGGTACGCTGCCCGCACCCCGGCCATCACCCGATCCAGCGGGGAATCGCCGGGGTGGTGCTCCCAGCGGCCGGAGCGTTTCACGGCCACGTGAACGTCACCGACCCGCCAGGCCAGGTTGTGCCGGGGCCACAGGACCGCCGCCACAGCCGCCGGCGCCATGGGATCATCATCGGCGACCCCCCACCTGCGGCGCAGCCGCACCAGGTCCGCGGTGACCGCCGCCACGGCCCCGGCGGGAGCCCCGCCGGGGCCGAGCCGCTCCAGGGTCGCCGCGATGCATTCCGCGGCCCGGGCTCCTCCGGTCATCCCGTCGTAGCTGCGCCCCGACTTGTCGGTAACGCCGTCGATGACCGCGATGGTGTGGACGCCGTCCTGGTCTTCGACTACCAAGAGCCGGTCTTCGCCGTGACCAGCACCTTTAGGGGTGAACGCGTGTTCGATGACGATGCCCAAAGTCTCTCCTTCGAAAGGTCGGACGGGGATGTCCTGGCGCGGCCGATCAGGGAAATTCTCCTTATCGAACAGCACCCACCCGGTGGTCGTCACCTCATACAGGCGGGTTGGACTCTGACGAGTCGCACGCCTGGCCGGGTCCAGTGCATCCGCCGCAGCCGGTCAGCGGGCGATGAACGCGCTGATCTGCTCCTCGATGCCGGCCGAGGGAAGCTCTCGCACTCGGCCGGTGAACGACACGCCCCGCACCGTCTGCCCGAGCTCGTCCCAGACGATGGGTTCCTTGTCGCATTGGCCAGTTGCTGGACCCACACGGCCTTTCTTCCGGGATTGGCACCTACTCGCATCTACGCGACCGACGTGAGTGCTCGCGGCGAGCGACGATCGGCTGGCTCCAACGTCGCTGGGCATGATCTCATCCACCGCAGGGTGCTGAGACGGCATCAACTGATCAACGCCCGGTCGCCCGCGAGGACAATCGCGTGGACATCATCGCCCGTCCAGTAGGGCGGGCGGGGGAGGCCGGCCCGCAGGTGGCCGCTTGCGGCCTTTCCTCCGGTTGGCGGAGCACTTTGCCCGGCCGCGAGAGACGATCGAAGGCAGGTTGTCGTTCGTGCCCTCCCCGTCCCCCTCGCGAAGGAGCCGCACATGCTCGTGAAGATCGCTGATTGGGCCACCGATCGCTACGATGAGTTCACGACCTGGGCCGAGGAGCGGTTCGGCTCTGGTACCTCCCAAGCCGACATCGTGATCCTGGCCGGTCGGATCACCTTCATCGTGGCAGCGGCCACGGCGGTCATCACGGTGCTGTGGCTGGCCGTCGGCGCGCTCACCGCGCTGGTCGGAGGCATCGGGGAAGGAATGGCGACGGGCCTGGCCACGGGTCTGTCGGCAGGACTGGGACGGATCGCAGACTGGTCCTTGACCGAGGTCGTCACCACGCCCGTGCACGCCTACATCACCGCGCACGCCGTCGGCCTGCCCACCGACGGCGAGACGATCTGGGCGGCCTGGCAACTGGCCGGCCCGGTTTTGTGGCTGCTGTGCTGGCTGGCCCGTTCCTGGGGGGCGCGCCTGGCGTGGGTGCTGTACGGGATCGCCACGGTCGCGATGGTGTACGCCGCCAGCCCGGTCGGCGGGCGATGGCTGGCCGCGGGGATCACCGTCATGTACTGGGGGCTGCTGTCGGTGCTGGCGTTTCGCGGAGTCGGCCGGCGCCCCGCCGCGAGCGTGCACGTCCTGCCTTCCACTGCCCAGACCGACGCGCTGCGGCAGCTACGCGAGGAACTCGGCGAGGTCCGCACCCGGGTGGAGCGGGTAGAGGCGGCCGGTGACGAGCTGGCGGCCCGGCGCGGCGAGGCATAAACGCATCGACGAGATCGATGCCCATGTGATGAAAGCATTCAGGGAAGAGGGGGCCTTGGTTTCTCCTGTTCTGGTCACTCGCACCACGCGCAGAGGAAATCAACAGGTGACAGAGCGCGCCCCAATTCGGGCACAGGGGTCCTTTTTTGATTCCGCGCCCTTTTTTGTGCATTTGGGTAGCGTCCTGCGCACAAGTTATGGTCCTGTAGATCAAGCAAGAGATAGGCGCCCGATCGTGCAGGAAGGACCCGGCCGTGGATAAGCTCCCGTCCCGCCGACACGTGGCCTCCGCTCCGCTCAACCCCGTCCAGCCGACCACTATCGGTCGGCTGATCGCGTGGCTGCGTGAGCAACGCGGCTGGAGTCAGGCCGCTCTGGCGGCCCGCCTGGTCGAGCAGTCGGGCAACTCCGGTGCCACCCAAGATCACATCTCCCGCTGGGAGGGCGAGCACCGCATCCCGAGTCCGTACTGGCGCCAGCACCTGGCTACCGTCTTCGGCCTGCCGGTCGATGTGATGTCCCAGGCCGCGAAGGCGGCCCAGGCCGCCCGGCAGGAACGCCGTATGCCGTCTTCGCCGCCGCGGCATATGGCTGTTTCCCCCTCGGGTGCCCCGACGGTCGATGTGGCGGCTATCGTGGCGGTGTCAGCGAGGGAATCGGCTCGGCTGGGTGAGTACGTGGACAACACCCCTTTCAGCGCGTACACGGTGGAAGAGGTAGTCGGAGAACTGCGACGCCTCGCCGCCGTCTACCCCTACAGCTCTCCGGTGGACTCGCTCTTGGCCGCTCGCGCCCTGCGTGATCGTGCCTATGAGCTGGCCAGCCAGTCCCGCCGTCCGTCCTACACCCGCGACCTGTACCTGGTCACTGCATGGAGCTGCGCGATCTTGGCCAATGCCAGCTTCGATCTGGGCGCGGTACACCCCGCGGGCGTGCACGCGCGCACCGCACTGCATTTCGGTGATCTATGCGAGCACCGTGGCGTGCAGGTATGGGTCCGAGGTTTGCAGGCGCTGATGGCCTTTTGGGATGGGCGGCCACGCGAGGCCGTCTCCATCGTCGAGCCCGTGCTGGAGCGGCCGACCGAGCACGGCACAGCCGAGGTCCGTGCCCACGCGATCTACGCCAGGGCGTTGGCCCGGCTGGGCCGCGCCCATGAGGCCGATCAGGCCCTGGCCCGGACCGACAGCGCTCGCGAGCGGGTACGACACGCCGCCAGCACGCTGGATGATCCTGGCGGTATGGCTGACTATCCACTGGCCAAACAGCTGTACTGGCAGGCCAACACCCACCTGCATCTCGAGGGGCCGGACCGGCTGCGCGCGGCACATCGCGCGGCCGAGGAGTCGATCCGGCTGTATCTGACCGCGCCCGCCGGTCAGCAGCGCATCGGTGAGCTGTGTCATGCCCGCCTGGACCTGGCCGCGGCCCGCTGGCGACAAGGCCACCCCGAAGGCGCCGAACAAGAGGTCAGCGCCGTAACCGACACGCTGCGCCAGCGCTATGTGGAAAGCGTCGTGCGCCGCATGGACGATCTCGGTCAACTGGTCAGCGCCCAGGTCCCTGACAGTGGCCTGGCGCAGCGGGTGCTCACCCAGATCACCGCCGTCCACACCATCGCCCCGCCACTGGCCGATGAGGTCCCGGTGCTGCCGATCGCCGAATGACTCCCGCCGCCGGCCCGTACACGATCGCCGTGCTGCACCCGGGTGCGATGGGGGTAGCCCTGGCCCGCGCTCTGGCAGCACCGGGCCACCACCTGGTGGGCTGCACCCAAGGCCGCTCGGCGCCGACCCGGCACCGCGCCGAAGCCGCGGGCCTGACCGACCTGCCCATGGACAAGCTGGCCGCGCAGGCTGACATCGCGATCTCGATCGTTGCGCCACACGCCGCTGAGCGCGTCGCCGACGAACTGCTGACCGCAGGGTTCACCGGACTGCTGATCGAGGCCAACGCCGTGCGTCCCGGACAGATGCAGGCTCTGGCCACGCGGGTGCATGCCGCCGACGGCCAGCTCGTGGACGCCTGCATCATGGGACCGCCGCCCACCCCGACGGCCGCCGACCCGACCCGGGTCTATCTCTCCGGGCCGGAACCCGGCCTTGCCACCGCCCGCACGCTACTGGAGCAAACCGGCTGGCTGCGCGTAGCCGAGCTGGGGCTCACCATTGGGCAGGCATCGGCACTGAAGCTCTCCCAAAGCACGGTGCAAAAAGCCGGTCGTGCTCTGGCACTACTCGGTCACGCGCTGGCCGACCGCTACGGCCTGTCGGAACATCTGGCCCGCGAGGTGCGCCGGTGGCCGAACCCCGCGGCCAACCCCGCCGACTTTCCCGGCGTCGCCAACCGGGCCTGGCGATGGGGCGATGAGCTACGTGATGCCGCAGCTGAGCTCGCCGAGGCGGGCCTTCCCAGCGATCTCATCACTGACGCCGCAGCACTGTTCGACACGCTGGCGCCTTTCAAAGACGCCACCCCGAACCTGAACGCTATCTACCGGTCACTCAAGGACGCACCGGACGAGTAGTAATCGCCGGCGCGTATTCTGCATGCCGCGCCGCCGCAGCATTTCCTGGCTCCCACCCATTCTGTAGTCGGCATGCTCTGGCCATTCCTCTGCATGGTCGTTGTGTCCTTCCATGAAGGCCCGTCACGCGCCGAGACCGGGTGCGGACCTCACGCGACCCATGCAGGAAGGAGCCGGCTGTGCCCCCGCGCGCTAGATCATCACCGGCTCTCTCCTGAGGAGAGAGGCCCTCTCTGCGCGGACCTCGCGCTACCGCTTTACCGCATCAGCTCCCGGCCGAGACCGCCCATCGCGGCGCGGCGCTCCTTCTGTTCCGTCAAGCTGAAAGACCTTCTGATGACCGGCGCATCCCTTCCCCCACCCTCCGCCGAGGCCGGCGGCGAGCTTCCTTCCTCGCCCAGGGGCCCGATCTTTGACCCGTCTGTTCCGAACGCCGCTCGCATCTACGGCTACCTGCTGGACGGTAAAGACAACTTCCCTGCTGACCGAGCCGCAGCAGACCGGCTGATCGAGCTCATTCCCGGTCTGAAACGGCATGCGCGCCTCAACCGGCTGTTCCTGCGTCGCAGTGTCCACGATTTGGCCCGGGCCGGTGTTCGCCAGTTCGTCGATCTCGGCTCTGGCCTCCCCACTCAGGACAACGTGCATGAGGTCGTGCACCGTGTGGCCCCGGACGCCCGGGTTGTGTACGTCGATATGGACCCGGTCACCATCGCGCACGCCCGCGCGCTCCTGGCCACGGACCCCGACGGGTTGGTGCAGGCCGTGGAGGCTGACGTCCGCCGCATCGAGGACCTGCTCAGCCGTCCCGAGCTGGCTGCACTGGACAGGAGCAAGCCGATCGCCGTCACCGCGGTCGCCCTGTTCCACTTCATGCCCGGCATGGTGCCCGCGCAGATCATCACCGCGCTGCGGGAATGGATGCCGCCGGGCAGCTACCTGGTGATCAGCCACGCCACGCCCGGGACGATGAGCCCTGAGGACGTGGAAAAGGCCCTGGCCCTCTACCAGCAGGCGAACCTGCAGATGTTCCTGCGCTCCCCGGAAGAGGTCGCGCGCCTGTTCAAGGGCTTCCAACTGTCGGAGGAGGGCATCGTCCCCGTGGGGCTCTGGCGGCCGGAAATCGACGACGACGAACAGACGCCCACGGGAGGCCACTTCGTCGGAGGCCTCGGCTGGCTGGCCCACTGACCATGACGGCCACTACCGCCGAGCAGCACCACGCGTCCCCTACATCTGCAGCCATAGCCGCGCTCCGGCGCTTGCGCATCGCGCTGCACTCCTACCACCTGGCCCCAGAGCTCGTCACCGACGCCGACGGTGGCCCACACCTGCTGATCGAGGATCTGCCGCTGGCGGTCTGCACCGATCCGGGCGGTGCACGCTACTTCTGGCCCATCGGCCGTCCGGTCAGCCCCCGCAGCCGTCGACCCGAGCGCGAGCTGGTGTCCTTCTGGCCCGCGGCGGACGTGGACGCTGCCGCTCGGCGGATCTCCGACCAGGTGACACGGCTGCGCCTGGCGCAGCTCGACGCGAGCCGGCTGCCCCGCGAGGGGGGCGTCTCGGCGGCCGCGGCAACGTGCGTCCCTGTCTGATCGACCGCTCCTTCCACGCAAAAGAGGCGACATGAGCACCTGTCCTTCCTCCGCTTCTCCGTCAGATCCTCCTCCTCCGGCTGAATCCACCACGCCCAGTTCCGGGCGGCGATGGCCGGACCAGACCCCCGTCGTTCCCGAGAGCGAAGCCGCGTTCGCGCGGATGGCTGATCTCGTTGAGCGCGTCCAGGCCAAGCAGCGCAACCCGGTTTCGTGACGACGCCCATCACACGCCGGTCGTTCCTCAGCCGCCTGCTACCCCGCCGGTTCCGCAGGGTCATGGCACGGCGTATGGCGCTGGACCGTTCGCGGCCGTTCGACCCGGAACGGCAGGAGGAACCGGCTTCACGCTCTTTTCGTACCGGCGCGTCCCGCTGACAGGACCTGCCTGTGACCCGGCCGCCATACGGCGTCGCTGTCGGCTCCTGGCGGCCCTCTTTCACGCCGGAATCGCTGCTCGCGGCCGGTACGCGTGCCTTCGCGGACCCGCTGAGGGGCGGTGACACAAGACCGGCGCGGCGGTGGGCGCCCCATGGCGTCTGGTGCGGCCGCCGCGCCACTTCTGCCCGCACGCTCGGCTTACCGGCTCTCCCGAGCGTGCGCCGCGGACCGGCCGGCTGCTCTCCACGGCGGCCGCCGGTCCGCTCCACTTCACGAAGGAGAACGATGATCAGCGGCGAGGCGCCTACACCCATCCCGGCTCGCGGCGCGGCCCTTCCGTGCGACAGGCAACGCCAGCACTCTTCCCGGCTGAACATCATGGAGGCCCACCAGGGTTTTCTGGAGGGCACCGCACCGCCCCTGGCCGCCAGTGACGTACCTCGGATCATCGGCGGCATCGGCCGGCTGGAGCAGTCATGACGGCCTCTTCCCGATGCCGCCCGAAGGTCGTGATGACCTCTCCACGCTCGCGCGGTTCCCCGGCGCAGTTCCGGGGCCTGTGCGATGCGGTGACACCGCAACTGCGGCGCACTCCATGCGCCGGAGAGGCCGCCACCGCCGCGCGCTGAGGCGCGCCTCCGGTCCGTGAAACCGGGTTCGCGGACCGGGTGGGGTGCGGGGCGGGTGACCGTCCCGCACCCCGATCGCTGGCGGTCGGGCAACCGCCGCCAGACCGTCACCCCGATTCCTCGTGGAGCGGCCCCGCGGTGACGGGACTCCCCAGCTCTATCCCCCTTCTGAAGGAGCCTGCCATGCCACGGTTACTGACCGTCGCAGTATTACTACTTTTCGCGGCGATAGCCGGATGCGGCCAATCACCGCCCGGAACGAAGACCGACCCTGAGGCACCAGAAAAGACCCACCTCGTGATCGGCAGCATGCCGATCCCTGACGCCGCGCCTTTGCAGATCGCCCTGCGCAGCGGATTCTTCGCCGCTGAAGGGCTGACGGTCGAGATCGAAACCGTCCAGGGCGGCGGATACGCCATTCCGAAACTCGTCGGCGGCAGCATGGACGTGGCGATCCTCAACTACATCACCGCGATCAAGGCGCACAGCGAAGATATGAAACTCGCGCTGCTCGCCGACAGCTACCAAGCCGCTCCCGGGACGTTCGTGCTGATGGTCGCCAAGGACTCGCCCGTCCAGTCTCCGGCGGACCTGCGCGGCAAGACCATCGCGGTCGCCACCCTCCGCAGCATCGGCACCCTCACCGTCGAGGTCGCCTTGAAGGTCCACGGCCTGAGCGCCGGGGACGTGAAGCTGGTGGAGATCCCGCTGCCGAACATGCCCGCGGCGCTGAAGGCCGGCACCGTGGACGCACTGTGGATGACCGAGCCGTTCATCACCGCCGCGGGAACGAACCTCGGCGCCCGCAAGATCTACGACGTCATGAGCGGCCCGACCGCCGACTTCCCCATCGCGGGCTGGGGCACCACCGCGACGTTCGCCGCCAAGCACCCCAAAACCATCGCGGCCTTCCAGCGCGCCATGGCCAAGGCCCAGCACCTGGCGGCCTCCAACCGCGAAGCGGTCACCGCGATCCTGCCGACCTACACGAAGATCGACGAAGAGACCGCCAAGGTCATCACCCTCGGCCGGTTCCCGACCACCTTGGAGCGACGGCGGCTGCAGCGCGTCGCCGACACGATGAAGGAATACGACTACCTGGACGAGCCCGTCGACGTGAGCGAGATGCTCGTGCCCGCCGCGACCTCGACCGGAGGAACACCATGACCGACACCGCGACCACCAGCGGGCCCGAGCTGCCGCAGCGCACCCGGACCGTCCCGAGCCAGATCGCGGCCTCAGTGCTGAGGTTCGACCCGGCCGAGACCGTCCAAGAGCTCCTGGACAGTGAAATGGTGCTGGCTGCACTGACGGTCTTCGCCGAGTTCAAGGTCGCCGACCATCTCGCCGGCGGCCCTTTGCCGCTGCAGGATCTCGCCGAGCGTTGCGCGGTCGATCCAGCCAGGCTGGAGCGCATCCTGCGCATCCTCATCCCGCGAGGATTCGTCCGCCGGGATCCCACCGACGGCCTCTACCACCTGGAGCTGGTCGGGCAGACGATGCGTAGTGGCGTCCCCGGCTCGATGCGGCCTGCGGTCCTGACCCGTGCCTTCCCGCTGTGGGTGGACGCTGCCCGCATGCTGCCCGCCACCGTTCGCACCGGTCGCCCGGCCGCTGTGGCCGAACACGGCGCTCCGTACGACTATCTCGCTGAACGGCCGGAGAAGCGAGCGCTGTTTCAGGAGTTCATGACGGCCCGCTCCACCGCCATCGGGCAATCGCTCGTCGAACAGGACCTGTCGAAGGTCCAGCACATCGTCGACGTCGGGGGTGGGCGCGGCACGATCCTGGCCGCGCTGCTACGGGACAACCCGCACTGCATGGGCACGCTGCTGGAACGCGATGACGTCGTCCAAGCCGCCGAGGAGTTCCTCGGCAAAGCCGGCCTCCAGGACCGGTGCGCCTTCGTGGCCGGCGACTTCTTCACCGGCATCCCCACCGAAGGCGACCTTTACCTGCTGGCCAGCATCCTGCACAACTACGACGATGAGCGGGCACACGCCATCTTGAAGCAGGTGCACGTCGCGATGGCGCCCACCCCCCAAAGCGTCTTGTGGTGCGTCGACTGGATCCTGCCCGACAACGGCATGCGTCACCCTGCGCTCGCCGCGGACATCAAGATGCTCTCCCTGTTCCCCGGGGGGAAAGAGCGCACCCGCACCGCCTACCGCGAACTGCTCAGCGGTGCCGGATTCACGACTGCCAAGATCGTGCCGCTGACCGCCGGGCCGAGCCTGATCATTGCGCAACCCGTCCGGCAGTGATCAGGTACGGGCCTGGCCGCTCGTGATGGCCGGGCCCGCACCGGCAAAGACCGGCGCACATCCCGCCCTCCCGCATCGTCCCCAGACCGGCCGGGGAATTACAGAGCACCGATGGGCGATTGACCGAGCTTCTCGATCATTTGGTGAGCGCCGGATCAACATGCGCCGGGCCGGCCGGAGCGACGCATCAGGTGTCCAGCGCGGCGATGGCCGCCGTGATCAACGCCCGGGCCGCCGCCCCGTACACCGCCAGCTGCGCCAGCTCGGCGAAGGCCTTGGCGTACAGGGCGATCTCCTGCGGCGGGGTGATCGTCAGCTCCGCCGAGAGCGTCTCGACCAGGACCCGCTCCTCGTCGAAGATCCAAAATCCGTTGGTCGGCCACATGACGCGGTCCCGGATCGGGATGACGCCGAGGCTGACGTTGGAGCGCGAGGCCGCGGTCAGCAGGTGGCCGAGCTGGCCGGCCATCGTCTCCACCCCGCCGATCCGGTTGCGCAGCGCCGCCTCCTCCACGATGACCGCGCAGCGGCGCCCACCGGCATGGAAGATCGTCTGCCGGTGCAGCCGCGCCTCCACCGCTTGGGCGCTGTCGTCGGGGATGCCGCGGAAGGCCACCACCGCCTGCATCAGCGCCAGCGCGTACTCGCGGGTCTGAAACAGGCCCGGGATCAGCGACGGCTCGTAGATACGCAGGTAGCTGGTGCGCTCATACAGTGGGATTGCGGCCTTTTGCAGGCGTTGCAGGCCGGTGCGCTGCAGGCGCCGCCACTCCACGTACATCTCGTCGATGGTGCGCAGCGACGCCACCAGGTCGGCAGCCTGCTCGCGCGCGCCGCAGTGGAAGCACCAGGCGGTGATGTCGGCCTCGGACGGCAGCTGGCGGCCGTGCTCGATCCGGGAGACCTTCGACGAATGCCAGCCCGCCCGGGCTGCGAGGTCTCGCCCGGTCAGGCCCGCGGCCTCACGGATGACGCGCAGGCGGGCGCCGAGGTCCTGCTTGGCCTGGCTGACGGCGGGGGAGGGCGAGGACACCGGAGAACTCTTACTGGGCGAGGCGGACGGGCGGGGGTCAGGCGGGCGTGTAGGCGTCGTGGTCGATTCCGGCCGCCCACACCGCCTCGAACGCCGCCGTGCACAATTGCACCACGGCGGGATCGTCGCACTCCTCGACTCCGGCCCAGTCGCCGTCGCCGGTGAAGTGGTTGAACTGCACCCGCCGCCCATCCAGCAGCCAAAAATCGTTACCGGGCAGCGCGATGGCCGAGGCGCGACGCCGGGGCAACCACCGGCCCTGCTCACCGGCGATGATGTTGGTGGTGGAGATGTCGTACTCGAAGCGGATGTACTCACTCACCGGCTCGGAGACGATCCGGGCCCGCCGCACCGCGACGCCGCGGCGGGTGGTGTCCCGGATCAGGCTCAGCCACGGCCGCCACCAGGAGCCCTCATCGCTCAGGTCATAGCGGTGCCCGGCCCGCCACGCGGCCAGCATCGGGTTCTCCGCCGCCACGGCGTAGCCGTCGCGCATCTCCAGGTGGACCGCCGAGCGCTCGCACGAGCCCAGCAGCTGCGCCCACTCGTCGAATGTCGGCGCCCCGGGCCTCCAGCTCACGCGTCCTCCAGCGCGGGCATCGCGGCCTTCGGGATCTCGATCACCGTCTCGTGGCCGGGCAGGTCCAGCTGAGCGAGCACCGCCGGATCGGTGATCGGCGGCCCGCAAAAGACGTAGGACGCGGTGCGCTCCATCACCATCGGACCGCCAGCCGGGATAGGGGTGCCAGGCGGCAGGAACGCCATCAGCTCCTTGGGCACCTCCACCAGCGTGCTGCCGACTGGCAGGTCGAGCCGAGCGAGCACGGCGGGGTCGGTGACCCTCCACCCTTGCAGGACGTAGCGGTCACCGTCATCGAACAGCGTGGGGGAGCCGCCGTCGACGGTGTCCTTGCCGAGGAAACGCAGCGCCATGAGCTTCTCCGATCGGGGGAGCGGATGACTACCCGGCCGAGTTTGCGCGGTGTGCGCCACCACCTCAAGGAGTTTGCGCGACTTTGCGCGAAGAGATCGCCGGGCCGCCGCTGGCGAGCGGCGGCATGCAAAGCCGCTCAAACTCCTTGATCCGCAGGTCAGCACTCTCCTACCGTCACCGCATGCGCTCATCCTCTCCCGCGCACCCGGGCGCTTTGCACTTCGGAGCCCCCAACGGCGCGCGCATCTACGACGTCCTGCTCGGCGGCAAGGACAACGCGCTGCTGGACAAGGAAGCGGCGCTTCGCCTCGGGCGTGCGATCCCCCGCATCGGCGAGGAGATGCGCGCCAACCGCGCCTTCCTGCGCCAAGCCGCCCGCCATTTCACCGCCGGCGGGATCGATCAGATCATCGAGCTCGGCTGCGGGTTCCCCGACGCTCCACACGTCCACGAGGTCGTCCGCCAGGCCAACCCGGGTGCGCGCGTCGTCTACGTGGACATCGACGAGGTCGTCGCCCTGCACGCCCGCGCGCACCTGCAGGGCCCCGGCGTGCACATCATCAGAGCCGACGTCGCCGACATCGGGAACGTCCTGGAGCGCCTGGCCTTCGACGGCGTGCTGGACCTGCGGCGCCGGACCGGGATCCTCGCCGCCCACGTGCTGGACTTCGTCCCTGACGACACCGCGTATGAGATCACCAGGACGCTGGGCCGGATGCTCGCCGCGGGAAGCGGCTTGGCCCTCTCCCACATCTGCACCAGCGACCTGCCGCCCGCCCCCGCCGAGGCGCTGGTCCAGGCCTACGACACGACCCCCACTCCGCTCCATCTGCGCGACCGCGCCGACATCGAGGCGTTCTTCACCGACTTCCGGCTCGACCGCTACGGCCTGATCCCGGTCGCCGGCTGGGGCCCGGCCCCGCGCGCATTCCCGCCTTCTGGTGGCATCCTGCTCGGTGGCGTCGGCTTCCTCGGGGAGCGGCCATGACCGCAGGAGCATTCCGGTGAGCGCCCCGTTCTCCCCGTTGTCGGGCCGGGCTCTGGCCGTCGGAGACACCGTCCGCATCCGCGGCCTGGATCGCAGCCACGTGGACAGCCGTCACGCCACCTGGCTTATCGGGCGCATCGGTCGGGTGAGCGCGCTGCTGGCCACCGGCGGCCACGTCGAGATCACCATCGACGTGACCGGCCTACCCACCGCCGCCGGCCGTCGCACCAAGTGGACCCTCCACGCTCTCGACCTGGAGCTCGTCGCACCCGCGGCAATCACGCCCCGCACCGAGCCCCGTCCTGGCGATCGTGTCAGAGTCCAGCAGCTGTTGCTCAGCCACAGCGACATCTGCGCCCATGACCAGCTCATCGGCTGCACCGGAGTGATCATGGCGCTTGGTCGCAACGGCTCCCACGTCCTTGTGCTGATGGACGAAGAGGTCCGCATCGCGGGCGTCGGCCTGGTGCACCGGCTCGTCTTCCACAGAGCCGACCTGGCCATCACCATGGTTGATCCTGCCCCCGCGCCCGCGCCTAAGTACGGCACCGCCCTGACCGGCGACGGCGTACGGCACGCCGCCGCCGTCCCCGCCGCGCCCGGCCGAGGTCAGGTCAGCACCGCCTGCGGTGTTCGCGCGGCCGCCGTCCTGATCGGCGACTGGTCCCCACCGTTCGTTGCCGGTCTGGAACGCGCCTGTCGTGCCTGTCTCGGTGCCCTCAGCGAGCAGGGCCCTCCACCGCTGCCGTCACCGTCGCCGCGTGACCTGCGGCCTGTGGACACCGCCTTCGGTCACCTGCCCGTACGCGGCATCACATGTCGGGTTGACTAGGCTATTGACTAGATGCGCCCATCCGGGCGAAGTCGATCCTGCGCCGGCGATTAGAGCGGTTGCCGCAGTACGTGACCGGTTGACAGAAGCTCACCGGACCACATGTCGAGAAGATATGTCGCGATCTTTCTGATATTTGTTGTGCATTCGTCTTTCATATGGGTTTGCTTATGGTCCATAATCGCTACCTGGACAGCATGATCACCTGCGCGCAAGTATGGGAGAAGCTCGCATGAATCATCTTGCAGCACGTCGAAGCGTGCGCCTGCAGGCCCGATGGGCACGGCAGGAGAAGATGCCGGAGCGGCGGAGCCTCCCTGGGCGCAGCCGGGTGCCGGTGACGATGACTTCTCCCCGCTAGTGCACCCCAGTGTCCTGGCGTGTTCCATTGGATGCAGTCAGTCACATTGGCCGCCGTGTGTTCGTGCTGCAGGCCCTGAGAGGCATCCCTTCTATGTCTTTGACTTCTCTCCCTGACGCAATAGAGGCCTTCAATGGCGACCGCGCATTCGAAAAGTAAACCCCCGTCCCGTGTCCAGATAGCAGTAAACGCGTGTTTGACCGGAATGTGCCGGAAATCTCCCTCGGATGCGATCTGACGCCCACGACTCCCGGCCGATTCCCCGCGTATCGGACGGCGGGGGATCACCTGATCGAGATCTGCTTCCGTTTCCCCAGGTCAGGGAAGGCCAGAGTCGTGGCGGCCCCGAGCCATCCCGAGAAGACCCCTTCAGCTCGCCTGCTGCACGGCGGCGAACTGAGCCCATCGATCAGCGCGGCGCAGGCCACCGCGCTCCCTTTACCCGCACACCCCCGACAGGATCGGCTCTCAGGGTGTGCGCGTGCGGGCCGGTCGTCATCTCCCATGGTGCCGACCGGCCCGCGCAACCCGGAGCAGCGGGGATTGCCCTTGCCGGAACATTCATGACGCGCCTGCCGCCCCCGACCCCCTGAGGACCTGCCATGCCGCATCCCCTGCTCGAGGTGCTCCTCGCGCTGTGCCTAGTAGCCGCCGTGGCGGTCGCGGTGCGCCAGTGGCGCATGGCCGCCGCCTTACACCGCCAGCACGCCGCTCTGGTCGGTGAACTGCGTGCCCGTGATGAGGAAGCCCGCCACCTGGTGGAGGTCCGGCTTCCCGCGCTGGCCGAGTCCCTGTTCCAGCCTTCGGTACCGGTGCCCGGACCGCTGCACGCACACCTGGCCACCACCGGATACGGCCACAGCATGCAGGCGGCGATGGGACAGCTGGACCACCACGTCCGCGCCGCGCTGGCCCGCGCCGACCAGGCGGCCCGCGCCACCCTGCAGGCCACGATGCGAGGACTGCAGGGCCTGACCAGCGAGCAGCGGCGCGCCATCTCCGACATGCAAACCCGCTACGACCATCCGGGCATCCTGGACGCGCTGCTGGGGATCGATCACATGAACGCCCAGATCAGCCGGCGGGCTCAGGCGGTCGCGGTGCTGTGCGGCGCCTGGCCGGGGCAGCAGCGCGGCGATGTCGCGCTGGAGGACGTCGTGCGAGGCGCCATCTCACGCGTCCGTGACTTCCTGCGGGTGCAGACCGCTGCGCAAACCGACCAGCTGGTGGTCGGCCGAGTGGTCGAACCGGTGGTGCTGGCCGTGGCCGAGCTGCTGGACAACGCCACCCGCCACTCGCCGCCCACCACCGCCGTCGAGGTGAGCATCAAGTGGGTGCACAACGGCGCGGCCATCGTGATCGACGACGGTGGCATCGGCATGCACGAGCAGGACAAGCAGAAGGCCACCGAGATCCTGTCCGGAGCCCAGCCGGTGGACGTCACCCGGCTCGGTGATCCTCCGAAGATCGGGTTTCCCGTCATCGGGGCACTCGCCCGCCGCTACGGCTTCCAGGTCACGGTGGACTCCCAATCGCCCTACGGGGGCGTGCGCGCCGTCATCTTGCTGCCCACCGCGCTGCTGGCCCACCCGAGTGCCCAGGACGCCCCCACCCTGCCTCCACCATCGGTCCCCGCCCCCGCTCAGGCACCGCCTGCGGGGCTCTACCCTCAGCGGCGCCGCCGGGCCGCCGATCCGGCGCTGCAGCAGCCCCAACCCGCCGCGGCAGATGCGCCGCCGCGCAGCCCGGAACAGGCCGCCGCGGTCGCGGCCGCCTTCCAGCAGGCCCCACGCGCCGCCCGCACCACCCCCTCGCCTGATCGAGAAGGAAACCCGCCATCATGACCACCCCTGCCTGGATGCTCAACGATCTCGTGAACCTGCCCGGCGTCCGGCACGCGATCGTGCTGACCGCCGACGGCCTGGTGGACGTCCACTCGGCCGGCATCACCCGGGACGCGGCCGACAAGTTCGCCGCGGCCCTGGCGGGCCTGCAGTCCCTCAGCCGCAGCACCGCGGAATTCTGCGCCGACAGCCCGCACGCCCCCTGGCGGCAGACCCTGGTCGAGTTCGACACCGGCTACCTGCTCACCACGGCGGCCGGGACGGGCTCCTACCTGGCGGTCTCCTGCACAAGCGACGTGGACCTGCCGATGATCAGTCACCGCCTGCACCAGCTCGTCGACCGGCTGGGCCGGGAGATGACCAGTCCGCCCCGCAACGGCACCGCCCGCCCATGACCGGGGCCCGCCGCGACAGCGACCTGGTGCGGCCGTATGTGGTGACCGGCGGCCGCGCGCACCCCCGTATCCCCTTCGACCTGGTGACGCTGGTGGTGACCGTCGCCGATGCCCCCGCCAGCAGAGGCGACCCGGCCATCGGTCCGGAAAAGCGCCGGATGCTGGCCCTGTGCCGCGGCGGCGCCCTGTCGGTGGCCGAGATCGCCGCTCACCTGGCGTTGCCCGTCAGCATCACCAAGGTCCTGCTCGGGGACCTGGTCGACGCCGGGCTCGTGGCCACCCGCCCGCCCGCGTCCACCGCCCAGGGCCCCGACATCCAACTGCTGCAGGAGGTATTAGATGGGCTTCGCGCCCTGGTCGTCTGAGCGCCGCGAGACGGCTTATCTCGGCGCCGGAGTGGAACGCTCGGTGAAGATCCTCATCGCGGGCAACTTCGGCGTCGGCAAGACCACCCTGGTGGGCGCCATATCGGAGATCGAACCGCTGCGCACCGAAGAGATCATGACGCAGGCCGGCGCCGCCGTCGACGACCTGGCCGCAGCGAGCAGCAAGAACACCACCACCGTGGCGATGGACTTCGGCCGGCTGAGCCTCAACCGCAGCCTGGTGCTGTACCTGTTCGGCGCCCCCGGACAGCAACGCTTCCACCCCCTGTGGCGCGACCTGGCCTATGGAGCGCTCGGCGCGCTGGTCCTGGCCGACCCGCGCCGCCTGGAGGCCTCCTTCCCCGTGATGGACATGGTCGAAGAGCACGGCCTGCCCTACGCCGTGGCCGTCAACCAGTTCGACGACGCCCCCGCCGTCGACCTGGCGGCTCTGCGCGGTGCCTTGGACCTGCTGGAGGAGACCCCTCTGGTCGTCTGCGACGCCCGGCACCGCGCCTCCGCGGCCCAGGCGCTGATCACCCTCGTGCAGTACCTGCTGACCCGTGCCACCAAGGAGCCCGTATGACCTCCGCCCGCCACCGCATCCCGCACCCCGCCGCCCCGCCGACCGGCAGCGACCCCCCGACCGCCCGCGACGTCGGCCACCCACCGATCACGCCGCTGTACGGACCGGAATTCGCCGCCGACCCCCACGACGTCTACGACCGGCTGCGCCGATTCCGCGGGCCCGTCGCCCCGGTCGAACTCGCCCCCGGCGTGTACGCCTGGCTGGTGCTCGACTACTACGCCGCGCTGGAGGTCTTGCGCAGTCCCCACTTGTACTCCAAGGACCCCCGCAACTGGCGCGCCCTGGCCTGCGGTGAGGTTCCCGCCGACAGCTCCGTCATCCCGATGATGGGCTACCGGCCCAACGCCTTGTTCTCCGATCAACCGGCCCACGGCCGCTACCGCCAGGCGATCACCGACAGCCTGGCCCGCGTCGACCCGCACGTCCTGCACGGCTCCGTCACCCGCACCGCCGACCGGCTCATCGACGCCTTCGCCCCCCGAGGCCAGGCCGACCTGTTGGGCGACTACGCCGCGGTGCTACCGGTGCTCACCATCAACGCCCTGTTCGGCCAGGCCGACGACGCCGGCACCCGGTTGCTGGCCGCGTTGGCCAAGATGTTCGAGGGCGGCGACGGCGCCATCGAAGGCGACGCGCTGTTCACCCAGTACATGGTCGACCTGATCGGCGCCAAACGCGCCCAGCCGGGCCCGGACGTGACGTCCTGGCTGATGGCCCACCCGGCCCGGCTGAGCGACGAGGAGATGATCCACCAGTGCACGTTGCTGATCGCGGCCGGCACCGAACCGGTGCAAAACCTCATCGGCAACGCCCTGTGGCTGCTGCTGGCCGATGACCGCTTCGCCGGCAACCTGTCCGGCGGCACCACCCCCGTCGACGCGGCCCTGGAAGAGGTGCTGTGGCTGGACCCGCCCATGGCCAACTACGCCGTCCACTACCCCCGGCACGACGTCGCTCTGCGCGGGGTGACCCTGCGCGCCGGTGACCCGGTCGTCGTCAGCCTGGCCGCCGCCAACACCGACCCGAAACTGAACGCCACCACCAGCCGGGTCGGCAACCGCGCCCACCTGGCGTTCTCCGCAGGCCCGCACGCCTGCCCCGCCAAAGACCCCTCCCGTCTGATCGCCACCGTCGCCATCGAACGGCTCCTGGACCGCCTGCCCGACGTGCGATCGGCCGTGGCCGCCGCCGACCTGCAATGGCGCCAGGGCCCGTTCCACCGCGCCCTGACCGCCCTGCCCGTGCACTTCACCCCCACCCGCCCGCCTGTCATTGGAGAGCCCGCATGGACACCGCCCCCGCCTGCCCCTACCGCATCGACGCCACCGGCGCCGACATCCACGGCGAGGCCGCCCGCCTCCGCGCCGCCGGCCCGGCGACGCTGGTGGAACTTCCGGGCGGCATCCAGGCATGGGCGGTAACCGACTCCAAGCTGCTGCGCACCCTGCTGGCCGACCCCCGCGTCTCCAAGGACCCGCGCCGGCACTGGCCCGCCTTCGCCGCCGGTGAGATCCCGCAGGACTGGCCCCTGTACACCTGGGTCGCCGTCACCAACATGTTCACCGCCTACGGCCCCGAGCACCGACGGCTGCGCCGCCTGATCTCCCCGGCGTTCACCCCACGCCGCATCCAAGCGCTGCGCCCCCGCGTCGAGCAGATCACCACCGGCCTGCTCGACACTCTGGCCGCCGTCCCGCCCGGCCAGACCGTGGACCTGCGAGAGTCCTTCGCCTACCAGCTGCCCATGCAGGTGATCGCCGAGCTGTTCGGCCTGCCCGAATCCTCCCGTGACGACATCCGCCGCGTCGTCGACAGCGTCTTTCACACCAGCGCCGACCCCGAGGAGATCCTCGCCACCCAGCGCGACGCCTACACCCTGCTGACCGGCCTGATCGCCGCCAAACGGGACAAGCCCGGCGACGACATGACCAGCGACCTGATCGCCGCCCGCGATGAGGACGGCGATTCGCGGCTCAGCGAGGCCGAACTCGTCGACACCCTGTTCCTCATGATCGCCGCCGGGCACGAGACCACCGTCAACCTCATCGCCAACACCCTCCTCGCCCTGCTCACCCACCCCGACCAGCTGGAGGCCGTCCGCACCGGCCGCGCCTCCTGGACGGACGCGATCGAGGAAACCCTGCGCTGGCAGGCACCCGTGGCCAGCCTGCCCCTGCGGTACGCGGTCGAGGACATCGTCCTGCCGGAGCACGGCATCACGATCGGCAAGGGAGAACCGATCCTCGCCGGGTACGCCGCCGCCGGCCGGGATACGGCCCAGCACGGCGAGACCGCCGAGGTCTTCGACCTCACCCGCGCCACCCGCGCCGAACACCTGGCGTTCGGCTACGGCGTGCACTACTGCCTGGGCGCGTCCCTGGCCCAACTGGAGGCCGGCACCGGCCTGGAAGCACTGTTCGACCGCTTCCCCGACCTCACCCTGGCCATCCGTCCCGAGGACCTGCAACCGCTGGACTCCTTCATCGCCAACGGTCCCCGCACCCTGCCGGTCATCCTGCGCCCGGCCCAGGCCGGCTGAGCGGACCACCTGCCGCTCAGCAGTGAGCGGGATGCGGGCCTGATCGCCGAGTGCGACAGGCCCGGACCGGGTGCCGGGCGGGCGGGGCCGCTCCTGCGGGCGCGGCACCCGGTCCGCCAGGCACTCGCGCCGCGGGCTATGGCCAATCCAGGGATATCCGCACATGCTTTTTCGCGACCACCGGCCCACCGGCCTCTCCCGCGGCATCGGCACCCGCCCAGGTGATCGTGTACCGCGGGCCCGGCCCGTCGCGGTGCACGCGGTCCCACTGCCGTACCCGAGCGGCGAACCGGTCGGCGAGCGCGCAGGCATCCGGCCCGAACGCGTGCGCGCCGAGCTCGACCGTGTCCGCATCCACCTTGCGCGTGGCCAGATAGACGAAGCCGCTGCCGTCGACGGCCGCGTTGGTCATGACGGAGGTGGCCGGGCTCAGCAGGCCGCTGTCGCGTTCCTTGTCCACCCCGAGAAGGCAGGCGCCGCCCACGGTGGTCGACAGCCAGACCTGGAGCGTGTCGACACGCCTGGCCGTGACACCCGTCCATGCCTGCGCCTGGCCGGCGGCGAACGCGGCCTCGAGCACCTCGGCGCCGACCGGGCAGGGCTCCTCGTCGAACCGCAAGGTGACCTCGCCGCCGCGCAGCACCACCGGCTGCTGGAGCCGCTGCCCGGCCCCCTGCATCGGGACGAAGCCGCACAGCTCCTTCGATGTGCTCACCAGACGATCACCCGTCCGCGTGAACCCCAGGGAACGGGTCAGGCCGCGGATCCGCAACGGCACCGTGAGTGTCCCGCCGTCGACGAGCTGCTCCACCCACGCCGGCGGGACGTCAGCGGCCTCCACCGTCACCATGATCGCGTCGAAGGGAGCGTGCTCGGCGCAGCCCAGCTCGCCGTCACCTCGCACCACGGTGACGTGCGGGTATCCGGCCTCGTCCAGCAGGCGGCGGGCCCGGTCGCTCACCTCGGGGTCGATGTCGAGGGTGGTCACCTGGCCGGCCGGGCCGACGATCTCGGCCAGCACCGCGGCGTTGTAGCCTCCGGAACCGATCTCCAGGACCCGCATGCCCGGCCGGATCCCGGCCTGCTCGATCATGCGCGCCTGGATCTGCGCGGCCGATACCGAGCTGATCGCTCTGCCCTGCGGGTTCCACTTCGTGCAGATGACCTGCTCGGGATCGTAGGCCTCTTCCAGGGTCGCCTCAGGGGCGAACAGGTGCCGGGGTACGGCGGCGAAGGCCGCGGCGACCTCCTGACGCAGGATCGCCCGCTGCTGCTGCAGCCGCTCGACCATGGTGGTGCGCAGCAAGGACGCGTCAGAGACGGTGTCGGCGCTCATCGCCTCATCCTATTTTCGTGATCATGAAGTTCGGAGGCGAACGGCGTCTGCGGGAGCCGGGGTGGGGGAGTGGTGGTCATCTCGAGCCGAGGATCGCAGGGGAGCCGGTGTCCGCGGGTCCGGGTCCGCGTTCGTTGTCACCGGCCGGGCGAACGGCCCAGCCGGTGGGAGGGGTGTGCGGGGTTTCCTGCGGCGGGCCTTCCGGGGTGGACGTCCAGAAGCGATCACCCTCTCGATAGTGAATCTACATCGTAAAGGGCGTGACCTGAATTAGAACCACTCCCCATAGAAAGATCAACATCGGCATCGGTGCCCCTACAGCAGCAGCTCGGCCGCGGTCAGCGCGTGCACGATGTCGCCGGTGGTCAGGGTGGCGGCGCAGCGGGCGGCGGCATGTCGCAGAGTCTGTTCGTGGTCGGCGGCGGTGAAGTCGGCGATTGCGTCGGCGGCCAGGAACGGCTGCACGTCGCGCATGAACGCCTCGGTCGCGGTGGCCGCGATGCCGATGTGGCCGTAGACGCCGCAGACGATCAGCTGGTCGCAACCGCGTTCGATCAGGAGTTCGGCCAGGGGCGTGCGCTGGAAGGCGCTGTAGCGCCACTTGGTGATCACGATGTCGCCGTCGCGAGGTGCCAGCGCGCCGGTGATGTCGGCCTCGGCGGCGGTGCGGATGCCGGGCCCCCACAGATCCTGCAGCAGGCCGCGCTGGGTGCGGGTCTGGTTGGCGGGCTGGGCGGAGTAGATGACCGGGATGTGCAGGTCGGTGCAGTGCTCGCGGAGCCGCAGGACGTTGGCGAGCAGGTCCGGGGCGGGGGAGCGGCCCTGGTAGGGGGTCAGGAAGTAGGTCTGCATGTCGTGGATGAGCAGGGCGGCGCGGCGGGGGTCCAGCTGCCAGGGCAGGGAGGAGGCCGGGGCGTGGGTGGGCATGGGGTAGGGCGTGATGGCGGGGATGGCCACGGGGGACTCCTGGGTGCGGTCGGTCGGGTGCGGTGGCGCCGGTCGACTCGGGTGGGTGGACTGCCGGGCGGGCGCCGGAAGGTGAAGCGGCGGGTCAGACGAAGGCGGTCACGCCGAGGCCCTGCAGCAGGGTGCGGAACTTGGCGGAGGTCTCGGCGAGCTCGTGTTCGGGGTCGGAGCCGGTGACGATGCCGGCTCCGGCCCACAGCCGCAGCGTGTGCCCGTGGGTTTCGGCGCAGCGGATGGTCAGGGCCCATTCGCCGTCGCCGGTTGCGTCGGTCCAGCCGACCAGTCCGCCGTAGAAGCCGCGGTCGAGGGGTTCGAGGTCGGTGAGGGCGGTGCGGGCGGTGGTGGTGGGGGTGCCGCAGATGGCGGGGGTGGGGTGCAGGGCGGCGGCGAGAGTGAGGCTGGGGACCTCGTCGCGCAGGCGGCCGGTGATGGTGGTGGCCAGGTGCCACATGGTGGGGGTGGGCAGTAGCGTCGGCTCGTAGGGGACGTGCAGGTGGGTGCAGTACGGCTGGAGGGCGTCGGCGATGGCGTCGATGACCAGGCGGTGCTCGTGGCGGTCCTTGAGTGAGCGCTGCAGCTGCTGGGCGCGCTGGCGGTCGGTGAGCGGGTCGGTCGAGCGGGCGGCTGAGCCGGCCAGGGGCATGGTGGTGATCTGGCGGCCGTGGCGTGAGATCAGCAGTTCAGGGCTGGCGCCCAGAAGGGTGCGCTGGTCGGGCAGGGGGACGGCGAAGACGTGGCGGCCGCGGCCGGTCAGGCGCGCGAGCAGGTCGCGGACGTCGATGGGCTGGTCGGCGACGAGGTCCAGGGCGCGGGCGAGCACGACCTTGTCGAGGGAGCCGCCGGTGATGAGGTCCAGGGCGCGCTGGACGCTGGTGAGGTAGTGCTCGGCGGCGGGCATCGGGGTGATGGTCCAGGCGGCGGGTGAGCGGCGGGTCCGGACCGAGGGCAGGGGGCCGGACCAGGTCACGTGCTCGGGGACGATGAGGTGGGAGGTGGCGCCGTCGAAGGTGATGGCGCCGGTCGCGAGCGATCCGGCGGGGGCGTCGGCCAGGGCGGTGGCGACGTGGTCGGGTAGGTCGGGCAAGGGGGCGGTGATGAGGTCGCGGCGGCCCTGGGTGAGCAGGGTCTGGCCGGGCGCGGTGAACAGCACCGAAGTGCCGGGGCGGTAGCCGGTCAGGGTGGGCGCTGCTGCGGGTGCGGCGGTCGGCGGGGTGGAGCGGCGCCGGGTGGACAGGGTGGAGGGGGACATGGGGATGCTCCAGAAGACGGGGCGGCGGGTGGGCGAGAAGGGGTCGGGAGTCGGAGCGCGGGGGTGCCTGGTGAGGTGGGGTCGGGTCAGGGGCGCAGGGAGGCGCCGCCGTCGACGAACAGCTCCTGCAGGGTGATGTGCCGGGCCTGGTCGGAGGCGAGGAAGAGGACGGTGTCGGCGATGTCGCCGGGGGTGGCGATGCGGCCCAGCGGGATGCCGATTCGGAAGGCGGCGGGGTCGCCGTTGACGACGGCGTTGCGTGCGTCCTGGGGATCGCGGTCTGCGGCGAGCGCGCGCAGCATGGCGGTGTCGGTGGAGCCGGGGGAGACGGTGTTGCAGCGGATGCCGTAGGGGGCCAGCTCCAGGCCGAGGCAGCGGGTGAAGGCGGCGCTGGCGGCCTTGGAGGCGGCGTAGGCGGCCATGCCGATCCGCGGTACCGAGGCGGCGTTGGAGGCGACGGTGACGATCGCTCCGGTGCGGCGGGTGATCATGTGGGGGGCGGTGGCGCGGCAGGTGTGCAGGACGCCGTCGGTGTTGACGGCGAAGGTCTGGTGCCAGTCTTCATCGGTGATGGTGGCGACGGGGCCGGTGTGCAGGACGCCGGCGACGTTGACCAGGATGCCGATGGGGCCGATCTCCCGTTCGATGGCGTCGATCGTGGCGGTGACGGCCGGGCCGTCGCGGACGTCGAGATGGTAGGGGTGGGTGCCGGGCAGGCTGTCGGCGAGCTGCTGCAGGCGGGCGTCGATGTCGAGGGCGGCGATTTTTGCGCCTGCGGTGGCCAGGGCGGTGCAGACGGCGGCGCCGATGCCCTGGGCGGCGCCGGTGACGACCGCGACCTGTCCGGCGATACCGGGGGCGGGGGCGGTGGAGGTGGGCATGGGGTGGCTCCGTGGGTGGGGTCTGGTGGCGCGGGGTGGTGGTGTTCGGTGGTGGACAGCCATCACATTGACAAGGCTTGTCAATGTAGAGTCAAGATCGAGGTGCGCGGAATGGGCGTGACATCCCCGATTCCATAGCGTGATCTGTTCGTTATATGAAGGGTGGGGCGGTGATGCAGAAGCCTCACGTCGGGAGTATTCCTGCAGCTCATCGCGACTCCCTTGACTTCTGCCGCGCGCCAGGTGTCTGCCAGGCGTCACGTGGACGGAGCGGGCGACTGAAAGCGGAGTTGAAAGCTGCGGGGCATTCTTCACTCCTGACACCGTCGCCTTGACTGGTTCTGTCAGGTCCTGCGGCGGGCCTCGTCGGCGGGGCCGGGTGTGGTCGCCATGCTGGTGAAAAGGTACGGAATCTGCCGCCGGTCATTCGTCGCACCGGCGAGAAGGGGCCGGTGCGGCTCGACAGGGCGGCGCAGGCAGGGTGGACGTGCTGCCGACCGGCCGAATCCCCTCGTTGCCGGGGACGAAGGAATGCGGGTCCCCTTCATTCCAATATTTACTATTTTCCTGACATGTGTCATATGGCATAGTAATCGCGCTGGAGGTGGTGTCCCCTTGCTGTTGGAACCCGGCGGGACGCTCACGGCGCGGGCCCACCCGCCTCCGCCCCGCACCACGTTCCGCACACCTCCCGGCCCCTGACCTTTGAGGTGACATATGGCAATGCCCCTGGCGTCGGCACCTCCCACGGCGGCGAGTTCGTCCTCGCGCCCGGACCTTCATCCCGCGCCCCGACGAGCAGCGTCCCTGCCGCCGTTCCCATTGCAGGCCTGCGCCCCACCGCTGGCCTTGCCCGGACCGCCCCCTCGTGAGGAGGCCGACCCCGCTCCGCGCCGCGGCGCCTCCCGGTGGCTCACCGTGGTGTGGACCGCCGAGTCCGACCCCGAGCGCCGCGCTGCCTGGGGCAAGGGATCGGCAGGTGTGCGGGTGCTGCTGCGGGCCATCGCCGTGGCCGCGCGCCTGGGCACCACCATGGCGCCGGCGTTCGGCGTCCGGTCGCTGTCGCTGATGACCGGCCTGCATCCCTCCACCGTCGCCCTGAATCTGGCCCTGCTGCGCCAGGAGGACGACCCGCTCCTCGTGCGCACGGTCGTCGGGCGCGGCAAGTACGGCGACCGCTACCGCCTGCGGACACCGCAGGCCTACAAGCACCACCTCGGCGCGTGGGCGTGGCGCTCCACGCATGTCGAAACCGTTCATCCCGCGGTGAGCTACCTCGGCGCATCCGCCGCGCTGCTGTACGAGACGCTGTCGACCACCGACGTCGGCTCCAGCCGGCTGGCGCGGCAAGCGCTGCTGTCGCGCAGCACCACGACCAAGGCGCTGCGCACCCTGGCGGCCGCGGAACTGGCCGTCCGAGGTCCCGCGGGCTGGAAGCGGAGCACCTGCTCGCTGGATGAGGCGGCGGTGCGGCTGGGCGCCCATCGCCACCGCGCCGAGCAGCTGGCCGCCATCCACGCCCAGCGCCGGGATTGGCAGGCGCTACTGCAGGCCGCGCGGCCGCCGGTCGAATCGGCCCCGCCGGTCATGGTGCGCCCGCGCAGCGAACGGCCGGGCCCGCCGCACTCTCGTCAACCGGGTGTACGGCCGACGCCCGCCCGCACCACCGTGCTCACCGGCAGCGGGGAACCGTCGTGGGGTGGGTGACGGTCCTGGGACCGGCGATGAGCGCGATCGACCAGCGCCTGCGCACCGGGGAGTTCCCGGACGATCCCGCCGCACCCGCCGAGCTCGCAGCGTCCGCGGTTCCCGTCGTGCCGCTGGGCGGTGCCGCCCTGTGGTGGATCGGCTCCGGCCTGGCCGAGGTCGGCCTCACCGCAGGTGCCCCCGTGACCTGGGACCAGCACGGCATGGCCCGGGACCTGATGAGCGGCCGCGACCCGCGTACCGACCGGCAGCTGGTCGCCCCGGCGATGCGCACCCACCCCGATGCGATGCTTCCGGCCGCGCCCCTCCTGCAGGTCTTGATCGAGCGCGCCGAACGCCAGGGTCTCACCGTGCCCGACAGCCTCATCGGCAACCAGTGGGCGGCGCAGCGCGCGCTGCGGCTGCAGCGAGCCCTGGAACGCCGTGGTCCCGGCCTCCGGCTGCCCGTCGACGAGGCTCGCCGACTGGCCGCGGCGGCCGGCACCGGCCTGGAGCGGCTGTATGACGCCCAGCAGATCGCTTGCGCCCTGCGGGAGCGCACCCGCCGGGTCCGCATCGGCAACCGCGGCTATGAGCTGCTGTTCGACCTGCCGAAAAGCATCTCCGTGCTCTACTGGCTGGCGGATGCGCCGCTGGCCGAGCAGATTCTTGAGGCCTTCACGGTCGCCGTCCACGACGCGGTCGAGGCGTTGAGCGGCTGGGCCGGGTACGGGCTGCGCGGCAAAAACGGGGAGGGCCACCGCGCTCGCCGCATGCCCGGCACCGGCCTGCTGGGCTGGGTGCGTTTCGGCCAGACGGCCCACGCCGTCGACGGGCAGGTCCCTGATCCGCACCTGCATGCCCGGGTCGTGATCGCCAACATGGTACGCGGCCAAGACGGGCGTTGGTCAGCCCCGGGATCGGGAGGCAGGGACGTCTACCGGCATGCCCTGGCCGCCGACCGAGTGGTCAAAGCCCGCCTGCGCAGGTTGCTCATCGAGCGCTGCGGCATCACCTGGGAGGTGGCCCCGGTGACCGGGGCGTGGGAGATCAGCCGGATCCCCGCGCACCTGCGTGATCGTTTTTCCAAACGCCGCAATCGGGTGGCGGCCTACCTGAACGAGCACGGCCATGATCCCGCCACGGCGGACACCGGCGCGCGGGTCGCCGCGCGGCTGCACACCGTGGAGGAGCTGACCGCGTCCGCGGCGCCGCACCGGCTGCGCCAGGCCTGGCGGCAGCAGAGCCGCGACCTCGGCGTGGACCCGCGCGCGCTGGTCGCCGCCTGCCTGACCGGCTCCCGCACGCCGCCGCCGGTGCCACCGGCCGATCAGCTCGCCGCGCAGGTCTTCGCTGCTCCACTGGACACCGATACCGACACCGATCCGAGCATCTGGAGCCGCGCGCAGGTCCTTGCGGCGGTCATCGATGCGCTGCCCGGCGGCTTGGCGGCGGTGAGCGATGCCGAGCACCTCGTCCGGCAGGTCGTGAACTGCCCGGGCGTGGTGGCGCTGCCCACGGCGGCGGTCAGCACGCTGACCAACCACGAACGCTATACGGTGGCGTTCTGACCATAGGCGCCGCCAGTCCCTGCGGGTCGCTCGGCGCCCCCTGCCGCGGCAGAGCCGCGCACGAAGTCCTCGCGCGCGGGGTGACCCGTGCCGGACATCACCAGATGAAGAACCCGTCGGTCGCCGTCGCCGCCCTGGCAGCGGTCGGACCACCGGTTCCGCCGAGGGAGCAAAGTCGGTGTTGAACCTCGATGTTGAACCGCCGTTGAAAGCGGACTTTTCCGGCAGCGGTGCGCGGCTCTCTACGGCGAGGGGGTCGAAGGCTTGATTGCCCGCTCACGAGATCAACGCTCACGGCTGGACCGTCGCACCCGGGCGGTGATGCGGCCGGCGATGGACGCGCCGGCGCGTACGCCCTGCCTTTTCCCTGGCCGTGGGCAACGGTGCCCGCCGGTAAGCGCCGACGGACACGGTTCAGCCGCGCGGCTCCTGGCGCCATTTCCCCGTGTTGCGGTGACAGGGCCGGAGCGTTCTCATGTGTTGAGACCGAGTAGCTGGAGTCCGTCCGCGGGATGGCTGCGGTAGTGATCAGTGGCGGCGGCGATGTTGGTCCAGC
>NZ_JABTEY010000003.1:0-809237 GCF_015711595.1 Planomonospora sp. ID91781 | reverse complement strand
CCCGAGCCGCGACGCGCAGCGTCGCCATGACACAGCGAGCACGTGACGAGGGAAGACGGCGGTTACCGGCCCCCGAGCCGCGACGCGCAGCGTCGCCATGACACAGCGAGCACGTGACGAGGGAAGACGGCGGTTACCGGCCCCCGAGCCGCGACGCGCAGCGTCGCCATGACACAGCGAGCACGTGACGAGGGAAGACGGCGGTTACCGGCCCCCGAGCCGCGACGCGCAGCGTCGCCATGACACAGCGAGCACGTGACGAGGGAAGACGGCGGTTACCGGCCCCCGAGCCGCGACGCGCAGCGTCGCCATGACACAGCGAGCACGTGACGAGGGAAGACGGCGGTTACCGGCCCCCGAGCCGCGACGCGCAGCGTCGCCATGACACAGCGAGCACGTGACGAGGGAAGACGGCGGTTACCGGCCCCCGAGCCGCGACGCGCAGCGTCGCCATGACACAGCGAGCACGTGACGAGGGAAGACGGCGGTTACCGGCCCCCGAGCCGCGACGCGCAGCGTCGCCATCGATACAGATGCAGCAGAATCAGGGCCCATGAGAAGAGTCGTCGTGGGAGCGGCCATCGTCGACGGGGCGGGCCGGCTGCTCGCTGCGCAGCGCGCCCAGCCGCCGGAACTGGCAGGGGGCTGGGAGTTCCCCGGTGGGAAGGTCGATCCGGGGGAGGACGACCGCACGGCGCTGGTCCGGGAGTGCCGTGAGGAGCTCGGCGTCCTGATCGAGGTGGGGGAGGCGGTCGGCGGTGACTGGCCGCTGGGCGGAGACCGCGTGCTGCGGGTCTGGCTGGCGTCGGTGGTGGAGGGGGAGCCGGAGGCGAAGGAGCACCGGGAGCTCCGCTGGCTCGCCCTCGACGAACTGGACGAGGTCGCCTGGCTGCCCGCGGACCTGCCGATCGTACGAGCCGTGCGGGCACTGCTCGGCGGGATTGAACGGTAGCCGATCGTGACATAACTGCTACAGAGCGTGTTGTCGTCATGCGTTCACATCGGGGGATCGGAGACGCGCGGTGACCGTACTGTGCAGAAGATGGTGGAAGTACGCGGCGATGGTGTCGGCTCTGGGGACGGGGGTGCTCCTGCCGGCCGGCTGGCCGGCGGGTCGCGCGGTCGAGCCGGAGCCCGTCGTTCCCCCGCTCGACCTGGTCGGAGCGGCCCTGCCCGTTCCGTCCCTGGTGCCCGTCCCTCCGGTGCCGCCCATCGAGCCGGTTCCGCCCGTCCCGTTCAGGACGCCCACCAGACTGCCCGGCAAGCCGTCCCCCAAGCCATCCCGGCCCGTGCCGCTTCCGGACCGGACTCCGTCCAGGACCCCGGGAGTCCTCCAGGACATCGGGGAGGAGATGATGCCCGTGCCGTCTCCGGGGCATCTCACCTTCCCGATCCCCGCCGGTGCGGTGCTCCCGCCCGTCCCGGAGCCCGCCCCCCTGCCCACGCCGCCGGAGGCGGACGGCGGGCAGCCGTGCGAATGCGGGCCCGAGGACCTGCTCTCCGTCCTGGGGGAGGCGGAGGGGACGTCCGATGCGGAGCCGTACGAGGTCTTCTACGACTTCCAGGGTGTGGAGGGGGTGCCGGGGGCGGTGCGTCCGCGTCGTCCCGGCAGGGGCGGTGCGGCGCTGAAGCGGCCGAGGGCGGAGACCGGTGCGGAGACGGCGGCGCAGGAGGTCCCGGCCGCCGAGGGGGCCGGGGGAGTCGCCGCGGACACCGGCTTGGCGACCACCGCGCCCGTGCCCCCGCCGACCCTGGCTCCAGCCCCGGCCCCGGCCCCGGCCCCGGCGTGGGTCTGGCCGGCCCCGTCGTGGGCGTGGCCGGTCCCGACGGTGCAGCCGCCCACGGCATGGCCCACCCCCGAGATCCGGATGCCGACGGCCGTGCCCTCTCCGGCTGCGGCCCAGCCGCAGGGCGGCGCGCCGCTGCCCCTGGAGGTGAGCGGCCGGAGCCGGGAGATCGAGATCGCCGGAGAGGCGGAACCACTGGTGGAGGTGCGGGGCCTGCCCGCCACGGGGGTCGCGATAGGCGGGCTCCTCTGCCTGCTCTGGCTCCAGGCGAAAGTGCAGCAAAAACGTGCCATTCGGGCGATGCAAGAAGAGCGGCTTTGCTGATAATTTTACCCGGCTGGTATTTTATTGACTGAGTCATTCGGGAATCGCACGGAGGCAGCCGGTGACGAGACCTCACCGCACGGCAGCCGTCTCGGCCGTGCTCGTGTCCCTGGGGCTGACCGGCGTGATCGTGACCGCCGCCGCCTCGCTCGCCGGGGCCGGTCAGGCTTCCGCGGCCGCCAGGACGGTCCTCGCGGAGCCCACGCAGATCCCGGGGTGCGACGTCGACCCCGCGGCCGAGTGCCAGGACCAGCCCGAGGTGCCCGAGGAGCCCGCGCCGGTCGTCACGGTCACAGTGACCGCCAACCCCGACGGGACCGCGCCCAAGCCCTCCGCCAGCACGCCGGGACAGGTGACGGTCACCGCCACGGTGACCGCGCCGCCGAAGAAGCCGTCCAAGACGGCCGCTGCGACCACGACCACCGCGGCTCCGCCGCCGGCCCCGACGCAGACCGCCCAGCAGACGGTCCAGCCCCCGCCCTCGAACCCCGTCGAGCCGCCGGTGACCTCGACCCCCGAGATCGAGGAGACGGAGCCGCAGTTCCCCACCGCCGAGCCGAGCCCGGCGGAGACGCTGCCGACCGCGTCACCCGAGCCGAGCACCAGCACGTTCGCCGAACCCGACCCGGCGACGGTGCCGTACGAGATCCGCAACGCGACCTCCGGCAGCAGCCCGGCCGCGCTGAGCCAGCAGCTCGGCATCCCGGCGCTGATCCTGGTGCTGCTCGTGTTGTTCGGCGTCCTGATCTTCGAGGGGAGGCTGCGCCGCCTGGCGCATGCCGCCGCCGTCCGCCGGGCCGGTCCCCGTGGCTATCCCGCGGGCCCGGGTTACGCCTCCGCTCCGGGACTGCCGTACGGGAGCCACCAGGGGGGCACGGCCTACGCCCCGATCATCAGCTTCGTCCCGATGCAGATGTATCCGCAGGTCCACCCCGAGGCCTACCCGGCCGGCCAGCCCTACGACCCGGCGACCGCGCACATGCCCCCGCCGGGCTTCGAGCAGTACCCGTACGGCGCCTTCGAGCAGCATCACCACGGTCCGTCCGAGCAGCACCCGCACCCGTTCGAGCATGGTCCGTTCGAGCAGGGCCCGCACGGGCCGGAGACGCCTGGACCGATGTTCCGGGAGCAGACGCCGCCGACCGGACCCGAGTTCTACGGGGAGTCCCACGGCGGACCGCTCGCGCAGGAGTCCGGCTCGTTCCCGGGAGGACCCGGTCTCGACGGCCCGCTCTCCGCGGATCCGACCGCGCCGACCGCGCCGGGCCCGATCCAGCAGGGCCCGTTGCAGCAGGGTCCGTTCCAGCAGGGCCTCTCCCAGCCGGGTCCGCTCCCGCCGTACGGTGACCCGTTCCCACGGGACCCGGCCCTCCCCGATCCGCCGTCCCAGGACCGGTTCCCCCAGGACCGGTTCCCGCAGGATCCGGCGCTGCAGGGCGGCGACCGGTTCCCGCAGGACCCGCCTCCTTCCGAGGACCGGTCCCCGGGAGGGACCGGCGGTGACCCGTCCCCGCCCACCGGCCCCGCGGCCACGGCCGTCTACCCCCTGCCGGGTCAGGAGACGAAGAGGAAGCGCGGGCTCTTCCGCCGCGGCCCGAAGTAGCGCGGCCACGGCCGTCCATCCCCTGCCGGGTCAGGAGACGAAGAGGAAGCGCGGGCTCTTCCGCCGCGGCCCGGAGCGGCGGGGCCGAAGCCGCACGCCCCGGAGCGGTGGGGCGCGGCGGCGGCCGACCCGGAGCGGTTCGGGTGCGGCCGGGTGCGGAGGCCGCCGGGTGACACGCGAACGGCCGGTCACGCGGGCGTGACCGGCCGTCGGAAGGACCGCGGGGAGGGCTAGCTCTTCGGGCCGGAACGCTTGAAGATCTTGTTGCCCAGCCAGACCAGCGGATCGTACTTGCGGTCGACGACGCGCTCCTTCATCGGGATCAGCGCGTTGTCCGTGATCTTGATGTGCTCGGGGCAGACCTCGGTGCAGCACTTGGTGATGTTGCAGTAGCCGAGACCGTGCTCCTCCTGCGCGGAGTCCTTGCGGTCGACCACGTCGTAGGGGTGCATGTCCAGCTCGGCGATCCGCATCAGGAAGCGCGGACCGGCGAAACCGGGCTTGTTCTCCTCGTGGTCGCGGATCACGTGGCAGACGTTGTTGCACATGAAGCACTCGATGCACTTGCGGAACTCCTGGCTCCGCTCGACGTCGATCTGCTGCATGCGGTACTCGCCCGGCTTCACGTCGGCCGGCGGGGTGAAGGACGGGATCTCCCGCGCCTTGGTGTAGTTGAACGACACATCCGTGACCAGATCCTTGATCACGGGGAACGTCCGCATGGGCGTCACCGTGATGGTCTCGTCCTCGGTGAAGGTGGACATCCGGGTCATGCAGCCGAGCCGGGGCTTGCCGTTGATCTCCATCGAGCAGGACCCGCACTTGCCGGCCTTGCAGTTCCACCGGACGGCCAGGTCGGGGGCCTGGGTGGCCTGGAGCCGGTGGATGATGTCGAGGACGACCTCGCCCTCGTTCACCTCGACGGTGAAGTCCTCCAGCCTGCCCTCGCCGCCCTCGCCCCGCCAGACGCGGAACTTCGCCTTGTAGCTCACGGCTCTACTCCCTCACCAGCGCGTCGAAGTCGGCCAGTTCCTCTGGGGTGATGTACTTCTCCAGCTCGGCCCGGTCGAAGAGGGTGATCAGGTCGTCCCGCATCGCGGGCTGGACCTTCTCCTCGACCGTGACCTCCGAGCCGTCGGGGGACGCGGCGCAGACCAGCAGCTTGCGGCGCCACTCGGCCGACATGCCGGGGAAGTCGTCGCGGGTGTGACCGCCGCGGCTCTCCTCGCGCAGCAGGGCCGCCCTGGCCACGCACTCCGACACCAGCAGCATGTTGCGCAGGTCCAGGGCGAGGTGCCAGCCGGGGTTGTAGATCCGGTTGCCCGCCGCGCCGACGTTCTGCGCCCGCTCCTTGAGCTTCTTGACGGCCTCCAGCGCCTCGGTGACCTCGTCGGCGTTGCGGATGATGCCGACCAGCTCGTTCATGGTCCGCTGCAGCTCCTGGTGGACCTCGTACGGGTTCTCACCCGCGCGCTCCAGCGGGGCCAGCGCCTCGGCCCTGGCCGCGGTCACCGACTCCTCCGGGACCGACGGCCGGGCCGCCAGCCGGTCGACGTAGGCGGCCGCTCCGGCGCCCGCCCGACGGCCGAAGACCAGCAGGTCGGAGAGCGAGTTGCCGCCGAGCCGGTTGGACCCGTGCATGCCGCCGGAGACCTCGCCCGCCGCGAACAGGCCGGGAACCGCGGCCGCGCCGGTGTCCGCGTCGACCTCGACGCCGCCCATGATGTAGTGGCAGGTCGGGCCGACCTGCATCGGCTCGGCGGTGATGTCGACGTCCGCCAGCTCCTTGAACTGGTGGTGCATCGACGGCAGCCGCCGGACGATCTCGGCGGCCGGGAGCCGGGTGGAGACGTCGAGGTAGACGCCGCCCTGGGGCGAGCCGCGCCCGGCCTTCACCTCGGCGTTGATGGCCCGGGCCACCTCGTCGCGGGGGAGCAGCTCCGGAGGGCGCCGGTTGTTGGCCTGGTCGGTGTACCAGCGGTCGCCCTCCTCCTCGGTCGTGGCGTACTTGTCCTTGAAGACCTCGGGGATGTAGTCGAACATGAAGCGCCTGCCCTCGGAGTTGCGCAGCACGCCGCCGTCGCCCCGGACGGACTCGGTGACGAGGATGCCGCGGACCGACGGCGGCCAGACCATCCCGGTGGGGTGGAACTGGATGAACTCCATGTTGATCAGCTTGGCCCCGGCCAGCAGCGCCAGCGCGTGGCCGTCCCCGGTGTACTCCCAGGAGTTGGAGGTGACCACGTAGGACTTGCCGATGCCGCCGGTGGCCAGCACGACCGCGGGGGCGTCGAACAGGATGAGCCTGCCGTGCTCCCGCCAGTAGCCGAACGCGCCGGCGATCGCGCCGCCGGGGCCGTGCGCGGGGCCGTGGTCCTTCAGCAGCCGGGTGATCGTGCACTCGGCGAAGACCTTGATGTACGCCTCGGCGTCGCCGTGCAGCCGCTCGTCCTCCTGCTGGAGCGCGACCACCCGCTGCTGGAGCGTGCGGATCATCTCCAGGCCGGTACGGTCGCCCACGTGGGCCAGCCGGGGGTACTCGTGGCCGCCGAAGTTGCGCTGGCTGATCTTGCCGTCCTTGGTGCGGTCGAACAGCGCGCCCCAGGCCTCCAGCTCCCAGACCCGGTCCGGGGCCTCCTTGGCGTGCAGCTCGGCCATCCGCCAGTTGTTGAGGAACTTGCCGCCGCGCATGGTGTCGCGGAAGTGCACCATCCAGTTGTCGTCGCTGTTGACGTTGCCCATGGCTGCGGCCGCGCCGCCCTCCGCCATGACGGTGTGCGCCTTGCCGAACAGCGACTTGCAGACGATCGCGGTGCGCTTGCCCTGCTGCCGGGCCTCGATGGCCGCCCGCAGCCCTGCCCCGCCGGCGCCGATGACGACGACGTCGTATTCGTGACGCTCGATTTCCACAGGTGATCCTTATGCGAACGGGAAGGAGATGATGCCCTTGGCGACCAGCCGTACGTAGAGGTCGGCGCCCATGACCGAGAACATGGAGACCAGGGCCAGCTCCTGGTGCTTGGCGTTGAGCTTGGAGACGACGGTCCACGCCTTGTAGCGGACGGGGTGCCGGGAGAAGTGGGTCAGCCGGCCGGCCGTGATGTGGCGGCAGGAGTGGCACGAGAGCGTGTAGAGGTTGATCAGGATCGCGTTGGCGATCAGGATCCACGTGCCGAGGCCGTCCGGCTTGTGGACGAGCGCCAGCACCGCGTCGTAGGCGAGGATCAGGCCGATCACGATCGCCGCGTAGAAGAAGTAGCGGTGCACGTTCTGCAGGATGAGCGGGAAGCGCGACTCACCGGTGTACTTGCGGTGCGGCTCGCCCACGGCGCAGGCCGGCGGGGAGAGCCAGAAACCCCGGTAGTAGGCCTTGCGGTAGTAGTAGCAGGTGAAGCGGAACCCCGCGGGCAGGCCGAGGATGAGGATGCCCGGCGGCCAGGTGTACCAGTCGCCGAACGGGGCGAGGCCGAACAGGCGCGCCTCCTCGGGACAGCTCGTCGCCAGGCACGGCGACGCGAACGGCGCGTGGTACGGCGAGACGAAGTAGTCCATATCGAAGATCGCCCACGTGGCGTAGACGAGGAACGCCGTGAAGATGATGAAGGTGACCAGTGGATAGCGCCACCACTGGTCGGTGCGTAGGGTGCGCTCCTTGATCTGCGCGCGCTGCCTTCTGGCCGGGCTGTCGGCCGCTGTCTGGGTCATCGGTGACCTCTCCACCTCCCGCGGACCCTGCTCGCAGGGGGTCCGGGTCGTTTCAGTTGTGCCGCGCGCCGAGCCGCCGCGGCGGCTCACCCGGGCGCGCGCATATTGGTGGGGGATACGTTACGACGGGACCCGGAGATTGTGTGAGAAGCATCACTCACATTTTCACAGACCAGGTGTGATTCCTGTCACTCGGATCTGACGGCGGAGGGGCCCCTCAGTCGAGGCTGGGCAGCTTCACCACGGTGACGAAGAAGTCGTCGATCCGCCGGACCACGCTGATGAACTGGTCGAAGTCCACGGGCTTGGAGACGTAGGCGTTGGCGTGCAGGTTGTAGCTGCGCAGGATGTCCTCCTCCGCCTCGGAGGTGGTCAGCACGACCACCGGGATGCGGCGCAGCTCCTCGTCGCCCTTGATGTCCTGGAGCACCTCGCGGCCGTCCTTGCGGGGCAGGTTGAGGTCGAGCAGGATCAGGTCGGGCCGCGGCGCGTCCTCGTAGCCCTCCTCGCGGCGGAGGAAGGCCATGGCCTGCTCGCCGTCGTTGACGACGTGCAGCTTGTTCCTGACCTTGTTGAGCTCGAACGCCTCCTTGGTCAGCAGGATGTCACCCGGGTCGTCCTCGACCAGCAGCACGTCGATCCAGCGCATCTCGTTCATCAGCGTCTCCAGGAAGAAGGGTCCAGCGGAACGTGGTCCCGCGACCGGCGGGCGCGCCCTCCTCGCCCGGGCTGCCGTCGTCCGGCTCACCATTGTCCACCCAGATCCGCCCGCCGTGGTATTCCACGATCTTCTTGCAGAGGGCGAGCCCGATGCCGGTGCCGGAGTAGGCCTCCCGGCCGTGCAGGCGCTGGAAGATCAGGAAGATCCGCTCGGAGTGCTTGTCCTCGATGCCGATCCCGTTGTCGGAGCAGGAGAACTCCCACGCGTCCCCGGCGCGGCGGACCCCGATGTGCACCCGGGGCGCCTCCCGGGAGCGGAACTTGACCGCGTTGCCGACGAGGTTCTGGAAGAGCTGGGTGAGCTGGGCCCGGTTGCCCAGCACCCGGGGCAGGTCGTCCCGGGTCACCGTGGCGCCGGCCTCCTCGATCTGCGAGGCGAGGTTCTCCAGCGCGGCATCCAGGGGCACGGCGACGTCGAGGGGGACGAGGTCGCCGCCGGCCCTGCCCACCCTGGAGAAGTCGAGCAGGTCGCTGATCAGCGACTGCATGCGCTTGGCGCCGTCCACCGCGAAGGCGATGTACTGCCTGGCCCGGTCGTCCAGCCGGTCGCCGTAGCGCTGCTCCAGTATCTGGGTGAAGCTGGCGACCTTGCGCAGCGGCTCCTGCAGGTCGTGGCTGGCCACGTAGGCGAACTGCTCCAGCTCGGCGTTCGAGCGCCGCAGCTCGTCGGCCTGCTCCTCGAGCTTGTCCTGCGCCTCGCTGGCCCGCCGCCACTCGGCGACGATCCTGCGGCGCATCGCGTCCACGTGCCCGGAGAGCTCGGCCAGCTCGGCGGGGCGCTCGACCTTGAGCGCGTGCCCGAAGTCGCCGTGCGCCACCGCGCGGACCTGGCCGGTGAGCTCGGCCACCGGCCGCAGCACGGCGTGCCGGACGATGAGGGCGAAGCCGATCCCGGCCAGCACCAGGATCGCCGCCATCCCGCCGAGGGCGGCGTAGAGCGTCTGCCAGCCCTGCACCAGCCGGGTGGTCGCCGTCCCGTGCAGCCGGGTGAGGTGGCCGCGCAGCTCGGTCAGCGCGGCCTGGACCGTGCGGAAGCGCTCACCGCCGACCCTGGCGTACTCCTCCTCGGCCAGGTCGGCGCGCTCGGCTGGACCGGCCGCCGCGACCCGGTCGCCGTAGTCCCGCCGCCAGGCCGCGGAGGCGCTCCTGAGCGCGTCGAGCTCGGCGCGCACGGCCGCCCTCTCGGGCATCCGGGAGATCAGGGCCTCGAGCGCGGAGAGCGAGGCGGACTCCGCGGCGGCCGCCTCCCGGTAGTCCTCCATGTACCGCTCGTCGCCGGTGGCGCCGTACGCGCGCACCGCGCTGCCCTGGACGGTGAGCGCCTCGGAGAGCTCCAGCACGCGCAGGGCCGCGGGGTCGATGACGTCGACCAGGGCCGACCGGGCCTCGCCTGTCGTGCCGACCGTGCCGACGACGACCGCGGAGGCGACCGTGAAGGCCAGCGCCACGGCCGAGCCGGCGATCAGGAACCACCTCCCCAGCGGCAGCCGCTCCGAGCCCGCCACGGACGGGGGCTGCGAGGGGGGAGGGTCTTCCACCGTCAGACGCTCCGTGCGTGCTTGGCGATGAGCACGGTGGCCAGGTCGTCGGTGAGCGCCTCCTCGTTCAGTTCGATGACCCGCTCGATGAGCCGGTCGAGGTGGATGCCGCCCTGGTCGGCGATGAGCCGCAGCAGGCCCTCGGTCCCGAGCAGGTCGGGGCCGCCTCCCACGGTGGCCTCGATCAGGCCGTCGGTGTAGAGCAGGACGGACCACTCCCGGCCGAGCGGCACGTCGATGGGGGTCCAGTCCACGTCCGGGAAGATGCCCAGCGGCGGCCCGGAGGGGGTGCCCGGCGTCACCTCGACCACGCCGTCGCGGATCAGCACGGGCGGCGGGTGGCCGACGACGTGCAGGCGGGCGTGGTCCAGCGACGGGCTGACGGTCATCGTGCAGAGCGTGGTGAAGATCTCCGCGGACTTGCGTTCCAGCCGGAGGACCTTGTCGAGCGTGTGCAGCACGTCGTTGCCGGTGTGCCCGGCCAGGACCAGGGTGCGCCAGGCGATCCGGAGCGCCACCCCCAGCGCGGCCTCGTCCGGGCCGTGTCCGCAGACGTCGCCGACCACCACGTGCACGGCGCCGTCGGGGCTCTGCACGGTGTCCCAGAAGTCTCCGGCCAGCAGGGTCCGCTGGCGGCCGGGAAGGTAGCGCGACTCGTGGTGGAGGGTGCCGGGTTCCAGCAGGGGGACGGGCAGCAGGCCGTGCTCCAGGCGGGAGTTCTCCTTGGTGACGAGCTCGGCCTCGACCAGCTTGCGCTGGGCCATGTCGGCGCGTTTGCGCTCCATCGCGTAGCGGACCGCGCGCACCAGCAGGCGGGCGTCGATGTCCTGCTTGATGAGGAAGTCCTGGGCCCCGGCGGACACCGCCTCCACGCCGACGTGCGAGTCGTTGAGCCCGGTCAGCACGAGCACGGCGGCGTGCGGGGCCATCGCCAGCACCTGCTGGAGCGCCTCCAGGCCGTTCGCGTCGGGCAGGGAGAGGTCGACCAGCACGCACCTGACCTCGTCGGTCAGCCGCACCAGGCTCTCGGAGAGGCTGCGCACCCAGATGATCTTCGGGGGATTCTCCGCCTCGTTGAGCAGCTCCTCCACGAGGAAGGCGTCACCCGCGTCGTCCTCGATCAGGAGGAGCGTGAGTGTTTCGTCGGGAGGGGCGGTCACGAACGCCTCTTCGTGGGGTCGGGGGAAAACCTGTCAACTCTATGAGAATAGTGCTGCCACCCCGATGATGCGGATGGGTGATCGAACTAAAGGTTTGTCAAGAACCCTCGCCGAGCAACTCGACACCCGGCGGGAGGCTGCCGTCGTGGGCGGCCTCGGCGAGGAAGAACAGCAGCGTGGCGCGGAACGCCCGGGCGGCGCGGAT
This sequence comes from Planomonospora sp. ID91781, assembly GCF_015711595.1. Classification (NCBI taxonomy): domain Bacteria; kingdom Bacillati; phylum Actinomycetota; class Actinomycetes; order Streptosporangiales; family Streptosporangiaceae; genus Planomonospora; species Planomonospora sp. ID91781. The sequence continues at coordinate 798,195 of NZ_JABTEY010000003.1, read as the reverse complement.
GGGCTCGACGTCCTTGCGGTGGGCGATGGCGATCGTCCGACGCAGCCCCGGCGGCGCCAGCGGGGTCCCGGTCAGTCCCGGACGGCCGTCCAGGACCATCGAGGGCACGAGCGCGATGCCCAGGCCGGCCTCCACGAAGCGCAGTACGGCGTCCATCTCCCCGCCCTCCACCGCGAAGCGCGGCTCGAACCCGGCTTGGCGGCACGCGCTGAGCGTGGCCTCCCGCAGGTCGTAGCCGCGCCGGAACATCACCATCGGACGCCCGCGCAGATCCTCTATCCGCAGGTACGGCCTGCGCGGCGGAGCGATCGACGGGGAGACGACCACCAGGTTCTCCCGCAGGATCTCCTCGGTGACGAGGGAGGGGTCGTCGCTCTGCAGCGGCATGATGATCAGCGCCAGGTCGAGCTGCCCCCGCGCCAGGGCCCGGACCAGGTCGCGGGAGCCGCCCTCCTCCACCAGCAGTTCGATGCCGGGATAGTCGCGGTGGAAGCGGGCCAGGGCGTCGGCCATCAGCCCGGCGCAGAGCGACGGGGTGGCGCCTATCCGCACCCGCCCCCTGCGCAGCCCGGCCAGCTCGCCGATCTCGCGCCGGGCGGTGTCGGCGTCGGCGAGCATGCGGCGGGCCAGCGGGAGCAGCGCCTCCCCCGCGGGGGTGAGGGTGACGTTGCCCCGGGCACGGCTGAGCAGCGGCGCACCGAGCTCGGCTTCCAGGGCCTTGATCTGCTTGCTCAGCGACGGCTGTGCGACGCGCATCCGCTCGGCTGCCTGGGTGAAGTGCCGAGCCTCGGCGACCGCCACGAAATAGGCCAGTTGCTGGAGCTGCACGCTTCCCTAGCGTAGGGATCCCCCGCCCCCCGATCCGGGGCGGGGCCGCCCCTCCTGGATACTGTGAGATTGCTCGCACTTGCTGACACGGTGTCATGACCCAAGTTCCCGGGACGCAGAAGCAATAGCCGCAGGCTATGGAAACCACATCCGCGATGACTTGGACGGGACCAAAGTCCTTTTCCTAGCTTCGGGACCGTGACTGCCATGATTGAGCGCGGAACGTCCACCGCGCAGGTCGACCCCCCCGCGGGCGCCCCCGCGAAGCCTGTGACGCCTCCCCGAGCCGCGCCCGCCAAGAGGAAGGGCGGGTTCCTCGGCTCCTCCAACGGGAGGAAGGCCGTGATGGCCGTCACGGGCGCCGCCCTCGTGCTGTTCCTCGTCGGCCACATGGCCGGCAACCTCAAGGCGTTCTTCGGCGCCGATTCGTTCAACGATTACGCCGCCTTCCTGCGCACCATGGGCGAGCCGATGCTCCCCCACCGGGTGGCGCTGACGATCGTGGAGGTCGGGCTCGCCGTCGCGATCGTCCTGCACATGTGGGCGGCGGTCACGCTGGCCCGGCGGGCGAGCAGGGCACGGCCGGTCAAGTACGCGGCCAAGCGCAGGTCCCAGGCCGGCGGCTACGCCGTCCACACCATGCGCTACGGCGGCGTCATCATCCTGCTGTTCGTGGTCTACCACCTGCTCGACCTGACGTTCGGCACGGTCAACCCGGCCGGCTGGGACGGCACGCCGTACGAGCGCCTGGTGCAGGGCTTCGCGCCCGAGCGCTGGTGGGTCACCGCCTTCTACGCGGTCGCCGTCGTCATGGTCGGCCTGCACCTGCGCCACGGCCTGTGGAGCGCCTTCCAGACCCTCGGCCTGGCGAGCGGCCGCAGCTACCGTCCGCTGAAGGCCGTGGCCGCCACGATCTCCGCGGTACTGGTCCTCGGCTTCCTCGCCGTCCCCGTCGCGGTCATGATCGGAGTCATCAAGTGAACAAGCACTACACCGAGGGCGAGCCGATCCGCGACACCAAGGCCCCGGCCGGTCCGATCGAGGAGCGCTGGGAGAAGCGGAAGTTCAGCGCCAAGCTGGTCAACCCGGCCAACAAGCGCAAGATGCACGTCATCGTGGTCGGCACCGGCCTGGCCGGCGGCTCGGCTGCCGCGACCCTCGGCGAGCTCGGCTACAACGTCACGTCGTTCTGCTACCAGGACTCGCCCCGGCGCGCGCACTCGATCGCGGCGCAGGGCGGCATCAACGCCGCCAAGAACTACCGCGGCGACGGCGACTCGATCTACCGGCTGTTCTACGACACCGTCAAGGGCGGCGACTTCCGCGCCCGCGAGTCGAACGTCTACCGCCTGGCCCAGGTCAGCGTGAACATCATCGACCAGGCCGTGGCGCAGGGCGTGCCGTTCGCCCGCGAGTACGGCGGCCTGCTCGACACCCGGTCCTTCGGCGGCGCCCAGGTCTCCCGGACCTTCTACGCCCGCGGCCAGACGGGCCAGCAGCTGCTGCTCGGCGCCTACCAGGCGCTGGAGCGGCAGATCGCGGCCGGGACCGTGAAGATGAACACCCGCCACGAGATGCTCGACCTGATCGTCAGCGACGGCCGGGCGCGCGGCGTCATCGTCCGCGACATGGTGACCGGCGAGATCGAGCGGCACCTCGCCGACGCGGTCGTGCTCGCCACCGGCGGCTACGGCAACGTGTTCTTCCTGTCCACCAACGCCAAGGGCTGCAACACCACCGCGATCTGGCGGGCGCACCGGCGCGGCGCGATGTTCGCCAACCCCTGCTACACGCAGATCCACCCGACCTGCATCCCGGTCAGCGGCGACTACCAGTCCAAGCTGACCCTGATGTCGGAGTCGCTGCGCAACGACGGCCGCGTCTGGGTGCCGGTCAAGGCCGGTGACACGCGCCCGGCCTCGGAGATCCCCGAGGAGGAGCGCGACTACTACCTGGAGCGCATCTACCCGGCGTTCGGCAACCTGGTCCCGCGCGACATCGCCTCCCGGGCCGCCAAGAACGTCTGCGACGAGGGCCGCGGCGTCGGCCCCGGCGGGCTGGGCGTCTACCTCGACTTCGCCGACGCGATCCGGCGGCTCGGCCGCGAGGCCGTGGAGAAGAAGTACGGCAACCTGTTCGAGATGTACGAGCGCATCACCGGCGAGGACCCGTACAGCCAGCCGATGCGCATCTACCCCGCCGTGCACTACACGATGGGCGGCCTGTGGGTGGACTACGACCTGCAGTCCACCATCCCCGGCCTGTTCGTGGTCGGCGAGGCCAACTTCTCCGACCACGGCGCCAACCGCCTCGGCGCGTCCGCGCTGATGCAGGGCCTGGCCGACGGCTACTTCGTGCTGCCGACCACGATCGGCGACTACCTCGCGAACGGCCCCTACGGAGAGGTCGACGACGAGGCCGTGGCCGAGGCCGAGGCCGCGGTGCAGAGCAAGATCGAGAGGCTGCTCTCGGTGAACGGCACCCGCACCGCCGACTCCTACCACCGCGAGCTGGGCAAGCTCATGTGGGACTACTGCGGCATGGAGCGCACCGAGGAGTCCCTGCGCAAGGCCCTGGAGCGGATCCCCGAGCTCCGCGAGGAGTTCTGGCAGAACGTCAAGGTGTCCGGCACCGCCGACGAGCTCAACCAGGCGCTGGAGCGGGCCGGCCGGGTCGCCGACTTCTTCGACCTGGCCGAGCTGATGTGCATCGACGCCCTGCACCGCACCGAGTCGTGCGGCGGCCACTTCCGGGCCGAGTCGCAGGACGCCGACGGCGAGGCCCTGCGCGACGACGAGAACTTCGCCTACGTCGCGGCCTGGGAGTACGGCGAGCAGGGCCCGGTCCTGCACAAGGAAGCCCTGGAATACGAGTACGTCAAGATGAGCCAGCGGAGCTACAAGTGAATCTCACACTCAAGGTCTGGCGCCAGAAGGGGCCGCAGGACAAGGGCCGTATGGTCACCTACCGGGTCGAGGACGTGTCCCCGGACATGTCCTTCCTGGAGATGCTCGACGTGCTCAACGAGCGGCTCATCCTGGAGGGCGACGACCCGATCGCCTTCGACCACGACTGCCGCGAGGGCATCTGCGGCATGTGCGGCATGGTCATCAACGGTGTCGCGCACGGCGAGCAGGTGGCCACCACCACCTGCCAGCTGCACATGCGGCACTTCGAGGACGACGCGGTCATCACCATCGAGCCGTGGCGCGCCGCGCCGTTCCCGGTGGTGAAGGACCTGGTCGTGGACCGCTCGGCGTTCGACCGGATCATCCAGGCGGGCGGCTTCATCTCCGTCCCCGCCGGATCGGCCCCGGACGCGCACAGCGTCCCGGTGAAGAAGGTCGACGCCGACGCGGCGTTCGACGCGGCCACCTGCATCGGCTGCGGCGCCTGCGTCGCGGCCTGCCCGAACGGCTCGGCCTCCCTCTTCACCGCCGCGAAGATCACTCACCTGTCCCTGCTCCCGCAGGGCCAGCCCGAGCGCGACTCCCGCGCCAGGGCCATGGTGGAGCAGATGGACGCCGAGGGCTTCGGCGGCTGCACCAACACCGGCGAGTGCACCGCGGTCTGCCCGAAGGGCATCCCGCTGGACACCATCGCGCAGATGAACCGGGACTACCTCAGGGCGTCCAAGTGACCTGAGGGGCGTATGCTCCGATCCGCCGGGCGGTGACCCGGCCTCCGAGCGGGCGACCGCGACGAGCGGACCGCGGATACAGCGGTCCGGCTCGCGCGGCCGGCGCGGGAGACGGCGTGAACCATTGCGGGCCGCACCTTCGTGGGGAGGTGCGGCCCGCATTTTTCTTGGCCGCACCGGCTTCCCAGGCCCGGAACGTCGGCGTGCGTCCCGTCCGTGCCGCCACCGGGAGTTCTTCACTCCTCTTCTTGCTCCTGTAGACGTTTGAAGACGTCCGGGTAGGAGCGTCGGAGCAGGTCTCCCACTTGCCGCTCCAACTCGGGAACATTCGTCGTCGCGGCGTTGTACACGATCTTCCAGTCCATACCTCTGGCGAAACACCTTCGAGGTAGGAAGCGATCTTTTCGGCTGCTTCCACGATGTCCACCAAGTAACAGCTGGTTTCAAAATGAAAGGCGTGTCGGCTGGTGACAGCCATGCCAACCGAAGAAGATCAGCGGTGTGTCTTCCCCCGACCTGGTTCCCGACGATCTGTGGGAGCGCGTAGCCCCGCTGCTGCCGCCCCATCCGCCCCGGCGCCGACGCCATCCAGGGCGGCTGCCGATCGATGACCGCATGGCCCTGGCCGGCATCATCTATGTCCCGCGCACCGGTGTGGCCTGGCGAGACGTCCCGGCTGCGGTGATCGGCTGCTCGGGCGTGACCTGCTGGCGGCGGCTGCGCGACTGGACCGAGGCCGGCGTCTGGCCGCGCCTGCACCAACTGCTGCTGAGCGAACTGCGGGCCGCGGGCCTGCTCGATCTGGACACCGCTGCCATCGACGGCTCGCACATCCGCGCACTCAAAGGGGGGACCACGTCGGACCGTCGCCGGTCGACCGCGGCCGGCCCGGCTCCAAGCACCACCTGATCGTCGATGTGCACGGCACCCCGCTGGCGGCCTCGGTGACCGGCGGCAACCGCCACGACGTCACACAGCTCCTGCCTCTGCTGGACAAAGTCCCGCCCATCCGCGGCGTGCGCGGCCGTCCCCGGCGCAAGCCCCGCGGCCTGTACGCCGACCGCGGCTACGACTACCCCAGCCGCCGCCGCCTGCGCACACGCGGCATCACCCCGGTCATCGCCCGCCGCGGCACCCCGCACGGTTCCGGGCTGGGTGCCGTCCGGTGGGTGGTCGAGCGGACCTTCGCCTGGCTGCACCAGTTCAAACGGCTACGCGTCCGCTACGAACACCGTGCCGATCTCCATCAGGGCCTGCTCGACCTGGCGTGCAGCCTCATCTGCCTGCGCCGTCTCCGGACCTCATTTTGAAACGATCAGTTACAACTCCTAACAGAATGATCAGCGGACGAGGCACCGCCAGCAGATGATCGATGCGGTCAGCGTCATGAAGGCCTCGTGAACGAGATCCCGCCCGGTCCAAATGCTCAGGCGGGATCTCCTCGACCTCCCTCAGGCCGTCTCGAGAACGGTCCCGGAACGACGGGAGTCATTCCAGAATTCGACCTCGGGGTAGCGCCGGGACGGCCCCTCCAGCAGCGGCTGAGGTCGCTTACGAAGGTGGAGGTCGACGAAGGCGCCGACGTATGTGCGGGTGATCTCCACTGCCCGGGAGCCGGGTAGCCGGCCCCCGCCGATCCGGTCGGCGATCAGCGGGAAGTCGCTGAAGGACGGGTGGTCCATGCCGTCGACCGTGAGCCAGCGCTTCCACCCGGTCATGCGCCGCCAGTCGCGTCCCCACGAGGGATCCTGCCCGCCGGGCTTGTGGCTCTTCACCGCGCCCAGCAGGAGGAACGGCCGGGAGAGCCCCTTGCTCGGGATCGGGATGTGGAAGCCACCGTCCAGGTTGATCCCGGCGCGCACCCGGGCGTCAGTGAGCATGGTCCACGCCGAGCTCGCGCCGCCCAGGGAGTGGCCCGCCATCGCGATCCGGGACGGGTCGATCAGGCGGGCGCCCTTCCACGCGGGGTCGGGTCCGAGTAACTGGTCCAGCACGAAGGAGACGTCTGCGGCCCGGCCTCGGGTGGCCTTCTTCCCGAAGCCGGGAGAATCCAAGGATCGGCAGGCGACACAGGTGGTGATGCGCCCGTCGGGGAAGGCCGTTCCGGCCGACTCATAGGTGTGGTCGATGCCCGCCACCACGTAGCCCTTGCTCGCCAGGTCCTCTGCCAGGGTCGTCAGCGAACTGCGGGGCGCGGAGAAACCGGGTGACAGGACCACGAGGGGAAGGCCGCGGTCGTGCCCGAGCGCAGGGGCGTCAGTGAACGCGTTGGTCCGTGCCCGGCTCAACGCATCGGCCGGCAGGTCCTTGATGAGCAGTTCCTTCAGGAGCAGCTCTGCCTCGCGTGCGGTCGTGTACGGCGCCCGCCGCCCTTGAGCGGTTCGGGCGGGGTACCACAGCGAGACCATGAGTTCGCGTGCGGTCTTCTCCGCCACCCACGGGTCAGGCCGGGACTCGTCGATCAGGTGCAGGCTGGTCGTGCCCACCGGGTGCGGACCAGTGGGCTCCGACAGGACCAGGGCCGGGACGCGCTCCGCGGCGGCATCGGCCGCCGCGGGAGTGGCGAATGTCAGCAGTGCGACGGCGGCTGCCAAAGCGCCGCGAAGAACGGATGTCGGCATGTGAAGGATCTTTGCGGCGGGCGGTGGCGGATGCTTCGGCCGAATGGGCGACCGGAGGACTGCGACTTTCGCGGTCGGAGTACGACAACAGCTGTAGGCAGGCGTTGCAGGCTTCCTGTGTGCTTACAACTCCTAACTGATCGTTTCAAAATGAGGTCCGGAGACGGCGCAGGCAGATGAGGCTGCACGCCAGGTCGAGCAGGCCCTGATGGAGATCGGCACGGTGTTCGTAGCGGACGCGTAGCCGTTTGAACTGGTGCAGCCAGGCGAAGGTCCGCTCGACCACCCACCGGACGGCACCCAGCCCGGAACCGTGCGGGGTGCCGCGGCGGGCGATGACCGGGGTGATGCCGCGTGTGCGCAGGCGGCGGCGGCTGGGGTAGTCGTAGCCGCGGTCGGCGTACAGGCCGCGGGGCTTGCGCCGGGGACGGCCGCGCACGCCGCGGATGGGCGGGACTTTGTCCAGCAGAGGCAGGAGCTGTGTGACGTCGTGGCGGTTGCCGCCGGTCACCGAGGCCGCCAGCGGGGTGCCGTGCACATCGACGATCAGGTGGTGCTTGGAGCCGGGCCGGCCGCGGTCGACCGGCGACGGTCCGACGTGGTCCCCCCTTTGAGTGCGCGGATGTGCGAGCCGTCGATGGCAGCGGTGTCCAGATCGAGCAGGCCCGCGGCCCGCAGTTCGCTCAGCAGCAGTTGGTGCAGGCGCGGCCAGACGCCGGCCTCGGTCCAGTCGCGCAGCCGCCGCCAGCAGGTCACGCCCGAGCAGCCGATCACCGCAGCCGGGACGTCTCGCCAGGCCACACCGGTGCGCGGGACATAGATGATGCCGGCCAGGGCCATGCGGTCATCGATCGGCAGCCGCCCTGGATGGCGTCGGCGCCGGGGCGGATGGGGCGGCAGCAGCGGGGCTACGCGCTCCCACAGATCGTCGGGAACCAGGTCGGGGGAAGACACACCGCTGATCTTCTTCGGTTGGCATGGCTGTCACCAGCCGACACGCCTTTCATTTTGAAACCAGCTGTAAAGACCGTCACGCCGCATAAAGCACCCGGGCGTCGCTCAGCACCTGATCCCGGATGATCCAGTGGAGACCTTCCTTGGAGACCACGTCGACCTTGCGGCCGAGCAGGTCTTCCAGTTCCTCCTGAAAGCCGAAGAACTCAAGACCGATCTCGGTGCCGGGTTTAAGGACATAGAGGAGATCGATGTCGCTCTCTTCCCGGGCATCACCGCGGGCGACCGAGCCGAAGACCGCCAGCTCGGCGATGCCGTACCTCTCGCAGAGGCTGATCAACTGCGGATGGATGGTCGTGAAGTCGACGTCCATGGCACCTCCTGTGCCTCATGCTGCCATGTCGACGCCGCCGTCACAGCTGACCGCCGGGGCTGTCACCGATCGGAGTGGCATGCTACGGTTTCACCTATAAGAAAATTCTTACATGTGAAGGATCGCCATGACGACGGCACGGCCGACCGGTGACGAGCTGGTCGCGATGCTGGCGGCGCTGGCCAATCCGCTGCGGCTGCGCATCGTCGCGCGGCTGGCCGGCGGGCGCGACTACGTGAGCCGCCTGGCCCGCGAGATCGGCGTCAGCCGCCCGCTCCTCCACATGCACCTGCAGCGGCTGGAGGCCGTCGGCCTGATCGTCGGCACCCTCGAGCTGTCGGAGGACGGCAAGGCCATGAAGTACTACGAGGTCGCGGACTTCGACCTGCGCCTGACCCCCTCGGTGCTGGCCGAGGCGGCCGAGACCCTGACCAGATCGGACCCGGAGAAGGGTCCCGCCCGCAAGGAGCAGTCCTGATGAACCTCGGTGCAGCCGAGACGGCCACCTGGCCCGGCACGGTCCTCGTCCTCGGAGTGCTGCTCCTGGCCGTGATCCTCCTCATCGCCGTGATGGCGAGCCTCCAGGAGCTCCGCAAGACGAAGCTGCTGGCGGCCCGGGAGGAGGACCTGCGACAGCTCGTGCGCCGCTACGAGCAGCTCGCCGAGAACACCCTCGACGCCCAGCAGCGCTCCGCCGCGGACCTGTCCGAGCTGCGGTCGCGGACGGCGTCGATCGAGCAGATCCTGAGGACCGTCGAATGACGGAGAACGGAGAGCGCGCCATGCCAACGCCCGCGGCGGACCGGAGGACCACGATGAGGGCGGTCGTCCGGGACCGGTACGGTTCCCCCGACGTCCTGCGCCTGGAGGAGATCGGCAGGCCGGTTGCCGGAGACGACGAGGTGCTGGTGCGCGTCCGCGCGGCCGCCGTCAACTCCGCCGACTGCAAGCTGATGAGGGGCGAGCCGTCCCTGGTCCGCCTCATGGGGTACGGCGTGTTCAAGCCGAAGCAGCGGATCCTGGGCCGGGACTTCGCCGGCCGGGTCGAGGCGGTCGGCCGGAACGTGGGGAACTTCCGCCCCGGGGACGAGGTGTTCGGCGAGACGGCCGGCGGGGCCTTCGCCGAGTACGTCTCCGTCCGGGAGGGCGCGCTGGGTCCCAAACCGGAGAACCTGACGTTCGAGCAGGCGGCCGCGGTGCCCCTGGCGGGGAGCACCGCCCTGCAGGGTCTGCGCGACCGGGGAGGGGTGCGGCCGGGGCAGCGGGTCCTGGTCAACGGCGCGTCGGGCGGCGTGGGCACGTTCGCCGTGCAGATCGCCAAGGCGCTCGGGGCGGAGGTGACCGGCGTGTGCAGCGCGCGGAACGCCGAGCTGGTCCGCTCACTCGGCGCGGACCGCGTCGTCGACTACGCGACGGAGGACTTCACCCGGAGCGGGCGGCGCTACGACCTCGTCCTGGACGTGGCGGGGAGCCGCTCGCTGCGGGCTCTGCGGAGCGTGCTGGACCCCGGCGGAACGCTCGTCCTGTGCTCGGGCGAGGGCGGCCGCCGGATCGGCCCCATGGGCCACATCGTCGGCGCGCTCGCGCTCTCGCTGTTCGTGGGCCAGAGCCTGCGCCCGCTCGCGGCGAAGACGACCGCGGAGAGCCTGGCCGCCCTCAAGGAGCTCGTCGAGTCCGGGAAGGTCGTCCCGGCCGTCGACAGGACGTATCCGCTGAGTGAGGCGCCCGAGGCCATGCGCTATCTCGAGGAGGAGCACGCGAGGGCGAAGATCGTCATCACGGTGTGAGCGGAGACTCCGCTGCGAGGGCCGCGAGGGCCGCGACGGGAGAGGGGCGGGGTCGGCCCCGCCGACGGCTCCCGGGGGCCGCCGGCGATGCCCTCGCCCCGGGGAGGGCCCCGCTCCCTCCGGCCGCGACCGTCCTCAGCCGAGCTCGGCGACGAGTTCCCGGCGCAGGGTCTCCAGGTCGACGTCCGCCCCGGACAGGACGCGGTGGGCCGGGCCGGGACCGGCGCGCAGGACGCCCAGGAGGATGTGTCCGTCGGAGATGTGCCTGTGCTTCAGGGCGAGGGCCTCGCGCAGGGACAGCTCCAGGGCCTTCTTCGCCGGGGCGGTGAAGGCGATGTGCCTGCCGCTGACCAGGCGGCCCCGGTTGGTGCGCTGCGGCGGCCGGTCCAGGGCGCCCGGACCGAAGGCGGCCTCGACCCGCTCCCGGATGGCGGACAGGTCGATGCCGATCGCCTCCAGCGCGTCGGCGTCGAGCCGGTCGCCCGCGTGCGGCGGGATCATGCCGAAGACGGCCCGGTAGGCCCGCTCGTGGTCCAGACCGTGCCGGGTCAGCAGCCGGGCCGAGACGCTCTCCGGGCGGTCGAGCAGGCCCAGCAGGATGTGCTCGCTGCCGACGAAGTGGTGGTTGAGCCGCCGGGCGTTCTCCTGGGCGAGCTTGACGGCCTGGCGGGCGTCCTGGGTGAACCGTTCGAACATGCCTACTTCTCCCTTCTGAGGAGACCGCGGCCCCCCGCGTACTTCTTGTGCACCGCCTGCTTGGAGACCTCCAGGCAGTAGGCGATCTCCTGCCAGGACCAGCCCTGCTCGCGCGCGTTCTCCACCTGGAGGGCCTCCAGTCGGTCGACGAGCATCCGCAGCGCCCGCACGGCCCGCAGGCCGACGGCGGGGTCGCGGCTGCCGGCGTCGGAGGCCAGCTGTGCCGTATCGCTCATATTGTCAATGTAGGTTGACGAAGTCTTTTCGTCAACCCTCGTTGACGTCGATGTCGCGCCGACCGGGCGCCGGACGGGTGCGCGGACCGGCCCTCGGGCCGACGGGAGCGGCGCGGGCGCGCGTGCGGGCCACCGCGCGGACGGAAAATGGTTTGCCTGGTCAGAGCGGAGTTTGCCAGCCTGGACGGGCCATGCGCTCCTTACCCGCCGCTGATCCCGGCATCCCCGACGCCCGAAGCCCGGTCCGCTACCTGCTCTGGATCGCCCGCAACCAGGCCGGTCCCCTGGCCGTCGGCATCGCCTACGCCATCCTGTGGTGGCTCACGATGGCGCTGGTCCCCGCCTTCGTGGGCAACGGCATCGACGCCATCACCGACAGGGACCTGCCCGGACTGCTCACCTGGGGGGCGCTGACGTTCGCCCTGGGCGCCGCACAGGCGGTCACCGGGGTCATGCGGCACCGGATGGCCGTCCACAACTGGCTGAGCGCCGCCTACCGGACCGTCCAGGTCACCGTCCGGCAGGCGACCAGGCTGGGGGCGACGCTGCCCAGGCGGATGTCCACCGGAGAGGTGGTCAGCGTCGGCAACTCCGACATCGCCCACATCGGCAACGCGATCGACATCCTGCTCCGCGGCACCGGCGCGGTCGTCGCCGTCGCCGCGGTGACCGTCATCATGTTCGGGATGTCGCCGGTGCTCGGCCTGACGGTGCTGGCCGGTGTCCCGCTCATGGCGGCCGCCGTGGCACCGCTGCTCAAGCCGCTGCACCGGCGCCAGCACGCCCACCGCGACCTGCAGGGCGAGCTGTCCACCCGGGCCGCCGACATCGTCGCTGGCCTGCGCGTGCTGCGGGGCGTCGGCGGCGAGCAGGTCTTCGCCGACCGCTACGCCGCCGAGTCGCAGAGGGTACGGCGCGCGGGCGTCCGGGTGGCCGCGGTGGACTCGGCGCTGGAGGGCGCGCAGATCCTGCTGCCCGGCCTGCTGATCGCCGCCGTCACCTGGCTCGGCGCGGCCTTCGCGATCGAGGGCCGGATCACCCCCGGTGACCTCGTCACCTTCTACGGCTACGCGGTCTTCCTCGTCGCCCCGATGCGGACCCTCACCGAGGCGGCCGACAAGCTGACCAAGGGGCACGTGTCCGCCCGCCGGGTGGTGCGGATCCTGAACCTGGAGCCCGAGATGACCGGCGGCGCCGCCCGTTCGGACGGCGGCCTGCTCCGCGACGTGGCCTCCGGGGTCGCGGTCCGCCCCGGCACGCTCACCGCCGTCGCGGCGGCCACGCCCGAGGAGGCCGTCGCCGTCGCGGAACGGCTCGGCCGCTACGCCGGCGGCGACGTGGACTTCGGCGACGTGCCGCTGGACACGCTGCCGCTCGCCGAGGTGCGCCGCCGGATCCTGGTGGCCGACAACGGCGCGCGGCTGTTCGCCGGGACGCTCCGCGACGAGCTGGACGTCTCGGGCACGGCCCCGGAGGAGGTCCTGGCCGAGGCGCTGCACGCCGCGTGCGCCGAGGACGTCGTCGAGGCGCTCCCCGGCGGTCTGGACGCGCCCGTCGCCGAGTCCGGCCGGGAGTTCTCCGGCGGCCAGCAGCAGCGGCTCCGGCTCGCCCGGGCCCTGGTGGCCGATCCGGAGGTGCTCATCCTGGTCGAGCCCACCAGCGCCGTCGACGCGCACACCGAGGCCCGCATCGCCGACCGGCTCGCCAAGGCCCGGCAGGGCAGGACCACGCTGGTCTGCACGACCAGCCCGCTGGTGCTCGACCGCGCCGACCACGTGATCTACGTCGAGGGCGGCCTCGCGCGCGCCCAGGGCACCCACCGCGAGCTGCTGACCACCGCGCCCGCCTACGCCGCCACCGTCACCCGAGGGGAGGACTGATCCGCCGTGAGTGAACGAGTGGACGGACAGACCGCAGGATCCGCCGAGCCGGACGGCGGACGGATCCTGCCGGTCGCCGACCGGGCACAGGTCCGCGCCTACGCCCGCCGGCTCACCCTGAAGCACCCCCGGGCGCTGGCGGCGGCCCTGGTCCTGCACGGACTGGCCGCCGCCTGCGGCCTCGCCGTGCCGTGGCTGCTGGGCGGGCTCGTCCAGGACGTGCACGACGGCGCCGGGGTCGCCCCCGCCGCGGTGGCGCTGGCCGTGGCCGGCTTCCTGGCCGGCCAGGCCGTGCTGGTCAGATACGCCGTCTACGCCTCCTCCGCGCTCGGTGAGAAGGTCCTGGCCGAGCTGCGCGAGGAGTTCGTCGGCCGGGTGCTCGGGCTGCCGCTCTCGGTGGTCGAGCGCGCCGGGTCGGGCGACCTCATCACCCGGACCTCCCGGGACGTGGACTCGCTGTCGCGGACCGTGCGGCACGCCGTACCCGAGACGCTGATCGCGCTGGTCACCTGCGCCGTCACGGTCGGCGCGCTGGTGCTGGTGGGACCGCTGCTGGTGCTGCCCTCGCTGCTGGCCGCCCCGGTGCTCTGGTTCTCCACCCGGTGGTACCTCAGGCGCGCCCGGGACGGTTACCTGCGGGAGAGCGCCGCCTACGCGGACATGACCGACGGCCTCGCCGAGACGGTCAACGGCGCCCGCACGGTGGAGGCGCTGGGCCTGCAGGAGCGGCGCCACCGGCGCACCGACGCCGACATCGCCCGGTCGTGGGCGGCCGAGCGCTACACCCTCGGCCTGCGCACGGTCTGGTTCCCGGCGGTCGAGTTCGGCTACGTGATCCCGATCGTGGCCACGCTGGTCGCCGGCGGCGCGTTCTACATCGAGGGCTGGGCCTCGATCGAGCAGGTCACCGCAGCCGTGATCTACGTGCAGCAGCTCATCGACCCGCTCGACCGGCTGCTCATGTGGATCGACGAGCTCCAGGTCGGCGGGGCCTCCATGGCCCGCCTGCTGGGCGTCTCCGAGGTGCCGGACGACCGGGAGGCCGGCACCGCCGCCCCGGACGGCCGGGAGCTGCGGGCCGAGGGGGTGCGCTACGCCTACCGCGAGGGCCGCGACGTGCTGCACGGCATCGACCTGGCGGTCCGGCCGGGGGAGCGGCTGGCCGTGGTCGGCCCGTCCGGCGCGGGCAAGTCCACGCTGGGCAGGCTGCTCGCGGGCATCCACGGCCCGCGTGCCGGGAAGGTCACGGTCGGCGGGGCGCCGCTGGTCGAGCTCCCCCTGGACGACCTGCGCGGCCAGGTGGCCCTGGTGACCCAGGAGCACCACGTGTTCCGGGGCACGCTCCGCGACAACCTGCTGATCGCCCGCCCGGAGGCGGACGACGACGCGATCCGGGCGGCTCTTGCGGCGGTGGACGCCGGAGATTGGGTCGCGGCCCTGCCGGACGGCCTGGACACCGCCGTCGGCTCCGGCGGGGAGGAGGTCTCGCCGGCCCAGGCCCAGCAGCTGGCGCTGGCCCGGCTGGTCCTGGCCGACCCGCACACCCTGGTCCTCGACGAGGCGACCTCGCTGATCGACCCGCGCGCGGCCCGGCACCTGGAGCGGTCGCTGGCCGCGGTCCTCGACGGCCGCACGGTGATCGCCATCGCGCACCGCCTGCACACGGCGCACGACGCCGACCGGGTCGCGGTGGTCGAGGGCGGCCGGATCAGCGAGCTGGGCTCCCACGACGAGCTCGTCGCCGCGGGCGGTTCCTACGCCGCCCTGTGGAGCAGCTGGCACGGCACTCCGCGGTAGCCGGCACTCCGCGGCAGCCGGGGTGAACCCGCCGCCCGGGCACGGGCGGCGGGCCGCGCCCCGGCGCACGGGCCTGGGCGGGGCGGGCCACGCCGAGGTACGGCGGGCCGCACTCCGGCGCGCGGGCCCGGGCCGGGCCCGCGCGCCGTACCGGTTCAGCCGATGCCGAGGGACCTCCTGAGGAAGTCGACCTGGAGCAGGAGGAGGTTCTCGGCCACGACCTCCTGCGGGGTCATGTGGGTCACGCCGGACAGCGGGAGCACGTTGTGCGGGCGGCCCGCGGACAGCAGCGCCGAGGAGAGCCGCAGGGTGTGCGCGGCGACCACGTTGTCGTCGGCCAGGCCGTGGATCAGCAGGAGCGGCCGGTCGAGCTTCTCGGCGTCGGCGAAGAGCGACGAGGCGTCGTAGTGGCCCTCCTCCGGCTGCCCGAGGTAGCGCTCGGTGTAGCAGGTGTCGTAGAGCCGCCAGTCGGTCACCGGGGCTCCGGCGACGGCCGCGTGGAACACGTCGGGGCGGCGCATCACGGCCAGGGCCGCCAGGTAGCCGCCGAAGGACCAGCCGCGGATGGCCACCCGGGACAGGTCGAGGTCGTCGGGGAAGCGCTCGGCGACGCCGTGCAGGGCGTCGACCTGGTCGTCGAGGACCGGCCCCGCCAGGTCGTGCAGGACGGCCCGCTCGAACTCCGGGCCCCGCCCGGGGGTGCCCCGGCCGTCGGCGACGACCACCGCGAACCCCTGGTCGGCGAACCACTGGCTGGTCAGGTAGGCGCCGGACGCGGCCAGCACGCGCTGGGCGTGCGGCCCGCCGTACGGGTCCATCAGGACCGGGAGCCGGGCCGAGCCGGGCACGTGGCCGCTGGGCAGGATCACCGCGGTGGACAGCTCGCGCTCGCCCGTGCGGATCAGGGAGACCCGCAGGTCCAGGCCGTGCCGCTCGGCGTGCGAGGCGATGTGGCCGCGCGGCCGGTGGTGGTGCAGGACCTGGACCTGCGGGCCCTCGCTGTCGAGGGTCTGGCCGACGAGCACGAGGGTGCCGCCCGCGGTGCGGCCGTTGTAGACGCCGCTCTCGGGCGGGCTGACCAGGGTGATCCGGCCGTCGCGGTAGGCCCAGACGGCGATCTCGGCGGGGTCGCCGCCGCTGGCCCGGAAGAGCACGGTGTCGCCGTCGATGTCGAGGACCTCGCGGACCTGGAGGGTGGGCGGGGTGGCCGGCTCGTCCCCGATGACCAGCCGGCGCCCGCCGTCGGAGTCGGCGACCCAGACCAGGGTGCCGTCGGACAGGTGGCCGGGCACGCCGGTGACGATCTCCACCCAGGCGTCGTCGGTGTCCTCGCGGACGAGCGCCGACTCCCCGGTGGCCGGGTCCACCCTCAGCAGCCTCATCGACCGCTGGTCGCGGGAGAGGGTGACGATCGCCAGGCCGTGGGCGTCCCAGCGGGCGTTGACGAGGTATTCGTCGGTGAAGGGGACCTGGACGCGGGAGCCGCTCAGGCCGAGCACGAAGAGCTCGACCTTCGCGTTCGGCGTGCCCGCGGCGGGATAGCGCTGCGGGACGGCGGGGCGGGACGGGTTGGCGGGGTCGGCGACGAACCACTCCTGGACCGCCGACTCGTCGGCCCGCTCGACCAGCACCGCGTCGCCCGCCGGGGACCACCAGTGGCCCCGCATGCGGCTCATCTCCTCGGCCGCGATGAACTCCGCCAGGCCGTAGGTCACCCCCGGGCCCTCGGGCCGGGCCAGGACGTGGTCCACCTCGTCCGCCAGGCTCTGCACGTGGAAGGCGCCGCCGGTCACGTAGCCGACGTAGCTCCCGTCGGGGGACAGCCGCGGGTCGATCACCGGGCCGGACGTGGCCAGGCGGCGCACGCCCGCGGTCTTCAGGTCCACGGCGTACAGGCCGCCCGCGAGGGTGAAGACGGCCGTGGTGACCGCGCCGTCGGTGCTGTAGCCGACGATGCCGCCGGCCTGCTCGCGGCTGCGCTCCCGGCGGGCGCGCTCCTCGGGGGGCAGGTCCTCCTCGCCCGCGTCGAGCGCGCGGGGGTCGGCGATCAGCCGCTCACCGCCTCCGGCGACGTCGAACTCCCACAGGCAGGTGACCGGGTCCGAGCCGCTCCTCGTCCGCAGGAAGACGACCCGGGAGCCGTCGGGCGAGATCGTGAAGCCACGCGGCACCCCCAGGGTGAAGCGGCGGGTCCGGGCATGGAGACGAGGGAAGCTCTCACTCATACCGCCCATCCTGCCAGCTTGACAGCGCATTCCACGGCGCCCGCAGACGTTCGAGTGAAGGCTGTTATGAAAGAAAATGGGCATACGCGACTTAAGATGCGAATTAACTGCTCACCAGGGCCGCCGCCGGTGCACGGCTTCCTCCCCGCCCGGGTCGCCCCCGGTGCCCCGATACGCTCTGAGTCATGAACGATCGGCGCCTGCTGCTGGTACACGCCCACCCCGACGACGAGACGATCGGCACCGGGGCCACCATGGCCAAGTACGCCGCCGAGGGCGCCCGGGTCACCCTGGTCACCTGCACGCTGGGCGAGGAGGGCGAGGTCATCCCGCCGGAGCTCGCCCATCTGGCCGCCGACCGCGACGACATGCTGGGCGCGCACCGCGTCGGCGAGCTGGCGGCGGCCTGCGCGGCGCTCGGCGTCGCCGACCACCGCTTCCTGGGCGGCGCCGGACGCTGGCGCGACTCGGGCATGATGGGCGCCGCCTCCAACCACCGCCCGAACGCCTTCTGGCAGGCCGACCTCGACGAGGCCGCCGGGGAACTGGTCAAGGTGATCCGCGAGGTGCGCCCCCAGGTCCTCGTCACCTACGACGACAACGGCTTCTACGGCCATCCCGACCACATCCAGGCCCACCGCGTCTCCTGGCGCGCCCTGGAGCTGGCCGGCGACCCCGCGTTCGGCGAGGGCGAGCCGTGGCGGATCGCCAAGTTCTACCTCACCGCGATGACCAGGTCCGCCGTCCGCCGGGCCGCCGAGGCGATGCGCGAGGCGGACGCGCCCTTCCGGGTCGCCGAGGCCGAGGACCTGCCGTACGGCTGCGCGGACGAGGACGTCACGACCGAGATCGACGCCCGCGAGCACGTCGGCGCCAAACTGGAGGCGATGCGCGCGCACGCCACCCAGATCAGCGTGGACCCGCCCTGGTTCGCCCTGTCCAACGGCATCGGGCAGCAGGCCTTCGGGGTCGAGCAGTACATCCTGCGCCGCGGCGTGCCGGGCCCCCCGGGGACGGGTGCGCCGGTCGAGGCCGGCGGCGTCGGCGAGCCGTACGACCGCGAGGACGATCTCTTCGCGGGCATCGGCTAGCCTCGGTGTTCGTGGAGGGAATTCCTGAGGCGGGCCCGGCGACGGGCCCCGTGACGGGCGGGGCGCAGGCGGCCGCGGGGCCGCCGCCGCGGCTGCTCACCGCCGCGGCCTACGCCGTGCTCGTCCTCCTCGGCGCCCTCATGGGACTCCTGGGCGGCTTCCAGCACTCGTGGTACCTCCGGCCCGTCCCGGTCTCGGCCATCGGCTGGGTCCTGGGGACCTTCGCCGTCTGCCACGGCGCGGGGCGTGCGATGGGCGGCCGGGCGGGGGCTATGGCGCCCGCCGCCGGCTGGCTGGCGGTCACGACGCTCTGGCTGACCGCGCGCCCCGAGGGCGACCTGGTCATCGCCGACGACGTCTCGGGTTACGTCTACCTGTACGGCGGGCTGCTCGCCGCGCTCGCGGGCGCCCTGCTCGTCCCGCCGGGGAGCGGATCATGGCTGCTCAGCGGCCACCCGCACGGATCGCACCCGGTGAGATCAGATTCGTCCTGATTGCGTATGGTGGCGTGCGTGCACGTTGAGCAGCCAGTGGACCGCGACGCCTACCGCAGGGCCGTCGGCCGTTTCGCGACCGGCATCGCCGTCGTGACCACCCGGCTCGGCGGGATCGACCACGTGATGACCGTGAACTCCTTCGCCTCGGTCTCCCTCGACCCGCTGCTCGCGCTGTTCTGCGCGGAGAAGGTCGCCCGGTTCCACGACGCGGTGCTCGCCGCCGGGGTGTGGGGGGTGTCGGTCCTGCCCGACACCGCCGAGGACGTCTCGCGCTTCTTCGCCCACCGGGGCCGCCCGCTCGCGGGCCAGCTCGACGGCCGCCCGCACCACCACGGCGGGCTCGGCGTCCCGCTGCTCGACGACGCGCTGGCCACCCTGGAGTGCCGGACCACCGCCGTCCACGACGCGGGCGACCACTCCATCGTGGTCGGCGCGGTGGTCGCGGTGGCGACCCCGGCGGAGGGCTCGCCGCTGCTCTACCACGAGGGCCGCTACCGCCGCCTGGGCTGAGCCCTTCCCCGCGGCTCCTTCCCGCGTCCCCTCCCTGTGGCCTCTTCCCGCGTCCCCTCTTCGCGGCCCTTTCCCACGATCCTCCCCCGCGGCGCCTTCCCTCGCGGCCCCCGCCGGCTCCGCCTCCCGCTCGCACGCCCCCGCCGGCCCGCCCTGTCGCCGGGCGTCCGCAGGGCGCACAATCGCCGTATGCGACGGTGGCACCGGGCGCGGCGGGCGCTCAACTACGCGAACCTCTCCACCCCGCTGGGGCTGCTGGTGGCCCGCCTGGGCCGGGCCCGGCTGACCGCCGGGCCGGACGGCCTGCTGCTGGCGCACGGCTACCGCATCCCGTTCCCGGTGGCCGGGGCGTTCACGGTCGGCAACGTGGTCCTGACCCGGCACGGCGAGGGCTACCTGACCGGCGCCCTGCTCCGCCACGAGGACCGGCACGCCTCGCAGTACGCCGCGTGCGCCGGGCTGCCCATGCTCCCGCTCTACGTCGCCGCGGTGGCCGTCTCGGTGCTGGTCTGCGGGAACCCCGGCTCCTGGAACGTCTTCGAGCGGCTGGCGAACCTGGAGGACGGCAACTACCCCCGCACGCCGCCGTGGTGGACCCGGGCGCGGGCGCGGCGGCGAAGGTAGGCCGGGAAGGGCCCCTCCGCCGGATCCGCCGCGACGGCACGGGCTCCGCGCACCCCGGCCCGGACGAGGGCCACTCCGGGCGGGGAGGACCGCGGCCCGTACGAGGGTCACCCGGGAGGGCAGGGCCGCGATCGCGTCCGGGAGAATGCGGCGCATGGAGTTCACGACCGCCGACCTGATCGACGCCCACGGCGACATCCTGGCGAGCTGCGTGACGCAGTTCCGCTCGTACGGCCTGCGCGCCCGCTTCGCCGGGCCGATCGCCACCGTCCGCTGCCTGGAGGACAACGCCCTGGTCAAGCAGGTCCTGGCCACGCCGGGAGAGGGCCGGGTCCTGGTGGTGGACGGCGCGGGCTCGCTGCGCACCGCCCTGATGGGCGACCTGATCGCCGCCTCGGCCGTCGCCTCCGGCTGGTCCGGGGTGGTCGTCAACGGCGCGGTCCGCGACACCGCCGCCTTCGCCGGCCTCGACCTCGGCATCAAGGCGCTGGGCTCCAACCCGCGCAAGAGCGCCAAGGCGGGCAGGGGCGACCTCGACGTCCCCGTCACCTTCGGCGAGGTCACCTTCGCCCCCGGCGCCTGGCTCTACAGCGACGAGGACGGCATCGTGGTCAGCCCGCACGCCCTGCCGTAGGCCCCGGCGAAGAAGCGGAGCGCGGGAAGGCGCCGTCCCGCCGGAACTCCAGCGCCTAGCGCTCCGCGGCCGACCGATGGGACGCCCGGCGCGCATGGCGGCAGACCGACATGGCACGTTGCCAACGTCCGGCGTTGGTAACGTGCCATGCCGGTCAGAGCGCCGTCTCCAGGACCGTGGAGCGGGTCGCGAAACCGTGGCGCAGGTAGAAGCGCACGGCGCCCTCGTTGCCCGCGTAGGCCGTCACCCCGGCGTACTGCGCGCCGTGCTCGCGCGCCCAGCTCCGGAACTCCGCCACCAGGCGGGAGCCGACGCCGCGCCCCCGGTAGGGCGGCTGGACGTACATGCTGCCGAGCGTCGCCACCGCGACCGGCCGCATCGCGGTGGGCCCGGACAGCGAGCCGGTCAGGTGGCCGACGATCCGCCCTCCGTCGTCGGCGACCATGACGAGGCGGGCCGGGTCGTCCATCGCCGCGGCGAACCTGGCCGCGCCGTGCTCGCGCGGCCAGGCGATGTTCAGTGACGGGTCCCGCGTCCCGGCGTCCTCGACGAACAGCGCCGCGCTGCAGGCCACCACCCCGTCCAGGTCCTGCGCCCGGGCGGGTCGTACGACAACACCGATCTCACTCATGAGACGGGACGCTAGCGGGCGGCACCGACATTCACCGCGAACCGCACCGGGGACTCGCTACCGGACCGTCCAGGACTGGCCCTGCGGGGTGTCGGCGACCTCGACGCCCAGCCCGGCCAGTTCACGCGTGAGCAGGTCGCAGGCGGTCTGGTCGCCGGACTCGCGGGCGCTCCGGCGCCGCTCCAGCAGTTCGTCCGCGCCCGGCGGGAGGGTCCGGGGCCGGCCGATGTCCAGCGGCAGATCCAGGCCGAGGACCTGGTCCAGGTGGAGGAAGGCCTCGAACCGCGAGCCCGGGGCGAGCGACTCGTCCCCCTCCATCTCGTCCAGCAACCGCAGCGCCAGCGGCGTGTCGAGGTCGTCGTCGAAGGCGGCCTCGATCCGGGCCACGCGCTCGGCGGGCATCGGCCGGCTGGGGGACTCCGACCACTCCGCGACACGCGCCCGCCGGCGCCGCAGCGCCCGGTCGGCGGCGCGCAGGGCGTCCCAGGTGAGGTCCACCGGCTCGCGGTGGCGGTGTCCCAGCAGCGCCAGCCGTACGGCCAGCGGATCGAGGCCCGCCGCCGCCACGTCCCCCAAGGACACGCCCGCCCCGGCGCTCCCGCCCGCCGTTCCGCCCTCGAAGCGCAGCGGCGCACTGCGGACCGGCCGCCGGGCCGCCCCCGGGGCGACCGCCTCCAGCAGGACGGTCTCCTCGGGGGAGCTCAGCAGGACGTGTCCCCCGGCCGGGGGGAGGGCCTCGGAGACGACGGCCATCTCGGCGAGCAGGGCTGCGGCCTCGCTCCCGCGGGGCGAGTGCTCGGGCGGGCGCAGGTTCAGCGCCGTCGCGTCCGCGCGGAACGCCTCCTCGTGGGAGGGCACGTCCTCCCGGACGGAGGACCCGCCCGCGCCGAGAGCCCCGCCGGTCTCACCAGGTGCCCCGCCGGTCTCCCCGGGAGCCCCGTCGCAGGACCCGCCGGTCTTCCCGGGAGCCCCGTCGTGGAGCCCGCCGGAAGCCCCGGAGCCGGTCCCGTGGAGCCCGCCGGGATCCCCGGCCACGCGGTGCAGGACGACCCGGAGCCGGTGCCGCTCGCAGACCCGCCTGACCAGGTCCGCCAGGAGGTGCGGCCGCAGGTCGCCCAGCCGGGCGGGGCGGTCCGCGGGCGGGGCGCAGGTGTACATCCGCAGGGAGCGGGCCCCTTCGGGCACGACCCGGTCGGCCCGGCCGCCGGGGTCAAGGAGTCTCAGCACGGAACGGCCCCCGTCGGCTCGTCGGACGGCGTGCGCCGGGAAAGCCCATCAGGCGGCGCCCTCCAGGAAGGTGAGGATGTCGCGGTCGCCGCGGTCCCGCAGGCGGGCCAGGACCTCGTCGCGGGCGGCGCCCTCGGACAGGCCGATGCGGCCGCCGATCAGGCGCAGGCCCTCGGCCTCCGAGGCCACCGGGGCGGTGTAGCCGATCAGGTGCAGGGCCCGGTTCAGCGCCGGGATGCCGGGGACCGCCGCGGGCAGGTAGCGGGTGAGCAGTTCGCCGCCGTCGGAGACCGTCAGGAAGACGTGGTCGCCCTCGGAGGCGCCCGCGGCCACCAGGATCGGGCGGATGGAGCCCATGGTCGGCTGGTTGTGCCAGCTGATCACCACGTCGCCGGACGGGGTGGAGGCGGTGAGCTGGCCCCCCGGGGCCATGCCGAGGTAGGCGGCGAAGCCGGTGGGCAGCGGCGAGCCGGAGCCGCGCAGGTGCTCGGCGTTGACGTCCACCCGGTGCCACCAGCGGCCGTCCCGGCTGCGGAAGCAGCGGCGGGTAGAGGCGACGTCGCGGCGCGGCTGGTAGTCGCTCTGCTCGGCCCCCGCCACCCGGATCCACCCGCGCTGGGTGCGCTCGAAGCCGGGACCGCCCGCGTAGGCGCGCACCGAGCTCTCGCTCACGTCGTAGCGGGAGGTCAGGTTGGTGACGATCGTGTTGACCGGCGCCTCCCCGCCGGCCCGCTCGATCTCTCGGGCGATCATCTCGCGGATGCCGAGGTACTGCTCGCCGCCCCAGCGCGTCAGGCCGTACTTGTTCCGGTCCAGCCGCAGGAACCGGTCGTCGGCGGTGAGCTGGTTGCGGATGCCGACCAGGCTGTAGTCCTCGCCGATGCGCTCCTGGATCTCCTCGGGGGTCAGCGCGCCGCCCGCCACCGCGAGCACGGCCTCCGCCTTGTCGTTGACGCTGCGCGGCCAGGGCACCACGTGCTCCTCCAGCACCCGCAGCTGGGGCACCGAGACGAGCCACCGCTCGGCCACGTCCTCGCGGATGCCGAGCTGGCTGACCAGCGTGACGGCCTCCGCCAGGGGCCGGGGCCCGTCGGTGAACAGCTGCCGGGTCTTCTCCCGCAGCTCGTCGGCGCCCCCCGCGACCAGCCACCCGTCGACCTGCTCGTAGCCGGTCAGCAGGGTCCGCACGAACCGCCAGGCCGGGATGGAGAGCGTCTTGAGCTCCGCGCGGTGCCACGGCACCGCCGCCGCCAGGTCGTCGGCGGGCACCGCCGAGCCGAGCCGGCCGCGCAGCCACGACACGTGCGCCACCAGCGGGGCCGCGTCCGGGCCGGAGAGCCAGGTGTCCACGTGGTCGCGCAGGTCGCGCTCGATCTGCCGGATGCGCTCGCGCGTCACCGAGAACCGCTGGGCCAGCTCGTCCAGCGTCACCCGCTGGGAGGCGTACAGGCGGTCCCTGGCGATGGCGCGCTGGCGCTCGTCCAGGGTGGCGAAGACCTCGTCGATCAGCTCCGGCAGCGGCCGGTCCGGCCGGGAGGCCGGGACGGGGGCGACGCTGTCCTCGGTCACGGGTTCGAGCAGCCGCTCCAGCACCCCGGTGAAGAGCTTGTGCACGGTCTCGCGGCCGAGCCCCTCGGGCGTGTGCACGCTCGACGCCGGGTCGGCGAACCTGAGCAGGGGCAGGACGTCGCCGAGCATCAGATGGCCCCAGCACGACAGGGCGAGGTCGGCGAGCCGCCCCGCGACCTCGGGGGTCCCGACGATGGAGCAGGCACGCTCCAGCGGAAGCGCCTGCCACCACGCCTCGGGGAGGCGGGGGTCGTTGGCGATCGGCGCTACCTGGCCGGGAGAGGTCCAGCGCAGGGGTGGCGCGATGTCGCTCAGGCTGAGGTTCATTGGGGTCCAACCGGCAAGGGGAATGTATCCGCAGTTCAGAGTATGTGATCAGATGGGAAGGAACGGGCTGGCCCGCCCGGAGTGGGAGACGTAGAGCAGTTCCCGCGCCCGGGTGCAGGCCACGTACAGCAGGCCCCGTTCGCGCTGGAGGTCGTGCGCCCGCGCCGAGAGGTCCTCCTCGGCCGGGGTGAGCGAGTCGGGGGCGGGCACCACCCCGTCGGCGACGCCGATCACGGCCACCCGCCGGAACTCCCGCCCCTTCATGCCGTGCAGCGTGGTCACCCGCACCCCCGAATCCCGCAGGGCGGCCCTGGCCTCCCGGACGAGCCCGGCGGTCCTGGCGGCCACGGCGATCTCCTCCGGAGGCACGCCGTCCTCCCGGATCCACCGCCAGACGTGGGATACCAGACCGTTCAGCTCGTCCTCCGGTGAGTCGTAGGCGCGGACCACGGGATGCGGGCCGTGTCGGGTGGCGCGGAAACCGTACAGCTCCTGCACTCCGGCCACCAGCCCGTCGGCCGGTCCGCCCCCGCGCAGCCGTACCCCCCAGGAGAGGATTTCCCCCGGAAGGCGATGGGACACCTGAAGCCGCTGCTGGACCGCGTCGATCCCGAGCGAGGCGAGTGATACGCGGGTGTCGAGGACCCGCTGGTGCGGGTCGCCCACGATGAACAGGTCGTCCGGCGCGTGCGGCACCGCGGCGCGCAGCAGCCGCCACTGCACGGGGTGCAGGTCCTGCGCCTCGTCCACCACGATGTGCCGGTACGGCTCCCGCCGGGGCGCGGCCTCCTCCAGCAGGTCCCCGGTGCTCTGGCCGAGCAGGATCGACGCCTCGGCGGCGAGCTGGAGCAGGGTGCGCTTGCCGCGCTCGGCCAGCCGCCCGGTGACGTGCCCGACCGCCGCCCACACGGCGGCGCGCTCGTCCGCGGGGAGCACGACGCCGCGGCCCGGCCGGGGGGCGGACAGGTACTCGTCCAGGGTGCGCAGGTTCTGCGCCAGGATGACCTGCTCCCACTCGCGCAGCAGGAACGCCGGGCTGCGGCCGCCGGCGGCCTCCCGCCAGAGCGCGCCCAGCTCCTCGGAGCCGACCAGGACGGGCGGGTGCCCCTCGGCGTCGGAGACGATGCGGTGGGCCAGCCGGTCCACGTTGCCGACCTCGACGCGCTTGCGGACCACCGCGTCCTCGATCAGCAGGTCGAGCCGGGAGGCGAGCTCGCCGCTCAGTCCCTGGGAGAAGGTGACCAGCAGGACCGGGCCCGCGCCGCGCGCGGCCAGGAAGGCGGCCCGGTGCAGGGCGAGGACGGTCTTGCCGGTGCCCGCGCCGCCGGTGACCAGGACCGGCCGGTCGCAGGACTCCCGGTAGGCGAGCCGGTGCTGGGCGGGGTGCAGGAACACGCACCAGCCGGGCGCGTCGAGCACGTGGTTCAGCTCGCGCGGGTCCGCGGTGAAGACGGCGCGGTCCGGACTGCGCACGAGCGCGGCGGCGAGGTCGTCGGGGTCGATCGGGGCGGCGGCGCCGGCCGGACCGGGGGCGGCGTCGACCGCGCGGCAGGCGTCGAGCTCCCGCCAGGCCGCGGCGACGGACTCCCCCCTGGCGAGCGCGGCCAGCGGGACGTACTGCGTCGGCGGGAGCAGCGGCTCCAGCGCCTCCAGCGTCAGCTCATCGGTGATCAGCCGGACCAGGGGCAGGAAGCGGTGGTCGACGCCCAGTTCGATCAGGTCGGTGTCGCAGGTGTCGGCGAACAGCCGGGCCGGGAACGACGCCGCGGACCTGCGGATCGCCGTCTCCACGCGCTCCAGCGCCTCGGCGTCCCACACCTCCACCACGCCGATCACGGGGTTGACCCCGAAGCGGTACCGCCGGGCGTAGGCCCACGCCTCGGCGTCCGGCAGGACGGTCAGCAGCCAGTGGACGTCCCGCTGCCGGACCACCACACCGCGGTGCCGCTCGGCCAGGCGGAGCGTCGCGACGCGGTCGTCCCTGGCGCCCCTGACCCGCTCCGGGTGCGGCGCACCGGCCGTGTTCTGCAGGAACCTGCGTACGGAGACCAGCGCGTCCCGGCGCGCCGGCTGGGGCAGCGCGCTGAGCTCCACGGGGAACTCCGGGGCGATCGCGAGTCGGGGCATCGGCTACGCCAGGAGGGACTGCAGGTCGCGGTCACCGCGCTCGCGCAGGCGGGCCAGGAGGTCGGCCTGGCTCACCGGCCCCGTCATCCCGATCCGGGTGGCGATGACCCTGGCGGCCTGCTCGGGCGTGCCGCTCGGCGCGGTGTAGCCCACCAGCCGCAGGGCCCGCGCGATCGGTTCGGTCCCGGAGGCCGCGGCGGGCAGGTGCCGGGCGCGCAGCACCCCCTCCTCGGACAGCGTCAGGAACAGGTGGCCGCCCTCCTTGGCGCCCACGTCGTGCAGGAGGAGCACGAGCGACTCCAGGACCGGCCGGTCGCGCCAGCGCAGCGTCATCTCGCCGACCATGCTGGTGACCGTACGGCTGTCGCCGGGGGCCATGCCCAGGTAGGCGGCGAACCCGCTGGGCAGCGGGCACTCGGCGCCCGCGAGGTGGTCGGCGGTGATGTCGACCCGCAGCCACCAGCGGCCGTCCGGCTGCCGGAAGCAGCGCCGGGTGAGCGACACGTCCTTGAGCGGCCGGGCGGCGGCGTCGGGCGGGAACGAGGACTCGAAGAAGCCGGGCCTGCCGGGGGAGGACGCGGCGCCGAAGGGGTCCGCGGCCCCGGGCGGCGACGGCGGTCCCGCCTCGCCGGCCGGTTCCCGGAAGGGCTCCGGGCCGCTCTGCCGGGCGGGTTCCGGGCGGTCCTGCCGGAAGGGCTCGGGACCGTCCCGCCGGGCGGGTTCCGGACCGGGCCGCGCGGGCGCCGGGTCCGGTTCCGGGTGCGGTTCCGGGCGGGACGGGGCCTGCCGCGGGGACGCGCCGTTGGCGCGGCGGGCCGACTCTCCGGCGCCGAGGATGCGCAGCTGCGGCACGTTCTCCAGCCACTCCTTGGCGACCTCGGGGTGGATGCCGAGGGTGGAGACCAGTTCGAGGGCCCGGCCGACGGTCGGCGGGCGCTCGGCGCTGCTGATCAGGTCGCGGGTCCGGTGGCGCAGGTCGGCGATGTCACCGTCCACCAGCCAGTCGCCGACGAGGTAGTAGTCGGGCAGGGTCGCCAGCACGAACTGCCAGGCGGGCACGTCGAGGGAGTGCAGCTCCCACGCGTGCCAGTCGGCCGCGTCGATCAGCCGGTCGACGGGCGCGGCCTTGCCGAGGGTCTTCCTGAGCGCGGTCAGGTGGTCGCGGTACGGCGCAGCCTCATCGGAGGCGAGCCAGCGCCGCAGCCGTGCGCGCAGCTCGGCCTCGGCGTCCCGGACCACCTCGGGCTGGACCGCGAAGAGCTTGGACAGCGACTCCACCGCCGCGGGATCGTCGGTGAAGACCCTGTTCTGCGCGACGGCCCAGCTCAGATCCTCCAGGTCGAGGAAGGCCGTGTCGAGCAGCGCGTGCAGGCTGGGCGCGCGTCGCGGCACGTCCTGCCCGGCGGCCTCGGCCCCATCCCCGGGCTCGTCCGCGTCCGCGTCCGCGTCCGCGTCCGCGTCCGCGTCCGCGGCCTCGTCCCCGGGCTCGGCCTCGGCTTCGTCCCGGGCCTCGGCTCCGGCCTCGTCCGCGGTCCCGTCCTCCGCCTCGTCCGCGAACGCCGGGACCGCGGGCTCCTCCGGCACGCCGCCCGCTCCGGTGAGCCGGGGCCCGGGTTCGTGCTCGGCTTCCGGTTCGTGCTCGGCTTCCGGTTCGGGCTCGTGCCCGGCTTCCGGCTCCGGCCCGGTCGTGTGCTCCGGGAAGGGGGCGGGCTCGAAGACGCTGAAGCCCGTGGAGCCGGATCCGCGCACGGGTTCGGACGCGGTCCCCCGCACGGGTTCAGGGGCGGCCTCGGATCCGGCCGCGGTCCGGGAACCGCCGGGCACCGGGGAGAGCCGGGCGAAGACCGCGCCGAAGAGCGTGTGCAGCAGCGGGCGGGGCTGCACGAAGGGCTGGTCCCGCAGGTCGTGACCGGTGAAGGAGAGCAGCCCAGGCCAGGAGCCGGCCCGGTCGAGGGCGATGGCCGTACAGGGTTCGTCGGCCTCGTCGGGGTCCAGGACGTACAGGGCGGGCAGGACGTCGCCCACCGACGCGGCGGGCCAGTGCTCCAGGGCGATCTCCGTGACGATCTCCGCGAGCCGCTCGGGCCCCAGCACGGCGAGCACCGCGGGCAAGGGCAGGCTGCGCCACCAGGCGTCCGGCAGATCGGGCTGGTCGCGCAGGAGCGGGATCGCGGCCGCGTCGCTCCAGCGCAACGGCGGCACGAGGTCACTCAGACAGACGTTCATCCGCACCCTTCACCAGCACCTCTGATTTGCCCGAGTCGTTCCTCGTCGCTGGAGAACGAGACTCATGGAACAGACCATAGTCTGGCAAATCGCCTTAGCGCATCGGGTGGTCTCAGCGGGCTCAGCGGCGGACGGCCGCGAACCGGAGCCGCACGTAGTCGGCCATCCAGCCGGTCTCCCGCCGCAGTGCGGGCGCTGCCAGCTCGTTCACCCGTCGCAGCAGGGATTCGATCAGCTCCGCGGGGAGCTGGTGCAGCAGCGAACCGGCGAACATCCGTACCCAGTCCGCCGCTCCGTTGGGGCATTCGTCAAGTGGAGTCGGCCGGTCGAAGTACTCGAGAATTCGGACGACGAAGCCGCCCTTCTCCAGCCGGCCGGCGTACTCGGCGGGGGTAGGGAAGTACCACGGCAGGTCCGGATCGGGCAGCCCGTGCTCCCGCCAGGCGGTGGAGACCGCCGCCGTCAGCGCGGCGCAGTTGCCCGCCCCGCCCATCTCGGCCACGAACCGGCCGCCCGGGGCCAGCGCCTCCCGGACACTGGAGATCACCGCGTCGGGCTCGCTCCCCATCCAGTGCAGGGCCGCGTTGGAGAAGACCGCGTCGTACGGCTGCGCGACCACGAAGTCGCGTCCGTCGCCGACGATGAAGTCCAGCCCGGGGTACTGCGCCAGAGCCTTCTCGATCATGGCGGGGGAGCCGTCGATCCCCAGGACGTGCGCGCCCCGGGAGGCGATCTCCGCCGTCAGCACGCCGGTGCCGCAGCCGAGGTCCACGATCCGCTCCCCGGGCCGGGGGTCCAGCAGGTCGACCAGGGGGGCGCCGTGCGCCGAGACGTATCCGAAGCCGCCGTCGTAGGTGCGAGCGTTCCACGTCATCAGGCTCGGCGTGTCGTATCGCACGATGATCAGCTCACATTCCGAGGCCGCCCGGCCTCTCACCAGTACCCTCCGGACACTTTAGAGCCTCGGACATCCCGCGACGCAGCGGTCACACCGATCCCCCGGTCAACCGGCGTCGCGGTCCCACTCGCGCGTGACCACGGTCTTCGCCGCGTCCGTCTCCGGAACGGTGAGGACCACCGGCCGGGCCTTCGTCGCCGGGAGCCGGGCGGCGAGCTCGGCGTCCAGGGTGCCGTTCATCCGCATGGCCTCCATCCGGACGGGCCGGGCGTACCCCTTCAGGAACAGGTTCTGGCCCCGGTCGGAGAACAGGAACTCCTGCCAGAGCCGGGCCGCGGCGGGGTGCGGCGCGGCGGCGCTGACGGCCTGGACGTGGTAGGAGGCGATCACGGCGTCGCCGGGGATCGCCACCCTCCAGTCGGGCCCGCCCGCCCCCGGCTCCCCGGCGGCCCGCGCGGCGTTGAGGAAGTCCCAGTCCAGCGCGACCGAGGGCGGCCGCCCGTCGGTCACCAGGTTCCCGGCCGCCGCCAGGTCGTCGAAGAACTCCACGCCCCGCTCCGCGTCGGCCCGGCCGCCGCGCAGGGAGGCCGACATCACGGCGCCGAAGGCGGCCGCGTTCCGCCGCGGGTCCCCGGGCAGCCACACGGCGTGGCCCGGCTTGAGGAGGTCGGCGTAGGAGGCCGGGGCCGCGACCCGGCGCGCGTCGTACCCGATGGACATGTAGCCGCCGTAGGCCGCGTACCACTTCCCGGAGTGGTCCTTGAGGTGGTCCGGGAGGTCCTGCCAGCCGCGGACCTTGTAGGGGGCCAGGGAGTCCGCCTCGGCGACCGCCACCTCCAGGCTCAGGTCGAACACGTCGGGCTTGAGGTGCCCGGCCGCCTCGATCGCCCGCCGGCCGCCCGCCCCGGGTTCGAGCTCCTTCACCTCGATGCCGTACTCGTCGGAGAAGGCGTCGATGACCTCGCCGTAGTTCACCCAGTCCCGGGAGAGCCCGACCACGTTGAGCGAGCCCTCCTTCCTGGCCGCCTCGACGAGGCGCTCCATGCTGGTGAAGCCCTCCTCCAGGGAGGCGGCCTGGAGCTTCACCGGAGGCAGCGGCGTGCCCTCGGTGGCCGGCGCGCCGCCGCATCCGGTGATCGCGGCGGCGAGGACCACGGCGGTGGCGATGGCGAATCGGGTGCGTGCAGTCACACCGGGCATACTCTTGGCGGTGATCGCGGCGGTCGAGGAGGCGCGACCGTTCTTGGTGAACGGCTTACGCCCGGCCCGGGACGACTTTGGCCGCAACGAGGGTCCGCTCGTCGATCTCGACCAGGGCTCCGCCGCGCCTGCGCACGCCGAGCACTCCGTCCCGCCAGAATTCCAGCTCGCCGACGGCGTCCCGGAAACCCTCCGGGACCCTTCTCCGGGTCGTTACTCTTTTCCCCACGTCAGCGGGGGTTATGGTGATGCTGAGGCGGGCGCCGAAGCCAGGATTCATCTCGTTTGCCCCCCTCCCGTTTCAGAGTCCCGGTGGGCACGGCAATACTAGGGCGTAGCAACCCGCGGTCGAAGTCGTGCCTAGGTGCGTAAAGAAGAAGGAGCCCGAGGTGACCTACGTCATCGCGCAGCCTTGCGTGGACGTGCTTGACAAGGCGTGCATCGAGGAGTGCCCCGTCGATTGCATCTACGAGGGCGAGCGCATGCTCTACATCCACCCCGACGAGTGTGTGGACTGCGGTGCGTGCGAGCCTGTCTGCCCCGTCGAGGCGATCTTCTACGAGGACGACCTTCCCGAGCAGTGGAAGGACTTCTACAAGGCGAACGTGGACTTCTTCGAAGACCTCGGCTCGCCCGGCGGCGCCTCCAAGGTCGGAAAGATCGAGAAGGACCACCCGGTCGTCGCGGCCCTGCCGCCGCAGGCCGAGGAGCACTAGACGGCCTCGGGCGGGGGCGGCGCGCGCGCGAAGGATCGCCAAGGCCGTCGAAGGCCGTAGCGAAGGACATCGCCGAGGACGCGGCCCCCGCCGACCGGACCCACCGACGACCTTCCCCCGCTCGCCCCGGGCCGGGGCGCGACAGCGGAGAGAACTGTGATCGGGCTGCCTGACTTCCCCTGGGACCGCCTCACGCCGTACAAGGAACTGGCGCTGGAGCATCCCGACGGGATCGTCGACCTGTCGGTGGGCACCCCCGTCGACCCGGTGCCCGACGTCGTACGGCGGGCGCTGGCGGACGCCTCCGACAGCCCCGGCTACCCGCTGACCTATGGCACCGAGCGGCTGCGCGCCGCCGCGGCCGGCTGGCTGCGGCGCAGGCACGGCGTGGCCGTCGACCCGGCGGCCGTGCTGCCGCTGATCGGTTCCAAGGAGTTCGTGGCCTGGCTGCCGACGCTGCTGGGCGTCGGGCCCGGCCAGCGGGTGATCTTCCCCGAGCTGGCCTACCCCACCTACGACGTGGGCGCCCGCCTCGCGGGCGCGGAGCCGTACGCCACGGACGGGCTGGTCGCGCTCGGGCCGGAGCGGGTGCCGCTGGTCTGGGTGAACTCCCCGTCCAACCCCACCGGCCGGGTCCTGCCCGCCGAGCACCTGCGCAAGGTCGTCTCCTGGGCGCGCGAGCACGGCGCGGTCGTCGCCTCCGACGAGTGCTACATCGAGCTGGGCTGGGAGGAGGAGCCGATCTCGATCCTCCACCCGGACGTGTGCGGCGGCTCCCACGAGGGACTGCTCGCGGTGCACTCGCTCTCCAAGCGCTCCAACCTGGCCGGCTACCGCGCGGGTTTCGTCGCCGGCGACCCCGCGCTGGTCAAGCGGCTGCTGGAGGTCCGCAAGCACGCGGGCATGATGGTCCCGGCGCCGGTCCAGGCGGCGATGACCGCGGCGCTGGACGACGACGCGCACGCCGAGGAGCAGCGGACCCGCTACGCGGCCCGGCGGGCGGTGCTCCGCCCCACGCTGGAGGCCGCGGGCTGGCGGATCGAGCACTCCGCCGCCGGGCTCTACCTGTGGGCGTCCGACGGCACCGGCTGCTGGGACCAGGTGCGCGCTCTCGCCGGGAAGGGGATCCTCGTCGCACCGGGGGAGTTCTACGGCACGGCCGGTGAGGGACATGTCCGGATCGCCCTGACGGCGAGCGACGAACGCATCGGTGCGGCGGTGCGCCGCCTCCAGTAGGATCGCGCGGCATGACCCCTGAGGTCGCCGTGATACTCGGCCTGAGCGTGCTGACCGCGGTCCTGCTGCTGGGAGCGTTCTACGCGACCACCCGCCAGGACCGCAGGACGTCCGGGCCCGCGTCGTCCGGCGAGGCGACCACCGCGCCCGCCGGGACGGCCGGGCCGCCGCGGTCCGCGGCCCCGTCTCCTCCGCCGCCCGGACCCGAGGCCTCGGGCCATGTCGGCATCGACTACCCCGACCCCCGCACGATCAAGGTCGGCGACACGATCGACCACCAGGGCGTGCGGGCCCGCGTGCTCGGCGCGATGCACCTGTCGCGGCAGGGCGTGCAGTGGACGGAGTACCTCCTCGACGACGGGACCCGCCACCGCCAGTGGCTCTCGGTCGAGATGCACCCCGGCCAGGCCCCCGGTGACGCACCCCACCTGGAGGTGCTGCTGTGGACGCCGGTTCCGTCCGAGGGGATGGTCCCGGCCAAGTCGATGATCATCGTGGAGGGGGTGGAGTTCTTCCCCGCCGACCGGGGCACCGCGGCGTTCCGCTCGGAGGGCTTCACCGGGATGCCCGACCGGGGGCTGCTCGACTTCGCCGACTACCGCGCCGCCGACGGCCGGCTGCTCTCCTTCGAGCGCGTGCAGGGCGAGGGCTGGAACTCCTCCTACGCCCGGTCGCTGCCGCCCGGGTCGATCACGATCCTGAGCAGGGGCTAGGAGATCCGGACCGCACCCCGGGAGGCGCCGGGGTCGGCCGTCCAGCCCTGCTCCTCGCCGCCCTCCGCGGTCCAGGAACGGCCGTCGTAGCCGATGCGGCGCAGGCCGTACCTCTGGGCGTGGGCGAGGGACCAGGAGGCGATCAGCCAGCCCTGCCTCCGGGAGGCCGCCTTGAGGGTGGTCCCGGCGCCGAGCGTGCGGGCCAGCTCCTTGGTCGCCTTGGCCGGCGCGGGGGCCGGGACGGGCGTCTCGCCGCCCTCCAGGGGGAACCAGCAGTGCAGCGCGCCGGGCGCCCGCCCGGTGAACGCCGCGGCCAGGATCTTCGCGTTCTCCTCGTGCTGGGCGTACAGCGAGCCGTCGGCCGAGCGCTGCACCTCCTGGGCGGCCTCGTGCAGCGGGATCTTCCGGTAGTCCTTCACCTTGACCAGCCCCGCGAAGAACCTGCCGGCGGTGTAGACCGGGTCGAGCAGCTGCTCGGGAGTGCCCCAGCCCTGCGAGGGCCGCTGCTGGAACACGCCCACGGAGTCGCGGTCGCCGAACGGCAGGTTGTACAGCTTGGACTCCTGGATGCCCGTGGCGTAGGCGATCACGACGGCCCGCTCGGGCAGCTTGCGGCGGTGGGCCACGCCGGCGATGGCCGCGGCCACCTGGGCCTGCTCGATCTCCAGGTCGAGGGTGCCCCCGGCGGCGGTGACCCGGCAGCCCTCGTCCGTCGAGGGCCGGTCGAGCAACGCGAACAGGCCCACGGTGATGGCCACCGCGAGCACGGCTACGATCGCGATGATCGCGATGACACCTGGGGAGAACCGCCGTCGCACGGTGAAGAACCTACCGGGCGCCGGACCGGTCCGCGGCCCGCCGGAGGACGGGGCGGGACGGCGGCGCCGGGCGGTTGTAGGGTCGCCTGCATGGACACGCGGCTGGACCTCACCCAGGACGTCGGCGCGCTCACCGCGCGGATCGTGGACGTCGAGTCGGTGAGCGGGAACGAGAAGGCGCTCGCCGACGCGGTGGAGGAGGCGCTGCGCGCCCTGCCGCACCTGCGGGTGGAGCGCGACGGCGACTCGGTCGTGGCCCGCACCGAGCTCGGCCGGGGCGAGCGGGTGGTGATCGCCGGGCACATCGACACGGTCCCGGTGGCGGACAACCTGCCCAGCCGGGTCGAGGGCGACCTGCTGTACGGCTGCGGCACGTCCGACATGAAGAGCGGCGTCGCGGTCGCCCTGAAGCTGGCCGCCGCGCTGGAGGCGCCGAACCGGGACGTGACCTACGTCTTCTACGACTGCGAGGAGATCGAGGCCGAGCGCAACGGGCTGCTCCGGCTCAGCCGGAACCACCCCGGCTGGCTCGCCGGGGACTTCGCGGTGCTGATGGAGCCCACCGACGGGGTGATCGAGGGCGGTTGCCAGGGCACCCTGCGGGCGCAGGTCGTCACCCGGGGCAAGCGGGCGCACAGCGCCAGGTCCTGGCTGGGCGTCAACGCGATCCACGCCGCCGGGCCCGTGCTGGACGTCCTGAACGCCTACCGGGCCAGGACGCCGGTCGTGGACGGGCTGGAGTACCACGAGGGCCTGAACGCGGTCGGCGTCACCGGCGGCGTCGCGGGCAACGTGATCCCCGACGAGTGCGTGGTGACGGTCAACTACCGCTTCGCCCCCGACCTGTCGCTGGAGGAGGCGCGCGAGCACGTGCGCGAGGTGTTCGACGGGTTCGAGCTCCGCTTCACCGACGGCGCCCCGGCCGCGAGGCCCGGCCTGAACCACCCGGTGGCGGCGGCGTTCGTGACGGCGGTCGGCGGCGTGCCGAGGGCCAAGCTCGGCTGGACGGACGTCTCGCTCTTCTCCGGCCTGGGCGTCCCGGCCGTCAACTACGGCCCCGGCGACCCGAACCTGGCCCACCAGCGCGGGGAGTTCGCCTCACTGTCCAAGATCGCCGAAGCCGAGCGGCACCTGCTCTCCTGGCTCTCCTGAGCTCCGGGGGCGGAGGACCCGCCGTGAAAACGAGAAAGTGGCTTTCCTCGCCGGCCATTTGGCGGGGAAAGCCACTTTCAGTCCCGAGCAGCACCCTCGCCGGTTAGACGCGGGCTCGTCGAAATCCGGTTCCGTGTTTTCGCGGAGAATTTTCAAGATTTTTCCCGGAGCGGCGCTAGCGTGATCGCATGAAGAAGACACGTCCCGAGCGCCGTCAGGGATCCGCGGTCGTCCGCGGCGGCCTCGTCCCCGACTCCACCTACGACCAGCGGCTTCTCGATCGGAGAGGGCCGGCCGACTGGCTGCACATGGACCCCTGGCGGGTGCTGCGCATCCAGGCGGAGTTCGTCGAGGGGTTCGGTCAACTGGCCGAACTGCCCCAGGCGGTGACCGTCTTCGGCTCGGCCCGCACGCCTGCGGGCACGCCCGAGTACGACCTGGGAGTGGAGATCGGCCGCCTGCTCGCCGAGGAGGGCTACGCCGTCATCACCGGTGGCGGACCCGGCTGCATGGAGGCGGCGAACAAGGGCGCGGTCGAGGCGGGCGGGATCTCGGTCGGCCTCGGCATCGAGCTCCCCTTCGAGCAGAGCATGAACGAGTACGTCGATCTCGGGATCGAGTTCCGTTACTTCTTCGTCCGCAAGACGATGTTCGTGAAGTACGCCTGCGGATTCGTCGCGCTGCCGGGCGGCTTCGGCACGCTGGACGAGCTGTTCGAGGCGCTGACGCTCGTGCAGACGCGCAAGGTCACCTCCTTCCCGGTGGTGCTGCTGGGCACGGAGTTCTGGGGCGGGCTGCTCGACTGGATCAGGACCACGCTCGTGTCCACGGGGAAGATCTCCCCGGCCGACGTCGACCTGATCCAGGTCACCGACGACCCGGCCGAGGCCGTACGGATCATCGCCGAGGCGGACGCGGGCAGGTCGGAGCAGCTGGAGAAGGAGCAGGAGGCGGCGGAGGGCACGGTGGCCGCCGCGGAATAAGGTTGTCCGGTGTTCATCTGCGTGTTCCTGGCCTCGAGCCAGAGGATCGATCCCAAGTACCTGCGGCTGGCGGAGGAGGTGGGAGCCGAGCTCGCCAGACGCGGGCACACGCTGGTCAGCGGCGGGGCGCGGGTGTCGTGCATGGGCGCGGTGGCCCGCGCGGTCCGCGCGGGCGGCGGCCACACGGTGGGGGTGATCCCGCAGGCCCTGGTGGACATCGAGGTGGCCGACACCGACTCCGACGAGCTGATCGTCACCGCCGACATGCGCGAGCGCAAGGGGGCGATGGACGCCCGCTCCGACGCCTTCCTCGTGCTCCCCGGCGGCATCGGCACGCTGGAGGAGCTCTTCGAGATCTGGACCGCGCGGACGCTGGGGCTGCACGACAAGCCGCTGGTCCTGCTGGATCCGTGGGGCCTCTACGCGCCGCTGAAGGCGCTGGTGGGGGGCATGCACGAGGAGGGCTTCACCCGGGCCGGCGTCTTCGACGCGATCTCCTGGACCACCACGGTCGAGGAGGCGTTCGAGCTTCTGGAGAAACCGGCCGGGCGTCTGGCGCCGAGCCTCGACGAACTAGGCGAGGCCACGGCGGGCTAGCGCGGGCGGCCGCCTCCCGGCCAGGGACTCGGTCATCGCGACCGCGAGCCGTACCTGGTCCGGGCGGGCGGTGCGGAAGACCCGGGCGCCCAGCCAGGCGCAGACCGCGGCGGCGGCGAGCTCGGCGGCCTCGTCGTCCCCGGCCTTCTCGGAGGCCGCCGCGTCCGCCATGCCTGTCGCGTTCGCCGTGCCCGCCGGGGCCTCGGCGGGCCCCGCCGCCCGTTTGGAGATCCGTGCCGAGGACCGGGCCAGCTCCGACGGCGTGACGACGACGGTGCGCCCGGCCCGGACGAGGCGCTCGACCTCGTCGATCGAGTGGGCCTCGACCCAGTCGGGCCCGGCCTCCGCGTCCGCTCCGACCACCAGGGGATCTGCCATGCGGCGATCATAGGTCCTGGCCCCGAGATCTTCCGGATGCGCGGGACGGAACCCGGAGGAAGGGAGTTGTGGCACGATTCGTATGTGCTGGTCGTACTCGTTCTCGCTGCCCTGGCCGTTCTCGCCGGCGTGGTGCTGGTCGCCACGGGGAGGGGCGGTGAGCTCAAGGAGTTCGCCCCCGACGTGCCCCCGCTCGCCCTGCCCGCCGCCGGGCAGCTCACCGCGGTGGACTTCATGGCCCTGCAACTGCCGGTGAGCCTGGTCGGCTACCACACGCAGAGCGTGGACGAGACGCTGCAGCGCGCCGCGACCGCACTGAGCGAGCGGGACACCAGGATCGCGGTGCTGGAGCAGCGGGTGTCGGAACTGCTGGCGAGCAGGCTCCAGGCGCGGCAGGAGATGCACGCCGGTCCGGCGTACGGGCCGGTCACCGAGCACCGGCCCGGCGCCCCCCGCGAGGATCTCGCCGAGTCGCGCGAAGACGCCGCCCCCGTTCCCGCCTCCCTCGGCGACCTCGACGACCTCGAGGAGCCGGAGGAGCCCGGCGGCCAGGAGGACCCCGGTGACCCGGAGGAGCCGGAGGGCGCCGGAGCCCGGAGGGGAGCGGAGGGCGCCGGATCCGAGGAGGCGGCCGAGAAGGGCCCGCGGGACGATCCGGCGGGGCCGGACGGGGAGCCCGGCGCCGCCTCCGCGCGGCGGGCGGGCGGGCCCGCGGACGAGGAGGGGCGCGGGTGACCGCGCTCGTCCGGTGCGGGTGGGTGAGCTCCGCCCCCGAGTACATCGCCTACCACGACGAGGAGTGGGGCCGCCCGGTCGAGGGCGACGACCGGGTGTTCGAGCGGCTCACCCTGGAGGCGTTCCAGTCGGGCCTGTCGTGGATCACGATCCTGCGCAAGAGGGAGAACTTCCGGAGCGCGTTCGCGGGCTTCTCCATCCCCGCCGTGGCCGCGTTCGGCCAGGACGACGTGGACCGCCTCCTGGCCGACCCGGGCATCGTCCGCAACCGGGCCAAGATCGAGGCGGCGATCTCCAACGCGCGGGCCGCGCTCGGCGTCGGCCTGTCCGACCTCGTCTGGCGCCACGCCGATCCCGGTTCCCCGGCGCCCGCGACCGGCGCGGACGTGCCCGCCCTGACGCCGGGCTCGGTGGCGCTGGCCAAGGAGCTGAAGAAGAACGGCTTCCGCTTCGTCGGCCCCACCACCGCCTACGCGCTGATGCAGGCCATCGGCCTGGTCAACGACCACGTCGCCGACTGCTGGGTCCGGGACCGGGTCTAGCGGCCCGCCGGTCGGCTCCGGGCCCGCCGGTCCGCCCGGCTCCGGGCCCGCGGGCCGGCTCCGGGTCCGGAGCCGGGCGGACCCGGATCCCCTCACGGCTCGGTGAGATGGCGGTCCACGAACGCGGAGGCCGCCGGGAGCAGGCGCGCGGCCTCCCGCTCGAAGTAGGCCCTGGCCTTGTCCCCGGGCCAGCCGCCCGGCAGCAGCTCGGCGGGGAGGCCCGGGTCGCGGAAGAGGAAGTTGCGCCAGCCGTGCAGCAGCCTGCTCCGGACGGCGAAGACCCGGTCGTCGTCGGCGTCGTCCGGCAGCGAGTCGACCAGCTCCACCGCCCGGGCCAGCCACTCCTCGTAGGCCGCCGCGATGGCGTCCAGGTCCCAGGTGCGGGCGACGAGCGCCCGGGGGTCGCCGTCGAGCACCGCTTCGAAGCGCTCGGCGTGGATCTCCTCGCCCGCGAGCAGCGGGTCGAGCTCGGGCGAGGGGTGCGGGCCGATCCAGGTGCCCTCCGTCAGCGGCGCGTAGCCGAGGAAGGACAGGTCGGCCCTGAGCCGCTCCCGGCGGGGCCGCTCGCGCACGGGTTCGATCACGAGCAGGTGCCACCGGCCCGACCAGGTGACGGCCCCGGCCCGATAGATCCGCAGCGCGGCCTCGTCGAGCCGCCGCACGCATTTCGGGGTGACCTCGTATCCGGGGCCCTGAGGCAGCCGGGCGGGTGCGAGCCAGCCCTGCCGGACCATGCGCGAGATGGCGGTGCGCACGGCCGGGGCCGCGATCTCCAACGGGGCGAGCAGGCGGACGAGGGCGGCGACGGACGCGCGGCCGCCCCGGGAGCGCAGGTGGTCACCGTACAGGTCGAAGAGTGCGGCGCGGGCGTTCACAGGGACCAGTTTGGTCGGCGCAGGGGTCCCGGACAACGGTATCGGGCCTCCGGTGGAACCGGCCTGGAACCTGATCGTTCCCATTCCGAGCGTGGAGGCGGGATAATAGGACATCACAGAAGACGTGAATGCGTCGGCCACCCTCGGGTCAGTCGGAGATCCGGAGCCCGAAGCAGGAAGGGATACACGCATGGCGGCGATGAAGCCGAGGACCGGTGATGGTCCGCTGGAGGTCGTCAAGGAAGGCAGGGGGATCGTCATGCGGGTTCCCCTGGAGGGTGGCGGCCGGCTCGTCGTCGAGCTCTCCGCGGACGAGGCCGGCGCCCTGGGTGAGGAGCTGAAGAAGGTCGTCGGCTGACACCGGCCCGATGACACGGTCCGACGACACGGCCCTGGCCGCAGGGCCGCCCCCGCGGCGGCTCGCGCCAGGGCCGCGGCGTTCCGCCCCGGTCCCGCACCGGAGTCGCCGAGGCCCCGTGCCGAGGCCGGGGCCTGCACGATGGAAGGAATGAGCGACGTGCCCCTGGAGACCTCGATCAGTACGGCCGCACGGCCGCCGGAGGACGCCGCGCTGCTCGCGGTGCCCTTCGCGGCGGATCTCGACCCGCCGGTCGGGCTGCCCGTGCCCGCCGCCGCGCTGCTGGCCTGCTACGAGGCCAAGGGCGAGGCCGGGGAGATCGTCGAGGTGCCGGTGGCCCGGGGCGAGGCCGTCGGCCGGATCCTGCTATACGGGATCGGCGACGGCTCGGCCGACGCGCTGCGCAAGGCGGGCGCGGCGGTGACCCGCCGGGGCAGGGGCCGCGAGGAGATCGCCGTCGTGCCGCCGCCCGGGGCGTCCGCCGCAGCGGTGGCCGCGTTCACGGAGGGCGCGCTGCTGGCCGCCTACACCTTCCGGATCGGCGAGACCGCCCCCTCGTCCCGGCCGGTGGCCTCGATCCGGCTCGTCACCGGAACCCCCGGGGACGACGGGGGGACCGGCGACGCGACGGAGACCGGGGAGACCGGCACCGGCGACGCGAGGGAGACCGGGGAGACCGGGACCGCGGCCGTCGAGTCCGGGATCGCCAGGGGCAGGGCCGTGGCCGGCGCGGTCGCGCTCGCCAGGGACCTGGCCAACACCCCGGCCTCGGTGAAGACCCCCGCCTGGCTCGCCGAGCGCGCCGCGGAGCAGG
Organism: Planomonospora sp. ID91781; assembly: GCF_015711595.1. Taxonomy (NCBI): domain Bacteria; kingdom Bacillati; phylum Actinomycetota; class Actinomycetes; order Streptosporangiales; family Streptosporangiaceae; genus Planomonospora; species Planomonospora sp. ID91781. Next base: position 757,680 of record NZ_JABTEY010000003.1, on the reverse strand, counting down.
GCGTCGCCACCAGGATCTGGGACGAGCGGGAGCTGCGGGCCGGCGGGTTCGGCGGCATCCTCGCCGTCGGCCAGGGCTCGGTGAGCCCGCCGCGGCTCATCCAGCTCTCCTACGAGCCGGAGGGCGAGGCCACCGGGCACGTGGTCCTCGTCGGCAAGGGCATCACCTACGACACCGGCGGCCTCTCGCTCAAGCCCACCGAGGGCATGAAGTTCATGAAGACCGACATGGCGGGCGGCGCGGTCGTCATCGCCGTCCTGGGCGCGCTGGCCGCCCTCGGCGCGCGGGTCCGCGTCACCGGCCTGGTCGCCGCGGCGGAGAACTCCTTCTCCGGTACGGCGCAGCGCCCCAGCGACGTGATCACGCAGTACGGCGGGCGGACCGTCGAGGTGCTCAACACCGACGCCGAGGGCCGGCTGGTGATGGCCGACGCGCTGGCCTACGCCGACGCCGAGCTGGACCCGGACGTCATGGTGGACATCGCCACGCTGACCGGGGCGATCGGCATCGCCCTGGGCAAGGGCCTGGGGGCGCTCTTCGCCTCCGACGACGGGCTGGCCGCGGAGCTGGCCGGGGCGGGGGAGGCCAGCGGAGAGCGGCTCTGGCGGATGCCGCTGATCGACGACTACGTCCCGGCGCTGGAGTCCTCCGTGGCCGACCTGGCCAACATCGAGGTCGGGTCCGCCTACGGCGCGGGCTCGATCACCGCGGCGCTGTTCCTGCGCGAGTTCACCGGCGGGCGGCCGTGGGCGCACCTGGACATCGCGGGCGTCGGCCGCAGCACGGTGGACGAGGGCCTGTCCGCCAAGGGGGCGACCGGCTTCGGCGTCCGCCTGCTGCTGGAGTGGCTGTCCGGCCGTTGAACCCGGGGCGGCGCGAGAAAACCGCCGGGGATTCCGCCCCGGCGGAGTCGCACACCCGGGGACTCGGCCGTCCGGTGGAGCCGCCGGGGCGCGGCCGCCGTCCTCGGCGCCGTGGCCTGCCGGGACTCGGCCGGCCGCCGGGTCAGCCGGCGAGCTTGACCGCGGCGAGGATGCCGCCCCCGAGCGGGAGCAGCAGGGGGCGGAGCCGCTCGTCGGAGCGGACCAGCTTGCCCAGCTCGCGGACGGCGACGGTGTCCGGGTCGCGCCGGGCGGGGTCGGCGACCCGGTGGTGCCAGAGGGCGTTGTCGAAGACGACGACGCCGCCCGTGCGCAGCAGCCGGACGGACTCGGCCAGGTAGTCGCCGTACTCCTGCATGGCGCCGTCACAGAAGACCATGTCGTAGCCGCCGTCGGACAGGCGCGGCAGCACGTCCAGGGCCCGGCCGGTGATCAGCCGGACGCGGCCGCCGGAGAAGCCCGCCTGGGCGAAGCTCTGCCGGGCCAGGCGCTGGAGCTCGGGCTCCACGTCCACGCTGGTGAGCGTGCCGTCGGGGCGCATGCCGCGGAGCAGCCACAGGCCGGACACCCCGCAGCCGGTGCCGATCTCCACCACGGCGCGGGCGTTGACGGCGCTGGCGAGGAAGCAGAGGGCGGCGCCGCCGCTGGGCGAGGTCGGGGAGATCCCCACCTCCAGGCTCCGCTGCCGGGCGAGGCGGAGGATCTCGTCCTCGGGGTGGAAGTCCTCGGCATAGGCCAGAGTGGCCTCCAACGGACTTGTCGGCGTCTCTGCCATCGGCCTCTCCTCCCGCTCTCTCGTGCACAGTCGCATGGGCGCTGGGTCGCAGCCTAAGGGAGGAGGCCCGGATCGGGAACTCATGCCCCGGGCGGGACGTTGCATGGATTAAAGCGGCGTTTGCCGGTCCTGTGGGTAGTGAGCGCGCACGAAGGGACGAAACCAGGCACTATGGCGATAGCGGTGGTCCCGAAGAGAGGGGTGCTGGTGGACGAGCCCGACCACCAGGTGGATGCTCCCGTGTCCGACTGGAAGCCTCCCACCTGGGACGAGGTCGTCCGGACCCACTCGGCGCGCGTCTACCGGCTGGCCTACCGGCTGACCGGGAACGTCCACGACGCCGAGGACCTGACCCAGGAGGTGTTCGTCCGGGTCTTCAGGTCCCTGTCGAACTACACGCCCGGCACCTTCGAGGGCTGGCTGCACCGCATCACCACCAACCTGTTCCTCGACATGGCGCGGCGCAAGCAGCGGATCAGGTTCGAGGGGTTCGCCGACGACGCGGCCGAGCGGCTGCGCGGGCGCGAGCCGTCCCCCGCCCAGGTGTACGACGACACCCACCTGGACGCCGACATCCAGGCGGCGCTGGACGCGCTGGCCCCCGAGTTCCGCGCCGCCGTCGTGCTGTGCGACATCGAGGGGCTCTCCTACGAGGAGATCGCCGCGACGCTCGGCGTGAAGCTCGGCACCGTCCGCAGCCGCATCCATCGCGGCCGGGCGCAGTTGCGAGACGCGCTGGAGCACCGCGCGCCCCGCAGCGAGCCATCCCCCCCGACCATCACCCGCGGGGAGGAGTTCGCATGACAGACCACAGGCATTCGAAGCGACGGACCGGGACCGAGGGCGAAAGCGTGCACGCGAGACGAGGACCCGGACCGGACCCGATCACCAAGGGCGACTGCCACGACGAGCCGCTCGGCAAGGAGTCGGCATGAGTCATCTCGGAGAACGCGTTTCCGCGCTCGTCGACGGCGAGCTGAACCACCATGAGCGCGACCGCGCCCTGTCACACCTGGCCTTCTGCGCCGACTGCCGCGCCGAGGTCGACGCCGTGCGAGCGCTGAAGAGCCGGCTGCGGTCCCTGGACGGGCCGTCGATGCCGATGGACCTGACCGTCTCGCTGCTGCGGATGGCCGAGCCCGGCGGCCCGCTGCCGCCGCGGGAGCGGCCCTTCCCCGCCCCCCGGACCTTCGGGGGGGCGCCGATCCCGAGCATGCACAGCATCGCGCCGCCGGACAACCGGCCGCGCGGCCGGGCCGGCGGAGCCCGGCGGTCGCGCCGGGCGGGTTACGTGGCCGTGGGGTTCGCCTCCGCGGCGGTGGCGCTCGGCACGTTGTTCGTCGTCGGGGGCGCCGAGTCCAACCCGCGTGTGCCGCCGGTCGACATGTTCGCCAACCAGCCCGGGAGCCCCGCGAACACGGTGCACCGCGGCGGTACGGCGACGCCCGTCCCCTCGCTGACGCCGTCGCCCGCCAGGTGATCCGCCCGCCCGTCACCGGGCCCCCGGAGGCGTCCCGCCCCCGGAGCCGGTGGCGGGCGGCCGTGTTTCCGGGTTTCCGAGGTCCCGCCGGGCGGGGTGCCGGGGTCGCGGCTCGTGCACGGCGAGTCTCCGGGATACTGGTATCCGAGGCATCCGGACGGGCAAACCGCGCTTTATGTCTCTCGTATGCAGCTCCGGGGAAGATTGCCTGGCTGCCGCCGGCGAGCGGCCTCATACGAGGCTAAGGAGTAGTGAGTATCCGATGACGACCGACGATCCCCGCACCCACGAGGCGCACGATGCCGAGGGACGTGCGCCGTCGGACTTCAGCGGCGGGCGGGGCCCGGCTCCGGAGTCCTCGCGGCCCGACTTCCTGCCCGCAGGCGAGACCACGGGCCTCCACGGCGGCGGGCGGCCGGGCGACGAGGGGTGGAGCCAGCTGGGGCAGCCGCCGGCGCCGGGCGGGTGGAGCCGCGAGCAGCCGGCGGCCCCGGTCGCGCAGCAGCGCCAGGACGGCTGGGTGGACGCGCCGGAGGAGAGCGGCTGGGGCGACCCCTCGGGCCGCCCGCGCCCGGAGCCCGCGGTCGCGGGCCCGCCGTACGGACAGGCTTCCGGCCACACGGCGGTCCTGACGGCTCCGCCGCCCCCGCCTCCGCAGGCGTTCGGCATGGGGCCCGGCTGGGCCCCGCCTCCGCCGCCCGGCGGCCCTGCGGGCGCCACGGCGGCCGCCGGGCAGCGCGGGCCGGGCACGAGGACGCTCGTCGCCCTCGCGGTGGTGATCGCGCTGCTCGCCTCGACGCTCGGCAGCGTCGGCACCTACCTCCTCACCCGGCCGAGCGGCTCGGGCGTGGACCCGTCCTACCGGATCCCCGCGGCCTCCGGCGGTTCCACCGCCCGGCCGCCGGAGTCGGTCGCGGGCGTGGCCTCCAAGGTGCTGCCCAGCGTGGTCTCCCTGGCCGTCGAGGCCGGCGGGGGCGCGGGCACCGGCTCGGGCTTCCTGATCAAGGGCGGCTACGTGGTGACCAACAACCACGTCGTCGCGGCCGCGGCGACCGGCGGGCAGATCCAGATCCAGTTCAACAACCGCAAGTCCACCGCGGCCAGGATCGTCGGCCGCGACCCCGAGTCCGACCTGGCCGTGGTCAAGCCGGACGACACCTTCGGCATGCCGGAGATCACCCTCGGCGACTCCGACAACGTGGTGGTGGGCGACCCGGTCATCGCGATCGGCTCCCCCCTCGGCCTGACCGGCACGGTCACCACCGGCATCGTCAGCTCGCTCAACCGGCCGGTCCAGGCGGGGGAGGAGAACAGCTCCGACACCACCTGGTTCAGCGCGATCCAGACCGACGCCGCCATCAACCCCGGCAACTCCGGGGGCCCGCTGGTCAACGCGCGCGGCGAGGTGATCGGCGTCAACTCGGCGATCGCCACCCTCGGCAGGCAGGTCGGCGGTCAGAGCGGCAGCATCGGCCTGGGCTTCGCGATCCCGGTCAACCACGCCCGCCGGGTCGCCGAGGAGCTGGTCACCACCGGCTCCGCGAGCAAGTCGCGGATCGGCGTGCTCATCGACCAGGCCTACCAGGGCACCGGGGTGCGGATCAGGAGCGAGGCGCAGGACGGCCAGGCGCCGGTCTCGCCCGGAGGGGCGGCGGACAAGGCGGGCCTCAAGCCCGGCGACGTCATCCTGGAGGTCAACGGCCTCACGTTGCAGGACGGTAACGAGCTGATCGCGCTGGTCCGGGGCAGGGCTCCCGGTGACAGGCTGGAGGTCAAGTTCCAGCGGGGCGGGCAGGAGAAGACGACCACCGTGATCGTGCAGGCCGATCGCGCCACGCCCACGCCACGGCCTTCCTGACCAGCGCTCCGCGGGAGCGTCCGCGCGGTCGGGGGCATTAGTCTGGAAGCGCTCCGGGACCCGTCCCGGAGCGCTGACCTTGAAGGGGAGGTCCGGTGAACCCGCGCTCGAGAAGGGCCGCATCCGCCGGGCACTCCCTCGCGCTGAGCCGCTAGGAGATCGCCGTGTTCGGACTCGGGTGGTTTGAGGTCGCGGCACTGGTGGTCATCGCCCTGCTCGTCTTCGGGCCGGAGAAGCTCCCCCAGGCCGCCGCGCAGGCGGGCCGGACGCTGCGCAACCTGCGGCGGATGGCCAACAACGCCAAGGACGACCTCCGGGTGGGGCTGGGGCCGGAGTTCGCCGACTTCGACCCGGCGGACCTCAACCCGAAGAACTTCGTCCGCAAGCACCTGACGGCCGACCTCGAGGACGACTGGAACGGTGCCGCCTCCGCCGCGGCGCTCGCCACGCCCGCCTACGCCCCGTCGTCGTACGCGGCCGAGGCGGCCGAGGAGCTCGGTTACGGCGAGATCCCGCCGTACGACTCCGAGGCCACCTGAGGCACGGCACAGGCCGCGGCCACAGGAGGACACGGAAAGCGAAAAGGAGGCGTCCCCGGTGGGGACGCCTCCTTTTCCCGTGCCGCGCTCTGCCCGTGCAGTGCCTCCGCGGATGCGGACCGCGGACCGGCGGACGCCCGCTCAGCGGCCCCGGGTGGGGGAGATGCCGAGCTGGAGGCCCTTGAGGCTGGTGGACTTCTTGCTCAGACCCGCGGCGATGCGGTGCAGTTCGGCCGCGGCGGGAGCGTCCGGGTCGGTGAGCACGAGAGGCTTGCCCTCGTCGCCGCCCTCGCGCAGCCGCATGTCGATCGGGACCTGGCCGAGCAGCGGCACCCGGGCGCCGAGCGTGCGGGTCAGCGCGTCGGCCACGGACTGGCCGCCGCCCTCGCCGAAGACCGAGATCCGCTCGTCGCAGTGGGGGCACGGCAGCCAGGACATGTTCTCGATGACGCCGGCGATCTGCTGGTGGGTCTGCGCGGCGATCGACCCGGCCCGCTCGGCCACCTCGGCGGCCGCCTGCTGCGGGGTGGTCACCACGAGGATCTCGGCGGACGGCATGCGCTGCGCCACCGAGATCGCGATGTCGCCGGTGCCCGGCGGCAGGTCCATCAGCAGGACGTCGAGGTCGCCCCAGTAGACGTCGGCGAGGAACTGGTGCAGCGCCCGGTCCAGCATCGGCCCGCGCCACACCACCGGGGTGTTGCCCTCCGGCTTGAACATGCCGACCGAGATGACCTTGATGTCATGCGCCACCGGAGGCATGATCATGTCCTCGACCTTGGTGGGCCGCTCGGAGACGCCCAGCATGCGGGGCACGCTGTGGCCGTAGATGTCGGCGTCCACCACGCCGACCTTGAGCCCGTTGGAGGCCATGGCGGCGGCGAGGTTCACCGTGACGGAGGACTTGCCGACGCCGCCCTTGCCGGAGGCGACGGCGAAGACGCGGGTCAGAGAACCGGGCTTGGCGAAGGGGATCTCCTTCTCCGGTCCCCGGTCGCCGCGCAGCTTGGTCTGCAGCTCCTTGCGCTGCTCGGCGCTCATGACGTCCATCTCGACCTGGACGCCGGTCACCCCGTCGACGCGCGAGACCGCGGCGGTGACGTCGCGGGTGATGGTGTCCTTCATGGGGCAGCCCGACACCGTGAGGAAGATGCCGACGCGCACCACCCCTTCGGGGGAGATGTCGACGCTCTTGACCATGTCGAGCTCGGTGATCGGCCGACGGATCTCAGGGTCGTTGACGGTCGCGAGAGCGGCCGTCACGAGTTCCGGGGTAGGTGCCATCGAAGTGTGGGCACGAGACCGCCACCGGTGAGGGCGACGGGGGATGCCGTCCCTCCTTGTCTGTGTGTCGTCCGGGCGTTCCTCGGGCGGGTCCATCGTATGAACCCGGGAGGCGTGCGAAGAATTCCGGGTGCTCGGTGCCGCGGAGGCGTCTTTGACGTCCTGTTACCCGCCGGGGCGGGGGTCCAGGGGCGCCTCGTCGCGCGATCCGGACAATTCGCTATGTAGATGCGTGTGCAACGTTCTAAGGTTACTGCGTGACCCTGACGGCGGGCGAGTCAAGAGATGCCATCGGCTCGGAGGAGCTGGAGGTCTGGCGCATGCTCCAGCGGGCCCAGGTGCGGATCACCCGGCTGCTGGAGGCGGACCTGATGGTCGCCCACGACCTGGCGCTGGCCTCCTACGACGTGCTCAACCAGCTGGCGGAGTCGCCCGGGCGGCGGCTGCGCATGAACGACCTGGCCGAGCGGGTGCTGCTCTCACGCAGCGGCCTGACCCGGCTCATCGACCGGCTCCAGCGCGACGGCCTGGTGGAGCGGGAGGCCTGCGCCAGCGACGCGCGGGGCCTGTTCGCGGTGCTGACCGACGCCGGCGCCGACCGGCTGGCCGAGGCCGCCCCCACCTACCTGCGGGGCATCCGCAGCCGGTTCCTGGACGTGTTCGACGAGGACGAACTGCGCCAGTGCGCGGCCATGCTGAACAAGCTGTTCCCGGAGGCCGCCGGATAGCGGCCGGAGACGCCCCGGCGGCGCGGCTCCCACCGGGGCGCCGCCGGCCGTGCTCCCGGACGGGACGGGCCCCGGCGGTTCAGCGAGGACTCTTCGGCCGGACCGGAACGGGTTCGTACGGCCCGCGCGCCTCGCGGAGATCCTCGGCCAGGTGCTGGAGCTCCGAGCGCAGGTAGTCGCGGGTGGCCACCTCGCCGAGCGCGATGCGCAGCGCGGCGATCTCCCGGGTCAGATACTCGACGTCGGCCTGGTTGCGCTCGGCGGCCCTGCGGTCGTGCTCGTTCTGGACCCGGTCCCGGTCGTCCTGCCGGTTCTGCGCGAGCAGGATCAGCGGGGCGGCGTAGGAGGCCTGGAGCGAGAGCATGAGCGTCAGGAAGATGAACGGGAAGGGGTCGAAGCGCAGGCCCTGCGGGGCGAAGACGTTCCACAGGATCCAGACCGCGACGAACACCGTCATGTAGACGATGAAGCGCGCGGTGCCGAGGAAGCGGGCGATCTGCTCCGACAGCCGCCCGAACGCCTCCGGGTCGTAGTGCGGGCGCAGGCGCAGGCCCAGCTCGCGGGGCTGGTCGAGCCGTTCGGTCACGGGTTCCCTCCGCGGTCCTCTTCTTCCCGCCAGTCGCCGGGAAGCAGGTGGTCGAGCACGTCGTCCACGGTGACCGCGCCGACGAGCCGGCCGGCGTCGTCGACCACGGGCACCGCCACCAGATCGTAGGTGGCCAGGTAGGACGTCACCTGTCTCAGGGTGAGGTCGGGCCTGATCGGGTCGAGCGAGTCGTCCATGACCGTGCCGAGCAGGGTGGACGGGGGCTCGCGCAGCAGCCGCTGGAAGTGCACCAGGCCGAGGAACCTGCCGGTCGGCGTCTCGACGGGCGGGCGGGTCACGTAGACCTGCGTGGCCACGGCCGGGATGTGGTCCTGCTGCCGGATGACCGCCAGGGCCTCGGCGACGGCGGCGGTCGGGGGCAGGATCAGCGGCTCGGAGGTCATGATGCCGCCGGCGGTGTTCTCGGGGTAGACCAGCAGCCGCCGGACCGGCGCGGCCTCCTCGGGCTCCATCAGTGCCATCAGCGCCTCGGCCTGCTCGGGGGAGAGGTCCTGGAGCAGGTCGGCGGCGTCGTCGGGCCGCATCTCCTCCAGCACGTCGGCGGCCCGCTCCGGGTGCAGCCGGCTCAGGATGCCGATCTGGTCGCGCTCGGGGAGCTCCTCCAGCACGTCGGCCAGCCGTACGTCGTCCAGGGCGGAGGCGACCTCGACCCGCCGCTTGTCGGACAGGGTGTGCAGGGCGCTGGCCAGGTCGGCCGCGCGCATGGTCTCGAAGGCGGCCAGCAGGCTCGCCGCGCCCTGGTCCTTCTGCACCGCGCTGAAGCCCCTGACCTCGCGCCAGTCCACGATCCTGCTCGCGCCGCGCCGCCGCAGGCCGAGCGTCCCGCCGCTCCTGGCCAGGGCGACCTTGGTGATCATCCACTCGGAGGTGCGGGTCTTCTCCATGGCGAGGTCGAGCACCGTCATGCGCTCGCCGTCGACCTCCACGGACAGGTCGAGCATCTCGCCGATGACCAGGGTCTCCGAGGCCCGCTGCTCGAACCTGCGCATGTTGAGCCGGCCGCTGAAGACCAGGGCGCCCGCCTCGACGGTGAGCACGCGGGTGATCGGGAGGAAGACCCGGCGGCGCGGCTGCATCTCCACCACCAGGCCGTGGACGTGAGGCGGGGCGGACCCGGCGACGGTCACCACCACGTCCCGCACCCGGCCGATCTGGTCCCCGGCCGGGTCGAAGACGGGCGTGCCGGCGAGCCGGGCGATGAAGATCCTCACATTCGAAGCGTAGGCGGTGGTCCGGGACAGGGGGCCGAGGCACGCTCACATGCCGGACATTTCTTGCCCTGGCCTCCTCGGCATGACAGCATCAAATCCCCTGAACGGTAGTTACATGGATGGTGTCACATGAGGCGTGCCGGCCTGCTGATCGCGTTCGCGTCTTCCTGGTGCTTCGCGTTCTCCGGACCGATGGCCAAGTACCTCGGCGGCGGCGGACTGGCGCCGCTGGAGTCCGTCTGGGTCCGGATGGCCGGGGCCGGGCTGCTGCTCGTCGGCATCCTGGCGGTGGTCAGGCCCCGGGCGCTGCGCATCCCGCGCGCCCGGCTGCCGTTCTTCGGCGCCTACGCGGTGGTCGCGGTGGCGGGCGTGCAGGCGCTGTACTTCGCGGCGATCACCCGGCTGCCGGTGGGCGTCACCCTGCTGATCGAGTTCACCGCGCCGGTGTTCGTGGTGCTCTGGGTGCGCTTCGTCCGCAGGGTACGGCTGCCGCGGGCGGCCTTCACCGGGGCCGTGGTGGCCGTGGCCGGGCTCGGCATCGTGGTGGAGGTCTGGTCGGGCCTGAGCCTGGACCCGTTCGGCCTGCTGCTGGCCTTCGGCGCCGCGGCGTGCTGCGCCGGGTACTTCCTGCTCAGCGACGGCTTCGGCGACGACGTCGACCCGCTCGGCCTGATCGCCTGGGGCCTGGTGGGCGCGGCGGTCGTGCTCGTCCCGGTCTCCCGGCCGTGGGACATCCCGTGGCGGGCGTTCGGCGACGCGGTCTCGCCGTCACCGGACGCCCCCGTCCTGCCGGTGGCGGCGGCGGCGCTCTGGATGATCCTGATCGCCACGGTCGCCGCCTACATCCTCGGCGTCACCGCGGTGCGCCGGCTGTCGGCCGCGGTCGGCTCCACGGTCGCCTCGCTGGAGGTCATCGCCGGCGCGGTGATCGCCTGGCTCCTCATCGGCGAGGCCCTGGGCGCCTTCCAGATCCTCGGCGGCCTCATCGTCCTGACGGGCGCCTACCTCGCCCAGCGGGCCACCGCCGAGCTGCCGGCCCGGACGGGCGAGGTGGCGGAGCCGGTCGCGGCGGGGTGAGCCGTACGGCCCGCGACCGGGAGGCGGTCACCGTGGAGGTGGACCGCCTCCGACCCGGAGGCGGTCATCGTGTGGGTGGACCCCCTCTGACCCGGAGACGGTCATCGCGGAGGCGGGCCGCCCGCGGCCGGGAGGCGGGCCGTGCGCGGCCGGGGACCGGTCACCGCGGCGTGAGCCGTACCACCTGGGACTCGGCGGCCCAGCGGGCCGTCAGGCCCGCGCCGTCGGCGGCGTTGAGCCGGTCCTTGGCCAGCGCGGCCACCGCGTCGGCGGCCTCGGCCTGGTCCACCACCTCCACCGAGGCGTCGAAGGCGACCAGCCGCGCGCCGTTGTCCTTGCTCCGCAGCGTCACCTGGACCCGGCCGGCCTCGGCCAGCCCGGGCAGCGACTGCTCGCCGCCGCCGGTGACCACGTAGATCGCGCCGTCGTGCCAGGTGTGCCAGGCCAGCCGGGGCCGGTCCAGCGAGAGCCACAGCACGCCCGACTTCTTCGCGCCCTCCTCGATCACACTCATGACACGAATGTACGGCCCGCGCCCTTGCGAGCCCCGGGCGCGGGCCGTACACGATCGGGACGGGTCAGCGGCGGGCGAGCTTCCACGCGGCGGGGAGCAGCCCGGCCGCGACGGCGATCTTGATCGCGTCGCCGACCAGGAACGGGATCACACCGGCGGCGAGCGCCTCGCCCAGGCCCAGGCCCAGGGTGGCGATGAGGACCGGGAGGCCGAAGGCGTAGATCGTCAGGTTGCCGAGGACCATCGTGCCGACCGTGCGGGCGACCGTGCGGTCGCCGCCGCGCTCGGCGAGCCTGCCGACCAGGGCGGCGGCGGCGATGAAGCCCAGCACGTAACCGAAGGTGGGGCCGCCGAAGCCGGAGGCGCCGCCCGCGAACCACGGCACGCCCGCGATGCCGACGAGCATGTACAGGGCCATGCTCAGCGCCGCGCGGTTCATGCCGAGGGCCGCGCCGACCAGCACGACGGCGAAGGTCTGGCCGGTGACCGGGACCGGCCACATCGGGAAGGCGAGCTGGGCGGCCAGGCCGGTGAGGGCGGCGCCGCCCACGACGAGCGCGGCGTCGCGGACCCGGGAACCCGGGATGAGGTCGGACAGTACGGCGGGCTGAGCCGCCGGAGAAGCGTTTGCCATCGTTTCGTCTCCCTTTGCCGAAGCGTGCTCCCCATTATTCGGACATCCGGCCCGTGGTCCGCTCAAGGGGTGCGCCAAGAAACAGGGGTCGGAGTTTGTGCGGGCGCGACAGCGCCCCCGCCCGCGGAATCTGCCGGGCGCCCGCTACGGTGTGGCCATGCGCTCCCGACGTTCGTGCCTGGCGGTCCCCGGCAGCAGCCCCCGGTTCCTGGAGAAGGCGCAGGGCCTGGCCGTCGACGAGGTCTTCCTCGACCTGGAGGACTCCGTCGCGCCGCTGGCCAAGGAGGAGGCGCGCGGGAACATCGTGGCCGCGCTGCGCGAGGGCGACTGGTCGGGCCGGGTCCGGGTGGTACGGGTCAACGACCTGTCCACGCAGTGGACCTACCGGGACGTGATCGAGGTGGTCGAGGGCGCCGGGGCGTTCCTCGACTGCCTGATGCTGCCCAAGGTCGAGGACGCCGGGCAGGTGGCCTGGCTGGACACCCTGCTGACCCAGATCGAGAGGGCGAACGGGCTGCCGGTCGGCCGGATCGGCATCGAGGCGCAGATCGAGAGCGCCCGCGGCCTGGTCAACGTGGACGCCATCGCCGCCGCGTCGCCCCGCCTGGAGACGCTGGTCTTCGGCCCCGCCGACTTCATGGCCTCGATCAACATGCGGACGCTGGTCGTCGGCGAGCAGCCCCCCGGCTACACCGAGGGCGACGCCTACCACTACATCCTGATGCGCATCCTGATGGCCGCCCGCGCGCACGACCTGCAGGCGATCGACGGACCCTACCTCGCGATCAAGGACCTGGACGGCTACAGGCGGGTGGCCGCGCGCTCGGCGGCCCTCGGCTTCGACGGCAAGTGGGTGCTCCACCCGACGCAGATCGAGGCGGCCAACGAGGTCTTCTCGCCGTCCCAGGAGGACTACGACCGCGCCGAGCTCATCCTCGACGCGTACGAGTACTACACGACGGTGGAGCGGCGCGGCGCGGTCATGCTGGGCGACGAGATGATCGACGAGGCGTCCCGGAAGATGGCGCTGGTGGTGGCGGCCAAGGGCCGCGCGGCCGGACTGCCGCGCACCACCGCCTTCACCCCGCCGGCGGCCTGACCCCGAGGGCGGCGGAGCACGGTGGAGAGCACCGCGGCGGCCTGACTCCGACGGCGGCGGAGCACCGCGGCGGCCCGCGCCCCGCCTACAGCTTGACCCCGATCGTGGTGAAGAACCACAGCGACGAGGTCACCCAGAGGCCGGCCAGCGCGGTGAACGCCAGCCCGCCGAGCAGCGGGAGGGTCCAGCCGGGCAGCCCGCGCTTGGGCAGGGCCAGCATCTTCGCGGTGAACACGCCGTAGAAGAAGCAGCCCAGCAGCGAGTGGACCAGCACGCGGGTCACGTCGAACTGGGCGCCCAGCGCGTACAGGCAGTGGAAGGCCACCGGGATCGTCAGCAGGAACGCGGCCCGGCCCGACCAGCGGTGCAGGGCGCCGATCCACGGCACGTCCAGTTTGATCCGGCCCCACATCACCAGCGCGGAGAAGACCTGGACCCCGGCGAGCAGGAACGCGCCGGTGGTGAGCCAGGACTTCATGGCCAGCGGCCCGGAGAACCCGGCGGGGCCGACCGCGAAGCCGGTGGGCGTGTGGGCGCGTCCGTAGACGCCGAGCGCGACCGCGACCAGCCCGCCGACGACGAGCGGGACGAGCAGCGGGGCGAGGTTCTGCCGGGGCGGGGTCCGCAGGGCCTGCGTGTCGTCCGTCGTGCCGTCCGCCGTGCCGTTCGCTGGGGTGCCGCTCATCAGAACTCCTCGATGAACTCGTCGACGTCCTTGGGATCGACCTGCTCGCCGTTGACGGTCGCGTTCTCCCCGGGTTCGGGGACGGCGACGTCGGCGGGCGCGCCGTCGACCAGGGTCAGGCCGACGCGGGTGCCGTCGGCGAGGTAGATCCATCCGGCCCGGACCTTCGCGCCGCGGACGATCGCGCTGGCCCGGTAGAGGCCCGACGGCTTCTTGACCGTCGGCGCGGTGAAGTCCCACTCCTTCGAGCCGAACTCCAGCGTCCCGGTGGCCCTGCCGCCGCCGAGCGCGGCGGTGAGGGAGGCTCCCTCCGGTCCGGTCAGGACGACCCTGCCGTCGGCGGCCTTCCCCCGGAGCCAGGCCTCGACCCTGCCGTCGCAGAAGTAGCCGACGGCCTTGCCGTTGCGGATGGAGACGGCGATGAGGCCGCCGTTGCCCCGGACCCGGCCCGCGTAGTCGGCCTTGGCGGGGACGGGCTTGGCGGTCCTGGACGGTGCGGGCGCGGCCGAGGCCTCCGAGGTGGCCTCGGCCACCGCGGCGGGCCCGCCCGCCGCGCCGGCGTCCCGGGCCGGCGGTGAGGTGGTGGCGCTGAGCGCGCCGAGCGCGACGGTCGTCGCCGCGCCGGCCGCCAGCGTGAGTACGGGCCCCAGCCGTTTCATGTTCGCTCCCTGGGGTCGGGGTTTCCTGCCCTCATGAAAGCTCCCACCGGCCGTGGCGTCTGTGAAGTAATGCGCACTGGGACGGAGAGGGGAGATTCCCGTGCTCCCCAGGAGTGGCCTAAATCGGATTTGTCATTTCTGGCGGTGACGAATCCGGCACCGGGCCCACGAATCTCGCTAGAGAGGTCTCGCCAGGAGGGCTCCGGCGTGTTGCTCTGGATGGGGCGCCCCGCCGGGGTCGCGCGACGGCGAGAGGTGATCGTTTCGATGGGACGGGGTAGTAGTAGGGTCGCGTGCGATTTGCCGTTTCCATAAGGGATTGCGGTCGGGCGTTGAAGACGACTGGAACGGTCCGGAATCAGCGGATCCGGATGCGTAGGCTTCCTTCGAGGAGGTGCTGAGCGTGGCCTCGGGCCCTCACGACCCGCGCTCGCGAGAACGGTCGGTGGACGGCGGCGGCGCGTCCGGCGGAACGCCGCACGGAACGGAGTCCCAGCAGTCTCAGGAGCCGCACGGGTTCCGCAGGCCCGACCTGTCCCAGGAGCCTCCGAGCCCCCATTCTCCGCCGACGATCCAGCACTTCCCTCCCGGTCCCTCCGACGGCCGTCCGCGCGGCCTCCCGCTCTCCTCCCCCTGGGTGGCGCCGCCCTTCGCGGCTCCCGCTCCGGAGGAGGCCGATCTCCCCGCCTCCTCCCGGGCGCCCGCCGCCGGCCGTCGCCGTCCCTACGCCCAGCCGTACGCCTCGCCCGCCGCGGCCGCCTCGTCGTCGCCGGGCTCCGCGGAGCCGGAGGAGCCCTCGGCGGGGCGGGGCCCCTCCGAAACGCCGGGCCCCGCTGAGGCGTCCTCCGCCGACCGGCACGCGACGGGAGCCTCCGCCACCGGACCGGGAGCGGAGTCCCGCCCGCGTGGGAGAGCGGCGGGCCGCCCCGACAGGCTGGTGGCGTCCGCTCCAACCGAGCCGGTTCCTCTCGCACCGGAACCGGGAGCGGAGTCCCGGCCGCTCCGGGGAACGGCGAACCGGCCGGACCGGTTGGTGGCGTCCGGACCTCCCCGCCGGGTCCGGAGGCCGCAGGACGAACCTCAGGACGACCCGCAGGACGACCCGGGAAAGCGGCCCCAGGCCGTGCCCGTGCCCGGACCGGAGCCCGAGCCGCCCGCCGCGCCACGGGAGGAGCCCGCCGGGTGGACGCCCGGACCGGAGCCCGAGCCGCCTGCCGCGCCGTCGGGGGAGCCCGCCGGGTGGACGTCAGAGCGGGAGGACGACTTCGAGCCCGTGCGGCGGGTCGGCCGCCCGCCGGCCGGAAGACCGGCGCGGCCGGACCTCCTGGTGGCCCAGGGGCCGCCCCGGCGCGGACCGGGCGGAGGACGCCACCGGCCGGCCGCCGCGCCCTCGGCCGTGCGCCGTTCCAGCCCGAGGCGGGGCAGGGGCGGACGCCGGCTGGTCGTCCCCCTGGTGATGGTGCTGGTCCTCACCGCGGCGGTCGGCGGGAGTCTGGCGCTGTGGGGCTGGGTGAGCGACTCGCTGGGCACGGGACTGCGCCTGGCGGGCGGTGACTTCCAACCGGCGGACGGGACCTTCGCCTCGCCCGTCGACGGCGGCGGCGACGGTTCCAGCCAGGTGCTCAACGCCATCGCCGCGGTGGGGCCGACCGTGGTGGCGGTCGGCAGCGACACCACCAGCCCCGTCCCCCGGCCGCTGTTCCTCGTCTCGCCGGACGGCGGCACGACCTGGCGGCTGGGGAAGGTGACCGGGTTCGCGGGCCAGGAGGGCGGACCGGCCACGGTCGGGCTGGTCGCGGGCGGCGACGGCCGGTGGCTGGCGGCGGGCAACGAGCCGTCCGGCACCGGAGGGCCCGCCGGGGGGCTCACCGTGGGACTGTGGAGCAGCGTCGACGGCCACCGCTGGAGCGCGGTGGACGCCGAGGGACTGACCGCGTTCGCGAGCGGCGACAGGATCACGGACCTGGCCCGGACCTCCTCCGGCTTCGTCGCGGTCGGCACCGCCGTCCTCGGCGACGGCACCTCGGGCGCCGCCGCCTGGACCTCGCCCGACGGGCGGAGCTGGACCAGGGTGGAGACGCGCGACATCGGCGCCCCGGACAGGATCCGCGGCCTCAGGGCGGTCGCCGCCCGGGGGGACGCCGTGGTCGCGCTGGCCGATCCGGCCCAGGGCGGTCCGGGCTCGGTCGTCCTGCGCTCCGGCGACGGCGGGAGGTCCTGGCTGCCGTCCGGAGTGGCGCTGGACGGCGTCGTCGCGCAGCCGGGCACGCTCGCCGTGGCCCGGAAGGGGTTCGTCCTGGTCCCGCTCCAGCAGCGCAGCGCCAAGGGGGAGGTACGGGTCCACTGCTCGGCGGACGGCGGGAAGTGGGAGGCCTGCGGCGCCATCACGGGACTGGACGCGCAGGGATCGGGCGTCAAGCGCCTGACCTCCTCCCCCGAGGGGGTGGCCGCGGTCACCGAGACGGGCCTGGAACGCTACGCCGTGCACACCAGCGCGGACGGCCGCGAGTGGACCAGGGCCGCCGACCTCGGGCGGCTGCCCGGCTCGCTGCGGGCCCTGGCGGTCTCCGGCACCGGCACGCTCGTCGTCGGCGGCGACGAGCGCGCCGCCGAGGTGGACAACCGGCTCGTCCTCATCACGGCGGCCAAGGGGAGCAAGGCGAAGGCGGTCCCCCTGGCCGAGATCCGGGGCCTGGTCCGGGCCGCCCGCGAGACGGCCCGGGTGGCCGCGGGGGAGGGCCGGTTCGTCGCCGTCGGCTCGGTCTTCGGCGACGCCGGGATCTGGAGCAGTCCGGACGGGGAGGAATGGCAGGCGGCGGGACCGGCGGAGACCCTCGGCGGCGCGCACCGGCAGGCCCTCGGCGACGTGGCGTACGGCAGGAAGGGCTGGCTGGCGGTGGGCGGGGCCATGAGCGGAGCCTCCTCGACGGAGCCCCTGCTCGTCACCTCCGCCGACGGCGGCGACTGGCGCCGGGTCCCGGCCGCGGACGCGCTGAGACCGGCGGGCGACCGCGACTTCCTCGCCCCGCACGCGGTCGCGGCCGGCCCGTCCGGCTACGTCCTGGCCGGTGAGGAACGGGGTGCGGCCACCGCCGTCCCCGTCCTGTGGTTCTCCGCCGACCTGAAGCGCTTCACCCGGGCGGCGGGGCTGCCCGCGGGCGGCGCGGGGGTGCGCCTGCACGACGTCTCGCCCACCTCGTCCGGTTACATGGCCGTCGGCGGCTCCGGTACGGCGGGGCACGAGACCGGCGTGGTGTGGGTCTCCGCCGACGGCGTCACCTGGACCGCGCGCAAGCCCGTCGTGCCGGTCGGCGCGACGTCGGCGGGACTGCGGCACGTGGTGACGTACGGCGGGCAGGCCGTCGCGATCGGCGCCGCGGAGACCGCCGAGGGCAGCCGGGCGTTCGGCGCCGTCTCCCGGGACAACGGGGCGACGTGGGAGACGGTCTGGCTCCCCGCCGACCATGAGGCCGCCGTGCAGGACCTGGCGGCGACCCAGGACGGGGTGGTGGCGGTGGGGCGGCAGGGCGCTCGGGGGGAGGGGGACAGCGCGGTGTGGACCTCAGGGGACGGGCGGTCCTGGCAGCTGCACACGCCCACCCAGGGACACCTCGCCGGCGGCGGCCTCCAGTGGCTCGGCGCCGTCGCGGTCTCCGGCGACCAGGTGGTGGCCCTGGGCCGGTCCACCACCTACGACGCCGACCACCTCACCCTGTGGCGGTCGACCCTGGCGGCGGACCGATGACCCCCCAGCCGGTGAGGGCGTCCAGCAGGCCGGAGACCAGGGGCAGGCGGGGCAGCTCGCCGAGATCGAACCAGCGGGCGTCGGCGGCGTCGTCGCCGGGGACGAGCACGCCGCCGACGACCTCGGCCAGGTAGTCGCGGATCTCGTAGACCACGCCTCCCGGGCCGGGGCGGTCCACCGTGCCCGCCAGCGGCCCGACCGACACCGTCAGCCCGGTCTCCTCCGCCACCTCCCGGACGACCGCCTCGGCGTCGGACTCGCCGGGCTCCACCCGGCCGCCGGGAACCGACCAGAGCCCCTCGCCGGGCGGGCGGCCGCGGCGGACGAGGAGCAGCCGCCGGGAATCATCGGAGATGATCGCCCCCACACAATTTACGCGCACCTGAACAAGATTACGGCTCCATAACGGACTGCGCTCTTGACTGACCGGTCATCAGGAGAGCACCGTGGGTAGGCGTGAGAGCATCGCCTACCTGCCCACGCTGTTTCGGCCCGCTTCGCCCGCCGAGTGCTTGGTCAAGCGCCTGGCGATGCGGCCCGCACGGCGACGTCCTGCCCCTGCAGCCGCCGCGGCAACCGTCGGAGGCGGCCGTGGAGGCCGTCACCCGCGAGGCCCACGTCCCGGTCTGGATGCCGTGGCCGCTGCCGGCCGGCTGGCTGGTCACCGGGTTCGCCGCGGCCGGCGACGAGCGCACCGGCACCCGGGCCACCGTCGTCGCGCTGTCCGGCCCCTCGCTGACCCAGGGCCCCGCCGATCTGCTGATCATCGCGGAGGAGCCGGGGGTGGGACTCGGCGCGGGGTTCGCCGGGCTGCCCGGCCCCGACCCGGGGGAGGGGTTCGGTGACGGCCCGCCGCACGCGAAGATCGACGTGAACGGCCACCCCGCCGCGCTCTGGTGCGTGAGCGGCCCCTCCGACCGGGCGGTCTACGCCGGTGAGGCGATGGGCGACTGGCTGTGGGCCGTCGTCTGGCCCGCCGACGCGGGCTGCCTGGTCGCCCTCTTCGAGCTCTCCCTGCGTGACCTGCGCGACGACGGACAGGTGTTCGACCTGCCCTTCGGCGCCTTCTCGCCACGCCTGGAGGTCGGGGAGACCTGACGCCCCGGCACGCCCGGCGGCGTCCTCGTGCGCCCGGCTTCGGCGCCCCGGCATGCCCTGATGTCCGAGCATGCCCCGGCGTCGGGCCGGCCGGGCGCGGAACCCCGCAGGTCCCGGCGCGGGCCGGATGACTAGCATTGAGGCGATCCCCCTCCGCTCCGGCCAGGGGGACGCGTGTTCGACATCCAGTTCTTCGTCGAGGCGTTCGTCACGATGTTCGTCATCATGGACCCGCCCGGCATCATCCCGCTCTTCCTCGCCTACACCGGCGGCCGCGGTACGGCCGAGCGCAGGCGGATCGCCTGGCAGGCGCCCATCGTCGCGTTCTGCCTCGTCGTGCTGTTCGCGGTCTTCGGGCAGGCGATCCTCGGCTACCTGCACGTCGAGGTGGCGGCCATGCAGATCGCCGGCGGCCTGCTGCTCCTGCTGGTCGCCCTCCAGCTGCTCACCGGTGAGACCGAGCCGCCCGCCAACACGATGAAGTCCAACGTGAACGTCGCCCTGGTCCCCCTCGGCACGCCCCTGCTCGCCGGCCCGGGGGCGATCGTCGCGACCATCGTCTTCGCCCAGCAGGCCGGGGCCAAGAGCGGCGGCATCCTGGCGCTCGCCCTGGCCATCGGGGTCGTGCACATCCTGCTCTGGGTGTTCATGCGCTTCTCGCTGGCCATCGTCCGGGTCGTCAAGGAGAACGGCATCGAGCTCGTCACCCGCATCGCGGGCCTGCTGCTCTCGGCGCTCGCCGTACAGCTCATCATCACCGCCATGCGCACGCTCCTGGGGGTGGCGCCGTGACACGCGGCGTCGCAACCGACAGAGGCATTGACCTGCTCCCCGCCCTGAAAGGACAGGGATTCCCGTGCCGCTCACGCGGCAGCGCGCGGCGCGCCGCGCGCTGTGGAACGGGTGCTTGACGCTTCACCGACCCGGGCAACCCCGAAGTCTCCACGCCCTGAGACGACCGGCCCGGCCGCCTGTCCTCCGGCCTTGATACATTTCGCCGCGTTCACATCGGCGTGCTCGACCTGCCCGCAGGCGGTGCAACGGAAGAGCGCTTGGCTCTCGCGGCTCTTCGCATCCACCCGCCCGCAGGCCGGAGCCGAGCACGTCCGGGACGTGTACGCGGCCGGGACCGTACTGACGATGCTGCCGGTGTAACGGGCCGCCGAGCGGACCGCGACCTCCAGCCCGTACCAGC
Source organism: Planomonospora sp. ID91781 (assembly GCF_015711595.1). NCBI lineage: Bacteria > Bacillati > Actinomycetota > Actinomycetes > Streptosporangiales > Streptosporangiaceae > Planomonospora > Planomonospora sp. ID91781. Next base: position 737,611 of record NZ_JABTEY010000003.1, on the reverse strand, counting down.
CCTTGTCCAGGATCGCCCGGTTCAGGCCGGATTTCTGCGCCACCCGGACCCCCGGCGCCTCGGCCGTGCCGGACGCCGACGCGGTCATCGCGCGCACGTTCAGGTCCTCCAGCACGATGTGCGCGTAATCACGGGTCAGCCGGTGCGCGGCCTGGACGGTGAAGTCCGCGCGCCTCCGCCGCACCCGCCCCATGATTGCGCCCAGGGCGCGCACCACCCGCCTACGCCGGGCCGAGCCCTTCCGGGCGCGGGCCAGACGGCGTTGCAGGCGCAGGTACCGTTCGGTCTCGCCGGGCGACAGGTAGCCCCGATCGGCTTTCCCCTCCTTCGGCGGCTTGGGGGAGGACACGCCGCAGGCGGTGGCGTGGCGGCGGTCGAAGAACTCCCCGTCACTGGTGACGGCGGCCGTCACCACGCCCCGGTCCACGCCGACCGCCGTCTCGGGTCGGGCATGCGCGTCCGGGGTGGACTGCCCGTCCTCGACGAGGAACGCGATGAACCAGTGGGCGCCGTCACGCGAGACGGTCGCCGAGCGCGCCGCCCCGCCCAGCGGCCGCGATAGCCGGAAGCGCACCCAGCCGAATTTCGGCAGGAACACCCGTGCCCACCGGCGGTTGATCGTCTGGACCGGGATCTGCTTGGGGGTGGGGAACCGGAACGACGGCCGCCACCGGGTCCGGGTCTTCCAGCGGACCTTGCAGGTGCCGTGCCGCCGGCACGCCGCGTCCAGGTCCTTGAGCGTCTGCTGCAGCGCCTGAGCCGGGGCCTCGGTCAGCCAGGGGAAGTCCTTTTTGGCCTCGGCGAGTTGTCGGCACTGCTCGGCGTAGCCGATGAACGCGCTCCGGCGGCGGTAGGCGCGGCGCTGCTCCAGGGCGGTGTTCCACACCGACCGGCACATGGCGGCGACCCGCTCGGCGGTCAATTTCTGCCCGGCGTCGAACTCCAGCCGGTACCTGCGCCCGGTCAGCACGCGAAACACCTCCCCCATCCCATCGGTCGCCCGCGCTTGCGTGTGTGGACTCGAACACGTTAGCGGCCGCGTCATGATCGAGGAGGGTGAATGACGGCACGGCGGACACCGGGTGTCCGCGCCGCCCGCCTGGCAGGGCATCGTGCCCGCAGAGAGGCGGAACGCCGCCGAGGATGCGGGGCTGCACCGCCGGAAGAGATCACGATCGGGGGTGGGCGGTGGCTCCAGGACCGAGGCTGGGCTGTGCGCGTTCGATCGCGAAGGCGACCCTGTCCATCTCCTGGCCTGCTCCCCGTCCCTGGCCATCGGCGGTGACCCGGTCACCTCGCCGGAGGGCTGCTCCTCGCCAGGCCTGCGCACGGAGTCCACCGGCCGAACCAACCGCGCCATCACGCACGGCCGCTTCTGATCTCCGGGCTATGTGGCCGCTTCCTGCGGTGGAGCCCTGCTGGCCGTCCTCAGGACCTGCATCGACCAGCAGTCCCGCTCTTCGGACGTTTGCGGGTTCCGCGCTGCGGGCTCGGGATGGCCCGCCTGGCGGCGGGCCATCCCCTGACGGGGACCGCATTCATCCTCGGCAGGACTCCGTTGCCCAATTATGTGGATCATGCGGTTAGCCCCAGGTCGAGTTGGGTGAAATGCGATGTCCGGGTTGCTCCGAGGGGCGTCTCGGTAAGCCAGGCGTCCAGGCGGATGAGGTTGATCGCGGCTGCAGACAGCGTGTTGGCGAGGTGAGTCTTGTTCAGACCCAGGTAGCGGGTCCGGCGCATGCCGCCCCGGACGACTTGGGAGATGGTCCCCTCGATGCCGCCCCGGACGACTTGGGAGATGGTCCCCTCGATACCGACACGGATCTTGTAGCGTTCTTTCCAATCATCGGTGAGCTGCGCGCGGCGAGCGCGTTCCAGTGCCTCGTGCTGGTCGCGGGGGCGAACGGTGAGCTGGCGCAGCCCGATCGTGGCGGTGCTGCATCGCGGGCGCAGGAGGCAGGGGCCGCAGTCGCGTTTCCGGAATGCGATCTTGATGACCGGTGCGCCGCGTTTGATCTCCTCCCGCCACCTGCCGCTGGTGTGGCCTGCCGGGCAGGTCGCGTGCCGGCGGTCGAAGTCGACGGCGAAGGCATCCAGGCCGAATCCCTCGCCCGTGTGAGCCTGGCGACTGGTGGAGAACTGGACCGGCCCCAGCAGGTCGATGCCGTACCTGTCGCGGGCCCGGACCAGATGGGGCGCGGTGGTGTAGCCGGTGTCGACGGCGTGCTCGGCGGGTAGCAGGCCACGTGCCGCCAGGTCGTCATGGACGACGGGAGTCAGCTGGGAGTCCTCCACCCAGGCGTCGGTGGTCGCCATGTGCGTGATCAGGTGCGGGGCGTCCGGTTCGCAGGTCTCGGTCAGGTGCACCTTGTAACCGATCCAGTCGGCCCCGCGCTTGACCCCGTACCGAGCCTCGGGATCATAGGGAGAAGCCAGCCGGAGTCTTCCCGGCGGCAGGTCCGCACCCTGCCGCACACACACCTCCCCATCGGTCCGGTGGTACTGCTGCACCCACGCCTCGCGCAGCACCTGCACCGCCGGGACCTGCCGCAGCCAAGCCGGAACTCTCCGGTCATAGATGTGCTTCAGCAGCGGGTATCCATCCGCGCCGACCTGGCGCAGGTATTCCGTCCGTGCCGCCTGACCGTCGGGCAGCCGGTAGGCGTCCACCCATTCCCCGTACCGTTCCTGCCAGGTGGCCGGAGCCCACGCCGCCAGCCAGCTCGGCTCGCAGACCGCCAAGGCGTTCAACGCCGAACGCATCACCTCTGCGACGAACTCCGCCCGGTTCAACGACCGCACCGCGGCCAGCACCTGCGTGGAATCGGTCCGCTGACGTCCTCCCGCGCGCAGAAACCCCAGCTCGCTCAGCCGTTCCACGGCCAGTTCGAAGACATGCTCCTCCTGGCCGTGCTCGATCAGCCGGGCACGGAAGCCGCTGAGCACCGAGAAGTCGAAGCCCGGATCGGTCAGCTCCAGGCCCAGCGCGTACTTCCAATCGATCCGGCCCCGTACCGCGTCGGCGGCCTGCCGATCGGACAGGTTCTCCGCGTCCTGCAACACCGACACCAGCGCCAGCTGCCCGGGAGACAGGCCCGGACGCCCTCGGACGCCGAACATGCCCGCGAACTCGGCATCGGCGAACAACGGGCCCATCGCGTCGCGGATCCCCGCATCGCCATCGCGTTCTTGGGGAAGGCCGCCCGCGCCACCCGCGCGGTCAGCTCGGGGATCTCCGGCCACGGACGTGGCTGCATCGACACCACAGGCTCCTTTTCACCACCTGGCCAAGAAGGATCCGGGCGCAGACAGCGCATCTTGAACCCGAAACGATCCACTCGGCGAAGGTACGCCGAATTAGACAACGGAGTCCTGAAGGCCGAGGCTTTCTCCGGATTCCCGGTAAGGTTCTGAAGCGTGACAGCCCGTATCGAGCGAGTGGTGACCGAGGGTGCCGTCGACGTCGACGGCACCGAGCACAAGGTCGAGAACAACACCTGGATCGTGGGTGACGATGAGGAGGTCATCGTCATCGACCCCGCGCGCGACGCGGAGAAGATCCTGGAGCAGGTCGGCGAGCGGGAGGTGCTCGCCGTCATCTGCACCCACGGCCTGCCCGACCACGTCGGTGCCGCCATCGAGGTGGCCGCGCGCGACGAGGCCGTGGTCGCCATGCACCCCAAGGACAAGCCGCTGTGGCGCCGGACCTGGCCGGACACGTGGCCGGACATCGAGCTGGAGGACGAGGGCGTGTTCGCCGTCGCCGACGTGGAGCTGGAGGTCATGACGACCCCCGGGGTCACGCTGGGCGGCATCTCGCTCTACTGCGAGGAGCTGGACGCGGTCTTCACCGGCAAGACGCTCCTGGCCGACGGCCCGGGCAGGATCGGCGGTGAGTACCCCGCGCTGGCCGACCAGCTCTCCACGATCGGCGGGCGGCTGTTCACCCTGCGCCACAGCACCCGCGTGCTGCCCGCGCACGGCGAGGAGGCCGTCATCGGCGACCTGGAGCCGCGGTTCGACGCCTGGCTGTCCGGTTCGCTGACCCGCGGCACCGCGGAGGCGGAGGACGAGGACGAGGGCCCGCTGAAGGATGGGACGCGCGCCGCGGGGATCCGGCTGAACCTCGACCGCGACTAGCCCTCCATGGACCAGCTCCCCCTGGAGGGCGTCCCGCGGCGGCTCTACTCCTGCACGCCGTCGCGGCTCAACGGCTGGCTGGACTGCCCCCGGCGCTACCGGTTCGGCTACCTCGACATGCCCGCGCCGCAGCGGGGGCCGCGGTGGGCGCACACCAGCGTGGGCGTGAGCGTGCACAACGCCCTGGCCGGCTGGTGGCGGGAGCCGTACGACCGGCGCACCCCCGCGACGGCGGAGGCGCTGCTGGCCAGGGGGTGGATCGGTGACGGGTTCCGGGACGCCGGGCAGTCGGCGGCCTGGCTCGACCGGGCGCGGGCGATGGTCGCCCGCTACACCGCGACCCTCGACCCGGCCGACGAGCCCGTCGGCGTCGAGCGGACCGTGGCGACCAAGACCTCCGTGCTCGCGCTGTCCGGCCGCGTCGACCGGCTCGACCGCAGGGGCGGGGAGCTGGCCGTGGTCGACTACAAGACCGGCCGCCGCCCGCTGACCGAGGACGACGCCCGCTCCTCGCTGGCGCTGGCCGTCTACGCCCTGGCCTCCTCCCGGATGCTGCACCTGCCGTGCAGGCGGGTCGAGCTCCACCACCTGCCGACCGGCTCGGTCGTGGCGTGGGAGCACACCGAGGAGTCCCTGGAGCGCCACCTGCGCCGGGCGGAGGAGATCGCGACCGAGGCCGCCGAAGCCGACGAGCGCTACGGGACCTGGGCGGAGGCGGCGGGACGGAGCTCGCGCGCGAGCGCGGGCAGGGGCCGGGGCAGGGGCGCGGCGGGGAACGCGGACCGCACGCCGCCGGAGGTCCCGCCGGAGATCGACGCGCTCTTCCCGCCGCGGACCGGCCCGCTCTGCTCGTGGTGCGACTTCCGCCGCCACTGCCCCGAGGGGCGGGCGGCGGCGCCGGACAAGCTTCCCTGGGACGGCCTGGCCGACTCCTGAGGGTCCCGGATCCTTCCGGCCCGCCGTCCGCGGTCGACGGGCAGGGCCCGCACCTGAGCGTCAGGGAGCGCCGGGCCGTTGCCCCGTGGGGCGGGGGACGGGCGCCGACCGTCGCGTCATCGGCGCCGGACGCCCGACAGACGGCGGATGATCCGGCGCGGACCGGCCGTGAGGATGACTCCACGGATCCCGAACTCGAAGCCTTCCTGGCGCTCCTTCCGTCCATCGACCTGACCGATCCGGTCACCTCCCGCAAGCAGCTCGCCGCCATCCCGAGGCCCGTGCCCGACACCTCCGGCATGGAGGTCGAGGACCGCACGGTGCCGGCCGGGCCGCCGGTGCCGGTGAGGATCTACCGCCCGGCGCAGGCGCAGGGGGCGGTGGTCTGGCTGCACGGCGGCGCGGGCGTCTTCGGCGACCTCGACACCGAGCACGGGCAGGCGGTCCGGATCGCCGGCGGCTCCGGCGCGGTGGTGATCTCGGTGGGCTACCGGCTGGCGCCGGAGCACCCCTCCCCCGCCGCCTCCGACGACGCCTACGCAGTCCTGACCTGGGCATTCGACAACGCAGCCGAGCTGGGCTTCGATCCCGGGCGGATCGCCGTCGGCGGTCACAGCGCCGGTGCGGGCCTCGCGACCGGAGTGGCCCTCCGGGCCCGCGACGAGCAGGGGCCGCCGATCCGCTTCCAGCTGCTCAATCAGCCCATGCTCGACGACCGGCAGCAGACCTGGTCGCAGCTCGCCTTCACCGACACCCCCTGGATGACCCGCGACAAGCTCGCCGCGGCGTGGCGGCACTGCCTGGGCTCCGCGCCCGCCACGCCGTACACGGCTCCGGCGCGGGCCGACGACCTGTCCGGCCTGCCCGCCGCCTACATCGCGACCGCCGAGTTCGACCCGCTCCGCGACGAGGCCATCGAGTACGCGCTGCGCCTGCTGCGGGCCGGCGTCCCGGTCGAGCTGCACCAGTGGGCCGGGACCTTCCACGGGTCGCAGGCCCTGCCCGCCGAGGTGTCGCAACTGCAGATCGCCGAGCTGGGCGCCGCCCTGCGCCGTGCTCTGGCCGAGTGAGGTGAGCAGCCCCGCCGAAGCGCGTCCGGAGCAGGCGGCGGCTCCTCATGGGGCCGCCCGTGCACGTCACCCCGGTCCTGGAACCGGCGACCGCGGTGCGACTCGCTTCATCCTGTCGGGCGCTCTCCGGCGGCCGGGGACGAGGTAGCCGGCACTGCGGCGCTGCTCGGCGAGGTAGCGGTCGGCCTGGCGGTCGCTGGCAGCGCTGCCTCCGCGGTCAGGGAACCGTCCCGTGACGTGTGTTCCACCGTGACCGCCGGGGAACGCCGGGAAATGCCGTCCCCGTGGCGGGGAACCGTACCGCCGGGGCGGTCAGCTCAGCAGCCGGGCCTCGGCGGCGTTCCAGAACCGGACGAGGGCGGCGGCCGTGGTCTCAGGGGCCTCCACGGCGGGGGAGTGCGCCGCGCCGGGGACGACCACGCACTCGGCGTCCAGCCGGTGCGCCATCTCGGCCTGCAGGTGCGGGGGCCAGCCGTCGTCGTGCTCGCCGTACAGGACCAGGGTGGCCACGCCGACCTGGGCGAGGTCCCCGCAGCGGTCGGGCGCGGAGAGCACCTGCCGGGTCATGGTGGTCATGCCCACCGGCGAATTGGAGAACAGCCGCTTGCGCAGGAACGCGACGATCTCGTCGGGCACCCCGGCGGCCAGCGCCTCCGGCTCCATCCGGTTGTGCCACAGGTGCTCCAGGCCGAACTCGGGCAGTTCGGTGAGCATGGCGCGGCCGAAGCGCTCGCGCGGGCCGACGATCGCGCCCGGGCCCGAGCTCATCAGCGTGTAGGAGGCGAACTTGGTGCGGCCGTCGATGACCGCCTCCCGGGTGACCAGTCCGCCGAAGGAGTGGCCGACCAGGTGGAGGGGCTCGTCGCCGCCGACCGTCTGCGCCAGCAGGTCGATGTCGTTGCCGAGCGCCGCGCAGGTGTAGGCGGCGGGGTCATCCGGGCCGTCCGTCTCGAACTGGCCGCGCATGTCGATCGCGATGACCCGGCGGCCCGACTGGGCGAGCGTCTGGAGGACGGAGATGAAGTCCTCCTTGCTGCCCGTGAGACCGGGGACCAGCAGGGCGGGCCAGCGCTCCGGGATGCCGCTGACGGGCATCGCCTCCAGTGCGGCGAACGTGCCCGCCGCCGTGTCGACCGAGATGGGGCGGACACCAGGAGGCAGGGTCAGAAAACGCGGCGTACTCACGTGAGACCACGATACCTCTCTGGTCGGGATGGCCTGCCGCCTCCGCGGACGGCCGCGGCCGACGGGGGAGGGACACCGGGCGGGATGCCCGGAGCCCCTCCCCCGCGGTTACGGCTGGTTGCCGCGGCGGGGTCCCCGCTGCTGGCCCCGGGCCGCCGGGCGGCGGCGGTTCTGGACGCGCTCGGAGGCCGCCGAGGGGGCGATCTCGTCGTCGTCCGTCGCCAGGTCGGGAGACTTGAAGATCACCGCGAACGGGCTCGGCGGAATGATCTTCTCTGGCTCGGGGCGCTGCTGCTGGGGCGCGGGCGCCGGCTCCTCGACGTCCGGGTCGGGGGCGTCGAGGTCCTCGGCGGCCACCGGCTCGACGGGAGCGGTCTCCGGGCTCCGCCCGGTCCTGCGGGTGCGGCCGCGCCGGGGCGCGGACTCACCGTCGTGCGGTGCCACATCTGCCTCCACCTGAGGGAGCTCGACGGCGGGACTCGGGACGTCCGCGACCTCGACCGGCGCTGCGGCCTCTTCGACGGCGACCGTCTCCGGGACCGCCGTCTCCGAGGCCTCCGCGCCGTTCCGGCCGCCGCGCGTGCGGCGGCGCTCGCGCGGGGTGCGGGCGGGACGCTCGCGGCGCTCCTCCCGCTCCTCGTCGCGGCCCTTGCGGGGCGTGCGCGAACGGGTGCGGCCGGTCTCGCCGAGGTCTTCGACCTCCTCGGCCGCCAGGCCGGCGCGGGAGCGGTTGGCGCGCGGCAGCACACCCTTGGTGCCCTCGGGGATGCCCAGGGCGCTGTAGATGTGCGGCGAGGTCGAGTAGCTCTCGACGGGCTCGGCGAAGTCCAGCGAGAGCGCGTTGTTGATGACCTTCCAGCGGGTGAGGTCCTCCCACTCCACGAAGGTCACCGCCACGCCGGTGCGGCCGGCGCGGCCGGTGCGGCCGATCCGGTGCACGTACGCCTTCTCGTCCTGCGGGCAGTCGTAGTTGACGACGTGGGTGACGTCGTCGACGTCGATGCCGCGCGCCGCGACGTCGGTCGCGACCAGGACGTCGATCTTGCCGTTGCGGAAGGCCCGCAGGGCCTGCTCGCGCTGGCCCTGGCCGAGGTCCCCGTGGACGGCGGCGGCGGCGAAGCCGCGTTCCTTGAGGTCCTCCACGACCCGGTCGCAGGCGCGCTTGGTCTCGCAGAAGACCATCGTGAGCCCGCGGCCCTCGCACTGGAGGAGGCGGCCGAGGATCTCGATCTTGTCCATCCGGTGCGTGCGCCAGACGAACTGCGTGGTCTGCGGGGTGGCCTCGGCCTCGGCGTCGTTGTTCTCGGCCCGCACGTGGGTCGGGCGGTTGAGGTAGCGCCGGGACAGGCCGACGATCTCGCCCGGCAGGGTGGCGGAGAACAGCATCGTCTGCCGCTCGGCCGGGACGAGCTTGATGATCCGCTCGATGTCGGGCAGGAAGCCCAGGTCGAGCATGCGGTCGGCCTCGTCCAGGACGAGCACGCCGATCTGCGAGAGGTCGAGGTGCTTCTGCTTGACCAGGTCGAGCAGGCGGCCGGGGGTGCCGACGATGACGTCGACGCCCTGCTTGAGCGCCTCGATCTGGGGTTCGTAGGCGCGCCCGCCGTACACGGTGAGGATCCGGGAGCCCAGCTTGCCTGCGGCCGTGACCAGGTCCTCGGTGACCTGGACGGCGAGCTCGCGGGTCGGTACGACGATCAGCCCGCGAGGCTTCTTCCGGTTCTTCCTGGGCTTGCCGACACGCTGGAGCATCGCCACGCCGAAGGCGTAGGTCTTGCCGGTGCCGGTGCGCGCCTGGCCGATGATGTCCTGGCCCGCGAGGGCCAGGGGGAGTGCCATCTCCTGGATGGGGAACGGCGTGGTGATGCCCTCGGTGTCGAGGGCGTCAGCGATCTCTGGTGTGACTCCGAGGTCTCGGAACGTCGTCAGCTTGGCCTGCCTAAATCTCCGTTGAAGGCAGTCCTGCCGGGACCACGGGCCGACAACTCCCCGTGCCGGGTCCTCGCGGAAGGGCCAGCCCTCTCAATGTCATCAGCGACCGCTGCGGCGTCACGCCGATTTCCGGGGGGCGTTCAGGAGGGATCTCCTGGGTTAACACAGTGCGGTCGCACTTTCACAGTGAAGTGTACCCGATACCACAACCGGGAACCGATTTCCTGGTATTCCGCATGAATAACGCCGGTGACCCGCTGGGAACCGGGACCGGTTCACCGGCGGCCCCGGACGCTCGTAGTCTGCCCCCATGAGTGATTCCCGCCCTGGCGTCGCCGACCTGCTCGGTGTGCTCGCCTACGCCGAGCTGACCGCGTTCCTCCGCCTCGCCGAGGAGGCCGCGCGGCACGCGCCGACGCTCACCGACCGGGCCGCCCTCGGCGACCTCGCGGCGGCCGAGTACGGGCACTTCCGGCTGCTCCGTGACCGGCTCGCCTCGCTCGGCGTCGACCCGGAGGAGGCGATGGCCCCCTTCGTCGACGCGCTGGACGGCTGGCACGAGCGGACCGCGCCGAACGACTGGCTGGAGGCTCTGGTCAAGGCGTACGTCGGCACGGGGATCGCGCTCGACTTCTACCGTGAGGCCGCGGCCCACGTGGACGCCGAGACGCGGTCGCTGGTCGAGGAGGTGCTGGCCGACGAGGGCCGCTGCCAGTTCGCGGTGGACCGGGTCGGCGCGGCCCTGGAGGAGGACCCGAAGCCGGCCGGCCGGCTGGCGCTGTGGGCCCGGCGGATGGTGGGCGAGGCGCTGAGCCAGGCCCGGCGGGTGGCCGAGGCGCGGCCGGAGCTGGCGGTGCTGCTGGTGAGCGCGGACGGGGAGGACGTCACCCGGATGTTCAACCGGCTGACCGAGGCGCACGGCAGGCGGATGGCCGCCCTGGGGCTGACCCCGGGGCCGTGAGTCCCGGGGACCCGGCCCCGAGGCCGTGCCCCCGGGCGACAGGTCAGAGGGTGCCGCCGAAGCCGACGGGCCGGGACTCCTCCTCGCCGATCTCGACGAAGCCGAGCGAGGTGATCGGGACGAGGACCCTGCGGCCCTTGACGTCGGTGATGGAGAAGATGCCCCGGTCGGCGGCGAGGGCCTTGCCGAGTTCGTTCTCGACCTCCTCGGCCGAGAGGTCGGTCTCCACCACGAGCTCGCGGTGCACGGACCGCACGCCGATTTTGATTTCCATGTGCTGCTCCCTTTCGATGAGGGCTGCCTGTCTCATCGTCGCCCCTCGGGGAGCTCCGCGTGCCGGTTGATCGCGTCAAGCGAACAGGCCCGCCGGTGCGCGGCGGGCCCGGTCGGCCGGTGTGCGGGGAGGCCCTCGGTCAGCCCGTGCGGGGGAAGCCGGAGATGCCGCGCCAGGCGAGGCGGGCCATGAGCTGGGTGGCGGCGTCCTTCGGGATGGAGCCGTTGCTGCTGAGCCAGTAGCGGGCGCTGACCTCGGCCATGCCGACCAGGCCGACGCCCAGGAGGTGGGCCTCGTCGCTGGAGCAGCCGGTGTCCTCCTGGATGACCTGGCTGATCATCTCGGCGCTCTCGCGGAGGTTGCGCTCGATGCGCTGGCGGACCGGGGCCACGTTGCGCAGGTCGGACTCGAAGACGAGGCGGAAGGCCTCGCCCTGCCCGGAGACGAAGTCGAAGAAGGCCCCGATCGCCGCCTGGACGCGCTGCTTGTTGTCGGTGGTGGAGGCCAGGGCGTCCCGGCAGCGGGTGATCATGTCGTCCACGTGCAGGTCGAGCAGGGCGAGGTAGAGCTCCTGCTTGCCGGGGAAGTGCTGGTAGAGAACCGGCTTGCTGACCCCGGCCCGCTCGGCGATCTCGTCCATCGCGGCCGCGTGGTAGCCGTTCTCCACGAACACTTCCTGCGCCGCGCTGAGCAGCTGACGGCGGCGGGCCATCCGGGGCAGCCGGGTGCCCCGGGGCTTGGCGTCCGGGGTAGTGGTCACGGCGTTCTCCTTGCGGGATGCTCCTACGTCTCGGGTCATCCTACGCGCGGGTAACCAGGTCAGCGATAGTCATCCTCGTCGAGCTCCACCTCGCGGCTCTGGTCCGTGGCGTCGGCGGGGTCCGCGTCGAAGGGGATCCGGTCGGGCCAGCTCCGGGTCCCGGCGCGCACCTCGCGGTGCTGCTCGGCCGCGTCCGCCTCGGGGGTCTCGAGGTCCGCCGCCGGGCCCGCCGTCTCGGACAGGGCGTCGTCGATCTCCTCGAGGGTGGTGTCGTTCACGTCCATCTCCGACATCGGCCCGTCCTTCCGTCCTGCTGTGAACAAGGGACGCCACCCAGCGTACGTCCCCCGGGTGCCCGGGCCGGGCAAGGCAGGGCATCGGATGCGCCGTGGCGGGTATGTCCCTCGTTGGTAAGTGTTTCCATGCGCTTGGCGATTTTTCCGAACATGTGCGCGAAAATCGATGGGGGAGTTCCGACGTAGGGAGACGGCATGCGGAGCATCTGGAACGGCGCGGTGTCGTTCGGGCTCGTCACCATCCCGATCAGGCTGTACCCCGCGACGGAGCAGCGCGGCGTCGCCTTCAACCAGGTGCACCGGGAGGACGGCGGGCGCATCCGCTTCCGCCGGGTCTGCGAGGTCTGCGGCGAGGAGGTGCCCTTCGCCGAGGTGGCCAAGGGGTACGGCCTGCCGACCGGGGAGACCGTGGTGCTCGAAGACGCCGACTTCGAGGACCTCCCGCTGTCGACCTCGCACCGGATCGAGGTCCTGCAGTTCAGTCCCGCCGACCAGATCGACCCCGTCCTGCTGGCCAAGTCCTACTACCTGGAGCCGGAGCCTTCCGGGGTGAGGCCGTACGTGCTGCTCCGCGGCGCGCTGGAGCGGTCGGGGCGGGTGGCGGTCGCGAAGGTGGCGCTGCGGCAGCGCGAGTCGCTCGCGGCGCTGCGGGTCAGGGAGGGGGTCCTGGTGCTGGAGACCATGCTCTGGCCCGACGAGGTGCGCGAGGCGGGCTTCGCCTTCCTGGAGGAGGAGGTGGAGGTCCGGGCGCAGGAGGCGCGGATGGCCGAGGCGCTCGTCGAGACCATGAGCGGGGACTTCGACCCGGCCGCGCACCGGGACGCCTACCGGGAGGCGCTGCTGCAGGTCGTCGAGGCGAAGGCGGCGGGCCGCCAGGTGGTCCGGCCGCCGGCGCCGGTCGGGGAGGGCGGTCCCTCGGCCGATCTGATGACCGTGCTGCGGGCCAGCGTGGACGCGGCCAAGCGGAACCGGGGTGACAGAGGGGACAGGGGGGACAGGGGGGATGCGGCCGGGCGGCGCCGGGCGGACGACCCGGCGGAGCGGGGCGGGGACGCGCCGGAGCGCCGGCGGGGCGGCGCCCGCCGGCCCGCCTGACGCGGGATGCCGCGGGGCGCGCGGCGGGAGGGCCGGGCACGGCTGTGCCGTGGCGTCCCGGCGGGCGCCACGGCACAGGAGTCACCGGGATCGGCTACGAGCCGTTGGTGGTCTCCTCGGTCGTGATCCGCGGGCCCTTCTTCACATAAGCCTTGTGGACGTGTCCCTCGACGCCCGAGTCGCCGAACACCTTGCGCCAGTTCTCCCTGGAGCGCTTGCAGTTGCCGGTGGTGACCTGCCCCGGGTACAGGACGTCGATGGTCTTGTGCCGCTTGTTCCAGGACTTGGGCGTCTTGCCGGGCTTCTTGCGCACCTTGAGGTAGCTGTCGGCGGCGACGTTGCGCACCTGGTAGAGGCAGGCTTCCTGGGCGTGGGCGGGGGCCGCCGTGACCGCGGTGAGGGCGACCAGGCCGCTGCCGGTCACGGCGGCGGCCGCAAAGGCACTGGCGATTCGCTTGGAGAGCATTCGTCACTCCTTCTCTATCGATGTTGTGACTAAGGCCTTGATGTCCGGATTCATTCTGCGAAAACGGGCACAGGGAGTGATGTACTAAATACATAGAGTTACAATATTCTGTCTTTGGTATATATCGGACAAAAGGGACGAAATGAAAGAGCGGTCCGGCGGGCGGGAGTGGCGTCGACTTGCGGATGTCGTGGTGATGAGTCCGGAACGCTGATGTTTTTCCTGCTTCGTCCGGTGGATATCGTCCTAACAGGTAGTGAACCCGCAGGAGGAGACATGGGGGACAACCCGATTCCGTGCTGGCCCGGCAGGACGGTCGAGCTCGGCGAGCGCCGCGTGCACGTGCGCTCGACGCCCCGCGGCCCCGCGGAGACGGCGGTCTACGTGCACGGCCTGGCGGGGTCGGCGACCAACTGGACCGACCTGATGGGCGAGCTGTCCGACGTGGTGACCGGCCACGCGATCGACCTGCCGGGCTCCGGCTACTCCCCGGAGCCGGTCGACGGCGACTACTCCGTCGGCGCCCACGCCCGGACGGTCGCCGCGCTCATCGAGGAGATCGCGGACCGGCCCGTCCACCTGTTCGGCAACTCCCTGGGCGGCGCCGTCTCGGTACGGCTCGCCGCCACCCGGCCCGATCTGGTCCGCTCGCTCACCCTGGTCTCCCCGGCCCTGCCCGACCTGGTCCTGCGGTACGGCCCGGCGCGCGTGGCCCTGTCCACGGTGCCCGTGCTGGGGGAGTGGGCCTTCGACCGGCTGCGGCTCCTGCCCCCGGAGCGCAGGCTCAACGCCACGCTCGGCATGTGCTACGCCGACCTCGGCCGGGTCCACCCGGAGCGGCTGCGCGAGGCGATCGAGGAGCTGCGCCGCCGCGACGAGCTGCCGTACGCCGGGGCGGCGGTGATCAACTCTGCCCGCGGCCTCGTCGCGGAGTACCTCAGGGAGTACGTCAAGCGCGGAGCGGACAGCCTCTGGCGGCAGGCGGCCATGGTGCAGGCGCCCACCCTGGTGATCCACGGCCGCCACGACAGGCTCGTCAACCCGCGGATGGCCGCCCGGGCGGGCCGTACGTTCCCGGACGTGCGGCTGGTCCTGCTGCCGGACGCGGGGCACGTGGCGCAGATGGAGGTGCCCGAGCGGGTGGCCCGGGAGGCCCGGCGTCTGATATCTGAGACGGTGCCCGTCTCGATTGGGGAATGAGCGCAGCCCCCGGCTAGGTTGTGAGTGGTGCGCTAGCCGCATCCGTCAAGACCCCTGAAACGGGAGCAGAACTGTGTCGTTGCCACCGCTGGTAGAGCCGGCAGCCGAGCTGACCGTCGACGAGGTGCGCCGTTACTCGCGCCACCTGATCATCCCCGACGTGGGCATGGCCGGGCAGAAGCGCCTGAAGAACGCCAAGGTGCTCTGTGTGGGCGCCGGAGGGCTGGGATCCCCGGCCCTGCTGTACCTCGCGGCCGCGGGCGTCGGCACGCTGGGCGTCATCGACTTCGACGTCGTCGACGAGTCCAACCTGCAGCGCCAGGTCATCCACGGCCAGTCCGACGTCGGCCGGCCCAAGGCCGAGAGTGCCGCGGCCTCGGTCAGGGAGATCAACCCCCTGATCGACGTGGTCGTCCACAACGAGGTGCTGACCACCGAGAACGTCATGGAGGTCTTCTCCCAGTACGACCTCATCGTGGACGGCACCGACAACTTCGCCACCCGCTACATGGTGAACGACGCGGCGGTCCTCCTCGGCAAGCCGTACGTCTGGGGGTCGATCTACCGCTTCGACGGCCAGGCCAGCGTCTTCTGGGCCGAGCACGGTCCCTGCTACCGCTGCCTCTACCCCGAGCCCCCGCCGCCCGGCATGGTCCCCTCCTGCGCCGAGGGCGGCGTGCTCGGCGTGCTGTGCGCGTCGATCGGCTCCATCCAGGTCAACGAGGCCATCAAGGTGCTCACCGGCATCGGCGAGCCGCTGGTCGGCCGCCTGATGATCTACGACGCCCTGGAGATGACCTACCGCTCGGTCAAGGTCCGCAAGGACCCCGAGTGCGTGCTCTGCGGCAAGAACCCGACGGTCACCGAGCTCCTGGAGGACTACGAGGCGTTCTGCGGCGCGGTCTCCGCCGAGGCGCAGGAGGCGGCCTCCGGTTCGACGATCACCGCGGCCGAGCTCAAGTCCTGGCAGGACGCGGGTGAGAACGTCTACGTGGTCGACGTCCGCGAGCCGAACGAGTACGAGATCGTCTCCATCCCGGGCGCCGTGCTCATCCCCAAGGGCGAGTTCCTCAACGGCTCCGCCCTGGAGAGGCTCCCGCAGGACAAGAAGATCGTGCTGCACTGCAAGTCCGGCGCCCGCTCCGCCGAGTGCCTGGCGATCGTCAAGAACGCCGGCTTCTCCGACGCGGTCCACGTCGGCGGCGGCGTGCTGAGCTGGATCAAGACGGTCGACCCGAGCCTGCCGGCCTACTAGGCCCGCCGGTCCGGCACCGCCGTCCGTACGGCGCCCCGTGGAGCACCGCTCCGCGGGGCGTTCGCCGTTCCGGGGGAGGGCGCCACCGGAGGAGAGGCCCCGGCCGGGACGCGCGGCGGCTCGTCCGGGACGGACTCCGTCACTCAGGGGCGAGGGTGAGCCCCGACCGCGCGACGATCGCCTGCAGGGCCGCCACGTGCAGGGTGTAGGCCCGGCGCCCCTGGGGGGAGAGCTTGAGCCAGGTCCGGGGCCGCTTGCCGATGTATCCCTTGCGGATCTCCACGTATCCGGCGCCCTCCAGGGCGCTCGCGTGCTTGGAGAGCACCGAGTCGCTCACCCCCACCTGGTCGCGGACGAACCCGAACTCGGCCTCGTCCGCCGCCGCCAGCAGCGCGACGATCTGCAGCCGCGCGGGCGCGTGGATGACCGGGTCGAGTGCCATCACCGCCCCCTCTCGATCTTGTCGGCGTTGCGGCCGGAGATCCAGCGGGCGACGAGCGGGCCGGTGAGGGCCATCGCCGCGGTCATCCCGAGGCAGGCGTAGGTCGCGCCGTAGGGGACGCCGCTCAGGGTCAGGAAGACCGCCGCCGCCACCGTGCAGGCGATGAGCACCAGCAGCCAGCCGGTGTAGCCCAGCATGCCCGCGGCGGAGATGACGCTCTTGTGGGCGCGCATCCGGCCGCTGCGGCCGATCGCGATGGAGGAGCCGGCGATCCCGGCCGCGGCCAGCACGGCGCCGGCGATCCGCAGCGGGACCGGGGTGAGGGGGTCGGTGGCGACCTGGATCAGGGTGACCGACAGACCGATGCCCACCACGAACCAGGTGGGGAACCACGGGGTGGTGCGCACGGCCCGCGCCTGCGTGGCGCGGATGCCGGACAGGGCGCGGGCGGCCTCCTCGGGGGAGAGGTCCATGCTCTCGGGGGTCGCGTTCATGAGGACTCCTTCTCCGGGCGGCTTCCCGCCGGGTCTTCCCTTCTCTTTCCAAGAAGGAAAGTACTTTCTACTTTCCATACCGTCAAGTACTTTCCGTGGTCCTTGATCTGAGAGGAACGGGGAATGGCACCGGCCCGGCCGCATTAAGGTCGGGGGCGTGAACGACGTGCCGGATCGGCGGCGGGTGCGGTCCGCGCTGGTGGCGGCGTCCGCGCTCACCCTGACCTGCGCGGCCGTGGCCGGCGTCGCCGCGAGCGCCGCGGGAGCCGAGCTCACCCGGGGCCCGAGCGCGGTCGAGCTGGACCGGGCGGCCGCCGCGGAGGTGGCCCGCCGCTGGCGGGTCTGGCCCGCGGGGAAGGTCTTCCCCGAGACGGTGCGCTACTCCGCCGAGCAGGGCGGGACCGAGCGGGCCCGCCGGGTGGGCATCTCACCGGAGACGGACTGCGGCCGGGCGGTGGACGCCGCGCTGCGGAAGGCGCTGACCCGGGCGGGCTGCCGGGCGATCCTGCGTGCCACCTACCTCGACGCGCTCCAGGGCGTCGTCCTCACCGTCGGCGTCGCGGCGTTCCCCGGAGAGGGCCCGGCGGCCTCCGCCATGGCGAAGCTCCCCCGGGGCGGGCGCCCCTCCCCGGGGCTGCGGGCCCTGGCCTTCTCCGGCACGGTCGCCGACCGGTTCACCCAGGCGGGCCGGCAGGCGAGCACGGTGCGCGCGGGCGGGCCGTACCTGGTGATGGTCACCGCCGGGCGGGTCGACGGGCGCCCGGCGAAGACGGCCGGCAGGCAGCGGCCGACCATGTTCGCCTTCACCGGCGACATCGCCGACCGGATCCTCGCGAACCTGTCCACCCCCGCCCGGCCGGACTGCTCCGCTCCGGAGTGGCGGTGCTGAGGCGGACGTCCCGGTGGCCGTCCCGGTGGACATCGCGGTGGACGCCGCGGCGGGCGGCTCGCCGTGCGAACGGCCGGCCGGACGGTCCGGCGGCCGGGCGGAGGGCCCGCGGGACGGCCGGCCGGGCGGTCCGGTGGGCGGCCGCGGCGGGGGCGGCGGCCGTGCTCGCCTGCGGGCTCGTCCCGGTCCTGCCCGCCGGGAGCGCCCACGCCGACGAGGTCAGGAGCAGGCAGCGGGAGGTGCTGCGGACCCTGGACCTGCCCCGGGCCTGGCGGACCTCCCAGGGGCAGGGGGTGACGGTCGCGGTGCTGGACTCCGGCGTGGACGCGCGCCACCGCGACCTGGCGGGCTCGGTGACCGAGGGCAGGGACTTCACGGCGGGGGCCAACCCGCCGGGTACGGTGCCCCCGCGGCTGCACGGCACCTACATGGCCTCCCTGATCGCCGGGCACGGCCACGGCCCGGGCGGCGCCGACGGGGTGATCGGGGTCGCGCCCCGGGCGCGTGTGCTCTCGGTGCGGGTGATCCTGGAGGACGAGGAGCCCGGTTTCCGGGAGTTCAACGCCGCCGAGCGGTTCGAGGACGTGGTGGCCAGGGGCATCAGGTACGCCGTGGACCGCGGCGCCGACGTGATCAACATGTCGATCTCGAAGGAGCTGGCCACCGGCGAGGAGCGGGCGGCGATCCGCTACGCGGTCTCCCGGGGGGTGGTGCTCGTGGCGGCGGCCGGGAACGAGGGCGCGGGCGGGGCCGCCGACGGGGGGTACGCGCCCTACTCCTACCCGGCGTCCTTCCCGGGGGTGGTCTCGGTGGCGGCCACGGGGCCGGGCCTGCGCCGGGCCTCCTTCTCCAACGCCAACCCCTCGGTCCTGGTGGCCGCACCGGGCGTGGACGTCCTCGGCGCGGGCCCCGGCGACGCCTACTGGGTCGGCCGCGGCACCTCCCAGGCGACCGCGCTGGTCTCCGGCGTGGCCGCGCTGATCAAGTCGGAGCATCCGGAGATGTCGCCCGCGCTGGTGGTGCAGGCGCTCACCGCCGGCGCGACCCGGCGGCCGGCCGGCGGCTACGACACCGGCACGGGCTTCGGCGTGGTCAACGCCGCCCGGGCGCTCGCCGAGGCGGACCGGATCTCCCGCCACACCCACACCGCCTCGGGACCCGGCGCCCACGACCCGGACCGCCCGCTGGGCGCGGGTTCCCGGGCGGCCGGGCCGGTCCGGGTGGTCCACCGGGACCGGCGCAGGATCGCCGTGCACGCGGGGGTGGCTCTGGCCGGCGGGATCGGCGCCGTCGCGTCCCTCGCGGTGATCGCGGTCGTCGCCGGGCGGGTGCGGGCGGCGGACCCGGCGCCCGTCCCGGCCGCCCCGGAGCCCGTGGCCGCGCCCTGACCGGGATCCTGTGCCCGCGCCGGCCGGTCCGGCGTGGCCGCGCCCTGATCGGGCTCCTGCGTCCGCGCCGATCGGGAGCCCGTACGGCGGACCGCGGCAAGAGAGGGGCGCGGGCCCCGGCTCCGGATCCCGCGGGGACGGCGTCGCGGGCGCTCTCCGTGACGCCACAAACACGGTCCGGCGATGGGGCCGGAGAAGGGCGCGACGTAGCATCGGAGTATGTCGCAGCCCGGGAGGCCCCAGGAGCCGGAACGGCACCTGGAAACCTCACCGCCGCGTGCCCGCGGAGGCTGGCCGCCGGCGGGCGCCGGGGTGCGGCGCGCCGGGGCCGCGCGGGCCCGGGAAGGCCCTCCGCGCGCCACCGTCCGCCGGGCCAGGGTCCGTCCCTGGCCCCAGGCGTTCCGCGACCGGGCGGCGGTCCGCCCCGCCGAGGCGGCCTCGATCGAGCAGGGGGTCCGGCTCCGCGCGATCTTCCTGCTGCTGGTCGGGATGATCCTCGCCATCGCCGCGACGGACGTGCTGACCGGCGCGGTCGGCCTGCTCCGCGAGACCGCCTCCCGCCCGCTGACCGAGGCCGAGAAGGCGCGCTACGTCCAGGAGGACATCGCCGGGCGGTGGCACACCTGGCCGGCGACGCTGGTCTTCCCCTCGGAACTGGAGTACATCGGTCTCGGCCGGGTCCAGCTCTACGCCCGCAGGGTCGGCATCGCCCCCGAGACGGCCTGCCGCTCCGGCACGGACGCCGCGGTCGGGTCGGTCCTGGAGGAGCACGGGTGCCGCACGCTGCTGCGCGCCACGTACGTCGACCAGACGTCCACGTTCGCGGTCACCGTGGGCGTCGCCGTCATGGAGGACGCCGAGCGGCGGCAGGCGGCGGCGGGAGACCTGTCGAACGACGACCGGGTGGGCGTCCGGCCGGTGGCCTTCCGCGGCACCGCCACGGAGCTGTTCGGCGCGGCCCAGCGCCAGCGCAACGCCTGGGTGGGGGTCGGGCCGTACATCGTCTTCTCCACCGCCGGTTACACCGACGGCCGCACCCGCCAGGCGGTCGCCCCCGAGGAGATCCCGCACAGCGAGCTGTGGCCGACGGCCCAGGCCGTGGCCGGGCGCATCGCGCACGCGCTGGGCGACGAGCCCGCCGTGCCCCGCTGCACCCAGGGGAACGTGTGCTGAGGCGGTGGCGGCTCCGGGCGCTGGGCGCGCCGGCCGCCGCCCTCACGCTGGTCGCCGGGCCGGTCGCGGCGCCGGCCGCCGCCGACGTCCGGGAGGACCAGCGCTGGGTGCTGGAGGCCCTCAACGTCGAGCAGGCCTGGAAGGTCACCAGGGGCGCGGGGGTCACCGTGGCCCTGGTGGACGGCGAGGTGGACGCGGAGGTCGCCGAGCTGCGGGGCCGGGTCACCGTCGGGCCCGCCATGGGATCGGCCGGGCCGGACGGCGCCGGCGGCGGCGAGCCCGCCGGGCGGCGGCACGGCACCGCGATGGCCTCCCTCATCGCCGGGGCGGGCCGGGGCGACGGCGGCCTGCTCGGCGTCGCCCCGGAGGCACGGGTCCTGTCGCTGCCGCTGGTGCTCGACGGGGATCTCCCCGCGGCCTCGGACGACGACCTGCGCACCCGCGGGGACAGCCCGCTGGCCCGGGCGATCCGCTACGCCGCCGACCACGGGGCCGACGTCGTGAGCATGTCGCTGGGCGCCTACGGCCCGCACCGGGCCGAGCGGGAGGCGGTCTCCTACGCGCTCTCCCGGGGGGTGGTGCTCGTCGCGGCGGCGGGCAACGACGGCGACAGCGAGCAGACCGAGCGCGCCGGCACCTCCTTCTGGAACTTCCCGGCCGGATACTCCGGCGTCATCGGGGTGGGGGCGGTCGACCGGGAGGGCAGGCCCGCCCCGTTCAGCAGCGACAACCTGTCGGTCCTGGTCTCGGCGCCGGGCGTGGACGTGCCGGTGGTGACCCCCGGCGGGAAGTACGAACCCTCGGAGGGGACGAGTTCGGCGACCGCGCTGGTGGCGGGGATCGCCGCCCTCATCAAGGCGGAGCACCCGCGGATGCCGCCGGACATGGTCGCGCGCGCCATCGCCGCCACGGCGGACTCGGGCTCGATACCCGGATACGACGAGTACGTCGGGTTCGGCACGGTGGACGCCGGGAAGGCCCTCGCCCGGGCGGGGGAGCTGATGGCGGCCGCGGCCCCGGTCCCGGTGGACGAGAAGCACCGCTTCGGTGGGGGAGCGCTCCCGGAGGAGGCGCCCCGGCCGGGCGCCGACCCGTTCCGCCTCCGGCTGTACGGCGCCGGTCTGGTCCTCGGGGTGCTCGCCTTCACCGGGGCCGTGGTCGTCCTCACCCGGAGACCCGCGTCGGGGTGAGGAGCGGCGTCCCGGGCGCCCGAGCTCCCCGGGACGCCCGGTGCGTCCGGAGCGGCCGACTCGATTCGAACGCGTTTCGGACACCGTTCGGGCACTGTTCGGCCGCGGTGGCACCGGTGTCGGCCTTTCCGGCTCCGCGGGCCGGGGGAGATTCGCTAGGGTCGCGCATCATGGGGTACGAGTTGCGGGTGGAGCGCCCGGCGCCGCTCACGTTCGCGGAGCTCGCGGACGTGCTGGGGCGGGCGGGGTTCGAGTACCGCGGTTCGCAGGAGGCGGGTGAGGTCCTCGCGCGCCACGGCGACGGGGTCCACGTCGTCGCCGCCTGGAACGGGACGCTGTCCGGCGCGCCCGGGTCCGACTGGCAGGTGGCGCAGCTGGTCCGGGTGTCCGCGCTGCTCGGCGCGCACCTGGTCGGCGAGGACGGCGAGTCCTACACGGTCCGCGACGGCGTCGTCGAGCAGGTGAACGGCTCCGCGTCCTACGAGTTCGGCAGGATCGACGAGATCCTCGCGGCCGGTCCCGCCGTATGGCGGAGCTAGGCCGCCGGGGCGATCCCACCCCGTACGCCGAGCGGGTGCTGGACCTGGTCGAGCGGATCCCGCCCGGCAGGGTGATGTCCTACGGCGACATCGCCGAGTACCTCGGTGAGGGCGGCCCCCGGCAGGTCGGCAGGGTGATGTCCGTCTGGGGAGGCGGCGTCCCCTGGTGGCGGGTGGTGCGCGCCGACGGCACCCCGCCCTCCTGCCACGAGCGGCGCTGCCTCGGCCACTGGCGGGAGGAGGGCACCCCGCTGCGGGGCGGGCGGGCGGACATGCGTCTCGCCAGATGGGACGGTCGTCCGCAGGTGACCGGTGAGTCCGGGAAACGGCCGCCGTGTCCGGAGCGCGACCGGTAACCGGTTTCTGCGGGGCCCACTAACATGGCGGGGGACGGACAGCTCTCTGCCCGAAAGGCGGTGCCTCCCCCATGGCCACCGGCGCTTCACCCGCGCGAGCGACCGGCGACCCTGTCGCTGACCGTCTGCGGGTCGTCCAGGACCTCTGCGACCGGGGGGAGCCCCTCGAGTCGCTGATGAGCGCGGTGCTCGCCGAAGGGCTGACCCCTGCCGAACGCAGGCGGTTCGACGCCGAGGTGCTGGCCGGGCCGCTCGGCTCCAGGCTCGACATCGCGGCCAAGCGCGGAGCCGCCCGCCGCCGGGAGTTCGTCACCGCGGTCAAGCCGTACCTCGCCGGGGTGGACGCGCGCGTCAAGCGCGACCTGCCCGTCGCACGGCGGCTGGCCTTCCACCTGATCGAGCGGCGCGGGATGGACGAGCTGGCCGACGGCGACGCCCTGCAGAAGCTCGTCACGGCCGCGGCCGAACCGTCCCGGCGGGTCCGCAGGAGCCTGCGCTGGTACGCCGACCTGCCGCTCCGCGAAGAGCTGCCGGAGCCGCTGTTCCGGCTGCGCGCCGCCGACCTCATCCCGGTCACGCAGGTCGAGGACGTCTCCTGGTCCGGCGGGCGGCTGCGGATCAGCGGTCACGCCTACCTGGCGGGCCTATCGGTCCGGAGCCGCCGCTTCAACCGGGCCACCGTCGTGCTGCGCGGCCCGCGCTGGCTGCCCCCGATCCGCCTGCGCACCCGCAGGACCCACCACCCGGAGGCCACGCACGGCGCCCGGGAGGCGGGCTGCAACTACGACTGGTCCGGGTTCACCGCCGAGCTGAGCCCGTGGGCGCTGCGCTGGCGCGCCGCCCTGCGGGCCGTCGTCCGCGGGGGCAAGCGGCTGCTCCGCCGCCGGGCGACCGTACGCGACACGACCACCTGGCGCGCCGAGATCGTGATCTGGAGCCGGGGCGCCCGCGCGGTCGGCCTGCTCCGCGGACCCTCCAGCGGCCGGACCGAGCGGCCCTCGGGCCTGGAGACCCGCCCGGGCTGGTGGATCCGGCCGGTCTGGACCTCCGACCGCGCCCTCCAGGTCGTGCTGCAGCCCACCCGGGCCGAGCTGACCGGGGTGCGGCTGGACGGAGAGCGGCTGGAGCTGAGGGTGTTCCTGCCCGACAGGAGGTTCACCAGGGGCCAGGCCCGGCTGGACGGCCACCGGGTGGCGGCGGACTTCACCCCGGTCGAGGGCGGCACCGAGGTCGTCGTGCCGTTCGCGGTGGCGTCGCTGCTCTCCGAGCGCGACGGCGGCAGGCTCTGGATCGAGCCCAAGGGCGACCCCGCGGCCCCCGTCATGCTCGGCAGGGCCGAGGAGAGCCGCACGGTCATCGGCGAGCGGGAGATCACGGTCCTGGGCGACCGGCGCGACCGGGTGATCGTCTCCGCGCACCGCATCCGGCCGGTCGTCTCCTCGGCGGTCTGGGAGCCGGACGGCGCCCTCGTCCTGGAGGGCTCCTACCCCGGCTCCGGTCCGGCCGAGCTGACGCTCCGCCACCGCAGCGGGCTGCTGTACGCGACGCCGATGGAGCGCGAGGGCTCCCGCTTCGCCGTGCGCCTCGCGCCGGCGGCCATGCCCCGCTTCGGCGAGACCGTCCCGCTGGGCAGCGGCACCTGGAGCATCGCGGCGCGCGAGGCGTCCGGTGAGATCGTCCCGGTCCGGATGGACCACGCCGCCCTGGAGACGCTGGACGAGGGCCCGAAGACGGTCGGCGGGCGCGAGTACCGCCTGGTCTCCACCCGGTTCGACGTGCCGGTGCTGGCGGTGGCCGAGAGCCGCCCCGACGACGAGAAGGGGCCGGGCGGGCTGCACCTGCTCCAGCGCTCCTTCTACCCGGCGCAGCGCAGCCGGGAGCTGCGCGAGGCCACCGTCTACGTGGCCTACGACGGCCGGCAGTACGAGGGCAACGTCCGCGCGGTCTACGAGGAGCGGCTGCGGCGCGGCGACGACCGCGAGCACGTCTGGGTGGTCAAGGACGGCGCCTTCACGCCGCCGGGGGCCCGGGAGCTCGGGCTCGGCCCGGGGATCGAGCCGACCGTGGTCCGCGCGGGCAGCCGGGAGCACTACGAGGTGCTGGCCCGCTCGCGCCACGTGGTGACCAACGGCTTCCTGCCGCCGTGGTTCCGGGCGCGCGAGGACCAGGTGGTCGTGCAGACCTGGCACGGCAGCCCGCTCAAGCGCATGGGCAACGACCTGCCGCACATGTCCCGCGACCCGAAGCCGCCGGCCTGGCACCGGCAGGCGGTCGAGGTCCGGGGCTGGGACCTGCTGGTCTCGCAGAGCCCGTGGGCCACCCCGATCCTGCGCAAGGCCTTCGGCTACCAGGGCGAGGTCGTGGAGAGCGGCTACCCGCGCAACGACGCGCTGGTGTCCCCGGACCCGGAGGCCGCGGCGCGGGTGCGCGCGCGGCTCGGCGCCGCCGAGGACGTCAAGCTGGTGCTGTACGCGCCGACCTTCCGCGACTACGACCGCAGGAGCAACTCGATCCGGTTCGACCTGGAGCAGGCACGGCGGGCGCTGGGGCCCGGCCACCGGTTCCTGATCAGGGCGCACTCGATGCAGGCGGCGCCCAACGTGCCGGAGAGCCTCGCGCTGGACGTCACCACCTATCCGGACATCGCCGATCTGCTGCTGGTCACCGACGTGCTGATCACGGACTACTCGTCCGTGATGTTCGACTTCGCCGCGACCGGACGGCCGATGCTCTTCTTCACCTACGATCTGCAGCGCTACTCGGCCAAGCGCGGCCTCTACCTCGACCTGGCCGCGGAGGCCCCGGGGCCGCTGCTGTCGACCGGCGCCGAGGTGGTCGAGGCGCTGCGGGACGTCGAGGGACTGGCCGCCGCGCACGCCGAACGCTACGAGCGCTTCAGGCGCACCTACGCGCCCCGCGACGACGGCAAGGCCACCGCCCGGCTGGTCGACCGGGTCTTCGCTCCCTGAGGCGTCCGGTAGCGGGCCGGTGGCGGTCCGGTGGCGGCCCGGCGGTGGCCGGGAGGGAGAAGCCCGGCGGGAGCGGGCCTGCCGCGCAGGGGATTCGGACCCGAGTGGCCGACTCGGCCCGATCACTGCCCGACATCTGGTGGAATGGCGAGCTGTGAGGGGTCAGAGCTGGCGGCTGGTGCGCCGTGAGGGTGCGGGGAAGGCCGTTGCCCCCGTGCTGGACGAGCACCAGCAGGCGGTGGTGGCCCATGGGAGCGGCCCGCTGCTCGTGCTGGCGGGTCCCGGCACCGGGAAGACCACCACGATCGTGGAGACCGTGGTGGACCGGGTCGAGCGCCGGGGGGTCGATCCCGAGCGGGTGCTCGTCCTGACCTTCAGCCGCAAGGCCGCCGACGAACTGCGCGAGCGCATCACCGGCAGGATGCGCCGCACCACCCGCACGCCGCTCGCGCTCACCTTCCACAGCTACGCCTACGCCCTGCTCCGCCGCGAGGCCGTACTGGCCGGTGAGCCCCCGCCCCGGCTGCTCACCGGTCCCGAGCAGCTCCTGGAGATCCGCCGCATGCTCCTCGGCGAGCTGGAGGAGGGCGCGCCGTACTGGCCGGAGGACATGCGCGAGGCGCTCAAGACCCGCGGGTTCGCCGCCGAGTTGCGCGACTTCGTCGCGCGCGCCGCCGAGCGCGGCCTCGACGGGCCGGAGCTGGTGGAGCTGGGCCGCCGCCACGGCCGTCCCGACTGGGTCGCCGCCGGCCGCTTCGCGGACCGCTACCAGGCCCGCTTCGACCTGGACCCGGAGCCGGTCCTCGACTACCCCGAGCTGGTCCGCGCCGCCGCCGCCCTGCTCGCCGACCCCGAGGTGCGGCTCCGCGAGCGCTCGGCCTACGACGTCGTCCTGGTGGACGAGTACCAGGACACCGACCCGGCCCAGGAGCTCCTGCTCCAGCGGCTCGCCGGGGAGGGCCGCGACCTCATCGCGGTCGGCGACCCCGACCAGTCGATCTACGGGTTCCGGGGCGCGGACGTCCACGGCATCATGAACTTCCCCGACCGGTTCCGCGACGTCCACGGGGAGAAGGCGCCCATCGTCGCGCTGCGCGTCTGCCGCAGGAGCGGGCCCGGCCTGCTGGCGGCCACCCGCCGCGTCGCCGCCCGCCTGCCCGCGGTGCCCGGCGGCGCCGCGCACCGCGAGCTGACGGCGCTCCCGGACGCCGGACACGGGGACGTCCGGGCGGTGGTGTCCGACAGCCCCGCGCAGGAGGCGGCGGTCGTCGCCGACATCCTGCGCCGGGCGCACCTGCTGGACGGGGTGCCCTGGTCGCGGATGGCCGTGCTGGTCCGCTCGGCGACCCGGCAGGTGCCGCTGCTGCGCCGGGCGCTGGTCGCGGCCGGGGTGCCGGTCGTGGTGGGCGGCGGCGACGTGCCGCTGATCCAGGAGCCGGGCGTGCGCCCGCTGATCCGATTGATCCAGGTGGCCCTCCACCCGGAGACCCTCGACGAGGGCATGGCGGAGGAACTGCTGACGGGTGCCCTCGGCGGCACCGACATGATCGGGGTGCGCCGGCTGCGCCGCGCGCTGCGCGTCGCCGAGCACGAGGCCATGGCGCTCCCGGTGGAGCTCGAGGAACCGGCCGCCGGGGAGCGCGGTCCGGAGGCCCCCGCGGCCGAGCCGTCCGGCCCTCTCCCGTCCGGGGCGTCCGCGGGCGCGGCATCCGGTCCCGCGGACGCCGGGCCCGAAGGTCGCGGGCCAGGTGATCCGGAGGCGCCCGCCCGCCGGGCGCCCGGCGGCGGCCCGAGGTCCTCGGGGGAGCTGCTCGTCGCGGCGCTCAAGGACGCGCGGGAGCTGGTCCTGGTGGAGCCGCACATCGCGCTCCCCGCCGAACGGCTCGCCAAGCTCATCGCCGCCGCCACCGAGGCCGTACGGCAGGGCGGCACGGCCGAGGACGCGCTCTGGGCCGTCTGGCGGCTCACCGGCCTGGCCGGCAGGTGGAGCGAGACCAGCGCCGCGGGTGGGCACCGGGGCCGGCAGGCCGACCGCGACCTGGACGCCGTCATGGTGCTGTTCGACCGCGCCGCCAAGTTCGTCGACCGGCTCCCGCACGCGGGCGTCGACGTGTTCGTGCAGGACCTCGTCTCCCAGGAGATCCCCGAGGACTCCCTCGCCGCGCGCGCCCCCGAGAGCGACGCGGTGCACATCATGACCGCCCACCGGTCCAAGGGCCTGGAGTGGGACCTCGTGGTCGTCGCGGGGGTGCAGGAGGGGACCTGGCCCGACCTGCGGCCCCGCGGGTCGGTCCTGGGCACCGACGACATGTGCGCCCGGGCCGAGGGCTCGGAGCACGAGGACCCGGTCGCGGTCCGCGCCGCGCTCGCCTCCCAGCTGCTGGCCGAGGAGCGCCGCCTGTTCTACGTGGCCGCCACCAGGGCGCGCACCAGGCTCTTCGTCACCGCCGTCGGCGGGGACGACGTCGAGGAGCGGCCGTCGCGGTTCCTGGGCGAGCTGGTGCCCGGCACGGGCGAGGAGGCGGCGGCCCTCGACGAGCGGTCCCGCTGGCTGACCATGTCCGCGCTGGTCGCCGACCTGCGCGCGGCGGTCTGCGACCCGGCCCGGCCGGAGTCCCTGCGCAGGGTCGCCGCCGAGCACCTGGCCCGGCTCGCCGCGGCCGGGGTGCGGGGCGCCCATCCCGACGAGTGGTACGCCCTCACCCCGATCTCCGACGACCGCCCGCTCGGCTGGCCCGACGACGTCGTGCGCATCTCGCCCTCGGCGGTGGAGAGCTTCACCAAGTGCGGCCTGCGCTGGCTGCTGGAGACCTCCGTGGGCGCGGGCGGCACGGACGTGGCCCGGGGGCTGGGCACGGTCGTCCACGCGCTGGCCGTGCTCGCCGCGGACGGCATGCCCAGCGAGGAGACCCTCGCCAAGCACCTGGACAAGGTCTGGGACGAGCTGGACTTCGGCGGCGTCTGGTACAACCGCAAGCAGCGCCGGGTCGCCGAGAAGATGATCTCCAGGTTCGTCGAGTGGCACCGGGAGAACCCCCGGACCCTGGTCGCCACCGAGGAGTCCTTCGTCGCGATGGTCACCGAGGGGGTGCAGATCAAGGGCCGGGTGGACCGGATCGAGCGCGACGGGCAGGGCCGCGCCGTGATCATCGACATCAAGACCGGCGCGAGCAAGCCCTCCGACGCCGACCTCGACCGCCATCCCCAGCTCGGCGTCTACCAGCTCGCCGCGCTGCTCGGGGCCTTCCAGCGGTACGGCATGCACGAGCCCGGCGGCGCCGCCCTCGTGCAGGTCGGCAACGCGGCGGGCAAGGACGCCAGGGAGCAGATCCAGCGGCCCCTGGCGGAGGACCCCGAACCCGGCTGGGCCCACGACATGGTGGACACCGTGGCGCGGGGCATGTCCCTGCCCTTCTTCCACGCGAAGGTCAACGACGGCTGCCGCACCTGCGCCGCGCGGGTGAGCTGCCCGGTCAACGAGAGCGGGGGCCAGGTGTGCTGAGCCTCATCGCACCCCGCCGCGCCGCGCGGGGCCGTACCGTGCGGGGCCGTGTCGCGCCGCGCCGTGCCGTGCGGGGCCGTGTCGCGCCGCGCCGTACCGATGGAGGCAGGGGTTGCTGAGTCCGATCCAGCTCGCCGACAAGCTGGGCATCCTCCCCCCGACCCCGGAACAGGCCGCGGTGATCGAGGCCGGTCTCGAACCCATGGTCGTGGTGGCCGGGGCCGGGTCGGGCAAGAGCGAGACCATGGCGGGGCGGGTCGTCTGGCTGGTCGCCAACGGCCTGGTCCGGCCCGAGCAGGTGCTCGGCCTGACCTTCACCAGGAAGGCGGCGAGCGAGCTCTCCCACCGGGTGCGCGAGCGGCTGGGCGCCCTCGGCCGCGACGTGTCCGCGGACCCGCTGGCGGGCGAGCCGACCATCTCGACGTACCACGCCTACGCCGCCCGGCTGGTGACCGACCACGCCCTGCGCGAGGCGCTGGAGCCCACCATGCGGCTGATCACCCCGGCCATCGCCTGGCAGCTCGCCGGGCACGTGGTCAGCGCCTACGACGGGCCGATGGAGCAGCTCGACTGGGGACCGGCCACGGTCACCCGCGCCGTGCTGGAGCTGGCCGGCGAGCTGGCCGAGCACATGCGCGAGCCGCAGGACGTGCGGGAGGTGGGCGCCTGGCTGAAGGAGCGGTACGACGCGCTGCCCGGTTCCCCGATCCTCGCCCAGCGCAGGCCGCTGGCCGTGCAGCGGGCCAGGGAGCAGCTGCTGCCGCTGGTGGAGGCCTACACCCGGCTCAAGCGCAGGCGCGAGGTGGTCGACTACGGCGACCAGATGGCGCTGGCCGCCCGGATCGCGGCCAGGCACCCCGAGGTCGGCCGGATCGAGCGCGACCGGTTCGCCGTCGTCCTCCTGGACGAGTACCAGGACACCAGCCACGCCCAGCTCGTCCTGCTCCGCTCGCTGTTCGGCGGCGGCCACCCGGTCACCGCCGTCGGCGACCCCTGCCAGTCCATCTACGGCTGGCGCGGCGCCTCGGCCGGGAACCTCACCCGCTTCCCCCGCGACTTCCGCACGGCCTCCGGAGAGCCCGCTCCGGTCCGCCGGCTCTCGGTCAGCTTCCGCAACGGCGACGCCGTCCTCGACGTCGCCGCCCGGGTGCAGATCCCGCTGCGGATGGAGGCCAGGGAGGTGCCGGTGCTGGTGCCCGGCGGCAACCGGGTCGAGCGCGGCCGGGTGGTGTGCGCCTTCCACGAGACGGCCGAGGACGAGGCGAGGTGGGTGGCCGAGCAGGTGTGCGGGCTGCTCGGGAGCGACACCGCCCCGGACGGCCTGCCGTGGGGCGAGGGGGAGCGCAGGAAGGCCAGGCAGAGCACGTGGGGCGGCCCGCAGTGCCTGCAACCGCACGACGTGGCGATCCTCGCCCGCAAACGCTCGCAGTTCCCCGCGCTGCGCAGGGCCCTGGAGGAGCGCGGCGTCCCGGTCGAGGTGGTCGGCCTGGGCGGCCTGCTCACCGTGCCCGAGGTCGCCGACCTGGTGGCCACCCTGCGCGTGCTCTACGACCCGACGGCCGGGGACGCCCTGGTCCGGTTGCTGTCCGGTCCCCGCTGGCGGATCGGCCCGGCCGACCTGAAGGAGCTGGGCGAGCGGGCCCGCGAGCTGAACCGGGAGAACCGCGAGGCCGGTTCCCCGGTCGCCGACCTGCTGGACCAGGTCGTCGCGGAGCTGTCCGAGGAGCGCGGCAGCCTGGTCGACGCGCTGGACGAGCTGCCCGACCGGCCCGAGTGGCAGGAGGCGTTCTCGCCGCTGGCCTGGGTGCGGCTGGTCGCCCTGGCGCAGGAGCTGCGGACCCTGCGCGGCCACGTCGGGCAGCCGCTCCCCGACCTGATCACCGAGGTCGAGCGCCGTCTCGGCCTGGACGTCGAGGTGGCGGCCCGGGGGTCGGCCGCGGGCCCGTTCGCCGCCCGCGCCGACCTGGACGCCTTCGTCGACGCCGCCTCCCGGTTCGCCGGCGACTCCGAGGACCCGACGCTCGGCGCGTTCCTGGCGTTCCTCAAGGCCGCCGACGAGGAGGAGAACGGCCTGGACGCCGGGCGGGTGGGCGAGAGCAACAGCGTGAAGCTGATGACCGTGCACGCGTCCAAGGGCCTGGAGTGGCCGGTCGTGATCGTGCCCGGGATGTCGCAGATGCTGTCGAAGACCGGCTCGCCGACCGTCGGCACGATCTTCCCGGCCCGGCCGGTGGTGAGCCCCAGGTGGACGGAGAACCCGCGCAGGCTGCCCTACCCGCTGCGGGGCGACGCCTCCGACCTGCCCCGGCTGGCCGGCCTGACCAAGGAGGAGCTCGCCGAGTTCGACGAGCGCTGCCGCGACCGCGACCTGCTGGAGGAGCGGCGGCTCGCCTACGTCGCGGTCACCCGCGCCCACTACCTGCTGATCGCCTCGGGCTACCGCTGGGGCGGCGCGGCCAAGCCCCTGGAGCCGTCGGACTTCCTGCTGGAGATCCGCGAGACCTGCGGCCGGGTGGCCACCTGGCCGCCGCCGCTCGAGAAGGGCGCCACCAACCCCCTCCTCGCCGAACCCGCTGAGACCGTCTGGCCGGTCACCCCCGAGGGGGCCCGGTACGAGGCCGTCGTCGACGGCGCCTTCCTCGTCGAGGCCGCCCTCCGCTCCCTCGCGGAACCGGACGGGAGTGCGGGGAGCGGCCAGAGTGCGGGGAGCGGCCAGAGCGTGCGGACGGGCGAGGACGTGCGGACCGCCGGACCCTCATGGGCCGGAGCGCCCGCCGTACCCGCGCGCGGTCCGGACGGCGGAGAGGCCGAGCCCGGGGAGCCGGGGGGCGGGGAGGACCCGCGCCTGGCGGAGCTGCGCGGCTGGGACCGGGAGCGGGCCAGGGCCTGGGAACGGGACACCGAGCTCCTGCTCCGGGAACGGGAGCGGAACCGGCGGCGCGGCGGGCGCCAGGTCGAGCTGCCCGCCCGCCTCACCGTCTCGGACCTCGTCGCCCTGGCCGCCGACCCCGCGGCCCTGGCCCGGCGGATCCGCCGCCCGGTCCCGAAGCGGCCCGCACCCCTGGCCCGCCGCGGCACCTCCTTCCACCGTTGGCTGGAGACGCGCTGGGGCCAGCAGCGGCTCCTCGACGAGTTCGAGCTCCCCGGCGCCGGCGACGAGACGGAGGAGGCCGAGGGCCTGCTGGCGGAGCTGCGCGAGAGGTTCGAGGAGAGCGAGTGGGCGGGCCGGGAACCGCTCGACGTCGAGGTCCCGTTCGAGATGATGATCGCCGACCGGCTGGTCCGCGGCCGGATGGACGCCGTCTTCCGGACCCCGGACGGCGGTTACGAGGTCGTCGACTGGAAGACGGGCCGCCGCCTGATGGAGACGACACGGGCCGCGGCCTCCGTCCAGCTCGCCGCCTACCGCCTGGCCTGGTCCCGCCTGGCCGGCGTCCCCCTGGACCGGGTGGGGGCGGCCTTCCACTACGTGCGCTTCAACGAGACGGTCCGCCCGGTGGACCTCCTCGACGAGCGCGGACTGGTCGCGCTCGTCGAGTCGGTCCCCGCGTCCGGGCGGTGACGCTCAGGCGAACAGCGCGGCGACGCCGATGGACGTCGGTCCCCTCACCTGCCGCCGCCTGCCGCACCGGGAGCGTCTGCACGATGTGACGGATCCGGGCCGGTCGGCCGCAGATAGCGGAAGTCCGGGCGCGGGTGCATCAGGAAGTCGTGGTGGGAGATGTTCCAGGCGTAGGCCCCGGCCATCGCGAACTCCACCACGTCCCCCGGCTCCAGCCGGACCGGTGCCCTCCTGGCCAGCACGTCCTTCGGGGTGCACAGCTGCCCGACGATCGTGACCGGTTCGCCGGGCGCGCCCGGGCCTCCGGCCGAGGTCCAGGCGGCCAGCGGCTGGTCGTGGCCCTTGGTGGCCGGGGTCCGCAGGTGGTGGGTGCCCCCGGCGACCACCGCGAACAGCTCGCCGTGCACCCGCTTGACGTCGATCACCCGGGTGACGTACCGCCCGCAGTAGACGGTCAGCGACCGCCCCGGCTCGACTCGGAGCAGTTCCCCGGGCCGCCGGAGGCCGGCCAGGCCCGCGCCGTACGCCTTCCAGTCGAACCGGGCGTCCGGGTCGGCGTACGACACGCCCATGCCGCCGCCCAGGTTGACCTCGGTCGCGCCGATCCCGCGGGCGTAGTCCAGTACGGCCTCCGCCAGCCCCAGCATCCGCGGCGCGTCCAGCCCGCTGGCCAGATGGGCGTGCACGCCCCGCCAGCGGACGAGGTCCTGGCCGCGGAGCAGGGAGAGGCACTCGTCGACCCCGCCGGGATCCATGCCGAACGGGGTCGCGCCGCCGCCCATGGCCAGCGAGGCCCCCTCGACGGGGAGGTCCAGGTTGACGCGGAGCAGGACGTCGGCCGGACGCCCGAGGGCGAGCAACCGCCGCAGCTCCCCGGGGCTCTCCACGTGCAACCGGTGGACGGGCGGAGCGCCGCCCGAGCCTTCCCGACCGCCCGAGCCTTCCCGACCGCCCGAGCCTCCCGGGCAGCCCGGGCCGTCCGCCGGGCGGACGGCGGCGGCCAGTTCGGCGTCGGTCTTGCCTGGACCGCCCAGCGCGACCGGCACCTCGGGGAACAGCGCCCGCACGTGCGCCAGCTCCCCGCCCGAGGCCACCTCGAAGCCGTCCACGTACCGGGCGAGCACCCGGAGCAGCTCCGGGTCGGGATTGGCCTTCACCGCGTAGTGCAGCTCGACCCCGTCCAGCGCCGCCCGGACCTCCGCCGCATGGGCGTCCAGCTCCCGCAGGTCGTAGACGTAGGCGGGCGGCTCCCCCGGAACCGCCCGGAACCCGTCGTGCGCGTGCCCGGAGGTCGTCCGGAACCCGTCGTGCGCGTGCCCGGAGGTCGTCCGGAACCCGTCGTGCGCGTGCCCGGAGGTCATCGGGCACCCGCCGCGTGCGCGCTCCGGGCGGAGCCCGGTCCGGCCGCCGCCGGTGGGCCGATGAAGGGCCTGGCCGCCGGGGTCGCCAGCGGGTTGGCCACCGCGACGTACCCCGCCGCGCGGTCCGCCGCCCGCGACCACCGGACCGCCAGGTTGGCCTTGGCCGGCAGCGGCGCGCCCGACAGCAGGCCCGCCAGGGGCGGCGGCCACCCCCGGGCGGCCGCGTAGCGGGCCAGGACCTCCCCGGCCGCCGCCCACAGCTCCCGCACCGGTCCGTCGCCGGCCAGCGCGGCGGCGACCTCCGCGAGGTGGTTGACGAACAGGCAGTAGACCACCCGGTTCCAGCCGTCGGCGGCGTCGTAGGTGAGCGCCTCGGCGACCCGGGGGGGCAGGGCCGACAGGTCGTGGCGGCCGGCGACGAGCTTGGTCCCCTCCAGGTCGCGGAAGACCGCCTCCACCGGCGTCCCGGCCGGGTCCACGCCGACCAGGACGTTCTGCAGATGGGGTTCCAGCACCACGCCGTGGGCCAGGTAGGCCTCCAGCACCGGCGGCGCGACGCACTCCACGTAGGCCCGCCACCAGCGCACCGGGTCGGCGGCGGCGGAGGCGGGGAGCACGGGGGCGGAGCCGGGGGGCGGGGAGGCCGCGAGGGCGCCGCTCAGCAGCGGGGTCACGCCCGGTCCGCAGACCTGCCGGGGGCTCGCCCGGACGATCACGCTCAGCCCCTCCAGCAGCCGGGTGCCGAGGTCCGCCGAGCGGTAGCCGGGCTCGGGGAGCCAGCGGGTGCCGGGGAACCGCTCCGCCAGATCGCGGAAGACCGGCTCCAGGCGGGCGGTCAGCTCGACCGCCCCGGCCAGCTCGTACCAGGAGTTCTTCCGGACGCAGTTGGTGATCCGCACGTCCAGGCTGAACTTCAGGCACCGCTCGATCGACGGCTCGTAGACCGTGCGGACCGACGAGGTGGGGACCGCCTCGCGGGAGCCGCGGCCCAGGTCGACCAGGCGCCCGTCGGCCAGCGGCGCGGCGAGTTCGGCGGCGAGCAGGTCGAGCTGCCAGGGGTGCGCGGGCAGCAGCGCGTACCCGGGCGGCGCACCGCCCAGCGCGTCCAGCGCCGCAGTCTCACCCGCCTCGGCCAGCACGTCGTGCCGGATCCCGAGCAACCGGAGCGGGAAGGCCGCGTGCGCCTCCGGGGCGTACGCGAGCCAGCCCGCACCGGAGGCCGCCCCATGGATCCCGCCGTCGTGCGGATCGTCCGTACGGCACGCCCCGTCCCTCTCCGGACCGCGGGAGACGCCGTCCCCCTCCGAGCCGTCACCGGAGACGCCGTCCCGCGCCTTGGGGCTGGGGTGGAACGGGTGCCCGAAGACGAGCGCCTGCTCGGACGCCAGCCAGGGGTCGGCCGGGGGGCCCGCGTCCCGGCGGCCTTCCAGCAGCGCCGCCACGGCCGACCGGCTCGACCGCACCTGGGCGGCGAACTCCTCGTTGCCCCCGCCCAGCTCGGCCTCCAGCAGCCGGACGAGCCGGTCGGCGGAGAGCGGACGCCAGCGGCCGTCCCGGTACCACTCGGCGGGTCCGGTGAACCGGAGCGCGAGCCCGCCGTG
Organism: Planomonospora sp. ID91781; assembly: GCF_015711595.1. Lineage (NCBI taxonomy): Bacteria > Bacillati > Actinomycetota > Actinomycetes > Streptosporangiales > Streptosporangiaceae > Planomonospora > Planomonospora sp. ID91781. The sequence continues at coordinate 702,575 of NZ_JABTEY010000003.1, read as the reverse complement.
CGCCCGCACCCGCAGCGGGGTGCCCGCCAGGTGCAGCAGCAGGCGGGGCCCGTCGTGCCGGACCCGGCCGCGCGGCCCGGCGACCTCCCGTACGGCGCAGCGCAGCAGCGCCGCCAGCGTCGCCTCCTCGGCGACGGCGGCCGGGGAGTCGAGAACGGAGCAGAGAACGGGAGCGGTCATGGGGTCCCCTGGGTGATCACGGGCCGGACGGCCGCGGGAGGGTGGCGGAGGTAGTTGGGGCCGCTGGTGCCGTAGAACTTGTTCACGTCGCGCGCCCCGGTGCGCGCCTTGTCCACCAGCGTCCCGGCGGTGACCATCGACTTGCCGACCAGCCGGGCGGCGTCGAGGGACCTGGCCCGCAGCAGCCGGGCCGCCGGGTCGTCGCCGTACGGCTCCAGCGCCTCGGCGAGCGTGTCCCGCAGCAGCCGGGAGGCCCGCGCGGGCGGCAGCGCGCCGAAGGCCGGAGCGGCGGCGGCCAGGTGCAGGGTGATGGTCACGAACACGTCGGCGAGCGCGTGCGGGTCGTCGGTCAGCATGCGCCCGTCGGCGAAGTCCGGGACGGCGGTCCCCGCGGCCCGCAGGCGCCCCGGGGAGGCCAGCAGCCCGTCGTTGTCCTTGACGAGCAGCCGCGGGGGGCCGTCGCCGTCCAGCACGAGCGCGAGGTTCTGCTGGTGGGCCTCCAACGCGACGCCGTACCGGACGAGGAGCCGCACGCCGGAGGCGAACAGCAGGCGGAGGTACTCGGTCAGCAGCGCCTCGACGCCGCCGGCGCCACCGACGCCGCCGTGCCGTCGCGCGGCGAGCTCCTCGGCGACCGTGCCGCCCTCCGGCAGGGGGGCGAGCAGCGCCGCCACGGGGACGATCTCGCCCGGCGGGAGGCGGCGGACGAGCCAGGCCAGGTACTCGTGCCCGGTGTGGGCGTGGACCTGCTCGTCGGCCAGGAGGATCCGCGGACCGGCGATCCGGCGCAGCAGCAGCTCGGCCCGCGCCCCGTCGGCCAGCGTGCCCGGTTTGATCGAGCGCCGGTTGCGCAGGCCCAGCGTGCTGGTGGGCAGCGGCAGCTTCAGGTGCGTGCGGGCGTCCACCTCGACCGTGCGCATGGACAGGGTGGGCCGGACGGTCAGGTACGGCTCCGGCGCCGGGACCGCCCACGGGATCGCGCGGACGGCGGGCAGCGCCAGCGGGTGCACCGGGAACAGCACGTGCGTGTCCGCGAGCTCCCCCGCCAGCCCGACGCGGGTGAAGTCCGGCGCCATCGGCGGTGCCCCGGGCGAGGTGCCGGTCACCCGCTCGCGGGGCACCGCCGCCCACCGCAGCTCGAAGCTCGGGGCGAACTCCGGCGCGTAGGCCGTCAGGTCCCCGTCCGAGAGCCCGGCCCGGCAGCGCGCCGTCGGATAGACGGGATGGTCCAGGAAGGCCGCCAGCGCCTCGTAGCACGCGGTCCCGGCCGGGCCGCGCCGCAGCCGGGCGAGCACGTCCCGGCGGTGGGCGTCGTGGAGGTCGAGTGCGCGCAGGGCCTCGCGGCACTCCTGGGCGAACGCCTCGACCCCGGCGGCGTCCGCCGGGTGCGCGACCGCCCGCAGGGCGCCCAGCACCTCGGCCAGGCTCAGGTGCTCGGCGGGGGCGACGGTGAAGTCCTGGAACGGCGAACCCGGCACCAGCCGGACCGGGCGCCCGCCCGGTCCGGGCAGGTGGAGGACGACGCCGTCCTTGCGCCGGGCCACCCGACCGGCCAGGCCGCCGTAGTCCTCCCGCAGGAGGGCGTCCAGGACCCGGGCCGCGAGGTACGGCTCCCGCCCGGCGACGGCGCGTTCGGCGATCATGCGATCACCCAGGGGTCGGCGGCGGTGAAGGCCGAGACGGCCTCGTCCACGCTCGCCCGGTCGGGTCCGACGGCGCGGACGATGCCCAGGTAGTCGCGGTTCGTGTGGCTCCGGTCGATGCGGTCGCCCACCGACCGGAGCGGCCGGTGCCAGAGCCGCACGGGGTCGCCGGGGGAGGGCGCCACGATTCCTGGTGCCCTCGTCACGGTCCCCGACCGCTCCGCCACCAGGCTCAGGGCGGTCCCGTGCACGGTGGCGCGCCCCCGCCCGCCGGACCCCGCCGCGCGGTCCGGTCCGAGGTCCGGCCCGAGGCCCCGGCCGAGATGCACGCCGAGGATCCGCTCGAAGAGCGGAACTCCCAGCAGGTCGGCGAGCAGGAAGTCGCAGTGGTCGCCGATCACCCGGTAGTTGACCTCGATGATCCGCGGCCCGTCCGCCGTCATCACGTACTCGGTGTGGCAGGCCCCGAAGCCCACGCCCAGGGCTCGCAGTGCCCGGAGCACATGGCCGGCCGCGGGCGGCGGCTCCCAGTCCAGGCGCTCCTCCACGAAGTGCGGCAGCGGCCCCAGGGTGGTCCGGAAGCCGCCGAGCACCCGGACGGCCCGGCCGTCGCCCAGGGTCTCGAGCGTGTGCAGCGGTCCGTCGAGGTACTCCTCCACGACCAGGGTCTCGCCCGGCCGCCGCCCGCGGATCGCTCGCACGGCCCCGGCCAGTTCGCGTCCGTCCCGGACGAGCACGACGTCCTCGCTGGCGACGCCCTGGCTCGGCTTGACCACGGCGGGCAGCGGCACTTCCCCGCCGGGCACCGGGGCGTCCGGCGCGAGCCGTACGGAGCGCACGGTCTCCACGCCGGCCGCGGCCAGCCGCCGCCGGGTGAGCGCCTTGTTCTTGGCCGCGACGCACGCCCGCCAGTCCTTGCCCGGCAGGTCGAAGTAGGCGGCGGCCAGGGCGGTCTCGGCCTGGATGTGGTCGGAGTTGGAGAAGACCGCGGCGGGCGGGTGGTGGTGCGCGATGACGTCGATCACCGCCCGTGCGTCGCGCACGTCGCAGGCGAGCGCCTCGGCACCGGAGGCGGCGTACTGCTCCGGCCGGTCGGTCAGGACCGTGACGTCGCAACCCAGTGCACGGGCGGCGGGCAGGAATCCGTCGGTGACGGAGTCGGTCGGTTTGAGCGCGGTGAGGTACAGCCGCAATGCGGACCCCCGATATCAGGTAAGGCTAACCTAACCAGCGGCATCGTAGTCGAACGGAGATCATCGTGTGGCGCGACAGGAGAATCATCATCCATGTCCCGTTGGCGGGGGGAAGAGAAGCTTCTCACCGTCGTCTCATCCCGATCTCCCCGGGCGACGCCTACGGGAGACATCATGAGCCGCGCTCGCCCCGCCGTCATCCCGGCCGGGCGGCCGCCCCGGCGGGCCCGTGGCCCGCGGGACACGATGCCGCTCCCGCCGCCCGTGCGACGGCGATGACCCTATCGCCGCCCGCGCGGCCTCCCGGGATCTCCCGTCCGGCCGCGGGCCCGTGGCGGCGGAGGTCCGCGGCCGGCGCGTCGTTAGGATGTGTCCGGCTCGGGGAGGGTGTGACGGCGTGGACATCACTGCAGACGAAGGACTACTGGGACCGCTGCTGCTCGCGCGCGGCGCCATCGACCGGTCGGCGGCGCGCCGCGGGGACGCCGGGTGGATCGAGCGGGCCTGGGCGGACCCCGCGACCAGGGTCCTGGTCGTCGACGGCGGCCAGGCCCTGGTCAGGATGAGGGACGGGGCGGCCGAACTCGTCCTGCTGCCCCCCGCGGACGCACCGGAGGGGGAGCGCTACCTGCTGGGCGTGGACGCCGGCGGCACCGCCTACTTCGCGGTGGCGGCCCCGGTCGAGGGCGCCGTCCGCGAGGAGCCCGGCCGCCGGATCGTTCCACCGGCGGCCCCGGCGGCCCGGCCGGAGGGGGAGGCGGTCGCGGCCGGGCTGCGCCAGGTCGGCGCGCTCCTCGGTGACCTGGACGCCGGCCTGCTGGTCTACGCGGTCGCGCTGGAGGCCTGGCACTCCACCCACGAGTTCTGCCCGCGCTGCGGGAGCCGTACGGAGGTCCGGACGGGCGGGCACGTGCGGGTCTGCCCGCAGGACGGCAGCCAGCACTTCCCCCGGGTGGACCCCGCGGTGATCATGCTGGTCCACGACGAGGAGGACCGGTGCCTGCTGGCCCGCGGGCCGCAGTGGCCGGAGGGCCGGCTGTCGGTGCTCGCCGGGTTCGTGGAGCCCGGCGAGTCGCTGGAGAACGCGGTGGCCCGGGAGGTGGCGGAGGAGGTCGGCGTGCGGGTGGCCGCCCCGCGCTACCTGGGCAGCCAGCCCTGGCCGTTCCCGCGCAGCCTGATGCTGGGCTTCTTCGCCAGGGCCCTGTCCACCGAGCTCGTCCCCGACCGCGAGGAGATCGCCGAGGCCCGCTGGTTCAGCCGCGCCGAACTGCGGGCCGCGCTGGAGAGCGGTGAGGTGCGCCTGCCGCCGGAGGTGTCGATCGCGCGCCGGTTGATCGAGGCCTGGTACGGCGGGGAGCTCGAAGGGGACTGGTGACCGGCCGCGCCGCCCGGTCGGCGGATCGCCGCCTCGCGCCCACCCGGCCGGCGGATCACCGCCCCGCCCCGGGCCGGGCGGGCGCGGCGGAGCGGGAACGGCCCCGCGAGCATCATTCACTTTATGTGTTTGAGCTACTACTCTTCGTGTTTTGGCTGATGGGCGTCGGGTATGGAGAGTGCAACCCGGCCCGCCTCGCCGGCAGGCGGCCGGGACGGACACCGAACCCCTGCAGGCCCTCGCGAAGGGAAAGAAATGATCAAGAAGACAGCGTGCCGCCTCGTCGCCGTCGGGGCGCTGGCCCCGGCCCTCGTGCTCGGCGGGACCGGGACCTCCCTGGCCGACGACGGGGCGCTGTGGCAGCAGACCCAGGCCCGGGCGACCATCGACGGCGCGAGTCTGAAGATCGTGCGAGCCTACACCGACGGGTCGGGCAAGGTCTTCTTCGAGGAGCTCCACTTCACGGCGGACCGCAACGGCGCCACGGTCCACCGCACCCGGAGCGGCGCCAGCGCCGGATAGTCCCCGCCGCGGCCGGGAGGAGGTCCTGCAGGGCCGCCCGGCCGCGGGACGGCGCCCGCCGCGGGCGGACCGCGGCGTCCCCGCCCGGCCGCGGGAAGGCTCAGGCGACCGTCCGGAGACGGCTCAGGCGGCGCTTCCGCAGTTCAGGCGGCGCTCCCGAGGAGCCGCTTCACCTCGGCGACGGAGGGGTTCGTCAGGGCCACCCGCCCGGCGGGGGACTCGACGACGACCGTCGGCACGGTCTGGTTGCCGTTGTTGACGCTCATGACGAACTCGGCGGCGTCGGGGTTCCGCTCGATGTCGATCTCCTGGTAGGCGATGCCCTCCCTGGTCAGCTGAGCCTTCAGCCGCTTGCAGGGACCGCACCAGGTGGTGGTGTAAACGGTGAGCGCCATGGCGTTGGAAACCCCTTCAGACGATGTTCGCGCTCATTGGCAACACGCGGCGGGCGCCCCGTCTTCCCGGCGGGCTAGAAGACCTTGCCGGCGATCCACTCCTGCACCCGCTCCGCCACACCGGGCAGCCGGTAGAGCGGAGCGCTGTGGTTGATCCCCGCCTCGGTCAGGACCGTGACCTCGACCCCGACCTGCCCGAGGCGGTCGCGCAGCTGGTCGCTGTGGCTCGACGGCACGAACTCGTCCGCCGAGTGCACGCTCAGCACGGGCGCGTCGCCGCGGCTCGCGTGCTCCGGCACCTCCATGCTCTGCCAGATCCTCGCGCACCTGCCCGAGGGCTCGCAGCCCCCGGCGAGCCGGATGGCGGACTCGCGCAGCTTGCGCTTGTTCAGGTCGAGGGTCTCGGCGCCGTCGAGGTAGGCCGTGAGCGGGGAGACCACCGGAGAGATGCCGACCACGCCCTTCAGCCCCGGCAGGCCGTTCTTGTAGGTGCCGACCGCGGTGGCGAGGTGGCCGCCGGCCGAGAACCCCACCACCACGTAGTTGTTCGGGTCGAAGGCCCACAGGGCGGCGTGCCGCCGGGCGGTGGCGATGGCGTCGAGGGTGTCGACGCGCTGGGCGGGCCACGCCGCGTCGGTCGAGAGCCGGTAGTTGATGTTGAAGACGGTGTATCCGAGCTCGGCGTAGCTCCGGCTGATCTCCGTCATGTACTTCTTGTCACCCGACGACCACCAGCCGCCGTGGATCAGGAAGACCCCCGGCCGCCGCAGCTCGTCGGCCTGGTGCCAGACGTCCATGCGCTGCCGGGCGTGCCTGCCGTACGCGACGGTGTCGACGACGGTGCCCTGGACCAGCGCGTCGGGATCCGTCGACGCCGACGCCGGAGTCGACGCCGAGGGCGTCGGTTCGGCCTTGCGCGACGGGGTCCCCCCGGTCGCGGTGGAGGCCGGGGCGGCGTTCGCGGCGACGGTGGCCGCGGTGGCCGCGGTGCCGGCGGAGGGGGCTGTGGGGACCGCCGCCACGTCCGCGTGCACCCCGGAGGGTGCGAGCACCAGCGCCGCCAGGGCGAGCGCGCTCACGGTTGCCGCAGTTCGCACAGGAGTCTTTCCTTTCCCCCGGGGTTCTCTTGAGGACCCCATTGTGGAGTAAGGCACCCTGTCCGCGCATCTCAGCACGGACTCGGGAGGACGACGGGATGGTGCCAGAATGGGCGATGCCCGGCCGGCGACCGCGAGGACGGCGCCGACCGGCCCATCGAACGGCGTGTCACGGCTTGTTAAGGAGTCCCCATGGAGCCCGCTGACGTGCTGGCGGGACTGGATCCCGAGCAGCGTGAGGTCGCCCAGGCCGTACGGGGTCCCGTCTGCGTCCTCGCGGGAGCGGGGACCGGCAAGACGCGGGCCATCACGCACCGCATCGCGTACGCCGTGCACAGCGGGGCGGTCGAAGCGACGGGCGTGCTGGCGGTGACCTTCACCACACGGGCCGCCGGGGAGCTGCGCCAGCGCCTGCGCGCGCTCGGCGTGCCGGGGGTGCAGGCCCGCACCTTCCACGCGGCCGCGCTCCGCCAGCTCACCTACTTCTGGCCGCGCGTCATCGGCGGGGACCCGCCCGCGGTGATCGAGTCGAAGCTGCCGCTGCTGCGCACCGTGTGCCGCTCCGTGGGGCGGGAGGCCGCGCAGGCCGAGCCGCGCGACCTCGCCGCCGAGATCGAGTGGGCCAAGGCCGGCCAGATCTACCCCGAGGACTACGCCGAGGCGGTCAAGAAGATCGGCCGCACGCCCCCGGTCCCGGCCGAGGAGATGGTCCGCGTCTACGAGGCCTACGAGGCGCTCCGCCGCGAGCGGCACCTGCTCGACTTCGAGACCATCCTGGAGCTCACCGCCGCCCTGATCACCGAGCACGGCGAGGTGGCCGCCCAGGTCCGGCAGCAGTACCGCCACTTCGTCGTCGACGAGTACCAGGACGTCAACCCGCTGCAGAAGCTGCTGCTCGACACCTGGCTGGGCGACCGGGACGACCTGTGCGTGGTCGGCGACCCCAACCAGACGATCTACTCCTTCACCGGCGCGACCTCCCACTACCTGACCGGCTTCCCGGTCGAGCACCCCGGCGCCACCGTGATCAAGCTGGTCCGCGACTACCGTTCCACGCCCCAGGTGGTCGCGCTCGCCAACCGCGTCCTGGAGGTGGCGCGCTCCCCGCACCGGCTCTCCCTGGTCGCCCAGCGCCCCGACGGGCCCGAGCCCGCCTTCACCGAGTACGCCGACGAGGCCGACGAGGCCGCGGGCGTCGCGCGGGCGGTGCGGGCCCTGGCCGACCGCGGCGTCCCGTTGCGCGAGACGGCCGTGCTCTTCCGCGTCAACGCCCAGTCGCAGGCCTACGAGCAGGCCTTCGCCGAGGCGGGCATCCCCTACCTCGTGCGCGGCGCCGACCGGTTCTTCGAGCGCCCCGAGGTCCGCAAGGCGGTCGTGCTGCTGCGCGGCGCGGCCCGCTCCGCCGGGGCCGGCGACGACCTGGCCCCGGCCGTGCACCACATCCTGTCCGGCATCGGCCTCACCCCCGAGCCCCCCGCCGGCGGCCGGGCCAGGGAGGAGTGGGAGTCGCTGCGGGCCCTGGCCGAGCTGGCGGAGGACCTGGCCGCCCGGGGCGCCGGCCTGCCGGGCTTCGTCGCCGAGCTGGAGCGGAGGGCCGCCGAGCAGCACGCGCCGGAGGTCGAGGGTGTGACCCTGGCCTCCCTGCACGCGGCCAAGGGCCTGGAGTGGGACGCGGTCTTCCTGGTGGGGGTCACCGAGGGGATGCTGCCGATCGTCCACGCCAAGACGCCGGAGCAGATCGAGGAGGAGCGGCGCCTCCTCTACGTGGGCGTCACCCGGGCCAGGGTCCACCTCGCGGTGTCGTGGGCGCTGGTCCGCTCCCCGGGAGGGCGGCCCCGGCGGCCGTCCCGCTTCCTCGACGGCCTCACCGGCCGCCCCGCGCGGGTCCGGGCATCGGCTCCCGCCCCCCGCGAGCGCCGTACGGTGGCCGCGACGGTGAGCTGCCGCGTCTGCGGCAAGACGCTGGCCGCCGCCGCCGAGCAGAAGCTCGGCCGGTGCGCCGCCTGCCCCGTCGACTACGACGAGGCCCTGCTGGAGCGGCTCAAGGCGTGGCGCGCGGCCGCCGCCAAGGAGGCCAAGGTGCCGTCGTACGTGGTCTTCACCGACGTCACGCTCCAGGCCATCGCGGAGCGGGCGCCGGCCTCGGAACAGGACCTGATGGCGATAACGGGCATAGGGCGCGTCAAACTGGAGCGGTACGGCGAGGCGGTGCTCGCCATCTGCCGTGCGGCCGGAGACCAGACGGAGGACGCGTGAACGAGGCTCTCAAGGAGCTGCTGGACCTGCTCGACCTGGAGCAGATCGAGCTCGACATCTACCGGGGGCGCAGCCCCGAGGAGCGCATCCAGCGCGTCTTCGGCGGGCAGGTGGCCGCCCAGGCGCTGGTCGCCGCGGGCCGTACGGTCCCGGCGGACCGGCACGTCCACTCGCTGCACGCGTACTTCATCCGGCCCGGGGACCCGGCGATCCCGATCGTCTACAACGTGGAGCGGGTGCGCGACGGCCGGTCGTTCACCACGCGCCGGGTCGTGGCCGTCCAGCACGGCAAGGCCATATTCACCATGTCGGCCTCCTTCCACGTCGCCGAGAGCGGGGTCGAGCACCAGGCGGCGGTGATGCCGCCGGTGGCCGCGCCGGAGGACCTGCCCACGATCCAGGAGCGGATGCGCGAGGTCGTGGGGGAGGGCTCGCCGTGGCGGGAGTGGCTGACCCGGCCGCGCCCGGTGGACTCCCGCTACGTGACCCCGCTCACCTGGGAGGCGCACCGCGATCCCGGGCTGCGCGGGGCGGAGACGAACGTGTGGTTCCGCTACGACGCGGACCTGCCCGACGACCCGCTGCTCCACGTGGTCCTGGCCGCCTACGCCTCGGACTTCACGCTGGTCGACACCGTGCTGCTGGCCCACGGTCTGGCATGGGGGGCCTCCAACCTCTCCGGGGCCTCGCTGGACCACGCCATGTGGTTCCACCGGCCCTTCCGCGTCGACGACTGGATGCTGTACGCCCAGGAGTCGCCCTGGTCGGGGGCGGCGCGGGGACTGGCCAGGGGGCAGATGTTCACCCGGTCCGGCGAGCTGGCGGTGTCCGTGGTGCAGGAGGCGATGATCCGCGTGCTGGAGCCGTAAAACTGCAGGTAGAAAATATGTTGCCCCTTCCCGGTGACCGGGTTTAGGGTCTTGGACAAGCGAGCCGGACAATCCGTCCGGCGATCTACGAATGGAGGTGAGTCCGCTGTGAAGATCAACCTGATGTCGGCGCAGCCGGGGCTCACTTCCGCGTGCCCCGGCACCACCCTGCCCGTCTTCGGCGGCCAGGCCATCCTCGCGGATGCCGCGGTCGTTCCCATGCGACGGGACAAGTCCGTCATCTTCCAGGTCCAGGTCAGCCGTGAGGCCGCCCTGTTCGCCATTCCGGCGACGGGCGTTCCGGCTGCCCCGGCGGCAGAGGCCGGCGACTACGCACAGCAGACCGAGCACACCGGAAACGGTGGGCTGCGAGGTCCGCAACCCTGGAGGCACCCTCAGGTCATATGACCTGACGAGGGAGAGCCACCAGGCCGCGGATCCGCAGACAGGATCCGCGGCCTTCTTGTTTTGCCGCACATCCTGACCCCCACCCACGAGGTAACAACAAGACCGACACCCAACAGAGAGGTGAAGCAGATGGGGGCCCAGACGATCATGGACCTGATCGACGAAGCCGAGATCCCCTGTCGTACCGACCCCGACCTCTGGTTCGCCGAGTCCCCGGAGGACGTGGAGTTCGCCAAGGCGCTCTGCGGGGGCTGCCCGATCCAGCAGGCCTGCCTGGCCCGCGCGCTCGAGCGCGAGGAGCCGTGGGGCGTCTGGGGCGGAGAGCTCATCCTGCGGGGGGCCGTCGTCCCGAGGAAGCGTCCGCGCGGACGTCCCCGCAAGACCCCGGTCGCAGCCTGACCGGTCACAGCCCGACCCGATGATCAACCGAACGTTCTGAGAGTTCCCAGAGAGGACCACTTCCGATGACCTACTTCACCAGCCGAGGCCTGGACCTGCCATCTATGCATGAGGAACTGGTGCGTGACCGAATACGGACGCTCCACAGGGAGGCGGAGGAGCAGCGCCGCGCGGCCGGGATCCAGCGGCTCCGGCGCGCCCGGCGCGACGCGGAACGCGCCTCGGCGCGTCTCCGCCAGGCGCTCCTGACCCTGGTCTGATCCTCTCCGCCGCGCCCGCCCCCTCCCGTCCGGGGCGGCCGCGTCCCCCGGCCCGGTGACCGCCGAAGGTCGCCGGTCCGGGGTCGACAACCGCCGCGGGCGGCCGGGCTCGACGGAGCCCGGCACCGGGGAGCGGGCGAGGGCGGGAAGCGCTGCGGGACGCGCAGTGGCAGATGTTGAAGAAAGGGCGGCCTCCGATGAGGCCGCCCTTTCGTGCTTTCGGTTCGTGTTTCCGGCGAGGGGGCGGTACGGGGCCGGAGGCGGTGAGGGTCCGGCGCGCTGCCGGGAGCGGTGGATTCCGTCGGCCCGGTCCCGACCGGGGCGGACGGGGCGGCACGGTCAGGCCGGTCTCCGGCCCAGGGCCTGGCCTGCGATGAGCGCGCCGAGCGCGACGGCGAAGCCGGCGGCCTGCCAGCCGGTGAGGGTCTGGCCGAGGATCACGAATCCGGCGAGGACGGCGACCATGGGATTGGTGAGGCCGAGCAGGGAGAGCGAGGTGGGCGGCAGGCGGTCGATGCCGCGGAACCACAGGGCGTAGGCCGCCGCGGTGCCGATGACGCCCAGGTAGGCGAAGCCGAGGAGGTTCTCACCGGTCACGGCGGCCGGAACGCCCTCGACGGCGAGGGTGAGGGGGGCCAGCACCAGCCCGCCGAAGGTGAGCTGCCAGCCCGTCATGACCAGGGGCGCCTCGGGCTGCCCCCACTTCTTGGCCAGGACGATGGCGGTCCCCATCAGGGAGGTGGCGGTGAGCATGGCGGCGACCCCGAGCGGGTCCAGCCGGGCCTGGGCGGTCAGGGCCATGAGGGCCACGCCGAAGGTGCCGGCCAGCGCCGCGCAGAGCACGGCGCGGGCCGGGCGGATCCGCAGGACCGCGAGCGAGAGCAGGGCGACGACCAGCGGCTGGACCGAGCCGATCGTGGCGGCGACCCCGCCGGGCAGGCGGTAGGCGGCGAAGAAGAGCAGCGGGAAGAAGGCCCCGAAGTTGAGCATGCCGAGCGCCGCGGACCTCCACCACCACGAGCCCGAGGGCAGGCGGCGGGTCGCGGCCAGCAGCACCAGTCCCGCCGGGAGGGCCCGCAGGGTCGCGGCCAGCAGCGGCCGGTCGGCGGGCAGCAGCGTCGCGGTGACGACGTAGGTGGTTCCCCAGCTCACCGGTGCCAGCGCGGCGAGTGCGAGGTCGCTCACGGTATGGGTCCGCGCGAGGCGCGGGACTGCGATGACGGCCATGACCGATCACTCCTCATTGATAATCTCAATGTTGAGATAAAAGCACGATGGATGTGCGAACGTCAAATCTGTTAACGTTGAGATTATTAGGGTTGAGAGGAGAGCCGGTGAGCGACGCGGTGGACGCGCTGATGGCGCAGTGGAAGCGGGAGCGGCCCGACATCGATGTGTGGCCGATGGGCGTCATCGGCCGGATCTCACGGCTGTCCGCGCTGCTCGGGCGCGAGCTCAAGGAGTCCTTCGCCGAGTACGGACTGGAGCCGTTCGAGTTCGACGTGCTGGCCACGCTGCGCCGCTCCGGCGCGCCGTACGAGCTGACGGCCGGGGCGCTGCTCAAGGCCGCGATGGTGACCTCGGGCGCGATCACCAACCGGATCGACCGGATGGAGGCCAAGGGCCTGGTCGAGCGGGTCAGGGACGGCGCGGACCGCCGGTCGGTGCGGATCCGGCTCACCCGGCGCGGGCTGGAACTCGTCGACGAGGTGGTCGGGCCGCACGTGGCCAACGAGGAACGCCTGCTGGCCGCGCTCGGACCGGCCGAACGCGATCAGCTCGCCGGGCTGCTGCGCGTGCTGCTCGAATCCATGGGCGACACCTCGCTCACCTGACTCGCTCACCTGGCCGTCCGCGCCCGCCCGCTCCGGAACCGGCCCCGGTCCCCGGGACCCGGCAGGGGGACGGAGACCGCCCCGATCGGGCCGGCCCTGGGTCCAGGCGCCCCGTTCGCGGGATCCAGGCGCTCAGCTCGCGATGGCGTCCTCGGTGGGCTCCGCGTCGGGATCCTCCCCGGTGAATCCGGGAACCCAGCGGATGACCTCGTCGCGGAAGCGGGCCGTGGCGCCGAGCTGGCAGAGTACGCCCACTCCCGCCGCGTGCACCCGGTGGATGAGGACGTAGGAGACGGGCAGGTTGAGCTGGCGCACCACGTTGCCGGGACGCAGGTCGGTGGCGGTGGCGGCCTGCCGCTGCAGCCACTCCCGGCTGAAGGTGAACTCCTCCACCGCCGTCGGCTCGACGTAGGGGGCGAGGAACGCGCGCAGGGCCTCCGGATCCACCTCGATGTGCGGGAGGATGAAGCCCTCGTCGCGCAGGCCGCGGATCACGGTCTCCATGTCGCCCTGGTTGAAGATGCGGGTCAGTATCCCGAAGACCGGCGGGTAGCCATTGGGCATCCGGTTGACCGCGCCGAAGTCGAGCACGCACATCCGCCCGTCCTCGGCGATCCGGAAGTTGCCGGGGTGCGGGTCGGCGTGGAGCATGCCCACCCGGGCGGGGGAGCAGAACAGGAACCGGACGAACTGCAGCCCGGCGCGGTCGCGTTCCTCCTTGGTCCCGTCGGTGATGATCCGGGACAGCGGGATGCCGTCCACCCACTCCGAGACCAGGATCTGCTCGTTGGCGGCGATGACGTCCGGGACCAGGAAATCGGGGTCGTCCTTGAACTCCTGGGCGAAGGCGTGCTGGGCCTCGGCCTCGCGCAGGTAGTCGAGCTCCTCCACGATCCGCTCACGTAGCTCGGAGAGCACGGCCTTGATGTCGAGACCGGGCAGCAGCACCCCGAAGAGCTTGCCGAGCCGGGCGAGCTGGGTGAAGTCGGAGAGCAACGCCTTTCCGGCGCCCGGGTACTGGATCTTGACGGCGACCGTGCGGCCGTCATGCCAGACGGCCTTGTGCACCTGACCGATCGAGGCGGCCGCGGTGGGCAGGTCCTCGAACGACTGGAAGTTCGCCCGCCAGTCATCCCCCAACTGCTCGGTGAGCACCTTGTGCACGGTCGCGGCGGGAAGCGGCGGGGCCGCGTCCTGCAGCTTGGTCAGGGTCGCCCGGTAGGGGCCGACGACCTCCGGGGGCAGCGCGGCCTCGAAGATGGACAGCGCCTGCCCCAGCTTCATCGCCCCGCCCTTGAGCTCGCCGAGGACCTTGAAGATCTGCTCGGCCGTCCGCTCCTGGATCTCCTGGGCGACGATCTCGGCTGACTTGCCTCCGATACGTTTGCCCAAGCCGAGGGCGGTTCGTCCGGCGAAACCGATGGGAAGAGCCGCCAGTTTGGCGGAGCGCGTGACGGCGCGGCGCGGAAGGTCACTCACCTTGGTTTGCGGCGTGCCCCCGTGGAGCGCGGTACGCCGCTCCCTCCCTTCGCGGTGGTGTCTGTCACCGGCAGGTAGCCGACGCGACCATTGTCGGCGAACCGAACTGGTTTCGGAAGCAACGACATAGAGGGTGAACGTTCCAGGATCGCTGTTTCCATCTCCAATCAGGCGATATATCTAATGTGCTGTTGGTCACAGGGGGTTCGCCCCCGTCGAGGAAGGCGAGCGCGTGGCCGGCCGCAGTGGCCGCGACCAGCGTCGACATCGCGGTCCCGCAGGCCGTCTCGCCCGCCGGGTAGCCGCCCAGCCGGGCGCTGACGACCGGCCACCCCGGATCACGATCGCGCCGGGCGAGATCGAGGCAGTTCAGACACGCGCTCCTGCCCGGCACGACCAGCGGGCCCACCGACCCTGCGCCTTCGAAGGCGGTGGCCAGCAGGTGCGGGATGCCCCAGTCGATCAGGTCCCGCACGAGCAGGCCGTCCAGCGGCTCCACCGGTGCGAGCACCACCAGGTCGGGGCGGCGGGAACCGTCGGAGAGATGGGCCGCCTCCTTCCCGGTCCACGCGGTGAGAGCGGGTGAGACGCGCCCGGCCACGGCCACCGCGCCCTCCTGCCGGCTCATCCCCACCTCCGCCGGGGTGAGACCGCCGGGGACGACGTCCCGGGGCCCGGCCGTACCGGGATCGATCACGCAGAGCCGCCCGACCCCGGAGGCGGCGAGCACGGAGACGATCTGCGCGCCCACCCGGCCCGCCCCGTACACCCGCACCTGGGCGGCGCGCCTGCGCTCCAGGACGGAGAGCCCGCCGTCGGTCGTGCCGGGGGCCAGGGAGAGCACGTCCAGGTCGGGCCGGAGCCGGTCGCGCTCGGCCAGCGTGAGCGCGCGCGGCGGGCGCGAAGCCGCCCCCGCGTCCTCCACCAGCCCCCGTTCGACCAGCAGGTCGAGCAGGACCCGCCCGCGATCCTCCCCGATCCCGGCGTCGGCCGCGGCCGACAGCACGCCCGGGAGGTCGCGCACGCCGTCGAGGCTCTCGACCCAGCGCCGCACCTCGGGCGCGAGGTCGGTCAGCACGACCGCGTGACCGGGGTGCGCGCCGAACTGCAGGGTGCGCTCGTCACGGGCGACCCGGCGGAGCGCGGGCTTCAGACGTGGTCTCATCCGTCGGCCTTTCTAGGGAGGAGGCGTCCAGCGTGCCAGGGGCGGGGAGGGGCCCGGCGGGGCCTTCCGGGTCCTGTGGAAAACCCCGGAGAGGACTCCAGGCTGTGGACGGCGGCGAGGGCGTCGGCGTCCACTACGATCCCCGCATGAACGAGCTCTTGGTCGACCGGCGGGACGACGGCGTCGTGGTGCTCACCCTGAACCGTCCGGATCGGCGCAACTCGATGACCGACGGGATGACCGAGCAGTGGCGGCGGGCCGTCGGCGACCTGAAACGGGACGGGGACGTACGGTGCGTCGTCGTCACCGGGGCGGGGAGCGCGTTCTGCTCGGGAGGGGACCTGTCCTGGCTGGCGGACAGGGGGACGGAGGACGTGCCCGCCCTGCGCGACCGGATGCTGGGGTTCTACCGGACGTGGCTGTCGATCGCGGAGCTGGAGGTGCCGACCATCGCCGCGATCAACGGCGCCGCCGTCGGAGCGGGTCTCTGCTTCGCGCTCGCCTGCGATCTGGTCTACGCGGCCGAGGACGCCAAGCTGCTCGTCCCCTTCACCTCGCTGGGCCTGCACCCCGGCATGGCCGCGACCTACCTGCTGCCCAGGGCCGCGGGTGTCGGCGTGGCCAGGGAGATGCTGCTGACCGGGCGGACCGTGCTCGGCGCGGAGGCGGCCGCCACGGGACTCGTCACCAGGGCGTTCCCCCGCGAGTCCCTCCTGGCGGAGGTGCTGGGGATCGCGTCGGCGACGGCGGCCAACGCCCCCGTCGCCACCCGGCTCACCAAGGTCGCCCTCGCGGGCGGCGGCCACGCCGACCTCGACGCCGCGTTGCGCTGGGAGTCCCTGGCCCAGCCGGTGACCATGGCCACGGGGGACCTGCTGGAAGGACTGGCCGCCCAGAGAGAACGCCGGGCCCCGCGATTCGGGAACTCCTGAGACAGGCGATATCCGCGTTAATTCGATAAGTCATGGTCATAACCGTCCGGTCTCGCTGAACAATCTACGAACGGTGATTGACCAGCAGGAACGTCCCCCGCCCTCTGGTGGGAATTAACCATTCTCGGCTACCGTGCATAGGTGCCCCCCGAGACAGTCGAGGTCCGTCGAAGTTCTCGTCGTCGGCGGACCGTTTCCGCATACCGCGACGGCGAGAAAACGATCGTGCTGCTCCCAGACGGTCTGAGCAGGACCGATGAGGAGCAGTGGGTGCGCCGGATGCTCGACCGGCTCGCCGCCAAGGAGCAGCGAAGACGCCCCTCGGACGACGATCTGATGGAGCGGGCCGCCGAGCTGTCCGCCCGCTATCTCGAGGGCGCCGCACTGCCGTCGAGCGTGCGATGGGTGGAGAACCAGCGGCACCGCTGGGGCTCGTGCACCCCCGACCACGGCACCATCAGGATCTCCACACGGCTGCGGGGCATGCCCGCCTGGGTGGTCGACTACGTGATCATGCACGAGCTCGTGCACCTGCTCGTGCCGAGCCACGGCCCCCGGTTCTGGACCCTGGTGGAACGCTATCCCAAGGCCGAGCGGGCGCGCGGCTTCCTCGAAGGATTCTCCATGGCGGCCAACGGTGCCGCGGAGGAGTGGTGACGGCCGGGAGCCCGGCCGGCGAGCAGCGGGGCACGGAGCGGCTGGTGGCGGTCCTCGTCACCGAGACGACGGCCGCCGCCGCGCCTCCGGGCGTCGACCCCGCCGCGTTCCTGACCGCGGTCGCCGAGGACACCTACGAGATGGCCGCGGGGCTCGACTTCGTGACACCCGTCCTGGTCACGAGCGTGCCGGGGATGGAGGAGATCGTCTGGCCGGGGACCCCGGTCGTGGAGATCGCCCCCGGGCTGTCCGGCGCCGCCCTGGTGGCGGCGGCCTTCGCCGCCCTGCCGTACGGCGGGCAGGCGGCCCTGGTCAGCGCGGACGCCCCGGACCTGCCGCCGCTCCTGATCGGCAAGCTATTCCGCGCGCTGGGACGGGCCCGGATCGCCGTCTGCCCCGCGCAGGGCGGTGGCGCCGTGGCGCTCGCGGCCCACCTGCCCTATCCCGGGTGGGCCGACACCGGATTCGACGACCCCGACCCGGTCGGGGCACTGCGCGCCCGCGCCCCGGGCAGCCGGATGGTCGCCACCGGCCCCGGCTGGCACCGGCTGCGGACCCCCGGCGACGTCGGCCGGCTCGACCCCGGCCTGGAAGGCTGGGACAACACCCGGGCGCTGCTGTCGGCGTGACGCCCGGCGGCCTCGCCCGGAAGCCGCGAGGGCCACGGGAAGCCGGGAGGGCGGGCGCCCTGAGAGCCGGGCAGGCGCATCGCCCGGCGCCGCGACCCGGCCGTCCGGGCGGGGGCGGGCGCCCTGGTCACCTGACGAAGCACTACCGGGAGAGCCGGGCGGGCAGCCGGAGATCGGCGAAGACGGCGCGGTGGTCGGTGCCGGGCAGAGTGTGGACCCCGACCTCGTTGACGAGGACCCGGCGGTCCACCAGGACGTGGTCGATGGTGATGATCGGCGGGATCCGCCTGCCGGAGGGCCAGGTGGCGACGAGTCCCTGCCCGACCTGGTCGGCCGCGTCGACGTATCCCCGGTCCAGGAGGCCCCGCATCACCGCGTGGTCGAGACTGGCGTTGAAGTCGCCCGCGAGGATGCGGAGCGTGCCGGGGGAGGGCGGCGGAAGCGCCTCGATGCCCGACTCCCACCCGTCCACCAGCTCGCCGATCGGCGCGTACGTGTGCACGTCGACGATCTCCACCGGAGCGGCGCCGGGCGGTGTGACCACGGCCGCGGGCATGTTGTGGCCGATCACCCGGAACAGCCCGGCGCGGGGGGTCAGCGGGTGCCTGGAGTACAGGCCGCTGCCCGTCGCGCCCGAGTCCGCCTGCAGCACGCGGTGCGGAAGCAGTTCGGCGATGCCCGCCGCGTCCAGCCTCTCCACCATCTCCGGAGTGAGCTCCTGGGTGCTCAGCACATCCGGACGCAACCGCCTGACCAGGTCCACGACGGCGGACGCGTCGGCGCCGCCGAACAGCAGGTTGGCGGTCAGCACCCGCAACGGCGTCCCGGTCCCGGTCTCCGCCGCCCCCGCGGAGCCCACGGCCCTGGGGATCACGCTGGAGCCGAGCGCGACCGCGGTGACCAGTGCGACGGCCGTGGCCGTCCGGCTGCGGGCCAGCGCGCCGACGAGCAGCGGCACCAGCGAACCCGCCGCCACGTACGGCGTGCCGGTCATGAACTGGGTGGGCAGCGACCCCCGCTCCAGCCCGGCCACCCGGGCGACGGCCCACAGGGCGAACGGCGCGACCGCGACCCAGGCGAAGGTCCGGGAGACACGCCACCGGCGCCGGGCGGGGACCACGACCACGCCGCCGGCGGCCCCCCCGGACGAGACGTCCACATCCACGTTGCTCTGATCCATCGATCGCCCCCCTGCGGGGACGACGCTATCCGAGGGCATGTGAAACGTACGTAAAACGGTCCGATCAGCCGGAGAGCAGCGCCTCCCTGGCCCGGCGGGCCAGGCGGCGGGTGGCCTCGTCGCTGGGGTCCGGGATCCCGTCCACCGGGAACCAGCGCAGGTCCAGGGACTCCTCGCTGATCACCGCCTCGGCTCCGGCGGGCGCCACCGCGCCGTACTCGACGTCGAGGTGGTGGCTGAACGGCGGATGGCACCAGACGCGGTGCCTGTCCAGGGCCAGCGGCCCGGGCAGCAGCCGCAGCCCGGGGATGCCCGACTCCTCGGTCGCCTCCCGCAGCGCCACGGCCTCCAGGGACAGGTCACCGGGCTCGCAGTGGCCGCCCATCGGCAGCCACAACCCCGCCTTGCCGTGCAGCGTCAGCAGCACGCGCTCCCCGTCGTGGGAGAGCACCGCGGTGGTGGCGGTCAGATGGTCGGGCACGCACTCGCGGTACATCCCGTCGCCGTGGGCGTGCAGGTGCGCCAGGAACTCCTGGCGCAGTGCCTCCTCGGCGCCGGTCGGCGCGTGCCACGCCCCCAGCACCGCTCGCGCGTCGGCATGCAGGACACCTGGGGGCGGGTCCCCACCGGGGAGGAGGTCGCCGGGACCGGGCAGGCCGCCCCGATCGGGAAGGCTCACGCGCCGTCGTCCCTGGCGCCGCCGGCGTCGTCCTCGTCGTCCCCGGAGTCTCCCGGCTCCTGCACCTCCCGCAGCGAGGCCTCCAGATCCGACAGGTCGAAGTCGGGCTCGCCCCGCACGAAGCGCTCCGGGTCGTCGAGGTCGGCGGCGGTGGGCATCAGGTCGGGGTGGTTCCACACCGCGTCCCTGCCGTCCACGCCGCGGCCCGTCTCCAGGGCCTTCCACAGGACGGCCGCGTCGCGCAGGCGGCGCGGCCGCAGCTCCAGCCCGACGAGGGTGGCGAAGGTCTGCTCGGCGGGACCGCCGGTCGCACGGCGGCGCCGTACCGTCTCGCCCAGGGCCGCGGCGGACGGCAGCTTGCCGGCGGCGGCGGCCTCCACCACGGTGCCGACCCAGCCCTCGACCAGCGCGAGCGTCGTCTCCAGCCGGGACAGGGCGGCCTTCTGCCGCTCGGTCTCCTCGGGCTTGAGCAGGTTGCCGCCGCTGAGGGCCTGCTGCAGCTGCTCCGGGCTGTTGAGGTCGAGGCCGCGGAGCTGCTCCTCCAGGGCGGACACGTCCACCGTGATGCCCCTGGCGTACTCCTCCACGGCGCCGAGCAGGTGCCCGCGCAGCCACGGCACGTGCTGGAAGAGCCGGTGGTGGGCCGCCTCGCGCAGGGCCAGGTAGAGGTGGATCTCCTCGGCGGGGGTCTCCAGCCCCTGGCTGAACGCGGCGATCCCGCCCGGGAGCAGGGCGGCGTCCCCGGAGAGCGGCAGCCCGATGTCGGTGGAGCCGACCACCTCGCGGGCGAGCGAACCGAGGGCCTGGCCGATCTGCTGGCCGACCATCATCCCGCCCATCTGCTTCATCATGCCCATCAGCGGTCCCGCCATGGCCTGGGCCTCGGCGGGCAGCCCCGCCGCGCCGAGCGTGCCGCCCATGGTCTCGACCATGCGCTCGGCGATCGGGTCGCAGAGCTGCCGCCAGACGGGAACGGTCTTCTCGATCCACTCCGACCTGCTCCACGCCTGGGGCGAGCCCACGCCGCTGGGCAGCGCGGTGACCTCGTTCAGCCAGAGGTCGGCGAGGTTCAGCGCGTCGGCGATCTGGCGGCGCTCGCCCTCCATCACGCTCGGGTCGCCCTCGGCGACCACCGCGTGCCGGGCGATGTTCTTGGCCATGTCCCAGTTGACCGGGCCGGAACCCTGCGGGGCGGACAGCATGTCGGCGAACTGCCGCATCGCCGCGGCGATCTGCTCCGGGTTGCCGAACATGGCGAACGGGTTCTCGTCGGGGTCGTTTTCCCGACCTGGGAAGTCAGTCACGGCTCTACCTCGTGCAGGATGGAGGAGTCCACATCCGCCACGTTATCCGTCGCACGGCGGATCAGTGCAAAGTGAGGACCTGGTGCCTACCTCGAAACGCCTCCGGCCCCCGGTCGTCGCCGTCACCGGCGCGGCCTCGGGCGTCGGCCGCGCGTTCCTCGCGAAGGTCGCCTCGTCTGCGGATTTCCGCAGAGTGGTGGCCATCGACGAGCAACGCGGCGACGTGCCCGACGTCACGTGGAGGGTGATCGATGTCCGAGATCCGCTCTTGGCGAACCGGATCTCCGACATCGACGTGCTCGTCCATCTGACCGCCGACTACGGACTCGACTCCGACCCCGGCGAGCGGCGCGCCCACAACCTGCGCGCGGCGCAGACGGTGCTGACCGCCAGCGCCGCCGCCCGGGTGCGCCGCGTCGTGCTGGTCACCAGCGCCATGGTGTACGGCGCGGCGCCCGACAACCCGGTCCCCCTGCCGGAGGACTCGCCCGTGGCGGCCGAGTCCGACACCGGCGTGGTCGGCGACCACCTGGAGATCGAGGCGCTGGCCAGGCGTTCGCTCCGCAGTCATCCGGGGCTGGAGGTGACCGTGCTCCGCCCCGCCGCACTGGTCGGCCCGGGCATCGACAGCGTGGTCACCCGGCACTTCGAGGCGCCCCGGCTGCTCACCGTGAAGGGCTGCAGTCCCCGCTGGCAGTTCTGCCACGTCGACGACCTGGTCTCCGCGCTGGAACTGGCCGCCCTCGGCATGGTCTCCGGCGTGGTCGCGGTGGGAGGGGAGGGCTGGCTGGAGCAGGAGCAGGTGGAGGAGATCTCCGGGCTGCGCCGGCTGGAGCTGCCCGCCGGGCTGACCTTCGGCACGGCCCAGCGCCTGCACCGGCTGGGTGTCACCCCGGCGCCCGCCACCGACCTGCACCACGTCGTCTACCCCTGGGTGGTCGACTGCGCGGCGCTCCGCGAGGCGGGCTGGAAGCCCCAGTGGACCAACGAGGCCGCGTTCGCGCAGCTGCTGGAGCTCCGCGGGGGCAGGCACGCGGTCGTCGGCCGCCGCCTGTCCGGCAAGGAGGCCACGCTCACCGCGGCCGGCGCGACCGTCGCGGTCCTCGGCACCGCCGCGATCGTCCGCGTCGCCCGCAAGAAGCGCCGCACCTAGCGGTGCGTCAGCCGGTCCTCCACGCCGGAGAGGTAGTCTTTCCGGCGTGGACGTCATCCGGCTGCTGGGAATTCGCGACAGCGCCCTCTCCCTGGACGAGGTGTTCGCGGCGGTGGGCGACCACGCCGCGGGCGGGACCGCGCTCTTCGTCGGGACGGTGCGCGACCAGGACCACGGCAAGCCGGTCACCCGGCTGTCCTACTCGGCCCATCCGAGCGCCGAGGAGCAGCTGCACCGGGTGGCCGAGAAGGTCGCCGCGGACTTCCCGGTCACCGCGCTGGCCGCGGTCCACCGGGTCGGCGATCTGAAGCTGGGGGACATCGCGGTCATCGTGGCCGTCGCCTGCCCCCACCGGCAGGAGGCGTTCGCCGCTTCCCGCCGCCTCATCGACGACCTCAAGGCCGAGGTCCCGATCTGGAAGAACCAGCTCTTCGCCGACGGCACGACCGAGTGGGTCGGGGCCTGCGAGTGAGCGGCCGGCACCCGGCACCCGCGACCCCGGGCCCGCGACCGAGAGCCCGCGGCTGAGAGCCCGCGACCGAAGAATGCGAACGCCGTACCGCCGATCTCGCCCGGCCTCCGGGACCGCATAGGCTTTCCCCCATGTCCCGACGTGCGCTGACCCTCATGGTGGCCGGCTTCCTCACACTCGTGCTGGGCGTCGTCGGCACCCTGCTGCCGGTGCCGTACGTCGTGCTGAGCCCCGGGCCGACGGAGAACACCATCGGCGACGTCAAGGGCACTCCGGTGATCAGCATCGAGGGGCGTCCGACCTACCCGACCGAAGGCAAGCTCAGCCTCGTCACGGTCGCCTACCAGGGCGGGCCCGGCAGCAGGATCGACCTGTTCACGGCGTTGCGGGGCTGGGTCGACCCGACCATCGCGGTCGTCCCGGAGGAGACGATCTTCCCTCCGGCGACCACCGCGGAGGAGGTCGAGGAGCAGAACACCCAGGAGATGACCAACTCCCAGGACGACGCGACCGCCGCGGCGCTCACGGAGCTGAAGATCCCCTACGCGTCGTTCGTGACGGTCGCCGCCACACAGAAGGGCCTCCCCGCCCACGGCAGGTTCACCCAGGGCGACGAGATCGTCTCCGTGGACGGCGTGGCCGCCAAGGACCGCGAGACCGTCTCGGAGGCCGTCCGCAAGCACAAGGCGGGGGAGCAGGTGACCTTCGTCGTCAGGCGCGGCGGCCAGGACGTGACCGTGACCGTGCCCACCGCCGCGTCCGCGGACGGCACGCCCATCGTGGGCATCTCCATGGCGACCGGCTACAGGTTCCCGTTCGAGGTCAACATCAACGTCGGCGACGTCGGCGGGCCGAGCGCGGGGATGATGTTCTCCCTCGGCATCGTGGACAAGCTCACCCCCGGCGCGATGACCGGAGGGAAGGCCGTGGCCGGCACCGGGACGATCGACCCCCAGGGCAGGGTCGGCCCGATCGGCGGCATCCAGCAGAAGATGGTGGGCGCCAGGGAGGCCGGGGCCACGGTCTTCCTCACCCCCGCCGACAACTGCGCGGAGGCGCTCGCCGCGGTCCCCGACGGGCTCAGGCTGGTCAAGGTCGAGACGCTCCACGAGGCCGTCCAGGCGCTCGACGCGGTGCGCACCGGCTCGGGCGCCGTGCCCGCCTGCTCGGCGGGCTGAGAACCGGGAGCACGGGCTCAGGGCACCGGGGACCGGGCCGTCCGGGACGGGCGCGACGAATGCGGCCGGTGGGGCACTGATCGCGGTTCTCGCGCGTTGGTCGTACTGAGCCGAGACCCGCGGAGGTCGTGTCCGCACCGTGCCGAACGGTTGAACGCGACGAAACCCCCGCCGGTGTAGGTTGCCAGACACGGACCGTGCTCTTACGACAAGGGGTTGGCCTTGAGCTTCCGGACCCCCGGAGCCGGTAGGGCGATGCGCTTGCCCCGCCGGCCACGACTGATGCTTCCTGTCGCGATCGCGCTCGTCGCGCTCGTGGCGTTCTTCTTCCTCTTCGCCGGCATCTTCACCGACTACCTCTGGTACGACTCGGTGGACTACACGGCGGTGTTCTCCGGCGTGGTCGTCACGCAGATCGTGCTCTTCATCGTGGGCGCGCTGCTGATGGCCGGCATCGTGGGCGGCAACATGCTGCTCGCCTACCGGATGCGGCCCATGTTCGGCCCCGGCATGTTCGGCGGCGCCAGCGGCGCCGACCGCTACCGGATGGCCCTCGACCCGCACCGGAAGATGATCTTCATCATCGGCGCCGCGGTGCTCGCGCTGTTCACCGGCTCGTCCTTCGCAGGCCAGTGGAAGACCTGGCTGGAGTTCGTCAACGCCACGCCGTTCAACGAGAACGACGCGCTGTTCGGCATGGACATCTCGTTCTTCACCTTCACCCTCCCGTTCATCCGGCTGGTGCTGAACTTCCTGTTCACCGCGGTGGTGCTCTCGGGCGTGACGGCCACGATCGTGCACTACCTGTACGGCGGGTTCCGGCTCCAGTCGCCCGGCGTGCACGCCTCCCGCGCGGCCCGGGTGCACCTGTCGGTGCTGCTCGGCGTGTTCGTGCTGCTGAAGGCGGTCGCCTACTGGGTCGACCGCTACGACCTGGTCTTCTCCGACCGGGGCTTCGTGCACGGCGCCTCGTACACCGACGTCACCGCCGTGCTGCCCGCCAAGACCATCCTGGCGATCATCGCGCTGATCTGTGCCGCGCTGTTCTTCGCCGGGATCGTACGGCCCGGCGGCATGCTGCCCGGCGTCGCCTTCGGCCTCCTGGTGCTCTCCGCCATCCTGATCGGCGGGGTCTACCCGGCGCTCGTCCAGCAGTTCCAGGTCAAGCCGAACGAGCAGGCGCGCGAGCAGGTCTACATCAAGCGCAACATCGAGGCCACCCGGAAGGCGTACGGCGTCAACGACGCCGAGGTCACCGACTACGCGGCGCAGGGCGACGCGAGCAAGGCCAACGTCACCGCCGACACCTCGATCTCCGGTGTGCGGCTGCTCGACCCGAACCTGGTCGCCGAGACCTACGCGCAGAAGCAGCGGATCCGCGGTTTCTACGACTTCCACGATCCGCTGGACGTCGACCGCTACCCGGACGCGTCGGGCAACATGCGCGACACGGTGGTGGCGGTGCGCGAGCTGACCGGCCCGCCGCCGGAGCAGAACAACTGGATCAACCGGCACCTGGTCTACACCCACGGCTACGGCTTCGTGGCCGCGCCCGGCAACGAGGTCGACAGCGAGGGCCTGCCCAACTTCACCGCCAAGGACATGCCGGTCACCGGTCCCCTGGCGGAGCGGACGGGCCTGAAGGAGTCGAGGATCTACTACGGCGAGTCCCCGACCGCCCCGGCGTACGTCGTCGTCGGCGGAGACCGCAACCAGGAGCTCGACTACCCCGGCAGCGGCAACACCGGCCAGCAGAACACCACCTACACCGGCAAGGGCGGCGTGCCCGTCGGCTCGTTCTTCAACCGGATGCTCTACGCGGCCAAGTACAGCGAGATCAACCTGCTGCTCTCGGGCGACGTCAACGCGAAGTCCAAGATCCTGTACGAGCGTGACCCGGCCCAGCGCGTCGCCAAGGTCGCTCCGTTCCTCAGCCTGGACAACAACGCCTACCCGGCGATCGTCGACGGCCGGGTGGTGTGGATCATCGACGCCTACACCACCTCCAACGCCTATCCCTACTCCACCAGCAAGAGCCTGGAGGAGATGACGCGGGACACCGCGACCGATCCGCGCCTGGCCGTGCAGCAGCCGCGCGACAGGATCAACTACATGCGCAACTCGGCCAAGGCCGTGGTCGACGCCTACGACGGCACCGTCCAGATCTACGCCTGGGACGACAAGGACCCGATCCTGCAGACCTGGCGCAAGGCGTTCCCCGGCGTCCTCAAGCCGAAGACCGAGATGTCGCAGCAGCTCCTGCAGCACGTCCGCTACCCCGAGGCGCTGTTCAAGGTCCAGCGCGACGTGCTGTCCCGCTACCACATCACCGACCCCGACGCCTTCTACGGCGGCCAGGACTTCTGGAACGTCCCCGACGACCCGTCGTCGGGTGAGCGCAACATCAAGCAGCCGCCGTACTACCTGTCGGTCAAGATGCCGGGGGCGGCCGCCCCGTCGTTCTCGCTGACCACGACGTTCGTGCCGCGTCAGGGCCCCAACCTCGCCGCGTTCATGGCGGTGGACGCCACGCCGGGGCAGAACTACGGGAAGCTGCGCATCCTGCGCATGCCGTCCAACACCACGATCCCCGGCCCGGGCCAGGTGCAGAACAACTTCCGGAACAAGTTCTCCGGAGAGCTCAACCTGCTCAACATCGGCGGCGCGAAGGTCCGCTACGGCAACCTGCTGACCCTGCCGTTCGCCGACGGGCTGGTCTACATCGAGCCGGTCTACGTGGAGACCGCGCCGGGCCCGGGCCAGGAGCCGTACCCGATCCTCCGCCGGGTGCTGGTGGGCTACGGGAACAAGTTCGGCTTCGCCGGCACACTCGAGGACGCGCTGAAGCAGGTCTTCGGGGAGGGCACTCCGCAGACCCCGGCCGAGGACAAGCCGGAGACCCCCGCCGAGGACAAGCCCGAGCAGCCCGCCCTGTCCGAGGCGGAGCTCGCCAAGGCGATCGCCGACGCGCAGGCCGCCTACACGGCGGCGCAGGGTGCCCTGGCGAAGAACCCGCCGGACTGGCAGGCGTACGGCGAGGCCCAGAAGAACCTGCAGGGGGCTCTGGAGAAGCTGAAGGGCGTGGCGAACCCCGCCGCGAGCCCGTCCCCGACGGCGAGCCCGAGTCCTTCGGCCACACCCGCGGCGACCCCGTCGCCGACGTCCTCGGGGACACCCGCACCCTCGCCGTCACCTACCTCGTAGGGACACGGCACCGTTCGATTCGCCTCCACCGCCGAAGCCGGGTAGTCTTCAGACACACACCGACGCGGGGTGGAGCAGTTCGGTAGCTCGCTGGGCTCATAACCCAGAGGTCGCAGGTTCAAATCCTGTCCCCGCTACCAAGGGAAGGCCCGGATCTCACAGAGATCCGGGCCTTCGTCGTTTCCGCGCGATCGATCTGCGCCGGGAGTCGATTTGCCCTTCATCGCAGGGCCGGGTAGTCTTCAGACACACACCGACGCGGGGTGGAGCAGTTCGGTAGCTCGCTGGGCTCATAACCCAGAGGTCGCAGGTTCAAATCCTGTCCCCGCTACCAAGGGAAGGCCCGGATCTCACAGAGATCCGGGCCTTCGTCGTTTCCGCGCGATCGACCGCGCTCCCTGCGCCGCGGCGGCCGCGCGGGGCAAGTAACGTGCCAGGGTGGCCGACATGTCCTGATCCCCTGTGCTGCGCTGGCGCGTGCGCCGCGAGATCCTCGTCCTGAAGGCGGCGGGGGCGCTCGCCCTCGCGGTGGCCACCGTGCTGAGTCAGGGTGACGTGCGCGGGATGTTCCTGGCCGGCGCGGGGACCGTCATGCTCGCCGTGCTCGCACTGCGCGACCTCCTGGTCCCGGTACGGCTCAGCGCGGACGGAGAGGGTGTCGTGGTGACGAAGGGCTTCGCCGGCTCGGAACGGGTGCCGTGGAGCCAGGTCGAACGGATCCGGGTCGACACACGGACCCGTTTCACGTCCCGGACGGAGCTGCTGGAGATCGAGACCCGGGACGGGCTCTTCCTCCTGAGTCGTTTCGACCTCGGAGTGCCGGTCCAGCAGGTCGCCGACACGCTGCGTGCTTTCCGGACGGGCTCCTGACGCTCCTCGTCCTCAGCCCCTGACCCGGCGGTGGCGGGGTGCGAACTTCGGCTCGGTATGGCGGAGCAGGAGGACGGCCTTGTACAGGGCCCACCCGGTGAGGATGGAGCCGAAGGCGGTCTGTCCGATCCGGGCCCATATCGACACATCGGTTGCTGCGAAGACCACGACACCGACCCAGAGAACGCCGAAGACGCCCACGAGGGTCGTCGCAGCCCAATTCATTCCCTGCTGCCACATGCCTGAAGTCTTACAGATCTTGGTTCAAGGCCAGGTCAACGACGCGGAACGGGTCATCGTGGGAGAGTACGGCTGGTGCCGGCACACCTCCGGGCACGTGCTCCCTTCCCGGTCGTCCTCGGCGGAACCTGTTCCCGCGCCGGGAGCCGTTCCAGGGAGGCGACCAGGGCGGCCGCGGTGCGGGCGTCGGCCAGGATCCGGTTCACCTCCGCCTCGCCGGTCGGCAGCTGGCCGCGCTCGCCGAGTTCTGCGGTGAGGAACGTGAGCGGCTCCGGATGGCCTGCGGCATCCGCGGCGGCCGTCGCCCGGGCGGCGGTGAGGAGGCGCAGGTAGTAGGAGCGGAGGGTGGCCTCACGCATCCGTGCGGCCTCGAGATCGTCCAGCAGGGACCGGGCGAGCAGGAGGAGGTCATCGTGGTGATCGGCTTCTGCGGCGATGTGCGCGCGAATGTCGTCGAACTCCGAGCGGGTCATCAAGGTCACCTCCGTGACGGAGTCAGAGTCCTGACCCTCGTGCCTACTTCGTATCCGAGCGCGATTGCGGATGACTTGCGGTCTGGTTGTCCGCACCGGCAGGTTTGGGACGCGCGAGCCTCGGGGATGGTTGGCAAGTTGGTCATGTTGCTCCCGAGCCCTGCTAAGGTTTCTTCTCGCAGGGCGAGCCCCTGCACCCCTCTCCAAACCCTCGGCAGATCGGTCGCGGCCACGCGAGTGGACACGAACGGAATGTTCGGGTAAGTTCGAGGGGTTGCCTCGGAAACGGGGTGGTCCGAATTCCAGAAAGATCGGCCAGACCGGGTCAAATTGACACGGAAAAGCGGATCTGAAAGAATAAAGACACAACGGAACGAACGAAACGCCCCGCGAGAGTGGCCTCACGGTCCGCTCGGACGGAGAACGCGTCCGTTTCTTGAGAACTCAACAGTGTGCTAAAAGCCAGTGCATGATGCACAACCCCGTCCCACCCGATCCCTGAGGGTCGGGAGGACGGATTCCTTTGGTTGGATCATCCATCATGGATGCTTTCAGCCGGGATGGGAACTGTTCAGACATTGTTTGGAGAGTTTGATCCTGGCTCAGGACGAACGCTGGCGGCGTGCTTAACACATGCAAGTCGAGCGGAAAGGCCCTTCGGGGTACTCGAGCGGCGAACGGGTGAGTAACACGTGAGTAACCTGCCCCTGACTCTGGGATAAGCCCGGGAAACTGGGTCTAATACCGGATACGACCCGCGGCCGCATGGCCTGCGGGTGGAAAGTTTTTTCGGTCGGGGATGGACTCGCGGCCTATCAGCTTGTTGGTGAGGTAGTGGCTCACCAAGGCGACGACGGGTAGCCGGCCTGAGAGGGCGACCGGCCACACTGGGACTGAGACACGGCCCAGACTCCTACGGGAGGCAGCAGTGGGGAATATTGCGCAATGGGCGAAAGCCTGACGCAGCGACGCCGCGTGGGGGATGACGGCCTTCGGGTTGTAAACCTCTTTCAGCAGGGACGAAGTTGACGTGTACCTGCAGAAGAAGCGCCGGCTAACTACGTGCCAGCAGCCGCGGTAATACGTAGGGCGCAAGCGTTGTCCGGAATTATTGGGCGTAAAGAGCTCGTAGGTGGCTTGTCGCGTCGGATGTGAAAGCTTGGGGCTTAACTCCAGGTCTGCATTCGATACGGGCTGGCTAGAGGTAGGTAGGGGCAAGCGGAATTCCTGGTGTAGCGGTGAAATGCGCAGATATCAGGAGGAACACCGGTGGCGAAGGCGGCTTGCTGGGCCTTACCTGACGCTGAGGAGCGAAAGCGTGGGGAGCGAACAGGATTAGATACCCTGGTAGTCCACGCTGTAAACGTTGGGCGCTAGGTGTGGGGGCCTTCCACGGTTTCCGCGCCGTAGCTAACGCATTAAGCGCCCCGCCTGGGGAGTACGGCCGCAAGGCTAAAACTCAAAGGAATTGACGGGGGCCCGCACAAGCGGCGGAGCATGTTGCTTAATTCGACGCAACGCGAAGAACCTTACCAAGGCTTGACATCGCCCGGAAAGCTCTAGAGATAGGGCCCTCTTCGGACCGGGTGACAGGTGGTGCATGGCTGTCGTCAGCTCGTGTCGTGAGATGTTGGGTTAAGTCCCGCAACGAGCGCAACCCTTGTTCCATGTTGCCAGCACGCTCCTTCGGGGGTGGTGGGGACTCATGGGAGACTGCCGGGGTCAACTCGGAGGAAGGTGGGGATGACGTCAAGTCATCATGCCCCTTATGTCTTGGGCTGCAAACATGCTACAATGGCCGGTACAGAGGGTTGCGATACCGTGAGGTGGAGCGAATCCCTAAAAGCCGGTCTCAGTTCGGATTGGGGTCTGCAACTCGACCCCATGAAGTCGGAGTCGCTAGTAATCGCAGATCAGCAACGCTGCGGTGAATACGTTCCCGGGCCTTGTACACACCGCCCGTCACGTCACGAAAGTCGGCAACACCCGAAGCCCGTGGCCCAACCCACTTGTGGGGGGGAGCGGTCGAAGGTGGGGCTGGCGATTGGGACGAAGTCGTAACAAGGTAGCCGTACCGGAAGGTGCGGCTGGATCACCTCCTTTCTAAGGAGCACCGGCCAGGGCCTGCGTAAGCGGTTCTGGTCCATGCTGTGACTGCAGGCGAGTGTTCTGCACACGGCGCGCTCATTAGTGGAGCACTGGTTATTCGGTTCGGCGTGGTCGCCGGCCGGCTAGTACCGCCTGATCGCCTCTTCTTCGGGAGAGGAGTCGGGAGTGGGAACGGCGGTCTGGGGGGTCATGCGGTTCCGGGCACACTGTTGGGTCCTGAGGAAACGGACCTTGCGGAGCGCGGCTCCCGCCGGATGGCGGGCAGGTCGCGTTCCGGCTCGCCCCGAGTCGTCGGGGCGGGGGTTCGTGATGATCCTCGGACGGGATCCTCCTTCCATCACATCGGCTCGGTTTCGGGTGTCCGGTGGTGGGCCGGGTGGGATCGCTGTTTGTTGTTTGAGATTTGCATAGTGGACGCGAGCATCTTTGTGGCCAAGTTTTTTAGGGCACACGGTGGATGCCTTGGCATCAGGAGCCGATGAAGGACGTGGGAGGCTGCGTTAAGCCTCGGGGAGTCGCCAACCAGACGTTGATCCGGGGATGTCCGAATGGGGAAACCTAGCACCCGTCATGGGGTGTTGCCTCCGCCTGAATGTATAGGGCGGTTGGTGGTAACGCGGGGAAGTGAAACATCTCAGTACCCGTAGGAAGAGAAAACAACATGTGATTCCGTGAGTAGTGGTGAGCGAAAGCGGATGAGGCTAAACCGTATGCGTGTGATAGCCGGCAGGCGTTGCGTGTGCGGGGTCGTGGGACCTTCCGGGAGGAGCTGCCGCTCCTTCGAGCAGTGAGAAATCCAGTGGGTAGTCGAAGTCTCTGGGAAGGGACGCCGTAGACCGTGAGAGCCGGGTAGGCGAAACCTGTTGGACTGCTGGAGGGGATCCCAAGTAGCACGGGGCCCGAGAAATCCTGTGTGAATCTGCCAGGACCACCTGGTAAGCCTAAATACTCCCTGATGACCGATAGTGCACTAGTACCGTGAGGGAAAGGTGAAAAGCACCCCGGTGAGGGGTCGTGAAATAGTACCTGAAACCGTGTGCCTACAAGCCGTAGGAGCGTGCACAGCTTGCTGTGCGTGATGTGACTGCGTGCCTTTTGAAGAATGAGCCTGCGAGTTATGGTGTGTGGCGAGGTTAACCCGTGTGGGGGAGCCGTAGGGAAACCGAGTCTGAATAGGGCGTTTGAGTCGCATGCTGTAGACCCGAAGCGGAGTGATCTAGGCATGGGCAGGTTGAAGCGTGGGTAAGACGGCGTGGAGGACCGAACCCACCAGGGTTGAAAACCTGGGGGATGACCTGTGTTTAGGGGTGAAAGGCCAATCAAACTCCGTGATAGCTGGTTCTCCCCGAAATGCATTTAGGTGCAGCGTCGCGTGTTTCTTGCCGGAGGTAGAGCACTGGATGGCCGATGGGCCCGACAAGGTTACTGACGTCAGCCAAACTCCGAATGCCGGTAAGTGAGAGCGTGGCAGTGAGACTGCGGGGGATAAGCTCCGTAGTCGAGAGGGAAACAGCCCAGACCACCGACTAAGGCCCCTAAGCGTGTGCTAAGTGGGAAAGGATGTGGAGTCGCAGTGACAACCAGGAGGTTGGCTTAGAAGCAGCCACCCTTGAAAGAGTGCGTAATAGCTCACTGGTCAAGTGATTCCGCGCCGACAATGTAGCGGGGCTCAAGTGCACCGCCGAAGTCGTGGCATTCACACATTGAGCCTGGCAGCGTGAGCTGTCTGGGTGTGTGGATGGGTAGGGGAGCGTCGTGCGGCCGGCGAAGCAGCCGAGTGATCGAGTTGTGGA
This sequence comes from Planomonospora sp. ID91781, assembly GCF_015711595.1. Taxonomy (NCBI): domain Bacteria; kingdom Bacillati; phylum Actinomycetota; class Actinomycetes; order Streptosporangiales; family Streptosporangiaceae; genus Planomonospora; species Planomonospora sp. ID91781. Next base: position 670,626 of record NZ_JABTEY010000003.1, on the reverse strand, counting down.
GGCCGTGCGAGTGAGAATGCAGGCATGAGTAGCGAATCAGAAGTGAGAAACTTCTGCGCCGGATGACCAAGGGTTCCTGGGCCAGGCTAATCCGCCCAGGGTAAGTCGGGACCTAAGGCGAGGCCGACAGGCGTAGTCGATGGACAACGGGTTGATATTCCCGTACCCGTGGTGATGCGCCCATATCGAATCCAGTGATACTAAGGGTCCTTAACTCGATCGTCCCTTCGGGGATGGTGTCAGAGTGAACGCCTGGCCTGATCTGGTAGTAGGTAAGCGATGGGGTGACGCAGGAAGGTAGCCCATCCCAGGCGATGGTAGTCCTGGGGTAAGCAGGTAGGGAGAGAGGTAGGCAAATCCGCCTCTCATGTATCCTGAGATGTGATGCCGAGCCGATTGTGGCGAAGTGGGTGATCCTATGCTGCCGAGAAAAGCCTCTAGCGAGCATCAGTGCGGCCCGTACCCGAAACCGACTCAGGTGGTCAGGTAGAGAATACCAAGGCGATCGGGTGAACTGTGGTTAAGGAACTCGGCAAATTGCCCCCGTAACTTCGGGAGAAGGGGGGCCTTCGCTGGTGACGGGACTTGCTCCCCGAGCTGGTGGGGGCCGCAGTGGCCAGGGGGAAGCGACTGTTTACTAAAAACACAGGTCCGTGCGAAGTCGTAAGACGATGTATACGGACTGACGCCTGCCCGGTGCTGGAACGTTAAGGGGACCGGTTAGCGGGCGCAAGCCTGCGACGCTGAGAACTTAAGCGCCAGTAAACGGCGGTGGTAACTATAACCATCCTAAGGTAGCGAAATTCCTTGTCGGGTAAGTTCCGACCTGCACGAATGGCGTAACGACTTCCCCGCTGTCTCAACCGCAGACCCGGCGAAATTGCACTACGAGTAAAGATGCTCGTTACGCGCAGCAGGACGGAAAGACCCCGGGACCTTCACTACAGCTTGACATTGGCGTTTGGAGCGTCTTGTGTAGGATAGGTGGGAGACTATGAGGCTCGGACGCTAGTTCGGGTGGAGTCATTGGTGAAATACCACTCTGGTCGTTTTGAACGTCTAACTTCGGTCCGTGATCCGGATCAGGGACAGTGTCTGGTGGGTAGTTTAACTGGGGCGGTTGCCTCCTAAAGGGTAACGGAGGCGCCCAAAGGTTCCCTCAGCCTGGTTGGCAATCAGGTGTCGAGTGTAAGTGCACAAGGGAGCTTGACTGTGAGACCGACGGGTCGAGCAGGAGCGAAAGCTGGGACTAGTGATCCGGCGGTGGCATGTGGAAGCGCCGTCGCTCAACGGCTAAAAGGTACCCCGGGGATAACAGGCTGATCTTCCCCAAGAGTCCATATCGACGGGATGGTTTGGCACCTCGATGTCGGCTCGTCGCATCCTGGGGCTGGAGTAGGTCCCAAGGGTTGGGCTGTTCGCCCATTAAAGCGGTACGCGAGCTGGGTTTAGAACGTCGCGAGACAGTTCGGTCCCTATCCGCTGCGCGCGCAGGAGACTTGAAAGGGGCTGTCCCTAGTACGAGAGGACCGGGACGGACGAACCTCTGGTGTGCCAGTTGTTCCGCCAGGAGCACGGCTGGTTGGCTACGTTCGGAAGGGATAACCGCTGAAAGCATCTAAGCGGGAAGCTCGCCTTGAGATGAGGTCTCCCACCCGTGAGGGGTAAGGCTCCCGGTAGACGACCGGGTTGATAGGCCGGAGGTGGAAGCGCAGTAATGTGTGGAGCTGACCGGTACTAATAGGCCGAGGACTTGACCTCAAAGTTTATGCTTGGTTTCTGCAGCGCTCTGTATCCTCGCCGGGTCCGGAGCAGCGCGAAACCGGGGTTCTTGCTCGCGTCCACTAGGCAATTCTGAGACGGCAAACGGGTTTCCTGTTTGATTGTTTCATGGGGTTACGGCGGTTATGGCGAAGGGGAAACACCCGGTTACATTCCGAACCCGGAAGTTAAGCTCTTCAGCGCCGATGGTACTGCACTCGGGAGGGTGTGGGAGAGTAGGTCGCCGCCGGACATTTGTTGAGTGAGGGCCGCCCTTCGGGGCGGCCCTTTCTTGTTTTCGCGGGGGTGTTTCCGGGGTGTGGTCCCGGGAGCCGGGGGTGGTCCCGGGACGGGGTGGGCCGTCCTTCGAGGGCGGCCCCTTTCTTCCGTTTCCCCGGGTTGCCGCCCTCCGGGTGTCCTCAGGTTTCCGGGCGGTCGGGAGCCCGCCGCCGGTACGGTGGGCAGCCACCGGCGGTATCGGAGTTCGGGCCTATCCGTCTAGGACAGGTCCCGTCCGCCGTCCCGCTCGGCGGCGACGTGCAGCAGCGGTTCGATCCGGAACGGGATCTGCACCGACAGGGCGACCGTGGTGTCGGTGCGCTGCACGGCGGGAGATGCCAGGACGCGGGCGATGATCTCCTGCAGGTCCGGGGTGCTCCGCGCCACCACGCGGCAGAGCAGGTCGGACTGACCGCTGGTGCCGTACACCTCGAGGATCTCGGGCAGGGCCCGCAGCGCCTGCACGGACTCGGCCAGCCGGCCCTGGGCGATCTGCAGGGAGACGAAAGCCAGGATCGGGTAGCCGACGCCCTCGGGGGTCACCGTGGGGCCGAAGTCGGCGATGACGCCGCGTGCGGTCAGCTTCTCCACCCGCGCCTGCACGGTGCCGCGGGCCACGCCGAGCAGGCGGGCGAGCTCGGTGAGCCCGATCCGCGGGTGGGCGCGCATGGTCACCAGGAGTCGGCTGTCCAGCTCGTCGATGACCATGTCGCCAGACTAGGCGATATGACCAGTGAGAACCAGGCACGACCAGGCGATCTTGCGCAGATCGCCTACTTTTAATGCTCGCTCTTGCCAGCGAATCCGAGAATTGCTGTCATTTCATTCATGTTCGAGGAAGCACAGTACTTCGCGCCGGTGGCGGCCAACGACGACGGCACGGTCGAGGTCCAGCTCGCCGCGAGTCATCCCGGTTTCGCGGACCCCGTCTACCGGGCTCGTCGCAACGCCATCGCAGCGCTCGCCGTCGGCTACGTGCCCGGCACGCCCATCCCGACGGCCGAGTACACCGAGCAGGAGCACGAGGTGTGGGCGATCGTCAGCCGGGAGCTGGCGCTCAAGCACCGCAAGTACGCCACGGCCGAGTACCAGCGGGCCGTGACGCGGCTGGGGCTGCCGGGTGACCGCATCCCGCAGCTCCAGGAGGTGGGCGACCTGCTGGAGCCCCTCACCGGGTTCCGGTACATCCCGGCGGCCGGGCTCGTCCCGCTCCGGGACTTCTACGGGGTCCTGGCGGACGGGCTCTTCCACTCGACGCAGTACATCCGCCACCACTCCACACCGCTGTACACCCCCGAACCCGACGTGATCCACGAGGTCATCGGGCACGCCAACGCGCTGGCCTCCGACCGCTACGCGGCGCTCTACCGGCTGGCCGGACAGGCGGCGCGCCGGGTCGAGAGCGACGAGGCGCTGGAGTTCGTCTCGAAGGTCTTCTGGTTCACGCTGGAGTTCGGGGTGATGACCGACGACGGCGAGCTGCGGGCGTACGGCGCGGGCATCCTGTCGTCCTACGGCGAGATCGAGGAGTTCCGGGGAATGGACATCCGCCCGCTGGACCTCGCGGCCATGGGCACCACCCACTACGACATCACGAAGTACCAGGACGTGCTGTTCCGGGCGGACTCGCTGGCGCATCTGGAGGACGTGGTCGGCGGGTTCTGGGAGAGCTGCGACGACGAGGCCGTGCTCCGGCTAATCGCCGAGGGGCGTCAAGGCTAGGTAGCTCACCGGCCCGCGGTTCCAGGAAACCGCCTCCGTTCGGCAGGCGCCCTTCTCACCCATCCTCATATGCCGCATTAATGGGATAAGTCCGATTTGTGGCTTCATGGGGAAGGCGGTGAGGGCGATGACGCGTCCGCGAGGTCCGTCCGCCGTGGCCGCGGCCGTACTGGTGCCCGCGCTGGTCTGCGGATGCGTGTCCCAGCGGGCCGCCTCCCGGGGTGCGGGGCAGGCGCGCGCGGGTCCACCGCCCGCCGTCGTCTGGCCGGCGCCGTCCGCGGCCGCCGCGCCACCGGGACCGCCCGAGATGTCCGGGGCCGAGCTCACCCGCACGCTGGACCGCTTCCTGGGGGCGCACGGCGGCGACATCACGGCCGCCGTGCGGGACCTGTCCACCGGCAGGGCCTATCACTACCACCCTGACCTGCAGCTGCCGACCGCCAGTACCTCCAAGGTCGACATCCTGATGGCGCTGCTGCTCCGGACGCCCTGGCGGGAACTGGGTACGGCGGCGCGGCGCGACGCCGACCGGATGATCCGCCTCAGCGACAACGACGCGGCGGACCGGCTGTACGAGCGCATCGGCCTGGAGACGGGACTGGCCGAGGCGAACCGGAGGTTCGGTCTCGAGCGCACCTACGCGCCGCCCGGCCGGTGCGTCGACCTCTACTGCTGGGGGATCACGCGGACCACCGCGGAGGACCAGCTCCGGCTGCTCGCGGCGCTGGTCGCGGAGACGAGCCCGCTGGGGGCGGAGGACCGCGGACAGGTGGTCCGGTTGATGGGGGAGGTGATCCCCGAGCAGCGCTGGGGGATCAGCGCGGCGGCATGCGAGGGGGACCGGGTGGCGCTCAAGAACGGCTGGCTGCGGCGCGTGTCGAACGGGCGCTGGGTGGTCGTGAGCGCCGGGCTGATCAGAGGGCGCGGCCACGACTACGCCGTGGCGGTGCTCACCGAGGACAACGGGAGCATGGGCGCGGGCGTGCTCAGAGTCGAGGGTACGGCCGAGCGGATGCTGTCCGCGTTCCGCGGCGAGGAGGAATGCCGCGGAGACGACCGGCGGGCCGGTGGCGGCGGTGAGAACGGGAGGAACCGGGAAGGCCTGGAGCGCGGAGAAACGCGGGGAAAGGCGCCGGGAACGGCAAAAAGCCCCTGACGGGTGAGTGTCGTTGGCCAGACGACTCTCACGTCAGGGGCTTCCGCGCCGTTTCCGAGATAATTCACACCGGGCTGTTCCGGCCGGCCAGGATGACCCGGAGGCGAATCATCTCCGAACGGCACCGCCCGGCATGGGAATCCGGGCGTGCGTCATCGCCTCTAAGGGAGAGGCTCAGTTGTCGATGATGCCGAGAAGGGCGAGGTCGATGAGGTCGTTCAGGATCTCGTTGTGGTTGCTGTCGTCGACGTAGGTGAAGTTGGGACGCTGCTTGTCGTCCCAGTCACCGGCCGACGCGACACCGGCCGTGGCCAGGCCCGCGAAAGCGGCGATCCCGGCGATGGCCGCACCTGCGAGAATACGACGGATCATGTTGCTTCCTCCATGGAAACGAAACGGGGAACTTCTGGAGACTCCTGCTGAAAGCCGTGTCCGGCTGACCGCTCGTTGTCGCGAATAAACATCTCGCACCGGCCGCGCGGCTTCAACGAATTAGCGCCAGGTTTCGGTCAAGGGCTGATGGCGCTTCTTTTGAAGTGAGCCGGTAGCGGGAGTATCCGGGTGATTCCCCGCGCCGATCGGAGGTGATTGGAATATTTCACGGCCATGGGGCCGGGTTGTTTCGATCGACCGGTTCGCGTGAGTCGTCCGACCGCTTCGGGCGGTGCGGCGCATCGCGGTTCCCTCCGCGGCGTTCTCCGGCGCCTTCCCGGTGTTCCCGGCTCGGCACTTCCCCGTGTCCTCGGCACTTCCCGGCCGTGCCGGTTCGCCGTTCCCCTGCCGGCGTCCTCCCGCCGGTCCGGAGGGAGGACACGGGCGAAGGCGCGGTCAGCCGTGCTCGACCAGGCGGTATCCCACGCCGCGCACCGTCTGGATGAGCCGGTCGTCGTTGTCCCCGAGCCGGGCGCGCAACCGCTTGACGTGCACCGCGATGGTGTTGGTCGAGGTGGCGTCGGTGGAGTGCCACACGTGCCGCATGATCTGCTCGCGGGTGACCGTGCGGTGCGCGTTGCGCATCAGGTAGTGCAGCAGTTCGAACTCGCGCAGCGGCAGGTGGACGATCCTGCCGCCGACCCTCACCTGGTAGGCGTTGACGTCGAGTTCCACGTTGCCGACCACGAGCGTGCGGCGGACCCCCGAGTCGCCCTCGATCGCGGCCTGCACGAGAGGGAGGAGCTCGGGCACCCGGTACGGCCTGGCCACACAGGCGGTGGCGCCGGCCGTGAGCGCCTGGACGGCCTGCTCGGCGTGGCCCTCGCCCACACCGAGCAGAACGGGCACGGCCCGCGCCAGCCGTACGGCGCGGATGAACTCCACCGCGCCGATGACGGGCAGCGAGGCGCTGACGAGTACGACGTCGGGCCGGAGCGCTCCGGCCTGCAACAGGGCCTGGGCGCCGTCGGAGACGCCCAGGACCTCCACGCCCTCGCGTTCGAGGGTCACGGCGAGTTCCTCGACCAGGGCCGACTCTGGATCGGCCACCAGCAGCATGGGCGCGGTCCGCGTGTCCCCGTCCACTTCGGGTGCCGTCTGCGGCTGGATCACCCGGATCCTCCAAGTAGGGGTATGTGGTTCAGCCGAAGCGGCCGGTGATGTAGTCCTCGGTCCGCTTGTCGCTCGGGTTGGTGAAGATGCGGCTGGTCTCGTCGAACTCCACCAGGCGGCCGTGCCGTACGCCGTCGGCGTCCACCTCGGCGGTGAAGAAGGCCGTGCGGTCGGAGACGCGGGCCGCCTGCTGCATGTTGTGGGTGACGATGACGATCGTGTAATCGCGCGTCAGCTCCTGCATCAGGTCTTCGATCTTGGTGGTCGCGATCGGGTCGAGGGCCGAGCAGGGCTCGTCCATCAGGATCACATCGGGCTTGACCGCGATGGCCCGGGCGATGCACAGGCGCTGCTGCTGGCCGCCGGACAGGGAGAGCGCGTTCTGCTTGATCTTGTCCTTGACCTCGTCCCAGAGAGCCGCCTTGGTCAGCGCCTCCTCGACGATGTCGTCCATCTTCCCCTTCACGCCGTTGACCTTCGGGCCGTAGGCGATGTTGTCGTAGATCGACTTGGGGAAGGGGTTCGGCTTCTGGAAGACCATGCCGATCCGGCGGCGGACCTCGATCGGGTCGACGTGGTCGCCGTACAGGTCCTCGTCGTGGTAGAGGATCTTGCCGGCCGCGCGGGCTCCGGGGATGAGGTCGTTCATCCGGTTGAAGCAGCGCAGGACGGTGCTCTTGCCGCAGCCGGACGGACCGATCATGGCCGTGATCTCGCGGTTGCCGATGGTCATGTCGACGCCGCGGACCGCCTCGTAGTCGCCGTAGAAGACGCTGAGGCCGGAGACGGTGAAGACGGGGTCGAGGGCTTCGATGGTGCGGGGGACCTCGGGGCCTCGCACGGAGACGTTCGGCACGGAGACTCCGATCTCAGCGGTCCCAGAAGTCGGCATGGGATTGCGGGGCACAGCGGTCCCAGAAGTCGGCATGGGATTGCGGGGCACAGCGGTCCCGGTCGGCAGGGGGTTGCGGACGTCAGACATTGCGTTTCTCACCAGCGCTTCTGGTAGCGGTTACGGAGCCAGATGGCGACGGAGTTCATCAGCAGCAGGATCGCGAGGAGGATCACGATCGCGGCGGCCGCGAGGACGGCGAACTCCTCCTGCGGACGGGCGATGAAGCTGTAGATCTGCAGGGGGAGAACGGTGAAGGTGCTCCAGACGCCCTCCGGGTTGAACCGGACCAGTGTCGCGGCGCCGAGCATCAGGAACGGCGCGGCCTCGCCGATCGCGCGGGAGAGCGCCAGGATCGAGCCGGTCGCGATGCCGGGAACGGACGCCGGGAGGACCTGCCGGTAGATGGTCTGCCACTGGGTCGCCCCGAGTGCCAGCGAACCCTCGCGGATCGACGGGGGAACCGCGCGGATGGCCTCACGGGCGGAGATGATCACGATGGGCAGCACCAGCAGCGAGACGGTGAGAGCACCGGTCATGACGGTGAAGCCGAACTGCATCCACCGGGCGATCATGCCGAGGCCGAGGATGCCGTAGACGATCGAGGGCACCGCGGCCAGGTTGGAGATGTTCAGCTCGATCAGCCGGTTGTACCACTTGGTCTTGTCCGCGTACTCCTCCAGGTAGATCGCGGCCAGGATCCCGGTGGGCAGCGCCATCAGCGCGGTCAGGCCGATGATCCAGAGGGTGCCGAGGATCCCGGACTGGATGCCGGCCGTCTCCGGGCGGCGGATCGAGGGCTGGTTCTCCCAGAGCGTCGAGTCGAGCCGGGGCCAGCCCTCCTCGACCACGTAGACGATCAGCATCGCCAGGAAGGCGATCGCGATCGCCAGGCTGGCCAGCAGCGCGATGCGGAACAGGTGCTCCCTGAGCGGGCGCCCCTTGCTCGCGAGCTGTACGGCGGAGCGCGGCGTGGAGAGGATGGCCATCAGTCGTAGACCTCGCGATACTTCTGGACCATGCGGGCACTGAGGTAGTTCATGGCGAAGGTCATGACGAACAGCAGCGAGCCCACCGCGAAGATGGTCTTGTAGGCGGTGGAGCCGACCGATGCGTCACCCGAGCCGGCCTGCGCGATGAACGCCGCCATCGTGGCCATCTCGTTCGCCGGGTTGAGGGTGAAGACGGACTTGAAGCCGCCCGCGATCGCGACGATCATCGTCTCGCCCGCGGCCCGGGAGACCGCCAGGATGATCGCGGCGACGATGCCGGAGAAGGCGGCCGGGACGACGACCCGCACCGAGGTGATCATCTTGGAGGCGCCGAGGGCGTAGGAGCCTTCCCGCAGGCCGTTCGGGACCGCGGCCATCGAGTCCTCCGAGAGCGACGCGACGATCGGGATGATCATCACGCCGACCAGGAGGCCGGCGCTGAGCGCGTTCTTGCCGTCCAGGCCCAGGAACGGGAACACGTCCTGCAGCAGCGGGGTGACGAAGGTGAGGGCGAAGAAGCCGAAGACCACGGTGGGCACGCCGGCCAGGACCTCCAGGACCGGCTTGAGGACCTTGCGGACGCGCGGGGTGGCGTACTCCGACAGGTAGATCGCGGAGGCCAGGCCGAGCGGCACGGCGACCACGATCGCGATCAGCGTGATCTCGAGCGTGGCGACGATGATCGGCCAGACTCCGAACGCCGGCGGGTTGAACAGCGGTCCCCAGGTGGTCGAGCCGAAGAACTCACCGAGGCCGACCTCGGAGAAGAACTCGATGGTCGGCTCCAGCAGGGCCACCACGATGCCGACGGTGGTCAACACCGAGACCAGGGCCGCCAGCAGCAGGACGACCTTGACGGCGAACTCGCCGTAACGCGGGCGCGACCGCGCCAGGGACCCGGAGGTCCTTGGCGCGGCCGTACGGTGCTGTGCCGACATCAGCCCTGGCTCTTCAGGGACTCGAGGTCGGACTTGAGCTTGGCCTCCTGCTCGGGGTTGAGCGGGATGAACTTCGCGTCCTTGGCGATCGTGCCGATGTTCGCCACGTAGTAGTCGAGGAACGCGGCGACCTCGGGCCGCTTCACCGCGGCTGCCGACGGGTAGACGAACAGCGGGCGGGCCAGCGGGGTGTACTTGCCGCCCTGCGCCGCCTCGACGCTCGGGGCGACGCAGCCGCTGCCGGAGTCGATCTCGATGGCCTTGAGCTTGTCGGCGTTCTCCTCGAAGTAGGTGAAGCCGAAGTAGCCCAGGCCGCCCTTGGCGCCGGAGACGCCGGTGACGATGTCGTTGTCGTTCTCCGAAGGGCTGTAGTCCTTGCGGCTCGCGCCCTCCTCACCGTTGATCTCGTCGGTGAAGTAGTCGAAGGTGCCGGAGTCGGTGCCCGGACCGTAGAGCTTGAGCTCCTCGGCGGGGAACTTGGGGTCGACGTCCTTCCAGGTCTTGACCTTGCCCTCGGCCGCCGGCTCCCACATCTTCTTGAGCTGGTCGGTGGTCAGGCAGGTGGCCCAGTCGTTCTCCTTGGAGACGACCACGGTCAGGGCGTCGGTGGCCACCGTGAGCTCGGCGAACTTGATGCCCTTGGCCTCGCAGGCCGCCTTCTCCTCGTCCTTGATCGGACGGGAGGCGTTGGAGATGTCCGTCTCGCCGTTGCAGAACTTCTCGAAGCCGCCGCCGGTGCCGGAGCTGCCGACCGGCACCTTGACCTGCGGCTGCTCCTCGCCGAACAGCTCGGAGGCCGCCTGGGTGAGGGGCGCCACGGTGCTGGAGCCGTCGGTCTTGACCTCACCGCTCAGCGCGGCGCCCTGGGACTCGCCCGGGGCGGCGGCGGCGGAGGTGCCTTCGCTGGTGGGCTTGGCGTCGCCGCCGCAGGCCGCCGCGAGGGAAACGACGAGCGCGGCCGTCGCCACCGCGCTGAGGCGGCGCTGTCCACTGGTCACGGTTATGTTCCTTCTCCGTAGTGAGATCCGTTCTCGATGGCTCCGATGAAAGCGAGCGAAAGTGAACGGAAGTGAAACGACCAATGACCGGAGCCGGAAGACGTGAGCATTGCCGTGTGAATACCGTTCCGGGTGATCTCCATGGCTCTCACATGGGAATTCGCGCCCGTGGAGGGTGGAAGGGAGACCCCTGGGCGTGGCAGGGAAACCCGGCGCCCGAGGACGCCGGGTCACGGCCAGGAGGCGGAACGGGCGGGCGGATGGGCGCGGCCGGATCGGCGGGCGCGGACCGGCGGTGCCGGAGGAGCGGAAGGCGGAGAAGCGGAAGGCGGAGCGGGTGGATCGGACCGGCGGTGCCGGACCGGTCGGGCGGCTCAGGCCGACGGGGTGAGCGGGCCGCCGCCGAGGCGCTCGAGGACCTCGCCGTGCAGGGAGCCGTTGGTGCAGACCAGGCTCCCGCCGTCCAGGCCGGGGACACCGGACAGGTCGGTCCAGGTGCCGCCGGCCTCCTCGACGATCACGGTCAGCGCCGCGATGTCCCAAGGGGAGAGCTCGGGCTCGGCGGACAGGTCCACCGCGCCCTCGGCGACCATCATGTGGGACCAGAAGTCGCCGTAGGCGCGGCTGCGCCAGACGGAGCGGTTCAGGTCGAGGAAGCGGTCGAGCCTGCCGGCCTCCTCCCAGCCGCCGAGGCTGGAGTAGGAGAAGGAGGCGTCCTCCAGGCGGGTGACGGAGGAGACCCGGCAGGGGGTGGCCTCGGCCAGGCTCCTGCCGGTCCACGCGCCGCCGTCGCGGGCGGCCCACCAGCGGCGGCCGAGCGCCGGGGCGGAGACCAGCCCGACGACGACGCGGCCCTGGTCCATCAGGGCGATGAGCGTGGCCCAGACGGGCACGCCGCGCACGTAGTTCTTGGTGCCGTCGATCGGGTCGACGATCCATGAGCGCGCGCCGTGGCCGGTCGCGCCGAACTCCTCGCCGACGACCGCGTCCTGGGGGCGGGCGCGCCGGAGGGTGTTCCGGATCGCCTCCTCGACCGCGCGGTCGGCGTCGCTCACCGGGGTCAGGTCGGGTTTGGTCTCGACCCGCAGGTCGACGGCCCTGAACCGGCGCATGGTCATGTCGTCGGCGGCGTCGGCCATGACGTGGGCGAGGCGGAGGTCGTCGTTGTAACCCGTCACGGGGGGCAACGCTATCGCGTCGGCGTGCCGTACAGGAGGGGCGGTGCGTGTTCGGGAGGGGCGGACGGTCCGGCCCTCGGGCCGAGGCGCACCGGCGGCCTTCTCCGGTGGTACGGCGGGCGGACGGTCTTCTCCAGGGGTACGGCCTGCGCACGCCCTCGTCCGGCGGCATGGCGCACGGACGGTCCGGACGGCGCGCGGACGGTCCGGACGGCGCGCGGACTCCGGCGCAGTACCCGTTGGCACTTTTATTACCCACGAGTAGCATCGGGGGCATGACCTTTGACGTGGGTGCCTTCATGCTGCAGAGCGTGCCGTTCGCGCGGACGCTGGACATCGCGTTCGAGAAGGTGGAGCCGGGCCTCGCGGTCTGCCGGATGCCGGACCGGTCCGACCTGCACAACCACCTGGGCGGTCCGCATGCCGGTGCCCTGTTCACCCTGGCCGAGTCCGCCTCGGGCGCCGCGATGCTCTCGGCTTTCGGCGACCAGCTGTCGCGGGCGACCCCGCTGGCCGCGAGCGCGGCGATCCGCTACGTGAAGCTCGCGATGGGCGAGGTCGTGGCCGAGGCCCGGCTCCAGGCGGACCGGGAGGAGGTCGTGGCCCTGCTCGACGCCGGCCGCCGGCCCGAGTTCGACGTCGCCGTCGGCATCAGGACCGCCGACGGCACCCCGGTCGCGGAGATGACCGTCGCCTGGACCCTGCGCCCCAACCGCTGAGGCTATGCCTCCGGACGTGCTCTCCTGGTCCGGCGGTCGTCCGCGCGGTGAACCCCGCTTCAGGCCCGCCTGCCGGGCGCGGCAGGACGGCCCGGGCCGGGACGGAGGCGTCAGGAGGCGTCAGGGGGCGTCCGGCCGCCGGTCGTCGTCGGGGGCGCCCTCGCGGATGGCGAGCAGGCGGCGGAGCGAGACGAGCCGGACGGGGTCGGCGCGGCCGGCCGCCACCCATCCGTCCAGGGCGCACTCCTCACCCAGGTGGTTGCAGCCCTTGGGGCACTCGACCGTGCCCTCGACCAGGTCGGGGAAGCCCGCCAGCACGGTCTCGACCGAGACGTGGGCCAGCCCGAAGCTCCGCACCCCCGGGGTGTCGATGATCCAGCCGCCGTCCGGGAGCGCCAGGGCCACGGCCGAGGTGGAGGTGTGCCGGCCCCGGCCGGTCACCGCGTTGACGTGCGAGACGGCCCGGTCGGCCCCCGGGACCAGGGCGTTCACCAGTGTCGACTTGCCGACTCCCGAGTGCCCGACGAGCACGCTGATGCGGTCCCGCAGCCGCTCCCGGACCTCGTCGAGCGTCCCCCCCTTGCCGACCACGACGTACGGCACGCCGAGCGGTGCGTACAGCGAGACGAGCTCCTCGGGCGGCGCGAGGTCGGACTTGGTGAGGCAGAGCAGGGGCTCGATGTCGGCGTCGAAGGCCGCCACGAGCATCCGGTCGATCATGCGGGGCCGCGGCGGCGGATCCGCCAGCGCCGTGACGATCACGAGCTGGTCGGCGTTGGCGACCACGGGACGCTCGATGCCGTCGGTGTCCTCGGTGTCGTCGGCGGAGCGGCGGAGCATCGAGGCGCGCGGCTCCACCCGGACGACGCGGGCCAGCGTGTCGGGCGCGCCGGAGACGTCGCCGACCAGCGAGACCCGGTCACCTACCACGATCCCCTTGCGGCCCAGCTCGCGGGCCTTCATCGCGACGACGAGCCGGCCGTCGTCCCCGGCTCCCGAGGCCCGGTCCCTGGCCCGGCGCCGCTTCTCGCCGGCGGAGGGCCCGGCGGTCACCAGGCACGTGTAGCGGCCCCGGTCGACCGCCACGACGAACCCCTCGACCGCGTCCTCGTGCGCGGGACGGAGCCGGGTCCGGGGCCGGGAGCCCTTGCCCGGCCGGACCCTGACGTCGTCCTCGTCGTACTGCCGCTTCCTCAGCGGTCGCCTCCCAACATCCGCGCCCACATCGAGGCGAACTCCGGCAGGGTCTTGCCCGTGGTGGCGATGTCCTCCACCAGCACCCCGGGTACGGCCAGGCCGATCACCGCGCCGGCCGTGGCCATGCGGTGGTCGGCGTAGGAGTGGAACACCCCGCCGGTGAGCGGGCGGGGCCGGATCTCCAGCCCGTCGTCGGTCTCGTTCGCGTCGCCGCCCAGTGCGTTGATCTCGGCGACCAGCGCGGCCAGCCGGTCGGTCTCGTGCCCGCGGATGTGCGCGACGCCCCGGATCCGGCTGGGGGAGTCGGCCAGGGCCGCCAGGGCGGCGATCGTCGGGGTCAGCTCGGCGACGTCGCGCAGGTCGGCGTCGATGCCGGAGATCCGGCCGGTGCCGGTGACCGCCAGCCCGTCGGCGGTGAACGCGACGGAGGCGCCCATGCCGGCCAGGAGCCCGCGGAGCTGGTCGCCGGGCTGCGTCGTCTCGGCGGGCCAGCCGGGGATGACGACCGTGCCGCCGGCGACCATCGCGGCCGACAGGAACGGCGCCGCGTTGGACAGGTCGGGCTCCACGGTGAAGTCGGTGGCCCGGATCGGGCCGGGCTCGACCCGCCAGACGTCGGGCTCGGAGTCGTCGACGTGCACGCCGCGCTCGCGGAGCATCTGGAGCGTCATCCGGATGTGCGGCTGCGACGGGATCGGCGGTCCGGAGTGCCGGACCGTCACCCCCTTGGGGAAACGGGCGGCGACCAGCAGCAGGCCGGAGAGGAACTGCGAGGAGCCGGACGCGTCGAGCACGACCTCCCCGCCGGTCAGCGGTCCCCGCACGGTGAACGGCAGCGCGTCTCCGGTGACCTGCGCGCCCAGGGCGCGCAGCGCGGCCAGGATCACGCCCATCGGGCGCTTGCGCGCGTGCGGGTCGCCGTCGAAGGAGACCTCGCCGTCGGCCAGCGCGGCCATCGGCGGCACGAAGCGCATCACGGTGCCGGCGAGGCCCACGTCGATCCGCCCCCCGGCGGTGACCGGCCCGGGGACGACCGTCCAGTCGAGGCTGGAGCCGCCCTCGTTGGAGGAGGTCATCGTGGTGCCGAGCGCGCGCAGGGCGTCGGCCATCAGGTCGGAGTCGCGGCTGCGCAGCGCCAGCCGTACGGTGCCGGGGCCGTCGGCCAGCGCGGCGAGCAGCAGCGCGCGGTTGGTCACGGACTTCGATCCCGGCACCGGGACGGTCGCGTGGACGGGTTCGGTCGCGGTCGGGGCGGGCCACAGCGGAGCGGACGACATGTGATGAGCCTACCGAGACCGGCCCGCCGGACGGGAAACGCCGTGGGCGGCGGAGCGGAGGTGTCGGACGGGAAACGCCGTGGGCGGCGGAGCGGGGGGTGCCGGACGCGGAACCGCGCGGCCGAAGTGGCGGAGGGGGCGCCCGGGAGGCGTGGGAGGTGGCAGAGTGGGGACATGTGCGGAAGATTCGCGTCTGCGCGGGGTAAGCAGCAGCTGCTGGAGGAGTTCGAGGTCGAGGTCGACGGGGCCGCCGACGCCGAGCTCCGGCCCGACTACAACATCGCGCCGACCAAACCGGTCTACACCGTGCTCAGCCGGGCGCCGAAGGGCGACGCCGAGGACGGCCGGGCGGTGCGCCAGCTCCGCGTCATGCGCTGGGGGCTGGTCCCGTCCTGGGCGAAGGACCCGGCGATCGGCTCCAAGATGATCAATGCGCGGGTGGAGACCGTGGCGGAGAAGCCCTCGTTCCGCAGGGCGTTCAAGGAGCGCCGGTGCCTGGTCCCGGCCGACGGCTACTACGAGTGGGCCGTGCTGGAGGAGACCGACGCCAAAGGCAGGCCGAAGAAGCAGCCCCACTACATCCGGCCGGCGGACGGCGGGATCATGGCGATGGCGGGGCTGTACGAGTTCTGGCGCGACCGGGGCCGGCCCGACGACGACCCGGACGCCTGGCTCGTGACGTGCACCGTCATCACCACCTCCGCCGTCGACGCGGCGGGCAGGGTGCACGACCGCATGCCGATGCTGATCGAGCGCGACCGGTGGGGCGAGTGGCTCGATCCCGGGGTGCCCGACGCGCAGGGGTTCCTCATCCCGGCCGGTTCGACGGGGCTGGTGGCCCATCCCGTCTCCACCGCGGTGAACTCGGTCCGCAACAACGGGCCCGAGCTGATCGAGGCGCTGCCGGAGGAGTGAGGGCGGGCGCCGGGGCCGTCCGGGAAAACGGCTGGTGGCCGGTGTAAGAAGCGTGCGGAGCGGGCATCCGGTGAGGAAAGCGAATCCTCCGGCCGAACCCCCCGCGGCGACGCGGTCCGGGGACGCCGGGGAGCCCACCCCTCGTGCCCGGCGGGAGATCCGGGGAATCCCGCCGAAGGCCGCCCCCACGTCCCGGAGGTGCGGGTCCGTGAACGACGCGACCGCGCGTGTGCGCCTGGAGAGCATGCTCAGCGAGCTCGACCGCTCCATCGGAATCCTGCGGGGGGACCCCGCGGCCCTGCGCGACCGCTCGGCGGCGGACGCCGGGTCCGACCTGGTCGACGCGGACCGCAACCAGGCCATGCTGGAGGTGGCCACCCGGCACCGCCGTTCGGTCCTGGAGGCGCTCAGGCGGATCGACGACGGGTGCTACGGCCTGTGCGTGGACTGCGGCCGGCCCGTGCCGGAGGGCAGGCTGGAGGCGCGTCCCGAGGCCTCCCGGTGCGTGCAGTGCCAGTCCCGCAGGGAGCGCCGCCGCTGACCGGTCGCCGCCGACCTCCCGGCCGCCCCGCGGTCCGTCACAGGCCCGCCCCGCGACCCGTCAGCGGCCCGACCCGCCGGTCGGCCGTCCGGGCCGGTCGTCCACCGCCGCGTCGGCGGGCCCGCCGGGCCTCAGACCCGCCGGGCGCTGGCGACCAGGTGGATGCCCACGGTGTCGTCGTCGTCCGGGTGGGCCTCCAGCTCGGTGCGGACCAGCCAGTTCAGCGCGCGGGAGTCGGCCGCGAGGACGTGGTCGACCGTCGAGGGGGACAGCACCGTGCGGGGCCGTATCCACTCGACCTCCAGCCCGGCCTCGGCGAGCAGCTCGCGCAGCTGGGCGCTGCTGAAGCAGCGGGTGATGCTCCCGTCGGGCCAGGGCACGAGCATGACCTCGCTGGTCTGGCGCAGGTGGGCCCAGTAGTTCTGCTCGGCGAGGATCGCCATCCCCAGCACCAGGGAGTCGACGCAGACGAGCGCCCGCCCGCCGGGGCGCAGCACCCGGGCGACGTCGGCGAGCGCGGACTCGGCCATGAGCTCCAGGGACATCGACCGGTCCTCGGCGAGCACGGCGTCGACGCTGCCGTCGGGGAGGAAGCGCAGGTCGTCGGCGCGGACCTGGCGGACCCGTTCGGCGTCGCGCAGGACGGGCTGGCCCTCCACCGCCACCGCCCGGCGGAAGTCGACCACCTCGATCACCCGGTGCCCGGCCCGGGCGGCCTGCGCGGACCAGCGGCCCTGGCCGCGGGAGAGGTCGAGGACGACGGAGGGGCTCCGGGGGAGCCAGCGGTTCAGCTGCTCGGCGACGACCGCGCGGTAAAAGGTCCAGTACGGCCCGAGCGTTCCTGAGCCGTTCAGCTCTTCGGCCGGGATGGGCAGCACAAGCGGCTCCTGGCGTCGGGGTTCCGGTGGTCTGAAGCTACCTGCCGGTACGTATGTTTTTCCCCGTACCGGGTCGTTCGTCACCTTCCATCTTGAGGGAACAGACGGCCGGACGGGCGTGTTGCCAACGAACAGCGCACACCCTTCCGGGAGGTTGGCAAGCGAATGCTCGCGTTGATCGAACCCGTCGCCCGCCCCGGTGACCGGGCTTTCCCTGGCGAGCGGGTATCCTCCGCTCAGTACGGTGTCCCGCGTGAGCCGGACTCCGGAGATCCTAAGGGGGTGGGTCCGGTCCCTGCGACAGATGCGGAGACTCTGGAACAGCGGAGCGAACGGTTCGAGCGGGACGTGATGCCCTACCTCGACCAGCTCTACTCCGCCGCGCTCCGGATGACCCGGAATCCCGCGGATGCGGAGGACCTCCTCCAGGAGACCTTCGCCAAGGCCTTCGCCTCCTTCCACCAGTTCCAGGAGGGCACGAACCTCAAGGCCTGGCTCTACCGCATCCTCACCAACACCTTCATCAACAGCTACCGCAAGAAGCAGCGGGAGCCCAAGCAGGCCGGCACCGAGGAGATCGAGGACTGGCAGCTGGCGAGGGCGGAGTCGCACACCTCGACGGGACTGAAGTCCGCCGAGATCGAGGCGCTCGACCACCTGCCGGACAGCGACGTCAAGGACGCGCTGGCGGCGCTCCCGGAGGACTTCCGGATCGCGGTCTACCTCGCCGACGTCGAGGGATTCCCCTACAAGGAGATCGCCGAGATCATGGGGACCCCCATCGGGACCGTGATGTCGCGGCTCCACCGTGGCCGCCGTCAGCTGCGGACGCAACTCGAGGACTACGCCCGGGAGCGTGGCCTGGTTCCTGCGGAGGGTGCAAAGTGAGCTGTGGAGATCACCACGACACGGACTGCCGCGAGGTCCTGGACAAGGTCTACACCTACCTCGACGGCGAGCTCGACGAGGGCGACTGCGCCGACATCCGCCAGCACCTGGACGAGTGCGGCCCGTGCCTGCGGGAGTACGGCCTGGACCAGGTGGTCAAGCAGCTGGTGGCCAGGCACTGCGGCTGCGACGCGGCGCCCGAGGACCTGCGGGCCAGGATCCGCGACCGGATCGATCAGGTCCGCGGCGAGCTGGCGACCTGACCCCTGGGGCCTCCCGTACGTGCGACGCGGCGCCCGAGGACCTGCGGGCCGGGATCCGCGGCGAGCCGGCGACCTGACCCCTAGGATCTCTCGTACGACGGCGGCCGCGCGGGCAGGCGGGTGAGCCCTCCCCGGAAGAGGTGAGAGGCCCCCGCAGGAACCCGGTCGCGGCCAGGCAACGAGAACGGGGGTCGGCATGCGGGTGCTCGTCACCGGAGGGGCCGGGTTCATCGGGTCGAACCTGGTGGACCGGTTGCTGGCGGACGGTCACGAGGTCGGGGTCGTGGACGACCTGTCCTCGGGGAGCCGCCGCAACCTGGCCGGGGCGGAGGGGGACCCGCGCTTCAGCCTGCACGAGATGGACATCCTCGACCCCGCGCTGGCCGGTCTGGCCGCCGACTTCCGGCCGGAGGTGGTCTGCCACCTCGCCGCGCAGATCAGCGTGCGCAAGAGCGTGGCGGACCCGGTCCGCGACGCCCGGCTCAACGTGGAGGGCACTGTCGCGGTCCTGTCCGCCGCCTGCCGGGGCGGCACGCGCAAGGTCGTCTTCGCCTCCTCCGTCGCGGTGTACGGCCGTCCCACGGTCATCCCGGTCCCCGGGGACGCCGCGACCGACCCGCGTTCGCCGTACGCCGCCTCGAAGCTGAGCGCGGAGGTCTATCTCGCCGCCTTCAAGGCGCTGCACGGCATCGACTACACCACCCTGGTGCTCTCCAACGTCTACGGTCCCCGCCAGTCGCCCGAGGGAGAGGCCGGGGTGGTCGCGATCTTCACCGACGCGCTGCTCAACGGGGCCCCCACCGTGGTCTACGGCGACGGCACGCAGACGCGCGACTACGTCTACATCGACGACGTGGTGGACGGTTTCGCCCGCGCGTGCGGGGAGGCGGGCGGCGGCGGGCGGTTCAACCTGGGCACCGGGGTGCAGACCACCGACCGGGAGCTGCACACCCTGGTCGCGACGGCGGCCGGGGCGGCCGACGAGCCGGGGAGCGCGCCCGCACGACTGGGAGACCTGCCGGCGATGGCGGTCGACCCCGCCCCCGCGGCCGAGGCGCTCGGCTGGCGGCCCCGGACGGATCTGGCGACCGGGTTGAAGCGCACCGTCGAGTGGGCGATGACCCGCTCCGCGGCCCGGCAGGGGTGACGGCGGACGGCATCCGCGCCGCCCCGTCGGCCAACTCCTCGTGCTGGGTTGGTTACGCTTTGCTTGCGATTGCCGGTCCGTCCTGCCGGATCCGATTCGCTTCTGTAGCCTGAGACGCGAAATCAACGTGGAGGCAGCGCATGTCGAAGGAAACGGTCAGCCGGGCGCACCCGGGGATCTCCTGGACCTGAACACGCGCCCGTAGGACCCCTAGGGTGGCCGCATTGCGTGGACTGCCATGGTTTGCCAAGGTCTACCTTGTCGCCGTGATCGGGACGGCCTTCGGGCTGCTCGTCCACGGCGTGGCCGGGAACGGCAGGATCGAGCAGCTCGAATGGTCCACCCTGCTGGTGCTGGCCCTGCTGTTCCTGGTGTGCGAGTCGATGCCGACACTCCTCAGTGTCAGGCAGGCCGCGGTCTCGGTCAGTTTCTCGGCCGCGCTCGCCGCGGTGGTGCTGACGGGTCCCGAAGGCGCGGCGCTCGTCGGCATGACGGCCGTGCTCAGCGTGCGCCCGGGGCTGCCGCTGGTGAAGCGGCTGTTCAACGGCGCGCAGTTCGCGCTCTGCGGCTACGTGGCGGGCTGGGTCTACGAGAGCCTGCTCGGCCGGCCCGCCGGGGTGCCGGGCGTCGGGGGCGGCGGAGGCGTCGAGTTCAGCGACCTGATCGTGCCGTTCGCGGGCGCGGCGGCGGTGTTCGTGCCGCTGAACTTCGTGCTGATCGCGCTGGTCCTGGCGGCGACCGGCCAGGCCGACCAGGTCCCGCTGCGCGGACTGGCCCAGTTCATGGTCTCCTACCTGGGATACGCCACCTTCGGCCTGCTGATCGCCGGGCTCTGGACGACGGTCAACTCGATCGCCGCGGTGCTGGTGCTGATCCCGCTGTTCGTCGCCCGCTGGGCCTTCGGCCAGTACCTCGCCCAGCAGCGCTCCTACGACGCCACGATCGCCGCGCTCTGCCAGGCGGTGGAGACGAAGGACTACTACACCCGCGGACACTGCACCCGCGTCTCCCGGGCCTCGGGGATGATCGCCGAGGAGATCGGGATGGGCTCGGAGCGGCTGCGCGCGATCCGCTACGCCGGGATGCTCCACGACGTGGGCAAGCTGGGCGTGCCGACGAAGGTGCTGCAGAAGGAGGGGCCGCTCACCGAGGAGGAGTTCGCCGCCATCCAGCTCCACCCGATGCGGGGACTGGAGATCGTGCGGGGCATCGACTTCCTGGACGAGGCCTTCGCCGGGATCATGCACCACCACGAGCGGCAGGACGGCAGGGGCTACCCGATGGGGCTGGCCGGTGACGAGATCCCGGAGTTCGCCCGGATCATCGCGGTGGCCGACGCCTTCGACGCGATGACCTCCGACCGCTCCTACCGCAACGCGCGGTCGGTCGAGGTCGCCACGGAGGAGCTGCGCAAGGGGGCGGGCGCCCAGTTCGACCCGGTGATGGTGAACGCCTTCCTGCGCGCCCTGGACCGCCAGGGGTGGGAACCGCCGTGCAAGGTGGCGGCCCCGCCGGCGGACGCGGCGGAGACCACCACCAAGGACCACGACGACCCGACCGCCCCGATCCAGGTGGTGTCGGACGTGACCACGGGGACGGAACGATGACGAACACGGCTGCGCTCACGGCCGCGCGGGCGTTCCGGCGGCTCGACTCCGGGCAGGTCCTGCTCATCTCCGCGGCGGGTCTGATGGCGCTGGCGGGCGTGGCGTACACGGCGGCGGTGGGGCTGGTCCAGGCCGAGTTCGCCATCGGGTTCGGCGCGCTGATCGCGGCGGGGGAACTGGCCAGGCTCACCATGCCGGGCAACCGGGAGGTGGCTCCGATCGGAGCCGCCGCGGCGCTCGGCTACACCCTGCTGCTGGACGTGGGGACCACCCGGGCGGAGCATCCCGCCCTGCAGGTCGTCGCGGTGACGGCGGTCGGGATGGTGGCCGGGGCGCTGCCGCACCTGGCGGTCGGGCGCCCGCCGCAGCTCGACGCGCTGGCCCGCAGGCTCCTCACCGGCTCCCTGCTGGCCATCGCCTACCGCCCGCTGGCCGAGCCGCTCCGCCTGACGACCCTCCCGCCCGACGGGAGCTGGACGCCCGCGCTGGGCGTGATGACCGCGTTGATCCTGGTGACGGTGCTGGTGGACGTGTTGCTGGCGGCCGTCCTGCGGGCGGAGCAGGTGCGCGCCGCGTTCGCGGTGGCCGTCCGCGACGAGCTGCGGATGGCCGCCCCGCTGGGCACCGCGGTGGCGGCCTCCGGCGTCCTGCTGGCGCTCGCCTCGCACAGCATGGACATGGCCGCACTGCTGGTCTTCGCCGCTCCGCTGCTGGTGACCCAGGTGGCCTTCCGCAAGTACGCGGGGATCCGGGCCACCTACCTGCAGACCGTGCGGGCGCTCTCGCAGGTGACCGAGGTGGCCGGCTACGTCGAGCCGGGACACTCGCGCCGGGTGAGCCGCCTGTCGGTCGCCGCCGGGCGGGAACTGGGCATGGCGGAGCCCGAACTGCTGGAGCTGGAGTACGCCGCGCTCATGCACGACATCGGCCAGCTCTCGCTCCGCGACCCGATCCCCGGCGGCGCGACCGTGCTCACCGACCCGGCGCAGGCGCGCCGCATCGCCGAGCTGGGCGCCGAGGTGATCCGGCAGACGGGGGTGCTGGACCGGGTGGCGGAGATCGTCCGCCGCCAGTGCGAGCCCTGCGGTACGGCGCCGCCGCTGTCGAGCCGCATCATCAAGGCCGCCAACGCCTACGACGACCTGGTCGGCGGCTCCACCGACCGTGACCGGGCGGGGGCCGCGCTGGAACGGCTCCGCCTCGGTTCCGGAGTGGAGTACGACCCGGCCGTCGTCGAGGCGCTGGCGCGGGTCACCGGGCGTCTCGCCCGCTACTGATCCGCTCACGAGGTGAGCTCTCACGGCTTGTCGCACCGGGGTTTCCCGCCCCGCGCATTGTAAGTTTCCTACAGTTCGCGCCGCTGTGATCAGTGGCGTCGGGCGAAAGGCTGTGCCGAGATCTCGGCCATAGGGTGGAGCGGTCGAAAGGGGCCACTACGTGTTCGAGTCTGTCCTGGTCGCGAACCGAGGCGAAATCGCCCGGCGCGTCATCCGCACGGTCCGCCGCATGGGGGCGAGGGCCATCGCGGTGTACTCCGAGGCCGACGCGGACCTGCCGTTCGTGAAGGAGGCCGACGAGGCGATCCTGTTGGGTCCCGCCAATCCCGCGCAGAGCTACCTCGACGCGGGCAAGGTGATCGAGGCCGCCCGCGCCTCCGGCGCGCAGGCGGTCCACCCCGGATACGGCTTCTTCTCCGAGAACGCGGACTTCGCGCGTGCCGTGATCGACGCGGGGCTGGTCTGGATCGGCCCCTCGCCCGAGGCGATCGAGCGGATGGGCGACAAGATCAACGCCCGTAACCTGATGGAGGCCGCGGGCGTGCCCGTCGCGGCCGGGACCAGGGAGCCGGTCACCGACCTGGAGCAGGCCGTGGCCGCCGCGGCCGGGATCGGCTACCCGGTCATGGTGAAGGCGGCCGGTGGCGGCGGCGGCATCGGGATGGGCGTCGCCCACGACGAGGCGGGGCTGACCAAGGCCTTCGAGACGGCCGCGCGCGCCGCGGCGCGGTTCGGCGGAGCCGGAGGCGGTCCCGCGATCCTGCTCGAGCGCTACATCGAGCGCGCCCGTCACGTCGAGGTGCAGATCCTCGGTCTCCCGGACGGGAGGGTCGTCGCGCTGGGCGAGCGGGACTGCTCGGTGCAGCGCCGCCACCAGAAGGTCGTGGAGGAGACCCCGTCCCCCGGCATCACCCCGGAGCTGCGCGAGCGCATGCTGGCCGCGGCCGTACGGGCGGGCGAGGCCGTCGGCTATCTGGGCGCCGGGACCGTGGAGTGCCTGGTCGACGCGGACGCGCAGGACTTCGTGTTCCTGGAGATGAACACCAGGCTCCAGGTCGAGCACCCCGTCACCGAGCTGGTCACCGGCGTGGACCTGGTGGAGCAGCAGCTGCGGATCGCCGCGGGCGAGGCGGTGGACCTGCGGGTGGCCCCCGCCGGGCACGCGATCGAGTTCCGGGTCTACGCCGAGGACCCCAAGCGGTTCTTCCCCGGACCCGGCAAGATCGACGTGTGGGAGGAGCCGTCCGGGGAGGGCGTGCGGATCGACTCCGGCTACACCGCCGGCAACACGGTCACGCCGTTCTACGACCCGCTGATGGCCAAGCTGTGCGTCTTCGGCCGGACGCGGGACGAGGCCCTGGAGCGCGCCCGCAAGGCGGTGGCGGGCTTCCTGGTCGAGGGCCCCAAGAACAACCTGCCGTTCTGCGCCGAGCTGCTGGAGCACCCCGAGTTCGTCTCCGGCGACTACGACACCGGACTGGTGTCCCGTATGAGGGCCTGATCGTTCTGGCACAGTTGGAGGGTGCGGGCGGCGGGCCGGGCACGGAGGATCGGGCGCGTACGGCGCGGCATGACTCGTCCCTGCTCCGGCGGAGGCCGGAGCGGGCGCGATCGTTGACAGTGACAGTGATGGGAGTTCCCGGTGGCTGAAGTACGCGCGGAGATGGTGGCGAACGTCTGGAAGGTGCTCGTCAAGGAGGGCGACACCGTGGAGGACGGCGACACCCTGGTCATCCTGGAGTCGATGAAGATGGAGATCCCGGTCATCGCGGAGGACGACGGTGTGGTGGCGCAGCTCAAGGTGGCCGAGGGAGACGTCATCCAGGAGGGCGACCTCATCGCCGTCATCGAGTAGTCCCCGGCCGGAGCCGCGCCGCGCGGGAGGCGACCGGCCGGGGTGCGGCGGGTGCGGGCGGCGGACGTGTCGGCGAGGGAGCGCTCGCGGTCAGCGGACGTGCCTGGCGAGAAAGCGCTCGCGGTCGACGACCACGCGCTCGATCGTCCCCGTCGCGACGGTCGCCTGCCCGTCGCGTGCGGTGAAGGCGAAGACCAGCCGGCGGCCGTCGACCTCGGTGAGCTCGGCGGAGATCTCGACGTGGGCGCCGATCGGGCTGGCCGCCAGGTGCTCCAGGGCGACCCTGGTGCCCACGGAGGTCTGGCCGGGCCCGAGGACGTCCGCGACCGCCTGGACGGTGGCGCGTTCGGCGAAGGCGAGCAGGCGGGGAGTGCCCAGCACGGGGACGTCGCCGCTGCCGACCTTCACGGCGGTGTCCTCCTTCTCCACCATGATGAGCAGCCGGGAGCGCAGACCGGGAGCGAGCGTCATGCGCGTCAGCATAGGGTCTGAGCCGTGACCTCATACTGCGATCACTGCGGTCTCCCGGCCGATGCGGGCGAGCACGCGTCCTGCCTCGCCGCGCGGGCGATGGAGCCGCCGCGCTACTGCTCCCGCTGCCGCCGCCGGATGGTGGTCCAGGTGACCCCGCTGGGCTGGTCGGCCCGGTGCGTGGAGCACGGCACGCTCAGCGGATGACCGGTCCGCGAGCGCGCCGGGCCGCTCCGCGGTGGAGGACGCGAGGCTCGCCGTGACCGGTGCCGGGCCCGGCGTGGAGGGAGCGGATCCCCGTTGCGGACCGGGCCGTCCGGCCGGACGTGGCAAAATATGTAAATACCCCCAAAGTTTGGACTTTTGTGTCATGCTGCCGCTCGTCCCACAGCGAGCGGGCAAACGGCATACAGGCCTTCGTTATGCTGCCGTGACGTTGCCGCGATACAAATCCGCTTTGTTGGAGAACCCTGGGGTGGGAGTGGAGAGGGTTACGGGGGAGTAGTCATGGTGGCCCAAGGCACGACGCTGGCCGGGCGGTATCGCTTAGATACCCGCATCGGTGCCGGCGGCATGGGCGAAGTGTGGCGTGGCGAGGACACGGTCCTGGCCCGCACCGTCGCCGTGAAGGTGTTGCTTCCGGGCCGCACCGACGATCCGGGGTTCCTGGTGAGGTTCCAGGGCGAGGCCCGGGCGATGGCGACGATCAATCATCCGGGGGTCGTCGACGTCTACGACTACGGGGTTCACGAGGTGCCCGGCGCGGGGGCGACGGCATACCTGGTGATGAAGTTCGTGGACGGCGAGCCGCTCGACCGGCTGCTCGGCAGGCTGGGCAGCATCGCCCCCGGCGCCGCGATGGAGCTCATCGCCCAGGCGGCCTCGGCCCTGCAGGCGGTCCACGACCAGGGCATCGTCCACCGGGACGTCAAGCCCGGCAACCTGCTGGTCCGGTCCGACGGCACGCTCGTGCTCACCGACTTCGGCATCGCCAGATCCGACGCCGCCAGCCGGCTGACCGACGCGGGCATGGTGCTCGGCACCGCCTCCTACTGCGCGCCCGAGCAGGCCGAGGGCGCGCCGGTCACCCCCGCGGTGGACATCTACGCCCTGGGCGTGGTCGCCTACGAGTGCCTGGCGGGCCAGCGGCCCTTCGACGGCGACAGCCCGGTCACGATCGCGCTCAAGCACATCCGGGAGGCTCCGCCGCCGCTCCCCGAGCGCATCCCGCCGGCGATCCGGGCCCTGGTGGAGCGGGCCCTCTCCAAGGACCCCGCCCGGCGCTTCCCCAGCGCCGCCGCGATGAGCACCGCCGCGCGGCAGGCGATCGCCGGCCCGGAGACCGGGGCGACGGTGCTCCCGCCGGCCCAGCAGCCGATGCCCGGAGCCGTCCAGGGCCTGGCCGGTCAGGGCGCCGCCCCGCGGCAGGACGGCCCGTACCCCGAGACCGGCTGGAGCGCGGCCGCGCAGCCGACCGCCGGATGGCAGGCGGCCTCGCCGGCGCCGCCCGGCACGCCCACCGAGCTCTCCCCCGGGAGGCGGGGCCGCCGGGGCGCGAAGCCCAAGCGCCGGGGCGGGCTGCTGGCCATGGCCTCGGCGGGCGCCGTCGTGGTCTGCGGCGGGCTGGTCGCGGTGGCGCTCAACACCATGGCGGCGAGTTCCGAGGTGCCGGGCATCGACAGGGCCAGGGCGACCGATCCGGCCGTGAGGCCCGTCGACACTGAGCCGACGAAGAGCCCGTCGCCGAAGCCGACCCGGACACGTCCCAAGCCCACTCCGACGCAGAACCGCCAAGTCCCCGACCCCACGCCCGAGGTCACCGAGGAGCCGGAGCCCACCCCGACCCCGACGAAGAGCCCGTCGCCGAAGCCCACCCCCACCAAGGGGAGCCCCAGTCCGACGCCGACGCCGACGCCGGTGGCGAAGAAGAAGGTGCCGAACGTCACCCAGCTGCCGCTCGATGCGGCGCTCCAGCAGCTCAAGGCCGCCGGACTGAGAGGGAAGGTCCAGAAGAGCGGCGGATCCGAGACGCAGAAGTGCTGGATCGTCTACCAGCAGTACCCCCCGGCCGGGGAGATGCTGGATCCCCGGGTCCCGGTCGAGCTCATCGCGGACGCCGTGGCGTGTGCCGGCGACCCGACGCAGACTCCCACGCCGACGGCGACCAAGGGCTGACCCGCCGGGGCGCCGGCTGAGAACTCGCCCGGCGCCCCCCGCGCAGAGGCCCGGGCCCACGGCCCGAGTCGCTGCGCGGGGGACCTCACACGCCGGTGGTGGTGCGCGGGTAGGCCACGGACGGGTCGGTGGCGATGTTCACCATGTACGGCACGCCGGAGTCGAACGCGCGGCGCAGCGCGGGACCGATCTGCGACGGGTCGGTGACGAGCTCACCGCCGCCGCCCAGGGCGGTCACCACCTGGTCGTAGCGGCACTGCGGCTGGAGCTCGGCGGCCACGTCGTAGCCGTAGAGCATCTGCATGGGGTGCTTCTCCAGACCCCACATGCCGTTGTTGCCGCAGATCATCACGACCGGCAGGCGGTGCCGTACGAGCGTGTCGACGTCCATCAGCGAGAAACCGGCCGCGCCGTCGCCGAGCAGCAGCACGACCTGCGAGGAGGGCCGGGCCAGCCGGGCGGCGATCGCGTAGCCCAGGCCGGTGCCCAGGCAGCCGTAGGGGCCCGGGTCGAGCCAGTTGCCGGGCTGGCGGGGCTCGACGTACTTGCCCGCGTAGGAGACGAAGTCGCCGCCGTCGCCGATCACCACGGCGTCGTCGGCGAGGATCCTGCCGAGCTCACCGTAGATCCGCATCGGGTGGATCGGGTCGGAGGCGGACTCCAGCAGCTGGACGTCCCCGGCGATGGCGGCCCTGGACGCCTCGGCCAGGGTCGACAGCCACGGGGCGTAGGTCTTGGGGGAGACGCCCGCCTCGGCGCACGCCGAGGTCAGGCCCCAGAAGACCAGGGACAGGTCGCCGGCGGCGGCCCCGGCGGGCTTCATGTGCGTGGCGACCTGCGACGGCGCGTCGGTCAGGTGCACCACCTTGGCGAGCGGCGCGCCCTCCTTGCCCCCGAACCAGCCGTAGCCGAGCCGGAAGTCCAGCGGGGTGCCCGCCACGATCACCAGGTCGGCCTGGGCGAAGGCCAGTCCCCGGGCGCGGTTGACCAGCAGCTCGTGCCCGGCCGGCAGGATGCCGCGGCCCTGGCCGTTGGGGATGACCGGCAGGCGGTACTCCTCGGCGAAGCTCCGGGCGACCTCCTCGGCGCGGTCCATCCACACGTCGGAGCCGAGCACCAGGATCGGCCGCTCCGCCTCGGCGAGCAGTGCGGCGATCTGCGCGAGGGCGCCCGCGTCGGGTTCGAGCGGGGAGGGGGTGAGCGTCTCGGTGTGGTGCTCGGCCGCCGGGGCGAACAGGTCGTCCATGTGGAAGTCGAGGAAGACCGGACCCCGGTGCGGGGCGATGGCCGTGCGGAAGGCCATCTCGACGTCCTGCCCGACGGAGTCGGCGCCCGAGCCGGTGAAGGCGAGCTTGGTGACCGGCGCGAGCAGCGGCGGGTGGTCCATCTCCTGCAGCGCTCCGGAGCCCCAGCGGGACCGGGGGGCCCGTCCTCCCATGACGACGACGGGGGAGCCGTTGAAGTGCGCGGTGGCCACGCCGCTGACGCCGTTGGTGACGCCGGGCCCCGCGGTGAGCACGGCCAGGCCGGGCCTGCGGGTGAGCCGGGCGGTGGCCTCGGCGGCGAAGACCGCGCTCTGCTCGTGCCGCACGTCGAGGATGGACACGCCTTCGTGCACCGCCCCGTCGTAGAGCGGGAAGACGTGCCCGCCGGACAGGGTGAACATGGTTTCGATGCCGTAGGCCTTGGAGACGGCGACCGCGATGTCGCCGGCGTGCTTGGGGGACGACTCCATACCGCGAAACCTACCAGTCAGTCACTTAGCCGGACAGGGGAGTTGCTCGGGGGTGTTCGTGGCCTTCTACCTCCCCAGATTCCCCCCTGTCACACGCGCACGCATCGAGATCAGCCGTACGGAGAGTTAACTTTCCGCTACTTTCCGATGGCCGGGGTGGGCGACCGGGTCACAGCGTGTCGGAGAGCGCCTTGATCGGCATCCGCAGGTCCGCCAGCAGGCCGAGGTCCTGCTCGGCGGTGCGGCCGAGGGTGGTCAGGTAGTTGCCGACGATGATCGCGTTGATCCCGCCGAGCATGCCGTCCCGGGTCCCCAGGTCGCCCAGGGTCAGCTCACGCCCGCCCGCGTAGCGCAGGATCGTGCGCGGCAGCGCCAGCCGGAAGGTCGCGATCGTCTTGAGCGCCTCGCTCCCCTCCAGCAGCGGGAACCGCTCGAACGGCGTGCCGGGGCGCGGGTTGAGGAAGTTGAGCGGGACCTCGTCGGGCGCCAGTTCGCCGAGCTGCCCGGCGAACTCGGCCCGCTGCTCCAGCGTCTCGCCCATGCCCACGATGCCGCCGCAGCACAGCTCCATGCCGGCCTCGCGGACCATCAGGCAGGTGTCCCAGCGCTCCTCCCAGGTGTGGGTGGTGACGACCTTGCCGAAGTGCGACCTCGCGGTCTCCAGGTTGTGGTTGTAGCGGTGCACGCCGAGGGCGGCCAGTTCCTCCACCTGCTCCCGGGTGAGCATGCCCAGCGAGCAGGCGACGTTGATGTCGACCGCCTCCCGGATCGCCGCCACACCCTCGCGGACCTGGTCCATGAGGCGCCGGTCGGGCCCGCGCACGGCGGCCACGATGCAGAACTCCGTGGCTCCGGTCGCCGCCGTCTCCTTCGCCGCCTGGACGAGCGACGGGATGTCCAGCCAGGCGGCGCGGACCGGCGAGGGGAACTGCCCCGATTGGGAGCAGAAGTGGCAGTCCTCGGGGCAGCCGCCGGTCTTGAGGGAGACGATCCCCTCGACCTCCACCTCCGGGCCGCACCACTTCATCCGCACCTCGTGCGCGAGGGCGAGGAGGTCGGCCAGGCGGTCGTCGGGCAGCTCCAGGCACTCCAGCGCCTGGGCGGTGCCGAGGCCCCGGCCCTCGTCCAGGACCTGCACCCGGGCGATCTCGAGGATGTCGCTCAACTTCTGACTCCACTCTGCGGTGACGGCTAGGAGGAAACGAGGGGAACGGGGGACCCGGAACCGCGCGGAGCCGCGGAGGCCGCCGCCCGGTACCGCTCCGCGCCGTTCCGCGCTGCTCGGAACTACGGGGACTACGGGGAAAGCGTAAGGGTGCTCCTGAAGGCGGCGGGGTCGAACCCGCCGCCCAGGACCGGGCTCAGCCCCGAGCGCGCCACCCGGGTGAAGGACTCGCGGTCCAGCCCGCCGGCCCCCTCCGGCAGCACGCCCGCCAGCGGCCGGGCGGCCAGCATCTCCAGGTCCGCCACGTTGCACCGCTCGGCCAGGCCGGGTTCCGCCGGCCACGAGCCGATCACCAGGCCGGCCAGGTCGAGACCGCGGCCCGCCACGGCCTCCAGCGTCAGCGCGGTGTGGTTGAGCGTGCCCAGCGCGGCCCTGGCCACCACCAGCACCGGCGCGTGCAGCATCCGGGCCAGGTCCGCGAGCGTGAACCCCTCCTCGTCGAAGCGGACGAGCAGCCCGCCCGCGCCCTCCACGACGACCAGCCGGTGCGACCCGGTCAGCTCCTTGATCCGCACGGCCGCCTCCGCGAGGGAGACCGGGGGCAGCCCCGCGACGCGCGCGGCGGCGGCCGGGGCCAGGGGATCGGGGAACCGCGCGAGCTCGAACGTGGTCGTCACCCCGGACAGTCGGATGACCTCGTCCAGATCTCCGGGCTCGTTCTCCCCGACGCCGGTCTGGGCCGGTTTGACCACCGCCACGGTCGAGCCCCGCTCCCGCGCCAGCGCCGCCACGGCGGCCGTGACGACCGTCTTCCCCACCCCGGTGTCGGTCCCGGTGACCACGAGAATGCTCATCCGCCTCAGCCTACGGGGAGCCCGGCCGCGGGCGCGGGGCGGCGTGCCGCACACTCCCGTCAGGGGCGGCGCAGGCGGGTGACGAACTTGTAGCGGTCGCCGCGGTAGAGCGACTGCGCCCACTCCACGGGGTTGCCGTCGGCGTCGAAGGCGTGCCGGGTGAGCAGCAGCATCGGCAGGCCGACGTCGACGCTCAGCACCTGGGCGTCGTACGGCGTCGCCAGCACGGTCTCGATGATCTCCTCGGCGTCCATCAGCCGCACGTTGTAGGCGTTGTGCAGCGTCTCGTACAGCGAGGAGTGCACCTCCAGCTCCCGCCGGAGCCGGGGAAAGCGGCGGGCGGACAGGTGGGTGGTGTCGATCGACATCGGCTCGCCGTTGGCCAGGCGGAGCCGGTGGATGCGGAGTACGCGCCCGCCGGGGTTGATCGCCAGCCGTCGGGCCAGGGGCTCGTCGGCCGTGACGTAGCTGATGTCCAGGATCTTGGTGTCGGGTTCCAGGCCGACGGTCCGCAGGTCGCCGGTGTAGGAGGTGAGCTGGAGGACCTGGGCGACCTTCGGCTGCGCGACGAACGTGCCCTTGCCCTGGATGCGGACCAGCCGGCCCTCGACCACGAGCTCCGACAGCGCCTGGCGCACGGTGGTCCGCGAGGTCTCGAAGCGGACCGCGAGCGTCCTCTCCGGAGGCAGCGCGCTGCCCGCCGGCAGGCTCTTGGTGAGGGAGAGGAGGCTCCGCTTGACGTCGTAGTACTTCGGGATCCGGGGGGAGTCGTCCGTCATGGAAGCTCCTCACCCGCAGGGTCGGAACCCGCCCGGCCGGCCGTGCCGGGCTCGCCGTGCCGACCGGCCCGCTCACCGCGTTCGCTCACTTGCCCACCTTCATCTCGGCGACGGCGGTGAGAGCACCCCGGATCACCGCGAGATCATCGGAACTCAGATTGGCCCGCGCGGTCAACCGCAGGCAAGAGCGGCCGACCGGCACCGAGGGCGGCCGGAAGCATCCGGCCCGCACTCCGTGTTCCGCACAGACGGCGGCGGCCCGCAGTGCGGTCTCGGGCCGGCCGAGGACGACGGGGACGACCGCACCTGCCGGCTCGCCGGTCTCCAGGCCGAGTTCGCGGGCCATCGAGGCCAGCTCCCTCGCTCTGGTCCGCACGCGTCCGGGCAGTTCGGGCTGATGGTGAAGGATATCGACCGCGGCGAGTGCCGCCGCCACGCTGCCCGGGGCCAGCCCGGTGTCGAAGATGAACGAGCGGCCCGTGTCCACCAGGGTCTCCACCACCTCGGGCGCGCCGAGCACGGCTCCGCCCTGGGAACCCAGCGATTTCGACAGTGTGACCGTTCTCACAACCGTCCGTTCACCGGCCAGACCCGCGGCGTGCACCGCGCCCCGTCCGCCGGGCCCCACCACGCCGAGCGAGTGCGCCTCGTCCACCACCAGCAGCGCGCCCTGCCGTACGGCCGCGGCGTGCAGCTCCTCCAGCGGGGCCAGGTCACCGTCCACGGAGAAGACCGCGTCGGTGACGACGAGCGCGTGCTCCTCGGCGCGGTCGGCCAGGGCCTTCTCCACGGCGGCCGCGTCCCCGTGCGGGGTCACGGCCACGCGGGAGCGGGAGAGCCTGCAGGCGTCCACGATCGAGGCGTGGTTGCCCGCGTCGGAGACCACCAGCGCACCGGCGCCCAGCGCCGCGACGGCCGCCAGGTTGGCCAGGTAGCCGGAGGAGAAGACCAGCGCGCCCTCGGCCCCCGCGAAGGCGGCCAGCGCCTCCTCCAGCCGGGCGTGCAGCGCGGTGGAGCCGGTGACCAGGCGGGAGCCGGTGGAGCCGGTGCCCCAGGTGCGGGTGGCCTCGGCGGCGGCCTCGGCCAGCCGCGGATCCCTGGCCAGCCCGAGGTAGTCGTTGGAGGCCAGGTCGATCAGGCCTTCGTCGTCGGGCGTGCGGGCGCGCAGGGTGCGCCTCAGTCCTGCCGCGCGCCGTGCCTCGGCCGCGGTGCGCAGGCGGGCCAGGGGATCCGGGGTCTGCTTCATGGGGGCATCTTCGCAGTTCCGGATCGGCCGATTCGCGTTCAGGCCAGCAAAGAACGCATGATGCACGGGTGCCGACTCTTAGCGACCTGGCGGTCCGCCACACCGCGCTCGACGATGCGGACCTCGAGTGGATGCACTCGCTGGTCTCCGACTGGCAGCTTCTGGCCGATCTGTCGTTCGCCGACCTCATCCTGTGGATTCCCCTGAAGGACGGGTCGGGGTGGATCGCGGTCGCGCAGATGCGCCCCACCACCGGGCCCACCGTCTACCACGACGACGTCGTGGGCACGACCATCGCCAGGGGCGAGCGCGAGCTCATCGATACCGCCTGGGACGAGCGGAGGATCTGCCGTGAGGGCGACCCCGACTGGTCCACCGGCGTCCCGGTGCGGGAGGAGACCATCCCGGTACGGCGGGCGGACCCGGCCGGAGGCGCCCTCGGCGGATGCGCGTCCGGCGGGCCCGTGCCCGGTGGGCTCGCGTCCGGCGGGTCCGCCTCCGTCGGGGCGGCGAACGGGTCCGCCTCCGTCGGGCCGGCGAACGGGTCCGCCTCCGTCGGGCCGGCGAACGGGGCGGCTCCCGGGCAGCGCTACCTCGGGGTGATCCAGCGCTCGACGAACCTGTCGTCGGCGCGCACGCCGTCCCGCCTGGAGCTCACCTACCTGCAGAGCGCCTCGGACCTGGCCCAGATGGTGGCCGAGGGCCGCTTCCCGTTCTCCGGCGCGGAGCCGATCCTGGTGCGTTCGCCGCGCGTGGGCGACGGCCTGCTCCGGCTCGACCGGGCGGGCCGGGTGACCTACGCCTCGCCCAACGCCCTGTCGGCCTACCGGCGGCTGGGCCTGACCGCGGACCTGGTCGGCGCAGAGCTGGGCCGTACGACCGCCACGCTCTGCTACGCCGACGAGCCCATCAACGAGAACCTGATGATCGTGGCGAGCGGCCGGGAGCCCCGGGAGACCGAGGTGGAGGCGGGCGGCACGGTCGTGCAGCTGCGGGCGATCCCGCTGGTGGTCGGGGGCGGGCGGATCGGCGCGCTGGTGCTCATCCGCGACGTGACCGAGCTGCGGCGGCGCGAGCGCGAGCTGATGACCAAGGACGCCACCATCCGGGAGATCCACCACCGGGTGAAGAACAACCTGCAGACGGTGGCGGCGCTGCTGCGGCTGCAGGCCAGGCGGTTGCAGGTGCCGGAGGGGCGGGAGGCCCTGGAGGAGGCGGTGCGCCGGGTCGGGTCGATCGCGATCGTGCACGAGACGCTGTCCCACACGCCCGAGGAGCAGGTGGACTTCGACGACATCGCCGACCGGGTGATCGCGATGGCGAGCGAGGTGTCGGCCCCGGAGGCGCAGGTGGTGCCGCGCCGCGTCGGGACGTTCGGGGTGCTGAAGTCGGAGATCGCCACCCCGCTGGCGATGGTCCTCACCGAGTTGCTGCAGAACGCGGTCCAGCACGGGCTGGCGCAGCGGCCGGGCAGGCTCCAGGTGATCGTCTCTCGGGAGGCCGACCGGCTGGACGTGATCGTCTCCGACGACGGCGCCGGCCTGCCCGAGGGGTTCGACCTCGAGTCGTCCACCAGTCTGGGACTGCAGATCGTGCGGACCCTGGTGGTCGGGGAGCTCTCCGGGCGGCTGGCCATCGAGCCGCGCCAGGGCGGCGGGACCGAGGTCACCCTGGCGATCCCCCTGCCGGGGACCTGACGCGGTCTGCGGAGAGCGGCCGGGCGGCGGTGCGGGCCGCCGCGGCGGGGCCCCGGTCGGTCCCGGGGCCCGTGCCGGTCAGGCTGCGGGGTGGCGCTTCAGGCGTGGGCGACGCCTCAGACGGTGGCGCGGGCCGTGCGGTGCGTCAGGCGATGGCGCGGGCGCGGGCCGTGCGGTGCGCGTCAGGCTGCGCGGTGCGTCAGGCGGTGGCGCGGGCGCGGGCGCGGGCCGTGCGGCGCTTGAAGGCGCGGCGCTCGTCCTCGCTCAGGCCGCCCCAGACGCCGGCGTCCTGCCCGGACTCCAGAGCCCACTTCAGGCAGGCCTCGCTCACGGTGCACGTACGGCAGACCTGCTTGGCCTCTTCGATCTGCATCAGGGCGGGGCCGGTGTTGCCGATCGGGAAGAACAGCTCGGGGTCCACGTCACGGCAGGCAGCTCGGTGGCGCCAGTCCATGCGTCCACTCCTTCGTAAGAGGAGCCCTTGCGCGGCTCCGACGGCTCACTTTGTGAAGACTTTCACTAACAAGCGCGAGCGACCTCCCGGCCCTGGGTCGGTCCGGGAGTGTTCGCGGTGATCGCCGGTGGCCTCAGAGTGAAGGTGGCCACTCAAAGGTCCTACGTTCCGACGTCACTGCTGAGAGTGTCAGCTACCCCGAGTGCAGGCAAGAGGTTTGGTAAAAGGTTTTGGGGGATAGGAGTGTCGGATACGTCACACAATGACGATATGTAACCCGCTATGCCAGTACTTGTAACGCATTGGGGGTAGAGCGGAAGATCACCTGCTCGACCTCCCCCAGATAGTCGCCGTCGAGCTGGAAGGCCACCGGCCGCTCGGCGGTCAGCGTGAACTCCTTCTCGTCGTGGAGTTGCACCAGGTGCCGGCCGGTCGGCAGGGTGTCGCGCGTCCCCATGATCTGCGGCATCAGGCTGAGCATGGACGGCAGGCCGAGACGCTGCAGCCCCAGGAGGTCCAGCCCCGTCTCGAAGCTGGCCCAGGGGGTCGGGCAGACCGGCCGAGGGCCGATGAAGCTCCAGGGCGAGGTATTGGAGACCACCGCCATGAAGATGCCGTCGGCCGGGGGCACGCCGGGACCCTCCAGGCGCATCGCGGCGTGGCGCTTGTCGGTCGACAGGTAGTGGCGCAGCGCGGTGTTGACGTAGCGCGCGGGAGTGGCCTTGCGGCCCGTGCCGCGCATCCCCTCGACCGCCCGGATGACCTCGGCGTCGTACCCCAGGCCGCTGCAGAACGTGAAGTAGCGGCTGTGCCCGTCCCACAGGGCCTGGCCGAGCCCCACCGTGCGCCGCCGGTCACGGCCGACCGCCTCCAGCACCACTCCGGTGGCCTCGACCGGGTCGTTCGGCAGGCCGAGCGCCCGGGCGAAGACGTTCGCGCTCCCGCCGGGGATCACCAGCAGCGCCGGCCGGTCAGCCGCCACCTCGCCTTCCTCGGCGTCGAGCAGGCCGTTCACCGTCTCGTTGATCGTGCCGTCGCCGCCGAGCACCGCGACCACGCCGAAACCGTCGGCGTGGGCCGTACGGGCGAGATGGGCCGCGTGCCCCCGGTAGCCGGTCTCCTCGACCGTCAGGTCCATCGTCGCGCCCAGCGCCCTGATGAGCACGTCCCGCGTCCGCTGGTTGGTGGTCGTGGCCTTGGGGTTCACCAGGAGCATCGCGCGCATGGCGCCAGCGTATCCGGCAATAACAGCCCAGAGGCGGCGAAAGCGGTGTCTATCGACGTCGGCTGTAGGGTTGCCCTGTGCAGAACCGCCCGCCGACCCTCACCGTCGCCGCCGCCGTCCTCGCGCTGGAAGGACTCACCGCCCTGCTCCTCGGCGGCTACGTCGCGGTCGAGACCGTGGTCGGGAACCCGTCCGATGCGATGAGCTCGGCCTTCGTCGCCGGTTTCGGGCTCCTCGTGGGAGCGATCCTGCTCCGGGTGGCCTGGGGACTGCTGCGGGCCGAGAAGTGGACGCGGAGCCCGGGGGTGCTGACCCAGATCTTCATGGTCCCGGTCGTGGTCACGCTCTTCCAGTCGGACCGGGCCCCGCTCGGCGGCCTCCTGGCCGCCGCGGTGGTGACCGCGCTGGTCGCGCTGCTCTCCCCGCCGACGACCCGGGTCCTCTACGGGGACGCGGAGCCGTCGGACGGAGTCGGGAGCGGCGGGGCCTGAGCGGCAGGCCGGTCCGGCAGGCCGGACCGGCCGGTCAGTCCTCGGCCGTGAGGCCCTCGCGGAGCTGGGTCAGGGTCCTGGCCAGCAGCCGGGAGACGTGCATCTGCGAGATGCCCAGCTCGGTGGCGATCTGCGACTGCGTCATGTTGCCGAAGAACCGCAGCAGCAGGATCCGCTTCTCGCGCGGCGGGAGCCGCTCGAGCAGCGGCTTGAGGGACTCGCGGTATTCGACGCCCTCCAGGGAGTCGTCCACGATGCCGAGGGAGTCGGCCACCGCGGGCGCGTCGTCGTCGCCGGAGTCGGGGGCGTCCAGGGAGACCGTGGAGTAGGCGTTGGCCGACTCCAGACCCTCGAGCACCTCCTCCTCGCTCATCTTCAGGAACGCCGCGAGCTCGGCGACGGTGGGCGCCCGCCCCTCGCGCTGCGACAGCTCGCTGATCGCCTTGGTGAGCGAGAGCTTCAGCTCCTGCAGGCGGCGCGGCACCCGGACCGCCCAGCCCTTGTCGCGGAAGTGCCGCTTGATCTCGCCCACGATGGTGGGCGTGGCGTAGGTGGAGAACTCCACCCCGCGGTCCAGGTCGAAGCGGTCGATCGACTTGATCAGGCCGATGGTCGCGACCTGCGTCAGGTCGTCGAGCCACTCGCCCCGGTTGCGGAAGCGCCGGGCGAGGTATTCGACCAGGGGCAGGTGGAGCTCGACGAGCTCGTCACGGATGCGCTGGCGTCGCGGGTCGTCGGGGGTCAACTCCGCCAGTTCACCGAAGAGCGTGCGCGCGCGAACCCTGTCGGGGACCGCGTGGTCGCTGGTGGCCATGGCACGAGTCCTTTCCGTCACGCCGGCCTCGCCGCGCCTCGACGCTTGCGGAGCACGATCGCCATACGGTCGGGGGAGTCGGTCACGGCGTCCACGTCGTCCGCCAGGGCGGTGAGCACCATCCAGGCGAACTCGTCGCGCTTGGGCGGGGAGCTGCCCACCGTGCTGACCTCGACCCGGACCCGCATCTCCTGTCCGGTGAGCTCGAACTCGGCCGTCAGGTCGGTGCCCGGCACGGCCTGGGTCAACAACATCGCACACGCCTCGTCGACCGCGATCCGGAGATCCTCGATCTCGTCCAGCGTGAAGTCCAGACGGGCGGCCAGCCCTGCGGTGGCCGTACGTAAAACGGACAGATATGCGCTCACAGCCGGCAGCCGGACGCTCACCACGTCACGGATCCCGCCCGCGTCGACCGCGGGCGCCTCGGTGTGCTCAGTCACGTTCCTCCTCGCAAGGTCGCTGACTGCAACCTACCGCCCCCGGATGGCTGTTGGCCCGATCAGACTCGCGATCGGGATGATTTGGAACGGGAAAAAAGGACGTTCCGCGAGGTGGGAGGAGCGGCCCACCGGCGCCCCGCGGGACGCCGGTGCGCCGTGCCCTGCGCGGTCGCGAATCCGGCCGCGGCGGCGGATCAGGCGGCCTTGGTCTCCCAGAAGATCTTGGAGATCTCCTCGATCTTGGCCAGGAGCTCGTCGGCCTTGGAGGAGTCGACGGTGCCCTTGGCCGCGGCGGCGCCCGCCAGCTTGGTGGCCTCCCAGAACAGCTGGTGCAGCTGGGGGTAGGCCTCCAGGTGCTGCGGCTTGAAGTAGTCGGTCCACAGCACCCACAGGTGGTGCTTGACCAGCTGGGCCCGCTCCTCCTTGATGATCAGCGCGCGCGTGCGGAAGACCGGGTCCTCGTTGGCGGCGTACTTCTCCATGATGGCCTTGACGGACTCGGCCTCGATGCGGGCCTGGGCCGGGTCGTACACGCCGCAGGGCAGGTCGCAGTGGGCGGACGCGACGTGCCGGGGGCGCAGAAGTCGTGCGAGCATCGGAAAATCCTTCCTTGATGCTGAGATCAGCATGGTCCTTGAACGACCTTACTCGCCTTCGCAGGCCCGTACAGGAAGGGGGTTCGCGCTCATGAGAGTCCGTGTCGAGGGGGATTCCATGCTGCCCGCGCTGCGCCCCGGCGACTGGCTCTGGGTACGGCGCGGCGCCCCGGTCCGGTCCGGGGACCTCGTCCTCGCCCGGCTCCCCGCCGACCCGTCCCGGCTGATCGTCAAACGCGCCGCGTGGCGCGACGGCGAGGGCTGGTGGCTGGAGAGCGACAACCAGCGCGCCTCCGGCCGCCGGGACAGCTGGGACTTCGGCCCGGTCCCGGTGGTGGGGCGGGTGGTCGCGCGCTACCGGCCGCCGCTGTCCTGGCCGACCTTCTTCCGGGCCCGGTAGGCGGCGACGTTGGCCCGGCTGGCGCACCGCTCCGAGCAGTAGCGCCGGGACCGGTTGGAGGAGGTGTCGAGATAGGCCCGGCGGCACGGCGCCGCCCGGCAGAGCCCGAGCCGGTCCGGGCCGAGGTCGGTGACGATGGTGGCCAGGCCCATCACCGCGCCCACGATGTACTGGTCGCAGAAGCGCCCGCCCTCGGTGAGGTGCAGGTGCCACGGCTCGCCGTCGTGGTCGGCGATCTGCGGGTGGACCGGGTGGCGGCGGAGCAGCGCGTTGAGCCGGTCGACGACCTCCCGCTCGTCCCCGCCGGCCGCGGCCTCGAAGACGGCCACGAGCTCCTCGCGCAGGCCGCGCAGGGCGTCGAGGTCCCCGGGGGTGAGGCGGTCGGTCTGCCGGGGGCGGCCGCTCTCCTCCAGCAGGGTCCGCAGCCCTTCCAGGCCGGTGAGGCGGTCGGGGTTGTTGACGAGCAGCACGGCCAGCTCGGCGTAGGAGATCAGGTCCACCGGGAGTTTCCGTAGAGGAGTCGGAGTAAGGGGTGTTCAGGGGTT
Source organism: Planomonospora sp. ID91781 (assembly GCF_015711595.1). Taxonomy (NCBI): domain Bacteria; kingdom Bacillati; phylum Actinomycetota; class Actinomycetes; order Streptosporangiales; family Streptosporangiaceae; genus Planomonospora; species Planomonospora sp. ID91781. The sequence continues at coordinate 631,511 of NZ_JABTEY010000003.1, read as the reverse complement.
CAAGTATTACATGTGAGCGGGTTAACGTCCGCGGTAACGAAAGTGTGGGCCACCTGTCACCTGCCGGAGTCTCACCATGTGGCACAATCGAGCAACGGGTGACCCCCGAACCCCTCCAGGCGACCGTCTCCAGCGAGCACGTCCCGAGCGGCTACCGAAGCCGGGCCAGCCTCCTGCGGCGCCTACGAAGGAAATGTCCGTCTGACTGATTACAGGGGTCGCTGTGGCAATCTCGCCATCTTCCATCTCCCTCGAAGCCCTCGATCTGGACCCGGCCTTCGCCCTGCACCGCGGGGGCAAGCTGGAGGTCCGCTCGTCCGTCCCGGTCCGCAACGCCGACGACCTGTCCCTCGCCTACACCCCGGGCGTGGCCAAGGTCTGCACCGCGATCGCCGAGGAGCCCGAGCTCGCATCCGACTACACCTGGGTCTCGAACGTCGTGGCCGTCGTCTCCGACGGCACCGCGGTGCTCGGGCTCGGTGACATCGGTCCCGCCGCCGCCATGCCCGTCATGGAGGGCAAGGCCCTGCTGTTCAAGGAGTTCGCCGGCGTCGACGCCGTGCCGATCTGCCTCGACTGCACCGACGTGGACGCCCTGGTCGAGACCGTCGTCCGGCTCGCACCCTCGTTCGGCGGCATCAACCTGGAGGACATCAGCGCGCCCCGGTGCTTCGAGGTCGAGGACCGGCTGCGCGACCTGCTGGACATCCCGGTCTTCCACGACGACCAGCACGGCACCGCGATCGTCGTGCTGGCCGCGCTGAAGAACGCCGCCCGGCTGACCGGCCGCTCGCTGGGCGACCTGCGGGCCGTGGTGGCGGGCGCCGGCGCCTCCGGCGTCGCGGTCAGCCGCATCCTGCTGAACGCGGGCATCGGCGACATCGCGGTCTCCGACTCCAAGGGCATCGTCCACCGGGGCCGCGGCGACCTCAACCCGGTCAAGGAGGCGCTGGCCCGCGACACGAACCGGGCGGACCTGCGCGGCTCCACCGAGGAGGCGCTGGCCGGGGCCGACGTGTTCGTCGGACTGTCCGGCTCGACGGTCTCCGAGCGGGCCATCGCCTCGATGGCTCCGGGCGCGATCGTCTTCGCGCTGTCCAACCCGACGCCCGAGGTCCACCCCGAGGTCGCCAGGAGGCACGCCCGGGTGGTCGCCACCGGCCGCTCGGACTTCCCCAACCAGATCAACAACGTGCTGGCCTTCCCCGGCGTCTTCCGCGGGGCGCTCGACGTGCGGGCCACCACCATCACCGAGAACATGAAGGTCGCCGCCGCCGAGGCGCTGGCCGCGGTGGTCGGCGACGACGAGCTCTCCGCCGACCACGTGATCCCCAGCCCGTTCGACGAGCGGGTCGCCCCCGCGGTCACCGCCGCGGTCGTCGCCCAGGCCCGCGCCGACGGGGTCGCCCGGCTCTGACCCGGTGCCGGTCCCGCGCGGCCGGGCCACCCGCCCGCCCGTCCGAGGACCGCCCGCCCGTCCGAAGGCCGTCGGCTCCCGCCGAGCCGGTCGATCCGGCGGCCACTCTGATCGCTTCTGGTCCCGGGCCCTACCGGCCCGTCTTCCGGCGTACTCCCCGAAGAGCCCCCGCCCGACCGGCGGGGGCTCTTCTTTGCCGATGAATCTCAATTCTTTTACGGAACGTGCTATAACAAGTTCTCTCCGTTACCTTTACCTTCCGGGCCGGGGCATGCGCGGGCACCGTCGTGCCCGCGGGCGGCCCGAGCGCACCCCCATGCGCTCGGTGATTCTCGACGGCGAGGAGAACGATGGAACGCCAGCCGAACCGCTCACTTCAGCGGCTCATCGCCGAGGCCGGGTTCACCTACAAGGGGCTGGCCCGCAACCTCAACGAGCTCGGCCGGGCGCGCGGGCTGTCCGGGCTGAAGTACGACCACAGCTCCGTCCTGCGCTGGCTCGGCGGCCAGCGCCCGCGCGAGCCGGTCCCGGCCCTGCTCGCGGAGATCTTCTCGCTGCGGCTCGGCCGGACGGTCACGCCGGAGGACATGGGCATGTCCGCGACGACTGCGTCCCTCGACGTGGGGCAGGAGTTCCCGCACACCTGGAACGAGGGGGTGGCGAGCGTGACGGCGCTGTGGCGGGCGGACGTGGAGCGGCGCAGGTTCCTGGTCGACTCCACCTTCGCGATCGGGGCCGGTTCGGTCGGAGCGGTGCGCTGGCTGACCCTCCCCGCGGAGTCCCGCCCCGTCGCGGGCGGCTCCCGGCGGGTGGGCACGACCGACATCGCCGCGATCCGGGAGGTCACCCGGTCCTTCGGCGAGCTGGACAACAGGTTCGGCGGCGGCCGGATCCGCTCGGCGGTGGTGAAGTACCTCGACACCGCGGTCGCCCCGCTGCTCAACGACGGCTCCTACGCCGAGGCCACCGGCAGGGAGCTCGCCTCGGCCGCCGCCGAGCTGACCCGGCTGGCCGGCTGGATGGCCTACGACCTGGAGCACCACGGGGTCGCCCAGCGCTACCTGATCCAGGCGCTGCGCCTGGCCAGGGGGGCGGGGGACCACGGCCTCGGCGGGGAGATCCTCGCCGGGATGAGCCACCAGGCCGCCTACATCGGGCAACCCGCCCACGCCCTCGACCTGGCCCGGGCCGCCCGGCTCTCGGCCCAGCGCGCCGGGGTCTTCTCCCTGCTGGCCGAGGCGCACGCGCTGGAGGCCCACGCGCATGCCCTGCTGGGCGACCGTACGGCCTGCCGCGCCGCGCTGCACCAGGCCGAGCTGGCCTTCGACCGCAGGAGACCCGGTGACGAGCCCGAGTGGATCGCCTACTTCGACGAGGCCTACCTGTCGGCCAAGGTGGCCCACTGCTTCCGCGACCTGCGCGACGGGACGCAGGCCGTACGGCACGCGCGGCGGTCGCTGGAGATGGACGGACGGTTCGTCCGCGGGCGCATGTTCAACCTGTCTCTGCTCGCCGCGGGGCTGCTGGAGTGCGGCGAGCTGGAGGAGGCCTGCACGGCGGCGGGCGAGGCGCTGGAGCTGGCGGGAGGGTTGCAGTCGGCGCGGACCCGGTCCTACGTGACCGACCTGCGCCGGAGGCTGGAGCCGCACGCGGCGGAGCCCGCCGTCGTGGAGCTGAACGAGCGGATCAGGGAGCTCACCCCGGCCTGAGCGGGAGCGCTCCGGCGGGCAGGGCGGGGGTTCGGCGGGTGCGATGGAGCGGCTCCGCCGTCGGCGCCTGTCCGCCCGGCGATGCGGCGGCTCGGGGCGGTGTGGGGAACGGGAGGACGGAAAAGGGGTCCGGCGGCGTGCCGGACCCCTTTCTCCTTCCCGAGGGCGGTTCCCCGCTCCTACTTGAGGAGCTCGCCCTTGTCGCCGACGATCCGCGCGTTGCGGACCTGGACGGCCTCGCGGTAGACGCCCGCGGCGTCACCGTCGAAGTACGGCGAGCTGACGAAGTCCACCCGGTCGTTGCCGTCCTGGTCGTGGAAGGCGCTGGTCACGCCGTTGACGTAGCCGAGGCGCTTGGCGTTGCCGTACTTGACGAGCCAGGGGCCGCCGTCGGCGCCGCCGGTCATCGAGCACTTCAGCGCCAGGTGATTCTCGATCTTGTAGGCGTTGGTGGCGTAGGTGCGGGTGTTGGTCTTGCCGTAGCAGTACTTCATGGTCACGCCGGTGAACGGCTTGTCGCCGTCGGGGTGCGCCTCGCCGGGGTAGCCGAAGGCGTAGACCGGCTGGCCGGTCTTCTGGTTCCAGGCGAAGCCCTGGCCGCCGACGTTGTCGCCGAGGCGGCCGACGTCCTTGATGAAGCCGTCCGCGATCACGTGGACGTTCTTGAAGTACTTCTTGGCCGTACCCGGCTTGATCCACTTCTGGACGTAGTGGTGGGTGATGGTGTAGTTGCCGCCGGCGTCGGACACGGTGCCGGGGAAGTCGGCGGGCTTGTCCTGCTTGCCCTTGACGTAGGCCTCGTACTGCGTCTTGGTGACGTGCTCGACCTCGGGCTCGCCGAGCTTGTTGCCGTTGCCCTTGCCTGCGGCGGCGTCCTTGTAGGTCTGGGCGTCGACCTCGACCCGCTCCATGACGGCGCCGGGGTAGTCCGGGCCGACCTTGTCGGCCGGGGTGTCGGCGCCCTCGGTGAAGCAGTCGCCGAGCGCCCGCAGGCACTTGTCGTACTCCTCCTTGTCGATCTCGGTGGGCTTGACGTGCTTCAGGCCCTTGTGCTTGTCGTACTCGGCCTTGGTGACGGCCTTGGTGGTGCCGGTGCCGCCGATCTGAAGGCCGTTGTAGACGGCCACGAACGCGTAGTCGTGGTCGAAGTCCTCGTGGACCGCGAAGTTGTAGTGGGTGAACGCCGCCTGGCCGACGTAGACGCCCCAGGGGGCCTTGCCCTGGTAGTAGCCGGGCACGAAGACCCACTTGTCCATGACATCGCGGTTGCCCTCGATGTCGTAGACGCAGTGCCCGGCCGTGGAGACCAGGTTGCGGTAGGTCGACTGGATCGAGGTGGCCGAGCACCAGCGGTGCTCGCCCTTGTGGTCGACGAAGAACACCTTGCCGACGGTCTTCGGCAGGTTGACGTTCTTGAGCCTGGCGGTGGCGGCCTTCTCACCGCCGATGGGGGCCACCGCGCCGGCCTTGCCGTCGGCGACGGACTGGCTGCGGCTCGCGACCAGCGCGGTCACGGCCTTGGCGTCCCGGTTGTACTGCGTCGCCTTCTTCAGGGCGGCTCCGTTGGAGTCGAGCCAGAAGTTCGCGGTGGAGAGGGCGAGGGACTTGGTGGGGGAGAGGTTGTCGCGGGCCCAGTCAGGGGCGGCCTGAGCGGGCGTCGCCGCGGCGGTGAGAGCGGCGAAGGTCAGGCCGGCGGCGGTCAGCGCGCCGCCGCGGGTGAGGAGGTGCTGTGCTCGGGGGTTCATGGACTCTCCACGTATCGGTGTGCGGGCGCCCGGTACGTCACAGGCGTCACAGGAGGGGTCCCGAAACCCTATCGGCTCGTGCTTTTGCCCTGCTACATGGCTTCCTGGGAGTTCTGTTACTTTTCCTGACCGTCCGGGGAAATGGCCGAGGGGCCCGGCGAATCGCCGGGCCCCTCGGGTGGAGCTGGGTGAACCTTCAGGGAGTGGACCCCTGCGGGTTCAGGTGTTCGTCGGGTCTTACTTGACGAACGAGCCGGACCACACGTTGGCAGCCTGGTTGTAGATCGCGGCGGTCTCGCCGTCGAAGTACGCCGAGGTGCTCAGGTCGTAGCGGTCGTTCTTGTCCTGGTCACCGAAGAGGCTGGTGACACCGTTGACGTAGCCCAGACGCTTGGCGTTGCTGTACTTGATGAGCCACGGGGAGCCGTCGGCGCCCGGGGTCATCGCGCACTTGAGGCCGACGTGCTCCTCGACCTTGGTCGCGGCGTGGGTGTAGGTCTTGCCGGTGGTGGTGCCGTAGCACCACTTCGGCGTGATGCCGGTGTAGGCCTTGTGGCCGTCGGGGTGGGCGTCGGCCGGGTAGCCGAACACGAACACCTTCTGGCCGGTCTTCTGGTTCCAGGCGAAGCCCTGGCCACCGACGTTGTCACCGAGGCGACCGACGTCCTTGATGAAGCCCTCGGCGATGACGTACACGTTCTTGAAGTACTTCTTCGCCGTGGCGGGCTTGACCCACTTCTGGACGTAGTAGTGCGTGATCGTGTAGTTGCCGTCGACGATCTTCTTGGTGCCCAGACCCTTGTAGGCGTCGTACTGGGTCTTGGTGACGTGCTCGACCTCGGGCTCGCCCAGCTTGTTGCCGTTGCCCTTGCCGACCTTGGCGTCGGTGTAGGCCTTCTCGTTGACTTCCTCGCGCTCGAGCACGGCGCCGGGGTAGTCGGGGCCGACCTTGTCAGCCGGGGCGTCGGCGCCCTCGGAGAAGCAGTCGCCCAGGTTCAGCACGCACTTGTCGTACTGCTCCTTGGTGATCTCGACGGCCTTGACGTCCTTCAGGCCCTCGTACTTCTCGTACTCGGCCTTGGAGACTTCCTTGACCGTGCCCTGGCCACCGATCTGGACACCGTTGTAGACGGTGACGAACGCGTAGTCGCGGTCGCGGTCCTCGAACGCGGCGAAGTCGTAGTGCGTGTACGCGGTCTTACCGACGTAGATGCCCCACGGGGTCTTGCCCTGGTAGTAGCCGGGGACGAAGATCCAGTTGCTGGCGACCTCGGCGTTCTTGCCCTCGTCGTAGACGCAGTGACCGGCGGTGGCGACCAGGTTGCGGTACTTGCCCTGGATCGAGGAGCCGGAGCACCAGCGGGGCTTGCCGTCCTGGTCGACGAAGAACACCTTGCCGATGGTCTTCGGCAGGTTGATGTTCTTGACGACGGAGGCGGACTTCTTCTCCTCGCCGATCGGAACGACCGAGCCGGGCTTGCCGTCGGGGCTGTAGCCGCCGCCGACCTTCAGCGACGGGGTGGCCTTGACGTCCCAGGAGTACGGGGTGGCGTTCTTCAGGGCCGCGTAGTTCGAGGCGGTCCAGAACTCGATGACGTTCTTGGCCTCGGGGGCGCCCTTGGCCATCGTGTCGTGGGCCCAGTCCGGGGCGGCCTGAGCGGTGCCGGCCAGGCCGGCGGCCAGCAGACCGGTGGCCAGGATGGCGCCACCGGCGGGGAGGAGGATGCGCTTCAAGGGAAACTCCTTGGTCTGTCGTGGAACGCATCTTGCGTCCCATGCGTCAGTAAAGGGATAGCCAGGAACATACAGGCCCGATCTTGAAAAGCGGAAGCCGCTCCGAGGTCGAAAATGAGGCCTGCTCTGGCTGATACCGTTTCGTTACCTGATCTCAGGTTTGCGGCAGAGAGGGCGGCGAGTGTGATCTGCGGAGTTTTCGCAGATCAACATAAGGATGTTGTAGGTGGTGCCGATGTGCCGTGAGTGTCCACGTACGCTCGGTTATGTTCGTTACGTGACGCAGATCACATAGAAGAGGTGGCACCGATTCCAGACCTGCCACGTCTAATGGGACCCGAAAGCATCCGGCGGTGGCCGGGTCCCGCTGCTTTCGGATGGCCTCCTGGCTTCCGGATGGCCCCCTGACTTTCGGATGGCCCCCTGACTTTCGGGCGCCTCCCGAAGGGAAGGGCGTCCTCCATCGGATCGGACGATCCGGATGCGCCCCCGCTACGGATCCGAGAGCCGCGCCCCTGTGGCCCCGGGGCCGGGTTCACCGGGGCGGGCGGCCTCTTCGGGTGCCTGCTGGTGCTGGGAGGGCCGGACTCCATGGCCGGGGCGACCGCGACCCGGAAGCCGACAGGCGGAACGCGCCGAGGAGGCGGTGCGCCGGAGCCGTCCCGCTGTCGCGTGCCGGCTGCGGCGTCCAGGGCGGGGAAACGGCCGGGGCCGTCCGGAGTCCCGCCGGGGAAACGTCCGGGGAAATGGCCGAGGGGCCCGGCGAATCGCCGGGCCCCTCGGGTGGAGCTGGGTGAACCTTCAGGGAGTGGACCCCTGCGGGTTCAGGTGTTCGTCGGGTCTTACTTGACGAACGAGCCGGACCACACGTTGGCAGCCTGGTTGTAGATCGCGGCGGTCTCGCCGTCGAAGTACGCCGAGGTGCTCAGGTCGTAGCGGTCGTTCTTGTCCTGGTCACCGAAGAGGCTGGTGACACCGTTGACGTAGCCCAGACGCTTGGCGTTGCTGTACTTGATGAGCCACGGGGAGCCGTCGGCGCCCGGGGTCATCGCGCACTTGAGGCCGACGTGCTCCTCGACCTTGGTCGCGGCGTGGGTGTAGGTCTTGCCGGTGGTGGTGCCGTAGCACCACTTCGGCGTGATGCCGGTGTAGGCCTTGTGGCCGTCGGGGTGGGCGTCGGCCGGGTAGCCGAACACGAACACCTTCTGGCCGGTCTTCTGGTTCCAGGCGAAGCCCTGGCCACCGACGTTGTCACCGAGGCGACCGACGTCCTTGATGAAGCCCTCGGCGATGACGTACACGTTCTTGAAGTACTTCTTCGCCGTGGCGGGCTTGACCCACTTCTGGACGTAGTAGTGCGTGATCGTGTAGTTGCCGTCGACGATCTTCTTGGTGCCCAGACCCTTGTAGGCGTCGTACTGGGTCTTGGTGACGTGCTCGACCTCGGGCTCGCCCAGCTTGTTGCCGTTGCCCTTGCCGACCTTGGCGTCGGTGTAGGCCTTCTCGTTGACTTCCTCGCGCTCGAGCACGGCGCCGGGGTAGTCGGGGCCGACCTTGTCAGCCGGGGCGTCGGCGCCCTCGGAGAAGCAGTCGCCCAGGTTCAGCACGCACTTGTCGTACTGCTCCTTGGTGATCTCGACGGCCTTGACGTCCTTCAGGCCCTCGTACTTCTCGTACTCGGCCTTGGAGACTTCCTTGACCGTGCCCTGGCCACCGATCTGGACACCGTTGTAGACGGTGACGAACGCGTAGTCGCGGTCGCGGTCCTCGAACGCGGCGAAGTCGTAGTGCGTGTACGCGGTCTTACCGACGTAGATGCCCCACGGGGTCTTGCCCTGGTAGTAGCCGGGGACGAAGATCCAGTTGCTGGCGACCTCGGCGTTCTTGCCCTCGTCGTAGACGCAGTGACCGGCGGTGGCGACCAGGTTGCGGTACTTGCCCTGGATCGAGGAGCCGGAGCACCAGCGGGGCTTGCCGTCCTGGTCGACGAAGAACACCTTGCCGATGGTCTTCGGCAGGTTGATGTTCTTGACGACGGAGGCGGACTTCTTCTCCTCGCCGATCGGAACGACCGAGCCGGGCTTGCCGTCGGGGCTGTAGCCGCCGCCGACCTTCAGCGACGGGGTGGCCTTGACGTCCCAGGAGTACGGGGTGGCGTTCTTCAGGGCCGCGTAGTTCGAGGCGGTCCAGAACTCGATGACGTTCTTGGCCTCGGGGGCGCCCTTGGCCATCGTGTCGTGGGCCCAGTCCGGGGCGGCCTGAGCGGTGCCGGCCAGGCCGGCGGCCAGCAGACCGGTGGCCAGGATGGCGCCACCGGCGGGGAGGAGGATGCGCTTCAAGGGAAACTCCTTGGTCTGTCGTGGAACGCATCTTGCGTCCCATGCGTCAGTAAAGGGATAGCCAGGAACATACAGGCCCGATCTTGAAAAGCGGAAGCCGCTCCGGGAACGACGGAGACGTCCCCGGTTGCCGATACCGTTCCGTTACACAAGAACCCCTTAATGGATCTTGTGGTGACTTGAGAGAAAACGCTCCTGTTTCCCCAGCTAGAGCAGAGACTGGGATGGATGTGACTGATGTGGCGTAATTAGTCGTTTACGTTCGGTAGTGAAGACAATGTGACGTACATCACATCGAAGAGATGGCACCGATTTCGGACCCGGTACGTCTAACAGAGCTCAAAAGGGGCCCGGCGGATCGCCGAGGCCCCTTCATCATGTCCGGAACGTCCGGATCGGGCGCGGTCAGTCCGCGCGGCGGCTTCCCGCGTACCTGTAGACGACATAGGTCGACAGGCTGAAGTACGGCGAGGAGATCTGGTCGTAGCGCTTGTCGACGTCGGTGTCCCAGGCGAAGCTGTTGACGCCGTTGAGGTAGCCGCGCGCGCTCCTGGTGTCATAGCCGATCAGCCACGGGCCTCCGCTGGCGCCGGCGGTGAACCCGCACTTCAGCGCGATGCCGTACTCCACCAGGCGGGCGGGGGCCGCCTGCCTGCGGGTCAGCCCGTCGCATGACTTCAGTTCCTGGCCGTCGAAGGGCTTGGTGCCGTCGAGGTAGGGGGCGGCGGGGTAGCCGAAGGCGAAGGTGTACCTGCCGGGGCTGCGCTTGAAGGCCAGGCCCTGCCCGCCGACGTTGTCCTCCAGGCTGCCGACGGCCTCCATCTCATAGGAGCCCGCGGCCTTGCCCGGCTTCCACCGGAAACCGTCGTGCACGGTGACGAAGGCGTAGTCGTAGTCGTAGTCGCCCTTGCCCACGAAGCTCTCGTGCAGATTCAACGAGTGGCCGACGTAGATCCCGTACGGGGTCTCGCCCCTGTCGTAACCCGGGATGAAGATCCAGTATTCGGCGGCCCTCGCCAGCTTGGCGTCGTAGGCGCAGTGCGCGGCCGTCGCGACCAGGTTCCGGTTGGCGGAGGCCACCGAGGAGGCGGAGCACCAGTAGTCCTTGCCCCCGAGCCGGAAGAAGACCTTCCCGACCGTGACGGGGACGGCGCCGGTGTCCGCCGTCCGCTTCTTGGGAGCCGTGGGCTCGATGACGGAGGGGTCGCCCGTGGCGCTCGTGGTGGCCGTCGTCGCGGTGGCCTGCTCGCCCGCGGCCGCCGCGGCGGTGGTGGCCTTGCCCGTGCCGCTGGGTGTGGGGGAGACGGAGGGCGGCGGTGCGGGTTCGCCGGCTTCGCTGGGCTTGACCTCTGGGATGGCGGGGGTGTTGTTCTGGGCCTGCTTGAGACGCACCGGGCTCCAGTAACCCGCGATCCGCTTCATGTCGGCGCTGTTGCGGGTCAGCGTGATGGACGTGACGCCGTTCGGCACCCCGTCGAAGGGACTTGCCTCCGCGGCCCCGGGGAAGGCGGACGTCATGGTCACACAGGCGGCGAACAGCGCGCCGAGTGTGGCCGTGAGCCGCCGGACGCGGGGGGACATGGGGGCGTTCCTTCCGGGGAGTTGGAGTTCAGTAGAGGTGTAAAAGGTGATTTTTCCAGATCAACTGGGTTTTGGGCAGCTCGGTGTACCGATCCGATCTGACGCCGTCGCTCGCAAGCCTGCCCCCCGGGGCGTAAGAGCCTCGTGAAGAAGGGGAGGGGCCCGGCGGTCACCGGACCCCTCCTGTACCGCGGCCTCGTGCCTAGCGCGGGAGCTTCCCGGTCCACAGGTTCGCGGCGTGCCGGTAGACGGCGTAGGTGTCACCGTTGAAGTAAGGCGTGGTGACCCGGTCGTAGCGGCTGTTCTTGTCGGTGTCGAGGGTGAGGCTCACCACACCGTTGAGGTAGCCGGTCCGCTTGCTGTTCTTGTACTGCAGCAGGAAGGGAGACCCGCTGGCGCCCGGCGTGAAGGCGCACTTGACGGCCTGGTGCTCCTGGGCGTTGTACGCCGACACCACGGGAGCGGCGGCGGTCTTGCCGTAGCACCACTTCATGGTGTGGCCGCTGTACGGCCGGTGCCCGTCCAGGTGCGAGGAGGTCGGGTACCCGAAGGTGAAGACCTTCTTGCCCAGCTTCTGGTTCCAGCTGAAGCCCTGGCCGCCGACGTTGTCGCCGAGGCGGCCGACGTCGGTCACGAACGTGATGTAGTGCCGGAAGATGATGTACTTCGCCGACGAGGTCTTCGCGATGTACTTCACCACGTAGTAGCGGGTGATGAGGTAGTTGCCCCGGGAGTCGATCTGCTTGTGGCCGGGGCCCTTGTAGTCGTCGTACTCGGTCTTGGTCACATGCTCGACGCGGGGCTCCAGCTTGGAGCCGGGCTTCGGCCAGGCGGCCTGCTCCAGCGTCCGGCCGCCGAGGGTGACCTTGTCGTCCTTCAGCCCGTAGACGCTGCCGGAGGCGCCGTCCCAGGTGGCCTTGCCGGTCTCCACCGCGACCGCGATCGCGCCCTTGTACTGCGGGCCGACCTCGTCCTCGGAGTCGACACCCTCGACTTTGCCGAGGCCGCCCTTCTTGGTCCACTCGTCGTAGGTCTTGCGGTCGACGGTCCGGGCGTCCTCGCGGCCCGCCCCGCCCTTGGCGATGTGCGCCTTGTAGGTCTTGTAGTCGACCTCGCGCTCGGGCTGCTGCCTGATCCCGTTGTAGACGTTGACGAAGGCGTAGTCGTAGTCGTAGTCCTCGTAGACGGTGAAGTCGTCGTGGGTGTTGACCTTGGCGCCGACGTAGATGCCCCAAGGGGCCTTGCCCTGGTAGTAACCGGGGATGAACACGAAGTTGTCGAACGGCTTGTTCGTGTCGGTGTCGTAGACGCAGTGGCCGGCGGTGGCGACCAGGTTGCGGAACTTCGACTGCACCGAGGTGCCGGAGCACCAGCGCTCCTGGCCCTTGTCGTCGACGAAGAAGACCTTGCCCACGGTGATCGGCAGGTTCACGTTCTTCGAGCGGCCGGCGGACTTGCCGCCCTCCCCGGTCGGGGCGACGATGCCGGGCTTGCCGTCGGCGGCGGCTCGCGCGGCGCCGGGCTTGGTCAGCTTGGCGGAGACGGTGGAGTCGGACAGGTAGGTCTTCGCCGACTTCAGCTTGGAGGAGGTCCAGTAGCCCGCGATGGCCTTCGCGTTACCGGAGCGGGTGAGGGCCGATGTCTTGAGATCCGGCTCGGCGGTGGCGGCCTGGGCCGTTCCGGCGAGGGCGGCGCCGGCCATGGAGGTGGCCACGAGAGCACCTCCCAGAGGGAGGGCGAGGTGCTTGACTCGGGGGTTCACGGTAGCTCCTTCTTTGTCATGAGCGCTCGGGTGGCTCACGCGTACGTAAAGAGACAAGAGGAGACCGTACTCAGCAAAGATGGTGTAAAGGAGCAGTAATCCGGCATCGGTATGGACCGTTATGCTTTCGTTGCCGAATCAGTGGAACCGAAAGATCTCGGACGGCGTCAGAGATGATTCGGATTGGCGGTCGTGTGGAATGTTCATCGCGTAACCGCCCTGAGCTGCGAAGACGCCGGACCGCTCGCCGTCCGGACGGGACGCCTCGGAGAAAGCGCTGGAACCTTCCACATTCGGGGTCTCGCCGACCGGAGGGCAACCCATCAGCAGGTCCCTGGCGGATTCCCGTCAAGTGTCCCGCCTCCCCGGGGCGGCCCGGGGAGGCGGGAGGCCGTCCGGCCGTCGTGCGCCGTGTTCCGGAGGAGACGGCGCCCGGGTCGTCCGGGCGCCGTCCTGCGGGCGGGGCTACTTGGTCCAGCGGTTGGCCGCGACCTTGTAGACCTGGTAGGTGTCGCCGTTGAAGTACGGCGAGGAGATGCGGTCGTAGCGGTCGTTCTTGTCGGTGTCCCAGGCGACGCTGTTGACGCCGTTGAGGTAGCCGGTCCGCGTGGCGCTCTTGTACTTCAGCAGGAACGGGCCGCCGCTGGCGCCCGCGGTGAAGGCGCACCTGAATCCGACGTGCTCCTGGATGTTGTACTTCGGCGCGGCGGGCATGGCGCCGGTGGTGCCGTAGCACCACTTCATCGTGCGCCCGGTGAACGGCTTGTCGCCGTCGGGGTGGGACCCGGCCGGGTAGCCGAAGGAGAAGACCTTGTTCTTCACCTTCTGGTTCCAGGCGAAGCCCTGGCCGCCGACGTTGTCACCGAGCCGGCCGACGTTCTTGACGATCGGCTGCCACTTGCCGTCCTTGTCCTTCTCCCAGTTCACCTTGTACCCGGAGTGGACGTTGACGAAGGCGTAGTCGTAGTCGTAGTCCTCCTTCACCACGAAGTCGTCGTGCGCGTTGAACCACTTGGCCGCGTAGATGCCGTACGGGTTCTTCCCGTCCCACGCCTGGTTCCCGTCCCAGTAGGACGGGATGAAGATCCAGTTGTCGTAGAACTGATTGGTCTTCACGTCGTAGACGCAGTGCGCCGAGGTGGCGACCACGTTGCGGTACCTGCCCTGGACCGAGGTGCCGGAGCAGTACTTCCAGCTCTTCGGGTCCAGCGGGTTCGCCTTGGGCAGCGTGAAGAAGACCCGGCCGACCGTGTTGGGCAGGTTGACCTGCTTGCTCTTGGTGGTCGGGCCGCCTCCCGGACCGCTCGGCGGGACGGCCCCGGCCTTGCCGGTGGGCCCGGCCGCCGAGGAGGCCTTGCCGCCCCGGACGCTGAGGTCGACGTCGCCGGTGGCGTCGGTGGCCCTGCGCATGCGCTCCGGCGACCAGAAGGAGGTCGCCTCGGCCGGGGTCTCCGACGCGGTGGACGTCACCACGTCGGCGGGGGCGGCGGCGGTGCCGGCCGCGGTTGCGGTGGTGCTCGCGGCGCTCGCGCCGGCGGAGGTGGCGCCCATCGCCCCGGCGACCAGGAGGAGGCCGGTGAGGGGGACGGTGAGGCGCCGTGCTCGGGGATTCAATGGAGCTCCTTTCGTCTTCGGCGGCGGGCGGGACTTCCCGTCGCCAGGAAAACGCTGGGAACGCTACTGAGTGGATCACGAGTTGGGCCATGAATTGACGGGAAAAAGTCTGGGACGGTTCCCTCCGATGCGATTCCGTTATTGAAATGCCGATTCGCTATCATTTAACGAATGGGCATCTTCGCAGGCAGGGGCCGCTGTGGGGGGAGCGGAAAGACGTCTTCCGTACCACCTTCATCATCGATCGACGACCATTTCTCCGGTAACTCCGTGCACTTCGCGCTATCCAAACCGAATGACGTTCTGGTTTGATGTCCGTATGAGCGTGGACCCACGGACCCCCTGCCTCGTCGGCGTCGCCCAGCACACCGTCCGCGAGCGGCCGGGACCGGAGCCGCTGGACCTGTGGGAGCTGGTCGCCCGCCGGGCCGCCGCCGACGCGGGGGTTCCCGGCCTGCTGGAGCGGCTCGACTCGATCCAGGTCGTCTACACCGAGTCCTGGCAGTACGACGACCCCGCCGCCCGGCTCGCCGAGCGCCTCAAGGCCGCACCCCGCCACCGCGCCTACTCCACGGTGAGCGGTACGGCTCCGCAGGCGCTCCTCGGTACGGCCGCCGCCGCGATCGCCGCCGGGGAGATGGACGCGGCCCTGGTCACCGGGGGCGAGGCGCTGGCGACCAAGAAGGCGCTGCGCAGGGCGGGGGAGCGCCCCGCGTGGAGCCACCGCGCCCATCCCCGGCCGCCCTACGGCTGGGAGCGCCCGCCGCACCCGGCCGAGCTGGCCCACGAGCTCTTCCTGCCCGTGCACACCTACGCGATCATGGAGACCGCGCGCCGGGCCGCCGCCGGGGAGTCCATCGGGGACGAGCGGGAGGCGCGGGGCCGGATGATGGCCCCGATGACCCGGGTCGCCGCGGCCAACCCGCACGCCTGGCACCGGCGGGAGTGGACGCCGGAGGAGCTCGTCACCCCGGGTCCGGACAACCGCGTCGTCGGCTGGCCGTACACCAAGCGGACCGTCGCGTTCATGGACGTCGACCAGGCCGCTGCCGTGATCATGGTCAGCTCGGGGCTCGCCGACCGGCTCGGGATCGATCGCGACCGCCGCGTCCACCTGCGGGGCTGGGCGTACGCCGAGGACACCTGGGAGGTGGCGGCCCGGCCGGCCCTGGGGGAGTCCCCGGCGATGGCGGCCGCGGCCCGGCACGCCCTGGACCGGGCGGGCACGGACCTGGACGGGATCGGCGCGCTGGACCTCTACAGCTGCTTCGCGGTCGCCCTCCGTACGGCCTGCGCCGCGATGGGCCTGGACCCGCTGGACGGGCGGGGGCTGACGGTCACCGGCGGCCTGCCGTACGCCGGGGCGCCGGTCAGCGTCTACGTGCTGCACTCCACCGCGGCGATGGCCGAGCGGCTGCGGGAGGGGGCGGGGGCGCCGGGACACGGCCTGGTCACCGGGGTGGGGATGCACCTGACCAAGCACACCTGGGCCGTCTGGTCCACCGAGCCGGGCGACGCCTTCCGGGAGGGGCGGGGCGACGGGCTCGCGGCGCTGCGCGGGGCGGGCGGGCCGGTGCACGTCGCCGAGCCCGTGCCGATCGCCGACGTCTTCGAGGGGACGGGGACCGTCGCGGGCTACACCGTCGCGCACGGCAGGGACGGCGCGGCCGAGCGCGGGATCGTGGTCGTGGACCTGCCGGGCGGCGCGCGCACGCACGCCCTCGTCCGCGACCCCGCGCTGGTCGCCGAGGCCGAGGCCGTCGAACTCGTCGGAAGGGAGATCCGCCTGGTCCCCGACGGGCCGGTGAACGTCGCCACCTGGTGAAGGGATCGGAGAGGGCGGGAGCGTAGGGTGCGGCCATGTTCGCCGTAACCGCAACCCAGACCGATCCCGACAACCCCCTCGCCGGGCTGACGCTCGGCGAGCACCCCGAACCGGAGGTCCCCGACGGCTGGACCACCGTCACCGTGAAGGCCGCCGCCCTCAACCACCACGACCTGTGGACGCTCAAGGGCGTGGGCATCCGGCAGGAGCGGCTGCCCATCGTGCTCGGCTGCGACGCCGCCGGACTCGACGAGGACGGCAACGAGGTCATCGTGCACTCCGTGATCGGTTCGGGGGCCGACGAGACGCTCGACCCGAAGCGGTCGCTGCTCTCGGAGGTGCACGACGGGACCTTCGCCGAGCGGGTCGCCGTGCCCCGGCGGAACCTGGTGCCCAAGCCCGCCGCGCTCGGCTTCGAGGAGGCGGCCTGCCTGCCCACCGCGTGGCTGACCGCCTACCGGATGCTGTTCGACCGGGCGGGGCTGGAGCCCGGCTCGACCGTGCTGGTCCAGGGGGCGGGCGGCGGCGTGGCCACCGCGCTGATCGCGCTGGGCCGGGCCGGCGGCTATCGGGTCTGGGCCACCAGCAGGTCGGAGGCCAAGCGGGCCCGCGCCCTGGAGCTCGGCGCCGACCAGGTCTTCGAGCCCGGCGCCCGGCTGCCCGAGCGGGTGGACGCGGTCATGGAGACCGTGGGCCAGGCCACCTGGGACCACTCGCTCAAGTCACTGCGTCCCGGCGGCCGGATCGTGGTCTCCGGCGCGACCAGCGGCGCCGTGCCCCCGGCCGACCTGAACCGGGTCTTCTTCCTGCAGCTGTCGGTGGTCGGCTCGACCATGGGCAGCCGGGACCAGCTCGCCCGGCTGGCCCGGTTCCTGGAGCAGACCGGCACCCGCCCGCTGATCGACCGGGTGCTCCCGCTGGCGCAGGCCCGCGAGGGCTTCGCGGCCATGCACGGGGGCGAGGTCTTCGGGAAGATCGTCTTCACTCCCTGAACGCGCCGGGGGCACCGGGCGCATGAGGCCCGCGGAGTGCACGGAGCACGCCGTGCACGCCCGGCGCGCTGTGTTGGCCGTGTGCGCTGCGTGTGTCGTGCATGCAGGATGCGCCGTGCATGCAGGGTGCGCCGTGCACGCCGCGTGTGCCGAGGACGGCGGCGGCCCCGCCCGGAGGAGGGGCGGGGCCGCCCGCATCAGGAGGATCACCGCAGGGCGTCCCGGATCCGGCGGGCCGCGTCGTAGAGCGCGTCCTGCGCCGCGGCCAGCGTCTCCTCGGTGACCTGCCGGCCCGCGGCGTCCCCGCGGACCTCCTCGGCGAACTCGGCGAGCAGCTGCCCGAGCCGGTCGTCACCGGCGGAGGAGCCGGGCCCGGTGAAGCCGGCGGCCCAGATGCGCTTCCACTCCCGCTGCCAGCGCTCGGTCTCGTGCTTCCACTCGTGCTTGTGCCGCTGCCACTCGGCCTTCTGCTCCCGCCAGGCCTCGCGCTGCTCCCGCTTGGCCCGCCGGAACTCGTCCTTGGCCGAGCGCTCCTCCTGCTTGGCGCTCTGCCGCACGTCGCGGGCCATCTGGGTGAGCTCCTCGCGCAGCGACCGGACCGTGTCGCGCACGTCCTCCTTGACCTCGCGGGCGATGTCCCGGACGGAGTCGGAGATCTCCTGCTCCAGCTCGGCCAGCTCGTCCATCCTGGCCTCCAGCTCGGCGCGGCCCGCCTCGGTGAGGGTGAAGACCTTCTTGCCGGCCACGACCTCGTGGGTGACCAGGCCCTCCTCCTCCAGCCGGGCCAGGCGCGGGTAGATCGTGCCGGGCGAGGGGGAGTAGACGCCGAGGAAGCGGTCCTGCAGCAGCCGGATCACCTCGTAGCCGTGGCGCGGGCTCTCCTGGAGCAGTTTGAGCAGGTAGAGGCGGAGCCGCCCGTGGCCGAAGACGGGGCTCACGACGCCCCCCCGCCCTGAGCCGTGCCGGAGGCGCGACCGGTGTCGAACGAGCCGTTCACGAAGGGTCTCCCTTCAGGAGAGTGACGTCGGCGGAGAGGGTGGTGGCCGACAGGGAGGCCATGCCCCCGCCGATCCGGCCGGTGAGCGCCCTCCTGCCGGGCTGGTCCACCCGGTCGAGCTCGGAGAAGGCGCTGCCGATCCGGCCGGAGGTGGAGCGGATCGCGACGTCGGCCTCCACCGAGTGCGGGAGCCGTACCACGACCTCGCCGGAGACGCTGTTCAGCGTGACGTGGCCGGTCGGCGGGAGCTCCAGGTCGGCGGTGATCCGGCCGGAGACGGTGCCGGCCTTCAGGCGGCGGGGCCTGCCCCGGGCGACGGTCAGGTCACCCGAGACGCTCTTGAACGACAGGTCGCCGACCAGGCCGCGGCTCTCCACGGGGCCGGAGACGGTGTCGGCGTGGATCTCGCCGCTCACCCCGTCGAGCACGACCTCGCCGGAGACGCTCTTGACCGCGGTGCGGGCCTCGAAGCCGGCCACGACGGCCGAGGCGGAGACCACTCCGGCGCTGACCGGGCAGTCCTTCGGCACGGTGAGCGTCAGCACGCTCTCCCGGCGGCCGGGGCGGAGCCAGCTGAGCAGCCCGTCCCAGGTGAGGTCCTTGTAGGAGACGGTGAGCGTGCCGTCGTCGTCGTGCGTCACGATCAGCGGGAGGTCTCCGACGGAGGTGACCTCCAGAGTCGGCGGGCCGTCGCTGGCCAGCACCGCCAGCCTGCCCGCCACGATCCACACGTTCAGCCCGCTCACCGCGCCGAACGTGATCTGCTCGGGTTTCCCGATCGTCCATTCACGCATGTCTGCGACCTCCTTGTGCAAGACACGATATGTCGCGTCACTCGGGAGGTCAAGATATATCGTGTTTTATCCACCGGGAGCCGGTCCGCCCCGGGCGGTTCCCGTGCCGTCGGCCGGTCCCGTGCCGTCCGTCCTCGCCGCTACTCGTCCTCGTCGTCGTCCAGCCGGGCCAGCCAGGTGGCCAGCCGGTCCACCGGGATCTCGAACTCGGGGTTGAGGTCCACGAACTCGCGCAGCCGCTCGGCCAGCCAGCCGATGCCGACCTCCTCCTCGCCGCGGCGGGTGACGAGCTCCTCGATGCCCCGGTCGGTGAAGTACATCGTTTCCCTCCTGATAGCGGGAGGTCCCCCACAGCCGTGCTGTGGGGGACCTCCCGGGTGGACCGAAGATCCGGGCGGGGACCGCCGTCGCGGTCCCCGGCACCCGGATCAGGCGTAGACCTCCGACAGCATCTGGCGCAGCTCCACCTCGTGCGTGGAGTGCGACCCGGTGGCCGGGGACGAGTTGGCCTTGCGGGAGACCCGCTTGATCGGCCGCCCGCCGAACACGCGGGGGTTCTCGGCCAGCTTGAGCGTCAGGAACGGCCACGGCCCCATGTTGGCCGGCTCGTCCTGCACCCAGATCAGCTCGACGTCGCCGTAGCGGTCCAGCTCCGTCGTCAGCGGGTTCGCCGGGAACGGGTAGAGCCGCTCCAGGCGGACGATCGCCACGTCGGTACGGCCCTGCGCCTCCCGGGCCGCGGCCAGGTCGTAGTAGATCTTGCCGGAGCAGAGCACGACCTTGCGCACGCCCGCCGGATCCACCGTGGTGTCACCGATGACCGGCTTGAACGAGCCCGACGTGAAGTCGGAGACCGGCGAGACCGCCGCCTTGTGCCGCAGCAGCGACTTGGGCGTGAAGACCACCAGCGGCCGGTGCCGGTTCGACTTCGTCTGCCAGCGCAGCAGGTGGAAGTAGTTGGCCGGCAGGGTCGGCTGGGCCACGGTCATGTTGTCCTGGGCGCACATCTGCAGGAAGCGCTCGATGCGGGCCGAGGAGTGGTCGGGGCCCTGGCCCTCGTAGCCGTGCGGCAGCAGCAGGGTCACGCCGGAGCGCTGGCCCCACTTCTGCTCGCCCGCGGTGATGTACTCGTCGATGACCGACTGGGCGCCGTTGACGAAGTCGCCGAACTGCGCCTCCCAGCAGACCAGGGCCTCGGGGCGCTCCACGCTGTAGCCGTACTCGAAGCCGAGCGCGGCGTACTCGCTGAGCAGCGAGTCGTAGACGTAGAACTTGGTGGTGCCCTCGTTGAACGCCTTGAGCGGGGTGTGCTCCTCGCCGGTGACGCGGTCCACGAGCACCGCGTGCCGCTGCACGAAGGTGCCGCGCCGGGAGTCCTGGCCCACCAGGCGGACCGGGTGGCCGTCGATCAACAGCGAGCCGAAGGCCAGGGTCTCGCCCATGCCCCAGTCGATGCGGTCCTCGGCGACCATCTGGCCGCGGCGCTGGATGACCGGGAGCAGGCGCGGGTGGACGGTGAAGCCCTCCGGCAGATTGAGCTGGGTGTCGACGATCCGCTTGACGGTCTCCTCGGACACGCCCGTCGGGGTGTCCTCGTGCGACCAGGGGATGGCCTCCAGGTCGGCCGGGCGGGCGAACTCGCCCGTCTGCTCCCTGGTCGCCTCGCGGGTCTCGGCGAAGGCGTTCTCCAGCTTGGCCTGGTAGTCGCGGAGCGCGCCCTCGGCCTCCTCCACCGTGATGTCGCCCCGGCCGATCAGCGCCTCGGTGTAGAGCTTGCGGGTGGAGCGCTTGGCGTCGATCAGGTCGTACATCAGCGGCTGGGTGAAGCTGGGGTTGTCGGCCTCGTTGTGGCCCCGGCGCCGGTAGCAGATGAGGTCGATCACGACGTCCTTGCGGAACGCCTGGCGGTACTCGAAGGCCAGGCGGCCGACCCGGACCACGGCCTCGGGGTCGTCCCCGTTGACGTGGAAGATCGGCGCCTGGATCATCCGGGCGACGTCGGTGGCGTACACGCTGGAGCGGGAGCTCGCCGGGCTGGTGGTGAAGCCGACCTGGTTGTTGACCACGATGTGCACGGTGCCGCCGGTGCGGTAGCCGCGCAGCTGCGACAGGTTCAGCGTCTCGGCCACCACGCCCTGGCCGGCGAAGGCGGCGTCGCCGTGGACGAGCAGCGGCAGGACGCTGAAGCCCTCCTCGCCGCGCTCCAGCAGGTCCTGCTTGGCGCGGACGATGCCCTCCAGGACCGGGTCGACCGTCTCCAGGTGGGAGGGGTTGGCCACGACCGAGGCCTTGATCTTGGAGCCGTCGGGCGAGACGAAGTCGCCGGTGGCGCCCAGGTGGTACTTCACGTCGCCGGAGCCGTGCGAGGTGCGCGGGTCGATGTTGCCCTCGAACTCGCCGAAGATCTGCCCGTAGGACTTGCCGACGATGTTGGCCAGCACGTTGAGGCGGCCGCGGTGGGCCATGCCGATGACGGCCTCGTCCAGGCTGTCCTGGGCGGCGGCGCAGAGCACCGAGTCGACCAGCGGGATCAGCGACTCGCCGCCCTCCAGCGAGAAGCGCTTCTGGCCGACGAACTTGGTCTGCAGGAACGTCTCGAACGCCTCGGCGGTGTTGAGCCGCTCCAGGACGCGCAGCTGCTCCTCGCGCGCGGGCTTGTCGTACGGCCGCTCCACCCGCGCCTGGATCCAGGCCCGCTCCTCGGGGTTCTGGATGTGCATGTACTCGACGCCGATGGTGCGGCAGTAGGAGTCGCGCAGCACGCCGAGGATGTCGCGGAGCTTCATCAGCGGCTTGCCGCCGAAGCCGCCGGTGGCGAACTCGCGCTCCAGGTCCCACAGGGTCAGCCCGTGCGACTTGATGTCGAGGTCGGGGTGCTTGCGCTGCTTGTACTCCAGCGGGTCGGTGTCGGCCATGAGGTGGCCGCGGACCCGGTAGGCGTGGATCAGCTCCAGCACGCGGGCGGACTTGGCCACGTCGTCGTCGTGCGTGGTCGAGATGTCGCGGACCCAGCGGACCGGCTCGTAGGGGATCCGGAGGGCTTCGAAGATCTCGTCGTAGAAGCCGTCCTCGCCCAGGAGCAGGCGGTGGATCTGGCGCAGGAAGTCGCCCGACTGGGCGCCCTGGATGATCCGGTGGTCGTAGGTGCTGGTGAGCGTCATGATCTTGCTCACCGCCAGGCGGGAGAGCGTCTCGGGGGAGGCGCCCTGGTACTCGGCGGGGTACTCCATCGCGCCGACGCCGATGATCGTGCCCTGGCCGGGCATCAGGCGCGGCACCGAGTGCACGGTGCCGATGGTGCCCGGGTTGGTCAGCGAGATCGTCGTGCCCGCGAAGTCGTCGACGCCGAGCTTGCCGCCCCTGGCCTTGCGCACGATGTCCTCGTACGCCGTCCAGAACTGGCGGAAGTCCATCTGCTCGCAGGCCTTGATCGACGGCACCAGGAGCTGGCGGGTGTCGCCCTTCTGGATGTCGATGGCCAGGCCCAGGTTGACGTGCTCGGGCTTGACCAGCACCGGCTTGCCGTCGACCTCGGTGTAGGAGTGGTTCATCTCCGGCAGGACCGCGAGGGCCTTGACGACGGCGAACCCGATGAGGTGCGTGAACGACACCTTGCCGCCGCGGCCGCGGGACAGGTGGTTGTTGATCACGATGCGGTTGTCGATGAGCAGCTTCGCCGGGACGGCGCGTACGCTGGTGGCCGTCGGGACTACGAGGCTGGCCTCCATGTTCAGCGCGGTCCTGGCGGCCGCGCCACGGAGTCGGACTTCCTCGGCACCGGCGGGCAACTGCGTCTCCTGCTTGGGCTTGTCCGCCGGGGCCGCCGGGGCCTTCGGCGCTGTGGGGGTGGTCGTCGCGGCGGCCGGGGTGGCCGGGGCCGTGGCGGGGGTCGGGGGAGCGGCCGCGGCCGTTCCCTGGGCCGCGGCTCTGCCGGACCCGGAATCAGGGGTGTAGTCAGCGAAGAAGTTCCACCAGGCGCGGTCCACGGACTCGGGATCCTGGAGGTACTTCTGGTACAGCTCGTCGACAAGCCATTCGTTTTGACCGAAGGCTGCCAGCGGGTTTGTCCGCGACGACTCAGACGACACGGCGGAAATCGCCCTCTTCCGCAGATCGGCGTTGATGATAAGAGAACCTGTCCAAGGCTACTCTCCTGGGCATGGGCCCGCGCCAATCTGGCCGCAGCCCCCGGAACGATCCTCTCAGAACAGCCGAAAGCGGTCACGTTCGGGGGGTCTGGCCGGAAGGTGTGAGTAGGGTCACCCCTTCGCCGGGCGTGTCAGGCGGTGACGAGGCGCGTCTCGACGTGCAGACCGGGGGTGATCTCCTCCAGCAGGACGGTCAGCTCGTTCCCGGCGGCCTGGAGCTCCTCCGGTGACATGGGGTCCAGCCGCTCCAGCAGGAACAGGGCGTCGGAGGTCTCCTCGGTGATCCGGGTCCGCACGCACTGCCGCCAGTTCCACCGCCGGCAGGTGACGCCCAGGTCGTCCCGCCAGACCACCTCGCCGATCTCCGGGTGGTCGATCGCGGGCTCGCCCTTCTCGACGACCTCGAACGGCTCGTCCCCGGCCGCCCGCACCAGCCTGGCCGTGCCCGCGTAGCGGGCCAGGTCCTCGCCGCCGATCGGGAGACCGTGGCCGACGCTGACCGCGTTGTAGGCGTCCACCACCAGGTTGATCTCCGGCAGCGGCATCCGCCGGACCAGCGCGTCCACCGACGGCCGGGTCCGCTGCGGCTTGGCGCCGAACGCCCGGTAGGCGTCCCGCCACGCCTCGACCCTCGGGTCGTCCGGCGTCACCGCCCGGTCGGCCGCCTCGGCCAGCCAGGCCCGGGACCTGTCGTCGGTCGGTCCGTTGCGCAGGCCGTACACCGCCATGGCCAGCACCGCGAAGTCCGGCCTGAGCTCGGCGACGGCCGGATCCACCCAGATGTCCTCGATCACGTCCGCCAGTTTAGGACTCCTGCGGGTCCGGGACGTGCCCGCCCGCTCGCGGTGCGGCCGGACGGCTTCAGGACGCCGGAGCGGCCGCCGCGCGCGGCGTCGTGTTCCCGTCGTTCATGTTCCCGTCGTCCGTGTCCGCGCCGGTCGTGTCTCCTTCGTCTCCGCCGGTCGTGCCTCCGCGGGTGATGTCCGCACGGCCGGTCTCCCCGCCGGTCGCGGACGGGCCGGCGAGGCGGCGTGTCGCGTACTGCGCGAGCCGGCCGTGCAGCGCCGCCGTCACCGCGAAGGCCACGATCAGCCCCGCGACGACCGAGAGCCGGTCCTCGTCCGCCAGCAGCAGCATCTTGGCGTCGGCGAGCCCGTTCCGCGCGGAGCCCCACCCGGTCAGCGCCACCGTCACCCACCGTCCCGCATGCCTGACCGCGGGACGCGCGGTCGCGGTCGCGGCGGCCGGTACGGCGAGCACGGCGAAGGCGACGAGCACCGCCGCGGTTCCCCCCGCGGAGAAGGAGGTCGGCATGTCGACGGCGAGCAGGATGGCGCGCATCAGCAGCCGGGCCGCGACGCCGACGACCAGACCCGCGACCAGTGCCCCGCCCAGCACGGCCGCGGCCGTCCGTGCGACCTTGGCCCACTTGCCGAACTCCCGCATAGATCCTCCCGTTTCGGCCTAATCGAGCGTTATAGAGGGAATCGCCTGATCAGGGCAACGGTGGACGCATCCCGGAACCCACTCGTTACCGGAGCGGGCACTGCGACGGTGGTTCCGAGGCCGGTTCCGGGAACGGGCAGGGCGGCCGCCGGAGGAGTGCGGCCGCCCTGGTCTCGGGGGGCGTCCGCCCGGCGGGGTTCCGCCGGGCGGGAGGGGGGACTACCGGGCGAGGGTCCCGTTGAGGATGAAGCGCTCCGGCTTGGGGTTGGGGCCGGGCGCGTCGGCGCCGATGAAGCCGACGGTGACCGAGCGGCCGGGCTTGATCACGCGGTTCCACTCCAGGTTCTTCGCGGTCACCGTCGCGCCGTCCTGGGACAGGTCGGCGTTCCAGTGCCGGCGCACCTGCTGGCCGCCGAGGAAGGCCCACTTCAGGGTCCAGCCCTCGATCGGCTCGTCACCGGTGTTGGTGATGGTGATCTGGGTGTTGAACCCGTCGGGCCACTGGCCGTGGTTGGTGTAGGTCACCTTGACGTCGCCCGCCGGGACGGGGTCGGCGAGGAAGGAGGCGATCCAGGAGAGCGGGGAGTTCCAGTTGATGGTCAGCTCGTTGGTGGACCACGACTCGATGTCGTCGAGGTAGCAGAACTGCGGCTTGCAGCCCTGGAGCTTGGCCTGGGCGACCGGGTCCTGGATGGCGGAGTTCGGGCCGCCCGACAGGGTGCCCTTCGGCGGGTTCGGCAGGTCGGGGTTGAGCTGGCGGGCGTACCAGCGGCTGTGCTGGTTCTTCGAGGCGACCTCGCCGTAGCCGGTGACGTAGGACTGGTTGAGCGCGTTGCGGCCCAGGATGTAGTCCATGCCCTCCAGCACGGCCTCGCGGTACTTCGCCTCACCGCTGATGTCGTGCGCCACGGCCATCACGACCATGTTGTTCAGGATGAGGTTGTTGGAGCCCCAGTCGAAGTCCGGCGGGTTGTACGGCAGGCCGTACGCGCTGGCCTTCTGCACCGCCAGGTACTTGTCCGCGCCCTCCAGCACCGAGGCGCGCACCCGGGCGCGGTCGGGCAGGGCGTTGGGCACGGCGGCGAGCTGGAGCCTGCCGAGCTGGGCGGTGTTGCCCCAGTCGAAGCCCCGGTCGCGCCAGATGTCGGCGGTGTGGTGCGGGGAGGCCACGACGAAGTCCCTGAACTCCTTGTCGCCGGTGGTGATGTAGAGCTCGGCGGCGGCCCAGTAGAACTCGTCGGTCACGTCGTTGTCGGGGTAGGCGCCGCCGCCGGTGCCGTCGGCCGGGTCGGCGTAGCGGGCGGGGTCGGCCTTGGCCGCGGCCCACGCCTTCTTGGCCGCCGCGAGGTTCCGCGCGGCGAACGCGGCGTCGTACGGCGCGAAGAGCCGGGCCGCCTGGGCGGCGGTGGCCGCCAGGTTGAGGGTGGCGGCGGTGGAGACGGGGTGCAGCTCGCGCTTCTGCGGGTCGAGGTGCGGCAGGAGCGGCAGACCGGTCCAGGCCGCGTCGTGGATCTTGTGGTGCACCATCCCGGCGTGCGGCTTGCCGTCCGGGACCTGCATGCTGAGCAGGAACTCCTGCTCCCAGCGGGCCTCGTCGAGGATGTCCGGCACGCCGTTGCCGCTCTCGGGGATGTCCAGGTCCCCGTCGCCGTGCGTGCCGTCGGCCTTGGCCCGCTCGAAGGTGGACATGATCTGGTGGACGGAGATGCCGCCGTTGACGACGTACTTGCCGTGGTCGCCCGCGTCGTACCAGCCGCCCCGGACGTCGAGGGTGTAGTCGCACACGCCGGCCTGGCAGGGCACCTGCGTGTCGCCCTGGTTCGGGGCGGCGCCCAGGTGGCCGGCGGGCCTGCCGTACCCGGGGCGCAGGTCGTCGAGGATCTCGATGCCGCTGCGCTGGGTGTAGTAGAACTTCAGCGCGTCGGTCTTCAGGTCGTCGTAGAGGCCGGCGGCGATGTCGAACGGGCGGCTGGTCTCACCGTCGGCGGTGAGCGTGTAGCCGGTGCCGGCGGCGTCGACCGAGCCGAAGTCGATCGAGTGCACGTTCTGGCCGGAGCTGGCGTCCACGCCGCGCGGCACGGTCTCGCCCTTGGCGACCGTCTGGCCGTCGCGCTCCAGCTTCCAGTCGACGGCCTCGGTCTTCTCGGTGACCAGGGTGGCGTTCTTCGGACCGGACGGCAGGTAGCCGACCATGTTCACCCGGACGCGGGGTCCGGTGTCGGGGGTGTAGACGTCGGGTTCGGCTCCGCCCTTGAGCGAGACGTTGTCCACGCAGAACCTCCAGGGGGTCGCGCTGCCGCCGACCTGGAAGGCCACCTGGGCGTTCGGCAGGTCCACGGGCGCGGTGAACGTGTACGAGTAGTCGTTGCCGGACACGCTCAGCTCGGGGTTGACCGCCAGGAACTGGGTCCAGGGGTCCACGGGGAGCTGGACCAGGGCCTTGGCGACCCTGCCGGGGGACGCGACGCCGAAGAACGAGAACTCGTAGGTCTCGTCCTTGACCAGGGGGATGTCGTTCTGGCCGATGATGACGTCCCACGGGTTGGCGGTCTCGCCGGGGATGTCGGCGCAGAGCCGTCCGTCGTCGAGCTCGAGCGTGGTGTTGGCGGTGCTCCACCAGGGAGCGGTGCCGGTGTCGAAGGTGCCGTTGACGATCTGCTCGGGCCCTTCGGCGGCGGCGGTCGCGGAGACCGGCGCCAGTGCGACCGCGGCCAGCGCGGTGGAGAGGCAGAGAGTGAGCCAGGCGGGGGGTCTGATCACGGGGGGAGTCCTTCGGGAAGGGTGGCGCGACCATGTGGGAGCGCTCCCACGTGTGGAGTCCACCGATTGTTTCCAGGCGGTTTCCGCCCCGTCAACGGAGCGGCGCCACGATCTTCCGGCTGACCGGCCCGATGTCCGATTTGCCCGATGAAACTTTCATGGACGGCGCCGCCGTCGCACCCCGCCGGCCCGTCCGCCGCGGGCGGTGCGGAGTGCAGGGCCCGGTGCGGTGCGCGGCGCCCGACGGGGTCCTGCGGCTGGGGTGCGGGTCCGGCCGATGCCGGGGGCCGGCGGCGGCTCAGGGCGTGGTCCGGTCGATGCCGGGGGCCGGCGGCTCAGGGCGCGGTCCAGTCGATGTCGGGGCCCTGCGGCACGATCCCGGTCGGATTGATGTTGGTCTGCGTCACGTAGTAGTGCCGCTTGATGTGGTCGAAGTCGGTGGTGTCGCGGAAGGCCGGGATCGCGTACAGGCGGCGCGCGTAGGCCCACAGCGCCGGGTGGTCGACCAGTCGGCGGATCGCGCACTTGAAGTGGGAGTGGTAGACCGCGTCGAAGCGGGCCAGCGTGGTGTAGGTCCGCACGTCGCTCTCGGTCAGCGCCTCGCCGTGCAGGTACGGCCGGCCGTCCGACAGCCGCTCCTCCAGCATGCCGAGCGTGGCGAAGACGCCCGTGACCGCCTCGTCGTAGGCCTCCTGCGAGGTGGCGAACCCCGCCTTGTAGACGCCGTTGTTGAGCCCGTGGAAGACGACGTCGTTCAGCGCGTCGATCCGTCCGCGCAGCGGCTCCGGGTAGAGATCGGGCGCGCCCTCGGCGTGCCAGGGCGCGAATGCGGTCTCCAGGGTGAGCGTGATCTGCGGGTAGTCGTTGGTGACCAGGCGCCCCGCCGTACGGTCCCAGACGCAGGGCACGGTGTGGCGGCCCCGGTATCCGGGGTCGCTCGCCAGGTAGAGCTCGGAGAGGAACTCGGCCCCGGTGACCGGGTCCCCGCCGGGCACGCGCCAGCCGCGCTCGTCCCTGATCGGGTCCACGATCGTCACGCCGACGACGTCCTGGAGGCCGAGCAGCTCGCGGACGATGAGCGCGCGCTGCGCCCACGGGCAGGCGTAGGAGGCGTAGATCTGGTAGCGGCCGGGCTCGGGCGGGTGCTCGCCGCCCTCCTCGATCCGGGCGGTGAAGCGGTTGGGCTGGCGGACGAACCGCCCGTCGGCAGAGGTCTCACGTTCCAGCTTCATGGTTCCGACCGTACGGGGCCCGCCGCTTCCGCCCGCGAGGGGCCCCGCTTAGAACATAATTCGGTTCAGCGGGCACAATCGGGGGCGACGAAGGGAGATCGGCGATGACCATGGTGACGCCGGCCAGCGAGGCGCAGCGGGACGCGTGGCGGAGCAAGGCGCTGCCGGAGGTGGAGCGGGTCCGGCCGGGGTTGTGGTCGATCCCGGTGCCGCTGCCCATCCCCCTGCGCTACGTGCTGGTCTACGCGCTGGAGCTGCCCGGCGGGGTGGCGCTCGTGGACGCGGGCTGGAACACCGACGAGGCGTACGGCGCGCTGGCCGCCGGGCTGAAGGTCGCCGGATACGAGATGACCGACGTCAGGGCGGTGCTGGTCACCCACATCCATCCCGACCACTACGGCCTGGCCGGGCGGATCCGGGAGGTGTCCGGGGCCTGGATCGGGCTGCACCCGGCGGACGCGCGCCTGATCCACGGCCGCTACGACTCCGAGGCCGTCGACGCGCTGGTGGAGCAGGAGCGGGCGCTGCTGGAGCGCTCCGGGGTGCCCGCGGAGACCCTGGACGAGCTGGCCGGCGCCTCGCTGATGATCCGGCAGTTCGTGACCATGGCCGGACCCGACCGGTTGATCGAGGACGGCGACCGCCTCGACCTGCCCGGCTGGGACCTGCACGCGATCTGGACGCCCGGCCACTCGCCGGGGCACCTGTGCTTCGCCGAGCGGGAGCGGCGGCTGCTGTTCTCCGGCGACCACGTGCTCGCGAAGATCACCCCGATCGTGGCCGTGCACGCGCAGTCCGTGCCCAACCCGCTGGCCGACTACCTCGACTCGCTGGCGGCCGTGCGCAAGCTGGACGTGGACGAGGTGCTGCCCGCGCACGAGTACCGGTTCCTGGAGCTGGCCGAGCGGGTCGACCGCGTGACGGGCCACCACGAGGAGCGGCTGGCCGAGATCGAGGCGCTGGTCGGCGCGACCGGCGGGGGCGTCACCTGCTGGGCCGCGGCCACCCGGCTGACCTGGTCGCGGCCGTGGGAGACCATCCCGCCGCACATGCGCCGGGCGGCCAACAACGAGACCCTGGCCCACCTGGTCTGGCTGGAGGCGCGGGGCCGCCTGCACCGCGTCTCCGGCGGCCCGGACGAGCCCGAGCTCTGGTATCCCGCCTGATCCGCCCCTGCCCCGGGGCGGTCGGTCGTCGGGCCGGTCGAGCCCGGCCCGTGGCCGATCCGCTGCCCGCCCCGGGGGCCGGGAGGGCCGAGCCGCCGTGACGCACGCCGTGCACGCTGGACCCGCTCCCCGCCCCGGGGGCCGGGGCTCCCCGCGGACCTCCGCGGCGATCCCCGGCGGCGGCCCTGCGGGGGTCCTTGTGGAGGTCCGCTCGCCTATTTCCATGTAAAGCGAGTAGGAAATGTTGACTTAGTGCTCCGGGGTGCGTACCTTCATGGGCATGGGCCTTTACCTGACCCGGTGCGCACACGTGGACTTCTGCCGCGTCGTCAGCGCCCAGTGTCTGTGATCACGAGCTGACGCGAGTCCCGTCCCCGGCACGGCCGCCGCTGCCCGTGCCCCCTCCCTCATGACGTGAGCCCTCCGGCGTGCACCGCCCGGCGCGAGCATGCCCAGATTCCGCAAGGACCCAATCCCCGTGATCAGAACCAGACACGTCCTCCTCTCCGTACTGCTGACCGGCTCCCTGACCGCCTGCTCCGCCGCCTCCGGGGCCACCGGGAACGGCGGCGAGGTGACCGAGATCCGCTACCAGGGCTGGGTCGGCCAGGTCACCTACCCCGAGCTCGCCGAGAGCCTGGGCTACCTCGGAGACCTCAAGCTGAAGTGGGTCGGCAACACGATCTCCGGCCCGCAGGACATCCAGGCGACCGCGACCGGCCAGGTCGACGCCGGCGGCGCCTTCAACGGCGCGATCGTCAAGCTCCGGGCGAGCGGCGCCCGGGTCAAGGCGGTGGTCGGCTACTACGGCGTCGACAAGGAGGCCTACACCGGCTTCTACGTGCTGGACGGCAGCCCCGCCACGACACCGCGCGACCTGATCGGCAAGAAGATCGGCGTCAACACCCTCGGCGCGCACAGCGAGGCCATCACCAAGGAGTACCTCAAGCGGGGCGGCCTCACCCCGGAGGAGGTCGACAAGGTCGAGCTGGTCGTCGTGCCGCCGGTCAACACCGAGCAGGCGCTGCGGCAGAAGCAGATCGACGTCGCCTCGCTCAGCGGCATCCTCCGCGACAAGGCGCTGTCGCGCGGCGGGATCCACCCGCTCTACACCGACGTCGACCTCTTCGGGCCGTTCACCGCGGGCAGCTTCGTGCTCCGCGAGGACTTCATCGCGGAGAACCCGGGCACCACGAAGAAGTTCGTGGACGCCTTCGCCAGGGCGGTCGAGTGGACGCAGTCGCGCCCGCGGGAGGAGGTGGTCGCCAAGTACAAGGAGATCATCGCCAAGCGCGGGCGGAACGAGGACGCCTCGGCCATCGACTTCTGGAAGAGCAGCGGGGTGGCCGGCAAGGGCGGAGTGATCGCCGACCGGGAGTTCCAGACCTGGATCGACTGGCTGGAGCGCGAGGGCGACGTCAAGCCCGGCCAGGTCAAGGTGTCCGACATCTACACCAACGAGTTCAACCCCTTCAGGCCCGGGAGCACCTCGTGAACCGGGACCTCGACCGGCGGCGTGCCCGGACGGCGCAGCAGGAGGAACGATGACCGTCACCCCGACCCTGACCGAGACCCGGACGCACGGCCGGGCGGAGAGTCCGGCGGAGGTCCAGGCGAAGATCGGCATTCGCGACGTCGGCAAGGTCTTCCGGATCCGCGGGGCCGACCGGCCCTTCACCGCGGTCGACGGCGTCGACCTGGACGTGCGGGACGGGGAGTTCCTCACCCTGGTCGGCCCGAGCGGCTGCGGGAAGTCCACCCTGCTCGACCTGATCGCCGGCCTCACCGCCCCGACCACCGGCCGGATCCTCATCGACGGCCGGGCCGTCACCGGCCCCGGCCTGGACCGCGGGATCGTCTTCCAGCAGTACGCCCTGTTCCCGTGGCGCACGGCCCTGGCCAACATCGAGTTCGGCCTGGAGGCGAAGGCCGTACCGAAGAAGGAGCGCCGGGAGCGGGCGCGGCACTACCTGGACCTGGTCGGGCTGACCGGGTTCGAGCACCGCTACCCGCACGAGCTGTCCGGCGGCATGCGCCAGCGGGTGGCGATCGCCCGCAGCCTCGCGTTCGACCCGGACGTGCTGCTGATGGACGAGCCGTTCGCCGCGCTCGACGCGCAGACCCGGGAGTCGCTCCAGGAGGAGTTGCTGCGCATCTGGGAGAAGACGAGCAAGACCATCGTGTTCATCACCCACGGCATCGACGAGGCCGTCTACCTCGGTCAGCGGGTCGCGGTGATGACGTCCCGGCCGGGCCGGATCAAGAAGGTCATCGACATCGAGTTCGACTCGCGCGAGGGCGACCTGCGCGCGGACCCGCGCTTCGGCGCCTACCGGCACGAGATCTGGACCCTGCTGCGCGACGAGGTCGCCGCGGCCCAGGAACAGGAGCGGACCATTGGCTGACACGCTCGCCGCCCCCGGCGGCTCCGGCGCCCGGACCCTCGCCGCAGGCGACCCGGAGGAGGCGGCCGGCACCACGGCCGGCACCGCAACCGGCACCGGCGCCGCAACAACCGGCGCCGCAACCGCAACCGGAACCTCCGGTCCCGCCTCCGCGTCCACGTGGGGGGACGCGCCCACCGCCGACGACCGGGCGACCAACTTCTTCAGGGTCGCCGCCGGGACGCGCTTCCCGGCGCTGGCGCGGCCGGCGCTGCTGCTGCGCCGGACCGCGGCCCTGGCCCTGCTCGCCGCGCTCTGGGAGGTGCTGCCCCGGATCGGCGTGGTGGACCGGGTGTTCGCCCCGCCGCTGTCGGAGGTCCTGGTCGCCTGGTACGACCTGCTGGTCGGCGGGCAGCTCGTCGAGCACTTCCAGGCGTCCCTGATCAGGTCGCTGTCGGGCTTCGCCCTGGCCATCGCGCTGACCATCCCGCTCGGCCTGGCGATCGGCTGGTACCGGCCGGTCGCCGACTTCCTCAGCCCAGTGCTGGAGCTGTTCCGCAACACCTCGGCCGTCGCCCTGCTGCCCGTCTTCATCCTGATCTTCGGCCTGGGCGAGCCATCGAAGATCATCTTCGTGTTCTACGCCTGCGCCTGGCCGATCCTGCTCAACACCATCAGCGGCGTGCGGACCGTGGAACCGCTGCTGGTCAAGTCGGCCCGGTCCATGGGACTCGGCCCCTTCCGCCTCTTCCAGAAGGTCATCCTGCCCGCCGCGGTGCCGACCGTCTTCACCGGCATCCGGCTGGCCGGGGCCTACTCGATCCTCGTCCTGCTGTTCGCCGAGATGGTGGGGGCCAAGGCCGGGCTCGGCTACCTCATCCAGGACGCCCAGTTCAGCTTCCGCATCCCCGACATGTACGCCGGGATCATCACGATCTCCGTGCTCGGCCTGCTGTTCAACCTGCTGCTCGTCACCGTGGAGCGCCGCTTCTCGACGTGGAGGACCACCTCATGACCGCCCGCAAGCTGCACCTGAACGCCTTCCTGATGGGCGTCGGCCACCACGAGGCCGCCTGGCGGCACCCGCGGACCGAGCCCTCCCACCTCACCGACGTCCGGCACTACCAGCGGCTCGCCCTGGCCGCCGAGCGGGGCAGGCTCGACTCGGTCTTCCTGGCCGACGGCCTGGCCCTGCAGGGCGACGTCCGGCACAACGCGCTCGGCGGGCTCGAACCCCTCACCCTGCTGTCCGCGCTGGCCGCCGTCACCGACCACGTCGGCCTGATCGCGACCGTCTCCACCACCTACAACGAGCCGTTCCACGTGGCCCGCAAGTTCGCCTCGCTGGACCACATCAGCGGCGGCCGGGCCGGGTGGAACATCGTCACCTCCGCGGGCGAGGCCGAGGCGCACAACTTCGGGATCGAGCGCCCCGCGCACGCCGAGCGCTACGCCAGGGCGGCGGAGTTCCTGGAGGTCGTCACCGGGCTCTGGGACAGCTGGGAGGACGACGCGATCCTGGGCGACCGCCGGAGCGGGCGGTACGCCGACACCGGCAGGATCCACTCCCTCGACCACGCCGGCGCCCACTTCCGGGTGCGCGGCCCGCTGAACACCTCCCGCCCCCCGCAGGGCCACCCCCTGCTGGTCCAGGCCGGGTCGTCGGAGGGCGGCAAGGAGTTCGCCGCCCGCTTCGCCGAGGCGGTCTTCACCGCCC
This sequence comes from Planomonospora sp. ID91781, assembly GCF_015711595.1. Lineage (NCBI taxonomy): Bacteria > Bacillati > Actinomycetota > Actinomycetes > Streptosporangiales > Streptosporangiaceae > Planomonospora > Planomonospora sp. ID91781. Next base: position 598,149 of record NZ_JABTEY010000003.1, on the reverse strand, counting down.
AGCAGACCCTCGCCGAGGGCCGGGAGTTCTACGCCGACCTCAAGGGCCGCCTGGCCCGGTACGGCAGGCACGAGGACGAGCTGCTGGTCCTGCCCGGCATCTCCCCGATCATCGGCTCCACCGAGCGGGAGGCGCTCCGCCTGGAACGGGAGCTGGAGGAGCTCATCATCCCGGCGTACGGCCTCAGCCAGCTCTCCCACATGGTGGGCATCGAGCTGACGGAGGACGCGCTGGACCGGCCGCTGCCCGAGGTCTCCGCCGAGACGGAGGGGGCGCAGAGCCGCCGCAGGCTCGTCATCGACCTCGCCCGCCGGGAGCAGCTGACGGTGCGGCAGCTCCTCGGCCGCCTGGCGGGCGGGCGGGGGCACCGGGTCGTGGCCGGGACCCCGGAACGGATCGCCGACGAGATCCAGACCTGGTTCGAGGGCGGCGCGGCCGACGGCTTCAACATCATGCCGCCCCTGCTCCCGAGCGGCCTGGAGGACTTCGTCGACCACGTCGTCCCGGTGCTGCAGGCCCGCGGCCTGTTCCGCACCGAGTACGAGGGCCGGACCCTGCGGGAGAACTACGGGCTGGAGCGCCCCGCCTCCCGGCACGCGCGGAAGGTCGCGGTGGCCTCGTGAACGCGCCGCGAGGGGACGGGGCCACGGGCACGCGAGGAGACGGGAAGCGCACGGACGCCCGGCGGGGCTGGAAGAGCTGGAAGAGCACGGACGCCATGCGGGACGGGAAGAGCACGGGCACGGGACGGGACCGGGAGACGGGAGGAGAGCGATGAGCGTCGTGATCCTGGTGGGCAACCCGCGCAGCGGGTCGCGCACCCACGAGGCGGCGGTCCGCGCCGCCGGGACGCTGGCCGGGCGCATCGGCCGCGACGGGCCCGGTGAGGTGGTCGACCTGTCCGCGCTGGCGCCGCTGCTGCTGGCGCCCGGCGCGTCGGCCGGCGTGGAGGTCGCGCTGGAGCAGGTCGCCGAGGCGCAGGTGCTGGTCGTGGCGAGCCCGGTCTACAAGGGCAGCTACACCGGGCTGCTCAAGGCGTTCCTCGACCGGCTGCCGGGCGGGGCGCTGACCGGGACCGTCGCCCTCCCGCTGCTGGTGCTGGGTGACGCCAGGCACTCCCTGGCGGTGGAGGTGCACCTGCGGCCGCTCCTGGTCGAGCTGGGCGCCGCGGTGCCCACGCCGGGGCTGGCACTGCTGGAGTCGCAGCTGGCCGACCTGGACGCGCACCTCGGCCCCTGGGCCGACCGGGTGGCCCCCCAGACGGCCGCCCTCCTGGCGGAGCGGAGCGTGGCCCGATGACCGAGACGCTGCCGGAGCAGGCGGTCGACGCGGAGCGGTTCCGCCGGGCGCTGGCCGTGCACGCGGCCGGGGTCGTGGTGGTGACGGCGCAGACCGAGGGGGTGCCGGTCGGCCTGACGGCCACCTCGTTCTCCTCGGTGAGCCTGGAGCCGCCGCTGGTCTCCTTCTACGTGGACCGGGCCTCGACCACCTGGCCCTGGCTCCGCCGGGCGGGGCACTTCGCGGTCAACATCCTGGCCGGCGACCAGGCCGACCTCGCCTCCCGGTTCGCCCGCAGGGGTGTCGACCGCTTCGCCCCGCCCACCCGGTGGCGTCCCGGCCCGCTGGGCGTCCCGCTGCTGGGCGGGGTCTCCGCTCACCTGGTCTGCGCCCCGCACTCGACCGCCGAGATCGGCGACCACGTCCTCGTCGTCGGCCTCGTGACCGAGGCCCGCCTCGGCACGGAGCACCGCCCGCTCCTCTACCACCAGGGCCGGTTCGGGCGGTTCGCCCCGCACGTCTGACGTCCCCGCACCCGCCGGAGCCCCTCCGGCGGGTGCGGGCCCCACCGGCGGCCCATCGGCGGACCACCGGCAGCCGACCGGCGGGCCGCCGGAGCCCGGGCGGTCCCCGGCGCGGTCCGGGGCATAACCTGGCTGTGAACCGGCGGCCGGGGAGGCCGGACGGGGTCCTCCCGGCCCGGCGGCGGTTCCGGAAGCCCGGGGGAGGCGCGATCGATGGCGGAGACGCCGACACCGCCCGACGAGGCCGAGCGGCTGCGGGATCTGGACGAGCTGGGGGCGCTGGAGGCCCCGCTCGAACCCGACTTCGACGCCGTCGCCACGCTGGCCGCGCACATCTGCCGGACCCCGGTCGCGCTGGTCAACCTGCTGGACGGGGAGCGGCAGCACTTCAGGGGCAGGGCGGGCACCACCTGGACCTGCGCCGACCGGAGCAGCGGCTACTGCCAGTACACGATCTTCGGGCGGGAGCTGCTGGAGATCCCCGACACGCTGGCCGACCCGCGCTACCGCGAGAACGCCGTCGCGCAGGGCGAGCCGTACGTCCGCTACTACGCGGGCATGCCGCTGGTCAGCGGCCGGGGGCACGCCCTGGGCACCGTGTGCGTGGTGGACCACCGCCCGCGCCGGCTGACCGCCGAGCAGCGGGAGACCCTGGGGATCCTGGCCGGGAGCGTCGTCACGATGCTGGAACTGCACCGGCGCGCCCGCGGCGCCGGGAGGACCGGGATCGCGCGCCCGCCGGGGCTGGAGCGGCTCAAGGACCGGTTCCTGGCCAGCATCAACCACGAGCTGCGCACCCCGATGACCTCGATCCGCAGTGCCCTGCAGCTCCTGCGGGAGGGCGGCCTGGACGAGGACACCGAACGCCGCTTCCTGCTGGTGATGGAGCGCAACAACGAGCGCCTGCTGGGCCTGCTGGACGAGCTGCTCCTGGTGACCAGCCTCAACGCCGGAACCGCCGCCTTCTCGCCGCGCCGGGTCGATCTGGCGGAGACCGTACGGCGGGCGGTGGACGACGTCGCCGACGGCGCGCGGCACCGGCGGCACAGCCTGCGGGTGCACGCCCGGAGCGGGGTGGCGGTGCGCGCCGACGCGGAGCGGCTGCGGCTCGCGCTGCGGCACGTGCTGGACAACGCGGTCAAGTTCACCCCGCCCGGCGGCGCGATCGACGTCGCGGTCACGGCGGACCCGCGGCCCGCCGTGGAGGTCCGCGACACCGGCATCGGCATCCGGCCCGAGGACCTGGACCACGTTCTGGAGGACTTCTACCGGGCTCCGGAGACGGAGGAGCGGGCCATCGGCGGGACCGGGTTGGGCCTGGCCATCGCCGACAAGATCCTCCGGCTGCACGGGGGCGAGGTGCGGGTGGGGAGCGAACCCGGCAGGGGCACCCGCGTGCGCCTCGTCCTGCCGGCGTTCACGGGTCCCGGGCCGGACCGGGCGTCCTCCCCGGACTCCTCCGGGCAGGGCTCTTCCGGACCGGACGCTTCCAGCCGGGCCCCCTCCCGGGCCCCCTCCTCTTCGGCCCCCTCCGGCCCGGAGGGATCCGGGCGGGACTCCTCCGGACCGGACGTTTCCAGGCGGGCGGGGGACGGCGGCGAGGCCGCCACCGGAATCCGGTGACGGCCTCGTGTGGTCCTCTCCGGCCCCGCGGCCGGACCGCGGTCAGCCGACGCGGAGCGTCAGTCCGTACACCGAGAGGATCTCGTTGACCGGCTGGTGGTAGGTGGTGCCGCCGGTGGTGCAGTTGCCGGAGCCGCCCGAGGTCACGCCCTGGGCCTGGCTGCCGGAGATGAACGAGCCGCCGGAGTCGCCGGGCTGGGCGCAGACCGTGGTGCGGGTCAGGCCGCTGACCGTGCCCTGCGGGTACCGGACGCTGCTGTTGTGCTGCTGGATGACGCCGCAGCGCCAGCCGGTGGTCGAGCCGGAGCGGCAGATGGACGCGCCGACCACGGCCTGGGCGGACCCGCGGACGATGACGTTGGCGCCGCCCGAGCCCCGCACCCACGGCTGGGGGGTGTGGCCGGGGGTGGCGACCCACGCGTAGTCGTTGCCGGGGAACGAGGAGCCCTGGAAGGTGCCCGACGGGTTGCTGGTGGTGGCGCCGGCCCTGCCGCAGTGCCCGGCGGTGACGAACCCGGGGGTGCTGCCGCGGGTGACGGAGAAGCCGATGCTGCACCGGCTGGAGCCGATGTAGTAGGCGGCACCACCGATGATGTTCATGAAGGGCTGCGGCTGCTCGCCGGAGACCTCCACCCGCACCGTGCCGGCGTCCACGCCCGCGGCGGCGGCGAGGGCCTCGCCCGCGGCCCGGTCCGCGGCCTTGATCACCACGCTGTTGGTGGGGACGTCGACGTACCAGAGGGCGGCGCCGGCCTTGGCCTCCTCGGAGGCCTGGTCGAGCCGGTCCTTGGCGGCGTTGAGCTGGGCCAGCGTCCGGGTGACGACCAGCGGCCGGGCGCCCTGCGCCTTGATCGCCTCGGTCTGCGCCGGGTCGGTGGTGGCGACGGTGAGCCGGGAGGCGTCCCCGTTGAGCCAGGAACCGGCGTAGGCCTCGCCGAGGGAGGAGTTCAGGGAGGAGTCCGCCCGGGCGGCGCGTTCCTCGTTGGCCAGCCGGGTGACGGCCTGCTGCTCGCTGAGCCCGAGGTCGCGCTGGAGGGCCTCGAGCATCGAGGCCCCCGGCGCGGAGGGGGAGGGTCCGGACTGCGCGGAGGCGGTGGTCGTGGTACCGGCCAGGCAGAGGGCCACGAGGGCGGTCCCGGCCAGCAGGGAGCGTTGACTGAACATGTGCACTCCTGTGTGAGGGGTGCTGTCAAGGTATTCCCTCGCCCCGGACCGTGTGATGTAGCAAAAGCTTCCTATCGCGGTGTTATGGGCCCCTCCGGCCGGGCATCACGGCCCTCCTGGGAAACCCGTGAGAGGTGAGCATGAGCGAAGCGCCGATCCGCCCGGCACCGATCTCTCCCACCGGCTACGACCGGGTCGCGGTCGTCACCGGAGCGGACTCCGGCATCGGCAGGGCGACCGCGGTGACCCTGGCCGAGCAGGGCTTCGACGTCGGGATCACCTTCCACTCCGACGAGGAGGGCGCCGACGAGACCGCACGGCTGGTCCGCGAGCACGGCCGGACGGCGGCCGTACGCCGACACGACCTGGCCGATCCGGAGAGGGCCGCCGCGGTAGTGGACGAACTGGCCGACGAACTGGGCGGGCTCGGGGTCCTGGTGAACAACGCCGGGACCGGGAGTGCCACGCCGCTGCTGGAGATGGGCTTCGAGCAGTGGCGCTCGGTGCTCGCGGTGGACCTCGACGGCGCCTTCCTGTGCGCCCAGCGGGCAGCCCGCCGGATGGTCGCGGCCGGCAGAGGAGGCCGCATCGTCGGCGTCACCAGTGTCCACGAGGAGTATCCGCGGATCGGCGCAGGGCCGTACTGCGCGGCCAAGGGCGGCCTGCGGATGCTGAGCCGCGTGCTGGCGCTGGAGCTGGCGCCGTACGGGATCACGGTGAACACGGTCGCGCCCGGTGAGATCGCCACTCCGATGACGGGGCAGGAGGACGAACCGCCGAAGCCCGGCAGCCGCCCCGGATACCCGATCGACCGGCCCGGTGACGCCCGCGAGGTCGCCGCCGTCGTCGCCTTCCTGGCGAGCCCCGCCGCGTCGTACGTCACCGGGGCGTCCCTGTTCGTGGACGGCGGCATGGTCCTCATGGGCCCGCAGGCGACCGGCGCCCTCACCTCTGGCGAGTGGCGCCGGGGCTGACTCCGGCCTCCGGCGGGCCGGTGACCGGGCCCGGCCGGACGGTCAGCGGCGCCCGGAGCGGGTACGGGCCCGGCTGCGGGAGTCGTTGCCCGTGCAGATCCCCGTGCACCGGGAGGTGCAGTTGAACCCGCAGCCGGTCACGCCGCCGTCCACGTCGTCGGAACCGGATCCGCCGGAGTCGTCACTCTCGTCGGCCGCACCGCCGGAATCCCCGCCGCTCCCGTCCTCGAAGTCCTCGTCGCCCTCGAAGTCCTCCTCGTCCTCATGGCCGATCGCGGCCCCGGTCCCGGAGCCGCCCTTCGCGGCGGTCCGGTAGGCGTCGCCGTACGGCGCGCGGAACGACCCCTCCTCCGCCCGTCCTCCCACCGCCGGGGCGTGCCGGTCGATTCGTATGTAGTACCAGGAGAAGACGCGTTTCCCGGTCTTTCCTGACGCGCATTTCACATCGGGGAAACGGATCCGGTCGCTCCGCCGTACGCAGACCTGGAAACGGTCCTCCTCGTCCGGTGGAAGGTAGGCGTTCGCGCTCTTCCCGCCCTTCGCCCGCGCTCGCAGGATCCCCCCGGAAGGCCTTCTGAACGAGCCTTTCCGCGCCGTTCTCCCATTGGCCGGAACGGGCGCGCTCCATGCGAGGAAATACCAGGCGTAGCCGCGTCCGGCGTCATCGCACCGCTGGTAGGCGGCACGCATGCGGGTGCTCTTCACCACGCATATCTCGATGTGGCCCTCCTCGCCCTCGCTCCCGTCGTCCTCTTCGGAGGATTCTTCGGAGACGGCCGCCGTGGGAGCCGCCGGCGGGGGAGATCCGGCGGCCCCGGAAGGGGATCCGGTACCGGGAGGCGATCCGGTGCAGGCGGCGAGGGCGAGAACGGCGATGAGAATCGAGACGGACGAACGCAGCGCGGATTTCAAGGCACCCCTGTGGTGATCATCGCTCTGATACGACGGGATGAACGTACGCGGTTCCCGCGGGGTTCCGGAGAAGAGGGAAAACGCGGAAAAAGAGGAGATGCGATTCCGGATTCACCGGCGGTCGGCCGTGCGTTCCCGCGGGCGGTCGTGCGTTCCCGCGTGCGGTCGAGGTGGTCAGGCGAGGCGGACGGTGCCGCGGCCGGTGACGAGGGGGAGGTCGAGGAGGGTGCGGATGCCGGGCGGCGCGGCGCAGACGGCGGGGACGGCGTTGACCGCGTGGGAGGCGGCGCCGGACAGGCCGTGGGAGACCTCGTCGACGTTGAGCGTCATCTGCGGCACGCCCTCCAGGCGGACGGCGAAGCCCGGCTTCGGCCAGCGGCGGACCCTGGCGGCGTCGGCCTTGTAGACGCACTCCGCGGTCATGAAGGGACGGCCCCGGACCAGTCCGGAGAACGTCCAGCGGGACGCGCACACCGTGCCGGGGCGGACCGTGCCGGCGGCGATCTCGAACTCCTCGGCGGCCGGCTCGAACTCGTCGCTCCCCTCCACCTCGTCCAGCGCCACCCCCAGCGCCGAGGCCACGAACTGCACGCTCTCGGTGAAGAGCGCCCGCTGGAAGGCGCGGAACGGACGCACCGCGGACGCGTAGTCCTTGGCGGAGAGGGTGAAGCCCACCAGGTCGACGACGGTCTGCCGGGACGGGTGGCCGCGGAAGTCGGAGGACTCGCGGACGTAGACGTGGTCGATCCGGCTCGACAGCCCGGTGAGCGCCAGCGGGAGCAGGTCGCTCATGAAGCCGGGGTTGACGCCGGTGCCGTGCAGGGAGGTCCCGCCGGTACGGCAGGCGGTCTCCAGCCGCTCGACCAGGCCGGGGCCGTACGACTGCGGGTGGACGAAACCGGTGGTGGTGATGACGTTCTTGCCCGAGGCGAGCAGGGCGCAGATGGTCTCGACGTCGGCCGTGGGATCGCCGCCGAAGTAGGAGGCGGGCAGCGGCATGTGCAGCACGCAGTCGGCGTCCAGGGCGAGGATCCGCTCGACGTCGTCGGTGCAGGAGACGCCGGCCGGGGGCAGGCCGGCGATCTCGCCCGCGTCCCTGCCGACCTTGTCGGGGTCGTAGACCAGCACCCCGGCGAGCTCGAACTCGGGACGGGTGATCAGGCTGCGGAGGGAGTGGCGGCCGACGGCGCCCGTGGCCCACTGGACCACGCGGAGGGGCGGAGCTGCGGGCATGCGGGCCTCCAGCCCTGGGGTCTGGGCGGGGCCGTGCCTTCAGGTGCGTCGTCGTCGACCCACGCCAGGTGCGGGCCAGAAACTTTAGCAGGGACCCGCCCTCGTGTTCACTGTCCGCGACGCCACGGAACGCAGGCGTGTCGCCGACGGCGGGGGCCGTGGCTTCACGGGGACGGGCGGGCTATCCTGTCCTCCGACTAGAACTTTATTCTCGTGGGAGGGCTGCTCATGTCAGAGCTGCGGTTCGACGGCAGGGTCGCGGTCGTCACCGGCGCCGGGCACGGCCTCGGCCGGTCGCACGCGCTGTCACTGGCCGAGCGCGGAGCCAAGGTGGTCGTCAACGACCTCGGCGGCGCGCTGGACGGCACCGGCGCGTCCACCGGCCCGGCCGCCGAGGTGGTCGAGCTGATCACCAAGAACGGCGGCGAGGCGGTCGTGAGCGGTGACGACGTCGCCACCCCGGAGGGCGCCGAGGCGATCGTGCAGTCCGCGATCGACGCCTTCGGGCGGGTCGACATCGTCGTCAACAACGCGGGCATCCTGCGGGACAGGTCGTTCGGCAAGATGAGCGTCGAGGAGTGGGACGCCGTCATCGCCGTCCACCTCCGCGGCGCGTTCCTGGTCACCCGCGCGGCCTTCTCGCACATGAAGGAGCAGGCCTACGGCCGGATCGTCAACACCTCCTCGCCCTCCGGCCTGTTCGGCAGCTTCGGCCAGGCGAACTACTCCACGGCCAAGATGGGGCTGGTGGGCCTGACCAAGACCCTCGGGCTCGAGGGCGCCCGGGCGGACATCAGGGTCAACGCGATCGCGCCGATCGCCTGGACCCGGATGACCGAGTCGCTGCTCCCGGCCGAGTTCGAGGCCAGGTTCACCGCGGAGCGGATCAGCCCGCTGGTGGCGTACCTGGCGCACGAGTCCTGCGAGACCAGCGGTGAGGTCTTCAGCGTCGGCGCCGGCCGGGTCGCGCGGGTGTTCGTCGCGGAGGGGCCGGGCTGGAAGCAGGACGACCACACCGCCGAGGACATCAGGGACAACTGGGAGGCCATCATGACCGAGCAGCCCTACCTGACGCCGACCACCCTCGGCCAGCAGTCGGGCGCGTCGCTGAAGGCCATGCTCTGACGCCGCGGCGCCTCGCCCCGGTGGTCCGGGGCGAGGCGCGCGGTCCCGCACCGGACGTCAGTCCCAGTCGTCGATCTTGACGTCGTGCGGGTGCGGAGCGCCCTTGCCGGTCTCGACCAGCGACTTCAGGCTCATCAGGTAGGTCGCCCACTTGGTGCTGCAGTGGTGCATGAACGGGACCGGCTCCCTCCAGCCCTCGTGCTTGAAGAGGACGATGGTGCGGTCGCCGGCCCGGCCGAGGTTCCAGTCCACGTGCGTGCCGATCCACTCCTCGGGTCCGTCGACCACCTCCCACCGCACGTGCTCGGCCGGGCGGAGCTCGACGACCTTCATGTCGAACCCGCCGGCCTCGAACCGGAACCGGAGCACGCCGCCGAGGCCGTCGCCCTCGCCCTGTGTGTCGGCCGTCCACCAGCCGGTGAGCCCTCCGGTGGTGGTCAGGGCCGTGTAGACCTCGGCCGCGGGTGATTCGATCCCCACCCTGTGCAGGATGTCCGCCATTTTCGATCCCTCTTTCCGATGTCGGTTCTCGTCCGGACCCGGTGGATTCACCGCTGTGCGCCGCGCGGGTCCTCACCGCGCGGCTCCTCGCCGTACGGGTCCTCACCCCGCGGGCCCTCGCCGTGCCGGATCGCCTCGGCGATCCGCTTGATGCGCTGGAGCCTGGCGTCCCAGGCCGCCCCCACCGAGGACAGCTGGGCGACCGCGCGGGCGAGTTGCGCCTCGTCCACCCGGTATCTCCTCTCCCGCCCGGCGGACGACGCGTGCACCAGGCCGACGCGGTCGAGCACGCCGAGGTGTTTCGCGACGGCCTGCCGTGTCACGGGCAGCCGTTCGCTGAGGCTGGTGGCGGTGCCGCTGCCGTCCGCCAGGAGGAGGTCGAGCATCCGCCGACGGGTCGGGTCCCCGACCGCGGACCACAGGTCGTCGTCGACGGCGGCGGTCACGGGGCCGACACCAGCCGCGCGGCGTACTCCCCGAGGCGGGGGACGAAGACGTCCCAGCCGGCGACGTGGTCGCGGTAGTGCTCCGCCAGCTTGGCGGCCTCCCAGCCCATCTCCCGGAACCCGGTCTCGGTGAGCCGGAGCCTGGTGCCCGCGCCCGACGGGGCGAGCTCGAAGGTGATCAGCAGGGAGGCGGCGGAGGCGTCGGCCTCGCCGTCCGGATAGCACCAGCGGAACGAGAAGAGCCGGGGCGGCTCGGCGTCCACCACGGTGATCGGGAGGACGTCCGCCCTGTCGCCCCAGACGAGCTCGCCGACGGCGCCGGGAGTCGCCTCGACGTCGGCGCCGTCGCTCCACCACTGCGTGATGTGCTCGGGGCGGCTGACGACCTCGAAGACCACCTCGGGCGGGGCGTCGATGTGGATCTCGCGTTCGATGCTGCCGTACTCCATGCTCCGCACGCCCTCTCGATGTGCAACTTTCGGTTGCTCCTCACGCTAGCGGGCGATCCGCAGCTTCGCAACCATCGGTTGCGTGTCATGGAGAGGGGTGGGCCGCCGGGTTCCCGTCCGCTGGTGCTCCTACTTTTGCTGAAATAAGCGAAAGTATGACGACTTTCGATAAAAGGGTCTTCACAAGCGGCCGGAACAGGATTAGCTTCTGCATCACCAACTCCGAATCCCGGATGTTGGGAGCTTCCGAGACGGGAGGGCCCGTGTCCGGAGACACCCCTCTGCTGCTGATGCGGGGGATCGTCAAGCAGTTCCCCGGCGTCCGCGCCCTCGACGGGGTCGACCTGGAGGTGCGCCGTGGCGAGGTGCACTGCCTGCTCGGCCAGAACGGCGCGGGCAAGTCCACCCTCATCAAGATCCTCTCCGGGGCGCACCAGCCCGACGAGGGCGTCATCACGCTGGACGGGCAGGAGACGCGCCTGGCGACGCCGACGGCCGCGATCCGGGCCGGCGTCTCCACGATCTACCAGGAGCTCGACCTGGTCGACGGTCTCAGCGTGGCCGAGAACGTCTTCCTCGGCCACGAGCGCGCCAGGCTCGGCTTCGTCCGCTCCGGTGAGGCCAACCGCGCCGCGCACGCGCTCCTCGCCCGGCTCGGGCACCCCGAGATCCGCCCGTCCACCGAGGTCGGCCGGCTCTCACCGGCCGCCAAGCAGGTCGTCAGCATGGCCCGGGCCCTCTCCCACGACACCCGGCTGATCATCATGGACGAGCCCTCGGCGGCCCTGGCCCACGACGAGGTCGCCAACCTCTTCCGGATCGTCCGGGAGCTGACCTCCCAGGGCGTCGCCGTCGTCTACATCTCCCACCGGCTGGAGGAGATCCGGGAGATCGGCGACCGGGTGACGGTCCTGAAGGACGGCCGGACGGTGGCGGTCGGCCTGCCCGCCCGGACCACCGCCACCTCCGAGATCGTCTCCCTGATGACCGGCCGCGCGGTCGAGTACGTCTTCCCGCCGCGCCGCCCGCGCTCCGCGGAGGACCCGGACGCGCCCGAGGTGCTGAGGGTCGAGGGGCTCACCGCGCCGGGGCTCTTCGCCGACGTCTCCTTCACGGTCCGGGCCGGAGAGATCGTGGGCCTGGCCGGGCTGGTCGGCTCGGGCCGATCGGAGATCGTCGAGGCGGTGTACGGCGCGCGCCGCGCCTCGGGCGCCGTCGTGCTGGACGGGCGCCCCCTGGGACGCGGCGGCGGCACGACGGCCGCCGTCCGGCGCGGCATGGGCCTGGCCCCGGAGGAGCGCAAGGCCCAGGCGCTGCTGCTGGACCAGAGCGTCGCCCGCAACATCACGCTGGCCGGTCTCGGCCGCTACTCCCGGTTCGGCTGGCTCGACCGCCGCCGCGAGGACGCGGAGGCGCGGGAGCTGATCGAGACCCTCGGCATCCGGCCCGTCGATCCGGACCGGCCGGTCCGGACGCTCTCGGGCGGCAACCAGCAGAAGGCGGTGCTCGCCCGGTGGCTGGTCGGCGACCGCCGGCTGCTCCTGCTGGACGAACCGACCCGCGGCGTGGACGTCGGCGCCCGCGCGGAGCTGTACGCCGTCATCCGCAGGCTGGCCGACACCGGGATCGGCGTGCTGCTGGTCTCCAGCGAGGTGCCCGAGGTCCTCGGCCTGGCCGACCGGGTGCTGGTGGTCAGGGAAGGCCGGATCATCCACGAGTCCGACGCCCGCGACCTGGACGAGCGCCGGGTCCTCGATATGATCATGGAAGGGAGCGCGTTGTGACCGACACCCGCGGGCCGCGGGCCGGCGAGGACGCGAAGAGCGGTGCGGAGGCGCAGGCCGGGACGCCCGCGCAGGGGCCGGGCGTCCCGCGGAACCCGATGGGAGCGCTGGGCGGGCCGCTGGCCCGGCTGGGCGAGGCCCGGCACCTCGGCCTGGTGGTGGCGCTGGTGCTGCTGGCGCTGGTCGGCCTGGTGACCCGGCCGGACAACTTCGCCACCGCCTCCAACCTGGTCAGCATCCTGTCCCTGGCCGCCACCATCGGCGTGATCACCGTCGGCATGACGTTCGTGATCATCGGCGGCGGCATCGACCTGTCCGTGGGCGCGATCATGGCGCTCGCCTCGGTCTGGGCGACCACGCTGGCCACCCAGTCCTACGGACCGTTCGTGATGATCATCTGCGCGGTCCTGGTCGGGACCGGGGCCGGCCTGGTCAACGGGCTGCTCATCGCCTACGGGCGGCTGGTGCCGTTCATCGCCACGCTCGCCATGCTGGTGGCGGCCCGGGGCCTGGCCCAGCGCATGTCGGACCGGCGGACCCAGCTGGTCCAGCAGGGCAACGAGGCCATCGTGGAGCTGTCCACGACCCGGGTGCTCGGCCTGCCGCTGCTGGTCTACGTCTTCGCGCTGGTGGTCGCCGCGGGCTGGGTGCTGCTCAACCGCACCACCTTCGGCCGCCGCACGTACGCGGTCGGCGGCAACCCCGAGGCCGCCCGGCTGGCCGGCATCGACGTGCGCAGGCACACCATGCTGCTGTACGCGCTGTCCGGACTGTGCTGCGGCATCGCCGCCGTGCTCATCATGGCCAGGACCACCACCGGCTCCTCCACCCACGGCGACCTGTACGAACTGGACGCGATCGCCGCCGTCATCATCGGCGGCACGCTCCTCACCGGGGGCCGCGGCTCGATCATCGGCTCGATCCTCGGACTGCTGATCTTCACGCTCATCACGAACCTCTTCATCCTCAACGGGCTCAACACCAGCGACCAGCTGATCGCCAAGGGGCTGATCATCGTCGTGGCCGTGCTGCTCCAGCGGCGCGGCCTGCGCTCGCCCACCTGAAAGACCGGTGCCCCCGCGGACCGGTCAGGGGCCCGCGGGGACGCACCTCCACCCGGAACCCCCCGCACGGCAGCAGAAGGAGCACGATCATGTCCAACCCACTCGCCCGCCGGGGATTCCTCGTCGGCGGGGCGGTCATCGGAGCGGGAGCCCTGGTGACCGCCTGCACGAGCAACGAACCCGCCGCCCAGCCGAGCGCCGCCGCGGCGCCGTCGAACGCTCCGGCCGCCGGGAACGGCAACGACACGCCCGGGGAGAAGGTCGTCATCGGCTTCTCCGCCCCGGCCGCCGACCACGGCTGGATCGCCGCGATCGCCAAGAACGCCGAGGCCGCGGCCAAGCAGTACACCGACGTGGAGTTCAAGCCGGTCGAGCCGACCAACGACATCAACGCGCAGATCTCCGCCGTCGAGTCGCTCATCGCGGCCAAGGTCTCCGCGCTGGTGATCCTGCCCAACGACGGCCAGCAGCTCAACCAGATCGCCCGCCGCGCGAGCGACGCGGGCATCCCGGTGGTCAACCTGGACCGCGTCTTCCCCGACAAGCTCTCCTACCGGACCTGGATCGGCGGTGACAACTACGGCATGGGCGTGGCCGCCGGGCACTACATCGGCAAGCGGCTCAAGGACAAGGGCGTGGCGGACCCGGTGATCCTGGAGATCCAGGGGATCGCGACGCTCCCGCTCACCCAGGACCGGAGCAAGGGCTTCGCCGACGCGCTCAAGACGTACGGCTTCAGCGTGACGGCCCAGCAGGACGCCCAGTTCACCGTGGAGTCCGGCACCGAGGTCGCCGGGAACCTGCTCCAGGCGCACAAGAAGATCGACGCGATCTGGAACCACGACGACGACCAGGGCATCGGCGTGCTGGCCGCGATCAAGGAGGCCGGCCGGAACGAGTTCTTCATGGTCGGCGGGGCGGGCTCGGCCAACGCGATGCGCGACATCCAGGCCGGCACGGGCGTGCTGGAGGCCACCGTGACCTACAGCCCGACGATGGCCTCCTCGGCGGTCCGGCTGGCCCGGCTCATCGCCCAGGGCAAGGGCATGAGCGACCTGGTGGAGAACGAGGTGCCGCAGTCCATCACGCTGGCCTCGGAGACCATCACCAAGGAGAACGTCGCCGAGTACCTCCCGCTGGGGTTCGAATCGTGAAGCCGGTCCTCGGGGTGGGCATGGTCGGGCACGCGTTCATGGGGCGGGTGCACTCCCAGGCCTGGCGGAGCGTCTCCGCCTTCTTCGACCTGCCCGTGGTCCCGTCCATGGCGGTGCTCGGCGGGCGCTCGCCGGAGCGCACGGCCGAGGCCGCGCGGCGGCTCGGCTGGGCGGCGGCCGAGACGGACTGGAAGCGGCTCGTCCAGCGCGACGACGTGCAGATCGTGGACGTCTGCACGCCCGGCGACTCGCACGCCGAGATCGCGATCGCGGCGCTGGCCGCGGGCAAGCACGTCATCTGCGAGAAACCGCTGGCCAACACGGTCGCCGAGGCCGAGGCGATGGCGGAGGCGGCCCGGCAGGCGGCGGCGCGGGGCGTGCGCGCGATGGTCGCCTTCAACTACCGGCGGGTCCCGGCGGTGGCGCTGGCCCGGCGGTTCGTGGCCGAAGGGCGGCTGGGGGAGGTGCGCCACGTCCGGGCGCAGTACCTCCAGGACTGGATCGCGGATCCGGAGTTCCCGCTGGTCTGGCGGTTGCGCCGGGACCGCGCGGGCTCGGGCGCGCTCGGCGACATCGGGGCGCACATCGTGGACACCGCCCAGTTCGTCACCGGCCGGAACCTGGTGGGCGTCTCGGCGCTCACCGAGACGTTCGTCCGGGAGCGCCCGCTGGCGGACGCCTCGGAGGGCCTCGCGGGCGGGAGCCGTACCGGGGAGAAGGGGACGGTCGACGTCGACGACGCCGCGCTGTTCATCGGGCGGCTGGAGGGCGGGGCGCTGGCCTCGTTCGAGGCCACCCGGTTCGCCGCCGGGCGCAAGAACGCGCTGCGGATCGAGGTCAACGGCTCGAAGGGGAGCCTGGCCTTCGACTTCGAGGCGATGAACGAGCTGTGGTTCCACGACCACACGCTCGACGGGGCCGAGGCGGGCTTCCGGCGGATCATGGTCACCGAGCCCGGCCACCCGTACGCGGGGGCCTGGTGGCCGCCGGGGCACGGGCTCGGCTACGAGCACACCTTCACCCACGAGGTGAAGGACTTCCTGGAGGCGGTCGCCGCCGGCGCCGACCCCGCCCCCTCGTTCGAGGACGGGTTGCGGGTGCAGCGGGTGCTGGCGGCGGTCGAGGCGAGCGCGGCGGACGAGAGCCGCTGGACGGTGGTGTGAGATGAACAGGCCGATCACGTTGTTCACCGGGCAGTGGGCCGACCTGCCCTTCGAGGAGGTCTGCCGGCTGGCCGCCGAGTGGGGGTACGACGGGCTGGAGATCGCCTGCTGGGGCGACCACTTCGAGGTCGACAGGGCCCTGGCGGACGACTCCTACGTCGGGCGGAAGCTGGAGACGCTCGCCAAGTACGACCTGGAGGTGTGGGCGGTCTCCAACCACCTCGTCGGCCAGGCGGTCTGCGACCACCCGATCGACGAGCGGCACCGGGCCATCCTGCCCGCGCGGATCTGGGGCTCCGGGGACCCCGAGGAGGTGCGGCGGGCGGCGGCAGAGGAGATGAAGGACACCGCGCGGGCCGCGGCGAAGCTGGGCGTGGACACGGTCGTGGGCTTCACCGGCTCCTCGATCTGGCACACGGTCGCGATGTTCCCGCCGGTGCCGCCGTCGATGGTGGAGGCGGGCTACGCCGACTTCGCCGACCGGTGGAACCCGATCCTGGACGTGTTCGACGAGGTCGGGGTCCGCTTCGCGCACGAGGTGCACCCGAGCGAGATCGCCTACGACTACCACACGACGGTGCGGACCCTGGAGGCGATCGGCCGCCGGGAGGCGTTCGGGCTGAACTGGGACCCGTCCCACATGGTCTGGCAGGACCTGGACCCGGTCGGCTTCATCCTGGACTTCGCCGACCGCATCTACCACGTGGACTGCAAGGACGCCAAGGTCAGGTGCGGCGACGGGCGGCGCGGGCGGCTCGCCTCCCACCTGCCCTGGGCGGACCTGCGGCGCGGCTGGGACTTCGTCTCCACCGGGCGCGGCGACGTGCCCTGGGAGGACTGCTTCCGGGCGCTGAACTCCATCGGGTACGGCGGGCCGATCTCGATCGAGTGGGAGGACGCCGGGATGGACCGCCTGGACGGCGCGCCCGAGGCGCTGGACTTCGTCCGGCGGCTCAACGCCATCACGCCCCCCGCGGCCTCGTTCGACGCGGCCTTCAGCGGGGACTGACCCGGTACGGCCCGCGGCCGCACGGGGTGCCGCGGGCCGTCAGGGGCGGTATGCGTCCCGGCGGTGTTCGATCGTCTGGATCGACACGGTGTGCTTGTCCTCGTCGATGCGGTAGACGACTCGGTAGGTCCCCCGCCGGGCGACGTGCAGGCCGTCGTACGGCTCCTGGAGAGGTTTGCCGACACGCCACGGCTCCCGGGCGATCGCACCGGTGATGAGTTCGCACGCTGCGGCGGCCACGCTCTCCGGGAGACCGGTGGCGAGGGCTCGATGAGCCGGCTTCCCGAGATGATGAAGACATCTGCAGTGCATGCAAACTGCATGCTAACTTGTGTGCATGGGAACCGTGCAGATCCGAGATGTCCCCGACGAAACCGAACGGACGCTGAAGGCGAGGGCCGAGCGTGAGGGCAAGTCGCTGACGGCGTACCTGCGCGATCTCCTCAACGAGGAGGCGTCCACCCCGACGCTCGACGAGGTCATGGCCAGGATCGCCGCCGACGAGCCGGTGCCGTACGATCCGGACTTCGTCCGCGAGACGCTGCGCGAGGGCCGCCGGTGAGCCTGGTCGTCGACGCCTCGATCGTCTTCCGCCTGCTGGCCAACGTGAAAGGCGACGACCTCCTCCGGCAGCGGCTGGTCCGCAGGCTGCACGCCCCGGCGCTGATCGACGTCGAGATCGCCTCGGTGGTGCGCGGGCATGTGATCACGAGTAAGCCGGAGGTGCGCATCTCCGAGGAGCGGGCAGGCATCATGCTGGAGCGGTACGCCCAGTTGAGGATCGCCCGCCATCCGATGCTGCCTCTGCAGCCGCGTGTGCTGGAATTGCGCAACAACCTCACCGCCTACGACGGCATGTACGTCGCGCTCGCCGAACTGCTGGGGGTGCCGCTGCTCACCGACGACGCCAAGTTCGCCGGTGCGACGGGGCACCGGGCGGAGATCCACCGCTATCCGCCGCCGTCGGTGTAGACCGTCGTCCCGCGACGGCCGCAGACGGCTCCACCGCGCCCGTGTCGTCCACGGGCGAACGCCTCCGGGCGGGCCGGTTCCCGCGCGGCCCGGTGTGCCCGGCCCGGTGTGCCCGGCCCGGTGTGCCCGGCCCGGCTCCCGCGCCGGAACCCGGCCGGAGCCGGTCCGCGTGCCTCGCCGGGAACGCGGACCGGCGGCCCGGGCGGGTCAGGCGCGCTGCCACAGGGAGGGGACGTTCGGCGGCTCCCATCCGGTCTGCGCGGTGTGCGCCTGGAGGCAGCGGTAGGTCACGCCCCCGTAGGTGACCCGGTCCCCGGCGGCGTAGGCCGTACCGGCCCGCCAGGTCCCGCCGGGCGGCGTGCTCGGCGACGGGCTGGTCGTGGGCGTCCCGGCGACGTCGAGCACGAAGTCGAACGTCCCCTCCCGCACGCCTCCGGCCGTGCGCACGTTCATCAGCAGCGACGGATCGAAGATGGTGTCGGTGTTGTTGCGCGGCTCGCCGGGGAAGTAGAGCTGGGTGGTCAGGATCCGCGACTGGCCCGGCGCCTGGAGCTTGACGTGGATGTGCCGCGTCCGCCCCGGGTAGAGACCGGGGACGATGGTGGTCAGCCGGTACGACCCGTCCGCGCCGGTGAACAGGTGGCCGCGCAGGGTGAACCGGACGTTGTCGTAGTTGCCGGAGTTGTCGGCCTGCCAGAAGTCCATGAGCACCCGGCTCAGCGGGCGGCACGCGCGGTCGAAGACGTAACCGCTGACGACCAGCCGTGTACCGGACACCCCGGCGGTGAGATCGTCGCGCTCGGGGGAGTTCGGCTTGAAGTACGGCCCCTCGGTCTGGGCCACGGTCGTCCTGCCGGGGGTGCAGGCCAGCGGCGCGTCCGCCGGGGCCGCCGACGCGGCCCCCGCCCGGGAGGCCGCGCCGGCCACCGCCGGCGCGGCCAGAGCGCCCAGGCCCACCGCGGTGATGAACCTCTTACGGCTGAGGCCGGGCTCCTCGCCGGCCCGGTGCGGGTTCTCGCTCATCGTGCTCCTTGTCGGGGGAGGGGTCGGGGGACGGGGGCCGCTCCGGAGGCCGCGGCGGCCCGTCCCTGACGTGTATATCCACCGCACCCGCCGCGGACGTGGCGGCGCGTGCCGAGGTGTTGGCACGGAGCGCCGAGCCGCCGCGGCCCTCCTCCCGCGGTCCTCCTTCCACGGCCCTCCTCCCGCGCCCCGGCGGGGAGGGCGCAGCCGGTCGTCCATAACCCGTGACGGGGACACGGATGGGATTTCCGGCGCCCGGCTCGGGGGGAGAGGCTGGGCGGGCCGCGACCGGGCGGCACCGGAAGGCTCAGCGGGACGCTCGGAGAGCCCACGAGACCGGGGAGAGGCCATGCCCACCTTCGTCAGCACGGCCGGCACGCCGGCCCGGGAGCAGGCCGCGTTCTGGCGGGACGTCGTGTCACGGGCCTTCGGCCCGCTGGAGCTGCGGACCGACGACCGGGAGGGGTTCGCGGGCCGGATCGTGGGCCGTACCCTGGGCCCGGTCCAGGTCAGCGACGTGCGCGCGCCCGCCCACGTGGTGAGCCGCGCCGCGCGGCACGGCCTGCGGGACGGCATGGAGCACTACAAGCTGTCCCTGCTGCTGCGCGGTTCGGGGGTGGTCGAGCAGGCGGGCAGGCACGTCGAGGTCGGCTCCGGAGACCTGGTGCTCTACGACCTGGCCCGCCCGATCAGGTTCGCGCTCCAGGACCACCACCTGCTGGCCCTGACCATCCCCCGGTCCGTGATCCCGCTGCCGCCCGCGCGGGTGGCGGAACTGGCGGGCACGCTGCTGGGCAGCAGGGAGGGCCCGGGGAGCCTGGCGGTCTCCTTCCTGAGCGCGCTGGCGGTCCACGGCGGTCCGGCGGAGGGCCCGTACGGCGTGCACTTCGGCGAGGCCCTGGTCAACGTGGTGACCGGGGCGCTGTGCGAGCGGCTCGACGGCGCGCCGCCGCCCGACGGCGCGCACGCCGAGGCGTACGCGCGGATCGTGGACTGGATCGAGCGGAACCTGCACCGCCCCGATCTGTCCCCGGCCGTCATCGCGCAGGCCCATCACGTCTCGGTCCGCCAGCTCCACCGGATCTTCCAGGCGGCGGGCGGCACGGTGACCGCGCACGTGCGCGCCCGCCGTCTGGACCACTGCCGCCGGGAGCTGGCCGCCGCGGGGCCCCGCGGCGAGGGGGTGGGGGAGATCGCCGCCCGCTGGGGCTTCACGGACGCCACCTCGTTCAGCCGGGCCTTCCGCCGGGCCTACGGCCGGGCGCCGCGCGACTGGCGGGACCAGCGGGACCGGCGGGACTGAGGGGCCCGCCCGGCCGGATCGCGGCCGGGCGATCCGGACAGGACGGTGACGGGGCCTCCGGCCGGGCGCCTATGGGTCACGTGCCGCGTCCGGTGGGTGCGGACGAGCGCCTCCCGGACGGGCCGGCGCATCGGGTCGAGGACACCGTGGCCGGTCAGGCCAAGAACCAAGCTCTCCCGGGAGGCGTTCCCCTGCGTCCTCACCGTCAGTCCAGGACGACGACCTGGCGCAGGACCTCGCCGCCGCGCAGGGCCGCGACGGCGTCGTTGAGGTCGGCGAGCCTGATCCGGGAGCTGATCATGCTCTCCAGGTCGAGCTTGCCGGCCTTGTACAGCCCGGCGAGGAACGGGAAGTCCCGGCGGACGTCCGAGCCCCCGTACATCGAGCTGAGGATGTTCTTGCCCTCGAACAGCAGGCTGAAGGCGCTCAGCGGGACGGTGTCGTCCATCGCGCCCGCGCCGACGACGATCATGTCGCCGCCGCGGCGGGTCGCCTGCCAGGCGGTCATGATCGCGGCGGACTTGCCGACGGCCTCGAAACCGTAGTCGAATCCCCGGCCCCCGGTCAGCGTGCCGATCGCGTCCATCAGCTGGTCGGGCGTGACCGCGTGGGTGGCGCCGACCTTCTCGGCCAGCTCGTGCTTGGACTCCAGCGGGTCGATCGCCAGGATCGTGGTCGCCCCGGAGATCCGGGCGCCCTGGATGATCGACAGGCCGATCCCGCCGCAGCCGACCACGGCCACGGTCGAGCCCGCGCGGACCCTGGCGGTGTTGAGCGCAGCGCCGACGCCGGTGGTGACGCCGCAGCCGATCAGCGCCGCGACCTCGAAGGGCACGTCCGGGTCGACCTTGACCGCGCCCTGCCAGGGCACGACGATCTCCTCGCACCAGGTGCCGCAGCCGGCCATGCCGAACGCCGGGGTGTCGCCGCCGTAGCGGAAGCGGGCGTTGACGAAGCTGTCCATGACGTAGGTCATGCACAGGAACGGCTGGTTGACCAGGCAGTTGGAGCAGGTGCCGCAGGCCGGGGTCCAGTTGACGATGACGTGGTCGCCGGGCTGGACGGTGGTCACGTGGTCGCCGACCTCGACGACCTCGCCCGCGCCCTCGTGCCCGGGGATGACCGGGAGCGGCATCGGCAGCACGCCGCTCAGCACCGACAGGTCGGAGTGGCAGACGCCGGTGGCCCTGACCTTGATCCGGACGTCCGCCGGGCCCACCGGGGTCAGGGTGAAGTCGTCGCGGATGTCGAGCTTGTCGTCGCCGACGGCGTGGAGCAGCGCACCGCGCATGAGAGGTCCTCCTGGGTCCTGGGTCCTGGGTTATGCCTTCTCCTCGGGGGTCTCCTCGAGGGAGAGGGCGGCTTTGGGGCAGGACCGCACGGCGTGCCGGACGCGGTCCATCATCTCCGGCGGCGGCTCAGGCAGCAGCACGTGCAGCTGGTCGTCGTCGTCGACGTCGAAGACCTCCGGGGCGAGTCCCATGCAGACGGCGTTGGCCTCGCAGACCAGATAGTCGACTTTGATCTTCATGAGCGTGAACCTCCTCAACCGGACTGGATCGGCGTGCCGAGCTTACGGTGGTCCCAGGAGACCACCCGGGTGGGCTCGACGACGAACGCGACCCTTTTCCGGCCGGTGTGGGCGACGTACTCGGAGACGAGCTCCTCGGAGTCCGGCATCCCGGCCATCCGCCGGGTCACGCCCATGCCGACGCGCAGCACGCCCTCCGGGTCGCCGATCGTGCGCGCGACGCCGTACACCAGGACTCCGCGCAGCTCGGCGTAGTCGTCCCCGGCCTCGATCAGGCAGCTCACCCGGGCGTCCCGCTGGATGTTGCGGGTCTTCTGGGCCTTGCCGTAGGTCCAGAAGGCGATCCTCCCCTCGTCCAGCCCGTAGAACATGGTGACCATGTGGGGCGTGCCGTCCGGGTTGATCGTGCCGAGCTGGAGCTTCCGCGACTCCGCGATGAAGGCGGTGACCTCGTCGTCGGACATCGCTATGCGCGCGCGCTGATTCACGGTGCAAAGTAGAACATGTTCCACAAGGCCCGGCAAGAGCCGTTCCGAATGTTGTTCGGCGTGGGTAGGCTGCTCGGATGAGCAACGCCACCGGGCCCTCCGACCTGCCCGCGGACCCGCGTCCCGGCACGCCGCCGAGCATGCCCGCGGACCTGCTGCAGGCCGCCCACCGCGCCAAGGGGTTCATGCCCCGGACCGAGGGGATCGCCCTGTTCGAGACCGCCGCCGAGTACGGCTCGCGCGGGCCGATCTGCGAGATCGGCACCTACTGCGGGAAGTCCGCCGTCTACCTCGGCGCGGGCGCCCGCCTGTCCGGCTCCGTCGTCCTGACCGTGGACCACCACCGGGGCTCGGAGGAGATCCAGCCGGGCTGGGCCCACCACGACCCCACGCTGGTCGACCCCCGCTTCGGCAAGATGGACTCCCTGCCCACCTTCCGCTGCACGATCGCCGCGGCCGGGCTGGAGGAGGAGGTCATCGCGATCGTCGGCCGCTCCGAGCGGGTCGCCGAGCTGTGGAACACCCCGCTGGGGATGCTGTTCATCGACGGCGGCCACTCCGAGGAGCCGGTGACCAAGGACTACGAGGGCTGGGCCCCGCACGTGGTGCCGGGCGGCGCGCTGGTCTTCCACGACATCTACCCCGACCCGGCCGACGGCGGGCAGGCGCCGTACCGCGTCCACCAGAGGGCGCTGGCCTCCGGGGCGTTCAAGGAGGTCCGGCGGGAGGGCTCGCTCCGGGTGCTGGAGCGGATCGGCCCCGGCATCGGTTGACGGGCCGCGGTGTCGGTTGACGGGCCGTGGCGTCGGCTGACGGGCTCCGGCGTCGGTTGACGGGCCGAGGGGGAGTCCCTCGGCAGGGCGGGGGCGGCGGCACGGCTCCCGGGCCCCGCCGGGTCAGCCGGGGGAGCGGGCGTGGCTGCAGCCGCAGGCCGCGGTGGGGCGGTCCGTCGCGTAGGCGCCCGCGTCGCGGAAGAGGCCCGACGCGGGGGTGAGGCCGTACAGCGCGTCGGCGGCGAGCACGACGGCGGCCGCGGTGTAGGCCGAGCGCTCGTGCGGGAACCACTTCTCGTTCACGAACTGCCAGCCGGTCCAGTAGGACCCGTCCTCGTGCCGCAGGTGCTGCATGTCGGTGAAGAGCTTCTCGGCCCGGTCCCGGTCGCCCAGCGCGTCCAGCGCCAGCACCAGCTCGCACGTCTCCGCACCGGTCACCCAGGGCTGGTCGGAGACGCAGCGGATGCCCAGGCCCGGCTCGACGAACGTGTCCCACTCCTCGGCCAGGCGGGCGTGGGCCGCCGGGCCGCGCAGGGCGCCGCCGAGGATCGGGTAGTACCAGTCCATCGAGAAGCGGCTCTTGTCGGCGAACGCCTCGGGATGAGCGGCCAGCACGTGGCCGAGCTGGTCGGCCGCGAGCTCCCAGTCGGGCTGCGGGTCGCCCAGGTGCTCGCCGAGCAGCACGCCGCAGCGCAGGCCCTGGTGGATGGAGGCGCAGCCGGTCAGCAGGGCATAGGAGGCCGCCCGGCCGTCCGCGGCCCGCTCCCAGACGATCTCGCCCCGGGTGGTCTGCAGGCCGACCGTGAAGTCGAGGGCGGAGCGCACGACGGGCCACATCTCACGGGCGAAGCCCTCGTCGCCGGTGACCAGCAGCTCGTGCCAGACGCCGACCGCGACGTAGGCCGCGTGGTTGGACTCCCCGCCGTGCTCGACGGCCCTGCCCCCGACCAGCTTCATCGGCCAGGACCCGTCGGCCCGCTGGGTGCGGACCAGCCAGTCGTAGCCCCTGCGGACCGGCTCGGCCAATCCGGCCACGCTCATCGCCATCAGGCACTCGACGTGGTTCCAGGCGTCCACGTGGCCCTCGGGCCAGGGGACGCCGCCGTCGTCCTCCTGCACGGCCGCGATGCTGCCCGCGGTCTGCGCGACCCGCTGCCGGTCCACGGCTCAGGCGGGCTTCCGGACGTAGAGCACGACGCTCTTGCCGATGAGCGGGTTGAGCAGCGCCTCGGCGATGCGGGTGGCGGCCGGGCGCTTCATGATGTCCCAGACGAGGATCTCGTGGTACGCCTTGGCCAGCGGGTGGTCGTCGTTGTTCACGCCGACGGCGCACTTGATCCACCAGTACGGCGCGTGCAGGCCGTGGGCGTGGTGGTGCGGGCCGATGACGAACCCGGTGGCCTTGAGCTTCGCGCCGAGCTCGGCGAGCGTGTAGATCCGCACGTGCCCGCCGGGGGCGGTGTGGTAGTCCTCGTCCAGCGCCCAGCAGATCCGCTCGGGCAGGAAGCTCGGCACCGTGACCGCGGCCAGGCCGCCCGGCTTGAGCACCCGGAAGATCTCCCGCATCGCCGCCATGTCGTCGGGGATGTGCTCCAGGACCTCGGCGGCGATCACCCGGTCGAAGCTGGCGTCCTCGAACGGCATGTCCAGCGCGTCGCCGGTCACCGTCTCGGCGGTCGCCTCGTCGGGCACCTCGCCGGCCTGCTCCATCGCGGCGAACATGGTCGCCACGCCCTTCAGCTCCTCGGCGTCCATGTCGAACGCCACCACGTCGGCGCCCCGGCGCAGCACCTCGAAGGCGTGCCGCCCGCCGCCGCAGCCGAGATCGAGGACTCGGGTCCCGGGCCCGACGGGCAACCGGCCGAAGTCGACAGTCAGCACTTGCCGCTCCTTGCAGAGATCCAGCTGGGAAAGGGGGTCGATCAGGTCGTGCGGGTCGCGGGGTGGGCCTGGATGGCCTCGCGGTAGGCCTCCACGGTCCGCTGCGCGACGACCTTCCAGGTGTAGCGCTCCATGGCGCGCTCGTAGCCGCGCCGGCCGACCTCGGCCCGCTCCTCGGGGGAGTCGTGCAGGCGGCGCAGCGCGGCGGCCAGCTCCTCGGGGTCGCCGGGGGCGACCTGCACCGCGGCGTCGCCGACGACCTCCGGCAGCGCGCCGGTCCGCGAGGCGACGAGCGGGGTCCCGCAGGCCATGTGCTCGACGGCCGGGAGCGAGAAGCCCTCGTAGAGCGAGGGGACGACCGCGATCTCCGAGGTGGCGATCAGCTCGCCCAGCTCGGTGTCGGAGATGCCGTGCACGAACCGGACCCGGTCGGCCAGGGAGAGCTCGGCCACCAGCTTCTCGGTCGGGCCGCCCGGGGTCGGCCTGCTCACCACGGTCAGGTTCACGTCGCGCTCGGTGGCGAGCTTGGCCACCGCGCGCAGCAGCGTCGCCACGCCCTTCATCGGCGAGTCGGCGCTGGCCACCGCGACGATCGAGCCGGGACGCTTGGGCATCTCCGGGCGCGGGTGGAAGTAGCGGGTGTCCACGCCCAGCGGGATGAGCCGCATGTTGGCCTGCGGGACGTTGAAGTCGCGGTGGATGTCGGCGAGGGAGGACTCGCTGACGGTCAGGATCGGGTTCAGCTGCGGGGCGACCTTGGCCTGCATGCGCACGAAGCCGTACCAGCGCCGCATCGAGAACTGCTTGCGCAGCGGGGCGGCCTTGAGCTCGATCCGCCGGTCCACGCTGATCGGGTGGTGGATGGTGCCGACCACCGGGAAGAGCTTCTGGATGCCGAGCAGGCCGTAGCCGAGGGTCTGGTTGTCCTGGACCACGTCGAAGTCGCCGACGCGCCTGGCCAGCTCGCGGCGGGCGCGCAGGGTGAAGGTCAGCGGCTCGGGGAATCCGGCGGTCCACATGGTCGCGACCTCGAGCACGTCGATCCAGTCGCGGAACTCGCGCAGCCCCGGGGTGCGGAACGGGTCCTCGTCGCGGTAGAGGTCGAGGCTGGGGACCTTGTTGAGGACGACCCCCTCGTCGAGCTCGGGGTACGGCTGGCCGGAGAAGACCTCGACGTGGTGGCCGAGGGCGACCAGTTCACGGCTGAGGTGGCGCAGGTAGACCCCCTGGCCGCCGCAGGTCGGCTTGCTCCGGTAGGACAGCAGAGCGATCCGCAGCGAGTCCGCACCTGGCACGGCAACCCCTTCCTCACCCTGTCCGGGTGAGGACAGGTACCGTGAAAGATGACCTTAGACCTCGGACCCTACCATTCGGTAGGTCTCACCCTTCTAATGTGGAATTGTGCTCAGTGTCACTTTCGGGGCATACGAGCTGCGACGTTGGCGCGACCGATCGCAATTCGGTGAAACGGGTTCTAGTGACACGCCGCCCGGTATGGTGCCCATAGCAGGGCAGGGCGGTACATTCGCCAGTCAACGGCACATTGTCCGGGTAGGACCCGGTCCGGGAGCAAGCCCCGCCCGACGAGCAAGGAGGACGCGTTGGCCAGGCGCGCGCTGATCACCGGCATCACCGGGCAGGACGGTTCCTACCTGGCCGAATGCCTGCTGGACGAGGGCTACGAGGTCTGGGGGCTCGTCCGGGGCCAGGCCAACCCGCGCGTCTCCCGGGTGCGCAGGCTCCTGCAGGACGTCCAGCTGGTCCGCGGCGACCTGCTCGACCAGGGCTCGCTCATCTCCGCGGTGGAGAAGGTCCAGCCCGACGAGGTCTACAACCTGGGCGCCATCTCGTTCGTGCCGATGTCCTGGGAGCAGGCCGAGCTGACCGCCGAGGTCACCGGCATGGGCGTGCTGCGCATGCTGGAGGCCATCCGCGTCTGCTCGGGGATCTCCTCCTCGCGGACCGTCAACGGCTCCGGCCAGATCCGGTTCTACCAGGCGTCGTCCTCGGAGATGTTCGGGCAGGTCCGGGAGACCCCGCAGGCGGAGACCACCCCGTTCCACCCCCGCTCGCCGTACGGCGTGGCCAAGGCCTACGGCCACTTCCTGACCCAGAACTACCGCGAGTCCTACGGGATGTTCGCGGTCAGCGGCATCCTGTTCAACCACGAGTCGCCGCGCCGCGGCGCCGAGTTCGTCACCCGCAAGGTCTCCCTCGGCGTGGCCCGCATCAAGCTGGGCCTGGCCTCCGAGCTCCGCCTGGGCAACCTGGAGGCCCGCCGCGACTGGGGCTACGCCGGCGACTACGTCCGGGCGATGCACCTGATGCTCCAGGCCGGGACGCCCGAGGACTACGTCATCGGCACCGGGCGGACCCAGTCGGTGCGAGAGCTCGTCGAGGCGGCGTTCTCCGCCGCGGGCCTCGACTGGGAGCGCTACGTGGTCTGCGACCAGGCCCTGCACCGCCCGGCCGAGGTCGACCTGCTCTGCGCCGACCCGAAGAAGGCCCGCGTCCAGCTCGGCTGGGAGCCGTCGGTCTCCTTCGAGGAACTGGTCGCCATGATGGTCGAGGCCGACGTCAAACTCCTGTCCGAGGGCGGCGACCCCGACCAGGACTCCTCCTGGCCATGACGATCTCTCCGGACCCCGCCCACGGCGACGGGCCCGGTGCCGCCGCGACGCTGCCGCCCGTCCTCATCCGACGAGCGGGAAGCGGTCCGCCGCCGGTCCGAGCCGCTCGCGTTCGTTTCCGGTCAGCGGCAGGCGCCCGCCGCCCTTGAGGGTGTAGTCGGCGTCGCTCCAGAGGGCGCCGGCGGGAGCGCCGGCGAGGTGGTCGAAGGTCCGCCGGACGACGGCCAGCGCCGATGCCGGGGGCGGCGGGGTCCCGTCGAGGCCGACGGTGATGTCGAGATGGTGGATCGCGGCCTCGACCGCCCACTGGGCGAGGAGATCCGCCACGGCGATGCTCCGGCCGTACTGCTCGACCCGGGTCTCCTCCGGCACGACCCCGGCCTGCCGGACCGCGGCCTGTACGGCGGGCGACATGCGCGCGACGAGCGATGCGGGCCTCCGGTACGCCGAGGCGACCAGGCGGACGAAACGCAGGTTCGCCAGCGCGGCCTCCTCGTCGGTGCCGCTGTCCTGCCACACCGAGACGAAGTCGCCGTCCGGCTCCGCCTCCGTCGGAGTGGCGAGGGCGACGAGCACGTCCTGGACACCGAGGTGCAGATGGCAGAGCACGTCGCACACCGCCCAGCCGCGGCAGCGGCTCGGCCCCGTCAACGCGGTGTCATCGAGGGAGGCGGCCAGCTCGTCCAGCGCGGTGAACGCCTCGGCGAACGCGGTCAGCGCCTCCCGGTGGGAGATCGGTTCCGGAGTCGCCCCCGCGTCCGCCGGTGATCCCGCGTCAGGACCCGCTGGAGAGGCGTCCCGCGTCCGCGCACGCAACCGCCGTACCTCGGTCTCGAACCGCTCGGGGCCGCCTGCGGTCTTGATCGCTCGCTGCAGATGCCCGCTCTCCCGCCACCTGGAATACCCGCTCACGGGACCGCCTCTCTCCACCGTTCCACGGGCAGGGCATGCGCGGGCGCGAGCGTTCCCATCCGCCTGCCCTGTCGCAGGCCCATTCTCGGACGGATCCCCTCCTCCGTCCACGGCATCGCCGCCGATACAGGAGGCCGGCCCGGCGGGGCTCAGCCGGGGTCGACCTGCATCGCCGTCGGCCGAGGCGTGCGAGCTGTCCGAACCGCGGAGCCGTCGGGGCGGCCGAGCCCGCTGAGAGTCGTCTCAGCGGTTCTCAGCTCCGGCTCAGCAGGGCTCAGCGTCTCCTCAGGAGGGTTCGGGCAGCGTGGCGGGTGATCCCCGCAGGAGGGGTCCCGCCACCAGGAGGTCGCCATGCCCGTCCACGTCACGCGCCCCGCGGGCCCGGAGGAGGTTCTCGCCGGTCCGGCCGTCTCCGCCGGGCTCCGGCGGGTGGAGAGGCGCCTGCGGAGCCTGAGCGCCTCGTCCCGGCTGCCGTCCGTCAGCCGCGCGGTCACCCGGATCACCGGGGCCGGAGGCAAGCGGCTGCGGCCCGCGCTGACCCTGGCGGCGGCGCTCGCGCTGGGCGGCCGGATCGACAGGCGGACGGTGACCGCCGCGGCGTGCGTGGAGCTCGTCCACGCGGGGTCGCTGGTCCACGACGACCTGATGGACGGGGCGGCCGAGCGCCGCGGCGTGCGGACCCTCAACGCCGAGCTGGGCGACGCCCGGGCGCTGGTGGTGGGCGACTTCATGCTGGCCAGGGCCGCGCTGACCGCGCTCTCCTCGCTCTCCAGGCCGGTGGCCGAGACGCTGGCCGCCACCGTCGTCGAGCTGGCCGAGGGGCAGTTCCAGGAGGCGGCCGAGCTCTTCGACGCCGGCCGCACCCCCGAGAGCGCCCTGTGCTCCGTCCGCCGCAAGACGGCCTCCCTGTTCCGGGCGAGCTGCCTGGTCGCGCACCCGGACGGGCGGGTCCTGGCGGAGTACGGCGAGCGGTTCGGCACGATGTTCCAGATCCTGGACGATCTGCTGGATCTGGGCTCCACGGCGGAGCTGCTCGGCAAACCCGCCGGCAACGACCTGCGGCAGGGCGTCTACACCCTGCCGCTGCTCACGGCCGTGCGGGGGGACTGCGCCGATCTGCGTCCGTTCCTGGGGCGGAGACTGACCGAGGACGAGATCGGAACCGTCCTGACCCGGCTCAGGGCGGGCTCCATGGCGGAGGAGACGATCGCGCACTGCCGAGATCTGGCGGCGGACGCCGTCGCCACGCTGCCCGGCATCGCCGACCCCGAGGCCGCCGAAGCCCTGCACCGCCTGCCGTACGCCTGCCTCGACAGGGCGGAGTCCCTGCTCGTCAGGTGAGTGCGGATGAGCGCCTCCCGGACGGAGCAGGCGGCTCGGGTTGAAGACACCATGGTCGGTCAGACGATGAGCCGGGCTCCACCGGGAGGCGTTTCCCTGCATCCTCACTGTCAGCCGAGGTCGACCGGGAGCTCCTTGATGCCGTTGATGAAGTTGGAGCGCAGGCGCCGGGCCGGGCCGGTCTGGGAGATCTTCGGCAGCCGCTCGGCCAGCACCTCGAACAGGACCCGGAGCTCCAGCTTGGCGAGGTGGTTGCCGAGGCAGAAGTGGGCCCCTCCGCCGCCGAACCCGATGTGCGGGTTGGGGTCGCGGCCGATGTCGAAGACGCCGGGGGAGTCGAACACGGACTCGTCGCGGTTGGCCGAGCCGTAGAAGACCACGACCTTGTCGTTCTCGCGGACCTGCCGGTCCCCGATCACCGTGTCGGCGGTCGCCGTGCGGCGGAAGAGGTTGACCGGTGAGACCCAGCGGACGATCTCGTCGGCCGCGGCGGGCGCCAGCGCCGGCTCGGACACCAGGCGGGACCACTGCTCGGGGTGCTCGAAGAGCGCCAGCATGCCGCCGGAGGCCGCGTTGCGGGTCGTCTCGTTGCCCGCTACCACCAGGAGCAGCACGAACAGGTCGAACTCGTTCTCGTCGAGCGCCTCGCCGTCCTCGGCGGGCTGCAGGAGCTTGGTGATGATGTCGTCGCGAGGCTCCGCGCGCCGCTGGGCGGCCAGGGCGTTGGCGTAGGCGTAGACCTCCGAGGCCGCGTCGCGTCCCTGCGACGGGTCGGCCGCGTAGTCCGGGTCCTCGGCGCCGATCATCTGGTTGGACCAGGTGAAGAGCTTGTCGCGGTCCTCGACGGGCGCGCCGAGCAGCTCGCAGATGACGTAGAGCGGGAGCGGGGCGGCGATGTCCCGGACGAAGTCGACCGGGCCGCGGCCCCTGGCCTCGTCCACCAGGTCGTGGCAGATGTCGCGGATGTGCTGCTCCAGCCGCCCGATGACCCGCGGGGTGAAACCCCGGTTGACCAGGGAGCGCCGCCGGGTGTGCTCCGGGGGGTCCTGGTTGAGCATCATCATCCGCTGGAGCTCGCGCTCCTCCTCGGGCATCTCGTTGATCAGCGCGAGCTTGCGGTGGGAGGAGAACAGGTCGGAGCGGCGGGAGACGTGGACCACGTCGGCGTGCCGGGTCACCGCCCAGAAGCCGGGGCCGTCGGGGTCGGGGTGCCAGTGGACGGGGTCGTTGGCGCGCAGCCAGGCGAACTGCTCGTGGGGAGGCCCGTGCTTCGCGTAGAAGTCCTGGTCGATGACGTTGATGTCCATCTGCTCTCCCATGCGGGCCGTACGGGCGGCTTCCCCGGTGTCCGCGCGGCACCGGGACGCGGTCCGGCCGCGCCCCGACCGGCGGTGCATCCGGGGATCACTGATCGATCACGTTTCTGAAACGTGTTCTATTACGGGTCGGGGGGAGAGTCAAGGGCGGGACCGGTGGTTGTCCCGTCCCGGACTCGTCCGGGCGCGTGACGCCGCACTACCCGTACGGCGCCGCCTTATCCGCCGGCCGGGGTACCGGAACCGCGATCGGCTAGGCTCCCGCCGGGCGGCGGGAGCCGTACCCGGGCATCTCCCGCGGAACGGAGCACATGATGGGCGTCAGCGCGGACATCGGCAGGTACGGCTTCGGCGCCGGCCCCATCGGCAACCTGTTCACCGCGGTGGACGACGAGACGGCGCGGGCGGCGGTCGACGCCGCCTACGAGGCCGGGATCCGGTTGTTCGACACCGCGCCGCACTACGGGCTCGGCCTGTCGGAGCGGCGGCTCGGCGCGGCCCTGGCGGACCGCCCCCGCGACTCCTACACGCTCTCCACCAAGGTGGGCCGCCTGCTCGTGCCGTCGGAGGCAGGAGGCTCCCGGGACGCGGAGGGCTTCGACGTCCCCGCGGACCTGCGCCGGGTGCGCGACTACTCCCGCGACGGGGTGCGCCGGTCGATGGACGAGAGCCTGGGGCGGCTCGGTCTCGACCGGGTCGACATCGTGCTGATCCACGACCCGGACGACCACTGGGAGCAGGCCGTCTCCGAGGCGTACCCGGCCCTGGCCGAGCTGCGCGACCAGGGCGTCGTCGGGGCGATCGGGGCCGGCATGAACCAGTGGGAGATGCTCGCCCGGTTCGTCCGGGAGACGGACATGGACGTGGTGATGCTGGCGGGGCGCCACACGCTGCTCGACCAGTCGGGCACGCGCGGGCTGCTCCCGCTCTGCGCGGAGCGCGGGGTCCGCGTGCTCGCGGCGGGGGTGTTCAACAGCGGCCTGCTGGCCACCCACGGCGCCTCCGGCACCTACGACTACGCCCCCGCCCCCGGGCCGCTGCTGGCGCGCGCCCGCCGGATCGCCCGGGTCTGCGAACGCCACGGCGTCACCCTGCCCCAGGCGGCGCTGGCCTTCCCGCTCCGCCATCCGGCGGTCGTCTCCGTGGTCGCCGGGGCCCGCTCGGCCGCCGAGGTCACCCGCAACGCGGCCCTGGCCGCCGCACCCGTCCCCGAGGCCCTCTGGACCGACCTCGCCGCCGAGGGCCTCGTCGGCTGAGCAGGAAGGCCGGGGCCGTCCCTTCCCGTCTGGTGAGCGGGGTCCGGGGGTGGTGCCCTCTCCGCCGGACCGGGTGACGAGGCCCGGGGTGCCGTCCGCTCCGCCGGGATCAGGCGAGGGCGCCGCGGAGCCACTCCTCGACATCGGCGATGTGCACGGTGGCCCAGGCGCGGGCGACCTCCGGCCGGCGGGAGGCGATGGCCTCGCAGATCGCGGCGTGCTGCTCGCGGGTCCTGGCCAGGGCCCCCTCCTGGGTGAGCCCCCGCCAGACGCGCGCCCGGGTGGTCGGGCCGGACAGGCTCTCGATCAGGGAGCAGAGCACCGCGTTCCCGGAGCCCGCCGCGATGCGCCGGTGGAACTCCAGGTCGTTGGCGACGAGCTGCTCGACGCTCGGGTCGCCGGGCAGCGAGGCGAGGATCCCGCGCAGCTCGGCCACCCCGGCCTCGTCCATCCGGGCCGCGGCCATGGCGGTGGCGGCCGGTTCCAGGATCCGCCGGACCTGGAAGAACTGCAGCACGGTGTCGTCCTGGTGGAAGTCCACCACGAAGGACACGGCGTCCAGCAGCAGCCCCGGTTCCAGGCTGGTCACGTAGGTGCCGTCGCCCTGACGCACGTCCAGCACGTTGATCAGGGCCAGCGCGCGGACCGCCTCGCGCAGGGAGTTGCGGGACAGGCCGAGCCGTTCGGCGAGAACGGCCTCCTTCGGCAGGCGGCTGCCCGGGGTGAGCTCGCCTGAGAGGATCATCTGCTTGATCTTGTCGATCGCGGCGTCGGTGACCGCCACGCCTCACCGTCCCAGACTCGCCGGTACATCGGATGCCCAGGAGTTTAGGGGCCGGAGCGCGAGGGCGTCCGGAGGCGGCCGCGCGCCATCCGGAACGCCGTTCGCGCGGTTCTCCGGAGCGTTCCGCGGCGTTTTACGGCCTCAGGCGGAGGAGACGTCCGGGAAGTCGGCGAACAGGCGGACGGCGGCGATCTCGATGCGCCACTGGATCTGCTCGTACGTCCGCCGCCCGCGCAGCATCTCCAGCAGCTCGTGGACCCAGACGCTCGCCAGCGACCCCGCCAGGGCCACCTGCTCCTCGGTCGCGCCGTCCGCGCCGGCTCCCTCTCCCGCGACGCGGACGAGCAGGCCCGCCATGCGGTCCCCGAAGGGGGTCTCCACCTCGGTCATGATCAGCGAGCGGATGAGCGCGTCGGCGAGCTCGGGCTCGCGCATGAGGCCGCGGGTGGCCCGCATCAGCACGTCGACCGCACGGCCCGCCGGGGCCGAGGCGCTGGGCGGCCGGCGCTCGATGCTGCTCTCGAGGAGGTCGATCTCCTCGCCCACGACGGCGACGACCAGATCCATCTTCGAGGGGAAGTAGCGGTAGAGCGTGCCCAGCGCGACACCCGCGCGCTCGGCGACGGTGCGCATCTGCATGGCCTCGACGCCGCCGCGCGAGGCGAGGGCCGCGGCGGCCTGGATGATGCGCTTGCGCCGCTGGTGCTGGCTCCTCGTGCGGACGCCGGTGGACGAGGGTTCGCCGTGCACGCCTGCCCCCTTGCTCGTGACGGATCCGGCGGTGCTCGGGGCGGACGTGCCGGTGAGGCGCGGGGTGACCGACGCCTCGATGGTCGTATGCGGAGTACGCATGAGAACACGTTATCTGATTCCCTCCTCTTCCGATGAGTTACCCGCCAGTCACAAATCTCCTGGATCCTCCATGCGGTATGTCTCGCGGCGGCATTCTGTGCGATGTTGCGAGTGGGCACTATGGACAGTTATTGGAATCTGTTCTAATTTCTGGTCGAGCGATTCGGGCACCACCGCCGGGAGGCGCCAGTGGACTTCACCCTTGACGAGGCGCAGGAAGAGCTGCGCGGGCTGGCGGCGGGGCTGCTCGGACGGGAGGCGGCCCCGGCCCGGCTCGACGCGCACGAACGGAGCGGCGAGCCGTACGACGCGGGTCTGTGGCGCGCCCTCGCCCGGGCCGGGCTGCTCGGCGCGGTCCTCCCCGAGGAGGCGGGCGGCGCCGGGCTCGGGCCGGTGGAGCTGGCCGTGATCCTGCGCGAGGTCGGCGCCCACGTCGCCCCCGTCCCCGTCCAGCAGAGCCTGGTCGCCGCGATGACCGTCGCCGGGTACGGCTCGGCCGCGCAGCGCCGGGCGCTGGCCCCGCTGGCCGAGGGCGGGCTGGTGCTGAGCGCGGCGCCGCGCGGGCCCGCCAGCCCGCGCGGCGCCCGCAGCGGTCCCGGGACCGTGGAAACCGCTTCCGGGAGCGCGGAGACCGCTTCCGGGACCGCGGAGACCGCCGGCAGTCCCGGTGCCGTCACGGCCCGGCGGACCCCGGGAGGCGGCTGGGTGCTCGACGGCCGCACCGGCGCCGTGCCCTACGCCGCCCAGGCGGACCGGGTGCTGGTCCCGGCCACGCTGGACGGCGGGGCCGGGCTGTTCATGGTCGGACCCGGGGCGGCGGAGCTGCGGGCCGTACCCCTGCCGTCCGGGGAGCCGGGAGCCGTGCTGGTGCTGGACGGCGCCCCCGCCGAGCCGGTCGGCCCGGACGGGGGCGGAGGCGGGGAGGCGCTGCGGGGCCTGCGGCGCCTGGCCACCGCGGGGGCCGTGGCCACCGCCTCCGGCGTGCTGGCCGGAGCCCTGGCGCTGACCACCGGCTACATCGGGACGCGCAGGCAGTTCGGCCGGGCGCTGGCCGAGTTCCAGGCGGTGACCGTGCAGATCGCCGACGTCTACATCGCGGGCAGGGCCCTGGACGTGGCCCTCTGGTCGGCGGTCTGGCGGCTGGCGGAGGGGCCGCCCGAGGAGGCCGAGGCCGACCTGGCGGTGGGCGCGTTCACCGCGGCCGACGCCGGGCTGAAGGCCCTGTACACCTGCCAGCACCTGCACGGCGGGATCGGGCTGGACGTGACCTACCCGCTGCACCGCCACTTCGCCTGGGCCAGGCACCAGGCCCACCTGCTGGGCGGGGCGGAGGCCCGGCTCGACGAGATCGGAGCGCTCGCCGGATGATGATCGACCTGACCGCGGAGCAGAAGCGGCTCCGCGACGAGCTGCGCGAGTACTTCCAGGGCTGCCTGACCGCCGAGGAGCGGGCGAAGATCGCCGCCGACCCGTTCGGCGACGCCTACATGGAGCACTGCCGGCGCCTCGGCCGCGACGGCAGGCTCGGCCTCGGCTGGCCGAAGGAGTACGGCGGCGGCGGGTACGGCCCGCTGGAGCAGCAGATCTTCGCCAACGAGATCGCGCGCGCCGAGGTGCCCTACCCGCTCATCACCGTGCAGACCGTCGGCCCGACCCTCATGCAGCACGGCACGCCCGCGCAGAAGGACTTCTTCCTCCCGCGCATCCTGGCCGGGGAGTGCCACTTCGCGATCGGCTACAGCGAGCCCGAGGCGGGCACCGACCTGGCGTCCCTGCGCACCACCGCGGTCCTGGACGGCGACCACTACGTGGTGGACGGGCAGAAGACGTTCACCTCGGGCGCCCACCACGCGGACCACATCTGGCTGGCCGCCCGGACCGACCCGGCGGCGAAGCGGCACCGCGGCATCACGATGATGATCGTCGACTGCGCCGACCCCGGCTTCTCCTGGACGCCGATCATCACCATGGACGGGCGGCACCACACCAACGCCACCTACTACTCGGGGGTGCGCGTGCCGGTGGACATGGTGGTGGGGGAGGTGAACCGGGGCTGGGACCTGATCGTCGACCAGCTCAACCACGAGCGGGTCACGCTCGGCCCGGCCGGCAACCTCGGCCGCCTGCGCGACCGGTTCCTGGACTGGGCGCGGGGCGCGGGCCTGGACGGCGAGCCCGCGGTGCGCCGCGCGCTCGGCCGCCTCCACGTGCTCTTCCGCACCAACGAGCTGCTCAACTGGCAGGTCGCGGCGGGCATGGACCGCGGCTGGCTGGGCGCTCCGGACGCCTCCGCCACCAAGGTCTACGCCTCGGAGGCGATGCAGGAGGCCGGCCGGCTCCTCGGGGACGTCCTGGCCCGCTTCGGGGACCTGGCGGACCCGGAGACGGCGGAGTTCGCCGAGCGGCTCGACCACCTGGCCAAGGGCGCGCTCGTGCTGACCTTCGGCGGCGGGGTGAACGAGGTGCAGCGCGAGTTGATCGCCATGCTCGGGCTGGGCCTGCCGAGACCGCCCCGCTGAGCCGGCAGGCGGTACATCCTCTTCGAAAAAGCGGACATATAGAATAAACGGCTATTTATGTCCACTGTGGAGAAGAGGACGAGAACATGGCGACAGGCGCGCCCTCAACCTCATCCGAACGGCAGACCCCCGATCCGGGCAGGCGACGGCGCAGGAGCGGCTGGACGGTGGGCGGGCTGCTCGCGGTCGGCTACGTCCTCGCGTTCGTCGCCTTCGCGGTCATCGGGATCAGTTCCTACATGCGCATCGGCACCCAGCTGGAGGAGCGGGGGGCGATCGAGCACACCCAGCGGACCATCGACCGGATCGAGGACCTCCGCGACCGGCTCAAGGACGCGGAGCGGGGCCAGCGCGGCTACGTCATCACCGGTCAGGACCGCTATCTGCACCCGTACCGGCAGGCGCTCACCGGGATCGAGGAGGACCTCGCGGCCCTGCGCCGGGTGACCGGGGACGACCCCCGCGAGCAGGAGACCCTCACCAGGCTCCAGCAGCCGGTGCGCGAGAAGCTCGGCGAGCTCGACGAGACGATCCGCCTCCGCCGCGAGCGGGGCTTCGAGGCCGCCCGCGACGTCGTGCTGACCGACCGCGGCGTGTGGAGCATGATCCAGGCCGAGACGCTGCTGAACCAGCTGAAGGAGCGGGAGGAGAGCCTGCTGGAGGCGCAGCAGCGCAGCCGGGCCGAGAGCGCGGCCGACACCCGGAACGTCATCCTGTGGGGCTCGCTGCTCGCGGCCCTGCTGGTCGCCGTCGCCGCGCGGTGGGCGACGCGCAAGGTGACCGCCTCCGTCGAGGAGGTGGCGGCCGCGGCCAGGCGGGTCGCGGACGGTGACGTGACCCGGCCCGCGCAGGTGACCGAGCCGGTGGAGCTGGCGGAGATGGCCGCGGCCGTCAACGGCTCGGTGCAGGTCATCGCCCGGGCGCGGGACGAGGCGCTCGCCGCCGCGGCGGCCAAGGCCTCGTTCCTGGCCACCATGAGCCACGAGATCCGCACCCCCATGAACGCCGTCATCGGGATGACGGACCTGCTGCTGGAGACCGACCTCGACACCGACCAGCGGGAGCTCGCCGACACCGTGCGCAACAGCGGTGAGGCCCTGCTCTCCGTGATCAACGACATCCTGGACTACTCCAAGATCGAGGCCGGGCAGCTCGACCTCGACGACGAGCCGTTCGACGTGCGGGAGTGCGTGGAGGGCACGCTCTCCCTGATGGCCCTCGCCGCCGAGAGCAAGGGCCTCGAACTGGTCGGGGACGTCGCCCCGGACTGCCCGAGGGTGCTGCGCGGCGACGTGACGCGGCTCCGGCAGGTGATCGTCAACCTGCTCAGCAACGCGGTGAAGTTCACCGACCAGGGGGAGATCGTCGTCACCGCGGACGGGCAGCGGCTCTCGGAACAGGACGACGGCCCGATCCGGCTCCGGGTGGCGGTCAGGGACACCGGGATCGGCATCCCGGCCGAGCGCATGGACCGGCTGTTCCGCTCGTTCAGCCAGGTGGACTCCTCGACCACCCGGGTCTACGGGGGCACGGGACTCGGCCTGGCGATCAGCCGGCGGCTCGCCCGGGCCATGGGCGGGGACCTGGACGTCGAGAGCGAGGTCGGCGTCGGCTCCACCTTCACGCTGACCGCGGTGCTGGCCGGCTGCCCCGAGTGCCCGGCGTCCACGCCCACGCCCGCCGCCGTGGCGCTCACCGGCAAGTCCGCGCTCGTCGTGGACGACAACGCGACGAACCGGCGCGTCCTGCGGCTGCAGCTCGCGGGCTGGGGCATGGAGTGCACCGACGTCGGCACCCCGGGCGAGGCGGTGGACCTGGTGACCGGCGGCCACTCCTACGACGTCGCCGTCCTGGACATGCACATGCCGGAGATGAGCGGGGAGCAACTGGCCGGTGTCCTGCGCGATCTCCCCGTCGGCCGGGACCTGCCGCTGGTGCTGCTGACGAGCGTGCACTGGCGGGCCAGGCTCGAACAGAAGGAACTGTTCGACGCGGTGCTCACCAAGCCCGCCCGCAGCGCCGTGCTGCGGGAGAAGATGGCGGGCGCGATAGCCCGCAGGGGGGCCGCGGTCTCCGAGGCGGAGACGGCCGGTGAGCGCACGGAGGGAGCCGAGCCGGGAGGGGCCGCCGGGAAGGGCGTCCTCGACGTGCTCCTCGCCGAGGACAACCCGGTCAACCAGAAGGTCGCCCAGCTCATGCTGGCCAGGCTCGGCCACCGGGTCGACACGGTCGACGACGGCGCACAGGCGGTGGAGGCGGTACGGCACGCCTCCTACGACGTGATCCTCATGGACATGCACATGCCGAACATGGACGGGCTGGAGGCGACCAGGCGGATCCGCGCGGAGCAGCCGGGGACCCGGCCGTACATCGTGGCGCTGACGGCCAGCGTGCTCGGCGAGGACCAGGAGGCCTGCCGGAACGCGGGCATGGACGACTACCTGGCCAAACCGGTGCGCGCGCACGAACTGGGCGAGCTCCTCGAACCGCTGCGGCCCGCGCGGTCCGGCCTCGACGAGGGACGGCCCGCCCCGGCCGCTGCGGCGGGGCCCGGTACGGCGCCGCCTGCCGGTGCGGCGCCCGTCCCGGAGGCCGACAAGTCCGGCGTCCCGGAGGTGGGCGCATCCGGTGTCCCGGCCTCCCCGGAGGAGGCCGGCGGACCCGCGCAGGAGTCCGAGCCGTCCTCGGAGGAGCCCGGTGGACCCGTGCAGGAACCCGGGCCGCCTCGGGAGGAGGCCGGTGGACCCGCGCAGGAGTCCGAGCCGTCCTCGGAGGGGTCCGGGCGGCCGTCGCGCGAGGACTCCATCAGGGAGCGCCTCGACGAGCTGGCCGGGCCGGACGCGGGGGAGGACGACTGGGAGATGGTCGACTACCTGGCGACCTCCTTCGTCGCCAAGGCCCCGGGCGCCCTGGAGGAGCTGGAGGAGGCCGTCACCCGGGGCCACGCCGGGGACGTGGAGAAGCGGGCGCACAGCCTGAAGGGCTCCGCCGTCAACATGGGCGCGACCGCCCTGGCTGAGCTGTGCGCCCGGCTGGAGGCGCAGGGCAGGTCGGGAGAGCTCTCGGCCACCGTGGAGACGCTGCGGCCGCTGCGGGAGGAGCTCGACCTCGCCTGCCGCACACTCAGGACCCTGCGCCCCGCCGTCGGCGAGGAGCAGGAGCCCGCGGCGCACGGCGAGGGACCGCGCCGCGCGGGGTGACGGGACCGGCCGCGCCGCGCGGGGTGACGGAGCCGACCGCGCGACCTACGGGACGGCGGCGGCCGATCACGCCGCGCAGGACGACGGGACCGGCCGCGCCCTACGGGGTGACGATGGTCGGGACGGCGAAGAAGACGAGCATCGCGATCGCGACGCAGATGATGAAGCCGACCACTTCCCAGACCCAGTCGTGGTGGCGCTCGCCGTGCCCGGCCTGCCTGCGCCTGCGGCGGCTCCCGGTCGGCGCGGGCGCGGACCGGGCCCGCCGGCCGGGCTCGCGGACCTCCGGGGCGTCGAGGGGCCCGGTCCGGTCGTCCGGCCGAACGGGACGGTCCGGCTCAGCGGGAGCGGTGCGGGCGGGGGCGGCGAACACGGGGCCGGCGGGATCGCCGTCCGCGCCATGACCGGTGCGGGGCGTTCCCAGAGGAGGCGCGAGGCCGCCCAGCTGGTCCGCGGGCAGAGGCCAGCCGGGCAGGGGACGGGTCGGCTCCTCCCACCCGGCACGGTCCGGGGGCCCGGCCGGAGTCCCGGTGGAAGCCGGGGCGCGGGTCCCGGCGGAGGCCGCCGCCGGGATCTCCGGCCGGGCCCTGAGCGGGGCCGAGGCGACCAGCTTGTCGGTGTAGGCCAGGGCCGCCCGGGCCTCCGGAGTGAGGGGGCGGAACAGGTCCTGCCCCGGGGCGGGGCCGTCCGCCGCCGGAGGAGGGTCGAGCACGTCGCCGGGGACCGGGGCGGACAGCGGTGGCGTCGCCTGCCGCGGCCTCGGACGTCGCGGCCGGGGACGGGGCGTCCGGAGGGGCGGATCGGAGGCGAGATGCGGGTCGGAGGCTGGGGACGTGCCGGGGGCGAAGGCCGTATCGGGGGCGGGGGTCGTGCCGGGGGCGCCGTCGCGGGCCGTCTCGTGGCTCGTGTCGAGGGCCGTCAGGACCGAGCCGCGCAGCCTGGGCATCGGCTCGGTGGTCGCCTCGTGGGCGGAGACGGCCTCCGGGTCCGGCGGGAGGAACAGGCGGGTGCTGGTCAGCGCGTGCGGCTCGGTGAGCGGCAGCGGCCAGGCGGGGGTGGTCGGCCAGAGCCTCCTGACCGGAAGGGAGGAGGCCCGGGCGGCGGGAGCCGTACCCGGTGCGGTGCCGAGGGCCGTGCCGGGCGCGGCGGCAAGCACGGCGGCGCGCAGTCCCCGGGGAGGGGAGGCCCACGGGGCGCGGGCGAGCACGTCGCGGATCTGGGCGGTCCCGAGGAGGGCGAAGACGCCGGCCAGGTGGGCCGGCGGCCGTGCCGAGGGCAGGGCCAGGGCCAGGGACTGGGCGAAACGGCGGCAGGCGCTCACGGTCAGCTCGTCGGCGGTGTCCGCCGCCACGTCGAGCACCCAGGAGAGCTCCGCGGTGTCCATCCCGCACACGCCGGACAGGTACAGCACCTCGCGCTGGTGCGGCCGGAGGTCCAGCAGGACCCGCCGGACGAAGACGGCCACCGGATCGGCGCCGGCGGAGGGTGGCGCGTGCACGACGTCGCGCCGCTGGATCTCACCGCGGGCCATGGCGTACAGCCCGGCGCGCGGGGGCCGCCGCTCGGCGGGCACGCCGGACAGGACGGACAGGACGGCGGCGGAGGCGGCGTCGGGATCGCCGAGCTGGTCGTGGCAGTAGGCGAACAGACCGGAGGCGTGGAGATCGTAGAGCTCGCCGATCGAGTCGCTGAGCGATCGCCGGCCGAGGAGCGGTTGGGTCACGGCGGGACCGGTTCCTGAAGGGTGCGGGCGGGGGTGTGGTGGGGGCGGGGCCTGTGGCATGTGTGACGTGGGTGGTCTGAGTGCCCACGATATGGGCAATGATGCCAAGTCATCGAGGTTCTTCGCACTATTGGATACCTATTTGATGTCGAAGACCTGCGGGTCCGCTGAAAGAGCGGGAGGTAGCGGGACAGACCGGAAGGGAGCACCATAGGCTGTTCCGCGAGGGATCATGGGGGCGGTTGCGGCAGGGGGGCCGTGCCCCTGCCGGAGACCAGGGGTTGGACATGATCACATTTGACGGTGTCACCAAGCGGTACGCCGGAGGGACCGTCGCGGTGGACGACCTCGGGCTGGAGGTCCCCACGGGGGAGATCACCGTGTTCGTGGGCCCGTCCGGGTGCGGGAAGACCACGTCGCTCCGCATGATCAACAGGATGGTCGACCCGACCGGCGGGCGGGTCCTGCTCGACGGTGTGGACGTGACGACCATCGACCCGCCGACCCTGCGGCGCGGCATCGGCTACGTCATCCAGCAGGCCGGGCTCTTCCCGCACCGGAAGGTGGTCGACAACGTGGCCACGGTGCCCCGCCTGCTCGGCTGGGAGCGGCGCCGGGCCCGGGCGCGGGCCATGGAGCTGCTGGAGCGGGTCGGGCTCGACGCCGCGCTGGCCGACCGCTACCCGTTCCAGCTCTCCGGAGGCCAGCAGCAGCGCGTCGGGGTGGCCAGGGCGCTGGCGGCGGACCCGCCGGTGCTGCTGATGGACGAGCCGTTCAGCGCCGTGGACCCGGTCGTGCGCGCGAGCCTGCAGGACGAGCTGCTGCGCCTGCAGGCCGAGCTGCGCAAGACGATCGTGTTCGTGACCCACGACATCGACGAGGCGATCAAGCTCGGCGACCGGGTGGCCGTGCTCCGCGTCGGCGGGCGGCTGGCCCAGCTCGACGCCCCGGCGCGGCTGCTGGCCGAGCCCGCCGACGACTTCGTCCGCGAGTTCCTCGGTCGCGACAGGGGCATCCGCCTGCTCTCGTTCGTCCCGAGCGGGGACCTGCCGCTCCGCACCGATCTGACCGTCCCGGTCTCGGCGGCCGCCTCGGCGCGCGGTACGGCCGAGCCCTGGCTGGCCCTGGTGGACGACGACGGCAGGCCGCTGGGCTGGATCGCCCCGCGGAGCCTGCCGGACTCCGGCACCCCGGCCGACCTGCGGCCGGAGCCGTACGGGACGTTCGTCAGGGGCCGCGACCCGTTGCGCTCCGTGCTGGACGCGGCGCTGCTGTCCCCCTCGGGCCACGCGATCGCGGTGGACGAGTCCGGCCGGGTCGAAGGGGTGGTGACCCGCGAGGCGCTGGACGCCGCGCTGGCGCGGGCGACGGGGGACGCCCGTGGGTGAGGAGCCGCTGGTCCGCTGGGACTGGATCGGGCGCAACCTGCCCGTGCTCCGGGAACTGCTGGTGGACAACGCCGTCATGGCGCTGGTCCCGGTGCTCGCCGGGCTGCTCCTGGCGCTCCCGCTCGGGCTGGCGGGAGTGCGCTGGCGCCGGCTCTACCAGCCCACCGTCGGCGTGATGAACGTGGTCTACTCGCTGCCCTCGCTCGCGGTCTTCATCGTGCTGATCCCGATCACGGGCCTGGCCACCCGGCTGACCGTCATGGTCCCGCTCACCTTCTACGCGATGGCGGTGCTGGTCCCGGCCGTGGTGGACGGGCTGGCCGCGGTCCCCGACCATGTCCGCCAGTCCGCGACGGCCATGGGCTTCACCCCGCTGCGGCGGCTGCTGCAGGTCGAGCTGCCGATCGCGGTGCCGGTCGTGCTCGCCGGGCTGCGGGTGGCGACGGTCTCCAGCGTCAGCCTGGTGAGCGTGGGCGCGCTGGTCGGCAGGGGCGGGCTCGGCTACCTGTTCATCGACGGCTGGCAGCGGCAGTTCCCCACCCCGATCATCGTGGGCATCGTGCTGATCGTGCTCCTGGCCGGCATCGCCGACCTGCTGCTGGTCGGCGCGCAGCGCCTGCTGACGCCGTGGGCCGGGTCCCGGACGAGGGGGCGGGCGTGAACTGGCTGATCGAGTTCCTCGGGAACCCCGCCAACTGGACCGGCGCGGACGGCGTCCCGGCCCGGTTGCTGGAGCACCTGGAGTTCGCCGGGCTCTCTCTGCTGCTGGCCATGGCCGTCGCGGTGCCGCTGGGGCTGTGGATCGGGCACACCGGCCGGGGCGCACTGCTGGTGGTGCTGAGCGCCAACGCGGCCCGGGCCCTGCCGACGCTGGGCCTGCTCGTGCTGATCGTGCTCCTGATGGGGGTCGGCACGATCGTCCCGGTGCTGATCCCGCTGGTGGCGCTGGCCGTACCGCCCATCCTGGTCAACGCCTACGAGGGCGTGCGGGGGGTGGACCCCGAGCTGCGCGACGCCGCCTACGGCATGGGCCTGCGCGGCCGCCAGGTGCTGTTCGGGGTGCTGGTGCCGGTGGCGCTCCCGCTGATCCTGCTCGGCCTGCGCACGGCCGCCATCCAGGTGGTGGCGACCGCGACGGTCGCCGCCTACGTGGGTCTAGGCGGTCTCGGCCGCTACGTCATCGACGGCCTGGCGACCCAGGACTACCCGCGCGCCGTCGGCGGGGCCGTCCTCGTGGCGGGGCTCGCGCTGGCGGTCCAGGGGCTGTTCGCGATCCTGTCACGGGTCTCGGTGTCACCGGGGGTGAGCCGCCGGCCGGGCATCCGATAATCTCCTGTTTTCCTCCCGCTTCAGAAGGGAATTTCGATGAAGCGCCTGATCCGTACCGCGGTCGTCGTCCTGTCCGCGGCGTTCACGCTCAGCGCGTGCGGGGGCGGCGACCCGCTCACCAGCGCGTCGCCCGCCCCGGCGGACTCCGGGTCCGCATCCGCCCCGGGAGGGAAGGTCGTCGTCGGTTCGGCCAACTTCCCGGAGAACGTCCTGTTGGCCGAGATCTACGCCCAGGCCCTGGAGGCCAAGGGCGTGCAGGTCGAGAAGAAGCTCAACATCGGCAGCCGCGAGGTCCTCTACGACCAGGTCAAGGGCGGCGGCCTGACCGTCCTGCCGGAGTACGTCGGCTCGCTCCTGGCCTACGTCGACAAGAGCAGCACCGCCAGGACCAAGGACGACGTCGTCGCCGCGCTCAAGGAGAAGCTCCCCGCCGAGCTGGAGATCCTCCAGCCCGCCGCGGCCGAGGACAACAACTCGCTGACCGTCACCAAGGCCACCGCGGAGAAGGAGGGCCTGGCCACGATCGAGGACCTGGCCAAGGTCGCCAAGGGCTACGCGGTGGGCGGCCCGCCGGAGTTCCAGTCGCGCCAGGAGCAGAACTTCAAGGACGTCTACGGCCTGGAGTTCAAGGAGTGGAAGAAGACCGGCGCCGCCACCGCCGACGCGATCAAGGACGGCACCGTCCAGGTGGGCAACGTCTTCACCACCGACCCCAAGATCGTCCTCAACGACCTGGTCTCGCTCAAGGACACCAAGAGCGCCTTCGCCGCCGAGAACATCGCGCCGCTGGTCAACAAGGCGGGCGTGGACGACACGGTGCGCACGACGCTGGACGCGGTCTCCGCCAAGCTCGACACCGCCGGCCTGGTCGCGCTGATGAAGCGCGTCGCGGTCGACAAGGACGACGCCGCCGTCGTGGCCAAGGACTGGCTGACGCAGAACGGCCTGGTCTGACCCTAGGGTGGTCGGCGTGAGGGGGTGGTGATGGGCGAGTTCACCGAGGCCATGGCGCAGGTCGCCGGGGCGGTGTCCGTGGTGACCGTCCGGGACGGGCGCGACGACGTGGGCACGACCGTGACCACCCTCACCTCGATCTCGCTCGACCCGCCGCTGGTCATGGTCAGCCTGGCGAGCGGCGGCTACCTCAACGAGCTGCTGCTCCGCCGCGACCGCT
This sequence comes from Planomonospora sp. ID91781, assembly GCF_015711595.1. Classification (NCBI taxonomy): domain Bacteria; kingdom Bacillati; phylum Actinomycetota; class Actinomycetes; order Streptosporangiales; family Streptosporangiaceae; genus Planomonospora; species Planomonospora sp. ID91781. The sequence goes on along the minus strand of NZ_JABTEY010000003.1, from coordinate 553,351 downwards.
GGGCCGCCAGCGTGCTCTCGGCGGAGCAGAAGGCCGTCGCCAGCAGGTTCGCCGCCGCCGGCCGCCCCGGAGCCCGGCTCCTGCTCGCGGGCACCCCGCACCACCGGGGCCCGCTGAGCGAGGCGCTCGTCGTGGAGAAGGGCGTGACCGCCCTGGAGGCCGAGACGACCCAGGTCGTCCCCGCCGGGGACCACACCCTCTACGTCGCCCGGGTCCTGGGCGTCGCCTACGTCGACGCGGCGGCCGCCCCGCTCGTCCGGCTCCGCGGCCGCTACCGGTCCGTCGGCTGAATCCGCTCCGCGCGGACGCCGCCGGCGGGGCGCCGCGGGGCAGGCCTCAGAACCGGTCCTGCACGGCGTAGGTGGTCTGGACGAAACCGGCGCCGGGGACCGTGGTCGACCGGTGGACGAGCGCGATGTCCCCGTCGAGGGCGCCGAAGAGGCGCAGGCCGTCACCGAGCAGCACGGGGGCCGTGGTGATGGTCAGCTCGTGCACCAGTCCGGCGCGCAGGAACGACTGCACGACCTGGCCCCCGTCGGCGTAGACGCTCTTGGTGCCGCGCTCGGCGAGGTCCCGCGTCAACCCGTCGAGGTCGCGGTGGACGGTGATCCGGGGATCGGCGCCGTCGTCCAGACGTGTGCTCAGGACCGCCACGTGCCTGCCGTCGTACGGCCACTGCCCGGCGCCGAAGGTGAGGGCCTTCTCATAGGTGGCGCGGCCCATCACGACGGTGTCGATCCCGGCGATGAACTCCTGGTAGCCCATGTCGCCGGCCTGCTCCCCCCGGCTGGTGAGCCAGTCGATGTCGCCGTCGGGGCGGGCGATGAACCCGTCCAGGCTGGTGGCGATGAACACCGACACGGTGAACGGCTGCTGGGACGTCATGTCGTGGGTCTCCTCGGGGTCGTCAGGACCGGTGGGGGTGGAGCAACTGGTCGATGTCGGAGCGCAGGGCGTCGGCGAGGTCCTCCCCGCCGGTCACGGCCCACAGGATGAGTGCGCCGTTGTAGGCGACCTGGACCGCGCGGGCCAGCCGTACGGGGTCGGTGTCCCCGGCCAGCAGACGGGCGGCCACGGCGTCGGCGAGCAACCCGGTGATCTCTTCCCGTACCCGGCGGGCCTGGTCGGCGGCGTGCTCGCGGAACTCCGGATCGGTCAGGTCGAGCTGCAGGAAGGCCAGGCCGTTGGCCACCTCCTCGGGAGTGCGCAGGCCCGAGGCCAGCTCGGCCAGGGCGCCGTGCAGGGCCGCCAGGGGGGAGTCGTGCCGTCGCCGTGCCTGCCGGAAGACCTCCCCGGCGCCGGCGGCGGCCCAAGCCGCGAAGGCCAGCAGCAGGCCGCGCTTGGACCCGAACCGCTGCACGAGCGCGGCGGGGGACAACCCCGCCTCGGCGGCGACGGCGGCCAGCGTCAGGCCCGCCGGCCCGCGGGCGGTGACCGCCCGTCCGGTGGCTCGCATGATCGCCTCGTCACTGGTCGTGCGGGGTCGCGCCATGGCCGTCCTCCCCTCTCCCGTGCCCGTCCGTCGGCGGACGCGCGTTCGCCGATCTCCGCTCGGGAAGGCTACCGCTCCGCGTCCCGTTTGTAAATGAACGTTCATTTACAAACGGGGGCATCGCACTGCGTCGAGGGCCGTACGGCTCCGGCGCCACACGGGAAGGCGGTCCGGCGCCCTCCGCGGGTGCCGCGGGATCCGGCGGCGGACACGGCGACGCCCCGCCGTACGGCTCTCGCCGGGACGGGGCGTCGACGGAGAGGATCCGGGCCCGGGACGGGCTCCTAGCGGATCGTCCAGGAGCCGGGGAGCGTGAGCGGGCCGTACGACGGCAGGCCGAGCTCGGAGGCGACGGCCGCCAGCGGGCCCCAGGCCTCCAGCCGGACCCGGGCGAGCGCGGCGGCCCTGTCCTCGCTGGACTCCGGCGGGCGCAGGCGCTCCAGCGGGTTCAGCCGGGGGTAGGGGCGCACCGGGGCGTCGGCCGCGAGCCCGGCCTTCTTCCGGGCCAGGGCCAGGGCGTCCTCCAGCCCGCCGAGCTCGTCCACCAGCCCGCTCGCGTGGGCGTCGGCGCCGGTCCAGACGCGCCCCCTGGCCAGCTCGTGGGCGCGCTCGCGGGTCAGGCCGCGGCCCTCGGCCACCTTGCCCACGAAGTCGTCGTAGATCCGGTCCAGCCAGGCGTTGACCCGGTCCCACTGGGCGTCGGAGAAGCCGTGCGAGGGCGAGAACATCGCCGCGTTGGCGCCCTCGCGCACGGTCTCGGAGGTCACGCCGAGCTTCCCCAGCAGCTCGCCGATGACGGGCTTGCCGCCGAACACGCCGATGGAGCCGGTGAGCGTGCCGGGCTGGGCCATGATCACGTCGGCGGCCATGGCGACGAAGTAACCGCCGGAGGCCGCGACATCCCCCATCGAGACGATGACGGGCTTGCCCGCCTGGCGGGTGAGCACGACCTCGCGCCAGACGGCGTCGGAGGCGACGTAGGAGCCGCCGGGGCTGTCCACCCGGAACACGACCGCCCGCACGTTGTCGTCCCGGCGGGCCGCGCGCAGGGCGGCGCAGACCGTGTCGGAGCCCATCGCGCCGCCGCCCACGGGACCGCGCCCGCTCCGGCCGAGCTTGATCGGCCCGCTGCCCTGCACCAGCGCCACGGTCTGCTCACCGGGGTGCGGCAGCTTCCTGGCGAGCGCGCCCTTGTGGTAGCGGGAGACGTACAGGAGCAGGGCGTCCGCGCCCGCCTCCCGCCTGATCTCGTCGTAGACCTCGTCGCGGTAGGCGAGCCCGTCCACCAGGCCGGCCTCGACCGCCTCGGCGCCGATGAACGGCCCGGCGTCGACGAGCTCGCGGACCTTGGCCGGATCGAGCCGGCGGCCCTCGGCGATGCCCGCGACGACCTGCTCGGTGACCGACTCGGCGATCCGGGCCACCGACTCGCGGTGCGGCTCGGTCATGCCCTCCCGGGTGAACATGTTGGCCGCGGTCTTGTACTCGTGGCGCTGGCCGAGTTGGTACTCGACGCCGAGCTTCTCCAGCGCGCCGCGCACGAAGCGCTGCTCCAGCGCGATGCCGGTCAGCCCGACGTCGCCCGAGGGCTGCAGGTAGACCCGGTCGAAGGCGCTGGCCAGGTAGTAGGGGACGGTGCCCGCGCCGAACTCGCCGAACGACTCGGCGAACACCACCGCCCGCTTGCCCGCCGCCCGGAACCGGAGCACCGCCTGGCGCAGCTCCTGCACCATGGCCAGGCCCAGGTGGTGGGTGCCGATCTTGACGACCAGCCCCTTGACCCGGTCGTCCGTCCTGGCCCGTTTCAGCCCGGACAGCACGTCGGACAGGCGCGCCCTGCGCATGGACAGGACCGCGCTCAGCGGGTCGGCCGGGGGCCGGTCGATGAGGCCCTCGCTGAGGTCGAGCTCGAGGATCAGCGGAGCGGTCCGCCGCTGCCGGATCTTGTCGACGGTGTCGATGATCGCCTTCGTCGCGTCCATGAACTCACCCTAAGCGACGCTTTCGCGGCTCATGCGGTACGGCGTGCGTTCGCATACTTTCGTAGGGCGGAGACGGATCCGCCCGGAGACGCCCCCGCCAGGCGGCGCTTCTCGGCCGTCGCGAGCACGCCCCCCACCGTGCCCGTCCCGCCCGCCCCGGCGCCGAGGTCGACCGCGCCGTGCGCCCAGTTCAGCCAGGCGGCCAGCAGTTCGCTGTCCAGCACGGCCCGCTTCGTCCGCTTGGCGGGCTTGAGCACCCGGTAGGCGGTGCCCAGCGTGGAGGCGCGGACCGTCTCGGAGAAGACCGCGCTGGCCTTGCCCACCAGGCGCAGGTAGCAGCCGAGCGTCCCGTCCGGCAGGTCCCCCCTGCCCCGGGTCAGCTCGACGGCCCACTGCGCCGCGGTCAGGGTCCGCTTCGCCGTACCCCGGGTGCACACCACCGGTGCGGCGGGCGCGGCGGTCGGGGTGGCGGTCACGGTCACGGTGACGGTCACGGTGGGCAGCGGGACCGGCGCCGGATCGGCGGGGGAGGGGTTCTCCGGGTCGGGGGAGGGCTGCGGGCCCGCGCTCGGGTCGGGGACCGGCTCGTCGGCGGGATCGTCCGGGACGGCGCCCTGCTCCGGGCCCGGAGGAGTGATCCCGGGTGCGGGGGTCCCGCCCTCGACCGCGACGGCCAGGTCGATCCGGGGCGTGCTCACCCCGTCGTAGGAGACCGAGCGGCCCGAGGCCCTGAGCCTGCCCAGGAGCGCGTCGGGGGCGTCGTCGGCGTCCTTCTGGGCCAGCAGCGCGAACGCGCCGGCCACGTGCGGGGTCGCCATGGAGGTCCCGCTGTAGACCCGGGTGCCGCCGCCGGGGACCGCGGAGTCGATCTCGACGCCGGGGGCGAACAGGTCGAGCACCGGACCGTGGTTGGACCAGTAGGGGACGTGGTCGTCGTCGGCGGTCGCGCCCACGGTCACCGCGCCGGAGAGGCACCCGGGCGCCCCGGCTCCGGCGAAGCCCTCGTTCCCGGCCGCCGCGACGACCGCCACGCCCTTGGCCCGCAGGGTCTCCACCCGCTCCCGCATGGCCTGCAGCTCCGGTACGGCGTCGCACGCCCCGTCGAACATCCCGCCGCCCAGGCTGAGGTTGACCGCGACGAGGCCGGGGACGGTGTCCTTCAGCGCGGCGACGTGGTCGAGGGCGAGCAGGATCGAGGACTCGTAGGCGGTCAGGCAGGCGGTCTCGCCCTCCCAGCAGTCGGTGGTCCGGCTGAAGACCTGGAGGGCGACGAGGTCGGCGGCGGGGGCGACCGCGTGGGCGATGCCCGCGACGTGGGTGCCGTGGTCGCACAGGTTGACGCCCTCGTGCACGCACGCGGCCGTCTCGGCGTCGGCGGAGGCGTCCTCGGCCTGCCCGTTGGGGCACAGGGACTGCGCGCCGCCGTCCGTGGCGGAGAAGCACGCCTGCCGTACGACCCTGCCGCCCAGGGCGGGGTGGTCGGCGTCGACGCCGGTGTCGACGATCGCGATGGTCTGGCCCTGGCCGGTCACCCCGGCGGCGTGCGCCCTGCCGGCCCCGATCACCGCCAGGCCCGAGGCCAGGGAGACGGGGGAGTAGGTGCGGTCCCGCCGCACCGAGACCACCCGGGGGTCGGCGGCCAGCGCGGCCAGGGAGTCGCCGGTGGCCTCGACCACGATGAACGAGGTGTCCGGCGGCCGGAGCAGGACCTCCGACTCCGGCAGGGCCTCGGCCGCGCCCGCCACCGGGGCGGCCTCGGCGGGGGCGGTCACCTCGACGATGACGCGGGTCCCGTCCTCGTCGGCGGCGAGGCCGTCCTCCAGCTTCGGAGCCTCCGGCGCCGGGGTCCCGTCCGGGGCGGGGGGAGCGTCGGCGGGGGCCTCCGGCGGCGGGGACGCCGCCCCACCGGTGGCCGGAACCTCGCCGGACGCCGGGGGTGGTACGGCGGGGCTCCCGGTGGCCGCCGGGGCCGGTGCGGCGGGGTCCTCGGCGACCGCGGGCACGGCAGGGGTGATGGTGAGCACGATCGCCAGGGCCACGGCAGCTCGAAGTCGCACACGTCCTCCGGGGGATGAAGCGGGCGATTCGGAGTCTAGGCAGCGGTTCGCGCCCGGAGAATACCCTTGTCCCGGATTCGTGGATCTTCACAGCGGTTCTTCAGGGTCTCCGACCGCGGACCCCGGACGGGGTCTTCGGGGCCGGACGCGGCTCGACCCCCCGCGGCGTTGCGCACGCGGAGGGTCGAGTGCCCGAAATATTACTTCAGTCCGTTGGCGATCGCGGTGATCAGCTCACCGTTGGCCGTGTCGCCGCTGGTCTCCCAGAAGAAGGCGCCGCCCAGGCCCTGGTTCTTGGCGTAGGTCATCTTGCCCGCGATGGTGCTCGGGGTGTCGTAGCTCCACCACTCACCGTTGCAGAAGCCGTAGGCGGTGCCGCCCACGGTGCCGGTGGCCGGGCACTTGGTCTTGAGGACCTTGTAGTCCTCGATGCCCGCCTCGTAGGTGCCCGGCGCCGCACCGGTGGCGGTGCCGCCCGGAGCCGCCTGGGTCACGCCGTTCCAGCCGCGGCCGTAGAAGCCGATGCCCAACAGGAGCTTGCTCGCCGGGACGCCCTTGGCCTTGAACTTCTTGATCGCGGAGTCGGAGTCGAACCCGGCCTGCGGGATGCCCGCGTAGGAGGTCAGCGGCGAGTGCGGGGCCGTCGGGCCCTTGGGCGAGAACGCGCCGAAGTAGTCGTAGGTCATCGGCATGAGCCAGTTGAGGTCGCCGATGGCGCCGGCGTAGTCGGCGGCGTCGATCTTGCCGCCGTTGGAGCCGTCGGCGGTGGTCGCCGCGGTGATCAGGGCGCTGGAGCCGAACTCGGCGCGCAGGGCCCGGATCACCTTCTTGAAGGCGTCGGGACCGCTGGTGTCACAGGACAGGCCGCAGGCGTTGGGGTACTCCCAGTCGACGTCGATGCCGTCGAACACGTCGGCCCAGCGCGGGTCCTCGACCAGGTCGTGGCAGGACTTGGCGAACGCGGCCGGGTTGGCCGCGGCCTGGGTGAAGCCGCCGGACCAGGTCCAGCCGCCGAAGGACCAGATCACCTTGATGTGCGGGTAGGCCTTCTTGAGCTTGCGGAGCTGGTTGAAGTTGCCGCGCAGCGGCTGGTCCCAGGTGTCGGCGACGCCGTCGACGCTCTGGTCGGCGGTGTAGGCCCTGTCGTAGTCGGCGTAGGAGTCGCCGATCGTGCACTTGCCGCCGGTGGTGTTGCCGAAGGCGTACAGGATGTGGGTCAGCTTCGCCGCCGAGCCGCTGGTGACCAGGTTCTTCACGTGGTAGTTGCGCCCGTAGACGCCCCAGTTGGTGAAGTAGCCGACGATCTTCTTGCCCGACGGGTCGGGGTCGACGGTCGGGGTGACCGTGGGCTTGACCGTGGGGGTCACCGTCGGGGTCGCGGTGGGCGTGGCCGTGGGGGTGACGGTCGGGGTGACCGTCGGGGTGGCGGTCGGGGTGGGCTCGGTGGTGCCGCCGCCGCAGGAGGCGCCGTTGAGCTTGCAGTTCAGCAGGGTCTTCACCCCGCCGGGCGCGCCGACGAAGCCGAAGCTCAGCGAGGCCCCCGCCGCCAGGGACTTGTTCCACGACTTGCCGGTGAAGGCGTAGTGGCTGCCGCTCTTGCTCATCTCCGCGTCCCACGCGGAGGAGATCGAGGTGCCGGAGGGGAGGTCGAACTCGACCTTCCAGTCGTTGAGGGCGGTGCTGCCCGCCTTGACGGTGACCTTGCCCTCGAAGCCGGTGCCCCAGTCGGAGGTGGTCACGTAGGTGGCGGTGGCCGAGGCGGCGGCGCTCGCCGTGCTCATGGTTCCGATTCCCATGGGGACCAGCAGCGCTGCTGCCGTAACCAGAGAGCCGATGGTGATTCTTCGCAAGGATCGCTCCAGGTCAGAGAGTGCTTAGCCCCCGTATTCATAGGAAAGTTTCCTATTGATTCTGGAGCGTAAGTCCATGTTCCCCTAGCGGTCAACGTTTCGGCGGCCCCATAAGCCGGACATAAGTCAGATTTAAGGTGTGCTCGGCCGCGGCTTGGGCCCGACCCCGCCTCCTTCCCTCCCCGGCCCTGTCCGGTGTCCGACCTCGGATGCGGCGAGGGCCGGCCACGCCTCGCGCGACCGGCCCACAGCTCGACGGGTCTACTCGGCCCGGTTGACGTTCTTGTTCAGATAGGCGGCGGCCCTGCGGAGCTGGGCGGAGGTCGCCTCGGTGCTCAGACGGTGCCGCTCGGCGGCCGTCACGGCGCCCTTGAGCGTGGTGGCGCCCTTCACCTTGGTGGAGCCGTCGTAGGCGCCGTGGGCGTGGTTCAGCCAGGCGGCCAGCAGCTCACGGTCGAGCAGCGCTCTGGCGGCCTTGCTCTTCGGCGTGAGGACCCTGTACGCCGCATCGAGGGAACCGATCCGCACCTTCTCGGGGAAGACCTTGCTGCCCTCCTGCGCCAGGTTCAGATAGCACAGCAGGGTCGCGTCCTTCAGGGTCCCGGCGTTCCGGGAGATCTCCTTGGCCCAACCCGCCGCGCTCAGGGCCCTGCGCCCTCTGCCGCGCTCGCACGCCGCCGGGGCCGGGTCCCCGGACGCGGAGTCCACCGGACCGGACGACGGCCGTGCCGCCGTCGGGGACGGTGCCGGGCCGGCCGTCGGACTCGTCGTCGGAACCGGGGTCGGCTTCGGCGAGGCGGTGGTGGGGGTGGGGGTCGCCGTGGGGTCGGGGAGGGCCAGTGCCCTGGCGAGGTCGATCCGGGCGGTGGACACCTCCTGACCCCTGCTCCGGTAGGCGATCTTCTTTCCGGTGTCCTGCAGTCTCTTCAGCAGTACGGCTCCGGTGGCCTCCGGCGTACGCTCCTTGAGCAGCGCGAAGGCGCCCGTCACGTGTGCGGCGGCCAGGGAGGTGCCGCTCTGGGCGGCCCACGAGTCGTCCGGGGCGGCGGCGGTGACGCCGACGCCGGGGGCGAGGAGGTCCAGCATGGTTCCCCGGTTGGAGAACGGCGCCATCGCGTCGGAGTCGTCGGTGGCGCCCACCGTGACGGCCGCGGGAACGCACGCCGGGACGGCGATCTGGCCTTCACTGCCGGTGTTGCCGGCGGCGAGGATGGTGGGGATCCCCAGCCTGGACAGGGTGCCGATCTCCTCGGAGACCGGGTCGACCAGGCAGGTCTCCTCCTCGTCGTACTCGCTGTAGCCGTACTGGTCGATGCTGGCGTTGACCGCCGCGATCCTGTGGGTCCCGGCGAGCTTGATCACATAGTCCAGCGCCCAGAGCTGGTCGGAGGCCCAGGACAGCACACAGGGGGCCTTGCCCTTGCCGCAGTGCTCCTCGCTCTCGAACCGGGTGAAGACCTGGATCGCGATGATCCCCGCCTCGGGGGCGACGCCCGCGGCGTGCCCGCCGACGCCCTTTCCGGCCGCGATGCCGGCCACGAGCGAACCGTGGGCGCACAGGTTCCGCTGCCCGGACAGGCACAGTTCCGTCTCCGCGTCCGCCGAGCCCGCACCGGTCTGCCGGTCGGCGCCGCCGGGGCAGAGCGAACGGGTGCTCCACCGCTGGTCGCCCTGGGAGAAGCAGGCTTCGGCGACGATCCGGCCGGCGAAGGCCGGATGGTCGCGGTCGATGCCGGTGTCCATGATCACAATGTTCTGGCCTCGGCCGGTGACCCCGGCAGCGTGCGCCCGGTCGGCACCGATCACCTTGGTGCTGGAGGGCAGCGCGGCCGGAGCGAGGAGCCGGTCCGCCCGAACGGAGGCGACGCGACCGTCCCTGCCGAGCCCGGCGAGGGTGGCCTGATCGGCCTCCATGACGAAGAAGCCGCCGCCCTCCGCGACGGACAGCACGTCGGTGCCCGCGGAGAACGCCTCCGCACTCCCGGCCGTGGGGGAGACGGTCCGGCCGTCCCTCACGGTGACGATGACGCGAGCCTTCTTGCCCGCCCCGACTTCGGCGACGGCCGCCGGATCGATCACCGGAGCCGGGCCCGCGTCGGCCGAGGCGGACGCGGGCGGGGCGGCGAGAGCCGCCGAGACGGCGGTGAGCGCGAGGGCTCCCGCCAGGAGACGCCGAAGTCTCACTGATCCTCCGTGGGGGACGAACGATACGGGCGCGCGGCCGGCCGGTGGCCGGTCGGCGAGGGGACGCACGGAGGTGATCATCGCATACCGCGGCCCGCAGAGCGAAGCGGGATTCGCCAATGAGTTCGAATTAGGATCGCGGTGTGTCCGCGCCTGCCGGTGCGGCCGAGCGGCCCGGCACCGCCCCGGGAGGTCCGGTCATCTCCCGGGGCGGCGCCGGTATCTCGTCAACGGCCGGCCAGGGTACGGCGAGGTCGTCGTCGAAGAGCGTCGGCGCCTCCACCGGCTCCGGTGGAGGCGGATGGAGTCTCCGCGGCGAGCGCGGTCAGGCGATCTCGCCGCTGGGAGCGACCTCGACGTCCTCCCCGGCCGTCTCCGGGGCCTCCTCGGAGGCGGCGCGCCGGAGCCAGAGGGCGCCGAGCGGCGGGACGCGCAGGCGGGCGGAGTACGGCAGGCCGTGCCGGGGCTCCTCGACGGCCTCCACCGCGCCGAGGTTGCCGATGCCGCTGCCCGCGTAGGCGTAGGCGTCGGTGTTGACGACCTCCGTCCAGGTGCCGGCGGCCGGCAGGCCGAGATGGTAGTCCTCGTGCGGTGCGCCGGAGAAGTTGGCCACGCAGGCCACGGCCGAACCGTCGGGGGCCTGCCGCAGGAAGGAGAACACGTTGCCCGGCGCGTCGTCGGCGTCGATCCAGCGGAACCCCTCGGGCGAGGTGTCCAGCCGCCACATGGCCGGGGTCTCCCGGTAGACCCGGTTGAGGTCGCGCACCAGCTGCTGGACGCCCTTGTGCCCGTCGAACTGCAGCATCCACCAGTCGAGCCCGCGCTCCTCCGACCACTCGGCCCCCTGACCGAACTCGCCGCCCATGAACAGCAGCTGCTTTCCGGGGTGGGCCCACATGAACGCCAGCAGCGCGCGCAGGTTGGCGAAGCGCTGCCACTCGTCACCGGGCATCTTGCCCAGCAGCGAGCCCTTGCCGTGCACCACCTCGTCGTGCGAGAGCGGCAGCACGAAGTTCTCCGAGTAGGCGTACATCAGGGAGAACGTCATCTGGTGGTGGTGGTACTGCCGGAAGACCGGCTCGTGCGCCAGGTAGGCCAGCGTGTCGTGCATCCAGCCCATGTTCCACTTGAACCCGAAGCCCAGGCCGCCGAGGTAGGCGGGGCGGGAGACGCCCGGCCAGGCGGTCGACTCCTCGGCGATCGTGACGATCCCCGGGGCCTCGCGGTAGCAGACCGCGTTCATCTCCTTGAGGAACTCCACCGCGTCCAGGTTCTCGCGCCCGCCGTACTGGTTGGGGGTCCACTCGCCCTCGCGCCGCGAGTAGTCGAGGTAGAGCATCGAGGCGACCGCGTCCACCCGCAGGCCGTCGATGTGGAACTCCTTCAGCCAGTACAGCGCGTTGGCGACCAGGAAGTTGCGCACCTCCTTGCGCCCGAAGTCGAAGATGTAGGTCCCCCACTCGGGGTGCTCGCCGCGCGCCGGATCGGAGTGCTCGTACAGGGGCGTGCCGTCGAAGCGGGCCAGCGCCCAGGCGTCCTTGGGGAAGTGCGCCGGCACCCAGTCGAGGATCACGCCGATCCCGGCCCGGTGCAGCCGGTCGACCAGGTGCCGGAACTCGTCGGGCGAGCCGAACCGGGAGGTCGGCGCGTAGTACGAGGTCACCTGGTAGCCCCAGGAGCCGCCGAACGGGTGCTCGGCCACCGGCAGGAGCTCCACGTGCGTGAACCCCATGTCCCGGACGTAGTCGACCAGCTCGTCGGCGAGCTGCAGGTAGGACAGGCCGGGCCGCCACGAGGCCAGGTGCACCTCGTAGACGCTCATCGGCTCCTCCAGCGCCCGGCGGTCCGGGCGCGCCCGCATCCACTCGTCGTCCTGCCAGCCGTACTCCGACCGGTCGACCACCGACGCGGTCGCGGGCGGCACCTCGGTACGGCGGGCCATCGGGTCGGCCTTCTCCCGCCAGACGCTGTCGGCGCCCAGGACCGCGAACTTGTAGCGGGCGCCCTCGCCGACGCCGGGGACGAACAGCTCCCACACCCCGGAGCCGCCCAGGGAGCGCATGGGGTGGCCGGAGCCGTTCCAGTGGTTGAAGTCGCCGATCACCCGGACCCCGCGCGCGTTCGGCGCCCAGACGGCGAAGGCCGTGCCGTCCACGTCCTGGTGCCGCATGAGCCGCGCGCCGAGCACCTCCCAGAGCCGCTCGTGCCGCCCCTCGCCGATCAGGTGCAGGTCCACCTCGCCCAGCGTGGGCCAGAACCGGTAGGGGTCGGCCGCCTCGTACGGCTCGGCCCCCGCGTAGGACACCCGGAGCCGGTAGTCGGGGACCTTGTCCAGCCCCGGGACCGTCACCTCGAACACGCCGAAGTCGAGGTGCTCCATGTCGTGGACGTCGCCGTCGACGAGCACCTGGACCTTCTCCGCCAACGGCCGCAGCGCCCTGATCGTGACGCCGCCCGGCCCCGGATGCGCGCCGAGGATCGAGTGCGGGTCGTGGTGCGCTCCGCCTGCCAGCCGGTTCAGGTCCAGGTCCGCGTTCATGGATCAACTCCCGTTGGTCGATATTCCCTAACCCTGCCCGCCTGTCGGCGTTCAACCCACTCCGTGGGGGGCATACCAGGAAAGATCTTCTCGTGCCCGCCGCCTCCCCGGGAGCGGGGGAGGCGGCGCGGGCCGGACCGGGCCGGTCCGGGGCCGTACCGGGCCCGGGACGGCTCGTTCCGGACCCGCACCGGACCCGCACCGGGCTCGGTGCGGCTCAGTACGGGTTCTTCGCGGTCACGTCGCGCGGGGTGATCCGGAAGCCCTGCCAGTGGGTGGGCATGGGGTCGGCGTCCTCGTCCCGGGCGACGTGGTGGAAGCCCACGTTGACCCAGACGACGGGGTCGGTGAGCCGCTCCTCGTCGTCGACGTAGCGGTCGACGCTCTTGCCGCAGCCGGGCGTGGGGTTGGTGCTCGCCAGGCGCTCGCACGCCCGGTAGTCGGTCACGTAGAGGTCGGCGCGGGTGAAGGCCTCGTCGGCGGGTCCCCGGTACTCCGCGCTGGCGAGGTTGTTGATCTCCCAGGAGACCGGGTGCCGGTCGGCGTTGCGCACGCCCGAGTCGACCACCCGCCACCACCGCATCCGGCCGTTGACGGCCTTGGTCTCCTCGTCGAAGACGGTCCTGGAGAGCTTCCGCTTCGACGTGCCGGACCCGGTGAAGTCGTACTGCTCGACGACGTCGCCGCGCGAGCCGTCGATGTCGAAGTCGAGCCGCCAGAAGACGTTGTGGTTGTGGCTCTCCTCGAACTTCGTCGAGCCCACCCCGACCGGCCAGCCGTGCGCGGGCGTGGTGGTGAAGCCGGAGAGCGAGCCGGTCGCCCCGATGCGCGGGGTGATCGCCCCGTCGTCGCCGAAGGCCCATTCGACCAGGTAGGTGTACCAGCCCAGCTGGAAGGCGGAGAACACCACCAGGTCGGTCCCCTGCGCGGACTTGCTCACCCCTTCGCCGTCCGACTTCAGGTAGCCGTGACCGCGTGCCCGGGTGGTGACGCAGACGAACTGGTTGCGGCGCTCGCCGCCGGGGCAGTCGGCTGACTTCAGCGCGATGGCGTCGTCGCCGATGGTCCCGATGTCGTGGAAGCGCGGCTCGCCGCTGTCGTAGGGGACGTGGATCTGCGCCAGCGCGGTGCTGCGCAGCACGCCGATCGTCTCGCCGCCCTTGGGGGTGTAGGTGACGTCGGTGAGGGTCAGGCCCTCGATGGTGCGCATCTCCCAGCAGAGCCGCCAGCGCGCGCCGTTCGGCAGCGTCTTGTCGATCCGGTACGGCGAGCTGCACGACGGCTGGGAGCCCGGCGCGGCCTGCGCGTTCCGGGCGGGGTCTGTGGCCCCGGCGGCGCCCGCGTTCGCGGTGGCCCCGGCGGCGCCGGTGAGCCCGGTGACGAGCAGGGCGCAGGAGAGGGTCAGGCGGAGGAACACGGTCACCACTCCAGGGTGAGGATCTTCTTGGCGGACAGGTCGACGACGATCCGGCTGGTGTCCAGCCAGCTGCCGTCGGGCAGCCGGACGAACAGCCGGACGCACCGGTGGGTCTCGCAGGCCCCGGCGACCTTGTCCCCGGGGCGCGGGGTGAAGGTCAGCGCCCGCAGTCCCAGGTCGGCGGCGGAGACCAGCGGCCTGCCGCCCGCCTTGAGGTGCGCCGCGCGCACCCGCTCGCCGTACTCCGGATCGGCCAGCAGCAGCTCGGCCGCCGCGGTCTCCTCGCCGCGGGACGGCGGCGGGTGCACGCCGCGGCCGGTCCGCTCCTCCACGACCTCGCCCTTGGCCAGGTCCACGGTCCGCACGACGAGCCGGTCGGTGCGGTAGTCGTAGATGTAGGCGTCGGCCCGGCGCCGGTCCCCGGCCTCCTTGTCGTCGTCGCGCTCGACGTAGAGCAGCTCGGCCCGCCCGGTCGTCATGTGGCTGCGCCAGGTCGCCGAGGCGATCTGGCCCGCCCGGGTGATCTCGTCACCGGTCAGCGGGTCTCCGGGCGAGGGCGGGCGGGCGACGGACTGGGCCGCCTGCGATCCCTGCTCCCCCGGCACCAGGGACAGCACCCCCACGACGGCCGTCGCCCCGGCGACGGCGAACGCCATCATGATCCGTGCCCGTCTCATCTAATACCTACTCTCCGCGTGTTTTCGTATGCGAAGAGTAGTGAATCCGCGGCGGCCGGTCAGGGGGAATGGGGAACCGTTGGCTCAGGAGCCGAACGCGGCCAGGGGCACCGGCAGCCAGGAGGGGCGGTTGCGCGCCTCGTAGACGACCTCGTAGACCGCCTTGGACAGCTCCAGCGCGCGCAGCAGCACAGCGTCCTCCCCCAGCAGGCGCCCGCCGCCCGCCGAGTAGCCGGCCAGGAACGACGAGCGGTTGAGCTCGGCCCACTCGGCGGCCTGCGGGAGCAGGTCGGCGGCCTCCGGGTGGTCGGCCAGCAGGTGCCGCGCGGCGTAGTCGAAGGAGCGGAGCATCCCGGCCACGTCGCGCAGCGGGGAGGACAGCGCCCGGCGCTCGGCCAGCGGCTGGCCGGGCTCGCCCTCGAAGTCGAGGACGATCCAGTCCGTCGGGGTGCGCATCACCTGGCCCAGGTGGTAGTCGCCGTGCACCCGCTGGACGGGGACGGCGTGCGCCACGTCCATGACCCGCTGGTAGGCCTCCTCGGCGACCGGGGCGTACTCGGCCAGCCGAGGCACCTCCTCGACGGCGCGGAGCAGGCGGCGGTGCTGGTCCTCCATCAGGTGCTTGACCTCGGCCGCCTCCATCACACCGGTCGGGAAGGCGGCGGCCAGCTCCTGGTGGACCTCGGCGGTGGCGGTGCCGAGCCGGAAGGACTCGGCGCTGAAGTCGCCGCCCGCGTCCGAGGCCGACTGCTCCGGGGAGCCGTACAGGTCGCGGACGCTCGCCAGCGCCAGCGCCCAGCCGTCGTTGGCGTTGGGCAGGAACTCCTGGGTCATCGCGAGCGTGGTCGGCTCGCCGTCGAGGTCGGTCTCGATCCAGCCGTACGGCTGCGCGATGTGGGCCGCCTTGCGCAGGGCGAGCGCGTTGACGATCTCCAGCTCCGGGTTGACGCCCGGGATCAGCCGGCGGAACAGCTTGCAGATGTAGGCGTCGCCGTACACCAGGGAGGTGTTGGACTGCTCGGCGCCGAGCACCAGGCTGCGCTGCGAGGTGTCGAGCTCGGTGCCCTCCAGGTGGCGGAAGCGCAGCGGGCCGAGGTCGCGCCCGGCGGCCATGGCCTCCAGCAGGGTGCCGGTGAGGTCGGCGTCGTGGGCCGCGTCGTAGAGGCCCCGGCCGTCGTCGTGGCCGATCAGCACGTGGGCGAGCCGGTCGGGGACGTCGTCGCGGGCGCCCAGCAGGAGCTGGTAGCGGTCGCGCTCGTCCCCCTGGCGCACGGAGACGATCAGGTGACGGAGTCCCGGGACGAGTTCGAGGTCGGAGTCGACCGTCAGCTCGTCGATGGGGCGCCCCTTACCGGCGAACCATCGCTGATGCGCTATCCAACCGGCAAGGAGCTCCGTCAACACGGTCTACGCCTCCTGGGTCGCGGGTGGCAGGGTGAACCAGTAGAACCCATGCCCAGGAAGCGTCAGAAGATACGGAAGTTCGCCAATTGGTGGGAACGGGACGCCGCCCATGGTCTCCACCGGGACCGAGCCCTCGAACCGGCGCAGGTCCAGCTCGACCGGCTGCGGGAACCTGGAGAGGTTGTTGACGCAGAGCATCCGGTCGTCGCCCAGCTCGCGCACGTAGGCCAGGACGCTGGGGTTGGAGGCGTTCAGCTCGGTGAACGCGCCCAGGCCGAAGACCGGGTGGCGCTTGCGGATCTCGATCATGCGCTTGGTCCAGTGCAGCAGCGAGCCGCTGCTCTTCTGCTGGGCCTCGACGTTGATCGCCTGGTAGCCGTAGATCGGGTCCATGATCACCGGCAGGTACAGCCGTCCCGGGTCGCAGTCGGAGAACCCCGCGTTGCGGTCGGGACTCCACTGCATCGGGGTCCGGACGCCGTCGCGGTCGCCCAGCCAGATGTTGTCGCCCATGCCGATCTCGTCACCGTAGTAGAGCACGGGCGAGCCGGGCAGGGAGAGCAGCAGCGCGGTGAAGAGCTCGATCTGGTTGCGGTCGTTCTCCAACAGCGGCGCCAGCCGCCGCCGGATGCCGACGTTGGCGCGCATGCGCGGGTCCTTGGCGTACTCCGAGTACATGTAGTCGCGCTCGTCGTCGGTCACCATCTCGAGCGTGAGCTCGTCGTGGTTGCGCAGGAAGATGCCCCACTGGCAGTTCTCGGGGATCTTCGGCGTCTGGGCCAGGATCTCCGAGATCGGGTAGCGGGACTCGCGGCGCACGGCCATGAAGATGCGCGGCATCAGCGGGAAGTGGAAGGCCATGTGGCACTCGTCGCCGCCGGTGGCCGGGTCGCCGAAGTACTCGACCACGTCGGCCGGCCACTGGTTGGCCTCGGCCAGCAGCACCCGGTCGGGGTAGAGCCGGTCGACCTCCGCCCGGACCCGCTTGAGGTACTCGTGGGTCCGGGGGAGGTTCTCGCAGTTGGTCCCGTCGGCCTCGAACAGGTAGGGGATGGCGTCCATCCGGAACCCGTCGATGCCCAGGTCCAGCCAGAAGCGCAGCACCTCCAGCATCGCGTCCTGCACGTCCGGGTTCTCGTAGTTGAGGTCCGGCTGGTGGGAGAAGAAGCGGTGCCAGTAGTACTGCTGCCGCACCGGGTCGTAGGTCCAGTTGGACGACTCGGTGTCGACGAAGATGATCCGGGCGTCCTTGTAGAGCTCGTCGGTGTCGGACCAGACGTAGAAGTCGCCGAACGGGCCCTCGGGGTCGTGCCGGGAGGCCTGGAACCAGGGGTGGGCGTCGCTGGTGTGGTTCATCACCAGGTCGGCGATGACGCGCATGCCGCGCTTGTGCGCCTCGTCCACCAGCTTCACGAAGTCCCCGAGGTCGCCGAAGTCGGGGAGGATCTTCATGAAGTCGGCGATGTCGTAGCCGCCGTCGCGGAGCGGCGACTCGTACAGGGGCAGCAGCCACAGGCAGTCGACGCCCAGCCACTGGAGGTAGTCCAGCTTCTGGATGAGGCCGCGGATGTCCCCGGTGCCGTCGCCGTTGGAGTCGGCGAATCCCCGGATCAGGACCTCGTAGAAGACCGCGCGCTTGAACCAGTAGGGGTCGCGCGGCTCCTCCTCGTCGAAGGTGTTCGGAATGGGTTCGGACAAATGGCTCATGGCTCCCCGCTGTTCTGCCGGATCGCGCACCCGGCCGGCTTACCTTGGGTTCGCCGCCGTGCGCAGGGTGAAGACGTGCGCTGGTTGGATGTGGGGATCAAGGCGCACGTAGTTCGACTGCCGCCAGCGGTACGACTCGCCGGACAGCTCGTCGTCGACGACGAACTCGTCCTGCCAGTCGAGACCGAGGGCGGGCATGTCCAGGGACACCGTCGCCTCATGGGTGTGGTGGGGATCCAGGTTGACGACGGCCAGGACGACGTCACCCGCGCCGTGCCGTCGTGTGGCCGTGTCGCGGGCCCCCGGGAGCCGCTTGGACAAGCAGATCAGGTCCGGGTGGTCGACGCTGTGGAACCGTAGATTACGCAATTCCTGAAGGGCGGGGTGCGCTCTTCGCAACAAATTCAGACGCGTGATGAAAGGTGCCAGACTCCGACCCTCTTGCTCTGCTTTGGCCCAGTCGCGAGGTCTGTACTGGTATTTCTCGCTATCCAGGTATTCTTCGCTGCCCGGTCGGACCGGGACGTTCTCTCCCAGCTCGTAGCCGGAGTAGACCCCCCAGGTCGGCGCGCCCAGGGCCGCGATGACGGCCCTGATCTTGAACGCGGGGATCCCGCCGTGCTGGAGGTATTCGTGGAGGATGTCCGGGGTGTTGACGAAGAGGTTCGGCCGCATGAAATGCGACGTCTCGTAGGACAGTTCGTTCAGATAATCCTCGATCTCCTGGCGGGAGTTGCGCCAGGTGAAGTACGTGTACGACTGGTGGTAGCCGACCTTGGCCAGGGCCCGCATCATCGGCGGGCGGGTGAACGCCTCGGCCAGGAAGAGCACGTCGGGGTCGGTGGTGTGGATGTCGGCCAGCAGCCGCTCCCAGAAGGCGACCGGCTTGGTGTGCGGGTTGTCCACCCGGAAGATCCGCACGCCGTGGTCCATCCAGAGCCGGACCACCCGCTTGACCTCGGCGTAGATCCCCTCGGGGTCCTTGTCGAAGTTGACGGGGTAGATGTCCTGGTACTTCTTCGGCGGGTTCTCGGCGTAGGCGATCGAGCCGTCGGCGCGCACGTTGAACCACTCCGGGTGCTCCTTGACCCAGGGGTGGTCGGGCGAGCACTGCAGCGCCAGGTCGAGGGCGATCTCCATGCCGAGCTGCCGGGCCCTGGCGACGAACGCGTCGAAGTCGTCGAAGGTGCCGAGGTCGGGGTGGATCGCGTCGTGCCCGCCCGCCTCGGAGCCGATCGCCCACGGCGAGCCGGGGTCGTGCTCCTCGGGGGTCAGCGTGTTGTTGCGCCCCTTGCGGAAGGCGTGCCCGATCGGGTGGATCGGCGGCAGGTAGACGACGTCGAAGCCCATCTGCGCGACCGCGGGGAGCCGCTCGGCCGCGGTCTGGAAGGTGCCCGACTTGGGCGCGGACCCCGGCTCGACGACCGCGCCCTCGGAGCGCGGGAAGAACTCGTACCAGGAGCCGAACAGCGCCCTGCGCCGGTGGACCAGGACCGTGTGCCTGGCCGACCGCGTCACCAGGTCCCGCAGCGGGTGCGCGCGCAGCATCGCGGCCGTCTCCGGGAGCTGGACCGCCGCGAACCGGGCCCGGGGGTCGCGGCTCTCGTCGCGCAGCGCGGCGGCGATCGCCGAGAGCGCCGCCCGGTGCCCGCAGGCCGCGTGACCGTTCCTGCCGTTGCCGTTGCCGTTGCCGTTGCCGTTGCCGTTGCCGTTGCCGTGCGCCGCGCCGTTCCCGGCGGTGCCGCCCCGGGCGCCCTCGGCTCCGTCGCCTTCGGCGTCCTCCGGGGGCAGGCCGCGCCCGGAGCAGTCCGCGGGCCGTACGGCCCGGGCCGCGCGCTCGAAGAGCCGGGCACCCTCCTCGCACATCAGGTCGGCGTCCATGCCGCGCGGGATCTTGATGCCCGCGTCGTGCAGCCAGGTGGCGATGGGGTCGCTCCACGCCTCGACGCGGAAGTACCACGTGCCCTCGTCGGGCAGCGTCACGTCCACGCCCCAGCGGTCGGTCCCCGGCGCCAGCTCGCGCATGCGCAGCAGCGGTCCGCGGGTGCCGTCCGGGCCGGTCAGCACGACTCCGGCGGCGACCGCGTCGTGTCCCTCCCGGAACACGACGGCGGAGATCTCGAAGGTCTCGCCCGCGGCGGCCTTGGCGGGATAGCGCCCGCAGTCGACCACGGGGCGGATGTCCTGAATAGGGATTCGTCCGATCATCGCGTCTCACGGTAGCGGCGGCACGCCCGGTGCCGCCGGGATGGTCCGGCCAAGAAAGACCCTTCGCTTCTCAAGCATCCCCTGACCGGCCGCGGGGCAGGACGAGGCACCGCCTCCCGCGTGGACGGCCGGATCCCGGAGACGGAGCCGCTGGCTCATATGTGGGTTGCCCCGATAGTGGCTCTTCATACCTGACGGAGCGAAGATCCGGAGAGGTTCCTTCATGAGGATTTCTCCTTCCCGTCGCCGGGCCATCATTCCGCCGGTCGCCGGGCCATCGTTCTCCCCGCGGCCGGGCCATCAACCGACCGGGACGCGTTTGGAGCCCGGTGATTGCGGTGAGGGGGACACGCGTGAGCAATTTGGTCGCCCCTGTGGCGTTGAGTAACTAGGGTCTGACAGCGTGAGAGCTATCCGCAGGTTCACCGTCCGCACCGTCCTGCCTCCGGAGCTGGCCGCCCTCGGCGAGCTCGTGCACAACCTCCGCTGGTCCTGGCATCCCGAGACACTCGACCTGTTCGCCGAGGTGGATCCGGACACCTGGGAACGGGTGGGCCACGACCCCGTGGCGCTGCTGGGCGCAGTCGAGCCCGAGCGCCTGCGCGAGCTGGCCGCCGACCGCCGCTTCCTGCGGCGGCTCGCCGACGCGGCCGACGACCTCCGCGAGTACATGACCGCCCCGCGGTGGTACCAGTCGCTACCGGACGCCGCCCGGGCCATCGCCTATTTCTCCCCCGAGTACGGCATCGCCGCCGCCCTGCCGCAGTACTCCGGCGGCCTGGGCATCCTGGCCGGAGACCACCTGAAGGCGGCCAGCGACCTCGGGGTGCCGATCCTCGCGGTCGGCCTGCTGTACCGGCACGGCTACTTCACCCAGTCCCTCTCGCCCGAGGGCTGGCAGCTGGAGCACTACCCGTCGCTCGACCCGGGCGGGCTGCCGCTGACCCTCCTCAAGGAGGCCGACGGCTCCCCGGTCCGGATCCGGATCGGCCTGCCCGAGCACCGCACGCTCCACGCCCAGGTCTGGGTGGCCCAGGTGGGCCGGGTCCCGCTGCTGCTGCTCGACTCCGACGTGGCCGAGAACGACAACGCCGAGCGCGACGTGACCGACCGCCTGTACGGCGGGGGCACCGACCACCGCCTGAAGCAGGAGCTGCTGCTCGGCATCGGCGGGGTCCGCGCCATCCGCGCCTACTGCCGGATCGGCGGGCACCCCGAGCCGGAGGTCTTCCACACCAACGAGGGCCACGCCGGCTTCCTCGGCCTGGAGCGCATCCGTGAGCTCACCGAGGCCCGGCTCTCCTTCGACGAGGCCCTGGAGGCGGTCCGGGCCGGAACCGTCTTCACCACGCACACCCCCGTGCCTGCGGGCATCGACCGCTTCCCGACCGACCTGATCGGCCGGCAGTTCGGCGGCGACAACGCCTGGCCCACCGTCCCGGTGGACCGCATCCTCGCGCTCGGCGCCGAGGAGGAGCCCGGCAAGTTCAACATGGCGGCGATGGGCATGCGCCTGGCCCAGCGGGTCAACGGCGTCTCGCAGCTGCACGGCGAGGTCAGCCGGGGGATGTTCCAGGGGCTGTGGCCGGGCTTCGACGTCGACGAGGTGCCGATCGGGTCGATCACCAACGGCGTGCACGCGCCGACCTGGGTCGGCCGGGAGATCATGGAACTGGCCGGGCGGGAGCTGCCCTCGCTGGTGGACCGCGCCCAGGGCTGGGAGGGCGTGAACAAGATCTCCGATGAGGACGTCTGGAGCATCCGGGGACGGATGCGCGAGCGCCTGGTCGAGGCGGCCCGCGTCCGGCTCCGCCGCTCCTGGCTCGACCGCGGCGCCTCCCCGGCCGAGCTCGGCTGGATCGACGAGGCCCTCGACCCCGAGGTGCTGACGATCGGCTTCGCCCGCCGCGTGCCCTCCTACAAGCGGCTCACGCTGATGCTCTCCGACCCGGCGCGCCTGCGCGAGCTGCTGCTCCACCCCGAGCGGCCGATCCAGATCGTGATCGCGGGCAAGGCCCACCCGGCCGACGAGGGCGGCAAGAAGCTCATCCAGCAGATCGTGAAGTTCGCCGACTCCGAGGACGTCCGCCACCGCATCGTCTTCCTGCCCGACTACGACATGGCCCTCGGCCAGCTCCTGGTCCAGGGCTGCGACGTGTGGATGAACAACCCGCTGCGCCCCCTGGAGGCCTGCGGGACCAGCGGGATGAAGGCGGCGCTGAACGGCGGGCTCAACCTGTCGATCCGCGACGGCTGGTGGGACGAGTGGTACGACGGGACGAACGGCTGGGCCATCCCCACCGCCGACGGCGTCACCGACCCCGACCGCCGCGACGAGCTGGAGGCCGGCGCGCTGTACGACCTGATCGAGCACGAGGTGGCCGACCGGTTCTACGACCGCCCCGTCGACGGGCTGCCCCGCCGCTGGCTGGAGATGGTCCGCCACACGCTGACCTCCCTCGGCCCGAAGGTCCTGGCCGGCCGCATGCTCCGCGACTACGTCGTCGACCTCTACACCCCGGCGGCCCAGGCCGCGCGCGCCCTGTCGGCCGGCGGGCACGACCAGGCCAAGGACTTCGCCTCCTGGAAACTGCGGGTCGGCCGGGCCTGGCCCGGCGTGCGGGTCGAGCACGTCGAGGCGTCCGGCCTGGGCGACACCCCCGAGGTCGGCGCCTCCCTGGAGCTGCGGGCCACGATCGCCCTGGGCGAGCTCGATCCCGGTGACATCGAGGTCCAGGTCGCCTACGGCCGGGTGGGGCTCCACGACGAGCTGGTGGACCCCGAGTACGCGTCGCTGAACGCCGACTCCCGGGGCGACGACGGCAGGGCCGTGTTCAACGGTGCGATCCCGCTGCAGCGCACCGGGGCCTTCGGCTACACCGTCCGGGTCGTCCCGTCCCACCCGCTGATGGCGGCCCCCGCCGAACTGGGCCTGGTCGCCGTCCCGCAGGAGCCCGAGGGCATGACCAACGGCACCCTGCGCTGACACCACCGGCCGGCCGGGAGGGCACCCCTCTCCCGGCCGGCGCCGCTCTCGTCAGGCCTTCGGCGGCACCCGTCCGGAATCGCCCTCGGGTCCGGCAGGCCGGTCGGGGCGGGAGTCCCGGACCGTGCGGCCCTCCCGTTCGATCTCCCGGTTGAGGAAGAAGTTCAGCGCGGTCCGGATGGCGGCGATCGCCGCGAGCTGCCCGATCTGGGGGAAGCTCGGCGCGATGGCCGTGCGCAGCACGTCCCCGGCCAGCTGGAACTCCAGGCCCAGCGCGAGGAACCGTCCCAGGAACAGGCGGACGGCGACGAAGTCGTCGTGGCCGCGGCGCCGTACGGTGACCACCAGGAAGCGCACGAAGGCCACCGCCGCACCGACGAAGATGACGATCGCGCCTGCGGCCTCGACGAGGCGGACGAGCAGGTCGACGGCCTCGCGGAGGAACGCCTCGGGCAGCAGGTCGGTCATGATCCGCCGTTACCCGGAAACCGCGGCGCCAAGCCGGGAGGGAACGCGGTGCCGTCCCTCGTCCGGTGCCTCTACAAGCCTGCGCCCGAGGCGATACCACCAGAGCATTCTGTGACGATGTGCGAACGGTTGGTAATTCACCGATGTAGGCTTACGCGCATCATGATGCTTGAGGGCTCGCATCTCTGATGCGACACTTGAAAAGTGAGGACCACGGTGCGTCTCGAAGAAGATGTCGTCGCCGCCGTCGAGCAACTGCGGCGCGAAAGGCACATAGGGCTGAGTGAAGCGCTCAACGAGCTGGTCAGGGCGGGGATGCGGGCCCGGCCTCAGCGGCGGGTGTTCCAGCAGCGCACCCGGGCGCTGCGGATGCGTGTCGACGTCTCCAACGTGGCGGAGGCGCTGGACCTGCTCGATGATCTGGAACACGACTGATGATCGTCGATGCGAACGTTCTCCTCTACGCCGTCGACAGCGGCAGTTCGTTCCACGAGGCGTCGAAGAGCTGGCTGGAGCGGGCACTCAACGGGTCGTCGCGGGTGGGCCTCCCCTGGAACTCCCTGTGCGCGTTCGTGAGGATCTCGACCCACCCCCGGGCCTCGGCTGATCCTCTCGGCGTGGAGGAGGCGTGGGGCTTCGTTCAGGACTGGCTGGACGCGGAGGCCGTGTGGATCCCCGGTCCCACGGCGCGGCACGCCGAGGTGCTGCGGGATCTGCTGGTCGAGGGGGACCTGCGGGGGAACCTGGTCACGGACGCGCATCTCGCCGCGCTCGCCATCGAGCACGGCGTCGGCGTCTGCTCGTTCGACTCCGACTTCGCCCGCTTCCCGAAGCTCGAATGGGTCAATCCCCTGTCGAGCAGGTAGAAGGACCTCTTCAGGGCCCGCCGGAGACCGGTGCCGGTATCCGGGAACGGCGGCGCCAAGCGGATCCCGGGGCGTCCCGGATCCGGGGCCGCCCGCCCCTGGGCGGACGCGCGATCGTCGTGGAGACTGGGGGTATGGCCGTTGAACGCGTTCAAAGGATGGCGGTCGCCGGCAGGACGCTCGCCACGGGCCTCCTCGGCGGCGCCGCGGCGGGAGCGGTCTCGGCGGTGCTCGTCATCGTCGTGGCCGTCCTCACCGGAGGTGAGGGCGCCGAGGGCGTCGGCGACCGGGCGGAGCGCATCCTCCTGCTGATCCCCGCCTCGGTCCAGGTGGGGGTGATCGGCGCCCTGATCGGGCTGGTCGCCGGGCTCGTCGTGGCCGTGCCCGCCGCGGCGGTGATGGCGCTCGCGGCCCCCCTGCTGGCGGCGCGGCCGGCGCGGGCGCGGGCGGTCTGCGCGGCGGTGGTCCTGGCCGCCGCGGTCGCGCTGGAGGCCGCCGTCCTGGCGGTGACCGGGGGCGGGGTGACCGACTCCCCGTGGACCGATGTCATGATCGTCTCGCCCGCCCTGGCGGCGGCGGGCGTCCTGGGATGGAGAAGAGGACCGGCGCTGGTCGACGGACCGGCCGGTCGGGGGGAAGGCGGACGGCCTGTGGCGGGAACGGGTGAGGGCGGGCACGGTGTGACCGAGGCGGGGGAGGGGCCGGGCGGGCCCGATCCGGTGACGAAGGCCGGCTACGTGCTGGAGTTCGAGGACCTCTTCGAGGGGGACCGGCTGGACGAGGGCCGCTGGGTGCCGTACTACCTGCCGCAGTGGAACGGCCGCGCCGCCTCCGCGGCCCGGTACGAGGTCGGCGGGGGCCGTCTGGACCTGCTGATCGAGGAGGACCAGCCGCCCTGGTACCCCGAACGGGAAGGGGGGCTGCGCGTCTCGTCCCTGCAGACCGGCGTCTTCGCCGGGCCGCTCGGGAGCACGGTCGGGCAGCACGGGCGCGGCTCCGGCATGGCGGTCCGCGAGGAGCAGCGCGCCGTCCGGCTCTACACCCCGCAGTACGGCCTGATCGAGCTGCGGGCCAGGGCGATCGACGATCCGCGCTCCATGGTGGCGCTCTGGATGATCGGCTACGAGGACGAGCCCGAGCGGTCGGCGGAGATCTGCGTCTGCGAGATCTTCGGCCGCGACGTCGGGCCGGACACCGTGAGGGTCGGGATGGGCCTGCACCCCTTCGGCGATCCGGCGATCACCGACGACTTCACGGTGGAGACCCTGCCCATCGACGCGCGGGAGTTCCACGTCTACGCCGCCGAGTGGACCCCCGAGCGGGTCTCCTTCCTCGTCGACGGCCGGCACGTCAGGACCGTGCGGCAGTCGCCGCGCTACCCGATGCAGCTCATGCTCAACATCTACGAGTTCCCGGAGGCGCCGGAGCGGGACACCCCGCCGGCGCCGGAGCATCCGTACCCCAAGCGGTTCACCGTCGACTACGTCCGGGGTTACCGCCCGACGGCCCGAGCGGGGAGCCACGTCCGGAGCGACCTCCCGGCGGCCGGGGCGGAGGGATCCGGGGCGGAGAGGGCCAAGGCGGAGGGGGCCGGGGGCGTCTGAAGGGCCGTGCCGTCCCGGGCGTAACGCCCTGAAGTGCGCTTTCGTTGTTCCTTTCGGGATGAAGGGGGAATGGCTCAGGAGCCGGGAACCTTCCACATCGCGGAGACAACAGTGAACGCATGGACGTTCGAGGGCCAGCCGGGGGCGCTGGGCGGCACCACGGTGACCCTGGTCGAGGGCGGCTCCTTCTGCGTGTCCACCTGCAACGGCGACATCACCCCGGGCGGCGCCCAAGGGCTGTACCACGCCGACACCCGCCTGGTGTCGCGCCTGGAGCTGAAGGTGGACGAGGCGCCGATCGAGTCGCTCCGGACGATCAACCCCGAGCCGTATCACGCGATCTTCCTCGGCCGCACCGGGCCCCGGCCGGGCCAGGCGGAGAGCACCATGCTGGTGATCAGGGACCGCTACGTCGGCGGGGGCCTGCGCGAGGACCTGACCCTGCGCAACATGTCCGACGAGGCGGCCGGGTGCACGATCGCCCTGCACATCGGCTCCGACCTGGCCGACCTGTTCGAGGTGAAGGGCGGGCGGGTCATGCACGTGGCGGACGTGGAGATGACGTCCGACATCTCGGGCCTGCTGGTCGCCTCCGCCACCCGGGGGCGCGGAGCCAGGATCATGAGCAACCCCATGCCGGTCGCCACGATGGGCCTGCTCTCGTTCCGGGTGGTGGTCCCCGCACGCGGCGACTGGACCGTCGCCCTGCAGGTCAACCCGATCGTGGACGGGGAGGAGACGCCCGCCTGGTTCTCCGCCCACCATCCGGTGGAGCACGCCGAGCCGGCCCGGCGGCGCGCCGACTGGGAACGGCTCGCGCCGGTCGTCACGACCTCCAACCGGACCGTCGCACAGGTCCTGGCCAAGTCGAAGGAGGACCTCGGCTCGCTCCGGCTCTTCGAGGAGGACAAGCCCGGGGAGCCGCCGTCGGTCGCCGCGGGCGCCCCGTGGTTCATGACGCTGTTCGGCCGCGACTCGCTGCTGACCTCGTGGATGGCGCTCCCGATGGACCAGTCCCTGGCCCTGGGCACGCTGCGCCGGCTGGCCCGGGTGCAGGGCCGGGCGGAGGAGCCGCTCTCGGAGGAGGAACCGGGCAAGATCATGCACGAGTTGCGCTTCGGGGTGCAGGACGGCGTCTCGGCCCACGACGGGCACGTCTACTTCGGCTCGGTCGACTCCACCCCGCTGTTCGTGATGCTCCTGGGCGAGCTGCGCCGGTGGGGCCTGTACGAGGAGGCGGTCGAGGAACTGCTGCCGCACGCCGACGCGGCCCTCGACTGGATCACCAGGTCGGCCGACCCGTTCCTGTACTACCGGCGCAAGACCGACCACGGCCTGCTCAACCAGGGCTGGAAGGACTCCGTGGACGGCGTCAACTTCGCCGACGGCACGCTGGCCCGCCCGCCCATCGCCCTGGCCGAGGTCCAGGGGTACGTCTACGCCGCCTACATCGCGCGGTCGCACTTCGCCCGGGAGGCGGGCGACCCGGTGCTCCAGGAGCAGTGGATCGAGCGCGCGATGCGGCTGCGGGACGCGTTCGACGAGATGTTCTGGCTGCCGGACCGGGGTTACTACGCCATGGGCCTGGACCGGGCGGGCCGACCCATCGACGGACTCGGCTCCAACATGGGGCACTGCCTGTGGACCGGCATCGTGAACGAGGAGCGGGCCGCCTCCGTCGCAGAGCACCTGCTCTCGCCGGAGATGTTCACCGGGTTCGGCATCCGGACCCTGGCCTCCAGCATGGGCGCCTACAACCCGATGAGCTACCACAACGGCTCGGTCTGGCCGCACGACAGCGCGCTGGTCACCGCGGGCCTGATGCGCTACGGCTTCGAGGAGGAGGCCAGGCAGGTCGCGTTCGGCCTGCTGGACGCGGCCAAGGCCTTCAACTGGCGGCTGCCGGAGCTGTTCTGCGGGTTCGGCCGGGACGAGTTCCCCGAACCGGTGCCGTTCCCCACCTCCTGCGCCCCGCAGGCCTGGGCCTCGGCGGCCCCCATTCAGCTGATGCGCAGCCTGCTCCGCCTCGACCCGTGCGTGCCGCAGAACAAGGTGTGGATGTCCCCCGTCGGGCTGACCAGCATGAAGATCGCCGGCCTCCAGCTCGCGGGCGCCAGGGTCACGGTCGACGTCGACGGCGGCGAGGTCGCGGTCACCGGGCTCCCGGAGCACGTCACCGTGGTCGGCGCGCCGCGGCCGCCGCTGACCGCCGTCCTGGAGGAGATCCACTGACCCCTCCGGGCGGACGCCCTTTCGATCTCTCCCCGATCAGTGGTCCGGATGTCCTTCAGAAGGCCGGTCGGCCGTAGGCGAGGTTGAGATGGTTTCCGCAACGGGTCTCCCGGGACGGCGCGGCGCGCTGCGCATCGTGATGGTCGCGCCGCCCTGGTACGAGGTGCCGCCCCGCGGCTACGGGGGGATCGAGTCGATGCTGGCCGAGCTGATCGCCGGTCTCTCCCGGCGCGGGCACGAGGTCACGCTGGTGGCGGCGGGCAGGCCGGGCACCTCCGCGCGCTTCCTGCGCACCTACGCCTCGCCCCCCTCCGGGCGGATCGGTCAGGCGTTACCCGAGGTGCTGCACGCGGCCCGGGCGCACGACCTGCTCGCGGGGATCGACGCCGACGTCGTCCATGACCACTCGCTGGCCGGGCCGCTGACCGCCGCCGCGCGCACCGCCCCGACCGTGGTCACCTGCCACCACGAGGTGGACGGCGAGTTCGGCGAGTACTACCGGGCGCTCGGCCGCGAGGTCTCCATGGTCGGCATCTCCGCCGCCCAGCGACGGCTGGCCCCCGACCTGAACTGGGCGGGAGTGGTCCACAACGCCGTCGAGACGGGCTCGTTCCCCTTCCGCGAGCGTAAGGAGGACTGGGTGCTGTGGCTGGGCCGGTTCAACGAGGACAAGGGGGCGCATCTGGCCGTCGACGCGGCCCGCGCGGCCGGGCGGCGGATCCTGCTCGCCGGGCGGATCACCGAGCCGGGGGAGCGGGAGTACTTCGACCGGGAGGTCGCCCCCCGTCTGGGGCCCGACGCGGTGTACGTCGGCGAGGCCGACGCCGTCCGCAAGCGCGAGCTGCTGGCGGGCGCCCGCTGCCTGCTCTTCCCGATCCTCTGGGAGGAGCCGTTCGGAATGGTGATGATCGAGGCCATGGCCTGTGGCACCCCGGTGGTCGCCCTCCGCCGGGGAGCGGTGCCGGAGGTGGTCGCCGACGGCCTCACCGGGTTCGTCCGGAGCCGGCCGGAGGAACTCGCCGAGGCGGTCGAGGCGGTCGGCGGGCTCGATCCGCGGGCCTGCCGCTCCCGGGTCAGACGCCGCTTCGACGTCGCGGTGATGGCCGAGGGGTACGAGAGGGTCTACCGGGCGGCGGCGGCCGGCCCCGAGGGGCCCGCCGGCGTCACCGGCGGCATGGGCGAGACGGTGTTACCCCTCCGCTGACGCCTCCCGCGGCCCGCGCTCCCGCCGTACGGCACCCGCAGGTCCGGTCCGCTCACGTACGGCGCCCGCAGGCCCGCGAGCTTCCGCCGTACGGCACCCGCCGGAGCCGGGGCGGGCGGGTCCGGCTCTATGGTGGGACGGCATGCGGGACGACGGCGTTTCCAGTGGAGGGACAGCGATGGGTGAGTTCGTACGGGTCGAGTCCGCCGACGGGGTCGCGACGATCAGGCTCGATCGGCCGAAGATGAACGCGCTCAGCGCGCAGGTCCAGCGGGAGATCGCGGACTGCGCCCGGCAGGTGGACGCCGACCCCGGCGTGCACGCGGTGGTCCTCTACGGCGGTGAGCGGGTCTTCGCGGCGGGCGCCGACGTCAAGGAGATGGCGGACATGCCGTACGCGGAGATGTCGGCGCACTCCTCGGTGCTCCAGGACTGCTTCACCGCGGTGGCGGAGATCGGCAAGCCCGTCGTCGCGGCGATCACCGGTTACGCGCTCGGCGGCGGCTGCGAGCTCGCCCTGTGCGCGGACGTCCGCATCGCGGGCGAGTCCGCCAGGCTCGGCCAGCCGGAGATCCTGCTGGGCATCATCCCGGGCGCGGGCGGCACCCAGCGGCTGCCGCGGCTGATCGGCCCGGCGAAGGCCAAGGACCTCATCTTCACCGGCCGCCAGGTGACCGCCGCCGAGGCGCTGGAGATCGGCCTGGTCGACCGGGTCGTCCCCGACGCCGACGTGCACACCGAGGCCCTCGCCTACGCGGCCCGGTTCGCCGGCGGCCCGGCGGCGGCCCTGCGCGCCGCCAAGCGGGCGATCGACCACGGCCTGGAGGCCGACCTCGACACGGGCCTGGAGATCGAGCGGCTGGCGTTCTCCGGGCTGTTCGCCACCGACGACGCGCGGATCGGCATGCGCGCGTTCGCCGAGAAGACCCGGGCGAAGTTCACCGGGCGCTGAGCGGGCCGCCCGCCGGGCCGCCTGCGTCCTGCACCGTCGCTCCGGCCGGACCGCGCGTCCGCGTCGCTTCGGACGGGCGGCCTGGGCCGTCGCTTCGCCGCGTCCCTCCGGCCGGGTGGCCGGAGCGACGCGGACGGGCGGGTTCACGCGGTGCGGGTCACGGCTCCCGGGCCAGCAGCACGCGCACCATCGCGGCGCGGGAGGCCCCGTCGGTCGTCGCGGTCGGACCGGCGGCGGTGCCGATCGGCACGGTGCCGCCGCTGTCGGCCAGCAGCGAGGTGACGCGCCCCGAGCCGGACCCGGCGAGCTGGTCGCGGACGGCCACGCCCGGGGGCGGGGTCCAGGCGGTGGTGACCGAGGACTTGTCGGCCCAGTAGGACACCAGCCAGCCGCCCGCCGTACCCACCTCGACCGCCGGGCCGGTGTGGGAGGTCGTGGCCGTGGTGTCCGACCGGGTGGCCACCGCCGCGACCGGATCGGCCGCCGAGGTCCCGTCGTAGGCGACGAGCTGCAGACCGATCTTGGTGATGGGGCTGAGCTCCAGGCTGACGGGGGTGCCGGCGTCCCCGGCGACCGCGACCTTCTTCCACACGAGGGTCCGGGCGGAGCCGGTCGTGAAGTCGGCGACCAGGGTCCAGCCGATCGCTCCGGCGGGCCCGGTGACCGTCGCCGAGACGGTGTTGACGGTCGCGAACAGCAGCATCCCGTCGCCGCTCTGGACCGCGGTCGGCACGCCGACGCTCGCGCTCGTGGCGTTCCCGGCGAAGTGCGAGGCGGCGCGGAAGGCGACGGGCCGGACCGGCGGCGCGCCGCCCGCGACGTAGCTCAGGTGCAGCACCGGGGCCGTGCCCCCGTCGTGGGACTGGGCGGCGCGTTCGCCGGTGCCGGTCATGACGAACGCGATCGCGTTGCCGCGGGCCCATCCCGGCCGGTCGACGACCTCCTGCACCAGCGTCTTCAGCTCGGAGGTGCGCTGCGCCTCACCGGCCTGGCCCGCGCCGGTCCACGCCGGCGGGCTCCAGGTCACCGACGCCTGGGTGCGGGGCCGGGCCGCGACGCTGCCGGGCGTGGTGGCGAAGGTCGGCGTGTCGTCCGACGCGACGGCCCACACCCGTGCGGTCGTGGCCGCCGACCCGCTGCGCGCGGAGGTGAACTGCACGGAGGCGGAGGTGATCGTCGAGCCCGGCGGGACGTCGAGCCCGGCGAAGCGCAGCCCGATCGTCTGGGCGGTGCCGCCCGCGTTCGGGATGTTGAGCGACTTGCCGAGCCAGTCCACGTAACCCGTCGGCGGCTGCTCGACGTCGTCGAAGGCCTTGGCCACCGGGACGTTCAGCGGGATGGGGGCGCCGTCGGGCAGCACGGTGACGGTCACGTCGTCCGAGCCGGACAGCGCCGAGTCGGAGGCGGTCAGGCGCAGGACGTAGGTCCCGGGGGCGGAGAAGGAGACCTCGGTCACGGCGGCCGCCGCGTCCGCGAACACGGCGGTGCCCGGGCCGCCGGCCTGCGACCAGGCGACGGCCACCGGCGCGGGGCCGCCGTCGTCGCGTACGGCGCCGCGCAGCGTCAGCGGGTCGGTGAGGTGCGACGCGACGTCGCGCCCGGCCTGCGGCACGGGGGCGAGGTTCGGGACCGGCGGGAGGTCCACCGACATCTCGTACATCTTCCCGTCGTTCTCGTCCGGGTCGGTGTCGTTGTCGACGCCGCGGTCCACGATGTACAGGTTCAGCCGCTGCGGGTCGTCCGTGGCGGGGGCGACCGCTATCCCCGCCGCCTTCGTCTGGCCGGACGCCGAGATGTCGATGCTGTTGACCGGCATCACCTCGCGGTTGAGCTCGTACACCCGCTGGGTGGTGAAGTCGGCGACGAGGAGGGTGTGCCTGACCGGGTGGACGGCGATGCCCTCCGGGTCGCGGATGCCGAGGCCGAGCACGTCGAACTCCGTGCTCACGTCGTCGCCGCTCGGCGCCACCCCGTCGAAGACGCCGTTCGGCCCAGGGCCGACCCGGTGGATGTCGTTGTCGGTGCCCTCCAGCACGAAGATCTCGCCGGTCTGCGGATGGAACGCCACGTCCTCGGGGTCGGTGCTGCCGAAGGCCCCGGTGCTGAACCAGGTGCGCACGTCGTCGGCGGTGGCGAACCGCCCGTCCGGCCCCGGGTCGAAGTCGTGGATGCGCTGCTGGTCGTCGTCGGCGATGAACGCGTGCCCGCTGCCCGGGTCGTGGCTGATCCCGACGGGCTCCTTGGTGGGCGGGTTCGTCAGGCCCCGGTCCGTGAGGGTCCCGGAGCGGGTGATCTCGAAGAGGTTGGAACCGGCGAAGACGGGCATCTCGTCGACCTCGCCGTCGACGATCAGCAGGCGGTCCCGGGAGGGGACGTAGGCGATGCCCGACGGGTCCGGAAGCGGCGGGTCGAGCGCCGAGAGGTCGACCGTCCTCACCAGCGCCGCGCTCAGCCGGTCCGCGGAGGCGGGAGCGGCGGACACCCCGGATAGGAGGGGGATCAGCAGTCCCGCGACGAGCGATCCGGTGGTGAGACGTTTTCGCGTTCGTGACATGCCTGGCCATTCCTGTGATCCCGCGCCCCGTACGCATGTGCTGCGTCACGATCTTCGCCAGGATATGACCTTGACCTGAAACAGATCCTCTTTTACAGATATCGTGCAAAGTTATGGTGCGGTTGATGGCATGGATCCCGATTCCCGCACGCCTGCGGCGGGTGGTCCGCAACTGGTTCGACTCCCGCTACATCTCGCGGGCCGATCACCGGCGGGACATCAGGGACGCCCTGTGGGAGGTTCAGACGCTGGGTCGCGAGGTCACCGCGCTGCGTGCGGAGGCCGACGGGCTGCGCAGGGAGGTCGGCCGGCTCCGGGCCCGGTCGGCCGGGACGGGCATCGACGCGGAGCGGGCCGCCCGGTGGGACGACGCCCACCGGCTGGCGCAGGAGACGGCGGCCGCGCTGGAGCGGGTGCTCCAGAACGAGGTCCTGCTCTGGCAGGCGGTGGACCGCGTCTCCGAGGGCCGGGCGGCCGGGGAGGGGAGCGCACCGGTCGGCAGGACGGCGTGAGGGTCGCCTGGACGGCCGGGGACGGGCTCCGGCACCTCGCCTTCCGGCTGGACGCCGAGGACGGCATCACCGGCCCGTGCACCGACGGCCAGCCCCTGAAGATGGCCACGAACTCCTGCCGGGTCGAGCTGCCGTACGAGCCGGGGGAGACCCACCCCGATCTGCTCGCGCTGACCGCGTGGACGGTCGTCGCGCCGTGGACGCGGCGGCGGGTCGTCTTCGACCGGCCGGTCTCGCCGGAGTTCGCCGCGGCGATCGAGGAGGGCTGGGGGATCGAGGCGGGGCCGGTGGGCGGATCGCCCCGGTCCGGGCGCGGGCTGGCGATCTCCTACAGCGGCGGGGCGGACTCGGCGGCCGTCGCCGCGATGCTGCCCGACGTCCCGTTAGTGCACTTCCAGCGGGTCCCGCACCCCCGGGTGCCCAACCGCTGGGCCCACTACCGGTCGGACGCCCTGGCCCGGCTGGTCGGCAGGACCGGCCGCGAGTCGGTGACCGTCCGCTCCGACCTCGAGTTCGTCCTGGCCGAACCCCGCCCCGGCTACCCCGAGCACCACGCGGTGGCCGCAGGGGCGCTGCTGCTGGCCGACGAGCTCGACCTGGGCGGGATCGCCTTCGGCTACGAGCTGGGCTCGCGCTGGCTGGGCGGCGGCCGCTACCTGCACAGGTACACCCCCGACAACCCGATGTGGGCCCCGCACGGCGCCTGGGGGCGGGCGTTCGCCGCAGCGGGGGTGCGCATCGTGCTCCCGGTCGGGGGGGTCAGCGAGGCGGTAACCATGCGGCTCGCACTGGGCTCACCCCTGCGCGAGCACGTCCGCTGGTGCCTGCGCGGGACCGGCGGACTCTGCGGGACGTGCGGCAAGTGCCTGTACAAGGAGCTCATCCAGGCCTCGATCGAGCGCCGCCCGCTGCGCACCCCGATCACCGCGGACCGCGGGGTCGCCCGCAAGTGGCAGCGGCCCCCGCCGTACGGCGGGCAGGAGATGATCGAGTACGGCTGCGCCCGGGTGCCCGGCATCGAGGACACGGCCTTCGCGAAGGCCGCGGCGTTCCTGGGCGCCACCGAGGAGTCGACCGCCTGGCTGGACCGCTGCTACCCGCCCGCGGTCGAGGAGGTCCCCGCGCCGTGGCGCGAGCGGGTCCGCGCCTTCATGGCCGCCGAGGTCGGCTTCATGAGCGAGGATGAGGCGCGCCGGGTCGAGACGTGGGGGACTGTGAGGGGGCCGTCGTGAAGGTGTACGTGTCGGTGGACATGGAGGGCGTCACCGGGCTGACCGACCCGGAGGAGATGCGGGCGGGCGGACGCGGCTACGAGCGCGGCTGCGAGCTGATGACCGGCGACGCCAACGCGGTGGTGCAGGGGGCCTTCGACGCGGGGGCGCGGGCCGTACGCGTCAACGACGCCCACGGGTCGACCAAGAACCTCAGGATCGACCTGCTCGACCCGCGGGCCACGCTCGTGCGGGGACCGGGCAAGCCGCTGCGGATGGGCCAGGGGCTCGACGGGACCTACGCGGCGGCCTGCTTCGCGGGCTACCACGCGCGCGCCGGGGTGCGGCACGGCGTGCTCAACCACACCTGGATGGGCAAGGAGATCCAGAACGTCCGCCTCAACGGGGAGATCTGCGGGGAGACGCGCCTGGTCGCGGCCTTCGCCGGCTCGCTCGGCGTGCCGGTGGCCCTGGTGACCGGGGACGAGGCCGTCTGCGAGGAGGCCCGCGAGCTGCTCGGCGACGTCGAGACGGCCGAGGTGAAGAAGGGCGTCGACCGGTTCTCCGCCGAGCTCCTGCCGCCGGTCGTCGCGCAGGCCCGCATCCGGGAGGCCGCCGCCCGCGCGCTCGGCCGCCTGGGCGACTTCCGCCCGTACGTCGTCGAGCCGCCCTACACGCTGGGCGTGGAGTGGAACTCCACCGCGATCGCGGCCGGCTGCGCGGTCATCCCCGGAGTGCGGGCGACGGGCCCCCGCGAGACCGAGTTCACCACCGACGACTTCGGGCAGATCATGTCCCTGTTCGGCGTCTTCGCCATGATCGGCGGCCAGGTCGCCTGCGGCAGCGGGATCTATGGCTGAGCCGGACGGACCCGCGGGGAGCGGGCGGGCCGGAGCGGCGCCCGGGGCGGAGGCTCCCGGACCGGCCGGCCGGTCCGGCGCGGGCACGCCGAGCGCGCCGGGCACGCCGAGCGCGCCGGGCGCGCCGGGCGCAGCGGGCGCGCCGGGCACCCTGACGCGGCGGGCGCTGCTCGCCGGCGTCGGGGCGGCGGGGGGCGCGGGGGCGATGTTCGCCGCGATGGGCGCGCTCGGGCTGGCCCCCGACTCCCAGGACCGGGCGTTCACCCCGCCGCAGCGCTCCGACTTCTCCCTCACCGGCCGGGGCGCGGCGAAGGTCGTGGTCCTCGGAGCCGGGATCGCCGGTCTGACCTGCGCCTACGAGCTCGGCAAGGCCGGCTACGACTGCACCGTCCTGGAGGCCGCGGACCGGGTGGGCGGCAGGAACCTCACGGTCCGGGGCGGAGACCGGCTGACGGAGCTCGGCGGGGAGACGCAGACGGCGGAGTTCGGGCCGGACGTCTACTTCAACGCCGGTCCCGGCCGGATCGCGCAGTGGATGGTCACCATGGACTACTGCCGCGAACTGGGCGTGCCCCTGGAGGTCTTCGTCAACGGCAACGCCTCGGCGTACGTGCGCACCCACGCGATGGACGCCCCGGTCCGGGTCCGCACGGCCCGCGCGGACATGTACGGCTACATCGCCGAGCTGCTGGCCAAGGCCGCCGACGCGGGCGCGCTGGACCGGCGGCTGACGGGGGAGGACCGCGAGCGGCTGACGGAGTTCCTGCGCCGCTTCGGCGACCTCGGCCCGGACCTGTCCTACCGGGGCTCCCCGCGCCGGGGTTTCACCGTCTACCCGGGGTACGGGAGCGGCGAGCCGCTGGCCGGGCCGCCCCCGCTGGGCGAGGTGCTCGCCGCGGGGACCGGGCGGGCCCTGACCGCGGACTTCGGCTTCGAGCAGGCCATGCCGATGTTCCAGCCGGTCGGCGGGATGGACGCGATCGTACGGGCCCTGGTGCGCGAGGTCGGCGAGGAGCGGATCCTGACCGGCGCCCCGGTCACCGGCGTACGGAACCTGCCGGACGGCGTCGAGGTGACGTACTCCGGCGGCCCCGGCGGCTCCGGCGGGGCGGTCCGCGCCGACTACTGCGTGGCCACCCTCCCGCCCCACCTGCTCGCGCGCGTCCCGCACAACCTGGGCGCCCGGGTCACCGCCGCGCTGCGGACCCCCACGCCGGTCGCCGCGGGCAAGCTGGGGCTGGAGTACGGCAGGCGCTGGTGGGAGACCGAGGACCGCATCTACGGCGGCATCACCGAGACCGACCTGGACATCACCCACATCTGGTACCCCTCGCACGGCTACCACGGCAGGACCGGCCTGCTCGTCGGCTACTACAACACCGGGGCGGAGGCCGAGCTGTACGGCAGCCTGCCGCACCATGAGCGCCGGGCCCGCGCGCTCACCCAGGGCAAGAAGATCCACGGCGAGAAGTACCGCGCCGAGCTGCGCTCCAGCGTCTCCGTCGCCTGGCACCGCCGCCCGCACGTCGAGGGCGGGTGGGCCGTGTGGCCCTCCTACGGCGGGGCCTTCACCGTCCTGCAGCAGCCCGCCGGCCGGGTCCACTTCGCCGGGGACTGGCTCACCCACCTGGTCGCCTGGCAGGCCGGTGCCATGGAGTCGGCGCGCAAGGCCGTGACCGCCCTGCACCAGCGGGTCCTGGCGGTCTCCTGAGAGGCGGCGGTCCCGGTCGCCGGGGCCGCCGGACGGGCCCGGCGACGGCGGCCGGTCCGGCCGGATCGCGGCGCCCGGGCGCCGGGAGCGGCCGGCACCTGGCAAACTGACGCCGAAATGAGATTGCGCGTTACCTCCGCTTGGGAAACCGTTGAGGCGTGCCAGACGTTGTTCGAACGGGGAATGTGGCCTGATGGTTCATCTCGTAGGCGGGGTTTAAGCCGGTATGGTGCTTCATGCCATGAATCAGGACGATCGACTGGGCCCGTACCGACTGCTGCGGCGGCTCGGTGAGGGCGGCATGGGCGTGGTGCACCTCGCCGTCGACCCGCAGGGGCGACAGGTCGCGGTGAAGGTCCTGCGCTCGGAGGTGGCGGGCGACGACGTCGCGCGCCGCCGCCTCTCGCGCGAGGTCGAGACCATGCGGCGGGTGCGCAGCGAGTACATCGCGGAGGTGCTCGACGCCGACGTGACCGGCCACCGCCCCTACATCGTCACCAGATACGTCGCCGGCGACCCGCTGGACGAGGTCGTCAAGCAGGAGGGCCCCCTCGATCTCCCCGCGCTGCTCCAGGTCGCCCACGGGGTCGCCTCGGCGCTGGCCTCCGTGCACTCCGTCGGGGTGATCCACCGCGACCTCAAGCCCGGCAACGTGCTCATCCTGGACGGCAGGCCCGTCCTCATCGACTTCGGCATCGCCCAGGCGGTGGACGCCACCCGGCTCACCCAGACGGGCATGTTCATCGGCACGCCCGGCTACCTGGCCCCCGAGATCATCGAGGGGCACGAGGCCGGACCGGAGGTGGACGTGCACGCCTGGGCGGGCACGCTCGTCTTCGCCGCCACCGGCCAGCCGCCCTTCGGCAAGGGCACGCTGGAGATGATCTTCTACAACATCACCGCGGGCCGGGCGAACGTGGACGGCGCCCCGCCGGAGCTCCAGCCGGTGCTGCGCGCCGCGCTCCAGCGCGACCCGTCCAAGCGGCCCCCGGCCGCGGAGCTGGCCGCCGAGACGGCGCGCCTGATGGCCAGGACGGGCGGGGGCCGCCCCCGCGTCCCCGACGAGATCACCACCGTCCCGAGCTTCGACGACCCGGTCCCGGGCGGCCGCGGAGGCACCGGCGGCCACGCGGGTCCGGGCGGCCGCGGAGGCACGGGCGGGCGGGGCGCGGGCGGCCACGGTGCGCCGGCCGGTGCCGGGGCGGGCGCCGGGGCCGCGGATTTCGCCACGGGATCGCTCCTGCCCGCCGACCCGGGGGACGTGCCGACGCCGGTGTCCTCGCGGCCGGCGGGTCCCGCGCCGTCCACGCCGTGGCCCCCGGCGGCCCGGCCGGGCGAATACTCCTCGCTGCTCGACTCCGACCAGCCCGACCCGTGGCCGACCCGCAGGGTTACGTCCGAGGAGCTGCGCCAGGCGGGGGCCCCCTCCCCGTCCGCACGGCCCTCGCACGACCTGCCCACCGGGTTGCTCGGCCAGGAGGACGTCCCCACCACCAGGGCCCCCGGCCGCGACCGGACCGGTCAGGCGGGTCAGGGCGGGGCAGGGCGAGGCGAGGCAGGGCGGGCCGGGCGGAGCGGCCCGGACCACGGCGGTCCGGGACGGCCGGCGGGACCGCACGGGTCCGGCGCGGCCGGCCTGCTCGGTCCCACGGCCCCGGTGCCCGACGGGGACATCCCGACCCAGCGGGTCCGCCCCCAGGACCTGCCGGAGCACATGCGCGGCCCCGGCCCGTCCCCGCAGTCGCACCGGCAGCCGCAGCAGCCGCCCTCGCACCCCTACCGGCAGCCGCAGCAGCAGCCACAGCAGCCGTACCCGCCGCACGCCTCGTTCGAGCGGACGCCGCACGTCCGCCCGGCCGCGACGCCGCAGTACCCCTACCCCCCGGCGGACCGGCACGGCCAGGCCGCCCCCGGTCCGTTCCACCCGGACGGGCGGCAGGTCCAGGGCCCGGGGCACCAGGGACATCACGGGCGGCAAGGACAGCCGGAGCGGCAGGGACGGGCTCACGCGGTGCAGCCCTCCGGGGTCCACGGCGTGGCGAGCGCGCTGCTGCTGGTGGTCGTGGCGGTCGCGGCGGTCGTGTTCCCGGTCCTCGTCTGGCTCGCGGTGATCCCGGTCGTCATCCTGCTGCGCGCCGCCGACATCGCCCAGCCGAGGCTCAACGCGCGCCGCCCGGCCGGCGAGGCGGCGGCCGACGTGCTCCGGGTGCTCGCCATGCCGGGCGCGCTGCTGAAGTCGGCCGGCGTCACGGCCGCGCTCGTGCCGTACGGGCTCATCCTCGGCCTGCCGGTGACGCTGCTGCTCGCCGTGCTGGTCCCGCGGATGCCCGCGGTCAACGCGCTCGGCTGGGGGGCGGCGATCGCCCTGGCGACGGTCTGCGCAGGTCCCGGAGTCGAGGGCCCCGGACGCCAGACGCGACGTACGCTGGCATCACTGGTGCCGTCGCGGAACGGTGCCGTGGCCGTGGCCGCCGCGCTGGGCGTGGTGGCCGCGCTGACGGTCTACCTCGCGGGCGACACCGTGGGGACCGGTGCGAGGAAGGCGGAGTGGCGGCCCGCGGACGTCGGGACGGTGGTGAAGGAACTGGACGGGTTACGGAGGAAGGCGCGATGACGGGGGACACGCAGGCGCCCGAGCGGCTGGGGCCGTACCGGCTGCTGAGGAAGATCGGCGAGGGCGGCATGGGGGCCGTCCACCTGGGGCTCGACGAGGACGGGCGCGAGGTGGCCGTCAAGGTCCTGCACCCGCACGTGGCCGCCGACCTCAAGGCGCGCGACCGGCTCACCCGCGAGGTGGAGACCATGCGGCGGGTGCGCAGCCCGCACGTCGCGGAGGTGCTGGACGCCCGGCTGACCGGCGCGCAGCCGTACATCGTGACCCGTTTCGCCCCCGGCCGGACGCTGGAGGAGACCGTCCTGGCGGACGGCCCGCTCCCCGACGAGCAGGTGATCCGGCTGGCGCGGGGCCTGTGCGCCGCGCTGGTGGCCATCCACGCCGCCGACGTGGTCCACCGCGATCTCAAGCCGGCCAACGTGATGCTCGTCGACGGCGACCCGCTGGTCATCGACTTCGGCATCGCGCACCTGGTCAACGCGACCCGGCTGACCCAGACGGGCATGTTCGTCGGCACGCCCGGCTACCTCGCCCCGGAGATCATCCGGGACTCCGAGATCACCCAGGCGGCCGACGTGCACGCGCTGGCCTCCACGGTCTTCTTCGCCGCGACCGGCAAGCCGCCGTTCGGCACGGGCAGCTTCGAGGTCGTCTGCTTCAACATCATGGAGGGCCGGGCCAACCTCGACCTGGCCCCCGCCTGGCTGCGCGGCTGGCTCCGGCGGGCGCTGGACGTCGACGCCGCGGCCCGGCCGGGCGCGCAGGAGCTCTACCGGGCGGCGCGCTCCCTCGACCCCGCGGTGACGGCGTTCCGCTCCGAGCCCCACACCGGGTCCCATGCGGAACCGCCGCCCCGCACCGCCGTGCTCGGCGGCGGCACCCGGGTGCTGCCCGGAGAGGCCCCGCCGCCGGACGGCACGAGGATCATCGATCCGGTCCCGCCGGACGGGACCGAGGTGATCGGCCGGATGCCGTCCGACGGCACCAGGGTGCTCGACCCGGTCCCGCCGGACGGCACGAAGATCATCGATCCGGTCCCGTCCGCACCCGCGAACGGCGCCCGGGCCCTGGCGCAGGACGAGACGTTCTCCGACCTGCTCCCCCCGGTGGAGTACGCCAAGCCCGACCGGCGCGACCGCAAGGTCCGTGACCCCCGTGACCCCCGTGACCCCCGCGACGACCGGGGCCGCTCCGCCGCCGCCGCGCCGCCTCCCTACGTCCCGGCCGCCCCGCCGCCGCCGTACGTCCCGGCCCCGCCCGCCGCGCGGCGGGCCGCCCCGCCGCCCTATCCCGACCAGCGGGTCGCCGGCTACCCGGCGCCGCAGCCGACGGGCCCGGCGCAGCCGTACCCTCCTCCGGTCACCCAGCCCCGGGGTTACGCCCCGCCCGCCCCGCGCCACACCCCGCCCGCCCCGGAGCGGCAGGCGCGTCCTCCGTACCGCACCGGCCACCCGCTGGCCGCGCTGCTGCTGCTGGTGATCGCGGTCGGGCTGGCCTGCGTGCTGCCCGTCGCGGTGAGCGCGATCGCGCTGGTGGCGGTGCTCTGCCTCCGGGTGGGCGAGAACCTCTTCGGCGACCTGGCCGAGCGGCGCTCGGTGCGGGGCAGCAGCGCCTCCGACCCGCTGCTCGTGCTGGTCGGCACGCCCTGGGCGCTGCTCAAGGCCGCGACGGCGACGCTGCTCACCGGCCCGCTGGCCGCGATGTTCGGCATGTGCGTCTGGGGGGCGCTGGTCTACATCGGCAAGATGGGCACCGACCAGGCCGCCGCCTACGCGGCGGGCGCCTTCGTGGCGGGGCTGTTCGTGCTGCCCGGCGGGGGCAAGCCCCGCAAGGCCGTCTCCCGCGCGCTGACCGGGGTGATCCGCAGCCCGGGCGCCGCCATGGTGACCACGATCATCCTGGGCACGCTGGCCTTCTTCACGGTGATGGCGGCGCTGGGGATGAACCCGTCCTTCGACCCGTGGCGACCGCCGTCCGTCGCGGTCCGCGAGCTGACCGAGAGCTGGAAGGCCCAGGCGAACGAGAGCGCGATGGGCGTGATGGACCTCATCGGGGGCCTGGTGGACGACCTGCTCAAGAGCGTGGGCCTCGGGTTCCTGTCCTTCTGGAAGTGACCTCCTCCGCCCCGTCCGGCGGCGGAGGTCTCCGCGCCCCGCGGAGTCCGATGACCGTCCCTTGTGCCGGGCACGGCGGGCGGGTGTCGTTCGGCCCGGGTTCGGTGTCCGGAGATGGGGGGTTTCTTGCCCGCGCCCCGTGCGATCCCGCGATCGCTGGGGGACGATGAAGGGGAGCCGCCGGAGGGAGTCGCATGGGAGCGCCGGACGACGGGCACTGCGGGCCGTACCGACTGCTCTCGCCGCTGGGGGCGGGAGGCTTCGGGGAGGTCCACCTCGCGCTGGACCCCGGAGGGCGCACGGCGGCGGTCAAGGTCCTGCACCCGCACGTGGCGGCCGACGGCACGGCCCTGGCCCGGCTGGCCCGCGAGGTGGAGGCCATGCGCCGGGTGCGCAGCCCGCACGTCGCCGAGCTCCTCGGCGCCTCGCTGGACGGCGACCGCCCCTACCTGGCCACCCGCTACGTGCAGGGCCGCCCGCTCGACGCGGTGGTCGCCGCCGCCGGCCCGGTCGCCGGGGACGATCTCGTACGGCTGGCGCGCGGCCTGGCCGAGGCGCTGGCCGCGATCCACGCCTCGGGGGTGGTCCACCGCGACCTGAAGCCGGCCAACGTCATCTGCGAGGGCGGCGAGCCGGTCGTGATCGACTTCGGCATCGCGTGCCTGCTCGACTCCGCCGCGGTCACCGCCTCCGGGGCGGTCCTCGGCACGCCGGGCTACCTCGCGCCGGAGGTCCTCGAGGGCGGCGGGGCGGGGCCGGAGGCCGACGTCTTCTCGTTCGCGGCCACGCTGGCCTACGCGGCGACCGGCCGCCACCCGTACGGCACCGGTCCGGCCTCGGCGGTCGGCTACCGGGTCGTGCACCACGATCCCGACCTCGGCGACGTGCCGTCCTGGCTGGAGCCGCTGCTGCGGGAGTGCCTGGCCCGCGACCCGGCCGACCGGCCGCCCGCGAGCCTGCTGCCGCTCCGCCTGGCGGCCCCGGAGCCCGGTGCCCGCCCACCGGTGGCCGCGGAACCCGGTCCCCGGCCGCTGGTGGCCTCGGAGTCCGGCGCCCGCCCGTCGGCACACCGGGAGGCCGGTGCGCGCCCGTCGGCGGTGCCGGAGTCCGGTGCCCGCCCGTCGGCGCCCGCCGACGGCGCGCCGGAGGCGGCGGTCCGCGGGGCCCCCGCCACCGGGGTACAGGGCCTCAGCACGCGGGAGTGGCGCCCGGGCCGCCGCGTCCGGTCCGCGGCCTTCCCGCCGGAGGCCCGGGAGCGCCGCCGGGCCGTGCTCCACCGGCGCTGGGCCGTCGGGACCGGTCTGTTCACGGCGCTGGCGGCGGCCACTGCCAAGAGCCCGCTGCCCGAGGTCTCGCTGCTGCTGCTGACGGTCTACGGCTCGGTGATGCTCGTCGACGGGGGAGTGGCCCTGTTCGCCCGGCGGAACCGCGGCCGGGCGGTCCTCGACCTGTCCTGCGCCGCCGGGGTCGTCCTGCTCTGGGCCGTCCTGGCGGCGTTCTTCAGCCCGCTCAGCCTGGGCCTGGCGC
This sequence comes from Planomonospora sp. ID91781, assembly GCF_015711595.1. Lineage (NCBI taxonomy): Bacteria > Bacillati > Actinomycetota > Actinomycetes > Streptosporangiales > Streptosporangiaceae > Planomonospora > Planomonospora sp. ID91781. Next base: position 510,419 of record NZ_JABTEY010000003.1, on the reverse strand, counting down.
TGGGCACCGTGGTCCTCGTGCTGGTCGTCATCCTGCTGAGCAGCTGATCCCCGCCCGCCCGCCGCTTCCGGAACATAGTTCGGTATGGTGGAGGGGGTGACTCGCCGGGTAGGAGCCCACCGGGCGGCGAAAGCCGTACGGGGCGGCGGTTTGCGCCTAAGCTACCGATGGGTAACATGAGGGCGGGGGACCAGGATCGGGCACGTCCCGGCCGGGCCACCCGCTGTCACGACGCCCTCGGGCACCTGGCAGTCTTGGCATCCGCGTGCACGTGCCCCGCGTGCGCGTACCGAGCATCCGGCGTCAGCCGCGGCGACGCGGCGGCGCACGCGAACACGGGAGGTCGGCCACCGGCCATGAACATCGTCGTCTGCGTGAAGCAGGTCCCCGACACGGCGACCGAGCGCAAGCTGAGGTCCGATGACAAGACGCTCGACCGCGATGCCGCCGACGGCGTCATCAACGAGCTGTGTGAGTACGCGGTCGAGGAGGCGCTGCTGCTGAAGGAGGCCCACGGCGGTGAGGTGACCGTCCTCACCATGGGTCCCGACAAGGCCAGCGACACCATCCGCAAGGCTCTGGCCATGGGCGCCGACAAGGCCGTCCACCTGGTCGACGACGCCCTGCACGGCTCGGACGCGCTGGGCACCTCCCACGCCATGGCCCAGGCGCTGAAGAAGATCGGGTTCGACCTGGTCATCCTCGGCTCGGAGTCCACCGACGCCCGCACCGGCGTGCTCGCCGCCATGCTGGCCGAGCGCCTGGGCGTGCCGCAGCTCACCTTCGCCAAGAAGGTCGAGGTCGACGGGTCGTCCATCGCGGTCCAGCGCGTCACCGACTACGGCTACGACAAGGTCGAGGCCACGCTGCCCGCCGTCGTCTCCGTGGTCGAGAAGATCAACGAGCCGCGCTACCCGTCCTTCAAGGGCATCATGGCGGCCAAGAAGAAGCCGGTCGAGAAGCTCGGCGTCGCCGACGCCGGGATCGACGCCTCCCAGGTCGGCCTGGCCAACTCCTGGAGCGAGGTCGTCGACTTCGCCGCGGCCCCGCCGCGCGCGGCCGGCACGATCGTCAAGGACGAGGGCGACGGCGGCGTGAAGGCCGCCGAGTTCCTCGCGTCGAAGAAGTTCGTCTGAGGACGGGGGAATAGCTGACATGTCCGAAGTTCTCGTTCTCGTCGAGCACGTCGAAGGCCAGATCAAGAAGGTCACGCTCGAGCTGCTGACGCTCGCCCGCAAGCTGGGCGCCCCGTCGGCCGTCTGGACCGGGCCGGGCTACTCCGCCGAGGCCAAGGCCACGCTGGCCGGGCACGGCGCCGAGAAGATCTACGTCGCCGACTCCGCGGACATCACCGACTACGTGGTGGCGCCGAAGGTGGACCTGCTGGCCCAGCTCGTCTCCTCGGCCTCCCCGGCCGCGGTGCTCGTCGCCGCCACGGCCGAGGCGAAGGAGATCGCCGGCCGGCTCGCCGTACGGACCGACTCCGGTGTGCTGACCGACGTCGTCGGCATCGAGGAGGGCCTGGTCGCCGACCAGTCCATCTTCGGCGGCGGCGTCAACGTCCGCGCGCGCGTCACCAAGGGCCTGCCGATCATCGCGGTTCGCCCGAACGCGAGCCCGGTCGAGGCCGCCGCGGGCGCGGGCGCCGAGGAGCAGGTCAGCGTGGCCGTCTCCGACGCGTCCAAGGCCGCCAGGGTCGTGGAGCGGGTCAAGGAGGAGAAGGGCGCCCGCCCGGAGCTCACCGAGGCCGCGATCGTGGTCTCCGGTGGCCGGGGCGTGGGCTCGGCCGAGAACTTCTCGCTCATCGAGAAGCTGGCCGACTCGCTCGGCGCGGCCGTCGGCGCCTCCCGCGCCGCCACCGACGCCGGCTGGTACCCGCACCAGTTCCAGGTCGGCCAGACCGGCAAGACCGTCTCGCCGCAGCTCTACATCGCGGCGGGCATCTCCGGGGCCATCCAGCACCGGGCCGGCATGCAGACCGCCAAGACGATCGTCGCCGTCAACAAGGACCCCGAGGCGCCGATCTTCGAGCTCGCCGACTTCGGCGTCGTGGGCGACCTCAACCAGGTCGTCCCGCAGCTGACCGAAGAGATCGCCAAGCGCAAGTAGGCGATCGCACGCGGACGGAGGCGAGGGGCGGGGAGCACAGGCTCCCCGCCCCTCGTGCTTCGCGTCGGCGGTTCCGGGGCCGCGGTGCGGGCGGCCCGGAGCGGGTCCGCCGGAGGCTCGGACCGGCCGCGTCCCCGCCGTCAGCCGGCCAGGGTGAGCTCGGGCTCGGGGGAGCGGGCCGGGGCGGCGGAGGCCGTACCCGCGCCGGTCCGGGGCAGGAACCGGGCGGCCACGGCGATCAGGACGCCGAGCGCGACGGCGCCGCCGAGCGCGGTCCGCAGCGACGACAGATCCGACAGGAAGCCGATGGCCACCGGGCCGAGCAGCAGGCCGGCGTAGCCCATCGCGCCCGTCTGGGCGATGGCGGGGCCCGGGTTGCGGGTCGCCTCGCCGGCCATGGACATGGCCACCGGGGAGACCGTCGCCACCGCGAGGCCGACGAGGAACATGGCCGCGACGGCGACCGGCGCCGAGGGGACCGTGATGACCACGGCGAAGGTGGCGGCGGTGGCCAGCCCGGAGAGGACGATCATGTTCCGGGCGCCGAACCTGGCCCGGACGCGGTCGCCGGCGAGACGGGCCAGCAGCATGCCGACCTCGAAGACCGGGTAGCCGAGGGCGGCGACGGCCTCCGGGGCGCCCAGCGTGTCGCGCAGGTACAGGCCGTTCCAGTCGGCGATCGTGCCCTCGACCATGAAGGCGCAGAACGCGATCGCGCCGAGCAGGTAGACCACCGGGGGCATGCGGTGCCGGGCCCCGTCGCGGGCGGCCGGTTCCGGGGCGGGGTCGGGCAGGTAGGAGCGGCTGACGGCGACCAGCACGGGCAGCGCGGCCAGTGCGACGAGGACCAGGTGGGCGGTGACCGACAGGCCCGCCGCGATGGCCGCGGTGCCGACCACGCCGGCGGCGATCGCGCCGACGCACCAGCCGGCGTGCATGCCGTTCATCAGCGGGCGGCCGTGGGCGCGCTCGACGGTCGAGCCCTGCGCGTTCATCGCGACGTCCACCGCGCCGAACGCCAGGCCGAACAGCCCGGCGGCGGCCAGCAGCAGCGGGAAGGTCGGCGCGAACGCCAGCAGGACCAGGGCCGCGGCGCAGAGGGGGGCGCCGACCCGCAGGACGCTCCGGCTGCCGACGCGCGTCATCACGCCGCGCATCGACTGCATGGTCACCAGCGCGCCCAGGCCCCACACGAGCAGGGTGACGCCGATCGACGTCTCGGACAGGCCGAGTTTGTCGGACAGCGCGGGCAGACGCACGGTCATCGATCCACACAGCAGGCCGCCGAGGACGAAAGTGAGGATTGCCCCGTTACGGGCCCTCCTCAGGTCGCGGGTCATGACTCGATCCCTTCATAAGAGGTTTGCAGGTGACGGCTATCGGGCAGACACAAGCCGGTCGCTTCCGCCGCGTGCGGGAGCGACCACCAATCCGTGTGCGCGGGGGTCCGCCGCGGACGGGAGCGGGCCGGAGACCGGGGCCGGGGGACACGAGCCCGCCGGGCCGGCGAGGCCGGTGGCGGGGCGCGGTCAGCCGCCGAGCAGGTCCAGCAGTCGCCGTTCCAGCTCGGCGTAGTGCCGCCCGTCGTAGAGCCCGGGGTCGTGGCTGGCCACGTCCCACACGCCTTCGCAGGCGAGGCGCACGATCCGCGCGGCCACCGGGTCGGGCTCGCTCTCCAGCCCCTCGCGGTGCCAGCGGGCCATCGCCTCGCGCAGCGGGGTGAGGAGATAGAGGTTGCCGGAGGCCCCGGTGACCACCGCCCAGCGGCGGAGCCTGCCGCTCTGGACGGCGGCGAACGTGGCGGCCAGATAGTTCTTGGTGTAGGTGTCGTGGCCCTGGGCGGCGACGAGTTCGTCGAACTCCCCGATCAGCCGCTCGACCATGCCCTTGATCAGGGCTTCCTTGGTGGCGAAGTGATAGAGCAGGCCGCCCTTGCTGCAGCCGGCGCGCTCGGCGACGGCCGCCAGGGTGAGCGCGGAGGAGCCCTGGTCGGACAGCAGGCCCTCGGCCGCGTCCAGCAGCTCCTCACGTCTCATGCCGAGCACTGTACCGTCCGGACGGTACAGCGGCAAGCTCGGGGGGTCCGTCCCTCGCGGTCGCGGATACGCTTGGAGGGCTGAAAAAGAGTTGCGGAGGGGAGTGCGGCTGTGGAGTCCGCCTATCTCGACCATGCGGCGACCACGCCGATGCTTCCCGAGGCGATCGAGGCGATGACCGCCCGGCTCGGCCAGGTGGGCAACGCCTCCTCGCTGCACGCGGCGGGCCGCCGCGTCCGCCGGGTGGTGGAGGAGGCACGCGAGTCCATCGCGGACGCCCTCGGCGCCCGGCCCAGCGAGGTCGTCTTCACCGCGGGGGGCACCGAGGCCGACAACCTGGCGATCAAGGGCCTCTACTGGTCGCGGCGGGCGGCCGGGGCGACCCGCATCCTGGTCAGCGCGGTCGAGCACCACGCCGCGCTCGACCCCGCGCACTGGCTGGCCGACCACCAGGGCGCCACCGTCGAACTGCTCGACGTCGACGAGTTCGGCCGGGTCCACCCGCAGACGCTCCGCGACGCCATCGAGCGCGACCCGGACGGCGTCGCCCTGGTGAGCGTGATGTGGGCCAACAACGAGGTCGGCACCGTCCAGCCCGTCCGGGTGCTCGCCGCGATCGCCCGGGACCACGGCATCCCGTTCCACACCGACGCGGTCCAGGCCCTCGGCCAGCTCCCGGTGGTCTTCGCGGACTCCGGGGCGGACGCGCTGACGCTCTCGGGGCACAAGATCGGCGGCCCGATGGGCGTCGGCGCGCTGCTGCTGGCCCGGGGGGTCGAGCCGGTGCCGGTGCTGCACGGCGGCGGCCAGGAGCGCGACGTGCGCTCGGGCACGCTCGACGCCCCGGCGATCGCCGGGTTCGCGGCGGCCGTGCGGGCCGCGGTCGCCCACCGGGCCGAGACCGCCGCCCGCCTGACGGAGCTCCGCGACGACCTCATCCGCCGCGTACGGCAGGCGGTCCCCGACGTGATCCTCAACGGCGACCCGGTGAACCGCCTGCCCGGCAACGCGCACTTCTCCTTCCCCGGCTGCGAGGGCGACGCCCTGCTCATGCTGCTGGACGCCAAGGGCGTGGAGTGCTCCACCGGCTCCGCCTGCTCGGCCGGGGTCGCCCAGCCCTCCCACGTGCTGCTCGCCATGGGCGCGGACGGGATCAGGGCCCGGGGCTCCCTGCGCTTCTCCCTCGGCCACACCTCGACCGGGGCCGACGTCGACCGCGTCGCCGACGTCATCGGCACGGTCGTGGAGCGCGCCCGCCGCGCCGGCCTGACCTGACCCGGCTCCCGGATCCCGCCGGCTCCTCGCCGCCCGGGCGCTGCTGCCGGGGCTGCTGAGCGGGACGTGGCTGGTCCTCGCCCTGGCCGGGCTCACGGCGGCCGGCGCGCTTCCCGCCGGTCCGTGGTGGCTGCTGGGAGCACTTACCGCCTCCGCGTCGGCCGCCGGGGCGCTGCGGGCGGCCCGCAGGCCGCCCGTCGACCACGCGATGCCGGTCCTCGACACGCCCGTGGGGGCGCTCCCCACGGGACCGATCGTCCGGGGACTGACCGGTGCCGACGTCGCGGCGCTCGGATCCCTGCCGCTGGGGGCGGCGCTGGTGGTCCGCCCCACCGAACTCGGCGGGTTCCTCACCGGACAGGCGCTGCTCGGCGCGGTCGTCCTGGCCGCCTACCTGCTTCTGGGCGGGAGGCCGTCGCCGGGGTGAGGGGCGAGTGACCGGATCGCCGCGGTGATCGCACCGTGCGGGCGCCGTACCGGATCGCCGCGGTGATCGCAGGAGAGGCGTCCGATGCCGTACGGGGGCCGGGTCAGCCGTCGAGCCGGTACAGGCGGAGGAAGTCGTTGTCGACCGGCAGCACGGTGCACCGCCGGAAACCGGCCTCGGCCGCGTACCCGCGCAGGACTTCGGCGCGCAGCACGGTGCCGGTGGCCGCCGAGGGCCGCTCGACCAGCTGGGTGGGCAGGCAGTGCGTGACGCTCCAGCCGTACATCATCCGCTCGACCCTGCCGCCGGGCGCGGTGAACCGGTCGGCCACCCGCTCGTCGGCGACCAGCACCGCGCCGCCGGGGGCGAGGGCGGCGCGGACGGCCCGCAGCGCCTCCACCGGCCGGGCGAAGTCGTGCAGCGCCTCCAGGACGAGCACCAGGTCGTAGGGACCGGCGGCGGCCATCGAGGCCGCGTCGCCGCACGTCAGGCGGACGCGGTCGCCAAGGCCGGCCCGCGCGGCGTGGTCGCGCGCGTCGGCGATCGAGGCCTCGTCCAGGTCGACGCCCTCCACCAGGGCGTGCGGGAAGGCACGGGCGAGCGCGAGGACCGCCCAGCCCTGCCCGCACCCCACGTCGGCGACGCGCGGCCGCGGGCCCGTCCCCGGGTCCGCCTCCAGGCGCGCGACCACGTCGGGCAGGGCGGCCAGCCAGGCGGTGGGCAGCTCGTGGGTGAAGGCCGGCCGGTTGATGTGCCCCTGGCCGTGCCGGAACGCCCGGCCGTACGCCTCGTACGGCACGCCCCCGCCGGTGCGGTAGGCCTCGGCCACCCGGGGCAGGACGCCGCCGATCCCGGTGAGGAGGTGGGCGAACGGCGCGACGTGCGCGGGATCGTCGGCGTGCAGCAGCACCCGGGCGTGCGCCGGGTCCAGCCGGTAGCGGCGCTCGTCGGCGGACTCCTCACCGGAGGCCTCTTCCCCGGCGGAGTCCTCCCCCGCGGCCTCCAGCAGGCCGGCGACGGCCTGCTGCTCCAGCCACTCGCGGGCGTATCGCGGCGCGATCCCGGCCCGCTCGGCCAGTCCGGCCGGGGTCAGCGGGCCGTGCCGTTCGAGGGCCCGGTAGAGGCCGAGCTCGGTGCCGAGGTAGACCGAGAAGAGCTCCAGGGCGCCGACGGCGCCGTCGAACAACCGCTCGGCGAGCAGCTCCCCGCGGTCGGTCCCCGGCTGCGGGGAGGGGGCGGTGTCCGGCGCGGTCATGGCCGATCCTTCCTGGTGGACGACGGTGCGCCACCAGGATTTCCGGTACGAGCGCGCGGCGGTATGCAGGAATGCGCATAACGCGGTACGGATTCGGCCAGGCGACGGCGACGGCGACGGCGACGGCGACGGCGACGGCGACGGCGACGACCGCGACGGCGACGACCGCGACGGCGACGACCGCCCGGCACCGGTCCGGCCGGTGCCTCGTGCCGCCGGTGCGTCGTCCGATCGGCCCGCCGAGTTCGCCGGAACGGCTCCGCGGGGGCGTGCTCAGCTCAGGAACGGGGAGACGGCGATCCAGCCGGGGTCGGTGACGACGTCCACCCGGGGGCGGCCCTCCTCCCAGCTCACCACGAGCTCCTTGGCGTGGATCGCCGCCTCCCCCGCCGGGTCGGCGTAGACGTGCAGCACCCGCTGTCCCTCGGCGCTGGTGTGCACGGCGAGCACGGCGGAGCCGTTCAAGCGGCTGATCCGCCCGGCCAGGCGCTCCTCGAAGTCGCGCAACGCGTCCAGGGAGGGCCCGGTGGGCAGGCCGTCGGCGTCGCGGTGCAGGTAGGGCAGGGTGATCGCGATGTGCTGGTCGAACAGCGGGTGGTCGACCGGGCGGAGCGGGTAGCGGGCGGTGGCGATCAGGCGGGCGCCGCCGGTGGTCTCGCCCTCCAGCAGCGCCCACTGCTCCTCCCGGAAGCCGGAGGCCAGGTCGGCCACCACCGCGGGCAGGTGGACCGCGGGCACGGCGTCGATCGGCGGGAACCGGGAGGCGGAGACGTCGCCGACCCAGCGGGCCACCTCGTCCTCGCCGAGCAGCCAGTCGAGGGCGAGCAGCGTCGCCTCGGTCCGGGTCTCCTCGTCGACGAGGTCGAAGATCGGGTGGTGGGCGACCACGTCGACGCGGGGGGCGCCGTGCGGGGCCCGCAGACCGAGGACGAGCCCGTCCAGCCCGAACCCGTGGCCCCCCACGTCGAGGGTGAGGGTCATGGCCTCCGGGTTGGCCTGCCGGGACGGGTGGAACTCCCACCGCGCGTCGGCGGGCGGCGCGGCGGCGGCCCAGCGGTGCGCGACGGGACGCAGCTCGGGGTCTCCGGCGGAGGTGACCACCAGCGCCTGGTCGGCGGCCAGGCCGGGGGCGATCTCCCACACCAGGGAGGGGTGGACCAACCGCACCGCGGGCGCGATCCGCTCGGCCAGCCGGTCGGCCTCCCCGGCGGCGACCATCGCGTCCAGCTCCGGTCGCGCGCCCTCCCACCACGACCAGAACCCCGCGACGCCGTCGGCGGATTCGCCGGAGGGCTCGCTCTTGCGCCCGAACAGTCGCATGGTCCCGGATTCTCCCAGCACGACGGGGCACCTGCCAACGCGGGTAGGCTCAGGAGGGTTATGGCTCTCCGTGTGCTTGCCGCCATGTCGGGCGGCGTCGACTCAGCCGTGGCCGCCGCTCGCATCGCCGAGGCGGGCCACGACGTCACGGGCGTGCACCTGGCGCTCTCGGCCAACCCGCAGTCCTACCGGACCGGCGCCCGGGGGTGCTGCACGATCGAGGACTCCCGCGACGCCCGCCGGGCCGCCGACGTGATCGGCATCCCCTTCTACATCTGGGACATGGCCGAGCGGTTCCACCGGGACGTGGTCGAGGACTTCGTCAGCGAGTACGCCGCCGGCCGCACGCCCAACCCGTGCCTGCGCTGCAACGAGAAGATCAAATTCGAGGCGGTGCTCGACCGGGCCCTCGCCCTGGGCTTCGACGCCGTGGCCACCGGGCACCACGCCCGGATCGTCGACGGCGTGCTGCACCGCAGCCCCGACGAGGGCAAGGACCAGTCCTACGTGCTCGGCGTGCTCACCCGCGAGCAGCTCGGCCACGCGATCTTCCCGCTCGGCGACTCGACCAAGGCCGAGGTCCGCGCCGAGGCCGCGCGCCGCGGGCTCATGGTGGCCGACAAGCCCGACAGCCACGACATCTGCTTCATCGCCGACGGCGACACCCGAGGCTTCCTGGCCGACCGCCTCGGCGCGGCCGAGGGCCCGATCGTGGACGAGTCGGGCGAGGTCGTGGGCAGCCACGAGGGCGCCTACGGGTTCACCGTCGGCCAGCGCAAGGGCCTGCGCATCGACCGCCCGGCCGCCGACGGCAGGCCGCGCTACGTGCTGTCCATCGAACCGGTCTCCAACACGGTCACGGTCGGCCCGCGCTCGTCCCTGGAGGTCAGGGCCATCGAGGCCGTCCGCCCGGTCTGGAACGGCCCGGTCGACGCGCCCCGCGAGCCGCTGGACTGCATCGTCCAGCTCCGCGCGCACGGCGAGGTGTACGGCTGCCGCGCGCAGGTCTCCGGGGACGGGGAGCGGCTCCACCTGGAGCTGGACGCCCCGGCGACGGGGGTGGCGGCGGGCCAGGCCGCGGTGCTCTACCTCGGCGACACCGTGATCGGCTCCGCCACCATCGCCTCCGCGGCCTGAGCGGCCTGACCTGAGCGGCTTGGCCTGACCGGCACGGCCTGACCGGTTTGAGCGGCGCAGCGGCGGTCCGGCTCCGCGCCGGTCCGCCGCGGTCCCTCGGCGTCGCGGGGCCCGGTACCGTCTCAGAGCAGGGTGACCGACTCGCCGGACCTGAGACGGCGCATGTCGGCCTGCTGCTTCTCCGACTCCAGCGCCAGCCACCGGTCGACGATGCCCAGGCCGATCTCGTTGAGCAGCCCGTCGTGGGTGGAGAAGGCCCGGGCGGGACGGACCTCGCGCAGGTAGGCGATCAGCTCCGACCCCTTCAGCCACGGCGCGTTGGTCGGCGCCAGCAGCGTGGGCACCTCGACGCCCGGCGGGGTGAGCGCGTCGCCGGGGTAGAAGACCTCGTCGTCCACCATGAAGCCGACGTTCTGCACGATCGGCTGGTCGGGGTGGTTCGGCGCGTGCCACTCGCCGACCGCCTTCACCCGGAACCCGGCCGCGTCGAACGCGTCGCCGTCCCGCACGACGTGGATCTCGGCCGGGACTCCGGCCAGCGCGGCGGCCACGCCCTCGCAGGTCCAGATCTCCAGGGACGGGTCGGCCTCGGCGGCCCGGCGCAGCCGCTCGGGCTCGACGTGGTCGAAGTGCTCGTGGGTGATGAGCACGGCCCGGGCGCCGTCGAGCGCGGACTCCTCGCTGAAGGAACCCGGGTCGATCACCAGCGCCGAATCACCCTTCTCCAGGCGCACGCACGCATGTCCGAACTTCGTGAGCTTCATCGTCACACCCTATAGAGAGACGGTCGGAGGGCCGGGAGCCCGGCGGCCCGGGGCGGGGAGCCCGCGGACGGCGCCGCCGGGATCGGTGGTCGGCGGGGCCGGTCCGGGGGCGGGGGAGCCCGCCGGCGCCGGGGCCGGCACGGCAGGTCCGGGATCAGTAGCCGACGTAGCCGGTGCCGTTCTTCGTGCCGACCACGCCGGGCACCGCCGAGACGGAGCCGTAGCGCCCGATGGCGTACCGGACCCCGGCGATGATGTTGTCCACCGGATCGTAGATGTCCTTGTGGCCGGGGAGGGACCAGCGGTCGAAGGTCGGGTCGATGGTCTGCATCAGCCCCTTGGACGGGATGCCCGCCGCCGCGTTGGAGTCCCAGTTGTTGATCGCGTGCGGGTTCCCGCCGGACTCGTGCTGGATGATCATCCAGATGTCGCTGGGGTTCATCTTCTCGGCGGGGTACCCCTGCGCCTTGAGGATCTCGACCGCCTGCTCGATCCACTCCTTGACCTGCCCGGTCGGCGCGGGCCCGCCGCCGGGCGGGGGCGGACCGCTCGATCCGTAGCCGCCGAAGCCGCCGCCCTGGCCGTTCCCGCCGCCGCCGTTCCCGCCGCCGCCGTTCCCGCCGTTCCCGCCGCTCCCGGCTCCGTCCTGCGGCCGGTAGCCCGCGGTCCGCTCCCAGTCGACGGTCCGGCCCGGCGCGGGCACGAACCGCTCGTCGCCCGCCGCCGCGATGTCGGCGAAGGTCAGGGGCCGCTCGGCCATGTGCCTGGTGACCGCGTCCTTCGCCGCGGTCACGGCCTTGCCGGCGGCCTCGACGTGCGGGCGGGCGTCCGAGACGGCCCGGCCGACCAGCGACCTGATGCCCGGCTCCAGGTCCTTGTCCGACCTGCCGGGGTTCCTCTCGCGGTGGGCGGCCACGTCGTCGAGGAGGGTGCCCATGATGGAACCGATCCTGGTCTCGGCGCTCTCCAGGGCCGCGGCCGCCGTGTCGAGGGCGGTCGCGCAGTCGGTCAGCGCGTCGTGCAGCGCGTCGCCGGCGCGGCCGTAGCGGCGCATGTAGGTGGCGAAGGCGTCGGCGGACTCGCCCTTCCACGCGGCGTCCACCTCGGCGACGGCACCGCCGAGGCCGCCGGTGTGGTCGCTCACCTTGCCCGCCGCGCTCCGCCAGCGGGCGGCGACGGCGCGGACGGCGGCCGGGTCGCCGTCGACCTTGCCCGCGAGCTCGGACAGCTCGGCGCCGCCGGGCAGGCCGGCGACCTGGTCCCTGAGGCTCATGCTTCCACCGCCCCGCCGGCCCGGTTCGCGCCGCGGACGTTGTCCTGCACGAGGTCCAGCGCGCGCTCGACGCCCTTCAGCCTGCTCGTGACGCGCCCGAGTTCGCCGTCGACCGCGGTCTCGACCCCGTCTACGGCGGTGGCCAGCGCCGAGGAGTCGGCGAGTTTTCCGAAGACGGACGAGTCGGTCCCCTTGGCGGGATATCCGGCGCCGAGATCGGCGAACTTCCCGGCCAGGGTCCTGGCCGCGGTGCGGCACCGTTCGAGCGCCTCGTAGTGGAGGTCGACACCCGCCATCCGGCTGTCTCCTTCCGGCCGCTACGGAGTCGGACCCGGTCGAGCATAGTAGATAAGGATCTTCCGGGAATCGGTCATTTTTTACTCGACTCCGGTATTCGGCTCGATAATGGGTGACATGCCTGTGACACCAGGGGGAGGGGGCCACCGCTGATGGACGAGTTCCGGGCGGCGATGGACGGGCTCGCCGCGGAGTACGACCGGCAGGCGGAGCGGCTGCGGGAGGTGTACGGCAGGCTCGGCGAGCTGTCGGCGACCGCCTCCTCGCGCGACCGCATGGTCACGGTGACGGTGGGGCCGCGCGGCCGGGTGCAGAAGATCGAGTTCGATCCCCGGATCTACCGGAGGCTGTCCCCGTCGGAGCTGGCGCAGACGATCATGGAGCAGATCGACGCGGCGACGGCCGAGGTGGCGGAGGGGACCCGGGAGCTGATGGCGCCCTTCGTGCCGGAGGGCCTGCCGTACGATGAGGTCTTCGGCGAGGGGGTGGACCTCGCGTCCTTCCTGCCCCGGTCCGCCGACCTCCGGGTGGAGGAGCGCGGATGACGGAGCGGTCCGGGGGCTACCAGGCGGAGCGGGCGGGGCTGCTCCGGCGGGCGCGGGCGTTCGCCGACGAGCGCGACCGGATGGCCGCGGAGTGCGCGGCCCTGGAGGAGGTGTTCCTCCGGGAGGGGCGGCCGCTCGGGGACGACCAGTACGGCGCGGAGCTGGAGCGGAACCTGCCGAAGCTGAAGGAGTCGATCTTCGGCGGATTCCGGGCGTACATCGACGAACTGGAGGGCGTGCGCAAGGGGCTGATCGCGAACGCCGATGGTTACCGGGCCGCGGAGCAGGCCGGCACCGTCCCCGGTGAGTGAGCCCTGTGGGATTCGACGGCTTCCTGGTCCCGGACTGGGCGAAACCGTGGGTGGGCTGGGTCGTGGGCACGGACTGGCCGGAGGGGGACGAGTCGGCGTGCTTCCGCCTGGCGGACGCGTGCGCGGCGGCGGCGCTGAAGGTGGCCTCGGGCGGGCCGCTCGGCTCGGGGGCGCCGGTCCGGCCGGGTGACGACTGGGACGGCGAGGCGCTGAAGGCGTTCGCCGACCATGTTCGGCGCGTCTCGGGGGGCAGGCAGGCCGACCTGGTGGACCGGCTGGTGGCGGCGGCGCTGGAGTTCAACCGGGTCGGGGTGCAGGTCGAGTACACCAAGCGGATGATCGAGGTGTCGGTCTGGTTCCTGATCCTCCAGATCGCCTGGCTCCTGGCGGCGGCGGCCGGGCCGTGGGGGGCGGTGTCGCTGACGCTGGTGGGTGCGCGGGCGCAGATCGCCAGGATGACGGTCCGGCAGATCGCCCGGCGGCTGCTGCTCAACATCGGGCTGTTCGGGGGACTCATGGCCGGGCTGGACCTGGGCGTGCAGGCGTCCCAGTCGCGGCGCGACTCGATCGACTGGGAGCAGGTCCTGGCGTCGGCCGGGACGGGCGCGCTGACGGGAGCATTCCTGACCGGGCTGTCGGGCGGCCTGTCGCGGCTGGCCACCGGAGGGCTGCAGGCGGGTCTGACCCGGGCGGAGATGTCGGCGCTGGAGAAACTGCTGGCGGCGTCGAGCCGGTCGATGTGGGGGCTGATGGGCCAGTCGGCGCTGGCCAACGGCGCGGCCACGGCGGTCTCGCTGGGGTTGAGCGGCGACTTCGACTGGGAGACGGTGCTCAAGGGGACCACGGCGGGCGCGCTCGGGGGCGCGGACGCGCACTGGGCGGGCGCGAGCCCTTCGTGGCGGAGCGGCGATCACGGCGGCCCCGGTGACCTCGGTGGTCCCGGAGGCCCGGGCGGCTCCCGGGGCTCGGACGCTTCCGGTGACACCGGCGGTTCCGGTGGTCCCGGTGCTCGTGACGGTGATGGTTCCGGCGGTTCCGGCGGTTCCGGTGGCTCCGGTGCTCGTGACGGCGGCAGCCCCGGCGGCTCCGGCGGTACCGGCGGTTCCGGTGCTCGTGACGGTGGTGGTGCCGGTGGTCCCGGCGTTCCGGAGGGCGCCGGATCGGCGACCCGACTCGCACAGGCCGCACCCGACGGGGGAGCCGTACCCGGCGCCGGGCGGCCCGGTGACGGCACCGGGTACGGCGGCGCGGGGCACGCGGGGGAGGGACGCTTCGGCGCCGGGCACGGCGGACAGGACGGGACCGCGCCGCGTTCCGCCGTCGACAGGTTGCTGAACTGGGGAGACCGGCCGGCGGACGGGCCGGGCCGGGAGACGGCGGGTGGCCGGGAGACGGCGGGTGGCCGGGAGGCCGCCGGTGCCCGAGATGCGGCGGGCGCCCGGGAGGCCGCCGGCGTCCGGGACGCGGTCGTGGGCGACCCGGGTGGGGACCCGGGCGGCGGGCACGGGCGTGCGGGGGACGCGCAGTTCTCCCCGGAGCAGCTCAGGGAGCTGGCCGACGCCCAGGCGGAGGCGGAGCGGATCCTCGCCGACAGGTTCGGCGACGGGGCCCCGGTGGTCGACTACACCTCCACGCCCATGCACCCCGACATCGCCCGCGAGTACAACCGCGCGCTGGTGCGGCTCGCGGACGGCTTCCCCGAGGTGATGGCCGGGCTCGGCGAGATCAGCACGCGGGACCCGCTCGGCAGGTTCGAGGGGGGCGTCGGCGGTGGCTACTCCGTGCTGAGGGGACCCGACCAGGGGATCTACCTGAACGCCGGGATGCTGGACGACCCGCGGCGCGTCACCGAGCTGTACGCCGACCGGATGCGGGTGGGCTGGCTCTCCCGCGGCTACGAGGACCTCGGCGCGGTCCTCTACCACGAGTTCGGCCACCACCTGCTCCAGGATCTGCCCTACAGCGCGGAGCGCCAGCTGGCACAGGCGTTCCGGGAGGTGACCGGGCGGCGGCTCGCGGTGGACATGCCGTTCCACCCGGACACCGCCGCGGAGGTGGGGCGGACGCTGTCGCGCTACGGCGCCGCCGACCCGCACGAGATGGTCGCCGAGGCGTTCGCCGAGTACATGGGGGCGGGCATGCCGCGCCCGCTGGCCATCGCCCTGGGCGTCGTGCTGAGGGCCCACCACCTGCCGGACGGCGCGGGCGGCTGAGCACCGCCGCGCGGCGGCCGGGGCGGCCCTCGGCGGGGACCGGGGCGGAGGCGGTCCCTGGCAGGGCCGGGTCCGGCCGGACCCGGACGGGGAGCGGGTCCGTACGGGGCGGCCCCCGTACGAGGAGGGGGCCCGGGCGGCCGCCTCAGACGGCGCCGATCCGCTCCTCGTAGAGGCGGAGCGCGTCCTCCGCGCCCTCGCGCGGCGCGAAGCGGACGCCGCCGTCACCGGGATACGCCGCGCGGTGGTCGAAACCGCCGAGGAAGATCTCGTCCGGCACCCGGTCGGGGAAGGCCTCGCAGTGCGGGATCCACAGGTCGAGCGAGGTCGCGGCCTCGCGGTTGCGGCGCAGCCGCAGGCGGGCACAGGCGTCGCAGATGTTCGGGTCGCGGAGCACGATGTCCTCCTTTCCGCGGGACGCAGCCGAGCCTATCCGGCCTCGGGCGGCGGCTGGGGGGCGAGGAAGGCGGTCTGGACCAGGCGGGCGCCGTGCCGCCGGTCGGTGTGGTAGCCCCGGCCGGGCGGGAGCGGGTGCGGGCGCACGTTGCCGAACAGGGTACCCTCGTCCTTGTTGCCGGACAGGATGACGGCCGGGGTCGCCATGTCCTTGATCCGCTGGATGACCGGATCGAACATCGCCCGGCCCACGCCGCCCATCGCCCGCGACATGACCAGGTGGAGGCCGATGTCGCGGGCCTGCGGGATCAGGTCGACCAGGGGCAGCAGCGGGTTCGACGAGGTCGCCACCAGGTCGTAGTCCTCGACCACGATGTACAGGTCCGAGCCCTGCCACCAGCTCCTGGCCCGCAGCTCCTCGGGGGTGAGGTTCGCCGGGGGCAGCCGCTTGAGCAGGGCGCCGCGCGCGTCGTTGATCAGTTCGAGCGCGGCCGCTCCGGAGGCGGCGTAGCCGATGCGGTGCTCGGTGGCGGCGGAGTCCAGCAGCGACCGCCGGTAGTCGACCACGATCATCATGGCCTCCTGCGGCGTGCGCCGGGCGACCAGTCCCTCGGTGACGAGCCGGAGCAGGTTGGACTTGCCGCTCTCGGTGTCGCCCACCACGATGAAGTGCGGATCGGTGTCGAAGTCCACCAGGACGGGGGAGAGGGCGGCCTCGTCGATGCCGATGGGGATCCGGTTCCCGGTCTGTTCGGCTCCCGGCAGCGTCTCGGCGGGCAGCACCGCCGGCAGCAGCCGCACACCCGGGGCGGCGGGGCCCTGCCAGGCGTCCCTGACCGCGTGGACGAGCGCGCGCACCCCGGCCGGCAGGTCCTCGGCGCTGCGGACGCCGTCGATCCGGGGGACCGCCGACAGGAAGTGCAGGCCCTCCTTGGTGAGGCCGCGGCCCGGCACGCCCTCGGGTACGGCGAGCGACGCCTTGCGGTTGACCTCCGACTCGTAGGCGTCGCCGAGCTTGAGCTCGACCCGGGTGCCGAACAGGTCGCGGATGCCGGGGCGGAACTCCGACCACTTGTTGGTGGCGGCCACCACGTGGATGCCGTAGCCGAGGCCGCGCGCGGCCAGGTCGGTGATGACGGGTTCGAGCGTCTCGAACTCCTGCCGGACGGTCAGCCAGCCGTCGACCACCAGGAAGACGTCGCCCCAGCCGTCGCCCTGGATCGTGCCGTCGGCGAGCTGCCGCCGGTAGGCGGCGATCGACTCGATGCCCTGCTCGGCGAAGTCCCGCTCGCGCCGCTCCAGGAGGGCGGCGATCTCGGCCACCGTGCGGCGCACGCGGTCGGCGTCGAGGCGGGTGGCGATCCCGCCCACGTGCGGCAGGGCCTCCAGCGAGGCGAGCGAGCCGCCGCCGAAGTCCAGGCAGTAGAACTGGACCTCGCGCGGCGTGTGGGTGAGCGCCATGCCGGTGATGAGCGTGCGCAGCACCGTGCTCTTGCCGCTCTGCGTCCCGCCGGCGACGCCGACGTGGCCGGCCGCGCCCGACAGGTCCAGCCAGAACGGGTCGCTGCGCTGCTCGAACGGCTTGTCGACGACGCCCGCGACGGCGTGCAGCCGGCCTCGGCCCGCCCAGCCGGCCGTGGTGAGGCCGAGCTGCGGCGTGACGGACAGCGGCGGGAGCAGGTCGGCGAGGGTGGGGGGATCGCCCAGCGGCGGCAGCCAGATGCGGTGGGCGGGAGGGCCCTGGCCGCGCAGCCGGCCGACCACGACGTCCAGCAGGCTGGGAGCGTCCCTGCCGTCCCTGCCGCCTTCCCCGCCGGTCCCGTCCGGCGGCCCGTCCTCCGTCTCCGGCCGCCCGGCAGGCTCCTCCACGACGGGGAACGGGACGAACGCCGGGCCGTACGGCACGACCTGGCGGACGGGTCCGCGCGCGCCCGCCGTCCCGTGGCTCGGGTCCGCCTGGTAGGGGCCGGAGACGTAGGCGGCCTTGAACCGGGTCATCCCGGTCGTGTCGAACTTGAGGTAGCCGTTCCCGGGCGCGGACGGCAGCTCGTAGGCGTCGGCGACGCCCAGCACGACCCGGCTCTCCATGGCCGAGAAGGTGCGCAGGCCGACCCGGTAGGACAGGTGGGTGTCGAGACCGCGGAGCCTGCCCTCCTCCAGCCGCTGGGAGGCCAGCAGCAGGTGGACGCCGAGCGACCGGCCCAGCCGGCCGATCATCACGAACAGCTCGATGAACTCGGGCTTGGCCGCGAGCAGCTCGCTGAACTCGTCGATGACGACGAACAGGGTGGGCAGCGGCTGCAGGGGCACGCCCTGCTCGCGGGCGCGCTCGTAGTCGCGCAGCGAGGCGTAGTTGCCCGCGGCGCGCAGCAGCTCCTGGCGGCGGACCATCTCGCCGTGCAGGGCGTCGTGCATGCGGTCGACGAGGGGGAGCTCGTCCTCCAGGTTGGTGATCACCGCGGAGACGTGGGAGAGGGAGTCCAGGCCGAGGAAGGTGGCGCCGCCCTTGAAGTCGACCAGGACGAAGTTCAGGATCTCCGACGAGTGGGTCATGGCCAGGCCGAGGACCAGGGTGCGCAGCAGCTCGCTCTTGCCCGAGCCGGTGGCGCCGATGACCAGGCCGTGCGGGCCCATGCCGCCCTGCGCCGACTCCTTGATGTCGAGCTCGACCACCCGCCCGTCCCCGCCGAGGCCGATGGGCACCCGCAGCCGGTTGCGCCCCGCCCGGGGCCGCCAGGCCACCGCCGGGTCGAGGCGGGCCGGGTCGCCCACCCCGAGCAGGTCGGTCAGCGAGGTGTTCGCCGTGAGCACGTCCTGCTCCTCGCCCCCCTTGGCGGTCGAGGCGCGCAGCGGGGCCAGCTGCCGGGCCAGGCCCTCGGCCCGCAGGAAGTCCAGCCGGTCGGGGTCGCCGAGCCGGGTCGAGCTCTCCTTGCCCGCGTGGTCGACCTTGATCATGAAGAAGCCGTCCGGCCGGACGTCCAGCCGCAGGGTGCTCTTCTCCTCCACGGCCCCGGCGGTCCCGGACAGGTCGATGACGGTCACGCCCTGGATCGCGTCGGCGCCGAGCTGGGAGTCGTGCGGGATGTGCCCGCCGTCGACGATCAGCACGTGGTACGGCAGGGCGTCGGCGGAGGCGCCGGGCCGGAAGCGGGCGCGCTCCTTCAGGTCCTCGCCGACCAGCCGGTCGAGGTCGGCGAGGGTGCCGGACATGAGCCGGGCCTGACCGGCGGCGTCGGTCTCCTCGGGGTGCAGCGCGTGGGGCAGCCACTTGACCCAGTCCCACTGCGCCATCCACTCGCCGCCCGCGCAGACCATGATCCGCAGGTCGTCGGGGGAGTGGAACACGGCCATCTGGGCGACCATCGCCCGGACCAGCCCGCGGACGGCCACCGGGTCGCCGGTGAGCCTGATCCGGGCGAAGGAGTGCAGGGCCACGGCGACCGGGAGGTGCGGGACGGTCGAGTGCGTCCGGACGAACCTGCGCAGCGCGCCGGCCGAGAGGGCGTCCAGGTCCTCGACCGGCTTGGAGTCCGGCGGGATGAGCTGGATCGCGAGCTTCTGCACGCCGGTGCCGAGCCGTACGGTGCCGAAGTCGTCGTCGCGGGGCCGCCGCTCCCACAGGCGCGGGCCCAGGGCGATCCACCACAGGGAGTCGGGGGCTGGGCTGCTCCACTCGAGCGCCTCCCGCTGCTGCACGGCGGCGCGCCGCACCCGCTTGCGGACCTGGGACAGGTAGCGGAAGTAGTCGCGGCGCAGGCCGTTCAGGCGGGACTTGCGCTCCCCGGCCTGGCGGCCGAGCTGGCCGACGGTCATGCCGACCATGGACAGGGCGAACAGGCCGCTGGCGACGTACATGACCGGGTTGGTGTTGCCCCCGGCGGTGAACATCAGGCCCATGGCGGCGCCTCCCGCCAGCATGGGCAGGTAGGTCATCACCCCGGCGAAGCCCTGCGACTGGACCTCGGGGATCTCCGGAGGGGACTCGAGGAGGATCTCGCCCCGCGGTGGCTTGGGCGGGGGACGGCGCTCGGGACGCCGTACGACGACGATGCTCACCCTGGAAATGCCCTCCTGTGCCCGGACGTCTTCCCTGCCGCCGGTGGACCCGTCCACTCGCGCGGCCGCCGGCGCCTGCGGCCGACCACCGCGCGTGATCCACATTGTGCCGCTACCGTATCCGCCATATCCGAGATATCCCCTATGTCGGTGATATTCGTGATGTCCACGGGAGAGGGAAACGGCTGTGCTACCGCTGAGTCAACCACCCGTCCAGGGACCGGGGCCGCAGGGGGTGGCGGTCCGGTCCGCCGCGCCGCTGCCGCCGCTGTGCCACGTCACGATCGTGGCCCCCCGGGTGAAGGCCGACCTGGCGCTGCCCGCGGACATCCCGCTGCCGCACATCCTGCCGGGCCTGCTGCAGGCGGTGGGCGAGACGGGCGGCGGCGCCGCCGCGGTCCCCGTCTGGGTGCTCCAGCGGATCGGGGGCGCCCCCCTCGACCTCGGCCAGAGTCTGGGCGCCCTGGGCGTGCTCGACGGCGAGGTGCTCTACCTGCGTCCCCGCGACGCCGTACTGCCCCCGGCCGTGTTCGACGACGTGGCCGACGTGGTCGCCACCAGCGTCAAGGAGGGGCCGAGCAACTGGGAGAAGAAGCACACCCGGCTGACCGGGCTGGGAGCCGCGGTGGCGCTCCTGCTCACCGGGACGGTGGCGCTGGTGGCCGCCGGTCCTCCCTGGACGGTCCCCGCGGTGCTCGCCGCGGTGCTGGCGCTCCTGCTGCTCGGCGCCGGCGGCGCGGTCTCGCGGGCGCTGGGCGACTCCGCGGCGGGCGCGCTGATCGGCTACACGGCCCTGCCGTACGGCTTCCTCGCCGGGCTGCTCGCCCCGGCGGGCCTGACGGACTCCCCGGCCGGGTTCGGCGCGCCGCACCTGCTCTCCGGCTTCGCCGTCACCGTCTTCGTGGCCACCGCAGGCGGGATCGTGATCGCCGACGGCGTGCCGGGCTTCATGGGCACCGGTGTGGCGGCGGCGGCCGGGGCGGCGGCGGCCGGGGTCGTGATGGTCTCGGGCGCCTCCCCCGCCGGGGTCGCGGCGGTGACGGCCTCGATCCTGCTGGCGCTCGGCTCCGCGGTCCCGATGCTGTCGTTCCGGATGGCCCGGCTGCCGATGCCCGCAATGCCGACCAACGCCGAGGAACTGCGCGCCGACAACCAGCGGGTCGACGGCGAGACCATCCGGGAGCGCACCGGCCGGGCGCAGCGGTACGCGACCGGGATGGTGGCCGGGATCGCGCTGACGGCGCTGGTCACCCAGGTGTACCTGCTGCTGGACGGCCGCTGGATCGCGATCGCCACGGCGCTGGTGCTGGCGGCGGTGCTCGTCATGCGGGCCCGCGTCTTCCAGGGGCTCGGCCAGCGGCTCTGGCTGACGCTCGGCGGCGTCGCCGGGCTCGCGGTGTTCGCGGTCGGGCAGGCGGTCGCCGGGGGCGGCGCCGCGGCGATCACCGTGGTGGTGGCGCTGCTGTGGGCCGCGGCGCTCCCCGCGGGCCTGGGCCTGTGGCTCCCGTCGGGGCGGCCGTCGCCGTTCTGGGGGCGGGCCGGGGACATCATCGAGGTCCTGCTCGTGGTCGCGCTGTTCCCGCTCGCCCTCGGCGTGCTGGACGTCTACGCCTGGGTGCGCGGCCTGGCTGGGTGAGAACGGCCCGTGCCCGCGGGAGTGCCGCGAGGTCCGGGGGAGTACGGCCCGTGCCCGCGGAGGTGCCGCGAGGTCCGGGAGGAGAAGCCGGCGTGCCGCCGCCCGCGCCCGCGGGCCGGCGGCGTCCACGAGGAGGGATGAGCGATGACGGCTGGGTTCGGGGATTTCGCGAACATCGATGTCGACAAGCTGCTGAACATGCGGTTCGACCACGTGCAGGACGTGCAGAAGGCCGCGTCCGAGCTGGTCGGGCGGGCCGAGGACGAGAGCGGCCTGGTCGCGGTGGAGTACGGGAGCCAGGGGCTGAGCGGGCTCGAGCTCCACCCCAAGGCGATGCGGCTGAGCGCGGGGGAGCTCGCGGAGATGATCAAGGCGACGGTCCGCGCCGCCGCCGAGGACTTCAACACCCGGTTCGAGGACCTGCTGGACGGCGCCTTCGGCGGGGACGGCGCGATGCGGGAGGCCCGCGATCCGGAGGCCCTGAAGGACCGGATCAAGGAGATGGAGACGGCCTATGACCGCACCTTCAACGATGTTATGGGGGAGCTTGACCGGATTCGTCACCGTTTGGGACTGTAGGAGCATGTAAGGGCAGACGCGTGCCTCAGTGCCTCCTCTTTCTGGATATATGCCTCGGACGGGACATCTGACCTAATAGGTGGCAAAGTTATCTGTCCGTAATATGCATTCTTGTTATCCAGGGCGGGCGAGATCACTAGCATGCCTGGTGATGATGTTCGCGGGAGCAGTCCGCCTCGTCGGCGATGCGGCATCGGGTCGCACGGCCGGCGCGGGCGCTGAGCCGCGACCGGCAAACAGGTCCTATGTCACGGAGGTGACCGGTGGCGGATTTCTTCGGTGCCAGTCCGGCACAGATCAAGAAGGCGTCGGAACTCGTCGTGGACACCGCGCAGTACGTCGAGGGTCTCCGCAAGGGCGTGCAGACCACCACGCAGGAATTGACGGCCACGGGGTGGCTGGGCACGGCGTCGGCCAAGTTCCTCCAGGCCATGACCAAGTGGGACGAGCAGATGATGATCGTCCGGCGCGACCTGGAGTCCATCGCGCAGAAGATGGGCGACAACTCCATCACCTACAGCGCGGCCGACCAGGACGTGCAGAGCGGCATGAACAGGGTCGACGCCCTCATCAACACCGGAACCAGGTGACCTGAGGCCCGCGCGGCCCCCGGCATCCCTCCCCACGATCCCTCCACGACAAGGACGGAGAGCACAGTGTCCGACTATACGAAGGTCAACTTCGTGCAGATGGAGCAGGCCCAGCTGGGGCTCCTCAAGGTCGTCAGCAACATGGACAAGGCGACCGACGAGCTCATCAGGAAGCTCCAGGAGGTCCTGGGCGACAACTGGGCCGGCGACGCGGCGAACTTCTTCGAGGAGCACCGCAAGATCTGGGACGCCGCCGAGCAGGAGATGGGGCGCCAGCTCAACGAGGCCGCCGTCGCGCTCGGCACCGCCAACGAGAACTACAAGGCGGCCGAGGCGCGCAACCGGGCGATCTGGTCCAGCTGACCCGGGAGGAGGCGCGTCGGCCGGGCTCCGCGCGGACGCCGCGGGACGCGGCGGCCGCGTCCGGCCGGTGCGCCCCGCACGCCGCCGCGGCGGAGGTCGGCCGAGGATTCTTCGGAGTCTTCACGGGAGTCTTCAAGGAGAACGATGGGTAACGAGCTCTCCCCGGATCCGAACTGGCCCGGTGTGCACAACTACGTGACGGGGACCGAGTTCGACGTGGCGCGGATGCGCAAGGTCGCCGAGGACCTGGAGCGCTGCGCCGGCGAGATGAAGAGCGGAGCCGGGTCGGCGACCGGCCTCTGGCAGGACTCCGCCCTGACCGAGTTCCAGGTGGGGACCTGGCCGGCGGCCA
Organism: Planomonospora sp. ID91781; assembly: GCF_015711595.1. NCBI lineage: Bacteria > Bacillati > Actinomycetota > Actinomycetes > Streptosporangiales > Streptosporangiaceae > Planomonospora > Planomonospora sp. ID91781. The sequence goes on along the minus strand of NZ_JABTEY010000003.1, from coordinate 487,485 downwards.
GCGCGTTCGCCCGGAGCGTCGGCCGCAACCACTCCCCCGAGGGCGTCGCGGGCATGTACGTCGGGCCGGTGTCGAACACGCTGGCCTACGTCTACGGGATGTTCGCGGTCCGGCTGGAGGACGCCGCCAAGGCGATCCGGGCCAACGCCGACGAGTACGACAGGGTCCGCCGCGCCAACGGTGGCTGACGGCGGGCGGAAGCGATCACGGGAGGGTCGTCGTGGGCAGTGAGAGCGGGAGCCTGGACGTCCGGTCCACCAGCGCGGTCCCCAGCGCGGGCCAGGTGTCCGCGTCGAAGGAGGAGATCGAGCGGTGGCTGCGCGCCACGGCGCCGGAGAAGGTGACGGCCGCCGCGGCCTCCTACCAGGCCGGCGTGGCCGTCCTCGGCTCCGTCCGCGAGGCCCTGGCCCGCAACGCCAGGGAACTCGCCGGGGCGTGGAGCGGGCCCGCGTCCGTCGAGGTCCAGCGGGCGCTGCAGATGCTGCACGCCACCGGCGCGGAACTGGCCGAGAAGATGGGGCAGATGGCCTCCGTCCTGCAGACGTACGGCGGGGCCGCCCTGCCCCAGGCGATCGACGAACTGGAGAGGCTGAAAGCCGACCCCGCCAAGCAGCCGGTCCCCACCCCTTCACCCGGACCGGCGCCGACACCCTCGCCCACCGCGTCGCCGTCGCCGTCCGCCTCGGCGTCCCCCTCCACCGCGCCGCCCACGATCGGGCCGCTGAACGAGCCCGCTCCGGGCCTGACGCCCTCGGCGCAGGCCGCCATGAACGGTGACCACGCGGCCCGGGAGATCCTCCGCAAGCTGGACACGAGGATCGTGCAGCTGTACGAGAGCGTTCCGGCGAACGTGACGTACAACCTGCCGACCGTGACCATCCCGGAGGCGTCCGGCGGCGGCTACACGCCCGTGGAGTACCCGCCGGGCGACAGCCCCTACGAGGGCGGCTCGCCCCGCGGGAACGGCGGATCCGTCCCGGCCTACTCCGGAAACCCCGGCGGCACCGGCGGTTCGGGCACGGGGGGCGGCCCCGGCTCGGGCGGCGGCCCCGGTTCCGGGGGCGGCCCCGGCGGCGGTTCCGGGGGCGGCCCCGGCCCGGGCGGCGGACCGGGCTCCGGTCCCGGCGGGCCTGGTTCCGGAGGCGGGACCGACCCCGGCGGGAGCGGGCCCGGCAGCGGGACCGAGCCCGGTGGAGGCGGACCCGGTGGAAGCGGGCCCGGTGGAAGTGGACCGGGCTCCGGTCCCGGCGGGAACGGGAACGGCGCGTTCCCGGGCTCGGGCGTCACCGGTGACGGCACGGTTCCCCCGGTGATCGGTCAGGCCGACGCCGGCGACCCCCGGACCACCGAGGTCGCCGCCTTCACCCCGAACGATCCGGCCACGGCACTGACGACCACGCAGAATCCGGCGGCGGTCACCGCGCAGCCCGGCTCCGGCTTCGGTCCCGGCTCAGGCTTCGGCCCCGGCTCCGGTCCCGGCACGGTGGTCCGGCCGAACCCGCTCGGGATCGGCGGGCCGATGACGAGCGTGCCCCCGGTCCTGGGCGGCGGCTCGGGCGCCGGCGGCGGGGCGGCCCTGCCCTCGCTGCGGGGCGCCGCCCCGGGCGGCGCGCCGATGATGCCGTTCATGCCGATGGGCGGCGCCGCCGGCGGCGAGGAGTCGCAGGGCCAGGAGCGGACGAGCTGGCTGACCGAGGAGCACGACGTCTGGAACACCGGCCACGAGGTGACCCCCCCGGTCATCACCTGACCCCCGCCCGGCTCCCGGAAGGCACGGCATGGCGTTTCAACTGGATCCGGACTGGCCCGGCCTGACGGAGGCCGACCGCAAGCACGGCGCAGAGGTGGACCGCACGGAGGTGAAGCGGATCGCGGGCGAGCTGGAGAAGGCGCTGAAGGCGCTGACCACGGGCGGCGCGGAACCCGCGGCGGCGGGCGAGCACAAGCCCGGCGACGACTTCTCGCCGCCCCCGCCCCCTCCTTCGGGCGCGGGGTCGCTGCCCGACCTGCAGCGCCACTGCGCGCTCAGCGAGGCCCAGCTCGGCCAGTGGCAGACCGCGCAGCAGTTCTCCATGGGGATCGTCTCGGCCTACTCCGTCCTCGTCGGGGACCCGGGCAGCCCGGGCGGCGGCCTGTACGCCTCGCTGGCCCGGCAGTACGGGGAGTCCATCAACGCGCTGCTGGAGATGGCCAGGTCCTACGACGGCGCGGAACAGGCCTACGGCCGACCGGGCGACCGGCGCTGAGTGCGGGACGGACGATCATGGCGGACGTGCAGAGGATCAGGGTCAAGCCCACGGACGGGCCGCTGCCCACCGAAGAGACGCAGATCTTCTACTTCGACTACCTGGAGAAGCGGATCCAGGAGTGGATCGACGGCGCCGACCCGGTCGCGGTGCGGCGGGCGGGCGACTACTACGTCGCCGGCCACGGAGCGCTCGAGGCCGGTGCGGCGGCGCTCAAGGCGAAGGCCGCGGAGCTGGCCCGGCACCTGAAGGGACCGGCGGGCGTCGAGGTCCAGAAGCAGCTGCAGTTCCTGCACGCGACCATGCGCGAGCTCGCCGGCAAACTGAACGCCACCGGCACGGTGCTGCGCAAGTACGCCGACACGATGGCCTGGGCGCAGCGCGAGGTGGTCGTCCAGCAGGGCCGGGACTCGCGCACGGACCGGGACATCGACTGGGCCGACCTCACCCCGTTCTACGGGGTCTACCGGGTCCAGCGCCGGGCCAGGGACCACTTCTACGCGGTGAACGAGAAGATCCGCGAGCTCTACGCGGAGCTGCCCCCCGACGTCCAGCAGGCGCTGCCCACCCCCACTGAGGTGGACCTGCCCGAGTACAAGCCGACCGGCCTCCCCGGCGGCCCGTCCCCGGACCTCTCCGCGGACCTCACGGGAGGAGGGCCGCCCGGGACCGTCGCCTTCGACCCCGGTCTGAACGACGATCCGTACGGGCTCGGCGGGCTCCCCGGGGACGGGGGGACCGTCCCGGCGGGCCTCGACCCGTCCGGGCTCGTCCACCCGCTCCCCGAGGGCTCCCCGGCGCTGCCGGGCCTTCCGGGGGCGGGCGGGGCGGTGAACACGGGCGACGCCTCTCCTCGCCTCCCGGGAGCGCCGGACGCGGGCGTCCCCGCGCCGGGATCGTCCACGACCACGCTCGCCGGTCTGCGCGACCCCTCGATGACCGGATCGCCCGCCTTCCCTGGGACGGCCCACCTCCCCGGCGGCCCCTCCGGGGCGGGCGGGTTCGGGACCGGAGCCGGGGGCGGGCCGGGAGGCGGCGCCTTCCCGGGCGGGGCCTTCGGCACCGCGGGCGTGCCCGGGGGCACCGGCGGCGCCGCAGGGGCCGGGGGCGCCGGAGGGGCGGCCGGAGGCAGGATGAAGGCGGGCGGCGGTGTGCCGGCGACGCCGTTCATGCCGATGGGCGTCGGTGCGAAGGGCGGCGCGGGAGGCGAGGAGGAGCGGGACCGGGAGAACACCACCTGGCTCCTGGAGGACGACGACGTCTGGGGTGGCGGCGGCGACACCATCCCGCCGGTGATCGGCTGAGTGCGGAGGAGTGACGATGGGCGGACCCGGCGGCGGCCAGACGTTCGGGGGCTACGGGCTGAACGGGCCGGGGGTCTCCTTCAGCGAGGAGAGGCTGAAGGCGCTCGGGAAGGACTACGACACCCACGCCGGCACGATGGAGAACGTCGCCGACCAGACGAAGGCGATCGGCGTGCCCTTCCCCGGATTCGGCGTCCTGGGCGCCGGGCTGCACATCGCGCACGACCGCGCCCGGGACAGCGCCGCCGACGCGCTCGGTGCGGGCAGGGAGGTGCTGGCGTCGTGGCGGACGGCCCTCGAGACGGCCAGCCACACCTACAAGGCCGCCGAGGACGCCAACAAGCTGCCGGAGCTCCCGGGCACGGACCTGCCGGGGGGCGGCCTGCCCGGAGGCGGCCTCCCGGGGGGTGGTCTGCCTGGAGGCGGTCTGCCCGGAGGCGGTCTGCCCGGGGGCGGTCTGCCGGGCACGGACCTCCCCGGAGGCGGCCTGCCGGGGGGTGGTCTGCCGGGCACGGATCTCCCGGGCACGGATCTGCCCGGGGGCGGTCTGCCGGGCACGGACCTCCCCGGAGGCGGCCTGCCCGGAGGCGGCCTGCCGGGGGGTGGTCTGCCGGGCACGGATCTCCCGGGCACGAATCTGCCGGGCGCGAATCTGCCGGGCACCGGCGGCGTCCCGGGGAGCGGAGGACTCGACGGGCGGATCCCCGGACTGCCCGGACAGACCGCGACCGGGCTGCCGGGCCTCGGAGCCGTCGACCCGCGCCGGACGGACCTGTCCGCCTACACGCCCGGCGAGCCGTCCGTGCCGCAGTTCAAGGTCCCGGACGCCACGACCTGGACGGGCGACCAGGCCGGGACGGGCACGGCGGGCCGAGGGGGCGGCGCGCTCCCCGCAGGGGCGGGGAGCGGCGGACCGGGCGGCCTGCAGGCAGGCGTGCGCGGGACCGGCGCGAACGGCGGCATGCCGATGATGCCGATGATGCCGATGGGCGGCGCCGGAACGGGTGAGCAGGAGCGCGACCGCGACCAGACCACCTGGCTCTCGGAGGACGAGGGGGTCTGGGGCGGCGACGAGGACGTGGCCCCCTCGGTGATCGGCCAGGAGCCGTGATCCGGACGGGACGCGGCGGGACGGGAGACTGACGGCATGGCGTACGAGAACGACAAGGACATGTACATCGCGGCGGTGGCGCTTGCGACCATCGCGGCCGGCGTCCTCAGACGTCCCATGGCGTTCTCCATCGTCGCGACCCTCGGCCTGATGGTCTCCGACCCGGGTGCCATGAACGCGGCGGCGAAGGAATGGGACAAGGCGGACCTCGACCAGCTCAAGCGGGAGATAACCGAGCTGAAGGAGACGTTGAGGAAGGACGGCAAGTGGGAGGGCGAGGCCTTCGCCGCGTTCGACGCCGCCGTCCTGAAGTTCAACGACGAACTGGGCAACGCGCAGAACCTCCGCAAGGGCATGGGCGACGCCCTGGACCAGACCGCCCTCGTCTACCACGTGGGCGCGATCATCGCGATGTCCGTCGCGGTCATCATGCAGGCGCTGGCGGCGCTCTCCATCGTCTTCCTCGCCCACCCCGGGGGGAAGGTGGCCTTCGAGGTCGCCCTCACCGGCGTGCTCAACTCCATCGACAAGGCGGTCAAGGCGATGGCCAAGAAGAAGATGACGGCCGCCGGGGTGGTCGCGGGCATCCTCTACGGGGTGGCCACCCTCCAGGACAACATGGGCAAGCTGTTCTTCGGGATGAAGGCCATGCCGGAGGGGACGCCGGAGTTCACCAAGGCGGGTCTGACCTACGATCCGGCCTCCGGGCTCAAGAAGACGGAACTGCCGAGCCTGAACATGAACCTGAACCAGGGGGGCCTCCACCTCCCCGGTCTCCCCTGACCCGGAGCCGTGGGGTCCGGGCCCCGTACGGGACGGGCGGGTCCCGGCCGCTACGGCCGGGCCGCGGCCGGCTGCTCGACCCGCACCGGCACCCTGGCGGCGGCCGGGTCGAGCGCCGGTCCCTCCGGGATCAGGTGCACCAGGTGGGCCGGGAGCGGGGCGACGTCCCCGTCGGCGTAGCCGAGGCTCTGCAGCGCCTCCGGTGAGGGGATCGCGTGCCGCCGTCCCTGGTCGCCGATCAGGTAGAGCGAGCGGACCGCGTCCAGCCTGCCGTCCCCCGGCAGCAGCCCCACGAGCGCGCCGGAACCGGGCGGGAGCACCACCTGGTCGACCGTGGCCTGGTCGAAGCGCTCGTTCGGGGGCGCGGGGATCCGTACCGTGCTCTCGACGGTCAGCGTCGCCTGCGCCGACCCCCGCGCCGTGCCGGAGTAGACGGCGCAGAGCGGGTCCGCCGGGTCCGGCTCGATGACCTTCGGCATGGTCTCGGGGAGGCCGGTGGAGTCCAGCCGGGTCTTCGAGACCCGCGTCGCGTTCGCGGTCGCGGCGTCCAGCGTGATCGCCCGGACCGGCGCGCGGCCGTACGCCTTCTTGGTTGCAGGGTTCTGCAGGAGCAGGTCCGCCTGGACGGGGGTGAGGCTCGCCAGCCCGTCGGAGAGCAGGACGTACCACTTGGCGGGGCCGCCGACGGCCGGCGGCACGGTGTACACCCGGCCCGCCGCGGACCCTCGGCCGTCCGGCCCGCGCACCGCGCGGCCCAGCCCCGGGATCCAGGGACTGCGCAGGTCGGGCCCGGCGGGCAGCGCGTTGAGCCAGGCGGCCGGGACCTGCCGGCGCCCTCCCTCCGGCAGCGCCCGCACGCTCTCGGACGCCACCCGCATCCGCCGGTTCGACCAGAGCATCCAGGTCTGCCCGCCCTCCTCGACCACCATGGCGGAGTCCTGCCCGATCGGGCGCCCGCCGACCTCGAAGCCGCCGATCAGGGACGTGTACGGCCTGCGCCCGCCGGTGGCGTCCGTGCCCTCCACCACGCAGGCCGACCACGGCGCGCGGACCAGGCGGTCGGGCGCGGGCAGCGACTCCGGAGCGCCCGGGATGCCCACCAGCGTGCCCCGGGCGAAGCGGGCGAGCGAGGCCGAGGTCACCGTCCGGACCTTCGCGCCCTGGGTGCCCAGGAGCAGCCGGGCGGAGGCCACGTTGGCGACGGGGATCATCCGCCGCTGCGGAGCGCTGTAGACGAACGTCGCGCCCGACTCCTCCTCGACGAGGACCGTGCCGGGTTCGGTGAGCGCGGTGGCGCCGCCCGGGCGCAGCAGCCCCAGCACGCCGAAGACGACCGCCACCAGGACGGCGGCCAGCACCGCGCAGAACATCGCCACGTTGTACCTGCGCATCGGCGACTCGGGCAGGTCCGGCTCACCCTGGAGCAGAGCCGTGCCCAGTCGCTGCGTCATCAGCCGGTACGCCTGGTAGAGATCGCGACGGGTCTGCATTCCACCTCCGTCTCGCCGGACACGCGGTAGCCGACAGCATAGAAGCGCGATCAAGGAGTTGCCTCCTCCGAGACAGAAAAGGGATCTTCCTCTCTTCCGGGGCCGGGGGGGAGGCGGGCCGGGGAGGCCCCGGGACGCCCCGGGACGCCTGGACGGGAGAGATCGCAGGACGCCGGCAGGAACACGGCAGGAAGCCGGAAAGCGCCCGGACATCCGCAGGCCGCCCGGCGTTAACGGGGGCCCCGTAGCCTCTGAGCCGCCGCCCGGCCGTACGCGCGGCGACGCGCGGCCCGGCGGTGCCGGGGACACGGTGACGGCACGGCGGTACAGCGGTACAGCGGTACGGAGACGATTCTCGGAGGCTGGTCGATTGGCTCCTCAGACCCCCGGATACGAGGTCGCGGCCGGGCACCTGGAGAAGTTCGCGGGGACCGCGGGGGACGCGGGCGCCGAGGTGCAGGGCGCGCTGGACGGGACGCCCCGCTTCGAGGGGTGGAACCTCGCCCCGCTCGCGGGCGTCCCGCTCGTCGGGCTGCTCTTCGTCAACCGGCTCAACGCCGTCGCGGACACCTGGGCGGCGGGCGCGCGGGTCCTGCGGGAGACCCTCACCTCGGACTCCGAGCGGCTGGTGCGGGTGGCCGCCACGTACGTGCAGGTGGAGCGGGCGAACGCGGCGGGAGGGAAGCCCTGAGCGAGAATCCGCTGCTCCCGGGCGGGCAGCAGCCACGGCAGGGCCCGCTGTACGTCACCGACCGCCACGGCACGGTCCGCCGGACCGTGCAGGTGGGGCCGGCCGGAGGGCCCGGTCCGGTCGGGCAGGCCCGCGCGGCCGCGCCGGTCGGGCAGGCCCGGACCGACCCCGGTTTCTTCCGCAAGCTGATGGGGTCGCTGAACGTGCTGCGGCAGCCGACCCGGACCGCCATGGTGATGTCGGGCATCGGCGCCGCCGCCCTCGCCCTGGACGTCGCCGCGACCGCGAACATCGGCAACCCCTTCCTCTTCGCGAACCGCAGGGACACCTGGAAGGAGATCTCCGGGCGGCTGGAGAGCGGCCGGGCGGACCTGTGGCGGGCGTTCTTCGACGAGGTCTCCCCGAACTGGCAGGGCGAGGCCAAGCAGGCGCTCCAGACGCACCTGCGGTTCAACACCAACGGCCTGTTCGGCGTGCTGACCAAGGTGTCCGACGACATGAGCACCACCATGCAGGGCCAGTACAAGGAGGTCCTGGAGTACGACCTCTCGGTCTTCGCGATCTACGCGGCCTCCGCGCCGATCTTCAAGACGCTCACGGCGCTCAGCACGACCAACCCGGTCGCCAGGGGAGCCCTCATGGCCTACGTGGCGACCTTCGCCGGAGGGCTGGGGAACCTGGTCAAGCAGTTCGCCGACGTCTACAACGGCTACGAGACGGAGCTCAACAAGCTCGAACTCAAGCTGAACGACCTGCGGGCCGCCTTCTGGACCGGCGGGGCCCCGGACAGGGGGCCGCGGCGGCTGGGACTGCCTCCCGGCGTGACCGACCCCGGCAACATCAACGACGACTACTGGAAGCGCGCCCCGCACCACCGGTGACGGGAGCGCCCCGGATGAGCGCGGACGGGCGGAAGATGGAACGGACAGGGCAGATCGCCGCGTTCGCGGCCGGTGCCGAGGGCGACGTCGCGGGCCTCCTGCGGGAGGTCGGCGAGCAGGTCGACCGGCTGACCGCCGCGCTCCGCGGGCTGAGCGGGCGGGAGGTGGAGGCGGACGCGGCCGACGGCGGGATCCGGGTGAGGGTCTCGGGGTCGGGCAGGCTGCTCGCCGTCACCGTCGGCGCCCGGGCGATGCGGGACCTCGACCACGAGGAACTGGGCCGGGCCGTCGTGGAGGCGATCCGGCGGGCGCGCGAGGCCGCGGGGGCGGAACTGGCCGAAGCGGTCGCCGAGGCGACCGGCACCCGGCCTCCGGATCCGGCGGACCCGGACGGCCCGGTCGTCCCGGCGGACCCGCTGGCACCGGCGGTCGACGCGCTGCTGAGAGGGGCGTGACCGTGGAGGAGCACGAACTCCTCGGCCTCGCCGAACGGCTCCCCGAGGCGCTCGCGGAGATGGAGGCGGCGGTGGAGGCGTGGAGCGGCAGGCGTTTCCACGGCACCGCGGACGAAGGGCGTGTCGTCGCCACGGTCGACGCGCTCGGTTCGCTCCTCGATCTCGAGATCCACGTGCTCAGCCGGCGCCGGCTCGACGGCGCCTCCCTCGGCGAAGCCGTCGTCGCGGCGGTCGGGGCCGCGGAGGAGGCCGCGGCCCGGGCGAAGGACGAGATGATGCACGGGCTGCGCCTGGGAAGCCTGCCCAGCCTGGGAGAGCTGCTCGGCGGCGCGCGCCGGGACTTCGAGAGGCGCAGCGGCTTCCCCGCGTAGCGGCGCCTTCCCCGCCCGGACGGCTGGCCCGCCGGCTCCCCCGCCCCGCCGGGGAGTGCCGCGGCCTCCCGGGTTAGAGCGGGAACGCCGCGGCCTCCCAGGCTAGAGGGGGGAGCGCTGCGGACTCGCGGGCCGGGTGGCGGGGCGCTGCGCGCCCGGCCGCCATCCGCGCCGCCGGCCCAGCGGGACGACGACGCCGGCCAGGGCGGCCAGGACCGCCGCGGAGAGGGAGAACAGGGCGACCCGGCCCGCGATCGAGATCCCCCTGACGTCCTCGGCGGGTGCGGGCCGTACCGCGCCGGGCGGCAGAGGGGCGGGATCCTGCGGCGCGATCGCGACCGTCTCCGGCAGGATCGCGGACACGGCCAGCAGCGGGTTGACCATCCCCGCGCCGGTCCCGGAGCCGGAGGCGCCGTCGGCGGTCAGCTCGATGCGCCGCCGTACCCGCACCTGGTCCAGCCCTGGGTACCGGGCCCGCACCAGCGCGGCCACCCCCGCGACGTACGGCGCGGCGAAGCTGGTCCCCTCCAGGTCCTCCCGGTAGGCGAGGCCCGGCCAGGGGGCGGTGACGGCGGTGCCGGGGGCCAGGACGGAGACGGGGGTCGACGCGTTGGACGAGTCCGCCCTGCCGCCCTCGGGACCCGCCGAGCCGACGGAGAGCACGCCCGGGTAGGCGGCCGGGTAGGCGGGGGCCGCCGAGCCGTCGGACCGCTGGACGTTGCCCGCCGCGGCCACCACCACCACGTCCTGGGCCAGCGCGTAGTCGACCGCGGCCTTCAGATCCGGCTGGTCGGCCGCCTGGATGGAGACGTTGACCACGTCCGCGCCGAGCTCGACGGCGCGCACGATCCCCTGGGCCAGTTTGCCCACGTCGCCGTTGCTCTCGTTGGTCTGCTTGATCGAGATCAACTTGGCCCGGGGGGCGACACCCGTGAAGGGCACCCCGCGGATCTCGGCTCCCGCGATGATGCCCGCCACGGCCGTGCCGTGCCCGACGCAGTCGTAGCCGTGCGTGCCGGTGAGGTCGACGGACGAGGCCACCTTCAGCTGCGGGTGCCGGGTGTCCACGCCGCTGTCCACGATCGCCACCGTCACCCCCGCACCCTTGGTGAGCCGCCAGACCTCCGGCAGGTTCAGGCGCCGCTGGGCCCACGACTCGCCGATGCTCGTCGTCCCGCGCTGCGGCGTGCAGTCGGACCCCGCCGCCATGCCCGCCGCCCCGCCCGCCGCCGCGTTCCCGGCGGCGGGCGGGGCGGCGACCGCCAGTGTCAGCACACCCGCGGCGAGCCTTCCGGCGATCACGGAATCTTCACCTCCGCGCGGGCGGCCTCCGTACGGCCGCCCGCCGAACTCGGTCGGGTGCCGTTCCCCGGGTCTCCGCAGAGGACCGGCGGGAACGGCCGGAAGCCCCCTCCCGGAGACCGGGGCCGTCCGGGAGGGGGCGGGTCAGGCCCGGAACGGGCCTTCAGGACGAGGTCAGCGGCAGTTCCCCCAGTCCGAGGAGGCCTGGCCGCCGGGGCCGCCGCCCGAGAAGCGCACGCACTTGCCCTTGGCGGGGAGGACGACCGGTCCCGCGTAGTACTCGAAGGAGCCCCTGTCGGTCAGGGAACCGCCGCCCTGCACCTCGAGCGTGGCCCAGAGCTGGCTCGCCTTGCCCACGTCGCTGGTCTTGACGGTGACCACGCAGTTGTTCCCGGTGGACGCGTTGTAGAGCTGGTGGACCGTCCCGCCGTTGAACGACAGGGACCGCTGCGGGACGTACCCCGCCCCGCAGACCTGCTGCGGGCTGAAGGACCTGACGGGGGGCGGGGAGGCGGGCGTCGCCGAGATCTGTGACGGATCGGCGCCGCTGGTCAGTCGAACGGTGGGCGCCGAATTGATCACGGTGGGCGTCGGCCTGCTCTGGGTGGGAGCGGGTACCGGCTTGCTCTGGGTGGGAGCGGGCGTCGGCTTGGCCGCGGTGGCGGTCGGCCTGGCCTGGGTGGGAGCGGGTACCGGCTTGCTCTGGGTGGGAGCGGGCGTCGGCTTGGCCGCGGTGGCGGTCGGCCTGGCCTGGGTGGGAGTCGGCGTCGGTTTGGCCGTGAACGTCACCGCCGGCGTGCTCGGGGTTGCGCCGGGGGTCGTGGGCGCCGACGGAACCGCAGTGGGCGTCACCGAAGCCGACGGAACCGCAGTGGGTGCCACCGAGGGCGTCGGAGCGGCGGTGGGCGTCACCCCGGGGGTGGTCGACGGAGAGGGCGCGGGCGACCCCGTGGGCTGCGGGGACTCCGGAGCCGGTTGCGGCGTCACCGTGAGGGTCACCGTCGGCTGCGGGGTCGCCGGCTGCTGCGTCGCGGTGGCCGTGGGGGCCGGCGCGGCGGTGGGGGTCTGCTGCGTGCCGGGCCGGTCCGTCTGCTGCGGCGCCGCGGTCGACGGAACGGGGACCGGGGGCGGTGTGAGCGAGCTCAGCGTCGGGACGGGCGCGACGGTGGGCACGGCGGGGACGTCGGTGGGCAGCTGCAGCGGCCCGACATCGCCCTCCCGCGGCTCCGGGGTCGTCCCCCACGGCACCGTGACCCTGTTCACCGGGTCGTCTCCGGTGCCCTGTCCCATGCCGGTGCCCTGCCCCTGGTCGCCGTCCGCGACCTGGTCCTCTCCCCGCCCGGCCAGCTCCAGCGGGATCCGGGGAGCGGCCCCGTCGGCGGCCGTCCGTCCTGCGTCGTCCAGGGAGGTGTACTTCCCCGCGGCCCAGACCCCGAGTCCGGACAGCAGGGCGACCACGCCCACGCAGGCCGCCAGGAGGAGGGAGAGCCCTCCGGTCCTCGGCCGCTCCCTGACGGGTGCGGCGAGCACGGTCACGTTCGCCGGCGGCGGATCCCCCGGCAGGGGCGGCGCGCCCCAGACCTGAGGGGCGGGGGCCGTCGGCGCGCCGGGACCGGGCTGCCCGGCCGCACCCGGCACGACCTCTCCCCGCAGGTCGTCGCCGGGGAGGACCGGGCGGCCCTCCTGCGGGACGGGGACGGCGGACAGCACGCGGTCCTCGGGGCGCTCGCCGAGCAGCCGCAGCATGGCCGCGCCCGCGTCCGGCCGGGCCTCCGGACGCTTGTCCAGGCAGGCGGCGATGAGCGGGCGGAGCGCCGCCGGGATGCCGCTCAGGTCGGCGGGCCCCTCCAGCACCAGCTCGGGCCGGCCGCCGTAGGGCGGCCGGCCGGTGGCCGCGTAGGCGACCGTCGCCGCCCAGGCGAACAGGTCGGCGGGTTTCGCGGCGGTGGACGCACCGGGGGCGCCCGGAGCCGGGGACGCACCGGGAGCACCCGGAGCGCCGTCGGGGAGGAGCCCCGCACGGAGGCGCTCGGGTGCGACGTAGTCCGGCTCGGACCCCGCCGCGCCGAGGCCGACGTCGCACACCCGGGGACCGTCGGGACCCAGGAGCACCGTGTCGGGGGTGAGCCCGCCGTGGACGATCCCGGACATGTGGACGGCGGTGAGGGCGTTGAGCGTGCCCACGGCGAGCCGCTCCAGCGCGTCCCCGGTGAGCGGCCCGTCCGCGGACACCGTCTCGCGGAGCGAGCGCCCTTCGACGTGCTCGCGGACCACGTACGGCGCGTCGTCGAACCAGCCGACCTCGACCAGCCGGGCGGTGTGGGCTCCCGAGACCCGCTTGGCCGCGTTCAGCCCGTTGGTGATCCGCTCCCGCGCCTGCGGGTCGGCGTCCGGGCGGGGCTCCAGCATGCGGATCACGCGAGGCGTGTCGTCGTCCAGCAGATGACCCAGGTAAACGGCCTGCCCCGGATCCGGGGAGAACCGCCCGACCAGAACGTATATACCGATACGTTCCGGATCGTTAGGTAGCAATGGGTGTAAATCGCCCATGGAATTCCTTCCATCCCCGCTATCGATATAAGCGTCTATGGGTTGATCTAGCACCATCCAAGCAAATCTGTCTCGTCCTCATCACCCGCTTCGTCGGTATTCCACGTTTCATTTCCTAACGAATCGGGAACCCTGGCGTTCCGGGTCGTACCGGAACACCGGTGACACCGCCCGCCGGGCAGGGTGATCGGTGCGGATCGCCCGCCGGGCCTAAGCTGACCGTCGTGAACGTGTTTCCGTGGGATGAGGCGGCCGCGACCGGCATCGGGTCGCATCCGGGTGAGGACCACGCCGAGGCGGTCAGGATCGTCTTCGGCGAGACGCCCGCTCTGCCGTACCTGCCGGAGCTCCCGGCGCGCGGAGTCGGCGCGGACATGATCGGGAGGGCCGCGTCCCTGCTGGTGGAGCTGGCCGTGGAGGTGCAGCCCTCGGGCTGGCGCTTCACCGACAGGCCCGGCCGGGACGCCAAACGGGCCCGTGACCACCTGCTGCGCGATCTCGACGGCCTGGAGGAGGCGGCCCAGGGCTACGAGGGCCCCTTCAAGATCCAGGTGTGCGGGCCGTGGACTCTGGCCGGGGCCGTCGAACTGCGCCACGGCGACCGGACGCTCGCCGACCCCGGGGCGGTGCGCGACCTCGTGGCGTCCTACGCCGAAGGGCTCGCCCTGCACCTCGCGGAGGTCCGCAAGCGGGTGCCGGGTGCGACGGAGATCGTGGTCCAGCTCGACGAGCCGGGTCTGCCCGGCGTGCTCGCCGGCACGGTGCCGACGGCGTCGGGCTTCGGCCGGCTGCGCGCGGTCGAGGCGCCGGTGGCCGCCGAGCGGCTCCGGTCGGTGCTCCCGGACGGTGCCTTCCCGGTCGTGCACTGCTGCGCCCCCGGCGTGCCCCTGCGGGTCCTGCGCGAGGCGGGGGTGAAGGGCGTCTCGCTGGACGCCTCCCTGCTGCGACGGCGCGACGAGGACGCGATCGGCGAGTCCGTCGAGGCGGGGACGGCGTTCCTCCTCGGGGTCGTGCCCGGCGCCGACGCCCCGCTCCCGGACGTCGGGGAGGTCGCCCGGCCCGCCGTCGAGCTCTGGCGCCGCCTGGGCTTCCCCTCCGCGACCCTGGCCTCCCAGGTCGTGCTCACCCCCGCCTGCGGCCTGGCCGGGGCCTCGCCCGCCTACGCCAGAGCCGCGCTGGCCAAGTGCCGGGAGGCGGCCCGGGTGCTCCGCGAGGACCCGGGCGAGTAGGCCGGTCCTCACCGGGCGGGGCCCGCCCGGGGCGCCGCGGGCCGTACGGGCGCCTCCGGGCACGGCCCGTCGGAGGTTTCCGGCTGGACGGAGGAGCGGGCCGGCCACTCCTGCCAGCGGTCCTACGGAGCTTCAAGCGGGGTGCAAGTGCGAGGCCCTATCTCTGGACGTGTCGCTGAACCGATCACATGTCTGGAGTTTCGATGCGCACCGGGTTCCGTGTCCTGCTCGGCCTGACCGCCGCCGCGGCCCTCACCCTCGGCGGGTCCACGGCGGCCTCGGCCGACGCGGCGGCCTCCTCCTGGAAGTGGGGACCGATCCACTCCACCGACGGCCACGCCACCGCGAAGGGGAAGATCGTCGTCACCCAGGGCGCCTTCCAGATCCGGGGCGACCTCTACGACACCCGGGGGAAGGGCTGCTCGTGGGTGCAACTGCGCTGGCTGAGCGGGAGCACCGGCCGCTGGGGCTCGACGGCCTACTACAACTGCACGCCGGGCACGGGCACGTTCCGCAAGAACATCGGTTACCCCCTGACGGTCAAGGCGAAGGTCTGCCGGGGCACCTCCGGCGGGCCCACCGGCCGGTGCACGTCCTGGAGGACCGTCTACCGCCAGGGCGGCTGATCCCCGGCGGCCCGCCGGATGTCGGTGCCCGGCGATAGATTCTCCCTGGCCGGTCCGACGAGGGGAGAACAGGCGATGGGCGTAGAGGTCGAGGGCGTTCCGGTGGCGGCGCTGGAGCGGCACGCGGAGCTGAGCGAGCTGGTCGAGGAGGCCAACTGGCGCTACTACGTGCTCGACGCGCCGACCGCCAGCGACGCGCAGTACGACACGTGGATGCGCGAGCTGCACGCCCTGGAGGAGGAGCACCCCGCCCTGCGCACCCCCGACTCGCCGACGCAGAAGGTCGGCGCGCCGATCTCGGGGGATTTCACGCCGGTCGAGCACCTGAGCCGGATGGAGAGCCTGGACAACGCGTTCGACGCCGACGACCTGGCCTCCTGGCAGGCGCGGATCGAGCGGCTGGCCGAGCAGGACCCGGGGCCCTACCTGTGCGAGCTGAAGATCGACGGCCTGGCGATCTCCCTGGTCTACGAGAAGGGCAGGCTGGTCCGGGGGGTGGTCCGGGGCGACGGCCGGGTCGGCGACGACGTGACGGCCAACGTGCGCACCATCGCCGACATCCCGCACCGCCTGACCGGCGACGGCGTGCCCGACCTGGTCGAGGTCCGGGGCGAGGTCTACATCCCGGTCGCGGAGTTCACCAGGCTGAACGAGCAGCTGGCCGAGGCGGGCAGGGCGCAGTTCGCCAACCCGCGCAACTCCGCGGCGGGCTCGCTGCGGCAGAAGGACCCGCGGGTCACCGCCCGGCGCCCGCTGCGGATGATCGTCCACGGGGTCGGCGTGTGGCAGGGGAGCGAGCGGCCGCGGGCCCAGTCGGAGGTCTACGACCGGCTCCGGGAGTTCGGCCTGCCGGTGAGCGACCTCTACCGGGTCGTCGACGACCTCGACGGGGTCAACGAGTTCATCGAGTTCTACCGGGAGCACCGCCACGACCCGGCCTACGAGATCGACGGCGTCGTGGTGAAGGCCGACCGCGTCGAGATCCAGCGCAACCTCGGCTCCACCAGCCGGGCGCCGCGCTGGGCGATCGCCTACAAATACCCCCCCGAGGAGGTCAACACCAAGCTCCTCGACATCCAGGTGGGCGTCGGCCGGACCGGCCGGGTCACGCCGTTCGGGGTCATGGAGCCGGTGGTGGTGGCGGGCTCCACGGTCGAGCGGGCCACGCTCCACAACGGCTCGGAGGTCGCGCGCAAGGGGGTGCGGATCGGTGACACCGTGGTGCTGCGCAAGGCGGGCGACGTGATCCCGGAGATCGTCAAGCCGGTCGAGGAACTGCGCGACGGCACCGAGCGCGAGTTCACCATGCCGACCCACTGCCCGGAGTGCGGCACCGAGCTGGCCTACGAGAAGGAGGGCGACGCCGACCTGCGCTGCCCCAACACCCGGGCCTGCCCGGCCCAGCTCCGCGAGCGCATCTACTTCGCCGCCGGGCGCAAGTCCCTCGACATCGAGGGCCTGGGCTACGTGGCGGCCACCGCGCTGACCCAGCCGCTGCCCCCGCACGAGCCGCCGGTCCGCACCGAGGCCGACCTGTTCGACCTGACCATCGAGCGGTTGCTGCCGATCGAGTCGGTCGTCCGGGACATCGACACCGGCCTGCCGAAGACCGACCCCGAGACCGGCGCCCCCAAGGTCGTCACCTTCTTCGCCAACAAGAACGGCACCCCCAGCAAGAACGCCGAGAAGATGCTCCAGGAGCTGGAGAAGGCCAAGGACCGGCCGCTCTGGCGGGTGCTGGTGGCGCTCTCCATCCGGCACGTCGGCCCGCCCACCGCCCAGGCCGTCGCCGCCGAGTTCGGCTCGATGGACGCGATCATGGCGGCCTCCGAGGAGGAGCTCGCCGCGGTCGAGGGCGTCGGCCCGCGGGTGGCCGCGGCGATCCGCGACTGGTTCGAGGTCGGCTGGCACCGGGAGATCGTCGACCGCTGGCGGGCCGCCGGGGTCCGGATGGAGGACGCGCCGCCGGCCGACCTGCCGCCGCAGACCCTGGCCGGGCTGACCTTCGTGGTCACCGGCACGCTGGCGGGCTACACCCGCGACGAGGCGGGGGCCGCCCTGGCGGGCAGGGGCGGGAAGGTCTCCGGCTCGGTGTCGAAGAAGACCTCCTTCGTGATCGCCGGCGAGAACGCCGGCTCCAAGTTCGACAAGGCGGTCAAGCTGGGCGTGCCGATCCTCGACGAGGGCGGCCTGGAGGTCCTCCTCAAGGAGGGGCCCGAGGCCGCGGCGGCGATGGCGGTCCCGCCGGAGGGGTGACGCTCCGCGACGGCGGGAGCCGCTGCGCGCACGTTCTCTGCATTCCGTCACAGAACGTGCCCAATCGGTTTCGCGAAGTGGCCCGGAGGCCGTACTCTCCCATAGTGAACTAATGGGGGTTTTATTACTCATGGCCGACCCAACAGATACACGCGACACCGGACCACGTGTGGGCTCGCCCCTGTGGGCCTACCTCACGGCGGTCACCGCCACCGGGATCGCCGCCCTGGTCGCGGCGCTGTGGTGGATCAGTCCCGGCGACCCGGCGGACCTCGTGCGCTCCCCGCTGTTCTGGACGCTCATGGTCCTGATCGTGCTGGGGGACCTGCGACCGGTGCTGCTCTCGTCGTCGACGGCGGCGGGGGGCACCTACCCGTCGACGATGTTCACCTTCGCCGCGCTGCTCCACTACGGGCTGCCGGTCGCCGCGCTGATGCAGGCGGTCGGCATCCTGTTCAACGGGGCGGTCACCCGCAAGGCGTGGCACCGGATCCTGTTCAACGTCGCCCAGGTGACGCTGGCCTGCGCGGCGGCCGGGGTGGTGCTCGCGCTGTTCGGCCACCGGCCGGGGGCCGCCTGGGTCCCGGCCGGCGCCGACCTGCTCGCCATCGGCCTGGCCGGGCTGGCCTACTTCGTGACCAGGGGGCTGCTGGTGTGCGGGGCGGTCGCGCTGCACGAGCGGCGGTCGGTCCACCGGGTGATCAGGACCACGATCGGCCACCAGAGCCTGGTCTACGCCGCGCTGCTCGGCCTGGCCCCGCTCGTCGTGGTGGTCATGAACCACTCCCCGGCGCTGGTGCCGCTGTTCGTCGCGCCGATGGCCGCCGTCTACTTCACCGCCACGATCTCGGTCCGCCGCGACCACCAGGCGATGCACGACGGGCTGACCGGGCTGCCGAACCGGAAGCTGCTCGTGCTGCGCACCGAGGAGGCGCTCGCCGAGGCGCGGGCGCGGCAGGGGGAGCGGGTCGGCCTGCTCCTGCTGGACCTCGACCGCTTCAAGGAGGTCAACGACACGCTCGGGCACCCGGTGGGCGACCGGCTGCTGCAGACGGTGGCGCACCGGCTGACCCACAGCGTGCGGCCGGGGGACGTGGTCGCCCGGCTGGGCGGCGACGAGTTCGCGGTGCTGCTCCCCTCGGTCCGGGACGCCGCCGCGGCGCGAGAGGTGGCCGCGCGCCTGCGGGTGGCGCTCACCGAGCCGGTCCGGCTGGAGGGCATGACCTTCGACATGGACGCCTCGATCGGCATCGCGCTCCACCCCGACCACGCGCCGGACTTCGAGCTGCTGCTGCAGCGCTCCGACGTGGCGATGTACCTCGCCAAGGAGGGCCGGACCGGCGTCGAGCTCTACGTCGCCGACAAGGACCGCAACAGCCCCGAACGGCTCGGCCTCCTCGGCGACCTGCGCCGGGCCATCGACCGCGGCGAGCTCGCGCTGCACTACCAGCCGAAGATCGATCTGGCCGCCGGGCAGGTGCGGGGGGTGGAGGCGCTGCTGCGCTGGCGCCACCCGGTGCGGGGGACGGTCTACCCGGACGACTTCATCCCGCTCGCCGAGCAGTCCTACCTGATGCGCCAGCTCACCGAGTACGTCATCGACGCGGCGCTGGAGCAGGCCGCCGACTGGTGGCACGCGGGGGTGCACGAGCAGATCTCCGTCAACGTCTCGGCCCGCGACCTGCTCGACTCCGCCCTCCCCGAACGGCTGGAGGCCGGCCTGGCGAAGCACCGGCTGCCGCCCAAGGCGATCCAGCTGGAGGTCACCGAGCGCATCCTGATGACCGACCAGGCCTACACCGCCGACGCCGTACGGGCGCTGAACTCCCTGGGCGTGCCGCTCGCCCTGGACGACTTCGGCACCGGCTACTCCTCGCTGGTGCGCCTGCAGCGGCTCCCGGTGGCCGAGGTCAAGATCGACGCCTCGTTCGTGCGGAGGATCTGCGAGTCCGGGGACGACGAGCGGATCGTCCGCTCCATCGTCGACCTGGTCCGCTCGCTGGGGCTGCGCTCGGTCGCCGAGGGCGTCGAGTCGGCCGAGGTGGCCGCGCGCCTGGAGGAGATGGGCTGCGACCTCGCCCAGGGCTGGTGGTTCGCCGAGCCGATGTCCGCCGCCGACGCGACGGCCTGGCTCCGCGAGCACCGCGCCCCGGTCCGGCCCGCCTTCCGGGTGCCCGACCCGGCCGGGCTGCTCGACCCCCAGACGGCCTAGCCCCAGGCGCTCATCAGGTCGTCGGGGCCGTACGACGCGGTCAGGCCCGAACAGGAGACCCCGTTGCGGGAGACGGCGACGAGGGGCACCGGATCACCGGTGAGGGCGGCGCGGTGCCTGGCCAGCGCGGCCAGGTCGTGGTCGTCGAAGGCGGCGTTCTCCAGCCACTTGATCGATCCGAGGAAGCGGAGCTCCCGCGCGATCGGTCCGCGGTCGGCTCCGACGATGTCGATCTCCACGTCGTTGCTCCGGGTCCAGTAGGAGCCGACCGTCGGAGCCTCCGGGAGCCTGTCGTCCGGCAGCAGCCTGGCCAGTGACTCGCGTACGAGCGGCTCGATGGCACGTCCTCGCCAGGTGCTCCACCGCGAGACGATCCGCCGGAGGGTCAGATCGCCCCGGCGGCGCTCGATCTCCGGCATGTGCGGATGGAGGAAGGAGAGCCAGAAGCGCAGGTAGGGGTCGGTGACCCGGTAGCGGCGCTCCTTTGACGGGCGCAGGGACACGGGGAGCTCACCGGCCACCATCCCCTTGGTGGTCAGTAGATCTGCCGCGCGGGACAGCGTGCTGTGGGAGATGCCACCCGCCTCCCGGGCGATGTTGGTGAACGTGCGCTCGCCGCTGCCGATCGCCTGCAGCACCTGGCGGGCCTGTGCCTCCACCGGGAACTCGGCCGCGAGTGAGCGCTCGGCGGACACCAGGAGCGCGGAGACCGGATTCGTCAGGGCGCCGTGAAGGTACTCCCAGAGCGACGCCCCGCGCGGCCATTCGCCGCAGACCAGGGGGAGACCGCCCGTGACGACGGCGGCGTCGAACGCGTCGGCCGGGGAGAGCTGGAGCATGCGCTGGATCTCGTGGGGGTTGAGCGGTCCGACGACCATCTCGGTCCCCCGCTGGTGGAACGGGCGCTCGTAGCCGTTCAGGGCCTCCATCATCGACAGGTCGGAGCCGATGAGGACGAGCAGGACGGGTTTCCGGCTGAGGAACCGGTCCCAGGCACGTTGCAGGAGGCCTTCGAAGGCGTCGACGCGTTCCATGAGGTAGGGGACCTCGTCGATCACGACGACGGAGGGACCGTCATCGGGCAGAGCGTCGGCGAGGAGTCGCAGGGCCCCGTTCCACGTGCTCGGCGCCATCTCCGCGAAGACGTCCTTTCCCGGTAGCCCGGAAGCGGAGACGTCGTCCATGAGCTGTCGCAGCTCGATCTGGGCGTCGGCGCGCGCCGCCGTGTAGAACAGCGACGGCAGGCCGCTCCGGTTGACGAACTCCTCGGCCAGAGCCGACTTGCCGATCCGCCGCCGTCCACGCATCAGCACGCATCGGCCGGGACGCGCCGTGGAGATCTCTGATCGCACCTGGCCGAGCAGCGAGTCGAGCGACGCCAGCTCGTGCTCCCGGCCGACGAACCCGCCCATGCGACCTCCCTGATACTTCTCCTGGGAATACTATCGCCAGCGATAGTATTTCCAGCGATAGTATTCCGAAAAGAAGTAGGAGTGTACGTCGACGAAGTACACTCCTGTCTCCTTCCGGCAGTGCGGAGTTCAGGGTTCGGCGAAGTGCGGAGACTCCGGCGGCGGGCGTGGAACGGCCGCCGGGCACGTCGGGCGGGGCTCCCGGACGGTGGGGAGGGACGCTCTCCGGCGGAGCCGGGCCGGACCCGAACCCGAGGAGTCGGGCACGTACGGTCACGCACTCTAGGATGAGAGTGTCCGATTGCCATTCCACGAAACGGGTTCAACGACTCATGTCCGCCATAACCCGCGACGAGGTCGCTCACCTCGCCCGGCTGTCCAGGCTGGCGCTGTCCGACGAGGAGCTCGACCACTTCGCCGCCCAGCTCGATGTGATCATCGGTGCGGTCGCCCGCGTCGCCGAGGTGGCGGCCGACGACATCCCGCCGTCCTCGCACGCGCTCCCGCTCACCAACGTCTACCGTCCCGACGAGGTACGGCCCGGCCTGACGCCCGAGGAGGCGCTGTCCGGCGCCCCGGCCGTCGAGGAGAACCGCTTCCGCGTCCCGCGCATCCTCGGGGAGGAAGCATGAGCCTGATCCACAAGACCGCCGCCGAGCTCGGCGCGCTGATCGCGAGCGGTGAGACCTCGGCCGTGGAGGTCGCCCAGGCCCACCTCGACCGGATCGCCGCCGTCGACCCGCAGGTCAACGCGTTCCTGCACGTCGACGCCGAGACGACCCTGGCGCAGGCGCGGAGGGTCGACGAGCGCCTGGCCGCGGGCGAGGAGCTCGGCCCGCTGGCGGGCGTGCCGATCGCGCACAAGGACGTCTTCACCACCACGGACATGCCCACCACGGCCGGGTCGAAGATCCTCGAGGGCTGGCGCCCGCCGTACGACGCGACCGTGACCCGCCGGCTGCGCGAGGCGGGGCTGGTGATCCTCGGCAAGACCAACCTGGACGAGTTCGCGATGGGCTCCTCCACCGAGAACTCCGCCTACGGCGTCACCCGCAACCCGTGGGACCTGTCCCGCATCCCGGGCGGCTCCTCCGGCGGCTCGTCCGCGGCGGTCGCGGCCTACGAGGCCCCGCTGTCCACCGGCACCGACACCGGCGGCTCCATCCGGCAGCCCGCCGCGGTGACCGGCATCGTCGGCATGAAGCCGACCTACGGCGGCTCCTCCCGCTACGGCCTGATCGCCTTCGCCAGCTCCCTGGACACCCCGGGCCCGTTCGCCCGCACCGTGCTGGACGCGGCGCTGCTGCACGAGGCGTTCTCCGGGCACGACGCCCTGGACTCCACCTCAATCGACGCCGCCGTGCCGCGGGTCGCCGAGGCGGCCCGCGAGGGCGACGTGGCGGGCCTGCGGATCGGCGTGGTCAAGGAGTTCGGCGGGGACGGCTACCAGCCGGGCGTGCTGGCCCGCTTCCGGGAGACCGTGGAGCTGCTGGAGTCCCTCGGCGCCAAGGTCGTCGAGGTCTCCTGCCCGTCGTTCACCACCGCGCTGCCCGCCTACTACCTCATCGCCCCGTCGGAGTGCTCGTCCAACCTGGCGCGCTTCGACGCGATGCGGTACGGCCTGCGCGTCGGCGACGACGGCACGCGGTCGGCCGAGGAGGTCATGGCGCTGACCCGGGCGCAGGGCTTCGGCCCCGAGGTCAAGCGGCGCATCATCCTGGGCACCTACGCGCTGTCCAGCGGCTACTACGACGCCTACTACGGGCAGGCGCAGAAGGTCCGCACGCTGATCGCCCGCGACTTCGAGGCGGCCTTCCACCAGGTGGACGTGCTCGTCTCACCGACCACGCCGACCACCGCGTTCCCGATCGGCGAGCGCGCCGACGACCCCATGGCGATGTACCTCGCCGACCTGTGCACGATCCCCACCAACCTGGCCGGCAACGCGGCCATCTCGGTGCCGTGCGGCCTGGCGGACGAGGACGGCCTCCCGGTCGGTCTGCAGATCATGGCGCCCGTGCTCGGCGACGACCGC
Organism: Planomonospora sp. ID91781; assembly: GCF_015711595.1. Lineage (NCBI taxonomy): Bacteria > Bacillati > Actinomycetota > Actinomycetes > Streptosporangiales > Streptosporangiaceae > Planomonospora > Planomonospora sp. ID91781. Next base: position 464,531 of record NZ_JABTEY010000003.1, on the reverse strand, counting down.
TGCTACCGGGTCGGCGCCGCCGTGGAGCGGGCCCTGACGGACCGCTGGGGCGGCGGTCTGCTGTCCAAGGCGCCCGCGCTCTAGGCGCGGGCAGGGCACCGGGGAGGAAACGGGGGAGTGATCACTCGCATCGAGATCGACGGGTTCAAGTCGTTCCTGGACTTCGAGATCGACGTGCCGCCGTTCCTCGCGCTGGTCGGTCCGAACGCCGGGGGCAAGTCCAACCTGTTCGACGCGCTGGGCTTCGTCGCCGACGAGGTCGGCGGCTCCGGCGGTCTCCTCGGCGCGCGCCGGGGAGCGCCGAACGAGCAGTTCCACCGGGTCGCGCAGGGCGCCCCCGTCGCGGCGTTCACCGTCGCGGTGGAGGCCCTGGTCTCCCCGGAGCCCGGGGCCCTGCTCCCGGTCCGGTTCGACACGGGCGCGGAGATGGTGCTGCGCATCCCGAGGTCCACCGGGGCGGTCGTCAGCCACGTGGCCCGGCGGCTCCCGCCGGAGCTGCTGGAGCTCATGGTGGTGGACCCCGACCCGGCGGGCACGCCCCGCCGCACGGTCGCCGCGTGGCGCCGCCACGCCCCGGTCCCGCGCGCCATGCGCGGGCGGGGCGCGCCGGACGACCTCGGGCCGCTGGCCGCCGACGGGGCGAACCTCGCCGCGGTGCTCGGCCGGATGGCGGGCACGGCGGCCTTCGCCGACGTGGTGGCCGACCTCGCCGCGCTGGTCCCCGGCGCGGCCGGGCTCCTGCCCCGGCTGGAGCGCGGCGAGTGGTCCTTCGGCCTGGTCCTGGACGGCCAGGGAGAGGTCCCGGCCGCGCTGCTGTCGGACGGGACCCTGCGGATCACCGGCCTGCTGGCGGCCCTGCACGACCCGGACCACCCGGCCACCCTCCTGGTGGAGGAGGTCGAGGCCGGCGTGCACCCCGGACGGCTGGGCGAGCTGCTCCGGCGGGTCCGGCAGCGGGTCCGCGAGCCCGGCGGCGCGGAGCCGTACCGGCAGGTGATCGTGACCAGCCACTCGCCGGCGGTGGTCGCCGAGCTCGGCCGGACGGCCCCGGAGTCGCTGGTCTTCCTGGACGCGGTGGTGCGGGTCGACCCGGCGGCCGACCGGACGTCGCGGGTGAGCGTGGCCAAGCCGGTCCTGCCGGACGGCGAGCCGGGCACGTTCGTCTCGCCCCGGCAGCTCCGCCAGTACCTCGGGGCGGCGGCATGAGCAGCCGCTCCCTGGTCCCCGGACTGGTCGCCGAGGGGGACGCGGACGGGGGCTTCCTGAGCGTGGTGGTGCCCCGGCAGCTCCGCGAGCTCGTGCGGGCCTCGCCGTACACCGTGGACGTCGAGGCCACGCGGGTCATCGTGTGCGGCCGCGAGCACCTGGTGGCGGCGCTGGAGGAGCTGGCGGGCGACTGCCACCTGATCTTCGCCCGGTCCGGCGACCGCGAACGCGGCCGGTCGGACGGGATCCGCTACCACTCGCACTACCTGGTGCCGGTGGTCGGCCTGGGCGACACCGAGGCCTGGCCGCTGGCGGACCCCGCCGCGTGGGCCGGGCTGCCGGGCAGCGACCCGTCCCGGCTGCCCGCCAGTCCGGCCGACGTCGAGCGGATCGCCTACCCGCGGGAGGTGCTGACCGCGACCGCGCCCCGGCGGGGCAAGCCGGTCGGCGACTACTTCGAGTACATCGGACGCAACATCGACCTCGCCGTCCTGGCCCGGGTCCCCGGCTACGCCGGCTGGGTCGCCGAGACGCGGAACGCGCTGAAGGGACTCGGGTACCTTTGACGCTCCCCACCGCCCGCGGCGACGGCCCACGACGGCACTGTCATCGCAGAACGCTCCGGCTCTCCCGGATCGGACTGGTGACTCCTCCGCTCCCTGAAGGGAGCGGCTTCTCGCTTTCCTCTGCTGAGGTAGGCGACGGACAAGCCCTGCCCGTTTCAAGCAGACGAACTGTAACAGGGAAGCGATTCCCCTGCCGGGTGAACCCGGCAGTTCCCTCGCTAGATCTGATGGAAATGGTGAACGAATCATGAGTACAGGCACGCTCATGCCGTACGACGAGGCGCTGGAGCGCTTCGAGCCGGTGCTGGGCCTGGAGACGCACGTCGAGCTCGGTACGGCCTCGAAGATGTTCTGCGCCTGCCCGACGACGTTCGGCGCGCCGCCGAACACCCACGTCTGCCCGGTCTGCCTGGCGCTGCCGGGCTCGCTGCCGACGGCCAACGCCAAGGCGATCGAGTCGACGATCCGGATCGGCCTGGCGCTGAACTGCTCCATCGCCGAGTGGTGCCGCTTCGCCCGGAAGAACTACTTCTATCCGGACATGCCGAAGAACTACCAGATCAGCCAGTACGACGAGCCGCTCTGCTTCGACGGCTACCTCGACGTCGAGGTGAACGGTCAGACGGTGCGCATCGAGATCGAGCGCGTGCACCTGGAGGAGGACACCGGCAAGTCCACCCACATGGGCGGCGCGACCGGCCGCATCCACGGCGCCGACTACTCGATCGTCGACTACAACCGCGCGGGCATCCCGCTGGTGGAGATCGTCACCAAGCCGATCCCCGGCACCGACCGGCTCGCGCCCGAGGTCGCCCGCGCCTACGTCACCGAGCTGCGCGAGGTCATGCGCTCCCTCGGCGTCTCCGACGTGCGCATGGAGGAGGGCTCCATGCGGTGCGACGTCAACGTCTCCCTCATGCCGCGCGGCGCCTCCGAGTGGGGCACCCGGACCGAGACCAAGAACGTCAACTCGCTGCGCAGCGTCGAGCGCGCGGTCCGCAGCGAGATCGAGCGCCAGGCCGGGATCCTCGCCGGCGGCGGCCGGATCGTCCAGGAGACCCGCCACTTCCACGAGGACACCGGCACCACCACCTCGGGCCGGTCCAAGGAGGAGGCGCAGGACTACCGCTACTTCCCCGAGCCCGACCTGGTGCCGATCGCCCCGGACTTCGCCTGGGTGGCCGCGCTCAAGACGGCCCTGCCGGAGCTGCCGCGGCTGAAGCGCAAGCGGCTCCAGCAGGAGTGGGGCGTGTCCGACCTGGACATGGAGGCCATGCACAACGCCGACGCCATCGACCTGGTCGAGGCGACGGTGTCCGCCGGCGCGCCGCCCGCGGACGCCCGCAAGTGGTGGATGGGCGAGCTGGCCCGCCGGGCCAACGAGGCCGGCGTGCCGCTGAGCGCGCTGCGGATCACCCCGGACGAGATCGCGCGGGTCTGCGCGATGGTCGCCGGCGGCGCGCTCAACGACAAGCTGGCCCGCCAGGTGCTGGAGGGCGTGCTGAACGGCGAGGGCTCGCCGGACGACGTGGTGGCCGCCCGCGGCCTGCAGATCGTCAACGACGAGGGCGAGCTGTCGGCGATCATCGACCAGGTGCTGGCGGACAACGCCGACGCGGCGGACAAGGTCCGCAACGGCAAGATCGCGGCAGCCGGCGCGCTGGTCGGCGGCGTCATGAAGGCCAGCCGGGGCAAGGCCGACGCCGGCCGGGCCCGGGAGCTGATCCTGCAGAAGCTCGGCGTCTCCGAGTAGGCCTCTCGACGCCGGACGAGCGGAAGAGGCCGGGCGGGAACGGCTCAGGTGTTTCCGGGACCGTCCAGGAGGCACCCGGACGGTCCCGGGAGACCCCTGGGGGCGAACTCGACCCCGGCGGGGGAAACGGTTTGCGAAGGCGCGGTTCACCGATGACACCCGGTTGGCCTGCGCCTTCGTAGTGTCCGAGATATGTCAACTACCGGGAATGCACGTTCCCGCAAGTCTCTGCCTCACAGGGAAGTCCCGGACGCGGCTCGCGCGGAGACCTCGGACGCGGGCGGCGGCCGACGGGGTGCCGCCCGCCGTACCGGGAGATAACGGGTCGCACGGACCGCAGCGGGGACCGTACCGTCATCCGCATGAAGCTGCTGTCCGTCAACATCGGCCGGCCCCGGCCCAACCCGTGGAAGAACCTGGGCGCGACGGGCATCGACAAGCGCCCCGCCGACGGCCCGGTCGCCGTGCGCGAACCCGGCCCCAAGGGCACCGGCGCGGTCGGCCTGGCGGGTGACCGCGTCTACGACGTGAAGCACCACGGCGGCTCGGACCAGGCCGTCTACGCCTACGCCCGCGAGGACCTCGACCTCTGGGAGGCCGAGCTGGGCAGGCCGCTGCCGAACGGCGCCTTCGGGGAGAACCTCACGACCTCCGGCCTCGACGTCAACGGCGCCCTGATCGGGGAGCGCTGGCGGATCGGGCGTGACACGGTCCTGGAGGTCTCGTGCCCGCGCATCCCCTGCGGGACGTTCCAGGGCTGGCTGGAGGTGGAGGGGTGGATCAAACGGTTCACCCGGGCGGCGCTGCCGGGCCCGTACCTGCGGGTGATCGAGCCGGGGGACATCCGTGGCGGCGACCCGGTCGAGATCGTGCACCGGCCCGGCCACGACGTCACCGTCGCGCTCGCCTTCCGCGCGCTGACCGCGGAGCCGGACCTGCTGCCGCGGCTGCTCGCCGCCGACGCCCTGCCGGAGGAGGACAGGGAGCTGGTCCGCAGGCGCACCGGCGGGTGACCGGCTCCCGGGCCCGTGCCGGGGCCACCCGCGGGGAGAACGGGCGGGCGGCCCGTGCCGGCCCCGCGGGGAGGACGGGCGGCCGGTTCCGGGACCGCCCGCGGGGAGGGGCGGGCGGTCCCCGGCGTCACCGGCTCCCCGCCCGGCGTGCGAGCAGCCTCCTGACCAGCGCCCTGACCAGCGGGGTGAGCAGGGCCAGCAGCGACAGCCCCAGCAGGGCCGCCGCGACCGGGCTGCGCACCAGGACCGCGGCGTCGCCCGCGCCGATGGCCAGCGCCCGGCGCAGCTGGATCTCCGCCATCGGGCCCAGGATCATGCCGATCACCGCGGGCGCGATCGGCAGGCCGAAGCGGCGCATCGCGAAGCCGAGCAACCCCAGGACGTAGAGCACCACCAGGTCGACCCAGGAGGCGTTCAGGGCGTAGACGCCGAGCGCGGCGAACAGCACGATCCCGGCGTAGAGGTAGGGCCGGGGGATGTGCAGCACCTTCGCCCAGACCGGGGCCAGCGGCAGGTTGAGCACCAGCAGCATGGCGTTGCCCAGGAACAGCGACGCGATCATGCCCCAGACCAGGGCCGGGTTGTGGTCGAACAGCTGGGGGCCGGGCTGCAGGCCGTACTGCTGGAAGGCCGCCAGCATGATCGCGGCGGTGGCCGAGGTGGGCAGGCCCAGGGTGAGCAGCGGGACCAGGGTGCCCGCGGCGGAGGCGTTGTTGGCCGCCTCGGGACCCGCGACGCCCTCGATCGCGCCCTTGCCGTACTCCTCGCGGGCGACCCCGCGGGCCAGCCGCCGCTCGATCGAGTAGGACAGGAACGTCGGGATCTCCGCGCCCCCGCCCGGCAGCGCGCCGAACGGGAAGCCCAGCGCGGTCCCGCGCAGCCACGGCCGCCAGGACCGGGACCAGTCGGAGCGGCCGAGGAACGCCCGCCCGACCGGGATGATCTCCGGCTCGCCGTGGCGGAGGCGGGAGGCCACGTAGAGCGCCTCGCCCAGCGCGAACAGGCCGACCGCGACGACCACCACCTCGATGCCGCCGAGCAGCTGCGGGACGCCCAGGGTCAGCCGGGCCTGCCCGGTCTGCTCGTCGATCCCGACCAGGCCGATGACCAGGCCGAACCCCAGCGAGGCCAGGCCGCGCACCACCGAGCGCGAGAGCACCGACGAGACCGCGGTGAACGCCAGCACCGCCAGCGCGAAGTAGTCCTCCGGCCCGAAGGAGATCGCGAAGTCCACGACCAGGGGGGCCGCGACCACCAGCAGGCCGGTGGCGATCGTGCCCGCGACGAACGACCCGATCGCCGCCGTGGCCAGGGCCTGGGCGGCCCGGCCGCGCCGCGCCATCTTGTTGCCCTCCAGCGCGGTGATCATCGAGGAGCTCTCACCGGGCGTGTTGAGCAGGATCGAGGTCGTGGACCCGCCGTACATGCCGCCGTAGTAGATCCCGGCGAACATGATGAACGCGCCGGCCGGGGGCACGTTGAAGGTGATCGGCAGCAGCAGGGCCACGGTCATCGCCGGGCCGATGCCGGGCAGCACCCCCACCAGCGTGCCGAGGGTCACCCCGGCCAGCGCGTAGAGCAGGTTGACCGGGGTGAGCGCGGTCGCGAACCCGTCCAGCAGCAACCGGAACGACTCCACCTAGATCACCCCCGAGAGCAGCCCGGCGGGCAGCGAGACGCCCAGGCCCTTGACGAAGGCCAGGTAGGACAGGGTGGACAGGACGATCGCGAGCGCGCCCGCCCGGAGCCGGTGCTCCGCGCCGAGCGTCACCGCCAGCCCGAAGAACAGCAGCGCGCCCGCGATGATCCAGCCCAGCGGGTCGACCAGGCCCGCGAAGGCCAGGAAGATCACACTGACCTGGGCCACCGTCCGCCAGTCCGCGGGGGCGGCGGCGTCGACGTCCTCGCTCTCCTCCGGGTCGCCGCGGCCGCCGCGGACCACGTCGGCCGCGTAGCAGACCCCGATCAGCAGCAGCGCGATCCCGACGAGCACCGGGAAGAAGCGGGGCCCCAGCCCCAGCGTGGAGCTGGCGGCGGAGACGTCCGCCGTGCCCGCGAGCACGAACCCGCCCAGCCCCAGGACGACCAGCGCCATCACCAGCTCCGGCCGCCGCCAGTCCCACCCGTTCCCGGCGGCTCCCCGCTCCGGTACGGCGGGCCCGCCCTCCGGCGTCCCGCCCTCGGCCCCGGCGGCCCCACCGGCCCCACCGGCCCCGACGGCCCCACCGGCCCCACCGGCCCCGGCGGCCCCACCGGCCCCGGCGGCCCCACCGGCCCCGGCGATTCCGGCGGCTCCGGCGGCTCCGGCGGCGGGGCGCTCCTCCGGCTCCTCGTGCGAGGACATGTCGGAGGACATCAGGAGACGAGCCCCATCTCGGCGATGATGGCCTTGATCCGGGTCTGCTCGGCCGCCAGGAAGTCGGCGAACGGCTTGCCCGCCTGGAAGGCGTCGGTCCAGCCGTTCTTGGCCACCGCGTCCTTCCACGCCTGCGACCCGTGCATCTTCGTGACCAGGTCGACCAGCTTCTTCTGGGCCTCCTCGTCCAGGTCGCGGGGGGCGACGAAACCGCGCCAGTTGGCCAGCTCGACGTCCAGGCCGGCCTCCTTCAGCGTGGGCGCGTCCACGCTCGCGATCCGCGCCGGAGCGGACACGCCGAGGGCGCGCAGCCGTCCCGACTTCACGTGCTCGGCGAACTCGCCGACCCCGGAGACGCCCATCGCGACCTTGTTGCCCAGCAGCGCGTTCAGCGCCTCGCCTCCGCCGGAGTGTGCGACGTAGTTGACCCGCTTGGGGTCGATCCCGGCGGCCTTGGCCATCAGCCCCGCCACGATGTGGTCGGTGCCGCCGGCCGAACCGCCCGCGATCGCGATCTTCGCGGGGTCCGCCTTCCACGCCGCGACCAGGTCCGCCAGCGTCCGGTGCGGGGACTCGGCGGGGACGACGACGAGCTCGTACTCCTCGACCAGCTTCGCCACGGGCGTGGTGTCGGCCAGGGTCACCTGCGACTTGTTCTGCTCGACCGCGCCCACCATGACCAACCCCATGGTCATCAGCAGGTCGCCGTTGCCCTTCTCCCGCTCCAGCTGGGACAGGCCGATGGTGCCGCCCGCCCCCGGCACGTTGTAGACCTCGATCTTGCGGGACGGGTCGAGGCTCTTGAGGGCCTGCTCCGCCGTACGGGCGGTCTGGTCCCAGCCGCCGCCGGGCGAGGCGGGGGCCATGATCCTCAGCGCGCTGGTACCCGTGGCCGACCCCGAGCCGCAGGCCGTGAGGGCGGCGAGCGGCAGGATCGCCAGGACCGCGAGTCTGCGAAGGCGCATGTCATCTCCTGACAACGAAAGAAACGGCGTGGTGAGGATGCTGGGGGGTGCGCGCCGCGCTGTCGATGCTTTGCGTGCTTGCCGTCGTATCGGTCGTATTGGTCACGGCCGCCGGGCCGCCCGCGACCCGGCCGTGACCTCCGGATGCTTTCATGAGGTCTCTGACCTGGGAGTACTCGTGCGAAAGATCCTCAGCGCCTCTCTCGGCACCCAGCTGTTCGTGCTGCAGATGGCGGTCGTGCTGCTCTCGGCGGGCGGTACGGCGGGCGTCTGGACGGAGCACCTGCGCGACCAGCTCGAGCGGCGGCACCAGCAGCGGGCCCTGGCCATCGCCGAGGCGGTGGCCGGGCTGCCCGAGGTGCGGGAGGCGTTCGCCCACCCCCGCCCGCCGTCGGTCCTGCAGCCGATAGCGCTGGGCGTGCAGGCCGCGACCGGCGCGGACTACGTGGTGATCGCCAACCGCGACCAGATCCGCTACGCCCACCCCAACCCGGAGCTGATCGGCAGGCGGCTGTCCACCGACGGCTCACCGGTCCTGTCCACCGGCCGCGCCTGGACCGGCGTCCAGACCGGGACCCTCGGCCGCTCGGTGCGGGGCAAGGCCCCCGTCCGCGACGCCTCCGGCGCGATCATCGGCCTGACCTCGGTCGGGGTGCTGGAGGAGACCGTCGCGGGCCAGTTCGGCGCGGCCCTGCCGCCGCTGCTCTGGACCGTGCTGGCCGTCCTCCTCGCCGGATCGGCCGGGGCCGCGCTGATCGCCCGCCGGGTCCGCCGGCAGACCTTCGGCCTCGAGCCGGCGGAGATCGCCTCCCTGCTGGAGCAGCGCGAAGGCGTGCTGCACGGCGTGAAGGAGGGCGTGGTCGCCCTCGACCTGCAGGGCAGGGTGACACTGCTCAACGACGCCGCCCGGGAACTGCTCGGTCTGTCGCCCTGCGACGTCGGCCGCCGGATCGAGGAGATGCCGCTCTCCGACCGCATGCGCGACGTGCTGGCCGGGGAGGACGAGGGCGACGACCTGGTGGTCCTGCACCGCGACCGGGTGCTGGTGCTCAACCGCATGCCGGTGGCCGTACGCGGGCGGAGCAACGGCTGGGTGGTCACCCTGCGCGACCGGACCGAGCTGGTACGGCTGGCGCGCGCGCTCGACCAGGCCAGCAGCACGACCGACGCGCTGCGCGCCCAGGCCCACGAGTTCGCCAACCGCATGCACACCGTCGTCGGCCTGCTGGAGCTCGGCGAGCACGAGACGGCGATCGGCTACATCACCCGGACCACCGAGGTGATCGGCCACCACTCCGCGGGCATCAGGGAGAAGGTCGCCGACCCGACCCTGGCCGCGCTGCTGCTGGCCAAGTCCGCCGAGGCGGCCGAGCGGGGCGCGACCCTGGTGCTCGCCGACGACTGCCGGGTGGAGGAGGGCGCGCTCGGCGACCCGCAGGACGCCGTGCTCGTCGTCGGCAACCTGGTGGCCAACGCCCTGGACGTGCTGGAGGAGATCGGAGGGACGGTGGAGGTCTCGGTGCGCACCGAGAAGGACGGCCTGCACGTCCGCGTCGGCGACTCGGGCCCCGGCGTCAGCCCCGCGCTGGCCGAGGAGGTGTTCCGGGAGGGCTTCACCACGAAGGTCGCCCGGTCCGGCCCCCGCGGGCTGGGCCTGGCCCTGACCCGGCAGGCCTGCCTGCGGCGCGGTGGCTGGATCCGGGTGCACAACGCGGGCGGCGCGGTCTTCACGGCCCTGCTGCCCCGCAGGGAGGAGGCCGCGTGAGCGCCCCCCGGGGAACGGCGCCGCAGACCGGCGTCCTGGTCGTGGACGACGACTTCATGGTGGCCAGGATCCACGCCGGGTACGTCGCGCGGGTGCCCGGGTTCACCGTGGTCGGCGCCGCGCACACCGGGGAGACGGCGCTGGCCGCGGTGGCGCGGCACCGGCCCGACCTGGTGCTGCTCGACATCTACCTGCCGGACATGTCGGGACTGGACGTGCTCAGGACGCTGAGAGGCGCCGCCCACCCCGTCGACGTGCTGGTCGTCACCGCCGCGCGCGACGCGGCCACGGTGCGCGCGGCCATGCACGGCGGCGCGGTGAACTACCTGGTCAAGCCGTTCGCGGCCGGCGCGCTCACCGAGCGGCTGGAGCGCTACGCCGACCTGCGCCGGCAGCTCTCCGCGATCGGCTCCGGCGCGGGCCAGGACGAGATCGACCGGCTGTTCGGCGAGGGCGGGAGTGGAGGCGGCCCGCAGCCGCTGCCCAAGGGCCTGTCCGGCACGACCTGCGCCCTCGTGGAGGACGTGCTCAGGGAGGCGGGCGCCGACCTGTCGGCGACCGAGGTGGCGGCGCTCACCGGACTGTCGCGGGTCAGCGCCCGGCGCTACCTGGAGCACCTGTGCGCCACCGGCCGGACCCGCCTCCGGCCGAGGTACGGCACCGCCGGCCGGCCGGAGCACCGCTACCTGTGGACCGGTTGATTTGTTACCCCTTCGGGGGCGATGGCCGACCATTGTGGTTTAGGGTTGCCGAGGGGAGAAAGCGTGAAGGAGGGGACGGAGGCCGTGCGGAACGCCGGAAGGCCAACCGAACCACCGACGGATCCGTTCGCCGCGGTCCCCCTGCCCTCGCACCCCGTCCGGCCGGGCGCCGCAGCCGGGTCACGGGACCCGCGCCGGCCCGCCGCGGAGCGGCCGGGCCCTGCCTCGAACGGTGCCCCGAACGGCGCTCCGAGCGCCCCCACCGGTGGCCCCCGCCTCCCGCCGGGCGTCTCACCCGACATCTTCGGGCCCTCCGGGGAGCCCGCCGGCTTCGGCCGGACCGCCGGACCGGCTGCGGGAGGAACGGGCCTGCCGCAGGCCGCGTCCCCGCCCCAGCCCTGGCGGATGGCGGCCCCGCCGCCCGAGCAGCCGATTCCGCCCCGCCCGCCGCAGGGCGGCCCCGGCGATCCCTCCCCGGCGGGTCCCCCCGGCCGGGAGGAGCGGGCCCCGCGCGGCCGGAGCCGGAGGCTCCTCCTCGTCACCGTGCTCCTGCTGGTCCTGGCCGCGCTCGCCTACGCGGTCCCCGCGGTCGCCATGTCCGGCAAGATCCTGCCCGGCACCCGGGTCCGGAGCGTCGACATCGGCGGGCTCACCGCGACCGAGGCGGCCGACCGGCTCAGGGAGCGGCTGGCGGAGCGGGCGGGCGAGCCGATGGTGCTGACGGCTTTCGGCAAGCGCCACGAGCTGGACCCCGAGAAGGCGGGCCTCGAACTCGACGTGGTCGCCACCATCGACCAGGCGCCCAGCGACTTCCCCACCCCGGCAGAGGTGTGGCGCGCGCTCACCGGCACCACCGAGCTGGACCCCAGGCACTCGGTCGACTCCGAACGGCTGGACGCCGCCGTGTCGGCGCTGGCCGAGGACATCGACCGGGAGGTCGTGGAGGGCGCGGTCCGCTTCAAGGGCGTCGAGCCGGTGACGGTGAAGCCCCGGGACGGCCGCGAGCTGGAGAAGGCGGCCGCGGCCGCCGCGATCCAGAAGGCCTACCTCGGCCCGGCCGGACCGGTGGAGCTGCCGGTCACCGTGATCAAGCCGAAGGTCACCGCCGCCGTGGTCGCCAAGACCGCGGCCTCCGCGGGCAAGGCCCTGTCCGGCCCGATCACCCTGAGGGCCGGAGCGCGGCAGGCCGTCCTCCCGGTCGAGACGGTCGCCGCCCACCTGTCCTTCGAGCCCGGCGACTCCGGCGGCATGCGGCCCGTCTTCGACGCCAGGAAGGCCGTCGCGGCCGTCGAGAAGGACCTGGTCGACCAGGCGCAGGCGCCCCGCGAACCCACCTTCCGGATCGTCGGCGGCAAGCCGGAGCTGGTCCCGGGCCGCAAGGGCCGGGGCGTGGACGACAAGAAGCTCGCCGCCGCCGTGGCCGAGCTGGTCTCCGAGGGCGGCAGCCGGACGATCCCGGTCAGCCTCACGACGGTCCGGCCGCGCACCTCCGAGGCCGAGCTGCGCAAGCTCGGCATCAAGGAGAAGATCAGCGAGTTCACCACGCCGTTCGAGTGCTGCCCTCCCCGGGTCACCAACATCCGCACGATCGCCAAGCTGCTGGACGGCCACCTGGTCAAGCCCGGTGAGACCTTCTCCCTCAACGGCGTCGTCGGCGAGCGCGACACGGCCCGCGGCTTCGTCGAGGCCCCCATGATCGCGGGCGGCCGGCTGGTGCCCTCCGTGGGCGGAGGCATCTCCCAGTTCGTCACGACGATGTACAACGCGGTGTTCTTCGGCGGTCTCCAGGACGTCCAGCACATGGCGCACGAGTTCTACATCTCCCGCTACCCGGCCGGGCGCGAGTCGACGGTCTCCTGGCCGGCGCCGGACTTCCGCTGGAAGAACGACTCGCCGTACGGCGTGCTGGTGAAGACCTCGACCACGAGCACCTCGGTCACCGTCGCCTTCTGGAGCACCAAGCGCTACGAGATCGAGTCCATCTCCTCGGAGCGCTACAACATCACCCCGTTCGAGCGGAAGACCGACAGCGGCCCGGACTGCATCCCGATGGTCGGCCAGCAGGGGTTCACCATCGACGTGACCCGCGTCTTCAAGAAGGACGGCAAGGAGGTCAAGCGGGAGACGGAGAAGACCGTCTACAAGCCCGAGACCGACCTCAAGTGCGTCGCCTCCACTGAGGCTCCCACCGAGGGCGACTAGCCCCGGGAGGGAGCCCGGTGCTCACCGGTCGCGGCCGGGGAGGGGTGGACGCAGGTCCGGCATCACCGGCAGCGGCTCCTCGGGCTGCCAGTCCTCGATGTCCAGGACCGAGGCGGCCGCCGGCGCCTTGATCGTGATCTTGGTCCCCCAGGCCCTGAAGAGGCTGGTGGAGGTGACCTTCGTGCGCCAGCTGCCCTGCAGGCCCTGCGTCGACTCGGTGTAGGAGCTGACCAGCTTGCGGGTGCGCTGCTTGCCGTCCTGCCACAGCTTCCAGTCGATGACGAGGTCGCCGGTCGCCCCCTGGGGCTTCTCACCGAGCAGCCGTCGCAGGGAGGGCGAGGCCGCATAGAGCTGGCGGACCGTGATGGATCCCGTGCGAAGCGTCGTGGAGACGCCGTCGATCTTTCCGCCGCGGCGCTTCTTCTCCGTGGTGGCCAGTAGGCCCTTGAGCGTGGCGGGTTCCAGGGCGTTGACCACCGAGGAGGAGAGGCTCTCCGGGCCCGGCCAGCGCAGCCAGGTCTTGCCCGGGGGCAGCATGCCTTCGAAGAAGCCTCCGGAGGTGTAGGACGCATTGCGCGTCGTGATGGCCCGCATCCCGAAATCGGGGTAGGTGAAGTCGGAGGCGACCGTACCGGAGGCGCCGAACATGTACGCGCCCGTCGCCCGGAGCCGGGAGGTGAACGCCCCCCCGCTGCCGGTCTGCCGGCTGGTGATCGTCTCCGTGACCTTGACGCCGCGACCGGCGACGAACTGACGCTTGAGCGCGGCCACCGCTTGCTTGGCCGAGGCCCGCTCCTGCCGGCGCTTGAGCGCGGCCACGGTTCCCTTGGGAAGGGCCCGCGCCTGCTCACGCTTGGGCGCGGTCACCGGTCCCTTGGGGGCGGCCTGCGCGTGCGCGGGCGCGATCATGGCCGGTGCGGTCGTGGCGGCGGCGACCGCGACGGCGGCAGTGGTGGTGACAGTGGCGATCCATCGCCTCATGGATGTACTCCCCGTAGATCCCCTCTTCCTTGAGGGGATGGAATCGTCCGGACGCGGGACTCCTCGCGTCCGTGAACGTGTGCCTACAGAGGGTAAATGATCCTTTTATGTCGAATGTGCAGATGGAGACGCTGCGAGGTAGATCTTGCGGAGGACCCGCGGATCCGCCGCCGGACCGACGTCGTGGGCGGTCCGCGTCCGCGCCGCGGTCAGGGGGCGAGCGTGAAGAGGCGGTCGTCGTCTGCGGCGGGGGAGCCGCGGCCGTCCTTGTTGCTGGTGCCGAACCACAGGGAGCCGCCGGGCGCGGTGGCGACCGCGCGGAGCCGGCCGTACCGGTCGGTGAAGAGCGGGACGGGCTCGCCGGCCCCGCCGTCCGCGGTGAGCGGGACGCGCCAGAGCCGGGCGCCGCGCAGGGCGGCCATCCAGAGGGAGCCGTCGGCGTAGGCCAGGCCGGAGGGGGAGGCCTCGTCGGTGCTCCAGGTGGCGATCGGGTCGATGAAACGGGAGTCGCCGCCGGTGCCCTCCACCTCGGGCCAGCCGTAGTTGCCGCCCTTGGTGATCAGGTTGAGCTCGTCGAAGGAGTTCTGGCCGAACTCGCTGGCGTACATCCGCCCCGACGGGTCCCAGGCCAGGCCCTGGACGTTGCGGTGGCCGTAGCTCCAGACGACGCTCTGGAACGGGTTGCCGGGGGCGGGCCTGCCGTCCGGGGTCATGCGCAGGATCTTGCCGGCGAGGGAGTCCCGGTCCTGGGCGAGGGAGCGGTCGCCGACCTCCCCGGTGGAGGCGTACAGATGGCCGTCGGGGCCGAAGGCCAGGCGGCCGCCGTTGTGGATGGCGCCCTTCGGGATGCCGTGGAGGACGACCGTGGCGCCGGTCAGGGTGCGGTCGTAGCGGTAGCGCACGATCCGGTTGTCCGAGGCGGCGGTGTAGTAGAGGAAGACGTGCCGGTCCCGCTCGAACGAGGGGGAGATCGCGACGCCCATCAGGCCGCCCTCGCCGTCCGGCCGGACGCCGTCGATCCGCGCGACCTCGGAGACCTTCCCGGCCGCCGTCACCCGGAGCAGCCGGGCGGTGTCCCGCTCGGTCACCAGGGCGTCGCCGCCGGGCAGGAACGCGATCCCCCAGGGCACGGCGAGGTCCTTCGCCAGGACGCGCGGCTCGGCGGCCGGTCCGGGCTCCTCGGCCGGAGAGGTCGTAGCCGGGGAGGTCGCCGCCGGTGACCCCGGGGGCGGGGAGGGGCGGGTCGGCTGGGAGGCGGCGGGGGCGGGGGCCTCCGAGCACCCGCCCGCCAGCACGGCGGACGCCGCGATCAGGAGGGCCGCCCAGCGCGTGCGGCCCGCGCCGTGTGAGGTCATGCCGGTCATGGGGCTCTCCCGTCTCGTCCGTCCCTCTATCCATACACGACCGGTGCCGCGGAAGGGCTCGGCGCGTGCGGCGATAATCCATGCCATGAAGATCTGGGTTCCCTCCGAGGCCGCCGCCGATGTCCTGAGCGATCTGCCCGACGTGGAGTGCGTCGTCTACGACGGTCGCGGGCCGGCGCCCGCGGGGGCGGACGAGGTCGAGGTCTGGATCCCGCCGCTGATCACGGTGGAGGGGACCGCGGAGCTGCTGGGCCGGATGTCCTCCCTGCGGCTGCTGCAGACCGTCACCGCGGGGGTGGAGCCGTACCGGCCGCACCTGCCGGAGGGGGTGACGCTCTGCAACGCGCGTGGCGTGCACGACGCGGGCACCGCGGAGTGGGCGGTCGGCGCGATGATCGCGGTGCTGCGGGAGTTCCCCGGCTTCGTCCGGGCCCAGGAGCAAGGGGAGTGGACCTACCGCCACACGGGCGTGCTGGCCGACTCGACCGTGCTGATCGTGGGGTACGGCTCGATCGGCGAGGCCCTGGAGCGGCGGCTGGCCGGGTTCGAGGTGGAGGTGGTCCGGGTGGCCAGGACCGCGCGGGCAGGCGTGCACGGGCAGGACGAGCTGCCCGCGCTGCTGCCCCGGGCGGACGTGGTGGTGCTGCTGGTCCCGGCCACGCCCGACACCGCCGGACTGGTCGACGCGGCGTTCCTGGGCGCGATGAAGGACGGCGCGCTGCTGGTGAACGCGGCCCGGGGAGGAGTGGTGGACACCGGCGCGCTCGTGGCCGAGCTGGAGAAGGGGCGGATCCTGGCCGCGCTCGACGTGACCGACCCCGAGCCGCTGCCGCCCGGCCACCCGCTGTGGACGGTCCCCGGCGTCTTCCTCACCCCGCACGTCGCGGGCAGCACCCCCGCCTCGGGACGGCGCACGCTGCGCCTGCTCCGCTCACAGCTCCTGCGCTATCTCGCAGGTGAGCCGCTCAAGAACGTCATTACCGGATCTTACTGACACAGAAAGGCGGGGGAGAAAAGGAATCCGTACCGTGGCTGCCCCGTGACCTTCGGTGGATATCGTGGTCTCCTGCGACACTGATCGCTCGCATGGTTATCAGAACGGTGACGACTGCGGTGTTGTCACCTCCGGCGCTCAACGGAGAGCACACACTGGCCCTGTGCTCTTCCGGGGACTTCACAGGACACGGAGAGCACAGGACGACGTGCCCGAGGGGCACCGTGAGCGCGACGGACAGAGAAACGCCGCGCGAGCGGGACGAATCGACACTGGATGGGCAGACGACATTGATCCGCTGGCGTGATCCCCGGACACCTCTGCCGGCCGCCGCCGCGGTCGGCGTGACGGGGTTCGTTGCCGCTCTCGTCAGCGGCGTCCAGGCCGTGGCCGCGGGTGCGGTGGCGGGAGCCGTGACGGCGGGGATCGCCGCGGTGTCGCTGCTGGCCGCGGCCTCCCGGGTGACGGGCCGCCGCAGGGCGCTCGCCTGGCGCTGGCTCGCCGCGGGGTCGATGACCTGGCTGGCCGGCACCGCCGTCCGGCCGTTCGCGGACGGCACGCCGTTCGCGGTGAACTTCGCCGACCTGGTGCTGCTGGCCGGCACGGCGATGCTGGCGGTGGGCACGGGCCTGTCCGCGGCCCGGCCCGCGTACGGCAGGGCGTTCATGCGGGACCTGTCGGACGCCTACGTCTGCGCGGCCTCCCTCCTCGTGATCGCCTGGGTGCTCGTGCTGGGCCCGGTCTACCGGGAGGCGGCCGGGGCGGGCGACTTCGCGGTCAACTTCGCCCCGCCGCTGCTCTGCCTGCTGCTGACCTGCGTGGTCGGCCCGGCGGTGGTGCCGATCCGCCGGTCGGCCTGGCCGGTGGGCCTGGCGGCGCTCGCCGTGCTCGGGGCGATCACCGTCGCGGAGACGGCCACCGCGGTGACCCGGCTCGCCGGGGAGACCCCGTCCATGCCCTGGGCGTGGCCCGCCCCGATGGCGTTCCTGCTGCTCGCCGCGGTCCCCTGGAGCGGGCGCGCGCCGGAGGACGACGGGGAGCGGCCCGTGCCGCGGCCCGCCTCACCGCTGATCGCGGCGGTGCCGCTGCTGCTGGTCGCCGTCGCCACCGCGGTCGTGCTCCTCCGGGTGCTCAGGGGCGGCGCGCAGGGACCGGTGCAGGTCCTGGCGGTCGTCTCGGCGTCGGTCGTGGTCGTCCTGCTGGTCCGGCTGTCGGGGGCGCTGGCGGAGATCGGCCGCGCGCGGGTCCTGGTCGACCTCGGCGAGCGGCAGCTGCGCGACCTGGCGGAGAGCACCGGCGACGTGGTCCTGCTGTGCGACTACGACGGCGTGATGCACGAGGTCGGCGCCGGCGTGGAGATCCTGTACGGCTACCGCCCCGACGAGCTGACCGGGCAGCCGGTCTTCGACTACGTCCATCCCGAGGACCTGCCCGGGATCCAGGAGGCGCTGCGCGCGATGAGCCTGGAGGAGGAGCCGGTCCGGGGCCCGGAGGCCTTCATGATCGCCTGTCGGGTCCGGGCGGCCGACGGCACCTGGCGGCCGACCGAGTCGGTGGTCACCCGGCACGTGCGCGGGCAGGACCTGCTGCTGATCACCGCCCGCGACGTCAGCGACGAGGAGGCCCTGCGCAACCAGGTGGCCCACCTCACCTTCCACGACGGCGTGACCGGCCTGCCCAACCGCGCCTACTTCGAGGAGCGCACCCGCGAGGTGCTGGCCCGCCCCGGCGAGAGCCGCGCCGTCGTGGTCTTCCTCGACCTGGACGGCTTCACCTCGGTCAACGACTCGGTCGGCCACGCCAGCGGCGACTACCTGCTCGGCCAGGCCGCGCGCCGGCTGCGCGCCGCCGTACGGGCCGACGACACCCTGGCGCGCTGGGGCGGCGACGAGTTCGCGGTGCTGCTGGAGACGGGGGCGGACGCGCAGACGGCGGTGGACCTGGCCGAGCTGCTGGTCCACACGGTCTCCTCCGAGCCGTTCCGGGTGGCCGACCGCGACATCGCGCTGACCGCGAGCGTCGGGGTGGCCTTCGCCGACGACGACGTGCCCTCGGCCGACCTGATCCGCAACGCCGACGTGGCGATGGCCCGTGCCAAGGAGCTGGGCGGGCGCCGGGTCGAGGTGTTCGCCGCGCACATGCACGCCGACGTGGTCCGCCGCCTGGAGCTCGCCGCGGACCTGCAGCGGGCGCTGCTGGAGAACCAGTTCGCCATCGAGTACCAGCCGGTGGTGGACCTGGCGACCTCGCGCGTCACCGCGGTGGAGGCGCTGGTGCGCTGGTGGCGGGGGAGCGCGTTCGTGCCGCCGGAGCAGTTCCTGGGGCCGGCCGAGGACACCGGCCTGATCGTGCCGCTGAGCGAGTGGATCCTGCGCCAGGCGTGCCAGGAGGTGGCCGCGTGGCGGGCCTCCTCGTGGGACATCGGGCTCTCGCTCAACCTGTCGGCCCGGCAGATCATCGCGCCGCGCTTCGTGGAGACGGTGGAGTCGGCGCTGGCCGAGAGCGGCCTGCCGCCCAGCGCGCTCACCCTCGAAGTGATCGAGGAGATGCTGGTCGAGGACGCCGAGGAGATCATCGACCGTCTCTCGGCGCTGCGGAACCTGGGCGTACGGCTGGCGATCGACGACTTCGGCACCGGCTACGCCTCGCTGGCGTTCCTGCGCCAGCTCCCCGTGGACATGATCAAGATCGATCCGTCGTTCGTGTCGGGACTCGGCTCGGACGAGACGCTGACGCTGCTGACCCGCACGATCGTGCGGCTCGGCCATGACCTCGGGCTCACCGTGGTCGCCGAGGGCATCGAGCGAGCCGAGCAGCTGGAGCTGCTGCGGGAGATGGGCTGCACGCACGGCCAGGGATACCTGGTGGCGCGGCCGATGACCGCCCGGGGCGTCGACTCGCTGATGCCGGCCAGTGCCTCCAGCCTGCAGGGCACCGCCTGACATCTCGTATCCTGAGACTTGCGTTCCATGGATTTGACGCCGGAACGCTCCGTCGGTCATGGTGGAGCCATGCATCACCGTGGGATCCGCGTAGTACTTCGCCGGCGCGCAGGCCGTTAAGCGAAGCACTCCGACCTGCGCGCCGCCCCGGCTCCGCCTCACGTAGGCGGACGGGGCATTTTTTATGCCAGCAGGAAGCTCAGCCACGCATCAGCCACGCAAGGAACGAGCCGATGACCGAACAGATGACAGGAGCCCAGGCCCTCGTGAGGGCGCTGGAGCACGTCGGGGTTGACACCGTGTTCGGGATTCCGGGTGGGGCGATCCTCCCCGCCTACGATCCCCTCTACGACTCGACCAAGGTCCGGCACGTGCTCGTACGGCACGAGCAGGGCGCGGGGCACGCCGCCCAGGGCTACGCGCAGGCCACCGGCAGGGTCGGGGTGTGCATGGCCACCAGCGGCCCGGGCGCGACCAACCTGGTCACCCCGATCGCCGACGCCTACATGGACTCGGTCCCGATGGTCGCGATCACCGGCCAGGTGGCGAGCGCCGCGATCGGCACCGACGCGTTCCAGGAAGCCGACATCTCCGGCATCACCATGCCGATCACGAAGCACAACTTCCTGGTCACCGACCCGGCCGAGATCCCGCGGACGATCCTGGAGGCCTTCCACATCGCCTCCACCGGCCGCCCGGGCCCGGTCCTGGTCGACATCGCCAAGGACGCCCTCCAGGCCATGACGACCTTCCCGAGCTGGCCGCCGGCGATGCAGCTGCCGGGCTACCGGCCGGTGACCCGGCCGCACTCCAAGCAGATCCGCGAGGCGGTCAAGCTGATCGCCGAGGCGAAGCGGCCGGTGCTGTACGTCGGCGGCGGCGTGCACAAGGCGGGCGCCTCGCCGGAGCTGCTGGAGTTCGCCGAGCTGACCGGCATCCCGGTGGTCACCACCCTGATGGCGCGCGGCACCTTCCCCGACAGCCACCCGCAGCACATGGGCATGCCCGGCATGCACGGCTCGGTGTCGGCGGTCGGCGCGCTGCAGAAGTCCGACCTGATCATCGGGCTGGGCGTGCGCTTCGACGACCGGGTCACCGGCGAGCTGTCCAGCTTCGCGCCGTACGCCAAGGTGGTCCACGCCGACATCGACCCGGCCGAGATCTCCAAGAACCGGCACGCGGACGTCCCGATCGTGGGCGACTGCAAGGAGGTCCTCACCGAGCTGATCGCCATGGTGCGCGCGGACGACCGGAAGGGCGACTACACCGACTGGTGGACGGCCCTCGGCACCTACAAGAAGACCTACCCCCTCGGCTACACCGAGTTCGAGGACGGCTCCCTGGCCCCGCAGTACGTCATGGAGCGGCTGAGCGCGCTCGTCGGCCCGGACGCGATCTACACCGCGGGCGTCGGCCAGCACCAGATGTGGGCCGCGCAGTTCATCGGCTACGAGAAGCCGGGCACGTTCATCAACTCCGGCGGCGCCGGGACCATGGGCTTCGCGGTCCCGGCCGCGATGGGCGCCAAGATGGGCCGCCCCGACGCCACGGTCTGGGCCATCGACGGCGACGGCTGCTTCCAGATGACCAACCAGGAGCTGGCCACCTGCACCATCGAGGGCGTGCCGATCAAGATCGCGGTCATCAACAACGGCAACCTCGGCATGGTCCGCCAGTGGCAGACGCTCTTCTACAACGAGCGCTACTCCAACACCGACCTGCAGACGGTCCGCCGGATCCCCGACTTCGTCAAGCTCGCGGAAGCGTACGGTTGTGTGGGCCTGCGCTGCGAGCGTCCCGAGGACGTGGACGCGACCATCGAGAAGGCGATGGAGATCAACGACGTGCCGGTGGTGATCGACTTCGTCGTCCACCAGGACGCGATGGTCTGGCCGATGGTCGCCGCCGGGACCAGCAACGACGACATCAAGTTCGCGCGCGACATGGCGCCGGTCTGGGACAGCGAGGAGTAGGAACCCATGAGCAGGCACACGCTCTCCGTCCTGGTGGAGAACAAGCCCGGCGTGCTCGCGCGCGTCGCGGCGCTGTTCAGCCGTCGCGGGTTCAACATCGACTCGCTGGCGGTGGGTCCGACCGAGCACGCGGACATCTCGCGGATGACCATCGTGGTCAACGTCGAGGAACTGCCCCTGGAGCAGGTCACCAAGCAGCTCAACAAGCTGATCAACGTGCTGAAGATCGTGGAGCTCGACCCGGGCCAGTCGGTCCAGCGCGAACTCATGCTGATCAAGGTGCGGGCCGACGCCGAGACCCGCTCGAACGTGCTGGAACTGGTCAACCTGTTCCGTGCGCGCTGCGTCGACGTCGCCTCCGACGCGGTGACCATCGAGGTCACCGGGACGCCGGACAAGCTGGAGGCCTTCATCAAGGTCCTGGAGCCGTTCGGCATCAAGGAACTCGTCCAGTCGGGCATGGTGGCCATCGGCCGCGGCGCCCGTTCCATCACCGACCGCTCCCTCCGGGCCCTGGACCGGACCGCGTAGCGGGCGGATCGCCGAGCGAGCGGAGCAGCCGCCCGGAGCGGATCCGGACGGCGCGACGCGCGCGGGGCGGGAAGCCCGACCGCGAGCAGAGCCGTACAAAACCCTGAAAGGTTCAAGTAAGTGACTGAGATCTTCTACGACGACCAGGCCGACCTGTCGATCATCCAGGGCCGCGTCGTGGCCGTCATCGGGTACGGCAGCCAGGGCCACGCCCACGCGCTCTCCCTGCGGGACTCCGGCGTGGACGTCCGCGTCGGCCTGCCCGAGGGCTCCAAGAGCAGGGAGAAGGCCGAGGCCGACGGCCTGCGCGTGCTGACCCCGGCGGAGGCGGCCGCCGAGGCCGACCTGATCATGATCCTCGCGCCGGACCACATCCAGCGCCACCTGTACGCGCAGGACATCCTGCCGAACCTGCAGCAGGGCGACGCGCTCTTCTTCGGCCACGGCCTGAACATCCGCTACGGCCTCATCGAGGCGCCCGAGGGCGTCGACGTCGCGATGGTCGCTCCCAAGGGCCCCGGCCACCTCGTCCGCCGCCAGTACGCCGCGGGCCGCGGCGTGCCGTGCCTCGTCGCCGTCGAGAAGGACGCCACCGGCAACGCCTGGCCGCTGGTCCTGTCGTACGCCAAGGGCATCGGCGGCACCCGGGCGGGCGCGCTGAAGACGACCTTCACCGAGGAGACCGAGACCGACCTCTTCGGCGAGCAGGCCGTGCTGTGCGGCGGCGTCTCCGAGCTGATCAAGGCCGGGTTCGAGACCCTGATCGAGGCCGGCTACCAGCCCGAGGTCGCCTACTTCGAGTGCCTGCACGAGATGAAGCTGATCGTCGACCTCATGTACGAGGGCGGCATCCACAAGATGTACTGGTCGGTCTCCGACACCGCCGAGTACGGCGGCTACTCCCGCGGCCCGCGCGTCGTGACGCCGGAGACGAAGAAGGAGATGCAGCGCATCCTGGCGGAGATCCAGTCCGGCGAGTTCGCCAAGGAGCTCGTCGACGAGTTCGACGGCGGCCAGAAGCGCTTCACCGCCTACCGCGAGGAGCTGGCCGAGCACCCGATCGAGAAGACCGGCGCCAAGCTCCGCCCGATGATGAGCTGGCTCAAGGACAAGTAGGCCCGGGAACGCCTCCGGTGCCGGCCGTACGGGGAGCCCCCCGTACGACGACGCCCCCGCGACGGATGACCGTCGCGGGGGCGTCGTCTTCTCCCGGTGGGGGGGTCGGCCGGGAGCGCCCTGCGGGTCCCGCGCCCGCCGTGACCGCCCGGACGGCGGCGGCGGAGGACGAAAGGGCCCGCGGGGCACGCGGGGGAGCGGCGAGGAGACCCCTCGGCCGTCCGGGGTCCTACCTGGTGGCGAAGTTCTGGGTCCAGTAGATCTGGCCCTGCGCGTTCTTGGCCGCGCCGACGCCGATGAGGTTGTAGTCGCAGTTCATGATGTTGGCCTTGTGGCCGGAGCTGTTCATCCAGCCGTCGACCACGGCGGCCGGGTTCGGGTAGCCCCAGGCGATGTTCTCCGCGAAGGCCCTGCCCCCGGTGAAGCCGGCCCCGCGGATGCGCTGCATGAAGGTGCGGCCGTCCTGGGACGTGTGGCTGAAGTAGCCCTTGGCCGCCATGTCGGCGGAGTGGCCGTAGGCCGACTGGCGCAGCTGCGGGTCGTGCTTGAGGGGGGCGCAGCCGCCCTTGGCCCGCTCGACGTTGGTCAGCCGCACGACCTCGTTCTCCTCAGCCGTGCCCACGGCGCCGGGCGTGCCGGGGTTGCCGGGCGTGCCGCTCGGCGGGGCCGGGGTGGTGGGCTTGGCGGTCGGCGGGGCGGGGGTGGTGGGCTTGTTCGTGGGCGTGCCGCTCGGCGGCGCCGGAGTGGTCGGCTTGGCCGTGGGGGTGCCGCTCGGCGGGGCGGGGGTGGTGGGCGTGGCGGTCGGCGGCGCCGGGGTGGTGGGCGTGGCGCTCGGCACCGCGGTGGCCGTGGGGGACGGGAAGCCCGGGAGGGAGCAGGACAGCCGGATCGGAAGGGACCGGGCCTGGTTGCCCCGGTAGTCGACGACCTCGGCGTAGTACGTGCGGACGGCCTTGCTGCAGTGCAGGCTGACGTTGAGCTGACCGTTGACGAGCCCTCGCTGGGACCCGCTCTTGACGACCCGGTCGGGACCGGGCTGGGCGCGCTTGATGCGGAGCCGGACCAGAGAGGTGTTCTCGCAGCCGGCGCGGGCCGCGGACGCCTCGATCTTCCCGGCGGGCGTGACATAGGGGGCGCTCACCGACACGCCGCACATGTCCCCCGGGCCTGCCGCGGCGTGGGCCGCGACGGCGGGAGTGCTCAGGGCCGCCAGACTTCCGAGGCACATCAGTGCTCCGAGCGGTCTGCGCATGTGGGTTCCTCCAGATGGGTGGACGCTGGATGGGTCCGCATTCTGGTCCCCACAGACATGTCTTGTCACGAAATTTCGGACAAAAATCTGAGGCTCAGGTAAACCGAAGAGGTGGCTGACGCGTCACGGAACGCCGTTGGACCGATTTCGACCAGGCATATTCTGATTCCGGACGCGTCCGTAAAGATCGGGAAATCCCGGAAAAAATCTTGGGGATGCGAGGACCGGCCGGAGGACGTACGGCCCTCCGGCCGGCCTCCCGGCGGGAGGCGGCACGTCCCGGCCGGACGCCTCCGGAGGGGCGGAACCTCCCCGCGCCTCTGGATCGCCGCTGGGTCGCCTCCGGATCGCCGCTGGGTCGCCGCTGGGTCACTGCTTGGCGGCGAAGTTCTGCGTCCAGTACGGCCGGCCGCTGCTGTTCTTGGCCAGGCCCACCCCGATGTCGGCGTAGGCGCAGTTCATGATGTTGGCCCGGTGCCCCGAGCTGTTCATCCAGGCCGTGACCACCGCGGACGGGGTCTGCTGGCCCCAGGCGATGTTCTCCGCCCAGCGCCGGGCCCCGGTGTAGCCGGCCGCCCTGATGCGGTCGCCGACGGTCCGGCCGTCCTTGGAGGTGTGGCTGAAGTAGTTCTGGGTGGCCATGTCGAGCGAGTGGCCGTAGGCGGCCTTGCGGAGGTACGGGTTGTTGACGAGGGCGCGGCAGCCGCCCTTCTGGCGCTGGATGTTCGTCAGCCGCACCACCTCGTCCTCCTCGGGGGTCGCCGCCACACCGCTCGTCGCGGTGGGCGTGGCGGTCGGCTCGACCGCGGGGGCGGCGACGGCCGGACTGCTCAGGGCCGTCACGGCGCCGAGGCACACGAGTGCTCCTAGCGGTCTGCGCATGTCGGGTCCTCCATCCTTCAGATGGTCTGACCTGGATAAATTCCGCATTCCACCGCCAACGAACGCCCCTTTTGCGAAGTTTCGGACAAAATGTCATGGAGCCGTCGATAGTTCACGTCCAGGAATATTTCCGGCACATGAGCGACGCCGTCGGCCGCGGCGATGGAGCGCTCCACGAGAGCGGGGCGAGACGGATGCCGATCAGGTCTACCAAGCGGGCACTTGGTGGGGTTCAATGTGGCAATGATCACACCGGCGTCCGGTGCCCGGGTCTCCACCGTTCCGCCGGGCGTGCGCCTCGGCTACGGCGTCGGCTCGGTCTGCACCGCCACCTTCGGCACCGTCCCGGGCCTGCTGCTGCTGTTCTACATGACCAACGTGCTGGCCGTGCCCGCCTGGATCGCGGGCCTGGTGGCCTTCCTCCCCAAGGTCTGGGACGTCGTCGTCAACCCCTGGGTCGGCCAACGCTCCGACCGGACGGTCTCCCGCTTCGGCGCCCGCCGCCCCTGGATGCTGCTGGGCGCGCTCACCCTGCCCCCGGCGTTCGCCGCGACGTTCGCGGGCCCGCCGCTGACCGGCCTGCCCGCCGCGGCGTACGTGGCGGTCTGCTACCTGCTCACCGCCACGGCCTACGCCTTCTACGAGGTCCCCTACAAGGCGATGCCGGCCGAGATGACCGGCGACTACCACGAGCGCTCGGCGATCCTGCAGTGGAAGATGGTCTTCATCGGCCTGGCGATCCTGCTGTCCGGTTCCGTGGCCCCCGCGATCGCGGGCACCGAGGTGTCCGGCTACCGGCTCATGGGGGTGGTCGTCGCCGCGGTGCTGCTCGTGTCGATGCTGGCCTCCTTCTTCGGTACGGCCCGCGCCCCGGTGGTCGTCCGGGCCGAGTCCGAGCCGTCGTTGCGCGCGCAGTTCGCCGCGGCCCGCACGAACCGGCCGTTCCTGCTGCTGCTCGGCCTGAGCTGCGCCCAGATGTTCGCCGCCGGGACGCTGCTCGCGGGCGCGCCGTACTTCGCGACCTACACGCTGGGCGATCCCGGGGCGACCAGCACCCTCCTGCTGTGCATCGTCGGGCCGCTGCTGGTGACGATGCCGGGCTGGGTCGCCCTGTCGCGGCGCTACGACAAGCGCGGGGCGATGCTCGCGGCCTCGTCGCTGTTCGCCGCCGGGGCGGCCGCGATGGCGCTGACGGAGGAGCTCGGGCCGGTCTACGCGCACGCGTGCGTGCTGGTCGTCGGCGTCGGCTACGCGGGCCTGCAGCTGCTGCAGTTCTCGATGCTCTCCGACGTGATCGTCCATGATGCGGCGGTCACCGGCAGGAACCGGGCCGGGGTGTTCACCGGCCTGTGGACGGCGGCCGAGACGGTGGTCTTCGCGTTCGGCGCGCTGGTGCTCGGCTGGCTGCTGGGCGTGGCGGGCTTCGTGGAGTCAGGCTCGGGCGCGGCGGTGGAGCAGCCCGCGTCGGCGGTCCGGGCCGTGCTGTACGGCGGCACGCTGGTCCCCGCCCTCTTCGCCGGGATCGCGGTGCTGCTGACGACGCGCTATCTCCTCACGGAGCAGGAGCTCAGGTCGGCTGGGGCGTGACCACCACGAAGGCGCAGTCGCCGAAGGAGATCACGTCGCCCGGCCGGACCCGCGCCGGACCGACCAGCCGCCAGTCGTTCAGCCGGGTGCCGTTGAGCGAGCCGAGGTCGACGAGGATCCAGTCCTCCTCGTCCCGGCGGAGCTCGGCGTGGATCCGGGAGACCGTCAGGTCGGCCAGGACCAGGTCGCAGGCCGAACCCCGGCCCACCACGTAGCGGTTGCGGGCGTCACCGGGCAGGGCCAGTTTGGGCAGCCGCGGCCGGCGCCAGGCGGACTCCACCCGGGTGGTGAAGTCGGAGATCGACGAGACGACCTCCGTCACCATGCGGCGGAACCGGCCGCGCTGCGGCAGGTCGGCGACCAGGTTCTCCAGCTCGCCCTGGTTGCGGGCGCGCAGGGCCATGTCGACGCGTCCGAGGAACGTGTCGTGCGAAAGTCGCCCCTCGACGGCGCGGTCCCGGAGCTCGTTGATCGCACGATCGCGGTCCCCGTCGGATGCGCGGGCCGGGGGATGCGTCGAGCTCATCCCCCGAGTATCGGTCCCAACCCCGATTCCTGTCCAGAATATGCGGATCCCCACCCTCGGTTGCCGTGACCATACCGAGTATGCATACTCAGTATCCATGGCGATCCGACAAGGGCTGCTCGCCCTGCTGAGCCAGGGGCCCCGCTACGGCTACCAGTTGCGTTCCGAGTTCGAGGCGTCGACGGGGGCGATCTGGCCGCTCAACATCGGCCAGGTCTACACGACGCTCGCGCGCCTGGAACGCGACGGCCTGGTCGCCCCCGGCGAGCAGGACGCCCAGGGCCGGGTCGTCTACACGATCACCGAGGCCGGCCGGGCCGAGATGGAGCGATGGCTGAGCACCCCCGTCGCCCGGTCCGACCGGCCCCGGGACGAACTGGTCGTCAAGCTGGCCATGGCGGTCGCGGCCGGCGCCGATCCGCGCCCGGTGATCCGGGCCCAGCGCACCGCGACCATGCGCGCGCTGCAGGAGCTCACCCGGGCCATGGCGGGTGCCGAGGGCCCGGCCCAGCGGCTGGTGCTCGACTCGATGATCTTCCAGGCCGAGGCGGAGCAGCGCTGGCTCGACCACTGCGAGGCCGTGCTCGCGGCCTCCCCCCGCACGCAGGAGACGCCGGAGTCCACCCGCTCCCCGGAGCCGGGATCCGGGCCCGCCCCAGACGAGGAGTTCTGATGAGTTTCGACCCGGTCGTACGGCTCGCGGACGTCACCCGCGTCCACGGCGACGGCCCGCAGGCCGTACCCGCGCTGCGCGGGGTGAGCCTGGACGTCGCCGCCGGAGAGCTGGTCGCGGTGATGGGACCGTCGGGGTCCGGCAAGTCGACCCTGCTGAACCTGGCCGGCGGGCTGGACGCGCCCACCTCGGGCGAGGTGACCGTCGAGGGCACGCCGCTGTCCGGGCTGTCCGCCAAGGAGCTCGCGGCGCTGCGCCGCAGGCGCGTCGGCTACGTCTTCCAGGACCTCAACCTGATCCCGTCGCTGACCGCCGCAGAGAACGTGATGCTCCCGCGCGAGCTGGACGGCGTGCGGGCGCGGCAGGCCCGGAGCGAGGCCGCGGAGATCCTCGCCGAGATCGGGATCACCGAGCCCGGCCGCTTCCCCGACGAGCTCTCCGGCGGCCAGCGGCAGCGGGTCGCCATCGCCCGCGCCCTCGTCGGCGAGCGGCGGCTGGTCCTGGCCGACGAGCCCACCGGTGCGCTGGACACCCCCACCGGCGACGACGTCCTGCGCCTGCTGCGCACCCGCTGCGACGCCGGCGCGGCCGTGCTGCTGGTCACCCACGAGCCGCGCTACGCCGCCTGGGCCGACCGGGTGGTCTTCCTGCGCGACGGCGAGATCGCCGACTCCACCGCCGCGTCCCTGGAGAGCGCCCGATGAGCGCCGGTCGGATGGAGAAGACCACCCGCTCCCCGCTGGCCGCCCTCCGCGCCGCCCTGCGGATCTCCCGCCGCGACGCCCTGCGGGCGAAGGGGCGCAGCGCCCTGATCATGACCATGATCGGTCTGCCCGTGCTCGTCGTCACCGCGATGCTGACCCTCCTGGCGACCGCCGACGTCGATCCCCGCGAGGGCCGCACTGCGGAACTCGGCACGGCCGACGCCCGCATCAGGACGACCGGATTCCAGACAGACGTGTACCAGGACGTCACGGGTAGGGGCTGGGCCGTTTCCGGGGAGGCCGTCCCCTCGACACGGCCGCGGTCGGCGGCGGAGGTGGCGGGGCTCCTGGAGCCTGGGACGCGGCTGCTGCCGCTGAACGAGGGCGACGTCGAGCTCCGGACGCCGGAGGGCTACGAGCAGGTGAACGCCGGCGAGGTGGACCTGCGCGACCCGCTGGCGGCGGGCCTGTACCGCCTGCTGGAGGGACGGCTGCCCGCCTCCTCCGAGGAGGTCGTGATCACCGCCGGGATGCGGGAGAGGGGGGCCCGGCTCGGCGCGACGCTGGCGGTGACGCGGCAGGATCGGCCGGTACGGATCGTCGGCGTGGTCGAGCATCCGCACTGGACCGATCAGGCGGAGATCGTGGGCCTCCCCGGGGCGCTGCTGCCGGGCGAGCGCAACGGCAGGGGGACCGGCTGGCTGGCGGACACCCCCGGCCCGGTCACCTGGGCGCAGGTGCAGAGGCTGAACGCGGCAGGGCTGCTCGCCCACTCCCGCGCCGTCGCGGAGGACCCGCCCGCCAGCACCGCGCCGTACGCCGAGTCGTCCTACGTGGACGTGGAACGGGTCGCGGGGATCGGCCTGACCGGGGTCATGGTCGTACTGGAGGTGGTGCTGCTGGCCGGACCCGCCTTCGCGGTGGGGCTCCGCCGCCGCCGCCGGGAGCTCGCGCTGCTCGCCGCGCAGGGCGGCTCCCCGGGGCGGCTGCGTACGGTGGTGCTCGCCGACGGCCTCGTCCTCGGCGGCGGGGCGGCGGTGCTGGGCCTCGTCCTCGGGGTCGGCCTCGCCGCCCTGTCCGCGGCGCTGGAGGCGGGACGACTGATCGGAAGAGTCGGTCCGCTGGACGTCCCCTGGCCGTGGATCGCGGCCGTCGCCGTGCTGGGCATGGCCAGTGGGCTGGCCGCCGCCGTGGTGCCCGCCGTGCAGGCCGCCCGCCAGAACCCGGCGGCTGTGCTGGGTGGGCGCAGGAGCGACGCCCGCGACCGGGCCGGCCGTCCCGTGCTGGGCGTCGTCCTGCTCGCCGCGGGCGTCGCGGCGGTCTTCCTGGCCGTCAGGTTCAGTGAGGTATGGGTCTTCGCCGCGGCCCTGCTCTCCCAGCTCGGGCTGATCGCGCTGACGCCCCGGCTGGTCAGGACCGCCGTGGGCCTGGCGGGCCGCCTCCCGCTCCCGTTCCGCCTGGCCGCCCGGGACGCCTCCCGGAACGGGGTCCGAACGGCGTCGGCCGTGGCGGCGGTGATGACCGCGACCGCCGCGTTCACCGCGGGAGGAGTCGCGATGAGCAGCGACTTCGCCGAGAGCAGGGACTCCTACCAGGCGGCGGTTCCGGCCGGGACCCTGACGGTCGGTGGCGGGCGACTGGACGACGGCGCCTGGGCCGAGGTCGAGGAGGCCACCCGGCGGCGGCTGCCCGGGGTGCCGCTCATCGAGGCCGCCGCCGTGCGGGACGCCGGCGGGCAGGACATGGCGCTGTACATCAGGCCCCCGTCCGGCCGCACGCCGTACGTCGAGGGGGACCACGGAGACCTCCCGATCGGGGACGAGCGGCTGCTCCGCCTCGTCCAGGGCAGGCACGACCCGGTGGCCGCGGAGGCGCTGACCTCGGGAAGGGCCGTGGTGTTCGACCCGGGACTGCTCCGGGACGGGCGGCTGAGGATGAAAGCCGTCCCCCGCGGGGAGGGCGGGCAGCGCGAGATCGAGGTGTCCGCGGTCGTCGCGGAGGCCGTGAACCCCCGGCACGCCCTCGTGGTGCTGCCCCCCTCCGCCGTCCGCGCGGCCGGGTTGACGACCGTGCCGCGCAGGCTCTACGCCGACCTGGGCACCCGGTCGTTCTCCCCGGAGCAGGAGATCCGGTTCGCGAGGGACCTCTCGGCGGTCTCGGCCGGCCAGGCGAATGCCCACCTCGAGCGGGGGTTCACGGACGACTACCTCGCCGCCCAGCTCTGGATCCTGCTGGGAGCGGCGTTCGTCCTGGTGCTGGGCGGCACGTTCGTCGCCACCGGACTGGCCGCGGCCGACCTGCGGCCCGACCTGGCGACCATGGCCGCCGTCGGCGCGCCACCGGGCACCCGCAGACTCGTCGTCGCCGGGCAGGCGGGGTTCGTCGCCGGTCTCGGCGTGCTGGTCGGGACCTTGGCCGGGGTGGTGACAGGCATCGGCGCGGCCTGGCCGATGACGGCCTCGATGCGCGGTTACGACGTCTTCCTGGCCGGGAACCCGGGCGGCGGACTGCCGCCGCTGCCGGAGGGCGCGCCGACGGTCGAGCTGCCCTGGCTCTTCCTCGCGGCGGTGGTGGCCGGTCTGCCGGTGCTCGCCGCGGCGGTCGCCGCCCTGTTCGCCCGGACGAAGGTGACGCTCACCCGCCGGATCGCCTGACCCCGGCCCGGTCCTCCGCCGACGAGCCGGGGGAGGACCGGGCCGTACGGCGCACGGCGTCGGGCGGGGCCGGAGGCACCGGGGGCACGGCCTACGGCAGGGTGATTCGGATCTTGGACTGCTTGTGCGGGAGCTCCTCCCAGTCGTCCATGAACTTGGCCGTCAGGCCGTACCGGGCGGCCAGGTTCACCAGCGTCTCGGTCCGGTAGTAGAAGTCCTCGCGCAGCACCTGGTGCTCGCGGCCCTCGGTCCGGTCGAAGGTGAAGTCGAACCAGCCGCCCGGCCGCATGACGCGGCCCACGTGGGCGAAGCACTCCTCGATCACGTGCAGCGGGGAGTGGGAGAAGACGCTGTGCGCGTGGACCACGTCGAAGTGGGCGTCGGGCAGGAACTCCAGCTTCAGGTCCCGGACCGGGGTCAGGTGCGGGAGCTTGTCGCGCAGGCCGTACTCGACGAGGGTCCTCTGGGCGGCGACGAGGATGTCGGGGGAGATGTCGATGCCGTAGTAGCCGCCGGTGTCGAGGTGGTCGATGAACAGACGGCCGGCGCGCAGGTTGCCGCAGCCGATCTCCAGCATCCGGTGCTCGGGGCGCAGGCCGTGCCCGACCAGGTAGTCGAACTGCATCCGGCCGAGGGCGAGCCAGCGCTCGTGCGACTTGCTGCCCACCGCCGCCTCGGGGTTGCGCGCCGTGTCCGACTTCATCACGGCCCGGTAGTAGCTGACGTGGTCGCTGGTGCGCAGCCGGAACCAGGTGTCCCGGGCCAGCCTCCGCACGTGCGGGACGATCCGGTCCGGATGCCGTACGGCATAGCGCAGCTGATGGATCGGGTTGGAACGGGTCATCTCTGCTGAACCTCCGCGAGCCGGTGCTTGCAGGTCGTCGGCGCCGCGGTGAAGCTGATCACCGCGGGGACGGCGGCCTGGCCTGCCGGGGAGCGCGCGGCGCCCGCCGGGCCGCTGAACGGCCAGACCCGCAAGGGCATGGTTACCAGAACCCCGCGGGGCGGAGCCGTCAGCGGCGGTCCGGGAGCGTCCGGGACGTACGCCGCGAAGTACGGCACGGCGACCCGCCGCGCGGGCGCGCAGGTCCATCGCGTTCCCCGCCCCGGAGAGCCCCGGAGAGCCCCGGAGAGCCGCCGGAGGCGCCCCGGGGCGTCACGGAGACCCGATGGAGGCCGCGGTCAGTCCCGTACGTCGGCGCAGACCACGTGGGCGCCGACCTCGATCATGCGCTGCTCGCTGCGCGCGTCGGCGACCCGCGCCATGAGGATCGGCGCGTCGCTCGCCGCCAGCTGGGGCAGCCGGGCCCGCACCATGCGGTGCAGGTCGCGCACCACGTCCTCGGCCGCGGACATGTGCACCTTGACGTGGAGCATGATCCCGGGAGCCCCCGAGGCGGTCCGGGCCTCGGAGATCCACACGTGGTGGATGAGCGGGAAGTCGGCGAGGAGCTGGGCGATCGCCACGCGCAGCGCGGGCAGGATCGGGTGGGCGCACCGCTTGTAGCCGGGGTCGACCATCTGCATCGGCCCCGACAGGTGGGGCCGCGGCGCGGGGATCCACGGCTGGGCGGAGGCCGCGGGCACCGGAGTGGTCATCGGCCGGGCCGGAGGGAGCGGCCGGCTCGGGGGCGCAGGCGGGCTCGGCGAGAGCGGAGGGGTGGGCGAGGCCAGCGGGCTCATCGGACCGGCCGGGGCCAGCGGGGCCGCCGAACCCACCGGACCGGCCGAACCGGCCGAGCTCACCGCCGAGGCGCGGCTGACCGTCGCCATCGCCCCGGTCGCGTAGGCGGTCGGGGTCGTGCCCGACAGCGCCGGTGCGGGACCGGGGCGGGTGGAGCGCAGGTACCGCAGGAGGTCCTCGATCGGTACGGCCGCGGCCGTGGGCCCGGCGGCGTCGATCACGATCTCGCGCACGCCCGTGACGCGCTGGATGTCGAGGATGGTGTCGGCGTCGCAGTCCGACAGGGAGTGGCTGCCGCCGTGCCGTGCGTAGGTGCCCGCCGAGGTGTATCCGAGCAGCACCCGGTCACCGGCCTGCGTCGTCCCGAGGACGACGGAGCGGTCCGGTCGCACGGCGACGAGGAGCCCCCCTTCGGCAAGCGCGGCCAGCAGCCGGTGCGGGCCGCCGTGCTGCGCGAGCACATCGCCGAGAGCGGGGTTGCCGATGCTCATATGACGAACGATAGGTAGAGGACCACGGCTTATGAGGGTAATCGTGAAGATTTATCGCAGCAATACCAAGTTGAAGGTTCCATGCATGAGATTCGGGGGGATTGGGTACCAGTCTCCGCCCGCAGGCCGGGGGTGATCTCCGTCTCGGATCGCGGGACACTCGTGAACACGTTCACAAGCGTCGATAGACTGCGTGAGATCCGGTGCAGCCCTCCCCGTCTCGTAAGGAACCACCAGTGAACAAGCCCGTCGTACTGGTCGCAGAGGAACTCTCCGAGGCCGGTCTCGCGGTCCTGGGCGCGGACTTCGAGGTCCGTCACACCGACGGCGCCGACCGCGCCCAGTTCCTGCCCGCCCTCGCCGACGTGGACGCGCTCATCGTGCGCAGCGCCACCCAGGTGGACGCCGAAGCCATCGCGCACGCGCCCCGGCTCCGCGTCGTCGCCCGCGCGGGCGTCGGCCTGGACAACGTGGACGTGGAGGCCGCGACCAAGGCCGGCGTCATGGTCGTCAACGCGCCGACCTCCAACATCACCAGCGCCGCCGAGCACACCGTCGCGCTGATCCTCGCCTCCGCCCGCAACGTCGCCCAGGCGCACTCCGCGCTCAAGGGCGGCGAGTGGAAGCGCTCGAAGTACACCGGCGTGGAGCTCGACGAGAAGGTCGTCGCGATCCTCGGCCTCGGCAAGATCGGCCAGCTGGTCGCCCAGCGCCTGCAGCCGTTCGGCGTCGAACTGATCGCCTACGACCCCTACCTGCAGCCGGCCCGCGCCGCGCAGATGGGCGTGCGCCTGGTCTCGCTGGAGGAGGCCCTGCGCGAGGCCGACTTCATCACCGTGCACCTGCCGAAGTCCAAGGAGACGATCGGCCTCATCGGTGACAAGGAGCTGCACCTGGTCAAGCCGTCGGTCCGCCTGATCAACGTGGCCCGCGGCGGCATCATCGACGAGGGCGCCCTGTACTCCGCGATCAAGGAGGGCCGCGTCGCCGGCGCCGGCATCGACGTGTTCCCCAAGGAGCCCGTCACCGACAGCCCGCTGTTCGAGCTGGACCAGGTGGTCGTCACCCCGCACCTGGGCGCCTCCACCCACGAGGCCCAGGAGAAGGCCGGCACCCAGGTCGCGCGGAGCGTGAAGCTGGCCCTGGCGGGCGAGTTCGTGCCGGACGCGGTCAACGTCCAGGGCGGCGCCGTCGCCGAGGACGTCAAGCCGGGCCTGCCGCTGGCCGAGAAGCTCGGCCGCGTGTTCACCGCCCTGGCCGGCGAGGTCGCCACCAGGCTCGACGTCGAGGTCCGCGGCGAGATCGCCGCCCAGGACGTCCGGGTGCTGGAGCTGGCCGCGCTCAAGGGCGTCTTCACCGACGTGGTCGAGGACTCCGTCACCTACGTCAACGCCCCGCTCCTGGCCAAGGACCGCGGCGTGACGGTGGAGCTGGTCACCGGCTCGGAGAGCCCCGACTGGCGCAACGTGGTGACCGTCCGCGGCGTCCTGGCCGACGGCCGCACGGTCTCGGTCTCGGGCACCCTGTCCGGCCCGCGGCAGATCACGAAGATCGTCGAGGTCAACGGCTACCAGATCGAGATCGAGCCGACCGACCACCTGTCGTTCCTCACCTACTCCGACCGCCCCGGCGTCGTCGGCGTCGTCGGCCGCATCCTGGGCGACCACGGCATCAACATCGCCTCCATGCAGGTGGCGCGGCACGCCAAGGGCGGCAAGGCGCTCATCGCGCTGACTGTCGACACCGCCATCCCGGCCGACGTCGTCGAGCAGATCGTCGCCGAGATCGGCGCCGAGGGCGGCCGCACGGTCGACCTGGCCGACTAGCGGCCCCGCCCGCGGCGACCGGCGGACCGCACCCGCGGCGACGCTCTCCGAGACGGCCGCCGTCCCTCGTCCGAGGGGCGGCGGCCGTCTCAGCATGTGGGAAGTCCGTACGGCGGGCGAGACGGCATCGCGGTGACCAGGTAGTCTGGGATGAAATACGCCAGGTTCTCGTCGTCCTCACCTGTCACGGCGGAGCCTGAGGGGCAGGCCGGCGGCCCGCCGCGCTGCGGTGGCGCCTCCCGGCGACGGGCCCCTCGTCGCCGGTCCGCGATCCGGACCCGCGACCCCAGGCCCGGTCCGGGGCCGCGATCGGCACCTCCGGACCCCCTCCCCCTGGTCCCGTGCCGCTTTCCGTACGACCGAGATGAGAGTCGCCATGTACGACATGTATCCCTGGAACCGTCCCGAGGACGCCAAGGAGGAGGCCGCCGAGGCTCTCCAGGCGGCGCTGGACCGCCGCGACAACGGCGGCGCGCCGAACCGCTGACCGGGCGGGGACGCCGCCCCGATCACCCCGATCGCTCCGATCTGCCCTGGACACACGAAGTGTCCGATTGGTGAGACCGTTGTCCGAGTACCGGGACGGACCGGTAAGGTGCCCTCATGGATTCGCGTAACATCCGCCTGGCGGTCATCCCGGGTGACGGGATCGGGACCGAAGTCGTCGCCGAAGGCCTGAAGGTCCTCGAAGCGGTCGGGGGGAAGGTGGAGACCACCACCTACGACCTCGGCGCCAAGCGCTACCACGAGACCGGTGAGACCCTCCCGGACACGGTCCTGGACGAGCTGCGCGGCTACGACGCGATCCTGCTCGGCGCGATCGGCGACCCCAGCGTGCCCCCGGGCGTCCTGGAGCGCGACCTGCTGCTCCGGCTCCGCTTCGACCTCGACCACTACGTCAACCTCCGCCCGGTCAAGCTCTTCCCCGGTGTGGAGACCCCGCTGGGCGGGGTCCGCCCGGAGGAGATCGACATGGTCGTCGTGCGGGAGGGCACCGAGGGCCTGTACGCCGGGGCCGGCGGCGTGCTGCGCCGCGGCACCCCGCACGAGATCGCCACCCAGGAGTCGGTGAACACCGCCCACGGCGTCGAGCGCGTGGTCCGCTACGCCTTCGACAAGGCGCTCTCCCGCCCCCGCAGGAAGCTGACGCTGGTCCACAAGACCAACGTGCTGACCTACGCGGGCGACCTGTGGGCCCGCACCGTCGACCGCGTCAGCCTGGAGTACCCCGACGTCGAGACCGACTACTGCCACATCGACGCGGCCTCGATGTTCTTCGTCAACCAGCCGCAGCGGTTCGACGTGATCGTCACCGACAACCTCTTCGGCGACATCATCACCGACATCGGCGCGGCGATCGCCGGCGGCATCGGCCTGGCCGCCAGCGGCAACATCAACCCCGAGCGCACCGCGCCGAGCATGTTCGAGCCGGTCCACGGCAGCGCCCCCGACATCGCCGGGCAGGGCAAGGCCGACCCCACCGCCACGATCCTGTCGGTCGCCATGCTCCTGGACCACCTGGGCCTGGCCGAGGAGGCCGCCCGGGTCGAGCAGGCCGTCGCCGACGACCTGGTCGAGCGGCAGACCGGCTGGAGCGGCCGGACCACCCAGGAGATCGGCGACGACATCACCGCCCGAGTAGCCGGCTGAGGAAGCCGCCCACCCCGACCCCAGACGCGCCCGGCGGCTCCCAGCGAGCCGCCGGGCGCGTCTTCGTGTCCGCGGCCCCTTCCGCCGGTCCCGCCTCCTGCCGATCACCGGTCGGAATGCAGTAGTTTCCCGTTACCCGGTCCGTCGCAGAATGGACTAAAGGGTAGACCCGCCACAAAGAGAAGGATCTCCGTCATGACCACCGCTCAGAAGCTCGGCTTCGACGTGCAGCTCTCCGACCACGCGCGCACCGCGGCAGAGCGGGAGCGGGTAATGGAGAGTCCCGGGTTCGGGCAGGTCTTCACCGACCACATGATCTCGATCGACTACACCGAGGGAGAGGGCTGGCACGACGCGCGGCTCACGCCGTACGGCCCGCTGACCCTGGACCCGGCGACCTCGGTCTTCCACTACGCCCAGGAGCTCTTCGAGGGCCTCAAGGCCTACCGGCAGCCGAGCAGCGGGGCGATCGTCTCCTTCCGGCCGTACGCCAACGCGGCCCGCTTCAACGCCTCCGCGTTGCGCATGGCCATGCCCGAGCTGCCCGAGGAGACGTTCGTCGAGTCGCTGGAGCTGCTCGTCCAGACCGACCGCGAGTGGGTGCCGACCACCGAGGGGCACAGCCTCTACCTGCGGCCCTTCATGATCGCCACGCAGCCCGCGCTCGGCGTGAACTACCCGTCGAGGAACTACCGGTACATGGTGATCGCCTCCCCGGCCGCCGCCTACTTCGGCGCCAGCAAGGCGGTCTCGGTCTGGCTCTCCACGGAGTACACCCGCGCGGCCCCCGGCGGCACCGGCTTCGCCAAGTGCGGCGGCAACTACGCGGCGGCCTTCGTGGCCCAGCGCCAGGCCGTCGAGCAGGGCTGCGACCAGGTGGTCTGGCTGGACGCGAACGAGCACCGCTACGTCGAGGAGATGGGCGGGATGAACCTGTTCTTCGTCTACGGCGACCGCCTGCTCACCCCGGCGCTCACCGGCACGCTGCTGCCGGGCATCACCCGCGACTCGATCCTCACCCTGGCCGGCAGCCTCGGCCTCACCGCCGAGGAGGGCCGCATCTCGATCGAGGAGTGGCAGGCGGGCTGCGAGTCGGGCGAGCTCACCGAGGTCTTCGCCTGCGGCACCGCGGCGGTCGTCACCCCGGTCGGCTCGGTCAAGGGCGCCGACCGCGCCTGGACGGTCGGCGACGGCACTCCGGGCCCGGTCACCCGCCGCATCCGCGAGGAGCTCACCGGCATCCAGTACGGCACCCGCCCCGACGCGCACGGCTGGGTCCACAAGATCTGCTGACCGGCGTTCTCGGTCCAGAACCGTCGGGGCCGGGTCAGGAACCCATCAGGATATGGTCTGGGCCCTCCCGGATTCCGGACCGCGTCCGATGGGTGGTCGCGGGCCGGCCCCGTTGACGGGTCGGCCCACCTCGCAGAGGAGCGCGCCTGTTCCCACCGTCCCACCCGGGCTTCTCCATGCAGCGGTCCTACTCTTCGATCAGCGTGCCCGTGTCGATCGTGAAGTTCCACGGCGCGGGCAACTCCAGCAGTCCGCCGATCGGTATTTCGAGTCGTTGGCGGTACCCCGTTTGACTGGGGTGGCTGAGCAGCCGGGTAACGCGCTTGAAGGGATCGATGACGAGATAGAGGGGAACGCCCGCAAGCGCGCAGTTCCTCGGCTTCGTCACGTGGTCGTCTTCGACGCTGCTGGGAGAGACGACCTCGACGACGAGAAGGGTCTCGTTGCCCCACACGTTCTCGTCGTCCCACATCTTCGGGCCGGGCGGGACGACGGTGATGTCCGGCCGGTAGCGATCCAGCTGAGGATGAAGGAAGATCTTGATGTCCTGCCAGATCTTCCACCCTCGCTTGGTCAGTAGGGGGATGAGCTGAATCGTCAGCTGGTAAATGATGTCTGCGTGACCGGATGTGGGCAACTCCCTCACCACGATCCGACCGTTGATGATTTCGACCTTCCGGTCATGGTGTCGTTCGCAGTCCTCCCGGTAGAGGCGCTCCAGTTCGGCGCGTGCGTATCTCTCCGGTGTGACGGTGTGCTCTCTCCGTGGTGAGGCGGTGTGTTCGCGCAGGACTTTGGCCATGGGTCCATCATCCCCTCCTGATGGGCGGACGCAGTGTGTTTGACACGCTGCATAAAGTAACGGCAAAGTCTGCCGTCCACCCGGAGGTCGGGGAAACTTCTCGTCAGTGCTTTCGAATCATGGTCAGGCCGTCGGCCATGGGGAGCATGATCGAGGTGCTCCGGGGGTCGGCCATGACCAGGTCGTTGAACTCGCGCATCACCTGGGTGGTCTCGTCGCGCTCGTTGGGATGGGCGACCCGGCCGCTCCACAGGGTGTTGTCGACGAGGATCACCCCGCCCGGCGCCAGGACGGACATCAGGATCTCGTAGTAGACCGGGTAGCCGGGCTTGTCGGCGTCGATGAAGGCCAGGTCGACGGGCGGGCCGCCGGTCAGCTCGCGCAGCCGCACCTCGGCCGGGCCGAGCCGCAGTTCGATGCGGTCGGCGACGCCGGCCTTCTCCCAGTAGCGGCGGGCCACCGCGGTCCACTCCTCGCTGGCGTCGAAGCAGGTCAACCGGCCGCCGGGGGCCAGGCCGCGGGCCAGGCAGACAGAGGAGTAACCGGTGAAGGTGCCGACCTCCACCGCGTTCCGGGCGGCGGAGATCTGGGCGATCATGGTGAGGAAGCGGCCCTGGTCGGGGGCGATCTGCATGTTCGCCCGCTCGCCCATGAGCTCGCGCGTCTCCAGGGCCAGGGCGTCCAGCAGCTCGTCGGGCCGGGCGGTGTGCGCGAGCAGATACTGCCCGACGGCCGGTTCGAGGTAAGTCGCCTTCATCCGGCCATTCTCGCTGGCCGGAGTCGATCTCCCGGGGCGGGGCCCCTTCCGCGGGGCTGTGCCGTACGTCTCGTATCCCGAGATCAATGTGTCAGATGGTGGCCGCGTGTGGCAGACTTCGGAGCATCATGTTCTACGGTCTGCTCATTATCGGCAGGCGCGCTGGCTGAAAAGGGACACCGCCAGCGCGCAGACCTCTCACGTCCGTGAGGGGTCTTTTTGCTTTCCGGGGCCGGACGGGCGCGCGGCGATCATCGCACCGCGAAGGAGATCCTCAATGACCGACGACCGCTTCCACGTCTACGACACGACGCTCCGCGACGGGGCGCAGCAGGAGGGCCTCAACCTGACGGTGGCCGACAAGCTGGCCATCGCGCGGCACCTGGACGGCCTGGGCGTCGGGTTCATCGAGGGCGGCTGGCCCGGCGCGAACCCCAAGGACACCGAATTCTTCCGGCGGGCTCGGACCGAGCTCGACCTGAAGCACGCGCAGCTCGCCGCGTTCGGCGCGACCCGCCGGGCCGGGGTGAAGGCGGCCGACGACCCACTGGTCGCCGCACTGCGCGAATCCGGCGCGCCGGTCGTGACCCTCGTCGCCAAGAGTCACGACCGGCACGTCGAGCTGGCCCTGCGCACCACTCTGGAGGAGAACCTCGCGATGATCCGCGACACGGTCTCCCACCTCCGGGCGGAGGGCCAGCGGGTCTTCCTCGACGCCGAGCACTTCTTCGACGGCTACAAGTCCAACCCGGCCTACGCGCTGGAGGTCCTGCGGACCGCCGCGGAGGCGGGCGCGTCGGTGATCGCGCTCTGCGACACCAACGGCGGCATGCTCCCCGACGAGCTCGCCGAGGTCGTCCACGAGGCGGTCGGCACCGGCGCCCGCGTCGGCATCCACTGCCACGACGACACCGGCTGCGCGGTGGCCAACACGCTGGCCGCGGTCAAGGCCGGCGCCACCCACGTGCAGGGCTGCGCCAACGGGTACGGCGAGCGCTCCGGCAACGCCAACCTGTTCACCGTGGTGGCCAACCTCCAGCTCAAGCGGGGCTTCGACCTCGTACCGCGGGAGGCGCTGGCCGACATGACCCGCATCGCGCACGCGATCACCGAGGTGACCAACGTCACCCCGAACTCCCACGCGCCCTACGTCGGCGTCTCCGCCTTCGCGCACAAGGCCGGGCTGCACGCCAGCGCGATCAAGGTCGACCCCAACCTCTACCAGCACATCGACCCGGCGCAGGTCGGCAACGACATGCGGATGCTCGTCTCCGACATGGCCGGGCGCGCCTCGGTCGAGCTCAAGGGCCGCGAGCTGGGCTACGAGCTGTCGCCCGAGACCTCGCGCGACCTGGTGGACCGGGTCAAGGACCTGGAGTCGCGGGGCTACACGTTCGAGGCGGCCGACGCCTCCTTCGAGCTGCTGCTCCGCGACACCGTGGCGGGCGAGCGGCGCCGGCACTTCGCGGTCGAGTCCTGGCGGGTCATCGTCGAGCGCACGCGCGGCGGCGAGCTGGTCAGCGAGGCCACGGTCAAGCTGCACGCCAAGGGCGAGCGGATCGTCGCCACCGGAGAGGGCAACGGCCCGGTCAACGCGCTGGACCGGGCGGTGCGGGCGGGACTGGAGCGGCTCTACCCGGAGCTGGCCGGGGTCGAGCTGATCGACTTCAAGGTGCGGATCCTCGAGGGCACGCACGGCACCGACGCGATCACGCGCGTGCTGATCACCTCCAGCGACGCGACCGCCGAATGGGCGACCGTGGGCGTCGACGAGAACATCATCGAGGCCTCCTGGCAGGCCCTGGAGCAGGCCGTCACCTACGGCCTGCTGCGCGCGGGGCACGAGGCGGGCTGAGCGCCGGGGCGGTGCGGGCGGGGTACGGCGCGGCCGTGCCCCGCCCGCACCGCGCGTCAGGAGGTGGTCGCCCGGCCGGCGGCCTCGGAGGAGGGCACGTCAGGGGAGGCCCGCCCGGCCGGCCTTGGAGGACATGTCAGGAGAGGTCCGCGCGACCGGCCTTGAAGGAGACCGAGCCGTCGGAGGTCTCCAGCCGGACCCTGCCGCCGGAGCACGAGACCGAGGGCCGGTCGGTGCCGGGCACCACCACGGTCAGCAGCGCGCCCGCGACGGCGGGGGAGACGACCGCGGGGGCGGCCTCCTTCTTCAGGTAGGCGGTGGAGACCCAGCCCTGGTAAGGGCTGCTCGCGCCGCGGACGACCTTCTGGCCGCCGACCGGCGTGCAGGCCGGCATCGCCAGCTGGACCAGCGTCGCCTTCCAGCCCGTCCTGTCCTTGACGACGACCCGGCCGCCCCCCTCGGAGACCACCGACAGTCCCGGGGCGAAGTGCCACAGGTTGCCGACCTTCGAGCCCTTGGGCACCGTGTCGAGGACGGCCATCACGTCCTCGCCGTGGTTGACCAGGACCGAGCGGGTGCGCGGCACGCCGTACGCCCTGTCGGTGAGGCGGAAGCTCTGCCGGTCCCCGCCGATCGACGACCTGCTCAGGGCCGTGGCGGTCCGGGGGCGGAAGCGGGCGCCGGCCACGACCGGCACGTTGTGCGCCTCGGGGGACATCGTCCAGCGGCGGTAGCCGCTGTTCTCGTAGGAGTGGAAGCCCGCGTCGACCAGGACGTCGCGGCCCTGGGCGTAGTAGGTGACGCCCAGGTGGTCCTCGTGGCCGTGGTACCTGGTGCCCGGGCCGAACCGGATGGAGTAGAACGCCGCCTCCGGCTTGTCCCAGGCGGTCCGGCCGTAGACGTAGCCGTTGCCGTACACCTTCACGGTCTTCTTCGGGCTGTCGTAGCCGACCGGGCGGACGTCGGCGCCGCCGTCCCCGATCGGCACCATGAAGCCGTTGGGCTGGGTGGAGTGGGCGACGAAGTCCTTGAGCGACTCCCAGCGCTTCTCGATCGACGGGGGCACCTTCCGGCCGCACTCCTTGATGTCGTCCATGGCCACCTTGAGCCGGTCGTGGACGTAGGTCGCGTAGCGGGGCGCCTGCTCGCGCAGCGCGCCCTGGGAGTCGACGTCGAGGTCGACGGTCTCGGTCAGGCGGCGGATCGCCAGGGAGGACCACTCGTCGCGCCTGTAGCGGCAGCCGATGCCGAGCAGTGCGATGTCCTGGTCGATGCCGTGGTTGTGGCCCTTCTCGTACAGCCTGGGGTCGGAGAGCATCGAGGCGTGCTCGGCCAGGCTCCTGGTCAGCCAGGACTCGCCGACGTGCTTGCTCAGGCAGACCAGCGCGGGGGCGCGCAGCGCGATCGGGTGCTCCTGCCAGGCGTACGGGCTCCCCCCGCCGCGGCGGGGGTTGTCCGCCACCCAGTCCTTGGCGATCTCGGTGGCACGGGTCAGGTAGGCCTTGTCCCCGTTGGTCTCGTAGTCGGCGACCAGGCGGCCCATCCAGCGCAGGGAGTGGAAGACCATGCTCCAGGAGCGGTTGCGGTAGGGGTCGGTCCGCCAGTCGACGTCCTTGCCCACCTTGACCGCGGGCAGGCCGAGGAACTCCACCTGCCCGGCCATGATGTCCGACGACGTCGGGGTCGCGGGCAGCCAGTCGCCCTGGCACTCGGCCGTGCGTTTGACCGCGGTGCCGTCGGCGCCGGCGGTCTGGGCGGTGCCGACCATCGCGCCGCAGGTCAGCAGGAGGGCGGTGGGGAGTACGAGTGCTCGTGTGCGGCGGCGCACGCCAGTTCCTTCCGGGCCGAGTGAAGAGGGCGGATCAAGCTGACCGAATCCCACCAAACCGGTCAAGCGGGGGTGCCCTCTTCCAGCACATCGTTAGCAACCAGATGCACAGGGGCGGTTTACCGGGCCCCGGCCCAGGTCGGGGCCGGGGCCCGGCCGGGGATCGGGGCAGGAACCGGGGCCCGGGCAGGGGCCGGGTCGGACGACCGGCCGCGGCCCACGTCGCGGCTCACGCGGTGGTTCGGCGGGTGCTCGCCCAGATGCCGGTCAGCGGCAGCGGCTCACCCGCCCGCACCGCGGCGGTCCAGTCGGCGGTGGTGGCCACCGAGGCGAAGTTGGAGTCCATCACCACCAGCACGTGCTCGTGGACCTGCCGGGCGGTCAGGCTCCCCGCCCGGTTCGACAGCGCGACCGTGCCGGTGGCGTCCGCGAGGAACTCCACGGACAGGCCCCGGTGGAAGGCGTCGCGGGCGGTCGACTCGTCGCAGTTCTGGGTCATGTACCCGGCGACGGTCAGCGTGTCGACCCCGCGCGCCTCCAGCCACTCCCCGAGATCCGTCCCGGTGAAGGCCGAGGCCCTCGCCTTGTCCACCAGATGGTCGTACGGCCTGCCCGCCACCTCCTCGCGCAGCTCCCACCCGTGCCCGCCGGAGGCGAAGATCGGCGACGAGGCCGGGGCGGTGTGCCGGACCACGACCACCGGGACGCCGTGCGCGCGGGCGGTGTCCATCGCGGTCAGGACGTTGGCCAGGCTCTCCTCGCGCGGCGGGTGGGCGATCGGCAGGGCGCCGGTGAAGTACTCGTTCTGGACGTCGATGACGATGAGGGCTCGTTTCACGCGTCCAGCCTCGCGGTGCGGGCCGGTCCCGGGTGAGCGCCGGCTCAGCCGACCACCGAGAGATTCGCGCCAATCGCGTGACCGGTGCGCTCCGGGCCGTCCGCTCCGTCCGCCCCGTCCGGGCCGAAGGCCTCCCGGTAGGCGGTGGGGGAGACCCCCACCTGGCGGCGGAAGTGGGGCCGCAGCGCCACCGCGGAGGCGAAGCCCGATCTGCGGGCCACCTGCTCGACCGGCTCGGCGGTCGTCTCCAGCAGCCGCCGGGCGTGCAGGACGCGCTGGTGGAGCAGCCACTGGGCGGGCGTGGTCCCGGTGGCCCGGCGGAAGCGCCGGTCGAAGGTGCGGCGGCTCATCAGCGCCCGGGCCGCGAGGGCGTCCACGCTCAGCTCCCGGTCCAGGTGGCGCAGGGCCCAGTCGAGGACGTCGCCGAACGGGTCGCCGGCGGCCGGGGCCGGGACGGGGTGGTCGATGTACTGGGCCTGGCCGCCGGCCCGGTGCGGCGGCGTGACGAGGCTCCTGGCGATGGTGTTGGCCACCTGCGTGCCGTACGCGCGGCGGACCAGGTGCAGGCAGAGGTCGATGCCGCCGGTGCTGCCCGCCGAGGTGAGGATGTCCCCCTCGTCCACGTAGAGCACGTCGGGCCGGACCTCGACGCGCGGGTACGCCGAGGCGAGGAGTCCCGCGTAGCGCCAGTGCGTGGTGGCCGGACGCCCGTCCAGCAGCCCGGTGGCCGCCAGCACGAACGTGCCGAGGCACAGGGAGACGACCGTCGCGCCCCTGCCGTGGGCCCGGCGCAGCGACTCCAGCGCCTCCGGCGACGGCGGGCGGCCCGCGGACGGGTTGCGCCAGGTCGGCACGATCA
Source organism: Planomonospora sp. ID91781 (assembly GCF_015711595.1). Classification (NCBI taxonomy): domain Bacteria; kingdom Bacillati; phylum Actinomycetota; class Actinomycetes; order Streptosporangiales; family Streptosporangiaceae; genus Planomonospora; species Planomonospora sp. ID91781. Next base: position 419,942 of record NZ_JABTEY010000003.1, on the reverse strand, counting down.
CCAGGTCGGCGTCGTCGACGGCGTCCAGGGCGTACGGCGCGGCGAGGGTCATGCCGGCGTCCGTGCGCACCGGGCCCCCCTCCGCGGCCACCGCCCGGACGTCGAACTCGGGCATGCCCTCCCGCCGCTCGCCGAAGACCGCGATCGGCACCGACGCCTCGAAGAGGGGGATCTGGTCGAAGAGCAGCACCGCGACGGTCGAGAAGCCCGTGGGGAGGGGCGCCGCCGCGGGGAGGGGGGCTGCGGGCGGGGCCGCGGAGAGATCCGCCGTGGGCGGGTCCGCGGGCCGGTCCGCGGGGAGGTCCGCCGTGGGCGGGTCCGCGGAGGAGGGGCCCGTGCCGGGAGGGCCCGGGGGGAAGAGCGCTGCCGGAGAACCCATGGCGGGATCCTATCGACGGATGGCCTCCCGGCCGCTCGCCCGGTTCCGCGCGGGCGGACATGCTGGTCGGCATGAGACTCGCCGACATCACGGTCCCCGACACCGCCGCCTGCCGCGCCGCACTGGAGACGGCCGAGGCCTACTGCTCGCCCTCCCTGCTGAACCACTCGGTCCGGGCCTACCTGTGGGCGGCGGCCTACGCGCAGGCCCGTGACATCGCCTTCGACGCCGAGCTGCTGTACGTCTCGTCGATGTTCCACGACATCGGGCTGGTGGCGGAGTTCGACAGCCACACGGTCCCGTTCGAGGAGGCCGGGGGCCACGTCGCGTGGGTGTTCGCCGCGGGCGCGGGCTGGCCGGTCGAGCGCCGCAGGCGCGCCTCGGAGGTGGTCGTGCGGCACATGTGGGCCGAGGTGGACGTCGCCGCCGACCCCGAGGGGCACCTGCTGGAGCTCTCCACCGGCCTGGACATCTCCGGGCGGCGGCCGGAGGACTGGCCCGCCGGCCTGCGGGCCGAGGTGCTGGAGCGCCACCCCCGGCTGGAGATCGGCAAGGAGTTCGCCGCCTGCATCAAGGCGCAGGGGGAGCGCAAGCCGGAGAGCCTGGCCGGGGAGTTCGTCCGCAACGGCGTCGTCGGCCGCATCCAGGCCAACCCGCTGGACCGCTGACCTCCCGCCCGTCGGCCTCCCGCCTGCCTCCCGCCCGCCGGCCGACCGGCTCCGGCTCAGGCTCCGGTCACCGCCCGCCCCGCCGCCGGTCTCCCCACCGGGTACGGCCGGCGGCGGGGCTCCGTGCTCAGGCCTTGGGCCCGGCGCTCTGCACGACCTCGAACGACCACACCTCGGCCCCCGAGGCGGCGGGGCCGCCGTGGCCGTGGCCGTGTCCTTGAGCCTGTCCTTGAGCCTGTCCGTGGGCCTGCTCGTGCCCGTGGCCCTGTCCGTGCCCGTGGCCCTGCGCGCCGGCCTCGGCCGCGGCCTGGGCGTGGCCCCGCTGGAACGCCTGGCTCTCGGTCCAGCGCTTGAAGTCCTCCTCGGACCGCCAGCGCGTGTAGACCAGGTAGCGATCGGTGCCGTCGACCGGGCGGAGCAGCTCGAACCACTCGAACCCGTCGGCCGACTCCACGATCCCGGCCCGGTTGGAGAACCGGCGCTCCAGTTCCTCGCGCATCTCCGCGGGCACGGTGAGCACGTTCATCTTCACAACCGACATGCGGGCTCCTTTCAGGACGTCTTCTCCGGTCACCCTACGATCTCCGCCCCGGGGGCCGGGGAACCGCTCCGGCGGGCGTGGCGGGGCGGGCCCCGGGCCGGAGCCGGGCCGTACCCGGCGGGGGCGGTCCGGCGGGACCTCGACCGCGACTAGCCTTGTGGGGTGCGTATAGCGAGGTTCTCCACAGGTGACGGTGTCGGATTCGGGGTGGTCGAGGGCGGCCCCGGCGAGGAGTTCGTCTCCGGGATCTCCGGGCACCCCTTCGGCCCGATCCAGTTCACCGGCGAGCGGCACGCGCTCTCCCAGGTCAAGCTGCTCGCACCCATGCTGCCCAGCAAGGTCGTCGCCATCGGCAAGAACTACGCCGAGCACGCCCGCGAGATGGGCGGGGAGGTCCCCGACGAGCCGCTGGTGTTCCTGAAGCCGTCCACCTCGGTGATCGGCCCGTCGGAGGCCGTCGCCTACCCGGTCGGGCTCTCCCGGCGGGTCGACTTCGAGGGCGAGCTGGCGGTGGTCATCGGCAGGCTCTGCCGGGAGGTGCCCGTCGAGCGGGCGCACGAGGTCGTCTTCGGCTACACCTGCGCCAACGACGTCACCGCCCGCGACCTGCAGAAGAAGGACGTGCAGTTCACCCGGGCCAAGGGCTTCGACACCTTCTGCCCGCTCGGCCCGTGGATCCAGACCGAGCTCGACCCGGCCGACCTGGGCATCACCACGAAGGTGAACGGCGAGGTACGGCAGAGCTCGCGCACATCCAAGCTCATGTACGACATCCCCGCGCTGATCGCGCACGTGAGCGCGGTCATGACCCTGATCCCCGGCGACGTCATCCTGACCGGGACGCCCGAGGGGGTCGGGCCGCTCGAGATCGGCGACGAGGTCAGCGTCAGCATCGAAGGTATCGGCACTCTCAGCAACCGGGTGGTCTCGCGATGATCAGGGTTCGTTTCGCTCCTTCGCCGACCGGCATGTTCCACGTCGGCGGCGCCCGCTCGGCACTGTTCAACTGGGCCCTGGCCGAGCAGTCCGGGGGCCGCTTCGTCCTGCGCATCGAGGACACCGACGCGGCGCGCAACCGGCCCGAGTGGACCGAGGGCATCCTGTCCGCGCTGGCCTGGATCGGCATCAGCGGCGACAACCCGGTCTTCGAGGGCCCGTACTTCCAGTCGGAGAACGAGCCGCAGCACCGCGAGGCCGTGGCCAAGCTGCTCGCCGACGGCAAGGCCTACTACTGCGACTGCACCCGCGAGCTGCTCCAGGAGCGCACCGGTTCCGAGCACAAGGGCTACGACGGCTTCTGCCGCGACCGGGCCCTGTCCGCGGGCGCGGTCCGCTTCCGGACCCCCGACGAGGGCGTCACGGTCGTGGACGACGTGATCCGCGGCCGGGTGGAGTTCCCGAACGACGCGCAGGAGGACTTCGTCATCGCGCGCAGCGACGGCTCCCCGCTGTACGTCCTGGCCAACGCCGTCGACGACATCACCCAGGGCATCACCCACGTGGTCCGCGGCGAGGAGCACCTGGCCAACGCCCAGCGCCAGCAGCTGCTCTGGCCCGCGCTCGGCGCGAACCCGCCGGTCTGGGCGCACCTGCCGGTGATCGTCAACGAGCAGCGCAAGAAGCTCTCCAAGCGCCGGGACAAGGTGGCCCTGGAGTCCTACCGCGACGAGGGCTACCTGGCCGAGGCGATGGTCAACTACCTGATGCTGCTCGGCTGGGGTCCCGGCGAGGACCGGGAGATCATGCCCTGGGCGGAGATGGTGCCGCTGTTCAGGCTGGAGGACGTCAACTCGGCGAACGCGTTCTTCGACGAGAAGAAGCTGCGTGCCTTCAACGGCGAGTACATCCGGGCCCTGCCGCCGGAGGAGTTCGCCGCGCGCTGCGAGCCCTGGCTCGACCCGAGCTGGGACCGGGGGCTGTTCGCCAGGGTCGCGCCGCTGGCGCAGACCCGCATCGCGGTCCTGTCGGAGATCACCGCCAACGTGGACTTCCTCTTCCTGGACGAGCCGGTCTTCGACCAGGCGTCGTGGGACAAGGCGATGAAGAACTCCCCGGAGGAGATCCTCAGCGGCTACCTCGCCCGGCTGGAGACGGCGGACATGGACCCCGAGTCGCTGAAGACCGCGCTGGAGGAGGTCGGCGCCGAGCACGGGCTCAAGCTCGGCAAGGCCCAGGCCCCGGTCCGGGTGGCGGTCACCGGGCGGACGGTCGGCCTGCCGCTGTTCGAGTCGATCGAGGCCCTCGGCCGGGAGCGCTCGATCGAGCGCCTGCGCGCGGCGCTGACGCGACTGCGAGGCTGAGCGCGGCCCCGGCCGCCATCGACAGCCAGACGCCGGTCGCCCCGAGCACGGAGCCGAGGAGGGCGGCGAGGGGCAGCTGGACCGCGAAGCCCGCCAGCGTGGCGGCGAGCAGCCGGTTGCCCCTGCCCTCGGCCTGGAGCACGCCGCCCAGCGCGATCAGGCCGCCGAACGGGACGAGATAGAGCGTCATCCAGCGCAGGAAGTCCACGGCCGCGGCGGCCACGGCGGGGTCGCCGGTGAACAGGCCCGCCGCGGGCGCCGCGACCGCGTTGAGCACGGCGGCGACCGCCGCCCCGGTGGCCAGGCCGTACCGGAGCACCGGTCCGGCCCGGCCGGTGCGGGCGGTGCGGATCATCGCGGCCTGGCGGAGCGCGTAGAAGGCCATCACCCCCGCCAGCATGATCTTCATGCCGATGCCGTACCCGGCCAGCGCCGCAACCCCGAGCCCGCCCACGATGTCGACCATGAGCAGGCCGGCCAGAGCCCTGGCCAGGAAGTCGCCGGACATGGGTAGGCCGGTGCGGAGGATCTCCACGGCGTGCGCGCGGGCCGGGGGCTCCGGCTCCGCGGGTCCGGTGGCTTCCCGGCCCGCGGTTGCCCGCTCCGCGGGTCCGGTGGCTTCCCGGCCCGTGCCCATCTGCTCCGCGGCCCCCCCGGCCGCGGGCACGGGGGCGGCGCCGGACGTCCGCCGCAGGAGCAGGGTCAGGGAGACGGCGAGGGTGACCAGCCGGGCCAGCACGGTCGCCAGCGCCGCGCCGGGCACGCCCAGAGCCAGGCCGTAGATGAACAGCGGGTCGAGGGCGACCACCAGCGCGTTGCAGAGCAGCGCGTTGCGCATCGGGGTCCTGGTGTCCCCGAAGCCCTTGAAGATCCCGTCGGCGAGGGACTGGGCGTAGAAGACCGGGACCCCGGCCATGGAGACCAGGAGGAAGCCGGCGGTCAGGGCGGCCACGGTGGCGTCGTCGGTGAACAGGCCGGCGAGTGGCGCGCGGAGCAGCACCCCGGCGACGGCCACGGCGAGACCGGTCGCCGCGCACAGCAGCCACGCCGTACGGACGACCGGGGCGGTGGGCAGCCGGCCGTCGCGCCGGCCCACCAGGACGGTGGTTCCCGTGGTGACGGCGAGCACCACGCCCAGCACGAGGTTCTCCGCGCTGGTCGCGATCGTGACGGCGGCCACCGCCCGGTCGCCCAGTCCGGAGACCCAGAGCAGGTCGATCAGGCCTACCGCGACCACGGCGGTCAGCAGTTCCACGTAGACGGGCAGGGCGAGGCGGATCAGCGCCATGGTCATACCTCGATTCGATATAGCTCGTTTAGAGGTATAGCGTTACGATGCATCCATGGCAAGCGGCGATCTGACCCTGTCGATCCTGGGCCTGCTCGGCGAGGGGCCCAAACACGGCTACGAGCTCAAGGGCCGCATCCACCAGCTGAGCGGTCACCTCCGCCCGGTCAGCGACGGCGCGCTCTACCCCGCGATCGCCCGGCTGGAGAAGGCCGGGCTGCTGGAACGGCACGAGGAGGAGGGAGAGGCCGCCGCCCGCCGCCAGGTGCTCTCTCTGACGGACGCGGGCCGGGCCGAGCTGCTGCGGCGGCTCCGCGAGCCGGACGGGCTCGACATCAGCGACCAGACCCGGTTCTTCGGTCTGCTGACGTTCCTGTCGCAGCTTCCCGACCGCGCGGACCAGGCCCGGGTCCTCCGCCGCCGCCTCGACTTCCTCCAGACGCCCGCGAGCTTCTTCTACGCGGACGGCCGGCCGCAACGGGCCGAGGAGGTCTCCGACCCGTTCCACCGCGGCATGCTGCTGATCGCGCGGGCCACCGGCACCGCCGAGAAGCAGTGGCTGCGGGAGGCGATCGCAGCGCTGGAGTCGTGAAAGAGGTCAGGGGGAGGCGGGAGCCGCCTCCCCCGGGCCGGAGCGGCTCCCCGCCCCGGATCAGGCCAGCAGGCCCCGGCGCTCCAGCAGGGGCTCGATGCGCGGGTCGCGCCCGCGGAAGTCGCGGAAGGCGTCCATCACGTCCTTGGACCCGCCGACCGAGAGCAGCGTGGCGCGGAAGTGGTCGCCGTTCTCGCGCCTCAGGCCGCCGTTCTCCTTGAACCACTCGACGCTGTCGGCGTCGAGGACCTCGCTCCAGATGTAGGAGTAGTAGCCGGCGCTGTAGCCGCCCACGCCGGACGAGAAGATGTGCGCGAAGTAGTTCGTCCGGTAGCGGGGGCGGACCAGCTCCAGGGCGATCCCGGCGCGCTCCAGGGCCGCGGCCTCGAAGGCCTCGGGGTCCTCGACCGTCTCGCCCGGGGCGAGCCGGTGCCAGGCCCAGTCGAGCAGCGCCGCGGCGAGGTACTCCACGGTCGCGAAGCCCTGGTTGAACCTCTCCGCGGCCCGCATCTTCTCCAGCAGCTCCGCCGGGACGGGCTCGCCCGTCTCGTGGTGCCGGGCGAAGCCCTCCAGGATGGACGGCCAGGTCGCCCACATCTCGTTGACCTGCGAGGGGTACTCCACGAAGTCGCGGGGGACCGTGGTGCCGGAGACGCGCGGGAAGCGCACGTCGGAGAACAGGCCGTGCAGTGCGTGGCCGAACTCGTGGAAGGCGGTGTTGACCTCGTCGAAGGTCAGCAGCGTCGGGCCCTCCGCCGGCTTGGTGATGTTGAGGTTGTTCATCACCACGGGGAGCTCGCCGAAGAGGCGGGACTGGTCCACCAGGTTGTTCATCCACGCGCCGCCCCGCTTGGTGGGCCGCGCGTAGGGGTCGAAGACGAACAGGCCGAGCGGCGACCCGTCGGCGTCCGCGACCTCGTAGACCCGCACGTCGGGGTGGTAGCCGTCCAGGTCGGGCCGGTCGGTGAAGGTGACGCCGTACAGCTCGCCGGCCGCGCGGAAGACGCCGTCCCGCAGCACCCGGTCCAGCTCGAAGTAGGGGCGCAGCTCGGCGCCGTCGAAGTCGTAGCGGGCCTTGCGCACCTTCTCGGCGTAGAACGACCAGTCCCACGGCTCGATGGCGAACCCGGCCTGCTCGCTCAGCGCCTCGGCCTCCCGCCGGGCGTTGGCCACCGCCGGGCCCACCAGCTTGCCGAGCAGCTCCTCGACGGCGCCGGTGGTCTTGGCGGTCTGGTCGGCGACGGAGTAGGCCGCGTGGCTGGGGAAGCCGAGCAGGGCCGCCCGCTCGGCGCGGAGCGCCGCCATCCTGGCCGCGAGCCCGAAGTTCTCCGGCGCCCGGTTCACCGAGAGCTCGTACAGCCTCCTGCGGGTCCCGCGGTCGGTCAGCTCGGCCAGGGCCGGCTGGTTGGTGAAGTTGAGCAGCGGCAGGACGTACCGGCCGTCCTTCTCGATCGCCTTGATCGTGCTCTCGGCGAGCCCGTCCAGCTCCTTGGCGTCCTCGACGACCAGGGCCGAGGCGGTGGAGGCCGTCAGCAGGTTCTGGGAGAAGGCCGTGGCGAGCGTGGAGAGCTCCTCGTTGAGGGCCCTCAGCCGCTCCTGCTCGGTCTCCGACAGCTCGGCTCCGGCCCGGACGAAGTCCTCGCGGTACTTCTCCAGCAGCCAGGCCTCCTCGGGGTCGTCGGTGGAGACCTGCTTGAGCCGGGCGTAGAGCGCGCGGTCGAGGTGGATGGCGTCGGAGTGCTTGGTCAGCCGGGGGGCGATCTCCTTCTCGATCGCCCGGATGCCGTCGGTCGCGTCGGAGGAGGCGAGGCTGAAGAAGACGGTCGCAGTCCGCTTCAGGATCTGCCCGGAGCGTTCGAGGGCCTCGACGGTGTTGGCGAAGGTGGCGGGTTCGGTGCTGCCCGCGATCGCCGCCACCTCCTGCAGTTGCTCGGCCATGCCGCGCTCGAACGCGGGCAGGTAGTGCTCCTCGCGGATCTCGGCGAAGGGCGGCAGCCGGTAGGGCAGCGGGCTGGCGGTGAAGAAGGGGTTGGACGGGTTCACGGTCAAGGCGTGGGCTCCTCGCATACGGATCACGGCGGACGGATCTTCTGAGCAGCGTTACACAGACGGGCTCCGCCGGGCACTCCGGCGTCACGGGGTTGGGTTCCGGGCGGGCCGGGGACAATCGTTTTGGTCCTTGCACTCAAGGTGGGCTATTCTTTCGGAGTCGCCAGGGCGCTCCGAAAGGAAAGTCCGAAGCGGTGGGGTATGGTGTAATTGGCAGCACGACTGATTCTGGTTCAGTTAGTCTAGGTTCGAGTCCTGGTACCCCAGCTGCGATCTCCGCAAGGAGATCGCATGGATCCGGTCCCCTCCGGATCCGATGACAGTGCGTAGGGTCCCGTCGTCTAGTGGCCCAGGACGCCGCCCTCTCAAGGCGGTAGCGCCGGTTCGAATCCGGTCGGGACTACCACTGTCACATTTGCAAGGCTCCGTCGTCTAGTGGCCTAGGACGCCGCCCTCTCAAGGCGGTAGCGCCGGTTCGAATCCGGTCGGGGCTACATCGCAGGACCCCTGGAAGCATCGGCTTCCAGGGGTCCTCTGCATTTCCGGGCTCGCCCTCTTGATTGGATAGTGCCACTGCCCGATAATTGGGTATCACAGCTATCCAATGGAGGCCGATGATGATCACTCTGCTGGCGGACGGGCGCGAGGACGCGATCGGCGGCCTGGTCGTGCCGTACGGCGCGCCGGTGCTCGGCTGGGAGCGCAAGCCGCACGGCTGGTGCCGGGGTGAGGCGTGCATCCCCTCGTTCCGGGCCGCGGCGGCCGAGACGGCCGACGGGGTGGACCTGGTCGCCTTCGCCGGGCTGCTCGGCCGGCAGGCGGTGGCCGACCCGGGCGAGGGCGTGGTCGCGGTCGGAGAGCCCGTCGAGCCCGTGCTGGACCGGGCGCCGGAGTTCGGCCCGCTGCCCGGGCTCCGCGGCACCAAGGTCGCGCTGGTCTTCTGGGCCTCCTGGTGCGGCTGCCGCTACGACCTGCCGGCCTGGGAGGAGCTCCACCGCGAGCTGGGCGGGTACGGCTTCAGCGTGGTCAGCGTCTCCCTCGACCGCGACCCCGATCACGCCGGGGAGTGGCTCGCCGGCCTGACCCATCCGGCGGTGGTCGACGCCGACGGCCGGATCGCCGAGCTGTACAACGTGGTCAACGTGCCGACCGTGGTCTGGATCGACCCCGACGGCCGCATCGCCCGTCCCCAGGACACCATGACGGCCACCGACACCTTCCGGTCGATGAACGGCCTGTCCTCCGAGCGGGCCGTCGCCGCCCTGCGCCGGTGGGTGATCGAGGGCGACACGGGGACGGAGCTGCGCGAGCTGCGCGCTCCCACCGCCGACGAGCGCCTGGCCCGGCTGCACGGCCGGGTGGCGGCGTGGCTGCTGCGCGCCGGCCGTACCGCCGCGGCCGGGCGGCATCTGGCGGCGGCCGCCGCGCTCGCCCCGCACGACCTGGCCGTCCGGCGCGGCCTCATGCCGCTGGCCGGGGTGGACCCGTTCGGCGAGGAGTACTTCAGGATCCGGGAGGAGCTGGAGGCCGCGGGCATCCCGATCTACCGGCCGCTTCCCGACTGGCAGGAGGCCGCCGGGTGAGGGGCCCGGGAGGGCGCCCGGCGCAGGGTCCGGGAAGGGGGCGGGGCGGAGGGCCCCCGGGAGGCCTTGGGGAGGGGGCGGCGCGGAGGGCCCGGCGGGTCCTCCGCGCCGGGCCCTCCGCGCGGCGCACTAGTTGTCGCCGGAGCGGGCCTTGAACAGGGCCCGCTTGGCGGCCTTGCCCACCTGCCGGTCCGGGTGGGCCTTGGAGATCGTCTCCAGCAGCTCCTCCAGGTGCGGGTGGGGGACCTTCCAGATGACGTCCAGCAGGCCGACCAGCATCGAGGTCGGGCCGATGTCGTCCAGGCTGCTGACGAACTCGGGGCGGCCGAGTCCGGCGGAGATGGTCAGCATGTCGAGGATCAGCCAGTGCGTGTCGGCCTGGGTCGGCGCGGGGACGTCCTCGACGCCCAGCTGGGCCAGGTGCGTGGCCGCGTAGGGGTGCAGGGACGGCTCGTCCAGGGCCCGGCGCCAGGCCGGCACGGCCACCTCGCCCAGCGAGCCGACCACGCTGGCCGCCTGGACGCGGACCAGCGCGTCCGCGTCGTCCTCCGCCGCGGCCGCCAGCAGCTCCTCGGCGGCCCGGGCGGGCTCGCGGAGCTCCATCCACGCGGCGAACTCGGCGTCGGCCTCCTCCTCGGGCAGCTCCGCGCTGAAGGCGAGCAGGTCCAGGGCCGTCATCGCGTCGATGGCGGGCCGGGCGTCCAGCTCGATGTCGGCCTCGTCCACCAGGTGGACGAGGCCCTCCATGCCCAGCGGCGTCAGCCGCACCTGGTCGTGCTCGACCTCGACCATGCCGTATCCCGACAGCCAGTCCAGCACCGGGTTGAGCGGGTCGCCGTACTGCGCGGTGGCGGCGTCCCAGGCCTCGGCGCCCAGGTCGTCGTACTCGGCCGCGGCCTCGGCCAGCTCGGTGCGGAGATCGTCGAGGGATTTGGAGCCGGTCGCCAGCAGCACCCGGACCAGCAGCGCCCGGGTCAGCCCGGACAGGGCGATCGTGGCGTCCTCGTCGTCCAGCTCGGGGTCGCCGTAGTCGATCGAGTGCAGCCCGGCCAGCCAGGCGTCCAGGACGTCGTCGTCCTCCTCGAAGGGCCAGTCGGCGGTGTCGGGGTCGACGCTGACGGTGTCCTCGCCCTCGGGCTGGAGGAAGTCCAGGTCGATCGCGAGGTTCCAGACGTTCCACAGGGCGGGCACGGCGTCGGCCAGCCGGCCCTCCACCGCCTCCGGCACGGGGAACCCGAGGACGGCCAGCGCCTCGGCGATCTCGGCGTCGGTGAGCAGGTCCTCCTCGCCCACCCGGCGCTCGGTCCCGACCCAGACGGCCAGGTCCCGGGCCTTGGCGATCAGGACGGACCGGCGCGCGGCCGCGGCCAGCTCGGCGTCGGGCCGGAGCCGGATCGTCGGCAGCGCGGCGAGCCGGTCGGCGAACGGCTCGAAGTCGCCCAGCCCCTCGAACTCCTCCTCGTCGTACTCCTCGGCGTCCTCGCCGTCCTCGGAGAGCAGCTCCTCCATCGCGTCGACGACGTCGTCCTCGATCTCGTCGAGCTCGGCGAGCATCTCCTTGAGCGGGGAGGAGCCCGCCGAGAGCCGGGCGGTATCCGACAGGTAGGCCAGGTAGGCGCGGACGGCGGGCACCAGTCCCTCCGCCGCGGCCTCGGGATCCTCCACCACCTTCGGCATCCGCTCCAGGAGCACCGTGCGCAGATCGGAGGTCCTCCAGCGGCCGACGTCGTCGGAGGCGATCAACCGGTGCCACAGGGCGACGGAGCCCACCAGGTTCGAATCGCTGCCGGGCGCGTTCTCACGGGCCCAGAGGATGAATTCTTGGAGCAGGGGACGCAGTTCAGCGGCGGCTGCCTCGATGCGATCTGTCACCCGCCCAGCCTAGGGGCCCGCGGGGGTGCTCGCCTCCTCATATCGGGTGGGCGCCCGGCCGCGGTGCGCGGTGTTCTCGCACGGTGTTCCGCGCGGTGTCCGGCGGCGTCCGGCACGGTGTCCGGCGCGGCGGCGCCGTACGGCTCAGCCGTTCCTGCGCATCGCCTCGGTGATGCGCTCGGCGGCGGCGACCACGGGGGCGGCGTGCAGCCTGCCGGGGGTGCGGGTGAGGCGCTCGATCGGCCCGGACACCGAGACCGCGGCGATCACCTTGCCGCCCGCGCCCCGTATCGGGGCCGAGACGCTGGCGACCCCCTGCTCGCGCTCGCCGACGCTGTGCGCCCAGCCCCGGCGGCGGACGCTCGACAGCGTGGCCGCGGTGAACTTGGCCCCGCGCAGGCCGCGGTGGAGGCGGTCGGGCTCCTCCCAGGCCAGCAGGATCTGCGCGGCCGAACCGGCGAACATCGGCAGGGCCGAGCCGACCGGCACGGTGTCGCGCAGCCCGCTGGAGCGCTCGGCGGCGGCCACGCAGACCCGCTCGTCGCCCTGGCGGCGGTAGAGTTGTGCACTTTCTCCGGTCATGTCCCGCAACTGGGTGAGCACGGGCGAGGCGACGGCCAGCAGCCGGTCCTCGCCGGCGGCCGTGGACAGCTCCGAGAGCCGCGATCCCAGCACGAACCGGCCCTGCGTGTCGCGCGAGACGATGCGGTGGTGCTCCAGCGCGACCGCCAGCCGGTGGGCGGTGGGGCGGGCCAGGCCGGTCGCCTGGACGAGCTGCGCGAGGGATGCCGGGCCGGCCTCGAGGGCGTTGAGCACCAGAACGGCCTTGTCGAGTACGCCGACTCCGCTAGAGTTGTCCATACACCGATACTGCAGTCTCGACATATGAGAAGGCAAGTCGGGCGACGACGCGCAGCGTCGCAACGAAAGGGAGGCGACAATGGGCCGCACGCTGGCGGAGAAGGTCTGGGAGCAGCACGTCGTGCGACGTGCCGAGGGAGAGCCCGACCTGCTCTACATCGACCTGCACCTCATCCACGAGGTGACCAGCCCGCAGGCGTTCGACGGCCTGCGCATGGCGGGGCGGACCGTGCGGCGGCCGGACCTCACCATCGCCACCGAGGACCACAACGTCCCGACCCTGCTCGGCCCGATCACCGACCCGGTCTCCAAGACCCAGGTCGAGACGCTGCGCAAGAACTGCGCCGAGTTCGGCGTCCGGCTGCACCCGATGGGCGACGCCGGTCAGGGCGTCGTGCACATCATCGGCCCGCAGTTCGGCCTGACCCAGCCCGGCATGACGATCGTCTGTGGTGATTCTCACACCTCGACGCACGGCGCCTTCGGCGGCATCGCCTTCGGCATCGGCACCTCCGAGGTGGAGCACGTGCTGGCCACCCAGACGCTGCCCGCCTACCGGCCCAAGACGATGGCCATCGAGGTCTCCGGCGAGCTGCCGCCCGGCGTCACGGCCAAGGACCTGATCCTGGCGATCATCGCGAAGATCGGCACCGGCGGCGGTCAGGGCTACATCGTCGAATACCGCGGCGAGGCCATCCGCAAGCTCTCCATGGAGGGCCGGATGACCATCTGCAACATGTCCATCGAGGCCGGCGCCCGCGCGGGCATGATCGCTCCCGACGAGACCACGTTCGCCTACCTCAAGGGACGTCCCCACGCCCCGACCGGCGAGCAGTGGGACGCCGCCGTCGAATACTGGAAGTCCCTGGTCACCGACTCCGACGCGGTCTTCGACACCGTCGTGGAGATCGACGCCTCGACCCTGACCCCGTTCGTCACCTGGGGGACCAACCCCGGCCAGGGCGCCCCGCTGGGCACGGCCGTGCCGGCGCCCGAGGAGACCGACGACCCGGCGGCCGCCCGCCGCGCGCTGGAGTACATGGGGCTCACCCCCGGCACCCCGCTGCGCGAGGTCGAGGTGGACACCGTCTTCGTGGGCTCCTGCACCAACGGCCGGCTGGAGGACCTGCGGGCCGCGGCCGAGGTGCTGCGCGGCCGCAGCGTCGTGACCCGGACGCTGATCGTCCCCGGCTCGATGCTGGTCAAACTCCAGGCCGAGCAGGAGGGCCTGCACGAGGTGTTCAAGGCCGCCGGCGCCGAGTGGCGCGAGGCGGGCTGCTCGATGTGCCTGGGCATGAACCCCGACACCCTCGCCCCCGGCGAGCGCAGCGCCTCGACCTCCAACCGCAACTTCGAGGGACGCCAGGGCAAGGGCGGCCGCACCCACCTGGTCTCGCCCGCCGTCGCCGCCGCCACCGCCGTCACCGGCAAGCTGACCGCCCCCGCCGACCTGGCCTAGGAGACACGACCATGGAAGCCTTCACCACGCACACCGGCCGGGCCGTGCCGCTGCGCCGCAGCAACGTCGACACCGACCAGATCATCCCGGCCGTCTGGCTCAAGCAGGTCAGCCGGACCGGCTTCGAGAAGGGCCTGTTCTCCGCCTGGCGCGAGGACCCGGACTTCGTCCTGAACCAGCCCGCCTACCAGGGCGCCTCGATCCTCGTCTCCGGACCGGACTTCGGCACCGGCTCCTCGCGCGAGCACGCGGTCTGGGCCCTGCAGCAGTACGGCTTCCGCGTCGTGATCGCGGCCCGGTTCGGCGACATCTTCCGTAACAACTCCACCAAGATGGGGCTGCTCCCGGTCGTGCTGCCGGCCGAGACCGTCGAGGCGCTGCAGTCGGCCGTGGAGGCCGACCCCGCCCTCGAGGTCACCGTCGACCTGGGGGAGCGCCGGGTGCGCTGGGGCGCCGAGTCCGCCGGTTTCGAGATCGACGACTACACCCGCTGGCGGCTGATGGAGGGCCTGGACGACATCGGCCTGACCCTGCGCAACGCCGACGACGTGACGGCGTACGAGAATGGCCGGCAGCCATGGCTGCCGACGACGGTCTGACCCGCTCCGAACGAGAGCTGGCGCGGCTGCTGCGCGAGGCGCACAGCCGCGTCCGCGTGCTGCCCGTGCCTCCGGAGACGCGGCAGCGCCTGGCCAAGCACCTGCTGGCCATCTGCGGAGCGGCCAAGCACGACCTGGACCGTGCGGCCACCCGCCTGGAATCGTTCCTGATTGACCTCGATGACCTGGTTTCAGACACACGGAGTGCTGGAAATATTGCGGAAGGTGATTGAGTCACACGCTTCCGTCCCCTAATTTCAAGCGGGTAAGGGGTCTCTCGCTCCACCTGAGACCCCTCTCGGCGACAAATCGGGTGAGACGGGCTTCCTGTCTTGAGACCCACTCCCGGACATCGGCAACAAGGGACAATCTTCATGAACAAGAAAGAACTCGTCGACGCCATCGCGGATCGGGTGGGCGACAAGAAGACGGCCACCGAGGCCGTGAACGCCGTGCTCGACACCATCCAGAAGGCCGTCGCCAGCGGCGACAAGGTCTCCATCACGGGTTTCGGCGCCTTCGAGATGGCGCACAAGCCGGCCCGCACGGCCCGGAACCCCTCGACGGGCGCCGAGATCAAGGTGGCCGAGAGCTGGGCGCCGAAGTTCCGCGCCGGCTCCGACTTCAAGGACCTCGTCAACGAGGGCGGCAAGAAGGCCGCCAAGAAGTAGCGTCCGCCGGCAGGCGGCATCCGCCGAGCGGCGGACTCGCACATCGGGCGCCCGGATCCCCGCGTGGGACCGGGCGCTCGGCGTGTCCGGCGGGCGCGGCGTCCGGTGGCGGGACCGGGCGGGTGCGGGGGCCGCTCTCCTGCGCGCGGGCGCGATCGGGTGGCGCGCGCCCGCCGGGACGGGCAGCCCTCCGGCTCCCGCGCGCGGTCCGGTGGTGCGCGGGTCAGTCCGGCAGCGGGAACGTCGAGAGCGTCACGTAGGTGACCAGTCCGCCGTCCACGGAGATGTTGACCCGCTGGCCCGGTCTCAGCAGCCGGAGCGGCCCGGCGTCGAACGCCTCGGCGCCGAACGGGACCTCGGTCCCGTCGTCCAGGAACACCGACCCGGACCGGGTCGCGGGGTCGAAGGTCCTCACCGTCGCCTGCACGCCCACCACCCTAACGCGGCCGGGCCCGGCAGCCCCGCGGCTCCCACCGGCCGTGCGGCGGAGCGTCTCCGCCCGCCGGCCGTACCGGAAAAGGGTTTGACCGGCGCGTCGCGGGCGGCGATCATTCACGGCTGTGCGGACCGGGGACGAGCGTGCGGGGATGTGGCGGAACAGGTCGTTCCGGCTCTTCCTGGGCGCCGACGCGATCAGCCAGTTCGGCACCCAGGTCACCATCGTCGCCCTGCCGCTGGTCGCCCTGCTCACGCTGGAGGCGAGCCCTCTCCAGCTGGGCTTGCTCACCGCCGCGGAGACGGCCGCGTTCCTGCTCGTCGGGCTGCCGGCCGGCGTGTGGGTGGACCGGTCGCGGCGCCGCCCGATCATGATCTGGAGCGACCTGCTGCGGGGCGCCGCGCTGCTCTCCGTCCCGGCCGCCGTGCTCCTGGACGCGCTCACCCTGCCGCACCTGTACGCGGTCGCGCTGCTCATGGGCCTGGGATCAGTCTTCTTCGACGTCGCGCACATGAGCTTCCTGCCCTCCCTGGTCGGCCGGGACGACGTGCTGCGGGGCAACGGGGTCCTGGAGACGCTGCGCGGCGCGGCGGTGCTCTCCGGTCCCCCGCTGGGCGGCGGACTGGTGCACGCGGTGACCGCGCCGGTCGCCCTGCTCGCCGACGGCGTCAGCCACCTGGTCTCGGCGCTGCTGCTCGGCGGCGTGCGGGCGCAGGAGGACCCGGCGCCGGCCGGAGAGCGGCGACGGCTCCGGGAGGAGGTCGCCGAGGGGGTCCGGTACGTCGCCGGCCACCCGGTCCTGCGGCGCATCGCCCTGGTCGGCGCCCTGGTCATGCTCTCCAACGGCGTCTGGTCCGTCGCCCAGCCGTTCTTCCTGCTCAGGCTCCTCGGCGTCGATCCGGTGGGGTACGGCCTGCTCCTGGCGGCCGCGCCCGCCGGCTGGCTGGCTGGCGCGTTCCTCGCCCCCCGCGCCGCCGCCCGCTCCGGCGTCGGTCCGGCGATGTACGGCGGAGCCGCACTGGCCGCCGCGGCCGTCCTGCTCGCCCCGCTGGCCGGCCCGGGATGGGCGCTGGCGCCGTTCGTCCTCGGCAACGCGCTCAACGGGATGGGCGCGGCGGTGTTCAGCGTCAACCAGCTGAGCTACCGCCAGCGGATCACCCCGGAGCGCCTGCTCGGCCGGATGAACGCCAGCATGCGGTTCCTGATGTGGGGGGCGGCGCCGGTCGGCGGCCTGCTCGGCGGGGTGCTGGGGGAGCTGCTCGACGCCCGGACGGCCCTGTGGACCGCCGCGGCCGGCATCGCCCTGGCCCACCTGCCGGTGCTGACCTCCCGGGGGATCCTCAGTCTCCGGGAGGCCCCGGCTCCGGAGACCTCACCCCGATGAGCCGGGCCACCGCGCGGGTGCGCGGACCGGTGCCCAGGGCGAGGGCGGCGCGCAGGTCGTCGGGGGTGTCCACGTCCCGGCGCACCGAGTCGGCCCCGGCCAGGCAGAGCTCTTTCGCGCCGCGCCGCAGGTGGCGGTCGCGGGAGGCGCCGCCGAACCCCGGGGTGAACGGGACGCCGGGCCGCGTGCCGTAGAAGGTCGTGCCGACCTCGGCCGCGTCGGGCAGGAAGGACTGGTCGAACTCGGCAGCGGCGGCCAGCACGAGCGCCAGCTCCGCGGGGCGCAGGGCCGGCAGGTCGGCCTGGAGCGCGCCGACCGCGTCGCCGGGCGCCAGCCGTACGGCCTCGCCCGCGCCGTGGCGCAGCGCCGCGTTGAGCCCCGCCTCCGGGTCGCCGACCACGCGGGCGCCCACCCCGGCCAGCGCCTCGGCGGCCACCGGGTCGCCCGTCACCACCACGACGCGCGCGACGGGGCCGCAGCTCAGCGCGGCCTCGACGGTGTCGCAGGCGATCGCCACCGCCAGCGCGGCGCGGTGCGGGCCCGCGGCCTCGGACAGCCGGGTCTTGGCCGCCACCAGGGTCTTGACCGGGACGACGAGGGTCCAGTCCGGGCTCTCGGAAGGAGGCATACCCTTAAGCATCCCGTCTCGACAGCCTCCGGAGCCAACCGGAAGACTCGAGGTGTACCCCCCTAGTGTATGGAGGAGCGGATGAGACGCCCTGGATGGCCGACCAGGTTCTGGGTCGCGGTGGCCGTCGTGATCGTCAAACCGATCTCGTGGCTCCTGGTGAAGAAGGAGTGGCGGCACGCGGAGCGGCTGCCGCGCGAGGGCGCGATCATCATGGTGACCAACCACCTGTCGTGGGTGGACCCCTTCCTGGTCGCGCACTTCCTGTACGACCACGGGCGCTGGCCGGTGGTCCTGGCCAAGTCCGGGCTCTTCTCGGTGCCGGTGATCGGCCGCATGGTGCGGGCGATGCGGGCGATCCCCGTCTACCGGGGCAGCGCGGACGCGGCCCGCTCGCTGGAGGCGTCCCGGGAGCGGATCGACGAGGGGGCGTGCGTGATGTTCTACCCCGAGGGCACCTGCACCCGCGATCCGGACTTCTGGCCCATGGAGGGCAAGACGGGCGCGGCGCGGCTGGCCCTGGAGACCGGGGTGCCGGTGATCCCGGTGGCGCACTGGGGCGCGCAGGAGATCCTGCCCTACGGCAGCCGGCGGCCCCGCCTCCTGCCCCGCAAGACGTTCCGCGTGCAGGTCGGGGACCCGGTGGACCTGTCGAAGTACCGTGAAGGGCTCGGCGGGCGGCCGCCCGGGGCCGAGGCGCTGCGCGCGGCGACCGCCGACATCATGGCGGCGATCACGGCCCAGCTGGCCGAGCTGCGCGGACGGAAGGCGCCTGCCGCCCCGTTCAAGAAGCCCTCTCACGGCTGACTTCGGCGTACGGTGATGAAATGACCAAGGCTGCCGTGTTCGGGACGGGTTCATGGGGCACGACTTTCGCGATGATCCTCGCCGGGGCGGGCACCCGGACGACCCTGTGGGGCAGGCGCCCGGAGATCGTCGAGGCGATCGACCGCCGCCATGAGAACCCCGACTACCTGCCGGGTACGGCGCTGCCCGAGACGCTGCGCGCCACCACCGAGCCGGCCGAGGCGCTCGACGGCGCCGACTTCGTGGTGCTCGCCGTGCCCTCGCAGACCCTGCGCGGCAACCTGACCGCCTGGAAGCCGGACCTGCCGGACGACGCGGTCCTGGTGAGCCTGATGAAGGGCATCGAGCTCGGCACCACCAAGCGGATGAGCGAGGTGATCTGCGAGGTCGCCGAGGTCCCGGCGGAGCGGGTCGCGGTGGTGTCGGGTCCCAACCTGGTCGGCGAGATCGTCCGCGGCCAGCCCGCCGCGACGGTGGTCGCCTGCCCCGACGAGGGGGCCATGGAGCGGCTGCAGGCGGCCTGCCACCTGCCGCCGTGGTTCCGCCCCTACACCAACCCCGACGTGGTCGGCGTGGAGCTCGGCGGGGCGGTCAAGAACGTCATCGCGCTCGCCGTCGGGGTCTCGGCGGGCATGGGGATGGGCGACAACGTCAGCGCGATGCTCATGACGCGCGGGCTGGCGGAGATCTCCCGGCTCGGCGCGGCGCTCGGCGCCGACCCGCACACGTTCGCGGGGCTGGCGGGGATGGGCGACCTGGTGGCGACCTGTACCTCACCGTTGTCCAGGAACCGCACCTTCGGTGAGAATCTGGGACGGGGCATGACCCTGGCCGAGGTCGTCGCCGCCACCAAGCAGACCGCAGAGGGCGTCAAGTCCTGCGAGTCGGTCCTCGAACTGGCCAGAAAGCACGACGTGGAGATGCCGATCACCGAGGTCGTGGTGGCCGTCGTCCATGACGGCATGCCCCCCCGCGAGGCCGCGATGCTGCTGATGTCGCGGACCCCCAAACCCGAACGGTACGGCGTGTGAACCGCCCCGCACGCCGGCAACGGGGCGAGAACACCCGCTCGGCGCATCTGCCGGCCCCGGCGGGTCCCCCGGGCAGCCCTCTCGGCCTGCCGGTGTGGCGCAGCTCCGCGTGGAGCCGCACCGGCCCGCCCGGCGGCCCGGAGACGACGGGGGAGGACGCCGCCGACCGCGTCGACAACCCGACCACCGCCGCCTTCGCCGCGGCCGTCGCCTCCCTGGAGGGCGCGGCCGCGCCCGAGGACGTCGCGGGCCAGGCCTTCGCCTCGGGGACGGCCGCGGTCAACGCGGTGCTGATGACCTTCCTGCGATCGGGGGCGCACGTCGTCGCCCCCGTCCAGGTCCACGACCGGACCCACTCGCTGATCACGAACGTGCTGTCCAGGTTCGGGGTGAGCGCGGACTTCGTCGACTACGCCGATCTCGGCCGGGTGGGCGCGGCGGTCCGGCGGAGCACGAAGATCATATACGCGGAGACGCTCTCCACCCCGTCGGCCGCCGTGGCCGACGTCCGCGGCCTCTACCGGATCGCCCGCTCCGCCGGAGCCCTCCTGGTGGTCGACTCGACCTTCGCCACGCCGGTCGTGTGCCGCCCTCTGGAGCACGGCGCCGACCTCGTGGTCCACTCCGCGACCACCTACCTCGGGGGGCACGACGACTGCACCGGCGGCGTCGTCGTGGGCCGTCCCGACCTGATCGCCCGGCTCCGCCGGGTCCGCGTCGACACGGGGGCCGAGCTCTCCCCGGACGACGCCTTCCTGCTCCGCCGGGGCCTGGAGACGCTGCCGCTGCGGGTGCGCCGCATGTGCTCCACCGCGATGGTGTTCGCCGCGGCCGTGGCCAAGCACCCCGCCGTCCGCCGGGTCGACTACCCCGGCCTCCCCGGGCACCCCGGTCACCGGCTCGCCAGGCACCTGTTCGACTCCGGCCCGGAGGGCACCCGGTACGGCGCCTGCGTGACGGTGACCCCGCACGGCGGTCACGACGCGGGCGTACGGCTGGCCGGCGCGCTCAGGCTGGTCTCGCCCGCCTCCTCGGCGGGCGGCACGCGTACCAAGGCCGTGTGCACCGCCTCCCTCGGCCGCCGATCCGGCGAGGACGCGGGGGGCGACGCGGGGGCCGTGCGCTTCTCGATCGGGCTGGAGGACGCCGAGGATCTCATCGTGGACGTCACCAGGGCGCTCGACTCCCTGCTCGCTTCGGGGAGATAGGCGCGTCTGACAACCGGATTCACCTCCCAGAGGGGGTACATTCGGTCATCATGAGCGAGCAGCACACACCTCGGCCGCGGGTGGCGATCCTCTTCGGCGGCCGCAACTCCGAGCACGCCGTCTCCATCCTCGGAGCGGGCAGCGTGCTGGAGGTGATCGACCGGTCCAGATACGAGGTGATCCCCATCGGGATCGCCCGGGACGGGCGGTGGGTGCTCGCCTCCGGCGACCAGAGCTACGCGATCGAGGGCGGCGAGCTGCCGTCCGTGGACGCCCGGGGGGCCGAGCTCGTGCTGCCGTCCGGCGGCGGCCCGCTGGTGGTCCACGACGCCGCCGACGTCCCGGTCGAGCTCGGGCGGGTGGACGTGGTCTTCCCGGTCATGCACGGCCCGTTCGCCGAGGACGGCACCATCCAGGGCCTGCTCGAGATGGCGGGGGTCCGCTACGTCGGCTCCGGCGTGCTGGCCAGCGCGGTCGGCATGGACAAGGCCTACATGAAGATGGTGCTGGCGGCCTCGGGCCTGCCCGTGGGCCCGTACGTCACGATCCGCGACCGCGACTGGCGGGTGGACCGGGACCGGGTCCTCAAGGAGGTCCAGGAGCTGGGCTGGCCGGTCTTCGTCAAGCCGGCCCGGGCGGGGTCGAGCCAGGGCATCTCCAAGGCCTCGGACCTCGAGGAGCTGGAGCGCGCCGTCGAGCTGGCCCGGGAGCACGACCCCAAGGTGCTGGTCGAGGCCGCGATCACCGGCAGGGAGATCGAGTGCGCCGTGCTGGAGTCCCTGGGAGACGAGCCGCCGCAGGCCAGCCTCCCGGGGGAGATCCTGGTCCACGGCGACCACGAGTTCTACGACTTCGAGGCCAAGTACGTCGGGGACGACATGTCCCTGGTCGTGCCGGCGGACCTGCCCGGCGGGCTGACCGAGGACCTGCGGGCCATGGCCGTGCGGGCGTTCGAGGCGCTGGGCTGCGAGGGGCTGGCCCGGGTCGACTTCTTCTGCACCGACGACGGCAGGCTGCTGCTCAACGAGATCAACACGATGCCGGGCTTCACCGCGATGTCGGCCGCGCCGCAGCTGTGGGAGGCCACCGGCCTGCCGTACGCCGAGCTGGTCGACCGGCTGATCCGGCTCGCCCTGGAGCGCTCACCCGGTCTGCGGTAGCGCCGCCTTGACGGGGACCGCGAGCTCGACCAGCACGCTCTCCGGAGCGTGCGCGCGGGAGATCGTCACCTCGACGTAGGCCGCCCGCCCGATCGCGGTGAACAACGCGGGCCGGGCGGGGTCGGCGAACCACGCCACGTCGTCGACCACCGGCACCTGGTCGGTGGCGGCCATGTTCGCCGGGCGCGGCACCCCGCAGCGCAGCCCGATCTCGCCGGCCCCCCAGACCGCGACGTACGGCGACGGGGGGTCCGACTCGGTCCGCTCGGCGCCGTCGAGCACCTGGGGCAGGCGCCCGGCGAGCGCACGGCACGCGGCGGCGGCCGACGGCTCCGGCGAGGGCGGGTCCATGCGGACCGCCCCGCCGCATCCCGCCAGGGCCAGCAGGGCGCAGGCCCAGCCGGCCCGGCGGGCGAAGCGGGGAGACCGGTCGGCCCCGCGGGTGGAGCGGGGAGACCGCTCGACCCGGCGGGCGAACCGGAGAGACATGCGTCCTTCCCGCGGGTCAGATGTGCACGATGGGGCAGGTGAGGGTCCGCGTGATCCCCTCCACCGCCTGGATCTGCGCCACCACGAGTTTGCCGAGCTCGTCCACGTTCCGGGCCTCCGCGCGCACGATCACGTCGTAGGGGCCGGTGACGTCCTCGGCCTGCGTGACGCCGGAGATCGAGGAGATCTGGCGCGCGACGTCCGCGGCCTTGCCGACTTCGGTCTGGATAAGGATGTAGGCCTGCACCATCACGTCCTCCCGGGCGATTGGATCAGTACCGGAGGGCAACCGTACCCTGTGATGAACGGGAGGTGCGTCATCACAGTCGGAGATCTCGGCGAATTCGGAATCGTTGCGCGTATTGCCGGACGCTTGCCGCAGGGCCGGACCGTCCTGCTCGGCCCGGGGGACGACGCCGCGCTGGTGGGTGCGCCCGACGGACGGGTCGTCGTCACAACGGACTTACTGCTTGAGAATAGACATTTCCGTCTTGACTGGTCCAGTGCCTACGATATCGGGCGTAAAGCCGCCGCCCAGAACCTCGCCGACGTCGTCGCGATGGGTGCGGTCCCCACCGGCGTCGTGGTGGGCCTCGGCCTGCCCGCCACCACCGCCGCCGGCTGGCTGGACGACCTCGCCGACGGCTTCCGGGACGAGTGCGACCTGGTCGGGGCGAGCGTCGTGGGCGGTGACACCACCCGCTGCGACCTGGTGGTGATCGGCGTGACGGCCCTCGGCGACCTGGGCGGGCGCGCGCCGGTCACGCGTTCGGGGGCCCGTCCCGGCGACGTGGTCGCGGTGGCGGGGCGCCTCGGTCACGCCGCGGCCGGACTCGCCCTGCTCCAGGCCGGCCGCGCCGGGGGCGCCGGACCCGGCGATCCGGCCCCGGCGGAGCTGGAGACCCTGGTGGACGCCCACCGCCGCCCGCGACCGCCCTATCCGTGCGGGGTCCAGGCCGCCGAACTGGGTGCGACCGCGATGCTGGACGTCAGCGACGGCCTTCTGCAGGACCTGGGGCACATCGCCGAGGCCGGCGGGGTGGGCGTCGCGCTCGACCTCTCGGCCTTCACCGTCCCCGAAGAACTGGAGACCGCGGCCCGCCTGCTCGGTGCCGACCCGCTGGACTGGGTGCTCACCGGCGGAGAGGACCACGCCCTGGCCGCGACCTTCCCCGGCGGCGTACGGCTCCCACCCGCCTGGACGGAGATCGGGCGTGTGACGGAGGGCGAGGGCGTCGAAGCCGGGGACAGGACCTCGGAGCACCGCGGCTGGGATCATTTCCGGACGTGACATCTGTCACCGGCTGGTGCATCGGCGAAAATTGTGACAGATCTTTACCGAAATGGTAGGAAGATTGGCGGTCGACGTCCTGCGAGAACGAGGTGCCATGGGTAGTCACGAGCCGGCGGGGGAGGACGCCCTTCACCGTGGCGGGCGACCCGAGCCCGAGGCCGCGCCGGAGCCGCCCGCGGACGTGCCGGTCGGGCGCAGGCTCCGTCCCGAACAGTCGGCGACCGGCGACATCCTCCCGGCGCAGGAGGACCGCGTGGAGTCCGGCCCCGCCGAGGCGGACCGGCCCGGCGGGCGGTGGCGCCTCGGGGCGCCGGTGAAGGCGGCGGCGCTGACGGTCGCCGCCGCGGCCGCGATGCTGGGCGGGACCGCGGCCGGCGTCCAGGCGTGGAAGGACTCGGCCGGGCCGCTCTTCGGCTGCTCGACCGGAGAGTGCCGGACGGCGGGCCCGGAGGGCGGCGCCACCGGGCCCGGGGAACGCGCCCCCGGGGAGGAGCGCCCGCAGCCGGAGCGGTCCCGGACCGCTGCCCCGTCCCCATCGTCGTCCCCGTCTCCCGAGGAGACGACCCGCCCGGAGGCGAGCCGCACCCCGAAGGCCCGTCCCGCCACGCAGGAGCCCACCCGGCGTCCCCGGGGGACGGGATCGGCGTCCGGCGGTGACGAGGAGGCCCGGAAGCAGGGCCTGTCCGTGGGAAGGCCGGGTACGCTCCGCGAAGAGACCCCCACGCAGACCGCCGCTCCCACGTCCACGCAGGCGCCCTCGACCGCTCCGTCCCCCGGCTCCGGAAGCGGGGACGGGGACGGGATTGAGATCCCGCTCCCTCTCCCGCTCCCTCTCCCGCTGGACGGGAAGGACTGAGGACGGCCCCGGCGACCCGCGTCCCGGAGCGGGGCCGTGCCCCGGCGGGCGATGCCCGGGTGGCGGCCGCCCGCCGGGGACACGGCGCCACGGAATCCGGCGGAAGCTGGTTGGATGAGGTTCATGACCGTTTCGTCCCCTCCCCGCGTGCTGACCGTCGCCGGCTCCGACTCCGGCGGCGGCGCGGGCATCCAGGCCGACCTGAAGACCATGCTGGCCCTCGGCGTGCACGGCATGAGCGTCATCGCCGCGGTGACGGCGCAGAACTCGCTGGGCGTGCAGGGCTACTGGGAGCTCCCGCCCGAGGCGGTACGGGCCCAGCTCGACTCGGTGCTCGGCGACATCGGGGCCCAGGCCGTCAAGACGGGGATGCTGGCCTCGGCGGTGCTCGTGGAGACCGTCGCCGAGGCGCTGTCCGGGGTGGACGCGCCGGTCGTGGTGGATCCGGTCGGCGTCTCCAAGCACGGGGACGCCCTGCTGGCGCCCGAAGCCGTGGAGACCGTCAAGTCCCGGCTGCTGCCCGTGGCCACGGTCGTCACCCCCAACCTCTGGGAGGTCTCCCAGCTCACCGGGGTGAAGGTCGAGGACGAGAGGGACCTGCGCCGGGCCGCGGACGCGATCCTGGCGCTCGGTCCCGCCTGGGCACTGGTCAAGGGCGGCCACCTGCCGGGCGCCCCGGTGGACCTGCTCACCGACGGCGACCGGGAGTTCCGCTTCACCGCGGAACGCCACGACAACCGGCACACCCACGGCACGGGCTGCACCCTGGCCTCGGCGGTGGCCTCCTGGCTGGCCCTCGGCGAGGACGTCCCGTCCGCGGTGGGGAAGGCCAAGGAGTACGTCACCGGAGCGATCGCCCGGGGGTTCGCGCTGGGCGCGGGCATCGGCCCGGTGGACCACGCCTGGCGGCAGCGCGCCTGACGGGACCCGTTCTCAGACGTCGATGATCACGCGGTCCAGCGCGCCGTCGACGCGGGTGATGCCGTCGCGGTCGCCGGTGAGCACGATGGCGTCGACGACCCCCGAAGGGGAGCTGCGGGCGCACAGGGCGACGTTCACGTCGACCACGTCGTCATGGCCGCACTCGCCGATCTTCCGGCCGATCTCCATGGCGCGCTCCGGGGTCAGCTCGTCGATCACCAGCGAGCCGTGGCGGATCCGCCGGGCGCGGTTGAACGCCGCGGCCAGCCGTACCCGGCGGGTCCCGTCCCGGCCGGCCTCGGCCAGCACCGTGCGGGGCACGACGCCCTCCAGCTCGCCCGCGAGGATCCGTTCCAGGGCCTCGATCACGTCGGGGTTGCCCCGTTCGAGCCCGACGAGGGCCCCGGTGTCGAACACGAAGCGCCGCAGGCCGGCGGGGCGCGTCACGCCGTCCGCCCCCTTCTGACCGGCTCGGTCTCCTGGACCGTGCACAGGGCGTCGACGGCCTCGTCGATCCGCTTCCTGCTCTCCGCGGTCGGCGGGCCGAACTCCGTCCTGAGGTCGGCGACGAGCGCGGACAGCTCCGCCCGGCTGCGCTGGTGCTCGACGACCTCCGCGATCAACCCGGAGATGGAGAGGGCCCGGCCGGCCCTGACCTCGGACTGCATCCACCGGTACAGGTCATCGGGGAGGTCGACGCCGATCTTCTTGGTCATGTCGCGTACGTTGCCGCGAGGGAAGCAGGTGATGGTCACGCTGTGACGATAGAGAGTCACGGTCCGTGCGGTGGACGGGTTGCGAAAACATGTTCACCGCCAGCGGTTCCGTTGAACCGGCGGTCCGTCCTCCGGGAAAACCGACAGCCCGCCGCCCCTCGGCGGAGGGGCGGCGGGCTGTGCGGAGAGCCTGGGCTAGCGGGTGACCTTGCCGGCCTTGATGCAGGAGGTGCACACGTTCAGCCGCTTCGGCGTGCCGTTCACGACCGCGCGCACGGGCTGGATGTTCGGGCTCCAGCTGCGACGGGTGCGGCGGTGCGAGTGGGAGACGTTGTTGCCGAAGATCGGCTTCTTAGCGCAAACGTCGCAGACGGAAGCCACGGTTCGCTCCTTATATCAGTCGAGAGACCCGATCCGCTGGGCGGTCATCGGGCATGCCGGGACGACCGGCTGGCCAAACGAGGATATCCGATGCCTGACCGTGCGTGCCAACGCGAGCTGCCACGACTGGCCGAACGGGGATAATCTCCGAAAGGCAACCGTAGCGCATCCGGGCGGCCGCGGCGGCGGACCGCGTCCGGAGGCGGGCGCGCCGGTCGTGCCCCGCAGGGAGGCGCGACCGCCGGGGACGAGGGGCGAACGCGCCCGCAGGCACGGAGGGCAGGCATGCTGCAGGTTCTCGACCCGCCGGCGGTCCGGCGGTGGTCATGGCTGGCCGCGGAGACGCTGGGCCGGGCCAGGGAGGAGATCGACGCCCTCAACGTCTTCCCCGTGCCCGACGGCGACACCGGCACCAACCTCCACCTGACCATGCTCTCGGCGGCCGAGGCGCTGGACGGGCTGCCCGGGGACGCCGACGCGGCCACCACCTGGCGGACCCTCGCCCAGGGCGCCCTGCTCGGCGCGCGGGGCAACTCGGGGGTCATCGTCAGCCAGGCGCTCCGCGGCCTCGCCGAGGTGCTGAGGACGGCCGAGGGCGGCGGCGCGGATCTCGGCCGGGGCCTGGCCAGGGCCGCGGAGCTGGCCCGCGGCGCGGTGGAGCGGCCGGTCGAGGGCACGCTGCTGAGCGTGCTCGGCGCGGTGGCGGCCGCGGTGCGCGACCTGTCCGGCGACCTCGCCGCGGTGGCGGGCAGGGCCGCGCAGGAGGCCCGCGCCGCGCTCCGGCGCACCCCGGACCAACTGGAGGTGCTGTCCCGCAACGGCGTGGTGGACGCGGGCGCGGCGGGCCTGACGCTCATTCTGGAGAGCCTCGCCGCGGTGGTGACCGGCTCCTACGCCGAGCGGCCCGACGTCCCCGCGCCGGTCCGCAGGGTCGTGCCGGGGCCGGAGGAGCCGCACCGGCCCGAGGGGCATCCGGGCTACGAGGTCATGTACCTGCTGGACGCCGGCGACGAGGCCGTGGAGACCCTGCGCGGCGAGCTGGACGCGCTCGGCGACTCGCTGGTGGTCGTGGGGGGGGACGGTCTGTGGAACGTGCACGTGCACGTGGAGGACGCGGGGGCGGCGATCGAGGCCGCCCTGCGGGCCGGCGGCAGGCCGCACCGGATCAGGGTGACCTACCTGGCCGGGTCCGGCCGGACGCACCCGGCCGCGGGCGGGCGGGGCGTGGTGGCGGTGGCGGCGGGTCCCGCCCTGGGCGAGGTGTTCGAGCGTTCGGGAGCCGTCGTGGTCCGGCGCGAGCCGGGCTCCAGCCCGCCCCTGGCCGCGGTGCTGGCCGCGATCCGGGGGGCGGGCACCGAGGTCGTGGTCCTGCCCAACGACAGCGGGGCGCGCGAGGTCGCGGCGGCCGCCGCCGAAATCGCCCGCGAGGAGGGGCTCGCGGTGAGCGTCCTGCCCACCCGGGCGTCGGTGCAGGGCCTGGCGGCGCTGGCCGTCCACGACCCGCTGCGGCGGTTCGACGACGACGTGGTCGCGATGACCGAGGCGGCCGCGCACACCCGCCACGGGCACGTGTGGGTGGCCGACCGCGAGGTCATGACGAGCGCGGGGCTGATCCGGCCCGGGGCCGTGCTCGGCGTGATCGACGGGGACGCCGCCCTGGTCGGCGCGGACCTGGTGGAGACCGCGCTGGAGGTCGTCGGCCGGATGGTGTCCTCCAGCAGCGAGCTGGTCACCCTGCTGGAGGGCGCGGACGCGCCCGCCGGGCTGGCGCAGGCCGTACAGGACCGTCTGGCCGAGACCCGGCCGGACATCGAGGTCGTCCGCTACGGGGCAGGGCAGGGCGGTTACCCGCTGCTCGTCGGGGTCGAGTGAGCCGGTCCGGGGGAGGCGGAAGGCGGATGCGGGTGAATTCTGTCGCCCGGAGGCGGTAGAAAGCTGGCGTGACGAGCTTCGACGAGCCGACGGGCAAGGTGCTGGACCCCCGCACGGCCAAGCTGCTGGAGAGCGTCCTGGACCTGCGGACCGTCGGCGACCTGCTCCGGCACTACCCGCGGCGCTACGCCCAGCGGGGCGAGCTGACCGACCTCGACGACCTGCGGGTCGACGAGCACGTCACGGTGGTGGGCGAGGTCACCAGGGTCATGCGCAAGCCGATGCGCAACAAGGGCGGCACCTGGCTGGAGGTCGAGGTCGTCGACGGCCGCCGGAGCAAGATCTACCTGTCGTTCTTCGGGAAGGCCTCGCACATCGCCGAGACGCGGCTGCGCCCGGGCGCCCGGGGCATGTTCGCCGGGAAGGTCGGCGCGTTCGGCCAGGGCGAGCGGCGCAAGTGGCAGCTCTCCCACCCCGAGTTCG
Organism: Planomonospora sp. ID91781; assembly: GCF_015711595.1. NCBI lineage: Bacteria > Bacillati > Actinomycetota > Actinomycetes > Streptosporangiales > Streptosporangiaceae > Planomonospora > Planomonospora sp. ID91781. The sequence continues at coordinate 391,414 of NZ_JABTEY010000003.1, read as the reverse complement.
AGATGATCGACGAGGCCGAGCGCGACGCGGGGGAGTTCGCCGCGGCGCTGGTGCCGATCTACCCGGCGGGCAAGGACGTGACGCCCTGGGCGCTGCGGCGGGCCCTGGGCGTGGTCCTCGACACCATGGGCTCCCTCGAGGACCCCCTCCCGGAGGATCTGCGCGCCCGGCACGGGCTGCCCGGCCTGACCGAGGCGCTGCTGGCGATCCACCGGCCGCGCGACCACGCCGACGTGAGCCGGGCGCGCAAGCGGCTCAGGTTCGACGAGGCGTTCCTGCTCCAGGCCGTGCTGCTGCAGCGGAAGATGGCCGCCGCGGCCTGGTCGGCGACGCCCCGGCCCCGGCGCGGCGACGGGTTGCTGGCCGACTTCGACGGGCGGCTGCCGTTCCGGCTCACGGAGGGGCAGCTGAGCGTGGGCGAGGAGATCGCCGCCGACCTGGCCCTCGACCACCCGATGCACCGGCTGCTCCAGGGCGAGGTCGGCGCGGGCAAGACCGTGGTGGCGCTGCGGGCCATGCTCCAGGTGGTCGACGCCGGCGGCCAGGCGGTGTTGCTCGCCCCCACCGAGGTGCTCGCCCAGCAGCACCACCGGTCGATCACCGCCATGCTCGGCGACCTGGCCGCCGGCGGCATGTTCGGCGGCACCGCGGTCGCCCTGCTGACCGGCTCGCTCGGGGCCGCGGCCCGCCGGGCGGCGATGCTCGACGCGGCCTCCGGGACGGCCGGGATCGTGGTCGGCACCCACGCCGTGCTCCAGGAGCGGGTCCAGTTCGCCGACCTGGGGCTGGTCGTGGTCGACGAGCAGCACCGCTTCGGCGTGGAGCAGCGCGACGCGCTGCGCGAGAAGGCGGGGGGCGGGCGCCCGCACGTCCTGGTCATGACCGCCACCCCGATCCCGCGCACGGTCGCCATGACCGTCTTCGGCGACCTGACCGTCTCCACGCTCTCGCAGCTGCCCTCCGGCCGCGCCCCGATCACCACGCACGTGGTCCCCGTCGCGGAGAAGCCGCACTACCTGGACCGCGCCTGGGTCCGGGTGCGTGAGGAGATCGAGCTCGGTCGGCAGGCCTACGTCGTGTGCCCGCGCATCGGCGACCTGGAGGGCGACGAGGGAGACCTGGCCAAGGCGGACGACGAGCGCCGGCCGCCGCTGGCGGTGCTGGACGTGGCGGCGACCCTCGCCGACGGGCCGCTGAAGGGACTGCGCACCGCCGTGCTCCACGGCAAGCTGCCGCCGGAGGAGAAGGACGCCGTGATGCGGGCCTTCGCCCGCGGCGAGGTCGACGTCCTGGTGGCGACCACGGTCATCGAGGTCGGCGTGGACGTGCCGAACTCGTCGGTCATGGTGATCATGGATGCCGACCGCTTCGGCGTCTCCCAGCTCCACCAGCTCCGCGGCCGTGTCGGCCGGGGCGGCCTGCCGGGCCTGTGCCTCCTGGTGAGCGAGGCGCCGCAGGGCACCCCCGCGCGCGAGCGGCTCGACGCGGTCGCCTCGACCCTGGACGGCTTCGAGCTGTCCCGGGTGGACCTGGAGCAGCGCAGGGAGGGCGACGTGCTGGGCGTGGCCCAGTCGGGCCGCAGGTCGTCGCTGAAGATGCTCCGGCTGCTCCGGGACGAGGACGTCATCCAGGCCGCCCGGGACGAGGCGGAGGCGATGCTGGCGGCCGATCCGGACCTGGCCGGGCACCCGGTCCTGCGGGCGGAGATCGACCGGCTGCTCGCCGACGAGCGGGCGGAGTACCTCGAGAAGGCGTGACGGGGGTGCCCGGTGCGGCGGTCGGCGGACGTGCTCCCCGTGCGGTGATCACCTAGGTGGCGCCCCGACCCCTGTGCGGTAGTCGCCGACCTGGAGGGCCGCTCCCGTGCGGTGGTCGCCGGTGCCGGAACCCGATCGCCGGGTGAACGCCCAGTTGCGGGGACGGCCTCCCCCCGAATGCCGTCCCCGCCTGGGCCCATCTCTCGGGTCAGGTGCCGAGAGTACCGGCGTGCGGAAGGGCTCACGATCACGCCGGCCGGCCTTCCCCTGGGTCACTCGAAGGCCGCAGGACTCATCTTGCAGGGCGGCGGGACCCGAGGGAACGACCCTTGCGCTTTCGTCGCCGTCCCTTGCCCACTCTTGACCGGGATCGACCGGCGAAAACCCTCTGACCTGCGGTTATGTGTTCGGCTGCGACACGGGACAATGGACGGGTGAGTCGAGTCATCGCGGGTGTCGCAGGGGGAAGAAGGCTGGCCGTGCCGCCGGGGAACCGGACCCGGCCGACGAGCGACCGGGCCAGGGAGGGGATCTTCTCCACGGTGGGCTCGCTGCTCGGCCCGCTGGACGGCACCCGGGTGCTGGACCTGTACGCCGGGTCCGGCGCGATCGGGCTGGAGGCGCTGTCGCGCGGGGCGGACCACGCGCTGCTGGTCGAGTCCGACGCCAGGGCGGTCAGGACGATCAGGGAGAACATCGCCTCCCTCGGGCTGCCGGGCGCCGAACTCGCCGCCGACCGGGTGGAGCGGGTGCTCGCCCGGGGCGCCGCCGAGCCGTACGACCTCGTCTTCGCCGACCCGCCCTACGCGGTGACGGCCGAGGAGGTCGACGCGGTGCTGGAGCGCCTGCGCGACGGCGGGTGGCTCGCTCCGGACGCGCTGGTCGCGGTGGAACGGGAGAGCCGGGGGAAGGACCTGGTCTGGCCGGCCGGATACGAAGAGGAGAGGGTCCGTCGTTACGGCGAAGCGTCCGTTTGGTACGGTCGCGCCGCCGGGAATCCGTAAACCTGGGGGTTCGCCTTGCGTCGCGTCGTCTGTCCGGGGTCGTTCGACCCCGTCACCAACGGTCATCTGGACATCATCGGCCGGGCCTCCCGGCAGTACGACGAGGTCGTCGTCGCAGTCCTGATCAACATCGAGAAGAAGAGCCTGTTCACGGTCGAGGAGCGCATCGAGATGCTCCAGGCCGTGACGAAGGAGTACGGCAACGTGCGCGTGGACAAGTTCCACGGCCTGCTGGTGGACTACTGCAGGCAGCAGGAGATCCCGGCGATCGTCAAGGGACTGCGCGCGGTCAGCGACTTCGACTACGAGCTGCAGCAGGCCCAGCTGAACTACCGGATGTCCGGGGTCGAGACGCTGTTCATGGCGACCGGTCCCGAGGTGTCCTTCCTGTCGTCCAGCCGGATCAAGGAGATCGTCCGGTACGGCGGGAGCGTGGCCGGGCTGGTCCCCGATCTCGTCCAGGACCTGCTGGTCGAGCGGCTCAGGGGCTGACGGGGGCCGGGCGGCCCGGTGCCGGCCCGCGCCGCGGAGTGCGGGGGGAGAGGGCTCGCGAAGCAGACTCCGACCCCTGGTATTCTCTTATTTCGGCCTTGCACGACGGCGGTGATTCGCCATGCCTGATGAGAGCGGAATGACTCTGCACCTTGATCCTCGCGCCCCCTGGGTGGTCTCCACCCACGAACTGGGGCGGCGTCCGGGGGCCATGAAGCAGCTGCACCTGACTCTTCCGGCACCGGCGGAGACCGGCGTCGACATGATCGGCGTCCCCAAGGACGCCGATGTCGAGCTGGACATCCGGCTTGAGTCGGTCATGGAGGGCGTGCTCGTCACGGGCACGGCGCGGTCCCCGCTGCGGGGGGAGTGCGCACGGTGCCTGGAGCCGGTCACCTCGGAGAACGAGGTGTCGTTCCAGGAGCTGTACTTCTACTCGGCTGAGGATGCAGCCGAGGACGACCTTCTCCTCGACGGTGACCTGCTCGACCTCGAACCGGTGTTCCGCGACGCGGTGGTGCTCACACTGCCGTTGAGCCCGCTGTGCAGTGAGGACTGCGCCGGGCTCTGCGCGGAGTGCGGGGTCAGGCTGGCTGATGCCGAGCCTGGCCACGGGCACGAGGTGATCGACGCCCGCTGGGCGAAGTTGCAAGGTCTGGTTCCGGAACATAACAACGATCAGGAGAGCTGACGTGGCTGTCCCCAAGCGCAAAATGTCGCGGAGCAACACTCGCTCCCGCCGGTCGCAGTGGAAGGCCGCCGCGGTTTCGCTCGTGAGCTGCCCCCAGTGCCGCTCGCCGAAGCGTCCGCACATGGTGTGCCCGACCTGCGGCACCTACAACCGCCGTCAGGTGATCGAGCCCTCCGCCTGATCGCATTCTGACCGACGGACGCCGGCCGGGAGCGCTTCGCTCCCGGTCGGCGTCACCGTCCGCCCGCCAGTGCGATGGCGGTCCACCCGCGGCCGTGGTGGACGCCGGGGTCCGCGGTCACGCGTACCCTCCCGGCGCCCACCACGTCTTCGGAGTATCCGGACGATCTCTCGTCTCGCCTCTTCGCCATCGCGCATCCGATCGACCGTCGTGCGAGGAGAAGAAGACGTGGCAGCAAGCGTGAAGCCGGTGGCCGTGGAGGCCGTGCGGGACGAGCTGGAAGAGATCCTGTCCGTGCGGCTGGACGCGGCGATCCTGGAGCGGGCGCTGACCCACCGCTCCTACGCCTACGAGAACGGCGGCCTGCCCACCAACGAGCGCCTGGAGTTCCTCGGCGACTCGGTGCTGGGTCTCGTCGTCACCGACACCCTCTACCGCAACCACCCCGACCTGCCCGAGGGCCAGCTGGCCAAGCTGCGGGCCGCCGTGGTCAACATGCGCGCCCTCGCCGACGTGGCGCGCGGCCTGGGCCTGGGCCGGTTCCTGCGGCTCGGCCGCGGCGAGGAGGGCACCGGGGGGCGCGACAAGTCCTCGATCCTCGCCGACACCCTCGAGGCGCTGATCGGCTCGGTCTACGTGGACAAGGGCCTGGACGAGTCGTTCCGGGTCGTCCACCTGCTCTTCGACCCCCTCATCGCCCACTCGGCCTCGCTGGGCGCGGGGCTCGACTGGAAGACCTCCCTGCAGGAGCTGACGGCCTCGGAGTCGCTCGGCGTGCCCGAGTACCACGTCGCGGAGAGCGGCCCGGACCACGCCAAGTCCTTCAGCGCGGTCGTCCGCCTGGGCGGCGAGGAGTACGGCTCGGGCGCCGGGCGCTCGAAGAAGGAGGCCGAGCAGCAGGCCGCCGAGGCCGCATGGAACCGCATCAGGACCGACCGGGACGCGCGCGAGGCGAGCTGAGACCGGTCGGCGGGAAGGGACGCGCATGCCCGAGTTGCCCGAGGTCGAGGTCGTCCGGCGGGGCCTGGAGCGCTGGGTCGCCGGGCGGACCGTCGCCCGGGCCGAGGTGCTCCACCCGCGGGCGGTCCGGCGCCACGTCCCGGGCGCGGAGGAGTTCGCCGCCCGGCTGGCGGGCCGCACGATCGGCTCGGCCGAGCGCCGGGGCAAGTACCTCTGGCTCCCGCTGGACGGCTCCGACGCGATCCTGGCGCACCTCGGGATGAGCGGCCAGCTGCTGGTGGTCGAGCCGGACGCGGCCCCCGAGCGCCACCTGCGCATCCGGCTGGGATTCGCCGACGGCGGCCCCGAGCTCCGCTTCGTCGACCAGCGCACCTTCGGGCACGTGCTGGTCGCCCCGATGACCCTCCGGCTGCCGCGGTGGGTGCCGGAGCCCATCGCGCACATCGCGGCGGACCCCTTCGAAGCCGAGTTCGACGACGAGCTGTTCACCATCGACCTGCGGCGCAGGCGGACCGAGGTCAAGCGGGCGCTGCTGGACCAGTCGCTGATCAGCGGGGTCGGGAACATCTACGCCGACGAGGCGCTCTGGAGGGCCCGGCTGCACGGCACGCGGCCCGCGGACACACTGACCCGGCCGAAGATCGCGGAACTGCTGGCGGCCGCCCGCGAGGTGATGAGCGAGGCCCTGGCGGAGGGCGGCACATCTTTCGACAGTCTCTACGTGAATGTCAATGGCGAGAGCGGCTACTTCGAGCGGTCACTCGCCGTGTACGGCAGGCGCGGCCTGCCCTGCCGGAGGTGCGGCGCCCCGATCGTCCGGGAGTCGTTCATGAACCGCTCCTCCTACAGCTGCCCCCGCTGCCAGCCTCCCCCGCGGCGGTCCCGGAAGATGGGGGCATGACGGAGGTACGGCTGACCGCATGGGTCAGAGGCAGGGTGCAGGGCGTGGGTTTCCGCTGGTGGACGCGGGCGCGGGCACTGGAGCTCGGCCTGGCCGGCTGGGCGAGGAACACCGACGACGGCCGGGTGGAGGTCGTGGCCGAAGGGCCGGAGAAGGCGGCCGGCGAACTGCTGGAGCTGCTCCGGGGCGGCGGGACCCCCGGCCGGGTGGACACGGTCGTGGAGCGCTGGAGCGAGGCGAGAGGAAATCTATCCGGTTTCGTGGAGCGCTGACACTTCCCTTGAAACGCCTTAATGGGGTATATTTAGCTGTCGAGAGTGTCCACAGGTGCATCCATGCGGAGTGTTCAACTTGACCGTCTCCCTCACCGGTGCGACTCTTGATAGGAACCACGCGCACCCCTCCCGCGGCAAGAAGTGCGCGAACCAGTCTGGTCACTCAGCGTGGAGGACCCTTAACCATGGCGAAGGCTCTACTCGGCCACGTCGGCGGTCCTGACCCTCGGATGGTCTCGGAAATGCGTCGCCTTCAGCAGCGCATCCGCGACCTCGAGGCAGAGCTCACCCGGCTCCAGGCCCAGAACGACGAACTCGCGGCAGGCAACCGCGAAGAGGCGTTCCCCCGCCTGCAGGATCGCGAGCCGGCTCTCACCTAGGGCCCTTCTCCTGAACCTTCGCCCGTCGGGGCGGCGGATCCGAGTCGGATCCGGCGCGGATGTGCGGGGTTCAGGGACGGGTTCCCGAGGCCGGCGCGGAGCAACACCTGTCCAGGGACGCCTCAACGGGGCGTCCCTTGTCATTTCCCTCCATCATCCGCCTTCTCGGAGGTGGATGTGGCGTGAGACGAAGGCCAGCTGCTCGGGCAGGACCCGGCGGCGGTAGGCCGCGTTGTGGCATCCGCCGGAGATCCCGCCCTCGGCCGTCGCGCCCAGTGCCCTCAGGCCTTTCAGCATCGTCTCGGTCTGCCTGGCCCAGCCGTCGCGGTCGCCGCAGCCCAGCCAGACGGGGATGTCCACCAGCTCGCGCAGCGGCGCCTGCGCCGTCGTGATGGCCGGTGCGACCGCCACGACCACGGCCACCTTCTTCTCGCCCAGCTCGGCGGCGAGGCGGAGCGCTCCGGCGCCCCCGGCCGACCAGCCCATCAGCCCGATCCGGTCGGTGTCCAGTCCGCAGTCGCGCAGGTAGGGCAGGAGCCGCCCCTCGATGTCCGCCGAGGGCCAGTCGTCGATCGAGGCCACCGCGAAGCGCGCGCCCCCCGCGGCCAGATAGCGGTCCACCGCGTAGAGCTCGAACGGGGTCAGCGCGTCGCCCGCGGCCCCGTGCAGCATGACCACCACCGGGATCCTGCCCCGGGTGGCCGGAGGGATGCCGATCACCACCCTGCGGTCGTCCATCGTGCTGCGCTGCAGCGTGCCCGGCGGCACCTCGGGGGGGTCGGGCATCCTGCCGCACCTGATCTGCCCGTAGGCCTTCCGGACGCCGTCCGGCCCGGCCATCACGGCGGTGGCGCCGAGGCCGAGCAGTGCCAAGCCTCCGGTGATCATAAAACTTCGTCTTCTAAGCGGATTTTCCCTGTTCTGGGGGGGTAGTGGCGCTCCCCGCTCGCCGCGCTCCACGTCCATGCAGGGCACCATAAGCCGTGCATGGGCGGGCGCGGGCGAAGAACGGTAGTCTTCCCCGCTAAGGGCCCGCCGCCGGCCCGGATCGGGTGCCGGTGCCGTGGCCCCGCGAGGTCCCGGGGACGCCGGGGCGCCGACCCGGCCTCCGCACCGGGACCTCCGGCCGATGATCCGCGCAGACCAGGGACGAGGGGGTTTCCATGTATCTGAAGACTCTCACCCTGCGCGGCTTCAAGTCCTTCGCCTCGGCGACCACGCTCCGCTTCGAGCCGGGCATCACCGCCGTCGTCGGCCCCAACGGCTCGGGCAAGTCCAACGTGGTCGACGCCCTGGCCTGGGTCATGGGCGAGCACAGCGCCAAGTCCCTGCGCGGCGGCAAGATGGAGGACGTCATCTTCGCCGGGACCTCCTCGCGGGCCCCGCTGGGCCGCGCCGAGGTCACGCTCACCATCGACAACACCGACGGCGCCCTGCCGATCGACTACACCGAGGTCACCATCAGCCGCCTGATGTTCCGGGGCGGCCAGAGCGAGTACGCCATCAACGGCGACACCTGCCGTCTCCTCGACATCCAGGAGCTGCTGTCGGACTCCGGGATCGGCCGCGAGATGCACGTCATCGTCGGCCAGGGTCAGCTCGACCAGGTCCTGCACGCCGGTCCCGAGGACCGCAGGGCGTTCATCGAGGAGGCCGCCGGCGTCCTGAAGCACCGCAAGCGCAAGGAGAAGGCGCTGCGCAAGCTGGACGCGATGCAGGCCAACATGACCCGCGTCCAGGACCTCACCACCGAGCTGCGCCGCCAGCTCAAGCCGCTGGGCCGCCAGGCGGAGATCGCCCGCAGGGCCGCCGTGATCCAGGCCGACCTCCGGGACGCGCGGCTGCGCCTGCTCGCCGACGACGTGCTCACCCTGCGGACCGCGCTGGAGCGTGAGGCCGCAGACGAGGCCGCGGTCCTGGCGCGCCGCAGAGCCGTGGAGGCGGAGCTGGAGCAGGGCCAGCGCGACGAGACCGAGCTGGAGGCCGCCGAGGCCGAGGCCCAGCCGCGCCTGGCCGCCGCGCAGGAGACCTACTTCCGGCTCTCCTCGATCCGCGACCGGCTGCGGGGCCTGGCCGGGCTGGCCGCCGAGCGGCACCGGCACGCCGCCGACACGGGTGTGGAACGGCGCGGGCGTGATCCGGAGGACCTCGAGCGCGAGGCGGAGGAGGTCCGCGAGCAGGAACGGGTCCTGGCCGAGCTGCTGGAGCAGGAGCAGGAGGCGCTGGCCCGGGAGGTGGCCCGGCGGGCCGAGGCCGAGGGCGCGCTCGCCGCGGAGGAGCGGAGACTGGCCGCCGAGGCGCGCGCCGCGGCCGACCGGCGCGAGGGACTGGCCCGGCTCCGGGGGCAGGTCGGCGCGGCGCGCAGCCGTACTGAGGCGGCCGCCGAGGAGATCGGCCGGCTGACCCGCTCGCTGACCGAGGCCGAGCACCGGGCAGAGCTGGCCCGGGCCGAGCGCGACGGCCAGGAGCAGGCCGATCCGGCGGCCGACCCCGCGCTGGCCGAGGAGCTGGAGATCGCCCTGGAGGCCGTGGAATCGGCCGGACTGGCGGTCGAGGCGGCCAAGGCCGCGGCCGATGAGGCCCGGGCGGCCGTCGGGGGGCCGAACGCGGCGCTGAGCGCGGCCGGAGCCGCCCTGGCGGCCGCGCGCACCGCCGACCAGGAGGCGCAGCGCCAGGTCGCCGCGCTGGAGGCGAGGTCCGAGGCGCTGGAGCTGAGCCTGGCCAAGGGCACGGACGGCGGTGCGGCGCTGCTGGCCGCCGCCGGTGAACCCGGCACCGGGGTGCTCGGCCCGGTCGCCACGCTGCTGACCGTCCGCCCGGGTGCGGAGGCGGCCGTGGCCGCGGTGCTCGGCGCCGCGGCCGAGGCCGTCGCGGTGGGGTCGCTCCAGTCCGCGGTGGACGCCATGGAGCTCCTGCGGGCCACCGGTCAGGGGCAGGCGTCCCTGGTCATCGCCGCCGAGGGGCCCTGCCCGCCGGCCGGTCCGGTGCCGGTGGCGGGCGCGGAGTGGGCCGCCGACCTGGTGGACGCCCCGGAGGAGCTGCGGGCGGCCGCCGCCGCGCTGCTGGCGGACGTGCTCGTCGTCGACGACCTGCAGACGGCCGGGAAGGCGGTCGAGCAGCGCCCCGGACTGCGGGCCGTCACCCGTTCCGGCGACCTGCTGGGCGCCTACGCGGCCCGGGGCGGTTCCGAGCCGGGCTCGTCGGCCCTGGCGGTGCGGGCCGCGCTGGACGAGGCCGCGGCCGACCTGGCCGGGGCCCGGGTGGCGGCCGAGCGGGCCGCGGCGGTCATGGAGGAGGCGGCGCGGGCCGAGGAGGAGGCGCGGCTCGCCGTGGACGCCGCGCGCGCCCGGGCGGCGGAGGCCCAGACGGGCGTGCAGACCGCCCAGGCCGGGGTCAACGCGGCGCAGGCCGCGCTGGACCAGGTCCGGAGCAGGCAGCGCGACGCCGACCAGCGGGCCGCGGCGGCGGCCCGGCGGCTCGCCCAGCTCGATGCGGCGGCGCAGGCCGCCCGCGACGAGTGCCTGCGGCTGGCCGAGGGCGTGCGGGCCGCCGAGGAGGCGCGCGGGCGGGGCATGGCCGAGCTGGCGGAGCTGGAGGAGCGGCTGGTCGCCGCCGCGGACGCCGCGGAGGTGGAGGACGAGCCGTCCACGGCGGTCCGCGACGAGCTCGCCGAGCTCTGCGCGGAGGCCCGGCAGGCCGAGATGGAGGCCCGCCTGGCCGTACGGACGGCCGAGGAGCGGGTCAAGGGCATCGCGGGCCGGGCCGAAGGGCTGGTGCGGGCGGCAGCGCGGGAGCGCGAGGAGCGCGCCAGGGCGGCCGAGCTCCGGGAGCGCCGGCGCCGGCAGGCGGAGGCGGCCGCGGCGGTCGTGCGGGGCGCGGAGTCGGCCCTGCGCGCGCTGGAGACCTCGATCGCCGCGGCCGCCGTCCAGCGCGACGAGGCCGAGCAGGCCCGCGGCCGGATCGACGCCTCGCTCAGGTCCGTCCGCGCCCGGGTCCGGGAGCTCTCCGCGGAGCTCGACAAGCTGGTCAACCGGGTGCACGGCAGCGAGATGGCCAGGACCGAGCAGCGGCTGCGCCTGGAGCAGCTGCAGACCCGCGCGGTGGAGGAGTACGGCGTCGAGCCGGACGTCCTCATCGCCGAGTACGGCCCCGGCGAGCCGGTCCCGTCGGCCGACGGCGAGCCGGCGCCGTACGACCGGCAGGAGCAGGAGAAGCGGGCCAGGGCGGCCGAACGGCAGATGGCGCAGCTGGGCAAGGTGAACCCGCTGGCGCTGGAGGAGTTCGCGGCGCTGGAGGAGCGGCACGCGTTCCTCACCTCGCAGCTGGAGGACCTCAAGAAGACCCGCCGGGACCTGCTGCTGGTGGTCAAGGAGGTCGACGAGCGGGTCGAGCAGGTCTTCTCGGCCGCCTACGCCGACGTGGCCAGGGAGTTCCAGACGATCTTCGGCAGGGTCTTCCCCGGCGGGGAGGGCCGGCTGCTGCTCACCGACCCCGAGGACATGCTGACCACGGGGGTCGAGGTCGAGGCGCGGCCGCCGGGCAAGAAGGTCAAGCGCCTGTCGCTGCTGTCGGGCGGCGAGCGCTCGCTGACCGCGGTGGCGTTCCTGGTGGCCATCTTCAAGGCGCGGCCCTCGCCGTTCTACGTGATGGACGAGGTCGAGGCGGCCCTGGACGACACCAACACCCAGCGGTTGCTGACCCTCTTCGAGGAGCTGCGGGAGACCTCCCAGCTCATCGTCATCACCCACCAGAAGCGGACCATGGAGATCGCCGACGCGCTGTACGGCGTGTCGATGCGGGGCGACGGCGTCACCCAGGTCATCAGCCAGCGGCTGAAGGCCGACTCCTGACCCCGGCGCCCGGCGGGATCCGGGCCGGGGGGTGGTGCCGAAAGGCGCGGTGCCGCGCGGGATCCGGGCCGGGGCGGGCGGTGCCGGAAGGACGCGGTGCCGAAAGGACACGGAACGTCCCGAACCTCGAAAGGTCGGACTATCACCGGGCGTCTGGGAAACTAGGCGGTTGTGGAGAGCTATCTCGGCCTGATCCTGATCATCGCCGCCGTCGTCGTGCTGACGGCGGGCGGCATGTTCCTGCTGTTCCGACAGGGGCGGAAGGCGGCCCCGCCGCCGGTGAGACCGCCGGAGGCGCCGCCGATCCCCGAGGAGGAGAGGCAGGCGCCGTCCAAGGGCGCCGTCATCGAGGACGAGGCGACGACCACCGTCCCGCCCCCGGCCCGGCCGGTCGAGGTCCCGGTCGCCCCGCCGATCGAGGTCCCGCCGCCGTCCGCCGGCCGGATGGTGCGCCTCCGCGCCCGGCTGGCCCGCTCCCAGAGCACCCTCGGCAAGGGCCTGCTGGAGCTGCTCTCCCGCGACCGCCTCGACGACGACGTCTGGGACGAGATCGAGGAGACCCTGATCACCGCCGACGTGGGCGTCGCACCGACCCAGGCGATGGTCGAGGAGCTGCGCACCCGGGTGAAGGTGCTGGGCAGCCGGACGCCGACCGAGGTCCGCGGCCTGCTGAAGGAGCAGCTGCTCACCCAGATCGGCGCCGACACCGACCGCACCCTGCGGGTCGCCAAGCACGGCGAGCGCCCGGCCGTCGTCCTCGTGGTGGGCGTCAACGGCACGGGCAAGACCACCACCACCGGCAAGCTGGCCCGGTCCCTGATCGGCGACGGCAACCGGGTGGTGCTCGGCGCGGCCGACACCTTCCGCGCCGCCGCCGCCGACCAGCTCCAGACCTGGGGCGACCGGGTCGGGGCCGAGGTGGTGCGCGGCCCCGAGGGGGGCGACCCCGCCTCCGTCGCCTTCGACGCCGTGGCCAAGGGCATGGAGGAGAAGGTCGACGTCGTGATCGTGGACACGGCCGGCCGCCTGCACACCAAGACCGGCCTGATGGACGAGCTCGGCAAGGTCAAGCGCGTCATCGAGAAGAAGGCCACGGTGGACGAGGTGCTGCTGGTCCTCGACGCCACCACCGGTCAGAACGGCATGCGCCAGGCCCAGGTGTTCGCCGAGGTCGTCAACATCACCGGCATCGCCCTGACCAAGCTCGACGGCACCGCCAAGGGCGGCATCGTCATCTCGGTCCAGCGCGAGCTGGGCGTCCCGGTCAAGCTCGTCGGCCTCGGCGAGGGCCCCGACGACCTGGCCCCGTTCGACCCCGAGGTCTTCGTGGACGCGCTGCTGGGCGACTGATCCCGTACGGACGACAGGGCCGCCTCCCGGAACCCGGGGGCGGCCCTTCCCCTTTCCCCGGGATCAGCTCCGGGCCGCGGGCTGGCGCACTCCGATGGGGATGACCAGCGGGGTGCCCGCGACCGGATCCTCGATGACCTTGGCGTCGAGGTCGAAGACCTCCGAGAGCAGCGACTCGGTGAGCACCTCCGCCGGGGCGCCCGCGGCGATGACCCTGCCGCCGCGCATGGCGACCAGCCGGTCGGCGTAGCGGGCGGCCAGGTTGAGGTCGTGCAGGACCATCACGACGGTACGGCCCAGCTCGCCGTGGAGCCTGCGGACGAGTTCCAGCACCTCGATCTGGTGCGCCAGGTCCAGGAAGGTCGTCGGCTCGTCGAGCAGGAGCAGGTCGGTGCCCTGCGCGAGGGCCATGGAGATCCAGGCGCGCTGGCGCTGGCCGCCGGAGAGCTCGTCCAGCGGGCGCTCGCCCAGGTCGAGCAGGCCCGTCATGGACAGCGCCTCGCTCACCGCGGACTCGTCGTCGGACGACCACTGCCGGTACCAGGTCTGGTGCGGGTGCCGCCCCCGGGCCACCAGGTCGGCCACGGTCAGCCCCTCGGGGGCCGTCGGCGCCTGCGGGAGCACGCCGAGGACCTTGGCGACCTCCTTGGTGGGCATGCGGTCGATGCGCTTGCCGTCCAGCAGCACCTCGCCGCCGGAGGGCTTGAGCAGCCGCCCCAGCGCCCGGAGCAGCGTGGACTTGCCGCACCCGTTGGGGCCGATGATCGTGGTCACCGTGCCGGTCTCGATGCCCAGGTCGAGTCCGTCGACGATGACGCGGTCGCCGTACCCCAGCCTGACGTCGACGGCTTGAAGTCTCATGAACGGGCCTCTCTGCGCACGCGGACGAGAAGGTAGATCAGATAGGGGGCGCCGAGGACGGCGGTGACCACGCCCACCGGCAGCTCGACGGGGCTGAACGCGGTCCGCGCGGCCAGGTCGGCGGCGGTGGTGAGGACGGCGCCGGTCAGCGCGGAGACCACCAGCGGGGGCTGGGCCGTACCGGCCAGGCGGAGCGCGATCTGCGGGGCGGCCAGCGCGACGAAGGCGACGGGCCCGGCGGAGGCCGTGGCGACCGCGGCGAGCAGCACCGCGGCGAGGATCATCAGACCGCGCGCGAGGTTCATCCGCACGCCCAGCCCGGTCACCGTGTCGTCGCCGAAGCGCAGCGCGCCGAGCGAGCGGGTGCCCAGCAGCGTCAGCGGGACGAGCACGGCCAGCGCGAGCGCGACCGGATGGACGTGCTCCCAGCCCCGGCCGTGCAGCGAGCCGCTGATCCAGACCATGGCGCGGCTGCTGTCGTTGACGTCGCCGACGGTCAGCAGCCAGTACTTGACGTTGCCGAACACGGCGGTGACGCCGATGCCGACCAGGACCAGGCGGTAGCCGTCCAGCCCGCCCCGCCAGGCCAGCAGGTAGACGGCCAGCGCACCGGCCAGGCCGCCCGCCAGGGCCAGCGCCGGGATGCCGAACGTGACCAGGGCGCCGCTGGGCCCGCCGGCGGTGCTCCCCGCGGCCACGATGGCCGCGACCACGGCCACGCTGGCGCCGGTGGTGACGCCGAGGATGTCGGGACTGGCCAGCGGGTTGCGGGCGACGGCCTGGGTGATCGCGCCGGACAGCGCGAACGCCGTGCCGACCAGCGCGCCGGTGAGCGCGCGGGGGAGCCGGAGCTCCATCACCACGAAGTGGGCCGGCCCGTCTCCGGCGATCGCCTGGAACACCTCGGGCACCGTCATCGGCAGGTCGCCGATGCGCATGCCGAGCCCCATCAGCAGCAGCGCGGCGGCCAGCAGGACCAGGCAGACGGCCGCCGAGCGCAGGCGGAGCAGCCACGAGGCGGGACCGAGGCGGACCGGCCGCTCGCGCGGGAGCCGCAGGCGGGCGGAGGACGCCTCGGCGCCGCGGGGAGGGCCGCCGGGAGGGTCTTCGGCGAGGCCGCCGCGGAGGCCGCCGGGAGGGTCTTCGGGAAGGGCGCCGGTGCCGCCGCCGGGGAGGAGGGTCACAGGCGCACCGGCTTCCTGCGGCGGACCAGGGCGACGAAGAACGGCGCGCCGGTCAGCGCGAGCACGACGCCGACCTCCAGCTCGCCGGGGCGGGCGACGACCCGGCCGACCACGTCGGCCAGGAGGAGGGCGGTCGCGCCGGCCAGCCCGGAGTACGGCAGGAGCCAGCGGTGGTCCGGGCCGGACAGGGGCCGGACCAGGTGCGGGACCATCAGGCCGACGAAGGCGAGCGAGCCGCAGGCCGCGACCGCGCCGCCGGTGAGCAGGGTGACCGCGGCGACGCCGACCGCGCGGGTCAGCGCGACGTTCTGGCCGAGGGCGCGGGCGACGTCCTCGCCCAGGGAGAGCGCGTTGAGGCCGGGGGCGTTCACGAGCGCCAGGACCAGGCCGGCCGCGATGAACGGCAGCACCTGCCAGGCGGTCTCGGCGCCGCGCGCGGCGATGGAGCCCGTCTGCCAGAACCGGAAGACGTCCATGGCCTGGTCGTCGGCGAGCACGAGGGCCGAGGTGAGGCCGTAGAGGAAGGCGCTGACCGCGGTGCCGGCCAGGGCCAGGGTGACCGGGGTGGGCCCGCCGCGACCGCCGGCCATGCCGAGCGCGAAGACGCCCACGCTGGCGACCAGGGCGCCCGCCATGCCGAACCAGACGTAGGAGTAGAGGCTGGTGACGCCCAGGACCATGATGCTCAGCACCATCGCGAACGCGGCCCCCTGGGTGACGCCGAGCAGCCCGGGGTCGGCCAGGGGATTGCGGGTGTGGCCCTGCATGAGCGCGCCCGCGACGCCGAGCGCGACCCCGGCCAGGATGCCCAGCGCCGTCCTGGGCACCCGCAGCGAGCGGACGATGATGTCGCTCTCGGTGCCGGTCGGCCCGGTGAGCCCGTGCCAGACGCCGGAGAGCGGGACGGACTTGGCGCCGATCGCGATGCTCAGCACGACCGCCGCGGCGAGGGCGGCGGACAGCCCGGCCAGGACGAGCAGGAGCCGTCCCCGGCGGGCCTGGAGCGTCCGTGCGCGACCGGGGGACGGCGGCCGCGCCGCGGCTACCGCTGTGCTCACCCGCACCCCTCTCGTCCACCGGTCGTTTGCCGGAACCGCTCCGAGTATGCCAGTTTAGGCATGGCTAAGCTAAATGAGGTTAGCCTTACCTGCCTGAGAGGATCTCCAGATGAGAGCGCTACGTACGCTGACCGTGAGTGTGGCGGGAGCCGTACTGGCTCTCGGACTAGCGGCCTGCGGATCGGACACCTCCGGTGCGGCGGGCGGCACGACCACCGCGGCGCCCTCGGCGCCCGCGGCCGACGGCGCGTCCTACCCGCGGACGGTGAAGCACGCCATGGGCGAGACCGAGATCCCGGCGCAGCCCAAGCGGGTCGTCGCGCTCGACCAGAGCTTCGTCGACGCGGTGCTGACGCTGGACACCGAGGTCGTCGGCTACACCGTCTACCGGGGCATCGACGAGAAGCTCCCCGACTACCTGGCCCCGGTCATGGACCAGGCGCAGAACATCAAGCCGGTCGGCACCCTGGAGGCGCCGAGCCTGGAGCAGATCATCGCGCTCAAGCCCGATCTGATCGTCTCGGCGAAGATCCGCCACGAGGCGCTGTACGACAAGCTCACGCAGATCGCGCCGACGGTGTTCAGCGAGACCACCGGCGCCATCTGGAAGGACAACCTCCGGCTGATGGGCCGGGCCCTGGGCAAGGAGGCCCTCGCCGACGAGCGGATCAAGGCCTACGAGGACCGCGCGGCCAAGATCGGCGAGGCCATCAAGGCCAAGGAGGGGGAGATGCCCACCGTCTCCGTCGCCCGGTTCGCCGGTGAGCCGACCGTCCGCCTGTACGTGGAGAACTCCTACTCCGGCCTGGTGCTGAAGGACGTCGGCTTCCCGCGCCCCGAGGGCCAGCCGACCACCACTGAGACGATCATGGTGCCGATCAGCGAGGAGAACATCCCGCAGCTCGATGCCGACCACATCTTCGTCGTCTCCTACCCGGACCCGGAGGTCCAGGCGATCCAGAAGAAGTTCCAGACCAACCCGCTCTGGGGCAAGCTCAAGGGCGAGCAGCACGTGGTCGACGACACCACCTGGATGGCGGCCGTCGGCCTCCAGGGCGCCCACGTCGTCCTCGACGACCTGGCGAAGATCTTCGAGGTCGACCCGGCCAAGGCCGGCTGACCGCGTCCCGCGGACGAGCCCGGCACCGTTCGGGTGCCGGGCTTTTCCGTATGAAAGATCACATAAGGATGGCCTTCTCCCGTCCGTTCTTGATTTACTTCCCGTTCATGCAAGTCGCGACGAGGACGGGAGGCCGGCACCGATGGTCGAGGTCGACGCGGAGAAGCTGAGGAGCGCGACGGACGAGCTGATCGCCACGCTGCTGCCCCTCGCGGAGGACGCCAGCACGCTGGCCGACGGGACCCACCTGAGCGCCTACCAGTGGGGCGCCATCGGCGCGGCCACGGTCGCCGGCAACTACACCCCCGCCCGCGAGTACCAGGCCCGGCAGCTGAAGGACTTCGTCGCGTGCCTCAACGGCGTCCACGCGGGCCTGCTCAGCGTGGTGGCCCACTACCGGGCGGCCGAGCTCGCCGCCCTGCAGGCCGCCGCCGACGTGGAGAACAAGGTCCAGAAGGTGGCCGATCTCCAGGCGAAGCTCCGCCAGGACCAGGCGGACCTGGCGGAGGCCCGCAAGAAGGACCAGGGACTGACGGACTAGCGCGGCTGCGGACGGCAGGCGGAGAACACGGACGGGGGAGGGATCCATGGCGGGAGAAGAGCCGCTCACCGGCCTGATCGGCCAGACGGCGGTCATCGCCGGAATGAAGGCGCTGGGCACCTACGGGCCGGCCTGGGCGTCGACCATGGCCAAGATCCAGCTGGCGGGCAAGCTCGCCAAGCCGGCGGCGGGTGCGGGAGCCGTCTGGCTGCTCGCCCAGCCGTGGGGCGACGAGCAGATCACCAAGGTGTGGAACGACTGGCGCACGGTCAACCTCAAGCTGATGCACCTGCGGATGCGGGAGTGGGACACCAAGCTCAAGGCGGTCCAGGACGCCTGGCCCGAGGGGGCCGACCGCAGGGCGTTCGACCGCTTCATGGCGGTGGTCTTCCACGAGGTCATCCAGACGGAGAACGCCGCCGCGCAGATGGCCACCTCCGTGCAGAACGCCCAGTCGGAGATCCACAAGATCGTCGACAACGCCGGGACGGTCATCAACGCCCTGCTGGGCGTCATCATCACCTCGGAGATCATGCAGCTGATCGGGAGCCGCATGCAGGCCGTGGGGGCGGCGAACCCCACCCCCGCCGGTGCCGCGCTGGTGGTGAAGGGGAAGGCGATCCAGAGCATGGCCGAGGCCACGAAGGACTCCTCCGGCCTCATCCTCATGGGCACGGCGGTCAACGCGGTCGTCGGCGCGACCGCGGCGCTCATCTTCAGCCTCGGCAACCTGTCGGCGCTGATGAGCGCGGACAACCAGTTCCCGCTGCCGCAGGCCAACCTGGACAGCGACGGCACCGACGGCAGGACGGACTTCGACGACATCCGGCGCCGCAGCGTGCAGCAGTCCGGCAGTGAGGGCTGGAGCCGCATCTGACCGGCGGCCGGCGGGGCACCGCGTGCCCCGCCGGCCGCCCGGGCGTCAGCTCCCGTACCTGTCGCGCAACTCCTGCAGGCTGCGCAGCGCCTCGGAGACGCGCGGGTCGGACGTGATCGAGGAGTCGACGTCCATGCGCGGCAGCCTGCCCTGGAGCGACTCGCTGAACCCGTTCGCCCGGCCGATGACGGGCTCGAGCACCTCGGTCATCCGGGCCGTGGCCCGCTCGGTGGCGGTGGTGGAGGCCTCCATGATGGCCTCGGCCAGCGCCGCGGAGCCCAGCCGCATGGCCCGCGGGTCGATGTCCACCCCGAGCAGCGCGCCGCCCGGGGCGACCTCGACCCGCACCAGGCCGTCGGCGGCCTCGCCGCGTCCCCGCAGGTCGGCGAGCTCCTCGTAGATCTTCTCGTAGTGCCGGGAGACCGCGCCGAAATCGTCGAGCAGCCGATCGACGTCGGCGTTCCCGGTCCGTCCGGGACGATCATGTGACATGTCGCGCACCCCTTCTCTCGGCCGCTTCAAGATCCGTCCATGTGGTGTTCACCCTATGGCAGGCAGGTCGTCCCGGCCCGGGCGGGACGACCTCCGCGGCGGTCCCGCCGGGGAGGCGGCCTCTCGGGGCCTCCCGCCGGGAGGCCCCTTCCCGGACCTTCAGGACCCGGCCTTCAGGACCCGGAGAGGAAGGCGCGGAACTCGTCCAGGTGCGGGGCGATGTCCAGGCCGCGGCCGGCCAGCCAGGCGTCGTCGGCGTAGGTGCCGCGGTAGCGCTCGCCGCCGTCGCAGATCAGCGTCACCACGCTGCCCCGCTCGCCCGCCTCGCGCATCTCCCGGATGAGCTGTACGGCCGCCGCCACGTTGGTCCCGGTGGAGCCGCCCACGTCCCGGCCGGTGACCTCGCGGACCCAGCGCATGGCGGCGACGGACCGGGCGTCGGGGACCTGGATCATGCGGTCGATCACGGCGGGCATGAAGGACGGCTCGACCCGGGGGCGGCCGATGCCCTCGATGATGGAGCCGGGGGCGGTGACCTCGGGGTCGCCGGAGCACCAGGAGGGGTAGAAGGCCGAGCCCTCGGGGTCCACCACGGCCAGCCGGGTGGCGTGGCGGCGGTAGCGGATGTAGCGGCCGATCGTGGAGGAGGTGCCGCCGGTCCCGGCGCCGACCACGATCCAGGCGGGCTCGGGGTGGGGCTCCATCGCCATCTGGTTGAAGATGCTCTCGGCGATGTTGTTGTTGCCGCGCCAGTCGGTGGCCCGCTCGGCGTAGGTGAACTGGTCCATGAAGTGGCCGCCCGTCTCGGCGGCCAGCCGCCGGGACTCGGAGTAGATCGTCCCGGGATCGTCCACCAGGTGGCACTTGCCGCCGTGGAACTCGATCAGGGCGATCTTCTCGGGCGAGGTGGAGGCGGGCATCACCGCGATGAACGGCAGGCCGAGCAGGCGGGCGAAGTAGGCCTCGCTCACCGCGGTCGACCCGCTGGAGGCCTCCACGACCGTGGTGGAGGGGCCGATCCAGCCGCCGGCCAGGCCGTACAGGAACAACGAGCGGGCCAGGCGGTGCTTGAGTGAACCGGTGGGGTGGACGGACTCGTCTTTCAGGTAGAGGTTTACTCCCCAGTGCGCGGGCAGCGGAAAGACGTGGAGATGAGTGTCGCAGCTACGGTTGGCGTCGGCCTCGACGAGGCGGATGGCCTCGGCCACCCAGGAGCGGGTCTCGGGGTCGTGTCGGTCCACGTATCGCATGCCCCCAAAGGTAGTCCTACCAGGCGTTATGTGATACCAGACACATTCTCTGTCAAGTCGAGTGAAGGATGTTACGATAACGATACTTGTCCGACTGTAGGGCGTGTCGCGTCCGCCCACGGCACGGGCACCCATCGACCTTTCGACCGTGCGGAATCCTTAACGGCCCTCTTACGACGCCGATGGGACCATGAGCCGGACCGTCGAGAAGACTGTGCCGCATCCGGGGCAGGCGGTCATGGGGGGAAGAACACGAGGGGGATGACATGATCTCGATAACCGACGAGCAGCGGCAGGACTGGTTCGAACGCGACGTCGTGCCGGTGACCGGGCAGCTCTACGCATCCGCCATGCGTCTGACCCGCAACTCGGCCGACGCCGAGGACCTGGTGCAGGAGACCGTCACCAAGGCGTTCACCTCCTACCACCAGTTCCGCGAGGGCACCAACCTCAAGGCGTGGCTGCACCGGATCCTCACCAACAACTTCATCAACGACTACCGCAAGAAGCAGCGCTCGCCGAAGCTCTCGGCCACCGAGGAGATCGAGGACTGGCAGCTGGCCGCCGCCGAGTCCCACACCTCCACCGGCCTCAAGTCGGCCGAGACCGAGGCCCTGGAGCAGCTTCCCGACAACGCGGTGATGAACGCCCTGCGCGCCCTGCCGGAGGACTTCCGGGTGGCCGTCTACCTCGCCGACGTCGAGGGCTTCGCCTACAAGGAGATCGCGGAGCGGATGGGCACCCCCATCGGCACGGTCATGTCCCGGCTGCACCGCGGCCGCCGCCAGCTCCGCACCATGCTGGCCGACTACGCCCACGAGGAGGGCGCGCTCCGGCTTCCGGAGCAGCGCCAGGCCGCCTAGCCGGTGGTCCCCGGGCCGGGCGGGACGACGGGGGGTCGTCCCGCGGCGATCGGCGGGGCCGGTCCGGTCATCCCGCGTCCCCGGAGCGGTCGCGTTCCCGCGTCCTCCGAGCGGTCGGAGGGCCCCGGCCGGGGCGGCCGGAGATCAGCCCGCGGCGATCAGCGCGACCGCGGCGAGCGTGGCCCCGATCCCCGTCAGCTGAACCCCGTTGAGCCGTTCGCCGAGCACGTAGCGGGCCAGTACCAGCGTGCTCGCCGGGTACAGCGAGGCCAGCACGCCGACGAGGGCGATCATGCCGCGCTGCTCGGCCAGCACGAACAGGACGTTGGCCGCCATGTCCAGCGCCCCGGCCACCACGATGATCCGCAGCGCGCCGCCGTTCCCGGGGCGCAGGCTGCGGCGGGTGGCCACGGCCAGCAGGGCGATCAGCGCCACCGAGGCCAGCCGGGCGCCGAACAGCGGCCACATGCCGCCGTCCCCGGGGCTGCGGGCGAGCAGGATGAAGAAGCAGCCGAAGCCCGCGCCGGAGCCCAGCGCGGCCAGGACCGGGCCGTAGGCGCGGCCCGCCGAGGCGGAGGAGGAGTCCCGGCTGACCAGGACCACCGCCACCAGGGCCAGCGCGATGCCGCCCAGCGCGACCGGCTGGGGGCGCTCGCCGGTCGCCAGGCCGTACAGCACCGGGAGCGTCGCCGAGGTCGCCGCGGTGACCGGCGCGACCACGGACATCACGCCGGTGGCCAGGGCGCGGTAGAACAGCACCAGCGCGGCGGCGCCGGCCACCCCGGCCGCCATGCCCCAGGCGAGGGCCGCGGCGCTGGGCGTGCCCGGCAGGAACGGCAGCAGCGCCGCGACCAGGGCCAGTCCTGCCAGCTGGGAGAGCACGACCACCGCGAGCACCTGCGAGCGCCGGGTGGCGAGCCCGCCGAAGAAGTCCGCCGTGCCGTACACCAGGGCGCAGGCCGTCGCCAGGACCACCGCTGTCATCATTCACCTCAGTCCATTGGATTGCACTGTTAGTACAGCACACTGAGATCAGTGGAATGTACGTGAAGTTCACTACACTGCACTCATGGACCCGGAGACGATCACCGCCGCCATCGCCAACAACGTGCGCGCCCAGCGGGCGCACCGGCAGATGACGCTCGACGAGCTCGCCGCGCGGTCGGGGGTCAGCCGGGGCATGCTGGTCCAGGTCGAGCAGGGCAGGACCAACCCCAGCATCAACACGCTGACCCGGATCGCCGACGCGCTCGGGGTGACGGTCGCGCGGATGGTCGAGGTCTCCGACACGCCCGTGGTCCGCGTCGTGCACCCGGCCGACGTGGTCACCTTCGCGCACGGCCGGGCGAGCGCGGCCCGCCTGCTGGTCGGCACCGACGCGCCCGCCATCCTGGAGCTGTGGGACTGGCGGCTGGCCCCCGGCGACCACCACGACGGCGACGCCCACCCGCCGGGGACCCGGGAGATGCTGACGGTGCTCGAGGGCGAGCTCACCCTCACCGTGTACGGCCGCAGCCACGTCGTCGGCACCGACGGGGCCGTCGTGTTCAGCGCGGACCGGCCGCACAGGTACGCCAACGAGGGCGAAGGCCCGCTCCGCTTCGTGATGGTCGTGACGGAGCCGCGCGAGACGCCCGACCAATAACGCCGAAGGGCTTCACGGTGACGGTGCGAAGCCGCATGATTGCAGAATGCGACTTCGGATGTTCCGGATGGGTGTGCCCGACTCGCTCCCCGGCTGCTGTCCGCTGCCGCCGACGTCCGCCGGAGGGACGGCGTGAGCGGGCGGGACGGGGCGGCGGCCGCCCTGCGGGCGGAGCTGGAGAGGCTGAGGATCACCGGCGCCTGCGAGCTCGGGGACGGGGTCACCCTCTCCGTCTGGGTCGGCCTGGTGGTGCGCTTCCGTGATGGTTTCTACCGGTGGCGGGAAGGCTCGGTGAAGTGTCGCCATCTGGGTACAGATCCCACTGGATGCGCCATTCGGATAGCACGCCGACACGCCGAGCTGCAGACCGACGTCCCACTCTGGTGGGAGGACCTGGCCAAGATCTTGCGGGAGGAGGCGGCGGAGGACCGCCGCTGACCTCCGCGGTGCTTCGGGGGGACTCATGCGACTGTGGGCGGCGCCTATCGCCCTGCTGCTCGGGATCGGATCACCGGTCCCGCCTCCACCGGATCCGGAAACCCTCGCCAGGGACCTCACCGAGATCCAGCCGCAGTGGCCGGCGGCCCGGTTCCCCGTCCCGCCCGCCGCCCGGAAGGTGGACTGCGCCAGGACCAGGTGTGTGGCGCTCACCTTCGACGACGGGCCGGGCGAGTACACCGGGCCGCTGCTCGACACCCTCGCCGCCCACCGCGCCAGGGCGACCTTCTTCGTGATCGGGCGGACGGTGGCCGACGGCGACGGCGCGGACCTGCGCCGCATGGTGGCCGAGGGGCACGAGCTGGGCAACCACTCCTGGAGCCACGCCGATCTCACCGGGCTGCCGGAGGACGGCATCGAGGAGGAGCTGCGCCGCACCCAGGAGGCGGTGCGGCGGGTCACCGGGGTGCGGATGGCCTTCATGCGCCCGCCGTACGGCGCCACCGACCGCAGGGTCGCCTCGACGAGCCGCCGCGAGGGGCTGGCCCAGATCCTGTGGAACGTCGACACCCTGGACTGGCTGGAGCGCGACGGCGCGGCCCTACTGCGTCGCGCGGGCGGTGCGGAGCCGGGCTCCATCGTGCTGATGCACGACATCCACCGCGTGACGGTGGAGACCGTCCCCGCGCTGCTGGAGGACCTCGCGGCCAGGGGCTACACGTTCGTGACGCTCTCGGAGCTGTACGGCCGCGCGCTGACGCCGGGCCGGGCGTACCTGAAGCGGTGACGCCGGGCCGGGCGTACCTGAAGCGGTGACGCCGGGCCGGGCGTGCCTGAAGCGGTGACGCCGGGCCGGGCGTGCCTGAAGCGGTGACGCCTGGCCCGGTGCGCCCGGGGCGATGAGAGCGGTCGGCGCTCGGGGCCGGTGCTCAGGGCCGGTGCTCGGGGTCAGCGCTCGGTGAGCACGCCGCAGGCGATGTGCTGGCCGGAGTCGCCGCCCCTCCGGGTCACGGCGTCGGGGCCCTTCGTCATGGCGCCGGCGTCGGCACCGGGACTCGCCGTGGCCTCCGGGTGGCTGTAGCGGTCGGGGATGTTGGCCTGGTTGTCCGGCTGGGCGTGGATGATGACGGCGGTGCCGTCGCCGTCGAAGAGCTGCCGCACCTGGAAGCGGTCGGTGACGAAGGATGCGGCGCCGGTGCCGTCCCGGCCGACCAGGAGGTCGGGCATGTCGCCGGTGTGGTCGGGGTGGGAGGCCTCCTCCAGGCTGAGGTGCGTGCCCGCGCTGGAGAACGGGCCGCCGGTGACGGGATCGGTCGACTCGGCGCTGCAGACGCCCTTGCCGTGGAGGTGGAAGCCGTGGAACCCGTCCGGCAGTCCCTTGACGGTGATCGTGACCACGGACCTGCCGGCCTCCTCCTCGACGCTGAAGGTGCCGACGGACCTGCCGTCGGCGTCCTTGACGTCGGCCCGGCCCGAGGCGCCGCCCGCTCCGGGGGAGGCCGTGCCGGTCGGATCGGGAGACCTCTGCTCGGCGGTGCCGGTCGGGCCGGGAGGGCCGTCGACGGTGTCGTCCGGTGCGGGGTCCCGGCCCGTCGGGCCGGTCGGGGCGGGCAGGTCGGGGAGGTCGGGCGGTTCCGGCGAGGCCTCCGCCGGGGCGCCTCCGGCTGCGAGCGCCCCCGCGCCCAGGACCGTGGCCAGGAGCAGATGCGGTGTGCGGTGCATGGAAGATCCCCCATGTGTCGTGGCTGTGCTCCGCCTCCGTGCGGAGAAGAAATCTCGACTGTCTCCATACCGCCGCAAATGGGGTGCAACCCTAGAGCTAGCCATATATGCGACAAAGGGGGTTTAAGGGGACAAGGAAAAGGGCTGTGGCCCGCCGTGTGCGGCGGGCCACAGCCCTTTCGGTCAGTCAGGTCGTGCCGGGCCGTCCGGGTCCCGGGCTCCGAGGCGGCGCAGGCGCCGCCCTACGGCCGCTCCGGCGGCGTCGTCCGGTGGCCGGGTCCGGACGGGCGCTCAGCCGCCGCGCTTGGCGCGGGCGGCGCTGCGGCCGCGGGTGGCGGCGTCGAGGACGACCTTGCGGATGCGCACGGACTCCGGAGTGATCTCCACGCACTCGTCCTCGCGGATGAACTCCAGCGCCTGCTCCAGGGAGAGCTGGCGCGGCGGGATGACCTTCTCGGTCTCGTCCGCGGTGGAGGAGCGCATGTTGGTGAGCTTCTTCTCCTTGGTGATGTTCACGTCCATGTCGTCGGAGCGCGAGTTCTCGCCGACGATCATGCCCTCGTAGACCTCGGTGCCCGGCGAGACGAACAGCACGCCGCGCTCCTGCAGGTTGAGCATGGCGAACGCGGTCACCGGGCCGGAGCGGTCGGCGACCAGGGAGCCGTTGTTGCGGGTGCGCAGCTCGCCGAACCACGGCTCGTAGGCCTCGAAGACGTGGTGGACCAGGCCGGTGCCGCGGGTCTCGGTGAGGAACTCGGTCCGGAAGCCGATCAGGCCGCGGGCCGGGACCACGAACTCCATCCGGATCCAGCCGGTGCCGTGGTTGGTCATGTGCTCCATGCGGCCCTTGCGGACGGCCAGCAGCTGGGTGACGGCGCCGAGGTACTCCTCCGGGCAGTCGACGGTCAGGCGCTCGACCGGCTCGTGCAGCTTGCCGTCGATCGTCTTGGTGACGACCTGCGGCTTGCCGACGGTCAGCTCGTAGCCCTCGCGGCGCATCTGCTCGACCAGGATGGCCAGCGCCAGCTCACCGCGGCCCTGGACCTCCCAGGCGTCCGGGCGCTCGGTCGGGAGCACGCGCAGCGAGACGTTGCCGACGAGCTCCTTGTCGAGGCGGTCCTTGACCATGCGGGCGGTCACCTTGGCGCCCTTGACCTTGCCGACCAGCGGCGAGGTGTTGGTGCCGATGACCATCGAGATGGCGGGCTCGTCCACGGTGATCAGCGGGAGCGGGCGCGGGTCCTCGGGGTCGGCGAGCGTCTCACCGATCATGATCTCCGGGATGCCGGCGATCGCGATGATGTCGCCGGGGCCCGCCTCCTCGGCGGGCTTGCGCTCCAGCGCGTCGGTCATCAGCAGCTCGGTGATCTTCACCTTCTGGATGGTGCCGTCGGTGCGGCACCAGGAGACCTGCTGGCCCTTCTTGATGGTGCCCTGGTGGACGCGGCACAGCGCGATCCGGCCCAGGTAGGACGAGGCGTCCAGGTTGGTGACGTGCGCCTGCAGCGGGGCCGAGGGGTCGTAGGTCGGAGCCGGGATGGTGTCCTTGATGACCTGGAAGAGCG
The DNA here is from genome assembly GCF_015711595.1 of Planomonospora sp. ID91781. NCBI lineage: Bacteria > Bacillati > Actinomycetota > Actinomycetes > Streptosporangiales > Streptosporangiaceae > Planomonospora > Planomonospora sp. ID91781. The sequence goes on along the minus strand of NZ_JABTEY010000003.1, from coordinate 364,957 downwards.
GCTCCAGGTCCTCGGAGTCCGGCATGCCGCCGTCCTCGGGACGGTTCAGCGAGGCCCGGCCGGCCTTGGCCGAGGCGTAGACGATCGGGAAGTCGATCTGCTCCTCGGTCGCGTCCAGGTCCATGAAGAGCTCGTAGACCTCGTCCACGACCTCCTTGATCCGGGCGTCGGGGCGGTCGACCTTGTTGATGCAGAGGATGACCGGCATCTTGGCGGCGAACGCCTTGCGCAGCACGAACCGGGTCTGCGGCAGCGGGCCCTCGGAGGCGTCCACCAGCAGCACGACGCCGTCGACCATCGACAGGCCGCGCTCGACCTCGCCGCCGAAGTCGGCGTGGCCGGGGGTGTCGATGATGTTGAGGGTCATGCCGCCGTGCTTGACGGCGGTGTTCTTCGCGAGAATGGTGATGCCCTTCTCGCGCTCGAGGTCGTTGGAGTCCATGACACGGTCGTCCACGTCCTGGTTGGCCCGGAAGGCCCCGGACTGCCAGAGCATGGCATCCACGAGAGTGGTCTTGCCGTGGTCGACGTGCGCGATGATCGCGATGTTCCGCAGGTCGTCGCGGCTGTTCAAAGGCATGATGGAGTCTCACTCTGTGATCGTGGAGGCTGGCCGCGGACGTGCGGCCGTACCATTTTAGTTGATTCCCGCCTTCGCTAACGCGCTCTCGGCGTCAAGCGCTTCCCGTTCACCTCCCGGACATCCGCGCGCTCACCTTCCGGGTACCCGGTCGTACCCCTCGCTCACCTGCGCACGGGCCCCGCGCGGCACCGCGCGGTTCCGTGCGGGCGCCGTACGGACATCGCACCGGCACTGCCTAAGCTCGGCACATGCCCCTGACCCCTTCCTTGCCCGCGACGCTCATCACCCGGGACGGCGTACGGATCGACGCCGCGCACACCCCGCCGGGAGACGGCGGCGGGGACCTGGGGATCGTGCTGGCGCACGGCTTCACCGGATCGCTCAGGGAGCGGACCACCCGGCGGATCGCCCACGTGCTCAGCGCCTTCGGCGGGGTGGTCGCGCTCGACTTCCGGGGGCACGGCCGGTCCGGCGGGGAGTCGACCGTCGGGGACCTGGAGATCCACGACCTGGACGCGGCCGTGCGGCACGCGCGGGCGATCGGCTACACCAGGGTCGTGACCGTCGGGTTCTCGATGGGCGGGGCGGTGGCGCTCCGGCACGCGGGCCTGCTGAAGGGCGTGGACGGCGTGGTCGCGGTCAGCGCCCCCGCGCGCTGGTACTACCGGGGGACCCGGCCGATGCGCCAGGTCCACTGGGCGATCGAGCGCCCGGCCGGGCGGCTGGCGGCGCGGCTGGGCAAGGGCACGCGGATCTCCCGCAAACCGTGGGACCCGGTCCCGCCCGCGCCGTACGAGGCCGCCGCGCACATCGCCCCGGCGCCGCTGCTGGTGGTGCACGGCGACGCCGACGCGTTCTTCCCGCTCGACCACGCGCACCAGATCCACGACTCCGCCCGGGACCCGAAGGAGCTGTGGGTGGAGCCCGGGTACGGCCACGCGGAGACGGCGGCCACGCCCGCCCTGATCCGCCGGATCGGGCGATGGGCGGCCATGGTTTAGTCCTGGTGTGCACGGCAACGGGTCGAGGCGGGGGTAATGCGCATGCGGAGCATCTACGTGGCCGGTCTGGGCCCGGGAGACGGCCGGCAGATCGTCGAGCTCGGGCTGATGGAGCTGCTGACCCGCCGGGTCGACCGCACCGGCGTGTTCCGGCCGATCGCCCGGGGCGAGCGCGCCTCCGAGCTCCTCGACGACAGATACCGCCCGGCCGCCTCGGCGATCGGGGTGACCGCCGAGGACGCGGCCGAGATCTACGCGCAGCGGGGTGCGGAGGAGCTGATCGGCCGGCTGGTCGCCCGCTTCCACACGCTGGAGCGCGAGTGCGACGCGCTGCTGGTGCTGGGCAGTTCCTTCGCCACCGACGACCTCCCCCGCGAACTGGCCTTCAACGCCCGCCTCGCCGCCGAGTTCGGCGCCCCGGTGATCGTGGTGGTCGGCGCGCACGCCGACTCCGCCGACGAGATCGCGATGGAGATGCGCACCGGCTACCAGGTCTTCTCCGACCTGGGCTGCACCGTCCTGGCGGTGATCGCCAACCGGGTCCCGCCCGAGATGACCGTCGAGCCCGACCTGCCGGTGCCGTTCTACGTCATCCCCGAGCACCCGTCGCTGTCGGCGCCGACCGTCGGCCAGGTGGCGCAGGCCGTGCGGGCCGAGCGGATCCAGGGGGAGGAGGACGGGCTGCGCCGGGACGTGACCGGGTTCGTGTTCGGCGGCGCGACGATCCCGCTGTTCCTCTCGCACCTGGTGGACGGGGCGCTGGTGATCACCCCCGGTGACCGGCCCGACCTGCTGCTGGCCTCGCTGGCCGCCGAGGCGGCCGGTACGGCCCGCCCCGCCGGCGTGGTGCTCACGCTGGGCGAGAAGCCCACCGCCAACGTGCGGGCGCTCACCGCGCGGCTGGCCCCCGGCATGCCGGTGCTGGCGGCCGCCGACGACAGCTTCACCGTGGCCACCACCCTGGCCGGGCTGGAGGGACGGCTCGGCGCGGACAACCCCCGCAAGATCGAGACGGCGCTCGGCCACTTCGACGCGCACGTCGACACCGCCGGTCTGGCCGACCGCATCGAGCTGGCCCGCTCCGAGCGGGTCACCCCGATGATGTTCGAGCACACGCTGCTGGAGCGGGCGCGCGCCGACCGCAGGCACATCGTGCTGCCGGAGGGCGAGGAGGACCGCATCCTGCGGGCCGCCGACGTCCTCGTCCGCCGTGGCATCGTGGACCTCACCCTGCTGGGCCGCGAGGAGGTGGTCCGGCGGCGGATCGCCGACCTCGGCCTCGACCTGGACGGGGTGACCGTGACCGACCCGCTGAGCTCGCCGCTGCGCGACGCCTTCGCCGAGGAGTACGCCGCGCTCCGGGCGCACAAGGGCATCACCCTGGAGCGGGCCAGGGACGTGGTCACCGACGTCAACTTCTTCGGCACGATGATGCTGCACCGGGGCGACGTGGACGGCATGGTCTCCGGCGCCGCGCACACCACCGCCGCCACGATCCTGCCCGCCTTCCAGATCATCAGGACGGTCCCGGGCACCTCGATCGTCTCCTCGGTGTTCTTCATGTGCCTGGCCGACCGGGTGCTCGTCTACGGCGACTGCGCGATCAACCCCGACCCGGACGCCGGACAGCTCGCCGACATCGCGATCTCCTCGGCCCGTACGGCGGAGCGGTTCGGCGTCGAGCCCCGGATCGCGATGCTGTCGTACTCCACGGGCCGCTCGGGCAGCGGCGCCGACGTCGACAAGGTCCGCGAGGCCACCGCCATGGTCGCCGAGCGGGCGCCGGACCTGCTGGTGGAGGGGCCCGTCCAGTACGACGCGGCGGTGGACCCCCGGGTGGCCGCGGCCAAGCTGCCCGGCTCCCAGGTGGCCGGGCGGGCGACCGTACTGATCTTCCCCGACCTGAACACCGGCAACAACACCTACAAGGCGGTGCAGCGCTCGGCCGGGGCGGTCGCGGTCGGCCCGGTCCTGCAGGGCCTGCGCAAGCCGGTCAACGACCTGTCGCGCGGCGCGCTGGTCACCGACATCGTCAGCACGGTGGCCATCACCGCCATCCAGGCGCAGGGAGAGACCCGATGACCCACATCCTGGTGATCAACTCCGGATCGTCGTCCCTGAAGTACCGGCTGCTCTCCATCGGCGGCGGGAACGGAGACGGGGACGGGCAGGGGACGGCCGTGCGGCTGGCCTCGGGCCTGGTGGAGCGGATCGGCGAGCCCGGCTCCCCGGTCGCCGACCACGGCGCGGCGCTGGACGCGGTCTCCGCGGAACTGGCCTCCGCCGGGTTCGGGATCGACTCGCCGGAGCTGACCGCGATCGGGCACCGGGTCGTCCACGGCGGCCGGGACTTCACCGAGCCCACGCTGATCACCGACGAGGTGGCGGAGCGGATCGAACGGCTCATCCCGCTGGCGCCCCTGCACAACCCGGCGAACCTGGCGGGCATCGAGGTGGCCCGGCGGATCCGCCCCGACCTGCCGCAGGTCGCGGTCTTCGACACCGCCTTCCACTGCACCGTCCCGGCCGCCGCCGCGACCTACGCGATCGACCGCGAGACCGCCGAGCGGTACGGCATCCGGCGCTACGGCTTCCACGGCACCTCCCACGCCTACGTCTCGCGCGCGGCGGCGGGGCTGGCCGACCGGCCGGGCCCCGGCGGGCCCAACGTGATCGTGCTGCACCTGGGCAACGGCGCCAGCGCCTCGGCGGTGGCGGGCGGGCGGTGCGTGGAGACCTCCATGGGCCTGACCCCGCTGGAGGGGCTCGTCATGGGCACCCGGAGCGGTGACGTGGACCCCGGGGTGCTGATGCACCTGCGCCGCGAGGCCGGGATGGAGGTCGAGCGGATCGACGAGCTGCTCAACCGGCGCAGCGGCCTGCTCGGCCTCTGCGGCGACAACGACATGCGCGCGGTGGAGAAGCGGGTGGCCGCCGGGGACCCGGAGGCGGAGCTGGCCCACGCGGTCTACTGCCACCGGCTGCGCAAGTACGTCGGCGCCTACTACGCGGTGCTCGGGACGGTGGACGTGATCGCGTTCACCGGCGGCATCGGGGAGAACTCCTCCCTGGTCAGAGAGCGGGCGCTGAGCGGCCTGGAGGCGCTCGGGATCGTCCTGGACGCCGGCCTCAACGCGGCGGGCGAGGGCGTGATCTCGGCAGGCGGCTCGCGGGTCAAGGTGGCGGTGGTCCCCACCGACGAGGAACTGGAGATCGCCCGCCAGACTCTCGACGTCATCTCTCGAACCGATCGCGGATAAAAGGCGTCTACCTACAGTGGATGGATGAAATCCGCCGGGAGAAGCCCACGGGACACGAACCACTGCCAACCGGTGGTCGTGGGGCATACTTCATGCAGTCGGGCGGTCGCCCAGCGTCGCGGGGGCGCGCTGGGTGATCCATCCGCCGGGCGGGTGCGCCGGTACGGCTGGCGGGAGCCGTACCGGCGCGTCCGGCGAGCCGCCGGGCGCCGGAGCGCCGGGGGCACCGGTTGCGGGGAGGCCGGACGTCGGGCGCCGGTCGCGGGGGTGCCTGCACCGGGCCGCGGGACCGCCGGGGCTCAGCCCAGGCGGGCGATGGACTTGTACTCCAGATAGGCCGCCAGGCCCTCGGGGCCGAGCTCGCGCCCGAGGCCGCTGCTCTTGAAGCCGCCGAACGGGGAGCTGGTCTCGATCATGAAGAGGTTGACGCCGTAGGTGCCGGTGCGCACCTGGCGGGCCACCTCCATGCCGCGCTCGGTGTCGGCGGTCCACACCGTGCCCGCCAGGCCGTAGTCGCTGTCGTTGGCGATGCGGACCGCGTCGGCCTCGTCCTCGTAGGGGATCACGGTCAGGACCGGACCGAAGATCTCCTCGCGGGCGATCCGCATCTCGTTGGTGGCGCCGGCGAAGACGGTGGGGGCCACGTACCAGCCGCGGTCGAGGGGGCGCTCCAGGCCGCCGACGACCGGCTTGGCGCCCTCGTCGATGCCGATCCTGATGTAGTCCTCCACCCGCGCCTGCTGGCGCTGGGCGACCAGCGGGCCGATGCCGGTGGCGGGGTCGGCGGGGTCGCCGACCGGCATGCTCCGCACCATCGCGGCGACCGCGTCCACCACCTCGTCGTAGCGGTTGCGGGAGGCGAGGATGCGGGTCTGCGCGACGCACGCCTGGCCGTTGTTCATCAGCGAGGCGATCGACAGGAAGCCCATCGCGGAGGACAGGTCGCAGTCGTCCAGGATGATCGCGGCGGACTTGCCGCCGAGCTCCAGGGTGCAGCGCTTGAGCTGCTCGCCGCAGATGCTCCCGATGCGGCGGCCGGCGGCGGTGGAGCCGGTGAAGGCGACCTTGTCCACGCCGGGGTGGGAGACCAGGTGCTCGCCGGCCTCGCGCCCGGCGGCGACGATGTTGACGACGCCGTCGGGGATCCCGGCCTCCTTGACCATCTCGGCCAGGAGGTAGGAGTCGAGCGGGGTCTCCGGCGCGGGCTTGACCACGATCGTGCAGCCCGCGACGAGCGCGGGGGCCAGTTTGATCATGATGACGAACTGCGGGACGTTCCACGGGACGATCGCGGCGACCACGCCGACGGGCTCGCGCCGTACGGTCACCGGGCCGAACGTGCCGGGCCGCTCCTCCTCCACGGGGAAGGTCGCGCCGAGCTCGGCGTAGTACTGCAGCATGCCGAGCGGCTGCGGGGCCTGGGCCATCTGGGAGAAGGTGATGGGCGAGCCCATCTCCTCCGTGATGATCTCCGCCATCTCGCCCTGCCGGGCCGCGTAGATCTCGGCGAGCCTGCCGACGACGGCGGCGCGCTCGGCCATCGTCATCCGGGGCCACGGGCCGTGGTCGAAGGCCCGGCGGGCGGCGGCCACCGCGCGGTCCATGTCGGCGGGGGTGCCCTCGGGGACGCGGCCGACGACCTCCTCGGTGTGGGGCGAGATGACGTCGATGGTCCCGGTGCCGGCGGGAGCGACCCAGTCGCCCCCGATGAACAGCGTGTCGTGCTGGCGCATGATGTCTTGCCTCCTGGTGGGCGGACCGGAGCCGGTTTTCCGAGCGAGTGCTTGCTCGGACAGTGTCATGCGGGAGGAGGCGCTTCACAAGGCCTCTCGCCCATGAGACCGAATCATGTTCTATGGATGATGGCAAGGGGCCTCCGCGGGCTCGCCGGTGTTCCGCACTCGGCCGTCAGGAGGGCGGCCGGGGCCGTACCCTCTTGTCATGCCGTGGTGCGTCCTCGCCCGGCGGAAGGCCGTCTCCTTTCCCTGTTCCGAGGGCATGTCCGGAAATTTTGTTCAAATCTCACAAACTGGTAGACAGTCCATCAAAGGTGTACGAGTTCCACGGTTCCGGTGGCGGGCTTGAAGATCGTCTTCTATAGTTTCGCTCGGTCCGCAAGGGGCTCTGGAGGTGAGCGAAGCGTGCGACCGAGCCGCCCGGCGATGCTGGGTGTCCTGCTCGCGGCGCTCCTGCTGACTCCCGCGATGGCGGGCGCGAGCGCCGGACACGCCACCCGGCTCGACCCGGAGGCCCAGCTGAAGAAGCTGACCGCCGAGGCGAGCAAGCTCAACAAGCTCTACCGCGGCCAGGTGCAGACCCTGGAGGACGCCCGGGTCAAGGCCAAGAAGGCCACCGAGACCGCCAAGAGCCTCAAGCGGGCCCTGGCCACCGCGCAGACCGACGTGGTCCGCTTCGCCCAGACCACCTACATGGGCGGTCCGCTGGACAGCGGCAGCCTGCTGAGCTTCAAGGGCGACGCCGGAGCCGTCCTCGACCAGGCCGCGGCCATGTCCTACCTCGCCAGCCAGCGCGCCACCCAGCTGATCCGCGTCAAGGAGCTGATCGCGGAGGCCAAGAAGGCGGAGAAGAAGGCCACCGCCGAGATCACCCGGCTCCAGCGGGACATCGCCAGGCTCAAGAAGGACCGCGTCAAGATCGAGACGCTGCTGGCCAAGTACGGCTTCCAGCAGCCGTCGGGGAGCGGCGGCCTGACCGCCCGCACGGTCACCATGCGCAACCTGGTGCTGCAGAGCTTCCCGATGCCGTACGGCTACGGCTGCCTGCGCCCCGGCGACCCCGGCGACCACGGCAGCGGCCGGGCCTGCGACTTCATGCTGAGCTCCGGAGGCCGGGTCCCGACCCCCGACGCCAGGGCCCGCGGTGACCGCCTGGCCCAGTGGGCGATCACCAACGGGCGGCGGCTCGGCGTGATGTACGTCATCTGGCAGCAGAAGTACTACGACGTGCGGACCGGCGCGGGCTGGCGGATGATGTCCGACCGCGGTGGCAACACCGCCAACCACATCGACCACGTGCACATCTCGATGTTCTGACCTGACGTCCCCGTCGGAAACGGAGCAGCATCGTCCGGACCGGTTCCCTCCGGTGTCCGATCGACCATGACGCATCGTGCCGCCGCGAGGAGGAACGCGGGCCGGCGTGCGCTGGGAGCGCCGCATGACGCCCAGGTGGCGGCAGGTGCGGGACTGGCAGTGATCCGCTGCTTTTTGGCAGCCGCGCCGCTGTCGGCGTGCCGGGAGGGGTGACAGGCTACCTGCGTTCGGAGATCACCACGATTCAGGAGTGCGCATGAGAGCGACGAGAATCGCCGCGGGCGTGGCCGGGCTGCTGATGGCCGGATCCCTGCTGGGCAGCGCTTCGTCGGCGTCGGCCCAGACGGCGACCGGTAACACCTCGGCGTACGGCTGCGGTTACATCCACTTCACCGAGACCCCCGACCGGCGGGCGAAGTACAACCACTGCGGTCCGAACTCCACGGTCCAGATCATGGTGGAGAACTCGTTCTGGTGGGACTGCGGACCGTACACCGTCAACCGCGGCATCACCGACATCGAGGCCTGGTGCGGCGGCATCCGCACGCTGTACGCCTGGGCCGTGTGACGACGGCTTCCCCGCGCCGCGTGGCGGCCCCGGTCTCCCGGGGCCGCCACGCGGCGTCATGCCGGACACCGTGCGGCCACCGGTCGCCTCCCACGCGGGGGCGGACGATCCCGGACCCGGCTGCGGCCGGCCGGGCCCCCGCCGCAGCCGGTACGGTCCCTGTCATGCCGAGAACAGCCGAACCGTTCAGATCCCCGGTCACCGCGGACGACCTCGACCAGGCCGTGCGGCTCGCCGTGGCCCTCCTCCGCGAGGCCCCCGCCGCGGCCTGGGACGCCAGGGCGGGAACACTGGAGTGGGACTGCTGGGAGACCGTCGAGCACCTCGGCGACGACCTCTTCGCGTACGCCGCGCAGCTGGGCCCCAGGATACCGCCGATGGACGGCGAGGTGCCCTTCGTGTTGCGGTCGCGCAGGCCAGGAGGCCCGGCCAGCGTCGTCCACGCCGACCGCGCGGCGGGACCGGCCGGGTTGCTGCAGGTGCTGGAGGCCAGCGGCGCGCTGCTGGTCGCCATGGTGCGCACGACGCCGCCGCACGTCCGCGCCCATCACGTCTTCGGGGCGTCCGACCCGGAGGGCTTCGCCGCCATGGGGATCGTGGAGACCCTGGTGCACACCCATGATGTGGCGCAGGGGCTCGGGCTCGTCTGGAACCCGCCCGCCGGCCTGTGCTCGCGGGTGCTCGCCCGGCTCTTCCCGGACGCTCCGCGGGACACGGACCCCTGGCCCGCCCTGCTGTGGGCCACCGGCCGCGCCGAACTGCCCGGACACCCGCGGCTCACCACCTGGCGCTGGTACGGCGAGCCCCGGCGGTAGGTTTCGCCGGGGCCGTGAGAGGGCGGCTGAGAAGGGACGCCGGTCTGAACCCGCGGAGCGAGCCCGGGTCCGCGGCGGTCAGTCCGGGCAGGCGTCGCGGCAGGCGCCGAAGCGCACGGCGTCCGGTCGGACGAAGCCGGTCTCGTGCGTCCCCCGCACCGCCTCGGTCATCGCCTCCTTCCAGATCAGGCCGGGAACCGACGTGCCGTCCACCTGAGGGTGGTGACGGCCGCCGATGGTGACGTCGACCAGTGGGTGCTGGTATCCGCGAGGGTCGCCGAGGCTGACGGCCGAGGCCAGGCCGGGGGTGTAACCGGCGTACCAGGCGGCGGTGAAGGCGTCGGTCGTGCCGGGCATGCCCGCCGCCTCGCGGCCGAGGCCCCGGAGCGTGCTCCTCTCCAGGGCCTCCGACAGCAGTCCGGTGACCGCGTCGGCGACCTCAGGGTCCAGGACCTGCCGGCAGCGCGGGGGGAAGGAGCGCAGGGCACCGGAGTCGTCGCGGATCTCCGTGATCACCGTCGGCTCGCAGAAACGGCCGCGGGCGGCGAGGCTGGCGTAGGAGTTGGCCACCGAGACGGGGTCGACCTCGTCGACGCCCAGCGTGAACGTCTCCAGTTCCCGGAGCGGCGCTCCGTCGGCGCGCCTGAGTCCGAGCCGCTCGGCCGTCCTGACGGTCTCGCACAGACCGACCTTCTCCTCCAGGCGCATGTAGAAGGTGTTCACCGCGTCCCGGGTGCCCGATCGCAGGGTGACGAACCGGTCCCCGTCCTTCTTCAGGTTGAAGATGGCGAAGGCCGGTTCGCCGACGGTCTGGCCCGCGCAGTTCCTGAACGTCCCGTGGTCCTGAGCGCGGTACTGGTCCGAGACGGGGAAGCCGTCGTCGTACCGCAGACCGGCGGAGAGTGCGGCGGCGAGGGTGTAGGGCATCGCCGTCGTGCCCTGCTGGAAGGCCGGTCCGTCGGCGGTCCCGCGGCTGGTGGCCATGGCCCTGATGGCGCCTTCGCCGGGAACGATCATGATCTGGGTGGCGACCTGCGGGTCGTCGCGGTGGACGTGGGCGTCGATGGCCCGCTGCGCCGCCTGCTGGAGCCGCCGGTCGATCGTCGTCCGGATCGTCAGGCCGTCGCGGGTGAGCAGCCGCGGGTCCTCGGCGAGAAGCCGCTCTCTGACCTGCCGGCAGAGGTAGGGATGTCCGCTGCCCGCGCAGTCGCCGGAGAACTCCTCGATGACGGCACCCTCGACGTCCAGCAGCACGCTCTTCCGGGCCGCGGAGGAGGCCGAGGGCACGACGGTGGAACCCGAGGCCATGCGCTCGCCCGTACCGCCGTCCGCCGGGTTCCGCAATATCAGGAAGACCGCGGCCAACGCACCCACTGCGGCGATGCTCAGGAGAACCGGCAATGCCTTCATCGTCGCCCTTCGGGATATCCCACTCGACGTACGGATCATCCAGGAAAGGCGCGGCTCGGACAACCGGCCGGAATCCGGAATGACGATGGCGGTTTTCCGGACGCCGATGAGGCGGCCCTTTCCGGGCGGGTTCAGCGGTCGCGTCCGTCGTGCCGGGGGAGGGGAGTCTCACTCCCGCGCATCGGCGGGGGCGGAGGGCTGCGAGAGATAGGGCAGGCGAGCGGACATGTAGAGGCGGACGACGAACCATATGACCGCGACCACTCCGGCGACCGCGGTGATGAGTGCGATTCCGGATGGAAGCGCACCGGTGTAGAAGGTCACCACTCCCGTGACGTTCACCGCGAGCAGGACCCAGCGGAGGGCGTTGAAGGTCGAAGCCGTGGAGGAATCACCGACGGCCTGTGCCCGACTGATTATCCCCTCCGCCGTCAGCCATATCGTGATCGTGCCGCTGAGCATGTAGAGCAGGCCCATGACGACGTTCGCGGTGAGACCGACGAGTGCGGCGAGCGAGAGGGCCGATGCCGCGACGGCGCTCAGCCGGGCCTTACCGAAGACGGGATCGACCGACTTCTCCATACGTGAGAGCCCGAGGACGACGAGCAGCCATCCAATGACGTCGACGAGGAGGTCGAAACCGTTGATGCGGATTGCGAACAGGGCTATCAGGAATCCGGCCGCGACCGTCCGAAGGGGGAACATGGGCATGATGATTCCACTCGCATCCGGTAATGCGGAATGAAATTCGCCGGGGAAGAGCCGGCCCGGAGCGCGGGGCGATCCGGTCCGGAAGTACGTCCCGCTCTCGAACGCGAGGCTGAGGTCATCGCGATCACCTGTACGGCACGGGTGATTCGTGCGAGTCTGCCTGGACCAAGATAGTGATCAAGAACGGATGCGACATATGACGGCGCTCGTCATCCCATCGATGTGGCCGTAAGGCGCAGGTCCGCTTGGTCTCGTGGCGTCGGTCCGGTCGGCCGTGTCCGCACCGGGGGTGAGCTGGATCGAGCCGTTGCTGATCAGCCGCGCTGGTGGTCGCCTGGTGGTTCCGGCCCGTCCTGGTGCTGCGCGCCTCCGGCGGCCATGCCGACGGATGCCCGGCCTGTGCGCCCGGGATCGAGGAGGACTCCGGGAAGGCGGTGGACGGTGGCGCATGGAGTTCCGACCTGTGCCGATCCGGCTGAGCGGCTATAAGGAGAATGCCTATAATAAGCGTCCTCATCATTGGGGAGGGTGGTCGTGGACAAGCCCGCGGAGATGTTCGACCGGGACTACGAGTGGTCGGAGCTGACGCGGTTCGTCCGCTACCCGGGAGAGGAGGCGACGCTCGGCGTGGTGTCCGGGCGGCGCCGACAGGGCAAGACGTTCCTGCTGGACGCGGTCTGCCGCGCGGCGGGAGGTTTCTACTTCGCCGCGACGGAGGCGACCGAGGCCGAGTCCCTGCACCAGTTCGGCGCGGCGCTCGCCCGCCATCTCGGCGAGCCGGTCCCGCGCAGGTTCGCGCGCTGGGACGAAGCCGTCGAGACCCTCATGACCGTCGCCGGCTCCGGGCCGACCCCCGTGGTCATCGACGAGTTCCCTTACCTGGTGAAGGCGTCTCCGCAACTGCCCTCGCTGATCCAGCGGGCTCTCGGCCCGCAGGGACGGCGTCAAGGCGGTGCCGTACGGCTGCTGCTGTGCGGTTCGGCGCTGTCCTTCATGGGGGCCCTGCTGGCGGGGACCGCGCCGCTGAGAGGCCGGGCGAGCCTGGAACTGGTCGTCCCCACGCTGGACTACCGGCAGGCCCGGGACTTCTGGGGCATCTCCGATCCCGCCCTGGCCCTGCTCGTCAACGCCGTGGTGGGCGGCACCCCCGCCTACCGGCGCGAGTTCACGCTGGGTGACGTCCCCGGCGGCATCGATGATTTCGGCCCGTGGGTGGTCCGGAACGTGCTGAATCCCGGCCGTCCGCTGTTCCGGGAGGCGCGCTTTCTCCTCGCCGAGGAACCCGAGCTGCGGGACACGGCCCTGTACCACGGCGTCCTGTCGGCGGTCGCGGACGGCAACCACACCCGGGGCGGCATCGCCGGATACCTCGGCCGCAAGTCCACCGACCTCAGCCACGCGCTGACCGTGCTGGAGGACGTCGGGATGATCGCCAGGGAGGCGGACGCCTTCCACGGCAAGCGCTCCGCGTACCGGATCACCGAGCCCATTCTCGGTTTCTACCACGCGATCATGCGGCCGGAGTGGACGGACCTGGAGCGTCCCGGCTACGCCGAGCAGGTATGGGAGCGGTCGCAGGCGGCTTTCCGGAGCAAGGTCCTCGGTCCGCACTTCGAGCATCTCGCCCGCGTATGGACGCGCTGGCACGCCGGTCCGGAGACTCTCGGCGGCCTGCGCACCCGCGTCGCCTCCGGCGTCCTGCCCGACCCGGAGGCCAAGACGGGCCACGAGCTCGACGTCGTCGTCTTCGGCCGGACCGAGGACGGCAGGGAGGCCATCCTGGCGATCGGCGAGGCGAAGTACGGAGACGTCGTCGGCCAGGGCCACCTCGAACGTCTCGAGCGCCTCCGCGAGCTGCTCGTCCGCCGGGACGACCGGGCCCGATCCGGCGTGCGGCTCCTGCTCTTCAGCGCCGCCGGGTTCGTGCCCGGGCTGCAGGAGATCGCGCAGGGGCGTGACGACCTGCAGCTCGTCGGTCTCGATCGCCTGTACGAGGGGTCCTGAGCCGGTCGCCGTTCCCGTCCGGTGCGCGAGGGATCCTGAGTCGGCCGCCGTTCCCGTCCGGCGGCCGCGGCACCGGCTTCACCAGGCTTGTCAACCATAAATAAACCTTAAATAAAGTTTCGTATTGACAGTGGTTCCGGCGTGCGGTTACATCTTCGTGACTTCAGCCGTAACGGTCTTCTCAGACAGCGCCGCATCGCGACGGCGCCTCCGTACGGCGGGCGGGCCGGCAGGCCGCGCCCGGCAACGACCACAGAGCGGAACCATCCCCCATGCGCAAACGCCGATCACTTCTCGCTGCCCTGACCACGGTCCTCGCCCTGGCCACCACGCTGGTCACCGCCACGGGCGGCGACCGGGCCGAGGCCGCCGCCGGCCCCGTGACCTGGTCCGACGAGTTCAACGGCGCCGCCGGGACCTCCGTCGACTCCTCCAAGTGGAAGTTCGACATCGGGGGCGGCGGCTGGGGCAACAACGAGCTGCAGTACTACACCAACTCGACCCAGAACGTGTACCACGACGGCAAGGGCAACCTCGCGATCACCGCCCGCAAGGGGAACCCGTCCAACCTCCAGTGCCACTACGGGGCCTGCCAGTACACCTCGGGCCGCATCCTGACCGCGGGCAAGTTCAGCCAGGCCTACGGCCGGTTCGAAGCCCGGATCAAGATCCCCAAGGGGCAGGGCATCTGGCCGGCGTTCTGGATGCTCGGCGGCAACGACTGGCCGAACACCGGTGAGATCGACATCATGGAGAACGTCGGCAAGGCGCCGAACACGGTCCACGGCACCGTGCACGGCCCCGGCTACTCCGGCGGCGGCGGTATCGGCGGGAGCCGCACGATCGGCGCGCCGCTCGGCGACGCCTTCCACACCTACCGGGTCGACTGGTCTCCCAACCTCATCGTCTGGTATCTGGACGGAGCGGAGTACTTCCGCCTCACTCCGTCCGGCATCCGCGGCAACAAGTGGGTCTACGACCACCCGTTCTTCATGATCCTCAACGTGGCGGTCGGCGGAAACTGGCCGGGTAGCCCCGACGCGAGCACCTCGTTCCCGCAGACCATGCTGGTCGACTACGTCCGCGTCTCCGCGACCGACCAGGCGCCCGCGAACCCCGGGAACCCGGGGACCCCCGGGAGCGGGAGCGTCCTGAAGTCGAAGCTGAACGGCCGCTGCATCGACATCCCCGGCGGAAAGGCCGCCGACGGCGTCCGGCTGCAGATGTACGACTGCAACGGCAGCGCCGCCCAGAAGTGGTCCGTCAACGGCGACGGCACGGTGAGCGCGATGGGCATGTGCATGGACGCCGCGGGGGCCGGCACCGCCAACGGCACGCCGATCCAGCTCCACCCGTGCAAGGGCAACGCCGCCCAGCAGTTCCGGCTCAACGCGGCCGGCGACCTGGTCAACCCGGTCTCCAACCGGTGCGTGGACGTGGTGGACCGCAACTCCGCCAACGGCGCCCGGCTCCAGCTGTGGGACTGCGCCGGCACGCCCAACCAGAAGTGGACACGCGGCTGATCCCCGGCCGACGGGGCAGGGCCGGCGGCGGGTGCCGCCGGCCCTGCCCGCCGGCGATTCAGCCGCCGGGGAAGGCGCCGCCGACCGAGTAGGTGACCAGGGAGGTCAGCACCTCCTTGACCGAGTCGCGTTCGCGCACGTCGCACATCAGGATCGGCGCCACCCCGTCCAGGCCCAGCGCCCGCCGTACCTTGACCGGGTCGTGGCGGCGGGCGCCGTCGAAGCAGTTGACGGCGACCACGAACGGCAGGCCCAGCTGCTCGAAGTAGTCCACGGCGGGGAAGCAGTCCTGCAGTCGGCGGGTGTCGGCGAGCACCACGGCGCCGAGGGCGCCCTGGGCCAGCTCGTCCCACATGAACCAGAACCGGTCCTGGCCGGGGGTGCCGAACAGGTAGAGCCAGAGGCCCTCGCGGATGGTGATGCGGCCGAAGTCGAGCGCGACGGTCGTGGTGGTCTTGGCCTCCACGCCCGAGACGTCGTCCACGCCGACGCCGCGCTCGCTCAGCACCTCCTCGGTGTGCAGCGGCCGGATCTCGCTGATGGTGCCGACCATGGTCGTCTTGCCGACGCCGAAGCCGCCCGCGATGAGGATCTTGATCGCCATCGCCGGATCGGTGACCGCGGCCGACGCCGGCTCAGAGCCTGCGTAGTCCATGCAGCACTTCCCTGTAGATGTTCTCGTCGATCGTCTGCGCCGCGGGCCGCGGCCGGTCGATGGTCACCAGGCCCTGGTGCCGCAGGTCCCCCAGGAGCACGCGGGTGACGTTGAGCGGCAGGCGGAGGTGCGCCGCGACGTCCGCCACCGGGGCGGGCCGGCGGCACAGCGCGAGCGCGGCGAGGTGCTCGGGGACCAGCCCGGACGGTTCGGCGGGCGCGCCGGCGGCCGTGACGACGGGCGCGCCGGCGGCCGCGGCCGCGACGACGGCGGTGGCCGCGGCCGTGGTCGTGACGATGGCCACCAGGTCGAAGGACTCGCCCGCCGGGCGGGCCCGGCCGCCGGTCAGCCCGTAGAGCCGGACCAGCGGGCCCGGGTCGTCTCCCGTCACCGCCGCGCGCCGTTCCAGGCCGGCGCCGGAGCCGCGGTCCTGGGCTGGGCGGACAGGTGGTCGCCGACGCGCTTGACCAGCAGCGCCATCTCGTAGGTGACCATGCCGAGGTCGGCGTCCTGCGCGGCGAGCACGGCGAGCCGGGCGCCCTGCCCGGCCGCGGTGACGAACAGGAAGCCGCCCTCCAGTTCGATGATGGTCTGCCGCACGCCGCCGAGGCCGAAATGCCGTCCCGCTCCCTGGGCGAGGCTGTGGCTGCCCGCGGAGATGGCGGACAGGTGCTCGGTGTCCTCCCGGGTCAGGCCCTGGGACCCGCCCATGGCCAGTCCGTCGGAGGACAGCACGATGGCGTGCCGGATCCCGGGGACGCGCCGGGTGAGGTCGTCCAGCAACCAGCTGAGCTCAGATCTGGGGTCGGCCATCGGGGTGGCCCTCCTTTCCGTTCCGCGGGCCGTTCCACGGCCCGCTGTGCCGCTCGGCCTGACTGCGGCCCTGCTGCCAGCCGCGCTGCATGGACGACATGCGGTTGAGGATCTCCTCGGGCGATCGGTTGTCGGCGGGGAGGTCGGGCTGCCGCGCCGGGTGCGACCGGCGCAGCTGGGGGGCCAGGCTGGCCTGCCGTACCCGTACGGGCAGCCCGTCGAGGTCGTCGAGGTCGTCGAGGTCGTCGGGGTCACCGGGGACCGGTTCGCGCCGCGGGGGGAGCCGCGGGGGGAGAGCGGGCCCGGTCTCCGCCACGGGATGGGACGGGAGGAGCGGGGCCTGCGGAGTCTGCGGGGGCGGCGCCTCCACCGGAGTGAAGAGCGACCGGGGTGCCGGGTCCGGTGCCGTGTCCCGTACGGCGCCGGGCGTCGCCGCCGGTGCCGTGTCCCGTATCGCGCCGGGCGCCGCGGCCGGGGTCGTCCCCGGGATCGCGTCGGGCGCCGCGGCCGGGACCGCGTCCGGTACGGCGCTCAGCGCCCGGCGGGGTCCGTCGCCGCGGACCAGGCGGTCGGTACGGGCGGGGAGCTGGCCGTACGGCCCGTCGTACGGCAGGCCGGGGGCGGCGAGGACGGAGTTGGGCAGCAGCACGATCGCCGTGGCGCCGTCGTAGGGGGAGGGCCGCAGCACGACCCTGATCCCGTGCCGGGCCGCGAGCCGGGAGACGACGAACAGGCCGAGCCGGTCGCTGTCGGCCGGGTCGAACTCCGGCGGGTCGGCGAGCCGGCCGTTGAGCGTGTCGACGCAGACCTGACCCAGGCCCAGGCCGCGGTCCTCGACCTCGATCGAGAAGCCGTTGGCCGCCGGCATGCCGCGGACGTGGATCGCGGTGCCCGGCGGGGAGAAGGCGGTGGCGTTCTCGACCAGCTCGGCGACCAGGTGGATCACGTCGGTCACCGCGCCGCCGATGAGCAGCGGCGCGTCGGGCATCGGCAGCACCGTGACGCGGGTGTAGTCCTCGACCTCCAGTACGGCGCTGCGCACCACGTCGAAGACGGGCACCGGGTCGCGCCACCGGCGGGCGGGCGCCGCGTCGGACAGCACGATCAGGTTCTCCGCGTGGCGGCGCATGCGGGTGGTCAGGTGGTCGACCCTGAACAGGTCCTCCAGCGTCTCGGGGTCCTCGGTCCGGCGCTCCATCGCGTCCAGCAGCGCGAGCTGGCGGTGGAGCAGGGCCTGGTTGCGCCGGGCCAGGTTGAGGAAGACCTGGCCGAGGCCCTTGCGGAGCACGGCCTGGCCGACCGCGGCCTCCATGGCGGTCCGCCGGACGGCCGAGAAGGCGCGCACGACGCCGTCCACCTCGGCGGTCTGCGAGGGCGCCAGCTCGGGGGCCTCGGCCGCCGGGTCGACGTCCTCGCCCTTGCGCAGCCGTTCGACCAGCCGGGGCAGCCGCTCCTCGGCCAGTTCCGCGGCCGAGGCCCGCAGCCGGGTCAGCTCGTCGACGAGGGAGCGGCCGAACCGGTAGGAGAGCACGATCGAGGCGATGACGGCGAGCAGGCCCAGGCCCAGGACCAGTCCGATCCGCCACAGCGCCGCGGACTTGAGCACGTCCCCCTTGGCCCCGGCGCGGGCCAGCTCCCGCTGCACGTTGGAGTCGAAGGCGGCGAGGACGGACTCGGAGTCCCGGTTCCACACCGCGCCGTCCACCGGCGGCGCCCCGCTCCCGGCCCAGGCGGCGATCTCGTCCTCGGCCGTCTGGAAGCGCCGGTAGGCGGTGCCGGCGGCGAGCTCCCGGTGCATCGCCCGCAGCTCGGGACCCATGTCGCGCTCGGCGTTGGCGAGCACCAGCCTGCGGCCGGTCATCGCCGCGACGAAGGCGGTGTGCTCGGCCGGGGTCATCTCGCCGCGCGCCAGGGCGACGGTGAGGACGGCGCGCTGGCGGGCGAGGTACTCGGGGGCGCCGGAGTAGGACGAGAGACCGCGGATGATGCGGTAGGACGGCACGTCGGTGAGCGTCTCGGCGGTGTTGAACTGCCGCTGGGCGAGACCGACGAGGTTGTTGTAGCCCTCGGTCACCTGGAGCGGGGAGGCCTGCCCCCCGTCGGCGGAGGAGCGCAGCGTGCCGAGCCCGTCGAGGGCCCCCAGCAGGGAGCGCATGCCGTCGGTGGCGGCGGCGTCGGCGGTGTCGCTGCCCGTCGCGTCCTGCAGGCCGATGGAGACGACCAGCTCACGCAGGCGCGTGGCCGCGCCGTCGGTGGCCCGCCGCTGCTCCTGGAGCACCGCCCGGCCCCCGGTGCGCCCGGCGGCCTCGGCGGACAGCTGCCGCTCCCGGCGCAACTCCCCGACCAGCCGCTGGACCGGGGCGCCGACCTCCTGCCACCGGCTCTGGCTCTGGGCGATGCCGGAGATCTGGGCGGCGGTGGAGTAGGCGTTGTAGCCCCACAGGGCGACCAGGGAGACCAGCGGGATCAGGAGGATTGCGAGGATCTTCGTGCGGATCGGCCGGGGGGTGCTCATTCATCGTGTCCAATTCCGCGCGGTCCTGCACGGGGCGGCCGCGGGCAGCGGTCGGCCCCCCGAGGATCGCGGCCGCGACGGGGGTGCGCTGTGATCTGCCCCACTATGCCGTTGCCATGGAATGGGCTCAAGGCGCCGATTGCGAAGATTGGATATCGATTGATCACCGTGGATGAGGACGCCGTCACCCGGGGCAGCGCCCGAAGGGCCGCTGGCGGGTGATGTGCTCCCGGAACCAGTGGTAGGAGGCCTTGGGGGTACGCCGCTGGGTGGCGAAGTCGACGTGGACCAGGCCGAACCGCTGGTGGTAGCCCTCCGCCCACTCGAAGTTGTCCAGCAGCGACCAGACGTAGTAGCCGCGGACGTCCACCCCCTCGGCCGCGGCCCGCTCCATCGCCGCGATGTGCCCGTCGAGGTAGGCGATCCGCTCCCGGTCGTCGACCGTGCCGTCCGGGCCGGGCTCGTCGGGCTGCGAGCAGCCGTTCTCGGTGATGTAGACCGGGGGCAGGGCGTCGCCGTACCTCGCCTTCAGGCCGGTCAGGAGCTCGTGCAGGCCGTCGGGGACGACGGGCCAGCCGAAGGCGGTGACGGGGTGGCCGGTGATTCCGGCGTCGGTGAACGGCAGGCCGAGCGCGGCCGCCTCGGCGTCGGGGGCGGCGATCCTGGTGGGGTTGTAGTAGTTGACGCCGAGCCCGTCGAGCGGGGCGGAGATGAGCTCCAGGTCGCCGTCGCGGACGCAGTCGAGCGCCGCGCCGTACGCGTCGAGGCCGGGGTAGGTCCCGAGCAGGACCGGGTCGTTGAACAGCCGGTTGTGCAGGACGTCGTAGGCGTCGGCGGCGGCCAGGTCGGCGGGGTCGGCCGAGGCGGGCCGGACCGGGGTGCAGTTGTTGGTGATCAGCACGCGCTCCGCGCCGCGCGCCCGGAGCGCGGCCGTGGCCAGGCCGTGTCCGAGGAGCTGGTGGTGGGCGGCGGGCAGGGCCCCGGTGAGCAGGACCTGGCCGGGGGCGTGCACGCCGGTGGCGTAACCGAAGGCCATGTGGACGAAGGGCTCGTTCAGGGTGATCCACATCGGGATCCGGTCGGCGAGCCGGTCGGCCACCAGGGCGGTGTAGTCGGCGAAGCGGTGGGCGGTGTCGCGGGAGAGCCAGCCGCCCGCGTCCTGGAGGGACTGGGGCAGGTCCCAGTGGAACAGGGTGGCGGCCGGGACGATGCCCTCCGCGAGCAGGGCGTCGGTCAGCCGGTCGTAGAAGTCGAGTCCCGCGGGGTTGGCCGGCCCGCTGCCGCCGGGCTGGACCCGGGGCCAGGCGATGGAGAAGCGGTAGGAGTCCACGCCCAGCCCGGCCAGGAGCCCGACGTCCTCGGGCCAGCGGTGGTAGTGGTCGCAGGCGGTGTCGCCGGTGTGGCCGTCGCGGACCCGGCCGGGCTCGTGGGAGAAGGTGTCCCAGACGGAAGGGCCCCGGCCGCCCGCGGAGACTGCGCCCTCGATCTGGTAGGCGGCGGTGGCGGCACCCCAGAGGAACATCCTCACCTCCCGGTTGTATGAGTACTGCTCATGTTAGCTCGCGGGAGGGGTCCATGGGGGATGATGAGGTAATGACGAACGTCTCCGGGGGAACACTGCGCCGTCGCCCCGCCCAGCGGCGGAGCGTGGAACGGGTCGAGCGCATGCTGGACGAGTGCGCCAGGCTGCTGGACGAGGTGGGTTACGACGCGCTGACCACCAAGGAGGTCGCGCGCCGCGCGGAGGTGCCGATCGGCACCTTCTACCAGTTCTTCTCCGACAAGCAGGGACTGGTGCGCGCGCTCGCCGTGCGCAACCTGGAGGCGTTCCTCGGCCGGATCACCGCCCGGCTCGCCGACGCCGGACCCTCCGACTGGACCGGCATGGTGGACCTGGCGATCGACGAGTTCGTCGCCATGAAGCGCTCCACCCCCGGCTTCGGCGTCGTGGACTTCGGCGAGGTGCTGTACGCACCGGGCGGCCCGGCGCTGCGGGGGACCGAGCGCATGCTCGACACCGCGCTGGAGAACAACGTCGTCGTGGCCGACCGCCTCCGGGGGATCACCATCGAGGTGCTCGGCGCCCCGGCGGGGGCGGAGCTGGACCGGGCGCTGGTCGTCGCGGTGGAGGCGGCGGACGCCGTGCTCAAGCTCGCCTTCAGGACCAGTCCGGAGGGCGACCCCGAGCTGATCGACGAGTGCAAGCTCATGGTCCGCCGCTACCTCGCCGCCCGCCTGCCGTAGCGTCCCGCCGGGGCGTGCGGCCTTCCGGGCTCGGCCGCGCCCGGCCCGGCTGAGCCCTCTTCCGGGTTCCGGCCAGGCGCGGCCTTCCGGACCCGGCCGGGCGCCGCTCCGGGGCCCGGCCAGGAGATCCCGTCAGGAGACGGCGTCCAGCCGGGCGCGGAGCTCGTCGTCGAGCTTGACGTCCAGCGCGCCGAGCGCCTCGTCGAGCTGCTCGACGGTGCTCGCGCCGACGATCGGGACGGCGGCGGGGGAGCCGCCGATCAGCCAGGCCAGGACCACCTGGTTCACGGTGGCGCCCAGCTCGGCCGCGACCTCGTGCAGCACGGCCAGGCGCCGGGTGGTGCCGGGGTGGTCGAAGGCCGGGTCGAAGGGGCGGTCGGTGCGGGTGTACCCGCCGCTCATCAGCGTGCTGTACGCCCACAGGGTGATGCCGGGCTCCTCGCGCAGGTAGTCGAGGGTGTCGTCGTTGACCACCGTGTGCCCGGAGGACTGGAGCGGGGCTCCGGGCCGGGGCCGGACGTAGGAGTGGCGCAGCTGCAGGTGGGAGTAGGCCGTCCAGCCGTTCTCCCGGGCGACGTTCCGGGCGCGCTCGAACCGCCAGGCGGGGATGTTGCTGGCCCCGGTCTCCCGTACCTTGCCCGCCCGGACCAGCTCGTCGAAGGCGCCGAGGGTCTCGGCCAGCGGGACCGACCGGTCCTCGATGTGCGCCCAGTAGACGTCCACGCGGTCGGTCCCCAGCCTGCGCAGGCTGCCCTCGATCGCGGTCTCGACGGCCCGCGCCGACAGGCCCTCGGCGGAGCCGAGCGTGCGGTCGCCGGGGACGGTCGGCCGGGCGCCGCACTTGGTGCTGATGACGACCCGGTCGCGGTTCTTCCGCGAGGCCAGCCAGCGGCCGATGGCCAGCTCGCTCTCGTCGCCGGTCGCCCCGTCGAACCAGAAGGGATAGTTGTTGGAGGTGTCCAGCAGCGCGCCGCCCGCCTCGGCGAAGCGGTCCATGATCGCGAAAGCCGTGCCGTCGTCGACGGCGGTGCCGAACGGGATGGTGCCCAGTGCAAGGGGGATGTGCGTCATACGGCCCAGCGTGCGAGCTGGAGCGCACTCCATGTCAAGCCGTTTCGGCGGCGGCCGGCGAACTTGATCTGGAGCCCGCTCAAGCCGTTTCGGCGGCGGCAGGGGAGCTTGACCTGGAGCCCGCTCCAGGTGCCATGCTTTCGGGCATGAGCGTGTACACCCCGGGACAGGTGGCCGAGGAGACCGGGTTCAGCCTCGACACCCTGCGTTACTACGAGCGGATCGGGCTGCTGGAGCCGATCGGCCGCAACGCCGCCGGTCAGCGTCGCTTCACCCAGGAGGACATCGGCTGGCTGGGCATGATCAGGTGCCTGCGGGACACCGGCATGCCGATCGCGGAGATGCTCCGCTTCGCAGAGCTGACCAGGCAGGGTGAGCACACGATCCGCGACCGGATCGCGCTGCTGGAGGCGCACGACCGCCGGGTGGAGGCACAGGTGGCCAACCTGCGGGAGAAGCAGACCGCGATCCGGAACAAGATCGGTTACTACCGCGGGGTCGTCGGGGCGGGCCGCGGGCTGTCGTGACGCGCGCCCGTCGCGGTACGGCGGGCGGAGCCCGGGCGCGGGCCCCTTGGGGGTACGGCGGGGCGCACCTGAGGGCGGGCCGCCAACGGTCGTGACGCGGGCCGTACGGGGCTTTTGCCGTGCGGCGGGGGGCCCTTTCCGGGTCGGCTGTTAGACCGGAAGCCGGACCTCGGGGAGGGGGCCCATGGCCGCACCGCGCGCGCGACGGATCGACATCCCGCTGAGGCACGTCGCCGTGGCGTGCGGGGCGATGCTGTTCGCGGTGCTCGGGAAGGCGACCTGGATCCAGGTGTTCGACGCCGCCGGGCTGCGGGAGGACCCGCACAACCAGCGGGCCCTGACCGCCCGGTTCGACCGCCCCCGGGGGGAGATCCGGTTGCGCGACGGCACCGTCGTCGCGGCCAGCCGCCGGGACCCCCGGGACGGAGACCGCCACCGGTACCGGCGGTTCTACCCCGAAGGGCCCGTCCACGCGCCGGTCACCGGGCACCTGTCGTTCTACGCCGCCACCGGGATCGAGCAGGCCGAGGACGCGGTGCTCGCCGGGACCGACCCCCGGGTGAGGGTCCGCGCGATCGTGGACGGGACGGCGGCGGCGGGTGCGGCGGTCGTGCTCACGATCGACGGGCGGGCGCAGCGGGCCGCCTATGCGGGACTGCGCGCCACCGGCCGGCCCGGGGCCGCCGTCGCGATCGACCCGGCCACCGGCGAGATCCTGGCCATGGCCTCCTACCCGTCCTACGACCCGAACCTCTACACCACCCCCGACGTCGCCGAACTCGACCGGACCGACCGGCGGCTGCAGGCCGACCCGGGCCGCCCGCTGCTGAACCGGGCGATCCGGCAGACCTACCCGCCCGGATCCGTCTTCAAGATCGTCACCACCGCCGCCGCGCTCGCCTCGGGCGACTACCGGCCGGGCACGCGCGTCGCCGCGCCCGCCGCGTTCCGGCTCCCCGGCGCCTCCGTCCGCCTGCGCAACTTCCGCGGTACGGCCTGCGGCGACGGTCTCCCGTCCCTGGCCTACGCGTTCAAGATCTCCTGCAACACCCCGTTCGCGATGATCGGCATCGGTCTCGGCCAGGACGCGCTGCGCGAGCGGGCCGAGGCGTTCGGGTTCAACGACGGCGGTCTCGCGGTGCCCATGCCCGTGGCCCGGAGCGTCTACCCGGCCGGGATGGACCGGGCGCAGACCGCGATGTCCGCGCTGGGCCAGTTCGACGACCGCGCCACCCCGCTCGTGCTCGCGATGCTCTCGGCGGCGGTCGCGGGCGACGGCTCGCTCATGCGCCCCCATCTGGTGCGGGAGGTACGACTCGGTGACGGAACGGTGATCGGCGAGGCGGAGCCGTCCCGCTACCGCCGCGCGCTGAGCTCCCGCGACGCCCGGCGGCTCACCGCCATGATGACCGGCGTCACCCGGCGGGGCGGCACCGGCCGCGCCGCGGCCCTCCCGGGCGTCGGGGTGGCGGCCAAGACCGGGACGGCCGAGAACGGCGGCCGGGACCACGCCGTCTTCACGGGCTTCGCCCCGGCGGACTCCCCCCGGGTGGCCGTGGGAGTCGTCGTCGAGGGAGGCGGCTCCGGCGGCCGGGTGGCCGCGCCCGTCGCGAGGGCGATCATGCGGGCGGTCCTGGGATGAGCCCGGCGGCCCGCATCGGTCCTGCTCGTGCCGGTCCGACCGATGGCCCGGATGCCGATCCGCTGATCCGCTGATCCGCCGGCCCGAGGGAGCGGGAACCGGCCAGGAGGGGCGGCGGGAGCCGGTCAGGGGGAATAGGCGCGGGCCTGCAGGCCGTACAGCTCGGCGTAGAGGCCGCCGAGCTCCATCAGCTCGGTGTGGGTGCCCTCCTCGGTGACCTTGCCGTGGTCGAGGACGTAGATCCGGTCGGCGTAGCGGACGCTGGCCAGCCGGTGGGTGATCAGCAGGACGGTACGGCCGCCGGCGTGCTCGCGGACGCGTTCGAAGAGCGCGTGCTCGGCCCGGGCGTCGAGGGCGGCGGTGGGCTCGTCGCAGATCAGCAGGGGAGCGTCCCGGTGGAAGCCCCGGGCGACCGCGATCCGCTGCCACTGCCCGCCCGACAACTCCTGACCGTCCTTGAAGCGCCGGTCCAGCAGCGTGTCGTAGCCGTGCGGCAGGTCCGCCACGACCTGGTCGGCCCCGGCCACCTCGGCCGCCGCGACCAGCGCGGGCTCCCCCTTGTCCGTGCCCATGGTGATGTTCTGGCGGGCGGTCAGCGGCCAGCGGGTGTGGTCCTGGGCGATGACCGCGATGTGCCGCCGGAGCCGGTCGGGGTCCACCTCGGACAGGTCGGTGCCGTCCCAGCGGACGCGTCCGCCGTCGGGCTCGTAGAGACCGGACAGGATCTTCGCCAGGGTGGTCTTGCCGGAGCCGTTCTCGCCCACGAGCGCGACCACCTCGCCCCGGTCGAGATGGACCGAGACCCCCTGCAGGGCGGGGGAGTCCGAGCCCGGGTAGGTGAAGACGACGTCCTCGGCGGTGATGCGCTCGAACCCCTCCGGGACCGGGCCGGAGCGCCCGGAGGTCAGCCGGGCCTCGGCGTCGGCGCAGAACTCGAGGAAGTCGGTGAAGTAGAGACCCTCCTCGTACAGCCGGTTGGTGGCGTACATCAGGTTCGCGAGGTAGGTCTGCCCGGAACGGATCGCCAGCACGGCGGTGCCCGCCACGGCCAGCGGGACCGCTCCGGCGGCCAGCAGCAGGCCGAGGGCGACGTAGACCAGGGCGGTGCCCACGCCGCTCAGCCCCTCGCCGAGCACCCGCGTGAACGTCTGCCGCCGTGCCAGGTCCAGCAGGACGGCCTGCTCCGCGCGGGAGACCGCGTCGTACATCCGCATCAGGAAGCCGCGCATGGTGAACGAGCGCACCTCGGCGGCCGGCTCGCGGTCCGCCAGGAGTTGGGCGGTGATCCACTTGCGCCGGGCGGCGGGGATCAGCCGGTACATGGTGGTGTAGCGCATGCGGGCCGCCCGGACGGCCGCCCAGGCGTCCGGCAGCACCGCGAGCACCAGCAGCGGCAGCAGCACGGGGTGCAGGACGCCGAGCACGCCCGCGGCCGCGACGATGCCGATCGCCGCGGTCAGCACGTCGATGGCCGTGCCGACCACCACGTCGGCCATGGACACGCCCCGCGCCCTGGCGCGCTGCAGCGCGTCGTGGAAGTCGGGGTCGTCGAAGGCGGCCAGGCCGACCCGGCTGGTCAGCCCGTAGAGACGCTCCTCGGCGATCCGGCTGACCTGCGGGTCCAGCCGGGACTGTGCCCAGCCCGCGCCCGCCTGGGTGAGCGTGCGCAACGTGGCGGCCACGCCCACCAGGACCAGGCTGGGCAGGGCCGCCCTGACCCGCTCAGGGGTGGGACCGGCCTCGAACAGGGCGGTCAGCACCCCGGTCGTGGCGAGCAGGCCGAACGCGGTGAAGACGCCGCTCAGCAGGCTCAGCGAGATCGTGGTGGCGGTGTCGCGGGGACTGGCCAGCCAGGCCAGCCGTACGGCCTGGGCCACCAGGGCGGGCAGCCGCCGGGCGACGGTCAGGAACCCGACGCCGACCAGCTTGTCCGCGTGCGCGTACCAGTCGGTGAGGTTGATCTCGCCGAGCTCCGGGACATCGGGCCCGCCGGTGCCGGTGCCGGTGCCGGTGTCGGGAGCGCGGGAGTCGGTGCCGGGAACGTGAGGGCCGGGGGCGGGGGGCTCCGCGGTGTTCGGTCCGGGGGCGCGGGGTTCCGCGCTGCGGGACTCCGGGCCGCCGGGTTCCCCGTTGCGGGGTTCTGGGACAGGGTCCGGAGAGGTGTCCGCCATCAGATCCTCCCGAGGGGAGCGTCGCCTTCAGGCGAGGGGGGAATCGGGAGCGGGAGGGCCGCCGAGGCCCGAGCGTGCCCTGACCTGTCAGGTCCGCGCATCATGGATGTCCTTCCCGGTTTTGCCGGCGCTCGCCGATGTCGTGGTGTTACCGTTACCGAACGTGAGGGGAGGTGGGTGTGCGCAGGTCGTACACGTTCCTGCTGCGCCCCACCACCCGACAGGCGGCGGCGCTCGCGGCGTGCCTGGAGGACCACCGGCAGCTCTACAACGCCGCCCTGGAACACCGCCGCACCGCCTACGCCAAAGCGGGCGTGAGCATCCGCTACGGCGACCAGTCGGCCGATCTCAAACACATCCGCGCCGACGACCCCGGCGGGCAGGGCCGCTGGTCGTTCTCCTGCCAGCAGGCCACCCTGCGCCGCCTGGACAAGGCGTTCGCCGCGTTCTTCGACCGGGTCAAGGCCGGGCGCACGCCGGGTTTTCCCCGGTTCAAGGGGCGGGGCCGGTTCGGCACCGTCACCTGGCCCAAGGACGGCGACGGCTGCCGGTGGGACTCCCAACCGCAGCACCCGACCGCCGCGTTCGTGCGGCTGCAGGGCATCGGGCACGTGCGGGTCCACCGGCACCGGCCCGTGAAGGGCCGGGTCAAGACGATCAGCGTGAAGCGGGAAGGCAACCGCTGGTACGTGATCCTGTCGTGTGACGACGTGCCCGCCCAGCCCCTGCCCGCCACGGGCGCCGCCGCCGGGATCGACCTGGGCGTCGCCTCCCTGGTCACCACGAGCGACGATGAGCACCTGGCGAACCCGCGCCACCTCGCCGCCACCGCCGACCGCCTCGCGGACGCCCAGCGCGACCTCGCCCGCAAGAAGCGGGGCTCCAAGCGTCGGCGCAAAGCGGTCGCCCGGGTCGCGGCGCTGCACGCCATGGTGCGGCGGCAGCGCCTCGACCACGCCCACAAGGCCGCGCTCGCTCTGGTGGCCGCCTACGACGTGATCGTGCACGAGGACCTGAGGATCGCGAACATGACCCGCTCGGCGTCCGGCACGATCGAGCGGCCCGGCCGGAACGTCACCGCCAAGTCCGGGCTGAACCGTTCGATCCTGGATGCGGGTTGGGGGGTGTTCCTGACGGTCCTCGCGTACAAGGCTGAAAGCGCCGGTCGCGAGCTGATCGCGGTCGAGCCCCGCAACACCTCCCGCACGTGCTTGCGCTGCGGGCACTGCGTGAAGGAGAACCGCCTCACCCAGGCCGCGTTCCGGTGTACGGCGTGTGGGCATGAAGCGCACGCCGACGTGAACGCGGCGGTCAACATCCTCAGGGCAGGGCTTGCCCTTCGTGAGGCTGCGGAAGCGGCTTAGCGAGAAGCCGCTCCCTTCAGGGAGCGGAGGAGTCACGCTGGCAGTCTGAATCGCCTCACCGGAGGTCGCCATGGCCCGGGGCTGTCCAGCATGGGACACCTGCGCCGATGTGCTCTGACGCTGCGGATCCGCGGGGGCGGAGTACGATCGTCACCGGCCTCCATCCGCCGACGGCGGGCCGGTCTCCGGCGGACCGGCCAGTGCGTCGCCGAGCGCGGTCCGGTGGTAGAGCACGCTGCGGCCGGTGCGGGCCCGGGCGACCAGGCCTGCCCCGCGCAACGCCGCCAGGTGACCGCCGACGGTGCCCAGACCCAGGCCGAGCAGGGTGGCGAGCCGGCTGGTGGTCGCCGGTACGGCCAGCTCCAGCAGGATGCGGGTCCTGGTCCGGCCGATCAGCCCGGCCAGACCGGCCGCGCCGCCACCGGGTTCGGGCGGGACGCCGGTGCCGCGCGCCGGGTAGGAGAGCGCGTACGGCCAGTCGTGCTCGAAGTAGGAGCCGATCCCGAGGGGGAAGACCGACGGCAGGAAGAGCACGCCCCGGCCGTCCAGCCGGAACGTCTCGTCGGAGCCAGGACCGGAGCCAGGACCGGAGCCGGAGCCGGTGCCGGTGCCAAGACCGGAGTCGGAGCCAAGACCGGTGCCGGGGCCGCGGCCGGTGCCGGGGCCGCGGCCGGGGCCGGTGCTGGTGCCGGGGCCGGAGTGGACCTCGATGACGCCGTCCGGCAGCCAGCGCGCCTTCGGTGCCAGGTCGTCGAGGGCCGCCGCCCAGCCGTACGTCGCCAGGCGGCCCGCCCGCTGGACCACGTCCCGCTCCAGGATCGCATGGAAGCGCGGCCAGGCGGGGGCGACGATCTCCTCCCAGGCCCGCTGGAGCGCGTCGGCGAACAGCGCCACCACGTCCGGGGAGAACAGCACCCGGGCGATCTCCTCCGGCGGGCGCGCCATGCCCTCCAGGTTGCGGGCGATCTCCTCGTGCGCCTGGGCGACGGGCGTGGCGCGCACGACCGCGAGCTCCTCCTCGATCGGCGTGTTCACGCCGGCCGGCGGGGGCGCGGGGAAGTCGGCGTTGTAGGCGTGGTCGCGGAAGAGCACGGTCATCGGCCCCAGCCCCGGCTCGGTGGCCAGCAGCCGGCCGTACGGCTCCCGCATCCGGTCGGTCCAGGCCCGCCACGGCCCGGCCTCCTTCTTCCCGGACAGGACCCAGAGCGCCTGCTTGGTCGTGATGAGCGGGGAGATCGCGAACCGGCTCGCCACCAGATCCGCGGAGCTGACCTCGATCCGGTAGACCACGGGCGCCTCCTGCCGTCCCCGCGACCGGCCTTTCGGGGATATCCGAAAGATTAGTCTTCCTGCGGCCCTCCTCCGAGCATCGGTGCATGACGACCACACGGGAACGCGGCGCGACCTACGGCGACGTCTTCGCCGCGGACGGATTCCGGGTGCTGTTCGGGAGCTTCGCGCTCCTGGTCGCCGGGGACCAGGTCAAGATGCTGGCCCTGGCGGCGCTGGTGCACGCGCGGACCGGCTCCGCGGGCCTGTCGGCGGCGGCGTACATGCTCGGTTTCCTGCCCTACGTCGTGGGCGGCACCTTCCTGATCTCGCTTGCCGACCGGG
The DNA here is from genome assembly GCF_015711595.1 of Planomonospora sp. ID91781. Taxonomy (NCBI): domain Bacteria; kingdom Bacillati; phylum Actinomycetota; class Actinomycetes; order Streptosporangiales; family Streptosporangiaceae; genus Planomonospora; species Planomonospora sp. ID91781. The sequence goes on along the minus strand of NZ_JABTEY010000003.1, from coordinate 335,413 downwards.
TCCGGCCGCGCCCGCTGATGGTCGCCGGGGAACTGGTCAGGGTCGCGACCTGCCTGCTGCTGGCTCTCGCCGGGATGCCCGTCTGGGCGATGCTCGCGCTGGTGCTGGCCACCGGCGTGCTCTCCCCGGTCTTCGGGGCGGCCCGCACCGCGCTCCTGCCCGACCTGCTGGCGGGGGACGCGTTCGTGCTCGCCAGATCGGTGCTGGGCGTGACGGCGGCCGGGGCCCAGGTCGGCGGGCTGGCCCTGGGCGGCGGCCTGCTCGCCGCCACCGGATCGGAGGGGGCCCTGCTGGTCACCGCGGGGCTCTCCGCTCTCGCCGCGGTCGTCCTGCGGGCCGGGCTGCCGGACCTGCCCGGCCGGGGCAGGGGCGAGGGCGGCGCCGTACGGGAGACGCTGCGGGTCAACCGGGCCCTGCTGACCGACGCGCGGGTGCGCGGGCTGCTGCTGGCGCAGTGGCTCCCGGTCTCCTTCGTGACGGGAGCCGAGGCCGTGCTCGTCCCCTACCTGGGCGGCACGGCCGGGATCGCGCTCACCGCCGCGTCCGCGGGCCTGGCGCTCGGCAGCTTCGCCGTCGGCCGGTTCGTCTCCCCGGAGGGGCGGGAGCGGCTGGCCCTGCCCCTCGCGGTGGCGGGGGGCGTGCCCCTGCTCGGGTTCGCGTTCCAGCCGGGACTCGCCGGGACCGCGCTGCTCGTCCTGCTCGCCACGGCGGCCGCCGGCTCCTACGCGCTCGGGCTGCAGCGGCGGTTCGTGGACGTGACCCCGGAAGCGGTCCGGGGCCAGGCCTTCGGCCTGCTCGGCACGGGCGCGATGACCGGCCAGGCGGTGGGCGCCGCGCTGGCGGGGGCCGCCGCCGAGTGGACGGCCCCCCACCTGGCCGTCACCCTCGCCGGGACCGCGACGATCACCTGCTCGCTGGCCCTGCGCAGGTCCCTGCACCCGGACGGCCCCGGACGCTGACCGGTACGGGGGCGCCGGCCGGTACGGGGGGTGCCGGCCGGTACGGGCTGGATCTTCGTCTCATATCCTACGGAGGACCGCCTGCGCGTTCCCGCGTCCTTCCGGACCCTTTCGCGCACCGCACCCGACAGAAGGCCGGCATGCCGTACACGATCACCCGCCTGTCGGTCGAGGACTTCCGCGACAGCGTGCAGGAACTCGCCGGGCTCCTCTGCGACACCGTCTCCGGCGGCGCCTCCCTGGGCTTCCTCGCCCCCCTCGGCCGGGACGCGGCGGAGGCCTGGTGGCGGGCCAGGGAGGCCGCCGTGGCCGACGGCGGCCTCGCCGTCTGGGTCTCCCGCGGGCCCGGAGGCGTCGACGGCACGGTCAGCCTCGCCTTCGAGGCCAAGGCCAACGGCAGGCACCGGGCCGAGGTCGTCAAACTGATGGTCCACCCCCGCGCCCGGGGCCGCGGGCTGGGGCGCGGGCTGCTCGCCGCCGCCGAGCGGGCCGCCGCCGAGGCGGGAGCCACCCTCCTGCTCCTGGACACCGAGACCGGCAGCGACGCGGACCGCCTGTACGGCGCCGCCGGCTGGACCCGCTACGGCATCGTCCCCGACTACGCCGCCGACCCGGCCGGCTCCCTGCGGGACTGCAGCTTCTACTACAAGCGGCTCGGCTGATCCGGGGCCGGTGCCCCGGATCAGCCGGGCCGGGGTTCTGCGCGGGCCTTGGCAAGTTTTTGCCTCCGGGGACGGAACGTCCGCGGGGGCTGGGTAGGACCGTTGGACGACGGGGTCCGCGGGAGGGGCGGGCCCGGCCGGTGACGCGGGAACGGGGCGGACCCCGAGAGTCTTCGAACGGTGGGGTGATGGCCGGGGTTCTGGTCGTGGACGACGATCCGGACGTGCAGTTCGTGGTGGGTCTCGTGCTCAAGCGGTTCGGACACGACGTCGTGATGGCCGCCAGCGGACAGGCCGCGCTGGAGATCGCCGCCCGGGAGATGCCCGACGCCGTGATCCTGGACTGGGTGATGCCCGGGATGACCGGTCCCGAGGTGTGCCGCAGGCTGCGGGCGATGCCCGGCGGCGACCGGGTGGCGGTGATGATGCTGACGGTCCGGGTGGGGGAGGAGGACGTGGAGGCCGCCTTCCGGGCCGGTGTCGACGACTACATGATGAAGCCGTTCAGCCACGAGGAGTTCATGGCGCGGGTCGAGTCGATGCTCGCCCGCGTGGCGCAGCCCGGCTCCGGCCCGGACCGGCGGTCCTGATCGGGACGCGGCGCGGCCTTCCCGCGAGCGGGGGCTCCCTCCCCGTGGCGGGCTCCGACCCCGGGGTCAGGGCCGCAGCTCACCCGACCCGCGGGGGACGAGCCGGGTCGCCAGTTCGATCCGCCGGGCGGGACCGGTCTCGCCGGACAGGCGGCGGAAGAGCAGCTCGGCGGCCGTCCGGCCGAGACCGGCGGGGTCCTGGGCGACCACGCTCACCCCCGGCGTCAGCAGGTCGGCCAGCTCGAAGTCGTCGAAGCCGACCAGGGGCGGGCGGTGGCCGGAGCGCAGCAGCGCCACGGTGATCCGGCCGTTGCCGACGAACACGGCCGTGGGCGGGTCCGGCTCGGCGAGCATCCGGTCCAGCGCGGCCCCGGCCCGCTCCGGCGGACCCGTCGCGATCAGCGTCCCGTCGGCGGGCAGACCCGCGTCGGAGAGCGCCCGGCGGTAGCCGCGCAGGCGTTCGGCGGCGGTGAAGATGGCGGTGCGGTCGCCGAGGAAGGCGATCCGGCGGTGGCCGTGGCGGATCAGGTGGGTCACCCCGGCGTGCGCGCCGCCGGCGTTGTCGGAGAGCACGGTGTCCGCGTCCAGCCCTCCGGGACGGTCGGCGAAGACGGCGGCGACGCCCGCGTCGAGCTCGGGCAGCAGGTAGTCGTGGTCGGTCCCGGCGGGCACGATGACCAGCCCGTCCACCCGCCGTGCGCAGAAGGCGAGCACGAGCTCCCGCTCGCGCCGCGGATCCTCCCCGGAGGAGCCGCTGAACACCAGCGAGCCGTGGCGGAGCGCGACGTCCTCGACCGCCCGGCCGATCTCCGAGTAGAACGGGTCGGCGACGTCCTCGATCACCAGCCCGATGGTCGCGGTCCGGCCGCGGCGGAGCACCCGGGCGCTCTCGTTGCGCCGGTAGCCGAGCCGTTCGATGGCCGCGGCGACCCTCTCGGCGGTGGCGGGGCTGACCCCGGGCTCCGCGTTGACGAACCGGGAGACCGTCTTGAGCGCCACCCCGGCCGCCGCCGCGACGTCCTTCATCGTGGGCCGGCCCCGGATGCCCTCTGTCACGTTCCGATCATGGACCAGGCCGCGCTCGCGGACAACATCGTCACCGAGTTCCGGTCCCGGGACCCCACCTGCCGCCGTCCCGGCCGGACTCCGGGCCCGCCGCGGTCCGTTCCACGCGCTCCCGGCCCGGTACGGCGCGGCGGGCGGCGTCCCCTGCGCTCCACCCGTCCGTCACGTGTCCTCCCTGCTGTGCTCCAGCGCGCGGTCGACGAAGGCGCCGGCCGAGCCCAGGGCGCGCGCCGGGTCGAGGGCGGTGTCGAGGTCCTCCGGCGACAGGTCCGTCCCGGGCCCGGCGAGCAGCGCCTCCCGTAGGGACAGGCCCTCCTCGACGGCGCGTGCGCAGGCGGCGTCCACCGCCGAGCGGGCCTGCAGCGTGCCGCCGAGCCGGACGACGACGTTCTCGGCCATCGGCAGGCCCCGGGTCAGGTCGAGGTTGGCGCGCATCCGGGCGGCGTCCACGGTCAGGCCCTCCAGGAGTTCGCCGAGCCAGGAGGCGGCGCTCCCGGTCAGCCGGAGCAGCTCGCCCGCGGTCTCCCACTCGGCCTGCCAGGGCCCGGCGGCGCGCTCGTGTTCGGCGAGCATGCCGGCCAGCACCGAGGCCACGAGCCCGGGGACCCGCTGGACGCAGGCGAGCACGGAGACCGCGCCCACCGGGTTGCGCTTGTGCGGCATCGCGCTGGAACCGCCCCGGCCCGGGGCCGAGGGCTCGGCGGCCTCGGCCACCTCGGTCTGGGCCAGCAGCTTCACATCGGTCGCGATCTTGCCCAGGACGCCGGCGGTGACGCCCAGCGCGCAGGCCAGTTCGGCGACCGGGGTCCGGTCGGTGTGCCAGGGCAGGATCGGGGCGGCCAGCTCCAGCTCGGCCGCGAGCCGGGGCGGCACCTCGTGGCCGCGCCCCCCGAGGACGGAGAGCGTGCCCGCGGCGCCGCCGTACTGGACGGGCAGGCGCAGCGCGGCCAGCCGGGCGTGCGAGCGGTGCAGCGCGGTGAGCCACCCGGCGGCCTTCAGCCCGAAGGTGATCGGCACGGCCTGCTGCAGGACCGTGCGCCCGGCCATGACGGTGTCGCGGTGCTCCCCGGCGAGGCGGGCGCAGGCGTCGGCGGCGGTGCGCAGGTCGCCCAGGATCTGCGCGAGGGCGCGCCGGGCCACCAGCATCGCGGCGGTGTCGTTGACGTCCTGGCTGGTGGCGCCGTGGTGCACGTACCGGCGCAGGTCCCCGCGGACCTGTTCGCGCAGCGCGGCGACCAGCGGGACCACCGGGTTGGCGCTGTCCGCGGCCCTGCGCCCGATCTCGGCCAGGTCGAACAGCTCCGGGTCGCAGGCGGCCCCGACCGCCTCGGCGGCCTCGCGCGGGACGAGGCCGAGCCCGGCCTGGGCGCGGGCCAGCGCCGCCTCCACGTCCAGCATCGCGGCCAGCCAGGCCGCGTCCGTCACCTCGGCGGCGGCCCCGCCCCGCGCGAACATCCCGGAAAACAGCCCGTCCGTTCCCGGTGACCCCGCCGATCCTGCCGACATCATGACGCCCACCTCCCGCTTGCGTACCTCCAGCGTGTCACGTGACCCGCCGGTCACCGCCGGGGACGTGCGCGGCCGGGGGCGTGTGCGAAAGTAGGGCGATGTCCGAGCGCCGGGTCCGCCTGTCATGGTTCCTGCTGGTCGCCGGGTTCGTACTCGCCTCGTTCAACCTCCGGCCCGCCCTGGCCGGGATCTCGCCGGTGCTCGACGAGATCATGGAGGATCTCGGGCTGAGCCCGGCCGGAGGCGGCGCGATCACCACGGTGATGGTGGTCTGCCTGGGGGTGCTCGCCCCGCTCGCCCCCCTGCTGGCCCGCCGGTTCGGCCTGGACCGCACACTGCTGGCCGGGCTGCTGGTGCTGGCCGCAGGCCTGCTGCTGCGCAGCGCCGGGAGCGTCCCCGCGCTGTACGCGGGCGCGGCCGTGGCCGGCACCGCCATCGCGGTCATGAACGTGGTGATGCCCGCCATCGTCAAGCAGCACTTCCCCGCGCGGGTCGGCCCGTTCACCGGCGTCTACGTCTCCGGCCTGGTCCTCGGCGCCGCCGCGGCCTCCGGGCTGACGGTCCCGCTCGAACACGCCACCGGGTACGGCTGGCGCGGGGCCACCGCGCTGGCCGCGCTCCCCGCCGTGGCGGCGGCCGTACTCTGGCTGCCCCAGGCGCTGCGCCGCCCGGCGGGCGGACCGGCGGCGCCCAGGCCGTTCCGTGCGCTGCTGCGCGCCCCCGTGACCTGGGCCGTCACGGCGTTCATGGGGCTGCAGTCGCTGACCTTCTACATCACGCTCGCCTGGCTGCCGACGGTCTTCCAGGAGGCGGGGCTCCCCGCCGACCAGGCCGGCTACCTGCTGAGCCTGTCCAACCTCGTCCAGGTGGCGGTGACGCTCGCGGTGCCCGTGCACGCCGGGAGGGCGCGCTCGCAGGTGCCGCACGTCACGGCGGCGACCCTGCTCACCGCCGCCGGGTACGCCGGGGTGCTGGCGGCCCCCGCCACCGTCCCCTGGCTCTGGATGCTCGTGCTCGGCATCGGTCAGGGCGCCGCGATCGCGCTGGCCCTGCTGATCATCACCCTGCGGGCCCCGGACCCGGCGGCGGTGACCGCGCTGTCGGCCGTCGCCCAGTCGGCCGGGTACGTCCTGGCGGCGCTCGGCCCGTTCCTGATCGGCCTGCTCCGGGAGGTCTCCGGCGGCTGGACGGTGCCGCTGCTGGCCGGGCTCGGCGCGTGCGGGCTCCAGCTCGCCGCCGGACTCCTCGCCGGACGCCCGGCACCGGCGGCGGGACGGCCGGGACGGGAGGCCCGCGGGACCGGGGACCCCGGGCCGGATCCCGCGTCGGATGCCGGGCCCGCGTCGGATGCCGGGCCCACGTCGGACGCCGGGCCCACGTCGGACGCCGGGCCCGGGGCGGAGCCGGGAGCCGGGCCGCGTTCCGCTCCGGGCCGCGGTGAGTGACGTTCCCGACACCGGGCCGTGGCGCGGCGGTCGTGTCCCGGGCACCCGCCGGTCACCCTGGGTCCCTACGGTCCTCCCATGATCCGTAGGCTCCTCGCGGTGGCGCTGACCGTTCTCGCGACCGGTACCGTCACCGTTGTGCTGCACCGACCCGAACCCGCCGCCGCCGAGCGCCGCGGCGGCGAGCCCATCGTCATCGGCCACCGGGGCGCGAGCGCCCACCGTCCCGAGCACACCCTGCTCTCCTACGAGGCCGCGATCGCGCTGGGCGCCGACTACATCGAGCCCGACCTGGTCTCCACGAAGGACGGCGTCCTCGTGGCCCGCCACGAGAACGAGATCTCCGGCACCACGGACGTGGCCGACCACCCGGAGTTCGCGGCGCGCCGTACCACGAAGACCATCGACGGGCGGCCGGTCACCGGCTGGTTCACCGAGGACTTCACGCTCGCCGAGCTGAGGACCCTCCGGGCGGTGGAGCGCGTGCCCGACCTGCGGCCGGGCAACACCGTCTTCGACGGGCTGGCGGAGATCCCGACCTTCGAGGAGGTCCTGCTGCTGGCCGGTGAGCACGGGGTCGGCGTCTACCCCGAGACCAAGCACCCCACCTACTTCGACTCCATCGGCCTCTCCCTGGAGGAGCCGCTGCTGGAGACCCTCCGCAGGCACGGCTGGGACGGGCGGCGCTCCCCCGTCTTCATCCAGTCCTTCGAGACGGCCAACCTGCGCGAGCTGCGGAGGAAGACCCGGCTCCCGCTGATCCAGCTGATCAGCGCGAGCGGCGCGCCGTACGACTGGACCGCGGCGGGGGACCCGCGCACCTACGACGCGATGGTGACCCCCGAGGGCCTGCGCGAGGTCGCGCGGTACGCCGACGGCATCGGCGTGGACACCCGGCGGATCGTCCCCACCGGCCCCGACGGCCGCCTGCTCGCGCCCACCACGCTGATCGGCGACGCCCACCGGGCCCGGCTGAAGGTCCACACCTGGACCGTGCGGAACGAGAACTCCCAGCTCCCGGTGGACTTCCGGCTCGGCGACCCGGCCAATCCGGCCTTCCCGCGCGCCACCGGCGATGTGATGGGCTGGCTGGAGAAGCTCTACCGGCTCGGTCTGGACGGCGTCTTCGCCGACGACCCGGGCATCGCCCGCGCCGTCCGGGAGCGGGTCCTCTGACGCGTCCGGCCCGGGAGCCTCCGCGGAGGGCCGCCGGGCGGGATCAGACGACGTCGTCCAGCGGGCGCAGCTCGTCGGCGTAGCTCACCGAGACGCGGCGCATCACGCCTGTGTCGCTGATGGAGTACTGGCCCAGCCGCCACAGCGGCGGCGAGTAGGCGTGGATCGACACGGTGCCGTGCACCGCGCCGGTCAGCCGGTGGATGTGGTCCGGGCCGAAGGAGAACGACTCGCCCGCCGGGACGACGGTCTCCAGGTGCTCGCCGCCGATACGGGGGTTGCACTCCCGGAGCGCCCCGGCCACCACCCGGACGGCTCCGGAGGAGACGTCGTGGTCGTGCCAGCCGGTGTCGTCCTCGGGCCGCCAGCACAGCAGCCAGACGTCCACGTGGGAGTCCCGGTAGAGGGAGGCGTAGTGCCGCCCGCCCTCCTCCGGGAAGAGCACGTGCTCCTCCCACCGGGACGGCTCGGCGGCCAGCCCGTCGACCAGGCCGCGCAGCTCGCGCCGGTCGAGGTCGCGGGCGGGCAGGCTCGCGAAGTCCCCCGCCGCGGACTCGGCCGGGGCCTCTGGGACGGCCGCCGAGGCCGGGGCCGGGGCTTCTGGGACGGCCGTCGGGGCCAGGGCCGAGGTCGGGACCGCGGTCGCGGTCATGGCCGGCCTCCGGCGGGTGTCCGGCGTGCGCGGAGCCGGGGGCGGTTCATGGACGGGACTCCTTCCGGTGGAGCAGACGGGCGGGGTTGGCGACGGAGACCGCGTGCCACGCGGCGTCGCCGAGGGCGGGGGAGAGGTCCGGGGCGGTGGCGTAGGGCAGGTCGGAGCCGCTGACCACGACGTCGACGCCGAGTTCGCGGACGACCGCGTCGACGGCCCGCGGACCGTAGGAGGAGGTCTCCACGAACATCCCGGTGTCCACCACCCCCCGGGTCCCGCCGCCCCGCCGGGCCAGCCGCTCGGAGTGCAGCGGCGCCAGGCCGGCCAGCAGGGCGAAGCAGACCCGGAGCCGAGGGTGCCGGGGACGGCCGAACGCGGCGAACGCGAACCAGGCGGCGTGCATCTGCTGCACGTACGGCACGACGGCGGGCCACCAGCCGGGAGCGTCGCCGGGACCGCCGGAGCCGCGCTCCGATCCGCCGCCGGGTCCGCCGCCGGATCCGCAGGGTCCGCCGGGTCCGCTGTCAGGTCCGTCGGCGGGTCCGTCGGCGGGTCCTTCGCCGGGTCCGCTGTCGGGTCCTCCGGCGGGGCCGGGGTGGACGAAGAGCGGGAGGTTCCGCTCCACCAGCACGTCCAGCAGCGGGGCCACCGCGCGCAGGCCCGCCGCGCTCCCTACGGCCGTCGCCGGGAGCTGGAGGCCGGCGAGGCCGCGGTCGAGGGCCGCCGCCAGGCGCGCCGGGTCGACGTCCGTGAGGCAGGTCGCGGCCCAGGCCCCGAAGGGGACCGGCAGCGCGAGCACGTCCTCGTGGTAGGCGTCGATGACCGGCCAGGACTCTCCCGGCGGCAGGGACTCGACGCCGAGCGGGCTCGAGAGCGAGACCAGGGCCAGGTCGAGTCCGGCGTTCAGGGCGAGGCGGCCGGCGAGGTCGTGATCGCGCGGATCCACCTCGTAGGGAGGCTCGCCGTCCAGGTGGAGGGTCCAGCCCTCCAGGCACGGCGGGGCCGTACGGGATCGGAGGGCGGCGAGGAACCCCGGTGTCCACAGGTGCTGGTGCACGTCGACGCTCATCGCCCCTCCTTCTTGTATTACCTACCTAGAATACATGTAATAGGAGGGGTGCCGTCACGGGACACGCGCGCGGGCGCTCTTCCGGTCGGGCGGTCGGGAGGCGGGTGAGCCGACGGGGCGGGCCGGGCGGGTGGCCGCCGGGTCAGTCGTCGCGGCCCAGGACCAGGTCGAGCAGCCAGCTCACCACGCCGACGATGACCGCTCCCCAGAGGGCGGCCCAGAAGCCGGTTACGTGGAACGACAGGTCGAGCTGATCGGCGATCCAGCTCGTGAGCAGGAGCAGGCCGGCGTTCACGACGAGGGCGAACAGGCCGAGGGTCAGGACGTAGAAGGCGCAGCCGATGGTCTTGATGATCGGCTTGAGGACCGCGTTGACGAGACCGAAGACGAAGGCGACCGCGAGCAGCGTGCCGATCTTCTTCGGCGTCGTGTCCCCCGAGACGGTGATCCCGTCCACGAGCAGTTCGGCCACCCACAGGGAGGCCGCCACGATGAGGACTTTGATGATTATCTTCACCGATTACCTCCAATGGGGGCCCCGGCCTCCAGGCCGGGGTCTTGGGCGTCCGGGGATCCTCGCACGGTCGGAGGACGGCCGGTAGGCCCGAAGGTCCGTAGATCTTTGCGCCGACCGGTATGCCTCGACACTAGCCACTCGGGTGCCGGTCGTGGCGCGGACCGGGCTCGATCTCCCCTGGAGGGACCTGCGGTAGGAGACCGTTTACCGTGATCGGCCCGTCCGCTGACCGTTCGATCGACGACGAGCACGCATGATCGCTCACATCTGGGGGCAGATGGGGCATAAGGGGGTGGGATCGTTGGAAACGGATGAGCTGGATGCGTTGTCGGCCCGGGAGCTCCACGACCGAGCAGTGGGGTACGCGGTGCACCACGGGGATTTCGGCTTTCTCTGGGAACTGCTCAAGATGATCCCGCCGGCCGAGGCGGCGAGCGGGAACAGCGACCAGACGGCCAACGACCTCACCCGGGTCTCGGCTCTGCTCAGCGACGCCATGGTGGCGGGCGAGGGAGAGCTCGGTGAGGCGCTGCGGCCGTTCTACATCGCCTACCTGTCCGAGCACCCGGACGCCATGGCCGCCCCCGAACCCTAGATCCCGCCTCCGCCGGGCCGCCCGATCCCTCCCGGCCGCCGAACGCGGCCGCGGGCGTACGGTCGGCGGCCCCGGCGCCCCGCCTGGCCGTACCGCACGCTTGGATAAGGTGATCGGCAGGCGACCAGGGAGGACGGATCATGGCATCGGTGCACGTGGAGCGGACCGAGGACGGATACATCGCGCGCAACGAGCGCGGCGCCGAGGTGGCCATGGGCGGCGGTGACGAGCAGGGCGTCTTCACCCCGGTCGAGTTGCTGCTGGCCGCGCTCGGCGGCTGCAACATCGTCACCGTGGAGCCCCTCACCGCCAAGCGCGGCCACCGGCTGGTCCGCCTGGCGATGACCGTCAGCAGCGAGAAGATCGAGCCCACCAGGCTCGGGCCGATCACCGTGAGCTACGACGTCGAGCTGCCCGAGGGCGACGAGAAGGCGGCCGAGGTCTTCCGCGCGGTCGCGCACCGCGTCGAGGAGAACCACTGCACGGTGAGCAACGCCCTGCGGAACCGCACCGAGGTCGTCCTCGAACTGCCCGTGTGACGGCCCCTCCGCGGTCCGGCGGGCTGACCCGGTCTATACCGGGTCACTCCGGGTGTAGGGGCAAAACCAACCTGTGTATGACGTTCTCGTTGCCTTCGCCTCGCTAGTGTGGAAGCAGGTCAAGGAGGTCCGCGAGGACCACCGGGACCCAACGGAGACTTTTACCGGAAAAGGACGCGGGGGGATCGCGTCCACGAGCGGAGCCGCCGTCGTCTTGGGGGAGGCGACGGCAGAGCCCGCCAGGTGAAGACGGGGCCGGACGGTTGGGGGAACCGTCCGGCCCCGCATCTGTGTCCGGAGCTCCCGGACGCATCCGGGCGGATGCGCGTTCTGGGCGGGGATGTGCGTTGCCCTCCGCCGGGCTGCTAGAGTTGGCCCATCGCAAGCGCCGCTAGCTCAGTTGGTTAGAGCAGCTGACTCTTAATCAGCGGGTCCGGGGTTCGAGTCCCTGGCGGCGCACCGAGGTGAAAGCCCGGGCCGGTCTCACCGGCCCGGGCTTTTCGCGTTCCGGCCCGCGGCCTTCTCGGATCATGGCCTTCAGACCGTGGCCTTCGGTCCTCAACCCATGGTCTTCGCGCCGTCCAGCGCCTCGCGGATGATGTCGGCGTGACCGGCGTGCTGGGAGGTCTCGGCGATGACGTGCAGCAGCACCCGCCGCACCGACCAGGAGGCGCCCGGCTCGAACCACGGGGCCTCCGGGAGCGGGTGGGCGGCGTCCAGGTCGGGCAGCGTCGCGACCAGCTCGTCCGTCCGGCGGGCCACCTGCTCGTAGGCGTCGAGGAGCCCGGCCAGGGTCTCGCCCTCCAGCATGCGGAACCGGTTCTCCCAGTCGCCCGGCTCGCCCCACATCGCCTCGGCCCCGCCGACCGCGAACCACATCCACCGCTGCTCGACGTCGGCCACGTGCTTGATCAGGCCGCCCAGGCAGAGCTCGCTCACCGTGGTGCGCCGCGCCGCCTGCTCGTCGGTCAGCCCTTCGACCGTCTGGCGCAGGAAGCCCCGGTGCCTGGCCAGCGTCTGCAGCAGATCGGCCCGCTCGCCGGTGATGGTCTTGTCCTGGATGGTCATGGGGGACCGCCTTCCGTGGCGTTCGCGTGATCCGACGATTCCACGCTACCGACCGGCACCGACATTTCCGGATCACCGATGCGGTGCTCCGGCGGCGGTCCGGAGATCGGCCGCCTTGCGGAGTAGGAGGGCCGCGGTGAACAGCTGGGGCACGGCCGGCACGGTCCGTTGTCAGGGCGCACGAGATCTTGTAGCTTGCTGGTCGATCCGCTCGCGTCCACCGACCAGGGGAGCGGCCCCATGGGTGTTGCGCCCAGTGATGTGATCACCTCGGCTCCGAGCGTCTGGGGGGCGGCGAGCGCCTCGAGCGCCGCGGCCGTCTTCCCGCTCGCCGCCCCCGTCGCGCTCGCGCTGGGCACGCTCGTCTCCGACCCGGCGCAGATCTGGCACGCCGGGGACCGGTACGGGGGCGTCGCCGAGCGCGTCCGGTCCGCAAGCGCCCTGGTCACGGAGGCCGTGAACGGCCGGGCCGACGCCGACCGGTGGACGGAGCGCGGCCGGGACGCCTTCATGGCCGCCCGGGTCCGGCCCTACCAGGAGACGCTCGGGCAGGCCGCCGAGATGTACGACGCCATGGACGCCGCGCTGAAGCTGACCGCGGTGGCCTACACGTCCGTCGGGCTGTCGTCGGCGGTCATCGGGGCGGCGCTCGTGCGCCACGTGGAGTCGCTCCTGGCCGCCGCGGTGGTGCCCGCCCTCAACGTGCAGGCGACCTATGTGGCCAACGCCCGGATGGTGGAGGCGGGGACGGCCGTACGGGCGCTCATCGCGGGCCTGGCCAAGGCGAACGGTCCCGCGGCGGCGCTGCTGTCCGGGGTCGCGGCCCGGCTCGGCGTCTCCCGCGCCGTGCTGGCGGGCCTGGGCACGCTCGGCGCGGGCGGCCTGGGCGGTTTCGTCGGAGCGCGCGCGGTCCCGGCGGCCGGCGGGGCCGCGACGCCGCTGGAGTGGCCGAGACGCGTCGAGGGGGGCGCCGAGGGGGACGCGGTGCCCGGCGGGTTCCGGGCTCCCACGGCGGATCAGCGCGCGGGGATGAGGAGCATCCATCCTGACTCCATCCGGGCGCTGGGCGAGGACCTCGACGCCGGGCCCGGCAGGGTCCTCGACGCCGCGTACGAGGACGCGCGCGGCATCGAGGTGGGGTTCCCGGGTTTCGGGGTGGCCGGGATCCACCTCTTCCACGCCCACGGTGAGATGCGGGACGGCGCGGTCCGGCAGCTCGCCGCCGGGCGCGACGTGCCCGGCACGTGGCTGCCGGGGCTGAGGACGACCGCCGACAACTGGGTCTTCGCCGAGCGGGCGAACACCGGCGGCGACGGGCGAACGCCCCGCCGATGAGACCGGCGGGGCGTGGGGCAGGACGCCCGTCCGCGTGGACGCGGCGGTGACCCGGGTACCCGTCCGCGTGATGGGGCAGGGACCGGGGGAGGACACTCGCCCGCGTGATCGGGGCAGAGACCGGGGAGGGCGCCCGTCCGGGTGATCTGGGTGCGGGGTGTGGGCCCGTCAGCCGGCGAGGGCCTTGACCAGGTCGTCGAGGACGACCTGGGCGGCCAGCGGGGCGCCGCGGGTGCTCCAGACGGAGCCGTCGACGGTGGCGACGTGGCCGGCCTTGACGGCCTTCAGCTCCTTGAAGGCGGGGGTCTCCTTGACCTCGGCGAGGGCCTTCTCGCCGTCGGAGGTGAGGGTGGACAGGAACAGCCACTCGCCGTCGATGTCGGACAGGGCCTCCAGGCTCAGCGGCATGGAGTGGGCGGTGCCGTCCTTGTCCTGCGCCTTGGGCCGGGTGAGGCCGAGGTCGGTGGCGACGAAGCTGGCGAACTGCCGCTTCTCCATCCAGCTCGGGCCCTGCGGGTTCCACCGGACGATGCTCACCTCGGCGGGCTCGACCTTGGCCTTCGCCTCGGCGACCTTGGCGTCGTAGTCGGCGAGGACCTTCTTGGCCGCGTCGAGCCTGTTCAGCGTGTTGCCGATGCCCATGAACGAGAGCTTCCAGTCGTCGGTGGGCGCCATCGTGACCACCGTCGCGGGAGTGATCTTGCGGAGCTGGTCGAGCATCTGCTGGTCCTGCATGTCCCCGGCGAGGATCAGGTCGGGCTGGACCTCGACGACCTTGTCGATCACCGGCTGGAGCAGGTTGCCGACGACGGGGATGCCCTGGACCTTGTCGGCGAGGTACGCCGGGGGCTTGTCGAGGCCCTGGCCGTTGGTGATGCCGACCGGGGTGACGCCGAGGGCGAGGGCGGCGTCGAGGTCCTCCTGGGTGAGGGTGACCACGCGCTTCGGCTCCGCGGGGACCTTGATCAGGGTGCCGGTGGCGTCCTTCACCTCGCGGGTGGCGGAGGCGGCGGAGGACGAGGCGGCGGGCGCCGCGGACGTGTCCGTGGACGCGTTCTCGGACGGCGTGCCGCACGCCGCGACGGTCAAGGCGGCGAGAAGGGCGGCGAACAGGCCGCCGGCCCTGCGGAGGGGGGACATGCGAGCTCCAGACCAGATTAGGCAAGTCTTACCTACTTTAGGTTAGCCTTACCTTATGTTTACGCAACCCCGGGCCCCCCTCCCGGTGTTCGCCCTCTGCCTGACGGCTTTGCTGGGACTCGCCGCGGCCTCCGTGCTGACCGGCGCCGGCCGGGTCGCGCCGGAACAGGTCGTCGACTACCTGCTCGGCGCCCGCGGCGACCACCACCTGGAGATGGTCGTCACCACGCTCCGGCTGCCCCGTACGCTGGCCGCCCTCGTCGTGGGCGCCGCCCTCGGCGTCTCGGGCATGCTGCTGCAGGCGGTCACCCGCAACCCGCTCGCCGAGACCGGACTGCTCGGGGTGAACTCGGGCGCCGCCCTCGGCGTGGTCGTCGGGATCGTCTACGCGGGCGCGCAGACCGGCGGGGCCTACCTGGTCTGGGCCCTCGGCGGCGCGCTGCTGGCCACCGGGGTCGTGCTGCTGATCGGCTCCCGCTTCTCCCCGCTCAAACTGGTCCTGGCGGGCGCGGCGCTGTCGGCCACGCTCACCGGGATCACCTCGGCCATGCTGGTCGCCGACCCCGTCACCTTCGACCAGTACCGGTTCTGGGTGCTCGGTTCGCTCGCGGGCGTCCCGCTGGAGCGGGTCCTGTCGGTCTCCCCGGCGATCCTGGCCGGACTCGGCATGGCCGCGCTGGCCGCCCGGCCGCTGGCCGCGCTCTCCCTCGGCGACGACATGGCCGTGGCCCTCGGCCACCGGCCCGGCCGTACCCGGGTCACGGTGACCGTGGCGGTGACGCTGCTCAGCGCCGCCGCGGTCGCGGTGGCCGGGCCGATCGGCTTCCTCGGCCTGCTGGCCGGCTACCTGGCCAGGACCCTGCTCGGCGGCCGGGTCGGCCCGCAGATCGTGCTGTCCGCCCTGGCCGGCGCGCTGGTGCTGCTCGGCGCGGACGTGCTCGCCCGGGTGGTCATGCGGCCGTACGAGGCGCCGGTCTCGCTGCTGATCGCGATCCTCGGCGGACCCGTGCTGATCGTGGTGGCGCGCTCCCGCGCGGTCGCCGCCGGGGCCGGGGACCTGATCTCGGACAGGACCCCGCGCCGGGGCGCGCGGTCCGGGCCGGGGCGGGGACCGCTCCCGTCCGACGCGCTGCCGGTACGGCTCGGCGCCCTCTCGGTCCTGCTCCCGGTGCGCTCCTCCTTCGCCGTCGCGGCGCTGGCCGCGCTCGCGGCGGCGGCCGGGGTGACCGCGCTGGTGGCAGGGCAGTCCGCGATGACCGCCGGCCAGGCGCTGGACGCGCTGCGCGGGATCGGGGCGGGCGGGCAGATCCTGCTCGTCCAGGAGATCCGGCTGCCCAGGGTCGTCGCCGGGCTGGTGGCGGGGGCCGCGCTCGGCCTGTCCGGCTGCCTGACCCAGGCGCTGGCCCGCAACCGGCTGGCCACCCCCGACATGCTCGGCATCAACCAGGGCGCCGTCATCGCCATCATGCTGGCCGGGCTCTTCTCGTCCGCGGAGATGCTCTTCGAGCACTGGTGGACCGGCCCGCTCGGCGCCCTCGCCGCCGCCGTCGTGGTCTTCGCGATCTCCGGCGGCGTCGGCACCCAGGGCTACCGGTTCATCGTCACGGGCCTGGCGGTCACCACCCTGGCCGGGGCGCTGACCCAGTCGATCCTGGCCTGGCAGGGGCTCAGCTCGGCCACGGCCATCCACTCCTGGAGCGTCGGCAGCCTCGCCGGGCGCGGCTACCCGGTGGCGCTGCCGGTGGCCGCCGGACTGGCCCTGCTGCTGCCCGCCGCGCTGGCCGTCTCCCGGCGGCTGGACGTGATGCGTTTCAGCGAGGACGTCGGCACCGGGCTCGGGGCGAACCCCCGGACGACCCGGCTGGCCGTCCTCGCCCTGGCCGTGGCCCTGGCCGGGCTGGCCATCGGCATCGGCGGGCCCATCGCCTTCGTGGCGCTGGCCGCGCCCGTGATCGCCGCCCGCCTGTCCGGGCCCACCCGGCTCCCGCTCGTCGGCGCGCCCCTCACCGGAGCCGCGCTCGTCGTGGCCGCCGACACGATCGGCCGCGTCATCGCCTCCGGGGCGGAGATCCCGGCGGGCGTCGTGACGAGCGTCCTGGGCGGCCCCTTCCTGCTGTGGACCCTGCTCTCCGACCGGAGGTCGTGACATGCCGCTGCAACCCCCCGGACACGGTTCCCCGGGCGTGCCCCCGCGGGACGGCCGGACCACCCCGCTGGTCGAGCCGGCCCGGACGCCGGGCAGGTACCGGGTGACCTTCCTGTGGCGGGCCCGGTCCGAGGACGAGCGGGCGGTCGTCCTGATCAACACGCTGACCGACCGGGACCGGCACGCGGGCGACATCGGCGCCCACGTGATGACCCGGGAGCCGGGCGGCGACGTGCTCAGCCTGACCTACGAGCTCGAGGGGGACCTGCGGGCGAGCTACCAGATCCTCCCGTGCGAGCAGGTGCCCGGCACCGACCGGGACTCCTGGCTGCGTGTCATGACGACGGCCCTCCCCGACCCGGGCAACCCCGTCCTGGTCCCCGGAAGCCACGGCCGCAACCCCTCCTCCCTGCTGGAACTTCCGGAGGCCCCCGCGCAGCCGTACCGGGACCGGCGCCCCGGCGTGCCCGGAGGACGGGTGCACGAGAGCGCGGTCGCGGGACGGCGGGTCTGGGTCTACACGCCGCCGGGGCACGAGGCCTCCGCGGCGGAGACATCCGAGCGGGAGGTCCCGGGGACGCCGGGATCCTCGGCGGTTCCGGTGGCCCCGGTGGCCCCGGTGGCTCCAGCGGCCCCGGCGGCGGAACGGGGCGGCGGGGTGGCGGGACACCGGGGCGGCGGGCCGTACCCGGTGCTCGTCCTGCTCGACGGGGACGTGTGGGCCGGGCGGATCGCGCCGACGATGGACAACCTGATCGCCGAGGGCCGGATCCCGCCGACGGTCGTGCTGCTGCCCGACGCGGTGGACCGGCCGACCCGGCTGCGCGAGATGGCCTGCCACGAGCCGTTCGTCCGGCACCTGGCCGACGACCTGCTGCCCTGGGCACAACGGGAGTGGGGGGTCACCGGCGATCCCGGGCTGACCGTGGTCGCGGGCCAGAGCTTCGGCGGGCTCACCGCCTCCTACGCGGCGTTCACCGCTCCCGAGCGCTTCGGCAACGTGCTCTCGCAGTCCGGCTCCTACTGGTGGAGCGACGACGACCCCGAATGGCTGACCCGGCGCTACGAGCGGGCGCCCCGGCTCCCGGTCCGCTTCCACGTGGAGGCCGGGCGGCTGGAGTGGATGCTGCTCGCCGAGAACCGGCGGTTCGCCGCGGTCCTCGCCGCCAAGGGGTACGAGGTGACGTTCACCGAGTACAACGGCGGCCACGACCCGGCCTGCTGGCTCGGCGGGCTCGCCTCCGGGCTCTCCGGGCTGGCCGCGGGGTGGTCGTGATGAGCGCCCCCGGAGCGGATGTGGCCGGGGCGGGTGCGGGGGGAGCGCATGTGAACGGCGCGGATGTGAGCGGAGCGGACGCGGCCGGGGCGGGCGCGGGGGGACCGGGGAGCGACCCGGTGAAGGCCGCGATCAGGGAACGGGTGCTGGCGCACGCCGGGGAGCTGGTCGGGCTGAGCCACCGGATCCACGCGCATCCCGAGACGGCCTTCGCCGAGCACCGGGCGGCGGAGTGGACGGCGCGGGCGCTGAGCGCGGCCGGGTTCGAGGTGACCGCCGGGGCGGGCGGGCTGCCGACCGCCTTCTCCGCGTCGTACGGCTCCGGCCCCGTGACGGTGGCGTTCTGCGCGGAGTACGACGCGCTGCCCGGCCTCGGCCACGCCTGCGGGCACAACGTCATCGCCGCGGCGGCCGTCGGCTCGGGCCTGGCGCTCGCCCCGGTCGCCGACGCGCTCGGCCTGACCGTGAAGGTGGTCGGCACCCCCGCCGAGGAGCGCGGCGGGGGCAAGGCGCTGCTGCTGGAGGCGGGCGTCTTCGACGGCGTGGACGCGGCCATGATGGTGCATCCCGGGCCGTTCGAGACCGTCAGGTTCCGCTCGTTCGCGCTCGGCACGCTCGACGCCGAGTACCTCGGCCGCCCGGCCCACGCCACCCTCGCCCCGCACGAGGGCCGCAACGCCGCCGACGCGATGACCCTGGCCCAGGTCGCGATCGGGCTGCTCCGCCAGCAGCTCCCGCGCGACTGGCACGTGCACGGCGTGGTGACGGCCGCGGGGGAGGCGCCCAACGTCATCCCGGCCCGCGCCGCGGCGAGTTACGAGATCAGGGCCGCCAGGGCCGAGCACCTCGCGGAGCTCCGCGCCCGGGTGGAGGACTGCTTCCGGGGCGCCGCCGTGGCGACCGGCTGCGAGCTGAACCTGACCCGCCCGGAACCGGACTATCTGGACTTCCGGGACGACGCGGGGCTGGCGGAGCTGTACGCGGCCAACGCCGCCGCGCTCGGGCGGCCCGCCCCGGTCGAGCGCGAGCCGTTCGCCATGACCGACATGGCCAACGTCTCCCACGCGGTCCGCGCCATCCACCCGATGCTCGACATCGGCGCCGGCGGGGCCGTACCGCACGACGCCGCCTTCGCCGAGGCCGCCGCGGCCCCGGCGGCCGACCGCGCGCTGCTCGACGCCGCCGTCCTGCTCGCCTGGACGGCGGCCGACCTGGCCCGTCCGCCCGCGGGAGCCTGAACACCACCCCCGCTCACTCTTCAGGAAACGTCCAGGTTATGGTAAGCCTGTCCTAAGTTAGGCAAGGCTTACGGGTGGAGGCCGTCCATGCTCGCGAGTTATCTCATCGGCCTCCGCGAGGGGCTGGAGGCGGCGCTCGTCGTCTCCATCCTCGTGGCCTTCCTCGTCAAGAGCGACCGCCGTGACCGGCTGCCGCTGGTCTGGGCGGGCGTCGGAGCCGCGGCCGTGCTCTCGGTGGCGTTCGGCGCGCTGCTCACCTTCACCGCCGCCCACCTCGACCTGCAGCAGCAGGAGCTGTTCGAGGCGGTCGTCTCGATCGCCGCGACCGTGTTCGTCACGTCCATGATCTTCTGGATGCGGACGGCCGCCCGGCGGATGTCCGGGGAGCTGCGGGAGAAGCTCGGCGAGGCGCTCCGGCTGGGACCCGTGGCCGTCGTCGTGGTGGCGTTCCTCGCGGTGGCGCGCGAGGGGCTGGAGACCACGCTGCTGTGGTTCGCCGCCGTGCAGGGCGCCACCACCACCGCCAGCCCGCTGATCGGCATCACCCTGGGCCTGCTGACCTCGGTCGCGCTCGGCTGGGGGCTGTACCGCAGCGCCCTGCGGATCAACCTCACCACGTTCTTCACCTGGACCGGCCTGCTGCTGATCCTCGTCGCCGCCGGCATCCTCAAGTACGGCGTGCACGACCTGCAGGAGGCGGGGTTCCTGCCGGGACTGAACACCCATGCCTTCGACATCAGCGGCGTCCTCGACCCCGGAGCCTGGTACTCGATGGTGCTCGGCGGCATGTTCAACGTCACCGCCCAGCCCAGCGTCCTGGAGACCGTCGCCTGGGTCGCCTACGCGGTGCCCGTCCTCGTCCTCTTCCTGTGGCCCGGCGGCAGGACGCCGGCGGGCCCCGCCCCCCAGTCGGCCCAGGCCGCTTCCTGACCGGAGTCAACGCAATGCGCACCCCCACCGCCGCGCCCACCGCCCTGGCCGCCGCCGTCCTCGCCCTCGCCGGTCTCGCCGGCTGCTCGTCGGCGGACCCGGGTTCGGGCCCGGGGGCCACGGCCGCCGCCGGGACCGGGGGCGGCCCGGTCGCCGTCGCCGCCACCGACACCGAGTGCGAGGTCGCCGCCACCGAGGTGGCCGCGGGCACATCGACGTTCTCCGTGACCAACAACGGTGCCAAGGTGACGGAGTTCTACGTCTACGCCGCGGGCGACCGGGTGATGGGCGAGGTCGAGAACATCGTCCCCGGCCTGACCCGCGAGCTCGTCGTGGAGCTCCCGGCGGGCATGTACGAGACGGCCTGCAAGCCCGGCATGACGGGCAAGGGCATCCGCAACGCCCTCAAGGTCAGCGGGGAGCACAAGCCGCTGACCGACGACGCGAAGCTCGCCGAGGCCGTCGCCGGCTACAAGCGGTACGTCAAGTCCCAGTCGGACACCCTGCTGGTCAAGACCAAGGAGTTCGTGGACGCCGTCAAGGCCGAGGACATCGACAAGGCCAAGGAGCTGTTCCCCGTCGCCCGCACCTACTGGGAGCGCATCGAGCCGGTGGCCGAGATCTTCGGCGACCTCGACCCGGCGATCGACGCCCGGGAGAACGACGTGGCCGAGGGCGAGGAGTGGACCGGTTTCCACAGGATCGAGAAAGACCTCTGGGTGGCCAAGGACGTCTCGGGCGACGACGAGCTGGCCGACAAGCTGATGACCGACGTCACCACGATCGTGGAGAAGGCCAACGCGGCCGAGCTCTCCCCGGTCCAGCTCGCCAACGGGGCCAAGGAACTGCTCGACGAGGTGGCCACCGGGAAGATCACCGGTGAGGAGGACCGCTACTCCCACACGGACCTGTGGGACTTCGCCGCCAACCTCCAGGGGTCCAGGGCCGCGGTCCAGTCGCTCCGCCCGGTCCTGGAGGAGCGCGACCCGGCGCTGGTGAAGACGCTGGACGAGAGGTTCGCCGCCGCCGAGGCCGCCCTGGAGGCGCACCGCAGCGGTGACGGCTGGAAGCTGCACACCGAGCTGTCGAAGGAGGACCTGCGCGTGCTGTCGGACGCCATCAACAGCCTCTCCGAGCCGATCAGCAAGGTCGCGGCGGTGGTGGTCCGGTGAGCGGGATCAGCCGCCGGTCGCTGTTCGGCCTGGGCGCCGCGGGCGTCGCCGCCGCCGGGGCCGGGGCGGTCGCCGCCCGCGTGCTCGCGGACGAGCCGCCCGCCGCCCGCCCGGTGTCGTCGTCCTCGGCGTCCGACGCGGTGCCGTTCTACGGCCGGCACCAGGCGGGGATCACGACCCCCGCCCAGGACCGGCTGCACTTCGTCGCCTTCGACGTGACCACCACCGAGCGGGCCGAACTGGTCGACCTGCTGCAGGAGTGGACGGCCGCCGCCGCGCGGATGACCCAGGGCAGGGACGCAGGCGCGTTCGGCGCGGTCGGCGGGGCCCCGGAGGCTCCGCCGGACGACACCGGCGAGGCCCTCGGCCTGCCCGCCTCCGGTCTCACCCTGACGGTCGGTTTCGGCCCGTCGCTGTTCGACGAGCGGTTCGGGCTGGCCGGGCGGAGGCCGCCCGCGCTCGCCGACCTGCCCGCCTTCGCGGGCGACGGGCTGCTGCCCGAGATCTCCGGCGGCGACATCTGCGTCCAGGCGTGCGCGCACGACCCGCAGGTGGCCGTGCACGCGATCCGCAACCTCGCGCGGATCGGGTTCGGCAGGGTGACCGTGCGCTACTCGCAGCTGGGCTTCGGCCGCACGTCGTCCACCTCCCGGACGCAGGCCACCCCGCGCAACCTGATGGGCTTCAAGGACGGCACGAACAACCTCAAGCTCGAGGACACCGCGATGCTCCGCGACCACCTGTGGGCGGCCCCCGGCGACGGACCGGCCTGGATGGACGGCGGCGCCTACCTGGTCACCCGCAAGATCCGGATGCACATCGAGACCTGGGACCGCGCCCCGCTGGCGGAGCAGGAGGCGATCTTCGGCCGGGACAAGGGCGAGGGCGCCCCGCTCACCGGGAAGGCCGAGTTCGACGAGCCGGACTTCGCGAAGACCGGTCCCGGCGGAGAGCCGGTGATCCCCCGGGACGCCCACGTCCGGCTGGCGCACCCCACCTCGCACGGCGGAGCGCGCCTGCTGCGCCGCGGCTACAACTACGTCGACGGCTCCGACGGCCTGGGACGGCTGGACGCGGGCCTGTTCTTCATGGCCTACCAGCGCGACCCGCGCAGGCAGTTCGTCCCGGTGCAGCAGGCGCTGGCCGCCACCGACCCGCTCAACGAGTACATCAAGCACGTCTCCAGCGGGCTGTTCGCCTGCCCGCCCGGGGTGGTGGACGCGAGCGACCACTGGGGGAGGGCGCTCTTCGCCTGAGGCCCGCGCGACGCGGGCCGGTCCTGTGATGCCGGTTCCACCGTGCTGGTGGTCTGCCCCGACGCCAGGACCGCCGAGTACTACGCCCGGCCGGTCGACTCCGGCTTGACCGGCTACCGCTTGCAGGCCCGGGTGCTGGGACCGGACGGCGTCCCCGTCATCACCGACCCGCAGCAGGCCGCAGCCCGGCCCGAGCTGGCGGCGATGGCGGTCATGGTGCACGGCCGCGAGCGCAAGGTCGTCGAGGCGTTCGCCGCGGCGCTCGCGGAACTGCCAGACGATCACGCTCCGAAGTACTATGAACACGCTGCCTGCACCGACCTCGCCCGGCTGGAGTCCTGGGCGGCCCGCGCGGCGACCGCCCGGGCCGTGCACGATCTGTTCGATGAGGCGGTCGGGGAGGACCGCTGAGGGCGTCCGCCACCGCTTCCGATGAGCGTGCGACGCCCACCGGTGCTCATGGGCTCCGGTGGGCGTCCGGCGGCATCGGCGGTTACGGGGCGTCGTAACCGAGGGTGTAGTCACCGCTGCCGCTGTAGGAGTGGACGCGGTAGCGGTAGGTGCCGGCGGTGCCGTTGTAGGTCAGGCTCTCGTCGGGGCCGGTGGAGGTGCTGCGGGCCACGGTGCTCCAGCCGAAGGTGCCCCGCTTCTGCAGGTACAGGTCGAAGTCGGTGCCGTTCGGTCCGTCGAGGCAGGCGCGGTGCGCCCCGCTGACGGTCGTCTGGAAGGAGCCCCCGTCAGGCTGGTACTGGCTGGCGCCGGAGCTCAGGGTTCCGGTCTTGGTGGTCTCGAAGCCCTGGCAGGCACCGCCGCCCGGGCCGTTGACGGTCAGGGTGAAGGTCGCGGTGCGGGTGGCGCCGGTGCCGGTGCCGGTGACGGTGACGGGGTAGGTGCCGGCGGGGGTGGAGGCGGCGGTGGCCACGGTCAGCCTGGCGGTGCCGCCGGCCTGGACGGAGGAGGGGTCGAAGGAGGCGGTGGCGCCCGAGGGCAGGCCGACGGCGGACAGGGCCACGGTCTGCGCGGAGCCTCCGGTTACCTGGGTGGAGACGGTCGTGGTGACGGAGCCGCCGGGGGCGGTGGAGGCCGAGGTCGGGGAGACGGAGACCGAGAAGTCGTTCCCGGACGAGCACGGGGCGTCGCTGCCCGCCACGTTGACCGCCGTCCAGGCCGCCTGGACGGTCCGATACTCGGTGGAGCAGCTGCCGTACAGGTCGGTGGCGGCGCGGAGCGTGTAGGCGCGGGCGGTGTTGGCCGGGTTGCCGCTGTTGACGTAGCGGGTGCTGGAGGTGAAGTAGGCGTCCAGCGCCCGGAACCAGATCTTCTCCGCCTTCTCCCTGCCGATGCCGGTCACGGCCGGGGCCGAGCCGCACACCGGCGAGGTGCCGTACGGGGTCGCCCCGGTGCCCTCGGCGAGGTCGAAGAAGAAGTGGTTGCCGACGCCGGAGGAGTAGTGGACGTCGACGCTCGCGGTGCGGGTCGACCAGCAGGAGTGCGAGCTGCCGTCCAGCGCGGGGTCGTACATGTAGCGGAGCGGGGTGCCGTTGCCCCTGATGTCGATCTTCTCGCCGACCTGGTAGTCACCGGGGTCGGCGCTGCTGTTCGCGTAGAACTCGACCATGTTCCCGAAGATGTCGCTGGTGGCCTCGTTCAGGCCGCCGGACTCGCCGGAGTAGACCAGGCCGGCGGTGTTCTCGGTCACGCCGTGGGACATCTCGTGCCCGGCCACGTCGATGGCGACCAGCGGCCGGGAGTTGCCCGAGCCGTCGCCGTAGGTCATCTGGGAGCCGTCCCAGAAGGCGTTGACGTAGTTGCTGCCGTAGTGGACCCGGCTCGGCACGCCGCTCCCGTTGCCGAAGATGCCGTTGCGGCCGTGCACGTTCTTGAAGTAGTCGAACGTCTTCGCGGCGCCGTGGTGGGCGTCCACCCCGGCCGACTGCCGGTTGCCGTTGGAACCGGTGCCCCAGGTGTTGTCGGGGTCGGTGAAGGTCGAGCAGGTGCCGCTGGTGCGGTTGTTCATGTCGCACGTTCTGCCGTTGCCGCGGTCCGGGTCGACCATGCTGTACGAGCTCCCGGACTGCGTCGTGGAGATCGTGACGGTGCCGGAGTAGATCGAGTTCCCGGTCCCGTCGACCAGGGCGTTCGAGGTGCTCGCGGTGGCCGTCGTGGCGCCCTCGACGGCCGACCTGATCTCGTCGTAGGAGTCGGTGACCTCACCGGACCCGGCGTCGACGATCACGTGCAGCCGTGAGGGCGTCTGCCCGTCGGCGGCCCAGCCGCTGACCACGGTCTCCCAGGCCAGGCGTCCCTGCCCGGAGGACGCGTCGACGAACAGCTCCGGATCGCCGACCCCGGTGATCTTCCCGGTGAACGCGCTCTTGGCCTTCCCGGCGGCGGTGGCGGCGGACACCTTCGGGCTGGTGCTGAGCGTCAGCGCCTCGGTGAGTCCGACCGAGGCGTCGGCGAAGGCGCCGTCGGGCCTCAGGTGGACGACGAAGTCGCCGCCGCGGACCCGCAGACCCCGGTAGGTCCGGTAATAGCGGACGTGCGACGTGCCGTCGGCGTCCACCCGGACGGTCTGGACCTTGTAGTCGTCCTGGCCGGCCCCGCGGATCGCGTCGCGGTGCCGTTCGATGGCCTGCTCGGCCCTGGCCACGGCGGCCGCGTCGGCGGGCGAGGGAGGTGGATCGGCCGAGGCGGAGGTGGAGGCGGCGAGCACGGTGGCTGCCGCCAGGGTGATTGCGACACCGGCCAGGGCCGGTGTCCGGAGGGACCCTCTCATGCTGTTCTCGCTCTCTGACGATGTGGGGGAACCGCGGTGACGGCGTACGGCCGCCGCCGCGGACATCGATGCGAGACCGGTCGGCAGAGCCCGTCGGGATCTGTCGGCAGGGATCGCCGCGAACAACGCGGACGAAAGGTCCCATATCAGACAGGATTTGGTCAATATTCTCAACTGCTGCTGCAAACTTCTGTCGATCAGGAGCCGGAGCGATCACGCAATGTGCTGATTTCTCGACTGAAGGTGAGGGAAGGCGCTTGCCGTACCCCGAACCGGCAAGCGCATCGGCAAGTGCACCGGCGGGCGGTGGCAGGCCGGAGGGGGCCGGGCTCCACCGGGAAGCGCGCGGTCTGCTCGCGGTCAGGGGAGGCTGCGGCCGAACGGGTCGATGAAGTCGCGCACGTCCGGCCGGCCGCCCCAGCGGGTCGCCAGTCTGCCGCGCAGCCCGCGAAGCTCCCGGCCGATCACCGCACTCGGTACGGCGCTCGCCTCCGCCAGCACCGGGCCGGCGACGGCCAGCGCCGCCTCCGGGTCCCCGGCGCAGGCATGGCAGTCGGCCAGCCGCAGCGTGAGGAGCAGCCTGGCGGGACGCATCCGCTCCGCGAGGCTGCTCAGCGACCGTTCCGTCGCCTCGGCCGCCAGGCAGGCCGCCGACCGGTCCGCCGTCAGGGCGGCGATGTCGCGCAGGGCGCCGCCGGTCCCCGACTCCAGATGGACCTCTCCGGCGGCCCCGCACAGCCACGGCGCCTCAGTCAGGTCGCGTTCCCCCAGCCGGGACAGGCCCGTCCGGGCCCGGGCCAGATGCAGCCGGGACTCCAGCGCGTCGCCGCCGAGGGCGTGCGCCCGCGCCTCACAGAGATCGGCTGCGACGGACGTCCAGCGCAGGCCGGGATCGGCGGCCCTGATCGCGCGCGCGTACGCCAGGGCCGAGGGCGCGTCGTACTCCAGGCGGGCGACCGTGCTCATGTCGTAGAGGATGGTGGCGCACATCCCGACGCCGTCGGACACGGCGGCCCAGCCCAGCCCTTTGTGGAGCCAGGCCATCGCCATCCCGTTCTGGCCGCGCTGCATCCGCAGCTCCCCGGCGAGCTGCGCGTAACCGGCGGCGAGCCGCCGGAACGCCCGCCGGGACGCCCCCGCGAGCCCCTCCATGCGCCGCACGATCGCGTGGAGCGCCTGCTCGACCGCCGTGATCGTCTCCGGTGACGTCCGCTCGGCGCCGGCGCGCCAGCAGGCCACCAGGAGCCCGGAGAGCACGTGGACGGTGTCGGAACCGGTGTCCGCCGGGAGGCCGGCGGCGCAGAACGCGAGATACGCCGGGAGCGCGTCGGCCGGTGCGGGCACCGTACAGCCCTCGTCGTCGTGCAGAGGGCACTCGAGGCCGTGGCTGGGCAGGCGGTACGGCCAGCCGAGCACGTCCGGGAAGACCGGGACGGAGGCTCCGGCGTCCCCGCCGTCTCCGGTGTCTCCGGGCAGCGGGCCGGGCCGGGTCCCGCCGGCGGCCCGGGGCGCGGTGTCCGCGTCCTCGTGCCGGGAGGCCGTGTAGACCGCCAGCAGCTCCCCGCCGGCGCCGAGGACCTCGTCGAGGTGGCGCGCCAGCCGCGGCGACGGCTCGCGCCTGCCGCCCTCCAGCTTGCTGATGGCGCTGTGGTCGTAACCGACCCTGGTCCCGACCTGCGCCTGGGTGAGGCCGGCGCGCTGCCGCCAGCGGCGGAGCTGACGGCCGAACTCGGCCCACGGTGCCGGAGCCGCAGGTGCGTTCGCCCGAGTGCCGACGACGTCCACCAGACCTCCCGCGCGCACGGAGCACACCGGGTGGCGCGGTATGTCACCACCCGGTCACCGAGGTGCCGGGATCGTAACACCGGTCATCCGCCGCCGATACACGTCTTCCGCGCAGACCGGTGATCCGGCTTTGAGGGAACGTGATCCTCTTGCGGAGGTGCACGCCGTACGGCACCGACAACGGTGCACTCCCCGCAGGAGGGCCGGGAGCCGTTCCGGAGGTCGCTCGTCGCTTGGGGTCCCGCGATCCCTGCAGGAGTAACGTGTGGCCGATGGCCGGAGTGGATAGGAGGGCGATGGAACGCGAGAAGGTCACTTTCCGCGGTGCCCAGGAGACCATGCTCGCCACGCTGTACGGCAGGGCGCTCGACAGCCGCTCGCCGCGGTCGATCCTGAACGACACCGAGGCGGAGAGGGCGGTGCGGCGCATCGACTACGACTTCGGCAGGACCGGCATGACGGCCACCACTGCGGCCGGGGTCGCGCTCCGCGCCCGGCGGCTCGACGCCTGGACCGCCGAGTTCCTGGCCGCCCGCACGGAGTGCACCGTCCTGCACCTGGCCTGCGGCCTGGACACCCGGGTCCACCGGCTCGCCCCGCCGCCGTCGGTCCGCTGGATCGACGTCGACTACCCGGGGGTCGTCGAGCTGCGCGAGCGGCTGCTCCCCCGCCCGGGTGGGGACTACCGGACGGTCGGCGCCTCGGTGACCGAGGAGGGGTGGCTCGCCGAGGTGCCCGCCGACCGCCCGACCGTGGCCGTCTTCGAGGGCCTGACGATGTACCTGCGCAAGCAGGACGGCAGGCGGCTGATCGAGTGGATCACCGGGCGCTTCCCCGGCGGGCAGCTGCTCTTCGACTGCTACGGCACGCTGGGCGTCCGGATGCAGAAGCTGGTGCCCGCGGTGCGCAACGCGGGCGCGGTCCTGCACTGGGGCATCGACGACCCGCACGAGATCGAGGGCTGGCACGAGGGTCTGGAGTGCCTCGACGCGCTGCGCAGCGTCGACATGCCAGGTCTGGACGAGCTGCCCCTCTCCGGCAGGCTGGGCATGAAGGTGCTGGCGCGCATCCCCGGCCTGCGCGACGTGGGGCGGATCATGCGCTACCGGTTCTGAGGCCGTTCGCCTCTCCCGCCGTCAGCGGTTCGCCCGGCGGTTCATTCGCCGCCGTCGCCGCATCCGCCGCCGTCCGAGCCGTCGGGGTCATGCGGCAGCGGAGGGGGAGTCCGGCGGAGGCGCGGCCGCTGGGAGGACCGGTTGTAGCGGAAACCGAGGGCCGCGATGACGATGACCGCCGCGATGACGAATGCCCTGATGATCACTACGTCGGTGGTGGCCATTGCACCGGCCTTCACGGCAGTTGATCACCTGGTTCGTGTCCGGTGGCCGGTGAATCTAGTCGTACGAGAAGTTCTGGGGAAGTTCACTGTTCGGCAGCAAATCGTCGACCTATCACAAATATTATCGCTCTCCGTGTTCTACATGTAACAATGAGCGACGTGCCATCTCCCCGACATGACTCTCTGATCAACCTGTTCCGCGACCGCCCCCAACTGGCCGTGGAGATCCTGCGCGACCTCCTGGGACAGGAGCTGCCCGCCACCCCGCTGGTCCGGCTGGAGAACACCACCTTCAACACCCGGCCCTCCGACGACATCGAGGCCGACCTGGTCGTCGTCCTGGGGCCGCCGACCGGCCCCGCGCACGCGATCATCGTTGAGATCCAGCAGGACAAGTCGAAGAATCCCCGGCAACTCGCCCGCTACGCCGCCGCACTCTGGCTTCTGCTGGGCTGCGACGCCACCGTCCTGGTCGTCTGCCCCGACGCCAGGACCGCCGAGTACTACGCCCGCCCCGTCGATTCGGGCCTGACGGGCTACCGGTTGCAGGCCCGCGTGCTCGGCCCGGACGGCATCCCCGCCATCACCGACCCGCAGCAGGCCGCCGCCCAGCCGGAGCTGGCGGCGATGGCGGTCATGGTGCACGGCCGCCAGCGCAAGGTCGTCGAGGCGTTCGCCACGGCGCTCGCCGAACTGCCCGGCGAACACGCTCCGAAGTATTATGAACACGCTTACAGCATGTCCGCACCCGAGGTGCGGAGCCTTCTGGAGGAGATCATGACGTCCACCACCTGGCCGGTCTACAGCCCCTTCGCCCGTGAGCACTACGGCCGCGGCCTGAAAGAAGGCGAGAGCAGGGGCCGAACGGAAGGCAAAGCGGAAGGCAAGACCGAGGAGGCGGCTCGGCTGGTGCTGCTGGTGCTGGCCGCCCGCGGACTGGAGGTGCCCGACGACGTCCGTGCCCGGATCACCGCCTGCACCGACCTCGCCCGGCTGGAGTCCTGGGCGGCCCGCGCGGCGACCGCCCAGGCCGGGCACGACCTGTTCGATGAGTCGGACGAAGAGAACCGCTGACGAGCATCCAGCGCATGGCTCCGGCGAGTCGTCTCCGTCCCCTGCACGGCTGGGGACGGAGACGGACCGGTCATCCGGCTCGGGCCGTGACCGCCGCCGGGGTCAGGAGTACGGCGCTCAGGAAGGCCGCGCCGAGGAAGGCGGCGGCGACCAGCAGCGCGGCCGGATAGCCGACGGGGATCGCGAGGGCGCACAGGCCCACGCCCAGTGCGCCGCCGAGCATGCGCAGAGACTGGAACAGGGTCATGGCCCGGCCCATCACCTCCGGGGCGACGTCGTCGAACGCGGAGATCTGGACCGCCGTCACCGCGTGCCCGAGCACCAGCCCCACCGAGAACATGATCGCTCTCAGCGTCCAGGGGCCGGGGGCGGTCAGGGCCAGCGCCGTGAACAGCGCCGCGCCGCCGAGCAGGCCGAGCGCCGTCACCCGCCGTTCGCCCCACCGGGCGCAGACCCGGTCGACGGCGAAACCGGCGGCCATCAGCCCCAGCGCCTCGGGGAAGAGCACCAGCCCGGCGTCCGAGGCCGAGGCGCCCAGCGCGTCCTGGTACATCAGAGGGAAGACGAAGAGCATGCCCATCAGGCCCGCCGCCGCCAGGGACGCCGCCGCGGCGCCGCGCAGGAAGCCGCGGTCCTTGAGCACCCACAGGGCCAGCAGGCCGCGCAGGTCGAACCGGCCCGCCGTACCGGCTCCGGGGGAGGGGACGCGGACGGCCGCGAGTCCCAGGAGCACCGCGGCCACGCCGAAGGGCACGTTGAGCAGGAACGCCCACCGCCAGGAGAGGTGGTCGGCCAGCAGCCCGCCGAGGACCGGTCCCAGCGCGGGTGCCAGCGCCGTCGGCACGACGATGTACCGCGACAGCCGCATGCGCTCCTCGGGGGCGTACGCGGTGAACAGCATCGTCATGCCGGCCGGGGTCAGCACCCCGCCGCCGACGCCCTGCAGCACCCGGAAGCCCACCAGGGAGTCCAGGTTCCAGGCCAGCCCGCACAGCGCCGACGCCGCGGTGAACAGCGCCAGCGCGGCGAGGAACACCCGCGCCGCGCCGTACCGGTCGCAGAGCCACCCGGCCACCGGCATGGACACCGCCAGGCTGGCCAGGAAGGAGCCCTCCACCAGGTTCGCCGCGGCCGGGCCCACGCCGAGGTCGGTGGCGATGGAGAACAGCGCCGGGTTGACGATCGTCGCGTCCAGGCCGTTCATGCACATGGCCGTCACGTAGACGACCGGTACGGCCCACCGCGCGGCCCGGCCCGCCCCCGCCGGTCCGTCGTCCGCCGGTCCGTCGTCCGCCGGGCCGGGCACCGGGGGAGGGGGTGCCGGGGGAGGGGACGTCGGGGGAGCGGCCGTCGCCACGACGTCACCCGCCGGGCGGTCGTTCGGAGAAGCGGGCTCGTTCAACGGGTCAGGCTCCGGGGACGCAGGTCGGTCCAGTGCGCGGCGACGTAGGCCAGGCAGGCGGCGCGCGCCTCGGGGCCGAAGCGGACCGCCCAGCCGTCGGGGACGGCGGCGAACGACGGCCAGATGGAGTGCTGCTCCTCGTCGTTGGCCAGGACGAGGAACTCGCCGTCGGGGTCGTCGAAGGGGTTCATCGGTTGCGCTCCCGGAGTCGGGCCGCGACGATCGCGCCGATCTCGGCGATCGGTCCCGGCCGGGTCATGTCCTTGTGGCTGCAGGCCACGTCGTGGGCGTCGATCATGCCGCTGACGTGGGGCCGCCAGGTGTTCGGGGTGAGGGTGTCGTCGATGGTGTCGACGGTGGCGCGGAAGAACAGCACGTCGCCGTCGAACACCCGGGTGTCGAGCTTCCGCACCAGGCGGTTGGTGTTCAGGTAGAGGTCCCGCAGCGAGCGGAGCGTCTCCACCGGCAGGCCCGCCAGCGGGCTGCCCTCCCGGCGCAGCACCTCGATCGCGCCCTCCAGCGTGGACGCGGCGTCCGGAGCGAAGCCGCCCATGGTGAGCAGCGCCTCCAGGGCCTCGGCCTCGTCGGAGGGCGGCAGGTCCCGCATGCCCTCGGCCGGGTAGGCGTCCAGGATCGCCAGCGGTGCGACGCCCTGTCCGGCCAGCCGGAGCTGCACGGCCATCTCCTGCGCGATGATGCCGCCGGTGGACCAGCCCAGCAGGTGGTACGGCCCCTCCGGCTGGACCTCGCGGATCCGCGCCACGTAGTCGGCCGCGAGCTCCCGCAGGGAGGAGGGCAGCGGGTCGTGGCGGGCCTGCAGGCCGTAGATCGGCCGGTCCGGCAGGTGTCGGATCAGGCCGCTGTAGCACCAGCTCAGCCCGCCCGCCGGGTGCACGCAGAACAGCGGCGGGGCCGAGCCCGTCTCGCGCAGCGGCAGCAGCACCGCCAGCGGGTCGACGCCGGTGCCGCCGTCCTCGCCCTGGACGAGGGCGGCCAGCCCGGCCGGGGTGGGCGCCTCGAAGAGCGCGCCGATGGTCACCTCGGCGCCGAGGACCTCCCGGATCCGGGAGACCAGCCGTACGGCGAGCAGCGAGTGCCCGCCCAGCTCGAAGAAGCCGTCGTCGGCGCCCGCCCGGGGCAGGTCGAGCACCTCGGCGAAGAGCCCGCAGAGCGTCTCCTCCAGGGGCGTGGCCGGAGGCCGCCCCTCCGCGGCGGGCGCGGCGGGCGCGGGCAGCGCCCGGCGGTCGAGCTTGCCGTTGACGGTGAGCGGGAGCGCGGTGATCTCCACGACCGCCGAGGGCACCATGTAGTCCGGCAGCGCCTGCGCCGCGAACCTGCGCAGCTCGGCGGCGTCGAGCACGCCGCCCGGCACCGTGGCCGGTACGGCGTAGGCGACCAGGCGTCTGTCGCCCGGCCTGTCCTCGCGGACGATCACCGCGGCCTGCCCGACCGCGGGGTGGCGCAGCAGCGCCGCCTCGATCTCGCCGAGTTCGATCCGGAAGCCGCGCACCTTGACCTGCTGGTCGGCGCGGCCGACGTAGTCGAGGGTGCCGTCCGGCCTCCAGCGGGCCAGGTCGCCCGAGCGGTACATGCGCGTGCCGGGCGGGCCGTACGGGTCGGCGACGAACCGCTCGGCGGTCAGTTCCGGCCGTCCGAGGTAGCCGCGGGCCAGGCCGTCGCCGGCCACGTACATCTCGCCCACGACCCCCGGCGGCACCGGCTGCAGGGTGCCGTCCAGCAGGTAGACCCGGAGATCGGGGATGCCGCGGCCGATGAGGCTGCCCTCCCGGTGGTCCGGGGAGAGCGGCATGTGCGTGACGTGCACGGTCGTCTCGGTGATGCCGTACATGTTGACCAGCAGCGGGCCGCCGCCCGCCGGGCCGGGCTCGTGGCCGGGTCCGGCGGGGCCGGGCCTGCGGGCGTACCAGTCCGACAGCCGGGCCAGCTCCAGCGCCTCCCCGCCGAACACCACGTACCGCAGCGCCAGCTCGCGCCCGTCGTCGGCCGCGACCAGCTGGTAGAACGCCGACGGGGTCTGGTTCAGCACCGTGACCCGCTCGCGCGCCAGCAGGCCGAGGAAGTCCTCGGGGGACCTGCTCACCTCGTAGGGGACCACGACCAGGCGCCCGCCGTACAGCAGCGCGCCCCACAGTTCCCACACCGAGAAGTCGAAGGCGTAGGAGTGGAAGAGCGTCCACACGTCGTCGGGACCGAAGCCGAACCAGTGGTCGGTGGCCGACAGCAGCCGGACCACGTTGTGGTGCGTGACGAGCACGCCCTTGGGCCGGCCGGTCGAGCCGGAGGTGTAGATCACGTACGCGGCGTTGCCCGGTGCCAGGGACCGCTCGGGGTCGTGGTCGAGCCAGTCGTCCAGGTCCTCCAGCCAGCCGGGGTCGACCACGCAGACCGGCGCGGCGTCCGAGATCATGTAGTCGAGCCGGTCGGCCGGGTAGGTCGGGTCCAGCGGCAGGTAGGCGGCTCCCGTCTTGACCACCGCGAGCAGTGCGGTCACCAGGTCCGCCGACCGGGGCAGCGCGAGCGCCACGATGCGCTCCGGCCCTGCGCCGTGCGCGGCGAGCTTGTGCGCCAGTCGGTTGGCCCGCGCGTTCAGCTCGGCGTAGGTGAACTCCGTCCCGGCGGCGGTGACGGCCACGGCGTCCGGGGTGCGGCGGGCCTGCGCCTCGAACAGCTCGGGCAGGGTGGCGCCCGGCTCGCTGACCAGGTCCCCGTTCCAGCCCTCGATCAGCGTCCGCCGCTCGGCCCCGCTGAGGATGTCGAGCCCGCTGACGGGGCGGTCCGGGTCGGCGACGGCGGCCGAGAGCAGGCGGACCAGCCGCTCGGCGATGGAGCGGGCCGTCCCGGGGTCGAACAGGTCGGTGCTGTACTCCAGGAAGCCGGAGCCGGACCGGTCGAGGTTGAGGGTCAGGTCGAACTTGGCGGTGCCGGTGTGCACCACCTCCACGCCCGGAGCCGGGGCGTCCTGGTGCACCAGCATCACCTGGAACAGCGGGTGCCGGTTGCGGGCCCGGGGCGGGTTGAGGACCTCGACCAGCCGGTCGAACGGCGTCTCGGCGTGGTCGAAGGCGGCCAGGTCGGCCTCCTTCACCCGCCGGAGCAGCTCGGTGAAGGCCGGGTCGCCGGAGGTGTCGGTGCGCAGCACGAGCGTGTTGACGAAGAAGCCGACGGCGTCGTCCAGCGCGCTGTCGCCCCGGCCCGCCACGGGCGTGCCGATCGGGATGTCCGTGCCCGCGCCGAGCCGGGTGAGCAGGGCCGCCAGGGCGGCGTGCAGCACCATGAAGACGCTGGCGCGGTTCGCCCGGGCGAGCGCCTCGATCCCGGCGGTCAGACCGGGGTCGAACCGGACGGGGACCGTACCGCCCGCGCCGCTCGACACCGCCGGCCGGGGCCGGTCGGCGGGCAGTTCCAGCCGGTCGGGCAGGCCCGCGAGGGTCTCGGTCCAGTGGGACAGGTCGGTGTCGGGCAGCTCGCGCTGCCAGAGCGCGTAGTCGGCGTACTGCACCGGCAGCGGTTCGAACGCGGGCGCCCGGTGTGCCCTGCGGGCCTCGTAGGCGGTCAGCAGGTCGCGGACCAGCGGTTCCGTCGACCAGCCGTCGCCGGCGATGTGGTGCAGCACCAGCACCAGCACGTGTTCCGCGCCGCCGCCGTTCCTGTCGTCGTTCCCGTTCCCGTTCCCGTTCCCGTCGCCGGTCCCGTCCCCGTCGCGGCCCCGGAGCAGGTGGGCCCGGAACGGGGTCTCGACGGCCAGGTCGAACCCGCGGCGCGCGACGGTCCGGACGGCCTCGGCCAGGTGCTCGCCGGGCTGCCAGACGGGCAGCGGCACCGGTCCGGGCTCCAGGATCCGCTGGCAGGGCACGCCGTCGCGCTCGGGGAAGACCGTGCGCAGTACCTCGTGGCGGGCCACCAGGTCGCCGAGCGCGGCCTCCAGCGCGGTACGGTCCACCGGGCCGGGCAGGTGCAGCGCGATGGGGATGTTGTAGGTCGGGTTCGGCCCCTCGATCCGGTACAGGAACCAGAGCCTGGCCTGCGCGGACGAGAGCGGGACCGGATCGGGCCGGCGCCGGGGCCGCAGCGGCGGCCGGGCGGTGTGGCCGGAGGGCAGCCGGGTGACGAGCCCGGCGGCCGTGGGGGCCTCGAAGATCGTCGCGATCGGCATCCGGACGCCGAAGGTCTCCCTGATCCGTACGGCCAGCCGCGCGGCGAGCAGCGAGTGGCCGCCGAGCTCGAAGAAGCCGTCCTCCACCCCGGCGCCGGGCACTCCCAGGACCTCGCGGAAGAGCTCGCGCATGGCGTGCTCGGAGGCGTTCTCCGGCTCCCGGCTCCGCCGCGTCGCGGCGTCGACCTCGGGCAGGGCGGCCCGGTCCAGCTTCCCGCTGGGGGTGCGGGGCAGCGCGTCCAGCCAGGCGACGGCCGAGGGCACCATCCCGGCCGGGAGCCGCGCCGCGGCGAACTCGCGCAGCCCGGCGGCTCCCGCGGCCGCGGGGTCCGCGGCGGGGACGGCCGTGGTGTCCGGCGCGGCCGTGGTGTCCGGTGCGGCCGTGGTCTCCCGGAGGGCCGGTGCCGCCGTGGTGTCCGGGGCGGCGGGCTCCCCGGCGGGCACCGCGTAGGCGACCAGCCTGCCGCCGCGGACGGCCACGGCGGCGGCGGAGACACCGGGGTGCTCCTCCAGCACGGCCTCGATCTCGCCGGGCTCGATCCGGACGCCGCGTACCTTGACCTGGTCGTCGGTGCGGCCGAGGAGTTCGAGCCGCCCGTCGGCGGTCCAGCGGGCCCGGTCGCCGGTCCGGTACAGGCGCGAGCCGCCCGGCCCGGCCACGAACCGCTCGGCGGTCAGCTCCGGGCGGCGGAGGTAACCGCGCGCCAGGCCGTCCCCGGACAGGTACAGCTCGCCCGCGACCCCGGGCGGGGCCGGTTGCAGGGCGTGGTCGAGCACGTGGGCGCGGGTCCCGAGGGTGGGGCCCTCGGTGCCGTCGCCGAGCCGGGTGTAGGCGTCGACGGTCGCCTCGGTGGGGCCGTAGTGGTCGACCGCGAGCGTGCCGCTCTCCCGCAGGCGCCGCCAGAGCGGTTCGGGCACGGCCTCGCCGCCGACCACGACGATCCGCGGCGGCGCCGTCAGCAGGGCGGGCATCTCCTTCAGGTGCGACGGGGTCAGGTCGAGGTAGTCGATCCCGAGCTCGCGGACGCAGGCGGTCAGCGCCTCGGGGTCCCGGTAGGTGTCGTCGTCGAGCAGGTGCAGCTCGTGCCCGCCGACCATCCACAGGACGGGGTCGAGGGAGGCGTCGAACGAGAACGACGCGGTGTGCGCCACCCGGAGCCGCTCACCGGCCCGATCTCCGGAGGGGAACAGCCGCTCGCGGTGGCTGGCG
The DNA here is from genome assembly GCF_015711595.1 of Planomonospora sp. ID91781. Lineage (NCBI taxonomy): Bacteria > Bacillati > Actinomycetota > Actinomycetes > Streptosporangiales > Streptosporangiaceae > Planomonospora > Planomonospora sp. ID91781. The sequence goes on along the minus strand of NZ_JABTEY010000003.1, from coordinate 299,311 downwards.
AACAGGGCCGCCAGGCCCCGGTGGGTCGCGACCACGCCCTTGGGGCGTCCGGTCGACCCCGACGTGTAGATCACGTACGCGGCGTCGTCGGGCCGGGGGAGGGGGAGAGCGGCGCCCGGGGCCTCCGGGAGACCGGTGCCGGCCGGGGAGTCCGCGGCCAGCCACTCCGGGGTGACCACGATCGACGGCCGCGCGTCGGCGAGCATGAACTCCCGCCGGTCGGCCGGGTAGGCCGGGTCGACCGGGAGGAACGCGGCGCCGCTCTTCAGTACGGCGAGCAGCGCCACCACCAGGTCGGCCGAGCGCGGCAGCTCCAGCGCCACGATCCGCTCCGGTCCGGCCCCTTCCCGGACCAGCCGCCGGGCCAGCCGGTCGGCCCGGCGGCCCAGCTCGCCGAAGGTCAGCTCCTCGCCCGAGCAGACGAGCGCCCGCTCGCCGGGCGTCAGCCGTACCCGCTCGTCGAAGACCTCGACGACGGTGCGCGGCCCGGCGGCGGCCGCGGTGGCGGACGCGGTGGACCCGGAGACCACCGGGGACACCGGGGACACCGGGGACACCGGGGACACGGTGGAGGCGGCGGGGCCGGAGGCCGCGGCAGGGGGCGCGGCGGCGGGCAGGGCCGCCTCGTCCTCCTCGGTGAGCAGGGGCAGGCGGCCGATCGGGGTGCCGGGCGGGACGTCGGCCAGGGCCGACAGGAGCCGGGCCAGCCGCCGGGCGTGGACGGCGAGGTCCCGTTCCGAGTAGAGGGCGGCGTTGCCGTCGAGTTCGAGCGTGAGACGGTCGCCGTCGAGCAGGAGCGCCACGGCCAGGTCGTCGACGGGTCCGGCGGCGAGGTTGCGCACGGTGGCGGGGAGCGGGCCGAACTTCACGTCGGACGCGAACGGCTTGATGTTGAGCAGCGGGCCGAACAGCGCCCGCGAGGAACCGGACAGGCCGAGGTCGCGGCGGAGCTCCTCGATCCGGTACCGGGAGTGGCGGCGGGCCTCGGCCATCCGCCGGGCCGTCTGGCGGACCAGGTCGCCGAGCGGGACGCCGGGGCGCACGTCGAGCCGGAGCGGGAGCACGTTGACGGTCAGGCACGGCACCCGCAGCGCGGCGCCGGACCGGTTCATCAGCGGCAGGCCGACCAGCACGTCGGTGCTCCCGGTGAGCCGCCCGAGGTAGACGGCGACGCCTGCGGCGGCCACCTCGGCCCAGGTCGCCCGGGTCTCGCGGGCGAGCGCCTCCCAGTGCCCGGTGGCGGGCAGCTCCTCGCGGTGCCGTACGACCTCGCGCGCCGAGAGCGCGGGCGCGCCCGCCAGGCCCGCGGGCTCGGGGGCGCCGTCCAGCAGGCCGAGCCAGTAGGCCCGGTCCTTGGAGTGGCGCTCGGAACCGAGGTAGGCGGCCTCCTCCTCCAGCACGGGCGCCAGCCCGCCGAACGGGCTCGGGCCGCTCGGCAGGCCGCCGTCCAGCGCGCTGTAGATCTCCGCGACCCGGCCGACCAGCATCGACATCGCGTAGGCGTCGATCAGCAGGTGGTGCACGCGCAGGTACCAGGTGAACCGGTCGTCGGCCAGACGCAGCAGGGCGTGGCGGGACAGGGAGCCGTCGGCACCGCCGTCCACCGGGTCCACCGGCGTGCGCACGTCGGCGCGCATCCACGCCTCGGCGGCGGCGTCCGGGTCGGCCTCGCCGCGCAGGTCGAGGACGGTGATGGAGTCGCGCAGCGAGTCGCACTCCGGCAGGTACTGGGCGGGCTCCTCGGTGAAGCGCAGGCGCAGCGGCTCGGCCTCGGCCAGGCCGCGCCGGAGCGCCCGCTCGAACAGCGCCGGGTCGAGCGCGCCGTGGATGTCGACCCGGTCGGCGGTGTTGTAGACGGGGTTGCCGGGATCGAGGCGCTGGGCGAACCAGATGCCCGCCTGCGCCCCGGTGAGCGGGAAGGTCTCGGAACCCGGCCCGACGGCATCCGGTCCGACGGCGCTGGACCCGACGGCGCTGGACCCGGTGGTGCCCGGCCCGGCGGGACTCGATTCGGAAGCGCTCAACTCAGCAGCTCCGCCCAGGCCGCGACGGTGGGCTTCTCCGCCAGGTCGGCGAAGGTCAGCTCGACGCCCTCGCGGCGCCACCGCTCGATCAGGGTCATCACCCGGATGGAGTCCAGCCCGGCGTCCATGAGGTTCTCGTCGAACTCCAGCTCCTCGGGGTCCACGTAGAGCAGTTCGGCGATCTCGGCGCGGAGCCGTACGGCGGTCTCAGACACCGGCCACCTCCCGGGTGAGGGCGCGGCTGAGCTGCCGGGTGGTGACGGTGACGGCGCAGCGCTGGGCGGCGTAGTCGAGGGCCATCCGGTGGTGCTCGGCGGAGAAGTCGGCGACCGCGTCGGCGACCACGAACGGCTGCACGTCCCGCATGAACGCCTCGCAGGCGGTCATCAGCACGCCGATGTGCGCGTAGATCCCGCAGACGATCAGCTGGTCGCGGCCGAGGGAGCCCATCAGCTCGGCCAGGCCGGTCCGCTGGTAGGCGCTGTAGCGCCACTTGGTGAGCAGCACGTCGCCCTCGCGCGGCGCCAGCTCGTCGACGATCCGGGCGTCGTGCGGGTCCGGGCCGATGCCGTCGCCCCAGAAGTCGAGGAGCAGGCCGCGCTGCTCGGCGCTCTGCCCGCCGGGCTGCGCCGAGTAGACGACGGGCACGCCCAGCGCCGCGCAGTGCTCGCGCAGCGCCAGGACGTTGGACATCAGCTCGACCAGCGGCGACTGCCCGGGGGTGAAGGCGCGCACGAAGTGGTTCTGCATGTCGTGGACGAGCAGGACGGCGCGGCGGGCGTCGGGGTGCCACTCGACCCGGTTGGCGGGCAGGTCGTCCGGCATCGGGTAGGGCTGGATCTGGGGGATCGCCATGGTCTGTCAGGTCCTTTCGCGGAGGTGGCGCTTGCTGACCTTGCCGACCGCGGTCTGCGGGAAGGCGTCGACGAACTCGAACATGTCCGGGATCTTGAAGGCGGCGATGCCGCGGTCCCGGAGGAAGGCCCGGAGCTCGGCCTTCTTCGGCGCCTCGCCGCGGCAGATCAGGTAGGCGCGGGTGCGCTCGCCCAGGTAGGGGTCGGGGACGGCGACCACGCTGGCGTCGCGGATCGCCGGGTGGGCCAGGAGGTGGTTCTCGACCTCCTCGGCGGCGATCTTCTCGCCGCCCCGGTTGATCTGGTCCTTGGCCCGGCCCTCGACGACGAGGTAACCGCCCTCGGCGCGCCGGACGATGTCGCCGGTCCGGTAGAAGCCGTCCTCGGTGAACGCCGTCCTGTTGTGCTCGTCGGCGCGCCAGTAGCCGCGGATCGTGTACGGCCCGCGGGTCAGCAGGTGGCCGTGGTCGCTCTCGTTGCCCTCGTCGTCCAGGATGAGGATCTCGTCGTCCGGGGAGATGGGGCGGCCCTGGGTGGAGACGATCACGTCCTCGGGGTCGTCCAGCCGGGTGTAGTTGACCAGCCCCTCGGCCATGCCGAAGACCTGCTGCAGGGTGCAGCCCAGCTCGGGGCCGACCCGCTTGGCCGCCTCCTCGCTGAACTTGGCCCCGCCGACCTGGAGCACCTCCAGGCTCGACAGGTCGTGCCCGCCGGAGGCGGCGGCGTCCATCCAGACCAGCGCGAGCGGGGGGACCAGCGCGGCGATGGTGACCCGCTCCCGCTCGATCAGCGGGAAGCAGGTGCCGGGGCTGGGGTCGGGCGCCAGCACGCTGGCCGCCCCGGCGCTGAGCGCGCCGAAGACGCCGGGGGAGCTCATCGGGAAGTTGTGCGCGGCCGGCAGCGCGCACAGGTAGACGCTCTCCGGGGTCAGCTCGCAGATCTCCGCGCTGGCCCGGAAGCTGTAGATGTAGTCGTCGTGGGTCCTCGGGATCAGCTTGGGCAGGCCGGTGCTGCCGCCGGACAGCTGCAGGAAGGCGAGGTCGCCGGGGCCGGGACCGGGGCCGGGCGGCTCCACCGGGTCGGTCCCCGAAGGCGCCGACAGGCCGGCCAGGTCGGCCAGGGTGAACGCGCGGGTGCCCGGGGCGTACGCCTTGTGCTCCTCGTCCGGGCAGATGTAGGCGGTGGCCTCGGTGAACTCGCAGAAGTAGGAGATCTCCGCGGAGCGGTGCGCGGGCAGCGCGAAGACCGGGAGCGCGCCGATCCGGAAGAGCGCGAAGCAGACCTGGTGGAACTCGGGCACGTTCGGCAGCTGCAGGACGACCCGGTCGCCGTGCCGGATCCCGGCGGCGTGCAGTCCCGCGGCGAGCCGGTCGGCCCGCTCGTCCAGGTCCCGGAAGGTCCACCGGGCGGCCGGGGAGCCGGGGAGGCCGGGGGAGATCAGCGCGGGGCGGGAGCCGTACCGGGCGGCGAGGTCGCGCAGGAGGCCGCCGAAGGTCTCACCCCGCCAGTATCCGGCGGCGCGGTAACGGGTGGCGACGTCGTCAGGCCAGTGCATCGGTGCTCACTCCCAGGGCTCGCAGCATGGTCCGGAACTTGGCGGAGGTCTCGGCGAGCTCCCGCTCGGGGTCGGAGCCGGGGACGATCCCGGCGCCCGCGAAGAGCCGCAGGGTCCGCTCCGCCGCCTCGGCGCAGCGGAGGGTCACCGCCCACTCGCCGTCGCCGGCCGCGTCGGTCCAGCCGACCAGGCCGGTGTAGGCGCCGCGGTCGAACGGCTCCAGCTCCTCGATCACCCGCCGGGCCGCGGCGCGGGGTGTCCCGCACACGGCCGGGGTGGGGTGCAGGGCGGCGGCGAGCGCGAGGACGGGGGTGCCGGGGTCGCGCAGCACGCCGGTGACGCGCGTGGACAGGTGCCACATCGTCTCGGTGGAGGTCAGCTCGGGGGTGTACGGCACCTCCAGGTGCGCGCAGTACGGCTGGAGCGCGTCGGCGACCGCCTCCACGACCAGGCGGTGCTCGTACAGGTCCTTGGCGGAGGCGGTCAGCGCCTCGGCGCGGCGGCGGTCCTCGGCGGGGTCGGCGCTGCGGGCCGCGGAGCCGGCGAGGGGGTTGGAGAGCACGGTCCGGCCCCGGCGCGAGACGAGCAGCTCGGGGCTGGCACCGATGAGGGTGCGGCCGCCGGGCAGCGGCGCGGCGAAGGACAGGTCCCGCCCGGCCAGGGGGCGCAGCAGCTCGCGCAGGTCGAGGGGCCCGTCGCCGTCGAGTTCGAGGGTCCGGGCGAGGACCACCTTGCGCAGGCCGTCCGGGTCGTCGTCCGCGCTCTGGAGGATCTCCACCGCCCGCCGCACGGCCTTGCGGTAGTCCTCCGGGGCCGGGACCGGCCGGACCCGCCAGCCGCCGCGCGGGGCCGCCGCGACCGGCTCCAGCGGGCCCGACCAGGTGGCGGCGGCCGGGACGACCAGGTGCGCCGCGCCGTCGAACCCGATCGCCCCGGCCGCCACCCCGCTCTCGGCCCTGCCCGCCGCCTCGGTGACGGTCCCGTCAGCGGTCCTGTCGGCGGTCCCGCTCGCCGTACCGTCCGAGCCGAGCGCGGCCGCCACCCGTTCCGGCAGGGAGCCGAGTTCACCGCCGACGACGGTGCGCACGCCGCGGGTGAGCAGCGTGCCGCCCGGCGAGGAGAAGAGCACCGACTCGCCGGGTGCGTATCCCGCCAGCGGATCCGCGGCGGTTGTCAGCGAATGCATCGAAGTCCAATCTGGTCGGGCGCGGAGGGCCGCGCCGCCGTCGGCGAAGGGGTCCTGTCCGGCCGGGCGCGGAGGCCGCGCCGCAGCCGGAGAGGGTGCTGTCCGGTCATGTGCGGAGGGTCGCGCCGCCGTCGACGAGGAGGTCGTGCATGGTGATGTGCCTGGCCTGGTCGGAGGCGAGGAAGAGGACGGCGCCGGCGACGTCCGCGGGGTCGGCGACGCGGCCGAGCGGGATGCCGACCCGGAAGGCGGCCGGGTCGCCGTCGAGCACGGCGCTCTGCGCCTCCTCGGGATCGCGGTCCCCGGCCAGCGCGCGCAGCATGGCGGTGTCGGTCGAGCCGGGGGAGACGACGTTGCAGCGGATGCCGTGGCGGGCCAGCTCCAGGCCGAGGCAGCGGGTGAACATGGCCGCGGCGGCCTTGGAGGCGGCGTAGGCGGCCATGCCGACCCGCGGTACCGAGGCGGCGTTGGAGCCGACGGTGACGATCACGCCGCGCCGCCGGGGGGTCATCCGGGCGGCGACCGCGCGGGAGGCGTGGAAGACGCCGTCGGCGTTGACCGCGAAGGTCCGCCGCCACCGCTCGTCGTCGGTCTCCGCTGCCCGGCCGGGCAGGAGGACGCCCGCGACGTTGACCAGGATGTCGATCGGGCCCAGGTCCCGCTCGACGGCCGCGACGGTCTCCTCGACCGCGCGGGGGTCGCGCACGTCCAGCCGGTACGGCGTCGCGCCCTTGAGCTCCTCCGCCGCGGCGGCGTCCGGAACGCCTGCGGACTCCGCCGGCACGGCGTCCAGGTCGGCTGCGGCGACCTGCGCCCCCGCCCCGGCCAGGGCGGCGCAGACCGCTCTCCCGATGCCTCCGGCCGCCCCGGTCACCAGGGCGACCCGGCCTCCGATCCCGTCCACTCCACGACCTTCCGATTAGGTTAGGCATGCCTTATTAAGGAAAGCCTTGCCTAATTTGATACTTCTGTGGTGATCTGTCAAGTCGTGTCGGAGACTTCTGATGCCGTGTGATGTCAGGGTGACGTGATGTGGTGCATTCACGATGGACGCTGGAGTGCTCCGTTCCGCAGTCCCAGGAGGCAGATCATGAGCACGTCCGCTCTCTACCGCGCACACACGAAGCATTCCGGCTGATGGATCGGCCGGTGTGGTTGCTCGACGTCGACGGTGTGATCAACGTCGCCCGGCCCGGTTGGGGCGACGTCCCGCGCAGCGGCACCGCTTACTCCGGTGGCGGCGCCTACCGCATGCGCTGGGCTCCGGCTCTGATCGACCGCATCCGCGCACTGCATCGGGCGGGCGGCGTCGAGATCCGCTGGTGTAGCACCTGGTGCGCCGACGCCGACCAGGTGGAGCGGCTGTTCGCTCTGCCCCTGCTGGCCCGCGCCTGGACAGACCACCTTTCCGCCGTCGTCGCGGCGGAGGCCAAACTCGCCGCCGCACGTCGGATCCTGGCGCAGGAACGGCGGCTCATCTGGACCGACGACGTCGAAACGCCCACCTGTGGACCGGTCTACGACGAGCTGACCGAAAGCGGGCGGGCCCTGCTGATCGCACCCTCGCCCCGCAGAGGGCTGCAGCCTGACGACCTGGCCGCCATCGAGACCTTCGTCTCCACTTCGGTGAACGAAGGGCTCGGCGGGCCTGCCGAGGGCGCCGACCTCCCTGCTCCCGGTCGGTGAAGCGCACCCGTGGCGTCAGTCTTCGGACTCCACCTGCTGATTCCGATCATGTTCGAAGCGGGCGACCAAAGAGGCGCTGAACCGTTTCGCCCCCGCCGCCGCCAGGTAATGCATGACATCCAGCGGTGTCAGCTTCGGGCCGGATCGTCCGGTCGCGGCCGACTGCTCGCGGATCACCCGGCCGATCGTCCCGGGTTCCCGGTCCAGCAGGTCCAGGAGGAAGTCGTCGGGATGCTGGACCTCGATGCCGTGGAGATCACAGGACTCGTCGGGGAAGTCCCGGAGGTTACAGGTGATGATCAGGTCGGCGTCGGCGTGGACCGCGGCCGCCAGAACGTGCCGGTCCTTGGGATGGTTGGTCATCTCAGCGATCAGCCGCTCGTAGCCGGTCACCATCGCGCTCTCGAAGGCCGCGTTCATGGCATCGACCCTCCTGCTGAGGACTTTCGGATCCGCCGAGGGCAGATGCCGTTGTACCTCCGTGAGAATGTGGGGAGACCATCGCGGCTGGAGGAGGTTCTCCTCGGCGAGCCGGAGCAGCAGATCGCACAGAGCGTTGGGGATCAGTACGTTGGCATCCAGGATCGCGATGGTCATGCGCGGCCGTCACCCGGCGTCTGAAGACGGCACGCCGTAAAGGCCCGTGTCGACGGCATCGGCGGTCATCTCGTCCAGAAGGGCCTTCCTCCGGCGACTGCGCCGTTCCTTGTAGTCGAGAACCTCGTGCAGCGGAATGCGCCGGCTGTTGTTGGGGCGGGTGAAACCGATCTGCCCGTCGTCGAGGAGCTTGATCAGCGTCGGCCGTGAGACACCGAGCAGGTCTGCGGCCTCCCGGGTGGTCAGTTCCCGGTCCACGGGCACGATGGCCACGCCGCGGCCCGCGGACATCAACTCGGCGATCCGTACCAGAGCCGACTCGAGAGAGGGGGGGAGCTCAGTCTCCGAGTCTCCTCGGACGAGCCGCAGTCGTGGATTTCCCTGCCGGTGCAGTGTGCGCGTCACTTTCTCAAGGGCGCCGGACTCCTCCGGGTCGGGCATCAGGGCATCAGCTGTGACTGTCATGCAGCGCTTCTCCTTCCTGGGGCTCCTCGCCAGGATCGCAGCTCAAGTGCAAAAAGTGCAACCATGGTGTCGTGATCCTCAGGAGGTGCGGACGGTCGTACGGCGGACACGACAGGTGATCCGCCGCTCTCGCTCGACGTCTTCGCAGCGGCGGAACCGGAGCCTCCGGCTGGTCCGGGAAGAGGAGGGCCCGGCTACGGCCTGCCCTGCCGCCAGGCCGCGACGGCCGCGGAGACCTGCCGGAGCACGAGTTCGGTCTCCCGCAGCGCGTCCTCGACGGGGACCGGCCGGTCCTGCCCGCCGCCGAAGGGACGCGGCCCGCGGCCCGGCCACCGGACGGCGCGGTACTCCACCGTGACGAGGACGTCCCCGAACCGGCCGAAGCCGTCGCCGGTGGCGAGGGAGGCGGTGGACCGGGTGTGCCGGACGTGCGCCTCGTCGCCGACCCCGGTGAGCGGGGTGACGGAGGAGATCCGGTGGCCGCCGGCCGGGGCGGTGGCGCCGGTGCGGGCGATCCGCAGGTGCAGGGCGTAACCGGCCCGGGCCCGCTCCTCGGCGGTCAGGCCGTACTGCTCCTTGTACCGCATCACCTGGACCTTGACGGTGGCCTGCTCGGTGTGGTCCCCGGCGGGGTGGACGGAGTCGTTCCAGGAGCAGTTCCAGACGGTGGACAGCGCGTCGTCCCTCTCCCCGCGTTTCACCGCCGCCTGCGGGACGAGCCGGGCGAGCTCGGCGCCGCCGACCATGGCGCAGACGTCGGGATCCCCGTCGGCGGGCCGTACCGAGGACTGCGACGAGGCGGCGGCCGGGTGCCCTGCGGAGCCTTCCGGGACGCCGGATCCGGCCGCCAGGTGGACGAGGACGCCACTGGTGACGGCGAGCGCGGTCGCCCCCGCCGCGACGGGCGCCGCCCAGCGCCGCCGGGGCACGCGATCCGCCGTGCCCGCCGGAGAGGCCGTGCCGCCCGACGTGCCGCCGGGTCGGGGCGCGCCGCCCGCCGGTTCCCACGGCGGCGGCGCCGGATCCGGGCCGGGCATCGCTAGCGGACCCCGTTGCGCCGGAAGGAGTCGAGGACCGCCTCGGTGACCGGGACGAGACCCGCGACGACCTCCTGCTGCGGCATGAGGACGGACTTCGGGTCGTTGATCCCGGTGCCCTCGGGGCGGTCGGAGCCGCCGAAGGAGACCTCGACCACGGTCGGGCCGGAGAGCACGACGGCGTCGGCCACCCCGACGTGCGCGCTGGGGGTCCGGTTCTTCCGGTACTGGTGGAACGCCCGCTCACCCCAGCCCTTGGGCTCGGTCACCTTGTACCAGAAGAGCCCCTGGAACCCACTGCCCTCCCACTCCTTCGCCTCGGCCCGCCGGTCGATGTAGTGCTGCTTGGCCGCCCAGGAGTCGGGTTTCCCGACGCGGTCGACGAAGGTGGTGAAGGTGACGAAGACGCTGCGCAGCCGGTGCTTCCCCCCGGCGGGGATCTCCCGGTTGTTCCAGCGGCAGGTGACGGCCGTCCGGTCGCCGCTCTGCGTGCGCTCCGACTTGAGCGCCGCTCCGGGGACCAGCGGCGCCGCGACCGGCGTCACCTCGGCGCAGACCTTCGGGAAGGCGATCTCCACCGGGGTGGGCGTGGGGGAGGGGGTCGGCGAGGACGTCGGCCGGGGGGCCGAGCGGGCGTACGGCCTGCCCTGCCGCCAGGCCGCGACCGCCTCGGAGACCTGCCGCATCAGGAGCTCGGCCTCCCGCAGCGCGTTCTGCTCGGTGACGGACTGCTTGCCCTCGTCGGAGAAGAGCGGGACGTCCTTGGGCTGCTGGTCGGCCTGGTACTCCACCTTGACGGTCACGTCGCCGACCCGGCCGAACCCCGTCCCGAAGGCGTACTTCGTCTTCCCCTTGGACCAGGTGTACTGGACGTGCGCCTCGTCGCCGGCGCCCTGGAGCTTGCGGACGGGGGAGTAGTAGTAGTCCTTCTGGGGGTGGTTCTCGGCGTACCGGGCCGATTCGAGGTCGTAGCCGTAGTTCCGCCGGGCGACGGTGTCGGCGGTCTCCGTCTTCTCTCCCTCGTACTGGGTGACCTTGACGTTGATCTGGCGGCTCCGGCGGTACTCGCCGTAGGAGTAGTTCATGTTCTGCCAGGAGCAGCTCCAGTTCACGTAGGCCGGTGAGGAGGCCCGGTTGTCGTTGGTGGAGTCGCTCACCTTCGCCTGGGGGACGAGGCGGTCGACGTCGACCCGGTCGAGCATGGCGCAGACGTCCGGAGGTCCCGCGGGGCCCTGGGAGGCGGGAGCGGCCGGGGACGCGGCGGGGGCGGGGGCCCCGGTGGCGTTCAGCCGGCTCACCAGCAGGTAGGAGCCTCCGCCCGCGGCCACGGCGAGCGCGGTCACGCCCGCCACGGGCGGCAGCCACCGCCGGGGCCCCGGCGACGGAACCGGGGACGGGACGGTCGGCCCCCACTCGGCCGGTGCGGTGGCCGGGGTGGTGGGGGGCTCGGGACTGCCGGAACTCACGGGGACCTCCTGTGGGGGACGGGGGCGCGGCTCAACCGCCGGACGGCCCGGACGGTCCGGGCGTGACGAGTCCGGCCGCCACCCGCTCGGCGGCGCGCAGCACGGTCCGCCGGTCGGCCGGGCGGACCCCGCCGTCCTCGGCGCGGGTCCACTCCACCCTGACGATCAGGTTGCTGACGCGGAGCCAGACGCTGCAGACGGTGCGGGAGATGTTCGCACCCTCCCTCACGTAGTCCCGGGCGAACGCCTCCTCGCCCACGCCGGGCAGCGCGCGGACCCGGGACCTGGTCTGGCGGCCGAACGCGGTGTCGCCGCCCGCCTCGGAGTCGGTCTCCCGCCGCATGCTCTCGAAGAGCAGCCGCGCCGCCTCGGGCGCGGGAGTCTCGCCGTGCGGGGGTACGGCCTGCGTCTGCACGCTGATCCAGCGGTAGGGGACGCCCCTCTTCAGGTAGTTCCACGTGCACTCGTCCACCTTGGTCATCCTCGGATCGGTGACCTGGCCGACCAGCTCGCGGACCTGTTCGACGGTGAGCAGGTCGCAGGCCTCCGGCGCGGCGGCGAACCGCCCCCGGTCCGGCCCGTCGCCCGGTGACGTGACCGTGCTCCAGGCGATCGCCGCGCCGACGGCCGCGGAGACCGCCACCACTGCGGCGGCGACCCGGAGCCGGCGGCGCCGGCCCGTCCTCGCGGGGACGGTCAGGGCTCCGTGCGGGACGGCCGAGGCTCCGTGCGGGACGGCCGGGGCGACCGGCGCGGTGGCGACGGAGCGGTAGGAGGTCGTGGCGGCGATCCGGTCGAGGACCTGCCGGACCGCCGCGGGGGCGGGGCGCCGGGCCGGATCCTTGGCGAGCATGGCGAGCAGGAGCCCGCCGAGCTCGGGCCCGGCCAGGACCGGTGCGGGCGGATCGTGCATCAGCACCGCGGCGGCGACGGCGGCGGGATGGTCGCGGCGGAAGGGGGCGCGGCCCTCCACCGCCGCGTACAGCGTCGCCCCGAGCGCCCACAGGTCGGACTGCGGTCCCGCCGGCTCCTCCCGGAGCCGCTCGGGGGCCGTGTACCCGGCGGAACCGGCCCGGTCGGCCAGGCTCTGCTCGCCGGTCATCGGGGCCGCGATGCCGAAGTCGGCGAGCACCGCCGTACCGTCCCGCTCGACCAGGACGTTGCCCGGTTTGACGTCGCGGTGCAGCATGCCGTGTGCGTGCGCGGCCTCCAGCGCGGCCAGGACCCGCAGCCCGATCGCGGCGACCCGGGGCGCGGGGAGCGGGCCCCGCTCGATCAGCCGGTCCAGGGAGACGCCGTCGATCAGGTCCATCACGATCCACGGCAGGCCGCCGTCGGTCACCACGTCGTGGACCATGACGATGGCCGGGTGGTTCACCCGGGCGGCGGCCCTGGCCTCCGCGATCGCCCGCTCGGCGAATCCGGCGCCGCCGCGCAGCTCCTTGACCGCGACGTCGCGGCGGAGCGTCTCGTCGCGCGCCCGCCAGACCGTGCCCGCGCCGCCCTCGCCGAGCCGTTCCAGCAGGCGGTACCGGCCGGCCAGGGTGCGGCCGGTCACTTCAGGCCCCGCAGTGACGCCTCGCCCTGCCGCGCCACCGCCAGCGCGCCGTTCCTGACGTCGTCGTCGGTGGGCCGGGAGGAGCGCGTGGAGTACTGGGCCTCGACGACGAGGTCGAGGAGCCGGAAGGTCACGATGCCCGAGTGCGTGCGGCCTCCGGAAGAGGTCAGATCATAGGCGAAGGCCTCCTCGCCCAGGCCCGGCACCGCCCGGCGGACGGTCCGCTCGGCGGTCGCCCCGCTGACGCCGATCTCCTTCCACTCCCAGTTGACCTGGGACGCCTTGGCGTGTTCCCGGTCCAGGTTGGCGAAGAGCGTGCGCGCCGACTCCGGGGTCAGCGCCCACGGCTGCGGGGTGTCGCTGTCGGTGACGGGGATCAGCGCGATCCCGGTGTCCTCGGTGGTCCAGGCGCAGCCGCCGTCGTCCGGGCGGCCGGCCGGGGGCTGGGCGACGCCCATGATCTGGCGGACCTGCTCGGCGGTGAGCAGTTTGCAGAAGTCCACGGGCTCGTCGAACGAGGTCCGCTCGCCCGGCCCGGTGGTGAGCGCCAGCGCCGCTCCCGCTCCCGCTCCCGCGACGCAGGCGACGGCCGCCACGGCCGCCCAGAGGCGGAGCCCGCCCCGGCGCCGCACCGGAGCGGCCCCGGAGGCGTCCGGCTCGGCACCGGAACCGTGCGGGTCCGCCACGGCTCCGTGCGGAGACTGCGGGCCGTGTCCGTGCGGGGGCTGCGGGCCGTGTCCGTGCGGGGACGGCGGCCCGGGGGCGTAGGGGGGCTGCGGGCCCGGCCCGGGATGGTGCGGGACGGGGTGACCGTGGGCCTGAGAGGCGGGGTGACCCTGGGCCTGCGGGACCGGGTGACCGTGGATCTGCGGGGAAGGGAGGCCGTGCACCTGCTCGTGCGGGCGCGGCGGCGGGGGGAGGACGGACGACGGGGGCGGGACCTGGGGGGTGTGCCCGGCGGCGACCTGGGCGAGCAGCCCGCGCAGGGTCTGCGCGTCCGGGCGCTGCGCGGGGTGGCGGGCCATCATCGCCGTCAGGACCGGGCCGAGCGCGCCGGACCGGTGCGGCGGCCTGATCCGGCCGGAGAGCGTCGCGCTCAGCCGCACCATGGCCTCGCCCTCGATGGCCGGGACGCCCTCGGCCCCGAGATACAGGGTGGCGCCGAGCGACCACAGGTCCGAGGCGGGCCCGCCCGGCTCGCCGTCGAGCCGCTCCGGGGCGATGAAGCCGGGTGACCCGATGAGCAGGTCGGCCTGGGTCAGCGTCGTGTCACCGGCGAACCGGGCGATGCCGAAGTCGGTCAGGACGACCCGCCCCGAGTCGGTCAGGAAGACGTTGCCCGGCTTGACGTCGCGGTGCTGGATGCCGCGGGCGTGCGCGGCGTCCAGCCCGTCGAGGAGCTGCGCGCCGAGCGCGGCCGCCTGCTCGGGCGGGAGAGGTCCACGCTCCTTGACGAACTCGGCGAGGGTGCGGCCGCGGAGCAGCTCCATGACGATCCACGGCTTGCCGTCGTGCACCGCCACGTCGTGCACGGCGACGACCGCCGGATGGCGCAGCTGCGCGGTGGCCTGCGCCTCCCGTACGGCGCGCGCGACCGCCTCGGCGCGCTGGGCCTCGCTCATCCCGGGAGGCGGCGTCAGCTCCTTGACCGCCACCTCGCGGTCGAGCATCTCGTCCCTGGCCAGCCACACGGTGCCCATCCCGCCGCTGCCCAACCGGTGCAGCAGTCGGTAGCGCGTCGTGAAGTCGTCCCCGTCCGGCATAGCGGGAGGATAGCGGACTCACTTCTTGTATCCGTCACGTCGCGCCACGTCAGGCGGGGAGAGCGCGGTGGTGGACGTCCGGAATTGACCTCGACCTCGGTCGAGGTTGCAGGGTCGGGGGTGACACGGACGAGACGAAGGAGTCTGGGATGAAGGTGGCGGCGTTCTCCGAGTTCGGCGGCCCCGAGGTGCTGCGGGCGATGGAGATGGAGACCCCGGAGGCGGGCGGCGGCCAGGTGCGGGTCCGGGTGCGGGCGGCGGGTGTGCAGCCCTTCGATGTGGCGGTGCGGCAGGGCTGGACCCCGCCGGGGGTCTCCGGCGACCTGCCCCGGGTGCCGGGGAACGAGTTCGCCGGGATGGTCGACCAGGTGGGCGCCGGGGTGACCGGGTTCGCGCCGGGGGACGAGGTGCTCGGCTTCGACCTGCTGGGCTGCTACGCCGAGTACGTCGTGGTCCCGGCGGAGAACGTCACGCCCAAGCCGGCGGGCATGTCGTGGGAGGTGGCGGGCGGCTTCACCGCCGGGACTCAGACCGCCCACATCGCGCTGGAGCAGCTGGGCGCGGCCGAGGGCGACACGCTCCTGGTCCACGCCGCCGCCGGGGCGGTCGGCACCGCCGCGGTGCAGCTCGCCCGGTCGCGCGGCGCCGTCGTCATCGGCACCGCGCGCCAGGAGAACCACGACTACCTGCGCTCCCTCGGCGCCGTCCCCGTGGCGTACGGCGAGGGCCTGGAGGAGCGGGTCCGCGCCGCGGCCCCCGGCGGGGTGGACGCGGTCCTGGACGGGGCGGGGGGCGAGGCGCTCGACGTCTCGCTGCGGCTGGTGGCGCCCGAGCGGATCGTCACCCTGGTGGAGCACGGCCGGGCCGCCGAGCTGGGCGTGCAGACGACCCGGGGCGTCCGCCTGGCCTCCCGGCTGGCGGAGCTCGCCGAGCTGCACGTCCGCGGCGCCCTGGCCTGGCACGTCCGCCGGGCCTACCCGCTGGAGCGGGCCGCCGAGGCCCACCGCGAGGTCGAGGCGCGGCACGGGCGGGGCAAGGTGGTCCTGACCGTGGGCTGAGGACGGGAGGGTGGCCCCCGGTGGAAATTCTTAGTAAGGTTTCCTATTAATAACGTGCTATCCGTCGGCCGTTGGACATGCTCTACCTCCATTTCCCCCAATCAGGAGGCGTCCACGTGTACGTGCGACCCAAGGCGGCCACCGGGGCCGCTGCCCTCATGCTCGGATCCCTGCTGGCCGTGATCCCCACCACCCCCGCGCAGGCCCACGGATCCATGTCGAACCCGCCCAGCCGCGCCTACGTCTGCAAGACCGAGGGCCCGGACAACCCCAAGTCCGCCGCGTGCAAGGCAGCCGTCGCGGCCGGCGGGACCCAGGCGTTCTACGACTGGCACGAGGTGTCCCGGCTCGACGCCGGCGGGCGGCACCGCGAGATCATCCCGGACGGCCAGCTCTGCGGCGCCGGGCGGGACAAGTACCGCGGGCTCAACCTCGCCCGCACCGACTGGCCCGCGACCCGGGTCAGCCCCGGACCGCTGACGATCACCTACCACGCGACCGCGCCGCACGCGAACAGCAACTTCGAGTTCTACATCACCAAGCCGGGCTGGAACCCGGCCCAGCCGCTGCGCTGGTCGGACCTGGAGCACATCAGGACCTTCAACAACCAGAACCCCGGCACCTACACCAACTGGACGATCAACCTCCCGCAGCGGAGCGGCCGCGCCCTGATCTACTCGATCTGGCAGCGGGTGGTCGGCAGCGAGGAGGCCTTCTACACCTGCAGCGACGTCGACTTCGGCGGCGGTTCCAACCCCTCCCCGACGCCCACCCCGACCGTGACCCCCACGGTCACGCCCACCCCCACGCCGACCGTCACCCCGACGCCCACCCCGACCTCGCAGCCGGGCGGCACCTGGGCCCCCGGCACCGCCTACGCGGCGGGCGCCCGGGTGACCTACGGCGGGGCGACCTACCAGTGCCGCCAGGCGCACACCTCCCTGACGGGCTGGGAACCGCCGAACGCCCCGGCCCTCTGGCAGCGGCTCTGATCCGACCGCCATGACGCGACCCCGTGCGGAGTGCGGAGCGCGGCGCGTCCCACCGGCCCTCCCGGTGGCCCTGCTCGCCGTCGCGGCCCTCGTGGCCGTCACCGGCTGCGGTGCCCCCGAGGGCCGGTGGGCGCGGGAGGCGATGGCCGAGCGGGCGGCCGCGGCCGGCGCCGCCCGGGGCTTCAACTCCGCCGACGTGATGTTCCTGCAGATGATGGTGGTCCACAACGGCCAGGGCGTCGAGCTGGCCCGGCTGGCGCGCGGCCGGGAGGTCCGCGAGGAGGTCGGCACCCTCGCTGCGGCGATCGCCGTGACGCAGGAGGCCGAGACGGCCGCCATGGCGGGCAGGCTGCGCGACTGGGGACAGCCGCCGACCGCGCCGCCCGACGAGCACGCCGCGCACGGCGGGATGCCGGAGACGGCCGCGCGCGAGATCGCCTCGGTCGCGGGCGCGGCCCCGGCCGACTTCGAGCGGGCCTTCCTCAACATGATGATCGCCCACCAGGACGACGCGGCGCAGCTGGCCAGGGCGGAGGCCATCGCCGGGCTGCATCCCGAGGTCAGGGAGCTGGCCGGGCGGATCGACGCCTCCCGCACGGCACAGGTCGAGCGGATGCTGGAGCTGCTCGGGGGCTGAGGCCGTACGGCCCCGCGGCCCCGGCCGGGACCCCGCCGGGACCGGGGGAGACCGGGAGGGCCGGAGAACGGCGGGACGCCGTGCCGGGTACGGCGGAATGCGGCGCGGGACATCGGGTAGGCGGGCCGTATGCCACAGGAACAGAGCAGCACGCCGCCGCCCCAGACCCAGCCCTACCCCGGGGAGAGCGGGGCGATGACACCCGAACCCAGGGACGAGATGCGCGACTACGCCGGCCGCGACCTCCTCGCCGGCAAGCGCGCGCTGATCACCGGGGGCGACTCCGGCATCGGGCGGGCCGTGGCGGTCGCGTTCGCCAAGGAGGGCGCCGACGTCGCCATCGCCTACCTGGACGAGCACGAGGACGCCGAGCACACCAAGGGCCTCGTCGAGAAGGAGGGGCGGCGCTGCGTGCTGCTCCCGGGTGACCTGGCGAGCGCCGCGCACTGCCGCCAGGTGGTCGAGTCGGCCGTCTCCGCGCTCGGCGGCCTCGACGTGCTGGTCAACAACGTCGCCACGCAGGCGCCGGTGGAGTCGCTGGAGGAGCTGTCCGACTCCCAGTGGGAGCGCACGTTCGCCGTGAACATCCACAGCTACTTCTGGGTGACCAAGGCGGCCCTCGCGCACATGCCCGACGGGAGCGCCATCGTCAACACCTCCTCGATCAACGGGCTGCGCGGGAACAAGACCCTGATCGACTACTCCGCGACCAAGGGGGCGATCAACGCCCTGACCTACTCGCTCGCGCAGACCCTGGTCGAGCGGCGCATCAGGGTGAACGCGGTGGCGCCGGGGCCGGTCTGGACACCGCTGATCCCCGCGACCTTCCCGGAGGAGAAGGTCGGCAAGTTCGGCGAGCAGGTGCCGATGAAGCGCCCCGCCCAGCCCGACGAGATCGCGCCGTCGTACGTCTTCTTCGCCTCAGACCGGCTCTCCTCCTACTACACCGGGGAGGTCCTGGCTCCGATCGGCGGCGAGACGCTCCCGGGATGAACCGGCGGCGCGCTCCGGCCCATCCGGCGTGCCCGGGCCGCTCGGCACGCCCGGACCACCCGGCCCATCCGACGCGCTAGGCCCGTCCGGCCCGTCCGGCGCGCGGGGCGGGCCGGGCGGGGTACGGCTCACCGGTCGCCGAGCGACGCGAGCACCGAGGAGGCCACCTCCGCGGGTTCGGCCGCCGACACGTCGAAGGTCAGGTCCGCCACCTCGGCGAAGAACGGCCCCCTGCGGGCCCGCTGCTTGGTGAGCATCACGTCGAGGTCGGGCTCGAAGTGCGGGCGGTGCCCGCCGGAGAGCATCCGCTCGGCGAGGACCTCGGCCGGGGCGTCCAGCCAGACCACCAGCGCGGAGGCCAGCGCCTCCCGGCAGGCCGGGTCCTCCACCACGCTCGCGGCCGCGGCGATCACCGGGGGCGGCTGCTCGGCGAGGGACTCGCGCAGGTGCTCGGCCTCCCGGCGGTGCAGCTCCTCCACGCCCTCCCGCTCGGCCGTCTGGGCCGCCGTGGCGCCGCCGTACCGGGCGGAGAGGTCGGGGTCGCTGTCACGCAGCTCGCGTCCCAGCTCCGCGGCCAGGATGCGGGCCACGGAGGACTTGCCCGCGCCCATCAGGCCCGTCACGACGATCGGACGGTTGAATTTCACGGCGGCCTCCGAGGTCAACGTTTGAGATCCGTGTGGGGGATAGGTGAAGTGGCGTTGGCACGAAGGAGGGAAATCCCATGACCATCGCAGGCGGAATCATCCTCATCATGCTCGGCGCCATCTTCACATGGGCGGTCGAATTCGATCTCGCGGGGTTCGACATCAACATCCTCGGCGTCATCCTGATGCTGGGCGGCCTGGTCTGGCTGCTGATCGCCATCTACCGGATGAACGTCGCCCGCAGGGCCATCGCGCCCACCACGGTGGTCGTCGAGGAGGACCCGGTGACCCACCGGCGCGTCTACGAGGAGCGTCACTACGACGACCCGCCGGTCGTGTGAGATTCCCGCAACGTGAGACGGAGGACGGACATTGAGCACTCTCGTATCCCGAGGCGTGGGGACCGCAGGCGGAATGCTCGGCGGTCTCGTCGCCGGAGCCATCTTCAAGCAGGTCTGGAAGCTGGCGGCGGGCAAGGACGACGCGCCGCAGGCCACGTCCGAGGAGTACGGCTGGGGCGAGATCCTCGTCGCGGCGGCCGTGCAGGGCGCGATCTACGGCATGGTCAAGGCGGCGATCGACCGCTCCACGTCCCGGAGCCTGCACCAGGCCACCGGGAAGTAGAGCCGCCGACGCGGCCCGCGCGAGGTCCCCGGCCCCGAGGAGGGCGCCGGGGCTTCCGTGTGCCCGCGGCGAAAGCCCCGGCCCCAGGACGGCGCCGGGGCTTTCGCCTGCCCGGGACCGGACGGTACGGCCTCTGGTCGGTCTCCTTCTCCGTTTGCCCTCCGGCAGCGCGGGAAGGCGATCTGTTCTGAGGGCGAAAGGAGTTCGATCATGGAGGCTCCGCAGTACGTCGCCGCGCGGGTGCAACAGGCGCTGGCGGAGGACGAACGCACCACCGAACTCGGCATCCGGGTGGACGTCAGGGGAGAGCAGCTCTTCCTGCGCGGCCAGGTGACCTCCGAGGAACGCCGCGATCTGATCGCCGGCGTGGCGGAGGAGGCGGCTCCCGGACTGGCGGTCCGCAACGAGCTCACCGTGGCGGACATCCGGGAACCGGGAGGGGAGGAGAAGCTGTGAGCAAGCTGCGCATCGCGGCGGTCGGTGACGTGCACCTGGGCGAGGACGTCCGGGGCCGCTACCGAGAGCATCTCGCCGGCATCGAGGACAAGGCCGACGTGCTGCTACTGGCCGGAGACCTGACCCGGCACGGCACACTGGAGGAGGGCCAGGTGGTGGCGGACGAGTTCCGCGACCTGCCCATCCCGGTGGTCGCCGTGCTCGGCAACCACGACCACCACTCCGACCGGCCCGCGGAGATCGCGGCTCTGCTGCGCGACGCCGGGATCATGGTGCTCCACGACGACGCGGTCGTGCTCGACATCGGCGGGACGCGGCTCGGCGTGGTCGGGGGCAAGGGATTCGGCGGCGGGTTCGCCGGCAAGTGCGCCAGCGAGTTCGGGGAGCCGGAGATCAAGGCGTTCGTGAACCACACGAAGCGGATCGCGGACCGCTGGCGGCGCGCGCTCAAGGAGACCGAGGCCGACGTGCGCGTCGTCCTGTCGCACTACTCTCCGGTCAACGACACGCTGGAGGGCGAGCCGCTGGAGATCTACCCTTTCCTAGGCAGCTACCTGCTGGCCGAGGCCGTGGACGCCGAGGGCGCCGACCTGATCGTGCACGGCCACGCGCACAAGGGGACCGAGAAGGGCATGACGCCCGGCGGGATCCGGGTGCGCAACGTGGCGCTGCCGGTGCTGGGCCGGGCCTACGCGGTCTACTGCCACGACGGCGACGGCCAGTGCTGAGCCGCCGCGACGGCGACGGCCGGTGCTGAGCCGCCGCGACGGCGACGGCCGGTGCTGAGCCGCCGCGACGGCGACGGCCGGTGCTGAGCCGCCGGCCGCCGGAGGCGCCGCCGGGACCGCTGAGCCGACGGTGGCGGCGGTCCTGAGGCGCAGGTCCCGGAAAGTCCCCGAACGCGGCGGTCCTGAGGCGAGGTCCCGGAAAGACCTCGAACGCGGCGGTGCCGGGAACGGCGGCGGGAGGCGGACACGGAAGCGGGCCGGGTGGGAACCCGGCCCGCTAGGTCTTGTGATCTGGACTCTGTGACGGGACTTCGATGTGGTGGTGCCGGCGGGCCATGGCCCGCGTCAGACGTTGAAGATGCTCACACCCCCCGGACCGACCAGGAAGCCGAGCACGATGAGCACGATCCCCCAGAGGAGGTCGCGGCGGGCCAGGATCACGTAGATCCCGGAGATGACCAGTACGACTGCGATGATCCAGAGCAAGGTAGCCATGAAAGGCGACTGCCCCAAGGAATCGTCAACTAACGTCCTTGTCCCGGTAAAGATCGATCATCGGCTGGACGAACCACAACCAGGCGCTGAGCAGCCCCACGGCCCCGCCGAAGACCGCGGCCGGCCAGCCCGGGATCACCGTCTCCGTGACGAGCGCGACCGCGCTCGTCATCGCGACGGCGAGCGCGATCGCACCCACGATGCCGAGCTCGTTGGCGCGGTGCAGCATCCTCTCCTTCAGCCCCGTGCGGAACAGCAGGCGGTGCTGGGCGGCCGGCGTGATGAAGCAGACCGAGGCGAAGGCCGAACTGAGCAGCGAGATGAAGAAAAGCCAGCGGCCGAGGGTGTCCACCTTCCCGAAACCGGCGGAGAAGGGCAGCGTCAGCAGGAAGGCGAAGAGGACCTGCACCCCGGTGACCGCGACGCGCAGTCCCTGGAGCAGCTCGGTCAATTCGCGGTCAACGCGCTCCTTGTGACTCTCACCGGGTGCGGGGGGTTCTGTACGGACTTCTTCAGGTTGAATCATCGAAGTCCATTACCCGGGCTTACCCAGGTCATACCTGGGGACTACCGGCCGGTCCAGGGGGTAGCCACTCGTTTATGGGAAGCCACAGCCATGAGGTCACCGACGCCATTCTGGAGACGTTGAAGCGATCGAGCAGTGCGCTCAAAGACGCCGGTGTCCGCTTCGCGCTCGCCGGCGGATGCGCCGCCTACGCGCGCGGGGCCGCACCCTCGCTGCACGACGTCGACTTCGTCCTGCCGCAGGAGGACGTGCCGACCGCCCTGGAGGCACTGAGCGAACTGGGCTTCACCACGGCCAAACCGCCGGAGGACTGGCTGGTCAAAGCCTACGATGAGGGCCGGTTGGTGGACCTGATCTTCCGGATCGCCGACAACGCGGTCACCCCCGCGCTGCTGGAGCGGGCCGAGCCGCTGAAGGCCTCCGCGGTGATCGTGCCCGTCCTGGAGGCGACCGACCTGGTGATCTCGTGGCTGCTGCCGCTCTCGGAGCACGCCTGCGACTACGGCTCCCTGCTCCCGCAGGTCCGGGCGCTGCGCGAGCAGGTCGACTGGAACCGGGTGGCGGCGGTCGTCCGGGACTCGCCGTACGCTTCGACCTTCCTGATCCTGCTGGAGCGGCTGGGCGTGATCTCCGACCCCGTCGACTCGGAGGGCGACCCGGCCTGGCCGTGAGCGCGGAACGCCGGGACCGCAGCGGACACGGGAAGCGCTGGAGCAGCGAACTCCGTACATGTCGTGCGATGTACGGACCACCGGGCGGAGTCCTGTAGTCTTTTGCTGGTCAAGCGCCGCTAGCTCAGTTGGTTAGAGCAGCTGACTCTTAATCAGCGGGTCCGGGGTTCGAGTCCCTGGCGGCGCACCGGCGGAGAGCCCGGGTCACCTGTGACCCGGGCTCTTTCCTTTCCCCGTCCGGCTCCTTCCGTGCGCGGACGCCCGGGGCCTCCGGCATGCTCGCCGGGTCGCCGGGTCGCCGGGTCGCCGGGAGCGGGCGGAGGGCGGTCCGGCCGGGCCGCGGCGGGGTCCGCGTACCCAAGCGATGCGCGGAGTTTTCCGGGATCAGACCTGGCTCGGGTTACTCTGGGCCGGGGGTCACGATATGAGAGCATTCGTCTGCGTGCTGGCGTTGACCATGGCGGCCGCCGGTTGCGGTTCCGGACCGGAGAGCGCCCCGGCGCAGGCGCCGCCGCAGGTCCCGGCGGCGGGGACGGCGGTGAATCCGGCCCGGCCGGACGAGGCGAAGCCGGACGGGGCCGACAAGGACCGGACTCCGGACCGGACGCCGGGCGGGTCTCCTGACGGGTCCTCCGCGGGCGGGGCCGAGGTGAGCCCGGAGCAGCACCGGATCCTGACCGGCCAGTGCCGGTACGCCGACACGGCCGGGCTGCGGGAGGAGTGCCTGGCGGCCGTCCGGCGCGGCTACCGGGTGGGGCGGGAGAACCGCGACCTGGACTGCCGGACGTACTCCGGCGTCACCGTGTGCGGCCGGCTCCCGCTCAGCGAGCGGGAGCGCGGGTGCGTCGAGAAGTGGGTGACGGGCGGGCTGACGCAGCGCAGGGCCGAGGTGGAGTGCTACGTCTTCTCCTGAACTCCTGAACTCCTGACTCCCCGCCGACCCCCTGCGCCGCCGGTAGCCCCGTACCCCGGTATCCCTGACTCCCGGCACCCCCGGCCCACTGGCTCCCGGATGAGTCCGGACTCGTCCGGACTCATCCGGGCTCCCGGACCGGACGGCCGGAACGGCTTCTCCCGCGGCGATCGCGATAGGAAGGCCCGCCGGGGGGCAGTTGACCGTGCACGCCGATCGCCCACCCCCGGAGGGATCACGATATGACGATCAATCCGCTGCCCCTGTGCCGGACCTGCGGGGCCATGGTCGAACACCCCGGACGCCACCGGGAGTGGCACGAGGCCCTCGAACGCCTGGTCCCCGGCCTGGAGGCCGAGCTGGAGAGGTCGCACGGGACCGAGGACTCCGGCCAAGGCCACACCTTCTGAGCCCTTCCCCCTCTCCGGGGTCTCCGGTCCGTCCGGGGTCCCTGGCCCCTCCGGCGTCTCCGGTCCGTCCGGACGCGACGGAGTTCAGGCTCCGCCCCAGACGACCGGGACGGGCACCGTGTCGTCGGCCCGCCAGGAGAGCTCGTCGACGACGTCGACGACCCCGTCGAGGTTGCGGGTCACGCGGACGGCCGCGGCGGCCTGGCTGCGCGTCTCCAGTTCGCCGGAGATCGTCACGATCCCCTCCCGCGAGGTGATCCGTACGGCCTCCGGATCCGCCCAGAGGTTCCGCACGATGACGTCGTCGCGGACGCGGCGCTCGATCTCGGCGTCGCTGCGCACGAACACGCGGATCACGTCGCGGCGGCTGACGATGCCGACCAGGGTGCCGTCGGAGGCGACCACGGGGAGCCGCTTGACGCCGTGCCGGTCCATCATGCGGGCGACCAGCACGATGGAGGAGTCGGGGGTGGTGACGACGGCGGGGGAGGTCATCAGCTCCTCGGCCGTGTCCCCGGCCGCCCGGCGCTCGACGTCGCCGTCCTCGCCCAGGCGGTGGCGGAGCCGGGTGCGCAGCGGCGGGCGGTACGCCTCGCCGTAGTAGCGCTCCTTGAACTCCTCCTTGCGGACCAGATCGGCCTCGGACACGACGCCGACCACCCGTTGCGCGGCGTCCACGACAGGGACGCCGCTCACGCCCCGGTCGATGAGGAGCGCGGCGATCGTGTGGAAGGGCGCGTTCGCCCGCACGGCCGCGACCTCGGTGGTCATGACGTCCTTGACGGTCATCTTCACGGTGAACCTCCGGTGGGGCGTCGGGGGAAGCGGGGACGGGACCCCGGCCTGCGCCGGCCCGCCCGCGCGGCCCCGCGGTTCGGCGCGGTCGCCCGGCCGGATCCGTCTCCCGGCCCGGGATCTCCCGCCCCTCCATTCCATCGCCGGGCGGGTCCGGCGAGGAGGGGCGGAGGTCCCCGGCGGCAGGGCCTTTCGGCCGCCGTCCGGCGGCGGTCGGGGTTCGACCAGGTCGACGCCCTCGCGGACGCGACGAACGGCGGGACCCGTCCGACCGGCCGCCCGCCCGGCCGCGGAGGGGAGCGGGGATGAACGGCCCGGCCCGCCGGGGTCGGGGACCCGGCTCCGGGAGGGCGTCGCCGAGCGCTAGCCGTCCCGTTCCGTGCGGTGGTTCTGCGGCGGCGCCGGCCGGGCCAGGCCGTACATCAGCGTGTCGATGACGAGGGTGGCGAGGGCGTCGGGATCGGTGGCCCGGACGGCGCAGGCGGTGCCGGCGTCCCGGCCGGTGTGGTGCGCGGCCTCGCCCAGCAGGGCGAGGTACGCCTGCCTGGCCCAGGCCGTGTCGATGTCCGGCGGCAGCAGACCGGACTCCACGGCCCTCGCGAAGACCGTCTCGCAGTTCGCCATCACGGTGGCGTGGACGGCCTGCGCCCGCGGGCTGAGCGGCACCGGGCGGGTCAGGGTGAAGCGCCAGCCCGGCTTGACCTGCAGGATGTTCGCGGTGGCCTGGTGCAGGGCGACCAGCGGGGGCGCGGTCTTCGGTCGGGCAGCCTCGACTGCCTGCTCGATCTCGCGCCAGGCGGTGACCTCCATCGTCTCGAGCAGCGCCTCGCGGCTGGCGAACCTGCGGTGGACGGTCGCCCGCGCCACCCCCGCCGCCTCGGCGATCTGCTCCATGGTGGCGGCCGGATTGGTGCCGAGCAGGTCCTCGGCCGCTCTCATGATCGCTTTGATGCTGCGTTCGGCGTCCGCCCGCAATGGCCTGCCTGCTGTACCACTCATGGGAAGACGCTACAACCTCGCTCGGCTCCGACGTGTAACTGAGACTAGTTGTTGCAGATCAGTATTTATCTGATACGTTCCCTCTCATGAAGCCGCAGAACACCACCGCCCTGATCACCGGCGCCTCCTCCGGCATCGGTGCCGAGTTCGCCCGTCAACTGGCCGCCCGCGGCCACCACCTGGTGCTCGTCGCCCGCTCGGTGCCCGCGCTGGAGGCGCTGGCCGCCGAGCTGCGGGGCGCCTACGGAGTCCGGGCCGAGGTCGTCCCGCACGACCTGTCCGCCCCCGACGCCGCCACGCGGGTCGCCGAGGCGCTCGCCGCCCGGGAGATCGCGGTCGACCTGCTGGTCAACAACGCGGGTTTCGGCACGGCGGGGCGTTTCGAGGGCATCGCGGCCGAGCGCGAGCACGATGAGCTCATGGTCAACGTCGTGGCCCTGGTGGGACTGACCCACGCCTTCCTGCCCGGGATGCTCTCGCGGGGCTCCGGGGCGGTGGTGAACGTGGGGTCGACCGCGGGGTTCAACATCACCCCCTACTTCGCGACGTACGGGGCCTCCAAGACCTTCGTCCTCAACTTCAGCCTCGCCCTGTGGAGCGAGATGCGCGGCACCGGGGTGAAGGTGCTGGCCGTCGCGCCGGGCCCGGTCGAGACGGCGTTCTTCGACGGGATCGGCACGCGGAAGGCGGCGATCGGGGCGAAGATGAGCACGCCGGAGCAGGTCGTGACCTCGGCGCTGCGCGCGCTCGACCGCGACCGCGGCTACGTGGTGCCGGGCCTCGGCAACTTCGCGGTGTCCCACCTGATGCCGAGACGGCCCCGCAAGCTCGTCGCGATGATCGGCCGGATGGTCACCCGGCAGGTGGCCGACGAGCTCACACCCGTCACGGCGCGGTGACCTCTCCCGCGCCGGGCGCGTCGTGAGGGCCCGTCCACCCGGGGAGCCGTCCCGGGCACGGCGGCGGGATCCTCGGCGGGACCGGGCTCAGAACGCCGTCGGAGCGGTCTTCGCGCGGGCGGCGGCCTCGCCCTCCCAGTCGACGGCGACCTTCTCCGGGTCCTCCGCGGCGATCCGGACGGGCAGCCGGGTGCCGGGCACCGTACGGTGCAGGTGGGCCGGGGGCACGCGGTGGCCGAGCCGCACCTGGTACGGCGCGCCCCCGCCGTCGGGGACCACCTGCAGCACGAACCCCACGATCGGGTCGCCGTTGCCGGCGGTCATGCCGTTCAGGTCGAAGGTGCCCATCACCGTGGCGGTGCCGGGCAGGCCCCGGGCGAGCAGGTCGGCTGCGGACAGGTGCTCGGCGACCACCGGCTCCTCCCGGCCGGGCGCGCGGTTCCAGTCGACGGCCAGCCGCCGCGGGTCCGCCGGGTCGATCCGCACGGACAGCACGGAGCCGGGCAGCACCGCGCCGACGAGCAGCCGGGGCAGGGTCTCGCGGTGCGCGACCCGGTACGGGGCCGCGCCCCCGGGGCGGACCTCCAGCTCGAAGCCGACCATGGGCTGGTCGTTCAGGGTCATGCCGGTGTCCCTCATGGAGAGCACGACGGCGGTGGCGGGCACCCCGCCGGCGAGCAGGTCGCCGTTGCCCCGGGCCATGTCCTGCAGGTCCCGGACCATGCCGAAGAGCCCGCCGGACTTCTCCGGGCCGAGCTGCTCCTCGAACACCGACATCCCCCGGCGGAAGGCCGTCGTGTGGAACGACCAGGCCGAGGTGAAGACCCCGGCGAAGGTCGTCATCATCCCGACGACGAAGGCCGGAGTGGCCCAGGTTGGCATCGGCCACATGGTCATCCCGGTGACCCCCGCCGCGAGGAGGAGGCCCCCGCAGATCCCGACCCCCACACCCAGCTTGCCCATGCGTGCCATCGACGTTCCCTCGTCCTCTCCGGTATGCCGCTCCGGGTCACCGTTCTGCGGTGACGCTCCGGAGCGCCGCGTCCGTGCTGCCGCCGACAGGTAACCGCGATCTGCTTTCACGCCGGTTGCAGGCGGATTGCGGTGGTCCGTCCACGGCCCGGCGCGGATCGCCGGGCTTTCACCGGAACGGCGCGGTCCGGCGGGCTTCCACCGGCCCGGCGCGGATCGGCGGGCTTCCACCGGCCCGGTGGCACCGTCCCGGCGGTCCGTCCGCGGACCCCGTCGGAGGCTGTGACGGTCCGTACACGACTGGGTATGGGCACCGCCATGGAACATGTGGTGGTGGGGGTCGACGGATCGGCGAACAGTCTCCGCGCGGTGGAGTGGGCGGTGCGGGAGGCGGGGCGCCGCGGTCTTCCCGTCCGGGTGGTGCACGTCGTGCACGAGTGGCTGCACTCCCGGGCGGAGGGCGAGATCGAGGAGGTGCGGCAGTGGATGTGGCACAACGGCCGCGAGATCGTCGACCAGGCGGTGGCCCACGCGCGTGAGTCCGCGCCGGAGGCGGAGGTCGCCGACGCGGTGGCCTTCGGCGAGCCCGCGCACGCGCTGGCCGCCGAGGCGGGGCCGGGGGACCTGCTCGTGGTCGCCTCGCGCGGGGAGGGCCGGATCTCCAGCCTGCTGCTCGGGTCCGTCGCGCTGAAGATCGTCTCCCAGGCCTCCTGCCCGGTGGCGGTGATCCGCGGCCCGGTGGAGCCGGAGCGGGAGTTCGGGGAGGTCGTGGTCGGCGTGGACGGGTCGCCCGCCGGGGCCGAGGCGCTCAGGTTCGCCGCGGAGGAGGCGTCGGTCCGCGGGGCGCGCCTGCGGGCGCTCCTGGCGTGGAACCTGCCCGTCGCGGCGTCCACCCTGCTCCCGCCGTCGCTCTTCGACCTCACCGAGATCGAGGACGTCTGGACGCGCATCCTGGAGGACGCGGTGCGCCCGGTCGCCAAGGCGCATCCGGAGCTCGAGATCGTCCACGAGCAGGTGATGGGCCATCCGGTCCAGGCGCTCGTCGACGCCTCGGAGGCGGCGGACCTGCTCGTCATGGGATCCCACGGGAAGGGGGCGCTCGCAGGGCTCTTCCTGGGGTCGGTGAGCCACGGCGTGCTGCACCACGCCTGCTGCCCGGTGACGGTGATCGGCCCGCGAGCGCTCCCCGCCCACGGGGACGGCCCCGCCGGCCGCGAGGGGAGCGGCTGACCGGTCGGCCGGTCGGCCGGAGAAGGGCCGCCCGAGGCGGTCTGGAGCGCCGCCGGCTGGGTAGCGATGGAGACCATGGCGACCTACGGCTTTCACTCATCACACGAGCAGATCCACCCGGCCGAGCTGCTGAAGGCGGTGACGCGGGCCGAGCAGGCGGGTTTCGCGGCGGCGATGTCGTCGGACCACTTCTCGCCGTGGAGCGAGCGGCAGGGGCAGTCCGGCTTCGCCTGGTCCTGGCTGGGGGCGGCGCTCCAGGCCACCGGCCTGCCGTTCGGCGTGGTCAACGCGCCGGGGCAGCGCTACCACCCGGCGGTCATCGCCCAGGCGATCGGCACCCTCGGCGCGATGTTCCCCGGCCGGTTCTGGGCCGCGCTGGGCACCGGGGAGGCGAGCAACGAGCACATCACCGGGGAGCGCTGGCCGCGCAAGGCGGTGCGCACGGCGCGGCTGCGCGAGTGCGTCGACGTCATCCGGGCGCTGCTGGCGGGCGAGGAGGTGAGCCACGACGGGCTGGTCACCGTGGACCGGGCCCGCCTGTGGACCCGGCCGGAGACCCCGCCGAAACTGGTGGGGGCGGCGGTGAGCGTGGAGACCGCCCGGTGGTGCGCCGAGTGGGCCGACGGGCTGATCACCGTGAACGCTCCGCTGGAGACGCTGCGCGAGGTCGCGGACGCCTACCGGGAGGCGGGGGGCCGCGGAAAGCTCGCGCTCCAGGTCCACCTGAGCTGGGCGGAGAGCCGGGAGGAGGCCGAGGCGGTCGCCCACGAGCAGTGGCGCAGCAACGTCTTCCGCCCCCCGGTCTGCTGGGATCTCGACACGGCCGAGCTGTTCGACGTGGTGTCGGAGGAGGTCGCGCCCGCCCGGGTCGCCGAGGTGGTCAACGTCTCCTCCGATCTGGGGTGGCACGCGGCCCGGATCAACGAGTACGCGGAACTGGGCTTCGAGGAGATCTACCTGCACCACGTCGGCCAGGAGCAGTCGGCGTTCATCGACGCGTTCGGCGCGAAGGTCCTCCCGCAGCTCAGGTGACATTTCGACATATTTTCGAAACGAGAATGTCGTGAGCGGTTCACATCCCCGGGGTGGATGTTCTACATTTGCTATGGGAGCGCTCCCATAGCTGAGGAGAAGCCAGTGTCCCCCCAGAACGGCTCGCTCATGGCGCCAGCAGACCTCGTCCACACCTTCGAAGGCCTTCTGGCCGCGGCCCCCGCGAGCGTGCGCGAGGCCCGTTCCCTGGTGCGCCGCGAGCTCCCGGGCTGGGGCGCCGAAGACCTGGTGGACGACTGCGTGCTCATCGTGAGCGAGCTGGTCACCAACGCCGTCCGCCACGGGGGCGCGGCCTGCGCGCTGCGCCTCGGCGGCGACGGCGCCCACGTGTACGGCGAGCTCTTCGACCCGGGCACGGGCGCGCCCCGGATGCGCGAGGCGGACATGGAGGCCACCGGCGGCAGGGGCCTGCAGATCGTCGACGCCCTCGCCGCCGAATGGGGCGTGTCCTGGCCGGAGTCCGGCGGGAAGATCGTCTGGTTCGTGCTCGGCGGCGGATGCATGCCGTACGGGGCGCTCCACCGCGCGTCGGGCGCCTTCGCCTGATCCGTGCCAGTCGTGCCGGTCGTGTTGTCCGTGCCGGGCGTCCTCGCCTGATCCGCACCGGCGCGGGCCGGAGACCCCGAGCGCCCCGCCCGGGCGCGGCGGCCCGCCCCGGGCGGGCCGCCCGAGGTGCTCCCGGGGCGGGCGCGGTCACCGGTCCCGGGTGAGCTCCCGGCGGCGGCGCAGCAGGAAGGCGCGCTCGGCCGCGTTCTGCGTGCGGGCCGCCGCCGCCTCGTAGGCCTGGACCGCCTCGGTGCCGCGGCCCAGGCGGCGCAGCAGGTCGGCGCGGACGGCGTGGTACACGTGGTAGCGGTCCATCGCCCGGTGCAGCGCCCGTTCCCGGCCCAGGGCGTCGACGAGGGCCAGCGCCGCCTGCGGCCCGTCGACCTCGGCGACGGCGACCGCGCGGTTGAGCGCCACGACCGGGCTCGGGTCCAGGGTCAGGAGCAGGTCGTACAGCTGCAGGATCTGCCGCCAGTCGGTGGCGGCGGCGTCCGGCGCGTCGCCGTGCACGGCGTTGATCGCCGCCTGGACCTGGTACGGCCCCGGCCGGCCGCGCCGCAGGCATCTGCGCACCAGGGCCTGGCCCTCGGCGATCAGGTCGCGGTCCCAGCGGGCGCGGTCCTGGTCGGCCAACAGGACCAGGCCGCCGTCCGGACCGGTGCGGGCGGCCCGCCGGGACTCGGTGAGCAGCAGGAGCGCCAGCAGCCCCAGGACCTCCGGTTCGTCGGGCATGAGCTCGGCGAGCAGGCGGGCCAGGCGGATCGCCTCGGCGCACAGGTCCCCGCGGTCCAGCCGCTCGCCCGAGCCGGCCGTGTGCCCCTCGGTGAAGATCAGGTAGACCACGGTCAGCACCGAGCGCAGCCGGTCCGGCAGGTCGGCCTCACGCGGGACCCGGTAGGGGATCCGGGCGTCGCGGATCTTGTTCTTGGCCCGGACCAGCCGCTGGGCCATCGTCGGCTCGGGCACCAGGAACGCACGCGCGATCTCCGCGGTGGTGAGCCCGCCCAGCAGCCGCAGCGTCAGCGCGACACGTGCGGCGGGGGCCAGCGCGGGGTGGCAGCAGGTGAACAGCAGGCGCAGCCGGTCGTCGCGCACGGGGCCCTCCTCGGCCGGTTCGTCCCGGGTGTGCAGCAGGGCGGCCTGGGCGTGCCGGTCGTCGCGCGAGGCCTCCCGGCGGTGGCGGTCGACGGCCCGGTTGGCGGCCGTGGTGATGATCCAGCCCGCCGGGCTCGGCGGCGGCCCTTCGACCGGCCAGCGCCGCAGCGCCGCGGTGAACGCCTCCTGGACCGCCTCCTCGGCGGCGTCGATGTCACCGAAGCGGCGGACCAGGACGGCGACCGCGCGGCCGTACTCCTCACGGAAGACGCGTTCGATCTCCGCGCGGGTGTTCACGGGCGTCCTACGGCAGGTGCTCACCGGGCTCGCCCTGGAACGGGCGCACCTCCACCGGGAGCGTGGTCGCCCGGGCGAG
This sequence comes from Planomonospora sp. ID91781, assembly GCF_015711595.1. Taxonomy (NCBI): domain Bacteria; kingdom Bacillati; phylum Actinomycetota; class Actinomycetes; order Streptosporangiales; family Streptosporangiaceae; genus Planomonospora; species Planomonospora sp. ID91781. The sequence continues at coordinate 268,005 of NZ_JABTEY010000003.1, read as the reverse complement.
TTTGCCTCCCCACTCCAGCGCGGCGTCCAGATCGGGCGCGGCGATGACGGACAGACCGCCGACGTGCTCCTTGCCCTCGGCGTACGGGCCGTCGGTGACGAGCACCTCCCCGTCGCGGACCCGGACCACGGTGGCCGTGCCCGGGTCGTGCAGTCCGCCGGCGAAGACCCACGCGCCGGCGGCCCGGAGCTCGTCGTTGAAGGCCTCCACGTCCTTCATGATCGGCTCCAGGACCTCGGGTGCGGCAGGACCGCCGTCGGGCTGCTGGATGCTGAGCAGATAGTGCTTCATCTTCCCGTCTCCTTGACGTGTCGGACGTCGTGGCCGGCCCCGGCCGGCCTCTCACTTCCTACACGAACGGCCTTCCGCGGGATCGACACAGCGTGCGGAGTTCTTCGCGGCGGCAGCCGGGCGCGGCCGGGCCCGGGCCGTACGGTGCCCGCGGTCGGTATGGGGCCATGACCTGCGATTACTGGGCATGACTGAAAATTTCTATCGTTAATGTCATTAAGCGTTAGTGACAGTATCTTGACGGGTGATATCCCGTGTCCATATCTTCGGCAAGTGGGAGCGTTCCCACGGGTGGTGGGAGCGCTCCCATGAAACGTTTCGGTCGCCATCGTGACCGAGCGTCCGATGGAGTCCGCAGGTTTCCGACGACCTCGGGGACCTGTCGCGGCTTCTGCCGACGATGCCTGAAACCGGAGGTCCGGACGCGTCGGCGCCCCGGTACGGCGCCCGCCGGCCGGGACGTTCCGGTGTCCTCCGGTACCGCTTCCGCGAAGCCGCGAGCCCTGGGCTTCCGTGTGCCGGGGCCCGCGGAGCTCTGCGCATTATCGCCCGGCTCGCGAACGGCCAATCGAATTTCCCTCTACGGGGAGAGTGTGATGACCTGCGCCTTCAATTCCTTAAATGACCGTTTCTGGATTCGTGTCCGTATTCACAGGCCGGCCAGCCCGCGGTCACCGTACGGAACCGGGCGGGTGCGGCGGGCGGACGGCCGGGCGGTGAGCCGGGAACCGCTCGCGGGCGAGGGCCCGGAGCCGCTGACCGGAGCCGCCGAGGACACCCGGTGCGCGCCACCGCACAGGTCCGCGGCATGACCCCCTACCGCGGCACGACGAACCGGTGGAGACCAGATGACGGATGACGATCTCTCACGACCCCCGCTGCACGAGAACACCCGGTCCGGGCCGCGCGCCGCGATCGTGGGCGCGGGGCTGTCCGGGTCCCTGCTCGCCCTGTTCCTGGCCCGGCGGGGCTTCCGGGTCGAGGTCTACGAGCACCGGGACGACCCGCGCCTGAGCAAGGACGAGGGCGACGGACGCTCCATCAACCTGGGGCTCTCCGCGCGCGGCATCCGGGCCCTGCGCCGGGCCGGGCTGCTCGAGGAGCTGTGGCCGCACACCGTGCCGATGCGGGGACGCATGATCCACTCCCCCTCGGGGGAGCTGACGTTCCAGCCGTACGGCACGGCGGACCACGAGATCCTCTACTCGATCCGCCGCGGCGTGCTCAACGCGCTGCTCATCGAGCACGCCGAAGCCCTCGGCGGGGTGGCGTTCTTCTACGGGCTGCGCTGCGTCGACCTCGACGCGGACACCGGCACGCTGACGCTGTCCGACACGATCTCGGGGGAGACGCGGCGGGTCGAGGCCGATCTCGTGGTCGGTGCGGACGGGGCCTTCTCCGCCGTGCGCCGGCTCATGCAGCGCGGCAGGTCCGCGGACCTGCACCAGGAATTCCTCGAATGGGGGTACAAGGAGCTCACGATCCCGCCGGCGCCGGACGGCGGCCCGCGGACCCCGATCGAGGCGCTGCACCTCTGGCCGGCCGACCGCGCGCTGATCGTCGCGCACCCCAACACCGACAACTCGCTGACCTGCACGCTCTTCCTGCCGCACGAGGGCGGGTCGAGCTTCGCCTCGCTCGGTTCGGGCGCCGAGGCCGAACGGTTCTTCCGGAGCAGATTCCCGGACGCCCTGCGGCTCATCCCGGACCTGGCCGAGGAGTTCGAGGCCAACCCGGTCGGGCGCCTGGTCAGCGTGCGCACCTCGGCATGGCACGCGGGGGAGCGGGTGGTGCTCGTCGGAGACGCCTGCCACGCCGTCTACCCCTTCTACGGGCAGGGCATGAACGCCTCCTTCGAGGACTGCCTCGTGCTCGACGAGTGCCTGGCCCGGCATCCCGCGGACCGGGGCGCCGCGCTGCGGGAGTACCAGGACCTGAGGCGACCGCACACCGACGTCCTGGCCGAGCTGTCGAAGGAGAACTTCCTGGAACTGCGCGACGGCCTGCGCTCTCCCGTGCGCCTGCTCCGGGCCCGCGCCGACCTGACGCTCAACCGGATCTTCCCCCGAGGATGGCAGCCGTTGTACACGATGATCTCGCACACCTCGATGCCCTACGGCGAGGCGCTGCACCGCGCCCGCCGCCAGAACGCGCTGCTGGGCGCGGCCGCGGCGGCGCTGTCCGCGGGAGCCGCCCTGGGCGCGGCCGCGGCCGTCCGGCGGCTGCGGCGCCGTACCGGAGCCTCCGCGAGGAGGACCGGGTGATACGCCATCCCGACCGTGACGACCTGGTCCTCTTCGAGATGGGGGACCTCGGTCTGACACCGCCGCCGGAGGCCGCCGGACACCTTCCCGTCCTGCGCACCGTGCGGGAGTGGATGGGCGACTACCTGTGCAGGCCGCTGCCCGAGCTGGGCCGCAGGGGAGCGGTGTGCCCGTACACCTCGACGTCGATGGACAAGGGCCGGACCTTCCTCGCGGTACGGCCGGGCCACCCGGCCGACCCGGAGGAGGTGGTGCGCTCCGTCCGGCCGTACCGCGAGTGGTTCTTGCGGCTGGCCCCGGCGGGGGAGGCCCTCTCCATCTACACCACCCTGATGATCCTCTTCCCGGACGCGCGCAGGGAGGACCTCCCGGCCATCGACGCGGCCCAGGCGGCGTTGAAGGCGTCGTACGTCTCGGAGGGGCTCATGATCGGCGAGTTCCACCCGGGACCGCCCGACAAGCCGGGCCTGTGGAACCCCGACCTGCGCCCGCTGTCCAGCCCCGTGGCGATGCTGGTGATCAGGCGCATGGTGGCGACCGACTTCCCCTTCCTCCGGGACGACGACGACCACGTGCGCTCCTACCTGTCGTGGTTCGGGGACGAGGTGCCCTCGCATCTGAGGGAGTCGGTGCGCGCCGCCGCCGAGAGCCTGAGCTGACGAGACCGCCGGGTGCCCGGGCCGCCGGGCACCCGGGCCGATGAACCGACCGAGGAGCGACGTGCCACTCGACCTGCCGCCCGACGAGGCCGCGACCCTGCGCCGAGGAGAGGGCCCGGCCGTCCAGATCGACCTGATCCAGACGATGATCTTCCATGCCGCGGTGGCCGCGCTGCGGCTCGGCGTGTTCAGCGCGCTCGAACGGGGGCCGCGCGAGCTCGGCGCCCTCGCCGGCGAGCTGGCCGTGGACGAGGCGAACCTCCGCGCGCTGCTGCGCCTGCTGGTCACCGGCGGCTACCTCGCCGAGGGCGAGGACGGCTACGAGCGGACCCCGGCCGGGGCGTGGCTGGCCGGGCCGGACGACGGGTTCGGGGCCGTGCTGGACTTCTGGCACTCCCTGATCGGCGGGCTCTGGCAGAACCTGGAGGAGACCGTGCGCACCGGAAAGCCGCAGCGGGACTTCTACGCCTGGCTCCAGGAACGTCCCGACGTGCTCACCGGATTCCAGGGGGTCCAGCTCCGCATCGCCGAGTGGCTGGAGGAGGAGGTGCTGGAGCTCGCCGGACCGCCCGGCGAGCCGGCCCGCCTGCTGGACCTCGGCGGGGGGCACGCCAGGTACAGCCTCGCCTACTGCCGCCGCCACCCCGGCCTGTCCGCGACCGTCCTCGACCTGCCCGAGGCCCTGGAGCCGGGACGCGCGGCGGTGGAGGCCGCAGGGCTGGCGGAGCGCTTCACCTTCCTCCCCGGGGACCTCCGTACGGCCGAGGCGCCCGGGGGACAGGACGTCGTGCTGCTGTTCAACGTGCTGCACGGCTTCCCCGCCGACACCGCCCGGGCCCTGGTGGGCCGGGCGGCGGGAGCACTGCGCCCCGGGGGGAGGCTGATCGTGATGGAGACCCTCCCCGACCCGGTCGGCAGCGTCCGCGAGGAGGCGTTCACCCGCGGCTTCGACCTCAACCTGATCCACACCCAGGGCGGCAGGCTCCATCCGGTGGAGACGATCGCCGGGTGGATGGAAGCGGCGGGCTGCGGCTCAGTCGAACGCCGCGATCTCACCCGGTCGGCCGCGTTCTGCCTGCTCGTCGCCGACCGCGAGGGCTGAGGCGCCGCTTCCCCGCAGCGCTCCGGTCCCTCGCACGCCGGTCCCTTGCACGCCGTCCTGCGAGCCCTCCCCGTTCCCGCCGTCCCCGTCGCCCTCGACCGCACCGTCATCCGGGGCGGCGCCGGGGACGGCGTCGGCGTCGGGAACGTCGTGCTCCAGCCGCCGGAGCGCGGGGACCAGCATCACGACGACCGCGAGCAGGACCAGCAGGATCCCGTCCGCCAGCACCACCGCGGCGAGGCCGCGCGCCTCACCGACCCCGACGACCGCTCCCAGCGAGCCCGTGAGCGGGCCGCCGGGCTCCAGGGCCGGGCCCACGACGTTCTCGGCCAGCGGTGCCGCCAGCAGGTAGGCGGCGGGCATCGCGAGCTGGCCGAGGGTGTGCGAGGTGCCCATGACCCTGCCCAGCGAGGCCGGTTCGACCTTGCTCTGCAGGACCGTGACGACGGTGCCCTGGACCACGGGCAGGGTGAACAGGAACACGGCCGCGGCGGCCCCCACGACCACCGCCGACGTCCAGGGCGCGTGCAGGGCCAGGGCCGCTCCGCCGAGCGCCATGAACACCGCGATCCCGGCCACCCGCCGCTTCGGCCCGCCCCAGGCGCCCATGAGCAGCCCGCCCGCGAAGAGCCCGGACCCGCCCGCGAACATCAGCACGCCGAGGGTGGCCGCCGAGGAGAAGGACAGGATGAGCGGCTGGACCAGTACTCCGGCGACCCCGAAGAGGAAGTTGTACGCGGTGAGCATGAGGACGAACGCGAGGAGCGCGGGCCGGGCCCGGAGATACCGCAGGCCGAAGGTGAGATCCGAGCCGAGGGACGGCCGCCCGGCCCGCTCCGCCGGGCGCAGGACCGGCGCCGGCAGGCTCACCACCAGCAGCGTGCCCATCGCGAAGGCGAACGACGCCAGGTCGACGACGAGCACGCCGACCATGCCCACGGCCCCGAGCAGCGAGGCGGCCAGGAGCGGGGCGGCGATCTGGATCGCGGTGGCGGCCTGCATGAGCCCGTTGGCCCGGCCCAGGTGCCGCTTGGGGATCAGCATCGGCGTCATCGCCTGGTAGGCGGTCAGGTGGAAGACCCCGCACGCGGCGCTCACCGTCGCGCTGAGGTAGACGTGCCACACCGCGAGCGCGTCCAGGTACAGCAGGACCGCGACCGCGGCGGTGGACACCGCCGCCAGGCTGTCGGTGACCACCATGACCGTCCGCCGGTTGAAGCGGTCGATCGCCACCCCGGCGAACGGCCCGGCGACCAGGCCGGGAAGCATGGAGCTCAGCATCACGAAGGCGAACAGGGTGGCCGACCCGGTCGTCTGGAACACCCATACGCCCAGGACGAAGGAGGTGATGCTGGACCCCACGCCGGACACCAGCGAGGCCAGCCACACCCCGCCGAACCTGACCAGGTCCCCTCGGGCGGTCACGACCCGCTCCCCGCGCCCGGCAGCAGGCCCGCGGCGGCGAACGCGTCCAGGTAGCGGCCGAGCAGCCACGACCCGTCGGGTGCGGGCGGCACGCCCGCCCCGCTCAGCCACTTCTCGGTCCGGGCGCAGTCGAACAGCGGCCGGTCGAAGCGCGGCTCGGTCTCGGCCAGCCCGGCGGCGAACGGCTCGAGCGCGGTCGGTTCCCCGGCGGCCAGCCGGGCCAGTACGGCGGCCCGCCACCGGGACCAGGGCACCAGGTCGGCGGGGCACCCGCGCTCGGCCAGGGCCGCGGCGATCCGCCCGTAGCCGACCGTCGCCGGATTGAAGTAGTGCAGGTCGTGAGGGGGAGGCTGGGCCGAGGCGACCGCCGCGGCCACCCCGCCGGCCACCTGGTCCACCGGGGACAGGTCCTCCTCGAAGCCCAGCTCGGGCACCATGCCGACCTGGGCGCAGGTGATCAGCAACCGGCCGAAGTAGTCGTCGGGAGCCCCGATCCCGGTGCGGCTGTCCCCGCCGATCCGGGCGGGCCGGTGCACGGTCACCGGGATGCCGCGCCGCCGTGCCGGTTCGGCCAGCCGGTCGGCCACCCACTTGCTCTGGTTGTACCCGCCGCCGAGCCCGCCGGGGTCCTCCGGCGGATCGAGCTCGCTCACCGGCCGCCCCCGGTAGGCGTCGCCGAGGTACACCCCCAGGGTCGAGAGCAGGTGCACCGGGACCCCGCCGCCCAGCGCCGCGAGCCGCAGCACCTCCACCGTGCCCGCCACGTTCGGCGGGTGCAGCAGGGCGTACGGCTGGGCGAAGTTGACCAGCCCGCCGCTGTGGCAGACGGCGTCCACCCGCAGGGCCAGCTCGCCGAACGCCTCGGCGTCCAGCCCGAGGCGCGGCGCGGCCAGGTCACCGGGCAGCCCCACCAGCCGGGAGTCGCCGGAGACCCGCTCCAGCCCGTACCGGACCAGGTTCTCCCGCACCCGCCGCAGGGCGTGCTCCGGGGAGCCGGCGCGCACCAGGCAGATCACCCGGCCCGTCGTGCGCTCCAGCAGCTCGGCGACGAGATGCGCGCCGAGGAAGCCCGTGGCGCCGGTCAGCAGGAACGTCCCGGGACCGGGCCGGTCGGAGGTCCGGGCGGCCACCGCCACCTCGTCCGGCAGCCTCACCTCGGCCCGCAGGTCCGGTGCGTCGTCGTCCGCGCCGCCGTCGCGGGAGCCGCCGGCGCGGGCGGTGACCAGCGCCGCGAACTCGGCCAGGTCGGCGGCCTCGAACAGGTCGCGGGCGGAGGGCCGTACGCCGAGCTCGGCGTGCACCCGGGTCACCACCTCGGCGATCCGCAGGGAGTGCCCGCCGAGGGCGAAGAAGCCGTCGTGGCGGCCCACCCGTTCCACGCCGAGCACGCCGGCCCAGACCCGGGCGAGCGCCTCCTCCACGGGACCCCGCGGCGGGGTGTGCTCCTCCGGTCCGGAGCCGCCGGGCTCGGGCGCGGGCAGCGCCGCGTAGTCGGTCTTGCCGTGCGCGGTGCGGGGGAGGGCGTCCAGCCGGACGAAGAGCGCCGGCACGAGGTAGTCCGGCAGCCGGTCCCGCAGGTGGCGCCGGAGATCACCGGGTTCGCCGCCGGTCACGTAGGCGATCAGCCGGTGGTGGCCGGCCGGGTCGGGCAGGGCCGCGACCGCCGCCTCGCCCACCGCCGGATGCGCCGCCAGCGCCGCCTCCACCTCGGCGGGCTCGACGAGATGACCGTGGATCTTCACCTGCCGGTCGGCCCGGCCGAGGAACTCCAGGGATCCGTCGGCCAGCCACCGGGCCAGGTCGCCGGTGCGGTACATGCGCGAGCCCGGCGCGGCGGCGAACGGATCGGGCACGAACCGGTCGGCGGTCATCGCCGGGTCGCCGAGGTATCCGCGGGCCAGGCAGTCACCGCCCAGGTACAGCTCGCCGGGCGTGCCCACCGGGGCCCGCCCGCCGTGCCGGTCGCAGACGTACGCGCGGACGTGCGGGAGCGGCCGCCCGATCGGCAGGTGGGCGGTGCCCGCGGCCACCGCGCCGTTCCCCGTGCCTTCCTCGGAACCGTTCTCTGCGCCGTTCCCGGTGCCGTCGCCCGTGCCGTCCCCGGTGCCGTTCACCGTCCTGTCCCTGGCGCTGTTCACGGTGCCGTCGCCGGTGCCGTCCTTGGCGCCGCTCACCGTCCCGTCGCTAGCGTCGTTCACCGTGCCGTCCACCGTGGCGTGGACGGTGGCGCAGACCGTGGCCTCGGTCGGGCCGTAGTGGTTGAAGAGCCGCACCCGGCCGCCGGTGGCCCGCGCCCAGGCCCGCACCGCGTCCATGGGCGCGCGCTCCCCGCCGATCATCATGACGTCCACCGGCCAGTCGCCGGGCACGCCCGTCCTGTCCAGCTCCCCGGCCCAGCGCCGCCACAGGGCGGCCGCGGTGTCCACGGCCGTCACCCCCCGCTCGGCGCAGAACCGCACGAGCTCCGCCCCGTCGAGCAGGGCGGGCTCGGGATGGAACACCAGGGCCGCACCCGAGACCAGGGCGGGGAAAACGTCCCCCACCGACGCGTCGAAGGTCAGCGGCGGGAGCACGAGCAGCCGCTGCCCCGGGCCGAACCCGTGGACGCGGACGAAGGACTCCGTCAGCCGGGAGAGCGTCCCGTGCGTGACCATGACCCCCTTCGGACGGCCGGTGGAGCCCGAGGTGTAGATCACGTACGCCAGGTCGTCCGGGCCGGGACGGCCGGAGGGGTTCCCGGATGCCGCGCCGCCGCCGGTCACCGGAGCGGAGGAGGTCCCGCTCACCGTGCCGCCGGGTGCCGGAGCCGAAGGGGTCCCGGCCACCGTACCGCCGCCGGGTGCCGGGGCGGAGACCTCGATGCCGCCGCCGCCCGCCGAGAGGGTCACGAGGGCTCCGGACTCCCGCAGGATGTCCCGCAGGCGGGTCGGCGGGTGGGAGGGGTCGAGCGGAAGGTACGCGCCGCCCGCCTTGAGCACGCCCAGGATCGCCACCACGGCCTCCGGGCCGGGGGGCAGGACCACGCCGGCGAGCGTTCCCGGGCCCACGCCCGCACCGGCCAGCTCGCCGGCGAGGTCGTCGGCGCGCCGGTCCAGCTCCCGGTAGGAGAGGGTGCGCCCGTCCCCCGCGACGACGGCCGGCGCCTCGGGCGTCTGCGCGGCCCGGAGCGCGACCAGCTCGTGCACCCGCGGCTCCGCGGCGCGCGCGGCCGCGTCCCGTACGGCTTCATCCCGTACGGCCTCGCCCCGCCCGACCTCATCCCGTACGGCCTCGCTCCGCCCGGCTTCGTCCCGCCCGGTGCCCGCCGGCAGGGCCGCGGCGCCGCCGGGCCCGTCACCGGTGAGGTCGACGTCCCACACCCGGGTCTCCGGCCGCGCCGCCAGCTCGGTGAGCATCCGCACCACGTGGTCCCTCATGCGCTCGGCGGTCCCGGCGTCGAAGAGGGCGGTGGAGTAGTCGATGCTGATGTCCATATCGGTGCCCACGACGGCGTGCATGGTGAGGTCGAACCGGGCGCTCGGAGACGGCGTCTCCCACTCGCGCATGGACCAGCCGGGCACGCCGTGGTCGGACCGGTCGGCCCCCTGGACGACCAGCATGACCTGGAAGACGGGGTTGTGGGCGAGGTCGCGGGGGGCGTTCACCAGCTCGACCACCTGGTCGAACGGGAACCTCTGGTGCTTGAAGGCGCCGAGGAACCCGGCGCGCGTGCGCCGGAGCAGCTCGGTGAGCGTGGGATTGCCGCGCACGTCGGCGCGCATCGCCAGGGTGTTGACGTACATGCCCACCGACCGGGTCAGCGAGGGCAGGTCGCGGTTGGCCACCGGCGTCCCGATGACCAGGTCCTCCACGTCGCACACCCGGGCCAGCGCCGCCGCGAAAGCGGTCTGCAGCACGATGTACGGCGTGCACCTCTCGCGCCGCAGCAGCGCCCGCAGGCCCTGGGCCACCTCGTCGGGCAGCCGCGCGGAGCAGCGGCCGGAGTCCGTCCCCTGCGAGGCGGTGCGCGGCCGGTCGGTGGGCAGCGGCAGCAGCGGCGGGACGCCGTCGAGCCGGTCGCGCCAGTAGTCGCGGTCGGCGCGGAGCGATTCGGGATCCTGGCCGGCCAGCCACACGGCGTAGTCGGGGAACTGTGCGATGTCGCCGGGGGAGGCCGGTTCCGGCTCACCGGTCACGGCGGCGCGGTAGCCGGCGAACAGCTCGTCGGAGAGGACCGCCAGGGAAGGCCCGTCGGCGACGATGTGGTGCACGCTCATCAGGAGCACGTGCTCGTCCTCGGCCAGGCGGAGCAGCGTGACCCGCAGCAGCGGTGGGCGGGCGAGGTCGAACGGCGCGGTCAGGACCTCCCGGGTGCGCCGCCGCGCGAGCGACTCCCGCTCCTCGATCCCGGAGCCCGGCGCGGAGAGCACGCTGAGATCCTCGACGTGCAGCAGCCCGGCGAGCTCGTCCTCGGGCAGGTCGCGGACGACCTGCCTCGGCCCGCGGTCCGTCTCCACGACGGCGGTGCGCAGCGCCTCGTGCCGCCGGACCAGGGCGCCCAGGGAGCCGCGCAGCGCCGCCAGGTCGACCGGCCCGGTGATCCGGACCCCCAGCCACAGCAGGTAGGCGGCGCCGTCGAACCCGACGCGGTCCAGGAACCACAGGCGCTGCTGCGCCGGGGTGAGCGGTACGTCGTCGGAGGGGACGCGGGGCGGGATCTCCGAGCCCGGCCGGGACCCGGGCGTCGGCCGCCGCGTGTCCTCACCGGGGAGTCCAGCCTTCGGAGCCATGTCACTCGGCATATGTCTCGACTCCTCCGACGGACCGGCTCGAGGGCGAGCGGCGTCTGCGGGATATCCGATCTTTGGGAGCGCTCCCAAAGCTAGCGACGGTCTCCGCCGGGCGTCAAGGAAATCGAAACCGGGGTCCTCTTCCCCTGCGCTGCCGGGGGAACGGGGCGAGCCGGCCGGTTCCGCGGACCGGTTGCAAGGACCTGCGGGGGCGGGGCGGGGGGGCGACCCTGAGGACAGGGTTCCGGATTTCTCCTTCGTTCGGGCCGGTGGAAGCCGATGAGTCAGGTCACAGCCTTCTGCTGTGACCTGACTCACAAAGGGAACACCGTGGAATCCATGAACACGCACGCGGCCGCAGGCGGCCGCCGCCGGCCCTGGGGCGATCTGCCGGTCGGCGTGAAGATCGGCGTCACCGTGCTGGTCACGGTGCTCGTGTCGTCCGCCGCCACGCTCGTCACACTGGCCCAGACCAGCGCGGTGCGCTCGGCGGGCCAGTCCATCTACACCGGCAACGTCCAGCCGATGGTGGTGGCCTCCGACCTGCGCGACGTGCTCCGCGTGCTGCGCCTGGACCAGAACCAGGTGCCCCTGCTGGAGACGGGCTCCGAGGACCTGCGGAAGATGCTCGACAAGATCGACGGTGACATCGAGAGCATCAACGGGCTGCTGGAGGAGTACGGCCCGATCGCCGCCGCGCCGGAGAAGGTCGCGGAGTTCCGCGAGAGCTTCGACGCCTACAGCGCGGTCGCCGAGCAGCAGATGCTGCCCGCCGCCATCGAGGGCGACGTCGAGACCTACATGTCGATCAAGGACACCGGGGCGGCGAACGCGCCCTGGGAGGAGTGCAAGACCCTGCTCAAGGAGATGGTCGAGGCCGAGAAGAGCGAGGCGGCGGCCACCGCCGCCGACCTGGACGGCAAGTACGACACGGCGGTGACCCTCTCCCTGGTCTTCCTCGGGGCGGCCGTGCTGCTCGGCCTGGCGCTGGCCGTACGGGTGTCGCGGGGCATCAGCCGCCCGCTGCGCCGGGTCGCGGACGCCCTCGGCGCGGTAGCCGACGGCGACCTGACCATCCAGGTGCCGCAGACCGGCACCCGCGACGAGGTCGGCGTGATGTCCGAGGCGCTGAGCCGCTCGCTGGGCGCCATGCGCGCCAGCGTCCAGGAGGTGCAGGACCAGGCGGGGCGGTTGACCGGGGCCTCCGCGGAGCTGACCGGCCTGGCGGCGCGGATCGAGTCGGGCGCCACCGTCACCGCGGCGCAGTCGCAGAGCGCGGCCTCGGCGGCCGGGCAGGTCTCGGCCAGCGTCACCACCGTGGCCGGGGCCAGCGAGGAGATGAACGCGGCGATCGCCGACATCTCGCGCAGCGCCGCCAGCGCGGTCCAGATCGCGCAGCAGGCGCAGAACGTCGCCGCCCAGACCAACGCCTCCGTCGCCGCCCTGGGTACGGCGAGCAGCGAGGTGGGCGACGTCGTCAAGGTGATCAACAGCATCGCCGAGCAGACCAACCTGCTGGCGCTGAACGCGACCATCGAGGCGGCGCGCGCCGGGGAGTCCGGCAAGGGCTTCGCGGTCGTGGCGACCGAGGTCAAGGAACTGGCTCAGGAGACCGCCAAGGCGACCGAGGAGATCAGCCGCAAGATCGCCGCGATCCAGGGCAGCAGCACCGACGCCGCCCAGGCGCTGTCGGAGATCACCGGGATCGTCGAGCGGATCAACGAGCACCAGACCACGGTGGCCTCGGCGGTGGAGGAGCAGACGGCGACCACGCAGGAGATCAGTCGCAGCGTCGGCCAGGCGGCCACCGGCATGGACCAGATCGCGCGCAGCGTCGCCGACGTCTCGCAGGCGGCGGAGGAGTCCAACGCCGGCGCGGCGCAGGCGACCGGGGCCGCCCGGCAGCTGGCGGACCTGGCCGTCGGCCTGAACCGGTCCGTCGCGCACTTCCGGGTCTGACCCCCAACACCGCGGTGATCGACTCCGGGGGACGTTCCCGTTAGGGTTGGGCGCTTTGTTCGGTTGACCCTTCTTGTCTCCAGGGGATACGCGTGCGCCTTCCTCGTCTCGGTCGCCGGTACCGCTTCGGGTGGCCGGCGGCACTGCTCGCGGGCGGCTACACGGCCGCGGTCGCCGTGTCGGGTGTCGTCGCGGCGGCGGGGGGCGACGGACTCCTCGCCGGGGTGCTGTCCCTCGGCATGTGGTCGGAGTCCGATCCGGCGGAGAACCTGTCGGGCTGGTCCCTACTGCCGCTGCTCCTGGCCGGAGCAGTGCAGGGCTGGGCGCTCTGGCAGATCCTCCGCGGCCCGGTGACCGATGATCCCCCCGCGCCGGCAGGGCCCGTCGGGCCCCCGGAACCCGTTGAGCCTTCCGGGGCCACGGATCCCTCGGAGGCCGTGGCCCCTGTGGGGATCGCGGTTCCTACGGGGTCCGCGAGATCCGCGGGGAAGGCCGTGCGCTGGTTGCGCCGGGTGCTCTACGCGGACCTGGCCCTGCACCTGGTCTTCCACCGGTTCACCGGGCTCTCGTCACCGTGGTGGGCGGACATCTGCTGGAGCCTCGCGGAGCTGGCTCTCGTGCTGCTGTTCCACCGGGTGCTGTCCGGTGCGTCCCGGGGGGTGAGGTTCACCGCGCTCGCGGCCGGGACGCTGTCCGCGGCGGCGTCGACCGGTGCGAGGGTGTGCGACGCCCTCGACCTCGACGCGGCCGGGGACGTCTTCCAGTTCGGGGGCCTGGGCGGGGTGCCCTGGACGCTGTGGACGGTGCTGGTCCTGGTGATGCAGGCGCGGGACGGCCGGTGGGGCCGGACCACCGTGTGGGTCGGAGTCGCGGATCCGGCGATGTCGCTCCTCGTCACGCCTCTCGTCCTCACCCTCCGTTTCCCGTGGGGGGACTCCGGCACGGTGCTCACCGGCCTCATCGTGGTTTTCCAGGTCCTCGTCCCGGTCTGGCTGGCCCGGTCCGCCCACGACCTCGGCGGCCCGCACGCGAAGGCCGCGCCGGATGCGGGAGCCGTACCGGAGGCGGGAGCCGCGTCGAGGGCGGGAGCCGTACCGGACGCCGGAGCCGTACCGGGCGGGGATCGGCCGGCACCGGACCGGGCCCCGCTCGGACGATGGCCGCTCCCGGTCATGGCGGTCGTGCTGCCGCTGCTGCCCGTACTCGCCGGTCTCGCCCGCGGGGTCCCCTTCTGGCTCGGGCCGGAGGGGCCGATCGGCGGAACCCTCACCGGTGCGCTGCACCCCCAGCTCGCACTGCTCTGGTTCTGCGCCGACCTCCTCGTCGGGATCGGCGGCCTCGCCCTCCTGGCCCTGACCGCGGTGGTGCACCGGACGCCCCGCCACGTACGGACGGCAGCGGGCGTCCTGCTCCTGGCGGCCGCGGCCGGGGCGATCACCGCGGCCACCGCCGCACCCGTCCCCCGGACCGAGCCCGGGTACGTCGACGAGGGCGGAGGCCCGTCCTCCGGCTACGTGTCCTTCGGATACGGGGGCCCGCAGCTCTATCCCGACTGGGTGTCCGCCGCCGGGGAGGGCGGTGCGACGGTTTTCACCGGCGTCCCGCCGCTCTGGCACAGCGCCGCCTGCGCCGCGTCGGCGCTGATCCTGCTGCTCCGGTACGGCCGGCGCCCGGCCCGGCGCTCGCCGTACCGGACGGCGGCGGTGTGCGCGGTGTCGGTGACGGCGCTCTGCCTGCTCCCCTCGGCGGACCTCGCCCGCGGCCCGTTCACCACCGAAGGCGAGTGCGGGCGGCTCCGGTCCGCGACCGACGCGTACGGGCGGCGCGTCGAGACCCCTCCGCTGAGCGGAGAGCCGGCCTTCGTGTGCGAGGTGCGCGCCGGCCGGACGACGCTCCCGGTGGGCGAGGACCTGTCCGATCCGGCGCTGGTGGCGTACGGCCGCCGGCTCTGCGGCGTCTACACGCGGAACGACCCCGGGGAGATCGCCCGCGTCCGCGCGGTGAGCGGCGTCGACGTGCGCGAGTTCACGTACGTCCTCGACGAGGTCTGCCCGGCCGCCGACGCGGTGGTCAGGGCGGAGACGGCGGAGGAGGAGCGCGAGATGCGGGAGTGGGAGGCGGAGCGGCAGCGCATGTGCGACGAGGCGCCCCGCCACCGCCCGCTGATCAGGCCGGCGTCGGCGACGGTGGTCGGGAAGCCGGTGTGGACCGACTACGGGGTCTTGGGCGTGTCCGAGGAGACCGCCGAGTTCGACCCCTCCGAGGAGGATCCGTCCGGGCGGCCGGAGGGGAATGGACTGGTGTCCGCGCTCCCCGGCCAGCTGGAGATCGACATCCACTCCGACGCGCCGACGTGCCTCACGCTCGAGACCTACTCGCGCCGCCCGCCCGTGGAGACGAGGGGCTGGCAGCACGTCGTCGAGGTGGGCTACCGCAGTCCCGGCGGGAGGATCGAGCTCGGCGACCCGATGAGCGGCCCGCAGTACCCGAACCTCGCCTTGCACGGCAGGGCCGGTGACTACCGGATCCGGGTGCACTACGCCTGGCTCCCGTGGAAGGGCGAGGAGTACGCCGGTCCGCAGCGGCTGCTGATCATGGCCTACCCCGGGCGCGGGGACGACGTGGTCGTGCACCGTGAGCGCACCCGGCCGTGACCGGACGCCCGGCCGCCTCGGCGCCGACGCCCGCCCGCTCTATATCGAGACACATCGTTCTTGCCGGCGGTCAGAATGGGGCGATGAGAACGAGACCCGGAACGGGGACCGCCGGCGACGAGATCGGCTCCTGGCTCGACCGGATCCACGACGCGTACGACGAGTTCGCCTACCGGCACGTCTACGCCGCCTACCTGGCCGTGCGCCCACCCCGCCGGGAGCGGCGGAGCGGCGAGGTCACCCTGACCGCAGAACCGGGCGGCGGCCACCTGCTGCGCGCCGGGAGCGCGGACCCGGGCCTGCGCCTGCGCGACGACGCCGAGTGCGATGCGTTCCTGGCGCACCTGGTCGGCCGCTACTGCCGGGGGAGGCACTCCTCCATGGAGGAGTGGGAGGCCGCCGCCCATGACCGCTACGTGGCGGACCTGCGCGGATGGGAATAGGCACAGACCGGCGCTCCGGTCCCGGCACTCTCAGCGCGCTGAAGACCTCCACGAACCGGATCGAGACCCACCGCGAGACCTCGGGGAAGACGGGGGAAGTGAAAAGAGGACGCGGTCCGGAGACCGCGTCCTCGGGCGTCTGCCTCGGTGAAGTCTGTGCTCGCTTTCGCGACTCCCCGACCGTACCCAGATCCCCGCGACCGACCGTGGTTTCCGAAAAACCGGGTCGCTGCCGGGTCGCTCGTGTCGCGTGGCGATGGAGAACCGGGATAGATCGCCGGTTTACAAGGAATGTGGGGCTACCCCCGCGTGCGCGGGGAGCATCCCGCCAATGCGTTCCTGCATCCGGCCCGGCTGGGGCCATCCCCGCGTGCGCGGGGAACACACGGGCCGGCCGGGCAGCAGGCGGCGACATTCAGGACCATCCCCGCGTGCGCGGGGAGCACTTTCCGCTGACGGCCAGAGCTACACCCGGACCGGGACCATCCCCGCGCGGGGATGGTCCCTCGGGCCCCATGCGCTTCGCGCCGACCTCGTTGTGCTCCCCGCGCATGTGGGGATGATTCCCGCCCCCCCGCACGATCCGGCGCGCGTTGCCTTTGTGCCCTGCCGGCCAGGGCTGACCCGGCGGAGCTCCAGTGTGCGGGCGACCTCGTCCGGAGCAGTCCGCACACCGGGCTGCGAGGCCGTGGCGCCCCTGGGGCCGTTCGGTGCCGGCCGGGCGCTCGTGCGCAGATCTGTCAGTGCGCTGTGGCAGGATGCGGCGGAATCAACTGCAAGATCATCGGAGGTCGGTCATGTCGTCGGTACGTACGTCCGCGCCGCTGCACTTCGTGGAGCACGGGACCGGCACCCCGGTCCTGGCGTTGCACGGCTGGACGCCGGACCACCGGCTGATGCTCGGCTGCCTGGAGCCGGTCTTCGCCCGGCGCGACGGATACCGGCGGCTCTACCCCGACCTGCCGGGCATGGGGAGGTCGCCGGCTCCGCCGTCCGTGACGAGCGCCGCCGACCTGCTCGACGCCGTGCTGGCCTTCGTGGACGACGTCCTCGGTGACGAGCCGTTCCTGCTGGCCGGTGAGTCGTACGGCGGCTACCTGGCCCGCGCCCTGGCGGGCCTGCGGCCGGAGCGGGTGCTGGGACTGGCGCTGATCTGCCCGGTCGCCGACAGGCTGGGCGCCACCGAGCGTGTCCTCCCGGACTTCCAGGTACTGCGGTCCGACCCCGGGTTGCTCGCCTCGACGGAGCCGCGGCTCGCCGCGGAGTTCGCGGAGATGGCCGTGGTGCAGACCCCGGAGACCCTGCGCCGGTTCCGCGACGAGATCATGGTCGGCCTCGACTGCGCCGACACCGCGGCGCTGGAGCGCATCGCGCCGAACCGGTGGCTGGATCCGGAACCCTCTGAGAGCCGGAACTTCGACCGGCCGACCGTGATCATCGCCGGTCGCCAGGACCACGTGGTCGGTTACGCGGACGCGTTCGCGCTGCTCGAGCACTACCCGCGGGCGAGCTACGCGGTGCTCGACGTGGCCGGGCACAACGCCCAGTTCGAGCAGCCGGAGCTCTTCGACGCGCTGATGCTGGAGTGGCTCGACCGGGTCGCCGCCGAGAGGTGAGTTCCCGCTGCTCGCCGGCCGCGGCGGTTCTGGGACCGGCTGGCCTGGTCGATCCGCGGTCTCTGCGGGTTTTTCGGGCCCTGCGGACTCCACGGTGCTGTGGGAGGATGCGGGCATGCCGTTCCGGACAGTGACGGCCGCGGTCACGGCCGCGGTCGTGCTCATGACCGGCCTCCCGGCCGGGGCCGCGCCGGTCAAGCCGGTGATCCGCCACGCAGGCCTCGGTGCCTGCCGGAACGACGGCGGCGTCGGGCGGCACCCGTGCGGGCCGTGGAGGCTCTGGCTGAGCGACAGCCGCGTCCGGACGCTCCCCGACGCGCAGCGGCCCGACGGGGACCACCCGGCGATGGGGCTCATGGCGCTCTCCCCGGACGGCACCCGCGCCGCGTACTTCCGCAGGAGCGACGGCGTGCTCATGATCTGGGAGGCCGCCACCGGGAAGGCGCGCCGGACCGCGGTGAGGCGGCCGGAGTCCGTGTCGGTGACCGAGCTGACCCTCTCCCCGCGCGGGCGGTTCGTCGGCATCGACGGAGAGCACCTCGTCTCCCTGAAACCGGTCGACCGGATCGTGGACACGGCCACCGGGAAGGCCTTCGACCTGCCCCGGGGACACGACCTGGCGAGGTTCAGCCCGGACGAGAAGCACCTGATGGCCACCCACGTGCGCGGGGCGGTGGTCTACAAGACCGGGACTTGGTCGGTGAGATTGCGGCGGTCGGCCTACATGATGGGCGACCTCGGCCGCGACGGCGTCACCGTGGCCAAGGCCCGGCGGGACGACGTCCACCCCTCGAAGAACGCGGTCACCGTCCGCAACCTGGCCACCGGGAAGCGGCGCACGTTCCCGCTCCGGCTCCGCAAGGGCGAGGCCCCCTACCGGGCGCGCTGGGACAGGGCGGGCCGACTGGACGTGCTGACCGACTCCTACCGCGGGCGGAGCGGGGAGGAGTACCACGTCTACACCTGGTACCGGTTGGACCGGACGACGGGCCGGCTGCGGCGGCTCGACTCCTTCACCGTCACCTCCGCGGTGGGGGACGTGATCGTCGCCGGCTGACGGCGACGGCCTCAGAGCACGAAGACCGCCAGGAGGGTGAGGCCGACGCTCAGCGCCACGAAGGGGATCGTCCTGGGCCGCCGGGCCGCCTCCCGCCGGGAGGAGAGCACCAGCGCCGCGCCCACGATCAGAGCCAGCAGCAGGTGCAGGCCGTACCAGAGGGGAACGGGCACCCGGTCCAGGACGGTCCCGGACAGCAGGTCGTCGGCGGCTCCGTAACCGGCGATCCCGCCGAGGATGATCAGGCACAGCACCGCGAACGCGTACCGGAACCGGCCGAGCAGCGCCCAGAAGGCGGTGCCCACGCCGAGCAGGAGCGAGGCGCTGTGGTGCAGCCGCCGCACGTACAGCCCTGTGCCCCCTTCGAAGCTCATGTCCAGGATCGAGTGGTAGGCGGCGCTCATGGGGATGCCCCGGAGCGGCTCGTAGGCTCCGCTGTAGGGAATGATCTCGCCGCTGGGCGTGTAGAAGGACGCCAGGAAGCCGCCGCTGAGCACGACGATCACGAAACAGCAGACCAGCATCTCGCCCAGCAGCTGCCTCACCCGCGCCCGATCCACCGGAGCATTCCACCACAGAGATCGACTCGGGCGTACGGCGCGCGGGTCAGGCCGGGCCGTGGCAGCTGCGGCCCGCGCGTTCCCGTAGACCCGCGCGACGACCCACCACCCGGATCCGATGGACCTTCGCCTCTGCCCGGCCCGACTGGCCGGGCATAACGTGGGTTCGGCGGGGGATTCCGACCGGACCTCTGGAGGCCGCCACGAGAGCCACCGCACCGGTGATCGTGCCCGTCGCCGCCGCACGCCGATTCGGCTACAGCGTCGCCGTCATCGTCGACACGGTACTGCTGTACATGATCAACGTCGCGCCGGGCTGGCAGGCCGTACCGTTCGGTGCGCTGATGCCGGAGTGGCTCGACCGGGTCGCCGCAGGCCTGTTCCCCGAGAAGGGGAAGCCCTCGCGGGACTAGACTCCGCACCGAGGAACGGAGGACTGCGCGTGGATGCCGGAAGCAGGCGCTGGGTGGAGGTCGCACCCTCTGGGCACAGCCACGAGCGGAGCGGCCTCACCGCGATCAGAGCCCTGCTGCCGGACGAGGACCCCTACCGGGCGTGGAGCAACTTCAGCTTCACCACCCGCAGCGGGCGTCAGTACGAGGTCGACCTGCTGGTCATCGGCAGGGGCGGCATCCACCTCCTGGAGCTCAAACACTGGTCCGGCCGGATCACCGGTGACCACCAGACCTGGTTCCACAACGGCGCGGCCGAGGACCACCCCCGCGTCCTCGCCGACACCAAGGCCAAGCACTTCAAGCAGCTGCTCGAGGACGTCGGCGGCAGGGATCTGCCGTTCGTGCACGCGGGCGTGGTCCTGCACCAGCCGTCCGCCGAGGTCAGGCTCACCGAGCGGGGCAGGCACGGCGTCTACCGGATCGACGGCCAGGGCCCGGACGGTCTGGCCGAGCTGATCAGGGACGAACTGGCCGCCACACCGTCGCACCCGCGCAACGCCGTCGACCGCAGGCGCTCGGTCGAACTGGCCCGGCTGATCGAAAGGGCGGGCGTCCGGCGGAGTGTCCGCGACCGCAAGGTCGGCAACCTGGAACTGGCGGACAGCCCGCTGGCCGAGGGCCCCGGCTGGCAGGACTACCTCGCCCGTCACCCCCTGCTCGACGGCGTTCGGAGGGTCCGCTTCCACCTGGTCGACCGGAGCGTCTCCCAGGAAGAGCACGCCGCGATCCTGCGGGCGGCCAAGCGCGAATTCGTCACCCTGGAGAACGTCAACCACCCGGGCATCGCCCGCGCCATCGAGTTCTACGAGCACGAGCGGGGCCTCGCCGTCGTCTTCGACCACGACGTGAGCGAGGTGCGCCTGGACCACTTCCTGAGGCAGAGAGCCGCGGAACTCTCCCTGGACGCGCGGATCGACCTGGTCCGCACGCTGGCCAACACGCTGCGCTACGCCCACTCACGGCGGTTGGTCCACCGCAGGCTCAGCCCACTGTCCGTCTTCGTCCGCACCCTCGCCCAGGGCCGGTACGGCGTGCGGGTCCGCGACTGGCACACCGCCGGACGCCCGGTGCCGGGCTCGCCCGGGCACGGCAGCTACGTCGCGGGCACCCGCACCCTGGAGGCACTGACCGACCGGGCCGCCCACGGGTACATCGCACCGGAGACGTTCCACACCCCCGACGCCGACCCGGTCCTGGCCGACGTCTTCGGACTCGGCGCCGTCTCCTTCTTGATCTTCACTGGTAACGCCCCCGCGGTCACGGGCGAGGAGCTCCAGCAGCGGCTCACCCGTGAGCGAGGCCTCGACGTCGGCGTCGAGCTGGACGGCGCCCCGCAGGCGATGATCGACCTGGTGCGGAACGCCACGGCCGGCGACGTCGATCTCCGTACCGAGTCGGCGGAGAGGTTCACGCAGGAGCTCGAGGCACTGGTCCAGGAGATCGTGCTGCGGGAGGAGCTCGCGCAGCAGGTCGATCCGCTGGATGCGACACCCGGCTCGGTGGTCGGCACCCGGGAGCAGCCCGGCCGGTTCGAGGTCGTCCAGCGGCTCGGCCAGGGCTCCACCGCGCTGGCCCTGCTCGTCAAGGACCCCCAGCACGGCCAGGCCGTGCTGAAGGTGGCGCTGGACGAGGGCGGCGCGCGCCGACGGCTGCTGGACGAGGCCGAGGTGCTCAAGCTCGCCCGCGACCCGCGCATCGCCCGTGCGCTAGAGGGCCCGCTGACCGTCGGCGGCCGTACGGCCCTGCTCCTGGAGGACGCCGGAAGGGAGAGCCTGGCCGCGGTGATCCGCCGCGAGGGGCGGCTCTCCCTCGACTTCCTCACCCGCTGGGGCAAGGACCTGCTGGAGATCCTCGCCGCACTGGACCTCGCCGGGGTCAACCACCGCGACATCAAGCCCGACAACCTCGCCTTCCGCGAGCAGGGCAAGAGCCGCGAGGTGCACCTGACGCTCTTCGACTTCTCGCTCTCGCGGGCGCCGCTGGAGCAGACCGGGGTGGGCACCCCGCCCTACCTCGACCCGTTCTTCGACCCGGTGCACCGGCCCCGCTACGACGCGGCGGCCGAGCGGTACGCGGCGGCCGTCACGCTGCACGAGATGGCCACGGGCAGGACCCCGTCCTACGGTGCCGGTGGCAGCCGCAGCCACCCTGCGGTGATCGACGGCGACGTCGTGATCGACCCGGACGACTTCGAGCCCGGCCCCGCCCGCGACGCGCTCGTCGCGTTCCTCCGCTGCGCGCTCTCCCGGGACGTCAAGGCCCGCCACGACTCGATCGAGTCCATGCGGATCGCCTGGCAGGCGGTCTGCGACGCCATCCCTCCCGCGGCGGCCACACCGACCAGCGTCAACCCGGTGACGGGGGAGGAGCTCGACCAGGCCGCGGCCAGAGCGGGTCTGGACACGGCGATCGCCTCGGCCGGTCTCACCCCGCGGGCGGTCGACGCTCTGCACCGAATCGACGTGCGCACCGTCCGCGACCTGCTGGCCCGCTCGCCGTTCGAGCTCTCCCGCCTGTCCGGCGTGGCCGATCCCACCAAACGGGAGATCAGGCGCCGGGCCAAGCAGTGGCGGGCCCGGCTCCAGCCGCTCACCGACGCCCCGGACCCGGCGGATCTGAAGGAGGGGTCCGATCGCGGGATCGGCTCGGTCCTCGCCGCCCTGGTGCCGAAGAGCGTCCGGAAGGACTCCACGGGGGCGCGGGTGCTCCGGCTCTACCTCGGTCTGGAGCACGGCACGTCCGACTGGCCGGGCAACGCCGAGCTGGCGCGGGTCGCCGGGGTCACCCCGGGCAGGGTCGGCCAGATCATCCCCACCGCGCGCCGAGGCTGGCGGTCGAAGAGGGTCCTCACCCAGGTCCGCGACGAGATCGTGGAGATCGTAGAAGGTGCCGGAGGGGTGATGGACGCCACCGGCATCGCCGAGGCGCTGCTCGCTTCCCGCAGCCCCGGTGCGGTCGGGGAGCGGTGGTTGCGCGGCGCGCTGGGCCTGGTCCGCGCGGCCGTCGAGGTCGAGGCGGAGCGCGGCGGAGAGGCCAGGCTCCTGCAGCGGCGCTCGCACCGTTCGGTGATCGTCGCACTGGAGAAGCCCACCGACCCCGACGCGGTGCCCGGCACGGACCTGCTCGACTACGCCGTACGGCTCGGCAAGGTCGCCGACCAGCTCGCCGCCGAGAGCCCGCTGCCCGGCGCCGCGCACACCGAGGCCAGGCTGCGCGCCGTACGGAGGCCGGAGGGGTGCCCGGAGCTGCCCGCCGAACGGCTGGCGCCGCTGGCCGCCGCCGCCTCGCGGACCGCCGCGGCCAACGGCCGGGGGGAGGTCTACCCCGACGGGTTGGACCCGCGCCGGGCCCTGGAGCAGATGGCCTCCTCGCTGGGCGTGGTCCGCCACGGCATGAATCCCGAGCAGCTCAAGGAACGGGTGCGCGCCCGCTACCCGAGGGTCGGGCCGTTCCCGTACGACCCTCCGGGCCAGGAGCCGGGCAGGCTCAACGAGCTGCTGAAGCAGGCCGGGGTCCCGCTGGTCTTCGCGAAGGGAACCTACGAGCCGCGCAAGGTGCAGGGCGGCATCCTGCCGTCCTCGCGGAGCCGGGGCCTGACGAGCCTCAGCGGGAGCGCGGGCGGCCGGGAGTTCGCCGACTTCGAGCGGCGCATGACGCTCGCCGCCCGCGAACGGGGGTTCCTCACGCTCAGCGTGGACTACCGCTTCTACACCGACGCGATCGCCGTGCTGAGCGCCCGGTTCGGCGCCGAGGTGCTCGACGTGACCGCCGAGCTGGTCACCGCGATGCGGACGACCGCCGACAGCTTCAACGTCGACTGGTCGCTGGTGCTGCGCTCCGACCGCCCCGACGCGGCCCCGCAGGACGCCGCGAACCTGCGCAGGCTCGTCGCGCTCGCCGCGGTCGGCCTGGAGGGGCGCCTGGTCTCCGACCCGGAGCCGCTGCTGGTCGTCGAGGCGGCGCCGCTGGCCCGCTACGACCGGCTGAGCGCGCTGGAGCGCCTGGCGGACAAGGCGACCGCCCGGCCCGCGGCCCGGTGGCTGCTGCTGCCGGTCGAGCGGGGCGGCGCGCCGTACATCGACGACCGGCCCGCCCCCGGCACCCTCGACGCGCTGAAGGTCTCCACGAACTGGGTCGACGCCCACCGCCACCTGGCGGTTTCGTAGCCGGCCCAGCAGGCCCCGGGAACCGGCTCCCGGGGCCTGCTCGCAGGTCGATGCTCCTGCGGGCTGTCAGTCGAGGTTGTTCTGACGGCGGACCATGTTGGCGATCGCCAGGATCTTCGGGCGGCCCGTGGCCTTGAACGAGAGACCGTGCCGGAAGATCTCGGGAATCCAGTACTGGTCCTCTTCCCGGAAGACGACCCCGTTACCGGAGAGAACCTCCAGTTCCTGGCTTGACAGACCGACGGTCTCGGGGATGAACGGGATCTTCTTCTTGTCCACGGGGAGGCTGCCGAGGCGCCTGAGAAGCTCTCCGACCTGCGGGCTCTCCTCGGTGATGGCGCGGATCTTGCCCAGGCTGCACTGTACGAGTGCTTTCCTCATCGCGGCCGGCGTGAGCAGCCGGGTCGGCCAGTTCTTGTCCTCCACGGACAAGGCAGCCGACTCCTTGAGGAAGGTCACGATGTCACGGGCCTGGATCTGCTTGTTGAAGTCGGACAGAGCGGCGAGGAACCAGCCGTCCGAGCGTGCCTCCCGGGATTTGGGAGATCCCATCTTCTCGCCCCAGAGCGGGTGGAGAGCCGTGCTGAGATCCTGGCTCCGCACCGAGGCCGCCGTACCGAACTCCCCCTGGGGAGGGCTTCGGAGCGTTGCGCCACCCACAGGGCGAGCCGGAGCGCCTCGGAATGGTTCCACTTGAGTTCGTAGTCGCGGTAGCGGGCCAGGAACTGCCCGTGATTCTGCCGGATGGCCGACTGCACGAGGTCACGCCTGGCGAAGATCACCAGCCCGAGCGGCCGGCCGCGGAGGCTGCGCAGCCAGTCGAGACAGTCGACCAGGAGGACGCGGAGCGCCTGCCGCTGGACCTCGCTGTCGAGAAGGTCCTGCAGGAGGTCCTCAAGCCCGTCGAAGAGGAAGATCCGCATGTTCACGGAAGCGAATTCGGCCAGTTCCGCCTCGACGTTCTCCGGAGAGGCGTCGATGCCCAGCGCTCTGGCCATACAGGTGAGCCAGACCCGGCGCCACTGCATGTCGGTCAGCTGTGAACGCAGGGCCTCGTCGATCAGATCGCGCAGTGCGAGCTGGGTCGCGGGCTCGGCCCTCCGGAAGGCGGCGGCGTTCCGCTGGATCTCACCGACCCGTTCGAGAGCTGACTCGCTGAGGTTCTTGGAGACGAGTACCGGCGCCAGCGGGGCGTCCAGGGCCACGCCCGCGACGCCGACGGCGTGCGCGTAGTCCCGCCAGGTTCTCCTGAAGCACATCTGGAGCTGGGTGAAGGTCTTCCCCGAGCCCTTGGCTCCGGTGACCACGCACAGGGGCGGCTCGGTCCGGTGGGAGGCGAGCATGTTCCGGAGCGACTCGGTCGGCAGGAAGTCCGTGTCGTCCGTGGTCTCGGCGTACGCCAGTCGTCCGGCGAACTCGCTGAGGACCGCCCGGAGGCGGATCACGTCGCCGCCGTCCACTGCGACGTGGAGCGACTCCGCGGCCGGTCCCTGATCGGTGAGCGTCTGCTCCTCCGGGACCGTGAGTCCCTCGACGAGCGGGGCGAGCGGCTCCGCGAGGCGCTGACGCCGTACCAGGTCCACCACCGCGTCCCAGGAGGCGGGCAGCGCCAGCAGCCGGTCCTGGAACACACTGAAGATCGGTTCCAGCGTGACGTCACGGTCGACGGTGCGGTCCTCACCCTCGTGGTTGTTCGGCTCCAGGGTCCCGGATATCGCATCGCAGAGCCGGGTCGCGGCGGAGACGGCTAGCTCCCGGTGCCCGTCCTCCCGGAACTGGGTGATGACGGCCACGCTCGCCGGATCGTCGGTACGGCTCGGCGCGCGGCGGCCGAGTTCCCGGATGGTCCGGAGCGTGCCGTACAGCGACTGGTCGCTGACGGTGGTGACGAAGACCCGCTGGACACGGGGATCGAGCAGGACGGGGGCGGCGAGTTCGCTGCTGCCCGCCCGCAGGTCGATCAGGACCGTCCGTGCGCCGAGCCGGTCGGCGAGCGCGGCGAGGGACTCGGTCAGGTAGTAGATCGACCGGTCCGGGGTCAGCAGATCGGTGGGTTCGAGGCGCGGCGGGGCGATGTCGAGGAGTGAGCGCCGGGTCGGCATGACGATCACATTGTCGATCAGCTGGTTCGGCAGGTAGGCCGCCCCCAGCCGCACCGCGTCGTCGGGACGGCCGTCGTCGGAGGAGTGGAGCAGCGCGAGGAAGTCCTCGTAGCCGAAGTCGACGCGCCTGCCCTGGGCGCTGAACATCCAGGTGATGCCGGGCGCTTCGAGGTCGGCGTCGACCAGGAGCACCCGCTCGCCGCGCTGGGCGACGGCGTCGGCGAGCGCCACCCCGTGGAGGGTGCGTCCCACGCCGCCCTTGAAGGAGTGCAGGGCGGCGATCCGCACACCGCCCGGGAACGAGGACTCCGGATAGGGGAGCGGCTCGCCGAGAGTGCGGACGATGCGTCGTGGTCTTTTCTGAGGGCGTGGCCGTACCGCCATGCCTGGTGGAGGTCCGCGAAGGCCACCTGCTCGTTCTCCTGCTTGTGGCTCGTGCACGGCTGCATCCGGCCGCAGAGCTGCGGCGGGAGCCGCAACTCCTTGGCGAGGCTGTGCAGATCGTGGCTTCTGAGATGCGGTGGCAGTTTGGCGGTGGATTTCAGCGCCCGGCGGTCGAGGAGAGCCGCCTTCAGGCCGCACTCCACGCCGTAGAAGAGGAGCAACGCCGCCGGCGCTCCCTCCTCCATGGCCTGTACGGCCTCCCCCTGGGAGATGAGACTGGCGCGAAGCTGGTTTCTACCGACATCTATGGGCACGCCGGATGGCTTTAGCGGCGCTTTACCGGCCTTTAATGGCTATTCGGGCTCCTGGAAAGGAGGTGGGGAGCGGTCCGGAGACCGCGCCCTCGGGGGCACCTGTCCGGGTCGGGTTCTCGTGGGAGTCCGTCGCCGAGAGCCTGAGCGTCCGCCGCGTAGGGTTCCGCCAGGCGGCCCGGGCCCTCATCGATGCCGTGGCGGAGGAGCTCCGATCCGTCCCGGAGAAAGGTTCGTCCTCCGCGGGGCGCGACTGACCGTTTGCTGGCATCTTGTAATGGTTTAGCGCCCCCGTCCATTGGGTGGCCGAAATTCTCCGAAGGCGGGTTCCGGGGAAAGATGAAAGCCGTTCACTTATCTCGGATTCGGTTGTTCGTGGCCGTTTTCGGTTCGTAGGATGATCGCCGAATCTCCGGCGAGTTCTCGCATTCCTGTCGAAGGAGGCCGCGTGCAGGCCAGGCCGATCACACTGCGCAAGCTGATCAAGGGGGAGCCGCAGTACGTCGTGCCGATCTACCAGCGGCCCTACTCCTGGGAGCAGGACAAGCTGGACCGCCTCTGGCGCGACATCACCAGGCAGGCGTGCAGCCTCGGTGAGGGAGGGCAGGCCGGCCACTTCCTGGGGTCGATCGTCCTCGCCCCGGCCCCCGAGCTGATGCCCGGGGACGAGCAGTGGGTCATCGTGGACGGGCAGCAGCGGCTGACCACGCTTCTGCTGGCGCTGTGCGCGATCCGCGACCATCGGGCGGAGGAGGAGGACCTCGGTCACCGCAGCCGGATGAACAACGGTTTCCTGATCAACAAGGAGCAGTCCGGAGAGCGCCGGTACCGTCTTCGCCCGACCAGGATGGACCGGCAGGCGTTCCAGTCGTGCGTCGAGGGCGCGATCGAGGACGCGGACGGCAACATCGGCGCCGCCTACCGCTTCCTCCGGGGGAAGCTGGCCGTGTTCGAGGGACTGACCTCCCCGGACGACGTCCGGCACGTCGAGACGGTGATCCTCGACCGGCTCGACCTGGTGCAGATCGTGGTGGACAAAGAGGACAACGCCTTCCAGATCTTCGAGTCGATCAACAACACCGGCATGCGGCTCAGCCCGGTCGACTTCATCCGCAACTACGTTTTCATGTGCCTGCCGGAGCGGGGCGCCGAGGTCTACGAGAACCAGTGGCTACCGACCCAGCGCCTGCTCGGCCTCAAGGAGTTCGACCGGCTCATGCACGTGGTGCACGTGCTCAACCACGGTGAGCAGGCGGAGCGCCTGGACGTCTACCGAGGCCATCAGGAGATGCTGGAGGAGTTCCGGGACGACGAGGAGAAGGTCGAGGACTACGTCCGTTCCCTCGCCCGGCGCGGTCGCTACCTGGACCGGATCCTGAAGGCGGACGAGCGGACGGAGATCGGCTCCAGCATCGCCTTCCTCAAGGAGTTCAAGCCGGCCACGGTCTATCCCGTCATCATGCGGCTGCTCGAACTCCACGACGAGGGACACGCGGCCGACGAGGAGGTCGCCCGCGCCCTGCGGTACGTCGAGAGTTTCGTCGTGCGCCGATTCGTCGGGCAGGTGGCCATGCCCTCGCTGACCCGTGTCCTCCACCGGCTCGCGGTGACGCTGACGCCCGACCAGCCCGTGGACCACACGGTCCGGGACGAGCTCTCCCCGGTGCGGTGGGGGTGGCCGTCGGACGCCGACTTCCGCCGGGACATCGCGGCCAAGGACTTCTACCGGTACGGCACCCACGCGCAGCGGAAGGCCGTGCTGAGGCGGCTGGAGGAGGACCACCCCTTCAGAGAGCGCACCGACCTCTCCGTCAAGGAGATCAGCATCGAGCACGTGCTGCCGCAGAGCCCCACCCAGGACTGGCTCGACGGGCTCGTCCTGGAGGGCGACGCCCGCTCGGCGCACCGCCGGCTGGTTCACACGTTGGGGAACCTCACCCTCACGGGCTACAACTCGGAGCTGAGTAACGCGCCCTTCGTGGAGAAG
Source organism: Planomonospora sp. ID91781 (assembly GCF_015711595.1). Lineage (NCBI taxonomy): Bacteria > Bacillati > Actinomycetota > Actinomycetes > Streptosporangiales > Streptosporangiaceae > Planomonospora > Planomonospora sp. ID91781. The sequence goes on along the minus strand of NZ_JABTEY010000003.1, from coordinate 239,801 downwards.
CGCGTGATCCTCGGCCGGAGCGCCATCGCGATGAACCATGTGATCGCGGAGTGCGAGCGGTGGGGGGAGGCGGAGATCCTCGCCAGGGCGGCCGACCTGGCCGAGCGCGCCGTACGGATCTGGCCGGGACCGGATGAGTCCGAACAGGTCCGGGGGGTGGTGCCCGACTGGTCGCCGCTCACCCGCGCACTCGCCGCGCTCCCGCCCGCGAAGTGGATCTCCTACGGAGACCTCGCGCGGCTGGTGGGCTCGCACGTCCTGGCGGTGCGGGTGTACCTCGGCAATGCAGACCTGCCCAACGGCGACCGGGTGCTGACGGCGGACGGGGAGCCGCCCGCGGAGGGCCGCATGGTGAGCCGGGCCGAGCTGCGCCAGGCCATGGCACCGTTGCAGAGCCGGGGAATCACTCTGGACGAGCTGGGCCGCGCCAAGGCCGAGCACCGGATCACCGGGGGAGAGCTGGCGGCACTGCTGGGGTGGGAGGAGCCGGAGGCGCCGGACGGAACAGGCCCCGTGCGGGGTGAGCACCAGCGCATCGACGACAAGCAGCGGCGTTTCCTCGGACAGCTCGGGGTGGAGGCCGGTCCCCGGGCGGCCGGGGCGGTTCAGCGGTTGCTGGAACACTGGTCGGCGGGCGGCGGAGAGATCCAGTACGGTGCGGGCGGCGCCTCCTGCGCGGCGGCCCTCAAGCGGGGCAGGGACCGGTTCGCCGCGCTCCGGATCTATCCGAAGAAGGTGGAGGTCTCGTTCGGCACCTTCATGACGCGGCGCCCGTTCGACGACACCGCGGTCCGGGAGGAGATGAGGGAGCGGCTCAACGACATCCCGGGGGTGGAGGTCCCGGTGACGAAGCTGGACGGCTACCCGTCCTTCCCGGTGACCGTGCTCGCCTCCGAGAGTGCCTGGGACGTGGTGGTCGCCTGCCTGGACTGGTTCCGGGACGTCGCGACCCGGGAGGCGTGAACCGCGCGGGCTCACGTGCACGCCTCCGTCCCGGCGAGCTGGAACCAGACCACCCGCCCGGACGGAACGGCGTACCAGCCCCAGGCGGTGGCCAGCTCGTGGACCAGCCGGAGGCCGCGCCCACCGCAGCTCTCGGCGCAGGCGTCCGTGCGGAGGCGGGGTGCGCTCCCGGCGGAGCCCGCGTCGATCACGTCGACGTGGAGCGTTCCATCCCAGATGATGACGGCCAGGTCCACCCGGCCGCCGGGGGCGCGGCCGGAGTCGGAGTGCCGTACGGAGTTCGCGACCAACTCGGTGACGAGGAGCAGGGCGTCGTCGGTGCGGGTGTGGCCGAAGGTGTCGAGAAGGTCGCGGACGTAGCGTCTCGCCCGGGGCACGGCGGCGAGTTCGCCGGGGAGGCCGGTCTGGCCGAGCAGCCGCGGTCCGTTCATCGTGCGACCTCCAGGATCCGCTCCGCCACCGCCCGCATCGCGCCGCCGTCCCGCAGGGCGGCGCTCCACGCGGTACGGCCGTCCGGAGCGCGGCTCTGCTGATCACGGTTCCGCCGGTCCGGGTCCAGATCTCGGTCCCGTTCCCGGCCGTGCGAGGTCTGGCTCCGCCAGGTGCGGACCTTCCGGGGACGGCCCCGCTCCCAGGTGAAGACCGAGACGTGGCCGTGCTGCGCGGTCGAGGCCCAGGGCCGACCGGCGGGAAGGAAGATCTCCATGCTCGGCCGCCCGCCAGGCGGGAGCCGGACCACGGAGTCGAACCCCAGCTCGTTCAACTCCCAGGCCAGCTCCACCAACTGGCCGCTCCACACGCGAAGGTCATACGTCTCCATCCGTTGCCCGCCCTTCCGTCGATCCCTGACCCTGCATGCGTCATCGGAGAAGCCCGAAGTCATCCCAGAGTCACTGGCCGTATGCGCAGAGCATGCACCGTCTCTCATCGATGTGCCAGTAGAAAAGCAAAATTGCTTCTGGGAAAGCGTAAGCGCGTTGTGTCAGGAGGTCGCTACCGTTGGTCTCGACTCAAAGGAGGCTGAAGATGAGGCAAACGGGGAGTCCCACGGTGCGCAGGCGTCGACTGGCTTCGGACCTCCGTCACCTGCGCGAACGTTCCCAGTTGACGCTGGAGGAGGTCGGCCAGCAGCTCGGGTGGTCCACCACGAAGATCTCCCGCATCGAGACGTCTCGGGTAGGAGTCACCCCGAAGGACGTCGAGCGACTCCTCGGCCTCTACGGGGTGGACGGTCTCAGGCGTGAGGAACTGCTCAAGCTTGCGCGGGACGCCCGGAAGAAGGGCTGGTGGCACGCCTATGACGACCTCTCCAGCGAGTACGCCTCCTATATTGGGCTCGAAGCAGAGGCCGCATCGATGAAGAGCTTCGCGCCCGTGGTCCTCCCCGGTCTCCTGCAGACGGAGGACTACGCTCGCGCGGTCATCCGGGCGGGACTGGTCCTCTCACCGCCTGGCGAGGTCGAGCACCGCATCGAGATCCGTATGGCGCGTCAGTCGGTTCTTGCCGGGGACGAGCCACTCCGGCTCTGGACTGTCCTGGACGAAGCCGTCATCCGGCGTCTCATCGGCGGGCCCGCCGTCATGCATGCCCAGTTGAAGCGGCTCCTTGAGGTGATGGAGGCCCCCAACATCACCATCCAGCTCCTGCCCTTCGCGACCGGAGCACACTCGGGAACAAGCGGGGCGTTCCAGATCATGGAGTTTCCTGAGCCTGCCGATCCGGACGTGGTGTTCCTGGAGAACTTGACCGACAGCCTCTACGTCGAGAAGGACGCGGATGTATACCGTTATACGGTGGCATTTGACCACCTTCGCGCCAGGGCGCTGGACCCGGATGAATCCCGGCGTCTTATCGAGGAGGCGGCTGCACGGCTTGGCTGATCTCGTGGGAGAGGCATGGAATGGCTGAGGTGGATCTGTCTCGTATCACCTGGCGCAAGAGTTCTCTCAGCGGCGCCGGACAAGACTGCGTTGAGGTCGGCGTGTGGCGGAAGAGCAGTCACAGCGGGGGCGGCTCCAACTGCATCGAGGTGGCGCTCGCCGATGATGCCCAGGCCGTGGGCGGGCACAAGGCGGACGCCGAGCGGTTGTTCCTGGTCCGGGACTCGAAGGACCCGGACGGGCCGGTGCTGACCTTCACCCCGTCCGAGTGGGACGCCTTCCTCGCCGGCGTGAAGGACGGCGAGTTCGACGGTCAGGACTGATCGACGCTGCGCAGGTCGGGGCGCGCTCCAGGGCGCCCGATTTGATCTTCCGTGTTGCGGCGGCCGCGCCTCGGTGTAGTGCAGCCTGATCCGGCTCTGCCGACGAGGATGTCGAGCATGGCGGTCGCTCGCCGGTTCGGAGCACCAGGGCTGCCTTCATCATCGATGCCACGGCCCGTCCGCCGATGCGACATGGTCACGGCCGGTTTCCGATGATCGGCTTCGTCAGTCGCTTATGCGCCCGTATTGTTATTGCGCTGGTTCGGCGTGCCCTGCTGGAGTTGCGAAACTGACAGGGCAGGGCGTGTCCGGCGCGGTGGACCGCTGCGGACCGCGACAGGGGCGGCGGGGCTTGACCGGGCACGGCAGGCCGCGCAGCAGGCCGCGGTGGGGTGGCCGGCGGGTGACGGGACGGGAAGGGTGATCAGGTGTCGGTTATCTCCGCCGCACTGCTCAAGGACCTCCAGCAGCAGGCACGGCGCGTCGCCGACGACCTGCGCGAGCAGGCGGGCCGGATCCCGGAGATCGGCGACCGGCTCAAGGAGATGCACCGCCGGGCCGGAGGCATCGGCCGGACCGGGGAGAGCTGGAACGACTGGCTCATCGCGCAGAGCGCCCAGGCCGCCAGCGCGTGGGTGGTCGCCTGCGCCTTCATCCGCTTCTGCGAGGACAACGACCTGACCACCCACCGCTGGATCGCCTCCCGCGACGTGGCCGGTCTCGCCACGTCCGAGGCGGCCGACGCCGAGGCCGCCTGGATCCAGCGCAACCCCCGGCTGACCGCCCGCGAGTGGCTGCGTGAGTCCTTCACCTGGCTCCGCTCCACCCGGGCCGGGCACGCGCTCTTCCCCGACTCCGACTTCGTCTGGTGGTGGGACCTCTCCGCCGACCAGGCCGAGGAGCTGATCGCGCTCTTCCGCCGCCGGGACGCGGAGGGCGTACGGCTGGCGCACGACGGGTTCCACAGCCCGGACCTGGACACCCGCTTCCTCGGCGACCTCTACCAGGACCTGTCCGAGCACATCCGCAAGCGCTACGCCCTGCTGCAGACCCCGGTCTTCGTCGAGGAGTTCATCCTGGAGCGGGTCCTCGACCCGGCGCTGGACGACTTCGGGCTGGAAGGGCTCAGGCTGATCGACCCGACGTGCGGGTCGGGCCACTTCCTGCTGGGCGCGTTCGACCGGCTGCTGGAGGAGTGGAACACGCGCAAGCCGGGGATGGACGAGCGGGTCCGGGTGCAGAAGGTGCTCGACGCCGTCCACGGCGTGGACATCAACCCGACCGCGACGGCGATCACGAAGTTCCGCCTGATGGTGGCGGCGCTGAAGGCGTGCGGGGTCACCCGCCTCGACGGGCCGGACGTGCCCGCGCTCAGTCTCAACATCGCGACCGGGGACACGCTGCTGTACGGCGGCGGCAGGGCGGCCGGGGGCGGCCGTCAGATGACCCTGGACGTCCTGGAGAACGACCCGCTCGCCTCCCATCTCTACGCCTGGGAGGACATCGACCACTTCCCCGGCATCCTCGACTACGGCCGCTACCACGTGGTCGTCGGCAACCCGCCCTACATCACGGTCAAGGACAAGGCGCTCAACCAGGCGTATCGGGATCGCTATACGACGTGCTCAGGGACATACGCGCTCTCGGTGCCGTTCGCGGAGCTGTTCTTCCGGCTCGCGGTCAAAGACAACGATCGGCCGGGACATGTCGGTCAGATCACCGCCAACTCGTTCATGAAACGCGAGTTCGGCAAGAAGCTGATCGAAGAGTTCTTCGCCCACAAGGTCGACCTCACGCATGTCATCGACACATCAGGGGCTTACATTCCGGGTCATGGGACACCGACGGTCATTCTGATCGGCAAGAACCGGGATAGGAATCGCCTCGGTGAAATCCGTGCTGTCCTCGGTGTTCGCGGTGAGCCCGCTCAGCCTGCTGATCCTAGTCAAGGGCTGGTGTGGATTGCCATTATTGAAAGTATTAGTCATGGTCGAGCGGATGGTTCGTATGTTTCTTTGGTGAGTTTGCCGCGAGAGCGGTTCTCTTCCCATCCATGGTCGCTTTCGGGTGGGGGGGCTGCCGACTTGAAGCTCTTGATCGAGGCTGGCTGCTCCCCTCTGTTGAGTTGCGTAGAAGCTCCAGTTGGTCGTGCGATTCGTGCTGGCGCTGATGATGTATTTGTTAGATCTCGTCTAGCTTTTGGAATGTCGGGTGCTAGTGTGGATCTACTGAAGCCTGTTATGGCTGGAGAGGTGGTTCGAGACTGGTCTGCATCTCCGATTGAGTTTATTTGGTACCCCTATCGTGACGGTGTTGTTGACTCTTCTGTCAAGAGCGAGCTTTGGCCATTCCGTGCACTGCTTGCTGCTCGAAGAACATTCCAAGGAGATATGGCTGCTGCAGGGTTGAAGTGGTGGGAATATATGCAGCACACTGCTTCTGCATACGCTACACCTTTGTCGATCACGTTTGGGGAAGTGGCGACCCATAATCACTTCGTGCTGGATCGTGGCGGAAAGGTCTTCAAACAGACCGCTCCGGTGATCAAGCTGCCGGAGGGGGCGACGGAAGACGACCACCTCCGGCTGCTCGGCCTGCTCAACTCCTCCACGGCCTGTTTCTGGCTCAAGCAGGTCTGCCATGACAAGGGCAACCGTGGTGAGGGCGGCGGCATCACGAGCGCGGCCTGGGAGCGGTTCGCGCAGTTCAACTCCACCAACGTCGCCAAGTTCCCCCTCCCCGACGGCGCCCCCCTGGAGAAGGCCCGTCGTCTCGACGCCCTCGCCCAGCAGCTCGCCACCCTCACCCCCCAGGCCGTCTGCGCCCGCGCCGTACCGTCCCACGAGGCGCTGGCCGAGGCGCGCAAGCGCCACGACGCCGTCCGGGCCGAGATGATCGCCGTCCAGGAGGAGCTGGACTGGGAGGTCTACCGGCTCTACGGGATCCTGGACGAGAACCTGACCTACCACGGCGACGACCTGCCCGGCCTGGCGCTCGGCGAGCGGGCCTTCGAGATCGTCCTCGGCGCCCGGGTGCTCGACGGGGAGGACGACACCCAGTGGTTCGAGCGGCACGGCTCCACCCCCATCCGGGACGTGCCCGCCGACTGGCCGGAGCCGTACCGCGACCTCGTCCGCCGCCGGATCGAGGTCATCGGGGACCGGCCGCTGATCAGGCTCGTCGAGGCGCCCGAGTGCAAGCGGCGCTGGCGGTCAGAGCCGTACGAGGACGCCCGCGCCGAGGCGCTGCGCACCTGGCTGCTGGACCGGCTGGAGGCCGAGGAGATCTGGTTCGACGGCGGCCGGGAGCACGGCACGCCCCGCACGCTCAGCGTGGCGCAGCTCGCCGACCTGGTCCGCACCGACGCCGACTTCCGGCAGGTCATGGACCTCTACGTCGGCCGCCCCGACCACGACCTCACCACCGAGCTGACCGCCCTGCTGAAGGACGAGCACGTCCCCTACCTCGCCGCCCTCCGCCACACCCCCACCGGCCTGCTCAAGCGCCGGGACTGGGAGGAGGTCTGGGCGCGCCAGCGCCGCGAGGACGCCGGGGAGAAGGTCGAGATTGACGTCCCGCCGAAGTACACCCCGAAGGACTTCGCCAACCCCTCCTACTGGCGGCACCGCGGCAAGCTCGACGTGCCCAAGGAGCGGTTCGTCGGCTACCCCGGCGCGCAGCGGGAGAACGACGCCACCCCCGTCCTCGGCTGGGCGGGCTGGGACCACCTGCAGCGGGCCACCGCGCTGGCCAACACGCTGATCGAACGTGAGTACCCGGCCGGCGACGGGCGGGCCGTGCCGCTGCTGGCGGGCCTGGCCGAGCTGGAGCCGTGGCTGCACCAGTGGCACCACGAGTACGCCGATCTGTACGCCGGTTCGCCGGCCGACTACTTCACGGCCTGGCTGGACGGTCAACTGGCCGAGCGGGGGCTCACCCGCGAGGCGCTGGCCGACTGGCGGCCCGAGGCCGGGCGGCGCGGCGGGAGAGCCGCGGACCCGGCGAAGAAGAGTGCGGCGAAGAAGAGCACAGTGGACACCGACACCGCCGCGGACGCCGCGCGGAAGGAGAGCTGACCGATGGCGACCCCGCTCAGGGACGTCCTGCACATCCCCGAGGAGCTGAGCGCGAACGACTTCGTGCTCAAGCTCGGCGAAGGCGTCTCCGCGGTCAAGCCGACCCTGGACAGCTACGTCGTCACCGACCAGCTCGCCGGGAGCTTCGACGCGGCCCTGTCCCTGGTGAAGGGCGCGCTGGAGAAGAACCGGAGCGACGCGGCCTTCCTGCACGGCTCGTTCGGCTCCGGCAAGAGCCACTTCATGTCGGTGCTGCACGCCGTACTCCGGCACGACCCCGACGCCTGGGGGATGCGGGACCTGGCGCCGACGCTCGCCAGGCACGACCCGTGGCTGTCCGGCCGCCGGATCCTCTGCCTCACCTACCACCTGGTCGGCGTCGAGACGTTGGAGGAGGCCGTGCTCGGCGGCTACGTCGAGCAGATCCGCCGGCTCCACCCGGAGGCGGATCTGCCCGAGGTGCACAGCACCGACGGCCTGTTCGCCGACGCCGACAACCTCCGGGCCCGCCTCGGCGACGAGGTGTTCTTCGCCGGGCTCGGCACGATGTCCAACCCCGGCTGGGGCGGCCTGGCCGGGAACTGGGACGCCGCCTCCTACGAGGCCGCCCGCCGGGCCGAGGCCGGCGACCCCACGCGGGCCAGCCTGGTCTCCGCGCTGGTGGGGGCCTACTTCACTGGCTACACGCGCGGCGCCGCCTACCTCCCGCTCGACGAGGGGCTGGAGGCGGTCAGCGCCCACGCCCGGAGGCTCGGCTACGACTGCGCCGTGCTCTTCCTCGACGAGCTGGTGCTCTGGCTCGCCTCCCGCAGCTCCGACCCGGCCTTCGTCGGCCGGGAGGGCGCCAAGGTCGCCAAGCTGGTCGAGTCGGCCTCCGGCCGGCGCGCCATCCCGCTGGTGTCTTTCGTCGCCCGCCAGCGCGACCTGCGCGACTTCCTCGGCACGAACATCCCCGGCGCGGAGAAGTACGCCATCGGCGAGACGTTCCGCTGGTGGGAGGACCGCTTCAACAAGATCACCCTGGAGGACCGGAACCTCCCGGTGATCCTGAAGCGGCGGCTGCTGCAGGAGCGGCCCGGGGCCGAGGGCACGCTGGAGGCGGCCTTCCGCAAGGTGACCCGTGAGCCGAAGGTCTGGAACGTGCTGCTGGAGGGCCCCGACGGCTCCTCCGACGCGGCGGCCTTCCAGAGCACCTACCCGTTCTCCCCGGCGCTGGTCTCCACGATGGTCGCGCTCTCCGGGCTGCTCCAGCGGGAGCGCACGGCGCTGCGCACCATGGCCGAGCTGCTCCGGCGCGGCCGGGGCGAGCTGACCGTCGACGACATCATCCCCGTCGGCGACGTCTACGACGTGCTGATGGACGCCGGGGTGGTGCCGCTCACCGACGAGATGAAGCGGCACTTCGCCAACGCGCGCGCGCTGTACGAGGAGAAGCTGCTGCCCCGGCTGCTCCAGAAGCACAAGCTCGCCTCCGTCGAGGAGACCCGGGGCCTGCCGCGCACCCACCCGTTCGTCACCGACGCCCGCCTGGTGAAGACCGCCCTGCTGGCCGCCCTCGCGCCCGGCGTCCCGGCGTTGGCCGCGCTCACCGCGCGGAAGCTGGCCGCGCTCAACCACGGCACCATCGTCACCCCGCTCAGGGGCGAGGAGGACAAGCGAGTCCTGGCGCTCTTCAAGCACCTGGCCCGCTCCGGGGTCAGCGAGATCCACTTCGCCGACGACCCCGCCAACCCGCTGATCAGCGTCCAGCTCGCCGGGGTCGACTACGAGAGCGTGCTGGAGCGGGTCCGCAACCAGGACACCAAGGGCGAGCGGCAGCGCCTGCTGCGGGAGATCGTCTTCGACTCGCTCGGCGTGACCGTGCCGACCGAGACGATCGGCGGCGTCTACACGCACTCGTTCGTCTGGCGGGGCAGCCGCCGGGTCGTCGACATCGTCTACGGCAACATCCGCAACGAGGACCTGCTGAGCCGGGACGCGCTCTGCGCGGACGGCGACCGCTGGAAGCTGGTCATCGACTTCCCGTTCGACGACGCCGGATACGGTCCCGAGCACGACCTGGCCCGCTTCGAGAAGCTGGAGCGCGAGGGCGTCGAGAGCCGGAGCGTGGCGTGGGTCCCCGCCTTCTTCACCGAGGAGCGCGAGCGGGACCTCGGCGAGCTGGTCGCGCTCCGCCACCTGCTGGCCTCCGCCGACCGCTACGAGCAGAACGCCAGCCACCTGTCGGTCCAGGACCGCGCCGCCGCCAGGGCGCTGCTGGCCAACCGGCGGACCACCCTGGAGACCAAGATCCGGGAGGTGGTCCAGCAGGCGTACGGCGCGGCGCCGCGGGACCCCGCCGACATCGACACGACCCGCGGGCACACGGCGTTCTACGCCACCCTCGACCCCCGGCTCACCCTCGGGGCGCCGGTCGGCGCGCGGCTGGCGGACTGCCTGGCGAACCTGCTCGACCAGATGCTCGGCTCGCAGTACCCCGACCATCCGAAGTTCGCCGGTGAGGTCCGCCGGGCCGAGGCGGCCCTCGTGCTGCAGTATCTCGACGCAGCCGCCGCGGAGGAGAGCAGGCGCGTCCCCATGCCGGTGAAGGACCGCGAGGTGCTCCGCAAGGTCGCCAACCCGCTCGGCGTCGGCGAGGCGCTGGAGAACGCCTTCCTGTTCAACGCCGACACGTTCCCGCTGCGCAGGCACTTCATCCAGCGGGCCGCACAGGAGGGCCTCGACGAGGCCATCGGCGTCGACCGGCTGATCGCGTGGCTCGACCAGCCGCAGCCGCGCGGGCTCGACCCGCTGACCCGGGGCCTGGTCGTCGCGGCCTTCGCGCTCGCCCAGGACCGCGAGTGGTACGCCAAGGGCGGCGGGCCCGTCGCCCGGCCGCCGCTGGAGCGCATCGACGGCGGCTACGAGCTCCGGCTCCCCCGGCTCCCGGACGAGGCGACCTGGAGGCGGGCCGTGGAGCGGGCGGCGAAACTCTTCGGTGTGCACGTCACGCCGCTGCGCACGGCGGCCAATGTCAACCGGCTGGCCACGGCCGTCCGCGAGCGGGCCCGTGACCTCCAGCTCCCCGCCCGCGAGCTCGTCGCCCTGCTCGGCACCCACCGCGACGTCCTCGGACTGATGGAGGACGCGGGCCGGTACGCCACCGCCCGGGACGCGGCGGCGCTGGTCGCCGGGCTGCTCGACGAGAACGGCGATGCCGCAGACCTCGCCGAGGCCCTCGTGCAGGCGCGGGCGTCCGCCGTGGAGGAGGTCCTCGCCAAGTCGCTCAGCTCCGCCCGGGACGTCGCGGCACGGCTGAAGGACATGGACTGGGACCTGCTGGAGGCCGTCGCCTCCATGACGCACGAGCCGCGCGCGGCCGAGGTGCTGGAACGGCTCCGCGAGGCGGCGGCCCGCGACGAGTTCCAGACCGCGCTGGGCGCGGTGCTGCTGGAGGCCCGCCGCACCGCCCGGGAGCTCTTGGCCGGCCGGATCCCGCCCGATCCGCCCCCCGCGGGCTCGATCACCGTCGAGGCGGACCGGATCGCCGACGCCCTGGCGGAAGTGCGGACCTTCGCCGAGCGCAACCCCGGTGCGCGGATCACCGTCACCTGGAGCGTGCGCCCGTGACCGCGCCCGCGACCTCGGCCCATCACCCCCGGCCGTCGTCCGGCTCCTCCCTGACCGCCGCGACCCTGCCGCTGATCCGCACGATCGTCAACGGGCTCCAGGAGTCCGGCCACCGCAGAGGCGTGGTCGGCATCCAGGCCCGCCTGGAATGGACCGCCGAGCGGGAGCTCACCGTGAACGGGACCGCCGTCCGGGTCGAGGTCTGCCCGTCCCCGCTCGCCGTACGAGAGGCGATGCTCCGGCACGGCGACGGCTATCTCGTCGTCGTCACCGATCTCGACGACGCCGACCTCGGCATCGGGATCCGCGCGCACCTCCTCCGGGGACGGCTGCTCACGCTGCGTCCCTGGGACATGCTCAAGCAGTCCTTCCAGGCACGCGACATCGACCCGCTCCTGCTCGACGAGGGCTGGGCCGCCGGGGCCCTGACCCGCTGGGAGCCCGCCGAGGGCTGGCCGAAGGCCCCCGGCGGGACGCTCACCCGCGACCACGCCCTCGGCCATCTGGCCTCGGCCGTGCTCGGCGCGTCCCGGGACGGTGACCGCCACCTCTCCCCGGACCACCCCGACGCGCTCGGGCTGCTGCGCTGGAGCCTGGACCCGGTCGCCGTCCACCGGCTGACGTCCCTGCCCGACGATGTCCGGGAAGGACTCACCGGCTGGCTGAGCGGTGTCACCGGGGCGGCCGGGACCTGGACGCTGCGCGCGGCGGAGGCCGGGCACAGCGGCGACGCCGTACCGCTCGCGCTGGTCGCGGGGCTGCTCTGGAGGGACGGCGCCCGGGACGCGGCCGAGGCCCGCGGCCTGCTGAGGGCCCGGGTCGGCGGAGCGGACCTGCCCGCCGAGCAGGCGCAGGCCTGGTCGCGGGCGGCGGAGGCGCTGGTCGGCCAGCTCGACCGTCCCGACAGCCTGCTGGAGCGGGCCGAGGCGCTGCTGCGAGAGTTCAACGCCGAGGGGCTCCTGGTCGACTCCACCCTCCTGCCCGGCTCCTACGAGCTGCGGCTGCGCGCGTTCGCCACGGAGCTGCGGCGCTGCCTCCCCGCGCGGGACACGGCGGTCCCGGACACGGCGCCGGACACAGTGCTGAACACGGCGCTGAACACGGTCCCGGACGCGGCGGCGCTGGCCGCGGCGGAGGCCGCGCACGGCCGGGTCGCGGCGCACGAGCTGGCCGGGTTCAACGCGCGTACGGACGCCGCGAGGATGGCGCTGCGGCTGCTCCGCTGGCTGGCCGTCCCCGGCGGGGAGGCCGCCACCCTCGCCGACGCGCTGCATGAGCAGGTCCGCACCGGCGCCTACGTGGAGTGGGCCTTCCGCGGGGTCCGTGACCCCGACGACGCGGTCGCCGCCGCCTACCGGGACCTGCTGGCCGCCGTCGCGGCCCGCCGCGGCGAACATGACCGCAGGCTCGCCGGGCACCTGGCCGCGGTGATCGCCGCCGACAGCGACCCCGGCACCCTCGTCCCGATCGAGTCGGCGCTCGCCACGCTCGTGCGCCCGCTCGGCAGGTCGCTCCTCGTCGTCGTCGACGGCATGTCCGCAGGCGTGCTCGCCGAGCTGGCGGAGAGCCTCGCCGCGCGGCGCTGGACCGAACTGGTCGACTCCTCCCTCGGGCACCGGCGGGTGCTGCTCCCGGCGCTGCCCACCGTCACCGAGGCCTGCCGTACCAGCCTGCTCACCGGGACGCTGCACACCGGCGGGCAATACGACGAGAAGACCGCGTTCCCCGGCGCCGTCGGCGACGCGCAGGCACGGCTGTTCCACAAGGACGACCTGCGCGCCCCCGACGGGCACGCCCTCGACCCGGGGGTGAAGGCGGCCGTCGAAGGGCCTGCGAAGGTGGTCGGCGTCGTGCTCAACGCGGTCGACGACTCGCTCGACAAGACAGGACCGGCCATCGCGTGGACGGCCGACCGGGTGACGCACCTGGAGGCGCTGCTGGAGGCCGCCCGGATCTCCGGGCGGCTGCTCGTCCTCACCTCCGACCACGGCCACGTGGTGGAACGCGACAGCGAGCTGCGCTCCGGCACCGGGTCGGAGTCGGGGCGCTGGCGTCCGTCGGGCAAGCCAGCCGGAGACGGAGAGATCCTCGTCTCCGGGCGGCGGGTGCTCCTCGGCGGTGGTCGCGTCGTGCTGCCCTGGCGGGAGGACATCCGTTACGGGTACAAGCGCGCCGGCTACCACGGCGGCGTGTCCGGGGCCGAGGTCGCGGTGCCGTTCGCGGTGTTCAGCGCCACCCCGGTCGACGAGATCGCCGGATGGCGGCCCGCCCCGGCCCAGGAGCCCGCCTGGTGGCACAGCGCGGTGGCGACGGCGGGCCCGGCGGGGGAGCCGCCTACCGGTGCGGCCCGTGCGAAGGCCGCCGCCAGGGGTGGTGCCAAGACCGCCGCGAGGTCGAAGGCCCCCGAGGCGCAGGGCGAGCTGATCGCGATCGAGGAGGTGACCGCACCGGCCGCACCGGCCGCTCCCGGCTGGGAGCGCTTCCTCGACGACCTGCTCGGATCGGAGCCGTACGCGGCGCAGAAGGCCCGCGCGGGCCGAGCCGCCCCCGACGACGCCCGGGTCCGCGCCGTCCTCGGCGCCCTGCTCGCGGGCGGGTGCCGGCTCCACGAGAGCACCCTGTCGGCCGCCGCGGAGGTCCCCGCCGCGCGCCTGCGGAACGTGCTGGCCGCCGTGCGGAGGGTGCTCAGCGTCGACGGTTACGATCCGATAAGTTACGACCCCGACGAGGTGACGGTGGAACTCGACGCCGTCCTGCTCGCCGATCAATTCGGGGTCGCCAGGCCGTGACGGGGCACGAGACCGTGGAAGGACACCGGGAAACGGCGCGGGCCGCAGGCGACGTCGCAGGGCACGAGGAGGCGGGACGGACCGTGAGGGGGGGACAGATGGTGAAGGTCAGTGAGCGCCGCCGCCGCGAGGTGATCGACGCGCTGAGGCGCGGGACCGTCCCCTCCGCCGGGCTCGACCTGCTGGCGGTGGGCCTTGGCCGCTTCACCGCCGCGCTCGACGCCGAGCTGGAGACGGCGGCCCAGGGCGGAGCGGTCTTCAAGGCGGTCCGCGGCGAGTACGGCTCCGGCAAGACGTTCTTCGCCCGGTGGCTCGCCGAGCGGGCCAAGCGGCACGGCCTGGCCGTCGCCGAGGTGCAGATCTCCGAGACCGAGACGCCGCTGCACCGGCTGGAGACCGTCTACCGGCGGCTCTGCGAGAACCTGTCCACCGCGGAGTTCCCGCCCAGCGCGCTCCGCTCGGTCGTCGACGCGTGGATGTTCACTCTGGAGGAGGACGCGCTGGTCGGCGGCGTCTCCGAGTCCGACACCGAGGCGCTGGACAGGGCGGTCGAGGCGCTGCTGGAGAAACGGCTGGCCGAGGTCAGCCGCTCGGCGCCCACCTTCGCCGCCGCGCTGCGCGGCTACCGGGCCGCCGTCGCCGGGGGAGATCCGGTGACCGCCGAGGGCGTGCTCGCCTGGCTGGGCGGCCAGCCGCACGTGTCGGCGGCGGCCAAACGCGCCGCTGGGGTGCGCGGGGACCTGGACCACTTCGGCGCGCTCGGCTTCCTGCAGGGGCTGCTGACGGTCCTGCGCGACTCCGGCCACCGGGGCCTGCTGCTCGTCCTCGACGAGGTCGAGACGTTGCAGCGGGTCCGCTCCGACGTGCGGGACAAGGCGCTGAACGCGCTGCGGCAGCTCGTCGACGAGATCGACTCCGGGCGGTTCCCCGGGCTGTACGTGCTCGTCACCGGGACCCCCGCCTTCTTCGAGGGGCACCAGGGCCTGCAGCGGCTGCCCCCGCTGGCCTCCCGGCTGGCGGCCGACTTCACCACCGACCCGCGCTTCGACAACCCGCGCGCGGTGCAGATCCGGCTGCCGGGCTTCACCCGCGATGGCCTGCTGGAGCTGGGCAGCCGGGTCCGCGACCTGTATGCGGCCGGAGCGTCCTCCCGGGTGCCCGACCTGGTCGACGACGCCTACGTCGCGCTGTTGGCCGAGGCGGTCGCGGGTTCGCTCGGCGGCAGGGCGGGAGTCGCGCCCCGGGTCTTCCTGAAGAAGCTCGTCGGCGACGTACTCGACCGGGTCGACCAGTTCCCCGACTTCGACCCCCGCGAGCACTACCGGCTCACCGTGCGCTCCGCGGAGCTCAACGAGATCGAGCGGAACGCGCTCACGACCGACGACATCGAGCTGGACCTGCCGTGAAGGCCGGGTCGTCCCCGGACGCGGGCGGCCTTCACCCCGTCGTCCTGCACCACATCGTCAACACGCTCTGCTGGCCGGGGCTGCGGCCGCTGCAGGAGGCGGCCGTCGGACCGCTGCTCGCCGGGTCGGACGCCCTGCTGCTGGCGCCCACCGCGGGCGGTAAGACCGAGGCGGCGATGTTCCCGCTGATCAGCCGGATGACCACCGCGGACTGGCGCGGGCTGTCCGTGCTCTACGTCTGTCCGATCAAGGCCCTGCTCAACAATCTCCTGCCGAGGCTGGAGGGCTACGCGGGCTGGACCGGCCGCCGCGCCGCGCTCTGGCACGGTGACGTCTCCACCGCGCAGCGTGGGCGGATCCTGCGCGATCCGCCGGACATCCTGCTCACCACACCCGAGTCGATCGAGTCGATGCTGGTCAGCGTGAACGTGGATCACCGGCGGCTCTTCGCGGGACTCCGGGCGGTCGTGGTCGACGAAGTCCACGCCTTCGCGGGTGACGACCGCGGCTGGCACCTGCTGGCCGTATTGGAACGGCTCACCCGCCTGGCCGGGAGACCGATCCAGCGCGTCGGTCTCTCGGCGACCGTGGGCAACCCACCGGAACTGCTCGGCTGGTTGCAGGGGGCGGGGGCGGGGACCAGGCCGGGAGCGGTCGTGGCCCCGGAGACGGAGTCCGTGCCCGTGCCGAGCCGTACAGCCTGCGACGGGACGGCCTCGTCCGGGCAGGGGGATCCTGGCGGGAAGGCCGCGTCCGGACCGGGAAGCGCCGACGGGGCGGCCGGATCTGCGCCAGTGCCGCCGGGTGACGTCGAACTCGACTACGTCGGGTCGGTCTCCAACGCCGCGACGCTCCTCGCCGCGCTGCACCGCGGGGAGAAGCGGTTGGTGTTCTGCGACTCCAAGCGGCTGGTCGAGGAGCTCGGACACGCGCTGCGCGCCAGGGGCGTCACCGTGTTCCTGTCCCACGCCTCGCTCTCCGCCGACGAGCGGCACCGATCCGAGCAGGCCTTCGCCGAGGCGCGTGACTGCGTCATCGTCGCCACCTCCACGCTGGAACTCGGCATCGACGTCGGCGACCTCGACCGGGTGGTGCAGATCGGCGCGCCGGCCACGGTCGCCTCGTTCCTGCAGCGGATCGGCCGCACCGGCCGCAGGCCCGGTTCTGTCCGCAACTGCCTGTTCCTGGCACTGGACGAGGAGTCGCTGCTGCAGGCCGCGGGACTCCTGCACCTGTGGGGGCAGGGGTTCGTCGAGCCGGTCACCGCGCCGCCCGAGCCCCGGCACATCGCCGCCCAGCAGATCCTCGCCCTCTGCCTGCAGGAGCACCGGATCGGTGACCGGACCTGGCAGGAGTGGTGGAGCGGGCTCGGCCCCTTCGGCGCACCTGCCGTGCCGATTCTCCGGCACCTGCTGGCCCAGGGATATCTGGACGAGGACGATGGCATGCTCTTCGTCGGTCCCGAGGCCGAACGCCGGTTCGGCCGCCGCCACTTCATGGACATGACGGCGGTCTTCACCGCCGCGCCCGAGTTCACCGTGCTGTCCGGACGCAAGGAGATCGGGCGGACCGATCCCGCGCTCCTCACCGAGGAGGTCGAAGGTCCCCGCCTGCTACTGCTCGCCGGGCGGACCTGGCGGGTCACCTCCATCGACTGGTCGAGACGGCGCTGCTTCGTCGAGCCCGCGGACGGGCACGGCAGAGCCCGCTGGGGCGGGCCCGGGTACGGTGGGCTCTCCTTCGCACTGTCCCGGGCGATGCGCTCGGTCCTGTGCGGCGCCGACCCCCCGGTACGGCTCAGCCGCCGCGCGACCGAGCGGCTCGCCGCCGTCAGGGAGGACGCGCCCGACACCGTTGATCCTGCAGGCACGGTCGTCACCCGGGATCCCGGGACGGGTGACGTCCGCTGGTGGACCTGGGCGGGTTGTCGTGCCAACGCCACGCTGGCCGCCACTCTGGAGGGCGTCGCGGTTCCCGGCCAGCGCGTCGACCACGCCTCCGTCCGCCTGCGCGACGACCTCACTCTCGAGACGTGGAAAGCGGGAACGGCCGGCGCCGCCGGGAGGCTCTGTCTTCCCGACGTGGACGACAAGGCCCTGCACGGCTTGAAGTTCAGCGTGGCGCTTCCTGGACGCCTCGCCGCCGCCACTCTCGCCGCCCGGCTGGCCGACCTCGGCGGGGCCGCCGCCGTACTCGCCGAACCGGTGCGCTGGTCGGTGCACTGACCGGACGGTGAAGCGGCGGCCTGCGCCGACCGGCTCACTTGATGAGCGTGGCCAGGAACTCGCGGGTCTCGTCGTCGACCGCGTAGATGACGACACCGGCCAGCCCTCTGGTCAGGAGCACCTTGTAGGTGTTGCGGACGAGCAGGTCGAACTTCGGGTCGTCCACCGAGCGCGCGCTGACCTTGGGATCGCAGTTGCCATTCCGTTCGGTCCTGAGCCGCCCGCTTCGGGCGACGAGGTCGGGACCGATGATGACCCCGGCCCAGTCGAACTCGAACCCTTGGGCGGTGTAGATACATCCGACCTGGTCGAATCCGCCCTCCGCGAGCGCCCAATAGGACTGGGTAGGGGCGTTGCCGACCTTCCGTTCACCCTTGACGTTCCACGGGCGTTCCCACCCGTTGATGCGGATGTCAGGCACAAGTCTGCCGTCGACCGGCTTGCTCCATGGCCAGCAGAACCCAGCTGAGATACGGGCGCTGTATCCCATCCGCATCTTCTCGTGGAGAATCGCCTCCATCTCCGCCGGAGTCCCGGCCAGGGTCACCCCGAAGCGTTTATCGCCCGGCCAGACCCCGGGTGTGCGAGCGGGACCGTTGAGAGGAAGGCCCAGAAGGTCGCGCACCCACCGGTCATACAGGTCGCTGCCGCCGCACCGGAACTGCTCGGATAGGTGTACATGGGTGAACGCGAGTCCTTCCGCGTCGGCGTAACCGCGGATCGCGGCGAGACTGCCGATCTCGTCCGGCCTGACGACCTGGTGCTCGTCGAGGAGGAAAACCGGCACGTAGGCCGCGTTCACCAACTCCTCGATCTGAGGACGGCCTGTCTCGAGGTGCTTCTGCGAGAAATGAAGTCTGGATGTAGCGCGGAGACGGTGGGCCTCATCGCAGAGAAGAACTGTCTGCCTGGGGCCTTTATCCTCGACGAAGCTGTTGAAGTACTGGAAGAGTTGCTGCGGTCGGCCGTTCCCCCCTCCGGCGAACCGGCGCAGGCTCTGGGTGAACGACTGGGAACCGGTTGCGATGGAGGCGGTGATTCCCCGGGCTCCGAGGTCGCTGAGCAACTGCAGGGCGACGGCGCTCTTGCCGCTTCCTGGGCCGCCGGTGACGACGACGACCCGCCGCAGTCTCGCCCGACGGGCGTCTTCGACCGCATTCATCACCTGGTTGTAGGCGACCTGCTGCTCGGTGCTCAGAACGAAGTGGTCGCGTTTTTTCACGACGTCTGACGCGTAGAGCATCAGAGGTTTCGCGGGACCTTCGGAGCCCTTCAGCAATCGATCCGCGGCATCTTTCCCGGGCTTCGGGGAGAACCTGATGCGGAGATATTCTATGAATGCGCCGCGTGTGCTCTGGGTGAATATCCTGGTGTGCTCGTCCACGGCGAGGTGGAAGAGGTCGATGACCGCTGACTCCTCGGCGTTGTGCAGATAGGCGACGCCGCCGATGCGGTCGGCCTCCCCGTGCAGTGGACCGGCAAGAGAGATCAAGCGGTCACAGTAGCCCCTCACCTGGACAAGCGGGTGCTTGGGGTTGCTTTTCAGGTTTGGCACACGAACGTGGTCCGGGTCGTCGTCGCAGAGCTTCGCGCTGCGCCAGCGCTTGAGTTCCACCGCCACATACGTGTCCCGCCCGTCGTGATCGATTCCCGCCAGCACGACGTCAGCACGACTGAGGTCGAGGAACTGGGATTCGATGAGCATTTCAACCTGGCCGAGTCCGGCCTCGACGAGATCTTCGGCCAGCCTTGGAAGGCTGTTCTTCCATGATGTCTGTTCCGCCTTGGTCGGACCCCGGACCTGGTCGACCAGATGGGCCACGATTCTTTCTATCGGAGAGGTGCGCAGGCTCTCGGCGGTCATCCGGTGCCCGACTTTCACGAACGTACCCCCAGGCAGCACGAGAAGCTCGTGCGGATGGGGGCGTGTCCACCGGAGTCAGATCGGCAGAAGCCCGTCGGACCGCTTTTCCTGATGAGGAGGATATCGCGCCTTGATCATCCCCGTAAGCCCCTGCGGTCACTCTTCAAGTGACTCGCTCCCGAGCAGTTCTTCGAGGAAGGACTGGGTTTCCGGATCTGCCGAGAAGAGGAGTGTGCCGAGCATTCCTCTCGTGAGGAGCACCTTGTAGGTATTGCGGATCAGCCGGTCGGCTTCGGCGTCTGTGGTGCCACGGGTGAGAGCGGGGTCCTTGCTGGCCGCTCTGACCGTGACGAACCTTCCGCCGCGGACGACCAGGTCCGGGCCGATGATCACGCCGTTCCAGTCGTACTCGAATCCCTGGGCGGTGTAGACGCAACCGACCTGCTCGAAACCACCGTCCGCGGTGGCCCACAGCGCGCTCGCGGGCGCGCCGCCCACGGCCCTGTCGCCCTTGACGTTCCACGGGCGCGACCAATCGCCGATCCGGACGTCGCAGGCGAGTGTGTCGTCCTTGCGGGGTTCGCTCCACGGCCAGCAGAAACCCGCGGTCATCCGGGCTGAGTATCCCTCGGTCAGCTTGGCGCGCAACAGGGCTTCGAGTTCCTGGGGGGACTGCACCGGAGAGACCTCGAAGCGGTCGTCCCCCGCCCACGGCACGGGTTCGCCGCCCCGCAGGCCGAGGAGCCGCAGCACCCAGTCCTCGTAGGCGCGACTCCCCCCGCAGCGGAACTGCCCGTCGAGTGAGATCTCGTGGACCCGGAAGCCGCGTGCCTCCGCATGGGCTCTGATCTCGGCGACGCTTCCCAGCTCTCCGGGCCGTACGACCTGATGCTCGTCCAGCAGGAAGACGGGGACTCTCGCGGCGTCGATGAGCTCGTCGATCTGGCGGCGGTCACTGCGGAGGCGCGCCGGGGTGTAGCGGTTCTGTGACGTCTCCCGGATCCGGTGGGCCTCGTCGCAGATGAGGACCTCAAGGCCGTTGCGGTCGGCCTGCATGAAGCTGTTGAAGTACTTGAACATGCTCTTCACCTGAGAGGAACCCCTGCCCGCGATCCGCCGCATCGTCTCGGTGAAGGAACGGGACCCCGTGGCGTGGAGGACCCGGCGTCCCCGTCTGGACAACTCGCCCAGCAGAGACAGGGCGATGACGCTCTTACCGCTCCCCGGGCCGCCGGTGACGATGACGACCTCCTTCGAATCCGCCCGACGGGCCCTCTCCACGGAGTTCAGGACGATCTCGTACGCCAGTCGCTGCTCCGAGAGGAGGACGAACTGCTCACGATCCCTGACCTCCCTCGCTGCGAGAGAGAGGAGCTGCTTGGAGGGGCGGACGGCGCCGTTGAGCAAGCGGTCGGCCGCTCCGGCACCGGAGCGGGGGGCGAACTGCTCGCGGAGGTACTCCAGGAACGCGCCCCGCCGCGTCTTGGTGAACAGACGGGTGCGGTCGTCCAGGACATCGTTGTAGAGGTCCTGGACATCGGGGTCGGCGGCGTTGTGAAGATAGGCCACCCCGCGAATCGCGTCGTCCCGGCCCTCGAGAGCGCCGACGAAACCGGCGATGTACTCGCAGTAGCCCTGGACCTGGAGAACAGGATGCAGTTTCGGGCCGCCCGGAGCACTCTCGACGAGCACGAGCCTGGGGTCGCCCTCGAATGGCTCGGCGCCGCTCCACTGCTTCAACTCCACCACCACGTAGGCGTCGCCACCGGTACGACGGTCGACCCCCGCGAGGACCACGTCGGCGCGCTTGCTGGTCAGCGGTAACCGGTACTCGACCAGCATCTCGACGTGGCCGAGCCCGGCGTCGACCAGGTCGCGGGCCAGGACCGGCAGGCTCCGGTCCCATGACCTGCGCTCCGAAGGGGAGGGGTTGACGCCCATGGTTGTGCGGAGATGTTCGGCGACGGCCTCGCCGAGTCGTCTTTCCGGGACGGAGACATCGGTCGCCAGCTTGGCCAGACTTTCGGCGGAGTGCCGAAATGCCGTCACGGACCTACCCCCAGGCAGCACGAGAGACTCGTGCGGTATGGGGGCGTGTCCGCGATCAGTCGATCGGCGAAAGCCCGTCGGGCCGCATCACTACAGCAGGAAGATTATCGTGATCATAGGATGGAATCAGGCCAGCGGCGGCGCTTTCCGAGCGGAACCGTGATATTCCGCCACGGAATAGCGCTCTTCGCTTTCGTCGAGCTTGGCGTGGGCGGCTTCGACCAGGTCGATTCCCAGGACGTCCGCGAGCCGGGTCAGGTAGATCATGACGTCACCCACCTCTGAGCGGAGACGTGTGGCGAATCGCGGGTCCTCCATGGCGGTCGAGGATTCCGCAGGTGTCAGCCACTGGAGCTCGGCGAGCAGTTCGCCCACTTCTCCGGCCAGTGCCATCGTGAGATTCTTCGGAGTATGGAACCGCTCCCAATCCCTGACCTCGGCGAACTTCTGAAGCCTGTGGGCCAGTCCGTGTAGTTCCGCCATGTCCTCATGGTAGAGCCGTCACGGGAAAGGCGGCCTGCCTCTACGTTCGCCTTCGTCCGCCTGCGCGGCTACCCCCTACGTCACCCGCTACCCGGCGGGAGGGAACACCCCACGGCCGGCGGGGGTACGGCATGCCGTACCCCCGCGGTGGGAGGACCCGGTCGTCCCGGTCAGCCGACGGTGCAGGGCGTGCCGTTGAGGGTGAAGGAGGCCGGCGCGCCGGTGTTCCCGGTGTGGACGGCCTGGAAGCCGAACTCCGCCGAGCCGCCCGGTGCGATGGTGCCGTTGTAGGAGACGTTCCTGGCGGTCACCTGGCCGCTGTTCGGTGAGACGGCGGCGTTCCAGGCGTTGGAGACTGTCTGCCCGCCCGGCAGGGTGAAGGCCAGGGACCAGCCGTCGACCGCGGCGGAGCCGGTGTTGGTGATCTTCACCGCGGTGGTGAGGCCGGTGTTCCAGGCGTTCACGGTGTAGGTGACGCGGCAGGAGCCAGTGCCGGGGGTGACGGTGGGCGTCGAGGTCGGGGTGACGGTCGGCGTCGCCGTGGGGGTGACGGTCGGCGTCACGGTCGGGGTGGGCGAGGCGGTGGGGCCGCCGGTCAGGCCGAAGAACCGGATGACGGCCTCGGCCATGCCGCCCATCGGCAGGTTGTGCCCGACCCCCGGCAGGCTGATCGCCTCCACCGGGGCCTGCTCACCGGTGCTCCCGTAGCGGGTCCGCACCCAGCCCGGCCGCGGGGTGTCGGAGAGCACCGGGGTCTGGCCGATCCCGTGGACGTTCGTCCACTGCTTGATCTGCTCCTGGAAGTTCGGGTAGCGCAGCGTGGCGTCCTCGGTGCCGTGCCAGATCTGCATCCGGGGGCGCGGGCCGCTGTGGCCGGGGTACGTGGCGCGCACCAGGTCGCCCCACTGCTGCGGGGTCCTGACCACCTGGCCGTTGGCGCAGGCGCTGTTCCAGGAGGAGCCGTCGGCGGTGGCGAAGCAGCCGAACGGCACGCCCATGAACGCGGCCCCGGCCTTGAACACGTCGGGGTAGTCGCCCAGCAGGACGTTCGTCATCATGGCGCCGGAGGACGCGCCGGTGACGTAGACCCGGTCGGGGTCGCCGTTGTGGCGCTGCTGGACGTACCTGACCATGGACATGATCCCCACCGGGTCGCTGCCGCCGTCGCGCCGCAGGGCCTGGGGCGAGGAGACGTCGAAGCAGGAGCCGCTCCTCGTCGCGGACGGGTAGACGACGATGAAGCCGTACCGGTCGGCCAGGGAGGCGAACTCCGTGCCCGAGTGGAAGGCCGGGCCGGAGCCGGTGCAGTAGTGCACGGCCACCACGATCGCGGGCCTGGCCGGAGCGCTGTCCGGGACGTAGAGGTGCATCCTCAGGTTGGTCGGGTTGGTCCCGAAGCCGGTGATCTCGGTGAGGGAGGCCGATGACGCCGGGGGCGCCGCGACCAGTCCCGTGACGGCGAGCGCCACGACGGCGGCCACCGCGGTGATCACGACGGCGGCTACGGTGCTCAGCGCGCCCATCACCCTGCTTCTCATCCTCATCGGCTGTCCTGTCCTCCGGGTACGGGCCGCACGGCGCGAGCCTTCTGAAACGTTCCGGAGTATCCGGCGGAACATTTCCACGGGCAAGGCACTCCGGCACGCCCGCCCGGAGGCGCGCCGGTGACCTGGTACGGCCTGCGGGGGCGGACGCGGCGGGGATGAAACTTTCTTCGTCGGCGTCGGCGTCGGCGTCGGCGTCGGCGTCGGCGCCGACGCCGGGCAGGGAAGGGGGCGGTGCTCTGCCGTACGGCTCGGCCGGGTGGTGTTCCGCCGCGCGGCTCAGCGCCGGGGCGGCGGGGCCGTGCTCTGCCGTACGACGAGTTCGGTGGCCAGTTCGACGCGGTGCTGTTCGAGCTCCTCGCCGCCCGCCAGGGCGACGATCATCCTGGCCGCGGCGGCGCCCATCCGGACCAGCGGCTGGCGCACGGTCGTCATGGGAGGCCCGGCCCACCGGGTGAACGACAGGTCGTCGAACCCGACGACGCTGAGGTCCTCCGGGATCCGCAGGCCGGCTTGACGGGCGGCCTCGTAGACGCCGAACGCCTGCAGGTCGTTGGCGGTGAAGACCGCGGTCGGCGGGTCGGGCAGGCGGAGCAACTCGCCGCCGTCGCGCAGGCCGCCCTCGACGTAGAGGGTGCTGACGCGGACGAGATCCGGGTCGGCCGGCACGCCCGCGGCGTCCATGGCGGCCCGGTAGCCGTCGAGCCGGGCGCGGCAGCAGGGCCACCCGGTCGGGCCGCTGAGCATGGCGATGCGCCGGTGTCCCAGGTCGAGCAGGTGCCGGGTCGCGGCCATCCCGCCGCTCCAGTTGGTGGCGCCCACCGAGGGCGTGCGGTGCAGCGGCTCACCGGTCGGGTCGAGCACGACCAGGGGGATCGAACGGGTGGCCAGCTGCGACTGCTGCTGGACGGTGAGCTCGGAGAAGACCGCGATGACACCTGCCGGGCGCCGGGCGAGGACCTGCTCGGTCCACGCCCGGCCGGGGGTGAGCCGGCCCTGCATCTCGGTGAGCACCACGGCGAGCCCGTGCTCCCGGGCGACCTGCTCCACGCCGCGGATGATCTCAAGCGCCCACAGGCTCTCCAGCGCGTGGAAGACCAGCTCCAGGATGGCGGCCGGGCCGCTCTCCCGCCGCTGGTATCCCTGCTCCCGGAGCACGGCCTCCACCCGCTGCCGGGTGCCGAGCGCCACTCCGGGCTGGCCGTTGAGGACCCGGGAGACGGTCGGCGCGGACACCCCCGCGAGATGCGCGATCTTCGCGACGGTCAGCCCCTGCCGCCCGGGTTCTGCGCTGTCGGGGCCGCTCGAAGTCACCGCCCCAGTCTAGACAGGAGAGCGCGGCGGGCCGGTTCAGGCCCGGGGGAGGCGGTCGGTGATCCAGTCCGTCACGAGGGAGAGGAGACCGGGGTCGACGGGCCTGCGGATCTGCTGCTTGTAGGTGCGCAGGCCGCCGCCGTCCGGGTCGCGGCGGAGCAGGTGGCTCAGCTCGGGCACGCGCACGGTCGTGACGTCGCCCGTCACAGTGTCGTAGCCCTTCGCGGCGTCTCCCTCGGCCGTGCCGCCGTCGCGGCCCGCGGTGGCGGCGATGGCGTCGAGGTCGGCGGGGTCCACCTGGACGTCGCCGGCCCCGGTGACGGCGAGGACCGGGGCGCGCAGCGCGCGCAGCGCGGGCTCGGGGTCGAAGGCGATGAACTCGCGGTGCCAGCGCGCGTTCGTCCTGCGCCCCTGGATCCGGGCGACGTCGGTGGTCGTGGCCTTGAGCCTGGCGACGGCCTCCGCCTGCTTGGCGGCGATGTCGGTGCGGAGCAGGCGCAGGATCACCCGGACCGGCGCGGGCAGGTCTCCGGCGATCTGCCGCGTCTGCCAGGCCAGCGTCTCCTCGCCCGTCTTCGCCATGGGCGAGAGCAGCACGATCCCGGCCAGGTCCGCCGCCGGCCCGGCGGGCTCGGCGCCGAGGGCGGTGGCGATGACGGCGCCCTCGCTGTGCCCGATGACGAACACCGCCGCCGGGTCGATCTCCGGGCGGGTCCGGAGCCAGGCCAGCGCGGCGCGCGCGTCGTCGATGTTGTCGTTCAGGCCCGCGGCGAGGAAGGACCCCTGGGACTCCCCGGCGCCGCGCTTGTCGTAGCGGAAGGACGCCACCCCGGCCCGGGCCAGCGCGTGCGCCAGGTCGCGGCTGATCCCCAGGGGCATCCGCGGGTGGTTCGCGTCCCGGTCCAGCGGGCCCGAACCGGTGATGATCAGTGCGACCGGGTACGGCTCGCGCCCGGCACCGGAGACCGCGCCGGTGGAGGCCGTTCCCGTGGGCGTCGAGCCGGTGGAGGCCGTTCCCACGGAGGCCGAGCAGGTGAGGGCCGTTCCCGCGGAGGCCGAGCCGGTGGAGGCCGGTGCGGCGGCCGGGTCCGCCGGGGCCGTGCCGGCGGGCGGGAGGGCGAGCGTGCCGCCGAGGGTGAGGTCGCCGGAGGAGAAGGTGACGCGCTCCTCGGCGACCGGCGCGGGCAGGCCGGCCGACTCGCGGATCCGTGCGGCGAGCTCCGTCGCGGCCGCGTCACTGATCAGCAGCTCGTCGTAGCGGGCGCCGCTCAGCGCCACCCGCACGGCGGGCACGTCTCGGCGGGCGACCACGAACGACCGGCTCCCCGCCCGCCGCCAGGTCCCGATCTTCGTCCGCCCGGGGACGGCCAGGCCGGGGGCGCGCAGGCCGCGGACCTCCGCCATCGGGTTCCGCACGACGGCGACCTCGCGGACCGCGGAGAGCGGCACCCGGATGTCCCCGTGCAGTCCCGCCACCTGCTCGCCCCGGCCGAGCGCCAGCACCAGCTCGCCACCGGTCATCGTCATCGTCGCCATCATGCGTCCTTTCCTCTATGTTCAATCATGAGTATTCTCATCTTTGAGATTGATGTCAAATATGAGAGTGTTCATCCATGAAGACGACGGCCGATCTGCTGCTCCATCCGGTCCGCCTGCGCATCGTCCAGGCGCTGCTCGGCGACCGCCGCATGACCACCGCGGCCCTCGCCGCGGAGCTCTCCGACGTCTCGACCGCCACGCTGTACCGCCACGTCGCGCTGCTGGCCGACGCGGGCGTGCTGGAGACCGTCGGCGAGCAGCGGGTGCGGGGTGCGGTGGAGCGCACCTACGCGCTGCACCTGGCGGCGGCGCAGGTCGCCGACGAGGACCTGGCCGCGATGTCCCCGGAAGACCACCGGCGGGCGTTCATGGCCTTCGTAGCGGGGCTGCTGGCCGGCTACGACCGCTATCTCGACCGGGGCGACGTCGACCTGCGCCGCGACGGCGTCGGCTACCGCCAGACCGCGCTGTGGCTCTCCGACGACGAGTTCGCCGCGTTCGCGGCCGACCTGCGGGCCGTGTTCCAGGCCAGGGCGGGCAACGGGCCGGGGGAGGGGCGGACGAGGAGGGTGGTCACCACCGTCCTGATGCCGTCCGCGCCCTCCCCGGCAGAGGACTGACCGCCTTCCGGCCGGAGCGGCCTCCGGTGGGAGACGGTCGCCCTCCGTGACGTACTCCGGGGGAGGCGATCGGCTCCCGTGGCACCCTCCGGCGGGAGCCGGCCGGCTTTCGTCCATGACGCCCTCGGGTGCCGCCGCGAGCCGCCGGGCCCGGTGGCACGCGGCGGCGCACGGCCGGATCCGTGTCCGTCAGGGCCCGTCCCAGCCGCGCTCCACCGACCGGCGGCACCTGCCGGGTTCGTCCCCCGCGCCGGCGAACAGCGCGGTCAGCATGGGCACGGCGTGGCCGAGCGCCTGGTGCGGCAGGGGGCCCGTGACGACGAGCGACGCGAGTCCGTGGCCGATCATCCAGCTCTGCGTCGCCAGTTCCGGCGGGGAGACGTCGTCGCGGAAGCGGCCGGCCGCCCTGGCCCGGTCGACGGCCCGGACGAGGTAGTGCAGGGTCTCGTCCGCGGCTTCGGCGTCCTCGAGCTCGAAGTCCGCGTCGAACATGACGCGGTAGAGGTCGGGGTTCTCCAGGGCGTTGGCCAGGTAGGCGGCGGCCAGGGCGGCGAGGTCCCGCACCGGGTCCGCGGACGCCGGGACGGCTGCGAGTTTGGCCGCCAGCCGGGTGAAGCCCTCCTGTCGCAGCGCCTGCCACAGCTGGTCCATGCCGCCGAAGTAGGTGTAGACGGCCATCGTCGACACGCCGGTGCCGGCGACCAGCGTGCGGAGCGTGACGGGCTGCCGGGCCCGGAGCATCTGGGCGGCTCGCTCCAGCAGCAGGGACCGGACCGCCGGATCTTTCGTCCTAGCCATCGCGCCAGAATACATAGCGTTGTCATGCTTCAATGCATAACGTTGCTATGCTTTCGGAAGACATCGATCCTGTTCCCGACGTGGAGGAGAAGTCATGGCCGTGACGCTGGTCAACCCCGAAGGACTGCCGAAGCCCGAGGCCTACCGGCAGCTGTCGATCGCCACCGGGTCGAAGCTGGTGTTCATCGCGGGCCAGGTGGCCCGGGACGCCGAAGGCCGGCGGGTCGGCGAGGGAGACCTCGCCGCCCAGGTCGAGCAGGCCTACCTCAACATCGGCACCGCCATGGCGGGGATCGGCGGCTCCTTCGACGACGTGGCGAAGCTGACCGCCTACGTCGTCGACTGGAGCCCCGAGAAGATGCAGCTGCTGGGCGAGGGGGTGAGCCGGGCGGCGGCGAAGCTGGGCGTCGACCCGGTCAAGCCGATCACGCTGCTGGGCGTCGCGGCGCTGGCGGAGCCGGACCTCCTGGTCGAGATCGAGGCCACCGCGGTGATCGACTAGCCGCGTCTCCGGCCGGGCGGCCCGCCGTCTCCGTGTGCCGGGCGGGCGTCTCCGTGCGCCGGCCGGGTGCGCCGTGCCGGAACGGCGGGCGGACCCTAGTCGGGGTGGTGCTGGTGCTGCAGGTAGGCGGCGGTCTCGGGGTTGGCGGGGAAGTACGCCTCGATGGCCAGCTCGGCCACGGTGATGTCGAGCGGGGTGCCGAAGGTCGTCATGGTGCTGAAGAAGACCAGCTCACGATAGCCGCGGCGGAGCCGGAGCGGGATCACGATCTGCCCGGGGCCGCTGCCCAGCTCGGGCTCCGGCTGGTCGCAGGGATAGTCGACGAGCTCCCGCCAGAGCTCGGTCAGCTCCGGGTCGGCGGTCAGGCTGATCTGGCGGCGCAGCCGGTGCAGCAGGTGGGCGCGCCACTCGCCCAGGTTGAGGATCCGGTGCGCGATGCCCTTCGGGTGCAGGCTCAGCCGCAGCACGTTGACCGGTGGTTCGAGCAGTTCCGGGGCGACGCCGCGCAGCAGCAGCCCGGTGGCGGGGTTGCGGTCCACCAGGTTCCAGCGCTGGTCCACGACCACGGCCGGGTACGGCTGGTGCCCGCTCAGCACCTGCCCCAGCGCCTCGCGGACCGAGGCCATCTCGGGGGAGTTCAGCGGGGTCTCGGCGAACACCGGGGCGAAACCGCCCGCGAGCAGCAGGTGGTTGCGCTCGCGGAGCGGCAGGTCCAGCTCCTCGGCGAGGTGGAGGATCATGTCCCGGCTGGGCTTGGAGCGGCCGGTCTCCACGAAGCTCAGGTGCCGGGTGGAGATGTCGGCCTGGATGGCCAGGTCCAGCTGACTCATCCTCCGGCGCTCCCGCCACTGGCGCAGCAGCTCGCCTACCGGCCGGTTCGCGCTGGTGGTGGTCACAAATAACACAATATCCGGCAATGATCCGCCAAACCATTACCGTCGATGTAACGGAGACCGTGACATCCCGGAGGCCGCCGCGGCCGCGGCGTGTGCCAGGATCGGACGGCGTGGGCCTCGGAGTCCCGGGTGCCGGCGCCGGCCGTGCCGGCGCTCCTGACCGGCTCCGCCGCGTGCTCCTCGTCTCCCGTGGACACGGGCGGGTGGTGCGAGAGGAGGGGACGGCCGGATGCGAGGACGGATGCCGTGGCCGCTGGTGGTCCCGGCGGTCGCCGGACTGGTCTTCCTCGTCCTGCCCCTGCTCGGCCTGCTGGTCAGGGCCCCGTGGGCGGAGATGGGGGAGCGGCTGGCCGAACCGCTCGTGCTGGAGGCGCTGCGCCTGTCGCTGGTCACCGCCACCCTCGCCACCGCGATCTGCCTGCTGTTCGGGGTCCCGCTGGCCTGGCTGCTGGCCCGGGGGAACCCGCCCGGGCGGCGGCTGATCCGGGCCCTGGTGACCGTCCCGCTGGTGCTGCCGCCCGTGGTCGGCGGCGTCGCGCTGCTGCTCGTGCTCGGCCGGAACGGGCTGGCCGGACGGTGGCTGTACGAGGTGTTCGGGATCTCGTTCCCGTTCACCACGGCCGGGGTGGTGCTCGCCGAGGCCTTCGTGGCCATGCCGTTCCTGGTGATCAGCGTCGAGGGCGCGCTGAGGGCGGCGGACCTGCGCTACGAGGAGGCCGCGGCCACCCTCGGGGCGTCCCGGTGGCGGGTGTTCACCCGCGTCACGCTGCCGCTCGTCGCGCCCGGCGTCTCGGCGGGAGCCGTACTGTGCTGGGCGCGGGCACTGGGGGAGTTCGGGGCCACCATCACCTTCGCCGGGAACTTCCCGGGGCGGACGCAGACCATGCCGCTGGCGGTGTACCTCGCGCTGGAGACCGACCCCGAGGCGGCGATCGTGCTCAGCCTGGTCCTGCTCGCGGTCTCCGTGCTCGTGCTGGCCAGCCTCCGCGACCGGTGGGCGGGGACACCGTGAGCGCCGGGCCGGCCCCCTCGGGGCGGGAGGGAGGATCATGATCAGCGGCAGGCTGGTGGTGGAGCGGCCGAGGTTCCGCCTCGACCTGGAACTGGAGGTCGCCGCCGGGGAGGTGGTCGCGCTGCTCGGCCCCAACGGCGCGGGCAAGACCACGGTCCTGCGGGCGCTGGCCGGACTGCTGCCGCTGTCCGCCGGGCACATCCGCCTCGACGGTGAGCCGCTGCACACGACCCCCGCCGAGCGCCGTCCCGTGGGCATGGTCTTCCAGGACTACCTGCTCTTCCCGCACCTGTCCGCGCTGGACAACGTCGCCTTCGGCCCGCGCTGCCACGGCGTGCCGAAGCGGCGGGCCCGCGAGCTTGCGGGCGAATGGCTGGAGCGCGTCGGCCTGGCCGGGCACGAGAGGGCCAGGCCCCGCGAGCTGTCCGGCGGGCAGGCCCAGCGGGTCGCCCTCGCCCGGGCGCTGGCCGTACGGCCCCGCCTGCTCCTCCTCGACGAGCCGCTCGCCGCCCTCGACGCGCACACCCGCCTGGAGGTCCGCGCGGCCCTCCACCGCCACCTCGGCGACTTCGACGGCGCCGCCGTGCTGGTCACCCACGACCCGCTCGACGCGATGGTGCTGGCCGACCGGCTCGTCGTGGTGGAGGACGGCGCGGTCGTCCAGGAGGGCGCCCCCTCGGCCGTGGCCCGCCGCCCCCGCACGGACTACGTCGCCCGGCTGGTCGGGCTCAACCTCTACCGGGGCGTCGCCGACGGGCACGCCGTACGGCTGGACGGCGTCACGCTGAACGCGGCCGAGTCCCAGAACGGCCCGGTGTTCGTGGCCTTCCCGCCCACGGCGGTCGCCCTCTACCGCACCCGCCCGGACGGCACCCCGCGCAACCTCTGGGAGGCGGTGATCGGCGGGGTGGAACGGCACGGCGACCACGTCCGGGTGCTGCTCACCGGTCCGGTCGAGGCCTCCGCCGACGTCACCGCCGCCGCGGTCGCCGAGCTCGGCCTCCGGCCCGGCGCGCGGGTCTGGGCCGCCCTCAAGGCCACCGAGACCCACGCCTACCCGGCCTGACCGCGTACGGGATCATGCCCGGCCGCTGTCGTCCCGACCGGCCCCGCGGCGGCCTCCGACCGGGGTGCGGGACCGGATAACCGCTCGCGTCGGCGGGGCGCGGGCGGTCAGACTGGCCCGATGGGAAGAGAGCGGGGCCGTACGGCCGGCGCGGTGGTGACGTCGGAGGGCGAGTGCCTGGGGAGCCTCGGGCCGTTCCCGGTGGCGACCCCCTGGTGGGCGGACGCCGGGCCGGTCGCCGACCACCTGACGGAGGTGCTCGGCGTGCCCGTCATGGTGCTGCGGCTGGTGGACGTGCGGGGCGGGGACGGCGCCAGGGACGGGCACGTGACCTACCACGCCGAGGCCTTCGGCCGCCCCCGCGACGGACTGCTCGGCCCGCCGCCCGCCGGCGCGGCCGGGCTGCTGCGGCCCGCCGCCCGCCGGGCCGGGTGGGCCACCGCGTCCGGCCTCCGGGAGTCCCTGGAGTGGGCCCGGGAGGCGCTGCGCGCGGCGGGCCGCCCGGTGAGCGGACCCGTGCGGCAGGTGAAGACCTGGAACCTGTCGGGACTGTTCCGCATCCCCACCGCGCAGGGCCCGGTCTGGCTGAAGGAGACACCCGGCTTCGCGACGTGGGAGGCGGACGCGATGGAGGCGCTCGCGGCGGTGGATCCGGAGATCGTCCCCGCCGTCGTGGCGTCCGACGCCCGCCGCCGCCGGGTGATCCTCGACCACCTGCCCGGCGAGGACTGCTGGGAGGCCCCGGCGGAGACCGTCCGCGCGATGACCGGGCGCTGGGCCGCGGCGCAGGCGGCGGTCGCGCGGCGCCGGGACGGGATCCCGGACGGCCTGCCGGACCGCACCCCGCGGGCCCTGGCGGAGCTGGCGCACGGGCTCCTGGACGGCGAGGCCGCGACCGGCCTGTCCGCCGCCGAGCTGTCGGCGGCGCGACGGCTGGCCGACGGGCTGCCCGGGCCGGCCGCCGCGCTGGAGGAGTGCGGCCTGCCGCACACCCTGGTGCACGCCGACTTCCATCCCGGCAACTGGCGGTCGGACGGGCGGCGCACGGCCGCCGTCGACTTCGCCGACTGCCATTTCGGCCACCCCGCGCTGGACGCGCTGCGGACGTGCGAGTTCCTGCCCGCCGGCCGCCGCCACGAGGTGACCGGCGCGTGGACCGCGGCCTGGGCGGCGCTGGTCCCCGGCTCCGACCCGGCCAGGGCGCTGGCCCTGGCGGGCCCCTTCGCGCGCCTGGCGTACGCGGTGCGCTACCAGGAGTTCCTGGACGGCATCGAGACGAGCGAGCGCGTCTACCACGAGGGTGATCCGGCGGCCGAGATCCGCGCGGCCCTGGCCGCCGCGGCCTCCCTCGACGGCGGCGGCCGGTCCGGCGGGTGACCCGCCGGGGACGGCCTGGTGGCGGGCGGCCCGGCGGGTGACCCGGCGGGGACGGGTGACCCGCCGGGGGCGGGCGGCCGTCAGCGGCGCCTGGACCCGCGGGCCAGCCGGCTGGTGATGCGCTCCAGCTCGGTGCCGAAGGGGTTGTCCTGGACGAGGTAGGTCCAGGTGGCGGTGGGGCGCTTGAGGCCCGCGCCCTCCAGGTCGAGGCCGTCGGCGGTGATCTCGGCGGCCTCGAAGGCGGCGACCGAGCGGGATTCCACCTCGGCCAGCATGCGCCGGTAGGCGCCGACGGCCTCCTTGTGGAACTCGTCGATCGGATTGGCCCGGCCGAGGACGCGCAGGTGGATGCCCTCGCGGACCTCACCGAGGTAGGCCAGGTGCTCGGCCCAGCAGCGGTCGAGGTGGAACAGCACGATCTGCCGGGCCGCCTCGTGCAGCACGTCCGCGGCCCCCTCGGCGCCGGGCCCCGCGCCGGTCCCGTTCTCGTCGGGACCGGTGCCGCTCCCGCCCCCGTCGGTCCCGTCGCTCCCGTCCCTCCGGTCGGCTCCGGCTCCGGCCCCGGTCCCGGTCCCGGTCCTCAGGCTCTCCAACACCTCGGCCCAGCGCTCGGGGGCGGCCGCGGCCAGGGCCTCGGAGGCCGTACGCCCGCGCAGGACCTTGTCCCGCCGTTCCAGGACCTCCTCGCGCTGCCGCTCCAGCAGGCGCGTGTAACGCCAGGTGTTGCGGTGGATCTCCATGTTGACGCCCTCGGCAACGCGCTGGGCGTGCGCGACGAGCCGCTGGGAGGGCACCCCGCCGGTGTACTCGTCGGCGACGTAACGGGCGATCAGGTCGTCCTCGCCGCTGACGAAGAAGACCGAGCCGCCGGGGTCGCCCTGCCGGCCGGCGCGGCCGCGGAGCTGGTCGTCCAAGCGGCTGGCGGCGTGCCGCCCCGAGCCGATGACGTACAGCCCGCCCAGCGCGTCGACCCCCTCGCCGAGGCGGATGTCGGTGCCGCGCCCGGCCATCTGGGTGGAGACCGTGATCGCGCCGCGCTCCCCGGCCGCCGCGATGATCGAGGCCTCCTCGGCGTCGTTCTTGGCGTTGAGGACCACGCACTCCAGGCCGCGGCCGGCCAGGGTCAGCGCGAGCCGCTCGGACTCCGCCACGTCCAGGGTGCCGATGAGGACCGGCCTGCCGGTCGCGTGCGCCTCGGCGATCTCGTCGGCCAGCGCCCGGTCCCGCTCCAGGGCGTGCTCGAACAGGCGGTCCGGCTCGTCCGCGCGGACCAGCGGCCGGTTGGGCGGGACGACGGCCACCTCGAGGCCGTAGAACTCGCGGAGCTGCTCGCCGACGGCCACGGCGGTGCCGGTCATCCCGCACTTGACGGGATAGCGGGTGATCAGCCCCTGGACGGTGATCGAGTCGAGGATCTCGCCGGTCTCGGAGGCGGGCAGCGCCTCCTTGGCCTCGACCGCCGCCTGCAGGCCGTCCGGCCAGCGCTGCAGCAGCGCCACCCGGCCCCGCGACGGGTTGATCAGATGGACCCGGCCGTCGCGGACGATGTAGTCGACGTCCTTGGTGAGCAGGGCGTGGGCGTGCAGCGCGAGGCTGACCTCGGCCAGGGTCCCGGGGGTGTCGTAGAGCTCGACGCCCAGGGCGTTCTCGACCGTGTCGATGCCCTTGGGGGTCAGGTGGACGTTGCGGGCCTGGTCGTCGATCTCGTAGTGGTAGCCCTTGACGAGCTGCCGGACCAGCGCGGCCATCTCCGGCACCGCGTCGCCCGGATCGGCGGCCCCGGCCAGCACCAGCGGCACCCGGGCCTCGTCCACCAGCACCGAGTCGGCCTCGTCGACCAGCGCGACCTGCGGCTCGGGCACGACCAGCTCGGCGACATCGGTGCGGAGCCGGTCGCGCAGCACGTCGAAGCCGATCTCGCTGACCGAGCCGTAGGTCACGTCCCTGGCGTAGGCCTCGCGGCGCTCCTCGGGCGTGGAGTTCTGGTCGATCCAGCCGACCGTGACGCCCAGCGCGTCGTACAGCGGGCCCATCCACTCGGCGTCGCGCCTGGCCAGGTAGTCGTTGACGGAGATCACGTGGACCCGCCTGCCCTGCAGCGCGTATCCGGCGGCGGCCATCGCCCCGGAGAGGGTCTTGCCCTCGCCGGTGGCCATCTCCGCGACGTTGCCGGAGAGCAGGGCCAGCGTGCCGACGAGCTGCACGTCGTACGGGCGCAGCCCCAGCGACCGGTCGGCGGCCTCCCGGAGCAGGGCGCAGAAGGCGGCCGGGTCGTCCACCCGGGGCTCGGGCAGCTCCGGGAGGGCCCGCAGGCGCTCCTCGTGGGCCCGGGAGGCCGCCACCGTCCGTTCGAAGGGGGTCAGGTCGATCGAACCGGGACGCTCCAGGAACCGCCTGACGAACTGCTTTATCGACGCCACGTTCCCTCCAACGCCCGCTCCCCGGATCGCGTTCCCGTCCGCCGGTGCCCGCTCCCCGGATCGCGTTCCTCTCTGCCGGTGAGGCGTCGCGTCCGCCGGTGAGGCGTCGCGGAACCGGAGCGGATCCGGGCCGCCCGGCCGCCGGACTCCGGGCCGGGTCCGGGGCCCCGTACCGGTATCTTGTCCCCGCTGTGAGTCCCGCTCCGCGCGGGGCAGTGGCACCGGGCCCCGCGCTCCGCGGGGCCGTACCGCCGGAAGGTGAGAGGGCGATGACCGCTGAGGAGAAGGCCGCACCGTCCCCCGCGAGGGCCCGGGCGGGCCGCTGGAGCGCGCAGGGATGGGTCAACGTCGTGCTCCTGGCCATGGCCTTCCTGCTCGCCGGGTCCGCGGTGACGGGGGCCACCGCCCTGCGCAACACCGCGCAGGTGTCCAACCGGCTGGTGGACCAGATCTCCCCGGCCCGGGTCGAGTCGGAGCGGCTGAAGACCGCCCTGCTGAACCAGGAGACCGGAGTCCGGGGCTTCGTCCTCACCGGCAGGGAGGAGTTCCTGGAGCCGTACACCGCCGGCCTGGAGGCCGAGCGGGAGTCGGTGGGCGAGATCAGGCGGCTCATCCGGCAGGGGCGGCCGCTGCGCGAGCTGGACGAGGTGGAGCGCCTCATCGGGCTGTGGCGGACCCGGCACGCCGAGCCGATGATCGAGCGGACCCGGGACGAGGGCGCGGAGAAGGTGAGCACGGCGCAGGCGGAGGCGAGCAGGCAGTCCTTCGAGACCGTGCGCGCCGCGCTGGACGCGCAGAACGACGCCTGGACGCGGTCGCGGGACGACGCGCGCGCCAACCTGGGCGACGCGCGGCTGCTCCGCGACGCCGCCTTCCTCGGCATCCTCACGGTCCTGCTGTTCGCGATCATCGCGGTGGCGGTGCTGCTGCGCGTGGTGGTGTTCCGCCCGCTGGACCGGCTGAGCGCCGCCTCGCGCCGGGTCACCGGCGGTGACTTCGAGCACCACGTCGACACCGGCGGCCCGGCCGACATCGCGGCGCTGTCCCGCGACATGGAGGCGATGCGCGAGCGGATCGTGGCCGAGCTGGAGGAGAGCCGCCGGGCCCGGCTGCTGCTGGAGGAGCAGACCACCGAGCTGCGGCGCTCGAACGCCGAGCTGGAGCAGTTCGCCTACGTCGCCAGCCACGACCTGCAGGAGCCGCTGCGCAAGGTGGCCAGCTTCACCCAGATGCTGGAGCAGCGGTACGGCGAGCAGCTGGACGACCGGGCCAAGCAGTACATCGCCTTCGCGGTGGACGGCGCCAAGCGCATGCAGGTGCTCATCAACGAACTGCTCACCTTCTCCCGGGTGGGCCGGATCACCCGGGAGCCGGTGACGTTCGGCCTGGAGGAGACGATCGCCTCGGCGCTGCGCAACCTCACCGCGGCGGTGGAGGAGTCCGGGGGCGAGATCGAGCTCGGCCCCCTGCCCGAGGTGACCGGTGACCGGTCCCAGTTCGTGATGCTCTGGCAGAACCTGCTGGGCAACGCGCTGAAGTTCCGCCACCCCGACCGCGCGCCCGTGGTCCGGGTCGAGGCGCGGCGCGAGGACGGGGAGTGGCTGATCACCGTGACGGACAACGGCATCGGCATCGACGCCCGGTTCGCCGACAAGATCTTCGTCATCTTCCAGCGGTTGCACAACCGGGACGCCTACGAGGGGACGGGCATCGGCCTGGCGATCTGCCGGAAGATCGTCGAGCACCACCGGGGGAGGATCTGGCTCGACACCGGATACACCGGGGGGACGCGCTTCGTCATCGCCCTCCCGGCGACCGGCGGGGAGCCGGATCCGGAGCCGTCCGGATCCGGGGAGGCCTCCGCCGAGCGGCAGGACCCGCCGGTCGCGGAGACGGCCGGGGACCGGGCCGCCGCCCGGGCGGACTCGTAGGGCCCCTGCGGTTCCCGCGGGCCGCCCGCGACCGGGAGCGCCGAGGTCCGGAGAATCCTGTGACGCGCTTTTCCGGTAGAAGGTTGTTCCGTTCCGGCATGGGATGAATCACGGGATCACCCCCTCTGTGCAGGGCGTTTCCCGTGCCAGGATGATCCCGATCCCACGATCGGAGAAGACGTGAACAAGACCTCGGCCACCGCGGCCCTCGCCGCCGCCCTCCTGCTCGCCTCCGCGGCGCCCGCCCTGGCCGCCGCACCCGCCTCGGCCCCGGCGGCGTCCGCGCCGGCCGCCGAGCGGGAGTCCGGTCTGAAGACGGTGTACGGCTGGGCGAGGAGGTCCGGGAACTCCGCCATGATCGTCACCCCGCACCGGGTCAGGCGCTACGGCCACGGCGAGGGCGAGAACGGCGGCTGGTACATCGGCAGGCGGAGGGGCGCCCCCGTCCGGATCGACTACACCGAGGGGCTCGACTTCCGCCAGGTGAACAAGAAGTGCGGCAGGCCCCCGGCGGGACATCCGTACGACACCCGCAGCAGGTACGAGCTGGGCACCAGGCGCTGCGACCCGATCCACCTGTACGACCGGCTCCGCAAGGGCAGGATCCCGGTGAAGGTCGTCTACGACCCGGCCGGTCCGATGGCGGTCAAGGTCCACGAGCTGGTCCTGCCGTAGCGGGTCACGAGCCGGTCCCGCCGTGGGGGCGGCGAAGATCTTCGCCGTACCTGACATGATCTGACAGGTACGGCCGCCACGATGGCCCTCATGACCACGAAAGCCAAGTTCCTCGCCGTCACCCTCGACTGCGCCGAGCCCAAGCGGCTCGCCGACTTCTACGCCGCCGTGTTCGGCTACGAGGTCCAGTACGCCGAGGACGAGTACGCCGGCATCGGTGACGGCACCATGACGATCTACTTCCAGAAGAACACCGAGCGCAGGCCCGCCGCCTGGCCCGGCCCGGACAAGCAGTTCCACCTGGACGTGCGCGTCCCGGACGTGGACCGGGCGGTCGCGGAGTACGTGGAGCTCGGCGCGAGCAGGCCGGACTTCCAGCCCGGCGGGGAGAACTGGACGGTGCTCGCCGACCCCGAGGGGCACCTGTTCTGCGTCTGCCCGGCCCGCGACTGACCCGGCCGGGCCCGGTCCGTGACCTGGGGGCCGGTCACGGACCGGGCCCGCCGTTCGGCGACGTCACCCCCGGCCGCCGGGGGCTCGCCGGACGGCGGACGTGGGCCGGTCGGCCGGTACGGGACCGTAGGTCGATAGGCTGCGGCGGGTGCGGCTGCCGAGTGCGATCCGAGCGGTGAGGTGCGGATGATCCGGGTGCTCATCGCTGAGGACATGCGGATCCTGCGTGAGGCGCTGTGCGGCCTGCTGGAGCTGGAGAGCGACATGGCGGTCGTGGCCGCGGTCGGGTCCGGTGACCGCATCGTCCCCGCCGCGCTGGAGCACCGGCCGGACGTCGCCGTGATCGACATCGAGCTGCCCGGGGTGGACGGTCTCCAGGCGGCGGCGGAGCTGCGCGACAGGCTCCCGGACTGCAGGACGCTGATCCTGACCGCGGTGGGACGGCCGGGGAACCTGCGCCGGGGGATCGCCGCTCAGGTGGCGGGCTTCATGGTGAAGGACTCCCGGCCGCAGGATCTGACCGACGCGATCCGTACCGTGGCCGCGGGCGGGCGGGTGATCGACCCGCAGCTCGCCTACGCGGCGCTGGACGTGGCGGGCAGCCCGCTGACCGCTCGGGAGGCCGACGTGCTGCGCCTGACCGCGT
Organism: Planomonospora sp. ID91781; assembly: GCF_015711595.1. Classification (NCBI taxonomy): domain Bacteria; kingdom Bacillati; phylum Actinomycetota; class Actinomycetes; order Streptosporangiales; family Streptosporangiaceae; genus Planomonospora; species Planomonospora sp. ID91781. The sequence continues at coordinate 201,340 of NZ_JABTEY010000003.1, read as the reverse complement.
CCGGTGCGACACCGCGCGAGGTGTCCGCGCAGCTCCACCTGAGCTATGGCACCGTACGGAACTACCTCGCTTCGGCGGTGACCAAGCTGGGAGCGCGCAACCGGGTGGACGCGGTCCGCATCGCTACCGCGGCAGGCTGGCTGTGAGCGTGAACGTGCCGTCGCGCTGACCGGCGTCCAGCCGCCCGCCCGCCCGGGTGATGCGCTCGGTGAGGCCGGCCAGCCCGGTCCCCCGGCGTTCCGGCGCGGTCGTCGGCCCGGTTCCCGGGCCTTGCGGTACGGCCGGTGCGAGGCCGTCGTTGGTGACGCGCAGCCGTACCCCGCCGGGGATCGAGACCACGGAGATGCGGCAGGTGCTCGCGGTGGAGTGGCGGATGACGTTGGTCACCGCCTCGCGGAGGGCGACGGCCAGGAGCGGGGCGTCAGGGGGCGGTCCGGACGTCGAGACGGTGACGTGCAGGCCCGCGGCCTCCAGGATCGAGCGGGCGGCCTCGATCTCCTCCGGCAGGGAGAGCTCGGCGGTGAGGGAGCGGCCCTCGTCGCGGGCGCGTTCGGCCAGGACGAGCAGTTCCGAGAGTTCGCGCCGGGCGCGATCGGGGTCCGTCGGCAGCAGGCGGGCGGCGAGTTCGGCCTTGAGGCTGATCCCCGACAGGCTCATGCCGAGCAGATCGTGGAGGTCGCGGGCCAGGCGCAGGCGTTCGGTGACGGCCGCGACACGGGCCGCGTCGCCGCTGGTCTCCTCGAGCTCGCGGGTCACTTCGGGGATGCGGCACAGGGCGTACACCTGGATGGTGATGACGATGACGCCCGCGTTCCAGTAGACGTAGTCGCCGGCACCGGTCCAGTGCCGGTCGGAGACGAGAGCCGGCATGAGGGCGAAGAGCGGGGGGATCGCCCATGCCCAGAGGCGGCGCAGCCGGACGACGGCGGCGCCGGCCACGGGGAGGAGCGGGGCCAGGACGGACTGCGGCGACCAGAACGGGATCGCCGTGGCGATGACCACGACGATCCCGTGCAGGGTGAGGGTCCACGGCCAGGCCCGCGGCTCGGGGCCGGGCGCGCGGGGAGCCCCGTGATACAGCTGCAGCCCCACCGAGACCGCCGTCAACGAGCCGGCCAGCGCCCAGACGCCCGCCTCCGTCCGGGGCTCCAGGGCGAGGCTGATCACGGTGATGGCCGAGTGGTCGGCCAGTATGAGGACCAGGAACCACCAGGCGAGGCGGGGCCGGATCCGCGCCGTCCGGTCGGCGTCCGGCGCCGGCGGCACGGCCGGCACCACCACGCGCTGGGCGTCGGCGATCGTGCGTGCGGTGGCCAGCGCCGTACGGCCGAGGTCGGCCACGCGGGCCAGCCGCTCCGTGGTCGGCGCGGTCAGGCCGCCGCGGATCAGCTGGATGATCCTGGACAGTTCGGTTCCGAGCGTGCCGCGCAGCCGGGCCGTGCTCTCCAGCCGCTCCCGCTCGGCGGCGAGCGCGGCGAGTCGTTCGCGCTGCCCGGTCGCCTGGTCGAGCCGTCTGGCCAGGTGGGTGACGGCGAACATGCCGAGACCGGTGTTGAGGACGACGATCGCGATGCCCGCCACGGAGAGCGGATCGGAGCCGCGGTAGGCGTCGATGGCGGTGTCGGCGGCCGCGGTGAGCGCGAACAGCGGCCAGGACAGCGGGGCGGGCACGGTCAGCAGGATCGCCGCGCCCAGGAATCCGGAGAGGGGGCCCCACGCTCTCCCGAGCGCGAGGTACGGTGCGAAGACCAGGAACGCCTGGGCCGCCAGCAGGAGGTGCGGCCGCCACGGCCGCATGACGATCACCACGTGGAGGGCCGCGACCGCCGCGATGGCGGCGACACCGAGCGCGGTGTCCCGGGCGGGGAGGGGCTCGCGCAGGAAGTCCCCCACACGGGCGACGGCGAGGGCGCACACCATGGCGAGGACGAGCGTCCAGCCGAACCTGCTCATCCAGCCCCCGATCACCTGCGGAACCCATGATTATGTGCATTTTGCAGGTTGGTGTCATGCGATGGGCAGCTGGACCGGTGCGCCAGGCACTGCCGTCATGCCGGTCCGATCCCGGATCGTGGAGGCATGGCAGAGGACATCAGGCCGTTCCGGATCGCGATCCCGGAAGCCGCCGTCAACGATCTACGCGACCGCTTGGCCCGCACCCGCTGGACGGATGAACCGCCGCCCGCGGAGCCGGCTGACCGGCCGGCGTCCGGCCCCGTGCGGCCGGACCGGTGGTACGGCGTGCCGTCGGCGTACGTGCGGGACCTCGCCGAGCGCTGGCGCGACTCCTTCGACTGGCGGGCGCAGGAGGCGAGACTGAACTCCTATCCGCAGTTCACGACCGTCATCGACGGCCAGACCGTCCACTTCGTGCACGTGCGCTCGGCGGACCCCGCGGCGACGCCGCTCATCCTCACGCACGGCTGGCCCAGCACCTTCGTGGAGTACCTGGCCCTGGTCGAGCCGCTGTCACGCGATTTCCACCTGGTGATCCCGTCCATCCCCGGGTCCGGCTTCTCCGGGCGCACCCGCGGGAAGGGCTGGGACGCCGTGCGCGTCGCCCGGGCCTGGGCCGAGCTGATGCGGCGGCTCGGCTACGACCGGTACGGCGCGCACGGGAACGACGCGGGCTCGGTCATCTCGCCGGTGCTCGGCCGGATCGATCCCGAACACGTGATCGCCGTGCACGTCAACCAGATCTTCCCCTCCGGTGACCCCGCCGAGTCGCAGGGTCCCCCTCCGGAGGACACGGGGTACCAGGACCTCCCGCACTCCTTCGCCGGCCCTGCCGTCCACGACAGGGCTCGGCGGGAGCGACCGCGGGTCCTCCGCCGCGGGCCGGCCGGCTCACCGGCCGGTCAGCTCGCCTGGATCTGCCGGTCGCTGGCCGGCGTGGGCCCGGACGCGGTGCTGACCAACGCCTCGATCTACTGGTTCACCGGCACCGCGGCGTCCGCGGCCCGCTTCCACCACGAGAGCGGCCGCGCCTCGGCGTATCCGAACCCGACCACGTTCCCGATCGGCCTGGCGAGCTTCGCCCACGACTTCCGCCCGGTCCGGAGACTCGCCGAGCGGGACCACCGGTACATCGTGTCCTGGCACGAGTTCGACCGCGGCGGCCGCTGGGCCGCGCACGACGCCCCGGACCTGCTCGGCGAGGACATCCGCCGCTTCTTCACCTGCCTGTCCGGCCGATGAGCGGGGAACCGCGGCGGCGCGCCCTCAGGGGGTCCTGCCCCTGGCGCGGAAGGCGGCCGTCTTGACGCGGTTCTGGCACGCGGTGCCGCAGAAGCGGCGGGTGCCGTTGCGGGAGACGTCCACGTAGACCCGGTCGCAGTGCGGTGCGGTGCACACGCCGAGGCGGTCGTGGAACTCGCTGCCCAGCACGATCGCCAGCCCGGTGGCGCAGCTCGCCGCCCAGTCCTCGGCGGCGGTGCCCCCGGTGCCGTGGAAGTGCAGGTGCCACGGCTCCCCGTCGTGCCGCTGGAGCAGCGGCCGGGCGCGGGTCTCCTCCAGCAGGGCGTTGACCCGCAGGGCCGCCTCGTCGACGTCCTCCGCCGCGACGGCGTCGAAGACGGCGCGCAGGCGTGCCGCGACCCCGGCGAGTTCGCGGGCCTCCTCCTCGGTGACCTCCCGGTGGCCGGGGTAACCGGCGCGCAGGCCCTCGGTGGCGGCGGCGGCCAGGTCGTGCGGGGGAGGGAGGTCGCGGCCCCGTCTCTCTCCCGGGGTCAGTTCGTTGACCAGGCCCACCGCCACCCGGACGATCGCGTCAGCGTGACTGTTGAAATCCACTTGACCAGTTACCTCTCCGGGTCTAGCTTGTAACTGTCATCAGTTTATACGACAGTTACAGGGAGTCGATTGTGCTCACCCACGATGCCGCACTCGAATGGATCTCGCGCTGGGACCGCCAGCAGGAGGGCTACCTGCCCGACCGGGAGGAGCGCTTCACCGCGCTGATCGACGCCGTCGAGGCGCTGGGCCGTCCCGATCCGCTGGTCGTCGACCTCGGCTGCGGGCCGGGTTCGCTGTCGGCCCGGCTCCTGGACCGGCTGCCCGGGGCGACGGTGGTCTCGGTCGACGCGGACCCGCTGCTGCTCAGCCTCGGCCGGGCCGCCTACCCTCGGCTCAGGTTCGTCTCCGCGGACCTGCGCACCCCCGGCTGGAGCGGCTCCCTGGGCCTGGACCGGCCCGCCGACGCCGCGGTGAGCACCACGGCGCTGCACTGGATCTCCGCGGCGGACCTGCCGAAGATGTACGGCGAGCTGGCGACCGTGCTGCGTCCGGGCGGGCTCCTGCTCAACGGCGACCACCTGGAGACCGACGACGCCACCCCGGCTCTCGCCCGACTCGAGCGCACCCTGCACGAGCGGGAGGCCGAGCGCAGGTTCGCCGGCCGGCGGCCCGAGGACTGGCGCCAGTGGTGGGACGCGGTCACCGCCGACCCCGCCTTCGCCGAGCTCCACGCGGCACGCACCACGGCGGGCGCCGACCACCACGGTTCGGAGTCCCCGCTGCTCTCCCAGCACGCCGAGGCCCTCCGCGACGCGGGCTTCACCGAGGTCGGCTGTCTCTGGCAGCGCGGTCACGACCGGCTCCTCTGCGCCGTCCGAGGTTGACGGCTCCTCTGCGCCGTCCGAGGTCGACCCGGCCGGTCCCGGCGGCGCCGCCGGGACCGGCCGGAAGGCCTCCGGAAGGCGGCGAAGACGGTCGATCGGACTTGAGGAGGCCCTTACCAGGCCGTCGAGAGCCCTAAGCTGGATGGATGACCCGAGTATCGCTTTTTTACCCATGCGCGGCTTCCCCCGAGGGCGGGTGGCGATGACCTGGGTCGGGATCTCGATCGCTCTCGTCGGCGCGCTCGGCTACGCCCTGGGCGCCGCGCTCCAGCAGTTCGAGGCGGTCACGGAGGGCGCCTCGCTCAAGCTGATGAGGCGCCCCCGCTGGTGGCTGGGCGGCGTCATCGGATTCACCGGCGCGTCCCTGCACGCGGTGGCGCTGAGCTTCGCGCCGCTGGTCGCGGTGCAGCCGATCAGTGTGGCGACGCTGGTGTTCGCGGTGCCGCTCGCGGCGATGCTGCACGGCAGGAAGGCCCACCGGGCGGAGATCGTCGGCTCGGCCGCGGTGGCGGTCGGGCTGCTGGGCCTGCTGCTGCTGGTGCCCTCGCACGCGGTGACGCCGCACATGACGGGCCGGGAGGCGTTCGGTTTCCTCGGCTGCATCGGGCTGGTCGTGCTGGTGACCCATCTGGCCGGGCGGAGGGCGCGCGGCCCGGCCAAGGCGCTGGTGCTCTCGGTCGCCGCGGGCGCGGTGACGGCCAGCGTCTCCACCTTCGTCCGGGTGGTGGGCGGGAACTTCGGCGGTGAGTGGGCCAACCTGCTCAGCTGGTTCACCCTCGCCGTCCCGGTGCTGCTCATCTGCGCGGTCGTGCTGCTGCAGAAGTCCTACGAGGTGGGTTACTTCGGCATCGCCTACGCGGGCGTGCAGGTGGTCGACCCGATCACCTCGATCCTCGCCGGAGCGCTCCTGCTGGACGAGGCGATGCCCTCCGGCTGGTCGAACGTGCTCCCGGCGCTCCTGGCCGGCGCGCTCATGGTCTGGGGGACGCTCACCCTCGGGCGGCTCGCCCCCGACCACAAGGCCTCAGAACACAAGGCCTCCGAGCGCGGGACCTCCGGCCACACGGCTTCGGACCGGGACGGTGCCGGCCACGAGGGCCTCGACCGCAAGACCTCCGGCCGCAAGGCCCCGGCGCTCTCCCCGGGAGCCGCCCCCGCCGTCTTCCCGGAGTCCTCCGAGGATTCCGCTCCGGCCCGCGCGGCGGAGGCCGAGCCGGTCCCCGGGCCCGCCGCCCCCACTCCGACCCCTGCCTCCGGGAGCGTCCAGGTCACGCCGTAGGAGGGCGCCAGCCGAAGATGTCGTCCGCCGCGCCGGCGGCCTGGCCCGGTGCGAGCCGCGCGGCGAGCAGCATCGCCGTGTCGCGCAGCCGTACGGCGAGCGGATTGCGGATCTTGGTGGCTCGGCAGATCGCGGCGGAGCGGGCGACGATCTTCGAGGTCCGCTCCAGGCGGGCGGCGGTGTAGGCGCCCAGCCGGGAGGAGACGTCGGGCGCGGCGCCCTCCCCGGACCCGGCGACGTGGGCCAGCACGACCGCGTCCTCGATCGCCTGGCAGGCGCCCTGGCCCAGGTTGGGCGTCATGGCGTGCGCCGCGTCCCCCAGCAGCGCCACCCTGCCCCGGTGCATCGCGGGCAGCGGGGTCGCCAGGTAGTGGACGTCGTTGCGGAGCACGTCCTGCGGCGAGGCCGCGGCGAGCAGCGCCGGGATCGGGGCGTGCCAGTCGCCGAACAGCCGCCGCAGTTCCGGGAGCCCGCCGTCGTCCCCGCGGCCCGCGCCGTTGCCGCCCGCACCGTTCCCGCCACCCGCGGGCACGGTGTCGGTGGCGTAGCAGTAGGTCGTTCCGCCGGCCAGCGGCATGATCCCGAAGACCCGGCCGGCGCCCCAGCTCTCCGACGCCTGGCCGGGCACGCCCTCGGCGGGGACGAGCACCCGCCAGCTCGTGGTCCCGGAGTAGCGCGGGCCGGGGTGGCCGGGGAACAGCGCCGCCCGGACGGGGGAGTGGATGCCGTCGGCGGCCACCACGAGCTCGGCCTCCAGGACGGTCTCCCGCCCGCCGCCCGCGACCCCTGCCCCCAGGACGGCCTCCGGCCCGCCGGTCGCGCCGCCGGTCCCGGGACGGGGCCCGGTGCCGGTGCCGGTGGCGCGACCGGCGCGGGCGGCGCGCGGGTCCGGAGCCGCCGTCCCGGCCGTGACGGCGGTCACCGCGCCGGCCTCCGGGTCCACGCCGGTGACCGTGGTGTCCAGCCGTACGGTGCCGGGGGCCAGCCGCGCGACGAGCGCGTCGACCAGCTGCGCGCGGCGCAGCAGGACCACGGAGTCTCCGTACTGCGCGGTCACGGCCTCCGCGCTGGTCCTCACCAGCCAGCGGCCGTCCGCGCTGCGCACTCCGCCGTCACCCTGGACGGCGGAGAGCCCGCGGATCTCGTCGCCGACACCGATCGTGTCCAGCGCCTTCAACGCGTTGGCCGCGACGGCCAGCCCGGAGCCGACCGGCTCCAGGGACGCCGCCCGCTCCAGCACCGTGACGTCCCAGCCGTGCCGCTGGAGCGCCACCGCCGCGGTCAGTCCGCCGATTCCCGCCCCGACCACCACTGCGCGCGCCATGCCCATCTCCTTCACTACGGATGTAGTGAACAGTACTACCCCTGTAGTCCAACTACAAATGTAGTATCCCGTGGGTGAAGTCCCAACGCGCTGAACTGGTCGCGGAGACCGCCATCACCCTGCTGGCCGAGCGCGGGATGCGCGGGCTGACCCACCGGGCGGTCGACGAGGCGGCCGGCCTGCCGCCCGGTTCCACGTCCAACCTGGCGCGCACCCGCTCGGCCCTGCTGGAGCTGGCCCTCGCCCGGCTCACCGAACTGGAGGTGGAGCTCTTCTCGTCGTTCATGGCGGGGGCCGTGGGCGGGCCGCCTGTTCCAGGAGGCCCGGGCCTGCCGTCCGGGTCCGGTGGTCCGGGGCATCGGGGGGGCCTGCCGGGCGGGGAGGGTGCAGAGCCCGGGTCCGGTGGTCCGGGGGATCGGGGGGGCCTGCCGGGCGGGGAGGGTGCAGAGCCCGGGAGCGGCGGGGACGCCCTGGACGCGCTCGCGGAGATGACGGCCCGGGTGCTGTGGGCGCAGCTCACCGTCGACCGCCGCCGTACGGTGGCCCGCTACGAGCTGGCCCTGGAGGCGACCCGCCGCCCCGAGCTCCGGGCGATCTACGACCGGGCGGGGGGCCGGTTCCGGGAACCGGCCGTCGCCCTGCTCGCCGCCGCGGGCTCTCCCGATCCGGTACGGCACGGCCGCCAGCTGGTCGTCTTCGGGGAGGGCGTGATGTTCGACGCCATCGTCGGGGCCGGTGCCGAGCCCACCCTCGGCGACCTCCGCCGCGGCGTGCGGGAGCTGCTCGCGGGCATGCTGTCCGGCGGCTCCGCGCCGCGCGCCTGAGGAACGCCCGAGGAACGCCTGAGGAACGCCGACCGGTTCCGCGCCGGATGCCTAGGAGGCGCCGACCGGCGCCCCGGCGGTGAGCCCGGAGGCGTCGGGCCCGGAGGCGTGGGGGTCGGAGGTGCGGGCGGGGCGGGCGGTCTCGGGGCCGGCGGCCGGGCGGGCGGTCAGCCGGGCGCGGTGGGCGGGCCACTCGTGGTCGAGCACGCTGAAGTAGACCGTGTCGCGCCAGGTGCCGTCGGGGCGGCGGCGGTGGCGGCGCAGGGTGCCCTCGTAGGCGCAGCCGAGGCGCCGGATGGCGGCCTGGGAGCGGGTGTTGAGGTGGTCGGTCTTCAGCTGGACCCGGTTGAACCCGAGTGCGCCGAGGGCGTGGTCGATCAGGAGGACCTTGCACTCCGTGTTCACCGCGGTGCGCCAGACCGCCCTGCCGTACCAGGTCCAGCCGATCTCGACGCTGTGGTCGAACCCCGGCACGTCGATGTAGGAGGTCCAGCCGGTCGCCCGGCCGGTCGCCCGGAGGACCACCGCGAACGGCACGTGCCGGTCGTCCTCGATGAGGTGGCGCGCGATCGCCGCCAGCTCCGCCTCGGTCCCCGGCACGGGGACCCCCAGCCAGCGCCAGACCTCCGGGTCGCCGCCCCCCGCGGCGAAGAGGTCGGGGAGGTGGGCGGGGGTCAGCGGTTCCAGCCGTACGGCGGTGCCTTCGAGGGTGACGGGAGAGGGCATGGTCGCGGTCATGCGGACGACCCTAGAAGGGGGAAGCGGTCGGACCTAAGGTCCACTTGGTGGGTTTTCCCGGAAGACCACCCGGATTCGGGAGGGACGGTCGACACTCATACCGTCCGGTCGGTACGCTCCGGTGGGACGAGGTGAGGAGTACCGATGGACTTCGGGTTCGACGCCAGGACCGAGGAGCTGAGGCAACGGCTGCTCGCGTTCATGGACGAGTGCGTTTATCCGGCCGAGGAGGCCTTCGAGGCCCAGGCCGCCGAGAGCGGCTGGACCGTCCCGCCGCTGCTGGAGGGGCTCAAGGCGGAGGCGCGTGAGCGCGGCCTGTGGAACCTCTTCCTCCCCGGCGAGCACGGCGCCGGGCTGACGAACCTGCAGTACGCGCCGCTGGCCGAGATCATGGGCCGGTCGCCGAGGATCGCGCCCGCCGCCACCAACTGCGCCGCCCCGGACACCGGCAACATGGAGGTCCTGGCCCAGTTCGGCGACGAGCGGCAGCGCAAGGAGTGGCTGGAGCCGCTGCTGCGCGGGGAGATCCGCTCGGCGTTCGCGATGACCGAGCCTGCCGTGGCCTCCTCCGACGCCTCGAACATCTCGCTGTCGATCACGCGCGACGGCGGCGAATACGTGATCAACGGCCGCAAGTGGTTCGCCTCCGGCGCGATGAACCCGGACTGCCGGATCCTCATCGTGATGGGCAAGACCGACCCCGAGGCGTCGTCGCACCGGCAGCAGTCGATGGTCCTGGTCCCCACGGACACCCCGGGCGTGCACGTCCGGCGCGGCATGCACGTGTTCGGTTACACCGACGCCGACCACGGCGGGCACGGTGAGATCGACTTCACCGACGTGCGGGTGCCGGTGGCCAACCTCATCGGTGAGGAGGGCGGCGGCTTCGCCATCGCCCAGGCCCGTCTCGGGCCGGGCCGGATCCACCACTGCATGCGGCTGATCGGGATGGCCGAGCGGGCCGTCGAGCTGATGTGCGCCCGCGCCCTGGCCCGGACCGCGTTCGGCAAGCCGATCGCCCAGCAGGGCGTCGTGCAGGACTGGATCGCCGAGTCGCGCGTGAAGATCGAGCAGCTCCGGCTGCTGGTGCTGAAGACCGCCTGGCTGATGGACACGGTGGGGAACCGGGGCGCCCACACCGAGATCCAGGCCATCAAGATCGCCACTCCGCGCGAGGTGGAGTGGATCGTGGACAAGGCCATCCAGGTCCACGGAGCCGGCGGCGTCAGCCAGGACTTCCCGCTGGCCGGCCTCTGGGCCGCGGCCAGGTCGCTGCGCCTGGCCGACGGCCCCGACGAGGTGCACAAGCGTTCGCTCGCCCACCGCGAACTGAAGAAGCACATGGGAGACCGCTGATGACGGCTGAAGAGGTCGAATCGCTGGCCAGGGAGTTCCTGGCCGCGCACGATCCGGGCGGTGACCGCCTGGAGTTCCTGCGGGCCCGGTTCGACGCGGGGCTCGCCTGGGTGCACTTCCCCGCAGGCCTGGGCGGCCTGGGCGTCCACCGGGAGTTGCAGCAGGTGGTGGAGCGCGTGCTCGCCGGGACGCCGCAGCTCGACACCGGCGTCCAGGGGATCGGCCTCGGGATGGCCGCGCCGACGATCCTGGCGTTCGGCACCGAGGAGCAGAAGAAGCGCTTCCTGCGGCCGCTGTGGACGGGCGAGGAGATCTGGTGCCAGCTCTTCAGCGAGCCCGGCGCCGGTTCGGACCTGGCGACCCTCGCGACGCGCGCGGTCCGCGACGGCGACGAGTGGGTCGTGGACGGGCAGAAGGTGTGGACCTCCGGGGCGCACCACTCCCGGTGGGCGATCCTGGTCGCCCGGACCGACGCGGAGGTGCCCAAGCACCGGGGGCTGACGTACTTCGTCTGCGACATGCACGCGCCCGGTGTCGACGTCCGGCCGCTGCGGCAGATCACCGGTGAGGCGGAGTTCAACGAGGTCTTCCTGACGGGCGTGCGGCTCGGCGACGATCTGCGCCTCGGCGAGGTCGGCGACGGCTGGCGGGTCGCGCAGATGACCCTGATGAACGAGCGGGTCGCCATCGGCGGGGCCCCGGTACGGCGCGGCGGCGGCATGGTCGGCGTGGTGGCCGAGATCTGGCGGTCCCGGCCCGAGCTGCGCACCCACGACCTGCACCAGCGGCTGCTGAAGCTCTGGGTGGAGGCCGAGGTGACCCGGCTGGCCGGGGCCCGGCTGCGCGAGCAGCTCGCGGCGGGGCAGCCCGGTCCCGAGGGGTCGGGCATGAAGCTCTCCTTCGCCTCGCTCAACCAGGCGCTGTCCGGGCTGGACGTCGAGCTGCGCGGGGAGGAGGGGCTGGAGTACGACGACTGGTCGTTCCGCCGCTCCGACAGCGTGGACTTCTTCGGCCGCGGCGCCGGATACCGCTACCTGCGCGCGAAGGGGAACTCGATCGAGGGCGGGACCTCGGAGATCCTGCGCAACATCGTCGCCGAGCGCGTGCTCGGCCTGCCGTCGGAGCCCCGCGTCGACAAGGACGTGCCCTGGAAGGACCTCCCCCGATGACCCGGAGCGAACCCGACGGAGTGAGCGGAGCGGTCCGCGAGGTACGAGTGGCCCGTGCAGTGAGCGAGGAGTGGTGAGCGACCGATGACACTGCTGTACACCGAGGTCGAGGAGGAGCTCCGGGCCTCCGTGCGGGACCTGCTCGCCGACCGCTGCGGGCCGGACGCCGTGCTGGCGCGGATCGAGTCGGCCGCGCCGTACGACATGGAGCTGTGGAAGACGCTATCCCGGGACATCGGGGTGGCGGGCCTGCTGGTGCCGGAGGCGCTCGGCGGGGCGGGGGCGACGGCGCGCGAGGTCGCGGTGGTGCTGGAGGAGCTGGGCCGGGCGGTCGCGCCGGTGCCGTTCCTGACCAGCGCCGTGCTGGCGACGAAGGCGCTGCTGGAGATCGGCGAGGAGGACCTGATCCAGGAGCTCGCCTCCGGTGAGACCACGGCGGCGCTGGTGGTCCCGCTGGCCGCCTCGCCGTACCGGTCGCTGCCGGAGGGCGTCACCGTCGGCGCGGACGGCACGCTGAGCGGGCGGGTGCGTGCGGTCGCGGGCGCGGACGTCGCCGACGTGCTGCTCGTCCCGGTCGGTCCGGGCGCGCTCTACCAGGTGGAGGCCGGGGACGCCCGGATCGAGGTCGTGCCCTCGCTGGACCTGACCCGGCCCGTCGCGACGGTGACCTTCGACGGCGCCCCCGGCGAGGTGCTCGGGCACTTCGAGCGGGGGAAGGTGCTGGCGTTCGGCGCCGGGCTGCTCGCCTCCGAGCAGCTGGGCGTGGCGCAGTGGTGCCTGGACACGACGCTCGCCTACATCAGGGAGCGCCACCAGTTCGCCCGGCCGATCGGCTCGTTCCAGGCGATCAAGCACCGGATGGCCGACCTCTGGCTGGACGTGGTGCGCGCCCGCGCGGCCGCCCGCAACGCCGCCGACCTGCTGGCCGAGCCCGGCGGGGAGTCGCCGGAGCTGGCCGTGGCGGTGGCCAAGGCGTGGTGCTCGGAGGTGGCGCTGCACGTCGCCGAGGAGAGCGTGCAGCTGCACGGGGGCATCGGTATGACCTGGGAACACCCGGTGCACCTGTATCTCAAGCGCGCCAAGGCGGGGCAGATCGCGCTGGGTTCGCCCGGCGCCCACCGCGACGCCGTGGCCGAGCTGGCGGACCTGCCCGCTCCCGCCTGATCGTCCGGCAGGCCCGACGGCCCTGGGACCTCCTCCCCGGGGCCGCCGGGCCGGTGCTCGGCTTGCGGGTCGTTGCGGAGGCCGCGGGCCGGTCCGGAGACCGCGGGCCGGTCCGAGCTCGTGGAACAGGTCCCCGAGGCCGCAGGCCGGTCCTGGGGCCGGTCTCAGCCGGCGGGCCGGTCCTGGGGCCGGAGCGAGGTGAGCAGGAGGTCGGCGTAGTAGGCGCCCAGGGCGGCGCCGGAGATCGGTCCCTCCGGGCTGTACCAGGTGTTGAGGTGGTGGACCGAGCCGAAGAAGAAGTCGACGACGATGTCGGCGGGGGTGTCGGTGCGGAAGACGCCTTCGCGCTGGCCCTCCAGGATCAGGTCCCGGAAGCGCTCGTGGTAGACGCGGCGCTCGGCTCGCACGCCCTTGCGGGTGTCGGGCGCCAGCAGGTGCATCGAGCGGAAGAAGATCTTGGAGTCGTCGAGGTTCTCGACGGAGGTCTGCACGACGTCGGCGGCGGCGCCGTACAGGCGCTCGGTCACGGTGCCGGGACCGTCGGCGAACTGGACGAGCCGCTCCATCTGCATACGGAGGACCCGGCCGTAGATCTCACGGAGCAGGTCGTCCTTCGAGTCGAAATAGTGGTACATGGCGCCTTTGGTGACGCCCGCCGCGGTGACGATCTCCTGCACCGAGGTGCTCTCGAAACCCTGCTCGGCGAAGAGGCGGGTGGCCTCGCTGAGCAGCCGCTGCCGTACCGGCTCCTGGTCCTGGGCCATGTGCTCCCCTTGTACGTGGTGGAGAAAGCATACCGACTGGTCGGTCAGAGTGCCCACCGGATGACGAAGCCGTGTTACTTGCGTCACCTTCTCCTGCCTGGAGCTCCCACTTGGGTATTTCATTATCCAAGGATCTTCAGCGTGGCAGGTCCATGCCCTTCCATCCACTCGAACTGTGGGGGTTCGTTGTGCCTGGCGGATCTATCTACGTACCGCCCGATGACCAGGTTCACGGGTTGTCACCGCAGGTGATGTACGAGAAGAACTGGCGCGAGGAGGCCAAGGAGCGCTGGAAGGCGCGCGGTCTCAAGGCGGCCGGGGGTCTGGTCGCGGGCATCGCGCTGGCCTACCGGTTCGGCCTGTCGCCGGTGGTGCTCGGGCCGGCGCTCGGCGTGCTGGTCGCCGTCGCCGACCTGGCCTGGGACTGGTGGTCCTTCAGGTCGACCGCGGTCTGGCGGGGCAGGCGGCGCGGCGAGACCGTCACCGCCCGGCTGCTCCGCCGCCGGCTCCGCAGGCACGGCTACCGGGTGCTCGACGGCCGGGCCGTGCCCGGGCAGGCCTCGATCGACCACCTGGTCATCGGCCCCGGCGGCGTCTGGGTCGTGGACAACGAGGCGTGGGACCCCGACACCGAGATCGCCACGTACGGCGGGCGGCTGTTCTTCGGCGAGAAGTACGGGTCGAAGGAGGCCAGGGCGCTCGTCGAGGCCGCGGAGGCGCTGGCCGGGGTGCTCAGCCGGGAGTCGGGCGTCCCCGTCGCGATCGAGCCGCTGCTGGCCGTGCACGGCGGCCAGCTCGTGCACGGCACCGAGCGCCGGCGCACGGTCACCGCCGAGGGCGTCACGCTGCTCAAGCCCCGGCACGCGGCCTCCTGGATCCTCGGCGCGCCCCGCCAGGAACTCGACGAGAGCCAGGTGGAGGTGCTCACCCGCACGGCCGCCCGGGTGCTGAGGCGTATGGGCTGACCTCCCGGTCCGATCGGCCCGGCGGCGGAGAGCCGGGCCGATCGGCTCAGGTCGCGGTCCCGGCGGCCGATGGGACGATGCGGCGTTCCACCCCGCGCGCTGCCGCACAGCTTCCCGGTCCCGCTATGGAAGGATCCGACGTGACCGACCTCTCCGCAGACACCGCACGGCCCGTGGTGACCGTGCACCGCAACCCGGTGCTCGGCTGGTTCGCCGACCGCCGCATCAGCGCCAAGATCATGATCACCGTGTTCGTCGTGGCGCTCATGGGCGCCGGCGTCAGCTTCGTGGCGCTGAGCCGCATGGGCGACCTGAGCGGCGACCTGCAGGCGCTCCGGCAGGGCAACGTCCAGCGCCTGTCCCACCTGGGCGAGGCCCGCGGCCACATGACCGACCTGCTTCTCAACTCCAGCACCATGTACACCGTCACGGACCCGGCGGCCAAGGCGCAGCTCGCGCAGCAGCTGAACGAGGACTTCGAAGGGATCGGCCGGGCGTTCGAGGCCTACAAGGCCGTCGCCTCCGACGATCCCGAGGCGCGCAGGCACGTCGCCGCCTTCGACGAGGCGTGGCAGGCCTACCTGTCCTACGTCTCCGGCACGCAGTCCACGGGCGACCCCCAGGACCTCACTCCGGAGGCGCTCGCCCAGTTCGACAAGGTCATGAAGGCCTTCACCGCCGCGATGGACAACCTGACGACGTTCGAGACGAGCAACGCCGAGACGGTCGCCGCCACGGCGATCGACGAGTACGAGAGCTCCCGGGTCCTCATCCTGACGCTGGTGACGGTGGGCCTGCTGCTCGCCCTGGCCCTGTCCCGGGTGGCGGCCCGCCAGATCGTCCGCGCCCTGAACGCCGTCTCCCGGGTGCTGGACGCCACGGCCCGGGGCGACCTCACCCAGAAGGCCGAGATCACCTCGCGGGACGAGGCCGGTGCGATGGCGGTCGCGGTCAACCAGGCCAACGACGCCGTCCGGCGGACCATCGAGGCGCTGGCGGAGAACGCCGACACGCTGGCCGCCAGCTCGACCGAGCTGTCGGCGGTCAGCGACCGGATCGCCGCCTCGGCCGACGAGGCGTCGGCTCAGGCTAGCAACGTCGCGGGGGCGGCCGGCCAGGTCTCGCAGAACGTGCAGACCGTCTCGGCGGGCTCGGAGGAGATGGGGTCGTCGATCCGGGAGATCGCGCACAACGCCGGCGAGGGCGCCAGGGTCGCCGCGCAGGCGGTCGAGGTGGCGGAGTCGACCAACGAGACCGTCGCCAAGCTCGGCGCCTCGTCGGCGGAGATCGGCAGCGTGATCAAGACCATCACGAGCATCGCCGAGCAGACCAACCTGCTGGCGCTGAACGCCACCATCGAGGCGGCGCGGGCCGGGGACGCGGGCAAGGGCTTCGCGGTCGTGGCCGGTGAGGTCAAGGACCTGGCGCAGGAAACGGCCAAGGCGACCGAGGACATCTCCAAGCGGGTCGAGGCGATCCAGGCCGACACCGAGAGCGCGGTGACGGCCATCGCCGAGATCAGCTCGATCATCAGCAGGATCAACGACTACCAGCTGACCATCGCCAGCGCGGTGGAGGAGCAGACCGCCACCACCAACGAGATGAACCGCAGCGTGGCCGACGCGGCCCAGGGCAGCGCCGACATCGCGGCCAACATCGCGGTGCTGGCCGACGCCGCCCAGGTCACCGCCGGGGGGCGTGGGCGAGAGCCGGCGGGCCGCGGCCGAGCTGGCCGGGCTGTCGACCCGGCTGCACCAGCTGGTCTCCGGCTTCCGCTACTGAGACGGCGGCGGGCGGCGTCGCGGGGCTCGGCGGGTGACCCCCGGTTCTCCCGTCGGCAGGCCGCGGGGAGAACGGGGAGAGGGGACGCCGGACGGCCGGTGCCCCCTCGGGCCGCCCTCAGGCGAGTTCCTCGATGAAGGCCGAGAGCTGGACGACGTTCCGGCACTCGTACATCGGGACGATCCCGCCGTAGGCCGTCGCCGAGGAGTCCCCGGTGTCCCACTGGGCGACCGGCTCGGGGTTGAGCCAGTAGGCGTGCCGGGCACCGGCGCTCAGGCGCCTCAGGGTCTCCAGGGCGGGCGGCTGGTAGTTGGACCGGGCGTCGCCCAGGATCAGCAGCGAGGTCTTCGGCCCGACGGCGTCGCCGTACCGCTCGGCGAAGCGCTCGAACGCGCGGCCGTAGTCGGTGCGGCCGAACCGCACCATGTCGGCCTCCCGGGCCAGCCGGGTCATCGCCTCGGCCACGTCGGCGCCGGGGACGAAGAAGCGGGTGATCTCGTCCACGGTGTCCACGAAGCCGAACGCGCGGACCTTGGTGAACTGCTCGCGCAGCGCGTAGGTCAGCAGCAGCGTGAAGTGGGCGAAGGAGGCGACCGAGTCGCTGACGTCGCAGAGTACGACGAGCTCGGGCTTGTGCGGGCGGCGCGGCTTGAGGTGGGTGGTCAGCGGGACGCCGCCGGTGGACAGCGAGGCCCGGACCGTGCGGCGGAAGTCCAGCCGGCCGCGGTGCCCCAGCCGGTGCTTGACGGTCAGCCGCGCGGCCAGGCGGCGGGCGAGCGGGTGCACCTCCCGGCGCAGCCTGGCCAGGTCGGCCTTGGTGGTCCGGAGGAAGTCCACCTGCTCCAGCGGGGGCCGTACGGCGGAGCGCGCGATCCGCTCGATCCCCGACTCCTCGGCGATGCGGCGCCGGACGTCGGTGGAGACGGCCTCCTCGAACCGCCGGATGCCGCGGGTGACGCGCTCGCGGGCGACCTTCTCGGCCAGGCCGCCGCGCTCGGCCCCGGCCAGGACCTCGGCGAGCAGGCGGGCCATCAGGGTCTCGGGGGACAGGGCCCGCAGCACCGGGTAGGAGAACCAGTTCTGCCGGCCGGGACTCGCGGGCTGGCGGCCGAACCGCTCGACCATCTCCCGGGCGAACGCGTCCAGCTCTCCGGGCCGCTCGCCCGCCTCCAGCAGCAGCTCGGCCAGCCGGTCCCGCAGCTCGGGGACCCCGGCGGTCCGCGGATCGGGTCCGGCGGCGGGGCGGGAGCCGTACAGACCGGTGGTGGAGGCGGGGAACCACAGGTCGAACAGCGTGTCGAAGCCGGGCCGGTGCGAGGGTCGCTTGACCAGCGTCGCCGCGTAGGCGGCGCGCAGCGACTCCCGCTCGGTCAGGTCGATCACCTGCAGCGCCCGCGCCGCGTCCAGCCCCTCGGCGGGCGACACGGGCAGCCCCGCCTCGCGCAGCGCGTGCACGAAACCGACATGCCGGTCCAGCAGGCTCACCGCGCCGCCTCTCCCGGCCGCGGGGCCGTGGTGCGGCGGGGGGCGATCGTTCCGTGCGGAGGCGCCGTTCGGTGGGGGGCCTCCGGGAGCCTGGCCCGGCTCGCGATCCGGTTCACAGCCTGACCGGCCCGGTCCGCGATCCGGTTCACAGCCCGAGCTCCTTGCGGGCCCGCTGCTGGTCGGAGGCGTGCTTGAGGACCACGCCGAGGGTCGCGCCGGTCGTCTCCTCGTCCAGCTCGGTCCGGCCCAGCGCGAGCAGGGTGTTGGCCCAGTCGATCGTCTCGGCGATCGAAGGGGACTTCTTCAGCTCCAGGGTGCGCAGCGTGGCGACCGTGCGGGCGAGCTGCTCGGCCAGGCCCGCCTCGATCGCGGGCACCTGGGCCAGCACGATGTCCCGCTCGCGCTCCGGCGACGGGTACTCCAGGTGCAGGTAGAGGCAGCGCCGCTTGAGCGCCTCCGACAGCTCGCGGGTCGCGTTGGAGGTCAGCACGACGTACGGCCTGCGCACGGCGGTGATCGTGCCCAGCTCGGGGATGGTGACCTGGAAGTCGGAGAGGATCTCCAGCAGCAGTCCCTCGACCTCGACGTCGGCCTTGTCCGTCTCGTCGATCAGCAGGACCGTGGGGGTCTCGGAGCGGATGGCCGAGAGCAGCGGCCGCTCCAGCAGGAACTCCTCGGTGAAGATGTCGTCGTGGGTGGTGTCCCAGTCCTGGCCGCCCGCGGCCTGGATGCGCAGGAGCTGCTTCTTGTAGTTCCACTCGTACAGGGCGCGGGCCTCGTCCAGGCCCTCGTAGCACTGGAGGCGGACGAGCCGCGCCCCGGTGACGGCGGCGACGGCCTTGGCCAGCTGGGTCTTGCCCACGCCCGCGGGTCCCTCGGCGAGCAGGGGCTTGCCGAGCGCGGCGGCGAGGAAGACCGAGGTCGCGATGGCGTCGTCGGGGAGGTAGTCGACGGCGGCGAGACGCTCACGGACGTCGGCGGGCGAGGCGAACCACATGTGTGCTCCCGGGCAGAACCGAATGTTGTTCTAGCCTAGCGGGTCGAACCCGCCGATTTCGAAGCACGCCCGCGGATGCGCTACTCTTCAAGTGCTTCACGCGCCGCTAGCTCAGTTGGTTAGAGCAGCTGACTCTTAATCAGCGGGTCCGGGGTTCGAGTCCCTGGCGGCGCACCATCCCGCCGGTCCACCGGCGGATCCGGAATCGGCCCGCCTGATCGGCGGGCCGATTTCGTTTGCGCGGGTCTTCCTCGTCTTCTTCCGGCTCGTCGTCCGGGCTCCGTGAGGACTCATGTGCCTGGACCTTCCGGTGACGCATGCGTCCTGGGCGGGTCGGGCCTTCCGGGACGCATGCGTCCGGGGCGGGGTGGAGGCACGCCGGCGTGCGGGCCTCCGTCGTCGTCGGTGGGCGTGTCCCGGACGCGTCGGCGGACGCGTCACCGGACCCGCCGCCGGGTGTCGGTGGACTCCCGGTGGGTGTCGGTGGACGGTGGTGTCGGTGGGCTCAGAGCCGGGTCATCTTGGCGAACGGCGTGGTGATCCGCCGCTGCTCGGGGCCGAAGTCGACGAGCACGGCGAGCTCGTCCTCGACTCCGATGACCACGCCGAGGCCGTACTTGTCGTGGCTCACGCGGTCGTTCAGGGCGTACTGCTCGACGGGGGGCGGCGGCACGATGGTGCGGTTGAAGGGACTGCCAGGCAGGATGCGCCGGGTCGCGGCGTGGGACGATTTCATCTTTCCCAGTATGCGCCCATTGGGGGCGAGCATGGGACGTTTCCCCCGGTGAATCGCGCCGGGACATCTGTTCGTGATGCTCACGGCCACGAAGAATCCGGTATGGTAACCGCCCCCGGAGGGCGGAAGCCGTACCGGCGAGGGACGCCGGGAGCGGCATTCCCGGCCCAACAGAGGTCCAACTGCTCCCCATTCCGGGTCCGCGGTCCCTGACTCCGGAGCCGGGGGCGGAGCAAGCTGGAGACATGCAGCGTTCCTCTGGGGTGGGTGAGTGGCGGACGCCTCCGGCGGTCTCCGGCGAGGACGCCCGGGACGCGGGCACGGCGCTGGACGACGTCTTCGCGCAGGCGTCCCGGTGGCCGGACCGCGCCGCGGTGAGCCGCAAGGCGGCCGGAGTCTGGACGCCGCTCACCTGGGGGGAGCTCGCCGAGCAGGTCGTGTCCCTGGCGCGGGGGCTGATCGCCGCGGGGGTCCGGCCCGGGGACCGGGTGGCGCTGATGTCGGCGACCCGGCTGGAGTGGGCGCTGTGCGACTTCGCGATCTGGGCGGCGGGGGCGGTGACCGTACCGATCTACGAGACCTCGTCGGCGGACCAGGTCGGGTGGATCTTCGCCGACTCGGGCGCCGTGGCGGTGTTCGCCGGCGACGACCGGTGCGAGGCGGTGGTACGGCAGGCCGAGCCCTCCGCCGTGCGGCAGGTGTGGCACCTGGACCGGCTCGGCGAGGTGATCGAGCCGGGGTTCGGGGTCCCGGTCGCCGAGGTCGAGTCGCGCCGCCGGGAGCTGACCGCCGGGGATCTCGCCACGATCGTCTACACCTCGGGCACCACCGGTCCCGCGAAGGGCTGCATGATCACCCATGCGAACCTGGTGGCGGAGGTGCGGAACGTGACGCGCGTCGAGGGCGTCGGCGAGTTGGTCCTGCACGAGAACGCCTCGGTCCTGCTGTTCCTGCCGCTGGCCCACGTCTTCGCGCGCGCCGTCCAGCTGGCCGCCCTGCACCGGGGCGTACTCGTCGGATACAGCCCCGACATGAAGGACGTCCCGGCCGAACTGCGGGCCTTCCGGCCCACCCTCATGCTCATCGTGCCCCGGGTGCTGGAGAAGGCCTACAACGCCGCGCTGCTCAAGGCCGAGAGCGAGGGGCACGGGAAGCTGTTCGCGATGGCCGCCGACACCGCCGTGGCCTACAGCCGAGCGCTCGACCGAGGCGGTCCGGGCCCGTTCCTGCGGCTCCGGCGGGCGGTGTTCGACCGGCTGGTGTACGCCAAGCTGCGCGCCGCCATGGGCGGCCGGGCACGTCACGCCGTCAGCGGCGCCGCCCCCCTCGGCGTCCGGCTGGGCCATTTCATGCGCGGTGCGGGGATCACCGTGGTGGAGGGCTGGGGGCTGACCGAGAGCACGTCCGGGCACACGCTCAACCCGCCCGCCCGGCCGCGCATGGGCACCGTGGGCCCGCCGCTGCCCGGCTACGCCGTACGGGTGGCGCCCGACGGGGAGCTCCTGCTCAAGGGACCGAACGTGTTCCGAGGGTACTGGCGCAACCCGGAGGCCACCGCCGAGGCGTTCGACGCCGACGGCTGGCTGCGCACCGGCGACCTCGGCGAGCTGGACGCCGACGGGTTCGTACGCGTCACCGGCCGCAAGAAGGAGATCATCGTCACCGCCTCCGGCAAGAACGTCGCCCCGGCGGTCATCGAGGACCGTCTGCGCGCCCACTGGCTCGTCGACCAGTGCGTCGTCGTGGGGGAGGGCCGGCCGTACGTGGGCGCTCTGGTCACGGTGGATCCGGAGTCCTTCCCGCGCTGGAAGCACGACCACGGCAAACCGCCGGAGGCGGAGCTCTCCGAGCTGCGTGACGACCCCGACCTGCTGCGCACGATCCAGGAGGCCGTCGACGTGGCAAACCGGGCGGTGTCGCGGGCCGAGGCGGTCAAGCGCTTCCGCCTCCTGGAGGGCGTCTTCACCGTCGGCAGGGAGCTCACCCCCACGCAGAAGGTCCGGCGTCACTACGTGCTGGACCGGTACGCCCACGAGGTCGACGCCCTCTACGGCACGGCCTGACCCGCCGTTCAGGCGGGCGGGCGGACTCTGCGGTTGCGGACGGCGTCATCGCGGTCGAGGTGGGACAGGACGGCCGCGAGCAGCGCGCGGGTCTCGGCGATCCGGTCCGCGCCGAACCGCTCCGCCAGCTCGGCGTCCAGCGCGGCGCGGTGGGCGCGGGCCGCCTCGACGGCGGCCGCGCCGTGCGGCGTCAGGCGGAGGAGGCGGGTGCGGGCGTCGCCGGGGGCCGGCTCGCGGGTGAGCAGGCCGCGGCGCTCCATGTCGGTGACGGCCTTGGACGCCGCCTGCTGGGTGACGCCCATGCACCGGGCCAGGGCGGTGACGGACAGCGGTTCGCGCAGGAGGTGCTGGATGACCACGCCGTCGTTGAAGCGCAGGTCGCCGAAGCCCTCGTCGGTCAAGCGGCGGTGCACCTCGTCGGTCATAGCCCAGCCGGCGAACAGGGCCACCAGAGACAGGTCGAGGTTCTCCGCACTAGGATGCACAACCATGGTTGTGCATCCTATCGTCCCGCCCGCCGGACTCCTCGACGAGTTCGTGAGGATCGCGCACCGCATCGTGTGGTGCACGCTGGCCACCGTGGACGGCCGCGGTCGGCCGCGCTCGCGCGTCATGCACCCGTACTGGGAGCGGACCGGCGAAGGCGTCGTCGGATGGGCGTTCACCCGGCCCACCCCGCTCAAGGTGGCGCACCTGTCACGCCATCCGTACGTGTCGTGCTCGTACTGGGACCCGGCCCAGGAGGTGGCGGTGGCCGAGTGCGACGCGGCCTTCGCCGGCGACGAGGAGACGCGGAAGAAGGTGTGGGACCTGTTCGCGAGCGCCGACGAGCCGCTCGGTTACGACCCGCGCATCCTGGGCGGGCAGGACCACCGGGACGAACGCATCACCGTGCTCAAGATGACGCCCTGGCGGCTCGGCACGCTCAAGGAATCGTGGCAGCGTCCCGCCTGACCGGCCATGACGCGACCATGGCCTTCCGCCGTACGGCTCGGCTCACCGGCCGCGCCGGTGGCGGGCCGTACGGCGGGCCCGGCCCCGGGAGGAGAGGCCGGGTCCGTTCTGTTGATCTTCCGTACGGTTCCGCAGGTCGACTGGGATAGTGGCCGGATGGGCACCGTTCACATCGAGGCCGAACCTGATCACCTGCTGCGGCTCGCCCGCCAGAAGGATCCGGTGGGTGCGGTCGTGGAGATGATCTGGAACGCGCTGGACGCGGAGGCGACGCTCGTCACCGTCGATCTGGAGATCAACGAACTGGACGGCGTCGAATCGGTCAGCGTCACCGATGACGGCCACGGGATGCCGAACGCGTCCTGCGCGGACTACTTCGGCGGTCTGGGCGGATCATGGAAGATGTCCGCCAAGGTCTCGCCCGAGCTCGAACGCGGCTTGCACGGGCGGAGCGGGCAGGGCAGGCTCCGTGCGTTCGCACTGGGCGAGCAGGTCCGGTGGATCACTGTCGCGGAGGCGGCCGACGGGCGGATCGAACGCGCGGTCATCAGCGGTGCCGTCGACCGTCCCGTGGACTTCGGCATCTCCGAACCGGAAGTCGTCCGGCTGCCGTACGGAACGCGGGTGGAGGCGTCGGTCCCGGCGGATTTCGTGAACCGCCTCACCCAGGACGACACGGCCCAGCAACTCGCCTCGACGTTCGCGCCGTTCCTGACGGCCAACCCCGACGTGCGGATCGTCTACCAGGGCATGCCGCTCGACCCGGCCACCGTCTGGACCGACATGGCCGAATATCCGCTGTCCTGGCCGGACTCGGCGGGATACGCCGAACCGCTGCTCCGTGTCATCGAATGGCCGAAGGACGTCGGCCGGGTGCTCGCCCTCTGCGACACCGACGGCATCGTCCTGGACGAACCCTCACCGGGCATCCAGGCACCCGGCTACCACTTCACGGCCTACCTGCTCTGGGACGGCTTCGCCGAACGCAGAAACGATCTGCGGCTGGCGGAGATGGACGAGATCGGCCCGCTGCTGGAGCTCGCCAGGGAAACGCTCCGGGCCCATTTCAGGAGACGCGACCAGGAGCGCCGGGTCCGGCTGATCCAGGAGTGGAGGACCGAGGGGGTGTACCCCTACTCGGGAAAGCCGGCCGAGCCCGCACAGGCGGTCGAGCGAGAGATGTTCGACGAGGTGGCGACCAGGATCGCCCGCCGGCTGCCAGGGGCGACGCAGAGCAAGAAGACCACCCTGCGGCTGCTCAGGGAGGTCATCTCCCGTGATCCGAGCGGACTCTACCCCGTGCTGGACGAACTCTTCCGGCTGCCCCAGTCGGAGCAGGAGGAGCTCAAGCGCATCCTCCAGCGGACCAGCCTCTCCGAAGTGATCAAAGCGACGGGCCAGGTGACCGATCGGCTCGACTTCCTCGCCGCGCTGAAAAAGCTCGTCTTCGAGCCGGAGATCAGCAGGACGGTCAGGGAACGGAGCGAGCTCCACAAGATCCTGGAGCGTGAGACGTGGATCTTCGGTGACGCCTACGCGCTGATGGTCAGCGACCAGAGCCTGGACACGGTGCTCAAACGGCATCTCAGGGAGCTGGGCCGTGAGCCGGAGAACGGCCGGCTCGACCCGGTGCGCCGCGAGGACGGCAAAAAGGGCATCATCGACCTCCTACTGGGCCGGGCGCATCGGGGAAGCTCCGGGCGGGAGCACCTGGTGGTCCAGCTCAAAGCACCCAAGGTCAAGATCGGTCAGGTGGAGGTCGCGCAGATCAAGAGCTACGCCAAGGCCGTCGTCGGTGACCCGCAGTTCCATGACGCCCGGGTGGCTTGGGATTTCTGGGTGGTCTCCACCGAGATGGACGACGTCGTCAGAGAGGACGCGAGTGCGCCGAACCGCCCGCCCGGGTGCATCGCCGAGTGGAAGAACGGCGTCCGTATCTGGGCGAGGACTTGGAGCGAGATCATCGATGACTGCGAGGGCCGCCTCCACTTCTACCGCGACCGGCTGAACCACGACCCGGCTACGGAGCACGCCGTGGAATATCTCCAGCGGGTCCACGGAGCGGTCACGCCCGAAGCGGTCGCCGCGACGTGACCCGGACCCGTGGAGCCGTCAGCCGACGGAGTCGAACTCGCCGGACTTGACGCCGCCGACGAATGCACGCCATTCGGCGGGGGTGAAGAGCAGCTTGGGACCGTCCGGGTCCTTGCTGTCGCGAACCGCGACCACCCCGGGCAGATTGTCGGCGACCTCGACGCACTGGCCGCCGTTGTCTCCGGATTGCGAGGACTTCCGCCACGCGGCAGCGTTCAGATCCATTCCCGTCTCGCTTCCCCGATCATTTTGGCGGATATGAGATCAGGATAGGCCCACCGCCGGATCGCCTCATAGCGCTTCCAGATCGCGTTCACGGTTTCATCTTCGGTCGTGACCTGTCCTGTGGCGGAAGAATCCACCTGAACTGCATCGGGTTGTCCGTTGGGAAGCTCATCGATCATGAAAGCGCTCAGCAGGCCCGTCAGACGCTCCGGGTCGACGATCTGGATGTAGACGGTCGGTCTCTGTACAGCCTTCAACAGGTGGCCGAGCTGTTCGCGCATTACCTCGGCTCCACCGACTTTGCGGCGTGGCACACCTGCATCGACGAGCACGAGCGGAGGATTCTCCCGATCAAAAATCCCCTTTCGTTGCATGCGAGTTTGGTCGCTCTTGAATGCGACGGTTTCATTCCGCGTCCCGGTCGCGCGCCTCGGAAAGCACTCTGGAGGTCGGGCCATGGCGGCGGACGGGCGGTACGAGAGATCCGGCTGCGGCGGTCCGTCGCAGAGGGGCGTCCGCAAGCATTCACGTCCAGTGCATTCCGGTGCTGTGTGATCGCGGTATGTGGCCGCTTTCAGCCGTGAAGGGCCACGGACCGTCGCCGGTGCCGGATCGGGCGGCATCCACGCCCGGCCGAGCAGTGCGTCACGGATCGCCGTGGAAGCAAGTCTCTTCGGCGAGACGGAGAGCGCGGAGGGTGGCAGTCCGCTTACGGCGCGGACCGCTCTCGGGAATGTCGAAGTCAAGTCTTACTCCGCATCAATTGATCATGTTGACTTACGGCGTCGCGCGCCTATTCGATCATGGAGGTAAATAGGTGGCATATCGGCGCCGGTTATCGGCCGGCCTCTGCAGCACCTTGGCGGCTTTCACGGTGCTGACCCCAATCGCAATGACATCACCCGCTCAGGCTTCTCCTGATTCCACCGAGACGGTGGTGCTTGCCGTCGAGCAGCAGCCGGAAGTTCATCGCCCCACCCTCGACCGGCTCAAGCAGGAAGCGGCCGCCCAGGGAATCACCCTGCAGCAGGCGATCCACTCCTACATCGACGAGAAGGCCAAGACCGAGCGTTCCGCGACCGCCAACTGGGTGGACGGCCCGGTGGACATCCCCGATGTCATGATCGACGACCTGTCGGCCTCGCAGATCAACGATCTGGAGGGGATGGCCGAGTCCATGAAGATCACTCTAGAAGAATCGATCGAACGGTACAGCTACCAGCGCTACGGCGACCGGGTCGCAGACCAGCTGAAAGCCGCCTTCCCCGATCAGCTCTCTGGCTTCACCAACGAGGACGGAGGCGGCGCCTGGATCGGCTTCAAGGGCGCGGTCCCGGACCAGGCCGTCCGGCTGGCCAAGACTCTCCCCGGCAAAGTCGAGTTGCGCGGCAATCTCGGCTATGCCGAGGTTGAGCTGCCCAAGGCCCAGGCTCGAATCGACCGCGCCCTGCGGCGCATGCCCGGCGTGAAGGCGGTGAGTACCTGGTATGACCCGAAGCAAGGGGTCGGGGGTATTGTGACGCGCTCGGCGGATGCACCATCAGCGTTGACTGACGACACGCTGCAATCATCTCTGGCGTCACTGACGGCGGCGAACCCCGCCATCAAGGTCAACGTGTCCATCGCGGCCGCAGAGCGGCTTGGCGGCGCCTATGACGAGTGGATCCGCGGAGGCGGCAACATCGACTCGCAGCAGTGCACCACCAGCTTCAACCTGATCTCCGCAAGCGGCACCACCAAGCGGCTCGGCTCAGCCGGGCACTGCGTGTCGCCTGGCGGGCAGAGGACCTACTGCAACCAGTCCGGCGACGGTGACTGCACCACCGTCACCGGCAGGTGGAGCTACATCGGAAACGGCGGCGACGTCGGCTTCTTCGATCACGGCACGGAGCTCAAGCCCACCCGCACCTTCTACTGGGACTGGGGTCAGAAGAAGTACGCTGACGCCAGATCCTCAGGTCCCAAGGTGGGGGATGCGGTGTGCAAGTTCGGGTTCCGGACTGGGCGAAGCTGCGGCACCGTCACCGCGATCAACCAGGATGACGGGGACCTGACTGGTGGCCTGGTAAGGACGACCATCCCGGCAGAGGATCTCGACAACTGCTTCCGGGGCGACAGCGGGGGGCCCTTCCACCGGAACGGCGGGGAGGCGTACGGGGTTCTGACCGGATACCTCTACGACGCCGAGGGCATCCCCCGGTGCGCCTTCACGCCTGTGAACCGCTACTACAACGGGGCCAGTTACTACGTCTGGACCCGATAGCTCCGCCGCTGGGCCGTGCCTGCCCGTCCGACGGACTGGTGTGGCCCAGCACCCTTGCCAGAGATGAGCCCACAATGAGACATGCGACCCTGGCTGCCATGCTGGCCGGCATCACGGCATTGACCGCCTGCACGTCCGACGGTCAAGCCAGCGGCAACACCGCAACACCACCCACTCCCTCCCTTGCGGCAATCGGCACCGACCCGATCATCCTCGTGCACGCCAACCGCCGCGGAAGCCAGATGATGCCGCTGAACGCGCGCCTGAAGTGGATCGAGGACGGCTCCTGCCTAGTCATGATCACCGCCGAACATCCGCCGGAACAAACCGTCATCCCGGTGTGGCCCGAGAACACCGTGCCACTGCGCGCTCCAGACGGCAGGCGGGGCGTCACCACCCCCGCGGGAGAGCAGATCCTCGACGGAGACACGGTGAGCGGAGGCGGATCGTGGATCCGCCCGGATCATCCGGCCTATGCCAGGTACCCACCACCCGCAGGCTGCCACGGGCACGACGCGTTCTTCGTCATCGACAGCACGGATCTGCACCGCATGTAACCATCACTCCCAGCGAGCTCGGAGTCCTCCAGCTCGCCGGGGAGGCGGACGAGTCCCCGCGCGTCGACGGCAGGCCGCCGCCCTCGTTGAGCTTCCGGATCAGCTCCGCCCGCTGCGCCGGGAGCGCTCCGAGTCGCGGACGCGGCTGCTGCTCTGCGGATCCGCGCTCTCCTCCATGGGGAAGCTGCTCGCCGGAAACGCCCCGCTGCGCGGCCGGGCCGGTCTCGAACTGGTCGTGCGCACGCTGGACCACCGGCTCGCCGCCCGGTTCTGGGAGATCACCGACCCGCACCTGGCGCTGCGGGTGAACGCGATCGTCGGCGGCACGCCCGCCTACCGCAAGGAGTTCGCCCGGGGAGACAGTCCGAGCGGGCCGGAGGACTTCGACGACTGGGTGGTCCGCACCGTACTGAGCCCGGAGAGCCCCCTGTTCCGCGAGGCGAGATACCTGCTGGCGGAGGAGCCGGACCTGCGGGACACCACCCTGTACCATTCGGTGCTCGCGGCGGTGGCCGAGGGCAACGCCACCCGCAGCGGCATGGCCGGATATCTGGAGCGGAAGGCCGCGGACATCGCGCATCCGATCAACGTCCTGGAGGACGCCGGGCTGCTCCACCGCGACGCGGACGTCTTCCGGGACTGGGCGTCGCACCACGCCGATCCCGACCTCCTGGGCGGCCTGCCCGCGCGGGTCGGGCACGGCGTCGTCAACGACGCGGCCCGCCGTACCGGTCACGAGGTCGACGTCGCGGTGGCCGGCATCGGTGACGGACGGAAGGCACCGCTGCTGCTGATCGGCGAGGCGAAGTGGAACGACGTCATGGGGATGGGGCACCTGGACCGGCTGAGGCACGTCCGCTCCCTCATCGCCCGCGGGGACCGCTACGACACGGCCCCGACCCGGCTCGCCTGCTTCAGCGGCGCGGGATTCACCGACGAGCTGCGGGCCCTCGCCGCCCGGAGCGACTCCGACGTCCTGCTCGTGGACCTGGCGGAGCTCTACGGGGAACCGTGACCGCGCCGCCGGGGACGCCGTCCGGGACGCTCCGCCCCCGGCCGCTCGATGAAGTCGGGGGCCTCGCCGGGGGTGTGAGCCGTACCGGTGGCACCGGTACGGCTGTTCCCGTCAGCGCACCTGGAGGAGGCCCAGCCGCCTGTTGCGGGGCTTCTCGGACAGGGTCTGCAGGCGCTTGCCGGAGGGGGAGAGGACCATCAGCGTGTTGGCGGTCCGGCCCGCGACCCGGACGGCCAGGCGGCCGTCGCGCAGGTACAGGGCGCCGATCAGCCTGCCCCGGACCGGGAGGGCGATCTTCTTCCCGGTCCGCGTGTCGTACACCGACGGGGTGAACTCCGTCGGCCAGGAGCCGTCTCCGGCGGCGTCGTCCGGGCCGATCGCGTGCACCACGACTCGGCGGCCGTCGGGGGACAGGCCCGCCACGTGGTTGGCCAGCCTGATGCCGGGGACCCGCCGGGAGGTGCGGGAGGCGGTGTCCAGGAGGTGGACGCCCTCGGTGGTCCCGGCGTATCCGGCGAGGGTGCGGCCGTCGGCGGACCAGGTCAGGTGGCAGACGCCGAGGGTCGCGCCGACCTTGTCCAGGCCCCTGCCGTCCGCGCCGACCACCGCGACGGTCAGCCTGTCGGCCTGGCCGGCCAGAGGGAAGGCGATCCGCCGGGAGTCGGCCGACCAGGCGGGGGTCAGGCAGGGACCGCCGGAGGCCGCTCCTCGGGCGACGACCTTGTCGGAGGCCTTCCCGGTGCCGGCGGCGGGAACGGAGACGTGCAGGCGCCCCCTGCCGTCGATCCAGGCGACCTTCCGGCCGTCGGGGGAGACGGAGAACTGCCCGTAGCCGGAGCGGTCGGTCCAGAGGGCCCGTCCGCTCTCCGTCACCAGGCGGACGCCGCTGCCGTAGCCGAGGTAGACGCCCCCGCCGGTCAGCGGAGCCGGCGCGGCCTGCGCGGGCGCGCTCCGGGCGGGTACGGCCTGCTCGGATACGACCTGCGCTGATTCGGCCTGCGCGGACGTGCTCCGAGCCGGTACGGCCTGCGCGGGCCCGGCGAGTGCGGCGGTCGTCGCGGTGGACACGGCGAATGCGGTGAGTACGGCGCCTGCGGCGAGGGCCCGGTGCTTCACGATGTTCTTCTCCCAGAGTTTCGGTACCCGTCAGCGGACCCGACCCGTTGAGACCTGTCCGTTCCCGTCGATCCGTCCGAGGCGGAACCCGGAGGCTCCGTCGCCCGAGCCGGGTGATCGTCGGGACACAGCCATGAATCCTCGCACACCGTCGTGGGAGAGCAGTGCCCGATGCCAAATCATCATTTGCTGCCCTTGTAGACATATGGGTTTTCTGCGACGGCCGACGGGGCCTGTGAGCATAGGCTGGCTGGGAGAGCGGCCCTCAGCCTGGGGCGTCGACCGTGTCCGGTCCCGGAGGCTGATCGCGCGGCGTCCCTCCTGGTGATCTGTGGTGTCCACCGATCGTGGGCCGCAAAGGGGGCAATCGTAATGATCATGAAGATTCGGCGTGCCGCAGTGGTCGCGGGCGCCGTCGCGGCCCTCGGACTCGCCGGGCACGGCGGGGCTCTGGCCGACAGCGACCACCCGTACCCCTACGGAGGCTCCGGCTACTCCCAGGGTGGTTACGGGAACCACGGCGGCTACGGGAACCACGGCGGTTACGGCAAGCACAAGAACAAGTACGGGGGTTACGGGAACCACGGCGGCTACGGTTACGGCGGTTACGGGAACCACGGCGGCTACGGTTACGGCGGTTACGGGAACCACGGCGGCTATGGTTACGGCGGTTACGGCGGTTACGGCAAGCACAAGAACAAGTACGGCGGTTACGGGAACTACGGAGGATACGACCGCGACCACGGCTACGGCGGCTACGGGAACTACGGCGGTTACGGCAAGCACAAGCACCACGGACGCCGTTGAGACCACCCGATCCGGCCCGTCACGCGGGAGGGAACCGGCCCTGTGCCGGGGCGGGTCCGGGAGGAGCCGGACGGCCCGTGCGCCCTCGGGGCGCACGGGCCGTTCTTCCGCCGGAGGAGGCCGGTGAAGGGGCGGATCCGATGATCCGGCGGGGCTCGGAGACCCGGCGTTCCGGCCGGATCCGGAGCCTTCCGCCTTTCCGTCCGGGAGATCAGCGCCGCCGCGAGCGGCTCAGGGACAGGGACCGGACCAGGGCGCGGGTCTGCTCCCGGCGGTCCCGGGCGACGAGCGCGAGCACGGCGCCGAACGCGACCGGGAGCAGGGCCCAGGCGGGCTCGATCACCAGGATCTGGGTCAGGGCGGCGCCGGCCATCAGGCCGATGAGTCCGGTCGCCGCGGCCCCGGCCAGCCGCGGGATCAGCAGGCCGATCCCGCCCGCGAGCTCGACGACGCCGGTCACGTACCGGAACCACTGACCCCAGCCGATCAGCTCGAAGGTCTCCACCGCGTTCTGCTCGCCGACGAGCTTGGGCAGGGCGGAGGCGACGACCAGGAACAGCGCGATGAGGATCTGCAGGGTCCACAGGACCTTGCGGGCGGTGCCGCGGGAAGAACCGCGGGGGGTGCCGTGCGGGGCACCGTGACGGCCGGCGGCGTCCGTGGTGCCGGTGCCGGTTCCCGCGGCGGTGGTGTCGGTGTCGGTGGTGGTGCCGGTGGCGGGGATCTGTGCGGCGGCCATGGCGGCTGTCCTTCCGGATGCTGGTCTTCTTGCTCTCTGACCACGCGTCGAACGGGTGACGGCCCGTTCGACACGACTCCGGATTTTTCTCGGGACTTTTTTCCGGCGGCCGCCCACCGCCCGCGTGAGAGGAAGGTCGTTGCAGGTCAGAAGGGCGCGCACGCGGCGGCGCGGGACAGCAGGAGGGTGCGCTCGGGGAGGTTGCGGGTGAGGGAGGCCGCGCGTTCGAACTCCCTACGGGCCTCGTCGAGGCGGCCCAGCCGGGCGAGCAGGTCCCCGCGCACGGACGGCAGCAGGTGGTAGTCCTTGAGCGCGGGCTCCGAACCGAGGGCGTCGACGACCTCCAGCCCGCGCGCCGGGCCGTACGCCATCCCGAGTGCGACGGCGCGGTTGAGCTCGACCACCGGCGAGGGGGTCAGCCGGACGAGCAGTTCGTAGAGGGCGGCGATGCGCGCCCAGTCGGTCTCCTCGGCGGTGCGGGCCTGCGCGTGGCAGGCGGCGATCGCGGCCTGCAGGACGTACGGGCCGGGCGGTGCGCCGAGCTTCTCCGCGCGCAGCAGCGCCGCGAAGCCGCGCCGGATCAGCAGCCGGTCCCACAGGCCGCGGTTCTGGTCGAGGATCCGGACGGGTTCGCCGGACGGGCCGGTGCGCGCGCGGGTGCGCGAGGCCTGGATCTCCATCAGCGCGACGAGACCGTGGACCTCGGGCTCCTGCGGGGCGAGCCCGGCCAGGACGCGGCCGAGGCGCAGCGCCTCCTGGCACAGGTCCACCCGCATCCACGAGGTGCCGCCGCTCGCGGTGTAGCCCTCGTTGAAGATCAGGTAGACGACCTCCAGGACCGAGGCCAGCCGGTCGGCGCGCTCGGCGCCCTCGGGCACCTCGAACGGCACCCCCGCCTCGGCGAGCGTGCGCTTGGCGCGGACGATCCGCTGCGCGACGGTCGCCTCGGGGGCCAGGAAGGCGCGGGCGATCTCCTCGGTCGTCAGGCCGCCGAGCAGGCGGAGCGTGAGCGCGGCGCGCGCCTGGGCGGACAGGACGGGGTGGCAGGCGGTGAACACCAGCCGGAGGAGGTCGTCCTCGATGGGGTCGGTGTCCAGGACGGCGTCGAACTCCGGGGCCGGATCCTCGTCATCGAGCCCGTGCCCGATCTCCTCCAGCTTGCGCTCCAGCCGCTGCTGCCGGCGGATCCGGTCGACGGCCCGGCGCTTGGCGACGGCCATGAGCCAGGCACCCGGATTGTCCGGCGTGCCTGACTCCGGCCACTGTTCGAGCGCCGCCACCAGGGCGTCCTGCGCCAGTTCCTCGGCCAGGCCGATGTCGTGCACCATCCGCGCGAGGCCGGCGATGATCCGGGCCGCCTCCATCCGCCAGACCGCGTCGATCGCCCGGTGCGCATCCCTATGTGCGTTCCGGTGCTCGTCCCGGTGCGTCCCCGGCCGGGGGTCAGAGGCCGTCACCCCGACGATGAGAGCACCGGTGGGACCGTCGGCGCAAGTTCCGCCGCGGGCTCCGGCGCGGGGTCTGTCGTGGGCCCGATGTGGGCCACGGAGCGGGCCCGCGGCTCACACCGGGCCGGAGGACCCGGGCGGGCTCACCGCCCGGGCATCGGGTCCTCGGGACCGAACACCTGCTGGATCACGCCCGCGCCGTCGCCGGCGATCCGCCAGAAGCGCTTGGACAGCTCGACCGCCTCCTCCTTGGTGCGCGTCTCGATGAGCGCGAACCCGACGACGGCCTCCTTGGCCTCGGTGTACGGGCCGTCGGTCACGGTGACCTTGCCGCCGGAGGACGTGATACGGGTGGCCCGGGGGTCCAGGCCGCCGGTGGCCAGCAGCACCCCCGCCCGGCTCATCTCCTCGATGAACCGGCCCATCTCGGCCATCATCCGCTCGTCCGGGATGCTCTCGGTCTCGGTGGTCATCATGAGGAACCGCATCGTGGTGCTCCCTGTCGTTGCGGCCGGGTCCGTTCCCGGCCTCCCGCTGACGCGTCGAACGGGCGGTGGTCCGTTCGACACGGCTCCCGGAATTCTTTCCGGGTTCTCTCTCCGGGGCGTCCACGATGCGGGGCGGACCCGGCCCGGGCCGCGGTGCGAAGACGCGGGCGGCGGCGGGTCCTGGGACCCGCCGCCGCGCCCTGCGTGCTCCCGGCCGCTATCTGTCGGCCGGCTCCCCCGCGGGGGCGTCGGTCTCGGGGCGGTCCTGCGCGCGGTCGTCTCCGGAGCCGAGCTCCTCACGCAGCCGCTCGAGATCGATGTGGTGACTGCTGTACTTCAGCTGGCGAGCGACCTTCGTCTGCTTCGCCTTGGCGCGACCCCGTCCCATTGGCTGCACTCCCTCACGTAGACCGTGCCCGGCCTCTCGTCATTGTCGCATCGCGGGCCAGCGCGGCCCGGTATCCCGGGCCGGTCCTCGCTCGCCGGTGACCTTACCCGGCGTGCCCCGCCCGGTCCTGACCTGATGCGGATCGGGACCTGGGCCGGCGGGGGAGACCTCCGGGAGCGGACCACCGCCGCCATCTTACCCAAGCCCCTTACGACTTGAAGAATTACGCAATTGGTGAGTTTGTAAGTAGCATGTTCCCGCCACCCGGGCGCCGGTGCACCGGCGCCGGTCCGCGGGAAGTCCACCGGAAGTCCACGGGAAGCAGGATGCATGAGCGAGTTCACGGCTGAGTTGCTGGCGCGTATCGACGAGGTCGACGCGGAGTTGCGGCTCGTGCGCCAGGCGCACGACGACCACGCGGTCGAGGTCCTGTCCGGCCGGCTGGACAACCTGCTGCGCATCGCCGGGCAGCACGGCGTCGAGGTGCGGCACGGGGTCGGCGCGCCCGCCGGCGAAACGGCGTGATCATGGCGGTGCCGCTCAACCAGGCCAAGGCGGAGTTCTTCCGCACGCTCGGGCACCCGGTCCGCATCCGGGTGCTGGAGCTGCTCCAGACCGGTCCGCTGCCGGTCCGGGACCTCCTCGCCGCGGTCGACGTCGAGGCGTCCAACCTCTCCCAGCAGCTGGCGGTGCTGCGCCGGGCCGGGATCGTGGGCGCCACGCGCGAGGGGACCACCGTCGTCTACGCCCTGTCCACCCCGGACGTGGCGGAGCTGCTGGTCGCGGCGCGGCGGATCCTCGCCGACCTGCTGGCCGGGCAGGGAGAACTCCTGGCCGAGCTGCGCGCCGAGGCCCGCAGATGAGCACGACCCCCCGTCTGGAGGGCCGCGGCATCACCGTGCTGCTGTCGGGCATCCGGCCGGGCCACGACCAGGTCCTGGCCGCGCTCGGCGTCGCCGAGCACCTGCGCCGCGACGGGCTGGTCTTCCCCGGCACCCCGGCGGCCATCGCCCACGCCAGGGGTCTGCTCACCCCCGTTCGCGGGCCGAGGCCCGCAGGTCCTCCAGGAGCTCCGCCTGCCCGGACAGCACGCCGGTGAGGATGGACCGGGCCACGGCGAGGAGGTCGGCGAGGCCCGGATGGGTCAGCGAGTAGTAGACGGTGGAGCCCTCCTTGCGGGCCGTGACGAGGTTCGCCCGCCGGAGCACCGCCAGCTGCTGAGACAGGTGCGCCGGCTCTATGCCGACCTCGGGGAGCATCTCCGCGACGGAGTGCTCGCGCTCGCTGAGGAGCTCCAGCACCCGGATGCGCGAGGGGTGCCCGAGCGTCTTGAAGAACTCCGCCTTCAGCTGGTACAGCGGTGCGCTCACCGCGGCGCCCTCCCTCCCGTGGCACTGCCGTCTCCCGCGGTCCCGCGTGGACGTCCGTACGGGCTCCGCGCGGACGGCCGCGCCGCCCGGACCCCGGATCCCGGCGGACGCCGGAGCGGTCACCGCGTCGCGACCGCCTCCCGCGCGCCCCGGCACTCCGGGCAATTGCCAACTTTAGCAACGCCGCACCCGGGGAAGGCGCCTCCGCGGGACGGCACTCCGCTGGTAGATGGAATTATGGCGAGTTGTCCCTGGCCGGGCATCGGTGGCTTCCGCCGTGCGCGTGGCGACCGGCAGGCAAAATTGGGGCGTGGTCGGGATCGGGACGGTTGAGATGGGTGACTGCGAGCGTGAGCGGCTTCCGCCGTTGCTGGGGCAGCTGTTCGCCGACGGCGGCGAGGGGCGGACCCTCGCGGTCGAGCTGCCGACCGGAGACCTGGTCTGGCCCGACCCCGGTTACACGTCGCTGCTGACGACTTCGTACCACCAGCCGGCGTTCTGGCTCAGCGACACGGTCGTCTCCGCCGAGCTGTGGACCAGGCTGCGGGCCGAGCACCCGCACTCGGGCCTGTGGCCGGTGCTGCTGGAGGACACCGTCCAGCCGTGGACGGCCGGCCAGATCGCCCCGGACGCCCCCGCCGAGATCGACAACTACAACACCGCCGCGTTCATGGCCGAGGTGTGGGCCGACTGGATCGAGAAGGCCCATCCCGGCCAGCTGGAGATCCTGGACCCGTTCGGCCCGCGGTGCCCCGGTCCGGCCGGGCCGGGGACGCCGATGGCGGACCCGGACGTGGTCGCCGACTGGTACGCCGGGCTCGTGGCCGAGCGCCGCACCCCCCTCGGCCTGGTGGCCGTGGACCGGGGGGCCGACGCGCTGGCGGCCATGGGCTGGCAGGGTGCGCTGAACCACAACGAGTGGATGGTGCCGCTGGCGGCCGTGGTGCGCAGCTGGGAGGACCGGTTCGGCGCACGGGTGGTCGGCATGGGCTTCAACACCCTGGACCTGAGCGTCGCGGCCCCTCCGGTCACGCGGGAGCACGCCCTGCACCTGGCCGCCGAGCACTGGACGTTCTGCCCCGACAGCATCGTGCAGGGAGCCGGGACGCTGATCGACTACGCCGAGCAGATCATGGGCAGGAACGCCTGGTCGTTCTGGTGGGACTGAGCCCCGCCGGAACGACCGGGCGTTCCGGCGGGACCGGGCACCGCCTGCTCAGCTCCGGCCCGCCCGCCCGCCCGCCCCGGCCCGCCGGTTCGGTTCGCTCCGCCCGTCCGCCCGTCCGCCCGTCCGGTGGGCCCGGTACGGGGAGGCCGCCGGGGGCCGCCGCTGTGATCGCGATCGCGAACAGAACATGGCTCTTGTCGTCACGCTTCCAGAATGAGATTCTGTTCCGACGGACGAGCACGGTGGGAGTGAGATGGCTCTGCGCGCCTCGGCGAACGGCATCGAGATCGCCTATGACACCTTCGGGTCCCCGGGAGGGCGCCCGCTGCTCCTGATCATGGGGCTGGGCTCCCAGATGATCCACTGGGACGAGGAGTTCTGCACGCTGCTCGCGGACGGGGGCCACCACGTCATCCGGTTCGACAACCGGGACGTGGGCGAGTCCACCCACTT
This sequence comes from Planomonospora sp. ID91781, assembly GCF_015711595.1. Lineage (NCBI taxonomy): Bacteria > Bacillati > Actinomycetota > Actinomycetes > Streptosporangiales > Streptosporangiaceae > Planomonospora > Planomonospora sp. ID91781. The sequence goes on along the minus strand of NZ_JABTEY010000003.1, from coordinate 164,990 downwards.
CCACGACGCGGGCACGCCCTCCTTCGGCCCTGTTTCCAGTGCGGACGCGCCGTACCTGCTCGGCGACATGGCCGACGACGCCGCAGGCCTGCTCGACGCGCTCGGCCTGGAGTCGGCGCACGTGGCCGGCGTCTCCATGGGCGGGATGATCGCCCAGGCGATGGCCATCCGCCACCCGGACCGGGTGCGCAGCCTGACCTCGATCATGTCCACGCCGAGCCCGCAGGCCGCCCCGCCCACCGAGGCGGCCATGGCGGCGCTCATGTCGCCGCCCTCGCCCGACCGGGAGACCGCGATCGCGCGGGCCCTGGAGACCTGGAAGGTCATCGCCTCGCCGGGCTACCCCTTCGACGCCGACCGGATCGCCCGGCTCGCGGGCCTGAGCTACGACCGCGCCTACGACCCCGCCGGGGTGGCCCGGCAGCTCGCCGCGATCATGGCCTCGGGCGACCGCGCGCCGCTGCTCAAGGAGCTGCCGGTGCCGGCCCTGGTCCTGCACGGGGAGCAGGACCAGCTCGTGCCGCTGCCCGGCGGGATCGCCACGGCGGACGCCGTGCCCGGCGCCAGGCTGGTCACCTACCCGGGCATGGGGCACGACCTGCCGCGCCCGCTCTGGCCGGAGTTCGCCGCCGAGATCGGCGGCCTGACCGCCGCCGCGGAGCGCTAGGCCCCGCGGCTCCGGCCGCGGCCCCCGCCTCCCGGGGCGCGGACCGCGGCCGGAGGTTCAGACTTCGAGCTTCTCCTCGATGCCGCGCAGGGTGTGCCGGGCCAGCGCCAGGTTGGCGCGGCCGCGGTCGAGCGCGAGGTAGAGGAAGAGGCCCTTGCCGCCCCGGCCGGTGATCGGCCGGATGATGTGGTACTGGTCGGTGAGGGTGATGAGGATGTCCTCGATGGTGGCCTTGAGGCCCAGCGACTCCATCGTCCGCAGCTTGGCCTTGACGACCTCGGTGTTGCCCGCCGCCGCGACCTGGAGGTCGAGGTCCTTGGAACCCCCGAGCGCGCCCAGGGCCATCCCGCTGTTGTAGTCCACGACCACCGCGCCGACGGCGCCGTCGATCGCCATCATCTCCTTGAGGGACACGTCCATGCTGGCCATTGGTCTCTCCGATCACTGAGTTGTCGAGTCACTGTGTTGTCGAAGGTCTGGTCGTTGCCGACATGCGTTCGCCGATGGCGGCCAGGTTCGCCGCCGTCCTGCGGCCCTCCAGTCGCAGCAGCCCGAGGTTGGTGCCCGGGCGGGCCGTGACCGCGAGGACGATCTTGGGGCCGGCGGCGTAGAAGGCCGCGTAGCCGTTGGTACCGGAGATCAGGGTCTCCTCCAGGGCGCCCTTGCCGATGAGGCCGGTCATCCGGCGGCTGAGGGCCAGCAGGGCGGAGGAGAGCGCGCCGGTCTGCTCGACGCTGCCGGCCATGTCACCGGCGATCACCAGGCCGTCCACGCTGCACGCGACGCTGCCGTCCACGTCGGGCATGCGCCGGCGCAGCAGGACCATCTCCCGGTACACCTCGTCACGCAGTTCCACGGGCATCCTCCTTCCGATCAGCTTCAGCGTCCGCAGCCTCAGGGTCAGCGGCACGAGACCGACCTCATGCGAGCGCCTCCAATGCGTTCCTCAGCCGGATGAGCAGGTTCACGTCGGTGGGGTCCCCCGTGGCGGCGGGGAGCCACTCCGGGGACGGCCGGGGCCGGACCGCTTCGGCCCCGGCCTCCGGGGCGGTCCCGTCCTGCGGGGCGGTCCCGGCGCGGGCGGCGCCGCCGGCCCGCCGGGGGAGGACCCCGGACGGAGCGGACGCCCCGGGTGCCGGAGCCTGGGGTGGCGGGCCGGACGGGACGCGGGACCGGGTCTCCGGAGGCGCCCCGGCCGGCGCCTCCGGAGACGTCTTCGGGGATGTCCTCGGCGGGGCCTCCGGCGGTTCGGCGGGAGGGGCCTCCGGCGGCGGCTCCGGCCGGCGCAGCAGCCCCGCCGCGCCGAGCTGCCGTACGGCCAGCAGTACCGAGTAGGCGGGACGGCCCAGCTTGCGGGCCAGGTCGGCGGGGGTCGCGGAGGAGTCCGCGCCGACCAGGACCTCCCACTGGAGGGAGGTGAGCATGACCTGCTGGGCGGGGATGCGCGCCAGCGGGACGACGGGAAGGGTGTCCAGCTCGGCGGATGGCCAGGCCTGGTCCAACTGTGCCCTCCTTCGCCCGTGCTCCCGGAGCAGTCCGGTCACGTCGAAATACCACTGGGGTCCGAGCCAGTGCCGGTCCTCCGGGCGGAACCGCATCCGGACGCCGGTGGCGTCGAACAGGAAGAACGCGGCGTCGAGCACCGCGCCCAGCACGCAGAACTCCAGCTCGCCCCGGGTGAGCAGGCCCCGGTCGACCAGCAGGCCGCCGCCCGGCCGCTGCTCCGACGCGGCCTGCCTGGCCTGCCGTACGGCGTGCGCGGAGATCCGGCCGCCGGCGACGAGCAGGTCCTCGGCCCGGGGGCAGCAGGCGCTCTCGGCGTAGGTGACCCGGCCGCCGGTGAGGTAGAACACCCCGGCCTTCCCCAGGCGCAGGGCGCCGGTCGCCCGGTCGTCGGCGAGTCCGCGCAGGACGCTCTCGGCGGTCGGCATGGCTCACGTCGTTATGAGCCGGCCGGAAAGCGCCTGGAGCCGGTGGCGGGCCAGGGCCAGATTCGAACGGCCGGGATCGAGTCGGACATATATCACCAATGGGCCATCGAAAACTGTTTCCAGGGGTTTCAGTAAATGATGCCCATCGTCCGCGGTAATGATCATTTCATTGACGCGGACCGTGCCGGTGGGGGAGGTCGCGGCGAGTCCGTCCAGAGTCGCCTGGAGGGTCCCGCTGAGGCCGGCCGCGGACTTCTCCGCGTCCAGGTGGCGGCTGCCGCCGCCGGTCGCCACGGCCATCCCGCTGGTCTGGTCGATCAGGATCGCGTCCAGCGCGCCGGGGATGGCCATCACCTCGGTCAGGCACTCTTCGATTCCGAGCACTCGAACTCCCTCGCCGACGGCTGCGGAAAACGTCGCCCGGCCAGAGTAGGGAATTCCCGAGGGGGTTATGTGTCCTATTAAAAATGGAGATGTGGGGAGGAGGAAGTTTCATCCACCGGGTAGAAGGAAGTGCACTCCGTGTGCAACACCGTCTACTGATCTTCGGAGATAAGTGCCTTCTCGTCCGGCTTGAAAATAAGAATGTTCTTCACATAAGACTGCACGGCGGTCTGCAGCCCGACGTCGGCCCCCGCCTCCTGGGACATGTACCAGCGGTGGTCGAGCACCTCGTGGAAGAGCTGGGCGGGCTCCAGCTTGCGCCGCATCTCCTCCGGGACGGCCTCGACCGTCGGCTGGAACACCTCGGCCAGCCAGCGGTGGGCCACGATCGCCTCGTCCTCGTGGCGCAGGCCGTACGAGACGCGGAAGGAGTCGAGGTCGTTGAGCAGCCGCCGGGCCTGGTTCTCCTCCACGTCCAGGCCGGTGAGGCGGAGCAGCCTGCGCTGGTGGTGGCCGGCGTCCACGACCTTGGGCCGGACGATCAACCGGCCGGTGCCCGCCTTGCGGCGGACCATCATCTCGGCGACGTCGAAGCCGAGGGAGTTCAGCCGGCGGATCCGCTGGTCGATCATGTGCCAGTCGACCTCCTCGATGATCTCGTCGGAGGTGAGCTCGCCCCAGAGCGCGTGGTAGCGCGAGCAGACCGAGTCGGCCACCTCCTCCGGGTCGATGGAGGGGTGGAGCAGGCCGCCGGCCTCCAGGTCGAGCATCTCGCCGTAGAGGTTGGTGTGCGCGACGTCGATGTCGTGCCGGCGCTGCCCCTCGCTGATCATCGGGTGGAGCTCGCCGGTCTCGGCGTCGACCAGGTAGGCGGCGAAGGAGCCCGCGTCCCTGCGGAACAGCACGTTCGACAGCGAGCAGTCGCCCCAGTAGAAGCCGTTCAGGTGGAGCCGGACGAGCAGGACCGCCAGGGCGTCCAGGAGCCGGTTGAGGGTGTCGGGCCGGATGGTCCCCGACATGACGGCCCGGTAGGGCAGGGAGAACTGCAGGTGCTGGGTGATCAGCGCGGAGTCCAGCGGCTCGCCGTCGGCGCCGGTCCGGCCGGTGACGTACGCCACCGGCTCCACCGCGGGGGTGTCCAGCCGGTGCAGGTCCCACAGCAGGCGGTACTCCCGCTTGGCGTAGTGCTCGCTGATCTCCTTGATCGCGTATACCCGGCCGGAGAGCCGGGCGAAGCGCACCACGTGCCGGGAGATGCCGCGCGGCAGCGAGACCAGGCGGTGCTCCGGCCACTTCTCCAGGGGCACGTCCCAGGGCAGGCGGAGCAGGTCCGGGTCGCTGGGGGAGCCGGTCAGCTGGAGGGGCATCGTCAGTCCTCGCGGGTGGGGAACGTCGGGGGGTTGAAGGCGCGGTGGGCCACGGCCGCGAGCTGTTCGCCGGTGAGCACCCGGGGCTCGCCGACCGCCCTGGCGCGGACGTAGACCTCGCAGAGCCACTCCAGCAGCCGGGTCGCCTCGAAGGCGCCCGCCAGGTCGTCGCCGAGGGTGACGCCGCCGTGGGAGGCCAGCAGCGCAGCCCTCCTGCCGCCCTCCAGGGCGGCGCGGACGTTCGCGGCCAGTTCCGGGGTGCCGTAGGTGGCGTACTCGGCGACCCGGACCGGTCCGCCGAGCAGGAGCACGGTGTAGTGGATCGGCGGCAGCTCCGTCATGGTGGCGGCGACCACGGCGCCGAAGACGGAGTGGGTGTGCACCACGGCCCCGGCGTCGCCGCTCGCGTAGACCGCCAGGTGCATCGGCGTCTCGGAGGAGGGCTGCAGCGCGCCGTCGACCAGGTGGCCCGCCACGTCGACGACCGGGCAGGCCTCGGGCTCCAGCCGGTCCAGGGGGACCCCGCTCGGCGTGACCGCGACCAGGTCCCCGACGCGCACGCTCAGGTTGCCGGCGGTCCCGACGACCAGTCCGGTCTCGGCGGCCCGGCGGCCGTACTCGCACAGCAGACGGCGTTGGTCGGCCAGCAGCATGACCATAAACGTAGGGCTTTCCGGTAATAAGGGGCAAACCGCAACTTGCTCCGTCATGCGGAAGGCGCGCCCGCGACGCGACGGCCTCCTGGGCCCGGGAACGGGCGTGGCGTGATTCGGCGTCCCGCCTCCGATGTGATCTCCTGGAGCGATGGACCTGCTTGACGACTCCGCCGTGCAGCGGCGGCTGGCCGAGGTGCCCGAGTGGCGGCGCGAGGGCGACGAGATCCGCCGGAAGGTGACCGCCCCCGACTTCCCGACCGCGATCCGCATCGTCGACGAGATCGCGGTCGAGGCCGAGAAGATGAACCACCACCCCGACATCGACATCCGCTGGCGCACCCTGCACCTGGCCCTGACCACCCACGACGCCGGCGGCCTGACCGAGAACGACTTCGCACTGGCCGCCCGCATCGACGGGATCGCCGCCGCCCACGGGGCCTGACGGCCGTCCGGCCCTCCCGGCCGTCCGCTCCTCCCGGTGCTGCGGTGCCCGCCGTGCGATGTGGGCCCGCCGTACGGCGTGAGCGTGCCGTACGGCGTGAGCGCGCCGGGAGAGGAGTGGGAGCTCCATCAGGCGAACACCCTGCGTGCCCGGATGGTCACTCGTTAGAGTGGGGCGTCCTTCCCGCCGGGCCGAGGAGATGCCGATGCGCCGCCTGCCGTGGATTCTCACCGCCGTCACCCTGCTCGCCGCGGCGTGCGGCGGGCAGGGCGACCCGGAGGGCAGGGCCCGGCCGGCCGTGCACGACGTGACCCCGGGGGGGACCGTGCTCTCCGGCGGCGGCACGTTCGGCGCGCCCGCCCCGCGGGCCACCGCGATCGCCTACGACAGGGCGCTGGTGCCGCCCGGGGCGTGGGCCCGCGTGACGGCGGAGTCCGGGGCGGTGCTGTCCACGGCGAAGGTCGAGGTCCGCGGCTTCCTGCCCGGCCGGACGTACGGCGTGCACCTGCACGTGAACCCGTGCGGCGCCGACCCCGACGACGCCGGGCCGCACTACCGCGACGGCCACCACTCCCACGCCAGCGCCGCCAGCGAGGTCTGGCTCGACTTCACCACCGACCGGCGGGGCGCGGCCACCGCGACGGCGAAGCAGGACTGGGCGTTCGCCCCGGGCCGGCCGCCCCGCTCGCTGGTCGTCCACGCCGAGCCGACCAGGACGGCCGGGGCCGACGCGGGCTCCGCCGGACCCCGGGTCGCCTGCGTCACGCTCGCGGCGAGCTGAGACGGGCACCGGTTCGCGCCTTCCTCGGGGGAGGGCACGAACCGGTGCCACAGGCGCCCGCCGTCCGGGTCAGCCCTTGGCGAGCAGCGCGAACGCGCCACGGCTGAGCGAGATGAGCTCGGGGGCGACCTTGGCCTCGTCGAGCGGCTTCCTGCGGTCGTTCGCCAGCGGGACGACGACGTAGGTCCGCCCGGCGGCCGTGCGGGCGGCGTAGGCCAGGTCGAACACACCGAGTTCGGAGCCGCCCTTGGCCCAGACGACGGGCCACTTCGCGGGGTCCAGCCCGATCCCGATGTCGCTGGCCGAGAGCGCCCCGTGCAGCGGCTCGCTGTACAGCTTCGCCAGCCCGCTGAAGGCGCGGCACACGTCCTTCGGCGAGCCGAACCACTCCAGCGTGTGGATCTCGCGGGGCGCCGTCCACACCTTGATGTCGGTGAGCTTCAGCCCGGCGACGACGTTCTCCAGGTACGCGCGCCTGCCCCGGGCGTCCCGCGCGAGGTAGGCCCTGGCGTGCTTCGGATAGTCGACGCCCTTGAGCAGGAACGACTCCTTGGTGGTCAGGAAGGGGATGTTGCCCTTCGGGTGGCCGGACCACTGGCGCACCTTGGCCTCGACGGCCTTGCGGCCGACGGTGTGGATGAGCATGTCGGTGGCGGTGTTGTCGCTGATCGAGATCATCAGCTCGGCCGCCTCGCGGACCGTGACGGTGCTGTTGTCCGGCCGTTCGAACAGGCCGCCCTCGCTCGGGCTCTTCCACTCCGGCCTGATGGTGAGCTCGGTGTCCCAGCTCAGCTTCCCGTCCCGGATCTTCTCGGCCACCGCGCCGAGCACGTAGAGCTTGAAGATCGAGCCCAGCGGCCGGGCCTTGCCCGCGGCCAGGCCGTGCACGGTCTGGCACCGGCCCCGGGAGTCGATCTCCGCGGCGAGGAAGCCCACCTCGGGGGCGGCCTTGCGCAGCCGGGCGTCGAGCTCGGCCCAGCTCTTCGGGGCGGCCGGGATCGGCGGCTGCGGGGCCCCCACCCCGAGTCTGTCGATCTTCCCCTCCGCGTTCACCCGGAGCTGGACCGTGACCTCCTCCTTGCCGATCCTCCCCGTCCCTGTCAGCGCGGTGGGCGTGACCTCGGTGAGCTTCTCCAGCGTGAGCCCGCGCACGTCCGCGAGGAAGGCGTTGAACTTCTCGACGGTCAGCTCCGCCAGGAAGGCGGCCTCGACGTGCTCGGCCAGCTCGCTCCCGGAGAGCGGCGCCCGGTCCGGCGCGCCCAGGAACCAGCGGAGCTGCCGGCCGGCCGGGCTGTCGGGGATCTCCGGGGCGGCGGTGACCGCGGAGGCGGTGACCTGAGCGGCGTGAGTGATCTGGGCGGCCTGAGCGGCGTGAGTGATCTGGATGGCCTGAGCGGCGCGAGTGACCTGAGCGGCCTGCGTGACCGGCGCGGCCTGCGCCGCCTGCCCGCCGGTGAGCGCGATCACCGGGACGGCCGCGGCGGCCAGGGCCGCCGCCAGGAGGCGGGTCGGTCGGGACAGCGGTCGCATGGGGACTCCTCGTCGTCGTGGTGCCGGCCGCCCCTCCGGCGGCCTCGGTCCGAACCTAGGGAGCGGCACGGCGGCGCAGTACCCGGCAGGCCCCCGTCCTCCGGGGTGCGGCAAACTGCACCCGGTGTGCGGACAACCTCATGGACGGCGGGCCCGGTGGCGGGCCACGCTGCGTTCCATGGCATCCACCAGGGCCCGTCTCCTCTCCGGCGCGGCGGCCGGCGCGGCCTCGGCCGGGATCGTCGCGGGCGCGGTCATGGAGACCGGCCTGCCCGTCCCGTTCACCGAGTGGGTGTTCATCGCGGCGTGCCTGTCGCTGCCCGCCCTCGGCCTGCTCATCGCGCGGCGCCGCCCGGACAACGTGTACGGCTGGCTGCTGCTGGCCACCGCCGGCTGCCTGGGGCTCGGGGCGTCCGGATACGGCCTCCTGCTGCGCGGAGGCCCGGGACCGGCGGTCGCCGCCGGCGTCCTGATGCTCTCGTTCTTCCCCCTCTTCTACGGTCTGAGCTGGGTCTTCATCCCGCTGCTCTTCCCCGACGGGCGGCTGCCCTCGCGGCGCTGGCGGGCGGGTGCCCGGATCGCCGCGGCGGTGATCGCCGTCTACTGGCTGGGCATCTTGCTGAGCCCGGACGAGGTCTACGCGCCCTTCTTCTCCGGGGGCAACCCGTTCGGCCTCGGCGGGACGGCCGGCCTGGTCGCCGGGGCCGCGGGCGGGCTGGGGCAGCTGGCGACCTTCCTGGCCGCGCTCGCGGTGCTGGCCTCACTCGTCCTGCGCTGCCTGCGGAGCCCGGCGGCCGAGCGCCGCCCGCTGCGCTGGATGATCGCCGGGACGGTCGCCAACCTCGGCGGGTACGTCCTGACGGGGCTCTTCGCCGAGAAGGGCCAGGAGGCCGCGGGCTGGTTCGGCGCCCTCACCATCATGGCCGCCATGCCCGCCGTGATCGCGGCGGCGGTGTTCCGGCACAACCTGCTCGACGTCCGGGTGGGGATCCGGGGGTCGCGGCTCTTCCTCGTCTTCGACCTGCGGCCCACGGTGGACGAGCTGCTGACCGAGATCGGTCCGGGACTGGAGGACGCCGACCCGGTCGAGCAGCTCGAACGGCTGGCGGGAGCCGTACGGGCCGGGCTGGAGGTCCGGTGGGCGGCCGTCGCGCTGGCCGACGGCACGCGGGTGGTCGCGGGGGAGGAGGACGGCGAGGCGGTGCTCACCGTGCCGGCCGGGCTGGGGCACATCGCCTGCGGCCCGAAGACCGCCGGGCCCGTCACGGCCGAGGACCGGCGACTGCTGGGGGCGCTGGCCGTACCGGTCGGGCTGGCGATCCGGAGCGCGGCGCTGGCCGCCCGGCTGGTCGACGCCGAGGAGGCGGGGCGGCGGCGGATCGAACGGGACATCCACGATGGCGCGCAGCAGCAGCTCGTCGCGCTCATCGCGGGCCTGGAGCTGGCCAGGGCCACCGGCGGGGAGCCCGAGCTGCTGGCGCTGCTGCGGGAGCAGGCGCGCCAGGCCCTTGCCGACCTGCGGGAGCTGGCGGCGGGCATCCACCCGTCCGCGCTGAGCCAGGGTGGGCTGGCCGAGGCGGTCGAGGAGCGCTGCTCGCGCCTGCCGGTGGCGACCACCGTGACCGCCGCCCCCGAACTGCGGGCCCGACGCTTCCCCGACCAGGTCGAGGGCGCGATGTACTTCACGGTGAGCGAGGCGGTGGCCAACGCGCTCAAGCACGCCGACGCCACCCGGATCGAGGTACGGCTGGCGCACGCCGCGGGGCGGCTCCAGGCCGTGGTGGCCGACGACGGGAGGGGCTTCGACCCGGCGGTGACCGGCCGGCGGGGGCTCGGGCCGCTGGCCGACCGGCTGCGGGCGCTCGGCGGGAGCCTGGAGGTGTCCAGCGCGCCGGGGGAGGGGACCCGGGTGCGAGCCTGGGTGCCGGTGCCGGTGCCGGTGCCGGTGCCGGTGCCGGTGCCGGTGCCGGTGTCCCGTTCTGTGCCTGAGGCCGGGCCTGTCCCCAGGCCCGGACCTGGGGACAGGCCCGGGCACGGATCCGGGGCGGGGCCCGCGCTCGGGCCGCTCGGACCCGGGGACAGGCCCGGGCCGCTCGGACCCGGGGACAGGACCGGACCGCCGTCAGCCGAAGACGGCGGGCGGGGGGACGGGGACGACCACGGAGTCGCCGTCGTTCAGCGGCGGGGCCCCGGCGACGAAGCGGGACAGCTCCTCCCCGTGCAGGCAGCGGGCCTGGGTGAGGCCGCCCGCGGCCCGGCGGGTCAGCCCGGCCAGGGGGAGGGCCGCGGGTGAGGCGGCGGCGATGAGGTTGCCGAACCGGCGGCCGCGCAGCACGCCGGGTTCGGCCAGCATCGCCACGTGGCGGAAGGTCCCGCCGATCGTCGCGAGCACCCGCCGGGCGAAGGCCAGTCCCTTGCCGTCGGCGATGTTGACCAGCAGCGTCCCGGACGGGCGCAGCACGCGGGCCACCTCGCCCATGTACTCGGAGGTGGCCAGGTCGAGCGGCATCATGGCGCCGCTGAAGGCGTCGAGCACGAGCAGGTCGGCCGAGCCGTCGGCGAGCCCGGCGGTGGCGCTGCGGCCGTCGAGGATCTTCACCTTGAGCCGGGGCACGGACTTCAGGCGGAGCTGGTCGCGGACGAGCTGGACCAGGCCGCCGTCGGGCTCGGCGACGATCTGCCGGGATCCCGGGCGGGTCGCCGCGACGTAGCGGGGCAGGGTGCAGGCGCAGCCGCCGACGTGCACGGCGTCCAGCGGCCCCTCGTCCAGCAGGTCGATCACCAGGGCCATCAGCTGGACGTACTCGAAGTCGAGGTAGGTGGGGTCGTCCAGGTCGACGTAGGACTGGGGGACGCCGCCGGAGGAGACGACCCAGCCCGAGGGCCTGTCGAGGTCGCGCAGCAGGTCGACCTCCCCGAAGGTCACCGGGTAACGGCCCGGCATCGGCCCCTGTGCTTCCCGCCTGGACATCCCTTTGATCCTCTTTCCTCTGATATACACCGGGTGGAGACTCTTCTGGGAGAAACCGTATGCGCACCCGGCCGCTCCTCGCTCTCGTCACCGTCGTGCTCGTCATCATCTGCGGGGGTGTCTACGCGCTCACGCGGCCCCTGCCGTCCGCCGGGAGCGAGGAGCGGCGCCCGGCGAGCGCGGAGGAGGTGGCCAGGTCCTATCTGGCGGCCTGGGAGGGCGGCGACCTGGCCGCGATGGAACGGCTCGCGGGCGGCGCCCCGGCGGACCTCGTCGAGCGGCACCGGGCCTTCGCCGAGGAACTGGGCGTCGAGTCGCTGACCGTCACCCCGGGGGCGATCAGGCTCCGGGGCGACCGGGCGGCCGAGCTGCCGTTCGAGGGGGTCCGCGAGGTCGAGGACCTCGGCGAGTGGCCGTTCGCCTCGACGCTGAGGCTCGCCCGCGAGGACGGGGAGTGGAAGGTGGCCTGGGCGCCGGAGACCCTCCACCCGGCGCTCGCCGGCGGCGGGCGGCTGCGGATCAGGGAGATCCCGGCGCCGCAGGCCCGGCTGGTCACCTCCTCCGGCGCCCGCTTCCCGCGCGACAGCGGGGCGGAGGACTACCTCGCGGAGCTGCGGGATGGCCTGCTCGGCGAGGCCGCCGAGGAGGGTGAGGAGGACGGGGAGGCCGCGGGTCTCGTGCTGGAGGCGGTCGAGCCGGGCGGCGGCGTCCGGCGGCTCCTGGGGTCCGAGCCGCCGCCCGCCGAGGACGTGCGCACCACGTTCTCCCGCCGGGTCCAGGCGGCGGCGGCCCGGGCGCTGGACGGCGTCGGCCGCCCCGCCGCGATCGTCGCGGTCGAGTCCGGCACCGGCGAGGTCCTCGCGGTCGCCGACCGGCTGGGCGGCCGGAAGGCGTTCCTCGGCCTGTATCCGCCGGGCTCGACCTTCAAGGTGGTCACCGGCGCCGCGCTGCTGTCGGCCGGGCTCACCCCGGATTCGCCGGTGTCCTGCCCGGACTCCTACTCGCCCCCGGGCGGGTACCCGTTCCGCAACGCCTCGTCCGTCACCGCGCTCGGCGAGACCACGCTGACCCGCGCCTTCGCCGTCTCCTGCAACACCGCCTTCGCCGAGCGGGCGGTGACCGGCCTGCAGGACGGCGGCCTGGTGCGGGCCGCCGAGCTGTTCGGGTTCAACCGGCCCCTTCCCGGGGTCCCGGGCCGGTGCGGCTCGATCCGGGCGCACACGACAGGCGACGAGCTGGCCGCCGACTCCTTCGGGCAGAACTCGGTGGAGGCCAGCCCGCTGTGCATGGCACTGGCCGCCGCCGCGGTGGAGAGCGGGCACTGGCACTCCCCGACCATGACGCGGCGGCGGGGTGAGGAGGAGGACCGCCCGCTCCCGCCGGGCGTCGCCGAGGGGCTGCGCACGATGATGCGGGCGGTGGTGACGGAAGGGAGCGCCTCGGGCGTGCCGCTCCCGGAGGGCACGGCGGGCAAGACGGGCACCGCCGAGGCGGCCACCGGGGAGCACGCCTGGTTCGTCGGCTACCGGGACGGGGTGGCCTTCGCGGTGTTCGTGGAGAACGGCGGGAGCGGGGCGGGGACGGCCCTGCCCGTCGCGGCCCGTTTCCTGCGGGCCCTGTAGGGGAGGAGATGTAGGGCGGATCACAACCTACGTAGGCGTAACTTACGATACCGTAGGTTCATGACCACGACCGCTTCTGAGAAGACGTCGCTCCCGGAGTCGATCAAGCCGCGGCTCCGCGGATGGCTGCACGCCGGGGCGCTGCCCGTCACGCTCGTCGCCGGTTTCGTCCTGGTGGCACTGGGGCCGACCCTGCAGGCGCGGCTCGCCGCCGTGATCTACGCGATCACCTCGGGCCTGCTGTTCGGCATCTCGGCGACGTACCACCGCGGCACGCTCTCACCGCGCCTGGAAGAGGTGTTGCGCCGGCTCGACCACGCCAACATCTATCTGATCATCGCGGGCACCTACACCCCGTTCGCGCTGCTCGCGCTGGACGGCTCCGCCCGCGTGGTGGTCCTGTCCGTGGTCTGGGCCGGCGCGATCGCGGGCGTGCTGTTCCGGGTGCTGTGGACCCGCGCGCCCCGCTGGCTGTCCACGGCCCTCTACATCGCCCTCGGCTGGACGGCCGTCTTCGTGCTGCCCCAGCTCGCGGAGGGCGCGGGCGTGGCCGCGGTGGCGCTGATCTTCGTCGGCGGCGTCCTCTACACCGCCGGCGGCGTCGTGTACGGCCTGCGCCGACCCGACCCCTCGCCCCGCTGGTTCGGGTTCCACGAGGTCTTCCATGCCTTCACCCTCGCCGCCTACCTGGTGCAGTACATCGCGGTCTCCCTGGTGGTCTACGGGGCGTCCTGAGCCGTGCGGGGTGTGGGGACGGGAAGGGTGAGGGTGACGTGGATGCCTCCGTGCTCCTCGTTCTCCATCCGCGCGGCGCCCCCGTGCCACCGGACGATCTTCGAGGTGACGGCCAGGCCGATGCCCAGACCGGCGATGGCCTGCTCCTCGGCGTTCGAGGCGCGGTAGAAGTCCTCGAAGACGTGCTCCAGGTCCTCCATCCCGACGGCGATCCCGGTGTCGCGGATCTCCAGCGTGGGCACGGGGTCGCGGCTGACGGCGACGTCGATGGAGCCGCCGGGCGGGGTGAACTTGATCGCGTTGCCCAGCACGTGCCGCAGGGCGTGCTCCAGCCGCTCGGCGTCGACCCGCACCTGCGCCCCGGCGGGAGCGTGCAGGCGCAGGGAGTGCTCCCTGTCCTCGGCCTCCCGGGAGACGGCGTCGACCGCGCGCCGGGCGATGTCGGCCAGGTCCGCCCGCGCCGGGGTGAACGCGGCGGTCCCGGCGTTGAGGCTGGCCAGCAGCAGCAACTCGTCCAGCAGGTCCATCAGGTGCGTGGTGTTGCGCTCGACGACCTGCAGGAACCTGTCCCGGGTGCGCTCGTCCAGTCCTTCGTCCTCCTCCAGCAGGTGCAGGTAGCTGCGGATCGAGGTCATCGGGGTGCGCAGCTCGTGGTTGATCGTGCGCAGGAACTGCGCCTTGAGCTCCTGCACCTCGCGCAGGCTCCGGGTGACCCGCTCCGACTCCCGGGCGTGGCCCCGCAACTCCAGCAGCATGGTGGCGTTGGCCGCCAGGACGCGCAGGACCTGGTGCTGCTCGGGCGTCAACTGGCGCGGCCGGTGGTCGAACAGGCAGACGGTGCCGAGAGCATGGCCCCGGCTGCTGAGCATCGGCACGCCGACGTAGTAGCGCACGTGCGGTTCGCCGGCGACCAGGGGGTCCTCCTGGAAGCGCGGGTCGGTCAGCGCGTCGGTCACCTCCAGCAGCTCTCGTTCGAAGACGGTGTACGGGCAGAACCCGCTGTCACGGTCCACGCCGCTCAGCGCGATGCCCGCACGGCCCTTGAAGTACTGCCGCTCCCCGCCCACCAGGTTGACCAGCGCGATGGGGACCCCGCAGATGCGCGCGGCCAGCGTGGCGATGGCCTGGAGCTCGGGCTCGAGGGCGGGGTTCAGCACCTGCAGGTCGTCCATCTCCCGCAGCCGCTCGGCCTCGTCGGCCGGTATCGGTGTCTTCGGCATCCGCAACGCGTCCAAAGTCTTCCGGCGACTCGCTTCGAGGTCGTCCGTTCCGAGTCGTGCTGGTCTGTGCTCGTCGGCGCTCATCCGTGCCCGAGCATCCGTACCCACCTGTCCATGCCCAGGTCGCGCCGGGTCTACCGGCGGGGAACGCCGTCTCGATGTGCGCGGGCTCGGCCGGCGGCGTGAACAGGGCGCCGAGCCGGTTCACCGTCTCGGGGACGATCCGGTAGTGGACCCGCGTGCCGCGCCGCTCGCAGTCGATCAGCCCCGCCGTACGGAGGACCTTCAGTCGGCCGGGGCGTGGCCGGGGCGTGTCCGCGGGGCGGTACGGCGCCGCCGCGGCCTAGGATTCCGGCCATGACGAGCATCCGGGAGCTGGCCGCCGAGCCGTACGTCTCCGTGACGACCTACCGCAGGAACGGCGCGGCGGTCGCCACGCCGGTCTGGGCGGCTCCCGACGGTGAGGCCCTGGTGATCTGGACGCCGGTCTCGGCGGGCAAGGTCAAGCGGATCCGCAACAACCCGGAGGTCGTGGTCAGGGCGTGCGACGTGCGGGGGAACGCGCGGGGCGAAGAGGTCGGGGGCCGGGCGGAGATCATGTCCGCCGAGGAGACCGAGCGGGTGCGAGATCTGCTGACGCGGAAGTACGGTCTGCAGGCCCGGCTGGTCATCCTCGGCAGCAGGCTCCGCAGGGGTGGCGCGGGCACCGTGGGCATCCGTATCACCCCCGCCGGCTGAGCCGCGCCCGTCCGGCTCCGTGCCCGGCCTGCCGCGTTCCGGAGCGGAGAGAGGCCTTCCGGGCCCGGCAGGCCTTCCGGCGGCGGGTCCGCACATCCCGGCAGGCCCTCCGGCGGCGGTCAGCCCGCGGCCAGGCCGAGGCGGCGGGCGGCGAGCTCGGCGTAGAGGGCGGCGCCGTCGGTCAGGACCCCGTCGTCGAAGCGGGCCTCGGGGGAGTGGTTGTAGGCGGCCCTGCGCGGGTCGAGGTCGGGCGGGCACGCGCCGAGGGCCACGAACGCCGACGGGATCCGGTCGCACACGTAGGAGAAGTCCTCCGCGCCGGTGAACGGCTGCGGCGCCCGGACGAACCGCTCCTCGCCGTAGACCTCGCGGACGGTCTCGCCGACGAAGTCGGCCTCGGCACGGTCGTTGACCGTGACCGGGTAGCCCATCTCGAAGTCGGTCTCCACCTCGAGCCCGTGCGCCGCGGCGATGCCTCCGACGAGGGCGACCGCCCGCTCCCGGACCCGCTCGTGGGAGGCGGCGGAGAACGACCGGATCGTCGCCTCGAACCTGGCCTCCTCGGGGATCACGTTGTCGACCGTGCCCGCGTGGAAGGAGCCGACGGTGACCACCACCGGGTCGAACACGTCGAAGCCCCGCGTCACCATCGACTGGAGCGCCAGGACCATCTCGCACGCGGCGGGGATCGGGTCCCTGGCCAGGTGCGGTGCCGAGCCGTGCCCTCCGGCGCCGCGCACGGTCACGACGAGCCGGTCGGCGGCCGCCATGATCGGCCCGGTCCTGGTGAGGAAGAGGCCGTTCGGGAGCACCGAGCTGATCACGTGCAGGGCGTAGGCGGCGACCGGCCACTCGCCGGACGCGTCGAGCACGCCCTCATCGATCATGATCTTCGCGCCCCGGTGCCCCTCCTCGCCCGGCTGGAACATGAAGACCACGTTCCCGGCGAGCCGGTCGCGCCGGGCCGAGAGCAGGTGGGCGGCCCCGGCGAGCATGGTGGTGTGCAGGTCGTGGCCGCAGGCGTGCATCCGCCCGTCCAGCCGGGAGACCTCCTCCGCACTGCCGCGCTCGGAGACCGGCAGGGCGTCCATGTCGCCGCGGAGCAGCACGGTGGGGCCGGGCCGGTCGCCCCGGAGGACCGCGGTGACCGAGCTCAGCCCCTCGCCGAGCCGTACCTCCAGGGGGAGGCCCGACAGCGCGGTCAGCACCTTCTCCTGGGTCCGGGGCAGGTCGAGGCCGAGCTCGGGCTCCCGGTGCAGGTCGTGGCGGAGACGGACCAGTTCGTCCCGCATGTCGGCGGCGGATTCGCGAAGGGACACCGGGCACTCCTCCTGGACGGACGGGCTCTCCGAGGGAACCATAACCCGGCGCCCCGGGCGGAGGTGAGGTCCTCCCCGCCGGGGTCGCGGAGGTCGCCGGTGTCACTGGACGGTCACCGCATAATCTTCACAAATATCAGGGATATTACGTAATATCTTCAAGTAAGAGGATCAACGCGGGGGAATCATCTGTCCAGCTCACCGTGGAGGGGACATGGACGTGCACGGCCGCCTCGCTCGCCACCTGCTCGTGGACGGTTACCGGCTGGTTCTCGATCTCGAACGGAGCCGCGGATCCCGGCTCGTCGACGCCCGGACCGGCCGCTCCTACCTGGACTTCTACACCTTCTTCGCGTCCGCGCCGCTCGGCGTGAACCCGTTCGGCGACGATCCGGAGTTCCTCGCGCTGCTCGGCCGGGTCGCCGCGAACAAACCCGCCAACTCCGACCTCTACACCGCCCACCTCGCCGACTTCGCCGAGACCTTCACCCGCGTGCTCGGCGATCCCGAGCTGCCCCACCTGTTCTTCGTCGAGGGCGGCGCGCTGGCCGTGGAGAACGCGCTGAAGTGCGCCTTCGACTGGAAGTCGCGGCACAACGAGGCGAACGGCCGGCCCGCCGGACTCGGCACGAAGGTGCTCCACCTCACCCGGGCCTTCCACGGCCGCAGCGGCTACACCCTCTCGCTGACCAACACCGACCCGGTCAAGACCGACCGGTTCCCGACGTTCGGCTGGCCCCGCATCGACGTGCCCGCCGTCCACTTCGGCGACGTCGAGGCCGCCGAGGAGCGGGCGCTGGCGCAGGCGCGGGCCGCGTTCGAACGGCACCCGCACGACATCGCCTGCTTCATCGCCGAGCCGATCCAGGGCGAGGGCGGCGACAACCACATGCGCGCCGAGTTCCTCCAGGCGATGGAACGGCTCTGCCACGCCCACGACGCGCTGTTCGTCCTGGACGAGGTGCAGACCGGGGGCGGCACCACCGGCACCCCCTGGGCCTACCAGCAGCTCGGCCTGCGCCCCGACGTGGTCGCCTTCGCCAAGAAGGTCCAGGTCGGCGGGGTGATGGCGGGCCGCAGGGTGGACCTCGTGCCGGACAACGTGTTCCGGGTCAGCGGCCGGATCAACTCCACCTGGGGCGGCGGGCTGGTGGACATGGTCCGCTCCCGCCGCATCCTGGAGATCGTCGAGCGTGACGGCCTGATCCCGCGGGCCGGAGAGCTGGGAGAGGAACTCCTGGCGATGCTCCTGAAGATCCAGGCGAAGTTCCCCGAGCGGGTCGGGAACGCCCGGGGACGGGGCCTGATGTGCGCCTTCGACCTGCCCTCGGGAGCGGACCGGGACCGGGCGGTGGCCCGTCTGCGGGAGGACGAGGGGGTGCTCGTGCTGCCCTGCGGCGAGCGGTCGGTACGGCTCCGCCCCGCTCTCTCGGTGACCAGGGAGGAACTCCAGGAGGGCGCGGCCGCCATCGCCCGGGTCCTGGACCCGGTCCGCTAGCCGCCCGCCTCGGCCCGTCGGTACGGCCCCCGCCCTCCACCCGGGCGGCCCGGTCCGTCTCCGGAGCGGCGGCGAGGCTACCGGGGCGGGTCCTCTCCGGGTTCACGGCGGGACGGCGCGCCGGGAGCCTTCCGTCCCCGCCAGAGGCCGATCGCGGTCACCCGCGAGTCCGCGCCGAGCTTGGCGTAGATCCGGTTCACGTGGTTCTTGACGGTCTTCTCGCTGAGGAACAGGTGACGGGCGATCTGGCCGTTGGAGTGACCGTCCGCGATCAGCTCCATGACCTCGGCCTCGCGCCTGCTCAAGCCCGTCACGACTCCGGGTTCGGCGTTGAACCTTGCATCGTCGACTCTCATCCCGCCTCCGCGGAAGCAACACGGTCAGGTCGCCGAGGCCCCCGGTCTTACGGCGCAGCAGTAGCAGCGAGCATAACCCGTGATGTCCCTCTTTGGTGGGGAAGTTGAATCCTTGGGGGAAATGCAGAACGGCCGGTCCCGAAGGACCGGCCGTTCACCTGGGGTGAGCGAGGGGACTTGAACCCCCGGCATCCAGGACCACAACCTGGCGCTCTGCCAACTGAGCTACGCCCACCATGTCCGTCGCCTCGCGGCGGCAGCACATGAAAAGTGTAGCGGTCTTTGGGAGTCGTCACGCACCCTGTTTTGCGGCGGCGCTGCGCGTCGCGGCTCGGGGGCCGGTAACCGCCGTCTTCCCTCGTCGCGTGCTCGCTTCGCTGCGCGCGCTCCTCAGTCCAGACGACGGAGCCCCCTCGCGGGCTGCGCGCGCTCCTCAGTCCAGACGACGGAGCCCCCTCGCGGGTTTCACGGCGACGCTGCGCGCCGCGGCTCAGGTGGAGGCGGAGGGCGGGGTGGAGACGCTCTCGGCGAGTTCGCGGGCGGTGGCGGAGTCGGGCCCGGGCTGGGGCACGAAGACCGCCGCGCGGTAGTAGCGGAGCTCGCGGATGCTCTCGACGATGTCGGCCAGCGCCCGATGGCCGCCCTGCTTCTCCGGGGAGGCGAAGTAGACCCGCGGGTACCACCGCCGGGCGAGCTCCTTCACCGAGGAGACGTCGATCATCCGGTAGTGCAGGAAGGCGTCCACCAGGGGCATGTCCCGCGCGATGAAGGATCTGTCCGTGGCGATGGAGTTGCCGCACAGCGGTGCCTTCTTCGGCTCCGGCACGTGGCCCTTGATGTAGTCGAGGACGAGCGCCTCGGCCTCGGCCAGCGTGACACCCCCGCCCAGCACGTCCAGCAGGCCCGAGGCGGTGTGCATCTCCCGCACCACCTCCGACATCTGCTCCAGCGACTCGGGCGGGGGCTTGATGACCACGTCGACGCCCTCGTCCAGCTGGTTGAGCTCGCCGTCGGTGACCACGCAGGCCACCTCGACGAGGGCGTCACGGCCGAGGTCGAGCCCGGTCATCTCACAGTCGATCCAGACCAGCAGGTCACTCATAACCTTCAGCGTAGTGCCCCCGGGTCAGGAGAGTTCGAGCGACTTGAGCAGCCGGTCGGTCACCGAGGTGTCGAGGTTGTCCGGGATGGACATGTACAGCAGCGCGGGGCGCTTGCCCTCCCCCCGGTCCACGAGCACGAGGGTGGCCCGCTCCTTCTTCCACTTCCACCCGTTCTTCTCCGAGAGCTCGGTGAAGTCCAGGTCGAACGAGACCAGCCAGGCGTCCCTGCCGCTGACCTTGATGGCCTTGCGATCGACGGGCTCGCGCCGGTGCTCGGGGCTGTAGAAGATCGGCTCCAGCCCCAGCATGATCTGCGCCGTGACGGAGTCCATGCTCTTCGGCCCGTCGTAGGCGTACCGGGCGGGAAGTTCCGCGCTGTAAATGGTGCCGAGCCAACTGTGGCCCTGGCCGTCGTAGTTCTCGTGGGACGTGGTCTCCACCGCGCTGGTCCAGGTGAAGCCGAGCGCACCCGAGGGGTTTCCGGTGGGCACCTGCCACTTGTCGCCGGGGAACTCGTAGGACAGACCGGTCACAGGGTCGGTGATGCGCCCGTTCTCCGGCTGGGGCATGTCACCGGAAGGACTCTCCTGGGTCGGCGAGGGCTCGGGCGTCGACTCGGGAGTGGGCTCCTGCGTCACGGTCGGCACGGGCGGGGGGGTGAAGCCGCTCGCGGCCGGCCTGCCGTCCGCATCGATCAGGAACATGGCGGCGACCACGACCCCGATGATCAGGACGACCACCCCGCCGCCGCCGAGGATCCAGGGCCACGGGCTCTTCCCGCCCGGCTGCGGTCCGGGAGGCGCGCCGTAAGGCCCGCCGGGCCCGCCGTAGGGTCCGGCCGCCGGAGCGGCGGGTCCTCCGCCGTAGGGTGCGGCGGGTCCCCCGTAGGGCCCGGCCGGGGCGGGTGCGCCGTACGATCCGGCGGGAGCGGGTGCGCCGTACGGTCCGGCGGGAGCGGGTGCGCCGTACGGTCCGGCGGGAGCGGGTGCGCCGTACGGTCCGGTGGGAGGGGGTCCCCCGTAGGGCCCGGCCGGGGCGGGTGCGCCATAGGGTGCGGCGGGCGCCGGTCCTCCGTACGGTGCGGCGGGCGCCGCGCCCTCCTGCTCCGCGGGGGGCATCCGGAGGGTGGCATCGGGGGCGGAGCTCCACTGGGGCTGCTCCATCTGAACCGTCATGCCGCTCTGCGCCGCCCCTTCCGGGGACGGACCCGCCGGGTGTCCCTGGGCTCCCGGCTGTCCCTGACGGGGTCCCTGCGGCGCCGAGAGCCCGGCCTGCCCGGCGGGCGGCGAGTCGAGCGGGTGCGTGGCGTCGGTCCACTG
Organism: Planomonospora sp. ID91781; assembly: GCF_015711595.1. Classification (NCBI taxonomy): domain Bacteria; kingdom Bacillati; phylum Actinomycetota; class Actinomycetes; order Streptosporangiales; family Streptosporangiaceae; genus Planomonospora; species Planomonospora sp. ID91781. The sequence goes on along the minus strand of NZ_JABTEY010000003.1, from coordinate 144,351 downwards.
GCTGCCGTCCCACCACCGCAGCTGCGGTGAACCGTAGGGATCGGGGTACCAGCCGGCGGGGGTCTGCGTGGTCATAGTGGTCAGAGTAGTAAGAATCCGGTATGCAGTGCATTGTGGACCTTGGGATGCTCCGTCAGCATCTGTAGGTGATGCTCGCCTTGTCGGAGATCTTCGAACCGTCCGGAACCGGCGAGACGACCTCCAGGGTGGCCGTTCCCCTGAAGCTCCCCTTGCCCTTCACACGCCAGTGCATGGGAACCACGTATTCGGTCTTCCCGGCCGCCACCCGCTGGGCCTGCTCGATCGGCTCGTCCTTCTTGTCGCTCTGCCTCCACCGGTAGCGGACCTCTCCCGGGGAGCCGTTCGTGGTGAGCACGCCCCGGACGGTGATGGTCTCGCCGCACCGCTGCGTCTGCTTCGGCGCCCGCACCTCCACCCCGGTCACCGCCAGGGGAACGGACGGGCCCCGCAGCAGCCAGACCACCACCGCTCCCGCGACCATCAGCGCGAGGACCGCCGCGGAGAGCGCCGTACGGTATCGCCGGGCGGAGGGCCGGGACGGCCGGGGCGCCCGCTCCCCGCCGGAGCCGAGCACGGTGGCCTGTCCGCTCTTTCCCTCCCGCCAGATCTGCGCGGCGGCCGTCTCCGCCGGCACTCCGGGACCGAACCGCACGGCGGCTCCGGTACGGCCGCCACCCTCCGGAACCTGGAGCAGCGTGACGGCCTCCTCCTCGTCCCGGCCGGCCTGGAGCGGGGCCGGAGCCGGAGCCGGATGCGCCGCCCGGGTGGGCTCGTCGTGCACGGACCACCGGTGCGCGGTCTCCGTCAGCCGGTCGCGGGCGGGGAACCCCGAGGGGAGCAGGTCACGACCGGTGAGCAGGGCGTCGCGGGCCGCCGCGAGGCCGTGGGTGGTGGCGGTCACCGCGACCCGCTCGAACAATCCGGCCGCCCGGGGGGCGTCCACGGCCCAGTTCGCCGCCAGACCGCGGGCGAGCGAGGCCCAGGCCGCGACGTCCCTGTCCGGGACGGAGGGCCGCCCGTGCAGGGCGTCGGCCAGGCCGCGCTCGGCCAGCAGCACCGATCCGCCCGGGGCGATCACCACGGTGCCGGGATGCACCGCGCCGTGGGCCAGCCCCGCGGTGTGGACGGCCAGCAGCGTCTGTGCGGTCTCCGCCAGTACGGTGGCCGCCTCGCTCGCGCCGGGCCGCGGACCGCCGGGCGGCCGGGTCAGCAGATCGGTCACGGTCGGACTGACCGGTTCCCCGGTGAGCAGCCAGATCTCGTCCCGCGCGGTGATCAGATCGGTGACCGGGACCAGCCCCGTCAGACCGTCCTGGAGGAGCCTGCGGTCGGCGACCACGGCCGCGACCAGCCGGTCCCGTGCCGCCGGGTCGGTGAACGGCCGGGCGTCGAACCTGAGCGCGCTCGCCGGCCGGCCGCCCGGGGCCACCGCCGAGTACCACGTCCCCAGTTCGCCGATCCACGTCCGGCCGGTCAGCCGGTGTCCGGCGAGTTCCATCTGCCCGTCGCTCAAGATCGTTTCCGTTCCGCCGTCGTCTCCGATGCAGTCCCGTTCTCCCACCGCCCCCCATCAGTGTGGACGGAACGCACGGCACCCGTCACCGGTTCCGGGACGGGTGCCGTGCGACGGGGCACGGGGAAGGTCAGCGCGGCGTCTCTAGCACGACGGGCGAGGCGGTGACCGGGGCGGAACCGCCCTCGCTGGGCGTCGGCTCCGAAGAGGCCGGGGGCGGGGTGGAGGGGGCGGAGGTCCGGGGCGGCGCGGTCGTCGCCGGTGGCGGCGGCGCGGACCGCGTCCGCGTCGGTCTGTCGGCGGAGACGGATTCCGGTCCGCCGGGCTCGGAGCCCTCGTCCTGCTCCTCCTCGGCGGGGGCGGCCGGTCTCGTCGTCGCCGGTGCGGGCTTCCTGGTGGGCGTCACGGAGGGGGTGCGGCTGGGTGCGGCCGAGGAGGGGGCGGCGGGGGCGGTGCTGGGCGCGGCCGACGGAGGAGCGGTGGTCCCGGCCGGGGTGGGGGTCGGCGTCGCCTCGGGCCCGTCCTCCGGTTCCTCCGGCTCCGCCGGCTCCTCGGGCTCCTCCTCCGGGGACTCGACGGGGTCGGACGGGGAGTCGCTCGGAGCGGTGACCGAGCTCTGCGACTGCAGCACGGGGTCGTCTCCGGAACCGACCAGCACGACGGCCACCCCGGTGATCACCGCGATGCACGCGACGCCGATCGCGATCTTGACGCCCAGTCTGCCGAGCAGGGACTCGTCACCGCCGCCGAGGTCGGTCTCCGCCAGGGAGGTGCCGGTCTCCGGGGTCTCCGGCTGGTCGGGGAACAGGCTCGCCAGCAGCCCCGCGAGCCCGGACAGGCGCCGGCGCCCGCGCTCCTGCCAGTCCGGCCCGTAGGCGTCGACGGCGACCGCCTCCAGCTCGGTGACGAAGGCGGCGGCGGTCGGCGGCCGGTCGGCGGGGTTCTTGGCCAGGCCGCGTTCCACCAGCCCCTGCAGGGCGGGCGGGACCTCGTCCACGGGAGGCTCGAGGGTCTGGTGCTGCCGGGCCAGTGCGGCGACGGTCTGCGCGCGGAAGGGCCGGGCGCCCGTCAGGCACTCGAAGAACACCACGGTGGCGGCGTAGACGTCGGTGGCGGGCGAGGCGGGCGCGCCGCCCCACTGCTCGGGCGCCATGTACGGCGGCGTTCCCGCGGGCGCGCCGCCGTCGCCGGTGGGGAGCGCGATGCCGAAGTCGACCAGCTTGCTCGTCCCGCCGGCGTCGACCATGACGTTCTCGGGCTTGAAGTCGCGGTGCACGATCCCCGCCCGGTGCGCGGCGGCGAGGCCCAGCAGCGAGCCCCTGAGCACCACGAGCGCGGCCTCGGGACCGGTCGGTCCCTCGGAGCGGAGGATGGCGCGCAGGGACACGCCGTCCACGAGCTCCATGACGATGGCCGCGCCCTCGCTGGTCTCCACGTAGTCGTACAGCCGGACGGCGTGCGAGCCGTTCAGCCGGTGGAGCAGCCGTGCCTCGTGCCGGAAGCGCGCGGCGAAGCCCGCGTCGCCGCGGAGCTCGTCGGACAGATACTTGATCGCGACCAGCGTGCCCTCGGCGTCGTGCCGGGCCATCACCACGCGCCCGGCGGCGCCGGCGCCCAGCTCGCGGATCTCCGTGTAACCAGGGACACGCCAAGCCGATGGCATGCCGTACATAACGGTCTCCTCCGTTGCCGGGACCCCCACCCGTAAAAGAACGGACCGTAGCTTAGCCATCAAACAGCGCGCTGCGCTGATAAATCACGAATTCATCTCATAAGAGTGGAGTGACCGGCGGTCATCCGATCCGGTCGGGCCCCGTCCCGGCCTCCGTGGACGGCGCGGTGCTCTTCGTGCGGGGCGGGACCGTCCGGGCCGGCGCGGGCGGCTTAGGCGACGGCTTCCGGGTCGTGGGCGCCTTGAGCGTCGGCTTCACCGTGATCCGGACCGTGGGCTTCACCGTGGCCTTGGCCGTCTGCTTCTGCGTGGTCCCGGGCGTCGTGCGGTCAGCCGTGGGCGTCGTGCGGTCGGTGGTGGGCCGCCGCGTCGGGGTGGGTTCGGCGGTCGGGGTGGGCCGGGCGCACGGGGCGGTCCTGCCGCTCGCGCTGTCGGAACGCCCCGACGGCAGCCCGGTCGCCACGACGCTCCATCCCGACCCGCAGGGCACCTTCGGGAAGGAGAACCTGACCGTCCGGGTGTAGTCCGTCGCCCCGGCCAGGGCCACCGTCGTCTGCTGGACGCTCCGGCCCACCCGGAAGGCGACGCGCAGCCGCACCTGCCGGGTGTTCGCGGCGCCCACGGTGACCGAGGCGACGGCCGCGCCCCTGGCGTCGAGTGCGGCCCGCGCCACGTCCACCCGCCGGACCAGCGGCCTCGGAGCCGCGGTGGGCGTGGCGGTCGGGGTCGGCGTGGGTGTGAGGGTCGGCGTGGGCGTGGGCGTGGCGGTCGGGGTCGGGGTCGGGGTCGGGGTCGGGTTGAGAGTGGCGGTGGCGGTGGGACCCGGGGCCGGCGCGGTCGTGGGAGCGGTCGTGGGGCCGCCGGCGGGGGCGGTGGCCGCGGGCGGGCTCGACGGTCCGGCGGAGGACGGCTCCCCGGTCCCGGGCGGTGTCGTCAGGCCGGGTGGTGTCGCGGGCTCTCCAGAAGGGCTCCCGGGGGCGGTCGGGGCGCCGGAGGTGGGGGGAGGGGAGAGGCTCTCCGGGCCGGGTGAACCCGGAGCGCCGGACGGCGGCGCGGCGGCCACGACGTCGATCCGCTGCGGTTCCGGAGCCCGGTCGGCGGCCAGCACGTAGACGCTGACGCCGCCGGCGGCCAGGACCAGCCCGGCACCGACCGCGACCCCCGCCGACCTGCCGCGCAACGCGCCCAGCACGGTGCGGAACAGCGTGCTCTGGAACAGGGCGGTCCCGCCCTCCGAGCCGGGCGCGCGGAGCCGGAACAGCAGCGGGAGCAGCGCCGCCAGGGCGGCCAGCCGAGACCGTCCCCGCTCCTCCCAGTCGGGTCCGTACGCCGCCGTCGCCACGGCCTCCAGTTCGGCCACGAACCCCGCGGAGGAGACCGGCCGGTCACACGGGTCCTTGGCCATGCCCCGGGCGACCAGGTCCCGGACGGGCCCGGGCACCTCCTCCACCGGGATCGGCGCGTGCGCGTGCTGGTGCATCAGCACGGCCCGGTCACCCGCCCGGTACGGCCGGCGCCCGGTCAGGCACTCGAAGAACACCACGGTGGCGGCGTAGACGTCGGTGGCGGGCGAGGCGGGCGCGCCGGTCCACTGCTCGGGCGCCATGTACGGCGGCGTTCCCGCGGGAGCGTCCGCCTGCCCGGCGCGCACGGCGATGCCGAAGTCCACCAGCTTGCTGGCGCCGTCCGCCTGGACGAGGACGTTCTCCGGCTTGTAGTCCCGGTGCACCAAGCCGCTCCCGTGCGCCGCGGCCAGTCCCAGCAGCGAGCCCTTGAGCACGACGAGGGCGGCCTCGGGGCCGGTCGCGCCGTGCTCGCGCAGCAGCTCGCGCAGGGAGACCGCGTCGACGGCCTCCATCACGATCGCGGCGTTCCCGGCCTCCTCGACGTACTCGTAGAGCCGGGTCACGTTGGGGTCGGCCAGCTCCACCAGGAGCCGCGCCTCGTCGCGGAACCGGGCGAGGAAGCCGGGGTCGTCCCGGAGGGACTCCGACAGGTACTTGATCGCGACGTGCACGCCCGACTCGTCGTGCCGGGCGAGCACCACCCGGCCTCCACCGCCCGCGCCGAGCTCGCGCAGCTCGGTGTAGCCGGGCACGCTCCATCCGCCGGCGGCCATGACGCTCTCCAGTGGGTTCGGGGTGAGGCTCCTTCGATGATCCTCTGATGAGACGTCTGGGCCGGGTATCCGGTTTGCCGGAACAGCCTTACCCGATGGTTATGTTTCGCGAGGCGATATGTCCGGGTACGGGCAGGTCCGCCGTCAGGGCGGGGTCCGGCTCGGGCTCGCCCCACGTCGTGCGGAGCGGCAGGACCCCGGCCCAGATCGGCAGCCCGTAGTCCTCCTCGTCGTCGACCGGCGGCCCCTGCCGGATCTTCACCGAGGCCTCGGCGAGGGAGAGGGCGAGCACGGCCGTCGCGGCGAGCTCCTTGCGGGTCGGCGGGCGCACGGCGTCCCACTGGCCGGGAGCGAGCTGCTCGGTGATCGCGCGCAGCCCGGCCAGGTGCTCGTCGGGGTCGGTCACGAGGCGGGGGGTGCCGTAGACCATGGCCGAGCGGTAGTTGACGGAGTGGTGGAAGGCCGACCGGGCCAGCACGATGCCGTCCAGGTGGGTGACGGTGACGCAGACCTCGCCTCCGCCTCCGCCGGCCCGCAGGGAGGTGGCGCCGGTGGAACCGTGCAGGTAGAGGGTGTCGCCGATGCGGCCGTAGCCGGTGGGCACCACCATCGGGACGCCACGGGCCACCACGCCCAGGTGGCAGATGAGCCCGGCGTCCAGCACGGCGTACAGGTCGGCGCGGTCGGTGCGGGCCCGCTCCCGCGAACGGCCGAGGACGGTGCGGGGGGTCGCCGAGAGCGGCGGGACGGACGGTGCGGGCGGCGAGGACGCCGAGGACGGGGCGGAGGGCGGCGAGAGCGCTGAGGAGGGTGAGGACGGGGCGGAGGGCGAGGAGGGTGAGGATGGAGCGGGCGGCGAGGAGGGTGAGGACGGGGCGGGCGGCGAGGAGGGTGAGGACATGGTCCTAACCTAGACAGGGAGTGGACACCGGGAACACGTCCACTTCCCGTCTGATCCGGGAGACCACTTTGCCCCCCATCCCCGTCGACCTGCCCCTCGCGGTGGACCGCGCCGCCCCGGTTTCCCTCACCGTCCAGCTCGGCGACCGGTTGCGCGCCGCCATCCGCGGCGGGACCCTCAAGCCCGGTGAGCGGCTGCCCTCGACCCGCGCGCTGGCCCGCCAGCTCGCCGTCAGCCGCACCGTCGTCACCGAGGCCTACCAGCAGCTCTACGCCGAGGGCTGGATCGAGGGCCGCCACGGCTCCGGCACCTACGTGGCCGACCTCGACCTCTCCTGGCACGGTCCCGCGCACGGCTCCGGTCCCATGCACGGCTCCGGGGCGGCCCGCACCTCGGGAACCGCCCCCGCCGCGGTCCCGGGCGGGTCGTCCGCCGCGCCCGCCGTACCCGGGGGCCCCGCGGCGGAGCCGGCCGGTGCGACGCGGGGGAGGCCCGTGACGCGCCGCGCGGGCGCGGCGACGGCTCCGGACGGCGGGCCCCTGATCGATCTGCGGCCGGGACGGCCGTGGGTGCGGGACTACGACGAGGCGGCGTGGCGGCGGGCGTGGCGGCAGGCCGCCGACCTGCCGCCGGGGGACGACCCCGACCCCTACGGCCTGCCGCGGCTGCGGGAGGCGCTGGCCGTGCACCTGCGCAGGACCAGGGGCGTCCCGGCGGGCCCGGAGAACGTCATGGTCACCCGCGGCACCGGCAACGGCCTCGACCTGCTCGCGGCCACCGTCCTGCGCCCCGGCGACCGGGCGGGCGTCGAGGACCCCGGCTGGCGCAGGGCGCGGACGATCCTCCGGGCGCGGGGCGCCGAGATCGTCCCCTGCCCGGTGGACGCCGACGGGGTGCTCGTCGACGGGCTGCCGGAGGACCTCGGCCTGCTGTACACCACGCCCGCCCACCAGTACCCGCTCGGCGGGCGCCTGCCCATCGCGCGCCGGGAGCGCCTGCTCGCCTGGGCCCGCCGCAGCGGCGCGTTCGTCGTGGAGGACGACTACGACGCCGAGTTCCGCTACGACGTCGCCCCGCTGCCCGCCCTGTACGGCCTCGACCCCGATCAGGTGGTGCTGCTCGGCACCCTGTCGAAGTCCCTGTCCCCGGACATCGGGGTCGGCTGGCTGGTCGCCTCCCCCGGCCTGCTCGACGCCGTCGCCCGGACCCGCGAGGACCTGACCGACCGCACCGGGGGCCCGGCCCAGCAGGCGGTGGCCGTACTGCTGGAGCGGGGCGACCTGGACCGGCACCTGCGCCGCATGCGGCTGGAGTACGCCCGGCGGCGGGCCGCGCTCGTGGCGGCGCTCGGCTCCCGGGTGACGGGGGACACCGCGGGCCTGCACGTCATGGTCGGGCTCCCGGAGCACCGGGTCGGTCCCCTCGTTGAGGCGGCCCGCGCCCGCGGCGTCCTGCTCGACACCACCGACCGCCACCACCACGGGCCGCCCGGCCGGCACGGCCTGGTGATCGGTTACGGCTCCGCCTCGCTCGCCCAGGTGCGGGCCGGGGCCGCGATCCTGGCCCGGTTGCTGGGGCCGGGACTGGCGGACGGTGCAGAATAACGTTCTAATAGTGGGCCATGAGCATCCCTGGCATCGACCGGACCCGCCTGGTCGCGTGGATGGCCCGCCACGTCCCCGACGCGGGGGAGCCCACCGAGATCGCGCTGATCTCGGGAGGCCGGTCCAACCTGACGTACCGGGTCGAGACGCCGGGCCGCAGGCTGGTCCTGCGCCGCCCGCCCCTCGGCCACGTCCTGCCCACGGCCCACGACATGCGCAGGGAGTGGCGGGTCGTCTCCGCGCTCGCGCCGACCCCCGTGCCGGTGCCCGAGCCGGTCGCCCTCTGCGCCGACGAGGACGTGATCGGCGCCCCCTTCTACCTGATGGCCCACGTCGAGGGCGAGGCCCTGCGCTCCCGCGGTCAGGCCGACCTGGCGCCGGCCCGGGCCAGGGCGCTGTCGGAGCGGCTCGCCGAGGTGCTCGCCGCGATCCACGCCGTCGACTACGAGGCGGTCGGCCTGGGCGGCTTCGGCCGACCGGAGGGCTACCTGGCGCGCCAGCTGGAGCGCTGGGGACAGCAGTGGGAGCGCTCGAAGACCCGTGAGCTCCCCGAGTACGACGAGCTCGTCGCCCGCCTGCGCGAACGCCTCCCCGACCGGCCGTCCGCCGCTCTCGTGCACGGCGACTACCGCCTGGACAACACGCTGGTACGGCTGGCACCCGGCGCGGACCCGCAGATCCGGGCCGTGGTCGACTGGGAGATGTCCACCCTGGGCGACCCCGTCGCCGACCTCGGCCTCACCCTGACCTACTGGCACGACCCCGGTGACGCCGCGCGCTCCTCCGTCCCGGTGGCGGGCGACGTCACGCTCACCCCCGGCTTCCTGGACGCGAAGGGGTTCGCTGCCCACTACGCGAAGGTGTCCGGGGCCGACCTGAGCGACCTGGACTTCTATCTGGCCTTCGGCAACTTCAAGCTCGCCGTGATCCTGGAGGGCATCCACGCGCGCTTCGTCCAGGGCAAGACGGTCGGCGAGGGCTTCGGCGACCTGGGCGCCTCCGTCCCCGTCCTGGTCGCGCGGGCCCACCGGGCGCTGGACGAGCGCCCGGCCTGACCCTCCGTACGCACGCCGCGCGGACCCCGGGGCGGCGGTCCGGGACGGGGTACGGCGGCGCGGACCCGGGGCGGGGCGGGGCGCGTACGGCGCGGACCCCGGGGCGGTGCCGGGCGGGGCGCGGCGCCGGACGGTCTCAGGCGGCCTCCGGCGAGCGCGCCGCGCGCCGGCGGGCCCGGTACGCGGTGAGCGGCACGCCGAGGGCGGCGAGCGAGGTGATGGTGGCCAGCGCCGTCAGCACCCGGTACACCGTGAACGCGCCCGTCATGAAGAACGCCTCGCTGACCAGGATGCCCAGCGCGACGCTGAGCGCCACCGTGAGCGCGATGCTCTCCATGGCGTCCCCGGTGTGGTCGCGCGGGGCCAGCAGCGGCCGGAACAGCGCCAGCACGGCGGCTCCCGGACAGGTGAGCAGGAAGACCACCGTGACGGTGACGCGCAGCGGAGCGCCGCCGGGAGTCTCGGTCGTGAGCAGGGCCAGCCAGCCGGAGGAGGCGAGCAGCAGGAGCGGCCAGCGTATGGTGTTCATCGGTTGCCTCCAGCGCGGAGCCCCGCCGTCACGGGGTCGCCGCCGCTCTCTTCGGAATCAGTTCGTAGACGGCGCCCCCGGAGTTGCGGACGAGCACCCGGAACCGGTCGGACGCCTCGACCCCCCGGCGCAGCCGGTCGATCGTGCCCTTCGGGAAGATGCCCGCCGTCTCGATGGCGGCCTTCTGCGCGCGGTTGAGCACCAGGTAGGCCTTGCCGTCCGGCGGCACGCTCGACATGAGGCCGATGAGCGACGGCACCGGGTCCTGCACCAGCTCCACCCGGGTGGGCACGTACTTCGGCATCCCGGGGGCGGCGTCGCGCGAGCGGGGCAGCTCGTCCAGCCAGCTGTGCTGGTAGCGCTCGTAGTAGTCGTAGGCGGCGGGCAGGAAGAACGTGGGCGCCACGATGAGCGACCCCTCCGGCGCCGCGCGGTGCACCGCGCGCACGAGCCGGACCTCGTCCTGGGTGAAGTAGTTGGACTGCTCCTTGCCGTAGTTGCCGAAGAAGAAGCCCGTGACCATGAGCATGAGGACCAGCGGCAGGATCAGGACGCGGACGAAGGCCCGGCGGGCGGGCAGGAACAGCGCGGCGGCCAGGAACGCGCTGAGCGGGAGCGTGAACAGGTAGATGCGGAACATGATCTCCCCGCCGTAGCTCCCCGCGGCGAGGAACAGCAGCGGGCTGAGCCCGATCACCAGCAGGGGCAGGCCCGGCCGCCTGAGCCAGCGGCGGCGCAGCAGGGCGCCGCCGGCGGCGAGCAGCCACAGCCCCGCGGAGAGCGCGCGGTCGGCGTAGGCGACGATCACCTGTCCGGGGGCGGCGGTGCCGAGGGAGAGGAGGCCGTCGTCCAGGTTGCCGCCGGCGTCGCCGAGCGACTCCACGATGTCGCTGAACCGGGCCTCCAGGAGCTGCCAGGCGGCCACGGCGTCCCACACCAGCACGGTGAACCCGGTGAACAGCAGGATGCCCAGGTTGCGGTGGCGCCGCAGTACGGACAGGGCGGCCAGCCCGGCCACCAGCATGAGCGGCGTCAGCTGGTGGGAGGAGGCGATCGCCACGATCGGGAGGGCCAGCAGGATCGTCCAGACCAGGCGCCTGCGCGTTCCGGAGACGGGCGGGGGCTCCGCACCCAGCCCCTCGGGGTCGTCGCCCGCCCTGATCGGCCCGCGCCGGAAGCGCCGCACCACGACGACCAGCACGGTCAGGTAGAGGACCAGGGTGGTGGCCTGCGGCGAGAAGTAGTCCTGGCCCACCCAGGAGCAGGAGAAGTAGACCCAGACCGCGCCCCACACCAGCTGCCGGTTGCGCGTCACCGTGCGGAACAGCAGCAGCAGCGGGAGCAGCATCGCGGTGTTGAAGACGGCGGGCCCCCACGCGGCGATGCCGAGGGCGTCCGGCAGCCCGGCGGCCTCCGTCATCATCGCGAAGAACGAGAAGAAGCCCGGCCACTGGTGGTAGGCGGCCAGCGGGCTGAGCTCCGGGTCCGTGGCGCCGTGCCGGATCAGGTAGTCGATGACGGAGACGTGCTTCCACGCCCAGGAGTAGCGCAGCGAGGGGTAGAGCAGCGCGGGGGTCGCGTGCAGGACCGCGATCAGCACCAGGGTGTAGCCCGCGTGCCAGAGCTCCAGGGCCTTCCGGTCGCCGAGCAGCGCGACGAACCCGATGATCATGACCGCGACCGCGATCCAGAACAGGACGGGCAGGACGGTGATCAGTCCCAGGTCGGTCATCCGGTCGAGGTCGACCTCGCGCAGGGAGAGCCCCCACAGCACGGTGGCGACCGGCAGCGCCGTCCGGGAGAGGAACCACGTCCACTGGCCCGTCTCCCGAGGGGTCCCGTCGGCCCGCGTCGTGCGCAGCCTCCCGCTCACGTAGCCGACGTTGGCCGCCGCCATGCCCAGGAGCATCACGAGCAGGGCCTTCCACCCCTTGATGTCCGCCGGCCCGGTGAAGGTGACCGCGCGGAACACCGCCCGGGGCAGGCCGTTCCGGACCGGTGCCAGGTGGGCCAGGAGCCCTTCCCACCCGTTGGTGCGACGCCCCACGTCCGCCTGCGACCGGCCCTCGGCGGTGCACCGGGCCAGGAAGTAGGCCAGGCGGGAGCGCCGCTCGGGCACGTCCAGCCGTACCACCGCCGAAGGCTCGTGGAGCAGCTTCGCGCCGGGCCGCAGGTCGAGCAGGCGGGAGCGGAGCTCGGTCTTCACACCGCCCGCGGGCTCGGCGGAGATCTCCTCGGGGCGCTGGTCGGGCTCCTCGGGGAACCCGCCGGCCTCGGCCAGCGCCTCCCGGCGGAACGACAGGGCACCGCCGTACAGGTCGTCGACGCGGTCCGGCTGGATGCGGGAACCCGTGAACGGCACCCCCAGCACCCAGGCCAATTCGGCGGGGAACCAGTCGGGCCTGCCCGAGCTCCAGCGCAGCGCCACCCGGCCGCGGACCGCGACCACGTCGTGGTCGGCGTACGGCTCCAGCAGCGCCGCCGACCAACCCGGTTCGGGAGCGGAGTCGCCGTCGAGGAAGGCGACGACGTCCCCCCGGACGCGGGCCAGCCCCAGGTTGCGGGCGGAGGCGGCGCCGGCGGCCTCCTGCTCCCGCACCACGGTGATCTCCCCGGCCCCGTCGGTCCCGCAGAGTTCGGCCTCGGCCCACTCGGCCAGCTCGGGGGAGCGGTCCACGACCAGGACGATCTCCTCGGGGGCCGGCTCCTGGGCCCGCAGCGCCTTGACCGTCACGGCCAGGCGGAACCGCGACTGCGCGGGGCCCGCGACGACGACGACCGACAGCGACGGGACGACCGTCTCATCGGGCGGGGTCTCCTCCTGCTCGGGCGCGGTCTTCTCCAGCTCCGGCTCCCCGCGGGCGGCCGGGATCTTCGGGACCGGCACCCGCCAGGCGACGGTGGGCGCGCCGTCGCTCACGCCGCCCCGCCCGATCGGCGCGACGGTGATCGTCTCCGCGGAGATCCCGTCCCTGGAGATCCCGTCCCCGGAGACCTCGTCCGCGGTCTCCGGGACGTCCTCCCCGCCGGAGACGCCGGAGACGCCGGAGACGCCGGAGACGCCGGAGACGCCGGAGACGCCGGAGACGCCGGAGACGCCGAGTCCGCCGGAGTCGTCGGGTCCGGTTCCGCGCTCCGCGGCGGGCCCGTCATCCCGGGCCCTCCCGTCAGGTGCGCTCCCAGCCGGGCTCCCGCCGGGCTCGGCCGCGGGTCCGGTCACGGACTCGGCCGCGGGCTCACCCGTGGACCCGGCCGCGGGCCCGGCTCCGGGCTCGCCGGGCTCGGAGGGCTCGGAGGGCTCGACCGCGGTGGAGGCCGGGCGCCTCATCGGTCGGGTGATCACCTCGTCGATCACCTCTTCAGCCTGCTTGCCCTCCACACGCACCCTTCCCTGGGTAGTCGACGGGAGCTAATCGTTGCCGACTTTACTCCGCGTCGCTTCGCTTTCGCCGTATCACCGCCGTACGGCCACAGAGGGCCTTGACCTGGTCCGTCCGTGCCGCCGCGCGTCTTCCGCCGGGCGCGTCCGGCTCCGCGGCCCCGGCTCCGCGGCCCCTCCGTCAGGGGAGGGGCTGCCGGAAGTAGGGATCCTTGCCCGCCTCCGCGAACGCCTCCAGGACGCCGGGACCGGTGAGCGAGAAGTCGCAGTCGTCGGCGTCGGTGTTGTTCCACTGGATGATCGCCTTGAGGTTGGGCATCCGCTTCATCGCAGCCGGGATGCCGCGGTACCAGTCGGCCCGCGCGGAGGGGTCGGCGGAGTCGCTCTCCGTCCCGTACTCGGCCAGCATCAGCGGCTTGTGGGCGAAGCCGTTCTGCTGGAACCACTCGTAGGTGGGCTGCACGGTCTCCTCGAAGCTCTGCCACTTCGCGCCGCGGCAGGTGGCGAAGTTGTAGGGGTCGTAGCTGATCCAGTCGACGTAGTCGTCGCCCGGGTAGTACGGCTTCCAGCGGTCGCGGAACGGGTAGTAGCCGGTGACGCCCCAGACCCAGAGCGCGTTGTCCGCGCCCGCCTGCCGGAAGCGGTCGACGATGCGCTTGTAGGCCGCGATGTACTCCTCGGGGGTCTGGCCGCTCTCCTCGCGGTCCTTCTCCCCGTCGAAGCCGATCAGAACGGGCTTGCCGTACTCCTTGACCCGCTCGGCCTGGGCGTCGATGACCCGGTCGAGCTCCCCGCGCGCGATGGCGTGCCAGGGGATGTCCACGTTCCCGGCCCAGATCGTCGACTCCCAGCCGAGGAACAGCACGCGCTCCTCGGCGAGGTCGCTCTCGTCGTCCCGGAAGAAGCGGCCCGCGTCGGTCTCGGACATGTCGTGGTAACTGATGGTGATGTCGAGTTTCCGGCCGATCTGCGACTCCATCGCCGTCACGTCGGCCACCAGCCCGCGCTCCCGGTCCGGCGGGACGTGCATCCCCCACCAGGCCCCGCACGGCGGCACCAGGTCGGAGGTCGGCACGCAGGAGGTGGGGGTCGGCCGGACCCCCGGCACGGTCGGCGGGGGCGGCGCGGCACTGCGTTCGACGGGGGAGGCGTACATGTAGACCACGGCGGTGACGGCCAGGGCGGCCACCAGGGCCGCCACCAGCGAGATCGGAATCCACTTGGAAGGGGGCAGCCCCCGGTCGCGGCGGGCGTGCCTCCCCCTGCCGGGCATGGTCATGTGGTCCTCCGAACGCGTGGGTCCAGCGGACCGGCTGAAGCCGACATGGGGTGATCACTCTCCGGGCGCTCTGCTTGACTCATCAGCTCTCATGGATCATGAAGGGGGTGGGCTATGGTGAGCGTAAGGTCACGCTGCGCTGTCTTCGGTGTTCACGTCCGGGCGCCCGTCTCCTCCGTCGAGGCCGCGGGGGCGGACGGAGCCGGGGGCGGGCCCGGAGAGCGGGGCGGGGGCGGGCCGGCCGGCCGCACCCCCAGCCGGTCCAGCAGTACGGCGACGCGCCGCGCGCGCAACGGGTCCACCGGGAGCACGTGCCGCGTCCACCAGCGCGCGGCCTCCGGGGTCGGCCCGGCGGGCACGAGGCCGAGATAGTCGTCCAGCGGCGGGTCGTAGACGAACCCCGGGACCACGCCGTGCCGCTCCAGCGCGGCGACGACCCCGTCGCGGTCCTCGACCACCAGCGGCACCCGGAGCAGCGGCGCCGGCGGCGACCCGGCCACGCCCCGCGCGGCCCACGGCAGCCCGCGCAGCAGCTCCACCCCGGCCAGCCGGCGCTCGCGCTCCCGGTCGACCACCCGGAAGCGGGAGCGCTGGTAGGCCCGGAGCAGCCCGCCCTGCCGCATCCGCCAGTCGTCCAGGTCGATCCGGAGCCAGTGGCCGAGCCCGTCGAGCCCGCCCGGCGCCTCCGGGTCCCCCACCGCCTCCAAAGCCGCGAGCAGCTCCTCCTCGCGCGGAGCGCAGCGGTGGCCCGTCCACTCGATCACGCCGAGCGCCTTGAGCGCCCGCCACATCGGCCGGACCAGCCCGGTCCGGTAGACCGTCTCCCGCAGCATCGGGCGGAGCGCGCCGAGGACCTGCGCGCGCGGGCCGCCGTCGAGCAGGAGCCCGTCGCGCATGCGGGTCAGGGCGGGCAGCTCGCCGGGGTCCTCCACGGTGAGGAACCCGCCGGACATGGCCCTGCCGTGCTTGGCCAGGCTGAACACGCCGGCGGCGCCGAACGTGCCGGCCGGTCGGCCGTCCACCGTGGTGAGCATGGCGTGCGCGGCGTCGTCGATCAGGACCAGGCCGCGGCGGTCGCACTCGGCGCGCAGCCGGACCACCCGGTCGGGCTGGCCGTACAGGTGGGTGGTGAGCACGCCCGCCAGGCCGGTCCAGTCGACCAGGTCCGGGTCGATGTTGCCGTCGTCCGCCGAGACGGGCGCCATGACGGGCCGCAGGCCCGCGGCCAGCGCGATGAACAGCACGGTCTCGCAGTTGGTCGGGGCGATCAGCACCCGGTCTCCGGCGCCGAACCAGTGCCGCAGGGCGAGGTAGAGGCCGAACCGGGCCGAGGGCACGTGCAGGCACGCGGCCCCGACCCGCTCACTCATGATCGATTCGAGGGTGCGGCTCATCGCGTCTTCAACCGTGCCCGCAGGTTCCCGTACCGCTTCATGGCCCGGTCGGCCGCGCCGTACAGGGCGGGGCTGTCCAGGATGAACTGCCGGGCCCGGCGCACCGGCGTGCGGCGCAGCCAGTACGCCGCCGCGCCGGCCGAGCGGCGGCGCACGCACCCCTCGCTCACCGGCTCGCCCCGGCTGCGCAGCGCGTCCTTGTACTCCGAGCCGGTCCCGATCCCCAGGTCCATCGAGCGCAGCCCGGCGGCGGCGGCCGCCTCGGCCATCCTCAGGTGCTGGATCAGGCCGGGGGAGTACTTGGCGAACTCCGGGTCGTAGGCCGGGAACCAGCCGATCAGGATCGTGTCCGAGCGCAGCCCGAAGTGCCCCGCGACCGGTTTGCCGTCGCAGTAGAGCATGGACAGCGGCCCGGCGAAGTCGGGGGTGTCGATCGCGTGCAGCCGCTCGGCGAGCTCCACGACCCAGGCCCTGCCGAACCGGTCGGGGCGGCCCATCCGCTGGTACTGCGCGGACTTCCAACTCCGCAGCAACCGGAACTGCTCCTCGTCGCGGACCGCGAAGTCGAAGGTCAGCTCGCCCGCGTCGCGGCCGAGCTTGCGCTCCTTGTAGAGGGTGGACTTGAGGAACTTGGGGGAGCGCTCGCGCAGCCCGTCGAGATAGGCGGCGTAGCCGTCCACCAGGTCGAGGACCACGGCCTCCTGGCGCAGCACCTCGAACGGCTGGAACCACTTCTGCCCGTCGACCATGCAGCCGAACTCCCACACGTGCAGCCCGCAGGCGCGCAGCAGGGCCTCGGCATCGAACTCGGCGCCCGGCGCGTGGACCACGCCCTGGCAGAGCGAGACCCAGGCGCCCAGCGCGGTGCCCACGCCGCCGGGGTGCCGCTCGAACGGGAAGAAGCCGACCGGCCCGTCCTGCTCGGAGACGACCGCGACCCGGGCCTCGGCGCAGACCTCGCCCATCGCGACCGTGAACTCCGGGCTGAGGAAGGGGTTGCCCAGCCGCGGCGTGGCGTGCTGCATCTCGCGCCACGCGTCGATCTCGGCCTTGCCCAGCTCCCCGGGGCGGATGACGTCGATCTTCATATGCCGCGCCCCATCCGGTGCAGGCGGCCCACGATCGCCGGAGCGGGCATGCCCGCCGTGACGGCCAGCGCCAGGTAGGCGCGCGGCTCCCAGGGGCGCCGCCGTACGGCCCTGCCGATCCAGCGCAGCGCCTGCGCGGAGCGGCCCAGCGCGGCCTCGGCGAAGGCGATCTTCCCGGCGAGCTGGGCGTAGCCGCCCGGCGCCCCGGTGAACTCCGGATAGCGCTCCAGCATCCAGCGCAGCGCCGTGGAGATCGTCTCGCTGGACTCGACGACGGAGAAGTGCGAGGCCGTGTGCAGCCTGACCCTGACCCCCGTCTCCGGCACGTTGACGATCGGCCCGAACCGGGCGGCCCGCAGCAGCAGCTCGTAGTCCTCGCCGTAGCCGCCGGGCAGCTCCTCGCTGACCAGGCCGAAGCCGCCGGTGAGCGCGTCGCGGCGCATCAGGTAGGTCGAGGGGTGCATCGAGGGCAGCTGCTTGCGCAGCAGGTCCTGCAGGGTCACCGTCGGCGTGGGCACCGACCTGGCGAAGGCCACCTCGTCGTTGAAGAGCTCGATCCCGCAGGTCGCGAAGTGGCCGCCGCCGAGCGCCGTCACCTGGGACCGGAGCCGGTGCGGCAGCCAGAGGTCGGTGTCGTCGCAGAAGGCGACCAGTTCGCCGTCGTCGAGCAGCACGCCGGTGTTGCGGGCGCCGGCGATCCCCGGCTGCCGCGTGTTGGGCGTCACCATGACCCGCCGCCCGGGACGGGAGGTCGCGAACGACTCGTCCGGGGGGCTCTGGTCGAAGACGGCGACGCAGGTGATGTCGCCCGGATAGTCCTGGCCGAGGATCGAGTCGATCGTCTCCTGGAGGAGTCCGGTGCGATTGCGGGTCGGGATCACCACGGTGATCGCCGGCCAGTCGTTCACGGCAGGTCCTTTCCTAGAACTCGGGAAACTCATGGGAACTCGGGAGGTCATGGAGGCCGGAGCGGTCCCGGGCCCTCTCGGGCCCCCGGGGACGGGCTCCGGGCCGGAGGGCGGGTCGCCGGTCGTGGTCCTCATCTAGGCCGCCGTCTCCAGACGCCCGTCCTCGGCGGCCGCGGGAGCGGTCCGGCGCGGCGCGCGGGCCGGCGCCAGGGCCAGCGCGCACAGGCAGAGCAGGAAGGCGGTGGAGGCCGTGACCGACTCGGCGGGCGCGAGCCAGAGCACCGTCGTCACCGCGAGCGCCAGCGCCCAGCGGACGCGTTCGTCGTGGTGCACGAGCCGCGCGGCGAGCAGCGCGGGGGCCAGGCTCGCCACGGCCAGGGCGACCGGCGCCCACACGAGCAGCGGGGTGGGGTCGGTCAGGCCCATCGCGCGGGCCAGGAACGCGGGCAGGGCCAGCGGCCACTCCCCGGGGCCGGCCTCGCCGGTCGCCATCACCCTCACGACTGCGTCGGCGGTGGCGGCGGTGGCACGGCCGGTCGAGCCGGACAGCGCCTCCGTCCCGTGCAGGCACAGCGCCACGGTGAGCAGCTGCACCCACAGCAGCCAGGTCCGGTGGCGCATCACGAGTTCGGCCAGGAGCGCCATCGCCACCAGCCCGGCGCCGGCCAGGGTCACCGCGGGCACGGGTACGGCGGGCGAGCGCCCGCCCGCCGCCACGGTGAGCACGACGATCACGAGGCCCTCGGCGGCGATCAGCGGCGGAAGCAGGGCGCGCGTCCACTCCCACCACGGCACGGCGGGCCGTGTCCGCGGACCCGGCACCGGGCGGGGCGCGCGCGGTGCCGGTACGGCGCGCCCGGGATGCGGTCCGGTGCGCCCCGCACCCGGGTCCGGTGCGGTGCGCCCCGCACCCGGGTCCGGTGCGGTGCGCCCCGCACCCGGGTCCGGTGCGGTGCGCCCCGCACCCGGGTCCGGTGCCGCGGGCCGCGCGTGCCGGGGCCGTGGCGCGGGGCCGCCGTCCGGGAAGGGGGATCCGTCCCGGAGCCGGGTGACCGTGGGCTGGGCGTCGACCGTCATCATCACCAGGGTCGGGACGTTGTCCGGTGAGAGGTCGGCGTCCGGCGGGAGTCCGGTGCCCGGTGCGCCGGCCGTCCGCAGCACCCGGAACAGCCCGGGGGCGATGACGGCGGCGACGATCACCTGGGCGGCGAGGGTGCCGAGGCCCACACCGGTGATGCCGTGGGCGCGGAAGAAGACGAACGACAGCCCCACGACCAGGACGCAGAGCAGCGCCTGGAGCAGCAGCAGCGCCCGCACGCGGCTGCGGGCGCGCAGCACGCCCAGGTAGATCTCGATGACGGCGTGCGGGATCGAGGCGAACGCGAGCAGCCTGAGCACGTCCGCCCCGTGCTCGGCGTAGGACTCCCCCCAGCCGAGCCGGAGGATGAGCGGGGCGGCCAGAGCCGTCACCGTCACCGCGGGGACCAGGAGCATCATGGTCCGCCGGAGGGCGAGCCTGCACCTGCCCGCGAGCGCCGCCGGGTCGCCGGCCCCCTCGATGGTCAGGGAGATCGCCATGTTGAGGGCGAGCATGTCGAAGACGCCGACGAGGGTCACCGCCGCGCCGTAGTAACCCGCCATGCGCGCGTCCACGCCCCCGGACACCAGGGCGGGCACGAGGTAGACGCTGGCCAGGATGAGCAGCGTGCCGGGGAAGTCGCCGGCCAGGAAGCGGCCGATCCTGCGCATCGGGGGCGGCGGGCGGTGACCGCTGCGGGCGGCGGCCCGCGGCGCCAGCCTGGTGAAGATCGCAATGCTGATCGGCACGACGGTGAAGGCCACCGGGATCGTCCAGGCCAGGAAGATCCCCGAGGCGGGGAAGGACGGGGCCAGCACGATCAGCAGTCCGAGCTTCGCCACCCCGACGGCCACCCCGATCAGCGGCACCCAGGGCGCCTTGCCCAGCGCGGTGAGCACCACGTCCTGGAGCGTGAACACGCACCACAGGACGACGGCCAGCAGGAACCAGGCCGCGGGCGCGAGCCCGGACAGGCCGCCGAAGTTGGCGCCCCAGGAAGGGAGCGTGGCGAGGAAGAGCCCCGTCGCGGCCGCGGCCGCGCCGCCGCCCACCAGGTAGGTGCAGCCGACCAGGCGGCCCGTCGCCCGCCCGCCCTCGGGCAGGAACCGGGTGAGCGCGCCGACGAAGCCGAAGGCGGTGAGCGCCGCGAGCAGCCGCATGGCGGCGATCAGCGCGAAGCCGCGGCCGTAGTCGGCGTCGCCGTAGAAGCGTGCGGCGACCGTCCAGTAGGCCAGCCCGAGGGCGCCGGCCGCACCGGCGTTGACGATCAGCGAGTAGGCGTTGCGGAGCAGGGGGTCGTTCAGGTCCTTGGGGAGGCGGTCCCGCAGGGTGCCCAGCGACCCTCGCCGCCGCTTCGCGCCCTCCGTCCTCCCCGCCGGCGCACTCGTCTCAGTCACCGCCCATTACCTGTCCCGGCCCGCAGCAGGGCGCCGGTCCGGTGCAACCCGTAGCGGGTGCGCCGCACGAGCGCGTATCCCTTGGTGAGCGCCCGCTCGCGCAGGTAGAGCAGCGGCAGGCCCTGCCCGGCGATCACCTTGGCGAACTTCATCGGCGAGGTGTGCTCGGTGACGGTGAGCCGCGGCAGCGCCAGCAGTTCGTCGCCCTCGCAGAAGGCGTCGTTGGCCACGGCGCACGCGGTCCAGTAGCCCGCTCTGCGGACCTCCCGGCGCACCCGGGCGCTGGAGTAACCGTAGGGATAGGCCATGGTGGCCACCGGGCGGTCGAGGTGGTCCTCCAGCAGGGCCTTGTTCCTGCGCAGCTCGTCACGGAGCTCCCGGCCGGGGAGCTGGTCGAGCTGCGGGTGGCTGTGGCTGTGCCCGCCGATCTCGATGCCGCAGGAGACCGCCTCCCGGATCTGGTTCCAGGCCAGGGTGGGGCCCAGCGGCCGTCCGGCGGACTCCGCCCCGGCGTCCCGGATCCAGCCGGTGGTCACGAAGACCGTCGCGGGATAGCCGTACCGGGCGAGCAGCGGCAGCGCCTCGTCGTGGAAGTCGGCGTAGCCGTCGTCGAAGGTGATCGCCACCGGCCTGTCCGGCAGCGGGCCGGTCCGGTTCACCCCGGCGACCAGGTCGGACATGGTCATCGGGGTGAAACCCTGCTCCCGGAGCATCTCCAGCTGCTCGGCGAAGCGCTGCGGCGAGACCGCGAGCGGCCGGGTCTCCTCGGTCGGCCGCTCGCTCACCGCGTGGTACATCAGGATCGGAACGCGTGTCATGATCGCCTCGACTTCAGACGTGTCGTGCCCACCACATAGCCCCAGCCGGTCCAGGCCAGGCCGACGACGATGGCGAAGGCCCTGGACAGGCCCGCCGGGTCGCCCCGGAACGCCGCGCCGATCCCGCGCAGCACTCCGGCGGGCAGGGTCCTGGTCGCGTACGCCCTCTCGCTGGAGAGACCGTCCCGGGTGCCGACGCTGGAGGCGACCAGGGCCTTGGACAGGCCCTCGGCGTAGCAGCGGGACCTGAAGTAGGCGAACCGCTCCCGCTGCGCCGAGACCTTGTGCCCGATCACCGCCGCCGGCTCGAACAGCATCACCGCTCCCGGGAACCGCTGGGAGAGGCGGATGCAGAACTCCGTCTCCTCGCAGCCGAGCGGGCGGCTCCTGCGGCCCTGCACGCTGCGGCCGATGCCGGTGTGGAAACCGCCGGCCGCGCCCACGACCTCGCGGCGGAAGGCCGCGTTGCCGCCCATCACGTTGCGGATCGGCGCGCGGACCGTGGGCATGCCCACGTAGGTGCATCCCACGGTCCAGTCGAACTCCGGTGGGAACCAGCGCGGGCGACGGCCCGCCGCCCACAGCGGCCTGGTCGACCCGCCCACCCCCACGACGGCCGGGTCCTGGAAGCCCTCCTCCAAAGCCTCCAGCCAGCCGGGCTCCGCCACCGCGTCGTCGTCCAGGTACGCCACGACGTCGCCCGAGGCGGTCGCCGCGCCGGTGTTCTTGCCACCGGACAGCCCCTGCTCGTGCGCGTTCTCGACCACGATCGCGCCGGGGTACTCCTGCTTCAGCCGCAGGTGCAGGTCCGGGTTGTGATCGACGACCAGGATGACCTCGTACGGCTTGCGCCGCTGCCGTTCGACCGATTCGACGGCCTCCCGGATGTCCTCCCAGCGGTCTTCCGTGTAGACGCAGATGACGACGCTGATCTTCATGGTCAGGCGGCACCCTGGTCCGCGGCGGGGGTGGCGGTCCGCGGCTCGGGCACTCTGGCGGTGGAACCGCCGCGCCACTCCCTGATGATCGTCCTGAGCACCCGGAGGCCGTCGCGGACCGCACGGAGGTTGCTCTCCCCGTGGATGCGGCAGCGCTCGTGGCTGGGCACCTCGTGGATCTTCAGCCCGGCCTTGGCCGCCCTGATGTTCATCAGGGTCTCCACCTCGAAGCCCGCGCAGTCCACGTTGAGGACGCCGAGGTGGCGGGCCCAGAAGGCGTTGTAGCCGTAGCACAGGTCGCTGTACTGGGTCCCGTAGATCCTGTTCACCAGACCGGTCAGCGCCTTGTTGCCGAGCGTGCGGGTGAAGGTGAGGTCGTCGCTGCCGCCGCCGGAGGCGTAGCGCGAACCCTTGACGAAGTCGGCGCCGGCCACCAGTGCGCTCACGAACTGGATGATCTCCCGGCCGTCGGTGGACCCGTCGGCGTCGATCATCACGATGATGTCGCCGGTGCAGGCGGCGAAGCCCGCGGCCAGCGCGTCGCCCTTGCCCTTGCCGGTCTGGGTGACCACGCGGACGTTGGGCCGCAGCCTCTTGGCGACGGCGACGGTGTCGTCCACCGAGTTGCCGTCCACCAGGATGATCTCGTCGATCCACTGCGGCAGCGTGGCGAAGACGTGCGGGAGGTTCTCCGCCTCGTTCATCGCGGGCACGACGACGCTCACGGTGGGCGAGATGGCCATGTGGGGAGTGAGCGGGGTGAACCGCTCGAGGGGCGGGATGGAGCGGAGCGTGCCGCTCTGCTTGCCGTTGGCTCTGATCGTTTCGTGGTTCATGATGACGGATGGTCCTTCCGCGCGCTCGGTTCCCGGCACGAGACGAGGACGAGCGCGACTGAGAGCGAGAGAGGTGTCACATCGGGAATCGAATGGCCGTGAAGGGAATGGTTACCGTGTCCGCGTTGACTGGTGCGAGCGGAAACGCGGTCGGAGGCGTGATTTTGCCTGCCCGTAGGCCTTGAGCAGGCGGTCGGCTGCCTTGAAGAGACGCGGGTCGTCCACGACGGCGGTGCGCAGCCGGCTGAGGGGGACCCTGCCCGCCCACTGCACGGCGGTGGTGGGGGACGGGCGCGCGACGCGGGCCTCGGCGACCATCAGGACGCCGGTCTTCAGCCAGTCCTTGTACTCGCGGTCGCCCTTGCCCATGTCGATCTGGTGCAGGCCGGCGCGCGCGGCGTGCTCGGCCAGGTGCAGGTGGTGCATGATGCCGGGCGAGTAGGGGGCGTAGGCGGTGTCGTAGGCGGGGAACCAGCCGACGAGGGTCTGCGCGGTGCGCAGGCCGAAGTGACCGGCGACCGGGGTGTCCCCGGCGTAGACCATGGTGAGGACGCCGGCGAAGTCGTCGGACCGGGCGGCGTGCATCTCCTCGACGAGCCGGATGATCCAGGGCTGGGCGAAGCGGTCGACCCGGCCGGTCCGCTGGTACTGGTCGGACTTCCAGCGCAGGAGCGTGTGCAGCGCGCCGAGGTCCGCGGACTCCCAGTCGAACCTGACCTCGCCGTGCTCGCGGCCGAGTTTGCGTTCCTTGTACCGCACGGTCTTGTAGTTCTTCGGCGAGGCGGCGCGGATCTGCTCGACGTAGGCGTCGAACCCGGAGCCGAGGTCCATGACGGGGGCCGGGCGCACGTCCGTCTCGTACGGGGAGAACGTGGGCTGGCCCGCGACCAGGTAGTCGAAGTCGATGACCGAGAGCCTGCAGGCCCGGAGCAGCTCGCGCGCGTCCATCTTGAACTCCGGCGTCGCGATCACTCCGTGGCAGGTGACGAGGAAGCCGCCCAGCGGCCTGCCGACGCCGAAGGCGTGCCGCTCGTAGGGGAAGAAGCCCGTGACCGTGCCGCCGTCCTCGATGACCGCGACCCTGACGCGGTCGCGCAGCCGGCCCATGGCCAGCGTGAAGTCCACGGACAGGAACGGATTGTCGAGAGCCGGAGAGGCCTTCTGGATCTCACGCCACCGGTTGATCTCCGGCTCGCCGAGCTCCCCCGGACAAACAACAGTGATCTTCACCCTGACCTCGCCCCCTGTTCGGCCCGCAGGCCTCCGTCGCCCCGATACAGCGTGCGCAGCACCCACAAGAACGCTCCCACAACCGCGATCGTCGCCACTCCGGCACGTGGCGACCATGCGTCAAAAGAGAGCATGGCTATGGCAAGGAGCGTGTTAACAGCGACACTTACCGCTATCCCAGTCGTTATCACCCTGAGAGGGTTACGATCACGCAACACTCCGATCAGAGCGACGGCGGGAGTTAACAGAAGAAACAGAAGAACCAGGGCAGAACGAAAGAAAACTTCGGTCCCGGTGAGTGCCAGGGCCGCTCCTGTCGCACATGCGAACACGAGCGCCCCTCGGAGCACCCTGCGGATGATCCGCATCTCCCGACTCCCGGACTGGTAGGGCGTGGCTGACCGCCACCCCATGTGACCAACCGTCCCTCAGGGCCGTCAATGGCGACGTTTGCCATAGGCCCATGGTTTACCCAATTGCTAAGGGATGTCGTGAAGTCGTTCAGCGTCCGGTCAGGAAATCAGGCAGCCTCCTGCTCCGGGCTCACGGAGGGCGTAGGGGTCGGCTCGGGAGCCTCGGTGGGATCGGGTGCGGGCTCGGAGTCCTCGGGGGCGGGACCGTCCCATGAGACGGCGCAGGCGGTGCCGCCCCCGGACGACCGGAACGCGACCCGCCCGGACCCGCTCTCCCCGGGATCGGCGGCGGTCACCCAGATCATCGCCGAGGCGCCGGCCCGGAGCCGCCCGCCGGCGGGGTGGACGACCAGCCCTCCCGAGGTGGTCGCCGACCACTCGACCGCGGCGCCCCGCGCCGTCAGCCGGATCCGCCCCGCCCCGGCGCCGATGCTCGACGGGCACGAGACGCTCAGCCGGGCGGACGGCCGGGGCGCGGGCGGACGGGTGGTGCGCGGCCGGTCCGCCGCCGGGCGGGGTACGGCGGGGCGGGAGGCGGCGGGGCGGCCGGTGCCGGGACCCGGTGCGGTGCTGCGGGCGCTCTCCGCCGGTTCGGGCCCGGACTCCTCCGCCGGGGGTTCCTCCAGGCCGGGTCCGGGCTCCTCCGGCTCCGGCGCGGCGTCCGGCTCCGGCTCCGGCTCCGGCTCCGGCGGGGAGACGATCATCGCCGGTTCCGGGTCGGGCGCGGACTCCGCCCGGCCCGCAGAACCCCGTACGAGGTCCTGTCCGGTGACCACGATCACGCCCGCCGTCGCGGCCAGCACGCACACGGCCGCCGCGATCACCGGGGCCGCCCGCCCGGTCCGCTTCCTGCGGCGCGCGGCCTTCGGTACGGCGCGCCGTTCCCCGGCGACCGGGAAGCCGGTCCGGTCGAAGCGGTCCCCGGCGGCGACGAGGGCGGCGCGGGTCCCGCTCTGCCCGGGGTCCACGCAGGTGGCGATCGTCCGGCGGCGCAGGGAGAGCGGCGGGAGGGCGGCGGGGAGCAGGTCCAGCAGCCGCCCGGCCGGGACGTGCCGGTCGCGCAGTCCGGCGCAGACCTCGCAGCGGGCGATGTGGGCCGACAGCCTCCTGCGCAGCGCCGGGGTGAGCGGCCCCTCCCACGAGTCGACCATCGCCGACAGGTCCGGGCAGTGCGCCCGGCCGATCCTGGCCAGCACGACCGCGGCGGCGGCGTTCTCCAGATGGTCGCGGGCCCGGCCGAGGCGGGTCGCGGCCTGCCGGGAGGTCAGGCCGAGCACCGCGCCGGCCTCGCCGGAACTCAGGCCGTGCCGGAGGGAGAGCTCCAGCACCTCCCGCTCCTGCCCGCCCAGCTCCGCCAGCGTCTCCCGGACCAGCGCGGCCAGCTCGCGCTCCCCGGGGTCGTCGGGCTCGTCGACGACCGGCGAGGGCCCCGTGCCCCGTCCGCCGCGGGAGTCGGCGGCGCACCGGACCCGGACGAGCGCGTACAGCCAGGGGCGCAGCCGTCCGGCGTCCCGCAGCCGGTCCGCGCACCCGTGCGCGACGACCAGGGCGTCGTGCACGGCGTCGGCCGCCGCGTCGACGTCGCCCAGCAGCGAGAAGGCGTAGTCGTCGAGCCGTTCGGCGTAGGCGTCGAACAGCCGCGCGGGCGCCTGGGCGTCGGCGCGCCGGAGCGCCTCCGCGAGTCGTTGATCGTCGGTCCGGCCGACGGTCGGCCATCCGGGCACGGACATTTCCTCCCCGACGCAGACGGGCTCGTTCACGGGACACGCCCGAGACCCCACGCGAGTGGGACGCCGCCTGTCCGGGAGGGGTTGTCCTGATATGCCGACCCGGCATGACCTGGGAGAACTGGGATGGCGGGGAAGAACGTGACGGCCGGTACCCGTGGGGCGCCGGCCGTCGGAAGAGCGGGAAGATCAGCAGTGGGGGGAGCAGAGGCGGCGCTTCATGCCCTCCAGGAAGACCTTCCGGATCTCCAGGATGTCCTTGACGATGTAGGCGTCGCCGTTGGTCGCCTTGGCGATGGCGTCCATCTGCCGCTTGCCCTTGGGGGCGTCGGGGCCGAAGGCGATGATGAGGATGCTGACCGGCTTCTCCGGGTCGAACTCGTCCTTCAGGAGCTTCAGGAGCTCCTGGTTGCTCATCCCGCCGTCGGGGTCGTCGTTCCCGGCGCCGTCCGTCATGATGAGGATCGTGTTGATCTTGTCGCTCTTGTAGCCGTCCTTCATCATCCGGTAGGCGGCGGCGAGGGTGTCGTTGAGCCCGGTGTCACCGGTGGCCCTGGCCTGGACCCCGGCGAGCTTCTGGTTGATCAGGTTCCGGCGCAGCACGCCGTCCACGGTCTCGGTCAGCGGGCCGACCGAGACCGTCTCGCGGTAGTCCACCCCCTTGCCGTCGAGATGGGTGGAGAACTCCCACAACCCCATCTCGCTGCTGTTGGGGAACGGCTTCATGCCCTCGATGGCGATCCTGCTGATCGCCTGCATCCGGGTGAGCCCGGTGCCCGGGATCGGCAGCGCCATCGTGCCGGAGACGTCCAGGAGGGTGACCAGCCTGGTGCCGAGGTTGATCCGCGACCACGACTGGGACATGCTCGCCACGGTCTTGGGGTCGGGGGTCGGCAGCGCCTGCGGAGCCTCGGCCTGGAAGCCGTCCGCGTCGGAGATGGCCTTGCCGCCCTTGCCGTCCGGGGTGCGGAAGCCCTGGTCCTGGAGGGTCTTCTGGGCGGCGGGGGTGCCGAGCTCCTTGACGAACGCCTCGGCCGCCTTGCGGACGCCGGCGTCCTGGGCGGTGACCACCGCCGGGTAGTCGAGGTTGAAGGTGCCCTCGGCCGGATAGAGGGGGACGGCCGGGACCTCGGGCTTCTTGGTGTTGTTGAAGGCCCAGACGCCCTGCTCGGAGGAGACGCCCAGCGGGACGCGGCGGCCCTTGACGCCCAGGCTGGCCAGGAGCGCGCCCTGGTCCTTGACGGTCGAGGTGGACAGCGTCTTCATCGCGCCGACCAGCTGCTCGTCGCCGACGCCCGAGGCCGTGGCCACCCCGGCGGCGGCCAGCAGCGCGCCGAGCCCGGCGGAGTTGAGCGCGGGGTCCAGCGCGAGCACGCGGACCTTGCGGCCGGGGCCGTCCACGTTGGCCGCGTTCGTGGCGTTGATCATTCCGGTCCAGCTGGCGTCGCCGAAGCTCTTCTTCAGGTTCGGTACCACCGACCCGGAGGCCACCATGACGACGGGGGACTGGGCGACGGACACGGCGGGCTCGGGGACGGACGGGTTCTTCGCCCGGACGCCGGTGACCCAGAGGCTGGAGTCGGGGATCCACAGGTCCATCGCGCCGACCTCGCCGCCGCTCCCGCCCAGCCCGGAGGCCACGGTGGCCGAGGCGGCCTTGGTCACCTTGACGGAGGCGCACCCGCCGCCGTCCTCCTGGCCCGCCTTGTTGAAGCGCTCCGCGATCTGGGAGACCGCGAGATGGATGTCGGGCGAGGCGGTGACCCGGAGACCGGTCGCGTCCTCCGCGCATCCCCCGTCACGGTTGACGATCACGAAGGCGGCGACCCCGAGCAGTACGGCGAAGGCCACCGATCCCGCGAGCGGGACCAGTACCTTCCCCCGCCCGCCCCGCCGCCGCCGGGACGCCTCGCGGGGGGAGGTGTAGCCGTCGTCGAGTTCATCCGTCCGGTGGCGTCCGCCCACGATGTCCTCTTCGGTGTCGATGTCCTGAAGCCAGCGGTCACCTTATCGGGAGGTAAACCGCAATATTCACGGAACTGTACTGGGAACACTTACTACGGCAAAACGCCCCTTTTGGTGTGGGTATTACTTCACGTGACGAAAAGGGGACTCATGGTGTGCGACGATCGCGCGGCGTCCGGCCGGGGGCACGGACCGTCGCGACCTGCCGCCGGCCCGGCGGCCACCGGTGAGGGCGGCGGTGCCGTCCGGGCGGCCACCGGTGGTGCCGTCCGGCGGCTTCAACGGTCGCGGAGGCGGCGGTGCTGCGGCCTCAACGGCCGCCGTGGCGGCGGTGCTGCGGCCTCAGTGGCAGCAGGAGTGCCCTCGCCAGGTCCGCAGTCCCTCTCGCACGGCCACCACGGCCAGGCACACGGCCATCAGCGGGTCCGCCCACCACCAGCCGGCGCCGTTCAGCACGAGTCCGGTCAGCACGCCCGCGGCGAGCAGCCCGCACATGAGGTTCTGGGTGCCCTCGCCCGCGGTGGCCGTCGAGTGCAGCCGCGCGCCGAGCCGTCGTTTCGCCGCGCCCAGCAGCGGCATGCTCACCAGGCTGACCGCCGTCACCGCGATCCCGAGCGCGCTGGGCTCCGCCCGGTGCCCCGCGTCCAGGTCGTGCGCCACGTGCACCACGAGGTAGGGGGCGAGCAGCCAGAAGCTGACCGCCACCGCCCTGCGCGCCCGGTCCTCGGCGTCCGCCGAGTGCATCCGGGACCCGGTGAACCGCCAGACCACGATGAGGCTGGCGAGCGCCTCCACCAGGGACCAGACCCCCCAGCCGATCAGCGCGACCGAGTGGGCCCGCAGGCCCGCGGCGATGCCGAGCGCGCTCTCGGCGCCCAGCCAGGCGAGGGTGACCAGCGAGAGCGTGCGCGCCCGGCGGGCGTCGCGGAGCCAGCCGCCGTCGTGCGCCGGCCGTACCGGACCTGTCGCGGTCCGCTCCGCCCCCTGCTCGGCCACGGGCTCCCCCGTCCTCTCCCGGTGACGGTCCCTCCGCCCGTCACGGAACGTTACCCTACGGTGACCGTCCATCTCCGGCTCCGGGGAAGCGGGTTCCGACCGCGAGACGCCGGAACGATCCGCTCGCCTCCGGCCGGACGCCCGCCGTCCACGCCCGGCCGCGTCGCCCGCTCGGACCTCCCGGGAGCCCGGCCGAGCCCTCCCGGGAGGCCTGACCGCGGGCCGTGGCAGGATTCGAAGGTGCACGACGCCCCGGATCCCCGCCTGACCGACTTCGTCCACCTGCGCGACGTCGAGCTCCGCAAGAGTCTCGAGGCCGAGCACGGCCTGTTCATCGCCGAGGGGGAGAAGGTCATCCGCAGGGCCGTGGCCGCCGGCTACCCGGTGCGCTCGGTGCTGCTGACCCGCCGCTGGGTCGACTCCCTCGCCGACGTCCTCGCCGGCCTCGGCGACCGGGTCCACGTGGTGGACGACGACGTGATGGAGGAGATCACGGGGTTTCCCGTGCACCGGGGCGCGCTCGCCTCGATGGAACGGCGGGTCCTGCCCTCCGTGGCGGAGATCCTCGCCGGGCCGCCCCGCGGAGGCGGCCGGACCGCGGAGGCGGATCCGGTGCGCGCGCAGGTCGCAGCGGAGCCGGGCCGCGCGCAAGCTGCGGCGGAGCCGGTCCGAGCGGAGGAGGCCGCGGCGGGGGAGGGCCGCGACGGCGGGGCCCGGACGACCGGGGAGCGGAGCGCTCCCGGCCGCGTCCTGGTCCTGGAGGACCTCGTGGACCACGGCAACGTCGGCGCCATCTTCCGGTGCGCCGCGGCCCTGGGCGTCGAGGCGGTGATCCTCTCGCCCCGCTGCGCCGACCCGCTCTACCGCAGGTCCGTGAAGGTCTCGATGGGCGCGGTCTTCGCGATCCCGTACGCGCGGATGGCCGACTGGTACGACGGCCTGGCGGAGTTGCGCGCGGCGGGCTTCCTGACGCTGGCGCTCACCCCCGACCAGGCCGCCGCGCCCCTGGACGGGGTGGAGATGCCGGAGCGGGTGGCGCTGCTGCTGGGGTCGGAGGGCGACGGGCTCTCCTCCCGGTGGCTGCACGAGGCCGACCTGCCGGTGTGCATCCCGATGAGCCCGGCCGCGATGGGCCTGGGCGTCGACTCCCTCAACGTGGTGGCCGCCGCCGCCATCGCCTGCCACGGCCTGATGCGCCGGGACCGGTGAACCGGGAGCCCCGGCCCGGTCTCCTCATCGGGCGGGGATCGGGGCGGCGTCCCCCTCGTTCCGCGAGGAGGGCGTCACAGGACGGTGGAGTCCAGGGCCGGCAGGTCCGGCAGACCTCCCGGCGGAGCGGGCGGCGCGGGCTCCCCGCCGCCCGGCGGCGGGCCGTTCGGCACCGGGGCCTCCTCGATCAGCCTCTCGGCCCAGTCCAGCAGCCGCCCGGCGGTCTGGAAACGCCGCTTGGAGCGGGTCTCGCCCAGCAGCACGCCGACCAGCCGGTGGCCGTCGCGGTCGGCGGCGAAGGCCAGGCAGTAGCCGGCGGCGCCGGTGTAGCCGGTCTTGACGCCCAGCACGCCGGGTGCGCCGAGCAGTTCGTTGGTGTTGGTCCAGACGTGCCGGCGGTGTGCGGCGGTCCTGCGCACGACGTACCTCTCGGTGGAGGCGATGGCGGACAGCACCGGGTGGCGGAGCGCGAGGTCGCTCAGCCTCACCTGGTCGGCCGCGGTGGAGTGGCCGCCGCGCGGCCGGGGCAGCCCGTCGGCGTTGGTGTAGACGGTGTCGGCCAGCCCCAGGGAGCGGGCCGTGGCGTTCATCTTGGCGACGAACCTCTTCTGGCCCGGGCCGTAGACGCGGGCCAGCGCGTGGGTGGCGTCCGCCCCGGAGGGGAGCATCGCGCCGTGCAGCAGGTCCTTGACGGTCAGCCGCTCCCCGGCGCGCAGCGAGGCGTCGGTGGCGTCGTTCCGCCGGGCGTACGCCACGTCCCCGGCCTTGACCGTCACGAGATCGGTCAGCCGGGCCTCGCGCAGCACGACGTACGCCGTCATGATCTTGGCCAGGCTGGCGACCGGCATCCTCCGGGTCGCCTCCTTGCCGAAGTGGGCCGTTCCGGTGGTCGTGTCGACCAGGTAGGCGGCGCGGGCGGAGACGGCGGGGGCCGCCGGGACGGCCGGTCCGGTGAGGCCGGGCGGTCCGGTCAGGACGACGGGTGCCGCCGGTCCGGTCAGGGACGCGGCTTCCGCCAGGATGATGCGTCCCACCGGGGCGGCCGGTCCGGCCAGGGCGGGCGGCCCGGTCGGCCCGGTCGGTCCGGGTGGGCCGGCCAGGGCGGGCGGGCCGGTCGGTCCGGTCAGTCCGAACACGGTGACGCAGGCGGTCAGGAGGATTCCCCCGTTAGGCATGCGAGTCATCGTGGCAGAGCGCCTCGGGGCTCCGCGGGAGCCGCGCCTCCTCGGCGCGCCGGGCGGCCCTGCGGCGGCGCCACCGGACGAGCAGGACGACCGCGGCGACCACCGCGGCGGCCACGGCGCCCGCCGCGAGGGGCGACTCCCCGGCCAGCCCCGCCCACCCCCAGATCACCGAGTACAGGCCGAAGGAGGTGACCGGCACCCAGGTCAGGCAGCCGAGCGCGCTGGCCACGACGTACCAGGGGTAGGAGACGCGCAGCACGCCCGCCACCCACGGCAGCGTGTGCCGCAGCACCGGGACCCAGAAGCAGCCGTAGACGGCGAGCGCGCCCCAGCGGCGCACCGCGTTCTCGGCCGCCCGCACGTGCTCGGGCCTGATCCTGCGCCCGACCCGGGAGGCGTACAGCCGCGGCCCGAGCGCGTGGCCGATCCAGTAGTAGGCCTGGAACGCGCCGAACAGGGCCGCCCCGCCCAGCACGACCCAGAGCCAGAGCGGCAGGCCGAAGACGGAGGCGGAGGTGGGATCGGGAAGGGCAGCCGAGAGGGGTCGCATCTGTGAACGTCACCGCCATGATCGTGGTGCCTGACCTTTTGAGGTCTTAGGTCAGGCTTACCTCACTTTAGACCTTGAAGGCCACTGCAAGCAGTCCGCAAGCAAGGATCAACTGCTCCGCCGTACACCTGGGGTGGAACGAAGGAGAGGTGCCTGTCATGAGCCCGCGGAGCAGCGTCGTACCGGTGGTCGCCAGCGGAACCGCGACCGTCCTGAGACTGCTGTCGGCCACGCTCGTCTTCGCCGCGCTCTACGCGGGGGCGGAGTCGCTGGACGGCTCGGCTCGGGCCGAGGCCGCCGGACCGGAGCGGGTGCGGACGGTGACCCTCTCGGCGCAGGCGGGGAGGTCCGCCGCGGAGCGGACGCCGGAGCCCGGCACGGTGGCCGTCGACGAGGTCCCCGGGGGCGGGCGCTGCGAGCGGACCTACCGGGTGCGGAGCCTGGTCGGCAACCCCGACCCCGGGGAGACCGTCTCGTACGGCTGGCGCCTGCAGCGCTGGAGCCCGGCGACCAGGACCTGGCGGACCTACCTCACCTCCGGCTCGGGCTTCACCGGCGCGAGCCGGACCGCCGAGTGGGAGCCCCGGATCGTCGGCAACCCCGGCCTGTACCGGGTGAAGCTCTCGGTCGACGGCGGCGCCACCCTGCGCAGCGAGAAGTTCATGGTCAGCTGCTGACCCGGCCGGGTCCGGTCCTTCTCAGCCGTTCAGGGAGCGCTGCGCCGCCTCGACCCAGCGGGGCACGCCGACCCGCTCGGCCACCTCCAGCGCCTTGGCGTAGTGGGACCGCGCCGCGTCGGTGAAACCCAGCCGGAGCGCGAGGTCGCCGAGCGTCAGCGCGACCGGCCAGAGCGCGACCACGCCGGTGCCCGCTCCCGCGATCCGCTCGGAGAACGGCTTCAGCGTGTCGTAGGCCTCGACCATCCGCTCCCGGTCGTCGAGCAGCATGCCCGCCAGCGCCCGCCAGATCAGTGCCAGCTCGTAGAGGAAGTCCGGCCGCACCGGCGTCTTCACCGCGATGACCGCGCGCGCGTCGCGCTCGTGCCCCGCCGAGGCCAGCGCCACCGCGTAGGCGTCCAGCGTCCACTTGGCGCCGCGCTGGTGCGCCTCGGCCAGCGGCTCCACCATCTCCGCGGCCTGGCCGTTGACCAGCCGCAGGCAGAAGGTGGTGATCAGCGGCAGGTCCTGGCGGCCCTCCAGCATCCCGGCCCGGGCGGTCAGCCGCGCGGCGTCGCGGTAGGCCCGTTCCGCGCCGGGGAAGTCACCGGCGATCATCAGGCGCTGACCGGCGTACCACGCGCCGACGGCGACAGGCGCGGGCAGGCCGTACCGCCGGGCCAGCCGCTCGGCCGCCGCGACGTGCGCGTCGGCCTCGGCGAACGCGCCCGAGGCGGCCGAGCACTCCATCAGCACCAGGTGGGCCAGGGCCTGCACCGCGACCTGCCCGCTGGCCTCGCCGACCTGGAGCAGCTCCCGCCCGATGACCTCCCGCTCGCCGACCGGCGCGATGCCGTACGACTGGCGCAGGCGCCCGCTCAGCGCGGTCGCCAGCAGCGCCGGGTCGCCGGTCCGGCGGGCCAGCTCCTCGGCCTCCAGCGAGGCCTGCTCACCCCGGGAGGTGGCCGAGCCCTCCAGCTCCAGCGCGACCGTGGCCAGCAGGCTCGCCCGCAGCGACTGCTCGGCGGCGGGCAACTCCACCAGCGCCCGTTCGGCGACGTCCACGATCTCCCACGCGGTCCGGGTGAAGTCGCGGGCCATGCCCTTGTGCGGTACGGCCAGCGACGCGGCGACCCGGGCGGTGAGCTCCAGGTCGCCCAGCGGGCGGGCCGCCTCCATCGCCTCGCGCCGGTGGCGGCGGGCCGCCGCCATGTCCCCGCACAGGGCCAGCGCCCTGATCAGCCGCAGCGTCAGCAGCAGCCGCTCGCGGGCGGTCTCCGGGGTCTGGGTCACGCCGGAGCGGTCGAAGGCGGCGACGGCCTGCTCCCAGAGGGTGGCCGCCTCCCGGTGGGCGAAGCGGCGCTCGGCCTGCTCGGCCGCGAGCCCGGCGTAGTGCACCGCCTTGACCGCGGTCTCGGTGGTCCCGGCCGCGTCGTAGTGGTGCGCCAGCGCGGCCACGTCCCCGGGGCTCCTGCGCTCGATCACCGCCGCCACCGCGGCGTGCAGCCGGGAACGGCGCAGCCGCGAGGCGTCGGAGTAGAGCGTGTCGCGCATCAGGTCGTGGTCGAAGCGGAGCCGGCCGGGACCCGGCTCGGTGACCAGGCCCGCCAGCAGCGCGGCCTCCACGGCCTCGACCACCGCGTCCTCGTCGCCGGCCACGTCCACCAGCACGTCCACGTCGACGTCGCGGCCGATCACCGCGGCCTGCAGCAGGATCTGCTGGGCGGCGGCGGGCAGCCGGGAGATGCGCCGCCGCAGCACGTCGCGGACGCCGGACGGCACCCCGGAGATCACCTCGGCGGCCGTGGCGCGGTCGCTGACCGCCTCGGCGTCGAGCAGGCGCACGGTCTCCCGGACGAAGAAGGGGTTGCCGCGGGTCCGCTCCACGATGCTCTCGACGGCCTCCTCGTCCACCTCGCGCACGCAGGTCGCCCGGACCAGCTCCGCCACCGCCTTGGGGTCCAGCCCGGACAGGGCCACCCGGACCGGGCCGAGGCGGGCCAGCGCGGCCAGCACCTCGGCCTGCCGGTCGGTCAGCTCGCTGTCACGGCAGGTGACCACCAGCAGCACCCGGCTCCCGGCCAGCAGGCTCGGCAGCGCGCGCAGCAGCGCCAGCGTCTGGTCGTCGGCCCAGTGCAGGTCCTCCAGCGTGAGCAGGATCGGGGTGTCGCGCGCGATCGCGGCGATGTAGCCGCCCACCGCCCGGTGCAGCCGGAAGCCGCCGGACGCCTGGTCGTCGTCGGGATCGGGGGCCGCGTCGTCCAGCAGCGGGGCGAGCAGCGGGGCGTACTCGCCGGGACCTGCCATGCCCACCAGGGTGCGCAGGATCTCCACCCAGGCCCAGCCGGGCGGGGTGGCGCTGCTGTCCGGGCAGGCGCCGGAGGCGGTGCCCCAGCCGTCGGCCGACAGCCGCATGGTGAGCTGGCGGACCAGCGTGCTCTTGCCCGCGCCCGCGTCCCCGCTGATCACCGCGACGGTGAAGCGGCCGGTCCTGGCCGCGGCCGCGGTCAGCCGCTCCAGCTCGGCGTCGCGGCCCACGAACGGCTCGGGCTCCAGCGGCGGCGGCTCGACCGGGGCCAGCGCGGCGGGCCGGGGCGGCCAGGTGTCGGCCGGGACCACCGGGCGCTGCCTGCCCTGCGGGACGGGCAGCTCCAGGCCGGGGTCCTGGGACAGGATGTCGGACTCCAGCTTGCGCAGCGCCGGGCCGGGGTCGATGCCCAGCTCGTCGGCGAGGATCGTGCGGGCCCTGCGCAGCGCGGACAGCGCGTCGCCCTGCCGCCCGCACCGGTACAGGCCCAGGGCGAGCAGCCGCCAGCCCTCCTCGCGCAGGGGGTGCTCGGTGGTCAGCGCCTCCAGGTCGGGCACCGCCTCCGACGGCATGCCCAGGCGCAGGCCGCTGTCGGCGTGCCGCTCGCGGGCGACCAGCCGCAGCTCGGTCAGGCGGTTCACCTCGGCCTCGGCCCACGGCTGGTCGGCGAACTCGGAGTAGGGGGTGCCGCGCCACATGCCCAGGGCCTTCTCCAGCCGGACCCGGGCGGAGGCGGGATCGTCGCCCTCCAGCTGCTCCCCGGCGGCGCGGACCAGCGACTCGAAGCGGAGCGCGTCCACCTGGTCGGGGGCCACCCGCAGCGCGTAGCCGGAGGCCACGGTCACCAGCAGCCGGTTGGGGCCGCCGCGCGGCCGGCCGGGCTCCAGGACCCGGCGCAGGCGGGAGATGTAGACCTGCAGGCCCGACTGCGCGCCCTTGGCGGCGTCGTCGTCCCACAGGTCGTACAGCAGGGTGTCGACCGGGACGACCTGGCCCCGGGCGACGAGGAGCCGGGCGAGCACGGCACGCTGCCGCAGCCCGCCGAGGTCGAGCCCGTCGTCACCCCCGTTGTCACCGGGGTACGCCTCGACCGGACCGAGAACCCGGAACGCCACCATGTCAGCAGTCACGCTATGCGTGCCTTCGAATCGCGCACAAGGTTTTTCCCCATCTGGCAGGTGCTGGCACCCCGGGGTGCCGGTGGGTCCTGCCGGGGCGGGGTCCGCGGGCACCCCCTAACGGCCGGCCGGCTCCTCGGCGGGCGCCGCCTGGGCGCCCTCGCGTCGGCGCAGGAGCGCCCACGCACCCAGGGCCAGACCTCCGAAGGGGATTTCGACAGTGTAGGTCCAGAACCCGAAAAGCAGTGCGGCGGCGGTCGCCGAATCGGCGGGCACCCCGAAGAAGACCAGCGCGCCGATGGTCCCGGCCTCCATGATCCCCGTCCCGCTCGGGGTGACCAGGGCGGTGGTCAGGACCCGGGACAGCGCGAAGGCGGCGATCGACTGGGCCAGGCCCGGATAGGCGCCCGTCGCGTGCAGGCAGCAGACCAGGACCAGCCACTGGAGACCGAGGAAGGAGACCATGCCCAGCGTCAGCCCGCGCCAGCGGGTCCGCACGACCGCGGAGGTGTCGGCGCGCAGCCGCTCCAGGGCGGCCGAGGCGGCGTGCTCGCCGGGGCGGACCGCCGGGGGCGCCAGCCGCATGAGGGCGTCGAGGGCGCGGCCGAGCAGGGCGGCGGCGCGGTCCCAGTAGAGCGCGGCCCCCGCGACGCAGACCAGCACCAGGATGGACAGGGCGCCGGCCCAGCCCGCCTGGACGACGGCGGGGCTGAGCGCCTTGCCGCTGGCCAGCAGCGCCAGGATGCCCACGGCGGGCAGCACGAACCGGAACAGCGTGTTCCAGACGCCGCTGGAGAGCGTGGAGACGACGACGGCGCGGGCCGGGAAGCCCCACCCCTTCGTCATGGCGAAGGTCAGCGCGACCCCGGCGGCGCCGCCGAAGGGCAGCAGGTTGCTCACCGCGCTGCCGCCCGCGTTCAGGGTGAGGGCCTGCAGGTGGGTCAGGCCGGGCAGGGAGGCGGTCAGCACGAACGTGTAGGCGAGCAGGCTGGCCAGCCAGAGGACGGCCATCAGCGCCACCGCCTGCCAGCTCAGCGCGGCGAAGCGGGCGCCGATCTCCGTCCAGGAGACGGTCTTGCCCGTCAGCGCCTGCACGATCTGCGGCAGGAAGACCACCAGCGCGGCGGCCAGGCCCAGCGACGCGACCGACAGGCCGATCTGGACCCATCTGTTCTTCATATGCCCTCCCGGAACAAGTGTGCCGGTACGGGCCTCATGCTTTGGGAGGAGTTTCGAAGGGGTGCCTCAGCCTCGCGCCGGCCGGGACGTCCCGCCGGACGTACCACTCGGTGCCGAAGACCAGCCGGTACAGCGGGCCGGGCACCTTGAGCATCACGCCCAGGGTCCGGGTGTCGGCCCCGGTGGCCTGGGTGGCGTGGGCGGCCATGCTGGCCCGCTTCTGCCGGGCGAACCGGCGCACGTTCACCCGGTGGGTGATCTCCTCACCGGGGGAGTAGGCCCGCTCGAAGGCCCGCACGTCCAGCTGCGGGTAGAACCGGCGGGCCAGCTTGAGGCCCCGCAGCAGCGGGTCGCGGTTGACCGTCGCCTCCAGCACGATCGGGGTGCCCGCGAGTTCCGCGGCCCGGCCGCCCACCCGGTGCACCTGCACGTGGTCGGGGTGGCCGTAGCCGCCGGCCGGGTCGTAGGTGGTCAGCAGGTCGGCCTTCTCCTCGGTGAGGACCGCGGCCAGCCGCCGGGCCGCCTCCTCGCCGTCGGCGTCGATGAACGCGTTCGGCGGCCGGTCCTCGGCGATCCCGCCGCCGGGGGCCAGCCCGGAGTCGCCGTAGCCGAGGTTCACCACGCGGGCGCAGCCGAGCGCGGCGGCCGACTTGTACAGCTCCGCCATCCGGGCCTCGCCGAGGGCCTCACCGGGCGCGAGGTCGGCCTGGCCGCGCTCGCCGGAGGTCGCCACGACGAGGACCACGCGGTGGCCCTCGGCGGCGAGCATGGCCATGGTGCCCGCGGTCAGCAGGGCCTCGTCGTCGGGGTGGGCGTGGAAGAACACGGCGGTGCGGGGGGCGGACGGACGGGTCGTGGAAGCGCGCACTCGGCCATGATCTCACGCGGGGCTACGCTGGCAGCGTGAGGATCATCCACGTCAGTGACTGCTACCTGCCGCGCCTCGGGGGGATCGAGGTGCAGGTCGCCGATCTGGTTCGGGCGCAGCGCGAGGCGGGGCACGACGCCGAGGTGGTGACCGCCACCCCGGGGGAGCCGCTGCCGGGGGTGCACCGGACCGTCGCGAACCTCCCCTTCGACCTGCCGGTCCACCCCGCCGGGACGGGGCACCTGCTCCGGCTGATGGCGGCGCGGCGGCCGGACGTGGTGCACGTGCACACCGGCGCGGTCTCGCCGTTCGCCTGGATGGGCGTGCGCGCCGCGGCGCGCGCGGGACTGCCGCTGGTGGTGACCGTGCACAGCATGTGGGACCCGGTCACCCGCGGGATCTACCGGAGCCTGCGGGCGCTGTACGGCTGGCAGCGCTGGGGGCTGGTGGGCACCGCGGTGAGCGAGGCCGCGGCCCGGCCGATCCGGGCGGTGGCCGGGCCGGGCGTGCCGGTGCACGTGGTCTCCAACGGCCTGGACCTGTCCGCCTGGCGCCCGGAGGCGCCCGCCGTGCGGCCCGCGCCGGGCGGCGCCCCGGATGACGTCCCGGCGGGCGGACCGGAGGGCGGGGCGGCCGGTGAGCCGTCGTACGGCGGGCCGGGCGAGGGACCGGAGGGCGCGGCGGGCCGGGGGATCGGCGCGAGGCCCGCGGACGGGACGGTGCACGTGGTCGCGGTGGGGCGGCTGGCCCCGCGCAAGCAGCCGGTCCGGCTGCTCCGGCTGCTGAAGCAGGCGCGGGCGCAGGTCCCGGCGGGGGTGCCGCTGCGGGCCACCATCGTCGGGGACGGCCCGGCGCGCGCGCAGATGGAGCGCTACCTGCGGTCCAACGGGATGACCGGCTGGGTGTCGCTGCCCGGCCGCTACAGCCGCGAGCGGATCCGGGAGCTGCTCGCCGCGGCGGACGTGTTCGTGGCCCCGGCGCCCCGCGAGTCGTTCGGGCTGGCGGCGCTGGAGGCGCGGGCGGCGGGGGTCCCGGTGGTGGCGAGGACGGAGAGCGGGGTGGCCGACTTCGTCCGGCCGGGCAAGGAGGGGCTGCTCGGCGCGAGCTTCGAGGAGCTGGTGTCGGCGGTGGCCCGGCTGGCCCGCGACCGGGAGCTGCGCGAGTCGATCGCCGCGCACAACCGGGAGACCGAGCCGGTCCGCAGCTCGTGGCCGGCCGTGCTGGAGGGCTTCGACCGCTGCTACGAGCAGGCCCGCACGCTGCGGGGCTGAGCCGATCGTCGCGTGCGGCGCCGTACGGCGGCGCGCGAAGACCCCGGCCCGTGGTGGCGGGCCGGGGTCTCCGGTCGAGCGGGGTCGGGCGCGGCCGCCGAACCGTCCTGCCCCCCGCAGGCGGAACGGCGGCCGCATCCCGGCTGCGCCCCCTCCCCACAGGGGGCACAGGGTCCTGTTTAGGAGCAGGCCTTGGCGAGTTCGGTGCTGAACGCCTGGCTCTTCGAGGTGAGGTCCTGGATCGACGTGGCGAGCCCGGCGGGGTTGGCCGTGTCGATCTTGATGTTCGCCCAGACGTCGGCGAAGCCGGTGATCGCGGTGGCGAGGTCACCGTCGGTCTTGGCGGCCAGGGCCTTGAAGTCGTCGGCGACCTTCTGGGTCGCCTCGTTGAACTTCGCCGGGTCGGTGCCCGCGGTGGACATCGAGGTCGTGGCGTTGGTCAGGATGCTCTGCGCCTCGGTGCAGGCTTCGGCGTTGGCGGCGCCGCCGCAGGCGGCGGTCATGGAGATGAGTGCGGCTCCCGCGAGGGTGACGGCGATGCGGCGGGAGGAGAGGAGGGAGAACATTGTTTGCCTTTCACTGCAATCTGTGACGAGTGGAACTCTAGGCCCCCTCCTTGCGGATCACTTACACGCCGCTTACACGGGTGGCTCCCGGGGCGGCCGTGATCCCAGCCGTGATCCCAACGGTGTTCTCATCCGTGATCTCGGCTGTGATCCCGGGCGCGATCTCGGACGTGATCCCGGCCGGGTCGCGGGTAGTGGGGGCGCATGGCCGAGACGACCGCTGGTCCCGCCGCCCCGCACTCCCTGAAGCGGGTGATCGGGCGCCGGACGCTGCTGCTCTTCGTGGTGGGCGACATCCTGGGCGCGGGGATCTACGCGCTGGTGGGGAAGGTGGCCGGGCACGCCGGCGGGGCGCTCTGGCTGCCCTTCCTGGTGGCCTTCGTGCTGGCCGCGCTGACCGCGACCGCCTACGCCGAGCTCGTCGGGAAGTACCCGAAGGCGGCCGGGGCCGCGCTCTACGCCAACCGGGCGTTCGGCATCCCGTTCGTCACGTTCCTGGTGGCCTTCGCGGTGATGATGAGCGGGGTCACCTCGGCGAGCGCGGCGGCCCGGGCCTTCGGCGGGTCCTATCTCGGCGAGTTCGTGACGCTGCCGACCGTCGTCGGCGCGTTCGGGTTCCTGGCGCTGGTGACGCTGGTGAACCTGGCCGGCATCTCCGAGTCGGTCAGGGTCAACGTGGTCCTGACGGTCATCGAGGCGTTCGGACTGCTGGTCATCGTCGCGATCGGCGTCTACGCCCTGCTCACCGGCGAGGGCGAGCCCGCCCGGGCGCTGGAGTTCCATCCGGAGCACGGCGCCTTCATGGGCGTGCTGGGCGGCACGGCCCTGGCCTTCTACGCGCTGCTCGGCTTCGAGGACTCGGTCAACCTCGCCGAGGAGGCGAAGGACCCGCCGCGTGACTTCCCGCGGGCGCTCTTCGGCGGGCTGGCGGCCGCGACGGTGATCTACATGGCGGTCGCGTTCACCGCGACCATGCTGGTGGAGACGGAGACGCTGGTGGCGTCGACCGGCCCGCTCCTGGAGGTCGTCAGGGTCGCGGGCCTGGCCTTCCCGCCCAAGCTCTTCGCGCTGATCGCGCTGCTGGCGGTGGGGAACACGGCGCTGATCAACATGATCATGGCCTCGCGCCTGGTGTACGGCATGGCGCGCGAGGGCATCGTGCCCGGCGCCTTCGCGGTGGTCCACCCCCGGCGTGCCACCCCCTGGGTGGCCATCCTGTTCACCGTGGCCGTCGCGGCGGTGCTCGTCGCCACCGGGGACGTGGCGGGCCTGGCCGACACCACGGTGCTCCTGCTGCTGTGCGTGTTCACGATGGTGAACGTGGCGGTGCTGGTCCTGCGGAGGGATCCCGTGGCGCACGACCACTTCCGGGCGCCGAGCTGGATGCCGGCGCTGGGCGCGGTGGTCTGCCTGGTGCTGGCGCTGCCCGTCACGGGCCGCGGCGCCGACGTGTACGCCCGCGCGGGCCTGCTGCTGGGCGTCGGCGCGCTGCTGTGGCTGGTGAACCGGCTCTTCATGGGCGGCGGGGGCGGTCTGCGGCCCGGATCAGAACGGCGGTCATCGTCCTGAGCCCGGGTCAGAACGGCAGCCGCCGCCCTGAGGGCGTGCGGAGGTCGAGCGGATCGGGCCGCCGGGGCGGCCGAGGCTTCTGAGTGATTTGCTCCTTTTTCATCTCCTGCTCCCTTTTGTCAGAGTAGGGAGGCTACGCCAGCCCGCCGACTGTTTCGTCCATCCCTTGGGATTCTTTGTCTCGAAACGGGCGCTCTGTGAACTTCGTGCGATGGTCCCTTAGGCACGGTCGCCATTGACTTCAAGGGAAACCGACATCGACGTCGCCGACATGGATGTCGGCGACGTCGATGTCGGTTGGCGTTGTCCCATGGCTTTCGTCGGACGTGAAGAGCAGTTGGCGGCCCTGCGGGAGTGGTGGGAGGAGGCGGATGCCCGGCCGGCTCTGCTCTGGGGCCGCCGGCGGGTCGGGAAGACGGCGTTGCTGCAGGAGTTCGCCGAGGGCAAGCGGGCGGTCTTCCATACGGGGGGGAACCGCGCGCCCCGCCGTGAGCTGGAGGCGCTCTCCCACCGTGTCGCCGCCAACGCGCCGTCCTCCACCCGTGACCTGGTCTCGCGTCCTTTCGGCAACTGGGACGAAGCGCTCGACCACCTCGGCCGCGAGGCGGAGGACGAACCCCTTCTCCTGGTGCTGGACGAGTTCCCCGAGATGATCGGCCGGGCGCCCGAGCTGGAAGGCGTCCTCCGGGCCTTCCTCGACCACGCGCATGGGCGGACCAAGCTCCGGATCATCCTGTGCGGGTCGGCCGTGCGCACGATGCGTGCGATCCAGGAGTACCGCGCGCCGCTCTACGGGCGCTTCGACCTGACGATGCAGCTCCACCCGTTCCGCCCCCACGAGGCGGCGGAGATGCTGCCGGACCTGTCCCCTCCGGATCGGGCACTGGTCTACGGGATCCTCGGCGGGACGCCTCTCTACCTGTCGTGGTGGCGTCAGGAGCTCTCGATCGAGGACAACATCAGAAGACTCGCCTGCCGTCCCGACGCGAAGATGATCCGTGAAGGGGACCTGGTCCTCGCCACGGAGGCGGGGCAGGGAGCGCACCTCGCCGCCACCTTGCAGGCCATCGCCGAAGGCTGCACCAAGCACAACGAGATCACCGACGCGATCGGCGCGGACCCCACCCGCACCCTCAACGATCTGCTGACCCTCCGCTTGGTGGAAAGGATCCAGCCGGTCACCGAGTCGGCGCGGACCCGCCGGAAGGTCTACCGCATCACCGACAACTTCCTCGCCTTCTACCTGGGCACACTCTCCCGGGTGCTGCCGGAGATCGACCGGGGTCTCGGGGAGACCGTCCTGCCGGTGCTGATGGCATCGTTGGACGACCACATGGGAGGCGTGTGGGAGGAGGCGTTCCGCGACCACCTGCGCCTGCGGGCCGCCGAGATCGGGCCCGAGGTGGTCGCGGTCGGCCCCTGGTGGCGCGGCGACGGACAGCACCAGATCGACGCGGTGGCGCTCAGCGGGAGGTCGAGGACGCCCATCCTGGTGGGCGAGGCCAAATGGGGCGGGAAAGTGAACGCGGCCCGGATCAGGGCGGGTCTCGCGGCGAAGGCGACGCATCTGGCGGCGGATCCGGATGATCTGCGCTATGCGGTATGCGCCAGGGAGAGCGTCACCAACGCGGACGCCGACGTCCTGTCCGTCACGGCCGCCGACATCTTCTCCCCACCCGCGCACAGGTAGCCGCGTCCCGAGGGCGGCGGCCCGGCCGGGGGAGCGCGGACGGGTCCCGGCGGGAACCCGCAAGGGCGGGTCGGCGGCGCGGTGCTCAGCGGGATGCCCGGCGCAGGACGAAGACGTCCTCGTCGTCGCCCCAGCCCACCGAGCCCACCGCCCAGAGCGTGCCGGTGCCCGGGACCCTGGCGATGCCGGTCCGCCCGACGTCGGCGGAGACGTCGTAACGCGGTTCCTGCTCGCGGGCCCGGAGGCGGGGGCCGTACCCGGCGCTCCACCGCGTGCCGTCGAAGCGGAGCAGGAGCGCCTGGCCGGGGTGGGCCGCGTCGGTCCCGGACGCCCAGACGTCGCCGCCGTCGAACGCCGTGACGCCGTGCAGCGCACCCCGCGCGACCGGGACCGGCGACCGCGTCCAGCGCGACCCGTCCCAGCGCAGGACCAGCGGCTCCCCCTCCCTGCGGCCGTAGACGTTCACCGGGCCGGGGGCGACCTCGCCCACCGCCCACGCCTCGGACGGCGAGACCTGCCAGACGCGGCCCAGCCGCCCGCCGGGGATCGCGGGCATCGCGGTCTCCTCCCACACCCGGGCGGCGGGCTCTCCGGAGCCGAGCCAGGCCGCCGGCCCGCCGTCGTCGTGGCCCACGGCCCAGACCCGGCCCGCCCGCGCGGTGATCGCGCGGACGGTCCCGTCGGCCCGGTGGGCGGTGCGGAACCCCCGGCCGTCCCACTCCACGACCACCGCTCCCGCCGGGCCGTTCGCGGCGAGCCACACCCGGTCCCCGGCCACCGCCACGTCCGCCAGGCGGTAGTCCTGCGCCACCCCGAACGGCCGCTCCCAGCTCCAGGCCCGGCCGGTCCAGCGCCCGGCGACGGCGCCCTCGCCGTTCCCGGCGATCCACACGTCGTCCGGCCCGCCCGCGCTCACGGCCTCCACGTGGAAGAGCCCGTGCCCGCCGTCCAGCGGGACCTCGCGCCACCGGTCCCCGTCCCACCGCACGACGGCGGGCGAGCCCTCCCGGTCCTCGGCGCTCGCCTGGTAGCCGACCGCCCACACGTCCCGCGGCCCGGCGACCGCCACGTCGACGAGCGCGGCGGCGCCCTCCAGCTCCGCCCCCGGCACGGCCCGCCACTCCGGCGCCACCGCCGCGTCCCCGGCGTCCCCGGCGGCCCCGGCGGCCCCGGCGTCCCCGGTGGCGCCGGTGCTCCGGGCGTTCTCGGCAGGCGTCGCGCCCGCGGAGGCCGTACGGCCCGGCGCGGGGGCGGGCAGGGTCGCCGTCATCCGCTCCGGCGCGGGCGGGGAGGGCCGCGCCGTACGGCCCGCACCGCACCCCGCCGCCAGGAACGCTCCGACGACCGCGACCGCCACCACCCGCACACCCACCATGCCCGGCATCTTCCCAGCGGCGCCCCTCTCAGGCACCGGGACGGACTGGGCCGCCCCGGTATTTCTGCGAAGTCGCCCGGACCGCCTCGGCCTGCCGATAAAGGTAGATTGAATCTACGTAATGTGGGATCTTACTAAGATGAAATCGACTGACTTCGCCGGACGGGCTTCCGACCTCGATCGGCTCGACGCCCAGCTGCGCCTGGTGGCGGAGGGGCGGGGAGGGACGCGCGGCAGGGCGGTGATCGTCACCGGCCGCAGGCGGGTCGGCAAGTCACGGTTGGTCCAGGAGTTCTGCGACCGCTCGGGCCGCCCGTACGTCGTCTTCCAGGCGACGAGGGGGAGGAACCCGGTCGCGGAGCGGAGCGACTTCGCCGAGGCCGTCGCCTGCTCCGGGCTCGTGGGGGGCGAACTCGTCCAGGGGGCCGTGCCCCAGGACTGGAACCACGCGCTGCGCACATTGGCGCTGGCCGCGGGCGATGAGACGCCGTGCATCGTCGTCCTGGACGAGGTCCCCTGGTTGATCGAGCAGGACGGCGAGTTCGAGGGAGCGCTCCAGACGGTCTGGGACAGGCACCTGTCCGGCCGGCCGA
Source organism: Planomonospora sp. ID91781 (assembly GCF_015711595.1). NCBI lineage: Bacteria > Bacillati > Actinomycetota > Actinomycetes > Streptosporangiales > Streptosporangiaceae > Planomonospora > Planomonospora sp. ID91781. The sequence goes on along the minus strand of NZ_JABTEY010000003.1, from coordinate 99,355 downwards.
TCCTGCTCCTCCTGGTCGGCAGCGACCTGTCGGTGATGGAGGCCCTGCAGGAGTACGGCCGGCCGTTCTTCGGCCGGGCCGCACATATGACGGTGAAGCCGCTCGACCTCGGTGACGTCGCGGACATGACAGGACTCGCCGCCGCCGACGCGGTGGACGCCCTGCTCATCACCGGAGGGTTCCCCGAGGTGCTCCGCTCATGGGAACCGGGTATGGACAGGACCGCTTTCCTGCGAGCCAGTCTCGCCAACCCCCTGTCCCCTCTGCTCGCGGCGGGAGAACTGTCCCTGCTCGGGGAGTTCCCGTCGGCGACCCATGCCCGGGCCGTGCTGGGGACCATCGGGGCCGGAGAACGCACCTTCAGCGCGATCGCCGCGAACGTGGGAGGCGCGGCGCCGCTGCCGTCCGGCACCCTGTCCCCGATTCTCGCGAACCTGATCGCCAAGCGGGTCGTGGCGGCCGACCTTCCCCTCTCCGACCAGCCCGACACGAAGAACAAGCGGTACCGGATCGCGGATCACTATCTCCGGTTCTGGCTCGCCTTTCTGCAACGGGCCCTCGCGGACAGCGAACGCGGCAGGCCGGATCTGGCGCTGCGCAGGATCGAACGCTCCTGGACGGCCTGGCGGGGCCGCGCGGTGGAACCGCTCGTGCGCGACTCGCTGGCCAGGATGCTCCCGGACGACGCCTGGCCGGACACCGAGGCCGTGGGCGGATGGTGGAACCGGCGGAACAATCCCGAGATCGACCTCGTGGGCGCGGACCGTGAACCTGTCGCGAACCGGGTGCACTTCACCGGATCGATCAAGTGGCTGGACGCCCGGCCGTTCGACCGCCGTGACCACGACGAGCTGGTCCGCGGTTCGGCCGCCGTGCCCGGGGCGACCGCGGACACGCCGAAGGTGGCCGTGTCGAGGGCCGGGTTCGAGCCGGGGCTTCCCCTCGCCGCGGGCTGGACGCCGGAGGATCTGCTGGCGGCCTGGGCGTGAGGACCGGCGGTCCTACGGGGACGGCGTCGGGGGCGCGGCGGGCAGGGTGAAGCGCACGGAGGAGCCCTCGCCGGGGCGGCTCACGATCCGGACGCTCCCGCCGTGCATGCGCATGACCTTCTGCACGATGGACAGGCCGATCCCGGTGCCGCCGATCGCGTGGTACTCGGCCTGCGGAGCGCGGTAGAAGTCGTCGAAGACGTGCTCCAGATGGTCCGGCTCGATGCCGATGCCGGTGTCGCGGACCTCCACGGCGGGGACGGGATCGCCGGTCACCGTGACGGTGACCCGCCCCCCGGACGGGGTGAACTTGATCGCGTTGTCCAGCAACTGGGCCATCACGTGCCGGATCCGCCCGGCGTCGGCCAGCACGTCCAGCCGTTCCGGGGCGTCCAGGGTGAGGGACTGGTCGCTGCCCCACGCCTTGGCGGTGGCCTCGGCGACCGCCTGGCGGGCGAGTTCGGCCAGGTCGGTCCGGGCCGGATGGAAGATCGCGGTCCGGGCGTTCAGGCTGGCCATCAGGAGCAGCCCGTCGACCAGATCGAGGATGCGGTCGCCGTTGCGCTCGATCACCTGCATGAACCGCTGCTCGGTCTCCGGGTCCAGCCCGCCCTCCTGGAGCAGCTGGAGATAGCTGCGGATGGAGGTCAGCGGGGTGCGCAGCTCGTGGTTGACCGTGCGCAGGAACTGGTGCTTGAGCTCCTCCAGCTCGCGCAGCCGGGCCATGACCCGTTCGGCCTGGCGGGCGTGGTGGCGCAGCTCCAGCATGCCGACGGCGCAGAGGGCCAGGGTCTCCAGGGCCCGGAGGTGCTCCGCGGCGAGACGGCGCGGCCGGTGGTCGAACACGCACACCACGCCCAGGACGATGTCACGGCTGTTGACCATCGGCGCGCCCGCGTAGAAGCGCACATACGGGTCTCCGGTCACGATGGGATCGCCGCGGAAGCGCGGGTCGGCCAGCGCGTCGGGCACCTCCAGCGTCTGCCGGGTCGTGGCGGTGTAGGGGCAGAAGGTCACCCGCCGGTCCATGCTGACGGAGCTGACGCCGATGTGCCCCTTGAAGTACTGGCGGTCGCGGCCGAGCAGGTTGACCAGGGCGATGGGCGTGCGGCAGATCTGGGAGGCGAGGGAGGCGATGGCCTGGAAGACCGGCTCCACGATGACCTCCAGCGCTCCCAGCTCGTCGAGCTCCCGCAACCGGGCGGCCTCGTCGTCCGGAGCCGGCGCCTGCGCCATCACGTTCCCCTCTCTCGCCGTGGCGTGTCCGGGACTTCTACCCGCTGTCGTCCCGTCTAGTGGGCGCCCTGCCCGGCGCGCCGGGTAAAAGCCCAGATCAGACCGGGTCCCCTGGTGGGCCGGAGAGCGATGGCCGCCCGTCACGGTCAGGAGCGCGTCCCGGGGACCTCGCCCTTCCCGTCGACGATGGCGTTCTCCAGGACGGCGCTGGTGGACAGCAGGGTCCCGGGCCGGAGCCACCGGGTGGCCTTCACCTGGACCTTGCGTTCGCCGAGGTACTCCAGGGTCTCCGGGTCGAAGATCCATTCCGTGCGCGCGCCGTCGTCCTCGCGGGCCACCGCGATCCCGGTGCGTCCGGCCGCGTCCTGCGCGCGGTCGACGAGGACCACGCCGGGGATCTTCGCGACGGCCCGGTAGAGCGCCGCGCCGAGGTCCGGGGGCAGCACCGCCCCGTCCAGGATCTCGCCGACGGCGTTGAACGCCTGCTGGTCCCGGGTGGTGCCGTCGTGGAGCCCGGAGCCGAGGCCGCCGTAGATCTTCGCCAGCAGCTCGTCCGGGTCGGTGGGGTAGGCGGCCAGCAGCCCGTAGGCGTAGGGGTTGCCGGTCGCGGTGAGGTCCCAGTCCTCGGAGACCCCGTTCTCGATGATCAGGCCGTGGTCGCCGCGCGGGTCCTGGGGGATCCAGATCTGCCGGTGGGCCATCGGCGTCAGCACCATGGGGCCCTCGCCGGGCATGGTCCGCTCGAGGGCCGGGATCGAGCCCGCCTGCATCCTCCTCTGGTAGGCGAACTGGTCGGCGCGGACCTGCGCGGTCCGCTTCGCCGCCGCGAGGGAGATGCGCTCCAGCTGCCGCACGACCCCGTCGGAGCTGGCGGTGCCCAGCTCGACCACGGTGGCCGCGGTGGACCGGGGCGTGGCGCCCGTCCCGCCGGCTCCGGCCGCCGTCCCGCCGCCGGAGACGGAGCCGCCGGGGCCGCCGGGGACTCCGGGCACGACGCCGCCGACCACGAGCGCGGTGGCGCAGGCCGCCGCGGCCACGGCGGTGAGCGGCAGGTAGAACCGGAGGAGGGGCCGGCGCCGGGCCGGGGACCTCTCGGACTCGCGTGCCGTCCGGATCTCGCTCATCAGATGCTCCCTGAGGACGTGATGGCGGTCGGCAGAGAGGTCCGGTACGGCGGGCACCGGTAGCGGCCCGGACGGTTCCGGGTGCTCTCCGGGTCCGGCCGGACGTGGCGGGATCGCGTTCATCATGGGGCCTCCTTCGTGGATACCCCGGCCTTCAGGCCGGGGAGGAAACGAAGCTCCCGCATAGCGGGGCAGGGAAAGGCGAATCGCCGCCAGGGCGATTCGGCGTCTACGGCCACCGGCCGAAACCCGCCGCTCACACGGAAACTGATACGATGTGAGGCATGACGCAGCAGGTCAAGCGGGCTTTTAAGTACCGCTTTTACCCCACGGACGAGCAGGCAGCTGAGCTGTCCCGCACGTTCGGCTGCGTCCGCCTCGTGTACAACAAGGCGTTGGAGGAGCGCACGCGGGCCTGGTACGGCGAGCAGCGCAGAATCTCCTACGTGCAGTCCTCGGCGGAGCTCACCGAGTGGAAGAAGAGCGAGGAGCTTGCCTTCCTGGCTGAGGTGTCCTCCGTCCCACTCCAGCAGGCGCTGCGCCACCTTCAGACCGCGTTCGGGAACTTCTTCGCCAAGCGTGCGAAGTACCCGCGCTTCAAGTCGAGGAAGAAGTCCCGTGCGTCGGCCGAGTACACCCGTAGTGCGTTCAAGTGGCGTGACGGGAAGCTGACGCTGGCGAAGATGGCCGACCCGTTGGACATCCGCTGGTCGCGTCCCCTGCCCGAAGGCGTGGAGCCTACGACCGTGACGGTGTCCCGTGATGCGGTCGGGCGTTGGTTCGTGTCCCTGCTGTGCGAGGACTCCATCGCGCCCGCGCCCGCCACTACGAACGCGGTTGGCATCGACGCCGGGGTCACGTCCCTGGTGACCCTGTCCACCGGGGAGAAGATCGCCAACCCTGAGCACGAGCGGCGTGACCGCGCCCGCCTCGCCCGCGCGCAGCGTGAGCTGTCCCGGAAGGCGAAGGGTTCGGCCAACCGAGAGAAGGCCCGCAGCAAGGTCGCTCGCGTCCACGCGCGGATCGCCGACCGCCGCCGCGACTTCCTGCACAAGCTGACCACTCGACTCGTCCGTGAGAACCAAACGGTCGTGATCGAGGACCTCACCGTCCGCAACATGCTGAAGAACCACTCGCTCGCGCGAGCCATCTCGGACGCGTCGTGGACGGAACTGCGCTCCATGCTGGAGTACAAGTGCGCCTGGTACGGGCGCGAACTCGTCGTGATCGACCGCTGGTTCCCCAGCTCCAAGCTGTGCGGAGCCTGCGGCACGATCCGCGAGAAGCTGCCGCTGAACGTCCGCGAGTGGACGTGCGACTGTGGCACCGTGCATGACCGCGACGTGAACGCGGCACGCAACATCCTGGCCGCCGGGCTGGCGGCGTCTGCCTGTGGAGACGGTGTAAGACCTCAACGGGAGTCCTCCCGGACGGGGCGGTCGTCGGTGAAGCAGGAACCCCAGCGGGCGACCGCTGGAATCCCCCGCCTTTAGGGCGGGGGAGGAAGTCAACGGGCTGTCTCCTGTGTCGACCGGGCCGCGCTCCGGCGGCCTGCCTGTACCTGTCCGGTGCCGTCGCGGCGTTGCGTCCCGGAGCGCGACTTCCTCAGCTCCTCGGCGGTGAGCTCGCGCAGCCGGGCGCGGGCGCGGGAGAGCCGGGAGCGCACCGTCCCCACGGGGACGCCCAGGGCCTGGGCGGTGGCGGCGTGGTCGAGGCCCGACCAGACGCACAGCGTGAAGATCTCGCGGTCGGTACGGCGCAGCCGCCCCAGCGCGGCGCGGACGGCGCGCAGCTCCTCGCTGTCGGCGACCCGCTCCACCAGCTCGTGCGAGAAGTCGGGGTTGACGTCGTTCTCGTGCAGCCGCTCCAGGGCCGCCCGGTGCCGCCTGGCGCTGCGGGCGACGTTGCGGTGGACGTTGGTGGTGATGCCGAGCAGCCAGGGGAGCAGGCTCTCGTCGCCGGGCAGGACGCGCTCCCGGATCCGCCAGGCCTCCAGGAAGGTCAGCGAAACGACGTCCTCGGCCGCGGAGGGATCACCCGACACGCGCAGGGCATGGCGGTAGACGGTCCGGGCGTGCTCGTCGAAGAGCTGCCCGAACGCGGCCGGATCCCCGGACCGCACTCTTTCTCGCAGGGAATGGTCCACGTCCGTCCCTGTCCGCCGGCGGCCCGGTGTTCGAGTGACACCGGTCACACCCGGTTCTCCGGAGGTCCCCGGCACGACGGACAAGAAGGGTACGCGAGGTCCCGCCGGCGCCGGACGGGCCGGGCGGAGGGGGCCGGACGGGTCAGGCGGAGGCGGTGCCGGCGAGGGCGGCGTCGACGAGGGCGGCGAGCTCCTGCGGGGGCATCGAGCCGGGCGGCAGGTGCTCGCGGGCGAAGCGGCCGGCCTCGCGCTGCAGGACCTCGTTCGCCGGGGTCGGGACGCCGAGCTCGCGGCCGAGCAGCACGATCTCACCGTTGAGGTAGTCGGTCTCGATCGAGCCGCTGGACCTGGCCAGGCTCTGCCAGGACGAGCCGCCGCCGCGTCCGGCCCCGCCGACGGGCCGGGGCTCGACCTGGTCGCCGCGCCTGCCGCGCTCCTCCTCCACGGAGGCGTAGGCGATCCCGGCCGCGTCGAGCACGGCCCTGCCCTCGGCGAACACCCGCTCCATCACCGGGTCGCTGCCGGTCCAGTCCCCGCAGAGCGCGTCGTAGGCGTTGCCCAGGTTGCCCACCAGCTTGGCGTACTTCCACCGCATCACGTCGGGTACGGCCAGGCCGAGGAAGCCGCTGGCGGACAGGTCGGCGGCGAAACGCTCCGACAGCTCGTCGGTGCCCCCCGGATAGCGGCCGACCTGGAGCAGGCCGGACTTCGGGGCGCCGTAGGCGGCCACGGTGCCGGGTTCGAGGTGGAGGGCGGGCAGCCAGACGCACATGCCGTACACCCGCTCGAAGCGCCGCAGCGCCATGCGCTCGTTGGCGACCCCGTTCTGCGCGCACACCACCGGCGCGTGCCGGGGCCAGGGCTCCAGCGCGGCGACCGTGTCCTGCGACTTGACGGCCAGGACGAGCACGTCGTCGTCGCGGAGCCGTACCGGGCCGTCGGCGACCGGGACGTCGAGCCGGTGCTCGGCCTCGGGGGTGAGCAGGCGCAGGCCGTCGCGGGCGAGCGCGTCGCGGTGCGCGCCGCGGGCGACCAGGAGCACCTCGTGGCCGGCCTGGAAGAGCCGTCCTCCGATGGTGCCGCCGACCGCTCCCGCCCCGATCACGATGTAACGCATGATCGCGATCCTGCCACACCGCTACGGCCGGTCGGCCCCGGGGCCCGCCAGGCCGTGCAGGAGGAGGTCGGTGAGGGTGTCGACCACCTGGTCGTCGGTGATCTGCGGGCCCTTCTCGCCCGAGGTGAGCACCGCGTAGGCCAGCATCGAGAGCATCGCGCCCATCGCCGCGCTCACCAGGGCGGGGTCGCCGGGGAGCCGGTGCCCCCGCTCCCGGAGGTACTCCAGGTGGTCGCGGAGGACGGCGGTGTCCTCGGTGAGGCTCTTCCAGGCGCGGCCGGAGCCGAGGTTCTCGGTCATCGCCGACTGGTGGAGGGCGACCATCACCGGCAGGTGGTCGCGGAAGACCGTCCAGGCGACGGCGAGGTGGTCGCGGAGCTGCCCGCGGTCGGTCAGGTCGTGGTCGCGGGGGTGGTCGTAGGCGGCGATCTCGGCGTCGGCCTGGTCGTTCATGTCCCGCAGGAGCGCCTGGAGCAGCTCCTCCTTGCCTGCGAAGTGGTCGTAGAAGGAGCCGGTGGCCCGGCCGGCGGCGGCGGTGATGTCGGTGATCTTCGTGTTCACGTATCCCCGCTCCGCGAACAGGCGGCGGGCCGCGTCCTTCAACGCGGCCTCGGTCTCGGCCGCCTTCGCCTTGCGCACTCCCACAGGTCCTCCTCGCCCCTTCTTGACCCCGACCGTAGCAACCCGCATACTGAATTTGAATTCGGTGAATCTAGATTCAGGGAGATGTCGTGAAGGCGGTCGTGGTGGGTGCGGGGGTGGCCGGGGCGGCGAGTGCGATCGCGCTGCGGCGGGCGGGGGCCGAGGTGACGGTCATCGAGGCGTACGAGGACCCCGCAGGGGAGGTCGGCTCCTACCTGAGCCTCGCCTCCAACGGGCTGCGCGCGCTCGACGCGCTGGGCTGCGCGGAGGCCGTGGCCGGGCGCGGGTTCGAGGTGCCGCGCCAGCGGATGTGGGGGGCCTCCGGGCGGCTGCTCGGCGACGTGCCCCGCGGGCGCAGGTCGGGCGACCCGCGCAACAGCGTGACGCTGATGCGGGGCCACCTGGTCGAGGAGCTGCGCGCCGCGGCGCTGCGCGCGGGAGCGGAGATCGTCACGGGCCGGCGGTTCGAGCCGGAGGGCGTCCTGGTGGAGAGCGTCTCGGCCGGGGGTTCCTCCGCCGGGACCGCCTCGGCCGGGGGTGCCCTGGCGGGGAAGGCCCCCGGGAAGGGTTCTCCGGCGGGCGGTCCCCTCACGGAGGGGGTCTTCGAGGGGGCGGACCTGGTGGTCGGGGCGGACGGGATCTGGTCGGCCGTCCGCAGGGCACTGGACCCGGCGGCCCCGGTGCCGCGCTACGGCGGCCTCTACGGCATCTCCGGGGTGTCGGAGGGGGTGCCGCGGAGCGCCGCGACCGAGCCGGGGACGTTCAACATGACCTTCGCCCGCAACGGGGCCTTCGTCCACATCGTCCGCCCGGACGGGACGATCTGGTGGTCGGCGCAGGTCGCCGACGCCCGGGAGCCCTCGGACATCGGCCTGGAACGGCTGGCCGAGCTCTACCGGTCGGAGCGGGTCCCTCTGGAGATCATGCGGGCGACGACCGGGCTCCACCGGCTCGTGCTCCACCACGTGCTGGCCGAGGTGCCGCTCTGGCAGGACGGCCGGACGGTGCTGGTGGGCGACGCCGCGCATCCCGTGGGCGCCGGTCAGGGCGCGTCCATGGCGATCGAGGACGCCGTCGTCCTCGGCCGGGCACTGCGGGAGGAGATCCGTACGGGTCGGGAGGGCCGCGCAGGCCGCGGGGCTGAGGACCGTGGGAACGGGAGTGGGAGCGGGGGCGGGGGCGGGGGCGGGGCGCGTGCGGGCGTCGTGGCCGCCGCGCTGGCCCGCTACGACCGCGAGCGGCGTGCCCGCCTGACGAAGATGGCCAGGGCCGCGAGCGCCAACCGCGACGCCAAGACGGCGGGCCCGGTCGGCCGCCGGATGAACGAGCTGGTCATGCCGCTGGTCCTCCGGTACTTCTATGAGAGGGCGACCGGCTGGCTCTACGCCGAAGACCTCTCCCGGGCGCTGGACTGACGGACGCCGGACCGGCGGGTGCCGGGCTGACGGGTGCTGGATTGACGGGTGCCGGGCTGACGGATGCCCCCGGACCGGCGGATGCCGGACCCCGGGGCGCCGGGCCGACGGGCCGCGCCGGGCCGGAGCCCCTCAGAAGGGGAGCACCCGGCCGGACGGCGTCCGGAGGTCGAGCGACACCGGCTTGCGCGGCGGACGCGGGCGCTGGATGATCTGGGTCCTTTTCACGTGCCGCTCCTTTCTGCTCTTGATCACGGGTGTTACCCATGTGCCACCCAAGAAACACCTATCTCCGGATCACCTGCAGCACGCTCACGACCCGTTCGGCCGCCGTGGCGACGTCCTCGGCGTGTCCGATGCGCCCCGCCCAGGAGAGCCAGAACCACCATTCGCCGTCCTCCTCGTGGGCGGCGAGCACGTCCTCGGTCCTGGCCGGGGCCATCGGATTGATCACGTGCAGGCGCGGGGAGGGCTCCTCCCGCGTCTGCAGGCGCGTACGGAAGGACTGCGCCTCCAACTGGGCGGCGAGACGCCGCAAATGGTCGACTGCCTCGCCCCGGTCAGTCGTCATCCGGATCACCCCCGACGGGCGCTGGTGTCTGTCTTTCCCGCAGGGTGCGGCCTGGAGAGCAGAACGGCAATCGGTTTCCTTCCCCGGAAGGAGGGCGGAACCGTGGATTACCTGAGGAACCCGCCGGTATTCCGCGCGGAAACCACGGGTAAAGGAACTGTGGTGCACAGGTCTGATTACTCTGCGGTGCGCCCTCGTTAATGTTGTGCGAACAGCGACCGGGAGGGGCGCCGTGGCCCGAGGGGAACATTCGCCCGCCTGCGCCAGACGCTGGCGGGAGCAGGCGGAGTCGCGGCAGTGGACTCCGTGGCAGACCGCGCAGGCGATCCACGGCTGCTGCGGGGTGAGCCTGCTCAAGGCGCACCGGCTGGCCCGCGGCTGGTCGGCCAGGGAGGCGGTGCGCGAGCTGGAGGAGCTGTGCGAGCGCCAGGGCCTCGGCGAGGCCAGGGCCAGCATCGACCTGCTCAACGCCTGGGAGAACCACCGCGCCCGCCCCCGTCCGCAGACCATCGAGCTGCTCGCGCGGCTCTACCGCGCCAACGCCGTACGGCTCGGCCTGGCCGGCGACTACGCCGAGGACGGCGCGGACGACGCCAAGGTGGTGGTGGTCGCCGGCGGCGAGGCCCGCACGCTGCACGAGACCGCGGGCCGCGGTGACGACGACACCGAGCGGCGCGCGCTGTTCCACCACGCGCTGCTCGGCTCGCGCTTCGCGATGAGCGGCCGGCTGATGGCCGAGGTCGAGCGGGCCCGCCAGGACCTGGACCGCACGCTGGCGGTGTCGAGCGTGACCGAGGAGCAGCTCGACCGGCTCGACGAGCAGGTGGTCCGCTACCGGCGCGAGTACATCACCAGTGCACCACTGCCGATGCTCTACCGGCTGACGCTGGAGCTGTCGGACGTGCGGACGCTGGTCGCCGCCCGGCAGCCCGCGATGTTCCAGCGCCGGCTGCTCAACGCCACCGTGATGCTCGCGCTGCTCTCGGCGGACGCGCTGATGAAGCTCGGCGACACCCGCCAGGCCCACGCCTGGTACGGCACCGCCCGCACCGCCTCCGACGACATGGGCGACCTGCGGCTGCGCGCCCTGGTCCGGGCCCAGGAGGCGATGCTGCCCTACTACTACGGCGACCTGACCGAGACGGTCCGGCTGGCCCGCGAGGCCAGGATGCTGGCCGGGAACGCTCCCAGCTCCCCGGCGGCGCTCGGCGCGGCGGCCGAGGCGCGGGCGCTGGCCAGGATGGGCGAGCACAAGGCGGCCCGGGTCGCGCTGGCCGAGGCCGAGCAGATCTTCGCCAGGATGCCTCCGGAGGGCCACGACCACCTGGCGTTCCGCTTCTCCGAGCGGAGACTGCAGTTCTACCGGATCGGCACGCTGATCGAACTGGGGGAGGAGGTCGACTGGGCGCCCGGCCCCTCCGGCCCCTACACCATCGACCCGGTGCTGATCCTGCTCGACCAGGCCGCGCACCGGGTGCGCGGCGGCCAGGAGGAGGAGGGCTGCCGGCTGGCGGAGAAGGCCCTGCTCCAGGTGCCGCCGGAGCACCGCACCTCGATCGTGGTGGACCGGGCCCGGGCGCTGCTGTCGGCGATCCGGCCGGGGCTGCGGAAGGCGCCGGCGGTGCGCCGGCTGGCGGACCTGCTCGCCGACACCTCTCCGGCGGGCTCATGAGCGCACTCGCCGCGGAGGCGTTCGCGATCCTGCGGGAGGTCTGCGACGGGATGGGGATCGACCACCGCGGCGCGCGGCTGCTGCGCGTGCGCAGCAACGCGGTCTTCAAGCTGCGCAGCGAGATCGTGGTGCGGATCGCCACCTCGCCCGGCGCGCGGGCCCGGCTGCCGGTGGTGCTCGCGGTGGCCCGGTGGCTGGCGGGCCAGGGGTTCCCGGCGGTGCGCCCGGCCGACGAGATCTCCGAGCAGCCGGTGGAGCACGGCGGCCGGGTCGTCACGTTCTGGCACTACGTCCCGGCCAGCGGCCGGCCCACCACCACGGAGCTGGGCGAGATCCTGCGCAGCCTGCACCGGCTGCCGGTGCCGCCGCATCCGCTGAAGCGGTTCGCCGACCCGCTGGCGGAGGTGCGCGGGGCGGTGAGCCGTTCGGCGGTGCTCACCTCAGGGCAGCGCGCCTGGCTGAGCGAGCGCATCGCGGAGCTGACCGACCGCTGGACCGACCTCGACGCCGACGGCCCGCCGGTGCTGCTGCACGGCGACGCCTGGATCGACAACCTGCTCCGCTGCGCCGACGGCCACGTGGTCCTGTGCGACTGGGACGGCGTGGCGGTCGGACCCCGGGAGTGGGACCTGGTCCACACCTACCACGGGCAGCGCCGCTTCGGGCTGACCTCGGCCGACGTGGACGCCTTCGCCGACGCCTACGGCAGCGACCTGAGGTCGTGGCCGGGCTACTCCACGCTGATGGAGGTGCGGGACATGTACGCCGTGGGCATCCACATCCGCAACGCCGCCGCCGATCCCTTCTCCCGCAGGGAGCTGCCCCGCCGCCTCGACTCGCTCGCGCGAGGTGAGAAGAACGCCCGGTGGTACATGGCCGAACCCGTTACTGTCTCCCCATAAAGATCTTTATTTGGGGGCAGATCGGTGCCGAAAGTTACTTTGCGACATACCTTCCACGTTCGGAACACCCCGGCCGCGCTCCGGGCGCACCTGAGCCAGCCGCAGAGCTACGTGGGGCTCTCGCCGCTGGTCGTCGCGGTGCGCGACATCCAGCAGGGGGAGGACGAGTCGCGCTACGTCGCGGTGGAGAGGTTCAAGGTCCTCGGCCTCACCTACGAGAACCCGATCAGGGTGACGCTGCGGAGCGCACCGGCGGCCGTGGAGGGGAAGGTCACCAGTCCCGGCGGGGTGCGGATGGACTACCGGTTCCTGCTGGCGGAGTCCGGGGACGGGACGGAGGTCGAGGACACGCTCGTCGTGCACGCCTGGGCCCGGCCGCTGCTGAACTTCGCCGCACGCAAGGCCCGCGAGGTCCAGCTCGCCCGGGCCAAGGTGCTCGCCGCCCGGCTGGGCTGACCCGCCCCGGCGGGGGAGCGGCCCTGCCCGGTCCGACCCCGGTCCGGCCTGCGCCTGCGGGGCGTGGGAGGCCGTCTTCCCCGCCGTCCGGCGGGCTGGAGGGAGCGGTCCGACTGCATTCGTGACCTTGTGCCCGGATACTGGTCCGGCTGCGGGAAACGGACAACCGGGAGGAACAGGGTGGAAGCCAAGGGCCGCACGGCCGAGATCATGATCGACGAGGCCCGGAAGGCGTTCTGGGTCATGGTCGGCTTCCTGGCCCTCATCTGGGCGCTGCACATCCCCAACGCGCTCTCGGGCTACAGGCTGGCCTACGAGCACGGAAGGGAGGCCCGCGAGCTCTCCAGCTTGCCCGACATCGCCTCGGCGCCCTTCCTGCACTGGGACTGGGGACATCTGCAGGGCAACTCCGGGCCGTTGTTCGTCTTCGGATTCCTGGCCGCCTACCGGGGTGTCGTCAAGTTCCTCGGCGTGACCGGGTTCATCATCGTGGTCAGCGGCTTCGGCTCGTGGCTCACGTCGGACGTCGGCAGTGTGAGCGCGGGATCGAGCAGCGTCATCTTCGGCTACTTCGGCTACGTCCTGGTGCGTGGGCTGTTCGACCGGAACACGATCGACATCGTGGTGGGCGTGGTCATGGCATTCTGCTTCGCCGATTACTTCGTCGGGCTGCTGCCGCAGGAGGGCATCGGCTGGCAGAGCCACCTGTTCGGATTCCTGGGCGGCCTCGTGGGCGGTTGGCTGTTCCGCGAGCGCCGCCGCGCGAAGGCGCCCGCCCTGCCGCAGGACTCCAGGTCCGCGCTGCTGAAGGAGCTGGACGACCTGGGGCTCGGCCAGGACGGCCCCGCCCGCTGAGCGGGACCCGTACGGCGGTCCGGTGGCCCGGACCGCGACCCCGCCTCCGGCCGGGAACGAGGAAAGGCCCCTGGCCGGAACCGGTGCAGAGGCGGCCGGAGGACCGGCCGCCCCTTCACCTCCGCGGGCGGGAACCGCTAGAAGAGCGGCGTGCCGTCGCGGGTGAGCCTCCAGTTAGCCTCGGCGAAGGCCGCCGGGTCGATGGTGCCGGTGGCGGTGGCGTGGTCGATCAGCGCCTGGCGGATCTCCACCTGGGCGTTGTAGACCACCGGGGCCGTGGTGACGTGCGGGAAGCCGCCGCCGCCCGACTGCCGGTAGTTGTTGATCGCGACCACGAACTGCTGGTCGGCGGCGACCGGCCGCCCCTGGTAGGACAGGCCGGCGATGCGCTGGCCGACCGGCTTGGCGACGTCGACGTCGTAGGTGACGCCGGCCAGCTGGTCGTAGTTGTAGTCGGGGGTCCCGCCGGCGTTGGTCAGCGCCGCCAGGTCCACCGGGGCGCCCGGCGCGAGCTGGTTGAAGTACCGGGCGGAGTACTCCAGGTAGTCCTTGAGCTGCGAGCCGGTGAGCTTCACCGCCATCAGCGTGTTGTCGTAGATGTACAGGCCCGCCATGTCGCGGACGCTGACCGGCCCGGCCGGGAAGACCGCGCTCCGGCTGAACGGCGCCGAGATCGACAGCACAGGCAGGGCGGCGTCGGCCGTGCCCTCCAGGGCCTTGGCGACCGTCTCGGTCTGCACCTTCTGGATGTAGTCCAGGATCGGGGTGTCCTTGTACGGCGACTCCGCCGCGGACAGCTGCTCCCTGGACTGGGCCACGACCGTGTTGACGTACTTGACCGTGGTGTCGTGCTGCTCCTTCATGAGCTCGACGATCTTCGGGTCCTCGGCCACGGTGTTGGTGTTCAGCAGCGTGGAGGACTTGCCGGTCACCACCCACCGGCCGCGCTGCTTGGCGAGGGTGAAGTCCAGCACGCTCAGCCGCTGGCCCCACTTGCCCGGCTCGGACAGCAGCACCTGCCGGCCGGTGGCCCTGTTGGTGACGAACTTCTGCGCCACCTCGTTGTGCGCGTGCCCGAACAGCACCGCGTCGATGCCCGGGACCTGCTCGGCGACGAGCGCCGAGGCGTTCTCGACCGGCAGGTCGCCGCCGTAGGACGACAGGCCGTTGTCGCCCGCGTGCGCGGTGACCACGACCACGTCGGCGCCCAGCCCGCGGATGACCGGCACCCACTTCCTGGCGCTCGCGACCAGGTCGGTGAAGCGCAGCTTCCCTTCGACGTTGGCCTTGTCCCAGATCGCCACGCCCGGGTTGGTCAGGCCGAGCACACCGACCTTGACCGGCTTCTCGCCCCTGACCTTCATGGTCTTGATGACGAACGGCTGGTAGGCGGGCAGGCCGCTCCTGGCGTGCACGGCGTTGGCGCCGAGCACCGGGGCCTTCATCTGCCTGACCCAGGTGGCCAGCAGCGGCAGGCCGTAGTTGAACTCGTGGTTGCCCAGGGTGACCGCGTCGTAGCCGATGGCGTTCATCGCGCGGGCCATCGGGTGGAGTCTCCCGGTCTCGCTGACCGGCTCGATCTTGGCGTAGTAGTACGCCAGGGGGGTGCCCTGGATGGTGTCGCCGGAGTCGAACAGCAGGGTCCGGCCGGCGCCGCGCTCGGCCCTGACCCGGTCGACGAGGGTCGAGACCTTGGCCAGGCCGACGTGGTTGCCCTTGCCGTCGGCGAACTCGGCGTTCTTGAAGTAGTCCCAGTTGAGGGTGTTGCCGTGCAGGTCGGAGGTGCCCATCACGGTCACCGTCACGGACTTCTCGGGGGAGGACGCCGAGGCGGCCGCGGGAACGGCCAGTGCCGCCGCCGTGGCCACGCCTACGACGGCGAGCTTCTTACTCTTCATGTCAACGGAGGGTAATCCCCGCAGATCGCTTCCGGGTCACGATGTTCTCACTGGTCAGCGGCCATCGGGCCGGAGGTCTGCCACCGGTCCGGGCACCCCGGGCTCACGTGCCGACGGTCCGGGCACCCCGGGGCTCACGCGCCGCCGTTGACGGCGCCGGTCTTGAGCGAGCCCTCGCCGATCTCCCACTTCTCCAGCAGCGCGTCGTAGGTGCCGTCGCGGAACAGCTCGTACAGCGCCAGCTGGACGGCCTTGGCCAGGGTGCCCCGATTCTTGCCGATCGCGATGCCGTACGGCGCGGCTTCGATCTGCGCGCCGGACATGCGCAGCGAGGGGTTCTCCCGGACGGCCACCGCGGCCGGGGGGAAGTCCTCCAGGTAGGCGTCGGCCCTGCCCGCGAGCACCGCCTTCTTGGAGTCGGCCAGCGCGCCGACCGTGACGACGGTCATCTTCCGGCCCGCGGGGCAGCGGGCGTCCTGCGCCCGGGCGAGGCCGACGTAGATGGTGTCCGCCGGGACGGCGACCCGCCGCCCGCACAGGGCGGTGATCCCCTCGCCGTCCAGCGCGCCCTTCGCGACGACGACCGAGCCGACGTTGAGGTAGTCGACGAAGTCGACGCGGGCCTGCCGCTCGGCGGTGTCGGTGATGGACGCCATGGCGGCGTCGACCTCACCGGACTCCACGTGGCCCAGCAGGTCGCCCCAGGACGTCTGCCGCAGCTCCGCCCGCACGCCGAGCCGGGCGGCGACGGCGTGGGCCAGGTCGACGTCGAAGCCCTTCTGCTCGCCGCCCTCCGTGAACTCCATCGGCGCGTAGGACAGGTCGGAGCCGATGACCAGGACCCCCGCCCGCCGGATGTCGTCGGGGACGTGGGCGCGGGCGGAGGAGACCTGGGCGGGGGTCCGCGCGGCCTCCTGCGCGGCCGGGCCGGTGGAGCATCCGGTGAGGGCGAAGCCGGCGGTGAGAGCCGCGAGCCATGGGGTCAGGCGCATGGGACGTCCCTGGGTACTCGGTGGAGCTGTCGCTTCTTGACAGGGGAATCGGCAGTGACCTGCGTCACCTGAGTCCTCAGCTCCGTCGATCGTCGGCCGATCCATGCTGCGAGAGAGCGGAGAGGCACTGATGAGACTCACGATCCGGCACCAGATCCTGGCCCTGGCGGCCGCCGGGTTCCTCCTGGTCACCGCGGCCGGCCTGATCGGTCACCGGGGCATCTCCCGGCTGGAGGAGGCGCAGGCCGCGGCCCGCGCCTCGGCGACGGCCCTGCGGGCCGTCGGCACGGCCGACAGCGCCCGGGTGGCGTTCCGGGGCGACGTGCTCAACGCGCTGACCACGCGCGACAGCACGGAGCGGCAGGCCGTGCTGGACCGGCTGGGCACGCACGTGGCGAACCTGCGCGCGGGCCTGGCCGACGTCGTCGGCGCCCGGCCGGAGCTGGCTCCCCGGGTGGCCGAGCTCGACGGCACGGTCGACGAGATGATCGCCGCCGGGCAGCGGGTGGTGACCCTGGCCAGCCGGGTCGTCAGCGATCCCGGGCAGGTCGGCGCCGCCGGGGCGCGGCCGGATTTCGAGAGCCGCTACGCCCGGTTCGACGAGGCGCTGCCCGCACTGGCGCGGTCGATCGCGGAGAAGGCCGACGAGTCCTCCGAGGCGGCCGAGGCGATGGCCTCCGACGCCAAGGCCCTCACCCTGGCCACCGCGGGACTGGCCGCCGTGCTGCTGGGCGGCGCCGCCGTACTGCTGGCGCGCCGCGTGTCGCGGCGGGTCGACGCCTGCGTGCAAGCGATGAAGGCGCTGGCGGGCAAGGACCTCACCGCGCGCGCGGACATCGGCGGCGGGGACGAGCTCGCCGACCTCGCCGGAAGCATCGACGAGGTCGTCACCACGGTCCGTGAGGCGATCGGCGAGATCGCCGACAACGCCGCCGCGCTCATCTCGGCCTCGGGGAGGCTCTCGGAGACCAGCCGGGGACTGGCGGGCGGCGCGCGCACCGCGGCCGACCAGGCGCACAGCGCCTCGTCCAACGTGGACCAGGTGGGGCGGAGCGTCGGCACGACCCACGAGGCGGCCCGGAGCCTGCAGGGCTCCATCCGCGAGATCAACGGCGCCGTCGCCGAGGCCGTCGAGGTCGCCGCGGAGGCGGTGGAGCTGGCCGCGACCACGAACCGCACGATCGAGGGGCTGCGGGCCTCCAGCGGGGAGGTCGGCGCCGTGGTCAACATGATCAACTCCATCGCGCGGCAGACGAACCTGCTCGCCCTGAACGCGACGATCGAGGCGGCCAGGGCGGGGGAGCAGGGCAGGGGGTTCGCCGTCGTCGCCGGCGAGGTGAAGGACCTCTCCCAGGAGACCGCCGCCGCCACCGAGGACATCGAGAGCAAGGTCTCGGCGATGCGCGGCGGGACCGAGGACGCGATCGAGGCGATCGGCCGCATCGGATCGGTGATCAACCGCATCGACGAGATCCAGCGCTCCATCGCCACCGCGATCGAGGTGCAGAGTCAGGCCACCCGCTCCATCGGCGACGGCATCGACGTGGTCTCCCGGTCCTCGGACGACATCACCGGCTCGATCCTGAGCCTCGCCGAGGCGACCCGCACCACCCGGGACGGCGCCGCTCACACGGAGGCGGCCGCCACGGAACTGGCGGGGCTGGCGGAGAGCCTCAACGCCATCGCGGAGCGGTTCCGCCGCTGACGCTCCCGGCGGCTCGCGCGGGCTCCACCGCCTCCCGGTCGTCCGCGGCCACGTCGGCCACCCGGAGGTCCGGCTGGGCGCCGATGACGGCTCCGGGTCCGCGGCGGATCGCCGCCCGGTCGCCGGCGGGCAGGGCGGAGACGGTCAGGAGACCACCGTCATCCGCCCGGCCAGCGGCAGGGAGACCCGCACGCCGTACCCGCCCTCCGGCAGGGGGCCGGCGGACAGCCGCCCGTGGAACAGGGCGACGCGCTCGCGCATGCCGATCAGCCCGTGGCCCGTCCCCGCCGGGGCGGGGGCGCGGCCGTCGCGCGGGCCCTCGTCGACGATGTCCAGGCAGAGCATCCGGGGCCGGTAGGCGACCGTCACCTCGGATCTGGTCGGGCCGGCGTGGCGCAGGGTGTTGGCGAGCGCCTCCTGGACGATCCGGTAGGCCGACAGGTCCAGGCCCGTCGGGAGCGGGGAGGGCACGCCCTCGACGCTCAGGGCGACCTCCAGCCCCGCCGCGCGGACCTGCTCCACCAGGTCGTCCAGCCGGGCCAGGCCGGGCTGGGGGGCGAGCCCCTCCCCGTCCGGTCCGGTGCGGAGCAGCCCGACCATGCGGCGCAGCTCCTCCACCGCCTCGCGCCCCGTCTCCTCCACCACGGTCAGCGCCTCGCGCTGGGCGGCCTGGCCGGGGTCGAGCATCAGCCGCGCCGCCCCCGCCTGCATGACCATCACGCTGACGCTGTGCGCGACGACGTCGTGCAGCTCCCGGGCGATGCGGACCCGCTCCTCGGTCACCGCCTCCCGGGCGAGCAGCTCGCCGCGCTCCTCCGCCTGCACCGCGAGCTCCCGCGCGCGCACCGCGAGCCGCCGGTGGCGGCGTACGGCGACGCCCGCGCCGCCCGAGGCGACGGGCACCAGCAGCGCGACAGCCACGTCACCGGCTCCCGGAGGCCCGGTGACCGACACCGTCACCGCGACGAACAGCGCGACGAACAGCGCGACGGCCACCGCGACCGTCCAGTCGACCACGGTGGGAGGCGGGCGGTGACTCATGGGAACAGAGCGTAGAGGGATCTTTCACCCCTGAAATCCATCTTCAGGCGGATGAAGGATCGGAGCGCGCCTCGACGACGCGTGGTACGGCCGGGCCCCGGCGTCCGTGCCGTGCCCGGTCCCGCACCGTGCCCGGTCCCGCACCGTGCCCGGATCACTGCTCGATGGAGGACATGTCCGGGTAGCGGTCGCCGAGCACGGCCTCGGCGGGCACGGCGGACTCCAGGGCGGCGACCTGGTCGGCGGTCAGCTCGATGCCGGCCGCCGCCGCGTTCTCCTCCAGGTAGCGCAGCCGCTTGGTGCCGGGGATCGGGACGACGTCCTCACCCCGGGTCAGCAGCCAGGCCAGCGCGAGCTGGGCCGGGGTGCAGCCCACCTCGTCGGCGATCTTCCGGACCTCCGCGACGAGCGCCTCGTTGCGCGCCCCGCTCTCCCCGGTGAAGCGGGGGAGGTGCTTGCGGAAGTCGTCGTCGGGCAGCTCCCCGGCGGGCGGCAGGGTCCCGCCGAGCAGGCCCCGGCTGATCGGCGAGTAGGCCACCAGCGCGACGCCCAGCTCCCGGGCGGCCGGCAGGATCTCCTGCTCGATGCCGCGGGTGAACAGGGAGTACTCGCTCTGCAGCGCGGCGATCGGGTGGACCGCGTGGGCTCTGCGCAGCGTCTCCGCGCTCACCTCGGACAGGCCGAGATGGCCGACCTTGCCGGCGGCGACGAGCTCGGCCATCGCGCCGACGGTCTCCTCGATCGGCACCCGGGTGTCCCGGCGGTGCAGGTAGTACAGGTCGACGCGGTCGACGCCGAGCCTGCGCAGGGAGGCGTCGCAGGCCTTCCTGACGTACTCGGGGCTGCCGTCGATGGTGCGCTCGGCGGGGTTCGCGCTCCGGACGATGCCGAACTTGGTGGCCAGCACCACCTCGTCGCGGCGGCCGGCGATCGCCCGCCCGACCAGCTCCTCGTTGTGGCCCATGCCGTACATGTCGGCGGTGTCGAGGAAGTTCACCCCGAGCTCCAGCGCCCGGTGGATGACGGCGACCGACTCGGACTCGTCGGCCGTGCCGTAGAACTCCGACATCCCCATGCAGCCGAGTCCGAGCGCGGACACCTCCGGGCCGCCGGTGCCGAGACGTCGCTTGTTCATCATGGGGCCTCCTTCGTGGATACCCCGGCCTTCAGGCCGGGGAGGAAACGAAGCTCCCGCATAGCGGGGCAGGGAAAGGCGAATCGCCGCCAGGGCGATTCGGCGTCTACGGCCACCGGCCGAAACCCGCCGCTCACACGGAAACTGATACGATGTGAGGCATGACGCAGCAGGTCAAGCGGGCTTTTAAGTACCGCTTTTACCCCACGGACGAGCAGGCAGCTGAGCTGTCCCGCACGTTCGGCTGCGTCCGCCTCGTGTACAACAAGGCGTTGGAGGAGCGCACGCGGGCCTGGTACGGCGAGCAGCGCAGAATCTCCTACGTGCAGTCCTCGGCGGAGCTCACCGAGTGGAAGAAGAGCGAGGAGCTTGCCTTCCTGGCTGAGGTGTCCTCCGTCCCACTCCAGCAGGCGCTGCGCCACCTTCAGACCGCGTTCGGGAACTTCTTCGCCAAGCGTGCGAAGTACCCGCGCTTCAAGTCGAGGAAGAAGTCCCGTGCGTCGGCCGAGTACACCCGTAGTGCGTTCAAGTGGCGTGACGGGAAGCTGACGCTGGCGAAGATGGCCGACCCGTTGGACATCCGCTGGTCGCGTCCCCTGCCCGAAGGCGTGGAGCCTACGACCGTGACGGTGTCCCGTGATGCGGTCGGGCGTTGGTTCGTGTCCCTGCTGTGCGAGGACTCCATCGCGCCCGCGCCCGCCACTACGAACGCGGTTGGCATCGACGCCGGGGTCACGTCCCTGGTGACCCTGTCCACCGGGGAGAAGATCGCCAACCCTGAGCACGAGCGGCGTGACCGCGCCCGCCTCGCCCGCGCGCAGCGTGAGCTGTCCCGGAAGGCGAAGGGTTCGGCCAACCGAGAGAAGGCCCGCAGCAAGGTCGCTCGCGTCCACGCGCGGATCGCCGACCGCCGCCGCGACTTCCTGCACAAGCTGACCACTCGACTCGTCCGTGAGAACCAAACGGTCGTGATCGAGGACCTCACCGTCCGCAACATGCTGAAGAACCACTCGCTCGCGCGAGCCATCTCGGACGCGTCGTGGACGGAACTGCGCTCCATGCTGGAGTACAAGTGCGCCTGGTACGGGCGCGAACTCGTCGTGATCGACCGCTGGTTCCCCAGCTCCAAGCTGTGCGGAGCCTGCGGCACGATCCGCGAGAAGCTGCCGCTGAACGTCCGCGAGTGGACGTGCGACTGTGGCACCGTGCATGACCGCGACGTGAACGCGGCACGCAACATCCTGGCCGCCGGGCTGGCGGCGTCTGCCTGTGGAGACGGTGTAAGACCTCAACGGGAGTCCTCCCGGACGGGGCGGTCGTCGGTGAAGCAGGAACCCCAGCGGGCGACCGCTGGAATCCCCCGCCTTTAGGGCGGGGGAGGAAGTCAAGAGCTCTCCATCCCGTAGTACATGTCGATCTTCCGGTCGAGGACCGCGAGGTCCCCGTTGAGCTGGGCGATGCGCTCCAGGACCCGTTCCCGGTGCGCCTGGAGGATCCGCCGCCGCTCGGCCGCCGTCTCCGGTCCCCGGCGGACGAGCTCGGCGTAGCGGCACATGTCGGCGATCGGCATCCCGGTCCTGCGCAGCTTCGTCAGGAACTCCAGCCAGGCGAGGTCGGCGCCGGTGTAACTGCGGTGCCCCGCCGCGTCGCGTCCCACCTCGGGGACGAGCCCGATCCGCTCGTAGTAGCGCAGCGTGTGCGCGCTCAGCCCGGACGTCCGGGAGGCCTCCTGGATGGTGATGCCCGTCATGCCCATGGGCACCACCGTGCACCTTCGAGTGCACTCCAAGTCAAGCCGCCCCCTTCCGGCGCGCCGACCCTGAGGGGGCGGACCCTACCCCGGGCGGTCTTCGCGCAGTTCACGGGCCTCCTGCCGGGGGCATCCCCCTGACGCCCGCCCCACCCCCTCCCGGGGTTCCTCCGGGGGCGCTCAGGGATCCCTGGGGATCATCTCGGATGGTCCGTGACCTGGCCCGCCGCGATGGTTGAGCCATGGCAGGAACAGCAGGCACAGAGACTTCCGGGACCCGGACGATGCTCCTCGGCTACGCGGCGATCGGCGCCGGGGCCGTGTCCATGATCGGGCTGCACATGGCCGCGGGCCTCGACCCGCTGCACACCGTGATCAGCGAGTACGCGTTCGAGCCGGACGGCTGGCTGCTGCCCACCTCGCTGACGCTCTTCGCGGTGGGCGCGACGGCCTTCGCCGTGCTGCTGGCCCGCCGCGGCGAGGACCGCAAGGCGGCGCTGCTGGTCGGGGTCTGGGGCCTGTGCATGCTGCTGGTCGGGGCCTTCCCCACCGACCGGCCCGGGGTTCCGCTCTCGATGTCCGGCGGGATCCACCGCTACGCCGCCTTCGCGGCCTTCCTGGCGATGCCGGTCGCCGGCCTGATCCTGGCCCGGCGGCACGAGGGCCGGCCGTACGCCAGGGCGGTGAAGGCGCTCAGCCTGGCCTCGCTGGGCGTGCTGGTCCTGGTGGTCGTGCCGTACGTGGTGCGGATGCTCGGCCTCGAGCCCGCCGGCGTGCCCACCGGGGCGATCCAGCGGCTGGTGGTCGTCTCCGAGGTGGCGGTGCTGGCGATGCTCGGGCTGGTGCTGGGGAGCGGGCCCGTCCGCGGCCGTGGGAGGCCGGTCCCGGCGGCCGGTGGGGCGGCCGGAACCGTCCCTCGGCAACGCACGGGTGCTTTCGGGGACGACCGGCACGCCGTCCGCGTCGAGGAGTTCGTGTGACCGCAGGGTGTCGCCGCGGGGGCACCGGGGCGCGGGGGCACCGGGGCGCGGGGCGCGGTGACCGTTGACGGCCCCCGCCCCGCGGATCTACGGTCACGGCACCGACCAGTCGGTACGCAACGGGTGTGGAGGATGCGCATGTCGACCGTCAGCTCCGCGACGGGCCCCGCCGTCGAGACCGCGCTCGGGCCCGTGCCCGCGGCCGATCTGGGGCCGACCCTCATGCACGAGCACGTCTTCGTCCTGGCCACCGAGCACCTGGACAACTACGGCAGGGGCTCCTGGTGGGACGAGGACGTCCGGGTGGCCGACGCCGTCGCCAAGCTGCGGGCCGTCGCCGCCAAGGGAGTGCGGACGATCGCCGACCCGACGGTCTGGGGGCTGGGCCGGTACATCCCCCGGGTGCGGCGGGTGGCCGAGCAGGTGCCCGAGATCAACATCATCGTCGCCACCGGGCTCTACTCCTACGACGAGGTCCCGCACCAGTACGAGCACCGGGGGCCGGGCCTGCTGCTGGACATGCCGGAGCCGATGACCGAGGACTTCACCCGCGACCTGACCGAGGGCATCGCCGACACCGGGGTCAGGGCGGCCTTCCTCAAGTGCGTGGTCGAGAGCAGGGGACTCACCCCGGGCGTCGAGCGGATCTGCCGCGCCGTGGCGCAGGCCCACGTGCGGACCGGCGCGCCGATCACCGTCCACACGGACTCCGGGACGCGCAGCGGGCTGCCCGCCCTGGACCTGTTCGCCGAGGAGGGCGTGGACCTGACCAAGGTGGTGGTGGGGCACGCGGGCGACAGCAACGACCTGGACTACCTGATGCGGCTGGCCGACACCGGGGCGACGCTCGGCATGGACCGGTTCGGGCTGGAGCTGTACAACCCGACGGCGCAGCGGGTGGCGACGGTCGCGGCGCTCTGCGAGCGCGGATACGCCGACCGGATGGTGCTCAGCCACGACGCCGCCTGCTTCATGGACTACTTCGGCGGCGCGTGGGACGACGTGCTGACCCAGGCCGCACCCGACTGGCGCTACGACCACATCCACGACGACGTGCTCCCGGCGCTGCGGGAGGCCGGGGTGACGGACGCGCAGATCGACCGGATGCTGGTGGACAACCCGCGCCGGTACTTCTCCTGACTTCTATGGTTTTGTCGCTCGCCTGCCGTACGCTCCGCCGAAAGTCGATCAACGAAAGAGGCGTGACATGGCGGCGCGGAGCACCTACCTGGAACTGTCCGAGGACGGCGGCGGTTCGCACAAGTTCTACGAGGTGGTGCTCGACGGGACGCAGGTGACGATCAGCTACGGCCGGATCGGGGAGAGCGGGCAGACCAAGGTGTCGGCCTTCGCCACCGCGGAGAAGGCCGAGGCCGCCGCGGCGAAGAAGATCGGCGAGAAGGTCCGCAAGGGCTACGCCCCGGCGGTCCGCGGGGTCCGCCAGGCCCGGGCGGTCACCCGGCGCAGCATGGTCAGCTCCCGCTCCACGGCCGAGCAGGCTCCGGTGCTGTGGCGCTTCGCCAGCGGCGCGGCGGCCTTCGGCATCTTCGTGGACGCCGAGCGCTGCTGGGTCGGCAACCAGCGGGGCGATGTCTACACCGTCACCCACGGCGGCACGGTCACCGGCCGGTTCCGGCTGCCCGACGGCGTCAAGTGCATCGTCGCCGACGACTTCTGGATCTACGCGGGCGCCGACGACGGCAAGGTCTACGACCTCAGCGGCAAGGTGCCCCGGGTCGCCTACGAGATCGCCGAGGACGTCGACATCTACTGGCTCGACATCCACGACGGCGTGCTCGGCGTGTCCGACCGGGCCGGGCGCGTCACCACCATCGACCACGAGGACGAGTTCCAGTGGGCGCGCGGCGGCCAGGGCGACTCCGGCTGGATGGTCCGCTGCGACGACGAGGCCGTCTACCACGGCACGTCCACGGGCGTGGCCCGCTACGACGCCGCCGACGGCGCCCCCGTCTGGCGGACCGGGGTGCAGGGCGAGGTGCTGTTCGGCTGGCAGGAGGAGGGCTCGGTCTACGCGGGCACCTCGCGCGGCGCCGTGCACCGCCTGCGCAAGTCCGACGGCCGGAGCGAGGCGGTCTACCGCTGCGACGGCTCCGTCTTCTCCTGCGCCACCGCCCCCGACGGCCGGTACGTCTTCGCCGGGGACAACCACTCCTCCGTCTACTGCTTCGCCGCCGACGGCACGCGACTGTGGAAGCTGGCCACCGGCTGCGGCTCCGCCTTCTCGATGCAGTACCTCGACGACCGCCTCTACATCGTCACCACCGACGGCACCCTGGCCTGCATCGACGCCACCGAGGAGGCGATCAGGGCGGCGCAGTCGGGCACCGTCCCCGAGCCGGTGGACGTCAAGGCCGCGGCCGGGCTGGCCGCGGTGGAGCCGGAGACGGCGCTGGAGACCGTCTCCGTGGAGAGCGTCTCGGCGGGCGCGGCCGGAGCGGACGGCGGCGTGGTCGTGGAGTGCTTCCGGGAGGGGGAGCGGCTCCGGGTCCGGGTGGTCAGCGAGGGCTACGACTCCCGGTGGAACGTGCAGTTCCCCAAGAACGTACGCGAGGCCGGGGCCCGCTATCTCGTCGAGGGCGTCCGCTCCTCCGGGCGCGGCGGGTTCTACCGCGCCTACGGCGACATCCGGCGCCTGCTCTGATCCCCGGGTCCGGGGATCAGAGCCCGAGTGCGGGCCGGGGCCGTACGGCGGCGGGATCGTGCGGCCCGTCCTGCGGTACGGCCCGTGCCCGCCGGGCGCCATCGGAGGCGGGCACGCGCGCACGGAGACGGGCGTCCGCTCGTAGCATCGCAGGCATGACCATCGACTGGAACCGGGAACTCGTCGACCAGCTCGACTGGCACTGGCAGAACCAGCTGCGGCGGCGCCTCGACGGCCTGAGCGACGACGAATACCTGTGGGAGCCCGTCCCCGGATGCTGGAACGTCCGCCCTCGCGACCCGGCCGACCCGGACCGCGGCGTCGGAGCCGGTGAATTCGTCATCGACTACGCCTGGCCCGAGCCGGATCCGGCGCCGGTGACGACCATCGCCTGGCGGCTCGGCCACCTCATCGTGGGCGTCCTCGGCGTCAGGAACGCCGCGCACTTCGGCGGGCCGCCGACGGACTACCAGGGCTTCGCGTACGCGGGGACGGCGGGTGAGGCGCTGGACATGCTCGACGGGGCCTACGCGGCCTGGATCGAGGGGGTGCGGGGGCTCGGCGCTGAAGGGCTGGGCCGTCCGTGCGGGCCCGCCGAGGGGCCGTTCGCCGACCACCCGATGGCGGCGCTGGTCCTGCACATCAACCGGGAGGTCGTCCACCACGGCGCCGAGATCGCCCTGCTGCGCGACCTCTACCTCCGCCGCTGACCTCGCGACAGGAGACACCGCGCCCGGAGCAGGACACCGCGGCCGACGGCGGCCGGCGGCGGCCGACGGGCACGCGGTGGACATCCGGCGGGCATCCGGTGAGTACGGCCGCCGCCCGGCGGGGCGGCGGCCGTACGGCTTCAGCGGCCGCGGGCGTCGCCGTCGAGACCGGCGCGGCGCAGGGCCTCGGCCATGGCACCGCCCGGCGCGTTGCGCGGCTGGCCTCCCCGGGGCCGGCCGCCCTGCTGCTGTCCGCCCCGGGCCTGGCCGCCGCGCTGCTGCCCGCCGCGCTCCCGGCCGTCTCCCCGGCGTTCCCCCTCGCCCTCCGGCCGGCGGTTCCCCGGCCGGCCGTCGCGCCGGCCGCCTTGGCCGCCGCCCTGCTCGGAGCGGCCCGCGGCCTCGTCCTCCAGGCGGAGGGTGAGCGAGATGCGCTTGCGCGGGATGTCGACGTCGAGCACCTTCACCCGGACCACGTCACCGGGCTTCACCACCTCGCGCGGGTCCTTGACGAACGTGCGCGACATCGCCGAGACGTGGACCAGGCCGTCCTGGTGCACGCCGACGTCGACGAACGCGCCGAAGGCCGCCACGTTGGTGACCACGCCCTCCAGCAGCATGCCGGGCGTGAGGTCGGAGATCTTCTCCACGCCCTCCTTGAACGTCGCGGTCTTGAAGGCCGGGCGGGGGTCGCGGCCCGGCTTCTCCAGCTCGGAGAGGATGTCGGTGACGGTCGGCAGGCCGAACGTGTCGTCCACGAAGTCCTGCGGCCTGAGGGAGCGCAGCACCGCGGTGTTGCCGATCACCTTGGTGATCTCGCCGCCGGTCGCCGACAGGATGCGCCGTACCACCGGGTAGGCCTCGGGGTGCACGCTGGAGGCGTCGAGCGGGTCGTCGCCTCCGGGGATGCGCAGGAAGCCCGCGCACTGCTCGAACGCCTTGGGCCCGAGCCGGGCGACGTCCTTGAGCGCCCGGCGGGAGCGGAACGGGCCGCACGCGTCGCGGTGGGCGACGATGTTCTCCGCGAGGCCGGAGGTGATGCCCGACACCCGGGTCAGCAGCGGCGCCGAGGCGGTGTTGACGTCCACGCCCACCGCGTTCACGCAGTCCTCGACGACCGCGTCGAGCGAGCGGGAGAGCTTGCTCTCGGCCAGGTCGTGCTGGTACTGGCCGACGCCGATGGACTTGGGGTCGATCTTGACGAGCTCGGCCAGCGGGTCCTGGAGGCGGCGGGCGATGGACACCGCGCCGCGCAGCGAGACGTCCAGGCCGGGCAGCTCCTGCGAGGCGTAGGCGGAGGCGGAGTAGACCGACGCGCCGGCCTCCGAGACCACGATCTTGGTCAGTCCGGGGACCAGCTTGAGCAGGTCGGCCGCGAGCCTGTCGGTCTCCCGGGAGGCGGTGCCGTTGCCGATCGCGACCAGTTCCACGCCGTGGTCCTTGGCCAGCTTCGCGAGCGTGGCCAGGGACTGGTCCCACTGGCGGCGCGGCTCGTGCGGGTAGATCGTGTCGGTCGCCACGACCTTGCCGGTGCCGTCCACCACCGCGACCTTCACCCCGGTGCGCAGGCCGGGGTCCAGCCCCATCGTCGGCCGGGTTCCCGCCGGGGCGGCCAGCAGCAGGTCGCGCAGGTTGGCGGCGAACACCCGGACCGCCTCGTCCTCGGCCGCCTGCCACATGCGCATACGCAGGTCGATGCCGAGATGGACGAGGATGCGGGTGCGCCACGCCCAGCGCACGGTGTCGGCCAGCCACCCGTCGGCGGGCCGCCCCCGGTCGGAGATGCCGAACCTGCGGGCGATGGACGCCTCGTAGGTGCCGGTGGGCTCCTCCTCCGGCTCCAGGGTGAGGGTGAGGACCTCCTCCTTCTCCCCCCGGAACATCGCCAGGATCCGGTGCGAGGGCAGCTTGGTGAAGGGCTCGGCGAAGTCGAAGTAGTCGGAGAACTTCGCGCCGGCCTCCTCCTTGCCCTCGCGCACCGCCGCGACCAGCCGCCCTCTGCTCCACATCCGCTCGCGCAGCTCGCCGACCAGGTCGGCGTCCTCGCTGAACCGCTCGACCAGGATGGCGCGGGCCCCGTCCAGCGCGGCGGCCGCGTCGGGCACCCCCTCGCCGACGAAGGCCGCGGCGGCGGCCTGCGGGTCGACCGACGGGTCGGCGAGCAGGCCGTCGGCGAGCGGCTCGAGCCCGGCCTCCCGGGCGATCTGCGCCTTGGTCCGCCGCTTGGGCTTGTAGGGCAGGTAGACGTCCTCCAGGCGGGCCTTGGAGTCGGCCGCCATGATCTGCGCCTCGAGGGCGTCGTCGAGCTTGCCCTGGCTCCGCACCGACTCCAGGATCGCGGTGCGCCGCTCCTCCAGCTCGCGCAGGTAGCGCAACCGCTCCTCGAGCGTACGCAGCTGCGCGTCGTCGAGCATGCCGGTGGCTTCCTTGCGGTAGCGGGCGATGAACGGCACGGTGGCCCCGCCGTCGAGCAGCTCCACCGCGGCCTGCACCTGCCGCTCGCGCACGCCCAGCTCTTCGGCGATCCGCTGATGAATAGAAGTCGTCACGGTCTTCTTCCCCTTGTGATGGACGCCCCCAAGCTACCGCGCGCCCCGCCCGCCCGGAGGTCCGATCCCGTACGGCGGGCGGATCGGCCCGCCCGCCGTACGGACGCCGGTTCTCCGGTCAGGTCACGGATCCCGGCCGGCAGGCGGGGGACGGCGGGAGGCGTCGGCGGCCTCTCCGGATTGCCGTGACGACAAGTGCGGTTTGAGGGGTATGTGCTCTTTCGGGGTGAGGGGATGAGCACGGACGATCGCGTCCAGGACCGGGACCGGATACGGGCGCTCCACGCCACCGGCCTGCTGGAGGGGACCGGGGCGCCGACGCTGGACCGGGTGACGCGGCTGGCGGTCCGGTGGCTGTCGGTGCCGATCGCGATGGTGTCGCTGGTCGACGCCGACCGTCAGGCCGTCGTCAGCTCGGCGGGACCGGCCGGCCCGTGGCGCGAGGAGCCGGTGCCGCTGTCGCAGTCGCTGTGCCGGCACATCGTCGCCACCGGTGCGGCGCTGACCGTGCCGGACGTCCCGGCCGACGAGCGCTGGAACGCCGTGCAGACGGCCGGGGACGGGCCGCTGAAGGCCTACGCCGGAATGCCGCTGCACGGCGACGGCCACGTCCTGGGCGCGCTGTGCGTGATCGACACCACGGCCCGGAGGTGGAGCGCGGAGCAGCTGGCGGCGCTGGAGGACCTGGCCGCGGTGGCCGAGAGTGAGATCGCCCGCGGACTCTGCCGGGCCGACTCCCACCGCACCGCGGTGCTGCGCGCCGCCCAGCGCGCCGTGATCCGCGCGCTGGCCGAGGACGGCGGGACCGAGGAGGCCGCGGCCGGGGTGATCGCCGCGATCTGCGGCGCCCTCGGCTGGTGCTACGGGGAGTACTGGCAGGTCGACGACGACCAGGCCTCGATCACCCGCGTCGCCTCCTGGAGCAGGCCCGACCGGGACCTGGCCGCGTTCACCGGCCTGCGGCCGCTCACCCTCGCCCGCGGCGAGGACCTGCCCGGCAGGGTCTGGGCCGGCGGAGAGCGGATCTGGACACCCGATCTGCAGGCCGACCCCCGGGCATTCGCCCGCGTCCGGCAGGCCCGCCTGGCGGAGCTGCACGCCGCGATCGGCCTGCCGGTCCACGGCGGGCGTCAGATGCTGGGCGTGCTGACGCTCTTCACCGACGCGGTCGCCGAACCCGACGAGGAACTGGCCGACCTGCTGGACTGCGTCTGCGCCTATCTGGGCCGGTACGCGGAGCGGCGCCGCGCCGACGACCTCACCCGCACCCTGGAGGTCGCCCGCTACCGCTTCGACCAGGTGGTCGCCCAGATCGACGACTACATCTGGACGTCGGAGGCCCTGCCCGACGGCCGGTTCCGGCTGCTGTACCGCAGCCCGAACACCGTCGGCGTGCTCGGCAGCCAGCTCCCCGACATCGACATCGTCGCCGTGCTGACCCGTTACATCCACCCCGACGACCGGGAGGCGTTCGAGGACTTCAACTCGGCCCTGTCCGCGGGCAGGGCCGTCCAGGCCGAGTACCGCCTCACCGGCATCGACGGCGTCACCCGGTGGGTCTGGAGCCGGGCCACCCCCCGCCGTGACGGCGGACGCCTGCTGGTCGACGGCATCACCACCGACATCACCGAGCGCCGCGAGCTGGCCGACGAACGCGAGCGCCTGCTGCTCCGCGAACGCGAGCAGGTACGCCGTCTGCGGGAGCTGGACCGGCTCAAGGACGAGCTGATGGCGATGGTCAGCCACGAACTGCGTTCCCCCATCGGGGTCATCCGCGCCTACGCCGAGATGCTGCGCGGGGCACCGGACCTGCCGGAGGAGCACGCCGCGTTCCTGGAGGTGATCGACCGCAAGAGCGAGCACCTGCAGCGCCTGGTGGACGACCTGCTGGACCTGGCGCGCCTGGAGGACGGCCGGATGGCCGTCGAGGTCCGCACGGTGTGGCTGACCCGGCTGATCCACCAGGCCGTCGAAGACCACCGGGCGGCCGCGGAGGCCAAGGGCATCGCCCTGACGGCCGAGCTGCCCCACTATCTTCACGTGCGGGCCGACCCGGTGCGGTTGCGCCAGGTGATGGACAACCTGCTGTCGAATGCGATCAAGTACACGCCCGGCGGCGGCGCCGTCGCCGTCACCGCCGTCCCGCCGGACGACGACGGCGGCGGTTCTCCGCCCGGCGGCGGCGGCCCTCCGCGCATGGCCGCCGTGACCGTCGCCGACAACGGCATCGGCATCCCGCCCGAGCAGTACGAGCACCTGTTCTCACGTTTCTTCCGGGCCTCCAGCGGCCGCGCGGCGGGGATCAAGGGCACCGGGCTGGGTCTGGCCATCACCAAGGCCATCGTGAGCGCGCACGGCGGCACGATCACCGCCGCGCCCCGGGAGGGCGGCGGCACCGCCTTCACCGTGCGCCTGCCCGCCGGATGACCGGTGCGCCGCGGAGGCCGGGTGCCGCGTGGCGGGTGTGGGAATCGAACCCACCTTGAGCGGCTTATGAAACCGCCGGGCACGCCAGCGCCCCCACCCGCCGGGAATGCGAAGAGCCGTCCCGGTCCGAATGCCCGGGACGGCTCGCACATGACATCGCCGATCGTCACATGCGAGCCCGCCCGGGCATGTTCATTCGGCGTCGGAGGCGCATTCCGGTTTCCTTTCCGTGTTCTGCGGACCGAGCGTGTCACGCCGGGACGGCCCGGCGCGACATGTTTTCCCGGGGGTACGGGCGTCAGCCGGTCGGCTCGCCTTCCAGGAGGGTCATGATGAGGTGGTCGTGCCATTTCCCGTCGCGGCGGAAGGAATGGCGCCTTCTGCCGTCCGCGGAGAAACCGGCCTTCTCGTAGACCCGGGTCGCGGCCGCGTTCTCGGCGACGACCCAGAGCGCGATCGAGTGCGACCGCATCCGGTCGAAGCCGTACCGGCGGATCACCCGGGTGGCGTCGGTGCCGCAGCCCTTGCCCCAGCAGTCCTTCTCGCCGATGTAGATGTGGGCGGCGGAACCGGTCCGCCCGGTCCTTCCGGGGTCAGCCGCAGGTGATCTCGGTGAAGGTGGGGGGCGACTGGGCGGCGCCGACGAAGCCGATGTCGGCGGCGGTGGCGCCCGGTGCCAGGACGGACCTGTCGTCCCCGAGCGCGTGGATCATCGCGATGGGGCCGCTCTGCATGTGGGTGCCGTTCCAGGCCTGGGTGATGGTCGCGCCCTTGGGGAGGACCCACTGGATGTACCAGCCGCCCAGCGGCGTGTCGGCCGTGTTGGTGATCGTCGCGGCGGCGCGGTACCCGCCCGGCCAGGTCTCGACGAGCTTGAGCGTGGCCTTGCAGCTGCGGGCCGGGGGCGCGGGCAGGGCCGAGGGGTCGGCGGGGAGCGAGGAGGACGCGCCCGCCGGCGCCGGGGGAGATGGCGCCGGAAGGGCGGCGGAGGTGCCCGCCGGGACCATCGGATGCGCGGCGGTGTGCCGGGCCGCGGGATCGCCGCCGCCGACGCAGGCCGCCGCGAGCAGGGCCACCGCGGCTCCCAGGGAGAGGGCGCCCAGGATCGTGGTGGCTTTCCCCTGCGTCACGGCTGTCCTCCTCGGGAGGGGAGGGGGCCCGGCCGGGCGGGCCGGCCGGGACCCGGATCGGTCAGGGACTGGTGCAGGTCAGGGACGGGGAGCCGGGGGCGCCGTTACCGGTCATCCCGAAGGTGGTCGAGCCGCCCGCGGGGACCGCCCGGTTCCAGTCGGCGTTCTTCGCCGTGACGGAGGATCCGGAGACGGTATGGCTGGCGCTCCACACGCTGTTGAGGCTGCTCCCGCTGGGCAGCGTCCACTTGACGGTCCAGCCGTTGAGGGCGGAGGAGCCGGGGTTGCTCACGGTGACCTCGCCCTGGAAGCCGCCCGACCAGGTGCTGACGGTCTTGAAGGAGGCGGTGCAGGAGGCCGGGCCGTCGGTGGGGGTCGACGTCGGGGTGATGGTCGGGTCCGGGTCGGGGCCCGAGTCGCGGCCGACGCCGGTCACCTCGCCGTTGCCGCCGTCGAAGACGACGTCGGAGCAGTTGTAGAAGGTCTCGGCGCTGTCGGAGCGCTTCCACACCGAGTAGATGACGTGGCGGCCGGACTTACCGGAAGGCAGGGTGGCGTTCCAGTAGTAGTGCGCGTCGTTGGTGCCCGGCGAGCCGACGCTGTTCGGGTGGTCGGCCGTGTCGAAGGGCTGCTCCTCCAGGTCGTTCCAGGTGAGCGGCTTGGTGGGGTCGTAGCCGTCCTTGGTGACGTACAGGTAGAACCAGCCCGGGTGGGCGGCCCACTTGTTGTACTTGATCTGGATCTGCCGCCCGGCGGTCAGATGGGTCACCGGCCATTCGGTGCTGGGGCGGTTGAACCCGGTGAAGTTGGGGTTGCCGCCGCTGCACAGCTCTCCGTCGGGCACGAAGCCGCGGGTCCGCCCGGCGCCGTCGGAGCGGAGCACGCTGAACCAGTTGTAGAGGGAGTTGGCGCCGCTCTGGGCGACGGCCGCCGCACAGGCCGGGTTGATGGGGACGATGTTCCCCTGCGGGCTGAGCCCGTCCTGCCAGCAGAAGTAGGTCCGGCTGCCGGGCACCATCATGGCACCGTGAGCCGAGGCCGAGCTCGGAACGAGGACGACCGCGAGAAGCGCGGACATGAACGTGACCGCGCAGGCGACAGCGATCCTTCGCCAATTGCGCACTGAACTGACCGACCTTTCGGGGATGGCGGACTTACCGATCGACTGCAGCGAAGCGCTTACGCGGATCGGACTCTAAGCCGCCGTCACAAAGGTGTAAACGAAAGGCGGTCCGGCGGGGCCGTTCCGGGGGAGTACGCCCAGTTCGCAGGGGTGGCGGAAAGCATGGAACAGATGAAAGATTCATGCCGCGGAGGAGGCCGCCGGGGAATTCCCTGATATGGGGAGCGTGGCCGTACGGCCATTCCTGCGCCATCCGGATATGCCGCCGGAGGCGTCCCGGCGGGCGGGCTCCGGCTGACCGGAGGCGCTCCGGCGGGCGGCCCGCCGCCGGCCGGACACGCGGCCGGAGGCGTCCCGGCGGGCGGTCGGGTGACCGGCGGTCAGCCGGGCAGGCCGCCGAAGACGTCCCGGTGGGCGATCGACAGAGCGGTGAAGACGGCGCCGTGCAGGACCGCGTTGCCCTCCACGGTGCTCGCGCGGACCAGGGTGGGGGCGGGGGAGAGCGCGGCGAGGTGCCCGCCCACCCGCTCCGCCAGGTCCTGCCCGCCGGAGCGCCCGGTCCGGCCGCCGAGGACGACGAGACCGGGGTCCAGGACGGCGACCGCGGCCAGGACGCCCTCGGCGATCCTGGCGGCCAGGGCGTCCCGGCCGATGTCGCGGACGGCCGCGGCGCCCACCAGGTCGCAGAACGGCGTTCCGGACAGCTTGATCCAGCCGATCTCCCCGGCGCCCCCCGACGCGCCGTGCCGCAGCCGCCCGCCGAGGACGACCGCGGCACCCACCCCGTCGTCCAGCCAGAGCAGGACGAAGTCCTCGCGGTCGCGGGCGGCCCCGGCGCGGTGCTCGGCGACGGCGGCGAGGTTGACCTCGTTCTCCAGGGTGACGGGGGCGCCCAGGCCCGCGCCGAGGACGCGCGGCAGGTCGGGCCGCCAGCCGGGCACGCCGTTGTCGGTCAGCAGGCTCCCGGTGGCCGGGTGGAACAGGCCGGGGGCGCCGAGCACGACCGCGTGCACGGCCCGGGGTCCCGCCGCCTCCGCGACCGCGCCGGTGACGGTCCCGGCCAGGTCGTCGCCCGCCCGCAGGGGCCGCGCGGCCGAGCCGGCGGTCCGGCCGGTGATGTCGGCGACCGTGACGTTGACCGCGTCGCGGCGCACGTCCACGCCGGCCACGTGGGCGCGGTCGGCGACGAGGCCGTAGAGGCGCGCGTTCGGTCCCCGGCGGTCCCCCCCGGCCTCCCCGGTGACCGCGATCAGCCCGTTCGCCTGCAACCGCTCGATCAGGTCGGACACGGTCGGGCGGGACAGGCCGGTGAGCTCCCGGAGCTGGGGGGCGGTCAGCGGCCCGTGCTCGAGCAGGAGGTCGAGGGCGAGGCGGTCGTTGATCACTCGGGCCAGCTGCGGGGTGGCGGTCCTCATGCCGCCCATTGTCCACGGCCGGAAAAAGACGTTTTTCATCAGGGAGCCTGCCTGTTAATTTGGAACCCATGCATACCGACACGAAACGTGCCCGGATCGCCGTCGCCGCGGTGTTCACCGTGCACGGCGCGGTCGCCGGGAGCTGGGCGACCCGCATCCCGTGGCTGCAGGACCACCTCGCACTGGACTCCGCCGCGCTGGGACTCGCCCTGTTCTTCCCGGCGCTCGGAGCCTTCGTGGCCATGCCGATGTCCGGCCGCCTGGTCCACCGGTACGGCGGGCGGACGGCGACGCGGGTCCTGCTCGCCCTGTGGTGCGCCGCGCTCGCGCTCCCCACCCTGTCCCCCGGGTTCCCCTGGCTCTGCGCGGCGCTCTTCCTGTACGGCGCCGCGGCCGGCACGTGCGACGTCGCGATGAACGCCCAGGGAGTGGTCGTCGAGCAGCGGCTGGGCCGCTCGGTCATGTCGGGGCTGCACGGCATGTGGAGCGTCGGCGCCCTGGCCGGTGCGGGCGTGGGCGCGCTCGCCGCCGAGTTCGCCGTCGACGCGCGCCTGCACCACGCGGCGACGGCGCTCGTGCTGCTGGCCGCCGGCGCCGTGGTGAGCCGCGGGCTGCTCGACACCCGGCCCGAGCCCGGGGAGCAGCCTCCGCCCCGGTTCGCCGTGCCGTCGCGGGCGATCCTCGCGATCGGCGTCGTCGGGTTCTGCGCCACCTTCGCCGAGGGCGCCGGCCGGAACTGGGCCGCCGTCTACATCGAGGACGTCACCGGTGCCGGAGCCGGGCTCGCGGCGGCCTGCTTCGCCGTCTTCTCCCTGGCCATGTCGGTCACCCGGCTGGCGGGCGACCTGGTCGTCGACCGGCTCGGGCCGGTCCTGACCGTCCGCGCGGGAGGCCTGCTCGCCGCCGCCGGCTGCGTCCTGGTCGCCGTCGCGCGCACCCCGGGGCCGGGCGTCGCCGGATTCGTCCTGCTGGGCCTGGGCGTCGCCGTGACCGTGCCGCTGGTCTTCGCCGCCGGGGGCAACGCCACCCCGACGCCCGGCCAGGGCGTGGCGGGGATCGCGACGATCACCTACCTGTCCGGCCTGGTGGCCCCGGCGGTGATCGGCTGGGTGGCCGACGTGACCTCGCTGCCCGCCGCGTTCGGCCTGATCGCGGCCGTCTCCCTGGCGGGCGTCGGGCTGGCCGGCTCCCTGCGGCCCCGCTCCGCCGTACGCGAGGCGCCGGTGGTGGAGCCCGCGGGGCGCTGACGGTGAGCTGAAGGTGCGCCGGCGGGACGGACGGTGACTTGGGATCGAGCGGCCGGGGTAGGAGAAGGGTCCGGGGCCGTTCCGGCTCCGCGTTCCCGCCTGCCGCGCAGGGGGCCGCGGAGCGTCCAGGGGGTGGAGGACGGAGCCCGGGACGTCGCGTGCGGGGAGGGGACGGCGCCATGGATGTCTCCGCGGGCCGGGTGCGGATGCTGGAGGGGCTGGTCGGGGGCAGCCACCTGTCGGGGATGGAGCAGCTGCCGTCCCTGGTCGAGGAGTGCGCCGCCCACGCCGGGCTGAACGAGGTGCTGATCTACGTGGCCGACCTGCGCCAGGAGGTGCTCCGCCTGCTGACCGGGCACGGGGTGCACTCCTACGAGGAGCCCGAACTGGAGAGGGACGAACTGCGGATCGAGGGGACCCTCGCCGGCCGCGCCTTCCAGGAGATGCGGATCATCGCCAGGCCGGGCGGGGACGGCGGCGGGGGCTGGTGGGTGCCGCTGCTGGACGGCACCGAGCGCCTGGGGGTGCTGCGGATCGGCGCGGACGGAGCCGACGGCGCCGACGAGCGGGTCCAGGAGGACATGCGGGCCCTGGCGTCGCTGGTGGCGCTGCTGATGGTGAGCAAGCGCTCGCAGAGCGACTCCTACGCCCGGCTGGTGCGGACCCGCTCGATGAGCGTCGCCGCGGAGATGCAGTGGAACCTCATGCCGCCGCTGACCTTCGCCAACGAGGAGGTGGTGGTCGGTGCGGTCCTGGAGCCCGCCTACGAGATCGGCGGCGACGCCTTCGACTACGCCCTCGCCGGAGACCTGGTGAACCTGGCGGTCTTCGACGCGATGGGCCACGACGCCTCCGCCGGCCTGACCGCGAGCCTCGCCGTCGCCGCCTGCCGGAACAGCCGCCGCCAGGGAGCCGACCTGATCACCACGAGCGTGGCGATCGAGCACGCCCTGATCGAGGAGTTCGGCCGGGGCAGCCGCTTCGCCACCGCGATCCTGGCCCAGCTGGACCTGCGCAGCGGCGTCTTCTCCTGGGTCACCCGCGGGCACCACCCGCCGATCGTGATCCGGGGCGGGCGCTGGGTCTCCACCCTCGAGTGCGACCCCGCCCACCCCGTGGGCCTCGACCTGGGCCTTCCCGTCTCGCTCTGCCAGGAGCAGCTCGAACCCGGTGACCGCGTCCTGCTCTACACCGACGGCATCACCGAGGCCCGCAACCGCGACGGCGAGGAGTTCGGCCTCAGCCGCTTCGCCGACTTCATCATCCGCCGCAACGCCGACGGGCTGCCGGTGCCGGAGACCCTGCGCCGCCTCGTCCGCAGCGTCCTGGACTACCACCAGGGGCAGCTCCAGGACGACGCCACCGTGCTGCTGCTGGAATGGCACGGCGCGGGTGAGCGCAAGCTGCACCTCTGACCGGGAGGCGGGTCCCCGGCCCTCCCCTGCGGGAGGGCCGCCCGGGTGCGGGTGCGGTCTCTCCCGCGCGGTTCCGGCGGCCCGTCTGGGTGCGGGTGCGGTCTCTCCCGTGCGGTTCCGGCGGACCTACACCCGCACCTGCTCGGCCAGCCGCTCCAGGCTCTTCTCCAGGGCGTGGTCGACCTCGTCGCCGGAGGGGGCGTGCTCCTCGTCGAAGAACGACAGGTGCACGGTCACCTCGCTGGCCTGGTCGCTGATGCTCGCGACCTGCAGCCAGCCCGCGTAGCGGCTGTCGTCGCGCGTCCCCCACTCGAGCCGGAGCTGGTCGCGCTGCGCCCGGAAGAGCGCGCGCTCGTCCCTGCCGCTGCCGTCCTCGTGCACGGTCACCGCCGGCGGGTCCTCGGCCCGCACGTGCAGGTCCCGGGGGAGCCAGGAGTCCAGCCGGTCCAGGTCGCTGGCCCTGTCGAACACCGTCTCCGGCGGCGCGGTCATCGTGCGGGAACGCTGGTATTCGCTCATCGGACGATCACTCCTCGGTTCGGGAACATCGAACCGGTGACGTACCCGGCCCGGTCGGGTCCATCCATCCCCGCCCGGCGCCCCGCGCCTCCGGCGCGGCTCCGGCCCGCGTTCCGGCTCGTTCTCCGAGGGGCCGCCGGTCCCGCGGGCCGCCCGGACGGGCCGCTCGGTGAGCCGTACGGGCGGGCCGTACGGCCGAGGCCCGCGGAGCAGGGACGCGGAGCGCCTACCGTAAGGCCATGCGTCTGACCGCTTTCACCGACATCTCGCTGCGCATCGTGATGCGGCTGGCCGTGGCGGGGGAGGGCGAGCTGCTGACCACCCGGGTGGTCGCGGACATGCTCGCCGTGCCGTATACCCACGCGGCCAAGGCGGTGGCGCGCCTGAGCGAGCTGGGGCTGGTGGAGGCCCGGCGCGGGCGGGGCGGCGGGATGCGGCTGTCGGAGGCCGGGCGCGGGGCGTCGGTCGGCGGCGTCGTCCGCGCGCTGGAGGGCGCGGACGACGTGGTGGGATGCGAGGACGACCCGCCGTGCCCGCTCCGGGCGGCCTGCCGTCTGCGGGCGGCGCTCCGCCAGGCGCAGGAGGCCTTCTACGCCTCCCTCGACGCGGTCACGGTCGACTCCCTGGTCGCGGCGCCCACGGGGCCCGTCCTGCTCTCCCTGACCTCCGTGGCGGAGCAGTCGCTCCGGCGTCCGGACGACCCCCGGTGGGGGAGCGGCGGACCTGCCTCTTAATCTGTATTTCAGATTCCAATTTAAGAGGGATCTCCGTTCCGCCGTCCCTGGAGGTCGACATGTTGTCCGCCGAGTCCGCCGCGACCGTCCGCGCCACTCTCCCCGCGGTGGGTGCGTCCCTCGACGCGATCACCGCGCGGTTCTACGACACGATGTTCGCCGAGCGCCCGGAGCTGCTCGACGGCGTGTTCAACCGGGGCAACCAGCGCAACGGCGAGCAGCGCAGGGCGCTGGCGGGCTCCATCGCGGCGTTCGCGACCGCGCTGCTGGACCATCCCGACGAGCGCCCCGACCACCTGCTCTCCCGCATCGCGCACAAGCACGCCGCGGTCGGCGTCACCGACGACCAGTACGTGATCGTCCACAAGTACCTCTTCGCCGCGATCGCCGAGGTGCTCGGCGACGCCGTCACCCCGCAGGTCGCCGCCGCCTGGGACGAGGTCTACTGGCTGATGGCCGGCGGGCTGATCGCGATGGAGGCGAGGATCTACGCCGAGGCCGGGGCGCGCGGCGGGCGCACCTGGCGGCGGTGGCGGGTCGTCGAGCGGCGGGAGGAGACGGCGGACACGGTCTCCTTCGTGCTGGCCCCGACCGGTGACGAACCCGTCCCGCCGGCCGGCCCCGGCCAGTACGTCAGCGTGCGGGTGGAGCTGCCCGACGGCGTGCACCAGCTCCGGCAGTACACCCTCTCGGGGCACGGCGAGGACGGGCTGCGCCGCATCACCGTCAAGCGGGCGCGGGTGGAGGGCTCCCCGGACGGGGAGGTGTCCGCCCTGCTCCACGACACCGTGGCCGAAGGGGACGAGCTGACCCTGTCCGCCCCCTTCGGGGACGTGGTGCTGGAGGACGGGGACGCGCCTCTCGTCCTCGTCTCCGCGGGCATCGGCTGCACGCCCGTCACCGCCATGCTGCAGCACCTGGCCCTGACCGGCGCCACCCGCCGCGTCCTGGTGCTGCACGCCGACCGGTCCGAGGCCGAGCATGCCCTGCGCCAGGACATGGAGCGGCTGACCGAGGCGCTGCCTGGCGGCGAGCGGGTCCTCTGGTACGAGGAGGGGGCCTGCGGCCGCGCCCGCTCCGGCCGGATGGACCTGTCCGACGTGGACGTCCCCGAGGGCGCGGTCGTCTACATGTGCGGCCCGCTGCCGTTCATGCGGGACGTGCGCGCCCAGCTCCTCCGGGCGGGGGTCGCCGCGCGCGACGTCCACTACGAGGTGTTCGGCCCCGACCTGTGGCTGGGCGCTGCCTGAGGTCCCCGGTGCGGGGCGCCCGGGGCCGGTCTCCGGCCCTCCCCGGCGGGCGGGTGCGGGGCGGGGCCGGAAGCCGCACTCCGTCGTGACCACGGCCCTCCTGCGCGGGCGGGTGCGCGGGGCAGGGCCGGCAGGGCCGAAAGTCCTTCCACGCCGGGACTTCGGGTCGGCCCGGGCGAGCCGTACGGCTCTGCGGAACCGGGGATGCGAGCTGATGTACTGGGTGACGTAACCGAGAGACGAAAACCCCCCGAGGAGCCCACCATGGCGATCATCGAAGGCCGCACCCAGCGCACCGGCCGCCGCACCGCCCCCACCGCCATCCGCGTCGCGGCCGCCCCGGCCGCCGCCCGCACCCTGACCCCGGCCGCCGTCCACGGCCTGGCCGCCGCCCGCATCGCGCTGGGCTGGGTCTTCCTGTGGGCCTTCGTCGACAAGCTGTTCGGCCTGGGCTTCGCCACCCCCGCCGCCAAGGCCTGGATCAACGGCGGCAGCCCCACCACCGGCTTCCTCAAGGGCACCGGCGACAACGCCCTCGGCGGCCTGTTCGGCGCCCTGGCCGGACAGGCCTGGGTGGACTGGCTGTTCATGCTCGGCCTGGCGGGCGTCGGCACCGCCCTGCTCCTGGGCATCGGCCTGCGCGTCGCCGCCGGCGCCGGCGCGACCATGATGCTGCTGATGTGGGCCGCGGCCCTGCCCCTGGAGACCAACCCCGCCGTGGACGACCACATCGTCTACGCCGTCGTCCTGGTCACCCTGGCCCTCACCCGCGCCGGCGACACCCTGGGCCTGGGCGCCCGCTGGGCCGCCACCCCCCTGGTCGAGCGCCTGCCGATCCTGAAGTGACCACCCGCCCCGCACCGACCGCCCATCCCGCACCGACCGCCCACTCCGAACCGACCGCCCGCCGCACCCGACCGGCCCCGACCCAGCGCCCGCCTCCCCGGAAAACCCGGAGGCGGGCGCTCACGCGTTCCCCCGCCCTTCCCGGCGACGCAGGCCTCCCAGGCCGTCCGCCGGACCGCCCGGCTCCGGCCGGGGGCGGGCGTCGCGTTCGGCGAGCAGCCGGGCCGTCTCGTCGGACACCTCGGTGGCCAGCACCGCCGAGACGACGTCGATCAGATGGCTGGTGAAGAGCCGGTCGTCCTTCCCCCCGGGCCCCTCGGCGCGGCGGGCCAGCTCCACGTAGGTCACCCGGATGGCCATGAACCGCTGGTGCAGCCGGCGCACGGCGACCTCGGAGAGCAGCGGGGCCACCAGCTCCCGCCAGCGGTTGATGCTCTGGCCGGGGTCGTCCTGCGCGTCGCGGAGCGCCGGCAGGCGGCTGCGGTGCACCAGCTGCTCCATGATCCGCAGATAGGACCGGCCGCCGTCGGAGTCGGCCAGCTTCGCGGCCATCGGCCGTACCAGTGCGGCCGCCAGCGTGCGGCGTGCCTCGGCGGCGGGCAGGCCGCCGCGCGCCTCGTACTCGTCGAGCAGCTGGTGGCGGCGGACCTCCACCTCGGGCTGGTGCTTGGCCAGGACCGCGGTCAGCAGCCCCGCCCGGTCCCCGAAGTGGTACTGCAGCGCCGTCGAGTTGCGCTGGCCCGCCGCGGCGTTGATCTCCCGCAGCGACACCCCCTCGATCCCCTTCTCGGCGAACAGGCGCTCTGCGGCCGCGACCAGCCGCCTGCACGTGGCCTCGGGGTTGGGCGGCATCGGTGCTCCTCCTCCTGGCGTCCATGGGTTCACCGGATCATCGCGTCCCGCACCGCCCTTGATGGCGGCGGGAGGGCTCGTTAAGCTAATCATGCATGTGACTGAAAACGTCATGCAGTCGCATCAAATCGTGGCGGCGCCGCGGAGGACATCGCGCGGGACGTCGACCAGGGCAGATCGACCAGGACAGAGGGTTCGCACGCATGGCCATCGACTTCACACTCGCTCCCGAGCACGAGGAGATCCGCCGCCGGGTGCGGGCCTTCGTGCAGGAGACCATCATCCCGGCGGTCGAGGGCTTCGACGACGAGGAGAAGGTCCTCAGCCGCGACGAGTACATCCGGACCATCTTCGGGCTGCGTGAGAAGGCGAAGGCCGAGGGGCTCTGGCTGCCGCACATGCCGAAGGAGTGGGGCGGCATGGGTCTGGGCCACGTCGAGCTGGCCATGGTGCAGTCCGAGGCGGCCAAGACCCGGCTGGGGCCGTGGGTGTTCAACTGCCAGGCGCCCGACGAGGGCAACATGCACACCCTGCTGCACTGGGCGACCGACGAGCAGAAGGAGAAATACCTCAAGCCTCTGCTCAAGGGCCACAAGATGTCGTGCTTCGCGATGACCGAGCCGGAGGTGGCCGGCTCCGACCCGACGCTGATCCGCACCCACGCCGTCAAGGACGGCGACGAGTGGGTGATCAACGGCCACAAGTGGTTCATCTCCAACGCCCGCCGGGCGGCCTTCGCCATCCTCATCGCCCGCACCGAGCCCGACATGCCCGAGGGCGCCCGCGGCGCCAACACCGCGTTCCTCGTCGACATCCCCCAGGAGGGCTGGAACGACGTCCGCGAGGTCGAGACGATGCACGGCTCGACCGGCCACAGCGAGATCGTCATCACCGACCTGCGGGTCCCCGACAGTCAGATCCTCGGCGGGCGCGGCAACGGCCACAAGCTCGGCCAGTACCGCCTCGGCCCGGCCCGGCTGGCCCACTGCATGCGCTGGATCTCGCAGGCCGAGACCGCGCTGGACATGATGGTCGACCGGGCGCTCAACCGCTACAGCCACGGTTCGCTGCTCGCCGAGAAGCAGGGCATCCAGTGGCTGATCGCCGACTCGGCCATGGAGCTCTACCAGTGCAAGCTCATGGTCCTGCACGCCGCCTCGAAGATCGACAAGGGCGAGGACTTCCGCACCGAGGTCTCGATGGCCAAGCACTTCGTGGCCAACAGCCTCAACCGGATCGTGGACCGGGCCATCCAGGTGCACGGCGCGCTGGGCTACTCGACCGACACTCCGCTGGCCCACATGTTCCAGCACGCCCGCTGGGCCCGCTTCGCCGACGGGGCCGACGAGATCCACCAGATGCGCATCGCCGAGCGTACGATCGCGGCGTACCGGGCCACCGGTTCGACCAACGCCGCCACGGGAGGGCTGCCGCTGTGAGCGAGACCACGCAGGACCGGTTCGGCGCGGGCGGCGGACTGCTCAGCGGGATGGGCGCGGACCCCGGCGAGCGGCCGGCGGCGGGCTTCAACGAGGTCCGCGGCGACCGGCTCGGCGGAAAGGTCGCCCTGGTCACCGGCGGCGGCAACGGGATCGGCGCGGCGGTGGCCCGGCGGCTCGCCGCGAAGGGCGCCCGGGTCGTGCTCGCCGACGTCGACGACGCCGCGGGCAAGGAGGTCGCCGACGAGATCGGCGGGGTCTTCACGCACTGCGACGTGACCCGCCTGGAGGACAACGAGGCGGCGGTGGCCGTCGCCGCCGAGCGGTACGGCAGGCTCGACCTCGCGTTCCTCAACGCCGGCATCTCCTCCGGCTGCGGGCTGGGCGACGACTTCGACGTCCGGCGCTACCGCCTGGCGATGGGCGTCAACCTCGACGGCGTCGTGTTCGGCGTGCACGCCGCGCTCCCCGCGCTGCGGGCCGCGGGCGGCGGGACGATCGTGGCCACCGCGAGCATGGCGGGGATCGTCGGCATCCCGCACGACCCCATCTACGCGGCCAACAAGCACGCCGTCGTGGGCCTCGTCCGCTCGCTCGGCCAG
The DNA here is from genome assembly GCF_015711595.1 of Planomonospora sp. ID91781. NCBI lineage: Bacteria > Bacillati > Actinomycetota > Actinomycetes > Streptosporangiales > Streptosporangiaceae > Planomonospora > Planomonospora sp. ID91781. Next base: position 55,812 of record NZ_JABTEY010000003.1, on the reverse strand, counting down.
GACCTGCAGTCCTCCGGCATCAAGGTGCAGGGCCTGTGCCCGTCGTTCGCCGACACCGCGATCCTGGGTGAGGGCAAGGCGGTGCTGGAGCAGCTGGGCTTCCCGATCCTGGACGTCTCCGAGGTCGTCGACACGTTCTTCCGGCTGCTGGACAGCGACGGCACGGGGGAGTGCTGGTTCGTGGTCCCGGGCCGCGAGAGCCAGCCCTTCGCCTTCCGCCGCGCCCCCGGCCCCCGGGCCTGAGCCCCGGACCCGCCCGACCGCCGTGCCTGGGCCCCCGGGCCTGACCGCCGCGCCCTCGCCCCCTGACCAGCCGCGCCGGGGCGCGGCGGCCAGGTCCTCACGGTCCTGCCGGGTCCCCGTCCTCGTACGGCAGGCCGACGTAGTTCTCCGCGAGCGTCGCCGCCGCGGCCTCCGACGACGTCACGTAGTCCAGGTGGGACAGCTGCAGGCGCCGCCCGTAGGCGTCGTCGGAGTCGAAGGTGTGCAGCAGCGTCGTCATCCACCAGGAGAAGTGCTGGGCCCGCCACACGCGCTTCAGGCAGGCCGCCGAGTAGCCGTCGAGCAGTTCGGTGGAGCCGTCGGCGTAGAAGCGGGCCAGCGCCCCGGTCAGCACCCGCACGTCCGCGACCGCCAGGTTGAGGCCCTTGGCGCCGGTGGGCGGGACGATGTGCGCGGCGTCGCCGGCCAGGTACAGCCTGCCGTACTGCATGGGCTCGGCGACGAAGCTCCGCAGGGGCGTGACGCCCCTCTCGAAGATCTCGCCGGTGGCCAGGGAGAAGCCCGGCACCGTCTCCAGGCGGGTCCTCAGCTCCGCCCAGACGCGCTCGTCGGGCCAGTCGGCGAGGTCGGTGCCGGCGGGGACCTGCAGGTAGAACCGGCTGACCTCGGGCGAGCGCATGCTGTGCAGGGCGAAGCCGCGCTCGGTCCGCGCGTAGATCAGCTCCTCGGCGGAGGGCTCGACGCGGGCCAGGACGCCCAGCCAGGCGAAGGGGTACTCCCGCTCGTAGGCGGTGAGCACGCCGTCCGGGATCGACGGCCGGGTCACCCCGTGGAAGCCGTCGCAGCCGGCGATGACGTCGCAGTCCAGCCGCTCGCCGCCGCCGAAGGTGACGTACGGCCGGTCGGTGCCGATGTCGTGCACCGCCACGTCGTCCACCTCGAAGCGGACGTCGCCGTCCGCCGCGAGCCGGGCGGCGATGAGGTCCTTGACGACCTCCTGCTGGCCGTAGACGGTGATGGCCCGGCCCGGCACCAGCCGCTCGAAGGCGATGCGGTGGCCCGCGCCGCCGTACCGCAGCTCGATGCCCCGGTGGGGGAGGCCCTCGCGCAGGAGCCGCTCGCCCACCCCCGCGGCGACGAGGGTGTCGACCGTCCCCTGCTCCAGCACGCCCGCCCGCACCCGCCTCTCCACGTACTCGCGGCTGCGGCGCTCCAGCACCACCGAGGAGATCCCGCGCAGATGGAGCAGATGGGAGAGCAGGAGACCGGCGGGGCCCGCTCCGATGATCCCGACCTGAGTTCGCATGCGGTGAGCATGGTGGGCGGCGGCGCCGGCTGCCGAGGCCGGTCTTCCGCCCAGTGGGAGATCAGGACGGAATCGCCGGTGCCGATCCGGCGGCGCTAGTCTTCCGGCATGGTCGCCGCGCTGGAGCTCTACCTCGATCCGGCCGCCGAGAAGCGGATCAGGACCCTGTGGAGGGCGCTGGCCCAGGCCGGCGTCCAGTCGATGGGGGAGCTGCTGAAGGGCCGGCACCGCCCGCACGTCTCGCTGCTCAGCGCCGCCGAGCTGGACGGCCCCGGAGTGGCCGCGGCGCTGGCGGGCATGGACGCCGCCCCGCCGCTGGAGCTGCGGTTCGACTTCGTCGGGCAGTTCCTGGGCCGGGTGCTCTGGCTGGGCCCGGTCCCCACGGCGGAGCTGCTGGCCCACCACGCGGCGGTGCACGGGCGGCTCGACGCGGCGGGGATCGGCGGTTTCGACGTCTACCGGCCGGGCGGCTGGGTGCCGCACTGCACGCTGTCGATGCGGGTGCCGCACGCGGTGCTGCCCGGCGCGATCCGGCTCTGCATGGACTTCCTGCCGATCCGGGCGACCGTGACCGGCGCGGCCGTGGCCGACCACGCGAGAGATCTCTTTACCCCCCTGTGAGGAGAGCGGAGTTCACGGAACGACCCCCGCTGTCTACTTTGGGGATGAAACGGGGGAAATGTCATGCATATCGTGGTGAACGCGGAGACGGGAAGCCGGGACCACCTGCGGGAGCTGTACGCGTGGCTGCAGGAGGAGACGGACCTGCGCGGCCGCGTGGTGATGGAGGAGCGGCCGCCCGATCCCGGGACGATGGGGCCGTCCCCCGAGGCGCTGCAGGTCCTGCTCGACGCCGGGGGCACGCTCTGCTCGACGGCCGCGACGGTGATCGCCTGGCTGCGCACCCGCACCGGAGAGGTGAGCGTCAGGCTCGCCGACGGCGACAGGGAGATCGAGGTCGGCGCCTCGGGCCTGCGGAACCTCGAGCACACGCAGGTCGACGAGATCACCGAGCAGGTCGTCCAGACCTTCCAGAAGGCCGGCAGCCGAGGGTGACCCGTGGCGGCGGACGGGGCCCCGCACCCGCCTGACGCGGTGACGGCGGGCGGGCCGCCGCCGGAGCCGTGGGAGGCTCCGCGGCTCGCGCTGTCCGCGCCGGGGACCAGGGTGCTCCTGGCCGGGACCGGCACGCACGGCCCCGGCTCGCGGCTCCCCCCGGTCCCCGCCGTCCCGGCCACGATCGAGGACCTCGGGGGCTGTCTCGTCGAGCGGGCCGGCCTGGACCCCGCCGACCTGACCACGCTGGTCGACCCCGCCGATCCGGGGAGGCTGAGCGAGGCCGTGGTCCGGGGCGCCCGGGAGGCGACGTCGGTCCTGATGTTCTACTACGTGGGCCACGGGGTCGTCAGCCCGAGCGGTGAGCTCCACCTCGCCACCTGCGCCACGGCCGATCTCACCCGGGGTGCGGCCGCCTATCAGGCGCTGCCGTACTCGGTGGTGCGCGAGGTGCTCTCGCAGTGCCCGGCCGAGAACGTGGTGGTCGTCCTCGACTGCTGCTTCGCCGGGCGGGCGCGGGGGGCGCCGCATCCGGGGGCCAGCGACGCCTTCGACGCGGCCTGGCCGGGCGCCTACCTGCTCACCTCGTCCGGCAGGGACGAGGCGTCGTGGGCGCTGCCGGGCGAGCGGTGCACGGCGTTCACCGGTGAACTGCTCCGCCTGCTGCGTGAGGGCGACCCCACGGGCCCGCCGGTGCTCACACTCGACCACGTCTACCGGTTCCTGGCGCGGGCGCTGCCGGAGAAGGGCCTCCCCCGCCCCCGGCGGCAGGCCACCGACCTCGGCGACCGCTGCCCGTTCGCGGTGAACCCGGCCTACCGCGCCCCGGCCGCCGCGACCGCCCCGCGACCGGTGGAGTCCGGCGAGGAGAGCCCCTATCGCGGGCTGAGGGCGTTCGGCCCCGCCGACGAGCGGCTGTTCCACGGCAGGCGGGAACTGACGCGGAGCCTGGTGGGGCGGGTGCGGGAGCGGCTGCGGGAAGGCGGTCCGCTGCTGGTCACCGGGCCGTCCGGGTCGGGGAAGTCCTCCCTGCTGCAGGCCGGTCTGATCCCGGCGCTGCGGCGCGCGACCGCCGGCGGCCTGCGGTGCGTCGTCCTCACCCCCGGGACCGATCCGGTGGCGGAGTTCGTCCGGCGGGTCGCGCCGCTCGCCGTACCGGAAGGCGGTGACGGGCGGGAAGGCGGTGACGGGCCAGTGCTCGTCGTCGTCGACCAGTTCGAGGAGCTCTTCACCGCCTGCCCGGACGAGGCGCTGCGCCGGAGGTTCGTCGGTGCGCTCACCGGGATCTGCGAGAGGCGGGAGGGGGAGGGACGGCCGCCCACCGCGGTCGTGGTCGCGGTCCGTGCCGACTTCTTCGGCCACTGCGCCGCCCACCCCGAACTGCTGGAGGCGCTCAAGCACCCGGAGGTGGTCGGCCCGATGACCGCGGCCCAGCTCCGGGAGGCGATCGAGAAGCCCGCGGCGCAGGCGGGCCTGGTCCTGGAGGAGGGCCTGGTGGACCTCCTCCTGGAGGACCTCGGGACGTCCGGCCCGGCGGAGGCCCGGCCCGGGGTGCTCCCGCTGCTCTCCCACGCGCTGCTCTCCACCTGGCAGCGGCGCACCGGTCCCGTCCTGACGCTCGCCGCCTACCGGGCCTCCGGCGGCATCTCGCGGTCCCTGGCGATGAGCGCGGACGACACCATGCGACGGCTCGGGCCGGACGCGCGGCCCGTCGCCCGCGAGCTGTTCCTGCGCCTGGTCCACCTGGAGGCCGGGACCGACGACACCCGCCGGAGGGTCGCCGTCGCCGAACTGCTGCCGGAGGACGGCCACCGCGGGGCGGCCGTCCGGGAGGTGCTCGACGAGTTCGTCCGCGCCCGCCTGGTCACGGTGGACGAGGACACCGCCGAGATCACCCACGAGGCGCTCATCCACGCCTGGCCCCGGCTGCGGGAGTGGCTCGACGCCGACCGGGCGGGCCTGCTCGTGCGCCGGCGCCTGACGGCGGACGCCGAGGCGTGGGAGCGGCACTCGCGCGACCCCTCCTACCTCTACTCCGACAGCCGCCTGGCCGCGGCGCGGGCCGCGGTCCGCGCCGCCGCCGAGGACGGGCCAGCCGGACCGGAGAGGGCCTTCCTGGAGGCGTCGGCGCGGCGCGACCGCCGCCGCAGGCGGGTCGCGGCATCGGTGATCACCGCGCTGGCGTCCCTGCTCCTGGTCGCGGTGACGGCGGGCGTGTACGCCCGGGTCCAGGGGCAGGAGGCGCTCGACCAGCGGAACCGCGCGACCGCCCGTCAGCTGGTCGGCACCGCGCTGAAGGTCCCCGACACCGCGCTGGCCGCGCAGCTGCGCCTCCAGGCCTACCGGCTGGCCCCGATCCCGGAGACGCGCGGAGCGGTGATGGCCGCCCGCACCCGGCCGCTCGGGGCCCGCGTCCTCGGCCACACGGGCTACGTCTACGACGTCGACTTCGGCCCCGACGGCCGGACGTTCGCCTCGGCCTCGGCCGACGGCACGGCGCGGCTGTGGGACACGACCGGCGCGGGCGGGCCCCGGCAGGCCGCCGTCCTCACCGGCCACGCCGACGAGGTCCACGGGGTGGCCTTCCACCCCGGCGGGAGACTGCTCGCGACCTCCTCCGCCGACGGCGCCGTGCGGATCTGGGACGTCGGAGCACCGCGCTCCCCGCGCCGGGTCTCGGAGTTCCGCGCCGGGGCCGGGAGCCTGAACGCGGTGGCGTTCAGCCCCGGCGGCACGCTGCTCGCGCTGTCGTCGGCCGACGGCACGGCCCGGCTGTGGGACACGCGCGATGCGGCCCGCCCCCGGCCGGCGGCCGTGCTGGCCGGGCACGCCGACGAGGTGCGCGGGATCGCGTTCGGCCCGGACGGCCGGACGCTCGCCACCGCCTCCATGGACCGCACGGCGCGGCTGTGGGACATCACCGATCCCGCCCGCCCGAGGGCGGTCTCCGTCCTGCGGGGCCATGTCAGGCCCGTCCAGGCCGTGGCGTTCGCACCCGGCGGGACCACGCTGGCCACCGGGAGCCAGGACTCCACGGTGCGGATCTGGGACGTGCGCGACCCCGCCCGGCCCCGGCGGGCCGCGCACCTCACCGACGCCACCGACAGCGTCTACGACCTGGCGTTCGGCGCGGGCGGCCGTGTCATGGCGGGTTCCTCGAACGACGGCGGCGTCTACGTGTGGGAGACGCGGGCCGGGGGCGCACCGGTCCTGTCGGAGATCCTCGAGGGACACACCGACACCGTCTTCGCGGTCGCCGCGGCTCCTCGCGGTGCCGCCCCTGCCGGGGCGTCCGGAACCTCCGGAGCTTCCGGGGCCGCCGGGCGCGGAGACCTCGTGAGCGCCTCGGGCGACCTGACGCTGCGGGTCTGGCCCGCCGCCGGGGCGGGCGGCGTCCCCGGCACGCCCCGTCTCGTCGGGCAGCGGGGGGAGCTGTGGGACATGGCCGTCAGCCGGGACGGCCGTACGGTCGCCGGGGTGTTCGGCGACGGCACCGGCAGGCTGTGGGACGTGCGGGACCCGGAGCGGCCGCGGATCATGGGAACGCTCAGCGGACACGGCAACGGCGTCCAGCAGGCCGTCTTCAGCCCGGACGGGCGGTTGCTGGCCACCGCGTCCTGGGACGAGACGGTCCGGTTGTGGGACGTGGCCGATCCCGCCCGGCCCCGGACGCTGGCGGTCCTCCGCCCCGGCGGGGACCTGGCGCTGTCGGTGCTGTTCGCCGGCCGGGACGGCCGGACCCTCATCACCTCCTCGCAGGACGGGACGGTCCGGTTGTGGGACGTGGCCGACCCGGCCCGGCCGAGGCCCGTGGCGACCCTGCCCGGCCTGCGGGAGAAGGTCTCCGGCCTGGCGCCGAGCCCGGGCGGCGGAGTCGTGGCGGCGGTCCCCACCGGGCGGTCGGTCCGCCTGTACGACGTGCGGGACCCCCGGCGGCCGGTCGGGCTGGGCACACTCACACCCCCCGGCGGCACACTGGCGGGGGCGGGCTTCGCCCCGGACGGGCGCCTGCTGGCGACCACCTCGACGGACGGCACCGTGTGCCTGTGGGACGTCTCCGACCCCGCGCGCCCGTCCCGCCTGGCCTCGTTCGCCGGACACCCGGTCTCCGGCATGGGGGCGGCGTTCAGCCCCGACGGCCGGACGCTGGCCACCACCGGGGAGGAGGCCGCCCTGCGGCTGTGGGACGTGGCGGATCCGGCCCGCCCGCGACTGCGCGCGGTCCTGCAGCGGGACGACCGGCCGATGGGCGACGTCGCCTTCCTGCCCCGGGGGGACGTGATCGCCACCGCCGGCGACGAGGGGATCCAGTTGTGGGACTCCGGCGTCGAGGAGTCGGTCCGCTACGTCTGCGAGCGGGCCGGGGCAGCGATCACCGGGAAGGAGTGGCGGCAGCACGTCCCGGACCTGCCCCACGACCCACCGTGCCGGTGACCGCGTTCATCAGGATCCACCGGGGTTCGCCGGGGTTCGCCGGGGTTCATCAGGGCTCGCCGGGGTGCGTCGGGGTTCATCGGGCGACGGTGAGCACGCCGTCCTCGCAGGAGAGGACGACGAGCTCGAAGGGGTCGCCCCGGCCCTCGGGGAAGGAGACCCGGACGCGGCCGGAGCCGTGGTCCCGCCACCGGCCGAGCGTCTCCCGCGGGCGGTCGTCCGGGCCGGGACGGAGCTCGGCGAACGTCCCGTCGGGCCGGAACTCCAGCCCGTCGCGCACCCGCCGGGAGGGCTGGAACGGGTGCTCGGCGGGGCGGTACACCGCCGTGCTGCCGGTGTCCTCCTCGTGGGAGTGGAGCCACGTGCCGACGATGTCGGGGGTCCCGGCCGCCGCTCCGCCGTCCGCGGGGTCCTCGCGGCGGCCGGTCATCCGCCGGGGCGGTCGCCGCCGCCGACCATGTCGATCACGGTACGGATCTCCTTCAGGACCTCGGCGGCCAGCCGCTCGCTGTCCCGCAGCAACCGTCCCACCTCGCCGTCCGGTCCGGCATGCCCGTCCGGACCGGGCTGCGCGGGTACCGTCGCCGCGTCCGCCGCGGCGGCGCCCGCCGTGCCCGCCGTACCGGTCACACCCGGAGCGGCGGCGGGTGCGGGCCAGTGCGCAGGTCCGGGCATCGCGGCCTGCTGGGTGATCCCGCCCGGGGCGGTCCCGTTCCTGACCGGCCCGCCCGCGGCAGGCGGGGCGGACAGGGCGGACAGGGACGGGGACGGAGCCGTCAGGGCGCCCGAGGCGACCAGGAAGGACGCCCGGGCGCCCTCCAGGCAGGCGTCCATCCGCTTGGACTGGCCGCGGGTGAACATGAACATGGCGGCGTCGTCGGTGTAGTCCATGTAGTTGACGAACATGTCCCCGTGCGGGCCGTTGCCGCAGGAGACGTGCGGGAAGACGGGGGAGCCGGTGTTCGCGTCGGCCTGGTTCGGTGTGTCGGCGACCTTGTCGTCGCTGCTGCAGGCCCCGTCGTCGTCGCCCCAGATGTGGTACAGGTCCAGCCAGTGGCCGATCTCGTGCGTCGCGGTGCGTCCGCCGTCGAACGGGGGCGCGGCCGTACCGGTGGTGCCGAACGCGCTGTGCAGGATCACGACGCCGTCGGTCTGCGGGGGGCCGCCCGGGAACTGCGCGTAGCCGAGCAGCCCGCCGCCCAGCTGGCAGACCCAGACGTTGAGGTACTCGTCGGTGGGCCACGGGTCGGAGCCGCCGGACGCGGACGACTTCACGGCGTCGTCGAAGCCGAACGACGTCCGGCCGGTCGGGACCCGGACGATCCCGTCCGTCGGCTCGCCCTCCGGGTCCAGCGCCGCCAGCCGGAACTCGATCCTCGCGTCCGCCACCAGCGGCCGCCACACCTCGGGAACCTTGTCCAGGTCGGGATTGGCGGCGCGGAAGTCCCGGTTGAGGACGGCGATCTGGCTGTGGACCTGGTCGTCGCCGATGTTCTGCGCCGGGACGGCGGGATTGTGCACCACGTGGACGACGACCGGGATGGTGACCACGTCGGTGCGGGCCGGGGAGCGCCGCCCCCGTTCGTACTGGAGCGCCCGGTTCTCGATCACCGCGCGCCGGGACCGGTAGGTCGTGCTCTCGTTGAGCAGCCTCCGGTGCACGAGCATGGTGCCGCACAGGTCGCGTGTCGGCGGCTGGGAGAGGTCGGATTCGGTCACGGCACGTCCTTCTTCCGGATGCGAACCGGTGTCTGCTCAGGTCGTACCGCACCCGGCCCGGCTTCACGCCCGCGGCGCGGCAGATCTTCCCCGGCTGGGGATTCTTGCCCGTTGCCGTTGCCGTTGCCGTTGCCGTTGCCGTTGCCGTTGCTCGTGGTCGGTGGTCGGTGGTCGGTGGTCGGTGGTCGGTGGTCGGTGGTCGGTGGCGTGTGGTCCGTGGCGCGCGGGAGGGACCGGCGAATGCCGCGGACCGGCGATGGTCGAGGTCCCGGTGGGTACGGTCACCGTTGCGCCGGACCCGGACCGCACACCGCCGGGACGGCAGGACAGGAGGATCATCATGACCGACCGTTCAGACCCGGAGCGCGACCACCTGTGGGACGAGTTCCACCGGTCCGTGAACATGACCTCGGAGGAACTGCGGGCCTTCCTGATGGCGTCCGCCTCCGGAGAGGACGCCCTTCCCGTGGACGCGGAGCAGGCCATGCCGGAGCTCGGCCGCGGGGTGCTCACCGTCCTCGCCAAACGCAAGGTCGATCTCACCCCTGACGACCTCGACACGATGCGCAGGGTCGTCGAGCTCGTGGGGAGCCTGAAGGCAGGCGCCTCCGCGGCCGAGGACGACGAGCGGCGGCGTGTCCTGATGGAGGTCGGCCACGATCCGCTCAAGCCCTCGAGGACCGAGGACTGAGACGGGCCGGAGGCCGAGTGGAGGACCCCGCCGGGTCGGAGGCCGGGCACAGGACCCCGCCGGGCCGGGGCCAGACCGAGGGCCGAACCGGGCCGGGGACCGGGCCGGGTCGGAGCCCGACCGGACCGCGGCGGGGAGGCTCCGGTTCGGCCCGGGACCGGCCGGTTCCGGGGGGCGGCCGGATCCTCCGCGCGGGAGGCCGGTCGACGGGGTTTCCCGTCTTCTCCGGCCGGGTAAATGGCGGCTTGCGACCGTCTCGCGCCGGAGGGAGACCTCCGGCGGCAAGCCTGCCGGGCGGCTGCGCACGGCAGGCCGGTCGCGCCAACGCCGCGCCCTCCCCGACTCGGGGAGACGGACGTGCGGCCCTCCGACCGGCCGGGCGCGGGCGAGAGCCCCCCGGCCCGGGCACCGATCGGATGTGAGCACCCTGTCCTGTGATGATCCGTCGGCCGGTGAAGATCCGTCGGTCTGCGATGATCCGTCGGTCCGTGATGACCCGTCGGTCTGCGCGTGCCCGGCGCGGCGGGGGGACGCGGCGGACGGGACCGGCCGGCCGGCGGCCGGACGCGTGACGGTGGTGGTCGCCAGCCGGGACCGCCGCGATGATCTCGAACGGTCCCTGGCGCGCCACGAGTGCCCCGTGATCCTCGTCGACAACGGTTCGGTCGACGGCAGCCCGGCCTTCGTGCGGCGGCGCTTCCCCCGTGTCCGGGTGATCGAGCTGGGGCGGAACCTCGGCGCGCAGGCCCGCAACGTCGGCGCGCGGCACGCCTCGACCCCCTACGTCGCCTTCGCCGACGACGATTCCTGGTGGGCCCCCGGCGCGCTGGAGCGTGCCGCGGACGTGCTGGACGCCCACCCCCGCCTGGCGGTGCTGGCCGGACGGATGCTGGTGGGCCCGGAGGAGCGGCCGGACCCGATCTGTGCGGAGATGGCCGGTTCCCCGCTCGGGACGGAACCGGACCTTCCCGGCCCGAGCGTCCTAGGGTTCATGGCGTGCGGAGCGGTGGTGCGGCGGGAGGCGTACCTGGCGGCCGGCGGCTTCGACGATGTCGTCTTCTTCTACGGGGAGGAGGAGCGGCTGGCGGTGGACCTGGCGGCGGCCGGCTGGGGACTGTCCTATGTCGAGGACGTCGTCGCCCACCACCACCCGTCGCCCTCGCGGGATCCGCAGGGCAGGCGGGTCCTGGCGGTGCGCAACGCGCTGCTCACCGCGGTCCTGAGGCGGCCGTGGCCGGTGGTGGCCCGCAGCGCGCTCACCGCCGCGTGCGGCGGGGCGGAGGGACGGCGGGGGCTGTGGCACGCCGTCCGGCGGCTGCCCCGGGCGCTGGCGGGCCGCCGGGTGCTCCCACCCCGGATCGAGGCGGCGCGGCGGCTGCTGGAGACGGGGCCCCGGACCCCGGGTCCGGGGCTCCTCGCGGTCCTCCGGCGGATGAGTGATCAGCCGTCACTCCGGGTAGTCGGTCCCTGGCAGGGAATGAACTCGGGGGAAGAGAGTCCGATGACCGGCACACCGAATCCGATCGAACTGCAGAAGCACCTCTCGGGCGTCGACTACCCGGCCAGACGCGACGACCTGGTGCGGGCGGCCCGGGAGCAAGGGGCCGACGACGAGATGATCAAGGCGCTGCAGGAGGTCCCGGACAGGGAGTACGACGGGCCCAACGCCGTCAGCAAGGCCGTCGCCGGGCGGAGCTGACGGTCCGCTCCGCGGGCCCGCCCGTCCGCCGGGCCGTTCCGGCGGGTCCCCGCCCGGCCAGGGTGCGCCGTACGGCTACGATCGGGCACGTGGAACAGCGCATTCTAGGAAAAACCGGTAGAAACATCGGAGTCGTCGGACTCGGGGCCTGGCAGCTGGGCGCCGACTGGGGTGAGGTGGGCGAGGACGAGGCGCTGGCCACCCTGGAGGCCGCGGTGGACTCCGGGGTGAACTTCATCGACACGGCCGACGTCTACGGCGACGGCCGCAGCGAGCAGATCGTCGGACGCCTGCTCAAGGACCGGCCCGGGCTGACCGTGGCGACCAAGATGGGCCGGCGCGTCGCCCAGGAGCCGTCGGCCTACACGCTGGACAACTTCCGCGCCTGGACCGACCGGTCCCGCGCGAACCTCGGCGTGGACACCCTCGACCTGGTGCAGCTGCACTGTCCGCCCACGCCGGTCTACTCCTCCGGCGCCGTCTTCGACGCCCTGGACACCCTGGTGGAGGAGGGGCGCACCGCCGCCTACGGGGTGAGCGTGGAGACCTGCGAAGAGGCGCTGACCGCGATCGCGCGGCCGGGCGTGGCCACCGTGCAGATCATCCTCAACGCCTTCCGGCTCAAGCCCCTGGAGCGGGTGCTCCCGGCCGCGGCGGAGGCCGGGGTCGGCATCATCGCCCGGGTCCCGCTCGCCAGCGGCCTGCTGTCGGGCAAGTACGACGAGTCCACCGTCTTCGCCCCCGACGACCACCGCAGCTTCAACCGGCACGGCGAGGCGTTCGACGTCGGCGAGACCTTCTCCGGCGTCGACTACGCCACCGGCCTGGAGGCGGTGCGCCGCCTGAGCCCGCTCGTCCCGGAGCGGATGACCACGGCGCAGTTCGCGCTGCGCTGGATCATCGACCAGCCCGGTGTCTCCGTGGTCATCCCCGGCGCCCGCAACCCCGGTCAGGCCCGCGCCAACGCGGCGGCCGCCGAGGCGCCCCCGCTGCCCGCGGACACCCTGCAGCGGGTGCGGGAGGTCTACGACGAGCTGATCCGGCCCCAGGTCCACCACCGCTGGTGATCCGGCGGGCGCACGGGGCGGTGGTCGGCAGCGCCGTGGTTCGCGGGGCGGTGGTTCACGGGATGGCGGTTCGCGGAGCGGTGGTTCACGGGATCGTGGTTCACAGCGCCGTGGGGAACGTCTCGGGCTCCGCCTCGCCGGGCGGCTCGCCGTGCAGGGGGCGCAGGGCGCTCGTCCGGTCCAGCCAGAGGAACGCGTCGTAGCGGCGGCCGGGAACCGTCCGGACGTAGTTGCGCAGGTGGTCGCGCTCCGGGTGGTAGACCACGCCGATGGCCCGGTGGCCCACCGGCCGGTCGTACCACCCGGGCCGGTCGCCGGGCGGCGGCACGACGAACAGCGCGCCCTCCGGTTCGGCCTCGTGCAGCAGCGACTCCAGAGACGCCGACCGGGCGGGCGGGACCGGCATGACCTCGGCCGGCGCGCCCCACTCGTCGCCCGCGACCACCGTGCCCCGGTGCGTCCCGAAACCGACCAGCACCACCGCACCGCCGTCGCCGTCGGAACCGCCACCGCCGCCGTTCCCGCCGTTCCCGCCGTGCCGCTCCCGGACCAGCTGCCCGAGGTTGGTCATCCCGGCCGCCGCCATGTCGGTGGCGCGGGCGTCGCCGACATGGGTGTTGTGGGCCCAGACGACCGCCTTCGCGCCGTCCCCGTAGAACCCGGTCAGCCGGTCGAGGGTGTCGGCCATGTGGACGTCGCGGACGTTCCACGACTCGGCCCCGCCCCGCAGCATGGCGCGGTAGTACTCCTCGGCCCCGGCCACGACCTCGGCGTTCTGCCGGGCGGCGAAACCCGCCTCGTCGTCCGGCGCGGACCGCCTGACCGCCGTCAGCAGGCCGACGGCCGCCTCCTCGCAGGACTCCGGGAGCAGGCGCAGCGCCAGGCCGTACTGCTGCGGGTCGTGCCCGCGGGCCTCGAAGCAGTGCAGCGCGCGCAGCACCGCGTCGGCCTGCTCGGGCAGGTGGCGGAGGGCGTAGCCGCGCACGGCCCGCAGCGAGTCCCACAGGCTGTAGACGTCCAGGCCGTGGAAGCCGCAGCGCGCCCGCGTCGGCAGGGAGTCGTTCCAGCCGCGCAGCCACCGGCAGAAATCCGCGACCTCCTCGTTGGCCCACATGAACGAGGGCCAGCGGGCGAAGCCGTACACGGCCTCGCCGGGAGACTCGTCGCCGATGCCGGTGACCGCCCGGTGGATCCGGTGGCAGTCGGGCCAGTCGCCCTCGACGCCGACGAACCGGAAGTCCTTCTCGGTGATCAGCCGCCGGGTGAGCGCGGCCCGCCAGGCGTAGAAGTCGTGCGTGCCGTGGCTCGCCTCGCCGATCAGGACGTACCGGGCGTCGCCGATGCGTTCCAGCAGCGGGTCGAGGTCCTCGGGTACGGCCAGCGGCAGCGCCGACCGCCTGATCTCGTCATGGTCGCCCGAACGGGACACGGGCGCCTCTCGCTGAACCATGGCGGAGCCGTACCCGCGATACACCGGCTCGATTCTGTATGCAGGAAGAAAAAGTCGTATATGTCCGCATTGTCATAGCCTGGTGGGAAAGATGGGTCTATGGCCTCTGTTTCGGCCGCAGTCGCGGATCGGGCCGATCGGACGCAGGGACCTGAGGGGGAGAGACGGGGCCGTGGAGGCAGCACAGCGCGTTGGCGACGCACGGCGGTCGCGGACCGAGAACCCGCCCGGTGCGCCCTCCGTGCCCGGCGCCGCCCTGCTGGACCGGCTGACCCACCTGGCCGCCCGGCTGCTGGAGACACCGGCCGCGCTGGTCGCCCTCACCGGCAACGGCGGGCAGGTGGTGGTCGGCGCGGCCGGACCGGCCGGGCGGCGGCCGGGACCGCGGCCGCCCCTGCCCGCCTCGCTGTGCGAGCGCGTCGCGGCCGGCGACGGCCCGCTGGTGGTCTCCGACACGAGGACCGACGAGCGGCTGCGCCGCGACCGGGTCATCGGCGGGCTGGAGGCGGCCGCCTGCGCCGCGTTCCCGCTGCACGGACCCGGCGGCGAGACGCTCGGCGCGCTGTGCGCGATCGATACCGAACCCCACCGGTGGAGCCGCGCGCAGCTGGAGCTGGCCGGTGACCTCGCCCGGACGGTGGAGGAGGAGCTCTCCGCGCTGCGGGTGGGCGGAGGCCGGCCGGAGGAGGGGCAGACCTTCCTGCAGGCGCTGCTGGACAGCCTGGACACGGGGGTGGCGGCCTGCGACCGCGACGGCAGGGTCGTCCTGGTCAACAGGGTGCTGCGGGAGAGCCGGCCGCCCCTGGTGGGGGTGCACGTCGACGACCTGGCCGGGCTTTACGGCATGTTCGCGGCGGACGGGCGGACCCCGCTGCGGCCGGAGGAGGTGCCGCTGGCGCGGGCGTTCGCCGGCGAGCGGGTCGACGGCCAGGAGGTGGTGGTGCGGACGGGCGACTGCGGCCCGTGCCGGACCGTCGTCAACGGCCGCCCGATCGAGACCGCCGACGGGCGCCGCCTGGGAGCGGTGGTCGCCGTCCGCGACGTCACCGACCAGCACCGGACCCAGGCGCTGCACCGGGCCCAGCACGCCGTGGCCCAGGTGCTGGTCGACGCCTCCTCCAGCGAGGAGGCGGCCACCGGCGTGGTGGCCGCGGTCACCGACGCCCTCGGCTGGACCTGCGGGGAGTACTGGCAGGTGGATCCCGGAGAGGACGGCCTGACCCGCATCGGCCTGTGGAACCGTCCGGGACGCGACCTCCGGGACTTCACCGCCGGATCCCGGCTGAGGCTCCAGCGCGGGCGGGGACTGCTCGGCCGGGTGTGGGAGACCGGCCGCGAGCTGTGGATCTGCGATCTGTCCCGGGATCCCCGTGACTTCCTCCGCAGGGAGGAGGCCCTGCGGGCGGGGCTGCGCGCCGCCGTCGCGCTCCCGGTGCGCAGCGGCCGGCAGGTGCTGGGCGTGCTGGTCTTCGCCAGCGACACCGTCCAGGAGCGGGACGACGAGCTGATCGCGCTGCTCGACGGGGTCTGCGCCCACGTGGGCCGGTACATGGAGCGCCTCCGCGCCGAGGAGCTGGCCCTGGCGCTGGCCGCCAGCCGCCGCCGGTTCGAGCAGATCGTCACCCACGTCAACGACGACGTGTGGACCGCCGAGATCACCCCCGACGGCAGGGCGCGTCCGGTGTACGTCAGCACCTCCGGAGCCGGGATCCTCGGCGAGCGGGTGCCGCCCGGGGGCGGGGACGGCGGGGACGGCGGGGACGGCGGGGACATGGTCGCCATCGTCGGCCGCTACGTGCACCCCGACGACCGGCCGGTCTTCACCGCCTTCTGCGAGCGGCTCATCTCCGGCAGCCCGGCGGAGGCCGAGTTCCGCCTCGCCGGGCTGGACGGGGTGACCCGCTGGGCCTGGATCCGGGCGCTGCCCCGCCGCGAGGGCGACCGGTTGTTCGTCGACGGCATCTCCACCGATGTGACCGAGCGCCACCGGATGGCCGAGGAGCGCGAACGGCTGCTGGCGGAGGAGCAGCGGCAGGTGCGCCGCCTGCGGGAGCTGGACCGGATGAAGGACGAGCTGGTGGCGCTGGTCAGCCACGAGCTGCGCAGCCCGATCGGCGCCATCCGCGGTTACGCCGAGATGCTGCTGGACGACCCGGACCTGGGCGGCGAGCAGCGCGCCTTCGCCGACGTGATCGACCGCAAGAGCGCCGACCTGCAGCGGCTGGTCGACGATCTGCTGGACCTGGCCCGCCTGGACGCCGGGCGCATCGCCATCGACCCCCGCCCGGTCTCGCTGACCCGGCTGCTGAACCAGAGCGTCGAGGACCACCGGCCGGCGGCCGCGGCCAAACGGCTGACCGTCCGGGTCGACCTGGACCGCCACCTGCGCGTGCACGCCGACCCGGCCCGGCTCCGCCAGGTGGTGGACAACCTGCTGTCCAACGCGGTCAAGTACACCCCCGCGGGGGGCGCCGTCACCGTCGCCGCCCGCCGCGAGGGGGACGAGGTGACCGTCACGGTGGCGGACACCGGCATCGGAATCCCCTCCGAGCAGTATCCGCAGTTGTTCGGCCGGTTCTTCCGCGCCTCCACCGCCAAGGAGGCCGGGATCAAGGGCACCGGCCTGGGACTGGCCATCATCCGGGCGATCGTCGAGGCGCACGGCGGGACCGTGACGGCGGCGCCGAGGGAGGGCGGCGGCACCGTCTTCACGGTCCGCCTGCCCGCGGAACCGCCGCAGGAGGAGTGACCCGGCCGCTGTCCGCCCCCGGACCTGCCGGGCGACCGCGCCCGGGGCCGGGCCTTCCCCGGCGGGGTCCTGCGGACGCGGTACATGCGATCATGGAACGTGTCTGATTTCGATCGTGTGCGTGACATCGCTCTGGAGCTGCCCGAGGTCGAGGAGTCCGTGTCCTGGGGCACGCCCTCGCTGAAGGTCCGGGGCCGGCTCTTCCTGCGCCGCTACGAGGACCCCGAACTCACGGTGGTCAAGGTCTCTCCGGAGGAGCGGAAGGCGCTCACCGAGGCGCGCCCCGAGGTCTTCCTCGTCACCCCGCACTACGAGAACCACCGGTACATGCTGGTGCGTACGGCGGAGCTGGCGGAGGAGGAACTGCGCGAGCTGGTCGCCGAGGCCTGGCGGTTGAGCGCCCCGCAGCGGCTGGTGAAGGCCTTCGACGAGGACGCGGGCGCGGACGCCTGAGGGGACCCCGGCGCCGGACCGGCGCCCGTCCCCGCCGGGCCGGCCGCCCGGCGGGGACGGCGGGTCACCCGGGGGTGTGGAAACCCCGCCGGTACCAGAGCAGGGCCTTGCCCGGACCGCCGGAGCGGATCTCGGCCAGTGCCCCCACCAGCAGATCGTGATCGCCGATCGGGACGGTGCCCCACCGCACGCACCGGAAGGACGCGTGCGCGTCCGGCAGGTACGGCAGGCGGGCCCCCGGCCAGACGGCGAAATCGCTGTCGGCGAACCGGTCGACGCCGTGGGCGGCGAACTTCAGCGCCAGGTCGCGGTGCTGGTCGCCCAGCACGTTGATGACGAACTCGGAGGACGAGACGAGCGCCTCATGGCAGCTGGACGTCCTGGACAGGCCGACCAGCACGAGCGGGGGGGACAGCGAACCGGAGGTCACCGAACTGGCGGTGAACCCCCAGCGGCGGCCCTCGCGGTCGATGGTGGTGACGATGGTGATGGGGCCGGCGATCAGCGTCATCGCGTCGCGGAACTGTTGAGCGTCGACCAGGGACACAGGGCTAGGCGCCGATAACGTCACGGATCGGGCCTTTCATCGGGTCGGTGCTTCAGCCGGCGGCACGGCCCATCGGACAGCGCCGGTAGCGCGGCTTATCGGACAAACCGAGTGTCGGAGCGGGGAAGCGGCGGGAAGAACCCCTGCCCGCCCCCTCATGTCCCCGCCGGACGGGTACAGCGGGTCCCGTCGGCTGTTTCCGGACGCGCGATCGCGCCGCCGGAACCCCTAGGCGTCCCCGGTCCGCCCCCTAGGATTCGCGGCCCCATTCCTATGTTCCGCGGTCACTCTTGCGTGGCCGATCGGCGGGCTCGAATACTCACTAAGGCATCATTCCGGGAATTTGCTGATAATTACGGCAACAATGGGGAGCGAGCATGCGTTTCGGACTTCTCTACCATCTTCAAGTGCCTCGGCCCTGGACCGAGGAGAGCGAGGAGCGGGTGCTGCGCGAGGCCCTGGAGCAGGTCGAACTGGCCGACCGGCTGGGCTTCGACTACGTCTGGGCCACCGAGCACCACTTCCTGGACGAGTACTCCCACTCCTCCGCGCCCGAGGTCTTCCTCGCCGCCGCCGCGGCGAGGACGGAGAACATCCGGCTCGCCCACGGCATCGTCACCCTGCCCCCCTCGGTGAACCACCCGGCGCGGGTCGCCGAGCGCCTCGCGACCCTCGACCTGATCTCCGGCGGCCGCGTCGACTTCGGCTCCGGCCAGGGCAGCACCCAGCACGAGCTGGGCGCCTTCGGGATCGACCGGGCGACCAAGCGCGAGCAGTGGCGCGAGGCGATCGAGGTCGTCACCCGCATGCTCACCGAGGTGCCCTTCACCGGTCACCAGGGCGAGTGGGTCAGCATGCCGCCCCGCAACGTGGTCCCGAAGCCCAAGCAGAAGCCGCACCCGCCGCTCTGGGTGGCGTGCAGCTCGCCCGAGACCATCGCGGCCGCCGCGCGCTACGGAATGGGAGCGCTCTCCCTGGCCTTCGTCACGGTCGAGGAGGCCCGGGAATGGGCGGAGTCCTATTACCGGATCCTCACCTCCGAGGAATGCGTTCCGCTCGGTAAGGCGGTCAACCCGAACTTCTCCGTCGTCACGCCTTTCATGTGCCATTCCGACGAGGAAATCGCCCTCGACCGGGGTCTCGACGGCGCGTATTCGCTCTTCTACGGATTCATGCACTATTACGTCAACGGTCAGCACCGGCCGGGGACCACGGACATCGCCGCGGGGTTCGAGCAGGCGCGCGAGATGATCGGCCTGACCAGGAACCCGCCGGCCGGCATGGACCCGACGCTGAAGGCGCGGATCGACTCGCTCCGCCGGGGGATCGGGACGCCCGAGCAGCTGGCCGAGATGATCCGCTCCTACGAGGAGGCCGGCGTCGACCAGATCATCTTCCAGACGCAGATCGGCAGCACGCGGCACGAGCACATCTGCGAGGCGCTGGAGCTCTTCGCCGCCGAGGTCATGCCGGAGTTCGCCGAGCGGCGCGTGGAGAGCGAGGCCGTCAAGAGCGAGCGGCTCGCCGTACCGATCAAGGAGGCGCTGGAGCGGATCGAGCCGAACACCGCGGACGTCTCCGACTACGTGATCAGGACCGACATGGAGTCGTTCCCCCAGTCGTGACCCCCCTTCCGCCTCGATGCCGCAGGTGTTGAGGCTTCCGTCCTCACACCCCTGGAGCCTGGAGGTTCCGATGTTGTTGGCGTTTCGCGAATCGGCCACGATCAGCGGCGACCTGGCGTCGATCTGGCGCACCTCGACCGACGCCGGATCCTGGTCCGAGTGGGACCCGCACCTGCTCGACTGCGGGTTCGACGGCCCCTTCGCCCCGGGCTCCGGAGGCTGGACCCGGCTGAAGGGCACCCCCAGCAAGGCCAGGGGCCCGTTCACGGTGACGGCCGTGGACCCCGAGCGGTCCTTCTCCACCGAGTCGCCGATGCCCTTCGGGAAGATGTGCATCGACTACGGGTTCGAGCCGGCCGGCTCCGGCCGGGTCGAGGTCAGCAGGGACGTCAGGCTGCACGGCGCGTTCGGCCCGGTGTTCCGGCTGTTCTGGATGAAGTCGATGCGGCGCGACATGCACCACACCTTCGCCGCCCTCGAGCAGGAGGCCCGGCGCCGCGCCGCGGAGACGGGCAGCAGCCGATGACCAGGGCAGTGGTGCTCGGCGGCGGCATGGCCGGCATGCTCGCCGCGTCGGTGCTGGCCCAGTACGCCGACGAGGTCGTGGTCATCGAGGCCGACCGGTTCCCCGACGGCCCCCAGCCCCGGCGGGGAGTCCCCCAGGCGCAGCAGAACCACATGCTGATGGGCGGCGGAGCCGACGCGCTCGACCGGCTGCTGCCCGGGACCACGGCGGCGCTGTACGCCCGCGGCGCCCACCACCGGAAGATCGGGCAGCTGCTCACGCTCTCGGCCCAGGGCTGGTTCCGGCGGCTGCACAGCGACGCCTACGTGATCAACTGCAGCCGTCCCCTGGTGGACCACGTCGTCCGCGGGCAGGCGCTGCGCGAGGGGACCATCGAGGTCATCGAGTCCGCCAAGGTGACGGGACTGACCGGCGACGCCGGCCGGGTGACCGGTGTCCGCGCCGAACCCGACAGGACGATCACCGCCGACCTCGTGGTGGACGCCACGGGCAGCCGCTCCAAGGCCCCGCAGTGGCTCGCGGAGCTGGGGCTCCCCCCGGTCGAGGAGGAGTTCGTCGACGCCGGGCTCACCTACGCCGGGCGGTTCTACGAGATCCCCGAGGGCACCCGCGACGACTTCCCCGGAATCCTCATCCAGACCGAGCCCGGCACCGGCCGGCCCGGCAGGGGCGCCGCGCTGATGCTCCAGGAGGACCGCCGGTGGATCGTCTGCCTGATGGGGACGCGCGGCGGCACCCCGCCGAACGACGAGGACGGGTTCCTGGAGTTCGCGCGCGGGCTGCGGCACCCGATAGTCGCCGACCTCCTGTCCGCCGCGCGCCCGCTCACCCCGATCAGGTCGTCGCGGGCGCTGGCGAACCGGCGCAGGTACTTCGACCGCCTCCCGGTGCCGGAGGGTTTCCTCGCCATCGGCGACGCGGCGCTGGTGCTGAGCCCGAACTACGCCACGGGCATGTCCATGGCGGCCTTCGGCGCCGAGGCGCTGCGCGACGGGCTGGAGGACGGAGGACTGCGGCCCGGCCTGTCGCGGACGGTGCAGGCCGCCGTGGCCAAGGCCGGTGAGTGGTCGTGGCAGATGGCCACCGGCAACGACCGCTGGTTCCCCGGAGCCGAGACGAACATCCGGTCCAGACGCCTGCTGGGCCTGGACCTCGGCGGCCTGCTCGGCCCGCTGCAGCGAGGGTTCAGCACCCGCTGGGCCCGTACCGCCGCGGACAACCTCCAGGTGGCCGAGGCCACCTACGCTGTGACCGCGCTCAGCGCTCCGCCCGAGCAGATGATGACGCCCGGCCTGATGTGGGCGGTCATGCGCGGTCCGCGCAACGTCCCGCTCACCGCCGAGCAGGCGATCGCGCAGTACCCCGAGTTCGGCGACCTGCTCACGGCGGGTGCGATACAGGCGAGGGACGGCCGTCAGTGACCGAAGAAGAGGAAAGGCTCCTCAAGTACCTCAAGCGCACCCTCGCGGACCTCAGGGAGGCCCGCCGGTGCCTCGACGAGGCCGCGCGCAAGCCGGACGACGAGGCCATCGCGATCGTGGGGATGGCGTGCCGGTATCCGGGCGGGGTGGAGTCGCCGGAGGATCTGTGGCGGCTGGTCGCCGGGGGGACGGACGCGGTGTCCGGATTCCCGGAGGACCGCGGCTGGGACCTTGGGAGCCTGTTCGACCCCGAGCCGGGCAAGCCCGGGAAGAGCATCGCCCGCGAGGGCGGCTTCCTGTACGGCGCGGCGGAGTTCGACGCGGACTTCTTCGGGATCAGCCCGAACGAGGCGCTGGCGACGGACCCGCAGCAGCGGTTGCTGCTGGAGACGTCGTGGGAGGCGATCGAGCGGGCGGGCATCGATCCGGCGTCGCTGAAGGGCAGCCGGACCGGGGTGTTCGCCGGGGTCATGTACCACGACTACGGTCTCGGCGTGGAGGCCGGCGCGAGCAGCGCGGGCAGCCTGGTGTCCGGCCGGGTGTCGTACACGCTGGGCCTGGAGGGGCCGTCGGTGTCGGTGGACACGGCGTGCTCGTCGTCGCTGGTGGCGCTGCACCTGGCCTGCCAGTCGCTGGGGCGCGGGGACTGCACCCTGGCCCTGGCCGGCGGGGTCACCGTCATGGGCATGCCGGAGATGTTCGTCTACTTCAGTAACCAGCGTGGGCTGGCGGCCGACGGCCGGTGCAAGTCCTTCTCGGCCGGCGCCGACGGCATGGGCTGCTCGGAGGGCGCGGGCGTCCTCCTGCTGGAGCGGTTGTCGGACGCGCGCCGCAAGGGTCACCCGGTCCTGGCCGTGGTCAAGGGATCGGCGATCAACCAGGACGGGGCCTCGAGCGGTTTCACCGCGCCGAACGGCCCTTCCCAGCAGCGGGTGATCAAGCAGGCGCTCGCCAGCGCCCGCCTGTCGCCGCAGGACGTGGACGTGGTGGAGGGTCACGGTACGGGCACGACGCTCGGTGACCCGATCGAGGCGCAGGCGGTGATCGCCGCCTACGGTCAGGACCGGCCGGAGGACCGGCCGCTCTGGCTGGGTTCGATCAAGTCGAACATGGGTCACACGCAGGCGGCGGCGGGTGTGGCCGGTGTGATCAAGATGGTGCAGGCGATGCGGCACGACCTGCTGCCCAGGACGCTGCACGCGGAGGAGCCGTCGCCGAACGTGGACTGGTCGGCGGGCCGGGTGGAGCTGCTGACCGAGGCGCGGGAGTGGAAGCGGAACGGTCATCCGCGCCGGGCGGGCGTGTCGTCGTTCGGGCTGAGCGGCACGAACGCCCATGTGATCATCGAGGAGCCCTCCGCGGTCGAGGAGCATCCTTCGGTCGAGGAGTCTTCTCCGGACGGAGCGGAGTCCTCTCCCGCTGCGGAGGCTCCGGAGTCCGCGCGTGTCCCGCTTCCGGCGGTGCCGCTGGTGGTCTCCGGTAAGAGCGTGGAGGCGCTGCGGGCGCAGGCCGGGCGGCTGGCCGCGCAGGTGGAGGCCGAAGCCGAGCCGGACCTGACCGACGTCGGATTCTCCCTGGTGACGACGCGGGCGGCGCTGGAGCACCGGGCGGTGGTGGTGGGTTCCGACCGCGCCGGGCTGGCGCGGGGCCTGGCGGTGCTGGCCGCGGGGGGCGAGTCGGCAGAGGTGGCGGCCGGTTCGGTGCGTGCGGGCCGGACGGGGTTTCTGTTCTCGGGTCAGGGGGCGCAGCGGGCGGGGATGGGCCGGGAGTTGTATGCGGCGTTCCCGGTGTTCGCGGAGGCGCTGGATGCGGTGTGCGCGGTGGCGGACGTGGAGCTGGGGCGGTCGTTGCGGGAGGTGATGTTCGCCGAGGACCAGGACCTGGACCAGGACCCGGGACCGGGGCGAGGGTCGGGGCGGGGACGCGGCCCGGGGTGGGGACGCGGACCGGGGCCAGGGCGGTGGGGGCGCGGCGGAGGTGCTGGGGCGCACCGAGTTCGCTCAGGTGGCGTTGGTGGCGTTCGAGGTGGCGTTGTTCCGGTTGCTGGAGTCGTGGGGGGTTCGGCCGGATGTGCTGGTGGGGCATTCGGTGGGGGAGTTGGCGGCGGCGCATGTGGCGGGGGTGCTGGATCTGGCGGATGTGGTGCGGTTGGTGGTGGCGCGGGGCCGGTTGATGCAGGCGCTGCCGGCGGGTGGGGTGATGGTGGCGGTGCAGGCCTCGGAGGCGGAGGTGGCGCCGCTGCTGACGGCCGGGGTGGGGGTCGCGGCGGTCAACGGCCCGTCCTCGGTGGTGGTCTCCGGTGAGCGGGCCGGGGTGGAGGCGGTGGTGGCGGCTCTGCCGGGGGGGCGGCGGTGGTCGCGGTTGCGGGTGTCGCATGCGTTCCATTCGCCGTTGATGGAGCCGGTGCTGGAGGAGTTCCGGCGGGTGGCGGAGTCGGTGACCTACCGGCAGCCGGATGTGTCGGGGCCGGTGGCGGTTTCCACGGTGACGGGCGCGCCGGTCGCCGGGGAGTGGGGGTCGGCGGAGTACTGGGTGGAGCATGTGCGCCGGTCGGTGCGGTTCGCCGACGCGGTGGATGCGGCGCGGGGTCTGGGTGTGTCGCGGTGGGTGGAGGTGGGTCCGGACGCGGTGCTGACCGCGCTGGCCGTACAGACCCTGACCGCGGATTCTGCGGTTGGTGCGGATTCTGCGGTGGTGGGGTTGCAGCGGCGGGGCCGGGGCGAGGTCGAGGCGCTGCTGACCGGGCTGGGTCAGGCGTACGCGCACGGTGTGACCGTGGACTGGGCGCGGTACTTCTCCGGGTCGGGTGCGCGGCGGGTGGAACTGCCCACCTACGCCTTCCAGCGCAAGCCGTACTGGTTGCGGGCGCGTGCTGGGACGGGGGATGTGAGCGCGGCGGGTCTGGCGGCGGCGGATCATCCGCTGCTGGGGGCCGTCGTCTCGCTGCCCGATGCCGAGGGCGTGGTCCTTACCGGCAGGCTCACCGCCGACGGCGACTCCTGGCTGGGCGATCACGATCTGTGGGATGTCCCGGTACTGCCGGCCGCCGCGCTGACCGAGCTCGCACTTCACGCGGGTGAGCAGGTGGACTGCCCCACTCTGCGCGATCTCACCGTCGACACGCCGCTCGTGCTGCCCGAGCAGGGTGCGCTCGTGCTCCGGGTGGTCGTGGGCGGTCCCGCTCCCGACGAGGCCGGGACGCCCGGTGCCAGACGCCTGGACATCTCCTCCCGTCCCGAGACCGGCGACGCGTCCTGGACCCGGCACGCGACCGGGACCCTGGCTCGCACCGCCGTACGGGAAGAGCCGGGACCGGTCGAGTGGCCGCCCGCCGGCGCGACCGTGCTCGACGTGTCCGGCGCCTACGCGGAGCTGCTGGAGCGAGGCCACGGCCACGGTGCGGTGTTCCAGGGACTGCGGGCCGCGTGGTGGCGGGGCGACGAGATCTTCGCCGAGGTGGCGCTTCCCGAGGAGGCCGCGGGTGAGGGCTTCCTGCTCCATCCCGCCCTGCTCGACGCGGCGACGCACGCGTACCTGCTCCACGGCGACCGGGCGGGTTCGCCCGGACGGGTGTCGATCCCGGCCGAGTGGGAGCAGGTGACGGTCCACGCACCGGGGATCGTGGAGGCCCGGGTGCGGGTCGCCCCCGGAGCCGACGGGCGGGTGACCATGACGCTGACCGACGTCGCCGACCGGCCGGTGCTGACGGTGGGCTCCCTGCGGTTCCGGCAGATCTCCCGGGACCTCCTCCCGGTGACGGGCGGAGCGCGCCCGGAGGCGCTGTACCGCCTGGACTGGGTGCAGGCACCTTCGATCTCCTCCTCCGACGCGGCGGTGGCGGTCCTGGGTTCCGGCGACGCCGAGGGGTACGGCTGGCCGGTCCACTCCGGCCTGGAGGCGCTGAACGACGCGATCCGCGCGGGGGCCCCCGTACCCGGAGTCGTGCTGTTCCCGTGCCCCGCACGGAACCCGGAGATCCCGTCCCAGGCGGACGCGCCGGTGGCGGAGGTACTGGAGCTGGCCCGTTCGTGGCCGGAGCAGGAACGGCTGGCGTCCGCGAAACTCGTGGTGCTGACCAGCGGTGCCGTCGCGGCCGGCGGGATCCCCGCCGACCTGGCACAGGCGCCGGTGGCCGGCCTGGTGAGGGCGGCCGCCGCGGAGCACCCCGGGCGGTTCGCGCTGGTCGACCTCGACGGGTCCGCGGAGCCGCGCCGGGTGCTGGCCGCCGCGCTGGCGGCGGACGAGGACGAGGTGGCGGTCCGCGGCGGCACCGTCCTGGTGCCCAGACTGGTCGGGACCGGCGGGACCGGTGGGACCAGCGGGATCGGTGGGACCGGTGGGAACGGCACCGCCGGGTCGGCCCCCGATCTGGCCGGTGGCACCGTCCTGGTGACCGGAGACACCGAGGGCGTCGGCGCGCTGCTGGCCCGCCATCTGGTGGCCCGGCACGGAGTCCGGCACCTGCTGCTGGCAGGTGCGGAGGAACCCCGGGCGGACGTCCTCGACGAGCTGGCCGCTCTCGGGGCGGAGGTCACCACGGCCTCCGCGGACCCGGACGTCCTGAGCGGGCTCCTGGCGGACATCCCGCCGGAACGACCGCTCACCGCCGTCGTGCACGTCGCCGGTGCCGGGGACAACGGGCTGCTCGGCGCGCTGACCGGGGAACGGCTGGCGGATACGCTGCGGCGCGGGGCCGATCCGGCCTGGCACCTGCACCGGATGACCGGCGGGTCGGAACTCTCCGCGTTCGTCCTCGTGTCCTCCTCCGCGGGGCTCGTGTACGGCACGGGCCAGGCCACCGAAGCCGCGGCGAGCGTCTACCTGGACGCCCTGGCCGGACACCGCCGTTCCCAGGGAATGCCCGGTACCTCGCTGGCCCTGGGCCCCTGGACCGCGACCGCCGATCCGGACGGCGCCCTCCTGCGCCGCATGGAGAGGCTGGGAATGCCCGCGATCTCCGAGGCAGGGGGCCTGGACCTGTTCGACGCGGCGCTGGGCGCCGGTGAGGCGGCCGTCCTGGGGGCCCGGTTCGACCGGCACGCCCTGCGTGCGATCGGGGAGGATCTGCCCGCCGTACTGCGCGACGTGGCGCGGGTGCCCGCGCGGCGGTCCCCCGGAGGGGGGCGGGAACTGCGCGAGCGCCTGGCCGGACTGCCGGAGGCGGAGCGCCTGCGCCTGCTGCTCGACGTGGTCAGGACGCACGCGGCCGCGGTTCTGGGACATGCGTCCGCCGACGAGGTCGGACCCGACCGGGCGTACCAGGAGCTCGGCTTCGACTCGCTGGCCGCGGTGGAACTGCGCAAGCGGCTCGGCACGGCCACCGGGGCGGTGCTGCCGGCGACCCTGGTCTTCGACTTCCCGACGTCCCGGACGACGGCGGAGTTCATCGCGGCGGAACTCGCCCCGGCCGCCGCCGACCCGGTGCGACCGGTGCTCGACGAGGTCGGGCGGCTGGAGAAGGTGCTGGCCGCGGTACCCCGGGACGGGGAGAGCCACGACAGGATCACCGCCCGGCTCGAGGCGCTGCTGCGCGGCTGGTACGACGCGCAGGCCGGACCCGCGCAGGAGCCGGCCGGCCAGGACTACGGGACGGCGACCGACGACGAGCTCTTCAAGGTCCTGGACGACGAACTCGGGATCGCTTGACGCGTACGTGCCCGGAGCGTGAACGGTTCGAAATGCGAGGTTGCGATGGGGAACGACGAGAAACTGCGGGAATATCTCAAGCGCGCCACCGCCGAGCTGCAGCAGACCAGGCGGCGGCTGCGCGATGTCGAGGCCAGGCAGAGCGAGCCGATCGCGATCGTCGCGATGAGCTGCCGCTATCCCGGCGGGATCACCTCTCCGGAGGACCTGTGGGAGCTCGTCGCCTCGGGCGGTGACGGCGTCTCGGAGTTCCCCCGCGACCGCGGCTGGGACGTGGAGGACCTGTTCGATCCCGAGCCCGCCACCCCCGGCAAGACCTATTCCAAGCACGGCGGGTTCCTGCACGACGCGGCGGAGTTCGACGCCGACTTCTTCAAGATCAGCCCCAGGGACGCCAAGGGGACCGACCCGCAGCAGCGGCTGATGCTGGAACTGTCGTGGGAGTTGCTGGAGCGGGCGGGGATCGATCCGACGTCCCTCAAGGGCAGCCGGACCGGGGTCTTCGCCGGGATCGTCTACCACGACTACTCGGCGAGCGGTGACGTGGGAAGCCTGGCGAGTGTGGCCTCCGGCCGGGTCGCGTACACGCTGGGCCTCGAGGGGCCGGCGATCACCGTGGACACGGCGTGCTCGTCGTCGCTGGTGGCCCTCCACTGGGCCTGCCAGGCGCTGCGGTCGGGGGAGTGCTCGCTGGCGCTGGCCGGTGGGGCGACCGTCATGTCGACGCCCGTCTCGTTCGTCGGTTTCAGCCAGGACCGCGGCCTGGCCGCCGACGGCCGGTGCAAGTCGTTCGCCGCCGCGGCGGACGGCACCGGCTGGAGTGAGGGCGTGGGCATGCTCCTGCTGGAGCGGCTGTCGGACGCGCGCCGCAACGGGCATCCGGTGCTGGCGATCGTGCGGGGCTCGGCGGTCAACTCCGACGGCGCCTCCAACGGGCTGACCGCGCCGAACGGTCCCTCCCAGCAGCGGGTGATCCGGCAGGCCCTGGCCAACGCCCGGCTGTCCGGGGACCAGGTCGACGCGGTGGAGGCGCACGGTACGGGGACCCGGCTGGGGGACCCGATCGAGGCGCAGGCGCTGCTGGCGACCTACGGTCAGGACCGGCCGGAGGACCGGCCGCTCTGGCTGGGCTCGTTCAAGTCGAACATCGGGCACGCCCAGGCGGCGGCGGGTGTGGCCGGTGTGATCAAGATGGTCATGGCGCTGCGGCACGACCTGCTGCCGAAGACGCTGCACGTGGACGAGCCGTCGCCGAACGTGGACTGGTCGGCGGGCCGGGTGGAGCTGCTGACCGAGGCGCGGGAGTGGAAGCGGAACGGTCATCCGCGCCGGGCGGGGGTGTCGTCGTTCGGGCTGAGCGGCACGAACGCGCACGTGATCATCGAGGAGCCTCCCGCGGCCGAGGAGCATCCTTCGGCCGAGGAGTCTTCTCCGGACGGAGTGGAGCCTGTCTCGGGAAGCGGGGAGCCGCCCGCGCTCGCGTCCGCGCACGTGGCGCTTACGGCGGTGCCGCTGGTTCTGTCGGCCCGGAGCGCCGAGGCGCTGCGGGCGCAGGCGGGGCGGTTGGCGGAGCATCTGGCGGCCGGTGCGGAGCCGGGTCTGGCCGATGTCGGGTTGTCGCTGGTGACGACGCGGGCGGCGCTGGAGCACCGGGCGGTGCTGGCGGCCGCCGATCGGCAGGGTGCGCTGGCCGGGTTGCGGGAACTGGCCGATGGGCGGGTGCCGGGTGGTGCGGTGACGGGGTCGGTGGGCGCCGAGGGCCGGACGGGGTTTCTGTTCTCGGGTCAGGGGGCGCAGCGGGCGGGGATGGGCCGGGAGTTGTATGCGGCGTTCCCGGTGTTCGCGGAGGCGCTGGACGCGGTGTGCGCGGTGGCGGACGTGGAGCTGGGGCGGTCGTTGCGGGAGTTGATGTTCGCCGAGGACCAGGACCTGGACCAGGACCCGGACCGGGGCGAGGGTCGGGGCGGGGACGCGGACCGGGGTGGGGACGCGGACCGGGGCGAGGGTGGTGGGGGCGCGGCGGAGGTGCTGGGGCGCACCGAGTTCGCTCAGGTGGCGTTGGTGGCGTTCGAGGTGGCGTTGTTCCGGTTGCTGGAGTCGTGGGGGGTTCGGCCGGATGTGCTGGTGGGGCATTCGGTGGGGGAGTTGGCGGCGGCGCATGTGGCCGGGGTGCTGGATCTGGCGGATGTGGTGCGGTTGGTGGTGGCGCGTGGCCGGTTGATGCAGGCGCTGCCGGCGGGTGGGGTGATGGTGGCGGTGCAGGCTTCGGAGGCGGAGGTGGCGCCGCTGCTGACGGCCGGGGTGGGGGTCGCGGCGGTCAACGGTCCGTCCTCGGTGGTGGTCTCCGGTGAGCGGGCCGGGGTGGAGGCGGTGGTGGCGGCTCTGCCGGGGGGGCGGCGGTGGTCGCGGTTGCGGGTGTCGCATGCGTTCCATTCGCCGTTGATGGAGCCGGTGCTGGAGGACTTCCGGCGGGTGGCCGAGTCGGTGACCTACCGGCAGCCGGATGTGTCGGGGCCGGTGGCGGTTTCCACGGTGACGGGCCGGCCGGTTTCCGAGGGTTCCCTGCCCGGTTCAGCGGCTTCCGAGGCTTCCGAGACTTCCGTGTCGGGTTCCGGTGCGGGTTCGGTTGTGGGATGGGGGTCGGCGGAGTACTGGGTGGAGCATGTGCGGCGGTCGGTGCGGTTCGCCGACGCCGTGGCCGTCGGGCGGGGTCTGGGTGTGTCGCGGTGGGTGGAGGTGGGTCCGGACGCGGTGCTGAGCGCGCTGGCGGCCCAGGTCCTGGCCGCGGATCCTGCGGACGGCGCGGCCGGTGCGGGCTCTGCGGATGGCCCGGGCGGTGCCGGCGCCGCAGGCGGTGCGGGTTCCGCGAGCGGTGCGGATTCTGCGGTGGTGGGGTTGCAGCGGCGGGGCCGGGACGAGGTCGAGACGCTGCTGACCGGGCTGGGCCGGGCGTACGCGCACGGTGTGACCGTGGACTGGGCGCGGTACTTCTCCGGGTCGGGTGCGCGGCGGGTGGAGTTGCCCACCTACGCCTTCCAGCGCAAGCCGTACTGGGCGGACAGCACGCCTCCCCGGAGCGACGATCCGATGAGCGGCTTCTGGGACGCCATGGAGCAGGAGGACCTCTCCGCCCTGGCCGCGCGGCTGGACGTCGACGCCTCCGCACTCGGTGAAGTCGTGCCCGCGCTGACGGCATGGCGGCGACGCCACCGCGAACACGCCGTCGTGGACTCGTGGCGGTACCGCCTCACCTGGCGGCCGATCGCGGAGCGGCGGTCCCGCGCACTCGACGGAACCTGGCTCGTCGTCGTCCCCGAGGCGTTCGGCGGCGCAGGGCTGCTCCCGATCGTTCTGGGTGCCCTCGCCCAGCGCGGGGCGAAGGTCGTAACCGTCAAGGCCGCCCGCGCGGACCGGGCGGAGCTCGGCGGACGGCTCGCCTCGGCGGCCTCGGGAGAGGACGTCGCGGGAGTCCTGTCCCTGCTCGCGCTCGACGACCGGCCGCACCCGATCCACCCGCAGCTGTCGTACGGCTGCGCGGGCACGGTCACCCTGGTCCAGAGCCTGGAGGACGCCGGGATCACCGCACCCCTGTGGTGCGTCACCTCCGGAGCGGTCGCCGTCGACCGGGAGGGTGAGCCCGCCGGCCGTGAAGCAGCCTCGGTGAGCCCCGGTCAGACGGCGGTGTGGGGTCTGGGCGCGGGGCTCGCGCTGGACCTCCCCGGCACCTGGGGCGGGCTGGTCGACCTCCCCGCCCGGCCGGACGAGCGGGTGGCGCTCCGGCTGTGCGACGCGCTCTCCGCGGCGGACGGCGAGGACCAGCTCGTGATCAGGGAGGACGGATGCTTCGCCCGCCGTATGGTCAGGGCTCCGGCCGGAGGCCGCCCTGCGGTTTCCTGGCGCCCCGAGGGAACGGTCCTGATTACGGGGGGAACCGGCGGCGTCGGCGCTCACGTGGCACGGATGCTGGCCGGCAACGGCGCGGAGCACCTGCTCCTCACCAGCCGCCGGGGAATGAAGGCGCCGGGCGCGGCCGAGCTGGTGGAGGAGCTGACCGCCCGGGGCACCCGGATCACGATCGAGGCCTGCGACGTCGCCGACCGGGACGAACTCGCGGCGTTGCTCCGCACGGTGCCCGAGGAGTTCCCGCTGACCGGGGTCGTGCACGCGGCCGGTACGGCCCAGCGGATCGCACCGCCCTCCGACCTGACGATCGACGAGTTCGCCCAGGTCGGGAAGGCGAAGATCCTCGGTGCGGTGCATCTGGACGAACTGCTCGCCGACCGGGACCTGTCCGCCTTCGTGCTGTTCTCCTCCGGCGCCGCGGTGTGGGGCAGCGCGGGTCAGGCCGCCTACGCCGGCGCCAACGCGTTCCTGGACGGCCTCGCCCACCGGCGCAGGGCGCGGGGACTGCGCGCCACCTCGATCGCCTGGGGCTCGTGGGACGCCGGGATGGTGGACGAGGAGCTCGGTGCGCTCATGAAGCGGATCGGAGCACCCGCCATGCCCGCCGCGGCCGCCGCCGGCGTCCTGGGACAGCCGGCCGTTCACGACGAGAGCCATCTGGTCGTCGCGGACTTCGACTGGCCGCGGTTCATCCCCGCCTACACGCTCGCCCGTCCCCGTCCGCTCCTGAACGATCTGCCCGACGTGCGGGAGGTCCTGGACGGAAGCGGAAGCGGCGGGACGGCGGACGCGACCTCGCCGGTCGCGCGGCTGGCCTCCCTCCCGGAGGCCGAGCAGAGCCGCGAGCTGCTGGATCTGGTGCGGACGCACGTAGCGGCGCTGCTCGGCTACGACGACCCCGCTGAAGTGGACGCCGGCCGCGCCTTCGACGATCTCGGGTTCGACTCCGTCGCGGCGGTCGACCTCCGGACCCGCCTGAACGCGGCCACCGGGAAGAACCTGCCCAGCACCATGGTCTTCGACCACACGACGCCCACCGCGCTCGCCGAGTACCTCAGGTCGGAACTCTGCGGCGGCGTCCAGGCCCGTCCCGTACTCACCCGGCTGGATCAGCTGGAAGAGACCGCAGCCGATCTCCTCCCCGAGGAGATCGAGAGCACCCGGATCATCGGCAGACTCCAGGCGCTGATCACGAAGCTGAACGAGAACCTCGCCGGAGACTCCGGCGCCGACGTCAGCAGCCGACTAGAGGCCGCCACGGCCGACGACATCTTCACCTTCATCGACACCGAACTGGGCCTGGCCTGACCAGGCGCGGGACAAAGCCTTCGGCACGAAAGGACTCGTGAGCTTCCATGGCGAACGACGAAAAGCTCCTTGAATACCTGAAGAAGGTCACCGCGGACCTGCACCAGACCCGCCAGCGCCTGCGTGAGGTGGAGAGCGAGGACCTGGAGCCGATCGCGATCGTGGGCATGGCCTGCCGTTATCCGGGCGGGGTGGAGTCGCCGGACGACCTGTGGCGGCTGGTGGCCGGTGGGGTGGACGCCGTCTCGGGGTTCCCGACCGACCGAGGCTGGGACATCGACCGGCTCGTCGCCCCGGACTCCGAGAACGACGGGGGGAGCTACGTCCGCGAGGGCGGCTTCATCCACGGACCCGGTGACTTCGACGCCGACTTCTTCGAGATCAGCCCGCGGGAGGCACTCGCCACCGACCCGCAGCAGCGCCTCATGCTGGAGGTCTGCTGGGAGGCGTTCGAGCGGGCGGGCATCGACCCCCGATCCGTCCGCGGTGAGCAGGTGGGCGTCTTCGCCGGCTCGGGCATCCAGGACTACGAGGACCTGCTGGACGCCGCTCCGGAGGTCGCCGAAGCGTACATGAGCACGGCGAGCGCGGCGGCGGTGATCTCCGGCCGGGTGTCCTACACGCTGGGTCTGGAGGGGCCGTCGGTGTCGGTGGACACGGCGTGCTCGTCGTCGCTGGTGGCGCTGCACCTCGCGGTCCAGGCGCTGCGCCAGCGGGAGTGCACCCTCGCGCTGGCCGGCGGTGTGATGGTGATGTCGACACCGGCGCCGTTCGTCGCCTTCAGCAGGCAGCGCGGTCTGGCCCCCGACGGCCGGTGCAAGGCGTTCTCCGATGCCGCGGACGGCACCGGCTGGGCCGAGGGCGTGGGCATGCTCCTGCTGGAGCGGTTGTCGGACGCGCGCCGCAACGGGCATCCGGTGCTGGCGGTGGTGCGTGGTTCGGCGGTCAACTCCGACGGCGCCTCCAACGGGCTGACCGCGCCGAACGGCCTGTCGCAGCAGCGGGTGATCCGGCAGGCGCTGGCCAACGCCCGTGTGCCTGCGGCGCAGGTGGACGCGGTGGAGGGCCACGGTACGGGTACGACGCTCGGTGACCCGATCGAGGCGCAGGCGCTGCTGGCGACCTACGGCCAGGATCGGCCGGAGGACCGGCCGCTCTGGCTGGGCTCGATCAAGTCCAACATCGGGCATGCCCAGGCCGCCGCGGGCGTCGGCGGCATCATCAAGATGGTGCAGGCGATGCGGTACGGCCTGCTGCCGAAGACGCTGCACGCCGATGAGCCGTCGACCCATGTGGACTGGTCGGCGGGCCGGGTGGAGCTGCTGACCGAGGCGCGGGAGTGGGCGCAGAACGGTCATCCGCGCCGGGCGGGCGTGTCGTCGTTCGGGCTGAGCGGCACGAACGCCCACGTGATCATCGAGGAGCCTCCCGCGGTCGAGGAGGGGTCTTCTCCGGACGTCGAGACGTCGCCCGTGCCCGAGGGCGCTGCGCCGCCGGTGGTGCCGCTGGTGGTGTCGGGCCGCAGCGTGGAGGCGCTGCGGGCGCAGGCGGGGCGGCTGGCCGCGCACGTGGAGGCGCGTCCGGAGCTGGACCTGACCGATGTCGGTTTGTCGCTGGTGAGCACGCGGGCGGCGTTCGAACGGCGTGCGGTGGTGACGGCCGCCGACCGTGAAGGCGCGGTGCGTGCACTGCGGGAGCTGGCCGGGGACGGTCCTGTCGGGGAGATGCGTGGCGGGAAGACCGGGTTCCTGTTCTCGGGTCAGGGAGCGCAGCGGGCGGGGATGGGCCGGGAGTTGTATGCGGCGTTCCCGGTGTTCGCGGAGGCGTTGGACGCGGTGTGCGCGGTGGCGGACGTGGAGCTGGGGCGGTCGTTGCGGGAGGTGATGTTCGCCGAGGACCAGGACCTGGACCAGGACCCGGACCGGGGCGAGGGTCGGGGCGGGGACGCGGACCGGGGTGGGGACGCGGACCGGGGCCAGGGCGGCGGGGGCGCGGCGGAGGTGCTGGGGCGCACCGAGTTCGCTCAGGTGGCGTTGGTGGCGTTCGAGGTGGCGTTGTTCCGGTTGCTGGAGTCGTGGGGGGTCCGGCCGGATGTGCTGGTGGGGCATTCGGTGGGGGAGTTGGCGGCGGCGCATGTGGCCGGGGTGCTGGATCTGGCGGATGTGGTGCGGTTGGTGGTGGCGCGTGGCCGGTTGATGCAGGCG
Source organism: Planomonospora sp. ID91781 (assembly GCF_015711595.1). Lineage (NCBI taxonomy): Bacteria > Bacillati > Actinomycetota > Actinomycetes > Streptosporangiales > Streptosporangiaceae > Planomonospora > Planomonospora sp. ID91781. The sequence continues at coordinate 21,786 of NZ_JABTEY010000003.1, read as the reverse complement.
CTGCCGGCGGGTGGGGTGATGGTGGCGGTGCAGGCCTCGGAGGCGGAGGTGGCGCCGCTGCTCACGGCCGGAGTCGGGATCGCGGCGGTCAACGGCCCGTCCTCGGTGGTGGTCTCCGGGCAGGAGGCGGCGGTGGAGGCGGTGGTGGCGGCTCTGCCGGGGGGGCGGCGGTGGTCGCGGTTGCGGGTGTCGCATGCGTTCCATTCGCCGTTGATGGAGCCGGTGCTGGAGGACTTCCGGCGGGTGGCCGAGTCGGTGACCTACCGGCAGCCGGATGTGTCGGGGCCGGTGGCGGTTTCCACGGTGACGGGCGCGCCGGTTTCCGAGGGTTCCCTGCCCGGTTCGGCGGCGTCCGAGGTGTCCGAGACTTCCGTGTCGGGTTCCGGTGCGGGTTCGGTTGTGGGATGGGGGTCGGCGGAGTACTGGGTGGAGCATGTGCGGCGGTCGGTGCGGTTCGCCGATGCGGTGGATGCGGCGCGGGCGGACCTGGGTGTGTCGCGGTGGGTGGAGGTGGGTCCGGACGCGGTGCTGACCGCGCTGGCGGCCCAGGCCCTGGCCGCGGATCCTGCGGACGGCGCGAACGGTGCGGGCTCTGCGGATGGCACGGACGGTGCGAGTGGTGCGGGTGTCGTGCAGGTGGTGGGGTTGCAGCGGCGGGGCCGGGACGAGGTCGAGGCGCTGCTGACCGGGCTGGGTCAGGCGTACGCGCACGGTGTGACGGTGGACTGGGCGCGGTACTTCTCCGGGTCGGGTGCGCGGCGGGTGGAGTTGCCCACCTACGCCTTCCAGCGCAAGCCGTACTGGCTGGAGAGCACGGTTGCCACGGGTGACGTGGCCTGTGTCGGGTTGGAGGCCGTCGAGCATCCGCTGCTCGGTGCGGCGCTCGCGTCACCGGAGTCGGGCGGAGTCGTGTTGACGGGCCGGTTGTCGGTGGGGGTGCAGTCGTGGTTGGCCGATCACGTGGTGGGCGGGGTGGTGCTGTTTCCGGGGACGGGGTTCGTGGAGCTGGCGATCCGGGCCGGGGATCAGGTCGGTTGCGGTGCGGTCGAGGAGCTGACGCTGGAGGCGCCGCTGGTGCTGCCCGAGCGCGGCGGGGTGCAGGTGCAGGTCGTGGTCGGCGCCCCCGACGAGACCGGCGCCAGGACGCTGAACATCTACTCCCGTGACCACAATCCCGCCGCGGACCTGCTCTGGACGCGTAACGCGACCGGCGTTCTCGTCGACGGACCGGCGAGCGAGGGGACGGGGCTGTCCCAATGGCCGCCGGCTGAGGCGACGCCCATATCGCTGGAGACACTGTACGAGCAGTTCGCGGAGTCCGGGCTGGCTTACGGACCGCTCTTCCGAGGGCTGACGGCGGCGTGGAAGTCAGGCGAGGATGTGTTCGCCGAGATCGACCTTCCGGAACAGGGACGCTCCGAAGTGGGGCGTTTCGGCGTGCACCCCGCCCTTCTGGATGCCTGCCTCCACGCGTCCACGTTCACCGACTCGCTCGGAGACCAGGCCGTTCTCCCGTTCGCATGGACGGGGGTGACGCTGCACGCCACAGGCGCCGTCGCGGCGAGGGTGCGGCTGGCGCCGATCGGGCCGGGAACCGTCACCCTCACCGTGGCGGACGGCGCCGGCGCACCGGTGATGTCCGTCGACTCCCTCGCCCTGCGACCGGTCGCCATGGACCAGCTGGCGGAGGCTCGCTCGGCGTTCCATGATTCGCTGTTCCGGGTGGAGTGGGCCCAGACCGCTGCCGGTGCCTCCGCCGGTTCGGTGTCGTGGGGGCGGTGGAACGGGCTGGTCGAGGGTGCGCAGGTGCCCGAGGCGGTGGTGTTCGAGTGCCCGGTGCCTGATGGCGGGGTTCCCGGATCGGACGCGCCGGACGTGTCCGGGGTGGATGTGCCTGGGATGGTGCGGTCGGCCGTGGCCGAGGTGCTGGGGGTGGTGCAGGCGTGGCTGGCCGAGGAGCGGTTCGCGGCGTCGCGGCTGGTGGTGGTGACGCGGGGCGCGGTGGCGCTGCCGGGTGAGGACGTGGACGTGCGGCTGGCCCCGGTGTGGGGCCTGGTGCGGGCGGCGCAGGCGGAGAACCCGGACCGGTTCGTGCTGGTCGACACCGATGACGCACCCGGATCGGCCGAGGCACTGGGTGCCGTGATCGGTTCGGGTGAGCCGGAGACGGTGGTCCGGGGCGGTGAGCCGCGGGTGGCGCGCCTGGTACGGGTGCCTGCGGGGACCTCCTCTGACACGCGGGTGGACCGGGCCGATGAGGTGGAGCCTGCTCCGGTGTGGGGTGCGGACGGCACGGTGCTGGTGACCGGCGGCACCGGGGGTTTGGGTGCGCTGGTGGCGCGGCATCTGGTGGTCGAGCACGGGGTGCGGCATCTGGTGCTGACCAGTCGGCGGGGCCTTCAGGCGCCGGGTGCGGTGGAGCTGGCCGCCGAGCTGACCGCGCTGGGGGCGCGGGTGACGGTGGCGGCGTGTGACGTGGCCGATCGGCAGGCGCTGGCGGATCTGCTGGCCGCTGTTCCGGTGGAGCATCCGCTGCGGGGTGTGGTGCATGCGGCCGGGGTGCTGGACGACGGGGTCGTGGCGGCGCTGACGCCGGAGCGGATCGATGCGGTGCTGCGGCCGAAGGCGGATGCGGCCTGGCACCTGCACGAGCTGACGGCGGACCTGGGTCTGTCGGCGTTCGTGCTGTTCTCCTCCGCCTCCGGGACGCTGGGCAGCGCGGGTCAGGGCAACTACGCGGCGGCGAACGCGTTCCTGGACGGGCTGGCGGCGTATCGGCAGGCCCGTGGTCTGGCGGCCCAGTCGCTGGCGTGGGGTCTGTGGGCCGGTGGCGGGATGGACGACGCGCTGAAGCGGACGGGTCGGCCGCGGACCTCTCAAGGCGGCGTGATCCCTCTGTCCGTGGACGAAGGACTCGCCCTGCTCGACGCGGCGCAGAATGCGGGCGGACCGGCGCTGGTGCCCGTGAACCTGGACCTCATCATGTTGCGCACGCTGAGCGACGGCCTTCCCCGGATGTTCCGTGTCCTCGTCCCGGTGAGCCGCCGCCGCAGTGTGGCGGGCAGAGCCGACTCCGCCGCTCTGCGCGGGAGGCTGGCCGCGCTTCCCCAGGAGGAGTGGCCGAAGACGCTGCTGAACCTGGTGCTCACGCACGTCGCAGGAGTCCTCGGACACGACGGCCCGGAAGCGGTCGAACCCGACCGGGCGTTCCAGGAGCTGGGCTTCGACTCGCTCACCGCGGTCGAGTTCCGCAACCGGCTCAACGCGGCCACCGGGCTCCGCCTGTCCCCCACGCTGGTGTTCGACCACCCGGCGCCGACCGTCCTGGTGGACCACCTCCTGGACCTCATGTCGGATGACGGAGGGAAGCCGGCAGTGGTCGCGGCGACCACCGCGCTCACCGACGAGCCCATCGCGATCGTGGGGATGGCCTGCCGCTATCCGGGCGGGGTGGAATCGCCGGACGACCTGTGGCGACTCGTGGCCGAGGGAACGGACGCCATCTCGGAGTTCCCCGAGAACAGGGGCTGGGACGTGGAGCGGATCTACGACCCCACCGGGGAACGGCCGGACACGACGTACACGCGGGAGGGCGGTTTCCTCCACGGCGCGGCGGAGTTCGACCCCGCGTTCTTCGGGATCAGCCCGAACGAGGCCCTCGTCATGGATCCGCAGCAGCGACTGTTGCTGGAGACCTCCTGGGAGGCGATCGAGCGGGCGGGGATCGATCCGGCGTCGTTGAAGGGCAGCCGGACCGGCGTGTTCGCCGGGATGATGTACCACGACTACGCGGCCAACAGCAGCACGGGTGCGATCGCGTCAGGCCGAATCTCCTACGTCTTCGGCCTGGAGGGGCCGTCGGCGTCGATCGACACGGCGTGCTCGTCGTCGCTGGTGGCGCTGCACCTGGCGGCGCAGGCGCTGCGGTCCGGGGAGTGCTCGCTGGCGCTGGCCGGCGGCGTGGCGGTCATGGCGACGCCGGAGGTGTTCGTCGAGTTCAGCCGGCAGCGCGGCCTGGCCCCCGACGGCAGGGCCAAGTCCTTCGCGGACTCCACGGACGGCACCAGCTGGGGCGAGGGCGTGGGCATGCTCCTGGTCGAGCGGCTGTCGGACGCGCGCCGCAACGGGCATCCGGTGCTGGCGATCGTGCGGGGCACGGCGATCAACCAGGACGGCGCCTCCAACGGGCTGACCGCGCCGAACGGCCCCTCCCAGCAGCGGGTGATCCAGCAGGCCCTGGCCAACGCCCGGCTCACCCCCTCGGACATCGACGTGGTGGAGGCGCACGGCACGGGCACGACGCTCGGTGACCCGATCGAGGCGCAGGCGCTGCTGGCGACCTACGGTCAGGACCGGCCGGAGGACCGGCCGCTCTGGCTGGGCTCGATCAAGTCCAACATGGGCCACACCCAGGCCGCCGCCGGCGCCGCGGGAATCATCAAGCTGGTCATGGCGATGCGGCACGGGCTGATGCCGAAGACGCTGCACGTGGACGCGCCGACCTCGCAGGTCGACTGGTCGGAAGGCCGGGTGGAGCTGCTGACCGAGGCGCGGGAGTGGGCGCAGAACGGTCATCCGCGCCGGGCGGGTGTGTCGTCGTTCGGGCTGAGCGGCACGAACGCCCACGTGATCATCGAGGAGCCTCCCGCGGTCAAGGCCGTGGAGCCGGCCGGACACGTGGACCTGCCGGTGGTGCCGCTGGTGGTGTCCGGTAAGAGCACCGAGGCGCTGCGGGCGCAGGCCGGACGGCTGGCCGCGCACGTGGCGGCGCGTCCGGAGATGGACCTGACCGATGTCGGTTTGTCGCTGGTGAGCACGCGAGCGGCGTTCGAGCGGCGTGCGGTGGTGACGGCCGCCGATCGTGAAGGCGCGGTGCGTGCGCTGCGGGAGCTGGCCGGCGGGAGTGCGCCGGTGGCCGAGGCCGTCCGTGGCGGGAAGACCGGGTTCCTGTTCTCGGGTCAGGGAGCGCAGCGGGCGGGGATGGGCCGGGAGTTGTATGCGGCGTTCCCGGTGTTCGCGGAGGCGTTGGACGCGGTGTGCGCGGTGGCGGATGCCGAGCTGGGGCGGTCGTTGCGGGAGTTGATGTTCGCCGAGGACCAGGACCTGGACCAGGACCCGGACCGGGGCGAGGGTCGGGGCGGGGACGCGGACCAGGGCGGGGACGCGGACCGGGGCCAGGGCGGCGGGGGCGCGGCGGAGACGTTGGGGCGCACCGAGTTCGCTCAGGTGGCGTTGGTGGCGTTCGAGGTGGCGTTGTTCCGGTTGCTGGAGTCGTGGGGGGTTCGGCCGGATGTGCTGGTGGGGCATTCGGTGGGGGAGTTGGCGGCGGCGCATGTGGCGGGGGTGCTGGATCTGGCGGATGTGGTGCGGTTGGTGGTGGCGCGTGGCCGGTTGATGCAGGCGCTGCCGGCGGGTGGGGTGATGGTGGCGGTGCAGGCCTCGGAGGCGGAGGTGGCGCCGCTGCTGACGGCCGGGGTGGGGGTCGCGGCGGTCAACGGCCCGTCCTCGGTGGTGGTCTCCGGTGAGCGGGCCGGGGTGGAGGCGGTGGTGGCGGGGCTGCCGGGGGGGCGGCGGTGGTCGCGGTTGCGGGTGTCGCATGCGTTCCATTCGCCGTTGATGGAGCCGGTGCTGGAGGAGTTTCGGCGGGTGGCCGAGTCGGTGACCTACCGCGAGGCGTCGCTGGCGGCGGTGGCGGTTTCCACGGTGACGGGCGCGCCGGTGACCGGGGTCGGGGTTGCGGTGCCGGGTGCCGAGACTTCCGGGGGTTCTGCGGTTTCCGGGGGTTCCCTGCCCGGTTCTGCGGCTTCCGAGGGGTCTGTGTCGGGTTCGGTTGCGGGGTGGGGGTCGGCGGAGTACTGGGTGGAGCATGTGCGGCGGTCGGTGCGGTTCGCCGATGCGGTGGATGCGGCGCGGGCGGACCTGGGTGTGTCGCGGTGGGTGGAGGTGGGTCCGGACGCGGTGCTGACCGCGCTGGCGGCCCAGGTCCTGGCCGCGGATCCTGCGGACGGCGCGGCCGGTGCGGGCTCTGCGGATGGCACGGACGGTGCGAGTGGTGCGGGTGTCGTGCAGGCGGTGGGGTTGCAGCGGCGGGGCCGGGACGAGGTCGAGGCGCTGCTGACCGGGCTGGGTCAGGCGTACGCGCACGGTGTGACGGTGGACTGGGCGCGGTATTTCTCCGGGTCGGGCGCGCGGCGGGTGGAACTGCCCACCTACGCCTTCCAGCGCGAGCCGTACTGGATGGACGCGCGTGAGTACCTGATCGCGTCCTGGTTCGGCGAGGAGATCGGGGATGTCACCGCTGCGGGGCTCGACACGGTCGAGCACCCCATGCTGGGAGCGTCCCTCGCCTCACCCGACTCCGGCGGGCTGGTGCTCACCGGCCGGCTGTCCCTGGACGGCCATTCGTGGATCGCCGACCACGAGGTGCTGGGCAGCGTGCTGTTGCCGGGCACCGGGTTCGTGGAGCTGGCGATCCGGGCCGGTGACCAGGTCGGCTGCGGTCTCCTCCAGGAACTCGCCCTGCGCGCACCGCTCGTGCTGGAAGGCCGGGAGGAGCGCCGGCTTCAGGTGATCGTGGACGCGCCCGACGGGTCGGGGAAACGCTCGGTGAACGTCTACTCCCGCTCCGGCGGGGAGGACGAGCCGTGGACGCTGCACGCCGAGGGCGTCCTCGCCCCGAGCGCCGCCGCGCCCTCCTTCGACCTGACCCAGTGGCCCCCGGCGGGTGCCGTCCCGGTGGACGTGGACGGAGCCTACGACTTCCTGAACGAGCAGGGGTACGGCTACGGCCCGGTGTTCCAGGGGCTGAAGGCGGCCTGGCGTCAGGGAGACGACGTGTTCGCCGAGGTCTCCCTGCCCGAGCAGGCACGTGAGGACGCAGGCCGGTTCGGCCTGCACCCGGCGCTGCTCGACAGCGCGATGCACGCGGCGCTCTTCGACGACGACGGGCGGCGCGGCGGCGCGACGGTGCTGCCGTTCGTCTGGAACGGGGTGACGCTGCACGCCGTCGGCGCGACGGAGCTGCGGGTACGGATCTCCTCCGTCGGCGAGGGCGACATCTCACTGGCGGTGGCGGACGCCGAAGGCGGACCCGTGCTGTCGGTGGAGTCGCTGGTGGGCCGCCCCGTCTCGGCCGAGCAGCTGAGCACCTCGTCGGCGGCGCATCACGACTCGCTGTTCCGGGTCGAGTGGGTCCAGGCCCCTGCCGCCGCCTCCGGCGCGGTGCCGTGGGCGGCCTGGTGGGAGGTGGCCGAGGGCGGTGCGGTGCCCGGGACGGTGGTGTTCGAGTGCCCGGTGCCCGAGACGGACGTGCCCGAGGGCGTGCGGTCGGCCGCCGCCGAGGTGCTGGCGGTGGTGCAGGCGTGGCTGGCCGACGAGCGGTTCGCGGACTCCCGCCTGGTGGTGGTGACCCGGGGCGCGGTGGCGCTGCCGGGTGAGGATCTGGACGTGCGGCTGGCCCCGGTGTGGGGGCTGGTGCGGGCGGCGCAGGCGGAGAACCCGGGCCGGTTCGTGCTGGTCGACACCGACGGCATGGCCGAGTCCGGTGAGGCGCTGGGGGCGGTGGCCGCCTCCGGCGAGCCGGAGGCGGCGGTCCGGGCCGGGCGGATCCGGCTGCCGCGCCTGACCCGGACGATGGTCTCCGAGACGGACGAGAGCACCGTCTGGGATGCGGACGGCACGGTGCTGGTGACCGGTGGCACCGGGGGTTTGGGTGCGCTGGTGGCGCGGCACCTGGTGGTCGAGCACGGGGTGCGGCATCTGGTGCTGACCAGCCGGCGGGGGCTGGAGGCGCCGGGTGCGGTGGAGCTGGCCGCCGAGCTGACCGCGCTGGGGGCGCGGGTGACGGTGGCGGCCTGTGACGTGGCCGACCGGGAAGCGCTGGCGGGACTGCTGGCGGAGATTCCCGCCGAGCATCCGCTGCGGGGTGTGGTGCACGCGGCCGGGGTGGCGGACAACGGGCTGGTGGGCACGCTGTCGCCGGAGCGGATCGATGCGGTGTTCCGGCCGAAGGCGGATGCGGCGTGGTATCTGCACGAGTTGACGGCGGAGCTGGATCTGTCGGCGTTCGTGCTGTTCTCGTCGGCGGGCGGGATGGTGCTGGCGGCGGGTCAGGGCAACTACGCGGCGGCGAACGTGTTCCTGGACGGGCTGGCGGCGCACCGCCGGGCCCAGGGCCTGCCGGCCACCGCCGTCGCCTACGGCCTCTGGGCCACCAGCACCGGCCTGAGCGACCTCCTGGACGAGGCCGAACAGCGGATGCGGCGGCTGGGCCTGCCCGCCGTCTCGGTGCGGGAGGGCCTGGCCCTGTTCGACGCGGCCGTCCTCGCGGACGAGCCCGTGCTGGCGGCCGTCAAGATCGACCGTACGGCCCTGCGCGGCAGGGGCGACGACCTTCCCGCGCTGTTGCGCGGTCTGGTGCGGGTGCCGGTGCGGCAGGCGGCGCGGGCGGGTGCGGGTGCGTCCGGTGGTGAGTTGGAGCGGCGGCTGGCGGGGCTGGCGGAGGCCGAGCGGGGCCGGGTGCTGCTGGAGCTGGTGCGGGCTCAGGTGGCGGCGGTGCTGGGGCATGCCTCGGTGGAGGCGGTGGAGGCCGATCGGGCGTTCAAGGAGCTGGGGTTCGACTCGTTGACCGCGGTGGAGCTGCGCAATCAGTTGAACGCGGTGACGGGGCTGCGGTTGCCGGCGACGCTGGTCTTCGATTATCCGACGTCGGTGGCGGTGGCGGAGTTCGTCGGTGGTCTGCTGTCGGGGGTGGAGGCGCCGGTGGCCGCGGTGGCGGCGGTGCCGATGGCCGCGGGTGAGGACGCGGTGGCGATCGTGGGGATGGCGTGCCGGTATCCGGGCGGGGTGGCCTCGCCGGAGGATCTGTGGCGGTTGGTCGCCGGCGGGCTGGACGCCATCTCGGAGTTCCCGGAGGACCGGGGCTGGGACCTGGACGACCTGTTCGACCCCGAGCCCGGCGTGGAGGGCAAGTCCTACGCCCGCGAGGGCGGCTTCCTCTACGACGCCGCGCAGTTCGATCCGGGGTTCTTCGGGATCAGTCCGAACGAGGCGCTGTACATGGATCCGCAGCAGCGGTTGCTGCTGGAGACCTCCTGGGAGGCGATCGAGCGGGCGGGGATCGATCCGGCGTCGTTGAAGGGCAGCCGGACCGGGGTGTTCGCCGGGGTGATGTACCACGACTACGGCCTGGGGGTGGAGGCCGGTACGACGAGCGGCGGCAGTCTGGTGTCGGGCCGGGTGTCGTACACGCTGGGTCTGGAGGGGCCGTCGGTGTCGGTGGACACGGCGTGCTCGTCGTCGTTGGTGGCGTTGCACCTGGCGGCGCAGGCGGTGCGGTCGGGGGAGTGCTCACTGGCGCTGGCCGGCGGAGTCGCGGTCATGGGCACACCTGAGATGTTCGTCGAGTTCAGCCGGCAGCGCGGCCTGGCCCCCGACGGCCGGTGCAAGTCCTTCGCCGCGGGCGCCGACGGCACCGGCTGGGCCGAGGGCGTGGGCGTGCTGCTGGTGGAGCGGTTGTCGGACGCGCGGCGCAACGGGCATCCGGTGCTGGCGATCGTGCGGGGTACGGCGATCAACCAGGACGGCGCCTCGAACGGGTTCTCCGCGCCGAACGGTCCGTCGCAGCAGCGGGTGATCCGGCAGGCGCTGGCCAACGCCGGACTGGCCTCCGACGAGGTCGACGCCGTCGAGGCGCACGGCACCGGCACGACGCTCGGTGACCCGATCGAGGCGCAGGCCGTCATCGCCACCTACGGCCAGGACCGGCCGGAGGACCAGCCGCTCTGGCTGGGCTCGATCAAGTCCAACATGGGCCATGCCCAGGCGGCGGCGGGCGCCGCCAGCGTGATCAAGATGGTGCAGGCACTGCGGCACGGCCTGCTGCCCAAGACGCTGCACGTGGACGAGCCGTCGCCGAACGTGGACTGGTCGGCGGGCCGGGTGGAGCTGCTGACCGAGGCCCGCGAGTGGGCGAAGAACGGTCACCCGCGCCGGGCGGGCGTGTCCTCCTTCGGCATCAGCGGCACCAACGCGCACGTCATCATCGAGGAGGCGCCGCCGGTCGAGGCCGAGGATCCGGCTGGACGCGTGGACCCGCCGGTGGTGCCGCTCATCGTGTCGGGCAAGAGCACCGAGGCGCTGCGCGCGCAGGCCGTACGGCTCGCGGACCGCATCGAGGCCGATCCTGAGCTGGCTCCCGTGGACGCCGGTTTCTCCCTGACGGCCGGCCGTACCGCGTTCGAGCACCGGGCGGCGGTGATCGCCGAGGACCGCGAAGGCCTCCTGGCCGGTCTGCGCGCGCTCGGCGGCGGAGAGCCCGCGGCCAACGTCGTCCGGGGGCGTGCCGACACCGCGGGCAGGACGGTGTTCGTCTTCCCCGGGCAGGGGTCCCAGTGGGTCGGCATGGCCGTCGAGCTGCTGGACTCCTCCCCGGCCTTCGCCGCGGAGATCCAGGCCTGCGCCGACGCGTTCGAGGAGTTCGTCGACTGGTCGCTGGTCGACGTGCTGCGCGGGCGGGACGGCGCGGCCTCGCTCGACCGGGTGGACGTCGTGCAACCGGTGCTGTTCGCGGTCATGGTCAGCCTCGCCGCGCTGTGGCGCTCGCTCGGGGTGACCCCCGACGCCGTCGTCGGACATTCGCAGGGCGAGATCGCCGCCGCGTACGTCGCGGGCGCGCTCACGCTCCGGGACGCGGCCCGCGTGGTGACGCTGCGCAGCCAGGCGCTCATCGCGCTCGCGGGGACCGGCGGCATGGTCTCCGTGCCGCAGCCCGTCGAGCGGGTGCGCGAGCTCCTGGCCCCGTGGGGCGAGCGGCTGAGCGTCGCCGCGGTCAACGGCCCCTCCTCGACCGTCGTGTCCGGAGAGACCGACGCCGTCGAGGAACTGCTGGCGCGCTGCGCCGCGGACGACGTCCGCGCCCGCCGCATCCCGGTCGACTACGCCTCGCACTGCGCACAGGTCGAACCGATCAGGGAGCGACTCGCGGAGCTCCTCGCCGACACGGCACCGCGCGCCTCGCAGATCGCCTTCTACTCCACGCTGACCGGTGACGTGCTCGACACCACCTGCATGGACGCCGACTACTGGTACCGCAACCTGCGGCACACCGTCCGCTTCGAGCAGGTGGTACGGCTCCTGCACGAGCACGGGCACCGGAGGTTCGTCGAGAGCAGCCCGCACCCGGTGCTGAAGAGCGGCATCCAGGACTCGATCGAGGACCTCGGCTCCGACTCGGACGGCTCGGTGATCGTCGGTTCGCTGCAGCGGAACAACGGAGGCCTCGGCCGGTTCCTGGCCTCCGTCGCGGAGGTGCACGCCCGGGGAGGTCACGTCGACTGGGGCACGTTCTTCGCCGGTTCGGGTGCGCGCCGGGTGGAGCTGCCGACGTACGCCTTCCAGCGCACGCCGTACTGGCTGCGGAGCCGCGCCGGCGGCGGTGACCCGGTGTCGATGGGGCTCGGGGCCGTCGAGCATCCGCTGCTCGGCGCCGCGGTCGTCTCCCCCGACTCGGACGGCGTGATCCTCACCGGACGCCTCTCGCTGGCGACCCACCCGTGGCTCGCCGACCACAAGGTCGGGGAGGCAGTCGTCTTCCCCGGCACCGGTTTCGTGGAACTGGCGGTCCAGGCCGGTGACCAGGTCGGCTGCGACGTGGTGCGGGAACTGACGCTCCAGGCGCCGCTCATCCTGCCCCCGCGCGGAGGGGTGCAACTGCGGATCGCCGTCGGCGCGGGCGACGCGTCCGGGACGCGCGACGTCACCGTCCACTCCCGGAGCGACGAAGAGGCGGACCTGCCGTGGACGCTGCACGCCGAGGGCGTCCTCGCGTCGGGTGCCGTGGCGCCCTCCTTCGACCTGGAGCAGTGGCCCCCGGCCGGTGCCACCGCGATCGACCTGGAGGGCGCCTACGACTTCCTGCTCAGCCAGGACTACGGCTACGGCCCGGTCTTCCAGGGGCTCAAGGCGGCCTGGCGGCGCGGCGAGGAGCTGTTCGCCGAGGTCGCCCTGCCGGAGAAGGCGCGTGCCGACGCAGGCCGGTTCGGCCTGCACCCGGCGCTGCTGGACGCCGCGATGCACGCGGGTCTCTTCGACGACGACGGGCGTCGCGACGGTGCGACGGTGCTGCCGTTCGTCTGGAACGGGGTGACGCTGCACGCCGTCGGCGCGACGGAGCTGCGCGTCCGCAACGTCGCCGCCGGTCCGGAGAGCGTGTCGCTGCAGGTCGCCGATGGAACCGGCCGGCCGGTGCTGTCGGTGGGCGAACTGGTGTCCCGGGAGGTCGCGGCCGACCGGCTCGACGCCTCCCCGAACGCGCACGGCCGCTCGCTGTTCAGCGTGAGGTGGACGCCCGTCCCGGTCACGCCCGGTTCGGTGTCGTGGGCGCCGTGGGGCGCACTGCCGGAGGGGGCCGAGGTGCCCGAGACGGTGGTGTTCGAGTGCCCGGTGCCTGACGGCGGGATTCCCGGATCGGACGCGCCGGACGTGTCGGATGCGTCCGGGGCGGATGTGCCCGGGGCGGTGCGGTCGGCCGTGGGCGAGGCGCTGGCGGTCGTGCAGGCGTGGCTGGCCGAGGAGCGGTTCGCGGCGTCGCGGCTGGTGGTGGTGACCCGGGGCGCGGTGGCGGTCGGAGACGAGGACGTGGACGTGCGGCTGGCTCCGGTGTGGGGTCTGCTGCGCGCGGCGCAGGCGGAGAACCCCGGCCGGTTCGTGCTGGTCGACACCGACGGCGCGGCCGAATCGGCCCAGGTGGTGCCGGCGGTGGCCGCTCTCGGGGAGAGCGAGGCGGCGGTGCGGGGCGGTGAGCTGCAGGTGCCGCGCCTGGTGCGGGTGCCGGGTGCGGACGGGGCCGCTGCGGTGTGGGATGCGGACGGCACGGTGCTGGTGACCGGTGGCACGGGTGGTCTGGGCGCGCTGGTGGCGCGGCACCTGGTGGTCGAGCACGGGGTGCGGCATCTGGTGCTGACCAGCCGGCGGGGGCTGGAGGCGCCGGGTGCTGTGGAGCTGGCCGCCGAGCTGACCGCGCTGGGGGCGCAGGTGACGGTGGCGGCCTGTGACGTGGCCGACCGGCAGGCGCTGGCGGATCTGCTGGCGGCGGTTCCGGTGGAGCATCCGCTGCGGGGTGTGGTGCACGCGGCCGGGGTGGCGGACAACGGGCTGGTGGGCACGCTGTCGCCGGAGCGGATCGATGCGGTGTTCCGGCCGAAGGCGGATGCGGCGTGGTATCTGCACGAGTTGACGGCGGAGCTGGATCTGTCGGCGTTCGTGCTGTTCTCGTCGGCGGGCGGGATGGTGCTGGCGGCGGGTCAGGGCAACTACGCGGCGGCGAACGTGTTCCTGGACGGGTTGGCGGCGCACCGCCGGGCCCGGGGCCTGGCCGCGCAGGCACTGGCCTGGGGGCTGTGGGACGTCGACACCGGCCTGAGCCGGTGGCTGAGCGACACCGACCTCCAGCGGATGCGCCGTCAGGGACTTCCCGCATTCTCCGCGGAGGAAGGACTGGCGCTGTTCGACGCGGCGACCGCCACCGATGAGGCGGCGCTGGTGCCGATCCGGGTGGACACCGCCGCCCTGCGGACCCGGAGCGATGCCGTACCGGCGCTGTTGCGCGGTCTGGTGCGGGTGCCGGTGCGGCAGGCGGCGCGGGCGGGTGCGGGTGCGTCCGGTGGTGAGTTGGAGCGGCGGCTGGCGGGGCTGGCGGAGGCCGAGCGGGGCCGGGTGCTGCTGGAGCTGGTGCGGGCTCAGGTGGCGGCGGTGCTGGGGCATGCCTCGGTGGAGGCGGTGGAGGCCGATCGGGCGTTCAAGGAGCTGGGGTTCGACTCGTTGACCGCGGTGGAGCTGCGCAATCAGTTGAACGCGGTGACGGGGCTGCGGTTGCCGGCGACGCTGGTCTTCGATTATCCGACGTCGGTGGCGGTGGCGGAGTTCGTCGGTGGTCTGCTGTCGGGGGTGGAGGCGCCGGTGGCCGCGGTGGCGGCGGTGCCGATGGCCGCGGGTGAGGACGCGGTGGCGATCGTGGGGATGGCGTGCCGGTATCCGGGCGGGGTGGCCTCGCCGGAGGATCTGTGGCGGTTGGTCGCCGGCGGCGTCGACGCGGTGTCGGGGTTCCCGACCGATCGGGGCTGGGATCTGGACGACCTGTTCGACCCCGAGCCGGGCAAGCCCGGGAAGAGCATCGCCCGGGAGGGCGGCTTCCTGTACGACGCCGCGCAGTTCGATCCGGGGTTCTTCGGGATCAGTCCGAACGAGGCGCTGTACATGGATCCGCAGCAGCGGTTGCTGCTGGAGACCTCCTGGGAGGCGATCGAGCGGGCGGGGATCGATCCGGCGTCGTTGAAGGGCAGCCGGACCGGGGTGTTCGCCGGGGTGATGTACCACGACTACGGCCTGGGGGTGGAGGCCGGTACGACGAGCGGCGGCAGTCTGGTGTCGGGCCGGGTGTCGTACACGCTGGGCCTGGAGGGGCCGTCGGTGTCGGTGGACACGGCGTGCTCGTCGTCGTTGGTGGCGTTGCACCTGGCGGCGCAGGCGGTGCGGTCGGGGGAGTGCTCACTGGCGCTGGCCGGCGGCGTGACCGTCATGGGCGCGCCGGACATGTTCATGTACTTCAACACCCAGCGGGGTCTGGCCGCAGACGGCCGGTGCAAGGCGTTCTCGGCCGACGCGGACGGCACCGGCTGCTCGGAGGGCGTGGGCGTGCTGCTGGTGGAGCGGTTGTCGGACGCGCGGCGCAACGGGCATCCGGTGCTGGCGATCGTGCGGGGTACGGCGATCAACCAGGACGGCGCCTCGAACGGGTTCTCCGCGCCGAACGGTCCGTCGCAGCAGCGGGTGATCCGGCAGGCGCTGGCCAACGCCGGGCTGGCCCCTGCCGAGGTCGACGCCGTCGAGGCGCACGGTACGGGGACCCGGCTGGGCGACCCGATCGAGGCGCAGGCCGTCATCGCGACCTACGGTCAGGATCGGCCGGAGGACCGGCCGCTCTGGCTGGGCTCGTTCAAGTCGAACATCGGGCACGCCCAGGCGGCCGCGGGCGCGGCGGGCGTGATCAAGATGGTCATGGCGCTGCGGCACGATGTGCTGCCCAAGACGTTGCACGCCGAGGAGCGGACGCCGCAGGTCGACTGGTCGGAAGGCCGGGTGGAGCTGCTGACCGAGGCGCGGGAGTGGAAGCGGAACGGTCACCCGCGCCGGGCGGGCGTGTCGTCGTTCGGACTGAGCGGCACGAACGCGCACGTCATCATCGAGGAGGCGCCGCCGGTCGAGATCATCGAAGAGACGGTGGAGCCGTCGCCCGCGTCCGAGGGCGCTGCGCTGCCGGTGGTGCCGCTGGTGGTGTCCGGTAAGAGCGTGGAGGCGCTGCGGGCGCAGGCCGGGCGGCTGGCCGCGCAGGTGGAGGCCGAAGCCGAGCCGGACCTGGCCGGCGTCGGATTCTCCCTGGTGACGACGCGGGCGGCGCTGGAGCGGCGTGCGGTGGTGGTGGCCGCCGACCGGGCGCAGGCGCTGGCGGGTCTGGCCGCGTTGGCCGACGGGAGTGCGCCGGTGGCCGAGGCCGTCCGTGGTGGTGGGACGGGGTTCTTGTTCTCGGGTCAGGGGGCGCAGCGGGCGGGGATGGGCCGGGAGTTGTATGCGGCGTTCCCGGTGTTCGCGGAGGCGCTGGATGCGGTGTGCGCGGTGGCGGACGTGGAGCTGGGGCGGTCGTTGCGGGAGGTGATGTTCGCCGAGGACCAGGACCTGGACCAGGACCCGGGCGAGGGCGGGGACGCGGACCGGGGTGGGGACGCGGACCGGGGCCAGGGCGAGAGCGAGAGTGGGGGCGCGGCGGAGGTGCTGGGGCGCACCGAGTTCGCTCAGGTGGCGTTGGTGGCGTTCGAGGTGGCGTTGTTCCGGTTGCTGGAGTCGTGGGGGGTTCGGCCGGATGTGCTGGTGGGGCATTCGGTGGGGGAGTTGGCGGCGGCGCATGTGGCGGGGGTGCTGGATCTGGCGGATGTGGTGCGGTTGGTGGTGGCGCGGGGCCGGTTGATGCAGGCGCTGCCGGCGGGTGGGGTGATGGTGGCGGTGCAGGCCTCGGAGGCGGAGGTGGCGCCGCTGCTCACGGCCGGAGTCGGGATCGCGGCGGTCAACGGCCCGTCCTCGGTGGTGGTCTCCGGGCAGGAGGCGGCGGTGGAGGCGGTGGTGGCGGCTCTGCCGGGGGGGCGGCGGTGGTCGCGGTTGCGGGTGTCGCATGCGTTCCATTCGCCGTTGATGGAGCCGGTGCTGGAGGACTTCCGGCGGGTGGCGGAGTCGGTGACCTACCGGCAGCCGGATGTGTCGGGGCCGGTGGCGGTTTCCACGGTGACGGGCGCGCCGGTCGCCGGGGAGTGGGGGTCGGCGGAGTACTGGGTGGAGCATGTGCGGCGGTCGGTGCGGTTCGCCGACGCGGTGGATGCGGCGCGGGGTCTGGGTGTGTCGCGGTGGGTGGAGGTGGGTCCGGACGCGGTGCTGACCGCGCTGGCGTCCCAGCTGCCGACCGCGGCCGGTACGGACTCTGCGGATGGCCCGGGCGGTGCCGACCCCGCGGGCGGTACGGGCTCCGGTGCCGGTGCGGGTGCCGTGCAGGCGGTGGGATTGCAGCGGCGGGGCCGGGACGAGGTCGAGACGCTGCTGACCGGAGTCGGCCGGGCCTACGCGCACGGCATGACCGTGGACTGGGCGCGGTACTTCTCCGGGTCGGGTGCGCGGCGGGTGGAGTTGCCGACGTATGCGTTCCAGCGGCAGCGGTTCTGGTTGCAGGCGCGTGCGGGGGCGGGGGATGTGAGCGCGGCGGGTCTGTCGGCGGCGGATCATCCGTTGCTGGGGGCGGCGGTGGCGTTGGCCGACTCCGGTGGGGTGGTGCTGACGGGCCGGTTGTCGGTGGGGGTGCAGTCGTGGTTGGCCGATCACGTGGTGGGCGGGGTGGTGCTGTTTCCGGGGACGGGGTTCGTGGAGCTGGCGATCCGGGCCGGGGATCAGGTCGGTTGCGGTGCGGTCGAGGAGTTGACGCTGGAGGCGCCGCTGGTGCTGCCCGAGCGCGGCGCGGTCGCGATCCAGGTGGTAGTCGGTGCCCCCGACGAGGACGAGCGGCGGACGGTCGCCGTCTACTCGCGACCGGACGGAGCAGGAGATCTGCCCTGGACGTCGCACGCTCAGGGCGTGCTGGCGGCCGACATTCCATTGGTCACGGCGGATCTGGCTGAGTGGCCTCCGGTGGGTGCGGTGCCGGTGGAGGTGGACGGTGCCTATGAGGTGCTGGCCGGGTCGGGGTACGGGTACGGGCCGGTGTTTCAGGGGTTGAAGGCGGCCTGGCGGCGCGGGGACGAGGTGTTCGCCGAGGTGGTGTTGCCGGAGGCGGTGCGTGGTGAGGCCGGGGGGTTCGGGGTGCATCCGGCGTTGCTGGACAGTGCGATGCATGCGCTGCTGGTGGCGGGTGGCGGGGAGCGGGAGGAGGCGGTGCTGCCGTTCGCGTGGGGCGGGGTGGTGCTGCATGCGGGTGGGGCGTCGGTGGCGCGGGTGAGGATCGCTCCGGCGGGTGGGGATGCGGTCGGGGTGGTGCTGGCCGATGAGGAGGGCCGGCCGGTGGTGTCGGTGGGGTCGCTGGTGTCGTTGCCGGTGGCGTTGGAGCGGTTGGGTGGGGCGGTGGTGTCGGTGGGCGACTCGTTGTTCCGGTTGGAGTGGGTCGGGGTTCCTGCGGCTTCTGGCGGTTCCTCCGCGGTCCCGGTGTCGTGGGGGCGGTGGAGCGGGTTGGTCGAGGGGGCCGAGGTGCCCGAGGCGGTGGTGTTCGAGTGTTCGGTGCCGGGTGGCGGGGTTCTCGGATCGGACGCGCCGGACGTGTCCGGGGTGGATGTGCCTGGGATGGTGCGGTCGGCCGTGGCCGAGGTGCTGGGGGTGGTGCAGGCGTGGCTGGCCGAGGAGCGGTTCGCCTCGTCGCGGCTGGTGGTGGTGACGCGGGGTGCGGTGGCGCTGCCGGGTGAGGACGTCGATGTGCGGCTGGCTCCGGTGTGGGGTCTGCTGCGGGCCGTCCGGGCGGAGAACCCGGGCCGGTTCGTGCTGGTCGACACCGACGGCATGGACGAGTCCGGTGAGGTTCTGGAGGCGGCCGTCGCCTCTGGTGAGCCGGAGGTGGTGGTCCGGGGCGGTGAGCTGCGGGTGGCGCGTCTGGCCCGGGTGCCGGTCGGGGCTGCGGTGTCGGTTCCGCAGGAGCGGGCGGCGGCCGATCCGGCTGCGGGCGGGGCGGTGCCGGGTGCGGACGGGCCTGCTCCGGTGTGGGGTGCGGACGGCACGGTGCTGGTGACCGGCGGCACCGGGGGTTTGGGTGCGCTGGTGGCGCGGCATCTGGTGGTCGAGCACGGGGTGCGGCATCTGGTGCTGACCAGCCGGCGGGGCCTTCAGGCGCCGGGTGCGGTGGAGCTGGCCGCCGAGCTGGAGGCGCTGGGGGCGCGGGTGACGGTGGCGGCGTGTGACGTGGCCGATCGGCAGGCGCTGGCGGATCTGCTGGCCGCTGTTCCGGTGGAGCATCCGCTGCGGGGTGTGGTGCATGCGGCCGGGGTGCTGGACGACGGGGTCGTGGCGGCGCTGACGCCGGAGCGGATCGATGCGGTGCTGCGGCCGAAGGCGGATGCGGCCTGGTATCTGCACGAGTTGACGGCGGACCTGGGTCTGTCGGCGTTCGTGTTGTTCTCGTCGCTGGCCGGGACGCTGGGTAATGCGGGTCAGGGCAATTATGCGGCGGCGAACGCGTTCCTGGACGGGTTGGCGGCGTATCGGCGGGCGCGGGGGTTGGCGGCGCAGTCGGTGGCGTGGGGTCTGTGGGCCGGTGGCGGGATGGGTGCCGGGCTGGAGGCGGCGCAGGTGCGGCGGATGGCGGGGATGGGGATGGGGGCGCTGGCGCCGGAGCAGGGGCTGGCGTTGCTGGATGCGGCTGCGGGGGCGGATGTCGCGGCGGTGGTGGCGGTGCGGCTGGATGTGCGGGTGCTGGCGGGGGCGGGGGCGGGGTTGCCGTCGGTGTTCGCGGGGTTGGTGCCGGTGGTGCGGCGGCGGGCGGCCGGTGGCGGTGGTGGTGCGGGCGGGTTGGGTCGTCGGTTGGCCGGGTTGGGGGCGCAGGAACGCGAAGCCGCCCTGCTGGAACTGGTTCGCACGCACGTCGCAGGCATCCTCGGCCACGCCGGCCCGGAGGCGGTCGAACCTGAGATGGCGTTCAAGGAATTGGGCTTCGACTCCCTCTCCGCGGTCGAGTTCCGCAACCGGCTCAACGAGGTCACCGGACTGCGGCTCCCACCGACGCTGGTGTTCGACTATCCGAACGCCATGGTCCTGGCCGCTCACCTCGGTTCCGAACTGGCACCCGACCCGGGCGCCGGAAACGGCCATGACTCCGGCGAGCAGCGGATCCGCCGGATCCTGGAGAGCATTCCGCTCACCAAGCTCCGAGACGCCGGGCTGATGGACGTTCTCCTCGAACTGGGCGGAGCCCGATCCACCGAGCCCGTATCGGAGGCGGACGGCACGCACGGGTCCATCGACGACATGGACCTGGAGAGCCTGATCAACATGGCGCTCGACGGTGTCGACGCCACCGACGCGACTCAAGGGGCGTGACTTCGAGATGGCCAACGAAGAGCAGCTTGTCAAGGCGCTCCGTACGTCCCTGAAGGAGACGGAGCGGATCAGAGCCGA
The DNA here is from genome assembly GCF_015711595.1 of Planomonospora sp. ID91781. Taxonomy (NCBI): domain Bacteria; kingdom Bacillati; phylum Actinomycetota; class Actinomycetes; order Streptosporangiales; family Streptosporangiaceae; genus Planomonospora; species Planomonospora sp. ID91781. The sequence continues at coordinate 2,100 of NZ_JABTEY010000003.1, read as the reverse complement.
GCACCGGAACCTACTGGCTTCGCTGCGTGAGCCGATCGCGGTCGTGGGGATGGCGTGCCGGTATCCGGGCGGCGTGGAGTCGCCGGACGACCTGTGGCGGCTCGTGGCGGACGGGACGGACGCGGTCGGGGAGTTCCCGCCGGACCGCGGCTGGGACGTCGAGGGGTTGTTCGACCCCGAGCCCGGCGTGGAGGGCAAGACCTACGCCCGTGAGGGCGCCTTCCTGTACGGCGCGGCGGAGTTCGATCCGGGGTTCTTCGGGATCAGTCCGAACGAGGCGCTGTACATGGATCCGCAGCAGCGGTTGCTGCTGGAGACCTCGTGGGAGGCGATCGAGCGGGCGGGGATCGATCCCGCGTCGTTGAAGGGCAGCCGGACCGGCGTGTTCGCCGGGATGATGTACCACGACTACGCCTTCAACAGCGCCGCAGGCGCCATCGTGTCGGGCCGCATCTCCTACGCCCTGGGGCTGGAGGGCCAGTCCGTCACCGTGGACACGGCGTGCTCGTCGTCGCTGGTGGCGCTGCACCTGGCGGCGCAGGCGCTGCGGTCCGGGGAGTGCTCGCTGGCGCTGGCCGGTGGTGTGGCGGTCATGGCGACGCCGGAGGTGTTCGTCGAGTTCAGCCGGCAGCGGGGTCTGGCCCCCGACGGCCGGTGCAAGTCCTTCGCCGCGGGCGCCGACGGCACCGGCTGGGGCGAGGGCGCGGGCGTACTCCTGCTGGAGCGGCTGTCGGACGCGCGCCGCAACGGGCATCCGGTACTGGCGATCGTGCGGGGTACGGCGATCAATCAGGACGGCGCCTCCAACGGCCTGACCGCGCCGAACGGCCCTTCCCAGCAGCGGGTGATCCAGCAGGCACTGGCCGGAGCGGGCCTGACGGCCGCGGACGTCGACATGGTGGAGGCACATGGTACGGGGACCCGGCTGGGCGACCCGATCGAGGCGCAGGCCGTCATCGCCACCTACGGCCAGGACCGGCCGGAGGACCGGCCGCTCTGGCTGGGTTCGATCAAGTCCAACATGGGCCACACCCAGGCCGCCGCCGGCGCCGCGGGAATCATCAAGGTGATTCAGGCGATGCGGTACGGGGTTATGCCGAAGACGTTGCACGTGGACGAGCCGTCGCCGAATGTGGACTGGTCGGCGGGCCGGGTGGAGCTGCTGACCGAGGCCCGCGAGTGGGCGAAGAACGGTCACCCGCGCCGGGCGGGCGTGTCCTCCTTCGGCATCAGCGGCACCAACGCGCACGTCATCATCGAGGAGGCGCCCGCGACGGAGGAGCCCTCTGCGGAGGCGGAGGCGTCACCCGTGCCCGTGTCCGGGGCGATGCCCGCGCCTGGACGGATTCCGATGCCGCCGGTGGTGCCGCTGGTGGTGTCGGGCCGCAGCGTGGAGGCGCTGCGGGCGCAGGCGGGGCGGCTGGCCGCGCACGTGGAGGCGCGTCCGGAGCTGGACCTGACCGATGTCGGTTTGTCGCTGGTGAGCACGCGGGCGGCGTTCGAGCGGCGTGCGGTGGTGACGGCCGCCGATCGTGAAGGCGCGGTGCGTGCACTGCGGGAGCTGGCCGGGGACGGTCCTGTCGGGGAGATGCGTGGCGGGAAGACCGGGTTCCTGTTCTCGGGTCAGGGGGCGCAGCGGGCGGGGATGGGCCGGGAGTTGTATGCGGCGTTCCCGGTGTTCGCGGAGGCGTTGGACGCGGTGTGCGCGGTGGCGGACGTGGAGCTGGGGCGGTCGTTGCGGGAGGTGATGTTCGCCGAGGACCAGGACCTGGACCAGGACCCGGGCAAGGGCGGGGACGCGGACCGGGGTCAGGGCGGCGGGGGCGCGGCGGAGGTGCTGGGGCGCACCGAGTTCGCTCAGGTGGCGTTGGTGGCGTTCGAGGTGGCGTTGTTCCGGTTGCTGGAGTCGTGGGGGGTCCGGCCGGATGTGCTGGTGGGGCATTCGGTGGGGGAGTTGGCGGCGGCGCATGTGGCCGGGGTGCTGGATCTGGCGGATGTGGTGCGGTTGGTGGTGGCGCGTGGCCGGTTGATGCAGGCGCTGCCGGCGGGTGGGGTGATGGTGGCGGTGCAGGCCTCGGAGGCGGAGGTGGCGCCGCTGCT
>NZ_JABTEY010000002.1:1272500-2575992 GCF_015711595.1 Planomonospora sp. ID91781 | reverse complement strand
GCGGCGGCGGGCGGCCGGTGGCGGTGGTGGTGCGGGCGGGTTGGGTCGTCGGTTGGCCGGGTTGGGGGCGCAGGAACGCGAAGCCGCCCTGCTGGAACTCGTGCTGGAACACGCGGCACGCCTGCTCGGTCACCAGGGCGCCGGTGACGTCGATCCCGAGCGGGATTTCCTGGAGGCGGGCTTCGACTCCGTCGGCGCGCTGGAACTGCGCAACGCCCTCAACGAGGCCACCGGACTGCGCCTGCCCCCGATGGTCGTCTTCTCGAACAAGACCCCCGCCGATCTCGCCGGGTTCGTCGCCGAGGAGTTCACCGCGCACCTCTCCCGAGCCGAGGTCGAGACCGGAACCGGGACCGGGAGTCGGGCGCCGTCGGCTCCGGCGCCGGACACCGTGAGCGACATCTTCCGCGGAGCCGTCATGGCGGGCCGGCTGGAGGAGGGGTTCGAGGTGCTCACCGCGATCGCGAGGGTCCGCCCTTCCTTCTCCTCGGCGGCGGATCTGGAGCGGATCCCGGCGCCGGTGAAGCTGGCCGACGGTCCGGGCCGTCCCCGCCTCCTCTGCCTCAGCACGCCGATGGCGACGGGCGGGGTGTACCAGCACGCGAGGCTGGCCTCGCACTTCCGCGGCGTCCGTCAGGTGTCGGCGATCCCCCTGTCCGGTTTCCTCCCCGGGGAGCCGCTCCCCGTCTCGATCGACGCCGCCGTCGAGGTCCTCGCCGAGAGCGTGCTCCTGGCGGCCGAGGGGGAGCCGTTCGTGCTGGTCGGCTACTCGGCGGGAGGCATCTTCGCCGCCGCGACCGCCCACCGGCTCGAAACCGCCGCCGGCGCCGGGCCGTACGGAGTGGTCCTGCTCGACACCTACGAGAGCGACGGCGGGGGTCGGGCGGGCCTGGCCAAGGAACTGGTCTTCGGGATGCTCGAGATGGAGCAGGCGTTCGGCGGGTTCGACAGCGCCAGGCTCTCCACGATGGGCCGGTACGGCGAGCTGCTCGTCGACATGCCGCCCGCGCGGGTCGAGGCGCCGGTGCTGTTCGTGCAGTGCCAGGAGTCGTTCGCCGGGACCGGTGAGGGACTGGAGGACTGGCGGGCCGCTCCCTGGGACCCCGCCCACACGCTCAGGACGGTGCCCGCCGACCACTTCAGCATTCTGGAGAACCGGGCGGCGGAGACCGCCCGCGTCATCGAGGACTGGCTCGGATCGACGCCGAGGCCATGACAGGAATCAGGAATGAGGTGAGCGCAGTGCCCCTGCCTCCCAGCTCCAAAGGGTGCGTGCCGTTCGGCGAGCACGCCACGTGGTACCGCGTCACCGGGGAACCCCGTTCGGGACGGCCGGCGGTCGTGGTGGTGCACGGAGGTCCCGGCAGCACCCACGACTACCTGCTGAACATCGCGGCCCTGTCCGAGGAGGGCTGGCCCGTCGTCCACTACGACCAGATCGGCAACGGAGGGTCCACCCACCTCCCCGAGCGGGGAGAGGACTTCTGGACGCCGGAGCTGTTCCTCGACGAACTGGACAACCTCCTGCACCGGCTGGACGTGGCCGACGACTACGTGCTGCTCGGCCAGTCGTGGGGCGGCATGCTCGCCGCCAGGCACGCCGCGGGCCGCCCGCCGGGCCTCCGCGGGCTGATCATCGCCAACTCCCCCGCCTCCTACCCGCTCTGGCTGAGCGAGATGAAGGTGCTGCGGGACCGGCTCCCCAAGGGGGTCGACGAGACGCTCCGCCGCCACGAGGCGGCCGGGACCACCGGCAGCGACGAGTACTTCGCGGCGATGCGCGTCTTCTACGAGCGGCACGTCTGCCGGCTGACCCCGTGGCCGCGCGACTACCTCGCCTCGTTCTACGAGGTCTACAACGATCCGACGGTCTACTACACGATGAACGGGCCGAGCGAGTTCCACGTCATCGGGACGCTGCGCGACTGGTCGGTCGTGGACTGCGTGGCGGACATCGCCGTCCCGACCCTGCTGATCTCCGGCAGGCACGACGAGGCGACCCCGGCGACCGTCCAGCCGTTCCAGGACCTGATCCCGGACGTGCGCTGGGAGATCTTCGAGGAGTCGAGCCACATGCCGCACCTGGAGGAGCCGGAGCGTTTCCGCCGGGTCGTGGGCGACTACCTCACGAACCTCATCCGATAACCGAAACCCTGAAACAGATGGAGTGCTCCATGGGACGAGTACAGGACAAAGTCGTCGTCATCACCGGTGCGGCCCGAGGGCAGGGACGCAGCCACGCCGTACGGCTGGCGGAGGAGGGCGCGGACATCATCGCGATCGACCTGTGCCGGGACATCGGCTCGGTGGGTTACGCGATGGCCGGCGGCGAGGACACCGAGGAGACCGTACGGCTGGTGGAGAAGACCGGCCGGAGGATAGTGACCAAGCAGGCGGACGTCCGCGACCGGGCGGCGCTGCAGGCGGCCATCGACGAGGGGGTCGCCGAACTGGGCCGCCTCGACGTGGTGATCGCCAACGCGGGCATCTGCCCGACCGGCGCCGACCGGCCGATCGGCGCGTTCACCGAGACCATCGACGTGAACCTGAGCGGCACCTTCAACACCGTGCACGCGGCGCTGCCGCACCTGGGGGAAGGCGGGTCCATCGTCATCGTCGGCTCCATCGCCGCCTTCATCACCGAGCACGGCGCGGCCGGTCCGATGGGGCCCGGCGGCATGGGGTACGCCTACTCGAAGCACGCGCTGAAGCACTACGTCAACTGGCTCGCGCCGCTCCTGGCGCCCTCCATGCAGCGTGTCAACGCGGTGCACCCGGCCTACGTCAACACCGCCATGATCCAGAACGAGGACACCTACCGGCTCTTCCGCCCGGACCTGGAGAACCCCACCCGGGAGGACGCCGAGCCGGCCTTCCCGATGGTGCAGGCGATGCCGATCCCCTACGTGGAGCCGGTCGACGTGTCGCACGCCATCACCTACCTGGCCTCGGACGAGTCCCGGTACGTCACCGGCCAGCACCTGAAGGTGGACGGCGGCGCGGTGGTCAAACAGGGCAGGTGAGCGGGGTCGGTTCTGGGGCCCTTAGGGGTGTGGCCGAGGGATGATCCGGAATAGCGTTCAGACGAGTGTTATGGGCGACGGTGGGTGGTCTCTGCCTTTATAGGCAGTAATGACTGGAGTGGTCTTATGAGTGAGTCTGGACGCTCGGCCGACAGCCGGGACCGGGTTTCGGCTGAAGCGGTGGAGAACGGTTCCGCCCTGGTGAGCAGGCTGACGGCGCTGCCGGCCGCGGCGCAGGTGCGCGTCCTGCGGGAACTGGTGTCCGAGCACACACTCGCGGCGTTGCGCGAGGTGTCGGAGAACTCGGAGAACACGATCACCAGGGTGGACGCCGATCTCGCCTTCCGCGAACTCGGCATGGACTCCCTCGCGCTGGTCGGTCTGCACGACCGGCTCCGCGCGGCCACGGGTCTGCTCCTGCCGCCCACCGTCGCCTTCGACCACCCCACCCCGGCGCTGCTCGCCGGGTACCTGCGGGCCGAACTGCTCGGCCTGAGGGAGGAGGCCGCGACCCCGGAGGGGGTCGCGGCCTTCGACGACGAGCCGCTGGCCATCGTCGGCATCGGCTGCCGCTTCCCGGGCGGGATCGGATCGGCCGAGGACCTCTGGGGGCTTGTGGCCGGGGACGGGACCGTCCTCGGCGACTTCCCGGACGACCGGGACTGGGACCTGGAGCGGCTCTTCGGCGCGGACCCGGACGTCTCCGGCACGACCTACGTCGGGAAGGGCGGGTTCCTGTCCACGGCGACGGAGTTCGACGCGGAGTTCTTCGGCATCTCGCCCCGCGAGGCGCTCGGCATGGACCCGCAGCAGCGGCTGCTCCTGGAGACCACCTGGGAGGCCCTGGAGCGGACGGGCATCGACCCGCTCTCGCTGAAGGGCAGCGGCACCGCCGTCTTCGTCGGCGCCGAGGTGCACGACTACGGCATCAGGGTCCACGAGGCCCCCGACGGGCTCGACGGATACCTGATGACGGGCAACGTGCCCAGCGTCACCTCCGGGCGCATCGCCTACGTGCTGGGCCTGGAGGGGCCAGCCGTCACCATCGACACCGCCTGCTCCGGTTCGCTGGTCGCCCTCCACCTGGCCGCCCAGGCGCTGCGCCGGGGAGAGTGCTCCCTCGCCCTGGCCGGCGGGGTGACCGTCATGAGCAGTCCCGGCGTGTTCACCGCGTTCAGCCGCCAGCGCGGCCTGGCCCCCGACGGCCGCATCAAGGCGTTCGCCGCCGGGGCCGACGGCACGGGTTTCTCCGAGGGCGCCGGCGTCTTCGTGGTCGAGCGGCTCTCGGACGCGCGCCGCAACGGCCGCACCGTCCTGGCGCTGATCCGCGGTTCCGCGATCAACCAGGACGGCGCGAGCAACGGCCTGACCGCGCCCAGCGGAGCGTCCCAGCGGAAGCTCATCCGCCAGGCCCTCGCCGCCGCGGGACTGGGGGCCGGAGACGTGGACGCGGTGGAGGCGCACGGCACCGGCACGACGCTCGGCGACCCGATCGAGGCGCAGGCGCTGCTGGCGACCTACGGCCAGGACCGGCCGGAGGACCGGCCGCTCTGGCTCGGGTCGGTGAAGTCCAACCTCGGGCACACGCAGGCGGCGGCCGGCGCCGCCGGCCTGATAAAGATGATCATGGCGATGCGGCACCGCGTGCTGCCCAGGACCCTGCACGTGGACACGCCCTCGCCCAACGTCGACTGGTCGGCGGGAGAGGTACGGCTGCTCACGGAGGCCCGTCCCTGGGAGGACCTCGGCCGTCCCCGCCGCGCGGGGGTGTCCGCCTTCGGCATCAGCGGCACCAACGCCCACGTCATCATCGAGGAACCGGAGCTCCGACCGGAGCCGGGGGCCGGTCCGGAGGACCGGACCGAGGCCTCGCCGGAGCCGGCCGGCGTCCCGGTGCTGGTCTCGGGCGGTACCGGGCAGGCGCTGCGCGCCCAGGCCGAGCGGCTGCTGGCCGCCGTCGAGGCGCGGCCCGGGACGCGGCTCCACGACCTCGGATACTCCCTCGCCACCACCCGGGCCTCGCTGTGGCACCGCGCCGCCGTCGTCGCGGACGACCGGGAGGAGCTCCTGCGCGGCCTGAGGGCGCTCGCCGGAGGCGAGGAGGCCCCCGGCGTGCTGCGGAGCACCGCGGACGGCGGCTCGCTCGCCTTCCTGTTCACCGGGCAGGGCAGCCAGCGGCTCGCGATGGGGCGGGAGCTTTACACGGCCTTCCCCGCCTTCGCCGCGGCCCTGGACCAGGCGGCCGGCCACCTCGACCTGCAGCTCGACCTCCCCCTGTACGACGTGCTCTTCGCCGCCCCCGGCTCGGCCGAGGCCGCCCTGCTGGACCAGACGATGTACGCGCAGGCGGCCCTGTTCGCCGTGGAGGTGGCGCTCTTCCGGCTGCTCGAATCGTGGGGGCTGGAGCCCGCGTTCCTCGCCGGGCACTCGGTGGGCGAACTGGCCGCCGCCCACGCGGCGGGCGTGATGCCGCTGGAGGACGCGGCCATGCTGGCGGCCGCGCGCGGCCGGTTGATGCAGGAACTGCCCCGCGGCGGCGCGATGGTCGCCCTGCAGGCGTCGGAGGAGGAGACGCTGCCGCTGCTGACCGGCGGAGTGGGCATCGCGGCGGTCAACGGCCCCGCCTCCGTGGTGATCTCCGGCCGGGAGGACGAGGTCCTCGCGGTGGCCGCGGCGCTGCCGGAACGCAGGCGGACCCGGCTCCGGGTCTCCCACGCGTTCCACTCGCCGCTCATGGAGCCGATGCTGGTGGAGTTCCGGCGGATCGCCCAGGTGGTGCGGTACTCCGCGCCGCGGATCCCGATCGTCTCGACCGTGACGGGCGAACCGGCCGGTCCCGAGCTGTGCTCGGCCGAGTACTGGGTGCGCCACGTGTGCGCCTCGGTCCGCTTCCATGACGCGGTCCGGTGGCTGGCCGGCCAGGGCGTCACGACCTTCCTCGAACTGGGACCGGACGGCGTGCTGTCGGCGATGGGCCAGGACTGCCTGGCCGACCGGTCCGAGGCCGCGTTCGCCCCGCTGCTCCACCGGGACCGGCCGGAGGCCAGGCAGGTCCGCACCGCGGTGGCGCTGGCCCACACCCGCGGCGCGGCGCCGGACTGGCAGGCGTTCTTCGCCGGATCCGGCGCCCGGCGGATCGAACTGCCCACCTACGCCTTCCAGCGCAGGCGGTACTGGCTGAGCTCCACCACGGCCGCGAGCGACGCCCCGGCGCTGGGCCAGGTGGCGGCGCGGCACCCCCTGCTCGGCGCGGTGGTCTCCCTGCCCGACTCCGGCGGGGTGGTGCTCACCGGCAGGGTCTCGACCCGGTCGCAGCCCTGGCTGGCCGACCACGTCATCTCGGGCGTCGTCCTGCTGCCCGGCACCGCGTACGTGGAGCTCGCCGCCCGCGCGGGCGACGAGGTCGGCTGCGACCTGCTGGAGGAGCTGACGCTCCAGGCGCCGCTGGCCATCGACGGCGCGGTCGGCGCGGCCGGCGCCGCGCTGCAGGTGGTCGTCGGAGCGGCGGACGAGGCCGGGCGCAGGCCGATCGAGTTCTACTCCCGCCCCGAGAACCTGCCCGACGACGCGCCGTGGACCCGGAACGCCACCGGCGTCCTGGCCCGGCGCGACGCCCCGGCCCCCGGCGCCGGGTCGTTCGGCATGTCGGAGTGGCCGCCCCCCGGGGCGCGGCCCGTCGACACGGCGGGACTGTACGAGGCCATGGCCGGACAGAGCTACGGCTACGGACCGGCTTTCCAGGCGCTGCGCGCCGTCTGGCGGCGGGACGGCGAAGTCTTCGCCGAGGTCTCGCTCCCCGAGGAGAACAGGGCGGAGGCGGCGTCCTTCGGGTTGCACCCCGCGCTGCTCGACGCGGTGCTGCACGCGATGGACTTCGCGGAGGACGAGCCCGCCTCCGACCTGCTGCGCCTACCGTTCACGTGGAGCGACGTGGCGCTCCACGCGCAGGGCGCGCCGTCCGTGCGCGCCCGCATCGTCGCCACGGGCAGGGGCGAGGCGTCGATCGCCATCGCCGACGCCACCGGGGCGCCGGTGGCGTCGATCGGCTCCTTCGTGGTCCGTGAGGTGTCCGGCGACGACCTGCGCGCCGCCGGCCGGGACCGCCACGACTCGCCGTTCCACCTCCGGTGGACCCGCCTGGCTGCCGGGACCGCCCCGGCGCCCGTCGTCCCCCTCTCCCTGGAGGAGGTCGCCGGCGCGGAGCGGGTACCCGGGACGGTGCTCCTCGAGCTCGCCGTACCCGAGGGCGACCCCCTGGCGGGCGCCCGTTCGGCCACGGCGCACGCGCTCGCCGCCGTCCAGGCGTGGCTGGCCGACGAGCGGTTCGCGGACTCCCGCCTGGTGGTGGTGACCCGCGGCGCGGTGGCGCTGGCCGGTGAGGACGTGGACCTGCGGACGGCCCCGGTGTGGGGTCTGGTGCGGGCCGCGCAGGCGGAGAACCCGGGCCGGTTCGTGCTGGTCGACACCGACGGCTCCGAGGAGTCCCGGGGCGCGCTGGCCGCCGCCGTCGCCTCGGACGAACCGGAGGCGGCGCTGCGCGGCGGCGAGGTCCTCGTGCCCCGCCTGGCCCTCGTGCCCGCTCCCGAGGCGGAGCCGGACCCGGTCTGGGACGCGGACGGCACGGTGCTGGTGACCGGTGGCACGGGCGGCCTGGGCGCGCTGGTGGCGCGGCACCTGGTGGCCGAGCACGGGGTGCGGCACCTGCTGCTGGCCAGTCGGCGGGGTCCGGACGCGCCGGGTGCGGCCGGGCTGCGTGAGGAGCTGGAGGCGCTGGGCGCGCGGGTGACGACGGCGGCCTGCGACGTCGGCGACCGCGGCGCGCTCGCCCGGCTCCTGGCGGACGTCCCCTCTGCCCACCCGCTGCGCGGCGTCGTGCACACCGCGGGCGTCGTGGACGACGGCGTCATCGCGTCGCTGACCCCGGAGCGGATCGACACCGTGTTCCGGCCGAAGGCGGACGCGGCCTGGCACCTGCACGAGCTGACGGCGGATCTGGACCTGTCGGCGTTCGTGCTGTACTCGTCCACCGCCACGATCCTCGACGGGGCGGGACAGGGGAACTACGCGGCGGCCAACGTCTTCCTCGACGCGCTGGCCGTGCACCGCGCCGCCCGCGGGCAGACGGCCACCTCGGTGGCGTGGGGCCTGTGGACCGGTGACGGCGGCATGGGGGACCGGCTCGACGAGACCGCCCTGCGCCGTGTGGAGAGGCTCGGCCTGGAACTGCTGTCCTCCGCGGAGAACCTGACCCTCCTGGACCGGGCCGTCCGCAGCGGCGAACCGGCGGTGGTGCCGGTGCGGGTGGACCTGAGGGCGCTCGCCGCCCGGCCGGACGGGGTCCCGGCGCTGCTGCGGGACCTGGTGCGGACCCCCGCCCGCCGTACGGCCGCCGCCGGCCCGGCCCCGGTCGGGTCGTCCCTCGCCCAGCGGCTCGACCGGCTGGGCGAGGCCGAGCGGGACGAGGCGCTGGTCGAGCTCGTCAGCACCCAGGCCGCCGCCGTGCTCGGCTACGACGGAGCCGCCTCCGTGGTCCCCACCAGGGCGTTCAAGGACATCGGTTTCGACTCCCTCGCCGCGGTCGAGCTGCGCAACAGGCTCAACGCCGCCACCGGGCTCCGGTTGAGCGCGACGCTGACCTTCGACTACCCGACGCCCGCCGCGCTGGCCGGGCACATCCGCACGAAGATCCTCGACACGCCGGCCCGCGCCGCAGCCCTCCCGGCCGCCGCGGTCCCGGTCGACGAACCCGTCGCGATCGTCGGCATGGCCTGCCGCTACCCGGGTGACGTGGCCTCCCCGGACGCGCTGTGGCGCCTCGTCGCCGAGGGCGCCGACGTGGTCTCGCCGTTCCCGTCGGATCGGGGCTGGGCCCCCGACCTCTACGACCCCGAGCCGGGCAGGCCGGGCAGGAGCTCCGCGCGCGAGGGCGGGTTCCTGCACGACGCGGCCGACTTCGACGCCGACTTCTTCGGGATCAGCCCGCGTGAGGCCCAGGCCATGGACCCCCAGCAGCGGCTGCTGCTGGAGATCGCGTGGGAGACGTTCGAGCGGGCCGGCATCGATCCCACCTCGATGAAGGGCAGCGACACCGGAGTCTTCGCCGGAGTGATGTACCACGACTGGGGCCTGCGGCTGGGCACGCTCCCCGAGGAGATCGCCGCCTACCACGGCAACGGCAGCCTCGCCAGCGTGGTCTCCGGCCGCGTCGCCTACGCCCTGGGGCTGGAGGGCCCCGCGGTGACCGTGGACACGGCGTGCTCGTCGTCGCTGGTCGCCCTCCACTGGGCGGTCCAGGCCCTGCGCCGGGGAGAGTGCGGGTTGGCCCTGGCCGGCGGGGTGACCGTCATGTCGACCCCTGACACGTTCGTGGACATGAGCCGGCAGGGCGGTCTGGCCCCCGACGGCCGGTGCAAGTCGTTCGGCGCGGGCGCGGACGGCACCGGCTGGGGCGAGGGCGTGGGCATGCTCCTGCTGGAGCGGTTGTCGGACGCGCGCCGCAACGGCCACCGGGTGCTGGCGGTGGTGCGTGGTTCGGCGGTCAACTCCGACGGCGCCTCCAACGGGCTGACCGCGCCGAACGGTCCGTCGCAGCAGCGGGTGATCCGGCAGGCCCTGGCCGGAGCGGGTCTGGCTCCTGCGGAGATCGACGCGGTGGAGGCGCACGGCACCGGCACGACGCTCGGTGACCCGATCGAGGCGCAGGCGCTGCTGGCGACCTACGGCCAGGACCGGCCGGAGGACCGGCCGCTCTGGCTGGGTTCGATCAAGTCGAACATGGGTCACACGCAGGCGGCGGCGGGTGTGGCCGGTGTGATCAAGATGGTGCAGGCGATGCGGCACGACCTGCTGCCGAAGACGCTGCATGCGGAGGAGCCGTCGCCGAACGTGGACTGGTCGGCGGGCCGGGTGGAGCTGCTGACCGAGGCGCGGGAGTGGAAGCGGAACGGTCATCCGCGCCGGGCGGGCGTGTCGTCGTTCGGCATCAGCGGCACCAACGCGCACGTGATCATCGAGGAGGCGCCGCCGGCTGAGCCCGTGGAGGGCGCGGAGGCCGGGGGGGCCGTGGGGGCCGGAGGGAACGCCTCCGCGACGGAGCTGCCGGAGACGACGGGTGACCGGCGGATCCGGGACGGCGGACCCGCGATGGACGGACTCGTGACCGACGGTCTCGCGGCGGACGGTCCCGTGCTCGTGCCCTGGGTGTTCTCGGGCCGGAGCGTCCAGGCGCTCCACGCCCAGGCCGGGAAGCTGGAGGCGTATCTGGACGTGCTGCCCGAGGCCGATGTCGCCGCCGCGGGGCGGGCCCTGGTGACGACGCGGGCGGCGCTGGAGCACCGGGCGGTGGTGGTGGGTTCCGACCGCGCCGGGCTGGCGCGGGGCCTGGCGGTGCTGGCCGCGGGGGGCGAGTCGGCAGAGGTGGCGGCCGGTTCGGTGCGTGCGGGCCGGACGGGGTTTCTGTTCTCGGGTCAGGGGGCGCAGCGGGCGGGGATGGGCCGGGAGTTGTATGCGGCGTTCCCGGTGTTCGCGGAGGCGTTGGACGCGGTGTGCGCGGTGGCGGACGTGGAGCTGGGGCGGTCGTTGCGGGAGGTGATGTTCGCCGAGGACCAGGACCAGGACCAGGACCCGGACCGAGGCGAGGGTCGGGGCGGGGACGCGGACCGGGGTGGGGACGCGGACCGGGGCGAGGGCGGTGGGGGCGCGGCTGAGGTGCTGGGGCGCACCGAGTTCGCTCAGGTGGCGTTGGTGGCGTTCGAGGTGGCGTTGTTCCGGTTGCTGGAGTCGTGGGGGGTCCGGCCGGATGTGCTGGTGGGGCATTCGGTGGGGGAGTTGGCGGCGGCGCATGTGGCCGGGGTGCTGGATCTGGCGGATGTGGTGCGGTTGGTGGTGGCGCGGGGCCGGTTGATGCAGGCGCTGCCGGCGGGTGGGGTGATGGTGGCGGTGCAGGCCTCGGAGGCGGAGGTGGCGCCGCTGCTGACGGCCGGGGTGGGGGTCGCGGCGGTCAACGGCCCGTCCTCGGTGGTGGTCTCCGGTGAGCGGGCCGGGGTGGAGGCGGTGGTGGCGGGGCTGCCGGGGGGGCGGCGGTGGTCGCGGTTGCGGGTGTCGCATGCGTTCCATTCGCCGTTGATGGAGCCGGTGCTGGAGGACTTCCGGCGGGTGGCCGAGTCGGTGACCTACCGGCAGCCGGATGTGTCGGGGCCGGTGGCGGTTTCCACGGTGACCGGGGCTTCCGTTCAGGCTTCCGGGTTTTCCGGGACTTCCGAGGCTTCCGTGTCGGCTTCCGGGGTTTCCATGTCCGGCTCCGCGGTTTCTGGGACTTCCGGGGTTTCCGTGTCCGGTTCAGCGGCTTCAGCGGCTTCCGCGGCTTCCGCATCGGGTTCCGGTGCGGGTTCGGTCGTGGGGTGGGGGTCGGCGGAGTACTGGGTGGAGCATGTGCGGCGGTCGGTGCGGTTCGCCGACGCGGTGGCCGTGGGGCGGGGTCTGGGTGTGTCGCGGTGGGTGGAGGTGGGTCCGGACGCGGTGCTGACCGCGCTGGCCGTACAGACCCTGACCGCGGATCCTGCGGACGGTGCGGCCGGTGCAGGCTCCGCGCACGGCGCGGGTTCTGCGGATGGCTCAGGCTCTGCGGACGGTACGGGTGCTGCGGATTCGGTGGTGGGGCTGCAGCGGCGGGGCCGGGACGAGGTCGAGGCGCTGCTGACCGGGCTGGGGCGGGCCTACGCGCATGGCATGGCCGTGGACTGGGAGTCCTTCTTCCCCGACCGCCGTATGCCGTCGGTGGAACTGCCCACCTACGCCTTCCAGCGCAAGCGGTACTGGCTGGAGGCCGGGAACACCGCGGGCGACGTGTCCTCCGCCGGGCTGGAGACCGTTCAGCATCCGCTGCTCGGCGCCGCCCTCGCGTCGCCCGAGTCCGGCGGAGTCGTGCTGACCGGCCACCTCTCCGCCGACGTCCAGCGCTGGGTCGCCGACCACGACGTGCTGGGCAGCGTGCTGCTGCCGGGCACCGGGTTCGTGGAGCTGGCGATCCGGGCCGGTGACCAGGTCGGGTGCGGCACGGTCGAGGAGCTGACGCTGGAGGCGCCGCTGGTGCTGCCCGAGCGCGGCGCGGTCGCGATCCAGGTGGTCGTGGGCGCGGACGAGCCCTCGGGCACGCGTTCCGTCGCCGTCTACTCCCGGCCCGAGAGCGGTGATCCGTCCTGGACCCGGCACGCGAGCGGCACGCTCGCCGCGGACGGCCCGCCGCCCTCCTTCGACCTGACCCAGTGGCCTCCGGCGGGTGCGGTGCCGGTGGACGTGGACGACGCCTACGAGCACCTGCTGGCCAGAGGCTACGGGTACGGCCCGGCGTTCCAGGGGCTGAAGGCGGCCTGGCGGCGCGGGGACGAGGTGTTCGCCGAGGTGGCGCTGCCCGAGCAGGAACGTGAGGAGGCGGGCAGGTTCGGGCTGCACCCCGCGCTGCTCGACAGCGCCATGCACGCCGACCTCGTCGTCGACCGCGACCCGGACGGAGGGGCGACGCTCCTGCCCTTCACCTGGAACGGGGTGAGGCTGCACGCCGCCGGCGCCTCGGCCGTGCGCGTGCGCATCCACCGGCTGAGGGGCGAGGAGGTCTCGGCGATCGAGATCGCGGACGAGACCGGACGGCCGGTGGCGACGGTGGACTCCCTGGTCTCCCTGCCGGTCTCCGCCGAACAGCTCGACGCCGCCCGCGGAGGACTCTCCGACTCGCTGTTCCGGGTCGAGTGGGTCCCGGCTCCGGTGCCGTCGAGCCCGGTGCCGTGGGCGAGCTGGGGGACGCCGGCGGAGGGGGCCGAGGTGCCCGAGGCGGTGGTGTTCGAGTGCCCGGTGCCCGAGACGGACGTGCCCGATGGGGTGCGGTCGGTCGTGGGCGAGGTGCTGGAGGTCGTGCAGGCGTGGCTGGCCGACGAGCGGTTCGCGGCGTCGCGGCTGGTGGTGGTGACGCGGGGTGCGGTGGCGCTGCCGGGTGAGGACGTGGACGTGCGGCTGGCTCCGGTGTGGGGGCTGGTGCGGGCGGCGCAGGCGGAGAACCCGGGCCGGTTCGCACTGGTCGACGTGGGCATCGAGGTCGGGGCCGGTGGCCGGGACACCGGTGGCGGCGTGGCCGGGTCGGTTCTGGCCTCGGTTCTGGTTCCGGCGGTCGCGGCCTCGGACGAGCCGGAGATGGCGCTGCGGGGCGATGAGCTGCGGGTGCCGCGTCTGGTGCGGGTGCCGGGCGCGGCCTCGGCGCCGGTCCCATCAGGCGGGGTGACGGCAGAGACCTCGGCGGACACGCGGATCGATCAGGCGGTTGCGGGCCGACCGGGTGCGGACGGGCCCGCTCCGGTGTGGGGTGCGGACGGCACGGTGCTGGTGACCGGCGGCACGGGTGGCCTGGGCGCGCTGGTGGCGCGGCACCTGGTGGTCGAGCACGGGGTGCGGCATCTGGTGCTGACCAGCCGGCGGGGCCTTCAGGCGCCGGGTGCGGCGGAGCTGGCCGCCGAGCTGGAGGCGCTGGGGGCGCGGGTGACGGTGGCGGCCTGTGACGTGGCCGACCGGCAGGCGCTGGCGGAACTGCTGGCGGAGATTCCCGCCGAGCATCCGCTGCGGGGCGTGGTGCACGCGGCCGGGGTGGCGGACAACGGGCTGGTGGGCACGCTGTCGCCGGAGCGGATCGACACCGTGCTGCGGCCGAAGGCGGACGCGGCGTGGTACCTGCACGAGCTGACGGAGGAACTGGACCTGTCGGCGTTCGTGCTGTTCTCCTCGGCGGGCGGGATGGTGCTGGCGGCGGGTCAGGGCAACTACGCGGCGGCGAACGTGTTCCTGGACGGGCTGGCGGCGCACCGCCGGGCCCAGGGCCTGCCGGCCACCGCCGTCGCCTACGGCCTCTGGGAGGTCGACACCGGCCTCGGCGGAGAGCTCACCGCCGCCGACCTTGACAGGGTGAGCCGCCTGGGCCTGCCCGCCGTCTCGGTGCGGGAGGGCCTGGCCCTGTTCGACGCGGCCGTCCTCGCGGACGAGCCCGTGCTGGCGGCCGTCAAGGTCGACCGTACGGCCCTGCGCGGCAGGGGTGGCGACCTACCGGCCCTGCTCCGAGGCCTCGTACGCGGCGCCGCCCGCCGTACCGTGCGCTCCGGGGAAGGGCACGCGGACGGGAACGCGCTGGGGCGGCGGATCGCCGGACTGGCCGGCGCGGAGCGGGACCGCCTGCTGCTGGAGGTGGTCCGCGGCCATGTGGCCAAGGTCCTCGGCCACACCGGCCCGGAGGCGGTCGGTCCCGACCGGGCCTTCAGGGAACTCGGGTTCGACTCCCTCGCCGCGGTCGAGCTGCGCAACGAGCTCAACGCGGCGACCGGGTTGAAGCTGCCCGCGACCCTCGTGTTCGACTACCCGACGTCGCGCTCCGTGGCCGGGTATCTCGCGACCAGGTTCTCCGGAACCGTCGCCGAGGGGGCCGCTCCCGCGATCCCCGTCCCCGCCGCGCAGCAGGACGACCCGGTGGCGATCGTCGCGATCAGCTGCCGCTTCCCGGGAGACGTCCGCTCCGCGGAGGACCTCTGGCGGCTGGTCGCCGAAGGCCGGGACGCGATCACCGATTTCCCGGCGGACCGCGGCTGGGACGTCGAGGGAGTGTTCGATCCCGAACCGGGCACCGAGGGGAAGACCTATGTCCGGGCGGGCGGGTTCCTGCACGACGCCGCCGAGTTCGACCCCGAGTTCTTCGGGATCATGCCCCGCGAGGCGCTGGCGATGGACCCGCAGCAGCGCCTGCTGCTCCAGGCGTCCTGGGAGACGCTCGAGCGGGCGGGCATCGACCCGAAGTCGGTGCGGGGAAGCCAGACGGGCGTCTACGTCGGCATCATGTACAACGAGTACGGCAGCCGCCTGGCCGAGGTGCCCGACGATCTCGCCGGTTACCTGAGCAACGGCAGCGCCGGCAGCATCGCCTCCGGTCGCGTCGCCTACACGCTCGGGCTCGAGGGCCCGGCCGTCACCGTCGACACCGCGTGCTCCTCCTCCCTCGTGGCGCTGCACATGGCGTGCCAGGCACTGCGCCAGGGAGAGGTCACGATGGCGCTGGCCGGCGGCGTGACGGTGCTGCCCACCCCGGATGTCTTCATCGACTTCAGCAGGCAGCGGGGGCTGTCCCCGGACGGCCGGTGCAGGTCGTTCGGTGCGGGTGCCGACGGCACCGGCTGGGGGGAAGGACTCGGACTGGTCCTGCTGGAGCGGCTGTCGGACGCGCGCCGCAACGGACACCCCGTCCTGGCCGTCGTGCGGGGTACGGCGATCAACCAGGACGGCGCCTCCAACGGGCTGACCGCGCCGAACGGACCGTCGCAGCAGCGGGTGATCCAGCGGGCGCTGGCCGTCGCGGGACTCTCCGCGAAGGACGTGGACGCCGTCGAGGCGCACGGCACCGGCACCCGGCTGGGCGACCCGATCGAGGCGCAGGCGCTGCTGGCGACCTACGGCCAGGATCGGCCCGAGGACCGGCCGCTCTGGCTGGGTTCGATCAAGTCCAACATGGGCCACGCCCAGGCGGCGGCGGGCGTCGCCGGTGTGATCAAGATGGTCATGGCGCTGCGGAACGGCGTGCTGCCGAAGACGCTGCACGCCGAGGAGCGGACGCCGCAGGTCGACTGGTCGGAAGGCCGGGTGGAACTGCTGACCGAGGCGCGCGAGTGGAAGCGGAACGGCCATCCGCGCCGGGCGGGCGTGTCGTCGTTCGGGCTGAGCGGCACCAACGCCCACATGATCATCGAAGAGCCTCCCGCGGTCGAGGAGGAGACCGTTCCCGAGCAGGTTCCCGCGGTTCCGGAGCGGCCGGAGGCCGGACCGGGACGCGTCCCGCTCGTGCTGTCCGCGGCCACCGCGAAGGGGCTCTTCGAGCAGGCGGGGCGGTTGGCGGAGCATCTGGCGGCCGGTGCGGAGCCGGGTCTGGCCGATGTCGGGTTGTCGCTGGTGACGACGCGGGCGGCGCTGGAGCACCGGGCGGTGCTGGCGGCCGCCGATCGGCAGGGTGCGCTGGCCGGGTTGCGGGAACTGGCCGATGGGCGGGTGCCGGGTGGTGCGGTGACGGGGTCGGTGGGCGCCGAGGGCCGGACGGGGTTTCTGTTCTCGGGTCAGGGGGCGCAGCGGGCGGGGATGGGCCGGGAGTTGTATGCGGCGTTCCCGGTGTTCGCGGAGGCGTTGGACGCGGTGTGCGCGGTGGCGGACGTGGAGCTGGGGCGGTCGTTGCGGGAGTTGATGTTCGCCGAGGACCAGGACCTGGACCGGGACCGGGACCGGGGCGAGGGTCGGGGCGGGGACGCGGACCGGGGTGGGGACGCGGACCGGGGCGAGGGTGGCGGGGGCGCGGCGGAGACGTTGGGGCGCACCGAGTTCGCTCAGGTGGCGTTGGTGGCGTTCGAGGTGGCGTTGTTCCGGTTGCTGGAGTCGTGGGGGGTCCGGCCGGATGTGCTGGTGGGGCATTCGGTGGGGGAGTTGGCGGCGGCGCATGTGGCCGGGGTGCTGGATCTGGCGGATGTGGTGCGGTTGGTGGTGGCGCGCGGCCGGTTGATGCAGGCGCTGCCGGCGGGTGGGGTGATGGTGGCGGTGCAGGCCTCGGAGGCGGAGGTGGCGCCGCTGCTGACGGCCGGGGTGGGGGTCGCGGCGGTCAACGGCCCGTCCTCGGTGGTGGTCTCCGGGCAGGAGGCGGCGGTGGAGGCGGTGGTGGCGGCTCTGCCGGGGGGTCGGCGGTGGTCGCGGTTGCGGGTGTCGCATGCGTTCCATTCGCCGTTGATGGAGCCGGTGCTGGAGGACTTCCGGCGGGTGGCGGAGTCGGTGACCTACCGGCAGCCGGATGTGTCGGGGCCGGTGGCGGTTTCCACGGTGACGGGCCGGCCGGTTTCCGGGGGTTCCCTGCCCGGTTCAGCGGCTTCCGAGGCTTCCGAGACTTCCGTGTCGGGTTCCGGTGCGGGTTCGGTTGTGGGATGGGGGTCGGCGGAGTACTGGGTGGAGCATGTGCGGCGGTCGGTGCGGTTCGCCGACGCCGTGGCCGTGGCGCGGGCGGACCTGGGTGTGTCGCGGTGGGTGGAGGTGGGTCCGGACGCGGTGCTGAGCGCGCTGGCGGCCCAGGCCCTGGCCGCGGATCCTGCGGACGGCGCGAACGGTGCTGGCGGTACGAGCGGTACGGCTGCCGCGGCTGGTGCGGGTTCCGCGAGTGGTGCGGATTCTGCTGTGGTGGGGTTGCAGCGGCGGGGCCGGGACGAGGTCGAGACGCTGCTGACCGGGCTGGGCCGGGCGTACGCGCACGGTGTGACCGTGGACTGGGCGCGGTACTTCTCCGGGTCGGGTGCGCGGCGGGTGGAACTGCCCACCTACGCGTTCGACCGGCGCCGCTACTGGCTGGACGGGCCCGCCAAGGCGAGCGGGGACGTCACCATGACGGGCCAGGCGGCGGCGGGTCATCCGCTGCTGAGCGCCGTGGTGGTCTCGCCCGAGGGCGACGGCGTGGTGCTGACCGGCAGGCTGGCGATCGCGACGCAGCCCTGGCTGGGCGACCACGCCGTCCAGGGCACGCTCCTGCTGCCCGGCACCGGTTACGTGGAACTGGCGCTCCGCGCCGGCGAGGAGGTCGGCTGCCACCTGGTCGAGGAGCTCACCATCGAGGCGCTGATGCCGCTCACGCCGACCGGCGGGACCTCCGTCCAGGTCGTCGTCGGCGGGGCGGACGCCGCGGGTACCCGCCCGATCGCGGTGTACTCCCGGGTCGAGGACGCTCCGCCCCACGTGATGTGGACCAGGCACGCGTCCGGGTTCCTCGCGGTCGGAGACCCGCCGGCGCCGGAACCGCTCGGCGTCGACGGCGTGTGGCCGCCCGCCGGTTCGGAGCCGGTGGACATCGGTGACGTCTACGACTACCTGACGAGCCAGGGGTACCACTACGGGCCGATGTTCCGCGGCCTGCGCGCGGTCTGGCGGCGCGGGGAGGAGGTCTTCGCCGAGGTGGCCCTGCCGGACGAGGCGTGGGCCCAGGCCGCGGAGTTCCGCGTCCACCCGTCCCTGCTGGACGCCGCGCTCAGCGCGACCGACTTCCTCGGCGGGCGCATGCCCCAGGACATCGGGGCCTCCCAGCTTCCGTTCGCCTGGACCGGTGTCTCACTGCACTCCGGCGGCGCGGCGCGGATGCGGGTGCGCATCAACGGGATCGGCCCGGACTCGGTGAAGCTCGAGCTCTTCGACGGCCTGGGCATGCCCGTGGCGACCGTGGACTCGCTCGTGGTCCGCCCGGTGACGCCGGACCGGATCGCCGCCGCCGCGGCGGCCTCCACCGGTACCCGGTACCGGGAGTCGCTCTACCGGATCGGCTGGAGCCACCTGCCGGTCGGCACCGCGGGAGAGGCCGCTCCGGGGAACTGGGCGGTGCTCGGTCCCGACGGACTCGGCCTCACCGGAGTCCCGGTCTTCGCCGATCTCGCGGCCCTGCTCGCGGCTCCGGAGACGCCGGAACTGGTGGTGCTCCCCTGCGCCCCGGGGACGGACGACGTGCCCGGCGCTGTGCGCTCGGCGCTGGACGGCGTGCTGGCGGCGGTGCGGGTCCTGCTGGACGACGAGCGTTTCGCCGCCACCCGGCTGATGGTGGTGACGCGGGGCGCGGTGTCCGTCGACGGCGAGGACGTCGACGTGCGGTCGGCCCCGGTGTGGGGTCTGGTACGGGCCGCCCAGGCGGAGAATCCCGGCCGGTTCCTGCTGGCCGACGTGGACGGCCCCGGGGTGCCGCCGTTCCTGGCCTCGCTGGGCGAGCCGGAGATGGCGCTGCGCGCCGGGGACGTGCGGGTGCCGAGGCTGGCGGGGGTGCCCGCCTCCGACGCGGCGGCCCCCGCGCCGTGGGACCCGTCCGGGACGGTGCTGGTCACCGGCGGCACCAGCGGCCTGGGCGCGCTGGTCGCCCGCCACCTGGTGTCGGTGCACGGCGTCCGGCACCTCCTCCTGACCAGCAGGAGCGGCCCGGACGGCGAGGCGGCGACGGCGCTCCGATCGGAGCTGGAGGCACTGGGCGCCCGGGTGACGGTGGCCGCGTGCGACGTGGCCGACCGGGAGGCGCTGGCGGGAGTGCTGGCGGGCGTCCCCGCCGAGCACCCGCTGCGCGGGGTCGTGCACGCGGCGGGCGTCATGGACAACAACCTCGTCGGGTCCCTCACGGCCGAGCAGTTCGACCGGGTGCTGCGGCCGAAGGTGGCCGGCGCCTGGAATCTGCACGAGCTGACCGGGGACGCGGACCTGACCGCGTTCGTGATCTTCTCCTCCGTCTCGGGACTGGTGATGGGGGCGGGCCAGGCGAACTACGCCGCCGCCAACAGGTTCGGCGACGCGCTGGCCCGGCACCGCAGATCGGCGGGCCTCCCGGCGACGGCGCTGGCCTACGGCCTGTGGACCACCCCGACCGGCCTGGGCGGGAAGGGGGTCGACGCGGGCATGGAGGAGCAGCGCATGGCCGCGATGGGCCTGCCGCCGATCTCCTCGGCCGAGGGGCTGGTGCTGTTCGACGAGGCGGTCGGCCTCGGCGAACCGGTGCTGGTCCCGATGCGGCTGGACACCGAGGCGATGGCCGCCGGAGGCGAGGTTCCCGCGATCTTCCGCGAGGTCGTCGGCACCCGGGCGCGCCGCCCCGCACGCGCCCCGGCCGCCCGGCAGGGCGGGGCGCCCGCCGTACCCGCCGGGCCCGCGACGCTGGAGCAGCGGCTCGCGGGCCTGGGGGAGCGCGAGCGCGAGCGCGTCCTGCTGGACCTGGTGCGGACCCACGTCGCCGCGGTGCGCCACGACGAGCCCTCGGCGATCGAACCGCACAAGGGCTTCACCGAGATGGGGCTGGACTCGCTGGCCGGGATCGAACTCAGGAACCGGCTGCAGTCCGCCACGGGTCTCCGCCTCCCGGCGACGTTGATGTTCGACTACCCCAACCCCGGTGTGCTGGCCGGGTTCCTGCTCGCCGAACTGCTGCCCGGCATCCCGGCGGCGCCCGTACCGGCCTCCGGGGGAGGACGGGCCGAGGAGGCGGACGAGGGGGCGATCCGCAAGGCGATCGAGTCGATCCCGGTCACGCGGCTGCGCGAGGCGGGCCTGCTGGAGGCGCTGCTGAAGCTGGCGGCCCCCGAGCGGACGGAGGCCGGGCAGCCGGATCCGGAGCCGGCGGGTCCGGACGACCGGAGCGACGCGATCAAGAGCATGGCGGTCGACGATCTGGTGCGCGCGGCACTCGCCACCGGCGAATCCAACTGAGCGAGAGGGTGTTCCGTGAACACGTCCGTCGACGAGATAGTGGAGGCCCTCCGCAGGGCCATGCTGGAGAACGACCGCCTGCGCCGGCAGAACGCCGAGCTGACCGCCGGAGCCGCCGAACCTGTCGCGATCGTGGGGATGGCGTGCCGGTACCCGGGTGACGTCGCCTCGCCGGAGGACCTGTGGCGGCTGGTCGCCGACGGCGTCGACGCGGTCTCCGGCTTCCCCGGGGACCGCGGTTGGGACCTCGACGGGCTCTACGACCCCGAGCCGGGCAAGGCCGGGAGGAGCATCGCCAGGGAGGGCGGCTTCCTGCACGACGCGGCCGACTTCGACGCGGACTTCTTCGGGATCTCCCCGCGCGAGGCGCTGGGCACGGACCCGCAGCAGCGGCTGATGCTGGAGACGGCCTGGGAGGCGATCGAGCGGGCGGGCATCGATCCGGCGTCGTTGAAGGGCAGCCGGACCGGCGTGTACGCCGGGGTCATGTACCACGACTACGGTACGGGCACCAGCGACGGCAGCCTGGTCACCGGGCGCGTCGCCTACACGCTGGGCCTGGAGGGGCCCGCGGTCTCGGTGGACACGGCGTGCTCGTCGTCGCTGGTCACCCTGCACCTGGCCGTGCGGGCGCTGCGGTCGGGGGAGTGCTCGCTGGCGCTGGCCGGCGGCGTCACCGTGATGGCCACGCCGGACATGTTCGTGTACTTCAACACCCAGCGCGGGCTGGCCGCCGACGGCCGGTGCAAGTCCTTCTCCGCCGGCGCCGACGGCACCGGCTGCTCGGAGGGGGCCGGCATGCTCCTGCTGGAGCGGCTGTCGGACGCGCGCCGCAACGGCCACCCCGTCCTGGCCGTGATCAGGGGATCGGCGATCAACCAGGACGGCGCGTCGAGCGGCCTGACGACGCCGAACGGCCCCTCGCAGCAGCGGGTCATCCGGCAGGCGCTGGCCGACGCCGGCCTGGGTCCCGGCGACGTGGACGCCGTCGAGGCGCACGGCACCGGCACCCGGCTGGGCGACCCGATCGAGGCGCAGGCGCTGCTGGCGACCTACGGCCGGGACCGGCCGGAGGACCGGCCGCTCTGGCTGGGCTCGATCAAGTCGAACATGGGCCACACCCAGGCCGCCGCCGGTGCGGCCGGTGTGATCAAGATGGTCATGGCGATGCGGAACGGCGTGCTGCCGAAGACGCTGCACGCCGAGGAGCGGACCCCGCAGGTCGACTGGTCGGCGGGCCGGGTGGAGCTGCTGACCGAGGCCCGCGAATGGGCGCAGAACGGCCATCCGCGCCGGGCCGGGGTGTCGTCGTTCGGGCTGAGCGGCACCAACGCACACGTGATCATCGAGCAGGCGCCGCCCGCGGAGGAGGAACCGGCCGCCGGGCCGGTCCCGCCGGTGGTGCCGCTGGTGGTGTCGGCGCGGACAGCCGAGGCGCTGCGGGACCAGGCGGGCCGGCTGGCCGCCCGCATGCGGGAGGAGCCCGGGACGCCGGTGGCCGACGCGGCGTTCTCGCTGGCGTCCGGCCGGGCGGCGCTGGAGCACCGGGCGGTGGTCCCGGCCGCCGACCGGCAGGAGGCGCTGGCCGGGCTGGAGGCGCTGGCCGTGGGCCGGGCCGGTGCGGGGACGGTGCGGGGCACCGCCCGGTCCCGGGGGGCGACGGCGTTCCTGTTCTCCGGCCAGGGGGCGCAGCGGGCCGGCATGGGGCGCGAGCTGTACGCCGCCCATCCCGTGTTCGCCGCGGCGTTCGACGCGGTCGCCGCGGAGCTGGACCGGCACCTGGACCGGGGGCTGGGCGAGGTGGTGCGGAGCGGTGCGGCCGGTTCGCTGGACCGGACGGAGTTCACCCAGCCGGCGCTGTTCGCGTTCGAGGTGGCGCTGTTCCGGCTGCTGGAGTCGTGGGACGTGGTCCCCGACGTGCTGCTGGGGCACTCGGTCGGCGAGCTGGCGGCGGCGCACGTGGCCGGGGTGATGTCGCTGCCGGACGCGGCGCGGCTGGTGGCGGCGCGGGGCAGGCTGATGCAGGAGCTGCCGCCGGGCGGGGCGATGGTGGCGGTGCAGGCCTCCGAGGCGGAGGTGGCGCCGCTGCTGACCGGCGGAGCCGGCATCGCGGCGGTCAACGGCCCCGCCTCCGTGGTGGTCTCCGGCCGGGAGGAGGCGGTGCTGGCCGTCGCCGCCGCACTGGCGGAGCGGGGGCGCAGGACCTCCCGGCTGAGGGTGTCGCACGCGTTCCACTCGGAGCTGATGGATCCCATGCTGGAGCGGTTCCGCGAGGTGGCCGAGAGCGTGGCCTACTCCGGCCCCGTCATCCCCGTCGTGTCGAACCTGTCCGGCGACCTGTACGGCGAGCTGCGCGAGGCGGACTACTGGGTACGGCACGTGCGCGAGGCGGTGCGGTTCGCCGACGGGGTGCGCGCGCTGGAGCGGCGCGGGGTCACCACCTTCGTCGAGGTGGGCCCGGACGCCGTCCTGACCGGCCTGGCCGAGGGCTGCGTCGGCGGCGACGGCGAGTCCGTCTTCGTGCCGCTGCAGCGTCGCGACCAGGAGGAGGATCGGGCCCTGCTGTCGGGGGTGGCCCGCCTGTACACCGGCGGGACCCCGGTCGCCTGGCGGGAGTTCTTCGCCGGCTCCGGCGCGCGCCGCGTGGACCTGCCGACCTACGCCTTCCAGCGGCAGCGCTACTGGGAGGACGTGCGGCCCGCCGCGGGCGACGTGGCAACGGCCGGTCTGACCTCCCCCGACCACCCGATGCTGGGCGCCTCGGCGACCCTGGCCGACTCCGGCGGGATCGTGCTGACCGGCCGGCTGTCGACGGCGGACCAGCGGTGGATCGCCGACCACGACGTGCTCGGCAGCCTCCTGCTCCCCGGCACCGGTTTCCTGGAGCTGGCGATGAGAGCCGGCGCCGAGGCGGACTGCGACGTGGTCGAGGAGCTGACGCTCCAGGCGCCGCTGATCCTCCCCGAGCAGGGCGCGGTCCGGGTGCAGGTCCTGGTCGGCGGGCCGGACGAGGCGGGCCGGCGGTCCCTGGCGGTCTACTCCCGGGCCGAGGGGGAGCCGGACGCGCCGTGGGTCCAGCACGCCGACGGCCTCCTCGGCCGGCGCGACGCGGCGCAGGCCCCGTTCGACCTGCGCGCCTGGCCGCCCGAGGGCGCCACCCGGCTGGACGTGGACGACGCGTACGGCCTGCTGCTCTCCCAGGGCTACGGCTACGGCCCGATGTTCCAGGGCCTCAGAGCGGCCTGGAAGGGCGGCCCGGGCGGCACGGACGTGTTCGCCGAGGTCGCCCTGCCCGAGCACGGCAGGCAGGAGGCGAGCCTGTTCGGAGTCCACCCGGCGCTGCTCGACAGCGCGATGCACGCGCTGAGCGTCGCCGACGACGAGCCCGAGGAGCAGACCCTCCTGCCGTTCTCCTGGTCGGGCGCGTCGCTGCACGCGGCCGGGGCCGACACGCTGCGGGTCCGGCTGTCCTGGCGCGACCCGAACACCGTGGCGATGCAGCTGGCCGACGCGTCCGGCGCGGCGGTGGCGTCGGTGGAGGCGCTGACCTTCCGGCCGGTCTCCGCCGAGCAGCTCGGAGCGGGGCGCGCCGCGCGCCGCGACGCGCTGTTCCAGGTGGAGTGGGTCCGGATGCCCGCCACGGCCGACTCGGCGCCGTGGACCCGGTGGGAGGACCTCCCCGGCACGGGGGAGGTCCCGCACAACGTGGTGCTGGAGTGCGCCGTACCCGCGGGGGACGACGTCCCGCAGGGGGTGCGGTCGGCCGTCGCCGAGGCGCTGGAGGCGATCCGGGGCCGGCTGGCCGACGAGCGGTTCGCGGACTCCCGCCTGGTGGTGGTGACCCGCGGCGCGGTGGCGCTGCCCGGGGAGGACGTGGACCTGCGGACGGCCCCGGTGTGGGGCCTGGTGCGGGCCGCGCAGGCGGAGAACCCGGGCCGGTTCGTGCTGGTCGACACCGACGGCTCCGAGGAGTCCCGGGGCGCGCTGGCCGCGGTCCTGGCCTCGGGGGAGACCGAGGCGGCCGTGCGGGCCGGCCGCGTCTCCGTGCCGAGGCTGGTCCGGGCGGCCGTCTCCCCGGCGGGCGCCCCCGGCTGGGACGCGGACGGCACGGTGCTGGTGACCGGTGGCACGGGCGGCCTGGGCGCGCTGGTGGCGCGGCACCTGGTGGCCGAGCACGGGGTGCGGCACCTGCTGCTGGCCAGTCGGCGGGGCCCGGACGCGCCCGGCGCGGCCGGGCTGCGCGAGGAGCTGGAGGCGCTGGGCGCGCGGGTGACGACGGCGGCCTGCGACGTCGGCGACCGCGGCGCGCTCGCCCGGCTCCTGGCGGACGTGCCCGCCGCCCACCCGCTGCGCGGCGTGGTCCACGTGGCCGGAGCGGTCGACAACGCGCTGGTCGGGGAGTGGACGCCGGAGCGGGTCGACGCGATGCTGGCGCCCAAGGCGGACGCGGCCTGGCACCTGCACGAGCTGACGGCGGACATGGACCTGCCGGCGTTCGTGCTGTTCTCCTCGGCGGGCGGGATGGTGCTGGCCGCGGGCCAGGCCGGTTACTCGGCGGCGAACGTGTTCCTGGACGCGCTGGCCGTGCACCGGCGGGCGCGCGGGCTGCCGGCGCTGTCGATGGCGTTCGGCGCCTGGGACGTCAAGACCGGGATGAGCCGCGAGCTGAGCGACGCCGACCTGCACCGGATGCGGCGGCAGGGCCTGCCGGCCTTCACCGAGGAGGAGGCCCTGGCCGCGTTCGACGCGGCGCTGGGCGCCGCCGAGGCGGTCGTGGCGCCGCTGCGGGTGGACCCGGCGGCGCTGCGCACCCGGACCGGCGAGGTCCCGGCGCTCCTGCGCGGCCTGGTGCGCGTCCCCGCCCGGCAGGCGGCGGGGGCCGGCGCCTCCGACGGGGGTGACCTGATGCGCACGCTGGCCGGGATGAAGCCGGCCGACCGCGACCGGGCCCTGGTGGAGATGGTGCGCGCCCACACGGCCGAGATCCTCGGCCACGAACGGCCGGAGTCGGTCGACGTCGACCGCGGTTTCCTGGACATGGGCTTCGACTCACTCAGCGCGCTGGAACTGCGCAACCGGATGGTCGCCGTCACCGGCCGGCGGATCATCCCGATGCTGGTCTTCGACCACCCCTCGGTGACCGCCGTCGCCGCCCACCTGCGCGACGAGTTCTTCGACAAGGGGGCCCCCTCCGTCGACGACGACATCGCCGGGGCGACCGCGGCCGAGCTCTTCGCGATCCTCGACAACGAACTCGAGACCTCCGAATGACTGGGACGCCGATGAACGACACGATCACAGAAGACCTCCTCTCCCCGTATCCGCGGGCCGACACGGTCCACGAGTTCATGCTGGCCGCCGCCCGCACGGCGCCGGACAGCCCGGCGGTGGTCGAGCTCTCGGCCGAGGGCGGTCTGCGGACCGTCTCCTACCGGCGGCTCGAACGGCGGGCGCACGACTACGCGGTCGTCCTGGACGGGCTGGGGCTCCGCGCCGGCGACCGGGTCGTCCTGGAGTCGCACACCTCGGCCTCGGCCATCGCGGCGTTCCTGGCCTGCTCCTCGCTGGGGCTGACGTTCGTCCCGGTGAGCCCGGAGACGCCCGACGAGCGGCTCCGGTGGATCGTGGACGCCGCCGCCCCCGTGCTCCACCTCCAGGCCGACGGCGGAACCCGCGAAGGACTGCCGGAGCAGGTGGGCACCGGGCGGTTCGGCCCGGCGGGGCTCGAGGTGGACCGCCGGCCCGCGGCGTCCCCGGGCGGCCGGCGCCGCGAGGCCCTCGGGATCGACCCGGCGTACATCATCTTCACCTCCGGCACGACCGGCCGCCCCAAGGGCGTGGTGATGAGCCACCGCGGAGTCCTGGCGTTCTACCGGGGGATGCTCTCGCACGGCATCGTCACCGCCGCCGACCGGGTGGCGACCACCTCGCCCCTGCAGTTCGACTTCGCGCTGCTGGACATCGGCCTGGCGCTGGGCAGCGGGGCGGCGGTGGTGCCGGTCCCGCGGACCCTGCTGCGCTGGCCCCGGCGCTTCCTCGGTTTCCTGCGGGACGCGGAGGCGACCCAGGTCAACGGGGTGCCGTCGATCTGGCGCCCGGTCCTGCGGCACGAACCCGAGCTGCTCGCCGGGCTGGACCGGGTGCGCGGCATCCTGTTCTCCGGGGAGGAGTTCCCGCTCGCGGAGCTGCGCCGGCTCCAGGAACTGCTGCCGGGGACCCGCGTCGTCAACTGCTACGGTCCCACCGAGGTGATGGCGGCCTCGCTCACGGACGTCCCCAGCCCGGTCCCCGACGACCTGGAGCGGCTCTCCATCGGCTTCCCCTACCCGGGTTCGGAGATGACCCTCGTCGACGAGGCCGGGCGGGTGGTCGACGAGCCGGGCGCCGCCGGAGTGATCCACCTGCGCACCCCCTCCCTGTTCACCGGCTACTGGGACGACCCGGAGACCACCGCGTCCGTGCTGGTCCCCGACCCGCTCAACCCCCGGTCCGGGCAGCTCGTGTTCCGTACCGGCGACCGCGCCTACCGGGGGGAGCACGGGGAGCTGTACTACTGCGGCCGCGTCGACTCGCAGGTGCAGATCCGCGGCAACCGGGTCGAACTAGGCGAGGTGGAGCACCGGCTCAGGGAGTTCCCCGGGGTCGGCGCCGCGGCCGCCCTGGTGCTGGACCGGGACGGCGCCGACCCCCTGCTGAGCGCGTTCGTCGTCGCGTCCCCCGGGACGGGCCCCCTGGACCGGGCGGGGCTGCGCTCCTTCTGCAAGCGGGCCCTGCCCGACTACATGGTTCCCCAGGAACTCCACGTGCTCGACGAACTCCCCGTCACCCACAACGGGAAACTCGACCGGGCCGCGCTGGCGGCGCGGTCCGGCGTCACCTGATCCTTGAGACCGAAGGACTACGCGCATGACCCTGCTGGCTGCGAGCGTCACCGACACCGCGCGATTCCGGGCCTACGGGCCGCGTCAGATAAACGAGATCGCCGCCCGGTACGGCCTCTCCGAGGACGTCCGGGAGACGGTGCGGCTCTTCTCACTGGTACTGCCCTTCCGGGTGAACGAGTACGTGCTCTCGCAGCTCGTCGACTGGCGCCGGGCTCCCGAGGACCCGATCTTCCAGCTGGTCTTTCCGCAGCGGGGGATGCTGACGGCGGACGACGAGCTGCTGCTGGCGCGGCTGTCCGGCGAGGGCGGCTCCAGGGCGGAGCTCGACGCCGCCGTCCGGCGGATCCGGGCCCGGCTCAACCCGCATCCGGCCGGGCAGATGCAGCTGAACGTCCCCCGGCACGACGGCGTCGAGCTGCCGGGGCTGCAGCACAAGTACCGCGAGACCGTGCTCTACTTCCCGGGCCAGGGCCAGACCTGCCACTCCTACTGCACCTACTGCTTCCGCTGGGCGCAGTTCGTCGGGGAGGCCGACCTCCGGTTCGCCGCGCCCGGCCCCGAGGGGCTCGTCTCCTACCTGGGGGAGCACCCCGAGGTGTCCGACGTGCTGGTCACCGGGGGCGACCCCATGGTGATGTCCACCGCGCGGCTGCGGAGCCACCTGGAACCGCTGCTGGGGGTGCCGACGGTGCGGACCATCCGCATCGGCACCAAGTCGGTCGCCTACTGGCCGCAGCGCTTCGTCACCGACAAGGACGCCGACGACGCGCTGCGGCTGTTCGAGGAGGTGGTGGCCTCCGGGCGCAACCTCGCCGTGATGGCGCACTTCAGCCATCCGCGGGAGCTGGGCACCGACCTCGCGCGGCAGGCGCTCCGGCGCATCAGGTCCACCGGCGCGCTGGTCTACTGCCAGGCGCCGATCATCGCGCACGTCAACGACGACGCCGAGACGTGGGCGGAGCTGTGGCGCACGGAGCTGGCGGCCGGCGCGGTGCCCTACTACATGTTCGTGGAGCGGGACACGGGCCCGCACGACTACTTCAAGGTTCCCCTGGCCAGGTCGGTGGAGGTGTTCAGGGCGGCCTACCGGGAACTGCCCGGCCTCGCCCGCACCGTGCGCGGCCCGGTGATGTCGGCCACCCCGGGCAAGGTCGCGGTGGACGGCGTCGAGCAGACCCCGGAGGGGCGTTTCTTCCGGCTCCGCATGCTGCAGGCGCGCAACCCCGCACTGGTCGGCCGGCCCTTCCGGGCCCACTACTCGGCCGACGCCTCGTGGCTCGACGAGCTCAAGCTCGACACGTCGACCCCCGCCGACCTGGCGGAGGCCGTACGCGGAACCCCGAAAGGATCTGGCAGTGACTCCTCCGCTCCCTGAAGGGAGCGGCTTCTCGCTAAGCCGCTTGCGCAGCCTCACGAAGGGCAAGCCCTGCCCTCAAAATGTTGATCGCCGCGTTCACGTCGGCGTGCGCTTCATGCCCGCACGCCGTACACCGGAACGCGGCCTGGGTGAGGCGGTTCTCCTTCGCGCAGTGCCCGCATCGGGCACAGGTGCGGGAGGTGTCGGCGGGGTTCACCGCGATCAGCTCTCGACCGGCGCTTTCAGCCTTGTACGACAGGATCGTCAGGAACACCCCCCAACCCGCATCCAGGATCGAACGGTTCAGCCCGGACTTGGCCGCGACGCCCCGGCCAGGCGCGTCGAGCGTGCCGGACGCGCTGCGGGTCATGTTCGCGACCTTCAGTGCCTCGTGCACGATCACGTCGTAGGCGGCCACCAGAGCGTTCGCGGCCTTGTGGGCGTGGTCGAGGCGCTGCCGCCGCACCGTGGCGTGCAGGGCCGCGACCCGGGCGACGGCCTTGCGGCGGCGCTTGGACCCTCTCTTCTTGCGGGCGAGGTCGCGCTGCGCCGCCGCCAGCCGGTCGGCGGAGGCGGCCAGGTGGCGCGGGTTGCCGAGGTGCCCGCCGTCGGAGGTGGTCACCAGGGAGGCGACGCCCAGGTCGATCCCCGCGGCGGCGCCGGTGGCGGGCAAGGGCTGGGCGGGCACGTCGTCGCACGACAGGATCACGTACCAGCGGGAGCCCTCCCGCTTGACACTGATCGTCTTCACCTTCCCGCGCACGGGCCGGTGCCGGTGGACGCGGACGTGCCCGACGCCCTGCAACCTCACGTAGGTCGCGGTCGGGTGCTCGGGCTGGGAGTCCCACCGGCAGCCGTCGCCGTCCTTGGGCCAGATGACGGTGCCGAACCGGCCGCGGCCTTTGAACCGGGGGAAGCCCGGCGTGCGCCCGGCCTTGACGCGCGTGAAGAACGCGCGGAACGCCTTGTCGAGCCGGCGCAGGGTGGCCTGCTGGGAGGAGAACGACCAGCGGTCCTGCCCGCCGGGGTCGTCGGCGCGGATGTGCTTCAACTCGGCCGACTGGTCGCCGTAGCGGATCGTGGCCCCGGCTTTGGCGTAGGCGGTGCGGCGGTGCTCCAGGGCGGCGTTGTACAGCTGCCGGTGGTCCTCCAGGCACGCCGCGAGCGCCGCCGCCTGTCGAGCGGTGGGGCGCAGCAGGAACGTGTACGACCTGCGCACACCCACCTCCCATCACGTTCGGTAACGGTAACACCACGATCTCGGCGGGCGCCGACAAAACCGGGAAGGACATTCATGATGCGCGAACCTGACAGGTCAGGGCACGCTCGGGCCTGGGCGGCTCTCCCGCTCCCGATTCCCCCGTCGCCTCAAGGCGACGGTCCCCTCGGGAGGATCTGATGGTCAGTCGAAGAGTCTCGCCTAACCTGGCGCTCAACCAGCTGGTGGCGGAGCGCAGGGCCGTCGGCGAGTCCATCGTGCACCTCGGGTTCGGTGAGGCCCGGCTGCCCGTCTTCCCTCCCCTGATGGCCGAGTTGGTGACCGGTGCGGCGCGGAACGGCTACGGCCCCGTCGCGGGCGGCGCGGCGGCGCGGGAGGCCGCGGCGGGCTACTTCACGCGGCGGCGGATGCCGACGGAACCGGACCAGGTGGTGGTGGCTCCGGGCAGCAAGCCCCTGCTGATGGCGTTGAACATGGTCGTGCCCGGTGACGTGCTGCTGCCCCGCCCGTGTTGGAACACCTACGCGCCCCAGGCGCACCTGGCGGGCAAGACGGCCATCAGCGTGCCGATCCCCGAGGACTGGGGCGGCGTGCCGGAGCCCGGGGCGCTGCGGGAGTCCATCCGCGCCGCGCGGGTGCTCGGCCACGACCCCCGCATCATGGTGCTCACCATGCCGGACAACCCGACGGGCACCGTGGCGCCGCCGGAGCTGGTGCGGGAACTCTGCTCGATCGCCGAGGAGGAGGACCTGCTCATCGTCAGCGACGAGATCTACCGCGATCTCGTGCACGATCCGGACCTGCCGTTCCTCGGCCCGGCCGAGGTGGCGCCGCGCCGTACGGTGGTCACCACGGGACTGAGCAAGAGCCTGGCGATCGGCGGCTGGCGGATCGGCGTGATCCGCTTCCCGGAGGGGCCGGCGGGGGAGCGGATCCGCGACGGCGTCCTGTCGTTCGCCAGCGAGGTGTGGTCCACGCTGGCCAACCCCATGCAGGAGGTCGCGGCCTACGCGCTGGCCGAGCCCCCGGCCCTGCTCCGGCACCGGGCGGCCTGCGCCCGGCTGCACGGGATCGTGGCCAGGGCGGTGCACCGCATCGTGGCCGGCGTGGGCGCCTCGTGCCGCCCGCCCACCGGAGGCTTCTACATCTACCCGGACTTCGAGCCGCTCCGGGAGACGCTGGGCCGCCACGCCGTCACCGACTCCGCCTCGTTCGAACGCCACCTGCTCGACGCGTTCGGCGTGGCGGTGCTCGGCGGCCACCACCTCGGCGACGACGGGCGGGCGCTGCGGATCAAGATGGCCACCGCCGTCCTGTACGGCGACACGGAGGAGCAGCAGTGGGAGGCCCTGCACGCGGCCGACCCGCTGCGGGTCACGCACGTCGCGGAGGTCCTCGGCCGGATCGACGAGAGCTTCACCAAGCTGTGCGGTTGAGCGCGCCGGGCACCGGGTCCCGCCCGGTGCCCGCACGCCGTGCCCGCGGCCCGGTCGCGAGGACGGCTCACCGCACGAGGACGGCTCACCGCACGAGGACGCCCCGGCGCACGAGGACGGCTCCGCATGTGAGAACGGCTCCGCACGCGAGAAGGGACCCGCCATGGTGCGGCGGGTCCCTTCTCGCGTGCGGAGCCGTACCGCTCCTGCCGCAGGGCCGGGCTACCAGGTGACCGGGAGCTCGCCGTTCACGCCGTGCACGAGGGTGTGGCTCTTGAAGGAGACCTCCTCCCGGGGCACGGCCAGCCGCAGCTCCGGGATGCGGGCGAAGAGGGTGGTGAACACGACCTCCAGCTCCACCCGCACGATGTTCGCACCGGGGCACTGGTGGATGCCGTGGCCGAAGGCGGAGTGGCCGAAGGTGTCCCGGTGGATGTCGAACCTGTCGGGGTCGGGGAAGACGTTCTCGTCCCGGTTGGCCGAGGAGGTGAGCGCGATGACGCCCTCGCCCGCACGGATCAGCGTCCCGCCGATCTCGACGTCCTGGAGTACGGCGCGGGCCGGGCTGGAGTCCGCGATGCTGAGGTAGCGGAGCAGCTCCTCCACGGCGTTGGGGGCCAGCCCCGGGTCACCGCGCAGCTCGGCGAGCTGCTCCGGGTGCTCCAGCAGGACCAGCACCCCCAGAGCGATCATGTTCGAGGTCGTGTCGAAGCCGCCGAACAGCAGGTTCTTGGCGAGGTTGAGGATGTCGCGACGCTCGATCGTGGGCGTCTCACGGTTCTTGACGATGATCCTGCTGATCACGTCGTCACCCGGGGAGGCCTCCTTCTCCGAGACCAGCTTGTCGAGGTAGGCCTCCATCTCGATCTGGGCGCTGATCATCTCCTCCTGCTCGACGTCGCTCCTGACCAGCGTCTCGGCGACCCGGCGGAAGAAGTCGCTGTCGGCGGCCGGCACGCCCAGCAGCTCGCAGAAGATCAGCGCGGGCACCGGGAACGCCAGCGCCTGGATCAGGTCCACGGGACCGTCCTGCGCCAGCATGGCGTCGATGTGCTCGTCCACGATCTCCTGGATGCGGGGGCGGAGCGCCTGCGCCCGCCGGGCCGTCAGCTCCGGGATGAGGACGCGCCGCCGCGCGCTGTGCTCGGGCGGGTCCATGGCGACCAGGGGGAGCTCCAGCTGCTGGAGCATCTCGTCCGGCACCGGGACCTGGAGGGGGTAGGCGGGCAGCTTCCAGTTCGAGCTCATCGTCGAGTCGCTGAGCACCTGCCGCACGTCCTCGTGCCGGGAGACCGCCCAGACCTCCTTGCCGGACCAGCGCAGCCTCACCTTGGCGGGGGTGCCGGCGGCGCGCATCCCGGCGTACTCGGGAGGCGGGCTGAACGGGCACGTTCCCCTGTCCATCGGAAAGGGGCTGGGCTCGGAACCGTTGTCCGAAGGACCGGTGGAATCGGTCATCTGGAGATCGCCTTTCGATCCGGGGTGTCGATCGGGAATCGCGTCGAATCTGCTAAGAAGAATATGCGCGCATATAATCGTGTCAGCCCCTAGGGACCCCTTATCCGACGGCCGTGTGATATTCCGGATAGGGGCGGGTAGGGGTTATGGGCGTGCCGCGCCGAATGGAGACTTGGGGAGACGGCCAAACCCTGTTCGCGTAGCGGGGAGCAGACGAATGAAGACCGATCTCCAGCTGGACCCTGCGATCATGTTTCCTGGAATGGGTCCCTCCGACTTCGCCGGTCTGGCGAAGTTCATGTTGATAAACCCCGTCGCGCGCGGGCTGATGGCCGGCGCCGACGACGTCCTGGGCTACTCCCTCTTCGACCGCTACCGCGACTCGGTGGGCGACTACACCGAGCACGCCCAGGTCGCGTTCATGGTGAACTGCCTGGCCCTGGCCCGGTGGGCGGAGCAGGAGCTCGGCATCCGGCCCGAGGTCTGCGTCGGCCCCAGCTTCGGCGGGAAGGTGGCCGCCGTCTACTCCGGCGCGCTGACCTTCGAGGAGGGCGTGCTGATGGTCCTGCGGTGCGCGCGCGCCCTGGAGGAGCACACCGCCCGCGACCACCGCGACCTGGTGACCCAGTCCTTCGCGCGCACCCCGCAGGAGCGGCTCGACGGGATCCTCCGGGAGCTGGACGAGCGCGGGGAGTGGTACGACCTGTCCTGCCACGTCGACGACGACTTCCACATGCTCACCCTGGAGCGGGGGCGGCTCGACTGGCTGACCGGGCGGCTGCGCGCCGCCGGGGGCATGCCCCTGTACACCATGCACCCGCCCATGCACACCAGGGCCCTGGCCCCGCTGCGGGACGAGGTCGAGCGCGAGGTCTTCGGCGGGCTCCGGTTCGCCGACCCGCGGATCCCGGTCGTCGCCGACCAGGACGGCCGGCTGCTCGACACGGGTGAGGGCGTGCGGGAGATGCTGCTGGACGGGTTCGTGGAGCCCGTGCGGTGGCCGCGCGCCGTGGCGGGGCTCAGACGGCTGAACGTGCGGAGACTCTACGTGTCCGGTCCGGACGCGCTCTTCGGGCGCGTCCGGTGCACCACCTCCAGCTTCGAGGTCGTGCCGGTCACCCCGCGGGTCGCCCTGAGACCGCGGAGCCTGAGGGCGGCGGGCTGAATGGGCGGCCGGACCGGACGGAGAACGCCGCCCGGGGTCCGCGGACTCCGGGCGGCGTTTCCGCGCGTTCGCTCAGGCCGGTGTGCCGATCAGCCGGGAGAGGGCGCCCCAGAGCGTTCCCGGCGTGGCGAAGGTCTCCATTTCCAGTGCCTCGTCCACGAATCTGACCTGGTATTCGCCCTCCAGCTGGGAGAGCAGGTCGACCATCCCAACGGAGTCCAGGCCGAGATCGCGGAGGTCGCTTTCCCAGGTCATCTCATCATCCGCGGAGATGAACGGCAGATGTCTGCGCAGAATTTCCTCGAACTGCTTCTCCAACATGATGGCTCCGAATCTTCCAGGGGCTGTGCGCCGGACTTCTTCGCTGTGAAGGTAGAACCGGCTCCGCATGAACGGCAACCCTTGTTAACCCTTGTCCTCCCGGAGGAAGAATGACGGAGACAATCGGATGCGGATTACATGAGCGCTTTCTCCGGGGGCTGTCCGGCTCACCCGGGCGGGTGGCGGTCCGCGCCGGCGCGGAGACCGTCTCCTACGAGGAGGCCCACCGGCTGGCCCTGCGGTGGGCGGGCGCGCTCCTGGCGGCCCCCGCGGAACCCCCGCGGGCCGTCGGCGTCCTGGCGGGCAAGGGGATCGAGTCGTACGTCGGCATCCTCGCGGCCCTCTACACCGGCGCCACCGTGGTGCCGCTGAACCCGGACTTCCCCGCGGTCCGCACCGAGCGCATGCTCCGGGCGGCCGGGGCGTCGGTGGTGCTGGCCGACGGGCGCGGGCTCGCGGCCCTGGCGGAGACCTCCCTGGACCTCCCCGTCGTCGCGCCCGGCGGCGACGCGGGGACGCGGCTCCGCACGGTCCCGGTCTCCGGCGGCGACGCCCTCGACGCCCCGGCGCGGGTCCGCGCCGACGACGTCGCCTACGTCCTGTTCACCTCCGGCTCGACCGGGCGTCCCAAGGGCGTGCCGATCACCCACGGCAGCACGCACCACTACTTCGGGCTCCTCGACGAGCGGTACGACTTCCGTCCGGACGACGTCTTCTCGCAGACCTTCGACCTGAACTTCGACTGCGCGATGTTCGACATGTTCTGCGCCTGGGGCGCCGGAGCGAGCGTGCACCCCGTCCCCGCGCAGGCCTACCGGGACCTGCCGGCTTTCTTCGCCGAGCGGGGGATGACCGTGTGGTTCTCCACCCCGGCCGGCATCTCCGTCGCCCGCAAGACGGGCGGCCTGGCCCCGGGCGCCTTCCCGACGCTCCGGTGGAGTTTTTTCGCGGGTGAGGCGCTGCGGTGCGCCGACGCCGCGGACTGGCAGGCGGCGGCGCCCGCCTCGGCGGTGGAGAACCTCTACGGGCCGACGGAGCTCACCGTCACCGTCACCGGGCACCGCTGGTCGCCGGAGACCTCCGCGGACCTGGGCGTCAACGGCCTCGTGCCGATCGGCGCGCTGCACGAGGGGCACGACCACCTCCTGCTCGCCGAGGGCGGCGGGTTCGCCGAGGACGAGGGCGAGCTGTGCGTCACCGGCCCGCAGATGACGGCGGGTTACCTCGACCCCGAGGACGACGACGGCCGGTTCCTCAAGCACGACGGGCGTGCGTGGTACCGCACGGGGGACCGGGTCCGGCGCCTGGCGGACGGGGAACTGCTCTATCTGGGGCGCCTGGACTCCCAGGTGCAGATCCAGGGCTGGCGGGTCGAGCTCGCCGAGGTCGAACACGAGATCCGGTCGTGCGACGGCGTCGAGGACGCCGTCGCCGTGACCCGGCCCGGCCCCAACGGCACCGAGCTCGTCGTCTTCTACACCGGGGTGCCCGCCCCGCCCGTCGAGCTCGCCCGCAGGCTCCGGCGGAGCCTGCCGAAGGGCATGCTGCCGAGGGAGTACCGCCACGTCGGGGAGTTCCCGCTGAACTCCAACCGGAAGGTGGACCGGGGGCGGCTGGCGGCCGAGGCGGCGGGCCGGACGCCGGCGGTGGGCGGGTGACCCGTGACGGCCGGGCGGTCGCGGGCCCGGCCCCGCCCGCCGCAGGCCCGGTCTCACTCCGGCGCGGGGCCCTCGCCGGCCGCGGCGCCCCGCTGCCAGGCCAGCAGGGTCCGGAAGGCCTCGGCCAGTTCGGGCCCGGTGGGGGCCCGCTCCGGGTCGACCAGCCACTGCACCATGACACCCGTCGCCAGCGCCTGGAGGAACGAGCCGACCGCCGGCGACGACTCCGCGCCGGTCTCCGGGGACATGCGGCGGAACATCGCCGCCATGCCCTCGCGGCCCTCCTGGATGGCGTCGGCGTAGGCCTGGCGGATCTCCGGGACGCGGTCGACCTGGCCGAAGATCTCCAGGCTGGCCGCCCAGAGCTCGTGGTGGTCGGAGAACTCCTGGATGATCCGCGTCCAGACGGCCTGGAAGCGGCCGACCGGGTCGGCGCCGGGGTCGGCGTCCGCCTCGGCGGCGACGGCCCGTCCGAGCTCGTCGCCCGACTCCACCACGGCCTCGATGAGCGCCTTGTTGAGCAGGGCCTCCTTCGATCCGTAGTGGTAGCCGATGGAGGCCAGGTTCGTGCCGGACGCGGCCACGATGTCCCGTGCCGTCGTGCGGGCGTATCCCTTTTCGACCAGACAGCGCTTGGCGCCGGTGAGCAGGTCGTCGCGGTGTCCCATGGCGGTGATCCTACCTTGTCTAAGACAAGCGTCTTAGACAAGGAACCATATATACGTAAGTCATATACAAGCGTCTATTACAAACGTATGGTGAGGGCATGACAGGAACCAGTCCGCAGGCGGGGCGCAAGGAATGGATCGCCCTGGCCGCGCTCACACTCCCGCCGTTCGTGGTCTCGATGGACATCACCGTGCTGTACTTCGCGGTCCCGTCCATGGCGGCAGACCTCAACCCCAGCAGCACGCAGCAGCTGTGGATGATCGACATCTACGGGTTCGTGCTCGCCGCGTTCCTGATCACGATGGGGAACATCGGCGACATCATCGGCCGCAGGCGCATGCTGCTGATCGGCTCGGCCGTCTTCGGCGCGGCCTCCGCCGCGGTCGCGTTCGCCGCGACCACCGAGATGCTCATCGCGGCCCGCGCGGTGCAGGGCCTCGCGGCCTCGACCCTCATGCCGTCGGCGCTGGCGCTGGTGCGCAACGTCTTCCACGACGAGAGGCAGCGCCGTTCGGCCATCGCCATCTGGTCGGTCGGCGTGGCGGCGGGCGTCAGCGTCGCCCCGATCGTCAGCGGGCTGCTGCTGAACAGCTTCTGGTGGGGTTCGATCTTCCTGATCAACATCCCGGTGATCGCCGTCCTGCTCGTCCTGATCCCCCTGCTGGTCCCGGAGTTCCGGCTGCCCCGCGTCCGGACCGAGAGGTTCGACGTGCTCAGCTCGCTGCTCTCCCTCCTCGCGGTGTTCGCCCTGGTGTGGGGCTTCAAGGAGATCACCGCGAACGGCTTCGGCGCCCTGTCCGCGGCGGGCGTGACGGCGGGCCTGGCCCTGGCCGCGGTCTTCGTGGTCAGGCAGGCGCGGCTGCCGCACCCCATGATCGACACCGCGCTGTTCGCCCACCGGGGGTTCGGCCCGGCCCTGGCGCTCACCTTCACCGCCTTCTTCTGCGTGATCGGCTTCGGGCTGTTCAGCACGCAGTACCTCCTGGAGGTGCTGTCCATGGGGCCGCTGGAAGCCGGGCTGTGGTTCCTCGTCATCCCCGTCCTCACCGGCGTCTGCGCGCCGGTCGCCGCGAGCCTGGTCGGCCGGGTGCGGCCGGCCTACGTGATCGCGGCCGCGTTCCTCGTCGTCGCCGCCGGGTTCACCGCGATGTCCCAGCTGACGCTGGAGCGCGACCTGCTGCTCACCATCGGCGGGATCGCCGCCATCGGCGTCGGCGTCTCGACCGTCATCCCGCTGCTGACCGACATGGTGGTCTCGGTCTCCCCGGAGGAGCAGGCGGGCTCGGTGGCCGCGCTGCAGCGGACCTTCCAGGAGCTCGGCGGAGCCTTCGGCATCGCGCTCTTCGGCAGCGTCGGCGCCGCCGTCTACAGCCGGGAGTTCGCCGCGGGACTCTCCGCCGGGCCGGTGGCGGAGGTGCCGCCCGGCGCGTACGAGACCGTCGGCGCGGCGACCGCGGCGGCCTCCCGGCTGCCCGCGGAGGACGGCTCCACGGTGCTCGCCGTGGCCCGGGAGGCGTTCACCGGCTCCCTCAACCTCGGCGCCGCGGTGGGCATCGGCGTCGCCCTCGCCGCCGCCGTCTTCGCGATCCTCCGGCTGCGCCACATCTCCTACGCCGGTGAGAAGGAGGAGGCCGCCGTGGCGGAACCCGAGCCCGCAGGGGTGGAAGCGGAGCCCGCCCCGGTCGCCGACTGAGCCGCCGCACCACCCGCCGGGAGGCCGGGACCCCGTGAGAGCCCTCACGGGGTCCCGGCCTCCGCCGTCTCCCAGCCCGCGATTCCGGGCCGCGACCCCCGGGACCGTCTCCTCCGCCCGCGCGGCCGTGCCGGCGGAAGCCCGCGGCCGTTACAAGGCGCTGTCGGCCGGCAGGTAGACCGTGCGGGCGTTCTTGCGGGCGCGGCGGGCGGCAGGGATGCGCGCCGCGGTGTTGTCCGGCATCCGTGCCGCGGCGTCTTCCCAGCTGAAGAACTCGGCGGCGTCGAGTTCGTCGGCCTGCAGCATGCACGCCGACGTGTAGATCGTCGGCAGGGTCGCATACCACTCGGGCGGGTCGAGGTACGGCTTGCTCATCAGTAACCTCCGAGGAGACCCCTGCCTTCAGGCGGGGGAGGAATCGGACCTCTGCGGAGCAGGACAGGGGCAGGCGTTTCGCCGCCAGGCGAACCGCCGTCAAAACGCCGCACGACATCGCACGGTTCGGTAGGGTGTTCGGCGGCGATGACAACCAAGCCGCCGAACGAACGATCAGAAACACCCTCGCCGCCGGGCCGGCGGAGAGGTGAAACGCCTGTGGAGCTGATGTAAGACCTCAAGAGGACTCCTCCTCGGCGGGCGATCGGCAGTGAAGCAGGAAGCCCGACCGGTGACGGTTGGAATCCCCCTCGTTTACGAGGGGGAGGAGGTCAACCCGTTCACGCTACCCCCGGCACGTGGAAGCGCCGCCGTGCAGGAGCACGGCGGCGCGGTGCGGGTCCCGGCCCGTTCCCGGGGCGGGACGAAGGACGGGGCCGGCGTCAGTACGCGGCGACGGCGGCCTCGGCGGGCCGGACGCGCATGGCCAGCCAGGTGGGCAGCCAGGTGGCGCCCAGGGTGAGCAGGGTGGCGATGAGGACCACGGCCAGGTAGATCCAGACCGGGCCGGAGGGCACCGGGGTGCCGCTGACCGCGATGCTGAAGGGGACCAGGCTGACCAGGGAGGCGAAGGTGCCGAGCACGATGC
The DNA here is from genome assembly GCF_015711595.1 of Planomonospora sp. ID91781. Classification (NCBI taxonomy): domain Bacteria; kingdom Bacillati; phylum Actinomycetota; class Actinomycetes; order Streptosporangiales; family Streptosporangiaceae; genus Planomonospora; species Planomonospora sp. ID91781. Next base: position 2,536,820 of record NZ_JABTEY010000002.1, on the reverse strand, counting down.
CGATGACCGCCACCAGCGCGGCCTCCACGCCCGTCATCTCCATCACCTGGCGCGGGGTGGCCCCGGTGAGCCGCTGCAGACCGAACTCCCTGCGGCGCTGGGTCGTGGTCATCACCTGGGTGTTGACCACCGAGATCGCGGTGTAGACGATGATCATCCCTACCAGCAGGTAGTTCACCCACGCCTGGGTCTGCTCCTGCTCGCCGTGGGCGGCGATCAGGGCGTCCCGGCCGGAGACCTGCGCACCGAGCCCGCCGATGGCCTCGGACAGCCGGTCCAGGTCGGCGTCGGGCGTGGTGCGCACCAGGATCTGGGTGGGCAGGCCGGCCGTGGTGTGGGCGGCGAGCAGACGGGCGGGCAGCACGACGGTCTCGGCGCCCGGTCCCGCGGACAGCAGTGCGACGATCCTGAGGTCGACCCGCGAGCGGTCGCCCAGCCGCATCGTGATCGTGTCCCCCACCTTCCGGGACAGGCGCCGCGCGTGCTCGGCCGTCAGCGCCACGGTGTCGCCCCGGAGATCGGTGATCGCACCGGAGGCGACGGTCATGGCCATGGTCTGGGCCGCGCCCTCGGCGGTGGCCCCGCGCAGCTGCCAGCCGTCCTCGGGCGTGCCGGCGTCGTACGGGCTCTCGACGAAGCCGGTGCTGGTGACGAACTCCGACGCGGCGGTGACCCCGGGGACGGCACGGACCCGGTCCAGCAGTCCGGGGGCGAGACCTCCGCTCGGAGAGGTCACCACGGCGTCGGCCCGCAGGCTCTCGACGAAGGCACGCTCGCCCGCGGCGACCTGGGTGGTCTGGACGTAGAGGTTGGCGGTGGCCACCCCGGTCGCGAGCATGATCGGAGTCACCGCGGCGGCCACCCGGACGATCCGGGTCCGCGCGTTGGTCACCGCGAGCTCGCCGGACGGCGCGGAGATCCGGCGGAACGGCCCGCTCAGCACGGCGACCATCCCCTTCGTGATGACGGGGGACAGGAGCGCCAGCGCGATGGCCCACAGCAGCACCGCGGGTCCCGCCGTGGCGGCCGCCTGCGGACCCTCCATGACCAGCATGGTCACCATGGCCAGCGCGATGCCGCCGGCGAAGCAGATCACCGCCAGGACGGGGCGGAACCAGCCGATCTTGACGGGTTCCAGGGCGGCGTCGGCGAGCGCCTCCGTCGGCTTGGCCAGCGCGGCGCGCCTGGCGGCCACCAGAGCCGCCGCGAACGAGGTGACCAGGGACACGCTCACCGCGATCAGGGCGGGGATCCAGCCCTGGTGGAACACCACCTTCTCCGGCACCATGCCGGCGCCGGCCAGCCGGTCGAACAGCCAGCCGCCGAGGTAGGGGCCGAGCACGCTGCCCAGCGCCGCGGCGAACACGGCCATCACCATCGCCTCACCCAGCACCAGCCGGCGGACCTGGCCGGGGGTCGTGCCGATCGCGCGCAGCAGCGCCATCTCGCGCTGCCTCTGGTGGACGGAGAGCCCCAGGGTGCTGGCCACCACGAAGATCACGACGATGATCAGCAGCCCGCCGAACACCCCCGCCAGGGTGATCAGGCTCTCGCTGCTGACCGCCGACTCCAGGAACTCGGCCCTGCCGCGCTCGTCGCCGGTGAGCACCACCGCGCCCTGGCCGGCGAGCGCCGTCCGGACGCGCTCGCCGAGCTCCTCAGCGTCGACGCCCGCCGCGGCCAGGACGCCGACGGCGTCCACCTTCCCGCCGCGGCCGGTGAGGTTCTGCACGTCGGCGGAGAGGAAGAACACGGGCGCCTCCGCGACCTCCCGGTCGTCGGGGGGTGTGACGAGGCCGCTCACCCGGTAGGTGCCGGTGGTCCCGCCGGCCGAGATCCGCACCTGGTCACCGGTTCCGACCGAGGCCTCGGCGGCCAGTCCCGCGTCGAGCACGACGTCGCCCGGCCGGGTCGGCGGCGTGCCGCTGCTGACCGTGTAGGGCGTCAGCTCCGCCGACCCCCAGCCGTGCCCGGTCGCCCGGAGGCCGTCCGCCACCGCGGCGGGGAAGGACACGTCACCGATCGCCCTGGCGACGCCGGGCACGGCCGCGATCTTGTCGGCCACGCCGGCGTCGAGCCGGACGCGCTCGGGGAGCGTGACCCACTCGGACTCCTCCTCCTCTTCTTCCTCGTCCTCCTCGCCGCCCGCGCTCTTCGCGGCGGGTGCGGCCTGGGGGATCTCGTAGGACTGGTCGCCGGTCACCACGACCGAGGCGGCGGCCAGGCGGTCGGGCGGTATGGCGAGCCGGATGCCCGTCTCCATCAGGCCGCCGCAGGCGGAGACGACCGCGGCGCCCAGGAGCATGGCCACGAAGGCGGCCATGAAGGCGCTCCCGCGGTGCCGCAGGCTGCTCAAGGCGATGCCGAGCATCAGCGCCGCCCCCCCACCGGACGCGCGTCCCAGGCGCCGAGGCGGGTCATCCGGTCCGCCACCGCCTCGGCGGTCGGGCGGTGCAGCTCGTCGGTGAGCCGGCCGTCGGCGAGGAACACGACGCGGTCGGCGTAGGACGCCGCCACCGGGTCGTGGGTGACCATGATGACGGTCTGGCCGGCCCGGGTGACGGAGTCGCGCAGCAGGTCGAGCACCTCCAGCGCGGTACGGGTGTCCAGCGCGCCCGTCGGCTCGTCAGCGAAGATCACCGCAGGCTGGGTGACCAGTGCCCGCGCGATCGCCACCCGCTGCTGCTGGCCGCCGGAGAGCTCGGCCGGCCGGTGGTGCCTGCGGTCGGCGAGCCCGACTCGCGCGATCACGTCGGAGACGAGCGCGGAGTCGGGTGTGCGGCCCGCCAGCTTCAGCGGCAGGGTGATGTTCTGCACCACGTCCAGCGAGGGCAGCAGGTTGAACGACTGGAAGATGAAGCCGATCCGCTCCCTGCGCAGCTTGGTCAGCGCGACCTCGTCGAGCCCGGTGATCTCCTCCCCGGAGAACCTGACCGATCCTGACGTGGGACGGTCAAGTCCGGCCGCACAGTGAAGGAAGGTGCTCTTGCCCGATCCGGACGGGCCCATGACGGCGGTGAGGGTGCCGCGGCCGAAGGCCGCGGTGACCCCGGCGAGCGCCGTCACGGTGCCGCTGCCCCTGCCGTAGACCTTCTGCACGCCGTCGAGACGGACGATGTCGTCGATCTCCGAGGTCATCACTGGTGTTCCCTCCGTACGTCCTGCCGCGGGCGCGCGGCCCGGCCCGAGATGTGGTCCGTGATCTCCCTCATCACCGCTGCGGCGTGGGAGCTGAGATAGAAGTGGCCGCCAGGGAACACGCGCAGGGTGAACGCGGCGTCCGTGTGCTCCCCCCAGGCCTCGGCCTCGGCCATGGTCACGTGGGGGTCGGCGTCTCCGGTGAGGGCGATGATCGGGCAGCTCAACCGGGGGCCCGGCCGGTAGCGGTAGGTCTCCGCCGCCTTGTAGTCGCTGCGCACCGCCGGCAGGATCGCCTGCAGCATCTCGTCGTCGCCGAGCACCTGGGCGTCGGTGCCGCTCAGCCGCTTCAGGTCGGCGATGAGGCCGGCGTCGTCGGTCAGGTGCACCCGCTCCTCGCGGTGGCGGGACGGCGCGCGCCGGCCGGAGGCGAACAGGGCGAGCGGCACGGTGCCCTCGGCTTCGAGCCTCCTGGCGACCTCGAACGCCAGGGTGGCGCCCATGCTGTGGCCGAAGAGCGCGACAGGGCGGTCGAGCCCGGGCCGCAGTTCCCGCGTCACCAGGTCGGCCAGCTCGTCCAGGTCGTCCACGCACCGCTCGCCGCGGCGGTCCTGCCTGCCGGGGTACTGCACCGCCAGCACGTCCACCGAGGGCGACAGCGCCCTGGAGACGGGGAAGAAGAACGGGGCGGACCCGCCCGCGTGGGGGAGGCAGACCAGGAGGGCGCCGGCGTCCGGTGCGGGATGGAACCGCCTGATCCAGGGACTGGTGTCGACGTTCGTGTCTGTCATGCTCGTGCGGCATCCTCTCTGTGCCGTTCACCGCGAGTCAGCCCGGTCGGCCAGCGGCGTCGGAAAGGCATGTGGAATCGCATTCTCGGTGCTCTCCATTGAGCCATAAGGGAGGCCTCTGCCTCCAGGCGGACGACCCCCTATTCGGGTGCCGCGGACCCCTGTTCCGGCCGGTCCCGGTCACGCGCCCCGGACGGGGAGCACCGTTCTCAACGGCGAGCCGGGCCGGTCCCACCGGCGCCACTCCCGCGGGTAGCCGAGGGAGACCTCCTCGAACCGGACCCCGTCGTGCCAGGTGGTCCGCGGGATGTGCAGATGGCCGTAGACGACGGCGCGGGCGTCGTGCCGCAGATGCCAGTCCCGGGTGAGCTCGGTGCCGCACCACTGGGCGAACTGCGGATGGCGCAGCACCCGGGTGGGCTCGGCGTTCAGCGGGAAGTGGTTGACCAGGACCGTCGGGATGCCGGGCGTGCGGGCGGCGAGGCGGCGCTCGGTCTCCTCGACCCGTGCCCGGCACCAGGCCTCCCTGCTGGGATGGGGGTCCGGATGGAGGAAGAACTCGTCCGTGCACACCACCCCCGTCTCGTGCGCCCACTCCATCGCCTCCCGCTGCGACAGCCCCGCCGGGCGGAAGCTGTAGTCGTACAGCAGGAACAGGGGGGCGACGGTCACCGGGCCGCCGGGCCCGGTCCAGACGGGATACGGGTCCTCGGGGGTGATCACGCCGATCCGCCGGCACATCTCGACCAGGTGGCGGTAGCGGGCCTCACCGCGCAACTGGACCGGATCGTCGCGCAGCGTCCACAGCTCGTGGTTCCCCGGCGTCCAGACCACGGTGGAGAACCGCTCCTTGAGGAGGCGGAGCGCCCACTCGACGTCGGCGGTGAACTCGCCGACGTCCCCGGCGACCAGCAGCCAGTCGTCGTCCGAATCCGGCAGCAGTCCGTCGAGGACCTTCCGGTTCTCCTCGTGGGCGATGTGGAGGTCGCTGATCGCGAGCAGCCGGCCACCCGTTCTCTCGATAGCGGTCACACCAGCGAGCGTAGGGGCCGTGCGGCCGGGGAAGAACGCCCCCGGCCGACATCACGGGGGCGCCGGACCCGGTCAGGGGGCGCCGGTCTCCGTGTAGGGGGACGGCCCGGGGTGCGGCCGCCGCTCCCGGACGCGGTCGGTGAGCTGGACGCGCAGGCGGTGGGCGGCGGGCGGGTCGATCCGGTCGATCACCGAGAACGCCTCGGCCAGGGTGGTGCGGGCCTCCGCGGAGTCCCCCAGCGCGGCGTGCGCGTCACTGAGCATGCCGAGGGCGTGCGCCTCGTCGAGCGGGATGCTCATCGTGCCGAACAGCGAGAGCGCCTGCCGGAGGTAGCCCACGGCCTCCGCCGGGCTCTCCTCCGACAGGGCCAGCTCGCCCAGGCCCGCCAGGGTCCGCCCCTTCGCGAGCCGCTCACCGGAGGCGTTGGCCAGCATCAGCGCGTACCGCAGCGAGCTGCCCGCCTCGGCGAGGTCGCCCTGCCGCATCCGCGCGATGCCGAGGCCGTACAGGATGTAGGTCTCCCCGGTGGAGTCGCCGATCTCGCGGACGGCCTCCAGCGCCTGGCCGAACGCCTCCACCGCCAGGACGGGCTCGTCCGCCTGCAGGCAGGTGTGGCCCATCCGGTGCAGCACCTGCGCCTCGGTCCTCCTGCTCACACCGCCCCGGACCAGGTGCAGCGCCTCGGTGAGCAGCCGCTTGGCGCCGCCGGAGTCACCGCACTCCAGCCTGACCTGCGCCAGGTTGTGCAGCACGAAGATGGGGGTGGTCTGGTCGCCGGTCCGGCGGAGGATCTCCAGGGCCTGCTCGTAGCGGGCGGCGGCGCTCTCCAGCCGGCCGCTCATCCGGTCGAGGTAGCCGACGTTGGCGATGGTCATGCCGACGCCCTGGTCGTCGCCGATCTCCTCGAACAACCTGACCGCCGCCTCGAAGTCGCGGCGGGCGTTGTCGAACCGCTGCTCGGTGCTGGCGAGCGAGCCCATCGAGTACAGCATGGCGGCCTGGCCGCGCACGTCCCCGGCCTGGCGGGCGGTGGAGAGCGCGATCTGCTGGGTCTCCCTCCAGTCGTCCAGATAGACCCGGGACTCGAAGAAGGTGGCCGCACCGATGGCGAGCCCCCAGCAGATCTCGCTGAAACCCGCCTGCGCGGCCTGCCGGATGCCGGAGACGAGGATGGGGCGCTCGCGCTCGAACCAGTCGAGCGGTGCGGCGACCAGCTGGTCGACGAGTTTCTCCGGGGGCGACCAGACGGCGGTGGTGCTGGAGATCAGCATGCGGTTGTCGTACTCGCGGCGGCGGGCCGCGTCCACCAGGGAGAGCAGGCCGCCGAGCACCCGGGCGAGCGCCGCGCTGCGCTCGGCGGCCGGTTCCTCGATGGCGAGGCGCTCCCTGGCGAACACCCGGATGAGGTCGTGGAACCGGTACTGGGTGTGCACGCCCTGCCCGGTCCCGGTGGGCTCGACCAGCTGCGCGTCCGCCAGGTCGTCCAGCAGGTCCTGCGCCTCGGGCAGCGGCCGTTCCAGCAGCGCGGCGCCGACCCAGGCGGAGAACACCTGCGACTCCAGGACCGCCAGCCGCCGGAAGAGCCGCCGCGCCTCCTCGCCGACGCTCTCGTAGGTGAGCGAGATGCTCGCCCGGATGCCCATCTCGCCGTGCTTGAGCTCGTCGAGCCTGCGGGTCTCGTCCTCGAGCCGCTCGACCAGCTGCCCGATGCTCCAGTGAGGACGTGCGGAGAGTCTCGCGCCCGCGATGCGCAGGGCCAGCGGCAGCCGCCCGCAGAGCCTGGCCAGCGCCGTGGCGGCCCCCGTCTCCGACTGCACCCGGTCGGCCCCGGCGATGCGGGCGAGCAGGTCCATAGCCTGGGCGGAGTCGAAGACGTCGACGTTGACGTGGACGGCGCCGGCCAGGCCGGTGAGCCTGCTCCGGCTGGTGACGATGACGGCGGAGGCGGGGCTGCCGGGGAGCAGCGGCAGGACCTGGCCCTCGTTGCCCACGTCGTCCAGCACGATGAGCATCCGGCGGTCGGCGAGCAGGGCGCGGTACATCTCCGCGCGTTCCTCCAGGCCGTCGGGGACCGCGGTGCCGACCACCCCGAGCGCGCGCAGGAACCGTTCGAGCACCTCCATCGGGCCGACCGGGCGGGAGGCGCCGCCGTGCAGGTCGGCGAAGAGCTGGCCGTCGCGGTACTCCTCGACGACGGAGTGGGCCACGTGCACCGCGATCGTGCTCTTGCCGATCCCGGGCTTGCCGACGAGGACGATGATCGGCACGGCGAAGCTGGAGCGGTCCTCGACGGAGGCCGTCAGGCGCTGCCGGATGTCGTCGATCTGCTTGGTCCGCCCGGTGAAGTCGGCGATGTCGGTGGGCAGGAGGCGGGGGACGGCGGACGGGGTCTCGGGGGTGAGCAGCACGGGCTGCACCGGCAGGTCGAGACTCGAATCGGAGGTGAGTATGGCGTGCTCCAGCTGCTGGAGCCGCTCGTTGGGCTCCAGTCCCAGTTCGTCGATCATCACCTGCCTGGCCCTGCGGTAGACCTGCAGCGCCTCGGCCTGCCGGCCCGAGCGGTACAGCGCGATCATCAGCTGGGCGCGCAGCCGCTCGCGGAGCGGATGGCGCTCGGTGAGCGCGGCGAGCTCGCCGACCACCTCGTGGTGGCGGGCGAGGTCCAGCTCGAGGTCGATGCAGTCCTCCGTGGTGGAGATCCAGTGCTCGTCGAGCCGACTCGCGGCGGACTGGACGAGCCTGCTCTCGATGCCGTCCAGCGCGGGCCCGCGCCACAGGGAGAGCGCTTCCCGGTAGTGGGTGACGGCCCCCTCGCGGTCGCTCTCCTTGCGGGCGTGCCGCGCCCGCAGGACGAGGTTCTCGAAGCGGCGGGAGTCGAGCCGGTCGTCGGGGACCTGGACGGAGTAGGCCTGAGACTGCGTGGAGATCATGTCGGGGCTGCCGTGGGAGGCGAGCAGCCGCCGGAGCGTGGAGATGCAGATCTGGATCTGGGCCCGCGACGTCGTCGGCGGGTCGTCACCGTAGATCGCCTCCATGAGCCGCCCGACGGTGACGGCGCGGTTGGCGTCCAGGAGGAGTACGGCGAGCACGGTCTGCTGCCTGGCGCCCCCGAGGTCCACCCTCTGGCCGTTGAGAGTGGCCTCAAGAGGGCCCAGAATGTGAAACTCCACCCGCATTTCTCCTTGAGGAAAGCTTCCCCCGCCCGTGCGCGCAGTTCTCACTGCTCGACGGGTGGTGAAGTGCAGCGCTCATCCCGTGTGGATCTCCCCCGCATGGTGGATGGATCACCGTGCAGGAGAGGCCGTACGCGCTTTAACAGCTTTCGCGGAGAATATTACTTGTTAGGTGCTATGTACGCCAGCACAACCCGGTTGATGTCGTGTCGGACGAGTTCAGAGGGGTTGTCAAAGGCCGACGGGCGCCGGGGCGGGACGGTGAAGCGGGCGCCGCGCCTATTGGTTGCGTCGTGGAATATTGCGGTTTCACCTTCGTTCGGCCCGGCCGGGCGGACCGGCCCCGCAACCGAGATCGATCACTCTCCGTGACGAGAGTCCGGGTGCGGGGCGGGGCGGGTGCGCCGCCGCGGCGCGACGTCCGGGGGGAAGGCGGCGGCGGATCCTGTGGACTCCCGCCATCCCGCCCGGGTCTGACAACGCTGAGTAATGATCGGAAAAGAACCCTGTCATCGCGACTTCCCGTCAGCGGGTAGCCGCCGGCGAAGACGGAATTCCGTCCCCGGCGAAACCGTCACCCGGCACACCGTTTTTTCCGAAGATTATATCCGTGGTTCCGGCGGTGTTTCACGGAATGAAATACCGGGGCGATTGAATTGCAGATCACGGCCAGGGGGAGCAGCAGTAGGCGGGGCCGGCCGGGGCCGGGGCGGAAGCAGCGGCCGCACCGCTCGCGGGAATGGTCACCACGGTGAGGAAGGCCGCGGCGGCGGCGATTCGGATGATCCGGGTGCGGACGTTCTTTTTCATCTTCGACCTCTTGTCGTCGACTCGCGCGGCCAGGGGAGCGGGCCGCCGCTGTTGTTGTCCCGAATCTAGGAAACCCCGCCATCCGCCCGGTATCCGATCGCTTCTACCGTGCCATCAGAGCAGCTCAAGGCGTCCGCACAACCGGGAGCCGCCCGTGGATAGCAGTGCGAAGCCCTCCTGATAGCGGGATCGGGCACGCTGGCCGGAGGGCCTGACCGGCGAGCCCCGTCGCCTCCGGTGACGCCTGGGAGGATCCCGGGCCTTTTCGCGAGCCGGTCCGTAGCCGCAGGCTCCGGCAGATTGGTGTTCCACTAGAGATGAGCATTACCGTGCAGGCGTTGGATGGTGTGTATGGGCGTTCGGCCGCCGGAGTGCGGGCGCGATTGGAGCAGGTCGTCGACGACGTCTGGACGGTGGTGGCCGGCGCCGAGACCGACAGCAGGGGCTGTGTCGACGACTGGAGCGGCATGGATTTCGAACGTGGTCTGTTCCGGATCGCCTTCGACAGCGACCACTACTTCGCCGGCCTCGGGCTGAGCGCCGTCTACCCGGAGATAAGCGTCATGTTCCGGATCGCGGACGCGGCGCATTCCTACCGGATCCAGGTGACGCTCTCCCCGTCCGCCTATTCGACCTATTTCGGTTCGTGCGCCTGAGGGGCCCGCGGACGGACGGCCCCGGTACGGGGCGGCTAGGGGTGTGACCGGTCTCTCCTCCTTCCTACCGTGTGATCTATTCGCAGCGTTGAGGAGACCCGCATGCGTGTAGAGAAAGAGATCAGAGCCGTCCCGGTCCGGGTCGACGGTCTGCCGCGGGAGTCGATGCGCGACCGGGTGACGGAACTGGAGCTGCTCCGGGACAGCGTCCACGAGGGCCCCGACCGGGAGGCCACGGCCAGGCAGCACGCCAAGGGCAAGCTGACGGTGCGGGAACGGCTCGACGTGCTCCTGGACGACGGCTCGTTCGTGGAGGTCGAGGCGTTCCGCAGGCACCGCGCGACCGGCTTCGGCCTGGAACGGCGCCGCCCGCACACCGACGGCGTGGTGGCCGGGTGGGGACGTGTCCACGGGCGCGACGTGATGGTGTACGCCCACGATTTCCGGATCTTCGGCGGGGCGCTGGGCGAGGCGCACGCCGAGAAGATCCACAAGACGATGGACCTCGCCGAGGCCGCGGGCGTGCCGCTGATCAGCCTGAACGACGGGGCGGGCGCGCGGATCCAGGAAGGCGTCACGGCACTGGCCGGTTACGGCGGCATCTTCCAGCGCAACGTGCGCTCCTCCGGAGTGATCCCGCAGATCAGCGTGATGCTCGGGCCGTGCGCGGGCGGGGCGGCCTACTCGCCGGCCCTCACCGATTTCGTGTTCATGGTGCAGGACACCGCCCAGATGTTCATCACGGGTCCCGACGTCGTCAGGGCGGTGACGGGTGAGGACATCAGCCACAACGCGCTGGGCGGCGCGCAGGTGCACGGCGCCCTCTCCGGTGTGGCCGGGTTCGTCTACCCCGACGAGGTCTCGTGCCTGGAGGACGTGCGCCACCTGCTCTCCCTGCTGCCCGCCAACAACAGGGAGCTGCCTCCGCGGATCGCCTCCGCGGACCCGCCCGACCGGGTCAACGACGCGCTCCTGGACCTGGTGCCCGCCGACCCCACGCAGTCCTACGACATGTCCCGGCTGATCGCGGAGATCGTGGACGACGGGGAGTTCTTCGAGTTCCACGCTGGCTGGGCGCCCAACCTCATCTGCGGGCTGGCCGCCTTCGACGGCCGGGTGACGGGAGTCGTGGCGAACCAGCCCGCCCACCTGGCGGGCGTGCTGGACATCAAGGCGTCGGAGAAGGGCGCCCGCTTCATCCAGATGTGCGACGCGTTCAACATCCCCCTGGTGAGCCTCGTCGACGTCCCGGGCTTCCTGCCGGGAGCCGACCAGGAGCACGGAGGGATCATCCGGCACGGCGCCAAGCTGCTGTACGCCTACTGCGCGGCGAGCGTCCCGCGCATCCAGGTGATCGTGCGCAAGGCGTACGGCGGCGCCTACATCGTGATGGACTCCCGGTCGATCGGCGCCGACCTCTCCTTCGCCTGGCCCACGAACGAGATCGCGGTGATGGGCGCGGAGGGGGCGGCCAACGTCGTCTTCCGCCGGGAGATCGCCGCCGCCGCCGACCCCGCCGCGCAGCGCGCCGTCCGGGTCGAGGACTACAGGAGGACCCTCATGCATCCCTACTACGCCGCGGAACGAGGGCTGGTGGACGACGTCATCGATCCCCGCACGACCAGGGCGACCCTGGTCCGCTCGCTCCGGCTGCTGGAGGCCAAGCACGTCCCCGCGCCCGAGCGCAAGCACGGAAACCCCCCGATGTGATGGACGACCGCATACTGCGCGTCGTGGCGGGAGACCCGACGCCGGAGGAACTCTCCGCACTGATCTGCGTGCTGTACCGGACGGCCGCGGGCCGGGACGGGGAGGACGCCCGCGCGCTCCCGCCCGCGCCCCGCTGGAAGCCGCACGGCTACCGGTCGCCGCGTTCCTGGACGGCGGGGAGGCGGGCGCCGTGATCCGCAGAGTCCTGATCGCCAACCGCGGTGAGATCGCCGTGCGAATCGCCCGCGCCTGCAAGGACGCCGGCCTGACCGGCGTCGCCGTCTACGCCGACCCCGACCGCGACGCCCTGCACGTCCGCGTCGCCGACGAGGCCTACGCACTGGACGGCCACAGCCCCGCCGAGACCTACCTCGACATCACCAAACTCCTCGCCGTCGCCACCCGAAGCGGCGCCGACGCCGTCCACCCCGGCTACGGCTTCCTCGCCGAGAACGCCGCCTTCGCCCAGGCCGTCCTCGACGCCGGCCTGACCTGGATCGGCCCGCCCCCCGCCGCGATCACCGCACTCGGCGACAAGGTGCAGGCGCGCCACATCGCCCAGGCCGTCGGCGCCCCCCTGGTCGCCGGCACCCCCGACCCCGTCTCCGACGCGGACGAGGTCGTCGCCTTCGCCACCGAGCACGGCCTGCCCATCGCGATCAAGGCCGCCTACGGCGGCGGCGGCCGCGGCCTCAAGGTCGCCCGCACCCTGGCCGAGATCCCCGAGCTGTACGAGTCGGCGGTACGCGAGGCGGTGACCGCCTTCGGCCGCGGCGAGTGCTTCGTCGAGCGCTACCTGGACCGGCCCCGGCACGTGGAGACCCAGTGCCTGGCCGACGCCCACGGCAACGTCGTGGTGGTCTCCACCCGCGACTGCTCGCTGCAGCGCCGCCACCAGAAACTCGTGGAGGAGGCCCCCGCCCCGTTCCTGACCGACCAGCAGCTGGAGCTGCTGTACACCTCCTCCAAGGCGATCCTGCGCCAGGCCGGCTACGTCGGCGCGGGCACGTGTGAGTTCCTCGTCGGTCAAGACGGCACGATCTCGTTCCTGGAGGTCAACACCCGGCTGCAGGTCGAGCACCCGGTCAGCGAGGAGGTCGCCGGCATCGACCTGGTCCGGGAGATGTTCCGGATCGCCGACGGCCAGGAGCTCGGCTACGGCGATCCGGTGCTGCGCGGGCACTCCCTGGAGTTCCGGATCAACGCCGAGGACGCCGGGCGGGGTTTCCTGCCCGCCCCGGGCACCATCACCGCGATGCGGACCCCGTCGGGGCCGGGCGTGCGGCTGGACGCCGGGTACGAGACCGGGATGACCGTGCCGCAGGCGTTCGACTCGCTGGTGGCCAAGCTGATCGTGACCGGCGCCACGCGGGAGCAGGCGCTGCAGCGCGCCCGCCGGGCCCTGGCCGAGTTCACCATCGACGGCATGCCGACCGTGCTGCCGTTCCACCGGGCGGTGGTGGAGGACCCGGCGTTCGCGCCGGTGGGGGATGAGCCGTTCGCGGTGCACACGCGGTGGATCGAGACCGAGTTCGCCAACACCATCGCGCCGTACGCCGGGCCTGCCGCCGATGCGGCGGCCGGGGAGGCGGGCGAGCGGGAGCGGATCACGGTCGAGGTGGGCGGCAAGCGGCTGGAGGTCGTGCTCCCGGCCGGTCTGGGCCTGCCCGCTACGGGAGCGGGCCGTGCTTCCTCGGCCGCGCCGCCGCGGCGGCGCGGGGGCGGCGGCGCGGCGAAGAAGGCCGTCGGCGGGGATGCGCTGGTGAGCCCGATGCAGGGGACGATCGTGAAGGTGGTGGCGGCCGACGGTGACGTGGTCGCGGCCGGGGACACGATCGTGGTGCTGGAGGCGATGAAGATGGAGCAGCCGTTGACCGCGCACAAGGCGGGCACGGTGACCGGGCTGGGCGCGCAGGTGGGGCAGACGGTGACCTCCGGCGCGGTGCTCTGCGACATCAAGGACGCCTGAGAACGCCGAGGGCGTCGAAGCCAGGGCGCCTGAGAACGTCGAGGCGCCTGAGAACGCCGAGGGCGTCGAACGCCTGAAACCTCGAGATCGTCCGGCGGCGTCGAGCGCGCCGACCGGACGGCCACCGCTCCCGGACGGTCACCGCGCCCGGCCGGGAGCACGGAGGCGACCCGGTCAGGCGCGGGGAGGCAGTCTCGGCACGCCGGCGACGAGCCGCCGCGTATAGGGATGGCGGGGGGAACCGAGTACGGCGGCGGTATCCCCCTGCTCCACGATCCGCCCGCGCTCCAGCACCGCGACACGCCGGCACAGGGCCGCCACCACGGCGAGGTCGTGCGAGACGACCAGCATCCCCAGGCCGTGCTCCTCCCGCAGCCGGGCCAGCAGGTCGATGAGGCGGACCCGGGTGGAGACGTCCAGCGCGCTGACCGGTTCGTCCGCCAGCAGGATCCGGGGACGGCAGACGATCGCCCGCGCGATGGCGATGCGCTGCCGCTGTCCGCCGGAGAACTCGTGCGGGTAGCGGCGCGCGGCCTCCCCGGGCAGCCCGACCGCGCGCAGCGCCTCCGCGACCCGGTGCTCCCGCTCGGCGCGTCGTGTCCTGCCGGGGAGCAGGCCGAGCGAGCGGAGCGGCTCGGAGACGATCCTGTCCACCCGTTGCCGGGGGTCGAGGGAGGAGTAGGGATCCTGGAACACGGGCTGGACCGCGCGCCGGAACCGCCGGTCCCGCGGGGAGAGGTCGGCTCCCTCGAAGAGGATCCGGCCGCTGCCGGGCCTGCCCAGGCCGAGCAGCAGGCGCACCAGGGTGCTCTTGCCCGCACCGGACTCACCGACCAGCGCCACGCTCTCCCCGGCGTCGACGGAGACCGACACGTCGGTGAGCACGGGCGGTCCGCCGCGGTGCGCGAAGCCCACACCGCGGGCCTCCAGGAGGGGAGGGGTCAACGGAGCATCCCGCCCAGCGCGTCGTCGAGCCGGCGGGCACCGGCCACCAGCTCGCGGGTGTAGGGGTGGGACGGCTCGCACGTGATGGCCCGCGCGGTCCCCGACTCGACGGCCGCGCCGTCCTTCATCACCAGGAGCCTGTCCGCGACGCCGGTGACGACCCCGAGGTCGTGGCCGATGAACAGCAGGGCCGTGCCCCGCGCGCCGACCAGGTCGCCGAGCAGCGCCAGCACCTCGGCCTGCACCGTCACGTCGAGGGACGAGGTGGGCTCGTCGGCGATCAGCAGCGCCGGTTCGCAGGCGAGGGCCATCGCGATCGCGACCCGCTGCCGCTGCCCGCCGGAGATCTCGTGCGGGTAGGCCCCGGCGATCCGCTCCGGGTCGGCCAGCCGTACCTCGGCCAGCGCCCGGAGGACCGCGCGGCGCAGGGCGGCGCCGCGCAGCCCCGACCGGCGCCGGAGCGGTCCGGCGACCTGGCGGCCGACCGGCATCAGCGGGTCCAGCGCGGCCAGGGGTTCCTGGAAGACGACGGTCACGCCCCGTCCGCGCAGCCGGTTCAGGCGCCGCTCCGCCGCCCCGACGACCTCGGTCCGGGACAGGCCGGGGACGTCCAGCACGACGCTGCCGGACGCCGTCATCCCGGCGGGCAGCAGGCCCGCGATCGCCAGCGCGGTCAGCGTCTTGCCCGAGCCCGACTCGCCGACGAGACCGAGCCGGTCGCCCGCGCGCATCGAGAAGGACAGGCCGGAGACGAGCGCGCGGCCGGTCGCCGAGCGCACGCCCAGCCCGTCGACCGCCAGCAGGTCCGTCATGACCTCCTCCTGGCCGGGTCCGCGACGTCCCGGACCCCGTCGGCCACCAGGTTCGCGCCGATGACGAGTACGGCCAGCAGCACGCCGGGCGCGATGACGCCGACCGGGGCGGTGAACGCCGTCGTCTGGGCCTCCCGCAGCATGCGGCCCCAGGAGGCGTTCGGCGGAGCCGCGCCCAGCCCCAGGTAGGAGAGGGTCGCCTCGGCGAGCACGGCCACGCCCAGGTGCAGCGCCAGGCTCACCAGGAGCGTGGGCCAGATGTTCGGCAGCACGTGCTCGACCGTGATCCGGGGCCAGGACGTGCCCGAGGTGCGCGCCGCCGTGATGAAGTCCTGAGCCAGCACCCGTTTGACCAGTATCCGGGTCAGCCGGGCGACGGTGACGGACATCGCCAGGCCGATCGCCAGGATCGCGGGGCCGAGGGAGGCCTGCCGGGCGGCGACCATGAGCATGGCCAGGAGCAGGACGGGAAAGGCGATCAGGATGTCGGACAGGACCGCGAAGGCGTCGTCCAGCCAGCGGGTGGCGAACCCGCCGGCCAGCCCGGCGGCGACGCCGAGCACGCCGCCGACCGCGGTCGCCCCCAGCCCGGCCGCCAGGGCGATCCGGGCCCCGATCATCACCTGGGTCAGCAGGTCCCGGCCGAGCCTGTCGGTGCCGAGCGGGTGGGCCGCTCCGGGAGGGGCGAGCCGCCCTCCCGAGGTGTCGGCCGGGTCGTAGGGGAGCCAGACCAGTGAGACGAGCGCCGTCAGGGCGACCGCGCCGACCAGGGCGCAGCCGGCGGCGAGGGTGCGGGAGCGCACCCGGCGTTTCGTGCCGGGATCCCGTTCGCGCCGGGCGTTCGCCATCGGCCTCCGCCCGCGTCGGGCGCTCGCCATCGGTTTCGGTTCGCGCCGGGCGCTCACCATCGGCCTCCGCCCGCGGTGTCGCGCAACCGCGGATCGATGATCCGCTGGGCCGTGTCGGCGAGGAGGCCGGCCAGCAGGACGGCGAGGGTGCCGACGACCAGGACGCCCTGGATCACCGGGTAGTCGTGCTGTGCGAACGCCCTGACCAGCATGCTGCCGAGTCCGGGCAGGGCGAACACGCTCTCGACGACGACGGCGCCCAGGAAGGTGGTCGCGAGTTCGAGGCCGAGGACCGACACGACGGGCACCGCGGCGTTGCGCAGACCGTGCCGCCACATCGCCCCGGGCAGCGAGCAGCCCAGCGCCCTGGCCGTCCTCAGGTAGTCGCTGTCCAGGACGTCCAGGGCGGCGGAGCGCACGTAGCGGATCAGGGAGGCGGACATGACCAGCGCGACCGTGGCGACGGGGAGCGCCAGCGAGGCAAGGGCGCCCACCGGGTCGGCCCAGTCGTCCTGCGGGAACCCCCCGGCCGGCAGCCACCGCAGGTGCAGGGAGAAGACGGTGGCGAGCAGCATCCCGATCCAGAAGACCGGCACCGCGACGCCGAGCTGGGACACGCCGTTGAGCAGCGCGCCGTACCAGCTCCTGGGGCGGTGGGCCGCGACGAAGCCGACCGGGACCGCGACCAGGAGGGAGACGGTGAACGCCAGCAGGGTCAGCGGCACGGTGACGACCAGGCGCGCGGAGATCTCCGGCCCCACCGGGAGGTCGCTGACGAACGACGTGCCGAGGTCGAGGACCGCCATCCGGCCGAGCCAGGAGAGGAACTGCTCCGTCAGCGGGCGGTCGGACCCGATCTCGCGCCGGACGGCGGCGATCTGCTCCGGGGTGGCCCCGACCGAGAGCAGGGCGTTGGCGGGGTCGCCCGGCAGCAGCCGGAGCAGCACGAACAGCACCGCGCTCGCGAGGAGCAGCGAGGCGGCCAGGAGCAGCGTCCGCCGCAGCAGGTAGGGGAGCATCGCGAGGGATCAGCGCTTCACGATGTCGTAGACGTAGAACTGCGCGTTGAGGCCGTTGACCGGGTAGCCGGACACGGCGGAGGACCCGATCACGATCTGCGGGTAGAGGAACAGCCAGTTGCTGGCCGCGTCCTCGGCGATCCGCCGGCCGACCTTCCGCAGCAGCGCGGTCTGCTCCTCGACCGTGCCGGCCCGCTCGGCCCGCTTCACCTCCCGGGCGACCTGGGGGTTGTCGTAGCCCCAGTAGAAGCCGGGGTCGCCGTACCACCGGACGTCCCGGTCGTTGACGTGCTCCTGCAGCGTCGCGGTGAAGTCGTGGTTCCGGTACACCTTCGTGTACCACTCGTCGGCGGTGACCATGTTGATCTCCACCGTGATGCCGATCTTGGCCAGCTCCGACTTCACGAAGGCCGCGACCGTGGGGTGCGGGTCGTAGGTGGGCGTGTCGAGCGTGAAGGCGAAGCCCCGGGGGTAGCCGGCCTCGGCGAGCTGCCTCCTGGCCAGCTCCACGTCGTACGGGTTCACGTGGGTGAGGTCCTCGTACCACGGGTCGGTCGGCGGGACCATCGATCCGATCATGCTGCCGTAGCCGTTCCAGATGGAGTCGAGCAGTTTCCGCTCGTCGATCGCGGAGCTGACGGCCTTGCGGACGAGCATCCTGTCGAACGGCGCCCTGCGGTTGTTGAAGGCCAGCAGGAGCTTGGTCGTCGACTTTCCGTTGCTGATCCGGTAGCCGGGGTCGCCGTCGAACAGCGCGAGGGCGTCCGGGCTCTGCATGCCGGTGACGACGTCGACGGCGCCCGTCAGCAGCGCGTTGTTGAGCGCGCTCGCGTCGGTGAAGTAGCGGAACACCACCCGGGCGTTGGCGGCCTTCCGACCCCAGTAGCCGTCGAACCGGTCGAGGCTCAGGGAGGACCCCCGCTTCCAGGTGCCGAGCCGGTAGGGGCCGGTGCCGTCCTCGGAGGCGGAGAGGTCCTTGTGCGCGTCGTTGACGATCCACACCTGGCTCAGGTTGTAGACGAAGGAGATGGACCTGCTCGACAGCTTGACGACGACCGCGTCCCGGCCGGAGCCCGCGATGCTCTCGATCATGTCCAGCGTGCCCCTGCGCGAGGACGTGGAGGCGGCGGCGGTGACCCGCCGGATGCTGTGCGCCACGTCGTCGGGGGTGAGGGGGGCGCCCGAGTGGAACGTCACGCCGTTCCTGATCCGGAAGGTGTAGGTGAGCCCGTCGGGGCTGACCGTGTGGCTCTCGGCGAGCAGGTTCTCGACCCTGCCCTCGTCGGTGAGCCGGAACAGGCCCTCGTAGACGTTGCCGGTCAGTGCCTCGGTCGCGCCCTGCCCGCCGCCGCCGGCGTTGTCGAGGTTCTGCGGCTCGTACATCGACCCGACGCCGATCGTCGCCTCTCCCGGAGGGGCGCCCGCCGAGGCCTGTTCGAGGCCGCAGGAGGCGAGGGTGAACACCAGTCCTACGACAAGACCAATGAGGCACTTTTTTGGTGTCTTCACGGTTTCTCCTGGTCTGTAGGAACATGGCCAGTAGCGATCATTATGACGTTTTCCCTCGGCGCGAGCCACGGTCTCCGGCGGAGCGCCGCGTCATCCGGGCGTGGAGCCGGGCGCGGGCACGACGATGGCGGTGAGCAGGAGTCCCCGGTCGGCGAGCCAGCGTCCGGAGAAGCCCTTGAGCGGCTCGCCGTACACGTTCGCGCCGCCGACGAGGAGGCGGGCCGCGAAGGAGCCGTCGCGGGGGTTCACGGTGACGGAGGCGTTCTCGAAGCTGAGCCACCGGTTGGTCAGCGGGAACCACGCCTTGTACACCGCCTCCTTGGCGCTGAAGAGCAGCCGGTCCCAGTGCACCTCGGGATGGGCCAGGGCCAGTCGCGCCACCTCCTCCCTCTCCACGGGCAGGGCTATCGCGTCCAGCACGCCGTTCGGCAGCGGCTCGTTCGGCTCCGCGTCGATCCCGATCGACGCCACCTGGGTCGACTCCCCGAGCACCGCGCCGCGGTACCCGGCGCAGTGCGTGATGCTCCCGGTGACGCCGGTCGGCCAGCGGGGCTCCCCGCGCACGCCGGGGAGGATCGCCACCGGCGGCTTGCCGAGCATGCGCAGCGCCTTCCGGGCGCACGTGCGCGCCGTCGTGAACTCCCTGCGGCGTTTCTCGACCGCCTGGCCGACGACGGCCTCCTCGCCGGGGAAGAGCTTCCCGTCGG
The DNA here is from genome assembly GCF_015711595.1 of Planomonospora sp. ID91781. Lineage (NCBI taxonomy): Bacteria > Bacillati > Actinomycetota > Actinomycetes > Streptosporangiales > Streptosporangiaceae > Planomonospora > Planomonospora sp. ID91781. The sequence goes on along the minus strand of NZ_JABTEY010000002.1, from coordinate 2,517,700 downwards.
GGAAGTCCTCGAAGGTGTCGACGGACACCACGTAGGAGGGGAGGATTTTTTTGATCATGATGACTTCCGGGGTGGGAGCACGGGCGGCGCCTGCGGGCCCGTCCGGGTCCGCCGGCGCCGTCCGCCCCGGTGGTCCTCCGCGCGGGACGCGTGCAGGGCGCCGCTCGCGGGCGGGCGGCCACGGGGCATCTCACTAGCGGTCACATATGGGACCGTACGGACGCTCCGCTCATAACAGAACGATCCGGAAGGATGTCACGGGGTGGCCCGGCCGGGCTAAGGGCAGCGGTGGGGGCGCTAGGGGATGCGCGACCTCCGCGCGGACCCGCGGACCCGCGGTCCCGCCGTCGCGGCCGTCCCCGGGTCCCGTCCGCGGTCCCGCCACCATGGTCGTCCGCCGGGCCCTCCCGGGGCACCCCTACCCGCCCCTTCGCCCGGCCGGGCCTCTGAGCTGCCCTGATATCGCCCTGATGCCCGGACGGAAGCGATCGGATAACGAGGGGATGGCGGCCCTCCCTACGTTTGCGGCGACAGCAGCCCTGCGGCCTCCCCGGCCGCCAGAGCCGACAGTACGAGGTCGAAACAGCTGAGACGGACGCAGAAGACCGGCAGAGAGGGACCCCGGAAGTGAAGACCACCAGACCTTCGGCGAGCCGCTATCGGGCGTTCCCGCCGGTGAACCTCCCTGACCGCACGTGGCCGGGCAAGACCATCACCTCGGCGCCGCGCTGGCTCTCCACCGACCTGCGCGACGGCAACCAGTCCCTGGTCGCCCCGATGTCACCGGCCCGCAAGCTGGCCATGTTCGAGCTCCTGGTGGGGATGGGCTACAAGGAGATCGAGGTGGGGTTCCCGGTCGCCAGCCAGGACGACCACGACTTCCTCCGGGTGCTGATCGAGCAGGACAGGATCCCCGACGACGTGCGGATCTCCGTCCTCGTGCAGGCCCGCGACGAGCTGATCAGGCGCACGGTGGAGAGCCTGGAAGGCGCCCCGCGCGCCACGATCCACCTGTACAACGCGACGTCGCCGCTGTTCCGGCGGGTGGTGTTCGGCATGGACCGGGACGAGTGCAAGGACCTCGCGGTCCAGGGGACCCGGCTGATGATGAAGCACGCCGACCGGACGCTGGCGGACTGCGACCTGGGCTTCCAGTACTCGCCCGAGCTGTTCAACGACACTGAGCTCGAGTTCGCGCTGGAGGTCTGCGAGGCGGTCATGGACGTGTGGCAGCCGGAGCCGGACCGGGGGATCATCCTCAACTTCCCGACGACCGTCGAACGCTCGCTGCCGAACGTGTTCGCCGACCAGATCGAGTGGCTGGACCGCAACCTCTCCCGGCGGGAGCACGTCTGCCTGTCGATCCACCCGCACAACGACCGGGGCACGGGCGTCGCCTCCACCGAACTCGCCCTCCTGGCGGGAGCCGAGCGCGTCGAGGGCTGCCTGTTCGGCAACGGCGAACGGGCCGGCAACGTCTGCCTGGTCACCCTGGGGCTCAACATGTTCACCCAGGGCGTCGACCCCGGCATCGACTTCTCCGACATCAACGGGATCCGGCGGGTCGTGGAGGACTGCAACGGCATCCCCGTCCACCCGCGCCACCCCTACGGCGGGGACCTGGTCTACACCTCCTTCTCCGGTTCCCACCAGGACGCCATCAAGAAGGGCTTCGCCGTACAGGAGCGCGCCGCGGCGGAGGGGAGGGAACTCCCGTGGGAGATGCCCTACCTGCCGATCGCCCCCGAGGACGTCGGCCGCACCTACGAGGCCGTCGTACGGATCAACAGCCAGTCGGGCAAGGGGGGCGTGGCCTACGTCATGAGCGCCTGGCACGGCCTCGAACTCCCTCGCGACCTGCAGATAGAGTTCGCCAGCGTGGTCCAGGCGCACGCCGACGCGGCGGGCGGGGAGATCACCCCGGACCGGGTCATGGAGCTCTTCGAGCGGGAGTACCTCGCGGCCTCCGGCCTGCCGGTCCCGCTCGCGTTCGGCGGCGACCCGGTGACCACCTCCCTCCACCTCGACGGCGCGGGGTTCGACGTGGGCGCCGCGCGGGCCGACTCCGTCCAGTCGGTCCGCACGGCGCTGGCCCGCTGGGGGTTCGACGTGCGGGCCGTGCACCGTACGGGGCACGGCGCGGACCCGGGGCGGGCCCCCGGCGCGGAGGTGACCGTCTACGCCGAGTGCAGGCTGGACGGCCGGACCGTCTGGGGAGCGGGCACCGGAGAGGAGATCGAGGCGGCCTCGCTGGCGGCGGTGCGCTCCGCGGTCGCCAGAGCGCGGCAGAGGCGCACGCCCGCGGCGGGGAGCGCAGGGGCCGCCGCGGCCCCGGCACGGCTGATGGCGGCGCGCTGACGGGCCTCGCACGTGGTCGGCGGTGGCGTGCTGACGGACCTGGAACGTCGCCGGCGGCGGTGCGCGGCGAGTCTTCGGCGCGGCTGATAGCGGTGCGATAACGAACCGAAGCCGCGCCCGCCTAGCGTTCTCCGTGTCGCCTCGCTCCGGGGCGGCCATGATGGAAAGAAGTGATCCCATGCGGCGCATCCGGCGCAGGAAGCCGAGGGGGAAGGCGTGCGCGGAGCTGGACCTGCGGACCCCGTCCGGCCGTCAACTGCGGTTCTGATCCGCGTCAACCGTTTCTCCGCACGAGGGGGAGGCCGACTGTGGCCCTGATCGAACGAGACGAGGCGCTGGCCTCCCTGGAAGAGCTGCTCGCCGGTGCCGCAACGGGCAGAGGCCGGGTCGCACTGGTGAGCGGCACCGTGGCGACCGGCAAGAGCGAGCTGCTGCACCGCTTCGCCGAACAGGCCATCGAGCTGGGCGTCCTCGCCATCACGGCGACGGGTTCCCGCCTGGAGCGAGACCTGCCGCTGGGCGTGCTGGGGCAGCTGATCCAGGACGCGCCGCTGACCGTGCAGGAGCGGGAGCGGGCCATGGCCCTGCTGGCCGAGGGCGCGGACGGGATGAACGGCATGCCGTCCGGCGACCCGCAGGCGGAGACCCTCGGGCAGGCCGACGCCCAGATCATCCACGCACTCTGCATGGTGCTGCTCGAGCTGTCCGAGCGCTGCCCGCTGCTGATCGTCGTCGACGACGTGCACCACGCCGACCGCGCGTCCCTGCTCTGCCTGGCCTACCTGTCACGCCGGGTCAGGTTCGCGCGGATCGTCGTCGTCTTCAGCCACTCCGACCACGGCCGCTCCGCGGAGACGTTCTTCCAGACCGAGCTGCTCCGCCAGCCCCACTGCCGCCGGGTCGCGCTCACCCTCCTGTCCCGGGCGGGGGTGACGGCGTTCGTCACCCGCGAGCTGGGACAGGAGACGGCCGAGCGGTTCTCCGAGGACTGGTACGCGTTCAGCGGCGGGAACCCGCTGCTGATCACGGCGCTGGTGGAGGACCACCGGGACTCCGTGCGCTCCTCCGGCGGCGCGCCGGACGGGCCCGCCGTCGGCGACCGGTACGGCAAGGCCGTGCTGTCCTGCCTGCACCGCGGCGGACCCCGGATGGTCCGGGTGGCCCGCGGTCTCGCGGTCCTCGGCGAGCTCGACGTGCTGGACCGGCTGCTCGGGGGCGGCCGGGGGGACGTGGCGCAGGGACTGCGCTCCCTCACCACCGCGGGCCTGATCAGCCTGGGCCGGTTCAGGCACGAGGCGGCGCGCGCGGCGGTGCTGGCGGAGGTGGACACCAGGGAGAGGATGGACCTGCACCGCAGGGCCGCCGAACTCGCCTACGAGGGCGGGGCGCCGGCCTCGGCCGTCGCCGATCACCTCCTGCAGGCGGACCGGGTGGACCGGCCCTGGGTCGTGCCCGTCCTGGAGGACGCGGCCAGGAGCGCGCTGCGGGAGGGCCGCGTCGAGTCCGCGGTGGCGTACCTGCGGCTGGCCTCGCACGAGTGCACGGACGAGCAGGACCGGGTGAGGATCACCACGATGCTCGTGCGGGCCGAGTGGCGGATCAACCCGGGGGCTCCCGCGGCGCATCTCGCCGAGCTGACCGACGCGATGCAGCGGGGCAGCCTGCGGGGAGGCGACGCGGTGGTGCTCGCCCGCGCGCTGCTGTGGCACGGCAGGTTCGACGACGCGAGGGACGTGTTCGAGCACCTGAACGAGTCCGGGGCCGCCGCGGACCCCGAGACGGTGACGGAGCTGCTCATCGCCCGCCCGTGGCTGCGCTCGACCCACCCCGTGTTCCTGTCCCACATGCGGCCGGTGACCGCGGAGCAGGGCCACGCCGCCATCGTGTCGGTGGCGGCGATCCGCCGGCTGGACACGGCGCTCGCGCTCTCCGAGGTCCTCGCCAAGGGACCGCAGGACAAGGTGGTGGACACGGTCGAGCGGATCCTGCGCGGCTGCCGCCTGGACGAGATGTCGATGGACACCGTGGAGAGCGCCCTGCTCGCCCTGACGTACGGCGAGCGCCCCGACAAGGCGGCGCCCTGGTGCGACCTGTTCAGCGTGGAGGCGTCCTCGCGGCACGCCCCCAGCCGGCAGGCCAGGCTGGCGGCCATCCGCGCCGAGATGGCGATCCGCCAGGGGGACATGCCGAGCGCCGAGCAGCACGCGCGGACGGCGCTGGAGATCATCCCGCCGAGCAGCTGGGGCGTGGCCGCGGGCGGGCCGCTGGGCAGCCTCGTCGTCGCCGCCGCGGCGATGGGCAGGTACGAGGTCGCGCACGCGCAGCTGGACCGTCCCGTGCTCGACGCCATGTTCCAGACGCGCTACGGCCTGACCTACCTGCACGCCCGCGGCCGGTACAGCCTGGCCACCGACCACCCCGCGCTGGCGCTGCGCGATTTCCGGCTCTGCGGCGAGCTGATGGAGGAGTGGGGCATCGATGTGCCGGGACTCATCCCGTGGCGGGTCGAGGCGGCCGAGGCCTGCCTGCGCATGGGGCGGGAGGAGGAGGCCCGCCGGCTGGTCGAGGAGCAGCTCAGGCGCTGCGGTCCCGCCACGCCGCGTGCCCAGGGCATGGCCATGCGGCTGCTGGCGGCCACCGGCGAGCTGCGGCACCGCCCGATGCTGCTCCACCAGGCGGGAGACCTGCTGCAGTCGGCCGGGGACCGCTACGAGCTGTCCCGGGTGCTCGTGGACCTCGCCGAGGCCTACCACGCCCTGGGGGAGTTCCGGCGCGCCGAGATGATCGTCAGCCGGGCCCGGACCGTGGCTCAGGAGTGCCGGGCGGAGCCCCTGGTCAAGGGGCTCTCCCGGTCGGACGGCGGGGGCGGGGGCGAGGACTCGCCGGCCCTGGAGCAGGGGGAGCCCGCCGTGGTCCTGAGCGACGCCGAGCGCAGGGTCGCGGTCCTGGCGGCCTCCGGCTACACGAACCGCGAGATAGCCGGGAAGCTCTACCTCACGGTCAGCACGGTGGAGCAGCACCTCACCCGGACCTACCGCAAGCTGAACATCACCAGACGGGCGGACCTGCCCTCCAGCTTCGAACTGGGCGGTTCCCGGGTCTGATCCCTCTCCTCCTCCGCCTCAGTCGGCGGAGGAGAGGGTCTCACCGACCTCGAAGAGCGCGGGAGCGGACTCCCCGCCGGACCCGCCTGATCTGCCTGGGCTGCCGCTTCGGCCCGGCCCGCCGGTCCCGCCCGGCCCGCCGGTCCCGCCCGGCCCGCCGGTCCCGCCCGGCCCGCCGGTCCCGCCCGGCCCGCCGGTCCCGTCCGGGCCTCCGGACCGTCCGCCGGGGCCGAGGACCCGGATCACGCCGTACTCGCCGTCGTATCCGGCGTCCCGGAAGACCTCGCCGCGGCGCAGCCGGTCGACGGCCTCCGCCAGCGGCGGGGAGTGCGCCGCGATGTCACCGACCGGCACCTCCTCCAGGACCGCCAGCTCGGGTCCGAGCGCGGCGGTGAGCGCGTCCATCTCCCGCAGGACCTTCTTGCTCTGCGGGCCGACGCCCAGGACCTCGCCCACGATCTCCGGCAGCGGCACGAGACTGCGGAAACCGGAGGCGTCCCGCGGCGGGACGTCCTGCGGGCGGTCGGCCAGTTCCTCGATCCGGCTCAGCACGCCGATCGTGAGCCGCTTCCCGCACACCGGGCAGACCCCGCCGTGCTCGCGCGTCTCCCGCGGCTCCATCCGGACCCCGCACCTGCGGTGCCCGTCGAGGTGGTACCGGCCCTCCTCCGGGAAGAACTCGACCGTCCCGGCGTATCCGTCACCCGTCCGCAGCGCCCGCAGCACCGCGAAATAGTCCAGGTCGGTCTCGAACACCGTGGTCTCGCGCCCGATCCGGGGCGGGGAGTGCGCGTCGGAGTGGCTGACCAGCCGGTGGCGGTCGAGGCCGGAGACCCGCCGGGTCATGGCCGGATCGCTGGACAACCCGGTCTCCAGCGCGAAGACGTGGCCGGAGAGGTCGCCGTAGCACTCCTCGACCGTGTCGAACCCCGACTTGGAGCCGAACACGCCGAACCACGGCGTCCAGACGTGGGCGGGCACCAGGTAGGCGCCGTCGCCGCAGGCCAGGGTCGTCTCCAGCAGGTCCCGGGAGTCCATCCCGAGCACGGGCCGCCCGTCCGAGCCGAGATCCCCGGCCCGCCCGACCGCACGGTTGAACGCCGCCGCCGCGTCGAAGTCCGGTACGTGCACCAGATGGTGGATCTTCCGGGTGCGCCCGCCCCGGCGGTAGACCGTGGCGACCTCGACGGACAGGGTGAACCGGAGCGGGCCGGCGGCCAGGGCGGGGGGCAGGGTGCGGGCGGTCTCCCGTTCCAGGTCCTCACGGAGCCGGAACAGCCCCGGCTCCGCCGGGACGAGGCTCTCCCGGAGGTGTTCGAACCAGGCCGGGTGCGTGAAGTCGCCGGTGCCCAGCAGGGTGACGCCCTTGCGCCGGGCCCACCACGCGAGGTGCTCCAGATCGCTGTCCCGGCTGCAGGCCCGGGAGTACTTCGAGTGGATGTGCAGGTCGGCGTGGAAGCGCATCCGCCTCCCCTGCCCGGAGCGGGGCGGGATAGTCCGCCCGGCTCCGGGAATCCGCCCGTCAGCAGGGCGAACATGACCGAAATATTTCGGAGCATTGACGGGGGGCTTCGTTACATCTACGTTTCATCCCACGAAACATCTCGGGTCATATCCGAAAGTTTCGGCGACGCGTCGCACCGTTCTCGGGGGCCAAGAGATCGACACTGACGACCACGAGTGAGGCATCCATGAAACGTCTCCTGTCGGGGCTGGCCGCCATCGCGTTCGCGCTGGCCGCACCCCTCCCGGCGCACGCCGACAGGACCCCGGACGACCTGCGCGAGCTGTCGCGCACGCTCCGGGTGCACATCGGCTCGGCCGTCGACGCCACCGCCCTCGCCGGCGAGGCCGACTACCGCCGGGTGCTCAACCAGGAGTTCAACCACGTCACCGCCGAGAACGCGATGAAGTGGGAGACGGTCGAGCCCCAGCGCGGCGCGTACGACTGGGAGGCCGCCGACGCGGTGGTCGAGAACGCCCGGCGCAACCGGCAGCAGGTGCGCGGGCACACCCTGGTCTGGCACAACCAGCTTCCCGCCTGGCTGATCGAGGGCGTCGACTCCGGGGCCATCGACGCCAGGGAGCTGCGCAAGATCCTGCGCAGCCACATCATGACCGAGGTCGGCCGCTACCGCGGCAAGATCCGCGCCTGGGACGTGGTCAACGAGGTGGTGGACGACACCGGCAAGCTGCGCGACAGCATCTGGCTCAAGCACCTCGGCCCCGGCTACATCGCCGACGCCTTCCGCTGGGCGCACCAGGCCGACCCGCGCGCCAGGCTCTACATCAACGACTACAACCTGGAGTGGGACGCCAAGAAGATCGAGACCACGCTCGGCATCGTCAAGGACCTCAAGGCCAAGCGGGTGCCGATCCACGGCATCGGCTTCCAGGGGCACCTGGGCATCCAGTACGACTACCCGGGCGACTTCGCCGGCGTGATGCGCCGGTTCACCGACCTCGGCATGGAGGCCGCGATCACCGAGGCCGACGTGCGCATGGTGATGCCGGCGACGGCGGAGAAACTGGCCACCCAGGCCGACTACTACCAGCGGATGCTCTCCACCTGCGTCGCGAACAAGCGCTGTGTCGAGTTCACCGTCTGGGGCTTCACCGACCGCCACTCCTGGGTCCCCGACTGGTTCGAGGGCGAGGGCGCGGCCAACATCATGGACGAGAACCTGGCGCACAAGCCCGCCTACGACGCGCTCCTCGCCGTCCGCAGGAAGTAGGCCGCCCGGTCTCCGCCCGGCCGTCGGCCGGGCGGAGACCGCCGGTTCAGCGCACCCGCCGGGACCTGAGGTCGTACCGCCGGGGTACGGTCCGCCTCGGCCGCGCCTTGACCTCGGGGATCGCCGGCGCGTCGACGACCTCCGTGCGCGGTTCGCCGACGCGCCGCCGGGTGGTCAGGTCGACGGCCGTGCCGTGGCGGCCGGTCGCGGCGTGGGCGGCGGCGAACAGGATGAGCATGTTGAGCAGCTTCAGGAACAGCAGCATGCCCACCGCGCCCGCGACGACCTGGTACGCCGGGTTGGCCGAGCTGATGTTGAGGTAGACCTGCCCGACCGTCTTCAGCAGTTCCAGTCCGACCGTGATGACCAGGGCCGGCACGACGACGCGGCGGGGCGACAGGTGCAGCCGGGGCGTCAGCGTCAGCAGCGCCGTCGACAGCAGCAGGTTCACGCAGATGCCGAGGACGAAGGCGGCCGCCGACAGCGTCCAGCGCGCCGGTACCGCCTCGGTGCCGACCGTCGCCTCGATCAGCCAGGCCAGTGCGGTCTGGGCGCCGAACGACAGGGCCAGTGAGATCGACAGCAGCAGCCCGAGGGCGACCAGCACGCCCAGGTCGATGAGCCAGCGCAGGAAGAAGTTGCCGGGATACTGCTCCAGGCCCCAGACCGCGCGGATCGAGGAGCGCATGGAGTCGATCCAGAACAGGCCGGTCAGGGGAAGGCCGAACGAGGCGATCATCCCGGCCGTGTCGCGTGCGTCGCGCAGCGCCTGCACGTCCAGGCGCGGGAACGTGTCGCTCAGGTAGCGCTCCACCTCACCGATCGCGGCGGGCGTGTCCAGCACGTGGCCCATGATCACGAAGCCGAGCAGGGCCAGGGCGAAGGTGGCGTAGAACGCGTAGTAGGTCATCCCGGCCGAGAGGCGGCCGGCGTCGGTCCGGTCGTAGTGGACGCCGGCCCGGACGAGGTGGTCGAGCCAGCCGTGCCGGCGCCGCGCCCCGGCCCATCCTCTGGCGAACCCGCCGGTCCACCGGCTCGTCCTCGCGGTGGCCGTCATGAACGCGCACTCTACCCACAGAAACGGGTTTCAGCGCTCCCCGCCGGACAGCACCCCGCCGGACAGCGCCCTGCCGACTCGCCGCGATAATGTTAGGATAGGCTAACCTAAATATGTGGACAGATCGCCGGTGGCCCACTACCGGAAGAAGGGCCTTGCCCCGAGCGACCGTCGTGGTGTCGGGCGGGCGAGCCGACCTCCCCGAAGGGACTGCGAGAACCATGACCCCGCCGCGCCCCGCCGTCGTCCGCCATCCCCTCGCCTACCGGCTGCTCGAGGTCGTGCGCGTCGTCCGGATCACCCCCCGGACCGTGCGCGTCACCCTGACGGGTCCCGAACTCGCGGGCTTCCGCGAGCAGGCGCCGACCGACCACGTGAAGCTCTGCTTCGCCGAGCCCGGAGCCGAGCTGCCGACGCCGCCGGTCATCGAGGACGACATGTGGGTGGACGCCGCCGTCAAGCCGATCACCCGCGACTACACCGTCCGCCACCACCGGCCCGAGGTCCTGGAGCTGGACCTGGACATGGTCGTGCACGGCGAGGGGGTGGGCTCCGCCTGGGCGGACCGCGCCGAGCCCGGCATGCGGATCGGGGTCCTCGGCCCGCGCGGTTCGCAGGTCGTGCCGCCGGTGTACGACTGGTACCTGCTGGCCGCGGACGAGACGGCGGTCCCCGCGCTGGGCCGCTGGCTGGAGGCGCTGCCCGCCGGGGTGAAGGCCGTCGCGTTCGCCGAGGTCTCCGGCCCGGAGGAGGAGCAGCGGTTCGCCACCCGCACCGATCTGGCCCTGACCTGGCTGCACCGCGGCGACGCCGCCCCGGGCACGACCGACCTGCTGGAGCGGGCCGTCCGGGCGGCCGTCCTCCCTCCGGGCACGGGCTACGCCTGGGTCGCGGGCGAGGCGAACACCCTCAAGCCGATCCGCCGCCACCTGCGGCTGGAACGCGGGCTGGCCAAGGAGCAGGTCGACGTCGACGGCTACTGGAAGCGCGGGGAGACCGACCACGACCACCACGCCCAGGACGACGACACGGTGTGATCCCGCGGGGACGGGCGGGCCCGGGGGGGCGCGGGGCCGCGCCCTCGGTCAGGGACGGAACCGGATCACAGGTGGAACCAGTGGATGCGGCGGCACGTCGTGCAGACGAAACACGTCGCGTCGCGGTTGGCCCAGTCGAGGTTCATGAACGACATCCCCGTGGTCTGGAGCTTCCACCGGTGGTGTTCGAACAGCTCGCTCTGGCACGTGTCGCAGCTCAGGTTGGCGCCGTGGGGAAGCGTGACGGTCTGGGGCTCGCTCATACCGATGATCCAATCACGCTTTCCGGGTCCTGCCAGGCCTCCCGGCCGACTAGGTTGAAGCGATGATCATCTGGTTGAACGGGACCTTCGGCGCGGGCAAGACGACCACCGCCGGAGAACTCACCGGGATCGTCCCGGGGGCGAGGGTCTTCGACGCCGAGTACGTGGGCTACATGCTGCGCGCCGTTCCGGGCCTGCCCGAGGTCCGGAACTTCCAGCAGTGGCCCCCGTGGCGCGGGCTGGTCGTGCAGACCGCCGTGCAGCTGCTCGACTACCTCGGCGGCGCGCTCGTCATCCCGCAGACGGTCCTCGTCGAGGAATATTGGACGGAGATCCGCCTCGGCCTGGAGAAGGCCGGCATCCCCGTCCACCACTTCGTGCTCCACAGCGACGACGACACCCTGATCCACCGGATCGAGACGGACGCCGTCGAGGCCGGAGCCCGGCAGTGGAGGCTCGACCACCTTCCGGACTACCGCCGGGCCCTGTCCTGGCTGAGCCGTGAGGCGCAGGTCGTCGACACGACCGGGATCCCGCCGGCACAGGTCGCCCGGATCGTCGCGGCCCGTGCGGAGGCGGGGAGCTGACACTCCGGACGACCGCGAAGGCCGGGGCTCCGCCGGCACCGCGGGCGGATCGGAACCCGCCGGAAGCCGGCGCGGACGGTCCGGCGGGCCGCTCCAGTGCGGGTGGTCAGGAACCGGGCGGAAGGCGATGCGGGCGGTCCGGCGGGCCGCTCCGGCGCGGACGGTCAGGAACCGGGCGGCGGAGCGACCGAGGAGCGCACGACGAGGCGCGAACGGAGCGTGTGCATCGTCCGGGCGGGCTCGGCGCCGCCGATCGTGTCGAGGAGCACCTCGGCCGCTTTCGCGCCGAGCCGGTGCACGGGTTGCTCGATCATGGTCAGCGGCGGATCCATGACCGCCGCCCACGCGCTGTCGTCGAAGCCGATCAGCGCGACGTCGCGCGGGTAGGCGAGACCCGCCGCCCGCAGGGCCCGCAGGGCCCCCGTCACGGCCTCGGTCTCGGTGCAGAACAGCGCGGTCGTCCGGTCGGGGAGGGCGAGCATCCGTGCGACCTCCCGCGTCACCCGGTCCTCGGTCTTCCGGCCGACCATCACCAGTTCGGGGTCGAAGGGGATGCGCGCGTCGTCGAGCGCGTCGAGATAACCGCGCAGGCGTTCGCCGTCGGTCCACAGGTTGCGGGACGCCTCCGCCAGCAGTTCCCGCCGCGTCGCGGGCACCTGCGCCGCGGGCGGCCCCCACACGAACCCGATGCGGCGGTGGCCGGCCTCGATGAGCGTCTCGACCGCCCCCCGCGCCGCGTCGCGGTTGTCGATGACGACCGCGTCGAGGTCGAGCGAGGCGACCGCCCGGTCGACGAGGACGACGGGGATGCCGCGGTCCAGGGCCGCCTGGATGTGCGCGACCTCGCCCCGGCCGACCGCGGTCGACGCGATGATGACGCCGTCGACGCGCTTGTCGATGAGCACGTTCACCGCCGCGACCTCCTCCTCGAGGTCCTCGTAGGTGCTCAGCACGATCGTGTCGAACCCCCGGGCCCGGGAGGTGTCGGAGATGCCGCGCATCACCCCGGCGAAGAAGGGGTTGCCGATGTCGGCGAGGATCACCCCCAGGGTGTGGCTGACGCCGGTCGACACGCTGCGGGCGAGCGCGTTCGCGCGGTAGCCGAGCCTGTCGGCCGCCGCCAGCACCCGTTCCCGCAGCTCCGCGCTGACGTATCCGTACCCGCCGAGCGTGCGCGCCGCGGTCGCGCGGCCGACACCGGCCTCGGCGGCCACCTCGGAGATCGTCGGTTGCGCCGGTGTCTCGTCCCGGTCAGACGGCATGGGTCGCGCCCCTCCCTCATTCCTCGTGTCCGGAGGCTCGCCACATGCTAGCCACGGCGGGACGGCCGCGGCCGAACGCGCCTTCGACGAAGCACTGCTCGTAGGCCGTGCGCGCTCCCGCGTGCAACGCGTCCTCGATCATGCGGCGCCGCGGCGGGGCGTCCGGGGCCCAGCCGTCGCGCAGCAGCGAGACCGCGAAACCGGCGAGGAAGGCGTCACCGCAGCCCATCGTGTCGACGATCCCCCGCGGGCCCGCCACCCGGAGCGCCGGGGCGGTGAGGGTGACACGGCCGTCGCAGGCGATCGCCCCGTCCACGCCGCGGGTGGCGAGCGCGATCCCCGCGCCCCGCCGTACGGCCTCGGCCAGGAGGCCGCGCGTGGCGGCCTCGTCGAGGTGCGAGCACGACAGGAGCACCAGGTCGGCGTGGGGGCAGACCCGGTCGAGGTAGGCGGGGGTGCGGAACTCCTCCTCGCTGGAGAGGTCGAAGCTCACCAGCGGGCCGAGCCCGGCCAGCTTCGGCAGCTCGCTCTCGCTGCGGGAGTACACGCTCGAATGCACCAGGCCGAAGGAGGAGACGTAGGCGAGCAGCCCGCCGTCGAGCACCAGGGGCTCCCGCACCGTGACCCCGCCGCCGTTCCAGCCGAGGAAGACGCGGTCGCCGTCGTCGACGCGCAGCAGGGACAGGCCGGTCTCGCCGGTCCGCACGACGCAGCGGTCGACGGCGACCCCCTCGGCGGCGATCGCCTCGCCCAGGAAGCGACCGAGGTCGTCGTCGCCGAAGACCCCGAGGTAGGCGGCTTCGAGACCGAGGCGGCGGGCGTAGACGGCGACGTTCACGCTGTTGCCGCCCGGATAGTCGGTGCCGCGGTCGACGAACCGGTCGACGATGTTGTCGCCGAAGCCGAGGACTCTCATGGATTCTCCTGTGCGCGGGCGGGGGCGGTGCTCAGTAGTCCATGACGCGGTAGTAGCGGCGCAGGTCGAGCGAGTGGTCGCGGACCCCCTCCAGGTGCTTGCTGACCCGGCCGAGGACGGTGTCGAGCACCAGCGGGGCGACCAGGCCGCGGAACTCGGGGCTGATCCCCTCCAGCGGGTAGTCGCGGGTGTCGAAGACGGTGACGTCCTTGCAGACGCGCCTGGCGAAGGACTCCACGCGGTCGGTGAGCGCGCGCGTCTCGTCCTCGCCCTGGAAGATGACGACGCTCGTGTCCTCCTCGATCAGCTCCAGGGAGCCGTGGAAGAACTCGGCGCTGTGCACCCGGGTGGTGCGCAGCCACTGCATCTCCTCGAGGATGCACATGGAGTACAGGTAGGTGAACCCCCACAGGTTCCCGCCGCCGACCAGGAAGTGGTAGTCGGTGTCCTTGTGCGCCTCGGCGAAGGCGGCCGCGACCGGGTCGGCCTGCCTGGCCACCCGGACCAGGATCTCCGGCAGGCCGGCGAGCTCGTCGGCGAGCCTGCCGTAGCCGTCGAACTCGCCGCGCCGCTCCAGCAGCCTGCCCATGAACAGCAGCATCTGCGCGTCGAAGGGCCAGGCCTTCGGCTCGGAGACGAGGGCGACGTCGACCTCCCGGGCGACGGGGGAGTCGGGGTAGCCGGTGAGGCCGACGGTGCGGACGCCCCTGGCCCGGCAGTACCCGATCGCGCGGACGACGTCGTCCGTCGTGCCCGAGACCGAGGGGAAGACCGCCACGGAGCGCTCGCCGAGGGACGCGTCACCGGAGGCGATCAGCTCCGCCGCGATCACGGCGCGCACCGGGAAGGCGGAGGAGCGCCGGGCCAGGTGCTCGTACGGCCACATCTGGGCGTAGGTGCCGCCCGCGCCGACGAGGAAGAGGTTGTCGAACCCCTCGTCCACGAGCCGGTCGACCAGTTCCTCGATCTGCGGGCGCAGCGCCACGGTGCTGGCCATCTGCCGGAGGAATTCCGGTTCGTCGAATCGGAGCATCTTCTCGTCCTTTCGGGGGCGCGCTCGCGGCCGGTGCCGCTCTGTGACCTGATACCGGTATCACGCGGAGGTCACGCTGGCACAGGCCGGTATGCGCCGTCAACACCTTCTTCTCCGTAGCGATCCCTTCTCTGCTGTTCACGGAGGATCAGATGAGCGGGTTCCGACTCGGACTCTCTGTAAAAGATCTTGCGCCTGGGTCTGGTACCGGTATCAGAACGTCTGTACAGTCGGCCCACACCAAGCGCTTCGTGTCGCAGACCTCCACGGCGGATCCGAGGTGCCCCGCACCGGCGGTCCTCTTTCCCCGAGAGAACCCCGAGAGAAAGGAAGAGCCCATGCGCTCTCGCGCGCTGACGACGTTCGCGGTACTCGTCGGGACCTCGGTGCTCACCCTCGCCGGCTGCGCCGGTGAGCCGGCGGCGAAGGCGCCCGCGGTCGACGCCGCGGCCGTCCCGGAGTTCTCCGGGACGCTGAGCGTCCTGACCAAGTTCGCCGGAGACTCCCTGAGCCCCTACTTCGAGGGCGTCGTCGCCGACTACCGGAAGATGCACCCCGAGGTGGAGGTCGAGCTCATCCAGGAGACCGACCAGAGCGTCAAGGACAAGACCAAGACCCTGACCGCGTCGAACGCCCTGCCCGACATCTACTTCAGCTGGACGGGCGACTGGGCGGAGAACTTCGTCCGCGGCGGCCTGGCGGCGGACCTGACCGCGGTGATCGGCCCCGGCACCACGTGGGGCGCGACCTTCAGCCCGGCGGCGCTGTCGGCGTTCGCCTACGACGGCAGGTACTACGGGGTCCCGCTCTACAACAACGGCAAGTTCATGGGCTACAACAAGGCGGCCTTCGACAAGGCCGGGGTGAAGGTGCCCGCCTCCTTCGAGGAACTCCTGGCGAGCTGCGCCCCGCTGCGCGAGGCCGGGTACGAGCCCGTCACCTTCGGCAACAAGGACGGCTGGCCGGCCCTGCACTACCTGCAGCAGCTGTTCGCCTACCACGTGCCGGGCGACGTCCTGAACGCCGACTTCGACCCCGGGACGGCCAAGCTCGACCACCCCGGCTACGTCACCGCGCTCAAGCAGTTCAAGACCCTCGTCGACGACTGCACCGACACCCGCGACGGCACCAACGGCGTGCTCTACAGCACCGCGCAGGAGAAGTTCCTCAACGGCAAGGCCGCCATGTACTACCAGGAGATCCTGGAGTTCGCGAACGTCACCGACGAGCGGGAGCTCAAGCCGGAGGACTTCGGCATCTTCCCGCTGCCGGTCCCGCAGGGCGCCGCCGGCGACCCCCGGGCGATCGAGGGCGCGCCCGAGGGCTACCTGATCAACGCCAGGTCGCCGCGCGTGGCGCTCGCCGTCGACTTCATGAAGTTCGTCACCAGCCGGGAGAACGCGGAGAAGCTCTCCGCCGCGCCGTACGCCCAGCCCAGCACCGTCGTCGGGGCCGTCACCGCCGAGACCTCCGGCAAGGCCGTCTTCGAGGGCATCGAGATGGTCAACAAGGCCTCGAAGCTGACCGTGTGGCTGGACATGGTGACCGTCCCGGAGGTGGCCGACGCGTGGCTGGCGGGCGGCGAGGCCCTCATCACCGGCAGCTCGACCCCGGAGAAGGTGCTCGAGAGCGTGCGCCGGGCCTCGGCGGCGGCCAAGTAGCCGCGGCCGGAGGAAGGACAAGCCGGTGCGCGCCATCGTGCGGAGGACACTCGGGTTCGCGTGGGTCGTCCCGGCCCTGGTGCTGGTGGGGGTGTTCGTCTACCTGCCGCTCGCGCAGAACCTGTGGTTCAGCACCCTCGAGTGGGACATCTACAGCGGGAGCCGGGAGTACATCGGGCTCGACAACTACGGCAGGCTCCTGCAGGACCCGGTCTTCTGGTCCTCGTTCGGCAACAACCTGCTGTACGCGGCGGTCTCCATCGCCGTCCAGGTGTTCGGGGCGCTCGTGCTCGCGGCTCTGATCGAGAGCATCCGGAGCGAGCGGTGGCGGCGCGGCCTGCGGGCGGTCTACTTCCTCCCCTCGGCGATCTCGCTGACCGTCGCGGGCCTGCTCTTCTACTTCGTCTACGAGCCGAGCCTGGGCCCGCTCAACCACCTGCTCCGCTCGGTGGGGCTGGGGGAGCTCGCCCAGGCCTGGCTGGGCCAGGAGAGCACCGCGATGAACGCGATCATCGCGATGAGCCAGTGGCAGGGCTTCGGCTACTCGACCCTGCTGTTCGCCGTCGCGATCCAGCGCATCCCCGCCGAGATCCACGGCGCGGCGGCCATCGACGGCGTCGGGCCGGTCCGCCGCTTCTTCCACGTGACGCTCCCGCTGGTGCGGGAGATGACCGGGCTGATGGCGATCGTGACCGTCTCCGGGTCGTTCCAGGTGTTCAACGAGGTCATGGTGATGACCGGCGGCGGGCCGAACAACTCGACGCAGGTACTGGGGACCTGGCTGTACCGCAGCGGATTCGTCCGCAACGACTTCGGCTACGCCGCCGCCATCGCGACGGTGCTCTTCGTGATCACACTGGGCATCGCCCTGCTGCAGCTGTGGTTCACCCACAGGAGAAGGGTGGAATGGTGAGTCGCCTGAGCTTCCTCGGGGTGATCGTCCGCGTGTTCATGTGGGCCTTCCTCCTCGGCCTCGCGGTGGTCGTGCTCTATCCGCTGCTGTGGATGCTGCTCAACGGGTTCAAGACCAACGCCGAGCTCTTCGGGAACCCCTTCGCCCTGCCCGTCGACTGGAGCTTCGACAACTACCGCAAGGCGTGGAACCGGGGGGTGAGCGACTACCTGACCACCAGCGTGCTCGTCACCGTGACGTCCACGGTCGCCACCGTGTTCGTCAGCGCCTGGGCGGCCTACGGGCTGACCCGGGTACGGATCCCGATGAACCGGACGGTCACCGCGCTGATCCTCGGCGGGCTCATGCTCGCCCCCACCGTGGCGCTCGTGCCGCTGGTGAAGATGTTCCAGTCGATGGGCCTGTACAACAGCTTCTGGGCGCTGCTCATCCTGTACACGGCCTTCCGCGTCCCGTTCACCACCTTCCTTCTGCGCGCCTACATGATCGACCTGCCGCGCGAGGTCGACGAGGCCGCCGAGATGGACGGCGCCGGCCGGTGGACCGCCTTCTGGCGGATCACCCTGCCCATGTGCAAGCCGATCATCACCTCGACGGTCCTGCTGCACATCCTGTTCACCTGGAACGAGTACCTCTTCGCGATGGTCTTCACCAGCGGCAGCGGCGTGCAGACCCTGCCGGTGGGGCTGACGAGCCTGATGAGCAAGCACGGCACCGAGTTCCCCGTGGTCTTCGCGGGCATGGCGATCGCCGCGGTCCCGGTGGTGCTGCTGTTCTTCCTCGGGCAGCGCTACATCGTCAGGGGACTCGCCGACGGAATCGGGAAGTGACCACGTCACAGGGGCGCGCGCGACGGACGGGCAGGCGAACGGGCGTCCGCTCCCGCGGTGACACGCCGGAGAAGGAGCGACCCCCGGGCACCTATCCGTGTCCCCGGGGGTCTGTCGAAGCCGCCACATCACGGCGCCAGCGGCGTTTAAGAGTGTGGATCAGCCGTAACGACGTTGCGCTCTGCCATTGAGCCACCGGTGCACGGTAGAGCACCGAGCCGGATTCGAACCGGCATCTCAACGATCACAGTCCACCTCGGTCGATCTGGCGCTCGACGGCGATGCTGATTCTGGAGCGAGAGTCTGAGTTTGATCGGCTGCCTCTACCGGTTGGGCTACCCGGGCCCGCTCGTGCCCGGGGGAGGAGTCGAACCTCCACTGTCACCGTCGTTCAGTCTGACGTTCATCTTCAGCTTGCGCTCCTCGCGCACCCGCCCGCTCAGGGACGGGGGTTCCTGGGGCTACCCGAGCAGATAGCCGAACACGGTCTCACCGATCCGCCGGTCGGTGATCTCGATGCCGTTGGCCTCCTCGCGGGCGTACTTCACCGCGTCCTGCAGCTTCTGCACCCTGCCCAGAAGCTCGTTGACACGGCGCTGCGGCAGCGCACCGGAGAACGACACCTTCGTCCAGTAGCCGACGACGACGTCCTCGTTGTAGACCTGCACCTGCGCCGGGTGCTTGTCGGTCGCCTCGGACAGGACATGGTTGCGGGGGACCTTCTTGGTGCGGGTGGTCTTGACCGGCTCGGTCCGCCAGGTGTCGGTGTTCTCGTCCAGCGTCCAGGTCTCGGACGGGTCGAGCGTCGGCAGCTTGGCGATGAGCGTGTGCAGGTCGGTCAGCTGCTTCTCCAGGAACAGCAGATACGTCACCGGCACGTCGGCCAGCAGAACGGTTCCGTCGATCCTGACGTCCGCCCTGGCCTCGCAGTTCGCCCAGTCCTTCGTCGCGGTGACGTCGAACAGCCGGGTCAGAGCCGCTCCCACGTCCTTGAGAACGCCCTCGGCCTGGACCTGGACCTTGGCGGACTCGGGCGGAAGCTGCTCGCCCTCGTCGTCGATCGGCTGGTAGGACCGGGAGATGCCCGACAGCAGCGGCGTCTTCTGGATCGTGTGATACGCGTCGGTCACCTTGCGCTGGACGTCGGACTTGACGCCCTTCTCGACGGCGAGGATCTGGTTGAGCTTGGTCACGGCAAGAGGCTAGTCCCATTTCGTACGGTGCCACACCTGAATATTTGGTTCTTTCGGAAAGTCGGCTTCATGCGCCACTGTCCGAGGGCGGAGATCGGTGACCGGGCTCCGCCCGCACGGCGCCGTCGTGCGGAGCCGAAGCCCGCGGTCTTCTGAGATCCGGGCTCCGAGGGCCCCGATGCCGTGCCGGGCGAGCAGGCGGACGGAGAGTCGCAGGTAACGTTCGTTCTCCGGGGTGAGCGCGACGGTGGCCCCGTTCGGCAACGTGATCGGCGCCCGCTCGGGATTGACATGCAGCCTTCCGGCTGCCTAATTTAAAGGCAGCCGGAAGGCTGCATGTCGATGGTCGGCGAACCGGTGCGGAGGCGGGCGTGGACGAGGTGTTCAAGGCGCTGGCCGATCCGAGCCGGCGCGCGCTGCTCGACTCGCTCAACGCCCGCAACGGGCAGACGCTGCGCGAGCTGTGCGCCGGGCTCGACATGGCCAGGCAGTCCGTCAGCAAGCACCTCGCGGTGCTGGAGGAGGCCGGGCTCGTCGCCACCGTGCGGCGGGGACGGGAGAAGCTGCACTACCTCAACGCCGCGCCCGTGCACGAGATCGCCCACCGGTGGATCAGCCGCTACGACCGGGCCAGGGTCCAAGCCCTGGCGGACCTGAAACTCGCCCTGGAGGAGACCCCGATGGACGCGCCGACCTTCGTCTACACCACCTACATCCGCACCACCCCGCAGAAGCTCTGGCAGGCGCTGACCGAGCCCGCCTTCACCCGCCGCTACTGGGCCACGGAGTTCACCACGGACTGGTCCGCCGGCTCACCGATGACCTGGGACAACCACGGTGTGCTGATCAGCGACCCGGAGCAGGTCGTGCTGGAGGCCGAGCCCTACAGCCGGCTCTCCTACACCTGGCACGCCATCACCCCGGAGCTCGCCAAGAGATTCGGCTGGGACGAGGAGCTGCTCTCCCGGCTGTCCGGCGAAGCCCGCTCGAAGGTCACCTTCACGATCGAGGAGGTCGCGCAGGTCGTAAAGCTCACCGTCGTGCACGACGGCTTCGAGCCCGGATCTGTCCTGGCCGAGATGGTCGGTCACGGCTGGCCGAACGTGGTGGCGAGCCTGAAGACGCTGCTGGAGACCGGCGAACCGCTGCCGGCCGATGCGTGATCTCCCCGGCCGGGGCCCGGCGGCGTGGCGAGGTGCCGCTGGACGGGCCCGCGGGCGCCGCGGCCGGGGACGACGGCGCACCGGGCAGGAGGTCCGACGCGCCCGTGCCGCTCACGGGTTCGGCCAGAGGACGAAGAGGGCGTAGGCGCGCCGGCGGGGCCGGTCGCCGATCTCCTCGATCGCCGCACGGATCTCGCGCAGGTGCCCGGTGGTCAGCTGCAGCGGGGGCTCGTCGGGCTGGTAGGTGGTGCGGATCGGATAGTCCACGCCCGGCTGCCTGGTCATCTCGATGTGGCAGCCGAGCACGTGGGTGACCGGCCGGCGGTCGCAGAAGTCGATCAGGCGGTCGATGCTCCGGGTGAAGGCGGGCCAGTCCTGGATGTAGAGGCGGCCCGGGTAGACCGTGTCGCCGGTGAGGAGGAACCCGGTCCACCGGTCGTAGAAGGTGACCGCCGCCTCGTGGTGGCCCGGGGTGGCCAGGCACTCCAGCACGCGGCCCCCCAGGTCGACCCGGGCCACGGCGTCGGGGTCCCCGCCGAACCCGAAGTACTCCCAGGCGGTGGCCAGGTCCGCGCCGACCACCGTGGTGTCGGGGCGGTCGGCGAACTGGGCGTCGCCGGCGACGTGGTCGCCGTGCGGGTGGGTGTGCAGCACCAGCAGGTGGTACCCCTCCCGGGGGTGGCGGGCGAGCCAGCCGGTGACGAGTTCGTCGACCACCCGGCGCAGGGGGAAGAACTCGGCCGACGCCGTGGCGCCGGTGTCGATCAGCACCGCCCGTGCGTTCCCGAACAGCAGGAACAGGAACGGCGCCTCGTAGTCGATCGCCATGTTCTGCCGCAGGATGAACGTGTGCTCGTCGTACGCGTGGACCTGGATGTCCGGATCGGTGTTGTGCTTGGCCGACGGTGAGCCGTGAATCCACCGGACGTCCAGCGCACGGGGCTGCGGAGTCGCCCCGGTGAAGTCGATCAGGGGTGTGCCTGCGTCCATGACGCCTCCTTCGAGTGCATTGTCCTGCCGGGCCGGGCGCGGAGCCTGCGCAGTGCCCGGGCGTCTTCGAATCCCACCGCGCGCGCGGCGGTCTCGGCCGTGGCGCCCCTCTCGAGGAGGTGCCCGGCGCGCTCCAGCCGCAGGGCGGTCTGGTAGGCCAGGGGGGTGAGGCCGGTCGCCCGGCTGAACAGCCGGGTCACGGTCCGTTCGCTGCAGCCGGTGGCCTCGGCGAGCAGCCTCAGCGGCAGCCGCTCGGCGAAGCGGGTCTCGATCAGGTCCTGCAGGCGGTGAACCGTCTCGTCCACGTGCGAACGCCACCGCAGCAGCGGGCTGACCTGATCCGCCGTACCGTCGCGGTGCATGTGGACGAGCATGGCGCGGGCCGCCTCCCCGGCGGCGCGGGGTCCGTGGCGTGCGGCGACCAGGTGCAGCGCGGCGTCGATTCCGCCGGCCACGCCCGCCGAGGTGACGATCCGGTCGTCCTCGACGTACAGCGCGTCCTTCACGACCTCCGCCCGCGGATGGAGGCGGGCGAGCTCGTCCTGGACGGTGTGGTGGGTCGTGCAGCGGCGGCCGTCGAGCAGTCCGGCGCGGCCCAGCGCGTCGGCGCCCGCGCACACGCCGGCGACCGTGCCGCCCGACGCGTGGTGGTCGCGCAGGCGCCGCAACGTCCCGGCGCTCGCCGGTCGGGTCGGGCCCCGCCAGCCGGGCACGACGATCAGATCGTCGGGGGCGAGGGACGGCCAGGCGGTCTCCGTCCGCAGGACGAGCCCCTGGACGGTGGCGACCTCGGGCTCCTCGGCGACGTAGGTGAGGGTGTAGGGGTGGCCGAGGTCGTCGGCGGTGGAGAAGACCTGGGCGGGCCCGGCCACGTCGAGGAGATGGACCCGCGGGACGAGCAGGAAGACGACTCGGGGCACGGCCGGTACCTCCTAGTTCCCGGTGAGCTCGTCCACGGTCCTGATGGTGGCGAAACGGCCCGACAGAGCGTACGCGGTGCGGGAGATGATCTCGTCCACGCCGAGCGTGCGGGGGTCCCGGACGAGTTCGCCGAAGGGCGCGTCGTCCGGGGCGTCGCGGTGCGGGATGGGCGTGGTCGCGGTGGCGTCGATGGCGAAGTCGACCTCGAAGCCCAGATCGGAGGCGAGGCGGGCGGTGGTCTCGCAGCACTGCTCGGTCCGGATGCCGCAGACGGTCAGCCTCCTGACGCCGCGCAGGGTGAGGAACCGGTGCAGGCCGGTGGTGGTGAAGGCGTTGTGCGCGGTCTTGGTGAGGACCGGCTCGCCGTCGAGCGGCCGGATGCCGTCCATCAGGCGGACGAATCCGCGGGCCGGGTCGAAGACGGAGCCCGACCCGGGGCGCGAGCCGAGCACCCACACGACCGCGTCCCCCGCGTTCCTGGCGGCGGCGGCCAGGCGGTTGACCTGGTGGACGATGTCCGGCCGCGAGGTGTGCCGCCAGTCGGGGAGCTGAAGGAAGGAGTTCTGGACGTCGATGACGACGAGGGCGCTGGTCATGCCCTCCAGCCTGACGATCAGGGGCCGCGGGCTGAAGGCGTCATCCGGTCGGCGTCCGGACCGATCCGGACAGTCCGCCGCGCCCCGGCCCCGGACGGCCGGACGGTCCGCCGCGCCCCGGCCCCGGACGGATGCGCGGCGGGTGGCCGACGAGCGTCACCGGGCCGCGCAGCCGCTCCGGGGAGTTCCGGGGCCGGGCCCGGTGCGACGGGGTCCGAAGCGGTACAGGCGAGCCGGTCTCCCGTTCTCGGCACGGGAGAGCCGTACCGGGTCCAGGCCGAGGGCGAACGACCGGGCCAGGTCGTCGAGGCGGTAGTGGACCTGACCGGCCCGGCCGGAGCCGACCACTGAGGCGAACCCGGCCTCGACGAGGGTGTCGAGGTGGTCGCCGGCGACGGTGTGGTCGAGACCGCAGACGGCGGCGACGGTACCGGCCGAGAACTCGACCGGCCCCAGCTTGGCCAGCGCGGACAGCGTCCGCCGGGCCTCCTCCCCGAGCCGGCCGTGGCTCTGCTCCAGGCCGTCCCGCACGGTCAGGTCCCCGATGCTCAACTCGCCCAGCCGGCGGCGCTCGTCGCGCAGCAGGGCGACCAGCTTGACGAGCGGCCAGTGGGGGCGGGCGGCCAGGCGGGCCCCGCAGATGCGCACCGCCAGGGGCAGCCCGCCGCACAGGTGGACCAGTTCGACCGCGGCGTCGGGCTCGGCGGCCACCCGCTCGTGACCGGCGATGCTCGCCAGCAGCTGGACGGCGTGGTCCTCGCGGAGCCGGTCGAGGTCCACGATCTTCGCGCCGCCGACGGCGCCCATCCGGTGCCGGCTGGTGATGAGCACCGAGCAGGGGGAGGAGCCCGGGAGCAGCGGTCTCACCTGGGTCTCCCGGGCGGCGTCGTCCAGGACCACCAGGAGGCGGCGGCCGCTGACCAGGCTGCGGTAGAGGGCCGTGCGCTCGGCCAGGTCGTCCGGGACGTCGTGCTTGCCGACCCCGAGTGCGCGCAGGAACCGGCCGAGCACGCGGGCGGGGGATTCGGGGGCGGCGGTGGTGCCCCGCAGGTCGGCGTAGAGCTGACCGTCGGGGTAGGCCGGCATCAGCCGGTGGGCGACGTGCACGGCCAGGGTGGTCTTGCCGACTCCGGCGGGGCCGGTGACGCCCGCGACCAGCGTGGCCGGTCGCTCCGGGTCGTTGAGCAGGCCGCCGAGATGGTCGAGGAGCGTGGCGGTCGCCTTCTCCCGCCCCGCGAAGTCGGCGATGTCGGCCGGGATCTGGCGGGGGGCGAGCCGGTGTCTCCAGCCCTTGCCGGAGGCCGGATCGGCCGGAGGCGGCTGCGGGGGGTCCTGGGCCAGCACGGTGAAGTAGGCGCGCTGCACCTCCGCGCTGGGAGCGACGCCCAGTTCGTCGGCCAGCCGTGATCTCAGCCGCTCGTACTCCATGAGCGCCTCGGCGGGCCGGCCGCAGGCGGCGTAGAGCTCGATCAGCCGCGCGTGCAGCGGCTCGTCGAACGGCCGGGACCAGGCCAGCGCGCGGGTCCTGGACAGCAGCAGGTCGGGGGTCTGCAGGGAGATGGCGAGCGCGGCCAGCCTCTGCAGGCACGTGGCGTGGTCGTCGTCCAGCGTCTGTACCGCCGGATCCTCCCGTATCTCCTCGGGGGCGCCGTCCAGGACCGGGCCGCGCCACTCCTCGAGCGCGTTCATCAGGGCGGCCATGCGCTGGTGGGGGTCGAGCCCGGCGGCGTCGGAGTCGGCGGCCAGGGCGGCGCGGAACCGGGCGGCGTCGACGTAGTGGTCCGGCAGGCGCAGCCGGTAGCCGCCGTCGGCGTGGTCGATGGACGCCACCCCGCGGGCTTCGTCGTGCAGCCAGGAGCGCAACCGGGACACGGCGGTGCGCAGGGCGATCGTGCTGCTGGCGCCGGGCCCCCACACCTGTTCCAGCAGCCGTCCTTCGGCGACGGCCTCGCCGTTGTGCAGGAGGAGGACGGCCAGGAGCATCCGGGGGTGACGGGCGGGCAGTGCCACCGTCACCCCGTCCAGGGTGAAGCGGAGCGGTCCAAGGACCTGGAAGTTGTGAACGGGAACAGTTTCGTCAGCGGTCATGGCTGTTCCTCCGCTTTGGACCCTTCGTGAGATCGTCACGAAAAGGTCACTCTTAGCGATATGTGGCCGCGATTGCGGGCGCCGCAATCTTACGGCTAATGATCCGAAATGCCCCGCCTTTAGCGTTCCCTGTGTCAGCGGGCCGCGAGACGTGCCTCGGGGGTTATGCGAGGTGGCACGGGTTACCGGCGAATCCAGATCGTTAGCAAAATGCAGGAATTGCGGTAATGCAACACATTGTAACCAGCCGATTCCTCGACGTTGTAAGCGGAAGTCCCGGCCGTATTGCGGTGTATTCAGGTGACTCTCCGTTAACCTACGCGGAGCTGTCTCTGACGGCCGGAGGGATCCAGCGGCTCGTCGCCGCGTCGGGGGGACACGCGGGAGCACGCGTCGGCCTGCTGCTAGGCCATGACGCGAGCACCATCGCCGCGATCATGGGCACCCTGCTCTCCGGCTGCGCCTACGTCCCGCTGGACCCCTCGTATCCGGCGCCGCGGCTGGCGTACATGCTCGGCGACGCCGATGTGGCCGTGCTGGTCACGACCCGTGCGCACGAGACGCTCGCCCGCACCCTCCTCGCCGGCCGGCACCGCCCGGTGGTCTTCGTCGAGGACGCGACGCCGGCGACGCCGACGGCCACGCCGGTCGAACCGGACGGCCTCGCCTACCTGCGCTACACCTCCGGGTCCACCGGCACGCCCAAAGGAGTGGCGCAGAGCCACCGCAACCTCATGCACTGCGTCGGCAACCAGGTCGAAAGCCTCTCGATCACCTCCGGCGACCGGCTCAGCCTGCTCGCCTCGGTCAGCTTCGACGCCTCCGTACCGGACATCTACCCCGCGCTGCTGACCGGCGCGACCCTGGTGCCGATCGACGTCCGCGCCCTCGGACCGGGCGAGCTGGTACGCCGCCTGGCCGACCGGGAGGTGACTGTCTACCACTCCACCCCGACGCTCTACCGGTACGTGCTCGACGCCCTCGGACCGGCCGGGCGACTGCCCTCCGTGCGCGCCGTACTGCTCGGCGGGGAGCGGGTGACCAGGTCCGAGGTGACCGCGGGCCGGGGACGCTTCGCCGACGCCTGCCTGTTCGTGAACGGCTACGGCGCGACCGAGGCCACCTTCGTCACGCACTACCGGACCACTTTCGACTCGCCCGAATTCGCCCCGGACGCCGAGCCGGACGCCGCCCCGGGCACCGAGCCGGGCGCGGAACCGGCATCCGGCTCCGGGTCGCCGGCCGATCCGGCGGCCGGTCCCCTCGTGCCGATCGGCCGTCCGCTGCCGGGCTACGAGACGGTGCTGCTGAACCCCGACGGGGACGAGGGCGAGATCGCCGTTCGCAGCCCCCACCTGGCACTGGGGTACTGGCGGGACCCGGAACGCACCGCCGAACGGTTCACCGCCGACGACGACGGCAGGCGGATCTACCGCACCGGGGACCTCGGCCGGAGGCTGCCCGACGGCACCCTGGTCTGCCTGGGCAGGCTGGACCGGCAGATCAAGGTGCGCGGGTTCCGCGTCGAACCGGCCGAGGTGGAGACGCACCTGACGGGACGGCCCGGGGTGGCCCGAGCCGTTGTCACGCTCCACGGCGACCGGCTCGTGGCCCACGTCCAGCCCGCCGAAGGGGCGGTCCTGGACCCGGCCGCCCTGAGGCGGACCGCGGCCGAGACCCTTCCGGACCACCTGGTGCCCGCGGTGATCGTCGTGCTCGACACGATGCCGCTCACCCCGACCGGCAAGGTGGACGTCCGGGCCCTGCCCGCGCCCGGGACCGCCCGCGCGGGCGAACGCCCGGCCACACCCGCCGAAACCGCGGTGCACGACGCCTGGTGCGACGTACTCGGGGTGACCCGGGTCGGGGTGACCGACCCGTTCTTCGACGCCGGCGGACACTCCCTGCTGCTCGGGCGGCTCCAGCAGCGGCTGACCGACGTACTCGGGACGCCGGTGCCGATGATGGCGCTGTTCGAGCACACCACGGTGCGGGCGCAGGCCCGCCTCCTGGCCGCGGGCCCCACCACCGGTCCCCGCACCTCCGGTACGGGCGGCCCTCCCACCTCCGGGGCGAGCGGCCCGGGCGACCTCGAAGGCCCGGGTGGTCCCGGCGATCCCGGAGGTCCCGAGGAGCCCGCCGATCTCGGCGATCTCGACAAGCCCGGTGAGTTCGACGAGCCCGGTGAGTTCGACGATCACATCGCGGTGGTCGGTCTGGGCTGCCGGTTCCCCGGCGCGCCCGATCCGGCGGCGTTCTGGTCCGTCCTGTCCGAGGGAGTGGACGCCGTCCACGACTACTCCGACGCGGAACTGCGTGAGCTGGGCATCGGTACGGCACTGCTCGCCGACCCCGCGCACGTGAGAGCCGGAGGCCGGCTGGACGGAGTGGAGGACTTCGACGCGGAGTTCTTCGGATTCACCCCCGACGAGGCGGCCCGCACCGACCCGCAGCACCGGCTGTTCCTGGAGACGGCGTGGGAGGCCCTGGAGGACGCCGGATGCGATCCGGACCGGTTCGACGGCCAGATCGGCGTGTTCACCTCCACCTCCGCCAACCGGTACTTCCTGTTCCACCTGTTCGGCAACCCCGCCGCGGGCGCCCCCGACGACCCCGACGACTGGGAGGGGCGGATCCTGCCCCACCAGCGCTCCGACCACCTGCCGGGGCAGGTCGCCTACCGGTTCGGCCTGACCGGCCCGGCGGTCGCCGTGCAGAGCGCCTGCTCCAGCTCCCTGGTCGCGGTGTGCATGGCCGCCCAGAGCCTCGCCGACCACCGCTGCGATCTCGCCCTCGCCGGCGGCGTCACCGTCACCTGGCCCCGGCACCGGCACACCCCCGGCGGGATGGTCTCTCCCGACGGCCGGTGCCGGGCGTTCGACGCCGCGGCCGACGGTTCCGGATTCTCCAGCGGCAGCGGCGTGGTGGCGCTGAAACGGCTCGCCGACGCCGTCGCCGACGGCGACCACGTGTACGCCGTCATCCCCGGATGGGCGGTCGGCAACGACGGCGCCGCCCGGGCGGGCTTCGCCGTACCGGGACTGACCGGGCAGGCGGCCACGGTGGCCGAGGCCCTCGGTGACGCGGGGATCCCCCCCGACGAGATCGGCATGGTGGAGGCGCACGGCAGCGGCACGCCGCTGGGGGACGCCATCGAGGTCGAAGCGCTGACCCGGGCCTTCCGCGCGGCCGGCGCGCGGGGCACCGGTTACTGCGCGCTGGGCTCGGTCAAGACCAACATCGGCCACACCGACGCCGCCTCCGGGATCGCGGGGTTCATCAAGGCGGTCCTTTCGGTACGGCACGGGAAGATCCCCGGCAACCTGCACGTCGGCTCGCCCCACCCGCAGCTCGACCTGGACCGCGGACCGTTCCACCTGCCCGCCAAGACGACGGACTGGCCGGACGGCCGCAGGCGGGTGGCCGGGGTCAGCGCGATCGGCATCGGGGGAACCGGCGCGCACGTCCTGGTGGCCGAAGCGCCGCCGCGGCCGCCGGCCCCGGCGCCCGCCCCCGGCGCCCGGTACCTGCTCCCGGTCTCCGCCCGTTCGCCCCGGGCGCTCCGCGCCGCGATCGCACGGCTCCGCGACCACCTGGCCGCCGACCCGGAGCTGCGGATCGCCGACGTGGCGCACACCCTGACGGCAGGACGCCGTTCCTTCGCCCACCGGGTCGTCGTGGAATGCCGCGACCTGGCCGAGGCGATCACGGCGCTGGACCCCGATCGGCTGCCCTCCTCGGCCGGCACGCCGGAGGCGCCGCCGTCCGGCTCCGCCGTCCGGGGACGGCGGATACCGCTGCCCACCTACCCCTTCCAACGGCAGCGCCACTGGATCGACCCGCCGGGAGGCACCCGATGAACACCTTGACGGCCCGCTGGTTCCGGTGCCCGCGACCGCTGCCCCGGGCGGGGGTCCGGCTGTTCTGCCTGCCGTACGCCGGTGCGGGCGCGGGGGTGTTCCACCCGTGGCCCGCCTCCTTCGCCCCCGACGTGGAGGTCCTGGCCGTCCAGCCGCCGGGAAGGGAGAACAGGATCGCCGAACCGCCCGAGATCGACCTGGACGAGCTGACCGCCGCGGTCGCCGACGCCGTGACCGCCGACGGACGTCCCTACGCGGTGTACGGGCACTCGCTGGGCGCGCGGCTCGCGTTCGAGGCGGTCCGGCGGCTGCGCCGGGCCGGCGCGCCGCTGCCGGTGCGGCTGTACGCGGGCGCCGCACGCGCGCCGCACCTGCACGGATCCGGTGCGTTCGACGGGCTCTCCCGCGTCTCCGACGACGAACTGGTGGCCCGTGTCGTGGCCGGGGGCGGCGTACCCGAGGCGGTCGCCGGCGAGCCCGAACTGCTGGAGCTGCTGCTGCCCGCGCTGCGGGCGGACTTCACCTGGCTGGACGGCTACGAGTACCGTCCCGAACCGCCGCTGCCGGTACCGATCGTGGCCTTCGCCGGCGCGCTCGACCACGCGGTTCAGGTGGAGCAGTCGGCCGGCTGGGAGCGGCACACCACCGCCGGATTCGTCCTGCACCGCATCGACGGCGGCCACTTCTTCATCCACGACCGCCTGACGGAACTGGCCGCCCTCCTCAGAGCGGACCTCATGACCGCGGGGGGTGCGCGGTGACGAAGGTGGAGCTGGGTGGGACGGGTTGGTCGGTGTGGTCGGATGCGTTGCTGCGGACGACGGGTTTTCCGGCCGGTGGGTTGGAGGTGTTCGCGGCGCCGGAGGCGGCGGGGGCGGCCGATGAGCTGCTGGCGGGCCGGGGCGCGGTGGAGGTGTTCGACGAGGCGCTGGCTAGGGCGGTCGCGGCGGGGGCCGAGCGGATCTGGCGGATCGCGGCTGATCCGTTGTTCCGGGAGGCGGTGACCTGGCAGAACCCCGGGGTGCTGGTGGCGTTGGACGGGATCGTGGCGGGTGGTCCGCGGGCGGTGCGCAACGTGCGGCGGCGGGATCGGGAGCGGGCGGTGGTCCGCTACTGGCAGCGGTACTGCGCCAAGAACGAGACGATCGGTTTCTTCGGGCCGGTCTGCTGGGTCGGCGTCGGTTCCGGGGTCGCTCCGAGTGCCGGGATCGAGGTCGGTGCTGGTGCCGGTTCGGGTTCCGGGCGGGCGCTGCAGGTGCGGGTCGGGCCGGGTCTGCTGCGGGAGCGGCGGGTGTTCCTGGAGGGCTGGGCCCTTGCCGCTTATGCGGATCATCTGGCGGCTGATGGGCGGGTGCGGTGCTGGTGGCCGCCGATGCTGTTGCCGCAGTTGAGTGTGCGGGGGCGGTCGCTGCTGCGGCCGTTGCAGCCGCCGTTGCCGTTGTCGGCGGTGGAGGCGCAGGTGCTGGCCCGCTGCGACGGGCGTACCCCGGCGGTGGAGGTGGTGGCGGGGCTGGATCGGCCGCAGGACGGTTACCTGCTGCTGGAGCGGCTGGTGGAGCGTGAGCTGATCACCTGGGACGCGGCTTTGCCGGTGGGCCGTGAGGCCGAGGAGGTGCTGCGCACCCGGATCGCGGCGATCGGTGATCTCGATGTCCGGCGGGAGGCCGCGGCGGGGTTGGCGCGGTTGTGCGCGGCGCGGGAGGCGGTCGCGGCGGCGGCGGGGGACGCTGCGGCGTTGAAGGGTGCGCTGGCGGGGTTGGATGCGGAGTTCACGGCGTTGACGGGGGGTGTGCCGCGGCGTCGGGACGGGCAGATGTACGCCGGTCGGACGTTGTGTTACGAGGACACGGCGCGGGATCTGGACGTCACCGTCGGCACGGCCCTGCTGGACGCCGTGGCGGCGCCGCTGGACGTCATCCTCACCACCGCCCGCTGGCTGACCGCCGAACTCGCCGGCGCGGGTGAGACGGTCCTGCGCGAGCTCCACGACGAACTGCGGGAGGACGGCGACGGCCCGGTCCGCCTGGCCGACCTTTGGTACCTCGCCCAGGGGCTGCTGTTCGCCCCGGGCGCGGGCCCGTTCCACGCGGTGTCGGAGGACTTCACCCGGCGCTGGGCCGAACTGATCGGCGTACGGCCCGCGGCCGAGGGCGGTGCCCGGGTCCAGTTGTCCGCCGCCGACCTGGCCGAGGCGGTGGCGCGGCTGTTCCCCGCGCGGCGGCCGGGCTGGTCCACCGCCCGGCTGCACAGCCCCGACCTGCAGATCTGCGCCACCGACGTCGAGGCGATCAACCGCGGCGACCACCTGGTGGTCCTCGGTGAGCTGCACCCGGCGTGGACGCCGTTCGACAGCGCGCTGTTCAGCCCGTTCCACCCCGACCCCGACCGGCTGCGCGCCCACTACGACCTCGATCTGGGTCCGGACCGGATCCGGATCCTGTATCCGGAGGACTACCCCCGCAACACCGGCCGCGCCGCCCATGGCCTGGACGGCCCCGGTGACCGGCAGCTGGGCGTCGACAGAGCCCGGGGCGCCGACCCGGACCGGTTGCTGCCCGCGACCGCGGTCACCGTCTCGGACGAGGACGGCGAGTTGGTCGCCACGGCCCCCGACGGTCACCGCTGGCCGCTGATCGAGATGTTCGCCGGGATGCTCAGCACGCAGCTGATGGACGCGTTCAAGCTCGCGCTGCCCGTCCCGCACGCCCCCCGGATCACCATCGACCGGCTGGTGATCGCCCGGGAGACCTGGCGCACCACCGTCGCCGAGACGGGACTGGCCGCCGTCACCGACGAACGCGAACGCTACCTCGCCACCCGCGCCTGGCGCGCACGCCTCGGCCTGCCCGACCGGGTCTTCATCAAGATCGGCACCGAGGTCAAGCCCTGCTACTCCGACCTGACCAGCCCCCACTACGTCGGCGTCCTGTGCACCATGCTGCGCACCGCCGGAGACGGCGCGTCCGTGACGATCACCGAGGCCCTGCCCACCCCCGACCAGGCCTGGGTCCCCGACCACGCGGGCAACCGCTACTTCAGCGAGCTCCGTCTGCAGATCACCGACTCCGGCATCGCGGGGGGTGCGCGGTGACGAAGGTGGGTCTGGGTGGGACGGGTTGGTCGGTGTGGTCGGATGCGTTGCTGCGGACGACGGGTTTTCCGGCCGGTGGGTTGGAGGTGTTCGCGGCGCCGGAGGCGGCGGGGGCGGCCGATGAGCTGCTGGCGGGCCGGGGCGCGGTGGAGGTGTTCGACGAGGCGCTGGCTAGGGCGGTCGCGGCGGGGGCCGAGCGGATCTGGCGGATCGCGGCTGATCCGTTGTTCCGGGAGGCGGTGACCTGGCAGAACCCCGGGGTGCTGGTGGCGTTGGACGGGATCGTGGCGGGTGGTCCGCGGGCGGTGCGCAACGTGCGGCGGCGGGATCGGGAGCGGGCGGTGGTGCGGTACTGGCAGCGGTACTGCGCCAAGAACGAGACGATCGGTTTCTTCGGGCCGGTCTGCTGGGTCAGGGTCGGTGATGCCCCGGGTCCTGGTGTCGATGCTGGGGTCGATCTCGATCCGGGTGTCGATGCCGGTGCCAGCCTCGCTCCGGGTGCCGGGGTCGAGGTCGGTGCTGGTGCCGGTTCGGGTTCCGGGCGGGCGCTGCAGGTGCGGGTCGGGCCGGGTCTGCTGCGGGAGCGGCGGGTGTTCCTGGAGGGCTGGGCCCTTGCCGCTTATGCGGATCATCTGGCGGCTGATGGGCGGGTGCGGTGCTGGTGGCCGCCGATGCTGTTGCCGCAGTTGAGTGTGCGGGGGCGGTCGCTGCTGCGGCCGTTGCAGCCGCCGTTGCCGTTGTCGGCGGTGGAGGCGCAGGTGCTGGCCCGCTGCGACGGGCGTACCCCGGCGGTGGAGGTGGTGGCGGGGCTGGATCGGCCGCAGGACGGTTACCTGCTGCTGGAGCGGCTGGTGGAGCGTGAGCTGATCACCTGGGACGCGGCTTTGCCGGTGGGCCGTGAGGCCGAGGAGGTGCTGCGCACCCGGATCGCGGCGATCGGTGATCTCGATGTCCGGCGGGAGGCCGCGGCGGGGTTGGCGCGGTTGTGCGCGGCGCGGGAGGCGGTCGCGGCGGCGGCGGGGGACGCTGCGGCGTTGAAGGGTGCGCTGGCCGGGTTGGATGCGGAGTTCACGGCGTTGACGGGGGGTGTGCCGCGGCGTCGGGACGGGCAGATGTACGCCGGTCGGACGTTGTGTTACGAGGACACGGCGCGGGATCTGGACGTCACCGTCGGCACGGCCCTGCTGGACGAGCTCGCGGCGCCGCTGGCGGTCACGCTGACCGCGGCCCGCTGGCTGACCGCCGAACTCGCCGACGCCTACGCCACGGCGTTGCGCGAACTCCACGACGACCTGCGGGAGGACACCGGCGACGGCCCGGTGAGCCTGGCCGATCTCATGTCGCTGGCCCAGGGGTTGTTCTGGGGCGAGGGGCGACGCCCCGCGGACGACGTCGCCGAGGCGTTCACCCGGCGCTGGGAGAGCCTGTTCGGCCTGGAGCAGGACAGCGCCCGGGTCCAGTTGTCCGCCGCCGACCTGGCCGAGGCGGTGGCGCGGCTGTTCCCCGCGCGGCGGCCGGGCTGGTCCACCGCCCGGCTGCACAGCCCCGACCTGCAGATCTGCGCCACCGACGTCGAGGCGATCAACCGCGGCGACTACCAGGTGGTCCTCGGTGAGCTGCACGCGGCGTGGCCGACGTTCGACTGCGACCTCTTCACCGTCTGGCACCCCGAGGTCCACCGGCTGCGGGACGAGCTGTCCGCCGACGTCGGCGAGCACCGGGTCCGGCTGCTGTACCCCGCCGCCTGGCCCCGGCAGACGGGACGGGTGGCGGCGTCGCTGACCGGCGTCACCGACCGGCTGCTGGGGTTCGCCGCGGCACCGGGCGCCGACCCGGACCGGTTGCTGCCCGCGACCGCGGTCACCGTCTCGGACGAGGACGGCGAGTTGGTCGCCACGGCCCCCGACGGGCACCGCTGGCCGCTGATCGAGATGTTCGCCGGGATGCTCAACGGGCTCGCCGTCGACGCGTTCAAGCTCACCACGCCCGCGCCGCACGCCCCCCGGATCACCATCGACCGGCTGGTGATCGCCCGGGAGACCTGGCGCACCACCGTCGCCGAGACGGGACTGGCCGCCGTCACCGACGAACGCGAACGCTACCTGGCCACCCGCGCCTGGCGCGCACGCCTCGGCCTGCCCGACCGGGTCTTCATCAAGATCGGCACCGAGGTCAAGCCCTGCTACTCCGACCTGACCAGCCCCCACTACGTCGGCGTCCTGTGCACCATGCTGCGCACCGCCGGAGACGGCGCGTCCGTGACGATCACCGAGGCCCTGCCCACCCCCGACCAGGCCTGGGTCCCCGACCACGCGGGCAACCGCTACTTCAGCGAGCTCCGTCTGCAGATCACCGACCCCGACACCCCAGGCGGTGCGCGATGAACGACCACCTGCCCCCTCCCGAGGCGACCGTCGCCGACCTCATCACGGCGCGGGCCCGCGCCGTGCCGGACGCGGTCGCGGTCGCCCAGTGGGACGAGAAGATCACATACCGCGAGCTGGCCGGCCGCGCCGCGGCGCTCGCCGCCCGGCTCGGCGCGCTCGGCGTCGGGCCGGAGAGCCGGGTCGGGCTCTGCGTGGAGCGGCGGCCCGCCGCGGCGGTCGCGATCCTCGGCGTGCTGCTGTCCGGCGGCTGCTACGTGCCGCTGGATCCGGCCGGTCCGCGGCTGCGGCTGCGGGACACGGCCGCCGACGCCGGTCTGGAGATCGTGGTGGCGGACCGGGAGGGAGCGGAGGCGGCCGGCGAGGCGGGCCTGCGGTGCGTCGCCGTACCCGGCCCGGCCGAAGCGGTCGACCTGTCCGCGGTGCCCGCCTGCCCGGCCGCGCCGGACAACCTCGCCTACGTGCTTTACACCTCCGGTTCCACCGGCCGGCCCAAGGGCGTGCTCGTCACCCACCGCAACCTGGCCGACTTCGTCGTCTCGTGCGCCGCGAGCACCGGAGCCGACCGGACCACCCGCGCGCTGGGGATCGCGTCCTTCGGGTTCGACGCCTCCGTCATCGACCTGTTCGTGCCGCTGACCGTGGGCGGCGCGGTGCAGCTGGCCGGTGCCGCCGACCGCGCCGACCCGGCCAGGCTGCAGCGCTTCATCGCCGGGCACCGGGTCACCTGGGGGTTCGTCACCCCGGCCGTGCTGTCCCTGCTCGACCCCGCCGCACTGCCCGACTGGCGCCTGGTGATGTGCGGCGGCGACGCGGTGCCGCCCGCGCTGGTCGACCGGTGGGCGACGCCGGGCCGCCGGTTCATCGACTCCTACGGGCCCACCGAGACCACGGTGCTGGCCGTCACCGGCGACCTGACCGCGCCGCAGGCCGCGCCGGTGCCGATCGGCCACCCGACGCCCGGTCACCGCTGCCACGTCGTCGACGACCGGCTCCGCCCGGTCGGGCCCGGCGCCGAGGGCGAGCTGCTGATCGGCGGTCCCGGCGTGGCCCGCGGCTACCTGGGCAGGCCCGCGCTGACCGCCGAGGCGTTCGTGCCCGACCCGTTCTCCGGCGAGGCGGGCGCGCGGCTCTACCGGACCGGCGACATCGTGCGGTACGCCGACGACGGGCGGCTCGTCTACCTGGGCCGCCGCGACGGACAGGTCAAGATCCGCGGCCAGCGGATCGAGCTCGGCGAGGTCGAGTCCGTCCTGGAGGAGCATCCGGACGTGGCGCGGGCGGCCGTGGAGGCGGTCCCGAGACCCGGCGGAGACCTGGAGCTGGTCGCGTTCCTCACACCGGAGGCCGCCCCCGCCGATCCGGGGTACGCGGCCGCGCGGCTCACCGCGGCGATGCTGCCGGGACGCGTGCTGCGCCTGCCCGAGCTGCCGCTCAACCCCTCCGGCAAGGTGGACAGGGCCAGGCTGCGGGAGCTGGCCGCGCAAGGACGCCCGGCCGGCGACCCGGCGGAGGGGGAGACGCCCACCGAACGGGCGCTCGCGGCGGTGTGGCGGCGCCTCGGCGTCGGCGCCGACTTCTTCGCGAGCGGAGGCGACTCGATCACCGCGATGCGGCTGGTCGCCGCCGCCCGCGACGAACTGGGCCTGGACGTGTCGGTGGAGGACGTGTTCGCCGGCCGTACCCTGCGGGAGATCGCCGCACGGTTCGACAAGGCCGCCCGGCGGACGGGGCCGGAGCTCACCTCCGGCAACCCGCCGACCCTGGCTCCGCCGCAGCGCCGCCTGTGGTTCCTGGACCAGCTGGCGCCCGAGGCCGCGCCGTACAACATCGCCCTCGCCGAACGGCTGCGCGGGCCCCTGGACGTGCCGGCGCTGCGGGCGGCGCTGCGGGCCGTCGCCGAGCGCCACGAGGTGCTGCGCTGGCGGATCCGGCAGGAGTCCGGCGTGCCGTACGCCGTCTGCGAGCCGCCGTCCGACGTGGACCTGACCGTGGTGGACCTGACCGGACACGGCGCGGCGCAGCTGCGCGCCCGGCTGGCGGCCGGTGCGGCCGAGCCGTTCGACCTGGCGGACGGCCCGCCCTGGAGGGCGCGGCTGTACGCGCTGGGCCCCGGCGAGCACGTGCTGGCGCTGACCCTGCACCACGCGGTGTTCGACGGCTGGTCCCGGGACACGCTCTACACCGACCTGTCCGCCGCCTACGCGAGCGCCGCCACCGGCCGGCCGGCGGACCGGGCGCCGCTGCGGGCGTCGTACGCCGACTACGCGGTCTGGCGGGCCGGGCGGGACCGCCGCGACGGCGACGCGGACCTGGCCTGGTGGGCCGGGCACCTGGCCGGCGCGCCCACCGTGCTGGACCTGCCCCGCGACCGGCCCCGCCCGGCCGTGCAGACCTACCGCGGCGCCGAGGCCCGCGTGCTCCTGCCGCCGGCCGCCGACGCCGCGGTCCGCGCGCTCGCCGCCGACCTCGGGGTGACTCCGGCGGGGGTGCTGCTGGCCGGCCTCGGCCAGCTGCTCCGCAGGCTCACCGGCGCGGACGACCACGTGATCGGCGCGGTCGTCGCCGACCGGAGGGTGGCCGCCTTCGACGACCTGGTCGGGTTCTTCGTCGACATGGTCCCGCTCCGGCTCCGGCCGGACCGGCGCGACGACTTCGCCACCCAGGTACGGCGGTGCGCCCGCGAGCTGCTGGACGCCGCCGCGCACCCGGCCGCACCGCTGGAGCGCGTGGTCGAGGAGCTCGGCATCCCCAGGGACCCCTCCCGCGCCCCGCTGGTGCAGGTCGTGTTCAACGTGCTGAACCTCGCCGAGCCCCGGCTGGACCTGCCCGGGCTGAGCAGCGAGACGATCGAGGTGGACAAGCCGGGGTCGCCGTTCGACCTGACCGTGTACGTGGCGGAGCGGGACGGCGGGTTCTCCGTGGAGGTCGTCTACAACCCCGACCTGTTCGACGCCGCCAGGGTCGGCGCGATGCTCGCCGACTACGTGGGCACGGTCGGCGCGCTGGCCGCCGACCCGGCCGTCCCGGTGGGCGAGGTCGCCCTGCCCGCACGGGTCACGCCGGACGGCGCGCTCGGCGCCATGCGGGTCGCCGACCCGGTCGCGGCGCCGCCCGGGAGCCGGGGCACCGGGTCGGCCGCCACCGAGAGGCTGATCACCGAGATCTGGTGCGAGGTCCTGGAACGGGACGGCGTCGGCCCCGGCGACAACTTCTTCGACATCGGCGGCCACTCGCTGGCCCTCGCCGCCGTGCACGCCCGGCTGCGCGCCCGGCTCGGCGGCGAGCTGCGGATGGTGGACCTGTTCCGCCATCCGAACGTCCGCTCCCTCGCCGCCCACCTCGACGCCCGGGCGGGCGGCGCCGCGGACGACCCCCCGGACGGCGACTCCGAACTCGCCCGCGCGATCTCGCGAGCCGAGGCGCGGCGCAACCGCACCCGACGCGCACGACGCGTCCACAGCACCACCGGACAGGAGAACGACCATGATCAGTGACGTCAACGACGAAGGCGTCGAACCCATCGCGATCGTGGGGATGGCCGCCCGGGTGCCGGGCGCGGCCGACATCGGCGAGTTCTGGCGCAACCTGGTCGACGGCGTCGAATCGATCACCGACTTCACCCGCGAGGAGCAGATCGCCCGCGGGGTCCCCGAGGAGGACGTGGACGACCCGAGCTGGGTGTCGAAGGCGCCCTACGTGGAGGGGTACGACCAGTTCGACGCCGGGCTGTTCGGCCTGACCGCGCGGGAGGCGGAGATCCTCAACCCGCAGCACCGGCTGTTCCTGGAGTCGTGCTACGCCGCGCTGAACGACTCCGGGACCGACCCGGCGCGCTACGACGGCGCCATCGGCGTCTACGCGGGCACCGGAGGCAACCAGTACCTCTGGGAGAACCTCGCCCGCAACAGGCGGGTGTGGGACACCCGCCACGGCATCGGGCTCGCCACCGCCAACTCGCCGAACTACGTGGCCACCACCGTGTCGTACCGGTTGAACCTGCGCGGGCCCAGCCTGACCCTGCACACCGCCTGTTCCACCTCGCTGGTCGCGCTCCACCTCGCCTGCGAGGCGCTGCGCAACGGCGAGTGCGACATGGCCCTGGCGGGCGGGGTGAACGTGGAGCACCCGCCGGCCACCGGATACATCGGGGTGGAGGGGTTCACCTCGCCCGACGGCCACTGCCGGCCGTTCGACGCCGACGCGAACGGCACCGTCTGGGGCAGCGGCGTCGGCGTCGCCGTCCTCAAGCGGCTCGAGGACGCCCTCGCCGACGGCGACCACATCCGCGCGGTGGTACGCGGCAACGCGATCAACAACGACGGCGCCGGCAAGGTCGGCTTCTCCGCCCCCAGCGTCGACGGGCAGGCCGCCGCGGTCGCGCAGGCGCTCGGGGTCGCCGCGATCGACCCGCGCACGATCGGCTACGTCGAGGCGCACGGCACCGGCACCGCGATGGGCGACCCGATCGAGGTGACCGCGCTGTCCACGGTCTACACGCGGCAAACGCGGGACCGCGGCTGGTGCGGCATCGGCTCGGTGAAGTCCAACATCGGCCACCTCAGCCAGGCCGCGGGCATCATCAGTCTGATCAAGGCGGTGCTGGCCCTGGAGAACGGGCTGATCCCGCCGACGATCAACTACGAGCGCCCCAACCCGGCGATCGACTTCGACGACACCCCGTTCTACGTGGCGTCCACGCTCAGCAAGTGGGAGACGGACGGCGGCCCGCGGCGCGCCGCGGTGAGCTCCTTCGGCATCGGCGGGACCAACGCGCACGTGGTCCTGGAGGAGGCGCCCCGCGTCGAGGCCGGCGCCCGTCCCCCGCGGCCCGCGCACCTGCTGCAGGTGTCCGCCAGGACCGCGACCGCGCTGGACAAGGCGGTGGAGCGGCTCGCCGAGCACCTGACGGCCCACGAGGACCTCGACCTCGCCGACGTGGCCCACACGCTGCGGGCGGGCCGGACGGAGTACCCGCACCGGGCCGCGGTGGCGGCCGCCGACCGGGCCGACGCCGTCGCCGCGCTGCGGGACCGCAGGCGCCGGCGCAGGGGAGAGGCCGGCGCCTCCTCTCCGGCGGTGGCCTTCCTGTTCTCCGGGCAGGGCGCGCAGTACGCCGGCATGGGCGCGGAGCTGTACCGGACGGAACCGGTGTTCGCCGCCGCCGTCGACGAGTGCGCGAGCCTGCTCACCGAGCACCTCGGCCTCGACCTGCGCGAGCCGATGTTCGGCGGCGCGCCCGACGCCGAGGAGACGCTCCGGCGGACGCGCTACACCCAGCCGGCGCTGTTCACGGTGGAGTACGCGCTGGCCCGGCTGTGGCAGAGCTGGGGGGTGCGGCCGGCCGAGATGATCGGCCACTCCATCGGCGAGTACGTCGCCGCCACTCTCGCCGGGGTGTTCACCCTGGCCGACGCGGTGCGGCTGGTCGCCGCCCGCGGCGCGCTGATGCAGTCCATGCCGCCGGGTGCGATGCTCGCCGTCCAGCGGGACGAGTCGGAGCTGGCCGGCCGGCTGCCGGACGGGGTGTCGGTGGCGACCGTCAACGGGCCCGGCACCTGCGTGGTGGCCGGCCCCGCGGACGCGATCGAGGCGTTCGCCGAGACGCTGAAGGCCGAGAAGGTGGGCTGCAAGGCCCTGCGCACGTCGCACGCGTTCCACTCGCCGATGATGGAGCCGATCCTCGCGGAGTTCACCGCGCTGGTCGCCTCGGTGCCGCGGCACGCCCCGCGCCTGCCGTTCTGGTCCAACGTCACCGGCCGGCCCATCACCGCCGAGCAGGCGACGGACCCGGCGTACTGGGCGGACCACCTGCGGCAGCCGGTCAGGTTCGGCGCCTGCGTCGCCGGGCTGTACGCCGCGTACGGCGACACGCCGCCGCTGCTGGTGGAGTGCGGGCCCGGACGGCAGCTGGCCGGCCTGGCCAGGATGCAGCTGCCCAAGGGCGCGCCCGCGCCGCTGCCCAGCCTGCCCGGGCCCGGCGAGCGGACCGGGGACGCCGCCACCCTCTACGACGCGGCGGGCACGCTGTGGGCCGCCGGAGTGCCGCTGGCCGACGGCTTCGGCGCGGCGGGCCGCCGGGTGCCGCTGCCGGCCTACCCGTTCGAGCGCCGGAGCTACTGGATCGACGCCGACCCGGCCGACCAGGCCGCCGCCGGCCCGGTCCGGCACCGTGAACCGGCCGGCCCGCTGCCGCTGGCCGACTGGTTCGCGGTGCCCACCTGGCGCCAGGCCGCCCCGGACCCCCGGCGGACCGACCTCGGCGACTGCCTGGTGCTGGCCGACGGGCCCCGCGGGGACGAGCTCGTCGCGGAGCTGCGCGCCCGGGGCGCCACCGTGCGGACGGCCGGAGCCGGCGACCACGAGGCGCTGCTCGCCGGCGGCGTCCCCGCCAGGATCGTGCACGCCCTGGCGCTGGACGGCCCGCCCGCGGACGGCGGGATCGCCGCCACCTGGGAGGCGCAGGAGCGGGGCTTCTTCGACCTGCTGAGCCTGGTCCAGGCCCTGGCCGGCGCGGGGGCGGCCGAAGGGGTCCACCTCGACGTGGTGTCGTCGGGCACCTCGGACGCCCAGGGCGACCTGACCCGCCCCGAACACGCCACCCTCGCCGGCATCGTCAGGGTGGTCCCGCTGGAACTGCCCGGCCTGACCGTCCGCCACATCGACGCCGACCCGCAGGAGGGCGCCGCGCAGACGGCCGACCTCGTCGCCGAGCTGCTGCGGCCCGCCGACGAGCCGGAGGTGACGCTGCGCGCCGGCCGCCGCTGGGTCACCGACCACACCCAGGTGTCCCTGGACGCGGAGACCGCGAGCGGCACGGTGGTCCGCGAGGAGGGCCGGTACCTGATCACCGGCGGCACCGGCGGCATCGGCATCACCCTCGCCGAGGACTTCGCGCACCGCGCCCGCGCCCGGCTGGCGCTGCTCAGCCGCGGCGGCCTGCCGCCGCGTGAGGAGTGGGACGCCCACCTGGCGGTGCACGGCGGCACCGACAGGACGGGCCGGGCCATCCTCGCGATCCGGCGGATGGAGCAGGCCGGGGCCCGGGTGCTCGTGCTGGCCGCGGACGTCACCGACCCGGCGGAGCTGGCCGCGGTGCGCGAGCGGATCGACGCCGAGTTCGGCGGGCTGGACGGCATCGTGCACGCCGCAGGCCTGCCCGGCGGCGGCATGGCCGAGGTGAAGGACCGCGCCGCGGCCACCGCCGTGCTGGCACCCAAGATCGCGGGAACACTCGCCCTGGCGCAGGCCTTCGGCGACCTCCCGCTCGACTGGGTGGCGCTCTGCTCCTCGGTGACCTCGGTGGTCGGCGGCTTCGGGCAGGTCGACTACTGCGCGGCCAACGGCTTCCTCGACGCCTACGCCCGCGGCGCCCACGGCTGGCGTGCGCCCGTCGTCTCGCAGAACTGGGGCGGCTGGACCGAGGTCGGCATGGCCGTCGAGGTGTCCGCACCCGACGGGTTCCGCGCCGCCCGCGGCGGGGTCGCCGAACCGCTGGACCACCCGGTCCTGTCCACCCGGGTGACCGGCCCGGACGGGGCGGCCGGGTGCCACGGGCCGGTCTCCGCCGCCACGCACTGGCTGCTCGACGAGCACCGCATCGGCGAGGTCCCGGTGGTGCCCGGCACCGGCCACCTGGAGTCGGTCCGGGCCGCCGTGGCCGCGTGCCTGCCCGCCCCGGACGCCGACCACGTCGTGGAACTGCGGGACGTGGCGTTCCTGGAGCCGTTCTCCGTCCCG
This sequence comes from Planomonospora sp. ID91781, assembly GCF_015711595.1. Classification (NCBI taxonomy): domain Bacteria; kingdom Bacillati; phylum Actinomycetota; class Actinomycetes; order Streptosporangiales; family Streptosporangiaceae; genus Planomonospora; species Planomonospora sp. ID91781. The sequence goes on along the minus strand of NZ_JABTEY010000002.1, from coordinate 2,475,918 downwards.
GACGGGAGCACCGCGCAGTACCGGGTGGAGCTGACCGCCTCACCGGACGGCGGCGCCGACTTCCGGGTGGTGAGCCGTACGGCGGGCCGCTCCGCCGCGCACGTGCGCGGCTCGGCCGCCTGGGTGCGCCTCGCCCCGGCCGAGGAGGCGGACGCCCGGCCGATCGCGGCCCGCTGCCGGCCGGGCTCCGCGCGCGGGACCGGACCCGGGACCGGGGGCGGCTCCGGGGCCGGACGCACCAGCATGCTCAGCTTCGGCCCCCGCTGGGACGCGCTGGCCGAGCACCACGTGGGCCCGGACGAGGAACTCGCCCGGATCGTCGCGCCCGAGGCCGCCCTGGCCGACCTGGACCGCTGGGTGCTGCACCCGGCGCTGCTCGACGTGGCGACCGCGTTCGGCGAGGGGCGCGGCGAGGGCAGCTACCTGCCGCTCTCCTACGGCAGGGTGCTGGTCCGCGGGGCGCTGCCCGCGCGGTTCTGGAGCCACCTGCGCTACGCCGACGGCGGTGACGACGTGGTCTCGGCGGACCTGACGCTGTTCGGCGAGGACGGCCGGGTGCTGGTGGAGATCGGCGACTTCACGCTGCGCCGGGTGAACCGCGACGCGGTCACCGGCGACCTCGCCGCTCCCGCCCCCGGTGCCGCGACCGGTGCCGCGACCGGGGGGACCGCCGCGGCGGCGTCCCCGGGCTCCCCGGCCGAGGGCGGGATCGCCCCCGTGGACGGCGCCGAGGCGTTCCGCCGGGTGCTGGCCGCGCGACTCGGCCCGCAGGTCGTGATCAACCCGCTGCCGGTGGCCGAGCTCGCCGAACGGGCCAGGGCCAGGACCGCCGACGCCGTCGCGGGCGACGCCGGGGCGGAGGAGCGTCCCGGGACCGAGTCGGCCGGGGACGAGCGCGCCGCGCCCCGCAACGAGCTGGAGGCGACCATCGCGCGGGTGTGGAGCGACGGCCTCGGCGTGCCGGGGGTCGGCGTCGACGACGACTTCTTCGAGCTCGGCGGCAACTCGCTGATCGCGGTGCAGCTCGTCTCCGCCCTGCGCAAGGCCGTCGGCGTGAAGCTGCCGATGCGCAGCCTGTTCGAGGCTCCGACCGTGGCCGAGCTCGCGGTCGTCGTCGAGCGGCTGCGGGCCGCCGGCGGCGACGCCGGGCAGTCCCGCCCGGCCACCACCATCCCCAAACTGGACCGCAGATGAACGAGGCAGGAACCATGACCGACCACCCCTACCTGGTCGTGCGCAACGACGAGGAGCAGTACTCGATCTGGGCCGAGGGGCGGGACCTCCCCGCCGGCTGGCACGACGCCGGTTTCCGCGGGACCCGGCAGGAATGCCTGGACCACATCGAGACGGTGTGGACCGACATGCGCCCGCTCAGCCTGCGCCAGGGCGGGTGACGGGGGTGACCGCCAAGGAATGGGAGGCCCCCGCCTCGTTCGGCCAGGAACGGATCTGGCTGGCCGACCAGATGGACCCCGGCTCGCCGGTGTTCAACCTGCAGTGCCCGGTCGAGGTCCCGCACGCGCTCGAGGCCGATGAGGTCATCGCGGCGCTGCAGGCCGTCACGGAACGGCACGAGGCGCTCCGCACGTCCCTCAGGATCGTCGACGGCGCCCTCCGCCAGGTGGTGCACGCCGAGGTCGAACCCGACGTCCGGGTACACGACCTGCGGGCGCTCCCGGAGGACGAGCGCAGGACCCGGTCGTACGGCTACGCCCTGGCCGTCACCGAGGCCGCGTTCCGCACCGACCGCGCCCCGCTGTGGCGGGCCGCGCTGATCAGGACCGGTGACGCGCGCTGGGTGGTGTACCTCGTGGTCCACCACGCCGTCTTCGACGCCGCCTCGTCCGTCATCCTCTCGGAGGAGATCACCGAGCTGTGCGCGGCCGCGGCGGCCGGACGCCCGGCCGAGCTGCCCGAGCTGCCCGTCCAGTACGCCGACTACGCCGCCTGGCAGCGCGACCGGCTCACCGGCCCGGCGCTGGCCGAGCAGACGGACCACTGGCGGGCGCGGCTGGCGGGGCTGCCCGCCGTGCACGCGCTCCCCACCGACCGGCCGCGGCCCGCCCGGCTCGGCTACGCCGGCGACGAGGTCCGCTTCACGGTGCCGGAGGGGCTGCAGGAGCAGGTCGCCGCGGCGGGCCGCCGCGCGGCCGCGACGCCCTTCATGGTGTACCTGACCGCGTACGCCGCGCTGCTGTCCCGGCTGTCCCGCGACGACGACGTCGTGGTCGGGGTGACCATGAGCGGCCGGGACCTGCCGGAGGTCGCCGGACTGGTCGGCATGTTCGTCAACCAGATGGCGGTGCGCACGGACACCTCGGGCGAGCCGTCCTTCGCCGGGCTGCTCGGCCGGGTCCGCGCGACCCTGCTCGACGCCATGGAGCACGGGCAGGTCCCGTTCCAGGCGGTCGTGGAGGCGGTCACGCCGCAGCGGGACCCGGGGGTGCAGCCGCTCTACCAGATCGGCTTCAACTACATCCCCGACTCCGGCATCGAGCCGATCCCCTACGTCACCTCGAAGGACGACCTGGCGTTCGACCTGACCACCGGGGTCAGCCGGCTGCTGTACCGCACCGACCTGTTCGACCGGGGGACCGCGGAGAAGTTCGTCGAACGCTACCTGCGCCTCCTGGCCGCCGCCGTCGCCGACCCGGAGACCCGGATCGGCGACCTGCCGCTGATGGACGAGGCCGAGCGCGCTTCCCTGCTGGAGGCGGGGACGCAGGAGCCGCCGTACGAGCACGCCACGGCGCTGCGGATGGTGGAGGCGCAGGCCGCGCGTACCCCGGACGCGACCGCCGTGATCGCCGGAGACCGGCGGCTGACCTACGCGGAGCTGGACGAGGCCGCCGGCCGGGTGGCGGACCGGCTGCGCCGGTCGGGCGTCGGCCCCGAGTCGCTGGTCGCGGTGTACGCCGAGCCGTGCCTGGAACTGCTCCCCGCCCTGCTGGGGGTGTGGAAGGCCGGGGCGGGCTACGTGCCGGTGGACCCGGCCTACCCGGCCGGCCGGGTGGCGTACATGCTCGCCGACTCCGCCGCCGCGGTGGTGCTCACCCGGCGGCACCTGGCGGGCGCCCTGCCCGCCGGCGGCGCGACCGTGCTCGCCGTCGACGACGCCGCCGAGTGGGCCGCCGAACGGGCCGGAGGGCCGGAGGCCGGCTCCGCGCAGGCGGCCGGACCGGGGAACGTCGCGTACGTCATCTACACCTCGGGCTCGACCGGCACCCCCAAGGGGGTCGTGGTCGAGCAGGGTTCGGTGGCCGCGTACCTGGCGTGGGCCGGCACCGCCTACCCCGGCCTGGCCGGGCAGGCGCTGCTGCACTCCCCGATCTCGTTCGACCTGACCGTGACCGGCCTGTTCGGGCCGCTGACCGTCGGGGGAGCGGTACGGCTCGCCGCCCTCGACGAGAGCGCCGCGACCGGCGACCGGCCGACGTTCCTCAAGGCCACCCCCAGCCACCTGGCGCTGCTGGCGGCGCTGCCCGACCGGGTGGCCCCCGCCGCCGACCTGGTACTGGGCGGTGAGGCGCTGCCCGCCGACGCGGTCACCGCCTGGCGGGAACGTCACCCGGACGTCACCGTCGTCAACGAGTACGGCCCCACCGAGGCCACCGTCGGCTGCGTCATGGCCGCCGTGGCCCCGGGCGAGGAGCTCCCGGTCGACCGGGCGGGGGCGGTCGGGATCGGCCGCCCGGTTCCCGGCAGCGCCGCCTACGTGCTGGACGACGGGCTGCGGCCGGTGCCCGCCGGCGTCGTCGGCGAGCTCTACGTCGCCGGCCCCCAGGTGACCCGCGGCTACCTGAACCGGCCGGGCGCCACCGCCGCCGCCTACCTCCCGTGCCCCTACGGGCCTCCCGGCCGCCGGATGTACCGCACCGGCGACCTGGCGCGCCGCCGCGCCGACGGGAGCCTGGAGTTCGCCGGCCGCGCGGACGACCAGATCAAGCTGCACGGCCACCGCATCGAACCCGGCGAGATCGAGACGGCCCTGCGCGCGCTGCCCGGCGTCCGCGACGCCGCCGTCGGCGTCCGCGAGGACGCCTCCGAGGGCAGGCGGCTCGTCGCCTACCTGGTCGGCGAGGCGGACGCCGCGGCGGTGGACGGCGCGCTCGCCGCCACCCTGCCGGCGCACATGGTCCCGTCCGGCTACGTCGTCCTGGACGCCCTGCCGCTGACCGCCAACGGCAAGCTCGACCACGCCGCCCTCCCCGCCCCGGCGGCCCCGGAGCGCAGGTACATCGCGCCCCGCACCGCCGCGGAGGAACTGGTGGCGGAGGTGTTCGCCGACCTGCTCGGAGTGGAGAAGGTCGGCGCCGAGGACGACTTCTTCGAGCTCGGCGGCAACTCCCTGCTGGCGATCCGGGCCATCGCCAGGATCCGCGGCCGGATCGAGGTCGACATCCCGGTCCGCGGGCTGTTCTCCCACACCACGGTCGCCGACCTCGCGGCCGAGATCGAGCGGCGGCTCACCGAAGACCTCGACGGACTCAGCGACGAGGCCGTCGAGCGGCTACTCGCAGCGGAAGGTGACGGCCGGACATGACGACCACCCCCGAGACCCCTCCGAAGCCCTCCCCGGCGGAGGCCCGCCGGGCGCTGCTGGAGCGGCGGCTGCGCCGGCGCACCGCCGCCACCGTGACGCCCCGCCCCGAGGGAACCGCCCCGCCCCTGTCCTACCAGCAGGAGCGGGTCTGGTTCATGGAGCAGTTCGCGCCGGGCACGAGCCAGTACAACATCCCGGTCCCGATGCGCCTCACCGGAGAGCTCGACCTCGAGCTGCTGGACCGGGCCCTGCAGACGCTCCCGGCCCGGCACGAGGCGCTGCGCATGCGGTTCCCCGCCGACGCGGAGGGCCGCCCCGCCGTCCGCGTCGAGCCCTCCGCCGCGGTGCCGCTGCGCGTCGTGGCGGCCGGCGACGAGGCCGCGGCGCAGGCGCTGATCGACGAGGCGGCCGCCGAGCCCTTCGACCTGGAGCAGGGCCCGCTGCTGCGCGCCCTGCTGGTCAGGCTGGCCGACGACGACCACCGCCTGCTGGTCACGACCCACCACATCGTCGGCGACGGCTGGTCGGTGGACCTGCTGCTGCGCGACCTCGCCGCGGCCTACCACGCGCGGCGCACCGGCACGCAGGCCGGGCTCCCCGGCCTGCCGGTCTCCTACGGCGACTTCGCGCACTGGCAGCGGCGGACCCAGACCGGCCCGGAACTGGACCGGCAGCTGGCGTTCTGGAGCGACCGGCTCGCCGGCGTGCCGCCCCTGGAGCTGCCCGCCGACCGGCCGCGGCCCGCCACCCAGGTCTTCGACGGCGGCCGGCACGTCGTCGAGGTCGACGCCGAGCTCACCGGCGCGGTCAACCGGTTCTCCAGGGAACGCGGCGCGACGCTGTTCATGACACTGCTCGCCGCCTACCAGGTGCTGCTGGCGCGGCACTCCGGCCAGGACGACTTCGCGGTCGGGTCCTCCTCGGCCGGCCGGTCGCTGGCGGAGCTGGAGAACGTGGTCGGCATGTTCGTCAACATGCTCCCGATGCGCGCCCGCCTCGGTGACGACCCCACCTTCGACGAACTGCTCGAACGCACCCGGGTCGGCGTGCTCGACGCCTTCGACCACGCCGAGGTGCCGTTCGAGCAGCTGGTCAACGCGCTCGGCGTGCCCCGCGACGTCAGCCGGTCGCCGGTGTTCCAGGCGATGTTCGCGCTGCAGAACTACCAGATGGGCCGGATCGCCGAGGCGGGCGGCTCCGACCTGCGCATCGAGTGGCTGCCGATGGACCTGCCGGCCACCCGCTTCGACATCGAGCTGCACGTCATCGAGGTCGAGGACGGGCTGATCGTCAAGTTCGTCCACAACACGGCGCTGTTCGACGAACCGACCGTGGCGAGGATGGCGGCCCGGTTCGTCACCCTCCTGCGGTCGATCGTCGCCGCCCCCGCCACCCGGGTGTCGGAACTGCCGATCCTGCCCGCCGACGAGCGGACGCTGCTGGTGGACGTGTGGAACGACACCGGCGCCGAGCTGGACGGGCAGGCGACGCTGCACGGCCTGGTCGAGGACCAGGCCGCCCGGACGCCCGGCGCGGTCGCGGTGACCTTCGAGGGCCGCCACCTCACCTACGCCGAGCTGAACGAGCGGGCGGACCGGGTGGCGCACCGGCTGCGCCGGCTGGGGGTGGGACCGGAGACCCTGGTCGGCGTCTACGCCGAGCGGTCGGCAGAGCTGGTGGTGGCGCTGCTGGGCGTGCTCAAGGCGGGGGCGGCCTACCTGCCGCTCGACCCGGAGTACCCGGCCGACCGGCTGGCGTTCATGATCGAAGACGCCGGCGCCCCGGTCGTGCTGACCCAGGGACGGCTCCGGGAGACGCTCCCGGACACCGAGGCGACCGTCCTGGACCTCGACGACCCCGCCGAGTGGGCGGACCGGCCCGCCGACGGCCCCCGGTCGCCGGTCACCTCCGCCAACGCCGCCTACGTCATCTACACCTCGGGGTCCACCGGCCGGCCCAAGGGCGTGCCCAACACCCACCGCGGCATCGTGAACCGGCTGCAGTGGATGCAGCGGACCTACCGGCTGGGCGGCGACGACGTCGTGCTGCAGAAGACCCCCGCCGGGTTCGACGTGTCGGTGTGGGAGTTCTTCTGGCCGCTGCTCGCCGGGGCGCGGCTGGTGCTCGCCAAACCCGGCGGCCACAAGGACGCGGCGTACCTGCGCGAGCTGCTGATCGGCGAGAACGTGACCACCGCGCACTTCGTCCCCTCGATGCTGGCGGTGTTCCTCGCCGACGACGAGCAGGCCGCGGGGGACTGCACGGCGCTGCGCCGGGTGATCTGCAGCGGGGAGGAGCTCCCCGCGGCCACCGCGGCCGCGTTCACGGCCGTGCTGCCGGACTGCGAGCTGCACAACCTGTACGGCCCCACCGAGGCCGCCATCGACGTCACCTCGTGGCACTGCCGCCCCGAGGCCGTGGCCGGGGCGGTGACCCTGCCGATCGGCGCCCCGATCGCGAACATCCGCCTCTACGTCCTCGACCGGCACGGGCGGCCCGCCCCGATCGGGGTGCCCGGCGAGCTGCACATCGGGGGAGTGGGAGTGGCCAGGGGATACCACCGCCGCCCGGCGCTCACCGCCGAACGGTTCGTCCCCGACCCGTTCGGCACCGACCCGGGCGCCCGGCTGTACCGCACCGGAGACCTGGCGCGCCGGCGTCACGACGGGAACCTGGAATTCCTCGGCCGCATCGACCACCAGGTGAAACTGCGCGGCCTGCGCATCGAGCTCGGGGAGATCGAGACGGCGCTGCGCGACTGCGACGGCGTCGCCGACGCGGTGGTGGTCGTCCGCGAGGACACGCCGGGGGACAAGCGGCTGGTCGCCTACCTGACGGCCTCCGGCGAGGCGGAGGCCGACGCCGCCGGGCTGCGGGCCGCACTGAAGCGGAACCTGCCCGACTACATGGTGCCGGCCGCGTTCGTCACCCTGGACGCCTTCCCGCTGTCCCCCAACGGCAAGCTGGACCGCAAGGCGCTGCCGGCCCCGCAGGCGGCGCGGGACGCCACCGCGGAGCTGGTCGAGCCGGAGACCGCCACCGAACGGATGCTGGCCGGCATCTGGACCGAGGTCCTCGGCGTGGAACGGCTCGGCGTCCACGACGACTTCTTCGACTCCGGCGGCCACTCCCTGCTCGCCACCCAGGTGGTGGCCAGGATCCGCAAGGCGTCCGACGGCTCGGGACGCCCGGTCGGCGTGATGGACCTGTTCCAGAACCGCACCATCCGCGAACTGGCCGCCTTCGTCGACGCGGGCGCCGACGCGGAGGCCGGGCCGCAGCGGCTGCTGTACGAGCTGACCCCGAAGGGCGCCGCGCGCACCCTCTCCTACGTCTGCGTGCCGTACGGCGGCGGCAGCGCGATCGTCTACCAGCCGCTCGCCGACGCCCTCCCCGCCGGGCACGCGCTGTACTCGGTGGCCATCCCCGGCCACGATGTGGGCCTGAACGAGGAGGGGCTGCCCTTCCACGAGCTGGTGGACCGGATCGCGGAGGAGGTCCGGGAACGGGTGGACGGCCCGCTGGTCCTGTACGGGCACTGCGGCGTCGGCAGCGCCATCGCGGTCGGGGTGGCACGGAAGCTGGCCGAGGCCGGCCGGGACGTGGACGCGGTCTACATCGGCGCCATGTTCCCGTTCGCCCGGATCAAGGGGGTCGTCGGCAGGCTGCGGACCCGGCTGGAGAAGCTGCGCAGCAACCGCGAGTACGCCAACTGGCTGAAGGGCATGGGCGTCGACACCGACGAGCTCGACCCGGAGCAGGCCGACCGGATCATCGGCAACATGCGCGCCGACTCCCGGGCCGCCGAGGAGTACTTCACCGAGCTGCTCGACCGGCGCCCGGAGCCGATGCGAGCTCCGATCATCTCGGTGGTCGGCTCCGAGGACCCGGTCACCGACTACCACACCGAGCGGTACCGGGAATGGGAGTTCCTCACCGGCACCACCGGGCTGGTGGTGCTCGACCAGGCCGGCCACTTCTTCCTGAAGCACCGCGCGGAGGAGCTGGCCGAGATCGTCACGAGCATCCACCCGGCGATGGCCCGGCGGGAGACCGCCGAGTACGGCCCCGCCGGGCGGGGCCCCGACGCCGCCTGGGCGCTGCAGGACACGCACTACCCCGCCGAGCCCGGCCAGGACGCCGGAACGCGCGCGGTGGAGCCGAGCAACCGCCGGTTCCTCAGCGTCGCGATCGGGCAGCTGGTCTCGGCGACCGGGTCGGCGCTGACCGGCTTCGCCGTACCGGTGTGGCTGTTCGACCGGACGGGGTCGGTGGCCGACCTCGGCCTGCTGTGGGCGCTGACGCTGATCTGCGGGGTGGCGATGCTGCCCGTCGCCGGACCGCTGATCGACCGGTTCGACCGGCGGCGCGTCATGATCGCCGCCAGCGGCGTCTCGGGCGCGATCCAGCTCTGCATCGCGCTGCTGCTGTGGACCGGCCGGCTGGACCTGTGGACCATCTACCTGCTGCTGCCGCTCAACTCGATGGCCGGCACCTACCAGCGGCTGGCCTTCCAGACCGCGGTGCCGCAGCTGGTGCCCAAGCGCTACCTGGGCCACGCGGTGGGCCTCACCCAGCTCACCAACGGGTTCGCGATGCTGTTCGCCCCCCTGATGGGCGCCGGGCTGTACGTCGCGATCGGCCTGCCCGGCGTCCTGGCCATCGACGTGGCGAGCTACCTGTTCGCCGTCGCGGTGCTGCTGGTCGTCCGCTTCCCCGACACGCTCGGCTTCCGCCGCAAGGAGACGCTGGTCACCTCGATCACCGAGGGCCTGCGGTTCTCCTGGAACCTGCGTGGGTTCCGGTCCATGGTCGTCTACTTCGCCGTCGCCAATGTCTTCCTGGGGCCCGCCCTGGTGCTGACGGTTCCGCTGACGCTCTCCTTCGGCACGGTCGACCAGGTCGCCCAGGTGGCGGTGGCCGAGGCGCTGGGCGCGGTGACCGGCGGAATCGTGATGGCGCTCTGGGGCGGTCCGAGGAGGCGCCGGATGGTCGGCGTGTTCCTGGGCAACCTGGGCATGGCCGCCGGGTGCCTGGTGATGGGCCTGCGACCGTCCCTGGCCGTGGTCGCCTTCGGCGTCTTCTGCATGGCGATGGCGATGACGATCTCCCAGGGCATCTACGTGACGCTGGTCCAGGTCAAGGTGCCGCAGCGGTTCCACGGCCGGGTGCTCGCGCTCAACCAGGCCATCTCCTGGTCCACCCTGCCGCTCGGTTTCGCCGTGCTGGCGCCCCTGGCCACCGGCCTGTTCAACCCCATGCTGCAGCCGGACGGCGCGCTCGCCGGCTCGGTCGGCGCGGTCATCGGCACCGGGGACGGGCGGGGCGTCGGCCTCACCTACATCGTCTTCGCGCTGATGATGGCCGCCGTCACCGCCTGCGCGTCGACCATCCCGCTGCTGCGCCGCTTCGACACCGAGGTGCCCGACTCGCTCCCCGACGACCTCGTCGGCATGCAGGAACGGCAACGCCGCCTGAAAGGAACCGACGCATCATGACGGATGTCACCACCCCCGCGCACCCGGCCCGGCTCGGGCCGGTGACCGGCCGCCTGGACGGCAACGAGCACACCACGATCACGGTGTACGGCCTCGGGCCCGGCATGACCGACCACCTCGGCTGGGTGGAGACCCACCGCGACGGGCTGCGGGCGGCCCTGGCCGCGCACGGCGCGGTGCTGCTCCGCGACCTGCCCGCCGACCTCGACCTGTTCGACCGGATCGTCCGGGTCGTCGGCGGCGACCCGCTGCGCTACACCGAACGCTCCACCCCGCGCACGTCCGTGACCGAGTCCATCTACACCTCCACCGAGTACCCGGCCGACCAGCCGCTGCCGATGCACAACGAGAACTCCTACTCGGACACCTGGCCGGGCCACCTGTTCTTCTACTGCGACGTGGCCGCGGCCACCGGCGGGGCCACCCCGATCGCGGACAGCAGAGCGGTGCTCCGCCTGCTCCCCGAGGAGGTGCGGAACCGGTTCGCGGGCGGCGTCGTGTACGCCAGGGCCTTCCGGGAAGGGCTGGGCCTGTCCTGGCAGGAGTCGTTCCAGACCGACGACCCCGCGGCGGTGGAGGAGTACTGCGCGCGGCACGGGCAGACGTTCGAGTGGACCGACGACGGCCTGCGCACCAGGCACCACCGGCCCTCCTGGCAGACCGAGCCGCTCACGGGGGAGCAGGTCTGGTTCAACCAGGCCAACCTGTTCCACGTCACCAGCCTGGACGAGGAGGTCCGGGAGGCGCTGCTGTCGCTGTACGACGAGGCGGACCTGCCGCGGAACGCCTACCTGGGCGACGGCACCCCGATCGATCCGGCCGACCTCGCCGCGATCAAGGCCGCCTACGACGAGGCCTCCTTCGGCTTCCCCTGGCGCCGGGGCGACCTGATGATCATCAACAACATGCTGTGCGCACACGGCAGGGAGCCGTTCACCGGCCCCCGCCGGATCCTGGTCGCCATGACCGCCTGACCGCCCGGCGACCGTCTCCGGCGGACCCGGCCGCCCTGTGACACGCCCTGGTCTCCGAGAGCCGGCGAGCCCGCATGAGGCGGGCTCGCCGGCTCTGATCAGGAGCACTGAAATCCATCGTTCCGGTCATGCAGGACGCGGTGCTCGGATTCCGGCACTGGTACATGTCGGTTACTCTCCGTGTTTTGATGGATTGGACCGATGGGTATCGGTTCCCTGCATCCGGAGCCGTTTCGTCGCAGCCGTCCGAAGTGGAGACCGGATACGGTCCGGGTCTCCGGTCCGGCAGAGCCAGGACGAGAGGAATTCCTATGGGCAGGATGTCGCGCATCACCCTCGCGGGGGTCACCGTGACGGCACTGGCGCTTCAGATCCCCGCCACGGCGATGGCGGGGGACGGCGTCTCCTGCCATGGCAAGAGCCCGCTCCGCAGACTCTGCGACGGCGGCGGTCCCGCTTCCGGCACGGAGAGCGGTGGTCCGGCTTCCGGTACGGAGAGCGGTGGTCCGGCTTCCGGCGCGGAGAGCGGCGGTGGCGACGAGCCCAGCAGCCGCAGCGGCGACGATTCCTACGATTCGTCATCCATCACGGCGGGCCCGAACGGCGCCTCCAACTGACACCTCACCCTCCCAGGGGTGATCGCGAAGCGGAAACCGTCCCCGAGGTCCCTGAGGCCCCCGAGGTCAGGGTGTGGTGCTCGTCCAGCTCGGCTTGACCGCCATCATCTGCGCGGTTTTGCCGTGATCACGGTCGACGAGGTCTCCGAGCACCTCGTCCACGCGCTTCAGGACGGCGTCATCGAGCGTTCGACCGGACGCCGCGGCGTTCTCGGTGACCTGCTCGGGCCTGGTGGCCCCGGCGACCACCGAGGAGACCCCCGGTTGCCGGAGCACCCAGGCGATGGCGAGCTGCGCGGCCGACATGCCGCACTCCCCGGCGAGGGGGATGAGGTCCTGCACGCGTTCGAGGAGCGGCCGGCCCAGCACTCTCCCGATGAACGTGGGAGCCCGCCCACCGGCCTTCCCCCTCGACCCGTCCGGCGCTTCCCGGCCCGGCAGGTACTTGCCGGTCAGCACTCCCTGCGCAAGCGGCTGGAAGGCCAGCTGCCCGATGCCCTCGCGCAGGCACAGCGGGACGACCTCCGGTTCGATGACCCGCCACAGCATGTTGTACTGCGGCTGATTGGAGACGATGCGGCTGCGCAGCCCGAGTTCGCGGATGACGGTCAGCGCCGACGCGATCTGCGGGGCCGTCCACTCGGAGACGCCGAGGTAGAGCACCTTGCCCTGGCGCACCAGGTCGTCGAAGGCGATCAGGGTCTCCTCCAGAGGCGTCGTCCCGTCGAAGCGGTGCGCCTGGTAGAGATCGAGGTAGTCGGTGCGCAGCCGGCGCAGGGAGGCCTCGCAGGACTCCATGATGTGCTTGCGGCTCAGACCTCGGTCGTTGGGGCCGTCGCCGGTGGGCAGGCAGACCTTCGAGGCGATGACCAGAGACGACCGCCTCACGCCCTCCAGCGCGGCGCCCAGTAGCTCCTCGGCCGCGCCCTGCGCGTAGACGTCGGCGGTGTCGAAGGTGGTGACGCCCGCGTCGAGGGCCGCCCGGACACAGGCCACGGCCTGCTCCCGGTCCACCAGTTCGCCGTGGGTGAGCCAGTTCCCGTAGGTGACCTCACTGATCATCAGGCCGCTGTGCCCGAGATTGCGGTATTCCATCGGTGACAGGATGGGCGTCCTCCTCTCGGGCGCCCGTGCTCCCGCTTCCCCCTTCCAAATTAATGATCACCATATTTGATTTCGTATGACATAAGCAGGAATCAGCAAGTTCGTCGCAACTCGGCGGTACCGCCTGCGACCGGTATCGCACCCACCGGGTCCTGGATCAAGCGGCCCGGTCGCGCACCGTCCCGGACCCGATCTCCTTCGCCACGGCGCGGAAGGCGGCCAGAGCCTCCTGCTGGTCCGGCCGGCCCGCGCCGATCGTCGACTTGGCGATGACGACCCCGTACTCAGGGGAGACGTAGACGTACTGGCCGCCCAACCCGGCCGCCATGAAGTCCCCGCCCCGTCCGAGCCACCAGTGCAGGCCGTACGACGGGTTCCGTGGTGAGGGCCTGGTGGACGCCTCGACCCAGGAGGCGGGGACGACCTGGCGTCCGCCGGATCTGCCGCCGCGCAGGTACAGCAGCCCGAACCGGGCGAAGTCGCGGGTGGTGGCGTGGTAGCAGCAGTAGCCGAGGCCGTCACCGCCCGAGTCGCCGCCGATCCCCGCCGCGGACTCCATGCCGGCGGGCTGCCAGATCTTCCGCTCCACGTACCGGTGGTAGGGCACGCCGGTGGTCTCGGCGACGAGCCGGGCCAGGACGAAGGAGTTCATGCTGGTGTACTCGAAACGGCTGCCGGGCTTCCAGCCGCGCACCTGCCGCGCGGCCGTCGTCCTGAGCGGCCGGCCCCGGTGGGCGGCGGCGTGCAGGCGCGGCACGTCGGTGGCCTCGTCCCACTCGATGCCGGACGACATGCGCAGCAGGTCGCGGATGGACACCCCGGCGTAACCCGAACGGGCCAGCTCGGGCAGATACTTGTCCACCGGGTCGTCGAGCGAGCGGATCCTGCCCTCACCGAGCGCGATGCCCACGGCGGCCGAGGTGAACGACTTCGCCACCGACCAGGACTGGAACCTGGTGGTCCGGCTCGCGCCCGTGTAGCGCTCGGCCACGACGTCCTGGCCGTCCAGGACGACGAATCCGCTCGTCTTCGTGCGGGCCAGGAAATCGTCCAGAGTGTGCCGGCGGCCCCGGTGGACGTAGGTGACCGAGAGCTTCCGGGGCGCGTCGCGCAACGCGACGGCGTGCCCCGAGGGGTTGATCACGTCGATGGCCTCGGCCGAGGCCGGCGGGACGGTCACCGAGGTCGGGGAGATCGTCATCGCCGCCGCCAGGGCGACGGCCGTCACGTGCCGGGCGACGCGCACGTCGGTTCCTCCAGGGGCATGGCCCGCTCAGCGGGATGGCGGCACGGCTTTCCGGCAGATTTTCCGGCGTGGCCGTATCGGATGCAAGCTTCGGCCGTACACGGGCGTATTCGGGCGGCATGCCTTTGCAGGCCAGGAGGCCGGCCGGCACCGGGACACCCCGTAGAGCCCGTCCAGGGCCGTGCGGGGACGGGCAGAGAGGTCGCCGGCGCAGGCCGTGTTCCCCGGATGAGTGCGATCAGCGCTCACGCCAGAAGGGCGACCAGGCTCTTTCGGCCGGGTTGAGCTCAAGGGACGGAGGACGGAGGAACCGGACGGCGGGCGGTCTTGTGACGCGGGCCGTGGCGTGGTGCCATGAGGGCCGAACCCGGAGCGAAGGGGCCCCATGACCGATCAGCCGTTCCAGCCTCCGCAGAGCGTGCGTACGGAGAAGGGCAGCGCCGTGGCGTATCCAGAGGTCGCCGGCCCGCGCGGGCAGCGGTTCCAGGTGCTGAGCCTGGAGCTGGGCTTCGCGTCCGGTCTGGCCGCCCAGGCGAACCAGCCCGACTCCGACGACGAGGGGGTGGGGGATGAGGCCGCCGAACAGCCGTCCCACGCGATCGGTTCTTTCGGGGTCGACTTCAAGGCGTGCGTGAAGTTCGCCGGGAACGAGCAGTGGAAGATCGGCTGGGTGCAGACCGCCGAGTCCGCCGACTTCTGGGTGCGCTACCGCAACGGCGCGCGCGCCGCCCGGCAGCGCACGACGCTGCCGCGGCGCATGCGCGACAGCGACACCGCCAAGGGCTGCTGGTACGGCGACGAGTCGCGCAGCAAGGCCGACCCCGACGACCCCGTGACCGTCGATCTGATGGACGATCCGGTGATCACCTTCCACTACCCCCGCCACACCGGCGGCCCCGGCCTGGAGGAGCTCGAAGGCTGGACGCCGACCGGATGCGGCGGGGAGAAGGAGTTCTGGACGTGGCTGGTCGCCGTCCGGGAGGGCCACGACCACCGGCCGATGGACGTGGTCTACCTCCACCACATCCACTGGAAAGTCGTGTTCGACTGCGTGATCGGCGGCGGCGACGGCGAACCGGCCGTGACCGTCCCCGCCACGTCCGGGGTGGTCCTCATCGGCGAGGGCGTCGGGAAGGGCGGGGCGACGCCCGTCCTCGACGGCCCCGGCGTCCTCCCACGGTTCGAGGTCAACCGGGTGGAGCAGCTGCCCGACGAACAGCGGTGACGCTCGGCCCGCGACGCCGGTGAGGCGCGGAGCGGGCCGTGATGCCCCGTCCGGTGGCATCCGATCGCGGAGCCGTACCCCGCGACTGCAGCCTTCGCACTGCTCGGCCGCGGGACGCCCGGGATACCACATGAAGTAGTAGGCGATGAGCTGCCGGCGCCCTCCGACGGCGACGAGACCGATCCGGCTGCGCAGCAGCCGGAGCCCGGCGACGTCGGCCCGCTGCGGTCCGTCGGCTCACCCCCATGCCCGTCTCCCGTCGTCGCGGTCATGCCGGTGCTTCCGTCCGCTCCGGTGGCAGCCCGTTCATTCCTGTTTCCTGCCGGGGCCTTCCCTACCCTCACGGGGGTGTGCGGTCATGCCGCGCTATCGGCAAAGCGCGACCATCGCTATCGGCAAACCGCGACCATCCTCGTTTTCGCGACCGCTCTGAGCGAAGCGGCTGTGGAGCGGTGCGGTCTGATCGGCGGTCGCGATAGCAGCCGCCGCTGCTCTGCTCCGTCAGTCCGTGTCCGTCGCGGCCAGCACCGCCAGATGCCGGCCGTCCGGAGTGAGGGCGGCCAGGCCGATGTCCCAGGCGACCTGGTCGAACCACGGGGTGGCGCCGTCGAAGCCGAACCAGGCGCACTCCCGCACCCGCCGCTCCACCTCCGCGGCGGACGCCCCTTCCGGTGCCCCCGACAGTCCGGCCAGCGATCTCCACGCCGCCAGCCGGCCGTACGCTCCGTGGCACCCGGAGTTGTAGGCCCCTCCCGTCGACGCCGCCGCGAACAACACCCGCCACGCATGGGACGGCGGACAGGACCAGACGGAGAACCCGCTCCGTCCTGAACCGTCCAGGCAGGCAAGGCCCAGCGCCATGAGCAGGGCGGGAACGGCACCGGTCTCCAGCGGTTCGGTGAGATCGAAGGTCCTGGCCTCGAAACGACCGTTGGACTCCTCGGCCCAGTTCGCCACGGCGGCGGAGATGGCCTCCACGGCCGGCTCCGTCGTCGTTTCGGCGGCCGACGGCACAGGGAGGCCGGTGGAGCCCGGCCTCGTGCCCGGCCCCTGGGACGGCCCGTACGGTATCGAGTAGCTGCTTCCGCCGGCGCTGTAACTGGGGAGATCGGGATTCTCCTCCATGGGGGACAGGGGCAGCGGCAGCCAGCCCAGCGGATGACGGCTCCAGTGCGGTGACGTGGCCCATCCGGAGATCCCCGGCGTCTCCTCGACGGCCACGCCCCGGAGCGCCATCTCGTGGACGAGGCAGGCCCGGAGTTCCTCCCCGGCGCCCGCCACCGAGCCGCCGCCGGCGAACACCACGGTCAGCGCCTCCGGGGTCTGGTTCGAGGCGAGGAGCGAGGCGGTGTAGCGGGCCAGCTTCCGGTGACGCGATCCGGACCCGGACACCAGCCGGAGAGCCTGCTCGACGTTTCCCCGGCCCGGGGAGGTGGCCAGGAGCCGCAGGAGGTGGTCGAAGACGCTCCTGTACTGCCACATGTCGGGGTGGGGGGCGTACCTCCTGTCCAGGGCGATTCCCAGGTCGGCCAGGAAGGCGGCGTCTCCTTCCGCGAGGCGGCGTTCGGCCGTCGCCCATACGCCGTTCACGTTCTCCAACCGGGGAAGCGTCTCCACGATTTCCTGTATCTGGTTGATCACATCGCCGAGCTTATGCGCGGGACCACGCCTTTTGCGTAGAGCCGGGCCCTCCGGTTCCGTCGCACCGGAAGGACTCACTGAGGGCTGCGCTGTATCAACGGCCGCCCGCCGGGTGGTCGGGAGAGCCGGTACGGGGTGAAGCGGAGCGGCCGTTTCCGGATACGCCTCGATCGGGCCGGCGGGAGGGGCGTTCGCGGGAAGGACGGCGGCGAAGGCCGGACTCGAGGGCGGAGGGACAGGTGCAACCGATGTCCATATAATCAAGTGATGGGCGCGGTGGGCCGTCGATGGTCAGGTTGATACGAAAAGAAGTGCATTACGCGATGAAAGAGTCGCTGAAGGCCGTGGGGTTCTCGGTGACCCGATCCAGGGGCATCTTCATTCAGGGTCGCGGGTCCGAAGGGAGCGGGTGGCTCGGTCTCAATGAGAATGACGGCGAAATGCCCCGCTCTCTGTCGGTCAACCCGGTCATAGGGGTCCGGCACGACAGGGTGCAGGAGGCCTGGGCGGAGCTGGACGCGAATCCCGGCATCCTGAAGAGCCCTACCTTGTTCAGTCCCTTGGGGTACTTGATGCCCGAGTCGGCGTATCGGGAATGGCGCTTCTCCCGAGATGGTGATCATCGGTCCACGGCGCAGGAGATCGCCTCCGCGGTGATGCGATACGGCGGACCGTTCATCGAGTGGTGGGCCGACTGGAGAAATTTCTCCGAGAGGGTCCATGAAAGCGATCTCCTGCTGGATGTGGATCGATTTGTGATCATCCCCATCGTCCGAGCCCTCGACGGAGACGTGCCGGGGGCGAGGGATATGGTGGACCAAGAAGTCGCCCGTTTGGACTCGGTGGGCGCGGAAGACGTGTACGCACGGCATTACCGGGCTTTCTCGGAGAGATTCACCGTGCGGTTCTTCGCGGGGTGAATGCTTTAAACGGAGGTTCGGGCTGCACGCCTGCCGATGATGGAGTACGGCAGGCTGTCCCGCGAGCCGGGATTCTGCGCCGTCCGGCTCGCCCAGGCACCGCCGTCGTACGGCTTGAGCGTTGAGGACATTCGTGGCTGCCGGCGATCGTCCGGGGACTCCGGTGCTGACCCTGGTCGGCGGTCCTCCGGGCTCGGGCAGGACCACCCTGGCCCGTTTTGCTCCAGGAGGAGGGGGCCGGGTCACGTGATCCCGGTTCTGAGAGTGACAGGGGGTCCCTCTCTGTCTCCGAGGTCACCGGAGAACGGCCGCGTGCAGCGGTCTGCGAAGGTCCAAGAGCCGCTGTGGCAGAGAGCGGAGGGCCCCGCAGCCGCCTGACTCCCGCTGACGGCGTCGAGAGCGAAGAAGGCCGAAGCCCGATCGCGTCATACCCAGGTCTGACGCGAAAGAGCAGGCCACGGTCCGACGCCCCGGGCGAGACTCCCGCGGGAGGGTCGTGGACATGACATCCGACTTTCCCGGCCGCTGGGCCGGTGGCGCGACCATGGTGGTGGCGCCGCTGCTCCTCCTGGCAGGCGCCCTGCTACGCGTGCCGTACGACTTCTTCTATCCCGCCCAGCTCGCCGCGCACGAGAGCGGGCCCGCGCTGCTGACCGCCTCCTACGCCCTGATCGCGGTCGGCACGCTCCTGCTCTGGCCGGCCGTGGCGCTGTTCGCCGCCGGGATCGGCTCGGGATGGGGACTGGCAGGCGGGCTTCTCGCCATGTCGGGGCTGTTCGCCCGGGTCTTCCACGCGGGCGCCGACCACATGGCGTTCCGGCTGACCGACGCCATGGGCGCGGACCTCGCCACGGAGGTGGTGTCCGAGACGTACGGCGCCTTCCAGCCGCTGTCGTTCCTGAACGTCGCCATCCTGGCGGGCTGGCCGGTCCTGGCGTTCGGGGCCTGGCGTGCCCAGGTGCTCGGCCCGGTCCGTGCGCTGGCCCTGGCGTCGGCGGCGGCGCTGCCGCTCGGCGTGCTGAAGGGCACCACACCGCTCTCTCTGGTGGCCCTGACCGGGCTCGCGATCGCATTCGTTCCGTACGGCTTCGCCGTGCTGACCGCTCATCCGCGACCGAGCAGGGCAGCCGTGCTGCGGTGGGCGCCCATTACGCTGGCCGCGGTCGGACTGATGGTCGTACTGGGACAGGCGGGATGACGTGGAACGATACGGTCGGCACGTGAAGCGGCTGCCGTATGTCGTCGATCTGGTGGCAGCCGTCGCCGTGACCGCGGTCTACCTGGAATTCGCGCGTACGCCCGCCGTGGACGGCCTGCCCGCCTACAGCGGTCCGGTATGGCCGGTCTGGGTCGTCGCGGCGGCGGCCGGGCTGCCCATCGCGGTGCGCCGCCGCTGGCCGCTGCCGGTCCTCGGCGTCGTGCTCGCCGCCCTCACCAGCGCGTCGATCCTCGACCTGACGCGCGAGCCGTACATCTCAGGAGGGCTGGCCGCCTACCTGGTGGGGCTAGCGGAACCCACGCGCCGCTCCGTGCCCGCCCTGGCCGTCGCGCTCCCGGTGGCGGCGGCAGGGGTCTACCTCGGAGAGGCGGTGATCACCCCGTCGGGCGGCGTACAGGACGCGGCCGGACTGGTCGCTCTGGTGCTGGTGGTGATCGGCGGCGCGTGGGCGGCCGGGTTCGCCGTCCGCTTCCGCCGGGCGGAAAGCCATAGGAAGGCCGGGCACGCGCTGGTGGCCGAGCGCCTGCGCATCGCGCGCGAGATGCACGACATCGTCTCGCACAACCTCAGCCTCATCGCCGTCAAGGCGGGTGTCGCGGCGCATGTGGCGGCGGACGACCCGCAGGAGGCCGTCACGGCGCTCAAGGTCATCGAGGAGACCAGCAGGTCGGCGCTGACGGAGATGCGTCGCGCGCTCGGCGTCCTGCGCACCGACGGCACCCCGATGGGACCGGCGCCCGGTACCGGAGGCCTGGACGGGCTCGCGGAG
This sequence comes from Planomonospora sp. ID91781, assembly GCF_015711595.1. NCBI lineage: Bacteria > Bacillati > Actinomycetota > Actinomycetes > Streptosporangiales > Streptosporangiaceae > Planomonospora > Planomonospora sp. ID91781. The sequence goes on along the minus strand of NZ_JABTEY010000002.1, from coordinate 2,456,162 downwards.
GAGGCGCGCCGGGCGGGGATCGAGGTCGTTCTGGAGGTGCGGGGCCTGTCGGGCCTCGGCGAGGGAACGCAGCTGACGGTCTACCGGATCGTGCAGGAGGCGCTCACGAACGTCGTCAAGCACGCCGCCCCGACCCGCTGCGGTGTCACCGTGACGGCCCGCGGCGGGAGCGTCGCCATCGACGTCGTCGACGACGGGCCCGGCGGCCCGCGCCGCAGGCTGCCGGGCGGGCATGGCCTGCTGGGCATGCGGGAACGTGCCCTCATGCACGGCGGGACCTTCACCGCGGGCCCGCGTGAGGAGGGCGGCTTCGCGGTGTCCGTACGGCTTCCGCTGGAGGGGGAGGGCAGCCCGTGAGCGGCGTCCGCGTTCTGATCGCCGACGATCAGGCCATGGTGCGCGGCAGCTTCCGCGTCCTCGTCGACCACACACCCGGCCTGCAGGCCGTGGGCGAGGCGGCCACCGGTGCCGAGGCCGTCGAACTGGCCCGCGCACACGAACCGGACGTCGTCCTGATGGACATCCGGATGCCGGACGTGGACGGCATCGAAGCCACGCGCCGCATCTGCGGCGATCCGGTGGCGGCAGGCGTCCGCGTGCTCATCTTGACCACGTTCGACCTCGACGACTACGTCTACGCGGCTCTCCGGGCGGGAGCCGCGGGCTTCCTGCTCAAGGACACCCCTCCGGCGGAGGTGCTCAACGCCATCCGCGTGGTCGCCGGCGGGGACGCGCTGCTCGCGCCCTCGGTCACCCGACGGCTCATCGCGGAGTTCACCTCCCGCCCGCGACCGGGGCGTCCGCCGGCCACGAGCCTCGACGGTCTCACCGCCCGCGAGCGGGAGGTGCTCACGCTGATCGCCCACGGCTTGTCCAACGCCGAGTTGGCCGCGCACCTGCAGCTGAGCATGGCCACGGTCAAGACGCACATCGGCCGGCTGCTGGCCAAACTCCAGGCACGCGACCGCGCGCAGCTCGTGATCATCGCCTACGAGACCGGCCTCGTCTGACATTCCGGGGCAGACCAGAGTTTCACCGGCCCGCAGCGCCGAAGGACAGGACGAGGCTGCCAAGCGCGAGATCGCCGACGTGCTCAGGGAGGACGCCGACGTGCTCAGGGAGGACGCCGACGTGCTCAGGGAGGACGCCGACGTGCTCAGGGAGGACGCCGAGTGATCAGGGAGGACGCCGAGTGATCAGAGACCGGCCCCGAAACTTACGCACGTATTCGGCACAGTCACCCGCCGCCGACCGAACACACCAAGAGAGCCCCTGACCGGCGTTGCCGCTGGTCAGGGGCTCTTTTGTGCTGCTCCCGCGATGTGCGCCCTGCAGGATTCGAACCTGCGACCGTCGGATTGGAAGTGGAGCGGCAGTCGGTGGCTCCGCAATACGGTGGGCTGCGGTTACGGCCTATGGCATGGTGAACGCGATGAAGATCATTCCGTGTATGTTCCGCAGCGGTTGCACTCGCATGCTTCCGGATGCGGCCGGCGCATGAAGTACGTCGACCTCAACGTCTCGATGACCCCGCCCGGTGGTGTCGTCCATGGTGTCATCAGCCCGACCGAGTACCTGGAGCGGCTTCCCGAGTTCGCCGACGTGCTGCCGGCGGGCGCCCGTGCGTTCGCGGCGGATCCCCTGCACTACGACTTCCACGGCCCGCGGTGCATGAAGGACCTCAACCTGGAACGTATCGCCTTCGGGGAGGCCGGGGAAGAGCACTTCGTGGAACTCGCGTTCCGGCACAACTGCTGGAAGCACGAAGAGGATCTGGTCATCCGCTACGACGGTGTGTCGGACTACAGACTCGACGTCACCGCACCCTCTGGGTTCGAGCCGCGCAGCATGGTGATCCTCGACGAGATACTGCCGCACCCTGACGGATGCAGCCACGAGATCGCCTTCCGGCCGGGAACGGTCATGGTGGTCTGCCGGGACCTGACCGCCACCTGGGTGGAGGCCGATTGCCCCGAGAAGCCTTCTCGCGGCTGAGACCGCCGACACCGTGCCGCGCTGGTCGGCTTTCATCCACACTGGACCAGTGCGAGGATCCTGGGTGCATACTGGCCGACTTTGGACGAACGGTGATCCGTTTCTCGCTGTCGACGCTTCACTGCGCGGCGCGTGGCGCGGATTCAGCGACAATCAATACGACGACATTGTTGACCTTGGTCCGGAGGACACCAGCATCCCGGTCGGAGCCGGCTGGGCAGCCCTCGTCGGCGCCGACGGAGTCGTCCGCGATGACAGTTGGATGGAGGTCTTCCAGGCAGAAGACGGCGGCATCGCCGTCGTGCAGGCATCCGGTCTCGACTACCCGCACGTGCTGACTGAAGCCCTCCGGTATCCGGACACCGATGATGAAGACGGTGCCCCGCTCATCGTGCACAGCGGTGAGATCGCCTTGTTCAGCGCCGCGTGCGACGGAATCGGACCACACTCGCAACCCCTGGTGCCTGCCCGACCGGGACCGGTGCCGCCGGTGCACGGACGACCATCACAAGAGAATGATCCGGGCATCCTGATATCGACGACGTGCACAGCGTTCGCTTTCAAGGTGTGCTGGTACACCCGGCTGGACGAAGTGAACTGTTTTGCCCGGTGGCTGCTGACCCCTGCATGAACCTTGTGATCCGTAGGTCCCCGAACGACGTCCAGGACCGTTCAGGCCTGTTCGCTGTGCTGCTCGTCGGGACTCCGGTCGTTCAGATCCGTACGGCTCGGTTCGTGATCGTCCGTTCGGGTGGCTCCCAGCGTGGCTCCCACGTCACTGTTCACACATGCGAAGCCATGCCTCGATCGTCGGCGCCTTCCATTCGTGATCAAGATGCTTCATGCTGCTGATCTCGCTGGTGGCAGTGGTGAGCGATGGGAAGTGGCGCGTGAAGAGGCGGAGCGCAGCCTTGCTGCTGATCACGGCACTGGTGGCCGTGCCTACACTCAGCACCGCCACCCCGCTGGATTGTGGCGTGCGACCACTTACAGAGGCCGAGCACCTCGCACTGGATGAGTCCCTTGAGTCGTTCCTCGGATGGCAGAGGGAGGAGCTGCGAAAAGAAGGACTCTTCCCGACCAGCTCGCCCCTGCCCTGGATGACGGCCGACGGTTACACACCTGATGTGAAGGCGGACAGCGTGGCACCGCCCATCGGGGTTGAGATCGTGGAGCCGCCGGGCTGTCCCGAGATCAGTGATTCACACTGAGCCAGGCGGACTGGTGTTTCTCGCGCACTGAGCAGGCCCCTACCCCAGCCACCGAAAGGCCGACGGTGATGAGCACGCCGTCGGTGGTCATCCCGGAGCCGGAGGCGGGTTGTTACCGAACGCTGAAAGGATTGCGGGCTGTGGGTGATCTGCATTCTCATGGCGAGGACGAGTCGACTGTTGCGGCGGTGGAGCAATGGCGGCGTGATCGATCTGAGGCACTGGCCGCTGGCGGGATCACGCTTACTGTGAAGGGCCCGTTCGATGCTCCCGGTATGGACCCGTCTACATCCTCCAGATGGGGCGGTCTTCGATCGAGTGTGTGGTTGCGGTCTTCCGGGGCGGCACGTTGGACGTGACGCGCGTTGACTGGGATGACCAGTCGCTGGAGCAGGAAGGCGTCCAGATCTCGTCTGCTGTTGAGCTGGCGGAGGCGCTGGATCGGATCGCCTGGAGGTAAGTGGCGGGGCGGCCCCGGTGCGGCGAGTCCGTTGGGTACGGCGGGGCCGGTGGTCGGTGCGCGGCCCGAGTGCGGCCCCGGCCGTGACCGGCCCCCAGGCCGCATGCGCGGCCGGGGTCCGCGACGCTGGGCCGTGCGGCGGCGCGCCGCTGCTTTGACCTTCAGGACCAAAGGGCTGGCCGAGAGCTTCCTGTCCGACCTGCGGTAGGCGGCCCGCACCGGGGAGCCGTTCGATCTGGACAGCGGTCTTCCCTCTTCGATGGTCAAGGCCAAGGACGTGCGCACCTGGTACGCCTTCGCGGTGGCCTACGTCCACGCCTGGTGGCCGCATGCGGCGGCCAAGACCCGCGAGGGCATGACCGACATGCTCGCCAACGTCACACCGGTCCTGACGAAGGACCTGCCCGGTCGTCCCGATGACGAGACGATTCGCCGGGCGCTGCGGGAGTTCTCCTTCCTGCCGGAGGACCGCCGGCCGGTGCCCTCGCCGGAGATCGCCCGCGCGCTGCGGTGGCTGGAGGCGGCCTCGCTGCCCCTGAGCGCGTTGGAGGAGGCCAAGCACACCCGTGCGGCGCTGGAGGCCCTGGCGCTGCTCCTGGACGGCACGGCGGCGGCCACCTCGACCTACCGGCGCAAGCGGGCAGTCTTCCATCACGTGCTGGAGTACGCGGTGGAGCGGGAGGAACTTCCGGCGAACCCGCTGCACCGGGTCAGGCTTCGTAGGGCCAAGTCCACGGGAGAGATCGACCGGCGCTCGGTGGTCAATCCGGCCCAGGCGCGGGAGTTGCTGACGGCGGTGAGCTACGTCGGTCGTTCACGCGGGCCGATGCTGACGACGATGTTCGCGTGCATGTACTTCGGCGGTCTGCGGCCGGCCGAGGCGGCGGGGCTGCGAGCCAAGGACTGCCACCTTCCCACGTCCGGCTGGGGCCTGCTCACGTTGGAGAAGACCAAGCCGCAGAGCAACAAGCGCTTCACCGACTCGGGGCAGACGCACGACGATCGCGGGCTCAAGCACCGGGGCCGTAAGACGGTCCGGGAGGTCCCGATCCCGCCGGAGCTGGTGGCCATGCTGCGGGAGCACATCGACCGGTTCGGCGTCGGGCCGGATGGCCGGCTCTTCCGCACCCGCACGGGCGGCCTGATCTCCGGTTCCGCCTACGCCAAGGTCTGGAAGGAGGCGCGGACCTACGCCTTCACACCCGAGCAGGTCGCCTCACCGCTGGCGGCCCGGCCGTACGACCTGCGCCACGCTGCGGTGTCGCTGTGGTTGAACGCCGGAGTGCACGCCCCGGAGGCGGCCGAACGAGCGGGCCACGGGGTGGACGTGATGCTCAAGGTCTATTCCAAGTGCATCGACGGCCAGCGCGAGGCGGCCAACCAGCGGGTAGAGAGGGCACTCACGGCGTGAACGGCCTGGGGCGGGATACTGCTGAGGTGGAACTCTCCGCTGACCTCCGGAACCGTCTTGCGAAGTTGAGGGGTGACCTTCTCCACGAACAGCGTCTACAGGGGACCGTTCCGGAAGCCGGATGGCTGGCCTGCGACCTCCTGGAAGCGGGCCTCGACACGCCTGCGGTTCAGGAACTGATCGAGCAGACGCTCTCCATAGGGCCGATGTCCGAAGTGGAACCGCTGGTCCGCCAGGTGTTGGTCGAGGCTGGCTTCCCGCCGATCGACGTCCAACGTGATCCCTGGGTCGTCGCCCGTGACGTAGCGCAGGGCATCGTCGACGGTTCGCTGCCCATCTCGCAGGGGGCGGTCTTTCTGATCTGGGATTCGATGGGCGAATGCGGGCATCCGAGTGAGATCACGGAGTTCATGATCCTCGTAGAGGATTGGCAAGCGTGGGGCCGCACAGAGCCGCCGACCGATGACGAGCTTCGTGAACAAGCCGCGAAGATCGTTGAAGCTGCGAACAGGCATCTCGGCATGGGAGCCGGTGGCGAGGCGTAGTACGGAAGTTCGCGATGCGGCAATCGAGATTGGGCACGGAGGGTCCCGGAGCACACCGGGGCCCTTCGTCGTGTCCGGGTATGGAGCGACGCAGGAAGACGCAAAATCCTGCGGTCTACCTGGGCGAACGGGGCCGTGGGCATTCCGCGTATGTTCCGCGACGGGTGGCATGCGGCTGCATCCGGCTGCCTGCGGCGGCAGGGGAGAGGTGAGCCCTGGGCATGCAAAAGACCAGGTCAGATGCCAAATGACCTGGTCTCGGTTGCGCACCCTGCAGGATTCGAACCTGCGACCGTCGGATTAGAAGGCGGTTGCCCGGTGCGGTGATCAGGGCTCCCGGATGCCGGTTGGTGGTGTTTCGTCCGCACTCTCCCCGGATCCGATGCCGGGGTGTGGCGGGCCCTGACGGCGCGTTCCGGGGCATGCGAGCACGCCGCGAGCACGCGTGATCGGGACCGTCGGCGGTACGGCGGGGCCGCGGCGGGCGGAAAAGGGATGGATCAGGGTTTTTCCGCTCCGTAGCCTGCCGTCATGGATCGTCTGGAGCGTGCCGCCGGTGCGGTGATCGGTTCGGCGGTGGGCGACGCCCTCGGTGCCCCGTTCGAGTTCGGCCCGGCGGGGGCGTTCTCCGCGCGGTTCCCGGCGCCGGGTGCCGGGGAGATGCGCGCGGGCGGAGGCTGGGAGGCGGGGGAGGCCACCGACGACACGCAGATGGCCGTGCACGTGGCCGAGTCGCTGCTGGAGCGCGGCGGCCTGGATCTGCCGGACGTCTTCGCCCGTTTCCAGCGGTGGGCGGCCGACGATCCCAAGGACATCGGGGTGCAGACCGAGGATGTGCTGAGCCGCGGCCTGCCGTGGGATCAGGCGGCTGACGCCCACTACCGCAGCAGCCACCGGGCGGCCGGCAACGGCGCGCTGATGCGGGCCGCCAGCTCGGCGGTGTACTTCGCCCGCGACGGACGGCAGGTCACGATGGAGGCCGGTCGCCGCCTGGCCGCGCTCACCCACGGCGATCCGGCGGCGTGGGAGGGCACCGCGGTCTTCCACGAGCTGGTGCGCCTCGCCCTGGACGGCGCCGACCCGACGGCGGCGCTGCCGGAGATCCTCGCCGCCGTCCGTCCGGAGCACAGGGAGCGCTACGCCGTCGTCCTGGACCCCGCCTGGCACCCGAGCCGGGCGACCGAGTTCAACGGCGCGGTCTGGCCCTGCCTGGGGTCGGCGGTGTGGGCGGTGCGCACCACCTCCGACTTCGAGGACGCCCTGCGTGCCGCGATCGACCTGGGCGGGGACACCGACACCGTCGCCGCGGTCACCGGCGGCCTGGCGGGCGCCGTCTACGGGCTCGGCGCAATCCCGTCCCGCTGGACGGAGTCGTTGCATGTCCCGTTACCGGGCAGCGGAGGTCGGGTCCTGCGCCTGCCGGACCTGCTCGATCTCGCCCGCCGCTTGCTGGAGTGGGTTCCAGCGCAGGACGGTCCGGTCGGGTAATGTGATCAACGCCGTGTCTGAGCCGAGCGGCTCCAGGAGAGGCGAGACGACCATCTATGGGATGCCGATTCTGGAGATCGAACCTGCGGATTAAAAGTCGACGGGTTCACTGCCGTCCGGTGCCGCGACCTGTCATCTCGTACCGTTCTGTCCGCCAGCGTCTCCGCCGGTCTGCCGGATGATGCCACCGTGTGCCGGGCCGTATCGCGACAGACGAGCAACCACCGAGCAAACATGGGTCCTTGACCATGGACCGTATCGAGGTAAGGCGGCCTTCACGGTGTGGTCGCCGAAGTCGGTCACGCTGATGGCTTGCCCGTGTGGGGTTGCGTCATCGAAGAGGTGGGGCTCCGGCGGAAATGTCACACTGGAGGCATGGACAGGGCGCTCAATTACGCGAACATCCGCCCGTATGCGGTTCCCCGCGCTCTGGAGGAGCTGACCGGGCCTGCGGACGGGATCGTCATGCTGCCCGGCTGGTTGGACTGGAGCCCACGACGCTCCTACGACCTGTCTGATCCGACGGCGCTGCGGGTTATGTACGAGCAGGTGATCCAGGAAGGCCGAGAACAAGATCTCAAGGCGTACCTGAACACCGATCTGCTGGTCCGCATCTGGCCTGATCTGATCTTGCCGGTGCGGGTCCGCCGACTGTGGGAGTCACGCTTCACCTGGCTTCGTGATCAGGTCGCGTGATGGACCCTTTCCACCGACGACTGATCGAGATCGGTCTCAGCGTCGCCGATCAGTACGGCTTCGCACTGGCCGGTGGTTACGCCGTGCAGGCGTACGGGATCGTGGAGCGGCCGAGCGAGGACGTCGATCTATTCGGTGCGCTGGATATGGACTGTCCGGCGGCGGCGGACCAGGTGGCAGAGGCGTACCGAACAGCCGGGTACCAGGCTGAGATCTTGCAGAGCACTGAACGGTATGTCCGGATGTGGATCTCTGAGCGTGGCACAGGTCATGGCTGCAAGGTCGAGGTCGTCGCGGACGTGCGCTTTCAGCCGCCGGTGCGGATGGAGATGGGCCCGGTCCTCCATCCGGATGACGTCGCGGCCGGGAAGACCGAGGCGTTGTTCAACCGCGCGCTCGCTCGTGACTTCATCGATGTGGACGCGCTCGTGGAGTCGGGCCGGTACACGCGCGATCAGCTTCTGGACCTGGCCGCTCGCCGGGATGCCGGGTTCGATCGAGAGGTGTTCGCGGAGATGCTGGCGTACGTGCGCCGCCGTACCGATGAGGAGTTCGCCGTGTACGGCGTCGACGCGGCCGCGGCTGAGGCGCTCAGGGAGCGTTTCGGCGTGTGGGAGAAGAAGTTGAGGCAGGGCGAGTGATCCCTCCGCCGGTTGTACCGCTTCGCAAGTTCCCGCAAAGGCTGAAGGACGGATCGAACGCCGGAAGACACTCGACGAGCTGATCAACGGGTGTCGCCGGGCTACGCAGCCCTTTCGGAGAGTTCCCGGCTCTGTGCCTGCCGATAATGTCATCCGGCGAGGTCATGGCCTTGCGGGGGATCGACTGGCGCGTGACCCCCCGCCGCTCGGAGTACGCCATGATGATCGTCTGTGCTGCTTCGTCTGGCCTATCTCGCCGTCACGAACACCTTCGCCGCGCTGCGGTTGCTGCCGATGAGCGATCGGGACAAGGACGTCGAGATCCTTGCCCTGCGCCATCATATCACTGTTCTCGAACGGCAGCTTGGTGTCGGCACCAGGGTGAGATTCGCTCCTGAGGACCGTGCCTTTCTCGCCGCACTGCTGACGTCGCTGCCCCGCGAGATTTTATGTCGGCTGCGGCTTCTCGTCCGCCCGGACACCGTCCTGCGCTGGCACCGCGATCTGATGAGACGGCGTCATGCCCGCACCTGTCGGCCGAAACGGCTGGGGCGCCCGACCACGGTCCGCTCCATCCGAGCGCTCATCATCCGTCTGGTCCGGGAGAACCCGTCCTGGGGATACCGGCGCCTCCACGGCGAGCTGGCCATGCTCGGCATCACGGTCGCACCCTCCACTGTGTGGGAGATCCTCAAACAGGAAGGCATAGATCCGTCCCCTGAACGAGCGTCTGTCACCTGGGCCGACTTTCTGCGCTCCCAAGCCGACGCCATCCTGGCCTGCGACTTCATCGAGACCGTCACCCTCACGGGGCAACGCCAGTACATCCTGGCCGTCATCGAACACGCCAGCAGGCGCGTCCGCGTGCTGGGCGCCACCGCCCATCCCACCGCGGTCTGGGTCGTCCAGGCGATGAAGAACCTCGTGATGGACCTGGAAGAGGCCGGCTGTCAGGTTCGCTACCTGATCCGGGACCGGGACGGGAAGTTCCCCGCCCTCATGGACGAGATCCTGGCCGAGGCCGGCATTCGGACCGTGCTCACCGGTGTCCGCGTGCCACGTATGAACGCGGTCATGGAGCGGTGGGTGCAGTCATGCCGCCGCGAGCTGCTCGACCGCTGCCTGCTGTGGAACGAGCGCCATCTGAGGCACGCTCTACGTGAGTACGAGCGGTTCTACAACCGGCACCGTGCCCATCAGGCCCTGGATCAAGCAGCCCCGCTACACGCCGTTCCGGGCCCGATCACGGATCCGACGCGAATCGCCGAGCTGAGCGTCCGTAGACGGGACCGGCTCGGCGGAGTCCTCCATGAGTACTCACATGCCGCTTGACCTGCGCGGATAGAATTTTCGGCAGGCGCAGTGTCCCGGCAATGGCTGGGCCGGCTGGGCAAGACCGACAGCGGGATCGTCACCGTCTCCACGCTGTGGGCCGACGAGCGGCTGTACCTGCCGTTGCACGCCCAGCCGTACACGGCCGCCTGCCGTCTGCCGCGCGGCACGAACGACCCGGCGTTCGCCACCAAACCGAAGATCGCCGCCCGGCTGGTCGCCCGAGCGATCGAGGCCCGGATCCCCTTCACCGCCGTGGTGGCCGACTGCGCCTACGGCGACAATGACGACTACCGGACCGAACTGCGGCAGCTCGGACTGGCCTACGTGCTGGCACTCAAGCGGCGCAAGGGCTCCTGGGCTCCTGCCGGAGCCGCCCACACTCCGATCGACGCCGCCTGCTGCCTGGCCTGGGATGGCCCGGACGCGCCCGGAGACTGGACGCGCGTGGAGCGCCACTTCCGCGACGGGCACACCGAGACGTGGTGGGCGGCCGAGGCCCGGCTCGGAGCATGGGGCCCCGACGAGCGCTACCGGATGGTCGTCGCCACCACCGACCCGGCGAGACTGCCCGATGCGAGCACCTGGTACCTGACCACCAACCTGCCGCGCCCCGGCGGCCCGGCCGCCGCGGCCTGTCCGCACGCCCCGGCCGATCTGGCGCAGATCGTCCGCCTGTACGCGCTGCGCTCCTGGATCGAGCAGGGCTACAAGCAGGTCAAGGACGAGCTCGGCTGGGCCGACTTCCAGGTCCGCTCCTCCCGGGCGATCCGCCGCCATCAGACGCTGGTGATGGCCGCGTTCTGCTTTTGCTGGCATACCTGGCTCGCGGGAAGCGGCCCATCCGCCGGCTCAGGAGGTCCAGGCGGTGAACGTTCACCCGCGCCAGAAGAGGATCGTCGCCTCGACGGGCCGTCCGCCGAGGGCGGGGGGAAAATCGGTGCCCGGCAGGAGCCATCGTCCTTCATGGCCGCGGGCGCTGCGTTACGTCCGCGGCTGGCTCACCCCTTGGATACGGCTCCAGCGCTATTGGCGTGCCTGGTCCAACGCGCCCCCGCCCCCTGAACTCCAACGCCTGCTCGCCGCAGTCGGATCCGGTCGCGTTCTCAACTTCTACGTCCCGGTCTAACAGACCACCGGTACTGACGAAGAAATCCGGGCGTCATGAGACGCCAAGGACGCTCGACTTCGCTGTTTCCCCAGGTGACAGCCTGGAGGTATGAGGTACTCCGACAGAAGCGGAGGACTGTCCGACCCCGAGCGCGAGCGACGCCAAGCGCTGCGGCTGCGGGCAGCGGACATGTTCTCCGGAGGAATCCAACCCCCGCGGGTGGCGCACCTGCTGGGCGTGACCCGCAAATCCGCCTGCGAGTGGCATCGGGCCTGGAAGAAAGGCGGCAAGGCCGCCCTGCGCTCCAAAGGCACCGCCGGCACCGGCTGCAAGCTCACCGACGCGCAGACCGACCGCCTGGAGACGCTCCTGGCCGAGGGCGCGGCCGCGCACGGCTGGGACGACCAGCGCTGGACCAGCGCACGCGTCGCCGTACTGATCGCCGAGACGTTCCACATCTCCTACACCCCGCGCGGGGCGGCCTACCTGCTCCAGCGGCTGGGCTGGTCGTTCCAGGTCCCGGCGCACCGGGCCGCCCGGCGCGACGAGGACCGGATCGCCACCTGGATCAAGCGGACCTGGTCCGCGATAAAAGCACCCGGGCGGCCTGGGACTCCTGGCGCTGCTTCGCCGACGAATCCGGCCAGAGCCTGAGACCGCCCAAGGGCAGAACCTGGGTACCCGCGGGCCGCACCCCGGTCCTGCCGGTCGCCCACAGCGGAGCGGGGCGCACCTCGATCGCCGGGCTGATCTGCGTCAAACCCGGCCGGCGGACCCGCCTGATCTACCGCACGCTCACCTACCACCGCCGCAAGAACGAGCCCAAGGGCTTCGGAGAGGGCGCCTTCCAAGCCCTGCTGAGCACCGCGCACGCCCAGCTCGGCGGGCCGATCTCGCTGGTGTGGGACAACCTGCCCGAGCACGTCAGCGCCGAGATGCGCACCTGGATCGCGGCCCAGGCCGATTGGCTGCTGGTCTACCGGCTCCCGCCGTACGCGCCCGATCTCAACCCGGCCGAGGGCATCTGGTCCAACCTGCGCACCAAGGTCCTCAACTTCACCGTTCACGGCATCGACCAGCTCACCGTGTTGATCAAGAGTCGGCTCAAATCCATGCAGTACCGGCCTGACCTGCTTAACGGGTTCGTCGCCGAGACCGGACTCGCGATCTCCGATCAGGCGTAACCTCCGGCTTTATTCCTCAATACGAGGAAGGGCTCGCCCATGGTCGCATCAGCCTCCACGCCTACCTCACCATGGGGCGCTCCAGAATCAGCTCTCAAGCCCTCGCTTAAGACATCTTCTCAAGGAGTTCATCTGCCACAGTGGGCCATTCGTCACCAAGGGCGAGTCGGGCGTGGAGGATCGTCGGCTCCCCGTACGGCTCCAACGAAGCAGGGGCGATAAGGGAGAAGAGTGCTTCCATTGCCTGAGCCCTCCTCCAGAGCGGATGCCCGGCATCGACAGCTTCATCCATTGCATCTTCATCTTCATCGAAGAGTTCCTCGAATTCCTCCATGAGATTTCCGCTTAGTCTGGCCATGCACTTTTGGAGCTGTGTTGATGACTCTCCGCCAGAGAGGTGCGATATGGTCTTCATGACGCAGTCTTCAGAGGTGAATTCGAATCGCACTGCTATCAGATTGGCCAACCACGCCAATGCGATTTTCTTCTTCTCGTCGGCCAGAGGCCTGAACTTCTCTATAACGGTCGCGTACTGTGCATATTCCGGTTTGAGAGGCATTGTCAAGCCGATCTTTTGACTAGTTCTAGTGAAGGAAGGCTAAGGTTGCGATCCTGTCCCTGTCCGAGGGAGGATCGCAACCCGCCTTGAAGTTCATCTATTTTGATCTGAGTGCACTACTTGAGTCTGACCCAAAATGTATCGCCATCCAGGATTCGGTCGCTATTGTACCAAATATTCAGAATGTCCCTCCCGAATCCCTGATTGGTTTCTTCGCCGATGATCAGGACGGAGAAGTTGTCGGTGAATTTGTTGGTTCGAGGATCCCTGTCTGCGGAACCTTCTCGTGTTGACTGGAAGGGAAACTCATCGCAGTTTCCCTTTTCTCCATTATGGGTGACTGCGTAGCCGTCGGCGTAATTCTTCCCCCACACTCGCTTGCATGTCCTCTGTGAGCGCTTGTGATTACTTTCCCTCTTTGTTTTACTCGTTATTCGCGTAATGGTCGAATCTATGGAGAATCCGGGTATTGACTTTCTTTCTTTCCTGGGGATTGTGTGTTCCATTTGATTTTTAGCGTACCAGAGGTGGAACGCCTGATGGCCGTAATCTTCGACGATTGTTACGTGGGGCTTTGCCCAGACGAAGATACATCCTCCCTTGGGATTGAGATTGATATACTTTGCCGTATCGCAGCGGATCTGCTGTATGGAGTCTGAAGTCGTCAACTTGCCCTCTGTCCATGGCGACTCAAACCAGAACGTTGCCTGACAATAATTCCGTTGCTCGTTTCCATCGATAGGGTCAGAGGACGGTGAATTGTAGTGTCCATGCGGGCCGGCTTCGCCTCTGCCGTCCACCCACTGCCGAAGCGTTCTGGTGATCTTATCTGCCCCTGACGTTTTAACGGCGTTGCACTTCCCATCCTCCAGCGGATCATTGGTGAGGCCGAGGGCGATGGTGACCGGCTGACTCCAGAAACGCGCAGTCAGATTACGTTCGCCCCACGGCTCCCACTCATCCACGTACATCTGGAATAGGAGATCACGGGAGTTCTGGTTTGTCTCCCCTAGGACGGTGTAGCGCCAATTTACTCCACCCACCGGAGTGGCCCTATTGGGAAGATTGTATTGATTGATGAAGAATGTTGAATGATAGCAGGAGCTGAATCGGTTCTTGAGTGCTCCTGTGTCTTGAACACCAAAACTGGACCTCGGCTCTTCTTGGCACTCTGCCCAGAACCACCTGAAGTTGTTTGATGAACTGGAAGTGGTGATGCTTTGCGCGGCTGTAGCAGTAGCGGTGCTGCTGGAGACTTCTAAGGGTTGCCAGGACGACCAAGTGCCCGTGGAACTATCGTTCCTGGCTCGAGCCCGCCAGTGAACCGTTGAACCATCCTTGACTTTTCCTGCAGGAACCCGAATAGCGACTGCGGATCCCGAGGCGACACCCTTGGCGATGCCGGACCAAATTGGTTTCTTGTCCTGCGAAACAGCCTTCGGATCATGAGTGACCTCGACTTCCACAGTGGATTTCCGCTTCAGCGGGTCAGAGACCTTGACCATCAGTTCCGGCGTTGTGGTCGGTACGACCGCTGTTCCGTCCTTGGCCCCTAGCGAGCGTGTCCACACCTTGTCGACGGACGGCTTGGTGTTGCGTGCCTCCGCCATCGGGGATTCCGGTCCAGCCTGCTTCTCTGACGTGGAGCTGCTGAACGCGCTGGTGCAGGCGCCCAGGTCCCGCCAGCCCCAGCCGTTGCCGGTGCCGGGCTCCTGCCGCAACTGGAAACGGTCGAGCGGGATGGACTCCCAGGCATGACCGCGGTGCTTGACCTGAGTGCCGACCGGATAGCTGCCACCGCTCGTCCAGGCCGAAGCGGTACGGCAAGCGGACGGCTCCGTCGGGATCTGCTGCTCGATGGAGAACGACCATCCGTAGGAGTCGTCCATGACGTTGCCGGCAGCGTCCTTGGCGCCGCTGACCTCGGCCCAATAGAAGAAGTCCAAGGGCTGGCTGGGGGTGAACGTCAGCACCGTGTTGCCGGCGTCCATCGTTGTGCTGCCCGGGACCTCCGTCTCCTCGAAGATGTCGGTCAGGGAAAGACGGGCGTCGGTCACCGGTTCGCTGAAGGTCACCTTCACCTGGGCATCGGCCGGGGCATCCTCGGTGCCGTCGACCGGCTCCACCTTGAGGATCGTCGGCGGCGCCGTATCCGGCCCGGTGGTGGGCGTTGCGGTCGGCGTCGAACCAGGAGTGTCGGTGTAGGTCACCTTCAGCACCGGCGGGTGCCCGTCCGATCCCTGATCCTCGGAAGCGCGGTAACCACGGTCGTACTGAGGAGACGAAGCGGACTCATCAACGCCGCGCAGCATCAGGCCGTAGTTACCCTGCCCGGCTGCCCAGGCCTGCGCCACCTCAGTCATCGGCCAGGTCCAGGTGACGTACCCGCTGCATTCACCGGGCCCTCGGGAGACCGCTTCCCCGCTGTCGGTGGCCGCGGGCTGGTTGCTCCACGCCAGGGTGGCGGGGTTCCAGTCGGTGGTGATGCGCTGTGCTTTGATGCCGGAGGTGCTGTCGCCGCAGCCGTAGGACTCGGAGTTCCACACTTCCAGTTCAGCACTGGTGATCTTCTTGCCTGCCAGGGCCGAGGTGTCGAACTTCAGGTAGGTGCGCTCGGCAATCCCGCTGTACACGCCGGCCCACAGCGTTGAGTCGTCGAAGGACGACGTTACTCCTTCTCTGCTGATCCAGCCGTCGAGCTGCACCGGAAGCGAAACCGTACGCTGCTCACCAGTCGATGGTGACGGTGAAGGAGAAGTCCCTATAGCGCTTGTTTTAAAAGACCAGGTATAGGCGTCCATGACATTGCCAACCTCGTCTACGCCGGCGCTCACCGTAGCAGTGTATTGGGTTTCTGCCTCCAAAGAACTCGCTGGAACAAAGGTCAAGACATTCTGATCAGGGTCCATCGTCTGAGTTCCAGATATCGATGAGCCAGAAGAACTCTTAACCTCGATATTCGCTTTAATGACAGGCTTATTGAAATGCGCCTTCACCTCGGTATCGCGAGAGGCGTCATTGGTGTTCTGGGTTGGAAATGTTTCCGTGACAACAGGTGGCGCTGTGCTCGGCGATGGCGCCGGAGTGGGGGTATCGGAAATTGTGAAGGTCCACGAGAAGTCGGCCATCACATTGCCGCTAAGATCCTTCGCTCCAGAGATTTGGGCTGTATATGTAGTGGATAGCTTTAGCTTACTGTTCGGGGTGAACATGACGAAGGGATCGTCGTCCGGCTCTGGAGTATCTAGTTCTCCTTCGACTACAGCACCATCGCTATCGCGTAATGTTACCACTCCCCCAGTTATTTGTTCATTGAAATCGACCGTCAACCATGCCTCAGGTGCGACAGCGGTGGCTCCAGCAGGCGGTGCAATCGCTACTACAGACGGTGGCTGGGTGTCACCAGGAAGTGTGGGGGCTGGATCATCGTTTTCTGTTGTTTCTCCTGGTGGTCCATCTGGATTTGTAGCAGCGGCGATATCTTCAGGCGTTGCCCATTCAGGCGGAGTAATATCATTCGAATTTACCCCATACGTTACATCGGATGCGCGAGCTATCTCCTCGGCTTCCTCACGCGTAAGGCCGGGGATGACGGGAGGAGATGAGGTAGAGGTTATTGCGCCTTTCCGCGCCATAGCCTCATCATAGGAAAGATACCTGTCCGATGGGTCGCCATTGCTGGGGAATGCGACAAATACAGGTTCTGGAGCAGGCACATACTGGACGAAGAGTACGGGGCCGCGGGGGTAGTCGCCGTTGCCCCAGTACCCGTACTCCGAGGAGCGGTACCAGCGCCAGTTGGTGAGGTCGCTCTCGGCGACGGCACTGAGGCGCACACCGTAGTCGTTGGCGCCGTCCATCCAGCCCTGCACCATCTCCTCGATGGAGTAGTACAGCTCGCCTTCGCCGCGGGCGCAGTCGATGTCGTAGGCGCCCTTGCTGGCCGCGAAGGCCTGACCGGTGACCGCCGGCTGGTTGTTCCAGGTCATCGTGCTGGCGTTCCAGTCGGTGATGACCGGACGAGCGATGATCCCGGAGTTGATCTCGGAGTCGCAGGTGTTGGACTGGTAATTCCACAAGCGCAGGTCGGCGTTCTCGACCGTGCCGCCCATCAGCGGGGTGTCGTCGACGTTGAAGCGGATGTAGGACCGCCAGGTCACGCTGCCGCTGTTGGACTTGCCCGCGATGAGGCGGTCCAGGGTCATGTTGCCGGAGCTGGAGGGGTAGCTGTGGCTGACGAAGGTGTCGTCGGCGATGCCGGTGCCGGTCCAGGTGTCGGAGGCCGCCGCCATGGTGACCGGGTAGGTGACCGCGGGGTCGGCGAGGAATCCGGTGTCCGGAGAGATCACTAGTTCCTGGCCGGTGGCCGTCTGCTTGGCGGTCATGGCCGCGGTACCGAGCCGGCCCTTTTCAGGATCGGCGACCGCCGCCGCATCCATCATCTGCGCGGTGGTGATGTCGACCAGTTCCTTGCCGCCCTTGTCGGCGAGCAGGGACAGGTCTCCGGAGGCGTCCTTACCGTAGCGCACGCCCTTGGGCAGATCCACGGGAACGCGGATCTTCAGCTTGCCGGCGGGCCGCTCGCGGATCACGACATCCTGGCGGAAGCCGGTCGGGGTGACGGTGACGACCAGGTCGATGCCCTTGCCATAGGCCGACGGGTAGGTGGCGGTGTTGTCGACCAGGCGTGGCTTGGGCAGCTTGCCGGTGGCGGCGACCTCGGCCGTGCCCTTCTCGTTCTTGATCTTCACCACGGTGCTGTCGCCGCCCGTGGACAGGGTCAGGTCGCCCTTGATGGCCTTGGGCTTGATGACGCCGTCCTGCTCGACCAGGCGGGTGTCGATCGGCTGCCAGGCCCCGTCCTTCTCCACTCGGATCGGGGTGGAGTGCACCTCTGCGTAGAGGGTCTTGCCGTCGGGGTTGGCGTAGGTGGTCGAGGTATCCGTCCGGTAGGACTCGATCTCGATGCGCTTGTTCTGCTTCTTGGCCTCGGCCTTGAGGGAGGCTAGCGGGTCGGCGGCAGGGGCCGGTGCCGTAGATGCAGAGGGTGTGGGGGCAGGGTCGGCGGCGGCGGGTACCGCTGCTAGGAGAGAGGTTGATAGCCCGAGGGCGGCTATCAGAGAGGTGCGGCGACTACGTGTGAGTGCGCCGGGCCTCGGAGGATGTGTGTTCACTCCGGCCTCTCGTGATTTTCCTTACAAACCGGATGATCCTCACATAAAGACTGCATAAAAGTAAAGATGATCTTAAAGTGTGGATGGGAATGACCGGATGTGGCCACCCGAAGGCCGTGTAGCCGAGAAGCGTCAATACAGCGAGCGTTTTTCATCCTGGGTAGCGACCCTCTTCGATGAGCTGCAGGACGAGGATGGCCTGGACGACCGCGGTGGCGCGGCGCGGGCAGCAGCGGAGCCGGACCAGCGCCTTCCATGCCTTTAGCGTCGCGGCGGCGCGTTCCCCGATCGCCCGGATATGGGCGTGGGAGCGGTTGACGGCCTTCTGATGGCGTGACAGCGCGGCCGGTGCCGGTGGCGCTTGAACGGCGTGCGGATCGTGCCGCCCGCGCCCTGGTACCCCCGATCGGCGAAGACCGGGACATCGGCGCCGGTGAGCGCGTCGATCAGGCCGGTCCGCCGGGCCGCGGTCAGATCGTGCACCGCGCCGGGCAGCGCGGGAGAGACCCACACCAGGCGGCTGGTCGGATCGGCGGGAACGGGACGTTGACCCCGTGTCAGTGATGTTTTCCGGAGGAGTACGGCCTGTCGTCGGCTAGCGGGTCGATTGGGAGAAGCGTGCCGTCAAGGACGGCGTAGGCCAGGTGGGAGGCCTTGCGTGCGGCGGTGTGCACATCGTCGGCCAGAGCGGCGACCAGGTCGACCGCCTCGCGCACGTAGCGCCAGGCGGTGGTGGTGCCGATGGCGAACCCGCCGGCCAGGCGAGCGTAGGTGTCGCCGTTGCGCAGATGCGCCAGGACGAGGAGGGCCTGCTGCCCGGGGCCGAGGCGGCGCCATCAGGAGCGTCGTTGCGCGCGATGGGCGCGGATCAAGTCGGCCAGGCGGACGAGGGTGCGGTCAGACAGCGGAATCGCGGCACGGTGTGACAGCGATGAGGCTCCCGGTTGGGGCATCGGATTTTGGTCGACTGCTGTCTTACCGGGAGCCTCGTCTTATCTGCTACCGCCTTCTGCAGGTCCGCTGTGACCTGGGCCATCAGGATGAAAAAGCCTCCTGCTTGCCGCGCTGACGGGCAGAGCGCCAGCCCTTGCCGCCAAGAACTCGCGGAGGATCCGGAACGTCCAGGAGGCACCTATCTGGGTGTAGGGCGGCGTCATGGCCACTGAGGTCAACGCTGTGAGCCCGTTTCGATCATGACGTGTGCACAGCCCGTGCACGCGAGCACGCCACGAGCGCGCAGGGGCCGGAACTTCGTTCCAGAAGAGGCCTGTCCTTCGAGTTTCCGCAGGTCAGGCCATGATCAAAAGCGCGCCCTGCAGGATTCGAACCTGCGACCGTCGGATTAGAAGGCGGTTGCCCGACGCGGCGATCAGGGTTTCTGCATGTCGGTTGGTGGTGTTTCGTCCGCACTCCTTCCGGATCCGGTGACGGGTCGTGGCGGGGCCTGACGGCGCGTTCCGGGACATGCGAGCACGCCGCGAGCACGCGATCCCGGGTTCCGCGGGGGCTCGGGGAGCTCAGGAAGCGGAGGCCGGGCGCCAGGGCAGGGCCACCGGTTCGGCGGGGAGGTCGTCGGCGAGCAGTCGGGGTAGGAGGGCGCCGATGCCGACGGGGAAGACGAGCTCGGAGGTGGTCTGCAGTTCGTGGACGGTCCACCAGCGGTGCGCGGCGATAGCCTCGCGTTCATGGGCCTCCTGGCCGGAAGGGTTCACGGTCAGATCGTCGACGCGGGTGAAGAAGAACGAGTCGACGGCGTTCAGAGTGAGATCGCCGAAGCGGGCAGGACCGGAGGAGACGGCCACCACCGGACCGAGCCGCTGCGGAGCCAGGACGTGGCCGGTCTCCTCGAACAGTTCCCGCGCCGCGGCCTGGGGGAGGCTCTCTCCGTCGTCGACACCGCCGCCGGGAGTGACCCAGAAGTGGGAGTCGGGCAGGTCGTCTGAGGCGCGGAAGCGGAACAGCAGGAGCCGGTTATCGCGGTCGACCAGCAGGATCCGGGCGCTGGCCCGTACGGTGGGGGCGGTCATTCCGCTGATCCTAGGCGGTGCCGAGAGGAAGGGAAGAAGGGAAGGCATCGGTGCGCGGGGTCATGCCACGGGTGAAGGCGATGCGGAGCCGATGACGCCGAGAGCGTCGGGTCTCCCGGCGGACAGGCGTGGTCGTCAGGGATCGCGACCGCCCCGTCACGATGACAGCACTGGCCGGCACAGCGGGAGCGCACTTCGCCCGGCGGGTCGCCGGGATCGAGGCGGACCGGTAATGGCGAGGGCCGGCCCGCTGGGATTCGCCCGTTCGCCCTTCGCCGAACGAGCGGGAGTGGTAGACGAGAAGGCATGGTGGATCTCGGCAGGCTCGAATTGGTGCCGTTGCGGTCGATCTGGCCGAACGAGGCCAAGGACTTCACCCCCTGGCTCGCCGACAACCTCGACGTCCTCGGTCAGGCCGTCGGGCTCGCGCTCGAGTTACGGCATCGAGAGTACGCCGTGGGCCGGTATGCGCTGGACCTGCTGCTCGAGGACGCCCAGGGGCGCGTCGTCCTGGTCGAGAACCAGCTCGAGCAGACCGACCACGGGCACCTGGGACAGGTCCTCACGTACTGCGCGGGCACCCAGGCCGAGGTCGTGATCTGGGTCGCTCAGAGCATGACCGAAGAGCACGCCGCGGCGCTGGAGTGGCTCAACGCCAACACCGTGTCCGGGGTCGAGTTCTTCGGCATGGAGGTCGAGGTGCTCCGGATCGGCGACTCCGCTCCCGCCCCGAACTTCAAGGTCGTGGTCAAGCCCAACACCTACACCAAGGGCAGCCACGGCAGCCGCGCCCGGGTCACCACGTGGACGTGGGAGGCGTACGCCGAGGAACTGCGTGTTCCGCCTGCCCGGGTTGAGGTCGGACGGCTCCTTCTGGAGGCTGTCATGAAGGAGATCGAGGAGCGCGGGCTTGCCTGGCAGCCGGTCATGAACAAGGGGTACGTCGCCATCCAGCGCTCCGGCGGCTACAACGTGCTGGTGATCGACGTGTACTGGAACCGGGCACCGCGCCTGGCCGCGAAACTGCCCGCCGCTCCGGACGAACTCGGACTTCCCAACCTCTACCCCAACTTGCAGCAGACGTGGAGTGCCGCCGAGCGCGACTGGGGTTGGACGATTCCACCGGGAACCGAACTGCCCGACCTCGACCTGCTCTTCGACCTCGTGCTGCCCTTCCAGCCCGCCAGTGGCCCGATGCCGACCCCTTCACAGATCCTCCCCTCCGATGCGGAGCTTGAGGAGGCTTCCAGCTTTCCTGAAAAGGAGGATTCGACGGCTGCTCAATGAGCTAAGTGAGCCGAGAGGAAAGGGCTGGGGTTCGCGTGCCAGGTGACCAGGAGGCCTTCGCGGGCGCGAGTGGCGGCGACGAATAGCAGGGAGCGTTCACGCTGAAGGTCCTGGGCGTGGGCATGGGCGTCGATCTCCGCAGAGACGACCGCGGAGGGATAGGGGACGTAGTGCTCGTTGACGCCGATGACCGCCATGCAGCGGAACTCGAGTCCCTTCATCCGGTGCATCGTGCCGACCGCGACCTCGCTGTCGTTCACCGCGTGTTTCGCCAATGACACGGCGGGGATGCCGACGGCCTTCAGCACCTTGATGGCCTCGTCCGCCACCATCGAGGTACGCGCGGCGACTCCGATCTGACCTGCTTCGACGCCCTTGTCGAGCCACTGCCGGATGGCCGAGGCCAGGTGGGCGAGTTCCGCGTTGCGGGTGGGGAAGCCTCGCACGGTCGGGGGAGTGCCGTGAACCGCCGAGCGGCAGCCCGCGAGCCGGTCGAGGCCCTCGTCCATGTCGTCGATCGACTCACCGTGCAGCAGGCCGATGCTCCAGGCGAGGATCTCCGCGGTGGTCCGGTAGTTCAGCTTGAGGCGTTCGGCGCGGCCGGCGATGTCGATGCCGACCTGCCGGAGCGAGACGCGGTGGTCGTAGATCCTCTGGTGGGTGTCGCCCGCGATGAACAGGTCGTCCTGGCCGACGGGTACGGCGGCCCGCAGGAGCCGCCACTGCCATGGAGCCAGGTCCTGCGCCTCGTCCACGACGATGTGCTGGTAGGGCTTGTTCCCGTCATGGAGCAACCGGGCGGCCTCCACGCAGATCGTCTCGTAGGTCCAGACACCGTCCGCGGCGAGTCCGTCCACAAAGGCGATGACCGCGTCCCAGACCTGTTCGCGCTGGACCGAGCCGAGTCTCACACCCCGGCCGGTACGGCGGGTGCGCTGGTAGTCCAGGAGTGAGGTGATGTCCTGCGCGAGGATCACGCGCCGCCACTCCTGTGCGAGGAAGGCGTCGGTGAAGGGCAGTCCGAAACGCTTGGTGATCTCCAGCCAGCGGCTCTTCTCGTCGCTCTCCTTCAGCACCGGGAGGCGGCCGTGCTCGCGCGAGGTGATCTGATAGGCGAGCTGGTCGATGTGCCGGATGTCGATCCGCCGGAGCAGGTCTTCGTCGTCGATCAGGATGCGGAGCCCGTCCTCGAGGGAGGACGCCAGAGTCTTGGTGAAGGTGGTCAGCAGGATCGACTGGTCCGTCGCCGTTCGCTCGGCCAGGTGCCGGGCCCGATGGAGTGCGACGACGGTCTTCCCGGTCCCGGGACCGCCCATCACGCGGGCCGGGCCGCTGTAGGAGGCATGGGCGGCGCGTTCCTGGGTAGGGTGGAGATAGATCCGCCACAGCGCGAACGGGTAGGTGAACGCCTCCATCAGCTCGTCCGGTCCGGTGACGAGCACCGCACGCTGCGGAGAACGTGCGATGGCCGTCGCCACGTCGCCCGGATCGATCGACGCCGGGGGAGGCGGCATCTCCTCCCACACCTGCTCGGGTGTGTATCCGGCGGCGAGGGCGAGCAGCACGTCGTACTGCGCCTCCGGCAGCATGCCTCGAGCCGACTCCAGTTGGTCCACACGCGTGAGGGTGCGGGCGAACCCCCGCACCTGCTCGTCGACGCCGAGCCGTTCCAGATCGACATCGGACACATCCGCCAGCAGCGGCGCGGTGCCGGGGTGGTCCGGGACCTCGGCCGGATGCTCCTCGATGGCGACCATGTCGCGGATCTCGACCACGCCAATGGCCGCGTTGACGGTGACCTTCCGGCGCGCGGCCCACTGGTAGGCATCATCGTGCGGAAGCACCTTGAGCAGCATGTACGTGTCACCCGAGTCGGGCGCAAGCACGACACCGCGCCAGAACTGGTCGATCCGGATGGTCCGCATGCGGCTGTCGTGGGCGTTGTTCACCTTCTCCAGGTGCAGGCCGGTGTGGGTGGCTTGCTCGAACTTGCCGAAGACGTCGTAGACCTTGTCCTGGACGGACTTCTCCAGCTTGCCGAACTCGAAGAAGAAGCCCTTGTCGATGAAGAGCTGTGCCATGTCGCGTCCTTCCTCAAGCGGCCCGCTGGGAGCCCGCCATATCGGTCACGATATGCCGTATATGTGACAAAATCACATCAGATGGGCGAGTCAGATCGAGGGCGTGGCAGACGATCTCGACGCCCGTGTGACGCACGACGTGCCGAGCGGCGTCGGCGTTCCCCTTCGCGTAGACGAGGTGGCCGCGCGGTAGCCGGAGGGCCGTGCAGTACGCCAGCATCTGGTACAGATCGGCGTCCGGGTACCCGGCCTGCTTCTCCCGCTTGTACTTGGCGTCGACCACCGCCGCGGGCTCTCCTCTCCGCATCCACACCAGATCCGGTTTCATCCGTACGGCGAGCGCCTCGTCGAGATGGCACGGGTACTGAGGATGGGCTGCCCCGCCGTACCGTGAGGTGAGCTCCTCGGAGACGGCCACCGTTACGAAGTCCTCGAAGATCTTCGGCAGGTCGAACAGAAAACCGTTGGCCGGAACCGAGCCGGGGGAGTGCTCGGGAGAGGTAGCCTGCAGGACGACTTCGGAGAGCCGCAGGGCGGTGTGGTAGCGCTGGTTGAGCCGGTTCGGCCGCCAGGCGGGCAGAACAGCGCCGCGCACGGGCGTCGTCACGTCGGCCAGCCGGGCTCGGAGCGCGGTGAGACGCCGCCGGGACTCGGCGTCGAGCCGTGGGACGGTCAGCATCCGGGAGACGGCCGCCAGCAGGATCTGGTTCTCCGGGATGTCCACGGTGAAGTCGTCGTGCCGGATCTCCATCGGGATAACCCGGCCGTGGTGCCGCCGGATCTGATCGGTCTCACGGAGACGACCGCGCAGCACGTACGAGGACTCCTCGTACGTGCGGTACCCCTGCAGGAGTCCCTGCCGGAGCGCGTTCTCCGCCTGCCGCCAGAGCGCCTGCGCGACGGCAGGCACCAGGTCCTTCTGCGGATCCAGCCCGACGGTCTCCTCCCGCCACCCCTTGGGGCTCTTCGCGTATCCGACGAGGAACAGAAGCCGGTCGATCGCCAGCTTCGGCGTCACCCACACCTCGACGTCGCCGATCCGCGCCACCCCGACGCCGCCACGCGGGCTGATGTCCCACACGGCCGCGTCGTACGGCGAGGGCACCGCGGTGACGATTCCCGAGGCGGCCAGCAGGCGGCCCTGCTCGGGGGCGAGCACGCACTGCGTCTGCCCGGTCTCCGCCACCTCGACGCGGATCACTGCGCCTCTTCCGCCCCGTGCCGTGTGGCTATCGCCTGCCGGAGCGTCTTCAACCGGTAGCGGTCGAGCACGGCGGGCGGGCTGCCGTAGTGGTACTCGGCGAGCAGCGGCAGGATCGAGGTCTCCCAGACGGTCTGCAGACCGTCCTGCCTGCGATAGATCACCGGCTTCATCAGGTAGGACGGGCCGATCGCCAGATCGTGGTCCTCGATACGGGAGTTCAGCTCGTCCAGCACCTCGGGAGCGTCCAGGTTGTGCACGGCGAGCTCGTCCTTCTCCCGCCGGTCGGTCAGCCAGCGGCCGAGCAGGCCCTTGACCGGAGACCGCGCCGGATGGAGCTCCACGAACCGGAACCGGCGCCGCATCGCGGCGTCCACCAGGGCGATCGACCGGTCGGTGGTGTTCATGGTGCCGATGACGAAGACGTTCGGCGGGAGCATGAAGTCGGACTCGGCCGAGTACAGCAGGCTGATGGTGTCGTCGCGGTACTCCAGCAGGAAGTACAGCTCACCGAAGACCTTGGCCAGGTTCGCCCGGTTGATCTCGTCGATGATGAGGATGTACGGGTCGGACGGGTGCAGCCGGGCCGCCTCGACGAGCTGCCGGAACGGCCCGGGCCGTAGCTCGAACGCGAGCTGACCGTCGGCCCGCTGCACCGGCCGGAACCCCTCGAAGAAGTCCTCGTAGGTGTACGACGGGTGGAACTGCACCAGCTTGACCGCGCCGGGTTCGGCCAGCTCTCCGGCGAGCTTGCGCGCGACGTAGGTCTTCCCGGTCCCCGGCGGGCCGTACAGGATGAGCTGCCGGTCTTCCCACAGGAGATCGGCGAGGCGCTGGAGCTGCTCCCGATCGGTGAAGAGCTCATCGGCGAGGCCCTGGCTCACCTCGGGGAACGACAGCTCCTTGGGCGGCTTCACGGGACCGCCGCCTCCGGGGATGTCCAGGGCGGAGAGTAGTTCCTCGACGGCAGCCAGGTTCTCGGTCAGCTCGACCACGTCGGATTGGCTCTGCAGCTTCGCCGGCAGCGGCTGGGGCAGGTGCACGAACGGGACCGGGCCGGTCGGGTTGAGCCACTCCACCTGGCGGCGGAGATTGGAACGCTGGTCGTGCGACTGGATGAACTCCGCCTCGCCGGTGATCCGGCCGACGTACGTTTTGCCCTGGCTGGTGGTCAGAACGTAGTCACCGGGCCGCATCCGGTTGCAGAATGCGTCGAACTCGGCGAGTTTCACCTCCCGTGCGGCGTACGATTTGTGCTGGTAGTCGTCCTCGACGATGGCCCTCAGCTCGTCACGGGACACGGGAGGTGAGACGGGGCGCAGGCTCGCGCCGGCCAGCGACACCGACCTCTTGTGCAGCCAGACCGGGACGAGATCCCGGCCGTCAACCGATGACCCCCGAACCAGCCAGGCCCGGCGGGCGGCCGGTTCGGCGCCCATGTCGGAGAGCATCTGCCGGAAGTCGTCGGCGGTGACGCGCTGAGCCTGGCTCGCTCGGCCGAACTCATCGAACTCCAGCCCTTCGTGTTCCAGGACCTCGCGCGGGTCGTCGGTACGGTTCTCGTCTGCCCACCGGAAGTCGGGGGACACTCGGCCGTCGGTCCGCAGCACCCGGTGGCCACTCGGCAGCGGGTTCTCGGCCATGAAACGGCCCACGGACTGGGGAGGCATTCCCGACAGCTCGGCGAGGTCGCGGTAGGACGTCCAGGACTCCGGCTCCAGCAGGGCCAGCGCGTCGAGCACGACACTCCAGCGGGGATCCGTATAACGGCTCTGCTGGCCACTCAGGCGCTTCAGGCGGTACTGCCGCCCGAGCTCTCGGTGTAGTTCGTCACCGGCGTGGGACTTCAGCGCCTGGAGCCCCGCTTCGGTGATCAGCCATCCGTCCTGCCGAGTCACCCAGCCGACCACCGCTGCCTCGCTGATCTTCCATCCCAGATGGGTCTGCCAGCGAGGTCGTCCCCGGCGGTCAGGCCGTTCGTCCTCCGGTGCGAACTCGAACCGCCGGTGCACCTCGTCCATCACCTCGCGGCGCGGCAATGCCCGCCCTGCCTCGGCGAGCACCTCCATGGCGCAGCGGAAGAGCGGTGCGATCCTCACGGCATCGGCCACGAAGGACTCCCTTGAGCTTAGGCGTTGGTACGGGTCGGATGGCGGGGCCCGTGGCCCGGAGGTGGGTTCAGAATGGTTTGGTACGAACCTGGATCAGCCAGAGAGTCGTATATATCCATAATGATTCTCTTTGTTAGGAACTCTCCAAATTTCTGCTTTTCGGAATTCCTTATGCTTGAGAAGGAGTCAAGGATGTATTCTGCATCATCGCGTCCAACTCCATAAATGTGCATGAATGCCGCATCTAGCTCGGCACGGATTATCGACCTTCGTTGATCATCCCAGGTGAACGGAGGACCTGAAATGCCGGCTTCTTCGGCAAGCTTTTTAAGACCCGTCTGGGTGTAGATGAGCTCTACCGCTCTGGAGGTAACGAATTCAAACCATTTTTCATTAGGGCTGGGGACTGGTATTTGTGACATTATTGTCACATTGAAATGCATTCCAGGAACCTTCTGTCTGGCTATAAAGTCATATGTGAATGAGTTTATAGCTGCAGTGGCCCAAGCGTTGGTTAGCGCATCGCCGATGACGGTGTAACCATTGAGTGGCTGAATTGGTACGGTTGTTGGAACTATTGTGCCTATTGCGGTGCGGGTGTCAACTGCCCGCGCGTAGTCGCGAACCACGCATACCCATTCCTGCTGAGTTTGCTTCCGTGCAAGAAAATGGCGGACCAGGGTGGCTGGAGCATAGAACCTTGGGGTCGGCTGAAGCGCTTTCTCTTGTGCTGTCGTATTGCGAGGCCTTCCTGCTCTCCTATCTGAATCTGAGACGTTAAGATAGGTAGCAAAGCATGAGTCAAACTGGTTGATCATCTTTCCTTCGTAAAGGGGAAAGGTGTTAAGATCGGGCTCTTCTCTCCATTCTTTTGAATGCCCTTCTGAAGTGAATCCAACCCATGGAATTATTTCCAATCTCTCATAGCCTCCATCTACTACTCTTAATAGAACGTCGATATCTTTTTGTGTGCGACAGATTGGGAGCTGGTGCGTCTTTGGACTGAGAATGTCAAGTTTCCCAAGAGGGAAGGTGTAGACTCGATTAGGGTCTTTTATTTCTGACACGTCTCGCAGGTAGGTGCCAACCGTAAGCTTTAGCTGATCGGCAGCGCGCAGAGGGCCGACGAAATTAATTATACTGAACTTTGTATTGGCGTGAATTGGGAATATCCCCTTGTTTTCGAAGTCTAGAAGCGCTGTAATTCGTCGATTTGCAACCAGCCATCGCCAAAAGTTTTTCATCGGAGTGTCGGTGACCACTCCAGTTGGAAGAATTAGCCCGCACAGACCATTCCTTTTGAGGATTGTTAGGCCAATTGACGCGAATAGTGATTGGGTGGTTAGCCGTCCGACGGCGGTGTTCTCGAATTTTCCTGATGCGGTTGTGAAGTGTGACACTGATGTTGCATACCTGCGAGCTCTCTGATACTCGTTAAATATATTTGGTTCTGTCTCCTCTAGTTGCCTAATTGCTGATTTTCTTGTCGCGGTGGTTGGGTTGTTAAGGATCTCTGGAGCGCGGACTGCAAAGAACTCTTCATCCTCTACAGAGATTCGCTCCCATGGTGGATTGCCGATCACGCAGGTGAAGCCACCGGACCAGCCGGTCATCGGGTCCACATCTGTGTTGTCCTCAGGGATAGCGAAGATGTGTGGGAACTCCACATGCCAGTGGAAGAATCGGTATTCCTCAGTCAGATCCTTCACCCGCTTCGCAACGGCCTTGTGGTGGGAGGTCCACTCCGACGGGTCACCGCTGATCCAGTCGAGTGTTGATCCGGTGATCGCGAGGGGCTCCGTCTCGGCGGTCTTCTCCTGCACGAACGCCGCACACCAGGCGTCGGCCTTCCGCTTGAGCGGCAGCCGCTCCGCGTCGATGTCACGCAGACGCCGGCGCTGCACGAGCGCGCCGGTCAGGTCGCCGGGAAGCGCGCGGACCAGCTCGGCGGTCTCCCTGCCGATCTCGGCGTTGGTGAGCGCTCCGGCCGCGTAGAAGTCGATGATCCCGACGGCTTCCTTGGCATGCTTCTTGGCGATGAGCGCCGCGATCTTCTTGTCGTCGCCCTCGATCGGCTTGAACGCGTCCTTCGGGACGCCCTTCTCGATCAGTGCGGGCGTCGCGCCGAGCAGGGTGTTGCCGACCCGGATGTTCGTGTCCAGGAAGGCGAGGGGCTTGCCCGGCTCCACCGACTCCAGCCAGAGCGAGACCTTGGCCAGCTCGGCGGCCATCTCGTTGATGTCCACGCCGTGGATGCAGCGGGCGACCACCTCGCGCATCGCCGTACGGACCAGATCGGGGGAGGGCTCGTCCTCACCGGAGCGGATCTCGGCGACACGGCCGGCGATCCGGCGGGCCGCGGCGACCAGGAAGTGCCCCGATCCGCAGGCCGGGTCGCACACCGTGATGCTCAGCAGCGCCTCCACCTTGGCCGCCGCGTCACCCGCCGTGCGTGCCGCCTCGTCGAGGAGCGGGTCGAGGGTGCTGTCCAGAAGGGCTCCGGTCAGCGAGGGAGGCGTGTAGTAGGAGCCGGTGGTCTTGCGTTCGTTGCCCGCCGCCGTGGTCAGCGTGTAGGTCTGCTCGGCCGGGTCGTAACGGGGGTGGAGTTCCAGCAGCGACTCGTAGACGCTGCCCAGCTCCTCGGAGCCGAGGTTGCGGAAGTCCACCGGGCGGCGCTGACCGTCGGATTCGGCGATGGCCAGATGGCGGACCGCGGTGATCAGCGCCTGGTTGGTGAGGCGCAGGCCCTCCAGGGGCTCGTCCAGCTCGTCGGGGCGCGACGGATCGAGCACCTCACCGCTCTCGTCGCGGGTGATGCGCTCGAACAGGCCGCCGATGCCGGGCAGCGCCAGCTCGGGCAGGCCGCTCTCGGTGCCGAGGGCGACGAAGACCAGCCGGACGGTCTCCCACAGGTCGTCGTGGTGATCGACACCACCGCGGCGGGCCCGCTCCCGGAGCCGCTCGGCCGAGAAGAACCGCAGATAGCGCTCGCGTGCGGCAGCAGGGACGGAGGGATCGAGGAGCACGTCCCGGTCCTCGGTGACCATCCAGAACAGCATCCGGTAGGCCAGCCGGAGCACCGACCGCTGGTAGTCCCTGAGCTTCAACGTCCCCGAGGCGAGCTGTTCGCGTAGTGCGGAGTTCGCGGGGTGACGCAGGAAACCGGTGCCGAAGGTGTTGATGGCCTGCTCGACGCCACCGCGGAGCCGCTCCTTGACCCGCTGGCCCTGCTGGATGACGGTGCCGCGCCACTTCTCCAGCCAGCACGACGAGGGCTGCTCGTCGGGCTTCACGGCGAAGCGTGAGGCGTGCACGAGCCGGAAGAGCAGCATGAAATCGGAGAAGAGCTGCTCGTCGAAGATGAGCTCCAGGTCGAACTCGACGTACGCCGATCCGGCCAGGGAGCGCGAGTCGCGGATCAGGCGCAGCTTGGCGCCGTTGGACAGGATCGCCCACAGGTGGTCGTCGCAGCGGTTGAGCAGCTCCTGCAGCATCGACTGCGGAGCGGCGTCGGCCGCGCCCGCCACGCCCTTGGTGCGGTGGTCGAGGTCGACGGCCCAGCCGAGCAGGTGGATCGGGACGTGTTCCCAGCGATGGCTGACCTTGAAGGTCTTGTCCTCGACGGTCAGCCCGCCCGCCGGCGTCCCGGACAGCACGCCGTAGTCGAGCGCGCGGAACAGGGTGAGCAGCCATCGCTCCCGGGTGAGACCGGTGAGCGGGCGGCCCTCGGCGACGGCCCGGTCGCGTTCGCGGGTGAAAGCCTTCCACGCGCCGCCGAGGTAGTCCCAGGCGCGAGAGGCGGCCTCACGGACGTTCTCGTGCGGGGCCAGTCCGTACGCCGCCGCTTCCCGCCCGGGGAGGTCCTTGTCCTCCAGCGCCCGGGTGAACAGATCGGCGGGGAGCAGACCGCCCGCGACGCGCAGCGAGGGGAAGGGCGAACGACTCACTTGGCTCCTCCTGCCACGACCGGAAGGTAGATGTAGAGGCCGAGGACGTCGGCGGGGGTGTGCGCCTCGACGTCGATCTTGCTGATGCCGCTCTGCCGGGTTGCCTGCCGTACCCGGACGTGGGACTCGCGGAGGCGGTCCGCGGCCGCACGGGCCTCGGCGTCCAGGTGCGGCCGGAGCTGCTCGAGACGGCCGATGGCCCGGGCCAGGTCGTCGGCGGCCAGCTCGGGAGCGATGTTGCCGCCGGGCTCGGCACTGAGCAGGGCCTCGACCTCCTCCTTCGGCAGCCACTCGGGCTCGGTCGGACGGCCCCGGTAGGCGAGCACCCGTGCCTCCTCCGCGACCATGGGTCTGGGACCCTCACGGCCCGGCAACGTGAGGTGCATCCGGAAACGCACCAGCAGCAGGGTGGTGCGGCGTTCCACCGTGCCGGTGCGCATCACACCGCAGCGCCGGGCCGGGCGCGGACCGGGAGTCATGGGGTCGAGCGCGCTGTCCAGGACGTATCGCGCCACCGCGCCCACGTGCGGGTCGGTCCGGTCCAGGTGCGCGTGCTTACGCGGCACGGGAAGAGCGCGGTGGAACGGCAGCGGCTGGGCGTGACCGGGAGGAAGGGCGTCTCGCAACCCCACCGGGAGCGTGGCGGTGACGGCGTCGAACCCGTAGTCGCGCTGTGAGAACGACGAACCGAGCGCGTTGAGAGACTCGTACACGAACTCCTCGATGTCGCCGCCGGTGCCGAGACTCGCCCGGACCTCCTCCAGTTCGCGGGCTACCTCCTCCGGCTTGATGCCGACCTGGGCGAACTTGGTCCGCGACTCCTTCTCCTTGGCCGCGGAACTCTCCCACTCCTGGTGCAGCTGCGTGCGGCGCTGCCGTCCGAGGTCCTCGAGCCCTTCCAGCGCCGGCTGGTGCGCTGCGGGCTGGTTAACGAGGAGTTCTTCCAGGACGGCCTCGACGACCTGGTTCGCCGAGTCGGGCACCGGAACGTTGACGCCGAGCTGCTTTCTGATCTCATTGTGCTTGCGGACCAGGACCCGCATGACGATCTCGTCGATCTGGTTGTCGGCCCCGATGATCGTCACCGCACGCACGATGTCGTAAGGCTGACCGAACCGGTCGACACGGCCCTCCCGCTGCTCGTGCCGGGTCGGGTTCCACGCCAGGTCGTAGTGGACGACCGCCTGGAAATGCTCCTGCAGGTTGACGCCCTCCGACAGGCAGTCGGTGGCGACCAGGACGTGGCGGCCCTCACGGTCGGTGAGATCCCGGATGCGGTTCTCCCGGTCAGAGGGCGGCAGGGCACCTGTCACGCATCCGACCGCGGCGGTCGTGCCGAGCGAGGACCGTAGATGAGCGGTGACGTACTCGGCGGTGTCGATGAACCGGCAGAACACCACCGGGTCGTAGCCGTCGGCCAGTAGCCCCTGGATGGTCTCGTCGAGCTTGGCCAGCTTGGCGTCGGCCTTCCCCGCGAGCTTCTCGGCCCGCCGGGCGAACTCCAACAGCTGGCGCCGTTCGGGACTGTCACCCTCGAGGGCGCTGTCCGCGCCGGGCAGCACGTCGACGGACTCCGCGGCCTCGTCCTCGCTCTGGTCCATGACGGTCGCCTGGCCGAGCTTGTCGGCCTCCTCCGGCGTCTCGGCGTCGGCGGCCTTGGCGCGGGTGCGCAGCGTCGCGGCGGCGGCCTTGGGGGATGAGGCGATTGCCCGGAGCAGAGCCAGCGCGGACCAGTAGCGGACCCGTTGACGGAGATGGCCGCCGGAGGAGTCACGCACGGTCTCGCGGGCGTAGGCGAGGACCGCGTCGAACAGCTTCCGGTAGTCCTCGGTGAGGTAGTACTGCTGCTCGCGGGTCTCCCGATCGGAGGGGAACCGGGTGTCCTCCAGGAACTTGCGGATGTCGCCCCGGCGGCGCTGCACCATGTGCTTGGCGAGCCGGTCACGGCCCTTGGCGGTGGTCAGATCGAGGTCGGCGAGCTCCGGATCGAGCAGGCCGATCAGGTTGCGGAAGCCCTCGTCCTTGCCGCTGTGCGGGGTCGCGGTGACCAGCAGCAGGTGGCGGTCCTGCCTGGCGGCGAGCTTGCGGACCAGGTCGTAGCGGAGCGTCCGGCCACCGCTGGACGAACCGTCGGCGACACAGGTGTGCGCCTCGTCCACGATCACCAGGTCCGGGCAGGCCCGCACGAAGTCGTCACGGTGCTTGGCCGACTTGATGAAGTCGGTGGAGACGATCGTGTACGGGTACCGGTCGAAGATCGACTGGTCGTCGAACAGTCCTCGCTCCAGTTTCTTGACGGTGCTGGAGAGCACCAGCTCGGCGTCGATGCGGAACTTGCTCGCCAATTCGGCCTGCCACTGCTCCGCCAGTGCCGGACTGCACAGCACGGTGAGCCCTTTCGCGCTGCCCTGGGCCAGCAGCTCGGCGGCGATGAGCGAGGCCTCCACCGTCTTGCCGATGCCGACGTCATCGGCGATCAGCAAGCGTACGGTCTCCTGGCGCAGGGCCATCAGCAGCGGGACGAGCTGGTAGGGACGCGGCTCGACGGCGAGACCGGCCATCGACCGGAACGGTCCAGCGGTCGCGCGGAAACCCACCTGCAGCGCGGTGCGGAGCAGGCCGGCGCTGAGCGCGTTCCCCGCGTCTTCGGGTAAAGGAGCGGGGAAGGTCGCCTGGCTCACCTGCTCGATGCCCGTCAGGATGCCGGCGACCTCGTCGTCACTCCCGCCGAGCGGACGGACGACCAGCAGTTCGGGGCCGGAGTCGGGCAGGACGACCCAGTCTCGGCCCCGTGCCCGCACCAGTGATCCGACCGTGAAGTTCTGCACTTACCCGTCCCTCCGGCTGGTCCCGAAAACGCTGGGGTATTTACGGACGATCTCGCTGTATTCCGCACCATAGGGCACGCGGATGACACCCCAGCCCAGCTCACGCAGTTCATCTGCCATGAATTCGTCCCGGTCGGGGCGGTCGGTGTCGGCCGGCCCGTCGACGAAGACCGCCACCGGGCCCGTCGAGAGCCGGTAGACCAGGTCGACCTTCGCGCCGCATTCCTCCACGGCGACGGCGACCTCGTCCGGGCTGAGGTACTCGCGCTCCTCCAACCAGCAGACGAAGGCGTGGCGCGGGTCGTCGGACTCGACGGCCTGGCGGACCTCCTCCCACACCTTCACCGGGTCGGTCTCGGGCGTATCCATCTGGGTGGTGGAGTGCGCGCAGGCCACCAGCAGGTCCCGGGCCAGATGGCGGTCGATGAGCTGGTGGGTGCCCTGGTTGGCGTACGACAGCAGGCAGTCGTAGCAGGCCCGGGCGCAGCGCTCCCCGTTGACGACACCGCCGAGGTCCTCGCCGGTCTCCGGGTCGAAGTGGGCGATCTCCAGCGCGCGGCGCGCGACCCGGCGCAGGGCGCCGGGTTCGGTGAGGAGCCGTCGCAGCACGCCGGCGCCGCCCTCGGAGCTCTCGACGAACAGCGTCCTCCCCCGGTCGTCGGGGTCGGGCAGCAGCTCACTGGCCAGCTCGCTGTCCTCGAGCTGGAACTCCGTCTCGATGCCGCGCTCCAGCGCGTACATGAAACTGATCGCCGTCTCCTTCGAGACGGGTCGGCCTTCGGCGTTGCGGACGATGAGGATGTTCCGGCTGTCCTCGACGTAGGGGATGACCTTCTGCTTGGTCTGCACACTGTCGGCGTCACCCAGCTCCTGCACGGCGGGGTCGGCGTCCAGGGCCTGCTTCTCCGACAACCACCGGCCGTTGCGGACGTTGATCCAGTAACCCTCACTGTCCTGCTTCCTGCGGCGCAGGCCGAGGTTGGTCACCCGGACGGTCGCGGTGTCGCCGTACTCGAGGTCGAGCAGCGGCTCCTCGCCGTGGACGACAACCGCGTCGAGGCGGCCCGGTCGCACCCCGTGGGCGTTGAAGCGGTAGGAGGTCATCAGGTCGTAACCGGCCCGGCGTCGCTCCTCCTCGTCGGAGGAGATCCGGTCGCGCCGCGAGGCCTTGACCGTCTGCAGCCGCAGCAGGCGGTGCATGGGCCGGCCGAGCTTGCGCCGGCAGCGGTCGCAGAAGTCGTCGTGCTCCTCGTACAGGTGACCGCAGGACTCGCACCGGCGGGAGGTGCGCGTGTCCAGGCCGTCGCCGCTCTGCTCTCCCGGCGCGAGCTGCACCTGGTTCACCTGGTAGCGCAGTCCCTCGTGGTAGATGAGCGCACCGGGACCGAACTCGCTGATCGCGATGAAACGGGGCCGTTGGATGAACTCGCCCTCGTTCTGCAGGCCGCGCCGTCCGGGCACGTACGCGCGGAGCGGGAGACGGGGGAAGGAGTAGCCGGGCAGGAACCCTTCCGAGGCGAGGTAGCGGTAGGTGTAGAAGTCGGTCTGGAAGTCCTCGGCGTTCTCGTTGATCAGCAGGCGGAGCTGGTTCTCCGCCTCGCGGCGCCGCGCGCTCGCGTAGTCGCGGTCCTTCTTGCTGACCGAGTGGTCACCGATGATCCGGTGCTGGTGCTCGCGCTCGGCCAGCGCCGTCCGGTACAGCTCACGCCAGCGCTGACACGCCTGGTCGAACTCCGCCGGAGCGTCCTCGGCGGCCCGGTCGATCCAGTCGTCATGCCACCAGGAGGTCCTGGCCAGCTCTTCCGTCAGTCCGGAGAGCATCCTGCGCGCCCGCTCCGCGGTCCGCAGCCGAGCATCAGGAGAACTGACCGCCTTCTTGACCTCGGCATTGAGCGGCAGAGCGGTGTTGTCCTCGGAGATGTCGATGACGCCGGCCATCGAGCGGTCCAGGGCGAGACCGATCTCGGCCAGCCAGATCGCGTGGACGTGCGAGCGGATGAGGTCCTCGTTGGTGAGGTCGAGCCGGGGAGCGGCGACCGAGCCGGCCACCATCTGGTCGCGGTTCCGGAAGAAGTACTGGTCGTGGGCGCTGCCTGTGGCGCAGTAGGTGACGGCCAGCGCTGGCTGCCCGGACCGGCCGGCCCGCCCGGCCCGCTGGGCGTAGTTCGCGGGGGTGGGCGGCACGTTGCGCATGGCCACCGCGTTCAGATTGGCGATGTCGATGCCCAGCTCCATCGTGGGGGAGCAGTACAGGACCGGAAGCCCACCCTCGCGGAAGGCCTTCTCTCGAAGTGCCCGGTTCTCGTTGGTGACCTGGGCGGTGTGCTCGCGGGCGTGCAGACCGGCGAGCGTGTCGGACAGGTCGGCGTACAGCCGCTGGAAGAAGGGGTTGACGCGTGGCCCGAGCTCGGCGGTGACCGTCTTGCGGAGCGGGTCCTCGGCACCCGACTTACGGTCCCCGGGCCGCCACAGGATCGCCGACGCCTTCAACTGGTATCCGGGAGCGCCGTCCTCCTTCGCCTCCTGCGCGATCGTGAGGAGGTCGGCGGACTTCAGGACTCTCAGCAGGTCGCTGATGATCTTCTGGGCGTCGTCGCGAGTGAGCTTGTGCTCCAGGTGAGGGAACTGGTTGGGACGCAGCAGGTAACGGCCGAAGGCGCCGTGGCCTGTCAGATGGAGATGCCGCCGCGAACCGCCCTTGCCGCCGGCCCGGGCGAAGGCGATCCCGGTCTCGGGCTTCTGTTCCCGCTCCGGCAGCGCCCACGGGTCCCGCAGATGCTGTTCGCTGAGCTTCTCCAACTGCTCGAAGCCCACATCGGTCAGGCAGTCCACCTCGATCGCGAGGACCCGGCGCAACTCGTCCAGCAGCACCCGCATGAGCTCCTCGCGATGCTGAGGGACGTCGTCACGCAGGGCGTGGTGCCGGGACTCCCACAGGTCCTCGGCGGCGGCGATCTCCGGCAGGTCGAGGTAGTCGACCTTGAGCAGGCCCGTCTGCTCAAGGTTGGGCATCGTGATCCGCCAGCCCCGCTCCAGGTCGAGGTAGAGCCGGTAGCCGATGACCCGGCGCAGCGCCTCCCACGCCTTCTTCTCGGCACTGAACCGGGCCTCGGGATTCCGGGCGAAGTCCGCCATCCGGAGCCCCAGGGCCTCGGTCACCTTCTGCTCGATCACCTCGTGGGTGAGCCCTTCCGAGCTCGAGGCGAGAGCCCGGTGCAGGGCGCCCCGCAACTGCACGACCTGGATGAAGTCGTTGAAATGCCCTGCCTGGAGGCTGGCATCCTGCCGGTTGTCGGAGAACGCCAGCAGCTTCTTCGCCTCGTCGTCGACAGGCTGCTCCCGCAGACTGCGGACCACGCTCGCGCTGACCACCGACGTCGCCGAGCTGCGGCCTTCCAGCGCCAGCGATCCGAGCCGGGCGAACTCGCTGCCCCGCGCCTGCTCATAGGAGGTACGGCACTGCAGGCAGAACATGAAAGGGCTGGCCACGTAGGCGGCCCTGATGCCTTCTCCCTCGTCCACCTGGTAGCCGGTGGTGTCGACATGGACGATGGACGGCAGGTACTTGCGGCGGGCGGGTGCCGCCGTCACCGATCCGTCGTCAGCGGTGAGCAGCCACGCCTCAGGGATGCGCTGCTCGCTGATGGCCACGTCGAGCGAGTCCGGCCAGGGCACCTGGGAGGAGACGAACAGGTATCCGTTGGCCGCTTCGCCGCCGCTGGCGTCCCGCTCCTGGCGGGCGGTGAATCGGATACGTCCCTGGTCGTCGGTTCTGGAGACCGACAGGTACTCCTGACCGCACTCCCGGCAGAAGGACGCCGGCACGAGGATGCGGTCTTTGGCCGAGGGCCGTGCCTCGGGAACGACGGTCTGGTAG
This sequence comes from Planomonospora sp. ID91781, assembly GCF_015711595.1. Lineage (NCBI taxonomy): Bacteria > Bacillati > Actinomycetota > Actinomycetes > Streptosporangiales > Streptosporangiaceae > Planomonospora > Planomonospora sp. ID91781. Next base: position 2,418,996 of record NZ_JABTEY010000002.1, on the reverse strand, counting down.
CGACTGGTGATGTACCTGATGTCCTCCGGCTCGATGCTGAGATAGACGTTGTCCCCCTTGGAGAGGAACTGGTGCAGCCGGAATGCGAACACCGGCCGCTGGGTGCGGGGATGCGAGAGCGCGGAGCCACGCTGCAGGGTCTCCTGGATGGCTCTGACGCAGCTCTCGTTGGGCTGCCCGGTCAGCCGTTCCAGATCAGTGGCCGCCTCGGACACGGTGCAGGGGCGCGGTGGACGCCGCAGCCGCTTGGTCTCGGGATCCTCCACCACGCCGAACTGGCTCTCCACCCACGCGGAGAGGGGAGCGGACACGAACCGGTCGTAGTCCAGATCCGAGATGCCGGGGAACGCGTCGCCCGTCATCACGGTGCTCGGGTCGGCGGTCGTGGCACGCTCCAGGGTTTCGCCGATGACATGGGCCCGTGCCACCGGGACCCCGAAGAGCCTGGTGGCGACCTCGGTCACCTTCGCGCGCCGGTCCGCCTCGCTGCCTTCGGTGGTCATGGTGGCCGAGGTGCCGACGCACTGGATGTCCTGGGCCTGACACGCGTCCCTCAGCCGCCGGACCAGCATCGCCACGTCGGCGCCCTGACGGCCCCGGTAGGTGTGCAGTTCGTCCAGGACCAGCCAGTGCAGGCCCCGCGCCGCGGTGATGAGGCGCTCCCGCTCCTTCGGCCGGGTCAACACCAGTTCGAGCATCACGTAGTTGGTGAGCAGGATGTCCGGCGGGTTCTTGAGGATCTCCTCCCGCTCGTGCTCCTTCTCCTGGCCGGTGTAGCGGCGGAACGTGACCGGCTCTCCCCCCTCGGGATAGCCGCGCTGCAGGAACTTCTCCAGCTCGTGGAGCTGGCTGTTGGCCAGGGCGTTCATCGGGTAGACGATGATCGCTTTCACCCCGGGCTGGTAGGTCCTCTGGTGCTGCTGCCGCAGGACCCAGTCGACGATCGGGACGATGTAGCTGAGACTCTTGCCGGAGCCCGTGCCGGTCGTCAGGACGTAACTCGACCCCTGACGGGCGATCTCGATGGCCTCTCGCTGGTGCTTGTGCAGGCCGACGACGTGCCCTTCGAACCCATGAGGCTCGTCCTTGCGGACACGGAAGATCTTCTCGCACTCGGGCTGGAGGAGGTCTTGTGTGACGAGCTCACTGATGGTCCCCCCAGGGGCGAAGTTGGGATTCAGCGCGAGATATGGATCGGGCCACTGCTCGCCTTCGGCCATCCGGGTCTCGACGTGCTCACGGATGCGGCGGTCGTAGATCTCCGTGAAGCCGGAAGTGAAGGCCTGGTAGTCGGCGACCAGTTGCTGATGAACTTCAAAAACGTCCATGCCGCTCGCAATCTTCGATCTTCACTCCCATCGGAAGAGCACGTTACATGCCTCTACCGACACGGAACATGCTTTCCTCCGGAGGGCCTCCCTTCTGTCGTCATTTCATTGAGCATGGCTTCATCCCATGGAACCAGCCGCAAGCGCCCGATGTCGCCCATGGGTGATTAACTTCGCTATTGCCGGGTGCATGGTGAGCTGGCCATGCTCGGCATCAAGGGCGTGTCTTCCCGGGTGGGAGATCCTCAAGCAGGAAGGGTTTGGCCCGGCACCCGAAGGGGTGTCCACCACCTGGGCCTACTTCCTGCGTTCCCAAGCAGATGTGCTGATGGCCTGCGACTTCATCGAGACCAGCACCCTCACCAGGCGACGCCGGTAGCTCCTGGCCGTCATCGAGCACGCCAGCAGGCGCGTCCGCGTGCTGGGCACCACCTCACACTCGACCTGCAAGCTGCTCGACCGCTGCCTCCTGTGGAACGCATGCCGCCCGCGCCATGCCCTGCGTGAGTACGAACGATTCTACGACCGGCACCACGCCCATCAAGTCCTGGACCGAGCTGCCCCGCTACGCGCCGTCGCGGTCCTATAGCGGATCCGCGACGGATCGTCTACCTGTGCCCATAGGTCGGCGAGGGCAGCTCGGCGAAGTCCTCCACAAGTACTCGCATGCCGTGTGAGCTGCATAAATGTAGTTGTCGGCAGGTGCAGTGCCGTCAATCGCGTTCAGATCCCAGGCCATCGACCTTCAGCGGGTGGGGAAGGACTGAGCTGGTTCGGCTGACGGTGGTTGCGGTGGATGAACGTGCCAGTGGCCAGCCAGGCGGGATCGTTGCGTGGGCTTCGAACGTGCAGGGCGACATCCTCGGGGAGAACCGTCCACTACGCCTTATTGAGTGCAGAGACGATGTCCTGAGCGAGGGGAAGGCTGGAGGCAGCGACGAACTTCTGGCGCCGGTCCATGGCCTTCCCGATTTCGGCCACGGTGCCGAACCGGTAGTCCAACGGGATGGGCTGGCCTTGGAGGTCGAGGACGACCCCTCCGGCGGCGTTGAGGATGTAGTGGCCCGGTGCGAGGTCCCAGACCGCAAAGCCCTTCGCGAACTCGACCGTCGCATCGCTGAAGCCCGCGGCGACATGGCACAGGCTGACGGACCCGAAGTCCACGCCGATCCGGCCACGGCCGACGCCGTCCTGCGAGGGCCTGCTCAACGCGTCCACCAATCGAGTCTGCCGGGCGAGCTCCTGGAAGCGCCCGGGCTTCATCAGGTAGTTGGTGACCAGGGCTTCCGGCAGAGAGGGGAACCGGTCCAACCGCAGAGGATGAGGGGTTCCGTCTTGGGTGTAGAGGACGGCGTGGTCCTGCCCGGAGTCATCGCGAGCCGCCAGGTAGATCTGCAAATGGTGGAAGATGTCGCCTACCGCTGCGGCGATGGGACGGGCCAGGCTGCGCGAGTAGACCAGGACGTGCGTGTAGCCGTACAGCGCTCGCACGGCCAGCTCGCTCGTGTCGAGCGGATCGACCAGGACGCACAGGTCGGGGTCCGGGTCGTCTCCGATGACCTGGGGGTCCGCTTCCTCGGAGGCGTAGACGTACGACGGGATGATTCGCGTCAGCAGTTCCCGGTAGCGCTCATGCATCCACAAGTCGTGGTCCGACAAGAAGTTGTCGGCGTGCCGGAGGTTCTTGCTCTCCGACCGGTCACCTGACAGGGCGGCCTCGATCAGCCGTGGACGGATCTCGCCGATCACCGTTGAGACCAGCTCGGCGAGTTTCTGCGCGATGCCGGGGAGCGGGGGATGTGACGTCACGATGCACCTCCGGTTCGTCAGCGTAGCTCCAGCGGCGGCTCGATGCCGGGAGGGCTCATGGTCGCGGCGATGAACACCGCTTTGAAGCCGGCCGCCCGCATGATGCCGGCGCCGGTGAGGTCGTCGAAGCCGGCCACTTCGAGGTTCCGCTCCTTCGTCATGGCCCCGAAGACGGCGAAGTAGATCTCCGCGCCCGGGTACCGCTTGCGGATCTCCCGGGTGACGAAGCCGACGACGTCCGCGTGCTTGACCTCGAAGTCGCACAGGACGATCGACGGAGCCTCCGGCAGCTCCGGGTACGCCGAGGCCGGGTCGAGGGCGATGAAGTCCCGGCTCTTGCTGCACTTCAGGTATCCGATGGGGCAACGTCCGAACTGGGCGGACGCGAGGAAGGTCGCCATGACCAGCCCGGCTTCGTTGATCCCGAAGCAGGCGTCCACATCCAGGCGCCGCCCGACGTTCTTGATCTGCTGGATGAGCCGCTCGATCCCGTACCCGAACGCCGCCCAGCTCAGGTTCAGCAATCGACCCGGCCGGGGGTTGGGCAGGGAGTACACGCAGATCTCAGGGCTGCCGTACTCGACGGTCGGGGCGGCGAGCTCGAAGTCCGGGCCGATGACGTCGTCTTCCGCGGGCACCGCCCGGTGTTCCAGCCTGTCCGGGCGCCGCACCGCGGCTGCCTGCGGTTCGACCGGCTGCCGGGAGGCGTCGGCTTCGGTGAACCTCTTCAGCGAGAGCTGGTCTTCGGGAGAGAGGCGCTCGTACGCTTCGGCGATCAGATCGCCGGGGGAGAGGCGCTCATCCGCCACGCCGAGGGGGCCGCCGCCGTACGCGGAGGCGAGGATCAGCAGGCTCGAGAACGACGGAGGCGAACCGGAACTCCCGCGGGCGCGTGCCCACGTCTCCCACGCGTTGATTGAGGTGCCACCGAGGTGGGTTTGATGCTTCGTCACCTCGTTGTACCGAACAGCCGCTTGATCCTGAGAAAGGCCGCACGCATATCGGTGCGCCTGAAGGCTGGGTATGTCAGGATAACGATCCATCAGCTCGATGGCGGCTTTATTGACCGATCCTGTCTCTTGCCATAGCTGCCGACCGATACGTGCTAGTTCGCGTCCCCGAGCTTGAGGGCTTTCTCCACTCCGTCCCTGGGCGGGCATTCCGCGCCTCCTCCCGATCTCGGCGCCAGATTACCCATCTCAATGGGTGAAAGCCGAGGATCAAAGAAAAGCGCAGGTCATAGCCGCCCTGAGATCCGACTGATTGCCGACTCGTCCGCAGGTGTGAGGCGAACTCGCCGAGTCCTACGGTCGGAGAATGATCCCCGTACAGAGAGCACCGGAATTCAGCGCAGAGGAGCGCATCCGTCCCGAGGTGAGCGATCTCGTCGCCGAGACATACGGCAAGGCGCTGGCCGTCCTGCAACGGCTGCTGAAACCGCACGGCTTCCGGGCGGTGCGCGTTCATACGATCGGCATGCGGCTGCGCGGGGACGGCATGCCGTGGCCGAAGGCATCCGTCACCCACCACGCCCCTGACCTGACGGTGTACGGCGATGCCGGTCGGGTCGTCGCCACGGTGACCGTCGGCCTGCGGGCGGGCTGCTACCTCGTTTCCCTTCCCCCGGCGGGAGTGGACTGCCGGACCGTGGCCGCCGACCGGCCTCACACGGTGGCGAACATGATCCGCGCCGCCGCGAAGGCGGCGGCATGACGGCCCGGCCGATGGCGGAGTTCCGCGTAATCGAACGGGTCGGGGGTATCTGGGAAGCCCGGTTCGCCGGCATGCCGTCCGACGTGCCTCCGGACGCGAGTGCCGAAGCCCGCGGTGATCTCCAGGCGGGGTGCGTCACCGAGCGGATCCCCCAGACGTCGGACGAAGGCTTCGCCCGCGCGGAACAGGGGAACGCGGCATGAGAGGCGCTGCGGTGGCGCGGCCTCTCCTGCGCGAGCCCTACGTGATCGCCTACTCCGATGAGGCGGTTCCTCAGCACGTGCTCTTCGTGGAGCACTCCACCGGGCCACGGCTCCGGCACGCTCGTCCCCGCCCGGGTGACTGGGCCCACGGGGTGCTGCGTGCCCGGCAGCGCACTCACCGGCGCGGCCGCCCCGACTTCCGGGCCGTCAACGCCCGCCGCCAGTGGCAGTGCATCGGCCGGGGACGCTGCCAGATCTGCGGCCGACCGGCCCGCGACCCCGAATCCGGCCGGGTGTGGTGGCTGCTGTCCGACGACGGCAGATCGGCCGATCGGGGGTACACCAATGCGCCGCCCACCTGCCGAACCTGCATCCCCGACGCGGCTGCGCAGTGCCCGCATCTCCGGAGGTCGATGGCCGTCTACACCGCGGCCGGCTTCGAGCCCTACGGCGTCCTGGCGAACCTGTACGAACCGTGCGGAGCGCTGGCCGTCCCCGTGGAGCAAGGGGTCGAGCTGACCCTGCGGGACGGCCTCCTCGGGTACGCGCTGGCCACCCAGCTCCTCGTCGTCCTTCACGACCTCCGGCCCGCGCCCCTTCCGTCCGCGCCGCCACGAGGACGAGCCCTCCCATGAGCCGGCGCGGCAGCGTGCGGTCTCGTCTCCGCGCTGCCGCGCCGATCATCCCCTGCGGGCACCGGGAACCCGCAGGGCGCAAGAAAGCGGCCGACGACGCCCAGGAACGGGCTCGATCGCAGCCGCTCGCGGTGCCCTGGAGCCGGGGCCTTTCCCCGCCCGGGGCACCGCACCACACCGCTTCAGCGAGGAATCAGCAGGCCGGCCCCTCAACCGGGCCGGCACCGATCAAGGAGGTGAACGAACGGTGGTACTGGAGCAGCTTGCGGGCGCGAAGGTACTGGTCACCGGAGCCGGGGGTCTGGTCGGCAGCCGCCTGACCGCCCAACTGCGCCGAGTCGGCGCGCGACCGGTGTCGATATGCAAGATCGACGCCTACCCTCGGCGGATCTACCACGACCACTTCGGGATCACGCTGGACGACCCGGACTTCCACGTCGGGGACATCGCCCGGCCCGGCGTGGTGCGCGGGCTGATCGACGGATGCGACTACGTGATCCACGCCGCCGCCCTGGCAGACGTGGCGGCCTGCACCCGCCGGCCGCTGGAGGCCATCGAGGCCAACATCGTCGGCACGCAGCACGTGCTGGCCGCCGCCGCAGCGACACCGAGCGTACGCCGGGTGGTGTTCGTCTCCTCCGCCAGCGTCTACGGCAATCAGACCGCCCCCGGCGGGCGCGCCGAGTTCGTCGAGGACGCGCCGCTGCAGCCGCTGTCGGTCTACGGCACCAGCAAGGCGTGGGGGGAGTGCCAGACCTCGGCGGTGCTGAGCGAGGCCGGGGTCTCGTACGCGATCGTCCGTTACTTCTCGGTCTACGGCGAACCGCAGACGGTCAAGGAGAACAGCCACAGCTGGGTTGTGGCCTGGTTCTGCATGCGCGCCGCGCTCGGGCTGCCGCTGCACCTCAACGGCGGCGGACACCAGGTCCGCGACCTGGTGCACGTGGACGACATCGCCACCGGCACCCTGCATGCCCTGGTCGCGCCCGGGGCGCACGGCCAGATCGTCAACATCGGCACCGGCATCGGCACGACGATCCGGCAGGTCGCCGACCTGGTCCGCCTCCATTACCCGGATCTCACCGTGACCGAAACGCCGCTGCCGCCCGGTGACCCGCGGGGAGGCTACGCCTCGACCCGCCGCATGGTCGACCTCTTCGGGTGGCGGCCCGGCATCACCGTCGCCGAGGGCGTCGCCCGGTACGCGGCGTGGCTGAAGAACACCCCGTCGGCCATCCCCGACTGGCTGCACCAGCCGACCGCCCAGCTCTGACCCCGTGCCCCTTTACCTCTCTTCCGGTGAGGAGCCCATGCCACCGCAGCCGCCGCCCACCATCCTCAGGGAACTGGCTGAGCGAGGGTGCCTGCCCGATCACCAGGCCATGGACCGGCCCACCTTGACCTGGATCGCCGAGCACCGCCCCGCCGAAACAGCCCGCCCGGCCCTCGGCACCGAGGCCGTACCCGACCGGCCGGTCCTCCTGGTGCCCGAAGAGGGTTGGTTCACCACCAGGCAGGCTGCCAACGGCATCCACGGGGTCCGGCACAACGCCCGCGTTTGCCTGCTGGCCGGGCTGCTCGCTCAGCATCATCACCTGGAGCCGGAGCAGACCACTGCCCTGTGCCTGGCCGCCGCCGTCCATGACTGCCGCCGCGACAACGACCGGGCCGACCTCGGGCACGGGCAGCGGGCCGCGGCATGGCTGGCGCGCCGGCACCCGACCGTGACCACCGCGTTCAGCCTGGACCTGACCTCGGAACAGGTCACGGCGGCGTGCACGGCGATCAGCCTGCACGACGTCGCCTACCCGGGCTTCTCCTCCGCCCAGCAGCACGCCTACCAGCGCGCCAGGGTCCTGACAGACCTGCTGAAGGCCGCGGACTGCCTGGACCGGTACCGGCTGCCACTGACCCGCTGGTGGCCCGATGTCTCCCGGCTGCGGATCCCGGTCCCGGCCTGGCTGCACCGGGTGGCCTTCGACCTGATGCTGCGCAGCGAGCAAGCCCACCTCGACGGCACCTCGCACCACGACGCCCTCATCCACGCCATCCAGACCATCCTGACGTAGGAGCTCGTCTTGGATCATGACGCCCCACCCCCGGCTGTCGATCCCGCCTGGGAGGACGCCCACACCGACTACGGCCCGGATCCTCGTCCGGGCCCGTCCCCCCGAGGGCTGGCCGCCAGCGACGCCGACTGGCGGTCCTTCCTGGAAAACGACACTCCCAACGGGTGGTTGCTGCGCTCCAGCACCCTGTTGGAGACCCTGACCAGCGGCCGACCGATCCACCTGATGCACACCACCACCTACCTGGAGTCCATCCGCGCCAGCAGGCAGCTCTACCAGGCCGCCGGATGCCTGGTCGGAGCGTTGTACTGCGCCCCTCTCATCCTCGAGCCCGCCGGACTGCGACCGCACAACCTCGGTACCTGGCTGCTGGACAACAAGCCGGGCACCCACACGATCGTGTTCGAGGTCGACCCCGGCCGTCCGATGCCCGCCGAAGGGATCGACTACCTGCGGCTGGGCGGCGTTCATCTGCGCACCTATCTTGACCACCAGGCGTTCCTCACCGCCGTCGAAGACGACCAGATCCGCCGGGCGGCCGTTGAGCGGATACGGCAGGCCAGCGAGTGCCTCGACCTGCTGCTCGCCGCCGCGTGCGGCACCATCCCTCCGGCCGGCCACCTCCTCGATCGGCTCGCCGTCGCTGTGAACGCGGTGCCGTTCCTCGGCTACCTGTACTTCGAGGCGGCCGCGGAGTACCTGATGCTCCACTCGACCAGCCGGGAGACCGCAGCGTGCGCCCAGGCCGGGGAGCTGAACAACCGCCCGTACAAGCGGCTGGCGTTCACCGCGGTGGAGACGATGGGGCACCTGTTCGACCTGGCGCTGTTCCGCCCCGGTCACGCCCGTCTCCAGGAGCTGATCGGCCGGATCGAGCCCGGCCTGGTCCCGGGTGCGGTCGACTACATCAGCCGCCGCGTGGCGCACCTGTTCGCCTGCGCGGCACTGGACCCCGGCGCGGACGCCACCACCGTCACCTTCCGCGAGGCCACCTTCGACGCCCTCGCCCGCACCGCGCCGGGACTGCTCGGGCAGATGCTCTTTCGGCTGCTGCGCACCAGCCCCCGCTACCCCCAGCTGTTCCCGATCATCGAGCAGGCCAAGGCGACCGCCGCGTCCGCCTACTGGAACGCACGCGGGATCCCCACCCCGTTCAACGGCGTGATCCCCAAGGGGGAGATCGGCCTCAACCTCGCCTGGCCCGCCGGCGCTCGCGCCTGGGTCGCCGACACCTGCCGGCGGGGCCTGCTGCACCCCGTCGAAGAACTGGAGTTGACCTTCGTGCCGCGCCTGGCGGACCTGCGCGAGACCGCGCTGGGCCGCGCTCGCTTCACCCTCACCACCGGCGCGCGAGCTGACGCGTTCCCCCTCCCTCCGGCGGCGGACGTCGCCGCAGCGGCCAACCACTGAGAAAGGAAACCCCCGTCTGATGCGTGTTGCGCTACTCGGCGGCGCCGGTTACATCGGCGCCGTCGCCACCCGCTTCCTGTCCGCGCTGGGCCACGACGTCACGGTGGTCGACGGCCTGATCTACCAGCGCGACGACCAGCGGCTGCTGTCCACTGCCACCAGCTTCATCCACGCTGATCTGCGCGACGCCGACGCGCTGCGCCAGGCGCTCACCGGAGCTGATGCGGTCGTGCACATGGGCGGCCTGGTGGGCGAGCCCGCCTGCAGCCTCGACGAGCGCCTGGCCGTCGAGCTGAACTTCGCCTCCCCCGTCCTGGCCGCTGCCGCGGCCCGCGACCTCGGGGTCCCGCACTACGTGCTGTTCTCCTCGTGCAGCGTCTACGGCCAGCGGGAGGGCACCGTCGACGAGGACACCGCCCCCCGCCCGCTGGGCGTCTACGCCCGCACCAAGGTGCTGGCCGAGCAGTACGTCACCGACCTGCTGTCCGGCTGCGCCGATGTGACGGTGCTCCGCCTGGCGACCGTGCACGGCCCCTCCCCGCGCCAGCGTCTGGACTCGGTCGTCAACCGCATGGCCGCCCAGGCGACAGCGACCGGCCGTGTCCCGCTCAACGGCGGCTCCCAGCGCCGCCCCCTGGTGCACGTCGGTGACGTGGCCGAGGTCCTGGCCGCCGTGCTCGGCCACCCCGACGGGCACCGCGTCCTCAACGTGGGCGCCGACCGGGAGAACTACACCATCGCCGAGATCGCCGAGACCGTCGTCCGCGTCGTGCCGGGAGCGCTCATCGACCGCGGCCCGGAACGCGACGAAGCCGACGCCCGCGACTACCGCACCTCCTTCAGCCGCCTGGCCATGCTGTTTCCCGGGAGCTGCTCGACCCCGCTGATCGACGGTGTCCGCCAGGTCGCAGCTGCGATCACCGACCGGCGCATCACCGATCCCGACCTGCCGGAGTACGACAACCTCCGGGGCCTGCGGGCCTGCCACAGCGCCGGGTTCCTGAAGGCGATCCGTTCGGCCGAGTGCGAGCGCCTGCACGACTCCTACGCCCGCGCCTACGAAGGGGCACTGCGATGACCACGCAGATCCAAAACCTGCAGCAGATGCCGTGGAACCAGCCGTCGCTCGGGGAGGAGGAGATCGCCGAAGTCGTGGACACGCTGCGCTCGGGCTGGCTGACCCACGGACCCAAGGCCACCCGTTTCGAGAGTGCGGTCCGCGACGAGCTCGGCGTGCAGGACGCCTTCGCCGTGTCCTCCTGCACCGCGGCCCTGCACCTGGCGCTGCTGGCTGCCGGGATCGGCGCCGGAGACGAAGTGATCACTCCGAGCCTGACGTTCTGCGCCGCTGCGAACGTGCTGCGGCAGGTGGGCGCGCGACCGGTCTTCGTCGACGTGGAACCGGTCACCTACAACCTGTGCCCCGAGCAGAGCGAGGCCGCGATCACCGCCGAGACCAAGGCCATCGTGGTCATGCACTACGGAGGCCACCCGTGCGACCTGGTCGCCTTCCGCGACCTGGCCGACCGCTACGGGCTGGTCCTGATCGAGGACGCCGCCCATGCGCTGCTGGCCCGCCGCGACGGCCTGCGCGCCGGATCAGTCGGTGACCTGGCCACCTTCAGCTTCTACGCCAACAAGGTCATCACCACCGGGGAGGGCGGCATGCTGGTCGGGCGTCGCAGCCTGATCGAGCGGGCCCGGCTGCTGGGACGGCACGGCATCGACGCCCCGGTCTGGCAGCGCCGCCGCAGCGCCGACTACGAGGTGACCGTACCGGGCCTGAAGTACGTGATGTCGGATCTGGCCGCCGCAGTCGGGCTGCGGCAGTGGAGCAAGCTGGCGGCCTTCACCGCGCGCCGCGCGGAGATCGCCACCGCCTACACCCGCGCTCTATCCGGACTGCCCGGCCTGGCCACGCCGCGCGTCCTGCCCGGCGTCGAGCACGGCTGGTTCCTCTACTCGGTCTTCATCGACTCCGAGCACGCGCCGCTGACGCGCGACCAGATGGCCGACCGCCTGCACACCGAACACCTGATCGCGACGAGCCAGCACTTCCGCCCGGTGCACACCTTGCAGGCCTACGCCGGCAGCGCCGACCGGCCGATGCCGGTCACCGAGACCGCTGCCGCCCATCAGCTGTCACTGCCCTGCTACCCGGCGATGACCGACCAGCAGGTCGAGCGGGTCGTCACCGCCGTCCACGAGCTGTGGGGCAGAAGAAACTGACGGCCGCCAGGGGGCCGGACGGAGCCGAGCCTCAGCGTCCGATCCGGCCCCCGCGCCCAGCCGTCCCCGATTAAGGTGAACCGTCCGCAGCGTGACGAACAGGTGAGCAGCACGCGGCCTCTGCGTATCCTCCGCCTCTCCCATGACTCGTCACCACCAGACAGCAGAGGAAGACCGGTGAACAGCACCTCGCGCCCAACGGTCGGTGCCGTGGTCTTGACCATGAACGACCGCCCTGCCGAGTTCCCCGCCGCCATGACCTCCCTGCTGTCGCAGGAAGGCGTCGAGCTGGACGTGGTGGTGGTCGGCAACGGCTGCGCGCCAGAGCACGTGCCCGGCGACGTGCGGACCATCGCCCTGCCGGCGAACGTCGGCATCCCCGAAGGACGCAACATCGGCGCCGCCAACGTCAAGGGCGACCTGCTTTTCTTCTTCGACAACGACGCCGTGCTCCCTACCCCTGACGCGCTGGCCCGGCTCGCGGCGGAGTTCACCCGCGATGCGCGCCGCGCCTTCGTCCAGCCCCGCATCGCCGATCCGGCGACCGGCGTCACCCTGCGGCGCTGGGTGCCCCGCCTGCGCGCCTCCCGCCCGGACCGAGGCGGCACCGTGACCGTCATGGCCGAGGGCGTCGTCATGATCCGCCGCGACGCGTTCGAGGCCGCCGGCGGCTGGCCCGGCCACTTCTTCCTCTTCCACGAAGGCGTCGACCTGGCCTGGCGGCTGTGGGACCGCGGCTGCGTCGGCCACTACGCGCCTGACGTCGTCGTCCACCACCCGGCGACCGACCCGGCCCGTCACGCCGTCTTCTACCGGCTCAACGCCCGTAACCGGGTCTGGCTGGCCCTGCGTAACCTTCCCGCCCCGCTGATCCCGCTCAACCTCGCCACCTGGGCTCTGGTGACGCTGTGGCGCTTCCGCGATCCTGCGGCGCTGCGCGCCTCCCTCACCGGGTTCACCGAAGGACTCCGCGGCGGTCACGGCGGCCGAGCGCCCATGCGCTGGTCCACGGTGGCCAGGCTCACCCGCGCGGGACGGCCTCCCGTCTGCTGACGACCGGGCGGGCGGAGGAGAGGGCGGCCGTCACGCCATGTATCCCTCCTCCATCGACACCGTCGTGCCGCCGTCGAGCACCCGCAGGGCCGCGGCGACACGCCGGGCCAGCACCGGGGGCACCAGCGCCGGGACCTGCTCCGGCGATGCGAACACCCACCCGGCCAGTTCCTCCTCCTGCAGCCGGATCGCGGCGATCTCCTCCTCGCTGAGGACGCCGCCGTCGTACATGAAGATCATCCCGTCGTGCGGCCATCCGGGCCGCGGCGGCACCCAGTCCGTCACCACCAGCCGGCCCACCGGCCGGTCCAGGGCGAGTTCCTCGGCGACCTCCCGGCGAGCCGCGGCCTGCGGCGACTCGCCCTGGTCGACGGAGCCGCCGGGCATCTCGAACCCGGGCTTGTAGACCGGATCGACCAGCAGCACCTCCCCGGCTGCATTGCGCAGCAGCACGCTCGCGCCCATCCACTTGCGGGACAGGGACGCCGCGTACGGGTCGATGAGGACAGCCGGGGACTCATCCATCGCCATGACGGTGAACGTAGCCGGGAGCGCGGCCGGCAGTCTGCGAAACGCGTACTCCGATCAGGAACGGAGCGCCGTCGCGAGCACCTCGTCGAATGTGAGCCGGTCGAGGAGACGGCGCACCGCTGCGGCGAGGAGTACGGCAAGCTGCCATGAGAGCCGGGATTCCTCGCCGTCCGGCTCGCTCGAGGCACCGCCGTCGTACGGCTGACCGTTGAGGAGGCTCATGGCTACCGGCAACCGCTCGAGGGCTCCGGTGCTGACCGTGGTCAGCGGTCCTCCGGGATCGGGGAAGACCACCCTGGCCCGTGAGCTGGTGCGGGCGCTCGGGTTCCCGCTGGCCTGCCGGGACGAGATCAAGCAGGGGATGGTGCACCGCACCCCGGCGGACGGGCCGGACGGTGCGGACCTGCTCAACCGGCGGACGCTGGCGGCGTTCTTCACCGTCCTGGAGACCCTGCTGCGAGCCGGGGTGAGCGTGATCGCCGAGGCCGCGTTCCAAGACCGGCTCTGGCGCCCGGGCCTGGAACCGCTGGCCGGCCTGGCGGAGATCAGGGTGATCCGCTGCACGGTCGACGCCGCCGTCGCCCATGAACGGATCGCCCGGCGCGCCGAGACCGACGCCCACCGGGCCGCGCACGCCGACCACGACCTGCTGACGGCGATCGCCGCAGGCGCGTACTCGACGGACTCCTTCGTCGGGATCTCCCTGCCGGTGCCGACCTTGACGGTGGACACCGCGGCTGCGCCGGGCTACGACCCCGGCCTCCGAGACGTCGCCGCCTTTGCCGCAGGAACGGTGAAACACGTCGTCTGACCCCGTTTCCTGGTCGAGGTCGTAATGGGCTGCGGAAGTTCAATCGGTAAGCGAGTGGGTGGGCTTTCCTGATCGATGTGCAGGTGTGCGTATTATTCTCCAACTCCTGCTTTATTGATGCATCTCCGCATGTAGTCCCCCTGTAATCGTGATCTATTGTAAAACCTTGGTTGCTTGGAGTCCGAGAAGATAAACGCTTCCGGGTAGACCGACGGAACGCGCTGTGTGCGATGGTTTCGGCGTTTCCGGAGGTGGCGAGTGGATGTAGGGCGGGTTCTTCCGTCGAAAAAAGGATTCAGGTATTTATTGCTCTCGTTTGGGGTGGTCGGCACCGGATTCGGCGTCGCCGCCTCCCAACTGAGCGGAGCGGCGTGGGCGCAGGCGGAGGAGCCGTACTGCCCGCAGCTCTCCCAGCGGGCACGTGAGACCTACGACGTCGAAGCGTGGTGCGCCGCGGTCAACAGGGACCTCGCGAACGGTCAGGTCCCCGACTTCATGGGGCGGCTTGAGGAGTTCCGGCGCCACCCACCCAGGACTTCGACCAGACCGAGGAGGACGCCGGTGGCTCAGGTGAGGCCATCGGCGACCGGCATCGGGGATTCCCGGGACCGGCGGTCGAGGAGGTCTGGGAGCATTGCGGCGCAAGGAACGGGGACGGCAAGGGGCGGGGAGGGAGGGGAAGCGGCCGGAGGCCGACCGGACACCGGCGAAGCGAAGCCTCTGAATTCAGGCCGGACGGAGCCGGCCACCGAGCTTGACGGAGAACGGGAGGGGCGGAAGCCCGACGCGGCATTCCTGGGAGACCTGTCCCCTGCAGGCCCGCGGGAGACCGCTCCGTCACCGTCGCAGAGCCTGGACCCCTACTCGCATCCGACCGGGCCGGACGACGTCCCGTCCCGACCGCAGCGCCTGTCCGAGCCCGTTCCGCAACCTTCCTCCGAGGTGGCGCTGGACGACGCTTCCCCGACGGCTCCGCTCGGGGCCGCGACTCTGTTCGGCGCCATGGTCGTGGTGCTCAGCGCGCTGCTCGTCCGCCGCTTTCGTACCCTCTCCGCCGTGAACGAGGCGGCGGCCCGCTCCATCGGTGCGGCCGGACCCGTACCGGGAATCTCCGCCGGTGATGATGACCGGCGGAGCGAGGAGCCATCCCCGAAGAGGACGGCGGCTCCACCGGCTCCGGGGAAGCCGGTGGACGATGCGGTATCCCCGTCGGCCGGCGTGCCCGGTACCGATCCTGAACCTGCCGGGAAGCCTCGGCCTCCTGAGAGTCCTCCCGAGAGCGAGAAACAGGACTCCTCTCGAACGCCCGAGACGGAGGAAGCCCAGCTGATCGTCACCTCGCCGGCAGCCCGCGTCGTAGGCCAGCTATTCGGCGTGACGCACCTGCGGGTGGACGGCAGAGAGATCTCCTTCAGCCGTTCCGAGGGACGGGACCTGTTCGCGCTGCTCGCCGCTTCCAGGGACGGAGAGCTGCCGGAGACGGTGGTGGAGCGGCTCTGGCCGGACGAAGGGGAGCGGGGGAACCGGCGTCTGGAGACGGGGGTGCGGGACATCAACGCCACCGTGCGGCACGCGCTGAGGCTGTCCACAGATGTGAAGTTCGTGGTGAAGAGCGGACGGCGCCGCCACCTGCCCGCGGCCTACTTCGACATCGACCTGTGGCGTTTCGAGGAGGCCCGCCACCGGGCAAGCACCGATGCCGACGACGATGTCCGGATGCGGGCGCTGCGGCAGATGGTGACCCTGTACAAGGGGCCGCTGCTCGCCGATCGCGACGACCTGTGGTGCCTGCCGCTACGGCAGGCCGCCGCCACCCAGGCGACGAACGCGGCGTTGAGCCTGGCCGAGGTGGAGCACCGGAGCGATCCGGAGCGTGCGCTGGACCTACTGAACCTCGCCGTTGACCAGATCGACCCGTACAGCGAGGTCCTGTGGTGCCGGATCATGGCCATCCACGGCGAGCTCGGCCGCTTAGCCGCCGTCCACAGGACGTTCCGGCAGTTCGCTGAACGCCTCAGGGAGATCGAGGCCCAGCCGAGTAGGCAGGCCCGGCAGACCTACCAGCGCATCGTCGGATGACGGATATCGAGGTCCTGGCCGTAGGCGGTCAGGACCTCGATCGCGCTATGCAGGCAAGCCGGCCCGCTCATGCTCGCCGCGGTCGGTGCGCGTCTCGTCGGCCAGGAGCCGGTCCGGGGTGGTGCCGTAGATCCGCGCCAGCCGCTGGAGCGTCTGCGCCGAAGGGCGTCGTCCCCCATCGGGCCAGAGTTCGTAGTCGTACAGCCTGCTCTCGCGCAGTGACGCCGTCCCCGAGGGATCCAGGTCATTGAACGCCGCGACCACCTGAGCGGCGGTGAGCCCGGCCGCGTAGCGGTAGAGCCGCAGGGGACTCACCTCGTGGTCGAGCGAGAGCACGACGGCGATCTGGTCGACGGTGAAGCCGTGAGCGCGCAGCAGGAAGCCGCGGCGCCGGCAGTCGAGCAGTGTCTGGTAGCCCTTCCCCGACATGGTCGCTCCGTCCTTCCGGTGTTCGCGCTGGTCAGCGACGGGCGGATCGTATGTCGCCTTTCGGAGGTGATCGAGTCTGCGTGGGGTGATCGATTCGCCCGCGGTGGGGGAGCGGTTGGCCGGGTGACGGGTATCCGCGCAGGCCGTACGGGGTGGCCGCAGGGGTGATCGACGGGACGGGTGGTGGGGGTTCGATCCGGACACCGAGTCGATTCATGGTGCTGGCCCCTCCCGGAACCCCGGGACGACACGGAGGTGGCCCCACCATGGACGACCACGACAGCGCGGATGCCGACACGTTTCCCGAGCCCCGACCCGCTCTGATCACCAGGTCGCGCCTGTGGCGCGGCTTCGGCCCGCTGCTGTGGCGCAGGCCCTTCCCAGGCCGAGGCGACCAGGCGGCGTTGGCCCGGCGGCTGGTGCGACTCCTGCTGGACGACACCGATCGGGCTGACGACGCCGAGTGGATCACCGCCGAGTTCGTCAGCAACGCCCTGCTCCACACCCGCTCTGGACAGCCGGGCGGCCACTTCGTGGTGGAGGTCCAGCGCGGCATGCGCTCGGCCCGCATCACCGTCTACGACCTCGGCGGGAATGGCGTTCCGGTCTTTGACCGCGGGCAGCGGGACGGGGGTCTCCGCGAGAGCGGGCGCGGGCTGTGCGGGGTGGCGGAGCTGGCGGACAAGACCGGCGCGCACGGTGACCCGGTCGTCGGGCACGCGGTCTGGGCACGGCTCGCCCTGCGCCCCCAGGACGCGCCGAGGAGCGCCTGATGAGCGGCCACGGCGGCTACGAAGGCTCGGTGCTGGCCTACCGCCTCGAAGAATCAGCCCGCCAGGAGCTGCAGCGGCTGCGCCGGGACTACCCCAATTGGGGCTTTTTGGTCCTGAGCTACGTCTGGGTCGCGGTCCGCGGGCACAACATCGTGATCGCGGCACCTACGCCCCGGGATCTGCGCGCCGCATTGCCGCCCGCTCCGGCCGATCCGCCGGTGGCGCTTCCGCTGGCCACGACGCGCCCGATGACGGCCGTTCCGGGCCGGGCCGGGGTGCTGCCCGCCGAGCCGACCCGGACGGGCACGTGGGCCGTTACGGGGCGCGCGTCAGCACTGACGCGCCTGGGGCGGGTGCTGCGGCGCTGGTGCCGACGGCCGTCCGGCCGGGCTTGACAGCCCGCACGAAGCGGAGCGTCCATTGTCACGGGCAGGGTGCGGTCCCGCCGCGAAGGGAGACGGCGGGACCGCATCTGATCGAGTACGGCGGGAGCCGGGCGGCGGTCCGGCCTCGGGCGTCGAGGTGACCGGCCTGGGGACTTCGCGCTGGCTGGGCCGCCGTGCCTTCCTCTCGTTCCGTGTCGCGCCCGGTGTTGCGTTTTACCGTGGCGTTCGGTGGCGCTGCTTAGACCGCATCGACGGGAAAGCGAGGTTCTTGCAGGTCGGGATGGTTTCGTCCGATGCGTTCCGCGGCCCGACTCGCCCCAAGGGCGAGGCGCGAATATGTGCGGGCCCGTACGGATGCGGGCTCATGCTCCCTGCGGCGGTGTCTGTCGTACGCCGTCTTCTCCCTGCTGGTCAGCTGCCTGCTGTGCTCACTCTTTCCACTCCCGCGCTCCGCTGGCCGCCGGCCCCTGAAGAGGAGCCACCGAGCAGAACCCTGTTCGGCTCACCTCGCGCACGGCTCGCTGTCCGCCGAGTGCGGCACGCCGAGCGGCGGGCGAGGCGGTCAGAGACGCGGCCATGGCCATGACGGGCGAGCCGGTGGAACAGCGCGGGGGCGCAGCCGTACGGCTCCCGCCGTGCCGCCTGTAGCGGCGGGCCCCGGGCTCCGCCTGGCTGGCCTGCTGGCCCGCCTCGTCCGGCACCCCGCCGAGGCCTCCGGAGGCGCGCGGTGCCGCCAGGCCGGATTCACCTGCCCGGCGGATGTATTCGGCCGTCCTTCTCGCATCGGGACAAGCCCGCTGGTCGTTCTTCTTCACCTCAAGCCGCCTCGATATATGAGAGGCGTTCTCCTTTCATGTGAATAACGGAAGAGCTTGTCCGGCGTCTGAAGTAAAGCCGTGCGGCGAGCATTGCCGGAGAAGAATCGCCGCAGCTCATGAGAGGTCTCATTAGGTAAGCCTCTCTATCCGAAGGAGTAATGAAAAAAAATTCCGCGACCGCTTGAAAAGGCCGCGCACCAGAGACATGGTCGAGCTCCACCGAAATCCGGACCGGTGAACAAGCGCCGGAACGCAACGGGAAAGGAGCCCTACCAATGGCCGTAATCATCACCCCGGAAACCGCCGCTGACGCCCCGCAGACCCTCGACCCGGACGCTGACCCCACCCCCGCCCCCAACGCCCGCGTCGAGGCCCTGTGGGCCGCCCTGACGGCCAACCCGGCGGAACCGCCATCATGATCGGTGCCATGGCCGGGATGAGCCGCGCCGCCGCCTCCAAGATCCTCAGCCAGCTCGAGACCGAGGGCCGGGCCACCCGCGTCTCCGGCGGTCACGACGGGCGCGGCCGGACGCCGGACCGCTGGCACCCGGTCATCACCGACACGCCCGGTCCGGACAGCGGCACCGACGCCGGAGAGTCCGAGGAGGAGCACAGCCCCGAGCCGCCCGCAGCCTCCGTTCCGCACGACGACGCCCCGGCCGACTCCGCCGAGGACGCCCCGGCCGAGACGCCCGGCGACGAGGAGGCGGTATCTGCCGAGGAGCCCGAGCCGGACCCGGAGGAGTCGATCGCCTCGCCGGAGGCCGACGAGACCGACCCGGCTCCGGAACCGACCGGCGACGACGAGGCCGAGCCCGAGACCGGGGACGAGCCGGAGGAGCACACCGACCACGACGCCTCGGAGACCCCGGAAGAGCCCGACCAGCCGGAGGACCCGGCCCGTGCCCAGGCCCGCACCGAGCTGCTCGAACTCGCCGAGTTCCTCCTCGGCACGGTAAACGCGATGGACACCGGCGAGGCCATCCTGGCGCTGGGGCGGCTGGAGATGTTCGTCGCCAAGAGCGCCCAGGTGCACCGCAACGCCCGCGCGATGCTGACCGGGACCACCCCCGCCCCCGGCCGGAGCAGCGGTAGCAGCCGCAGCGGCTCGGGCGGGGCGGCAGTCCGGCCCGGCCAGCTCCGCGACCGGATCCTGGCCCACCTGACCGCCCACCCCGGTAAGGACTTCACCCCCTACGAGATCGGCCGGGTCCTGGAGAGCTCCTCCGGCGCGGTGGCCAACGCCCTCGACCGGCTGGTCAACCTCGGCCAGGTCGAGCTGACCTGCGAGCGCCCCCGCCGGTTCACGGCCACGGCCGAGGCGGTTACCCAGGCGGCCAGCTGATCCCAGCGGGCGGGCCGCCACGCGGCCCGCCCCACTCCCGACCCCCCGTTCCTGTCCGTATTCACCACGCCCAAGGAGGCACCTGTCATGGCTCACGAGATCGAGATCTTCGCCGACGGCTCCGCCGGATTCGCCGCCGCCACCAGGCCCGGCTGGCACCGGCTCGGCTACACCGCTCCCGGCCCAATGACCGCCGAGGAGCTCCTGTCCAACGCCCAGCTCGCCGGGTGGAACGTCCGCAAGGTGCCGGTCGGTACGGTCACCGACCCCGACACCGGCCAGCCCGTCACCGCCGATGAGGACTTCCTGATCGTCCGCACCAACCCCGTCACCGGGGCCCCGGAACGGCTCGGCATGGTCGGCAAGGACTACAAGATCGTCCAGAACGAGGAGGTCGCCGACTTCCTGCAGACCCTCGTCGACGAGTCCGGAGCCGTCTTCGACACCGGCGGCTCGCTCAACGGCGGGCGCCGCGTCTTCGTCACCATGAAGCTCCCCGAGCCGCTCATGGTCGGTGGGTTCGACCGGGTCGACCTGTACCTGGCGGCCTTCTCCCGGCACGACGGCTGGGGCTCCTTCACCACGGTCGCCACCCCGGTCCGGGTCGTGTGCGCCAACACCGAGCGCGCCGCGCTGCGCAACTTCGCCTCCATGTTCAAGGTCCGCCACACCGGCCACATCGCCGGGCGGATCAGCGAGGCCCGCGAAGCCCTGAAACTCACCTGGCGGCACGGCGAGGCCTTCGCCGCCGAGGCCGAGAAGCTCCTGGCCACCCCGATGGACCTCAAGGAGTTCCGCGAGTTCACCGCGACGCTCCTGCCGCTGGCCCCGGACGCCAAGGACCTCACCCGCAAGAACCACGAGACGGCGACGCGCGAGCTGGAGTGGCTGTTCACCGACGCCCCTAGCAACGAGCCGATCCGGGGCACCCGCTGGGCCGCCTACAACGCCGTCACCGAGCGGCTGGACCACCGCAGCCCGGTGGTCGGCCGCCGCGAGGCCGCCGTCGTACGGGCCGAGCGGGCCCTGCTGGACGACCACGCCCACAGCAAGCTCAAGACCCGCGCGTTCTACCTGCTCGCCGCCTGACTACCCGCCCCTGTCCGGTACGGCCCGCGCGCCGGGCCGTACCGGATCCCATCCCCGTCGAATCCGGAAGGAGAACGCCATGGGACAGCTGGAGAAGCTGGCCACCGACCACCACAGCCGAGCCGCCGAGGAGTGGGGCGAGGCGGTCGGGAGAATCGCCTACGCCGCCGACGAGGGCGCGGACTTCACCGCCGAGGAGTTCGCCCGTGCCGCCGTCGCCCAGCACGCCTACGGCTGGTGGCAGCAGGTCATGGATCTGATCAACGGCGAGGAGGTCGACGGTGCCGAGGCGATCATGCGGACCCGGCGCCGGGCCGAGCAGCACCTGATCCAGGCCGGGCCGGTCTGCTACGGCGACCTGTTCCACCAGGCCATGGCCCAGGCCAGGCGGCAGGCCGCCCAGCGGTTCCTCACCGCCACGCAGCGGCTCGCCGACGCGCTCACCGGTCCCGCCGCCCGCGCCGGGGACGGGACCGGCCACGCCACGGCCGAGGGAGCCGCCCGATGAACGGCAGCGCCGAGATGTTCCACCTGCTCGCCTGGAGGTGGAACGTCACCACCGCCAAGGCGTACGCGGCGGGCCGTACGCCGAACACCCACCTCAACCCCGCCAGCTGGTCCGGGCTGCTCGCCCTGATCGTCATCGACACCGAGCATGCCCGGACGGTCGACCTGGCCGAGCCGCTGATCGCGGTCCCCGTGCCTGACGGAGGCGGCCCGCTGGTCATCGACGGCTGGCATCGCATCCACAAGGCGCTGGCGACCGGAGTCGAGCGCCTGCCGGTCATCTTCCTCACCGCCGAGGAAGAGCTGGCGTGCCGCGTCCACGGCGGAGAGAAGGGCCACGGCTGGCGGTAGCGGCCCGGTGTTCCAGGAGGTGTACCCCAGCCATGACAGGTGGCTGGGGTACACCTCCTGGAACACCGGGCACGGCTCGGGCGGGCTGGCTCAGGCGGACCCCGGCGGGCGCGCCGGGACGCAGCCGGTCACCCGCCTCCGCTGGCCCGGCGCTCACGCACCCGGTCACGCAGGACGGAGAGCTGCACCAGCCCTTCCTCGGTCTCCGCGTGCCAGAAGGCCCAGCCGTTCCAGGCGCCTCCACCGCACAGCTTCCCGGCCGCGTCCGAGAGCGACTCGGAGACGTGGGCTCCGACCCGGATGGTGCCGTCGGCGTTGACCTCGGCATGGCCGGGATGGCGGCGGTGCTTGGAGACGATCCTTCCGCCCGGAGGGAGGAGACCTTCCGCGATGAGGTCGACGAGCCCGATCCTCCCGCTGGAGCTGGCCTGCCGTTGACGCTTCGGCGTCACGGGGGAGTCCGCGACCTTGTGCCCGAGCAGGTGCAGCAGACCGACGACCGGCTCGATGCAGGTCTCCAGTGCGGCCTGCTCGTGCCGGGGAAGCGTCTCGTCGTTCGGCCGGTTCCCGTTGTGCAGGCGGACATGGGTGGAGGCCTTGAGAAGGTCGTAGAGTCGGCCTTCGAGCCAGCCGGCCTGAGCAGAGTGGAAGCCGTACTCCGTGTCACGCCGGATCAGTACGGCCCGGTACCAGTGGTCCTTGTTGCGGAGATGGTCGAGGACGCGGGACCGGAGCCTGCCCGGCGAGGCCTTGCCCGCGTACGCGCCCCAGTATCCCTCGGCGTCTGGCCGGTCGAGGAGCAGGTAGGCGCCGGGCACCTCCCAGGAGTCGTTGAGCGATCGGAGCAGGGCACGATCGGCGACGGCCAGGCGCAGCGCGGTGTGCTCGATGACCACCTCGAACGGCCCGTATGCGGGGAGCGGCACAAGGACCTTCAGCGGCAGTACATCCCCGTCGTCTCTCACTCCGTCGCCCTCCTCCGGCCATGAAATGTATCCAGATCATTCCGGAGCGTAGCCGCTCTCTGCTCACGGTTTTCCACAGGCGAAGATTCTGGTGCTGGACGGGGTCCTCGAAGACGCCTCTGTTCCCGTTGTCCGACGCCAGGCGTAGCCTTCGGCTCGCCGGGGCTCGGACCTTCGGTAATGGCGTCGTCCTTCCGCACTACCAGGGCCCTTCCGTACTCGGCAGGGCAGACGGGGAGCCCCGCTGATCACCGCTGGCCGGAACCCTTCGAACATTTCGTGTCGGTGGGTGCTGCGAGCATGCCGGAATGATCGCGACTCCTGACGACTACTCCTGGTTCTCCCGCAAGCGCTTCCCCGATCTAGCGGACGCCTACTGCTTCACCTACGTCCGTGGGTTGACGCCCGAGGAGCTGGTGACCCGGCTCGGCGTCCGGGTCGAGAACTGCTCGCGCATGACGCTCGACGAGCTGGTCCGGTATTCCTACACCGGCTTTGACGAGCGGGAGGCCTTCGGTGCCGTCGCCGTCGGAGACTGGGTGCTCATGGTCGAGGCCAACGGCGGGCTCGGCGTCACCGAGGAGATCATCATGCCGCTGTCGGCGGGCACCCGCCTCGTCTCCCACTTCTACCTCGAGGTCAAGGGGATGGACTACTTCCACTGGATCGACGACGGAAGGATCCGGTTCGAGTTCCTGTTCCAGGAGGGCTACTCCCACTGGGTCGAGGACGGGAAGATGCAGCTCGAGTTCCCGCACTTGGAAGGCTATTCGGAGGAGATGCCGGACGAACTCGCGGAGACCATTGAGCGGATGAGTGCCGCCGAGCCCCACGAAGGACCGGCGTTCATGTTGGCCGAGCGCCTCACCGGGATCACGATGACGCCGCAACTGCTGGAGGAATCCACCTACCTGTGCGGGGGCGTTCCCAGACGGAGGTGAACGGAGCCCGCCGTTCGCGGTCCCCGCGAGTCGGCCGCGGCCGGTGGATCACTTCGCTGCAGGCTTCACGGAGGCACTCGTTCTCCGCCGGCCTGCCGTACTCAGGCCATCAGGATGAAGATGAAACAGCCTCCCTGTTCATCGGCCCCCAGAACGAGCAGTGGGATTCCCCTCCGTCGTTCAGTCGGATGGCTGCCTCATCGAGTTGAGGGAAGGCCGGGTGAAGCCGACCAGGTCGGGCCGCTGATAGGAGGCGACCTTCACGACATCGCCCGTGCGGGGCGCGTGGATCATCCGGCCGCCGCCGATCACGATGCCCACGTGGCCCGGCCCGCCCGCCTCCATCCGGAAGAAGACCAGATCCCCGGGCTGCTCCTGGCCGGGCGGGACGGGAGGCCCGTGCCGCCACTGGTCGGCGGCCACGCGGGGGACGGTGATCCCGGCCGCCTGGTAGGCGCGCATGGTCAGCCCCGAGCAGTCGAACGAGGCGGGCCCCTCGGCTCCCCAGACGTACGGCTTGCCGAGCTGGTCCTGGGCGTAGGCGATGACGGCGGCGGCCCGCTCGCCGGGGATGACCGCGACGCAGGAACCGGTGAGGGCGTCGACGGCCCGCTGGGCGAGCGGCTCCCACCGGGCGTAGGCGTCGGGGAAGGCCGACCGCTGCACGGCCTGCGCGGCGCGGGTCAGGGGAAGCCGCTCCCAGCCGGGCACGGTGACGAGGCGCTCGTAGAACCGGCGGGCCGCGTAGGAGGGGTCGAGGATCTGCTCGCGTGTACCCCATCCCTGGGAGGGGCGCTGCTGGAACAGGCCGAGGGAGTCCAGATGCCCGTGGGCGAGGTTGCGGAGGCCGGACTCCTGCATGGCGGTGGCGACCGCGATCACGGCGGCGCGGGCCGGAAGCCCCAGCTCCATACCGGTCTGGACGATGACGGCGGCGTTCCCGCTCTGCTCGCCGTCGAGGCCCGCGACCGGGCCGCCCTCCCGCGTGCCGTCACCGCTCGGTATCGCCAGCAGGCAGCCGAAGGCCCCCGGGACGGCGGAGCCGGTGAGGACGCTCACGGCTGCTGCGATGAAGGCGGCGAGCAGGCAGAGCAGGAGGGCGGCGCCGGCCGCGGCGGACTTCACCTCCCGTCGTCTCCGGCGGGCTCGGAGGCGGCGCCGAGGATCAGATCGGGCCAGGCGTCGGCGAGCTCGGCCAGCCGCAGCCGAGGGCCGGACGAGCCGACCGGCAGCCAGACCGGCCCGGCGGGGCCGTCGCCGACGCCGGTGTGCACGGCGGTGGCGACCGGCACGTCCGTCTCGCCGATGAGCTCGCGCAGGTGGCTCTCGCGGGCGCGGCCGGGCAACCACAGCAGTACAGGCGTGGTGATGCGGGTGGCTTCGGCCAGATCGGCGTAGCCGTTCAGCTTGGCGGTGACCCTGGCCAGGGGCTCGCTGCCGGTGTCGTGTTCGAGGAAGAAGTCGATCTCGCGGCCGTTCTCGGTCCAGCGGCCGTAGGCGTCGGGCCGGGCCAGGTCTCCCCAGAGCTGGGCGCAGCGGCGCTCGGGCCACCAGGCACGGACCTCGGCGGATCCCTCGGATCTGCGGGCGTGGTGGTGGAGGTCGGCGAAGAAGTCGTTGACGCCGATCTGGTGGCCGAGCTTCTTCGACACCGAGACGACCATGGCCACGTCGGGGTGGTAGCCGAGCTGGCTGACGGTGACGCCCTCCTTGGCGGCGAGGAGGGCGGCTCCGGCGCGGCCGAGGATCCAGTGGGCGGGGGCCGAGCCGCCGCCGTACGCGGTCCAGGGCCGGAAGCGGGTCACGGTGTGCAGCCGGTGCAGGATCGCCAGGCGGCGCCGGGTGGGCTGGGGCAGGGTGAAGAAGATCTTCTGGATCTGGTGGGTGGTCAGCACGCGGTGCTGGTGCAGGCAGCTGAGGATGTCGTAGTCGCGCGGGGTGAGGCGCGCGGCCAGCTCGACCAGCGCGTCGGCGTCGAGGCGGGGCAGCCCGAGCGGGATGCGGGTCACCGGCATGCGTCATCTCCTTGGTGGTCTAGGTGGTGCGGTGGCGGGCCGGTCTACGGCTGTGGTGGGCGGGTCTACTGGCCGTGGTGGGTAGCGCGCGGGTCGTTTCCGGCGGCTCTCCGCCTGCGCTTGCGCTCCGCTCCACCGGTCGGGGCCGGTACGGAGAACCGCTCGCGGGACGCCCGCCGTACGGCCTGCTCCCGCCCGGAGACCACGGGAGGCAGCGGGCGGGTCCGCAGGGTGAAGGCCGGGGTCTGCCGACCGGCGACGACCAGCCGGGCGGCGGCCTGGAAGGCCCCGAGGTGGATGAGGTCGTGCGGGGTGATCAGCGGCGCGGTGTGGGCCTTGAGGTCGCTGGCGTCCTTCGGCGAGGCCGCGAAATAGATCTTGTTTCGGGCGTCGGCGGACAGCGCCTCGCGCAGGTCGGCGGGGAGCTGGTCCAGGTGCTGGTGGGCCAGGACCAGCGAGAGCCGGTATCCCCGGGCCTCGGCGAGCACGTCGTTGATGTGGCCGGGCAGGTTGAGGAAGTTGTGGCACTCGTCGATGTACAGGGCCGCGTCCGCCCGGTCGGCCTCGGCGAGCCGGGCGCGGCCGGTGGCGGCCTGCCAGGTGTGGGCGAGCAGGACCGACCCGAACAGGCGGGCGGCGTCGTCACCGAGGATGCCCTTGGGCAGGCGCGCGAGCACCAGGCCGCCGTCGTTCAGCAGCTGCCCGACGGGCACGGTCGTGCTCGGGCTGGCCAGAGCGTGCCGGATGAACGGGCGCAGCAGGACGGCGCGCAGCTTGTTCATCACCGGCCCGATCACGGTCGCCTGCCCCGCCGGGGTGAGCGCCTGGTACGACTCCCAGAAACCGGCCAGCAGCTCGTCGTCCAGCCGCGCGGTGATCCGGGCGCGGTAGGCCGAGTCGGTCAGCAGCCGGGGCACGTCGGCCAGCGTCGCCCGCTGCCCGAGCACCTTGGTCAGCGTCAGGCAGGTGGAGCGGAGCAGGTCGTCGACCCGCGGTCCCCAGGCCGAGGAGAAGCACCGGTGGAAGATGGTGACGATCGAGTCGACCGCGAAGGCCGGGTCGGGTCCGGCCAGCACGTTGATCGCCGGAGGCCGGGCGGCGTCCTGCGGGTCGAAGACGACCGTCCGGCCGATCGCCGCGCTCGGCAGCCGCGCCAGCACGTCGGTGATCAGGTCGCCTTTCGGGTCGATGACGAGCGCTCCCCGGCCCGCCTCGGCGTCGGCGAGCACCAGGTTGGCCAGCAGGGTGGATTTGCCGACGCCGGTTCCGCCCAGCACGTGCACGTGGTGGCGGGCGTCGGCGACCGGCATCGCCACCGGCCGCGCAGGGCCGCTGTCGGCGTCCCCCAGGACCCGTACCGGCCCGGCGGCCGATCCGCGCGGCACGGCCGGTGAGGGGGCGACAGGGCGCGCTCCGGCACGGGTGATACCGGGGGCGTCGGCGTCCCAGGGCAGGTGGGCGAGCGCGGCCAGCTCGCCCGCCGACAGCAGGTGACCCGCGTCCAGCCGCCGGGAGACCAGCACCTTCGCCGGGCGCAGCAGGCGGCGCCGGCGCAGGTACTGGTGGCCGGAGGAGAACAGGGCGAAGGCCCCGGCCAGGGTGTGCGCCTGCCCGCGCAGCCACCCCGAGACGGGGCGGGTCGTGAGGGTGGAGGCGACCGCGTAGCGGACGGCCACCTGGTAGCGGGGCTGGCTGGCCTTGGCCAGGATGGCGCGGACCTGCTCGGCCCGCTCGGGGAACATCCGCGCCAGCTCGCCGGGGCGGTCGTGGCCGGACATCGGGGCGAGCTCGTCCAGGACCTGCCCGATGGGGCTGGCGGTCCTGGCTCCGCGCAGGGCCGCCGCCGCGCGGTGCGCCCGCCGCAGACGCCGCCCGGTGGTCGGCCGGGCCAGGATCTGCACCAGTGCCTGCTCACCGGTGCGCAGGCCGCTCATGGCGGTCAGCAGCGAGCGCACCGGGTCGGCGTGGTGGTCGGTCTTGAGCGGGAGGTGCTCGCTGCGGCTGAGCACCAGCCGGCCGCCGGCCACTCTGGCTGCTTCCGGGAGAGGCGAGGTCGCCGGTCCGGTGGTGAGGGCGGCACCGGGCCACGCGGCCTCGACGGCCTTCTCCACCATGCCGGGCGGGACGCCGCCGGGCACCCACAAACGGATGCGGACGCCGGACTCATCCCCGGCGTACTCCCAGACCAGGTGCGGCTGCCCGGCGGCCAGGCGCTTCCAGGCCGGGCGGAGCAGACCGGCGAGCTGGTTCCAGAACACCAGCGCGCCCTTGGGGTCGGCCTGCGGCGGGGACGAGATCTCCACCAGCCGCGCCCCGGGCTCCAGCCTCGCGTGCCGGAACCGCCCCACCAGGCGGCGGGCCGCAGCCAGCGCCGAAAGTCCGGCGACGGCGGCGGCCCCGGCCTGCCAGCCGTACACCAGGAGGAACTCCGGCAGCCGGGCCGGAAGCTCCCGCAGGAAACCGAGGACGGTCTCGACGTCCCGGCCGTCGAGACCGCACAGCAGGCACGCGCTCACAGCGGATCGCCCTCCTCGTCGTCGAACGGGGCGAACGGCGCCTCGGCCGGTTCCAGGTGGACCAGCTCGGCCGGGTCGCTGGTGATGAGCGCGGACTCGGCGTCGGAGGCGACGACCTGGAAGGCGACCCGGCTGGCCGGGCCGGCGACCATGAGCGCCTCGCCTCGCTCCGCGGTGAGCAGGAACTGCCGCTCGCCCTCCGACAGGCCGAAGGCGTCCCCGACCGCGCCGATCGCCTGCGGCGCCTGCCGGAGCAGAATCTGGCTTGCGGCGTTGGCCACGATGGCCTGCCCGAGATCGGATCCGAGCAGGTCGGCGGCGTCCTGGGTGACGACGGCGAGCCCGGCCCAGTGCTTGCGGGCGGCCTTGGCCATCCGGAACAGGAACCTCGCGCCCTCGGCCTCGCGCATGAGCAGCCACGCCTCGTCCACCACGACGAGCCGTCTGCGCCGTTCGCGCGGGTTGGCCACCCGCCGCCAGATCGCGTCCAGCGCCAGCAGCGTGCCGACCGACTTGACCTCGTCCGGCAGGTCCCGCAGGGAGAAGACGAGCAGGTGCCCGGACGGGGCCGTGGTGGTCGGCCCGTCGAACAGCTCCCGGTAGGAGCCGGTCACGTACGGCGCGAGCTGCGCGGCCAGCTCCGCCCCCGGGGCGTCGGCGGCGAGCGCGGAGACGAGGTCGGCCAGCAGCGGGGCGGGGCGGGTCCAGCTCTTCGGATCGCGGGTGATGCCCGCGCAGGCGTAGGCGGCCAGCACCGCCGCATCCAGCGCCGCCCGCGCCTGCGCGGACAGCGGCTGGCCGACCATCGTGGCGACGAGGGTCTGCAGGAACATGGCCCGACGGGCGAGCACGTCGTCGTGCGGGCCGTTCCTGGCGGGCAGGTCGAGTGGGTTCCACCGCACCCCTGCCGCGCCCAGCCGCAGGTGGGTGCCGCCGACCGCGCGGGCCAGCCGGGCGTACTCGTCCTCGGGGTCCACGACCGCCACCTCGACGCCCTGGTACAGCAGCCGCAGCGTCTCCAGCTTGGTGAAGAAGCTCTTGCCGGCGCCGGAGCGGGCCAGCACGACGGAGTTGTGGTTGTCCTGCGCGAAGCGGTCCCACAGCACCACGCCCGAGCCGCTCATGCCGTACAGCACCGCCGTGTCCCCGGCCGGGGCGGCCAGGTCGGGGGAGGTGAACGGGAAGGCGGCGGCCAGCGCGGTGGTGTCGAAGCTGCGCCGCAACCGCAGGGCGTCGGCGGCCAGCGGCAGGGACGTGACCCAGCCCTGCAGCGCGCGGAAGGTCGTCGGCTGGGCGTCCAGCAGCAGGGAAGCGGCCAGCGCCTGGACCCGCTCGACCTCGGCCTCCAGCTCCTGCTCGGTGGCGGCGTGGACGGTGAGATACAGGCCGACCGCGAACAGGCGGCCGTGGCCCCGGGCGAGGCTGGCGGCCAGGTCGGTCGCGTCGTCGGCGGCGGCCTCGGTGGCGAAATCGGCCAGCCGCCCGTGCTCGGTGTCGGAGCGGCTGGCCGACTCCAGGCGGGCGAGCTGGCGGCGCAGCCGCATCGCCGCCACCGCCTGCGGGATCGGCTCGACGTGCAAGGAGACGTCCAGGCGGCCCGGGTAGGTCAGCAGCGGCTCCAGCCAGCCCGCGCCCACCTCGCGCGGGTAGCCCACCACCGCGAAGGAGGCGGCGAGACCGCCGGGGAAGGCGAGGGCCCGCGCGCCGACGCGCAGCGCGCCGGGATGCGTCATCGTGCTCGCGGACACCTCGCGGCTGCGGCGCAGTCTCATCGATCCTCCTTGAAGGTGATCAGCTCGTCGGGCAGGGCGACCGGGGCCGGATGCCAGGTCCCGGGATCGAGGCACTCGGTCAGCACCTGGCCGGCGGCAGCGGCGTCCAGCACGGTCGCGGTGACGCCGAGCGCGGCCAGCGCCCGCTCCGCCTCGGCGGCGCGGCGCAGCACCACCGCGGCCGAGGCGTCCCGGGAAGGCCTGCGCTGCCCCTGCGCCGCAGG
Source organism: Planomonospora sp. ID91781 (assembly GCF_015711595.1). Classification (NCBI taxonomy): domain Bacteria; kingdom Bacillati; phylum Actinomycetota; class Actinomycetes; order Streptosporangiales; family Streptosporangiaceae; genus Planomonospora; species Planomonospora sp. ID91781. The sequence continues at coordinate 2,388,995 of NZ_JABTEY010000002.1, read as the reverse complement.
CGGGTCCCGCAGGACGACGAGGACCTGGCGGCCCAGCAGGTCCCGCGAGGCGTTCAAGCAGGACAGGAACGCCAGATGCTCGGCAGCGGCCTGCTCCAGCGCCGGGTGCGGCAGCTCCGGTGCCCGCCGCTCGACCATCTCGATCAGACCGGTCAGATCCACCGGCCGGGCGCGCACCAGGACCTGTGCGGGCGCGTCCAAGGAGTTGAGCCACCGGCCGAACGCCCCCACCAGCGCCGCCTGCTCCGGGGCCGTGCGCAGGTGGAAGGAGAGGGCGGAGGTCTCCACCAGCACCGCCGTGCCGCCGTCGGCCAGCTCCAGCGCCCCGTCGGTGCGGATCGCCCGGACCGGCAGCCGCAGTGGAGCGGGCAGTTTCCCGCGCAGGCGGCACCAGCGCGGCGGGGCCGCGACCCCCTCGGGTGCGGCCACCAGGTCCTTGCGCGAACGCAGGAACACCAGGGAGGCCAGGACGAACCGGTCCAGGGTGAGCCCGTCCCGGCGACCGAGGGCGATTACCGCCCCCAGGGCCAGCAGCGGCAGCAGCACCGCCGCGAGCATCAGGACCGGCAGCACCTGGTGGAAGGCGTAGTAGACGGCGGAGGCGAGCGCACCGGTGACGGCCAGGACAACGATCTGCCGAAGCGTTAGCCCGTAGGCGAGCTTGTCGGGGCGGGCGATGTCGGCGGGAATCCGGGTGATCAGCGGCTCGGCGTCGTTCATCGCTTATCCCTTCTCGGCATCCGGCGGGGCGGGGGATCGAGCCGCAGGTGCAGCTGGCGGGGACGGGACGGGCGGGTCGGCATCCCCGGCAGCCGGTCCTGCACGTACGGCGGGCGCGGGCGGATCCACGGCCCGGTCGGCGGCGGGACCGGTGCGGGTGCCGGGGCGCGTGGCACCCGGGTCACCGGGAACGGCAAGGCGAGCTGGCGTCCCCGCCGGTCAGGAAGGCCGAGCGGGAGCTGGAGCTGCTGAGGCCAGGGCGGCCAGGGACTCGTGGACGGCCGTGGCGGGCTCGGCGGAGCGGTCGAGCTGGACGGATTCATCGTCGGGTTTCCTCCGGAAGTGCGCGGCCCACCGGGGGAAGGCCGCGGAGAAGGAGAGGGCGGGGAGGCGGGGCGCGGGCCGGTGCCCTTCGGGCCGCGCCCGGGAGCTCCGCCACCTGCGGGACCACCGCCACCGCGCCGAGGAGACCGGCCGCGCCCGGCGGATGCGAGCTGCCGAGAGGACTTCGAGGCGGAAGCGGCTCTGGTCGAGCGGAGCGCGCCACCGACCGCGCCGAGGGTCTTGTAGGCGACCACAGCCTTGACCATCCGCATCAGCAACTGCGGCCTGGCCTGCTGCCAGACGCTGCGGGCCACCCATCCGGGAATCTTGATCAGCACGTACAGCAGGCCGATCAGGATCAGCACGTCGAGGGCATCGGTGACTGTGGTCTGGTTCGCCGACGCGGTGATGCCGCCGGGAGTGAAGGCGTCCTCGGAGTCGGTCAGGTGGACGGTGAACGCGAGGATGAGCACCAGCGCCTGGAGCACCTGCATCAGCAGCACGCCGACGAACCCGCGCCACCACAGCTTGGCGACGCCCTCGGTCTGCGGCAGCGCGTGGCACAGCAGCGCCAGCGGCGCGGAGATGATCAGGAAGAGCAGCAGGGTGACGCGGATGATCGCGATGAACGCCAGGAGCGTGCCCATCAGCACCGTGACTCCGGCGATCACCACGAGGTAGAGCACGGTGCCGTCCGGGTCACGCACGATGTCCAGCACCTTGCCCGCCAACAGGTTTCCGGCCCGCTCGGCGCTCACGCCGTCCCCCAGCAGCCCCGCAACCAGGCCGTTGGCGAGCTGGACCGCGTACTCCGACACAGTCAGCGACCCGTTGACCAGGATCACCGCCACCACCAGGCGCGGAGCGACCTCCTTGGCGGTGGTGGAGGTCTGCGCGCTGCCGTACGCCATGACGATCACTCCGCCCGCCAGGACGAACAGCATCAGCAGCGCGTTGGCCACCACGGTGACCTGGCCGGTCAGCTCCCGCACCCGAGATAGGAACGAGGGCGGCGGAGACGACAGCAGGGTCCGGCTGACCAGGCTGAAGGCCGGGTCGATCGCCTCCTTCACCAGATCGGTGAACCAGCCGTTGACCGCCTCGTTCACCTTGCAGCCGACGTCCAGCAGGCTGCACTCATCGTCCTGCGGCGGTGGTGGGCTGATCCAGCTCACCTGTGGCGACGGGGTCGGAGACGGGGCCGGGTTGGCGAGTGCCGGAGGGACGACCCAGCCGAGCACGGCCACCACGGCGGCGATCACCACGCGGAGAGCTGCGCGGGTGCGGGCCGGTGCCCGACCGAGCGGGCGGCGGGTCACCGCTACGCCCCCACGATGCCTTGGAGGATGTTGACCAGCAGCGGCGCGAGCGCGGCGACGCCGTAGCCGATCCCGGCGTACCGGAGAGTCTTCTTCGCCGCCTCCACCTCGCCGGGATCGCCTCCGGCGAGGATGTAGCGGACTCCGCCGATGGTCAGGAACAGCGTCGCCAGCCCGACCAGCAGGCCGACGATCACATCGCGCAGGTTCTCGATGACCTGGTTGAGCGACGACGGCGCGGCCAGCACCTCGACGGCCGCGCAGGCGACGCCGGTCCAGGCGAACGGGCCGATCACCGAACCGGCTGCGACGGCCAGCGCCGTACAGATGACCCGCCGCCCGGCTGGTCCGCTGGAGAGAGACATGATCACTACCTCCTCGGGTGGTCGCGGAGATCCGCGGATGGAGCAGGTGCGAGAGGGCACGGGCGCCCCGGTCCACCGGCCGGGTGGGCGTCCTCCTTCGGAGCGGTGAAAGTGCCGGTGCCGGTGGCGACAGGGACCGGTGGCCGGGATGCGGCTCGGCGGATCCGGGAGCGCCCGCGCTGCCCTCGCACTTGTGGAAAGACTTGGGATGAGGGCCGGGATAGGACACGGCCCGCCGGAAATCGATCAGGCGTCGAAGCGGGACAGCTCGCCGCTGACGAGGGCCGCGACCAGGCGAGCTTCGGCGCGCTGGCGGCGCTTGAGCGTGGCCCAGTAGTCCAGGCCGTGCCGTCGGCAGTAGACGCTCAACGGGATGTTCTCCATCCGGGTGACGCCGAGGAGCTCCGCCATGTCAGCGGTGATCACCTTCTGGCGCACCGCGCCGGCCAGCAGCAGGTCCACGTGGCCGTCCGGGTAGGCGAGGCTCGACTCCCCGACAGGGTCGGGCTCCGGTACGGCCTGCGGCTCGTCGGCGGGATGGGCGCGCAGCACCGCGGCCTGCGTCAGCCTCGCCAGCCGCAGCGTCGGATGCGTCCAGACGAGGTTGACCCGGCCGAGCGCCTCCATGAAGCAGGTCAGGACGTCGGCCTCGAGGTCCTCGCGCTCCCTGGTGATCCTCTCGCTCAGCCCTCTGGCCAGGCGGCGCAGCATGGGCATCGCCACGGCCACCGCCGCGACCATCCACGCCCCTCGGTGCGTGCGGGCCTGCGTCACCAGATGACGCCAGACCTCGTCCCGGGTGACCCGCCCGCAGGACGGGTGGAGCAGGATCGCCCGCAGCTCGTCCAGCGGGATGGGCCGGGCGGGAAGGCCCAGGCCGAGCGCCACTCCGTCGACGGACAGCGGTTCCGGTCCCGCCATGAGCAGCCGGAACGCTCGCTCCGCGACGTCGAGCGGCAGCTGCGAGGTGCCGGGGTGGTAGGTCTGGGCACCGGAGGAATCAGAAGACTGGCGGTGGGTCTGGGGGTGCGGCATGGCGGCTCCCGATGCGCGGTCGAGTCGGACCCCGCCATGCCGCCAAAGGCCCCGTACAGAACCCGGACGGTTCATGTACGGACATCGGATGCCGTAATGATCCGGGCAAGGCATACACGCCTGCCGGAATCGGTGATGAGCTGCGAAAACGTGGAATCAGACGAGCTCGACGTCGCCGAGCCCTCTGGTCTTCCGGCTCGACGGAAACGCGATGACCTGGGGAAACGTGCCGAACGAGATCCGGAGCTTAAAGGTTCGGGAAAGTGCTGCCAGGTTCGATGCCCGGCATGGTGAATCCGGATGCATCGGATGACGGCTGACCGGATGGCGGAGATGGAACTCGGCGGCAGCGTGCTGCCGGTCACCGTTCGAGAGCTCAGCTCGCTTCGTAACTGAGCTGGATCAGAGGGAGCGCCTTCTCCAGGTCGGCCTGGGCGCGGATGCGGAGCTCCAGGTCACCGGTGCCGTAATGGCCGATGTTCCGGACGTCGCGGCTGAAGCCATCCTCCAGTTTGACGCCGGCCGGGTCGACCTTCACGTAGACCAGGATCGTCTGGGATCTGGGGTGGATCTCGACGCAGGCGAAGTTCTTGATCCGGCGGAAGGCGAAGTAGAACTTCAGGATCTTCTTGGTGACGTCGTCCCCGAGGCCCTCGATGAAGGCCTCCAGCGTGCCGTACAGGTCGGCGAGCGGTTGCGGCGCCTGCGCGAGGGACTCGGTCACGGTCCTCTGTACCGGTGCCGTGCCGCCGGTCTTGGGTGGCGCGCTGCCCGAGGGCTCTCCCACTCCACTGCGGGACGCGACCAGCTCAAGGGCCAGCAGTTCGCCGTCGAAGTCGCGATACCGGACCAGCTCGATCGACCGGTTCATCTGCATGATCGCGTGCTCGTCGTAGCGGTTGAAGGCGCCGGCGACGCACACCAGCCGGGGATTGCTCCAGTCGATCACCTCCGCGGCCTGCGCTCCGAGCTTCCGCATGACCAGCAGCTTGAACTCGCCCCGGTGGTCGAGGAGCCAATCCAGGTAGAAGAGTCCCTGGTTGATGACGTTCTCGTTGCTGGCGCGCTTGTACTCGAAGATGACCGGGGAGCCGTTCTCGTCGATGCCGAGCGAGTCGATGCGGCCGCGGTGTTTGGCTCCGGTGGAATGCTCCGTCTCCAGGAAACGGACGCCGAACAACGTCTCCATGTTGTTCTCGATCAGGCGCTGGAGCGACACCTCGACGGCGAAGGCATTCCCCTGCAGCTCGGCGGCCTTGCCGTCTTGGATCCGGAACAGCTTCAGATCGCTCACATGCCAAGGGTACCCAGAGAGGGATCTGATCTTCAGAGTCTCGACGCAGCTTGAAGCCGACAGGAGGCGACTCCCGCTCATGCCGGTTACCTGCGAAGGGCCGACCCCTGCCGCGAACTCGCCGCGGAGCTCGATTCGCAACGAGCGACGACCGTCCAGCTCCTGGACGAAAACTGTCCGAAAATGCTCTGACCTGCGATAACGAGTAGGCCGAGGGTTGTGGTGGCCCTTGCAGTCCTCTAGGGTTTCGCCTCCGGCTGTCCCAACCGGTACGCGGCGGCAGGTATTTGCCCAGGTGACAGGGATCAGGTGGTCCGGATGACCGGGCCACATCACCGTGACGACCTCACCCCGCCCCACCGCCGACATCTCCACGACCTCACCGGCGCGACGGCACCTGCCGCTCAGCGTCTGGCTGACCACCGTCCAGTACGAACCGACCGCCTCCTGCTCCAGCGGATGCTGCGTGCCGGTCACCGGCCGGCTCGCCCGCGAGCTGATCAAGGCCTGCACCCGGCTCGGTGACCTCGTCATCGACCTTCAGGCCGACACGCCGGCTGTGGTCTCCGGCGCGCTGTCGCTCGGCCGCCGGATCACCGCCTGCACCACCGACCTCGACCTCGCCGAAGACATCTGGGAGAGCGTGCGCGTCCTCCACCCGGCAGAAGACCTGCCCGGAGCCGACCTGCGCTTCTCCCGGCCGGAGGACACCTACCTGGATCTGTCCCACCTGCAGGGCCGGGCGGCCCTGGTCGTGGCACGCCACACCTGCCAACGCCCCGTTCCCGGCGGCCCGGCGGCCCTGATGAACGCCGCGGCCGAGCCCGCCGCGCTGCTGAAGGCCGGAGGCCATCTGGCGGTCATCACGGGCCTGCGCCGCCAGGACGGCCACGCGCACGACCCGGCCCCGGCACTCGTCCGCCAGGCCCAGGAGGCGGGCCTGGTCTACCTGCAGCACATCGTGGCGCTGCGCATCCCCGCCCGCCCCGACGCCTACCCCACCTCGCCCGCCCAGGCCGCCGCGGCGGCCACCGGCCTCACCGGCACGCCGGAAGTGCCCACGACCCGGCGAGCGCACTGCGACGTCCTGCTGTTCACCAAGCCCCGCCACGGAAAGGAAGCGCGTTGACCGGATCGATCCCGTCGGTATGGGCCACCGGGCAGAAGCCCTCCCGCAGCCAGCGGCTGGGCCGCTACCTGCCCGAGTCGATGCGGCACCCGGGCAAGATGCTGCCCGCCATCGCCGCAAACGTGATCGCCACCTACACCCGCCCCGGCGAGCTGGTCATCGACCCGATGTGCGGGATCGGCACCACCCTCGTCGAGGCCGTCCATCAAGGCCGCGACGCGGCCGGAGTGGAGTACGAGGACGGCTGGGCGCGCCTGGCCGTCGCCAACCTCGCCCACGCCGCCCGCCAGGGCGCGACCGGCACCGGGCGGGTGGTGGCCGCCGACGCCCGCCAGATCCCGCGCGTGCTGCCGGACCTGGCCGGGCAGGCCGCGCTGGTGCTCACCTCCCCGCCGTACGGCTCCCAGACGCACGGGCACGTGCGCTCCACCCGCGACTCCGGGCAGCCGGGCATCTGCAAGTGGAACCACCGCTACTCCCGCGACCGGACCAACCTCGCCCACCAGAGCCTGCCGACCCTGCTGGAGGGCTTCACCCGGATCCTGGCCGGATGCGCGCGGCTGCTGCGCCCCGGCGGCGTAGTAGCGATCACGGTCCGGCCGTTCCGGCAGCGCGGCGAGCTCGTCGACCTGCCCGGCGAGGTGATCACGGCCGGGCAGCAGGCCGGCCTGGTCTTCACCGACCGGATCGTGTGCCTGCTGTGCGGGGTCGGCGAGGACCGGCTGCTGAACCGGTCGTCGTTCTTCCAGCTGCACGAGGCCCGCAAAGCGTGGGAGCGCGGGACGCCGATCCACGCGACCGCCCACGAGGACCTGCTGATCTTCCGCATTCCGCCGGCGGGCGCGACCGCAGGCCAGATGCTGAGCGCGGCGGGGGAGAGGCGATGAGGCGGCTGCGACCGAACCGCCGCTCGCCATCGGCGGTGAACCATCGGATTTCGCTTGACCCGGCCCGGCAAGGCGAGCGTCGATGCTCCCCGCCCCGCGCGGCCACCCGCGCACCGGACAGGCCGGACCACCGTGCGCCGCGCCTGCCCGGCGCGGCGGCCGTGCGGGGCGGGCCAGTGCCGAGCCCGCGCCGCCATCACGATCGGAGGCCGCGATGAGAGCCGGGCTGACGCTGGCGCAGATCCAGCAACTGCCCGCCGTGATCGATCTGGTCACCGCAGGGCGGGCACTCGGACTGGGCCGCACCAAGGCATACCAGCTCGCCCGAGCTGGACGGTTCCCCTGCCGCGTCATCCGGATCGGCAAGAACTACCTGGTGCCCACCACCGGCCTGCTCGCCCTGCTCGACGCCCGCGGCGGCGACACCGAGGAGGACACCGATGGCTGAAGGCTCGACCTTCAAACGCTGCTCCTGCAAGGACGACACCGGAAAAGCCCTCGGGCAGAAATGCCCGAGACTACGCCGCCCCAGCGGCGCCTGGAGCCACCGTCACGGAAGCTGGAACTACCAGCTGGAGCTCCCGCCGACCCGAGACGGCAAACGACGCGGCCCGCTGCGACGGGGCGGCTTCGACTCCCAGGACGCCGCCGAGACCGAACTGGCCCACGCCCGCGAGCTGCTGGCCCTAGCCGACCCGCACGACCCGGTCACCGGCGCACGGATCGCCGACCTGATCAAAAAGACGCTCGCCGAGACCAGGGCCCTGCCCGCCGTCGAGACCGTCCGCCGCAAGATCCGCACCGGCCACGACCTGACCACCGAGATCACGGTGGGGGAGTGGCTGGAGGAGTTCCTCAAGCGCAAGCGCACCATCGAGGAGACCACCCGCCGCTCCTACGAGGGCCACATCCGCCTCTACCTCGCGCCCTACCTCGGACACATCAAGCTGGACCGGCTGAAGGTCAGCGACATCGCCGACATGTTCGACCAGATCACCGAGTTCAACGCCGCCATCACCGAACGCCGCACCAGCGACGACCCACAAGCGCGGGCCGGCGTGAAGCACCGGCGGCCGATCGGAACCTCCACCATGCACAGCATCCGCGCCACCCTGCGCCACGCCCTGAACCTCGCCATCCGCCAAGACCGCTTACTCGACTTCAACCCCGCCGCCGTGCTGGAGATGCCCCCCAAGACCCGGCCCAAGGCGCTGGTGTGGACCGACGCGCGGGTCCGGCGATGGCAGCAGGACTTCCACACCCATCTGGCCGAGGAGAAACGACGCCGCGGCGGACGCCGGGTCGACCCCATCGACGCCTACGTCAGCACACCCCGGCCCTCCCCGGTCATGGTCTGGACCCCCGCCCAGACGCGCCTGTTCCTCGAAGAAGCCGCCCAGCACCGCCTGTTCGCTCTGTACCGGCTGATCGCCCTGCGCGGGCTGCGCCGCGGCGAGGCGTGCGGGCTGCGCTGGAAGGACGTCGACCTGGAGGGCGGGACCGTCACTGTTGCCTGGCAGCTCGTCCAGCTCGCCTGGCAGGTCCACGAGGGCCGGCCCAAGACCGACGCCTCCGAGCGGACCCTGGCCCTGGACGCCGACACCACCGCCATCCTGCGCGCCCACCGCACCCGGCAATACCAGGAGCGCATCGCGCTGGGTGAGGCGTGGAAGGACACCGGGTTCGTCTTCACCCAGCACGACGGCGACCGGCTGCACCCGCAGCACGTCTCCGACCAGTTCCTGTGGCTGGCCTACCAGGCGGGCCTGCCACCGGTCCGGCTGCACGACCTGCGCCACGGCGCCGCCTCGCTCATGCTCGCCGCGGGAGTGGAGATGAAGGTCGTGCAGGAGACGCTCGGCCACACCTCCAGCGCCTTCACCGCCGACACCTACACCAGCGTCTTCCCCGAGGTCGCCCGAGCCGCTGCGGAGAAGACCGCCGCCCTGCTGTCCGAGAACGACACGGATCCCGCGCAGCCCGCCCGCCTGCTGTCCTTCCAACGCTGACCACATCAGCAGAGCTGCTCCCTTGTCCGTCGCACCAGACGGCAGGGGAGCGGCCCTGCTGCGCCTACCGGTCTACATTCATAGATCTTGTGATGCTCGCCGCTTTCGCGATGATCTGTCTGAAGTCACCATGGTCACGTTGGAAATGTCGGAAGTGTGGCGTACGGTGCGGAGTGACGATCGGACTGTCGGCTGGTCTGCAGTCCAACGGTATGAGATGTCGCGGAAGTAGCAGAGCGTTATCATTAGCGCACATCACTCTGATGGGCTTGAAACGCAAACGAGAGGGTGCGTGGGTAGGTGCAGGAGATGATCGGTGGCCGGTACGTGCCGACGCAGGATGCTCCTCGTGATGGTGGCCATGCCCATGCTGAAGGCCACAGATACTGTCTCGGGGAATCCTGTTGCGATCAAGCTTATACAGGGCGTCCCTGACCAGGGCCCCGGCAAAGTCGGCTGAGCATCTTGTGATCATGTGAACCCGAGGATCGGCAGGACCCGGGCGGCGTCCCGGCCGAGGTAGCGGATCGTCTTGGCGAGGTTGCCGGATCCGGACCGGCGGAGCACGCCGATAACGAGATTGCGCAGCCCGGCCATCACCCGGGGCGCGTTGGCGGTACGAACCTGGCAGTGATTTTCACCGAAGGTCGCATCGCGGACCCAGTGCAGCCGGTTCCCGATGCTCCAGTGGCCACGGACCCAGCCGGCCAGCTCGGCAGGAGTGGCCTGCCGGACCGGCACGCTGGTGACGGCGTAGACGGTGACGGTCCGCCACCGGCCCCCGCACAGGCTCCTGACCTGGCGTTTGATCTGCAGGGCCTGGACGGCGTGCGGAAAGCCCAGACCGGCCTTGACCGCGACCGCCTTGAGCGTGCGCCGCTCTTCACGGCCATGGCCCCGGCCGCGCCGCCGGTCGGCGACGGGCACCTTGCGCCACAGCAGTGCTTTGACCTGCGCGTACAGGCTCGGCTGGTTCTGCTTCACGATCACGATGTAGTGGGCGTTCTTCTCCCCGACCAGGAAGTCGGCGTGATCGCGCTGGGTGTGCAGCGCATCAGCGGTGACCACGCAACCGGCCAGATCCAGGTGCTCCAGCAGCGGCCGGAACCGGGTGATCTCGTTGGTCTTGCCGTCCACGCCGGTCTGGGCCAGAACGAGGCCGTCGGCCTGGTCGACGGCCGACAGCAGGTGTACCGCCTCACCGCCTGCGGTGCGGCGGGTGTGCGGTCGGGCCGGTTCAGCCAGGCGGCGACCGCCGCGTCCAGCGCATCGGCGTCGAGCCGGGCGAACGCCCGGCGCAGGGTCGCCTCGTGCGGTGGCCGGTAGCGGCCGGTCAGCCGGTCTTGGCGGACGCCGAGCGCGGCCAGGACCGCCTCGGGGGCGTCGGTGATCCACTCGCCGATCGCGGTGAAGGAGCGTGCTCCAGTCAGCATCGCCGCCGTGGTCACGGCCAGCAGCGAACCGAGCGTATGGCGCACTCCGCGAGGATCACGGGGGTCGGGGATGCGGGCCAAGTGGTCGAGCAGGCCGACGGGGTCGAGGTCAGCGGTCGCGCAGGTCAGGGCCGCGAGTTGGCCCAAGACGGGGGCGATCGGCGATGATATGAGGGCAGGCACGGTCTTCTCTGGTGATCATTAGGCTTCGACAACCACATGATCCCGTAGGCCGTGCCTGTTCGCGTGTCCCGCTCCTGACCGTGTGATCCCCGCGGTGGGCTGTCAACGCCGCCTCTCACGCCCATTCGAATCGGACATCCAGGCATCCGACTCCACTACGCCGGGACCCTGCTTTGCCGGGGCCCTGGTGAAGACCTCCACCAACGTGCCCCTGAACAGCCAGGGAACGGACGCCGCCAAGAAGATCATAGGCCGGAAGCGAGGCATCGTCACAGATGCACTCGGCCTCCTCCTCGCCGTCACCGTCACCGCCGCAAGCCTCTCCGAAAACGCCGTAGGGATACAACTCCTCAACGACGTCAAGAAGATCCACCCGACCATCACTAAAGCCTGGGTTGACACCGGATTCAAGAACGCCGCAGTAGAACACGGAGCCCGCCTCGGAATCGATGTCGAGGTCGTCAATAGAAACCCCCGCGCCCGCGGCTTCCAAGTTGTCAAAAGACGCTGGGTAGTAGAACGCAGCCTCGGCTTGCTTATGTTAAGGCACCGCCTTGCCCGCGATTACGAAGCCCTCCCAGTCAGCTCCGAAGCCATGATCCACATTGCATCGATCAATAACCTCACCAAGCGCATAACAGACGAGAGTACGCCAACCTGGCGAGGCACCTACTAGAACATATGGTGAGTTCTACTCAAATCAAACGCTCTCTGAAGCGGTACAAGTACTAAAAATGTGGCACAGGCCCAACAATGACTCCCAGATGAGGGCGCTGAAGCCACTCCTCATCAAGGCGAATGGAGGTAATGTTTTCGGCTAGCGCGAGTGAGGCCGCCAGCCAATTCTCATTCCACTCGTCAAGCGTAACACCGTTACCAGTCGCCCAGGAAACCTCCGCCTCTTCGGAGTCCATCATTTCAAGCCTCAGCGGATCAAAAGAGTAGAGCAGGTGGCCATGCTTCGCATACTTGAAGTATGCATCATGATTGACAGTCCAGTAGAAGCTAAGCGCGACCCCCTCATGTGAAATTTTTTTCAGCAGACTGGTCGATATCCCGCGACTGCTGGTTGGTTCAATAATTACAGTCCATTCACCCAGCCGATCAAGCAAGATCGCACTATTGCTCTTATCGTCGGGATTCAGATCATATCCGTCTTCATATATGTCTTCGAAATCAGCCTCCCGCACACTTGCTGGGTCTCCACCAAAATAAATAATGCAGTCAGAGAGCGACGAGCCGTTGGTCCAAGTTATGCATGTTGGCTCCTCAAAGATAAGATGTGCCATTGCGTTATATGTATCAAATTCATTGTTCACCATGACCCCCAAAGGAAGAGCGTGGTGCGATCGGTACGTACCGATCGCACCACGCTCACATCCTAGTTCAGAAATAACCTACCCGTCTACCGTACAGCCGTCCATATGAAACACCTCTTCCGGTGTTGGGTCTGTTGCCACATAGCCAGGTGCGCCGCTTCTAGCGTAGTATGTCCCCTTTTTGATTGTGTCGACCCAGAACATATCGCCCTCCAGGAGCCGAACACGGTTATACCAATGGCCGAGCCTGCTACCCGCCAAGCAGTTGTCGTCTTTTTCGATCACGGCGACAGAGAAATTATATTGCGTTGTACTGGCCCCCTCGAGCGTCGAGGCGAACGGATATTCGTCGCAACTGTCGGGATCATGATAATTCCGAATAAAATTAAGACAGGTATTGATTGCCTTTTTTCTATTCAAATTGGGGATTGTGCCGCTAACCTTGGCGCTTTTCCTGGTCACATGCAGACAGCCGCCATATTCACATCCTGGCGCCCACCACTGGAATCCGCCGGGTATATTCTTCGGCACACCATTTCCGGCCTTGGGTATGGTCGACTGAGGATCGTGAAGTGCTTGGGCTATATGCGAAGCCGTCTTGGTGACGAGTGGATCGTTCTCGTCGAGGACGAAAATAGGGCGGATATGCCAAACGATACATCCGCCCGTGTATGCCCTGATGACTGGCGATGTGTCACAGCGGAATAGAGCTGGATATTTTCCGGGATGGAGATGATAGTGACGGGCCTCAAGATCGGCGTACCGATAATTGACCCATGGCTTGACCTTGCAGTATCTGGTCTTGTCCCCTGTACCAACATTCGGCGAATCGATCGTCATCTCGAAGTCCTTTTTGGGACTCGACGACGACTCACCGATCCACTGCCTGAGTGTAGCGGTCCGGCCGCTCGGATAATTGGTTTCGCAATCTCCGCTGACCCCTAGGCCAACCGTTATCGCGTTGTCAAGGTAGTCGTTGTCCACCGCATCCCAACCATCAACGCGGATCCAGGCCTTCATCTGCCTGCTACCGATGCCCGGCGCAGCGTCTCGGGCCGGCAGAGCATTACCAGCAGCCTTCTTTCCCACACCTACATAGGTGTGCATGACAACGGTCAACTTGGCAGTGTACATAAATATATCATCGAAGTCTCCGTCGTCGCTATTGTCTTTTACCTCTCCAATACGCATCACCCAGCACATGTTGAATGCGTTTTTGTATAGCGCCGCCGGCCGGTTGGGACGCTTCTTTATCTCCTCCTGGCACTCTTCGTGTGAAAGACGCCTATAAGGGAACGGGGCGCTCGGGGCGCTCGCATTAGCGGCCGCCCTTAGTTCAGCAAAAGGCGATGCAGAAGTTTCTTGGTGGGTTGACATGGATATCGGCGGTGAAGGTGTGGCAGCTGCGTGGGAAGCAGATACCTCATTAGCAGTCAGCGCTTGCTGATATATGGAGACCTCGTCGAGATCGCCCTTCATCCTGCTGCCCAGGGCCATGGCGGTGTCCGCGTTCCACACCGTAAAGCTGATCGGCACGGTCTTGATGAGGGTTCCGTTGAGGTACAGCGTGGCGGTTTTGGCCGTGGCGTCATACACGCCCGCCAGGTGGAACCACTCATCGACCGGGGGCTCGACCCCGGACAGCACGCCTTCGGCCGTCGCATTGGCGGCGTCGGCGCTGGTGAAGGTGAACACCAGTCCGTGGTCAGGGGTGTTGCCGAGCCGGAAGGGCGCCTGGTGGGTGCCTCTCTGCTCAAGGACGGTGTAGTCGCCGTCCCTGTCGCTCCAGCGCAGCCAGGCGGCGGCGGTGAAGCTCTGGTCGGTGCGGATCACCGGTCCGGCGGTCTGAGCCAGGGGCTCCTCACCGGGCTGGGTGACGTCGACGGTGACCTGCTGCCAGTCCGACCAGGCCGAGGCGGCCTCGCCGGTAACCACGCGCAGGCGCCAGCGCACCTTCCACCCGTCGGTCAGCTTCCCCTCCGGGACGGCGATGCTCGCCTGGGTGCCGGAGGCGACGTCGTCCACGGCACCGGCCCAGATCTGGCCGCTGCCCTGACCGTCGGACACGGCCGGGTCGTGCTCGAGTTCGGCTTCAGCGCGCAGCGCCTGGCCGGTCGGGTGGGTGACGGTGGCTTTCAGCGTGGGGGTGAGCGTGGTGCTCACCGTCGCGCCGTCCACCACCTTCGACGGGGTGATGGTCAGGCCGGTGGCGGTGGGCTTGGGCAGGCTGACGGTGAAGGACTGCCAGTCCGACCAGGCCGAGGCGGCGGTGGCCGAGACCGTGCGGGCCCGCCAGCGCACCTTCCACCCATCGGCCAGCGTGTCCGCCGGGACGGCGATGCTCGCCTGGGTGCCGGAGGCGACGTTGTCGACGGCGCCGGTCCAGATCTGGCCGCTGCCCTGACCGGTGGGGGCGGCGGGGTCGTGTTCGACTTCGACCTCGGCGCGCAGCGCACCGCCGGCCGGGTCGCTCACCTGGGCCAGCAGGCTGGGGGTGAGGGCAGGGGTGACGGTGGTGTCGTTCACCTGCTCCGACGGACTGACCTGCAATGCGCCCACCGCCGGCTTGGAGACCGGATCGGGCATGTCCACGCTCAGGGATTGCCAGTCCGACCACGGCGAGCCGACGGTGGTGGCCGGGTTCACCGCCCGGACCCGCCAGCGCACCTTCCACCCCTCGGTCAGCTTCCCGTCGGCGACGGTGATGCTGGCCTGGGTGCCGGAGGCGACGTTGTCGACGGCGCCGGTCCAGATCTGGCCGCTGCCCTGACCGGTGGGCGCGGCGGGGTCGTGCTCGACCTCGAACTCCGCCCGCAGCGGCTGGGCGACCGGGTCGGTGACCGTCGTGTGCAGGGCCGGGGTGAGGCTTGTGGTCACGGTGACACCGTCCACCAGCTGCGCGGGCGTGACCTGGAAGGCGCTCACCGCCGGGTTGGGCACGTCCACCGTGGTCGGCTGCCAGTCCGACCACGCCGAGGTGCTCGACGCGGCCGAGTTGGCCGCGCGGGCCCGCCAGCGCACCTTCCAGCCGTCGGCCAGTTTCCCGGCCGGGACGGTCACCGCAGCCTGGCCGCCGGATGCCGCCGCAGTCGAGGTACCGGTCCAGATCTGCCCGGTGCCCTGGCTAGTGGCGGTCGGGTCATGTTCGATCTCGAACTCACCCGTCAGGTTACCGCCGATGGCGTCGGTGACGGTGGCGGCCAGCTGCGGGGTGAGTGAGGTGGCCACCGTGGTGCCGCCGGTGCTCTGGGTCGGGGTAATCGTCAGGTTGGTGACGGCCGGGACCGAGGCCGGGCCGGTGCTCGTGACGGTCAGCTTCGGCGGGTTGCCGAAATCGGTGTCCTCGGAGGAGGTAAGCATTCGGTAGTTGTTGACGTTGGTCTCAGTCGGGGACTGCAGTACCATGCCGTGGTTGACCGCACCGGCTGCCCAGTCCTGGGCAATCCCGGTGACCGGCCACTCCAGCATGGCCGGCCCACCCGCGCAGGACTCACCGAAGCCCGCCTTGTTGATCTGAGCGTCCTCGGTGGTGGAGGTGGGCTTATTGGCCCAGTCCAGGTTGTTCTCATCCCAGGCGCTGGTCAGGCGGCGGGCCTGGATGCCCGCCCCGACCGCAGTGCCGCAGCCGGAGGACTGCATGTTCAGCAGCGATAGCTTGGCGTCGGTGACGGTCGTTCCGGCGAGGGAGGCGGTGTCGAAGCGCAGGTGTACCCGGTGCTTGACGTTGCCGGTCTCGGTGCCGACCATCATGATCGGAGCCGTCGGGTCCGCTGGGTTCCCTGCGGTGTTGAAGATAGTGTTGACGTCCACGTCGTTGTTGAACGGCAGCGTGGTGGTCGGGTCCACCCGCACCGGATACTTCGTGGCCGGATCCGACAGGAACGCGTGGTCGGGCTTGAGCACCAGCTCGGTGCGACCGTTCTTGCTGACCACATCGGTGGTGATCTTCTTGTGCCGGGCCTGAGGCAGACGCCCCTTGGCCAAGCGCTCCTTGACGCCGGCATCCCACATGACCGGCTGCGGTGCGGACGCGACCAGCTTCTTGCCCTTGCCGCGGGTCAGCAGCAGCCGCCCGCCCTTGCCCTCGGACAGGGTCAGACCCTCGGTCTGCACACCGAGACGGATCTCCAGCGGCTTGGCGGGCCGCTCCCGCAGCACCACATCATGCCGGAACCCGGTGGGCAGCACGGTAACGACCAGATCCACGCCCTTACCTGCGGCGTCGGTGAACGTGGCGGCGTTCTTGCTGACGGTCGGCTTGGGCAACGCGGTCGGCCAGCTCAGTGTGTAGGACTGCCCGTCCGCGGCGGTCATGGACACGAACGCGTCCGTACCGCCGTTGGTGACCGCTACGGCGACGTCCGAGGCCATCGCCTTGGGCTTGAGCACACCGTTCTGCTCGACCAGGGTTGTGTCGATCGGTACCCATCCGTCGCCCTGCCGGGTCCGCACCGGACCCGCGGTGATCTCGGTGGTGAACGTCTTTCCGTCCGGCTGCGCGTAGGTGATGCTGGTTGCGGTGGTTTGGTCGGCCACCTCAACCGGCTTGCCCTGACGAACCGCCTCACGAGCAGCAACGACCTGTACCTGCGTCGGCGTATTCGAAACCGCGCTTCCGCTCTTCCCGGGGATCCACGCCGCCGTGTCGTTGAGCTTCGCCTCGTGTCCGTGACCAGAAGAGTCCGAGGCGATGCGTCCCCCACCTTCCTCAAATGCCCACTTACCAACTGCTTGCGGTGTGGGAGTAGGTGTGGGTGACGGGTTGGGTTCGACGGGCATCACATCGAAGGATTCCAGCCATTCCTCCCGCGTCATATCATCAGGAACATTGAAACCTACCGAAGAGTCCTCCAATGCGTATTCTGTGGAACTTTCGCGCACCGCGCGCGCCTCTTCTTCAGAAACCTCCGGAAATGAGGGAATGGAGTCCGAATGGTATGTGTTTTCCTTTATTTCTGCCAGGGTTGGATTATCATAGTAAGGTATAAGATATGCGTGAGAACGCACAATGGCCGGCTCGAAGTCGACGGTGAGGATGGGCGGATGGAGTTGCCCCTGGCAGGCGTGCAGTGGCTCGCTCATGCAGCCGCCAGCGTCCTCGGAGGTGTAGCGCCGCCAGTTGCGCACCTCGGACTCGTTGCCTGCGGTGAGCTGGATGCCGTAGTTGGGCTCACCATCGATCCACGCCTGAACGAGCTCGTCGAGCGAGTGGATCAGGTCCCAGGCGTAGTTGCATTCTTCGCTGTAGGCGCCGTACTCGGTGTCGGCGTCCACACTGGTAACAGACGGCTGGCTGTTCCAGGTCAGCGTCGTCTCATCCCAGGAGGATGTAATCCGCCGCGCGGTGATGCCGGAGCCGCCGCCCGCCCCGCAGTCATTGGACTGGTAGTTCCACAGGACCAGGTCGGCATTCTCTACCTTGCTGCCCGCGAATTCGGCGGGGATGTCGGGGAACTGGAGGTAGCCGCGCCAGCGCTTGGGGATGTTGGCGTAGGACTTGCCGACCACGATCTCGGGGTCGTAGAAGTTGTCCCAGCTGTCCTGAAGGTCGGAATCGTTGATGTAGGTGTCCATGGGGTTGCCAACGCGCCACCGTTGGCCGGTGTGGCCCTCGTACCAGTCAGAGGCCGCGGCGGTCATCGTCACCGGGTACGTCGTTGCCGGATCGGCCAGGAACGCGGCGTCCGGCGTGAACACCAGGGTCTTGCCGTCTTCTGCGAGTGTGACGGCTGCCTTGCCGACCTTGCCCGCATCGAGCGGGGCGCCTGGGTCAGCGGCCTTGGCGTCCTGCAGCAGGGTCGGCCGTACCTCGGTCAGTGTCTTGCCGTCCTCGCCCACGATGGCGGGCCGGCCTGCGGCGTTCTTTGCGAAGGACATGCCCTTGGGCAGATCGACCGGGACACGGAAGGAGACCGGACCGGTGGGCCGTTCGGCGATGGTGATCTGCTGCTGGAATCCGGTGCGGGTCGCAGTCACCACCAGGTCACGGCCCTTGCCATAGGCGGACCGATAGGTGGCGGTATTGCCCTTCAGTTTGGGCTCGGGCAACACCGACGGTGTGGTGATCTTCGCTGTGGCGTCGGCCGCCTGGCTCTTGAGGAGGGTCTTGTCCCGGCCGGCGGACAGGACGAGGTTTCCCTTCGCGGCCTTGGGCTTGATGACGCCGTCCGCCTCGACGAGGGTGGTGTCGATCGGTGTGAAGCCCTTGCCGTCAGCCTTCTTGACGCGTACGGGCTCGGTGGACAGCTCAACCCGCAGCGTCATGCCGTCCGGGTTGGCGTAGGTAGTTGAGGTTTCCGTCCGGTAGGACTCGATCTCGATGCGCTTGTTCTGCTTCTTGGCCTCTGCCTTGAGGGAAGCCAGCGGATCGGCCGCAGGGGCGGGCGCCGTGGAAGCAGAGGGGGTGGGATCGGGTTCGGCGGCAGCTGGTAAGGCCGCCAGCAGTGATGTCGATAGCCCGAGGACGGCTATCAGGGAGGTGTGGCGGCTGCGTGCGAGCGCGCCGAGCCTCGGGGGATGGATGTTCACTCTGACCTTTCTTGATCGTTTCGGTCAAACCGGACGATCATTGCATAAGGTCCACATAAAAGTAAAGATCAACATAAATCGGAAAGATGAGTTTCCGGATAAATCAAGAGGGTGTGGCTTGGATCCGTCAACAGGGCTAAAGGAGTTCTCACATTGTGAGACCGAGGGCGATGAGATCCGTTCCAAGCGCGACCCTGCGCCGGGCGTTCGCCCGGCTCGACGCCGATGCGCTGGACGCGGCGGTCGCCGCCTGGCTGAACCGGCCCGACCGCACACCCGCCGCACCGCAGGCGGTGAGGCGGTACACCTGCTGTCGGCCGTCGACCAGGCCGACGGCCTCGTTCTGGCCCAGACCGGCGTGGACGGCAAGACCAACGAGATCACCCGGTTCCGGCCGCTGCTGGAGCACCTGGATCTGGCCGGTTGCGTGGTCACCGCTGATGCGCTGCACACCCAGCGCGATCACGCCGACTTCCTGGTCGGGGAGAAGAACGCCCACTACATCGTGATCGTGAAGCAGAACCAGCCGAGCCTGTACGCGCAGGTCAAAGCACTGCTGTGGCGCAAGGTGCCCGTCGCCGACCGGCGGCGCGGCCGGGGCCATGGCCGTGAAGAGCGGCGCACGCTCAAGGCGGTCGCGGTCAAGGCCGGTCTGGGCTTTCCGCACGCCGTCCAGGCCCTGCAGATCAAACGCCAGGTCAGGAGCCTGTGCGGGGGCCGGTGGCGGACCGTCACCGTCTACGCCGTCACCAGCGTGCCGGTCCGGCAGGCCACTCCTGCCGAGCTGGCCGGCTGGGTCCGTGGCCACTGGAGCATCGGGAACCGGCTGCACTGGGTCCGCGATGCGACCTTCGGTGAAAATCACTGCCAGGTTCGTACCGCCAACGCGCCCCGGGTGATGGCCGGGCTGCGCAATCTCGTTATCGGCGTGCTCCGCCGGTCCGGATCCGGCAACCTCGCCAAGACGATCCGCTACCTCGGCCGGGACGCCGCCCGGGTCCTGCCGATCCTCGGGTTCACATGATCACAAGATGCTCAGCCGACTTTGCCGGGGCCCTGGATTCAGAGCGGGTTCGGCCTTCTCTGCGGGTCCTTGCGAGTATTCCGTCCCCTCCTGACAGGTATGCAGCGGGCGCAGGACGGTTGCTCCTTCATCGCACCGGTGCTCGGTGGACCGAGTTGAGGAATGAATCACCGGCCCGTCGATCGGTCCTGACACCGCATGGTGGCTGGCCGCAGCCTGGCGATCGTGAAGGCGGTAGGTCAACGAACCGGATCTGGCGATCGGCTTTCCGGCATGCGATCATCTGCGCCATGACATCGATCAGAAAGGGCCATGCCTCGTAGACGCCCTTCCGAGGTTCGCCCGCGCAGGTTACGGTGCGGAACCCACAGACCTTCGATCCATCAGGTTCCCGGCCTCACCTACCGGCCCATGGCCACGGTGATCGCCCTGGAGCACACGCTCCTGGAGCCGGGGGAGGTGGCCGCGGCACTACGGGCCTGGACGCGGGAAGTCATCCCCGGTGCCGCTGACCGGCTCCTGTCCGTCTGTGTGTGCCCAGGATGCCAGGAAGACGATCCGTGCGGAGAGCTCGAACGGATCATCACTGTGCTGCCCGGCTGGGCCAGGCCGTACCTCTACAGTCTGATGCTTCCATCGACAGGAATTTCCTCGCCAAGACGTCGCCGGATCCCCTGGCCTCGCCTGACTGGCCGTGGTGGCGGCAACGGCGACGCCCGACCTTCGAGGATGGCGCCGGCTGACGGAGCGGTGATGCGGCCCTGGCGCGGAGACTGAGGCCGGGTACGGCGGTGGCGACACCCGGCGGGCGGTCCGTGCGGCTCTGGCCGCGACCGGTCTCCAGGCCGCATGCGCGGCCGGGACTCGCGACGCTGGGCCGTGCAACGGCGCGCTGCATCACCACCTTGAACTCTATAGACGGCGATTTCGGTGGAACTGGGATAGAGGCCGGTTCTTGTCACCGAGTGGTCGTAGAAGATCCGGAACACTTGCGGAAGGTGTGAGGAGAGCTCATCGTGGCCACAGCGACGTCATGACCGGTGAGAGCGGCGCTGCGGGCCCGTTTTGATCATGGTGTGTGCACGGTCCGTGCACGCGAGCACGCCACGAGCGCGCAGGGACCGGAACTTCATTCCAGAAGAGGCCTGTCCTCCGAGTTTTCGCAGGTCAGGCCATGATAATAAGCGCGCCCTGCAGGATTCGAACCTGCGACCGTCGGATTAGAAGTCCGGTGCTCTATCCAGCTGAGCTAAGGGCGCTCCTGCCTAATTGTGCATGATCCGGCGAGTGCCCATGCATCGGTTTTCCCACCGTGTCAGGAAGATCACTCCGCGAGGATGCCGGGATGCCCTCCCGACAGGGGAGCGGAGCCGGAGAAGTGCGAGGTCGAAGGGGGTGGAGGGAGGCGAGCCGGTGACGGTCCGGCTGTCGGGCGGGCTTTCAACGAAACGGTTACCGGTCCGGCCGGAACAGGCCCGACCACCGGACGGGCCGGTCTAGGCTCAATTGCCATGTTCGTCGCCACGTCCCACGAGGAGATCCCTCTGCTGGGCGGCGATGTGACGGAGGGCGTGGTGCGCGTCGGGGAGACCGTGCGCAGGCCCACCCGGCCGTCCACGCCGTCCGTGCACGCGCTGCTGCGGCACCTGGAGTCCGAGGGTTTCGACGGCGCGCCCCGGGTGGTGGGCCTCGACGAGCGAGGGCGGGAGGTCCTCACCTATCTCGACGGCGAGTCCGGAGTCCGGCCGCTGCCGGAGTACGCGGTCACCGATGAGGCCCTGGTGGCCCTGGCCGGCCTGCTGCGGCGCTTCCACGATGCCGCCGAGACCTTCCGGCCGCCCCGCGACGCGATCTGGGAGGACGGGTCCAACGACGACCGGGCCCCCGAACTGGTCGGCCACTGCGACGTCAACCTCGACAACGTGCTCTTCCGGGACGGCCTGCCGTACGCGTTCATCGACTTCGACCTGGCCCGGCCCACCACCCGGTTGTTCGACGTCGTGACCACACTGCGCCACTGGGCGCCCCTGGCCGACCCCGTCGACCTGGACCCCGCCCAGCGGGAGCTGGCGGTCGGACCGCGCCTGCGCCTGTTCTGCGACGCGTACGGCCTGCCGGCCCGCGACCGCAGGCGCCTCCTCGACCTCGCCCGCCTCCGCTTCAGCCGCTCCTACGTCATCATGCGCACCAGGGCCGCCGCAGGCGGCGGCTGGGCCCGGATGTGGGCCGAGGGCGCGGGGGCGCGCATCCGCAGGGCCGGGGCATGGCTCGACACGCACCAGGATGAGCTTCATGCCCATCTCGTCTAGGAAGACCACATCCGCCTCCGGGAAGAGCGCACTCGTGGGATCCGCGAGAGCCCACGCTCTCGGGATGCTCGCCGGGGTCGTGCTCGACGCGCTCTTCGCCGATCCGCGCCGCGGGCACCCGGTCGCGCTGTTCGGCACGGCCGCCGCGGCGCTGGAGAAGAGGACGTACGGCGACGCCCGGGCCGCCGGCGTCGTCCACGTCGCCGTCTGCGTCGGCTCCGTGGCACTGCTCGGCGTGGCCGCGTCCCGGGTGCGCGACCCGCTGGCACGGGGGGTCGCGAGCGCCGCGGCCACCTGGTCGGTGCTGGGCGGGACCACGCTGGGGCGCGAGGGCGCGGCCATGGCGTCCTTCCTGGAGGCCGGTGACCTCGCCGGGGCGCGGGGAAGGCTGTCGCACCTGTGCGGGCGCGACCCCTCCCGCCTGGAGCCGCCCGAGCTGGCCCGGGCCACGGTCGAGTCGATCGCCGAGAACACCTCCGACGCCGTGGTCGCGCCGCTGCTGTGGGGGGCGGTGGCGGGGGTCCCCGGACTGCTCGTCTACCGCGCGGTCAACACCCTGGACGCCATGGTCGGCCATCGCAACGCCCGCTACGAGCGCTTCGGCTGGGCCGCCGCCCGGCTCGACGACGTGGCCAACGCCGTACCGGCCCGGATCACCGGGTTGCTCGCGGCTCTCGGCGCCCCCCTGGTGAGCGGTTCGGCCGGCCGGGCGCTGGCCGTGCTCCGCCGGGACGGCCACCGCCACCCGAGCCCGAACTCGGGCCGGTGCGAGGCGGCGTTCGCCGGTGCGCTCGACGTCACGCTCGGCGGCGTGAACGTCTACGGGAACCGCGTGGAGTACCGGCCGGAGATGGGGGACGGGCCGAAACCGTCGGTCCCGGACATCCGCCGCTCGGTACGGCTGGCGCGCGCGGTAGGGTTCGCCGCTGCGGGACTCGCCGTCCTCGCCGCGCTGCGCGGCTGACCGCGCACGCGCCGGACGACCGCCGAAGGGCCGCCGGACGGCCGGCGGTCATCCGGCGCGTGGGGGAAGCGCGGCCGGAGCGCTTCCCGCGCCGGACGGGGTACGGCAGGTCGCGGCGCCGGCGGGCCCGTCCCGCCGGGTGGGTACGGCGGAGCCGGCGCCGACGGACGGCGACCGGCGGAGAGAGAAGGCGGGCACGGGGATGAGAGGCGCGCTGCTGGTCGCCGGGACGACCTCCGACGCGGGCAAGAGCGTGGTCACCGCCGGGATCTGCCGGTGGCTGGCGCGGCAGGGGGTGAAGGTCGCGCCGTACAAGGCGCAGAACATGTCGCTCAACTCCTTCGTCACCGCCGACGGCGCGGAGATCGGCCGGGCGCAGGCGATGCAGGCCGCCGCGTGCGGCCTGGAGCCGAGCGCCGACATGAACCCGATCCTGCTCAAGCCGGGCAGCGACCGGCGCAGCCAGGTCGTGGTCATGGGCCGGCCGCTCGCCGACGTCGACGCGATGGAGTACTGGCAGGTCAAGGACCATCTCCGGGAGACGGCCGTCGAGGCGCTGCGGCGGCTGCGGGAGCGCTACGACGTGGTGGTCTGCGAGGGGGCGGGCAGCCCGGCGGAGATCAACCTGCGCCGGGGCGACATCGCCAACATGGGCCTGGCCCGCGCGGCGGACCTGCCGGTCATCGTGGTCGGCGACATCGACCGGGGCGGGGTCTTCGCCTCGCTCTACGGCACGGTGGGGCTGCTGGAACCCGCCGACCAGGCGTTGATAGCCGGATTCGTGATCAACAAGTTCCGGGGCGCGCGCGAGCTCCTCGAACCGGGGCTGGACATGCTCAGGAACCTGACGGGGCGTGAGGTGTACGGCGTGCTGCCGTGGCTGGACGGCCTCTGGCTCGACGTCGAGGACTCCCTGGCCCTGGACGACCGGCCCGCCGCCGCGGCGCGCACGCCGTACGGCCGGCAGACGCTGCGGGTCGCGGTGGTCCGGCTGCCGCGCATCTCCAACTTCACCGACGTCGACGCGCTGGCCTGCGAGCCGGGCGTGGTCGTGCGCTTCGTGACCTCCCCGGCGGAGCTGGACGACGCCGACCTGGTGGTCCTGCCCGGTTCCCGCGCCACGGTCTCCGACCTGGCCTGGCTGCGGGCCACGGGCCTGGCGGAGGCGCTGCGCGGCCGGACCGTGCTGGGCATCTGCGGCGGCTACCAGATGCTCGCCCGGACCATCCGCGACGACGTCGAGTCGGGGGCCGGACGGGTCGAGGGGCTCGGGCTGCTGCCCGCCGCGGTCGAGTTCGCCGCGGACAAGACCCTGGGCCGCCCGGTCGGGAGCGCCTACGGCCACCGGGTGGCCGCCTACGAGATCCACCACGGGACGGTGACCCCCGACGACGGAGCGGAGCCGTTCCTGGACGGCTGCCGGGCCGGGACGGTCTGGGGGACCACCTGGCACGGGGCGCTGGAGAACGACGACTTCCGCCGGGCGTTCCTGCGCGAGGTGGCCGCCGTCTCCGGCCGGGACTTCACCCCCGCACCGGGGACCTGCTTCGCCGCGCTGCGCGAGGAGCGCCTGGACGCCCTCGGAGATCTCGTCGAGCGGCATGTGGACACCGGGGCCCTGCTCCGTCTGCTGGAGGGCGGTGCCCCCGAGGGCCTGCCGGTGCTCCCTCCCGGCGGGGCCCTCCACGAAGCGCCGGATTTCTCGCAGAATGGAGGCATGGACGGTGAACGGTGATGGCCCGGTTCGCGGTGGCGCTCCTCGTCGTCGCCGTGATCGCCGCGGTGGTGCTCGGCCTCGCCCTCGTGGCGCGCGCCTCCAGGACGCGCCGCGGACCGGCCCCCGACGACCCCCGGGAGATCCTCAGGCGGCGCTACGCGGCCGGTGAGATCGACGAGGACGAATACCTCCGCCGCATGTCCGGCCTCTCCCAGGACTGGTAGCCGTTCCCCGGTGCCTTCCGGTGCCGCGCGGGAAACCGGAGCGGAACCGTCCGGGGCGCCGGTGCCTTCCGGAACCGGGCAACGAACGCGGGCCCAAGTGTCAGGAACAGGTCATGGTCCGGTGGATCGGGCGCAGGGCACGATCTGAGGCATGACAGCGGTAGTGGAGACCGAGGGACTGACCAAGTTCTACGGCAGGCGCCGGGGACTGGAGGATCTCGACCTGGAGATCCGGCCCGGAGAGGTGTTCGGGTACCTCGGCCCGAACGGCGCGGGCAAGACGACCACCATCCGGCTCCTCCTCGACGTCATCCGGCCCACCCGCGGCCGGATGAGCGTGCTGGGGACGGACCCGCGCGACCCGCGCGTGCGGGGCCGGATCGGGTACCTCCCCGGAGAGCTCGCGCTGGAGGGACGGGAGCGGGCGAGCGAGTACCTAGCCTTCCTGGCCGGGGTGCGCGGCGGCGTGTCCCGGGACCGGATCACGGCGCTGGCCGAACGGCTGGAGGCCGACCTCTCGGTGCCCATGGGCAGACTCTCCAAGGGCAACAAGCAGAAGGTCGGGCTGATCCAGGCGTTCATGCACGAACCGGAGTTCCTGATCCTGGACGAGCCGACCGGCGGCCTGGATCCGCTGGTCCAGCAGGAGTTCCTCGCCATGGTCCGAGAGGTGCGCGCGGCCGGCCGGACCGTGCTGATGTCCTCGCACGTGCTCGCCGAGGTGGAGGACGTCGCCGACCGGGTCGGCATCGTGCGGCAGGGGAGGCTGGTCGCCGTCGAGGACGTCGCCGCCCTGCGGGAGAAGGCGGTGCGCCGGGTGGAGTTCCACTTCGACGCCCCGGTGCCCCGCGAGGAGTTCGAGGGCCTGCCCGGGGTGCGGGACCTGAGGGTCGAGGGCGCGAACCTGAGCTGCACCATCGACGGCCGCCCCGACGCGCTGATCAAGGCGGCGGCCCGGTTCACCGTGGTGCACCTGGTCAGCGCCGAACCCGATCTGGAAGAGATCTTCCTGACCTACTACAGCGAAGAGGAGGCGCACCATGCCCGCGCTGGTGTCCAAGAGCCTGCGTGACCACCGCAGGTCGCTGGTCCGCTGGACGATCGGCATCGGCGCGTTCTTCGCGCTGTACCTGTCGTTCTACCCCAACATCTCCCAGAACCAGGAGCTATATGGCGATATGGCCCTGAAGAAGCTCCCCGAGGCGATGCGCGACCTGATGGGCGGGCTGACGGGCTTCACCACCGGGACCGGCTATCTGCACGGCGTGGTCTACCAGCTGTTCGGGCCGATGCTGTTCGTCGTGTGCGCGGCGGTCCTGGGAAACCAGGCGATCGCCCGCCCCGAGGAGTCCGGCACGCTGGAGCTGACCGTCACGCTCCCGATCGACCGCAGGCGGCTGGTCTTCGAGCGGTTCGCCGCGCTCGCCCTCGGGCTACTCGGCGTCGCGGCGGCGACGTTCCTGCTCGCCTGGGGCCTGTCGGTCGCCACCGACATGGGCGTCGCCTTCGACAGGATCCTGGCCGCGCACACCGGGGTCTTCCTGCTCGGCCTGCTCTTCGGCGCGCTGTCCCTGGCGGTCGGCGCCGCCGCCGGCCGCAGGGGCCCGGCGATGGCGGTCGTCGGCGTGGTCGCGGTCGGCGGCTACATCGTGGAGACCATGGGCAAGAACGTGGACGCGGTCTCCTGGCTCCGGTGGGTCTCGCCGTTCCACTACTACCTGGACGGAAAGCCGCTCTACCAGGGCTTCCCCGGCGGGGACTATCTCGTGCTGGCGGGTGCCGCCGCCGTGCTGCTGGTCGTCGCGATCCTCGCCTTCGACCGGCGCGACATAGGGGTGTGATGGACGGGGCCGCCCGGGTGCCCGCCGACCTGCTCGGCGGGCACCCTCGGATGCTGAGCGAGGCCGCCGCCACCGGACGGCTGCCCGGCAGGGAGGCGCTCGACGGCTACCGGGCGGCGGGCGCACGGGCCGCCGAGCTGGGCCTGCCGCTGCGGGAGCTGGTCGACGCGGCCCTGAGCATGGCCGAGCCGGTCGTCTCCGGGTCGTCCGATCCGGGATCATCCGCGCCCGGAGCCTCCGGTCTCCGGGGGTCCGGTTCCGACCCGGCCGCTTCCGGACCTGCCTGGCCGGGGCCGTCCGGGGAGGGGCAGGCGGAAGGGGCCGCTCCGGCGGTGCTCTCCGCGCTGAGGCGGGCGGTCTCGGCACTGATGGAGGGCTATGAGAACGCCCAGCGCCTGGCGATCCGCCAGGAGGAGGCCGCGCGCCGGGAGTTCGTCGACGACCTGCTGCACGGGCGGGCCGACCGGCTCGCCGAACGCGCCGAGCACTTCGGCCTCCGGCTGGCGGAGTCCTACGTGGTGGCGGTCGCCCGCCCGGCCGGGTCCGTGCGGGCGGGCGGAGGGCCCGCTCCCATCGGGTCCGGCGGAACAGGCACCGGGTCCGGCGGAACAGGCACCGGGTCCGGCGGAACAGGGACCGAGCCCGGTGGGAAGGCGGTCGCGCCCGATGCCGCGGGGAACCCGGGACTGCGGGACGGCGATCCGGTGGCGAGGCGGATCGAGGAGGCGCTGGTCGCCCGGTTCGGGTC
Source organism: Planomonospora sp. ID91781 (assembly GCF_015711595.1). NCBI lineage: Bacteria > Bacillati > Actinomycetota > Actinomycetes > Streptosporangiales > Streptosporangiaceae > Planomonospora > Planomonospora sp. ID91781. The sequence continues at coordinate 2,361,623 of NZ_JABTEY010000002.1, read as the reverse complement.
GCACAACGTGCTGGTGGCGGTCCGGGACGGGCTGCTGGTGTGTGTCGCGCCGGGCAGTCTCTCCGCCGCGACCGGGGAGTTCACCCACCACGTGCGGCAGGCCTTCGAGCCCGGCTGGTGCGTCGGCGTGGGCCGGGCGCACCGGGGGCCCGGCGGGGTGGTCGCCTCCTACCGGGAGGCGGGCAACGCGATCGAGCTGGGGGACCGGCTCGGGCTGCGGGCGCCCGTCCTCAAGGCGGCCGACCTGCTGGTCTTCCCGGTGCTGCTGCGGGACCGGGAGGCCATCGACGACCTGGTGACGACCGTGCTCAGCCCGTTGCTGGAGGCCCGGGGCGGGCCCGAGCCGCTGCTCGACACGTTGGAGGCGGTCTTCGCCGTCCAGGGCAACCAGGCCGCGGCCGCGCGGCGGCTCGGGGTCAGCACCCGGGCCGTGACCTACCGGCTGGAGCGGATCCGCCGTCTCACCGGCTTCTCGCCCGACGACCCCACCCAGCGTTTCACCCTGGAGACCGCGGTGCTGGGCGCCCGCCTCCTCGACTGGCCCGCCCAACCTCTCGGACCGGCGGCGCGGGCCTGAGGTCCGAAGATGGTTCCGGAACCGGGTCCGGAACCGGCGGATGAGGTCTTTCATCGGGCACTAGTCGTTCGTCGAGTCCTTCTCGGAAGGACGGAGCGTCGGCGTACTCGGCGGAGGGGTCGAGGGCGAGCGGGTCACCGGTCCGGGCATCGGCGCAGAAGGCCGCACGCGTCTCCGCACCACTCAGGGACCGGAGTTCACCGTCCCGGATGGACCAGCCGCGGACGATCTCGATGGGGAGGCCGGTGGCGGGGTCGGTCCTCCGGGTGCGGAATCGCATGATCAGGCTGCCGCGAGCCCTCACCGCGCGGGCGAGGACGAGCATCTGGGCGAGCACCAGCGGAGCTTCTCCACGCAGCAGCGTCTTGCTCGGGCGCACCTCGACCTCGGCCGAGACCTCCAACGGATCGCCCCGGCCGGCCTCCACCAGGCAGGTCAGGACGTGCAGGCCCGGCCCTTCGCGGCTCAGCAGCCACAGGAGCACACCGGCCGTGTGCTCCTGTGCCGCCTTGACCCGCCCGGTCGGAACGAGGGCGAGGCGTCCTTCGATCCTGGAGGACAGCCTGCGGAGTCTCTCCCGGCGGGCGAGCACGGCGATGAAATCCTCTATGGGCTCGCCCCGGTAGGGGAGAGGGTCGCCCTCCTCGCACACCAGCGCGGCGTACCGGGCCCGGCTAACGGCGCCGCCGGCGTCCAGTCCTGCGTCCTGGCAGAAATCGAGGTACTCCCCGAGGTCGAACGCCTCCGCCACCACTTCACCGGACGCGCGCATGGAACGCATGTCGCGCTCGCAGGCGGCGAGATAGGCGGCGTAGTCCCGGTGCGTGAGGGAACCGTCTTCGCGGAGCGCGGCGAGATCGCGCTCGTCGGTCAGCAGCGCGACTCCTAGTACGGGCCGCCCGCCCGGCGACCTGCCGGTCCGGTGCCGTGACGACCGCCTATGCCTGTTTCCCATCTCCGCCCCTTCCGCCCGGACGGCAAAAGTAGCCATGCCAGCAGAGACGGTTCTGGTGCACGGTGTTCCCTGGGGACGACCCCACCGCATACGGCTACCTGTGGATAACCGTTCTGTCCCGGTGAAATAATGATCGTTTCTCGGGAAGTGCGTATGACGGGCGCGGACGGAAGACACATACTTCCCGAAAAGCGACCTTGGTTCTTCAGGCGGGCGCGGGCTGGACGGTGGTATCCGCTGCGGACTCGGCTTCGGCGACCGAGCGGGTCGTGACACTCCGACAGGTGAGGGTGACGGCCAGGACGCACAGCACCGAGGCCGCGGCGAACACCGTCGGCAGCCCGGCCGCCGTGGCGAGGGCACCGCCCGCGGCCGCGCCCAGCGGTGTGGACCCCATGCCGATCAGGCGGATGGCCGAATTGACCCGGCCGAGCAGGTGACCGGGGATGAGCCGCTGTCGCAGCGACACCCGCAGGACGTTGGCGGTGGCGCTGGCGGCGCCCAGCAGTACGGCGGTGAGGCCGATGGCGGCGGGGGTGGGGACGAGGGCGGGCACGATCAGCAGGACGCCACCGGCCAGGTCGACGACGACCAGTGTCCTGACCTGTCCGGCCTTCCGCGCGACTCGGTCGGTCAGTAGCGATCCCGCCACGGCCCCGAAGGCGAGCGCCACCATGAGGAGGCCGTACCGGCCGGGAGTGAGCCCCACCCGGGACTCCTCCCCGACGACCCACAGGACGAAGACCGCGAAGTAAGCCGAGTTCGCGAAGTTGAGCACACCCGACAGCAGGGCCAGGTCCCGCAGCACCCGGTGGCTCCACAGGTGGCGCAACCCTTCTGCGATGTCGTGGTGGAGCGGCCGGGTGGAGGGCTCCTCCACCCGGAAACGCCCGCGCATGCCGAGCAGGGCGATCCCCGCCGCCGCGTAGAGCAGGGCGGGTGCCCCGAACGCGGCGGCGGCGCCGAGCCCGGTCAGGAGTCCGGCGGCGGACCCTCCCAGGAAGTTGTTGCCGATGGTCTGCGCGGCGACGAGCTTGCCGTTGGCGTCGCCGAGCCGTTCCCGCGCCACGGTCATCGGCACCACCGACTGCGCCGAGGTGTCGGCGAAGACCTCTCCGGCGCCGAGCAGCAGGGCTCCGGCCAGCAGTGCGGGCAGGGGAAGCGTCCCCAGCCAGGCGGCCGCCGCCAGGGCGGTCAGGACCGTGACCCGGGTCCACGTGGTCAGGGCCAGGATCCGCCGCCGGTCGTGCCGGTCGGCGAGCGCGCCCGCGTGTAGAGACAGCAGCAGCCAGGGGAGGGTGGCCGCCGCGCTGACGAGAGAGACCAGCAGCGGCGAGCGGGTCAGCGTGATCGCCAGCAGGGGCATGGCCACGACGACGATGCCGTCGGCGGTGTTGGACAGACCGGAGGCCGTCAGCAACCAGCGGAAGGGGCGATCGGTCACCGCTGTCTCCGATAACGTGTAAAGGAAAGTATGCAAAATTCTATTTGCAAAGATATGGCTGCACGCAATGGATGACAAGACCCGTGATTCCGATCCCTCGGCGCTCACCGGGCGCGCGGACCGCGAACTCGACGCATCGGCGCTCAAGGGCCTCGCCCACCCGGTACGGCTCCGCCTGCTGGAGCTGCTGGACCGCCACGGCCCCGCCACGGCGACCCAGCTCGCCGCCCGCACCGGGGAGAACAGCGGCTCGACGAGCTATCACCTGCGTCAGCTCGCGCGGCACGGCCTCATCGAGGAGGTGTCCGGCCGCGGGAAGGGCAAGGAGCGCTGGTGGCGCTCCCGCCGGTTCGGGTTCGACGGGGACCGGTTCCGCCGCGACCCCGAGACGGCGCAGGCGGCGGAGCTCCTGCTCGCCGAGCTGCTCCGTAAACGGAACGCCGAGCTCAGCCGCTGGCTGGAGGAGTCGCGGACCACTCCCCGCGAGTGGGTCGAGGCCACCGTCAACCTGCACACCGTCATGCGCATGACCCGGGAGGAACTCGCCGGCCTCGTCCGCGAGATCTCGCGGGTCGTCGACGCGCACCACGAGAAGGTACGGGACCGTGAGGAGAGCGCTCCCGGCACCGCGCGGGTCATCATCAACTTCGACGCGTTCCCGATCGGTCTCGGCGGCCAGGAACCGCCTGAGTGACGCACGGCTGCCGCGCGGGCGAGGCGACGAGGGACGGCGTCGCCGAGCAGTCCTGGAAGCGCCCCGGAGCAACCGGATCCCGCAGCGGGAAGCGGGGCTCAGGGAATGAGCAGGAGCTTGCCGGTGGTGCGGCGGGCCTCCAGGTCCTCGTGGGCCTGCGCGGCCTCGGCCAGGGGATAGCGGCGGGAGACGTGCACCCGGAGCCGGCCGGAGGCCAGCCAGCCGTACAGGTCGGAGGCGCGCCAGGCGAGCTCGTCCTTGGTGGCGATGTAGGCGCCGAGGCTGGGGCGGGTCAGGAAGAGGGACCCCTCCTTGGCCAGCAGCTGCGGGTCGATCGGCGGCACCGGGCCGCTGGCCTGGCCGTACAGGGCCATCATGCCGCGCGGGCGCAGGGCGGCGAGGCTCTCGGCGAAGGTGGTCGCCCCCACGCCGTCGTAGACGACGTGCACGCCGGAACCGGTCAGATCGCGAACCGCGTCGGCGAATCCCTTGTAGCGCAGGACCTCGTCGGCGCCGGCCTGCCGGGCCAGCTCCTCCTTCTCCTCGGTGGAGACCGTGCCGATCACCCGGGCGCCGCGGAGCTTGGCGATCTGCGTGAGCAGCAGGCCCATGCCGCCGGCCGCGGCGTGCACCAGCACGTCGTCGCCGGGCTTGACCTCGTGCACCGAGTGGGTCAGGTAGTGCGCGGTGAGCCCCTGGAGCGTGACGGCCGCCGCGAGCTCGGGGGCCACCCCCTCGGGCACCAGGAGCAGGTGGGAGACCGGCACGACGGCCTTCTCGGCGTAGCTGCCCATGACGCTCGCCCAGGCCACCGTGTCGCCGACGGAGACCCCCTCCACGTCCTCGCCGACCGCCGCGACGGTGCCCGCGCCCTCGTTGCCGGGCACGAAGGGCAGCGAGAGGGGATAGCGGCCCATCCGGTGGTAGACGTCGATGAAGTTCACGCCGCTGGCCGCGACGTCGACCAGCACCTCGCCGGGGTTCAGCGCGGGGTCCGGATAGTCCTCGTAGGAGAGGACCTCGGGGCCGCCGGTGGCGGAGACGACTATGGCGCGCATCGTGCGGGCTCCTTCGCTCAGGTCGGTGTTCCGATCGTCCCCAACCGCGAGCCGATCATTCGTTGTTCCCCCTCAGGGCTTCTTCTCCGGGGCCGCGCCGCGCATCGTGAAGTTGTCGAAGCCCGTCTTCAGGGTGGCGCCGCTGCTCTCCCCGACCCGGACGATCATGCCGAGCTCACCCGGCGGCAGCGGGTCGGGGTCCGTGACGGACTGCACCCGGGTGCCGTCGACCCACATGGTGAGCTGCATCCCCTCCGAGCCGGCCGAGCACTCGGCCTGGAGCCGGACGGGCTTGCCCTTCGTCACCTCCACCGGGGCCGGTTCGGTCAGGTCGCCGCCGGCGCTCTTGACCGCCCTGCGGATGCGGGCCTTGCCCGAGGTGTCGATCAGGAACTCGTAGCGGGTCGCCTCCGTGGCGTCCGCGCCCCGGCAGAACAGCCCGTACTCGCCGGCGCCCGTGCTGCCGTTGCGGACCGTGACGTCGGCCCCGAGGAGCAGCCGGCCGGGGATGGTCGGGGTGGGGCTGGCGGCGGGGTCCGGGGTCGCGGGCGGGGCGGTCGCGAAGGGCACCGGCGCGGTGACGCGCTGGACGGCGTTCTCGCCGTCGGCATCGACGGCGTAGTGCCCCTCGGGGGCGTAGCCGTACTTGCCGCCGTTCGCGGGGTCGTAGGTGCCGCTCCAGTCGCTCTTCTGGGTGAAGTCGTCCTGGTAGAGCAGGGTCAGGTCGGTGGGGGGCCCGCTCGGCGAGAAGACGAGGTAGAGCCCGAAGCCGCCCGCCGCGACGAGGGCCGCGACCGCCGCGCCGGCGATCAGCTTCTTGCGCCGGACGGCCTCGGCCGGAGCACCGCCCGCGCGCCCGCGTCCCCCCTCGCCCCCGGCCGGGAGCCGTGTGTCGTCCTGCGTCCAGGGGCCGCCCGATCCCACCGGTACGGCGTGCGCGCCCGCCCCGGCCGCGGGGGTGGGGTCACCCGGCCCGCCCGGCACGGCGTACGGGCCCGGGGCGGCCGGTGCGGTCGGGGCCGCCGGCCCGCCCGGTACGGCGTGCGTTCCGGAACCGGCGGACCCGCCCGGGACGTGGGGCCCGCCCGGCCCGGACCCCGCCCAGGCGGCGGGTTCGGCCAGGGTGGGCGGGCTCTGCTGCCAGACCGCCTGGACCGAGTGCGCGGTCTGCTCGGGCGCGGCCGAGCGGCCGACCAGGTGGTCGAGGAGCTGCTGGGAGGTGGGCCGCCGTCCCGGGTCCTTGTCCATCGCGCGGGCCACCAGCTCGCGCAGGCCGGTCTCCATGCCCTCCAGCACGGGCTCGGTGTTGAGCACCTGGTACAGCACCGCGTGCAGGGCCTCGCCGCCGAACGGCGCCCGGCCGCTGGCCGCGAACGCGACCAGGCAGCCCCAGGAGAACACGTCGCAGGCGGGGGAGACCGGCTCGCCGCGCAGCACCTCCGGCGCCATGTAGCGGGGCGTGCCGATGATCTCGCCGGTCCCGGTGACGCCGCTGAGCGTGTCGAGGGCCCGGGCGATGCCGAAGTCGATCACCCGGGGGCCGACGGGGGAGAGCAGCACGTTGGACGGTTTCAGGTCGCGGTGCACGACCCCGGCCCCGTGGATCGCGGTCAGCGCGGTGGCCACGCCGACCGCGAGCGCGTCGAGGCTGGAACCCCGGAGCGGGCCGCCCGAGCGCACGGCCTCCTCCAGGTTGGGCCCGGGCACGAACTCGGTGACCACGTAGAGCTGGTCGCCGTCGAGCGCGGCCTCCAGCACCGCGGCCGTGCAGAACCGCCGCACCCGCTGGGCGGCGTCGGCCTCCCGCCGGAAGCGCATCCGGAACTGCTCGTGCTGGCTGTACTCGGAGTTGATCACCTTGAGGGCGACCCGCTGGCCGTCGGAGGCCTGCCCGAGGTAGACGGTTCCCATGCCGCCCCGGCCCAGCCGGCTGAGCACTCGGTATCGCCCGATCTGCAGGGGGTCACCCGGACTGAGGTTGTTCACCGTGATACCTAACCGCAAAAACGCCGTCGTATGGGGAGCTCAGCGTACCGAGATCCCCACGCGGGCATCAGCCTGCGGCGGGAGCGGCCGGGATCGGGAGGCCGCCCGGCCCGGTGGCGGCGGGGGAGGGGAGAGCCGCGTCGGGCGCGTCAGAAGCCCTGGTAGGCCAGCCCCTGGACCTCCGAGCCGACCGGATCGGCCGCCGTGCGGACGCGGTGCAGGACGCTCTCCGTCTGGATCCTGGTGATCCGCCGGACCGTGGCCCCGCACAGCAGGGCGGAGACGGTCACGACGGCCAGCTCGACCGGGCCGATGCCGGTGAGGTCCGCCGCCCCGGGGGCGGGGGAGAGGAAGAGCCGCAGGAGGAGGGCGAGTGCGGCCAGCCAGCTCAGCCACCAGGCGGCGAGCAGCGCCAGCCAGGAGGCGCGGTGGTCGGCCGGTGTGCGGGAGGCCCGCCAGAGGCGGTCCACCAGCACCGGCGGGGCGACCAGGTTGAGCCCGGGGGTGAACCAGGCCGCCAGGACCGGTGCCGCGGAAGGACGGGAAGGGGCGCCGGGAGAGGGGCGGGACCCGGGGGCGCCGGAGGAGGGGCGGGAAGGGGCGCCGGCGGTCTCCGCGGCGTACCGCCTGGCCCGCGCCAGCCAGACGAGGTGGGCGGCGCCCGCGGCGGCCGTGGTGACGGCCACCAGGATGACCAGGACGGCGAAGACGGTGACCGGGCCGACGAGGGCCTGCGCGCCGGGGGCGCGCGGATCGCCGCCGAGCGCCGCGATCTCCTGGGCCAGCCGCTCGCCGCGGGCCTGCTCGAACACGGTGAGGGCGGTGACCGCGCAGATCTGCAGGACGAGGGCAGCCTGGACGGCCGAGGCGGGCCTCGTGCTGGGCGGCGGGACAGAGCGCATGTGAATCTCCCCCCGGCATGCGCTGAAGGACTTGACTCTCTTCTATCCCGTCAGCGCCTCCGCCAATCAACTCACCACGCCGGACTCCCACGCCCACGCGGCGATCTCCACACGGTTTCTCGCCCCGAGCTTGCCCTGGATGCTGCCCAGGTGCGTCTTGACCGTGGACAGCGAGACGAACAGCTCGGCGGCGACCTCCTGGTTGGTCCGGCCCCGGGCCACCAGCCGCACGACGTCCAGCTCCCGCTCCGTCAGCGGCTCGACCAGCGGCCGGGAACGCCCTTCCCGGGGGCGGGCCAGGTGCTCCAGCAGTCGCACGGTCACCGAGGGGGAGACCAGCGCGTCCCCGGCGGCGGCGGCGCGGATCGCCTCGATCAGCAGCGTCGGCCCGCTGTCCTTGAGCAGGAACCCGGTCGCGCCCGCCCGCAGCGCCCCGTAGACGTACTCGTCCAGGTCGAAGGTGGTGACGATGACCACCCGCATCGGGTCGGGGACGCCGGGGCCGGCCAGCAGCCGGGTGGCCTCCAGACCGTCCAGCCGGGGCATCCGGATGTCGAGCAGGCACACGTCGGGCCGGAGCCGCCGGGCGTGCTCGACCGCCTCGGCGCCGTCCGCGGCGGTCGCCACGACCTCCATGTCGGCCTGGGCGTCCAGGATCATCTGGAAGCCGGTCCGCACCAGCTGCTGGTCGTCGGCGATGAGCACCCGAATCGTCACCCGGCTGATTCTGCCAGCCCCGCGCGGCGGGTCGTTCCGATCCATCCGACTTTCGGCCGATCGGGCACCTCGGAGGATCGCACGCTCGGCCGATCCGCCGGGACCCTCGGACGGGCGAGGGTGCTCCCATGACTTCTGTTGTCCTCGAGGGATACGGCCTGACCAAGCGGTTCGGTCCGGCGACGGCGCTGGCGGGCGTCGGACTGGCGATCGGCCGCGGTGAGGCCGTGGCCATCATGGGTCCGAGCGGGTCGGGCAAGTCGACCCTGCTGCACTGCCTGGCCGGGATCATGAAGCCGGACGAGGGGGAGGTGCGCCTGCTCGGGCAGCGCGTCGACACGATGGGGGAGCGGGAGCGCAGCGCCCTGCGCCGGACGCGGTTCGGATTCGTCTTCCAGTTCGGCCAGCTCCTGCCCGAGCTCCCGGCCGACGAGAACGTCGCGCTGCCGCTGATGCTGGGCGGCGTCTCCCGGCGCGACGCCGTACGGCGGGCGCGGGAGTGGTTCGGCCCGCTCAGCCTGGGCGGCATGGAGGAGCGGAGGCCCGGTGAGCTGTCCGGCGGGCAGGCCCAGCGGGTGGCGATCGCCCGCGCCCTGGTCACCAGGCCCGCGGTGGTGTTCGCCGACGAGCCGACCGGCGCGCTCGACCAGACCACCGGGCACGACACGATGCGCCTGCTGGTGGAGGCGACCCGGGGCGGCGACGCCTCGCTGGTGGTGGTCACCCACGACCCGCAGGTGGCCCGCTGGTGCGACCGCACCGTCGAGGTCCGCGACGGCCGGATCATGACCGGGGTGGGAGCGTGAGGGCGGCGCTGGGACTCGGCTGGCGGCTGCTGCGCGCGGGCGGCCGCAAGGGGCTGCTGGGCGCGGCCCTGACCGCGGTGGCGGTGACGGTCTCCACCGCGCTGCTGCTCTTCGCGGTCTCCGCGAACCTCGCCTTCGAGGGGCGGGGCGACCGGGAGGCGTGGCGCAACCCGGTCCCGGCGCAGGGGCGGGCGGTGGCCGTCCAGTCCGTCCGCGTGGACTACGTGCGCGACGAGCGGATCACGGTCGTGGAGCTGGCCGCGCTGGAGCCGGGGGCGCCGCCGCCTCCGGGGCTGGACCGCTTCCCCGCACCGGGCGAGGTCTGGCTCTCCCCGGCCCTGGCCGAGCTCGCCCGCAGACTCCCGGCCGACCAGCTGGCCGGCCGGTTCGCGGGCGGGCGCGGCGGGACGGTCGGGGACGAGGCGCTGGTCCATCCCGGCGAACTGGTCGCCGTGCGGGGCTGGGCGCCGGACTCCCCGGTCCTGGCCGGGAAGGGGACCGACGAGCCGCGGGGCGAGGTCGCGCCCACCCGGATCTCGGACTTCACCGGGGAGCCGACGCCCGACGCGCAGGGCTACCGGATCCTCGCGCTGATCGCGAGCGTGCTGATGGCCGTGCCGCTGCTGGTGTTCGGGGGCGCGGCGGCCCGGCTCACCGTGGCCCGGCGCGACCAGCGCCTGGCGGCGCTCCGTTTGGTCGGCGCCACCCCGGGCCAGGTGGTCGCGATGACCGCCGCCGAGGCGGTGATCACCGCGTTCGCCGGGGCGGTCGCGGGGACGCTCCTGTACGTCCTGCTGATCCCGCCGCTCACCGGGATCGAGATCGCCGGCGGCTCGTGGTTCGCCGCCGACCTGTGGCCGGGCGTGCCGTACACGCTCGCCGTGCTGGCGGCCGTGCCGCTGCTGGTGGGCCTGTCCGCGGTGGTCGGCCTGCGCCGGGTCGTGGTCGGACCGCTGGGCGTGGCCAAGCGGGAGACCCCGCCGGGCATGCGCTTCGTCCGGGTCGCGGTGCTGCTGGCCGTCCTGGCCGTGGTGCCCACGCTCAGCGTCGGCAGCGGCGGCGGGATGATCGCGGTGGTGCTGGGCCTGGCCTTCCTCTCGATCAACCTGGCCGGCCCGTGGGTGGTCGGCCTGATCGGCAGGATCACCGCGGGTACGGCGCGCGGGCCCGCCCGGCTGCTGGCCGGTCGGCGGCTGGTGGACGACCCCAGGGCGGCCTGGCGGACCGTGAGCGGGGTGGCGCTGACCGGGTTCGTGGCGGGGTTCGTGGTCCTGCTGAACCCGTCGGCCGACCTGCTGGGCGAGGCCGACGCCTCCCGGCTGCGCCTCTCCGTCCCCGCGGCCCGGGCGGACGCGGTCGCCGCCGAGGCCCGCGAGCGGCTGACCGCGGCGGGAGTGCGCGCCGGGACCGGGATCACCGGTGAGGGCGGGGAGAAGGTGCTCGTCGTCGCGCTCGGCGGCGGCCGGGCGGCGGCACCGGGGAAATCGGGGAAGGGGGGGAAGGCGGACACCCCGGTGGACGTCCGGGTGGACGCGGCGCTGGTCGACCGGGCCCGCACCGCGCTCGACGGCCTGGTCCCCGGCCGGCGTGCGACCTCCACCGCCGACGACGACCGGTTCGGCCACGTGCTGATCGGCGACATCGGCACCGGGACGATCGTGGTGCTCACGGTCTCGTTCATGGTCGCGGTGGTCAGCGCCGGGATCACCGCCGTCTCCTCCGTCCTCGACCGGCGGCAGACCTACGCGCTGCTCCGCCTGGCGGGCACTCCGCTGCAGGTCCTGGATCGGGCCCGGCGCGCCGAGACGCTCATCCCGCTGGCCGTCATGGGCGGCGGCTCGATCGCGGTCGGCCTGTTCTGCGCGCTCCCGTTCGCGATCACCGGGCTGGACGCCGGCGGGCTGGCCACCCTGCTCGCCTGCGTGCTCCTGGGTTTCGCCGGGGTGGTCGGCGCCGGGGCCGCGAGCGCCCCGGTGCTCCGCTCGGTCACCGAGAACCCCGCGCCGCGCCCGGACTGATCCGCCCTGCGCCCGGGCTGATCCGCTCTACGTCCGGGCTGATCCGCTCTGCGTCCGGGCTGATCCGCCCCGTGCCCGGCGCCGATGCCCGCCGGTCCGGGGGAGCGGCGGGCATCGGCGCCGCCTCAGCCCAGGACCAGGTCGCGGACCGTGCGCAGGGAGGGCTCGTCGCCGAGTCCCATGACCAGGAGGCTGGTCACCGGGCTCTTGCGCCACGCCTCCAGCCGTTCGCGGATGCGCCCGGCCGGGCCGACCAGGGAGATGCCGTCGGCCAGTTCGTCGGGGACGGCCGCGAACGCCTCGTCCCGCCGCCCGGACAGGTAGAGCTCCTGGACCTCGGCGGCGGCGTCGGCGTAGCCCATCCGGCCGATGATGTCGGCGTGGAAGTTGCGGTCGCGGGCGCCCATGCCGCCGATGTACAGGGTGAGCATCGTCTTGACCCCGTCGAGGGCGGCCCGGACGTCGTCGGTGACCAGCGTCAGGACCATGGCCGCGATGTCGAAGTCCGGTCCGGCGGCGGCCAGCGACGGCCCGTACATCTGCTCGATCTTCTCGGGGAAGGCGAACAGGGGGAGCCAGCCGTCGGCGATCTCCGCGGCCAGGGCGACGTTCCTGGGGCCCTCCGCGCCGAGGTAGATGGGGATCTCCGGACGCAGGGGGCGGGTGATGAGCTTCAGCGGCTTGCCCAGGCCGGTGACCCCCGGGCGGCCCTGCGCGGGCAGCGGGAGCGGGTAGTGCTCGCCGTCCGCGGTCACCGGCCCCTCGCGGCGCCAGATCCGGCGCATGATCTCGGCGTACTCGCGGGTGCGGGCGAGGGGGCGGGCGAACGGCACGCCGTACCAGCCCTCGACGACCTGGGGACCGGACGCGCCGATGCCGAGCAGCAGCCGGCCGCCGGTGAGGTGGTCCAGCGTCATCGCGGTCATCGCGGTGGCCGCGGGGGTCCTGGCGGAGATCTGGGCGACCGAGGTGCCCAGCTTGATCCGCGAGGTGCGCGCGCCGTACCAGGCCAGCGGGGTGAAGGCGTCGCTGCCGTAGGCCTCGGCGGTCCACACGGAGTCGTAGCCCAGCCGCTCGGCGGCCTGGACGAGCGCGGTGGCGTCGGCGGGGCCGCGCTGCCAGTAGCCGAGGTTCAGGCCGAGCTTCAGGTCGGTGCTCATGGTCGGGCCTCTCGTCCGGGTGCGCCATCGTATTGGAACACGTTCTATTTCACTTTGCGAAAGGCCCGGTGTCGAGATCGGGGCTTTGGGGAAACGTGACACTGTGCTGAACGCTGCCCGTAAGGCTTTATGCCTGTTTCCTCTGCTTATCCTGGTCACGGCCACGGTTCCGGCTGCGGCCGAGGCGCCTCGGCGCCCCAATGTCGTGCTGATCCTGGTCGATGATCTGGGGATGGGAGATCTGGAGAAATTTCCGAACATCTGGAACGAGTTCGTCCGGTCGGGCGCCGGTTTCAGCAGGTTCTTCGTGCCCAACTCCTGGTGCTGCCCGTCCCGCGCGTCCATCCTCCGCTCCCAGTACGTGCACAGTCATGGCGTGCTGACCAACACCGCCCCCAAGGGGGGGTTCGGGAAGTTCTACCGGGATGATCTGGAACGTTCCACGATAGGGACCTGGATGCAGAACGCCGGCTACCGGACCGGCCTGATGGGCAAGTACCTCAACCACTATCCGGGCCCCGCCCCCGCCACCCACGTGCCCCGGGGCTGGGACGAGTGGCACGTGCCGGTGCGCAGGCTGTACGACGAGTACGGCTACACGCTGAACGAGAACGGCAGGGTCAGGGCCTACGGCTCCGCGCCCGAGGACTACCTGACCGACGTGCTCAGCGCGAAGGCGGACGCGTTCGTCTCACGGGGGGACGACCCCTTCTTCCTCTACCTCGCGCCGGTCGCCCCGCACCTGCCGGCCAACCACGCGCTCCGGCACCGCGACGCCTTCACCGGCTACACGGCCCCGCGCCCGCCCTCCTTCGACCAGGAGGACGTCGCCGCCGAGCCGCTGTGGCTGCGCTCGCGCAAGCGGCTGACCCCGGAGCGGATCGAGCGGACCGACGAGATCTACCGCGACCGGCTGCGGGCCATGCTCGGCGTGGACGACATGGTCGGATCCCTGGTCCGGAGCCTGCGCGCGGCCGGGAAGCTGGACGACACCTACCTGTTCTTCGGCTCCGACAACGGGTTCCACCTGGGGCAGCACCGGCTCGGGCAGGGCAAGACGACCCCGTTCGACGAGAGCATCAGGGTGCCGATGTTCGTCCGGGGGCCGGGGATCCAGCCCGGCCGGACCGTCACGGAGGTGGCCTCCACCGTGGACCTCGCCCCGACCTTCGCCGGACTCGCCGGCGCCCGGCTGCCCGGCTTCGTCGAGGGCCGTTCGCTGCTCCCCCTGCTGCACGGACGGACCCCGACCGGCTGGCGCCGGAACGTGCTGGTCGAGTTCCACCGGCCGGGGAAGGCGAAGCCCGCGGCTCCGGCCCGGATCCCGGCCTACCAGGCGATGCGCACCGCCCGGCACACCTTCGTCCGCTACGCGACCGGAGAGCACCAGCTCTACGATCTCGCCTCCGACCCCTACCAGCTGCGCAACCTGGCCGGGAGGGTGCCCAGCTCGGTGATCGCCCGGTTCGAGCGCCGGCTCGACGCCCTGGTCGCCTGCTCCGGCGCGTCCTGCCGCGTCGCCGACGCCGCCTCCCCGCCGGAGTTCTCCGTCCCGCCTCCGGAGATCAAGGGCTTCGTCCTCCCCCGCTCCGCGTTGTGACCGGTCCCGTGCGGCGGGCGGAGACCCAGGCGGTACGGCCCGCGGCCCGGCGCCGTGCCGCCGAGCGGGACGAGGACTGGTCCGGCCGGGATCAGCCCGCGGAGCCCGGAGCACCCGCCGGGCCCGGCGGGTGCTCCGGATCCCGCAGGTCCGGGTAGGCGCGAGTGAGGTGGTCGGCGATCGCGGCGGCCGCCTCCTCGGCGTCGCCGGACGCGACCGCCTCGTAGATCCGCCGGTGGTCGTCCATGAGCGGGTCGGTGACGCCGAGCCGCTCGACGGCCTCGACGGCGTGGCGCTGCACCGTGGCGCGCAGGGCGTGCATCGTGGCCGCGAGCAGGCGGTTGCCGGCCAGCTCGGCGATCGTGAGGTGGAACTCGGCGTCGTGCAGGACGAACTCGTCGGCGCTCCCGGCCCGGTCCATCCGCGCCAGCGCCGCCCGCAGCCGGTCCAGGTGACCGGGGGTGACGTTCCCGGCCGCGTGCCGTACCGCCCACTGCTCGATCATCATCCGGGTCTCGGCGACCTCGCGCATGGAGAGGCTGGACAGGCCCACGTGCAGCCGGAGCAGGTCGGCGAGGGCCGCGGCGGGGCGGGCGGTGAGCACCGCGCCCGCGTCGGGGCCCCGGCCGGCCTGCGAGGCGACCACGCCCAGCGTCTCCAGCACCCGCAGCGCCTCGCGCACCGACGAGCGGCCGACCCGGAGCTGCTCGGCGAGCTGCCGCTCACCCGGCAGCCGGTCGCCGACCACGAGGCCGTCCTCCGCGATGCGCCGCTCGATCTGGGCGATCACGTCCTCGAACGCCCGGGTGCGCCGGACCGGCTCCCATCCCATGCCGTCTCCCTCGCCGTGGTGGGGTGGTCCTTGTCGGGACCTATGGTCTGACCATACTGTGGTCAGACCATAGGTCGGAAGGAGCGCCGTGCGCGTCGCCCTGTTCATCACCTGCGTCAACGACACCCTCTTCCCCGGCACGGGCCGGGCGGTCGTGACGCTGCTGCGCCGCCTGGGGTGCGAGGTCGACTTCCCCCGGGCCCAGACCTGCTGCGGCCAGATGCACGTCAACACCGGATACCCGCAGGAGGGGACCCGGCTGGCGCGGCACTTCGCGGACGTCTTCGCCGGATACGACGCGGTGGTCACGCCCTCCGGATCGTGCGCCGCCATGGTCCGCGAGCAGTACCCCCGGCTCGCCCGCACCGCCGCGGCGGCCGGACGCCCCGCCTCCTCCGGGACCGCCCGGGGCGCCGGTGGGAGGGCCGCCGGACGGACGGCGCCGCCCTCCTTCGCCGAGGAGGCGGCCGCGCTCGTGCCGAAGGTCCACGACCTCTCGGAGTTCCTGGTCGACGTCCTCGGGGTCACCGACGTCGGCGCCTGCTTCCCGCACCGGGTGACCTACCACCCGACCTGCCACTCCCTGCGCGGGCTCGGGCTGGGAGACCGCCCCACCCGCCTGCTGGAGCAGGTCAGGGGCCTGGAGCTGGTCCCGCTCCCCGGTGCGGAGGAGTGCTGCGGGTTCGGCGGCACCTTCGCCGTCAAGAACCCGGCGGTCTCCGCGGCCATGTGCGCGGACAAGGCGCACAACGTCATGGCGACCGGGGCCGAGGTGCTCTGCGCGGCGGACAACTCCTGCCTGATGCACATCGGCGGCGCCCTGGGACGCCAGCGCGCCGGGATCCGGGTCATGCACCTGGCGGAGATCCTCGCCGCCACCGAGGGCGGTGAGACCGCCGCGGCCCCCGCCGGACCCGCCGCCCGGACCCGCACCGCGCCCGCCGCCCGGCCTCTCTCCGCACCCGCCGCCCGGACCCTCGCCGCGCCCGGCGGGGCGACCCCTGCGGGCCCGGCCGCGGGCACCCCGCCGGAGCCGGGCCCGGCGGCGCACGGGCGGACGGGGGAGGAGCGGTGAGCGCCACCTTCCTCGGCATGCCCGCCTTCCCCCGCAACGCCGCACGGGCCGTGGGGGACTCGCAGCTGCGCTTCAACCTCCGCAAGGCCACCCGCACCATCCGCGGCAGACGGGCCGCGACGGTCGGCGAAGTGCCGGGCTGGGAGGAACTGCGGGCCGCGGGCAGGCAGATCAAGGACCACACCCTGCGCCATCTGGACCGCTACCTGCTCCAGCTGGAGGAGGCGGTCACCCGGGCCGGTGGGCGGGTGCACTGGGCCGCCGACGCCGACGAGGCCAACCGGATCGTCGCCGGCCTCGTCGAGGCCACCGGCGAGACCAGCGTGGTCAAGGTCAAGTCGATGGCCACCCAGGAGATCGGCCTCAACGAGGCGCTCGCCGCCCGGGGGATCACCGCCTACGAGACCGACCTCGCCGAGCTGATCGTGCAGCTCGGCGACGACCTGCCCTCACACATCCTCGTCCCCGCCATCCACCGCAACCGCGCGGAGATCCGTGAGATCTTCCGGGAGAAGATGGCCGAGTGGGGGCGGCCGGCGCCCGAGGACCTCACCGACGAGCCCCGCGCCCTGGCGGAGGCCGCCCGGCTCCACCTGCGCGAGCGCTTCCTGTCGACGAAGGTCGCGGTCTCCGGCGCCAACTTCATGATCGCGGAGACCGGCACCCTGGTGGTGCTGGAGTCCGAGGGCAACGGCCGCATGTGCCTGACCCTGCCCGAGACGCTGATCAGCGTGGTCGGCATAGAGAAGCTGCTGCCGACCTGGCAGGACCTGGAGGTCTTCCTCCAGCTGCTCCCGCGCTCCTCCACCGGCGAGCGGATGAACCCCTACACCTCCACCTGGACCGGTGCGTCCGAGGGACAGGAGTTCCACCTCGTCCTGCTCGACAACGGCCGCACCAGGGTCCTCGCCGACGAGGTCGGGCGCCAGGCGCTGCGCTGCATCCGCTGTTCGGCCTGCCTGAACGTCTGCCCCGTCTACGAGCGCGTGGGCGGCCACGCCTACGGCTCCGTCTACCCCGGGCCGATCGGCGCCATCCTCACCCCGCAGCTGCGCGGCACGGACTCCGGGGCCTCCGCACCGCCCGGCGGCATGCCGGCTTCCGGGGCCCCGGCGCCCGGCGGTCGCATGCCGGCTTCTGCGACCGCTGTGTCCCGCGGTCGCATGCCGGCTTCTGCGACCGCTGTGTCCCGCAGTCGCATGCCGGCTTCTGCGACCGCTGAGCTGGACGCCTCGCTGCCGTACGCGTCGTCCCTGTGCGGAGCCTGCTACGAGGTGTGCCCGGTCGCCATCGACATCCCCGAGGTGCTCGTCCACCTGCGGGCCAAGGCGCCCCACCCGCGCGCCGAGCGCCTGGCCATGCGCGCCGCCGGGTGGGTGCTCGACCGCCCCGTACGGCTGGCCCGCGCCCAGCGCCTGTCCGGCCGCCTGCGCCGGTTCGTCCCCAGACGCCTGCCCGGCCCGGCGGCGGCCTGGACCGACACCCGCGACATTCCCGACATCCCCGCCGAGTCCTTCCGCGACTGGTGGGACCGTACCGACGGAGGCACCCGATGAGACCTCGCACCGATGGAGGCTCCCGATGAGACCTCGCACCGATGGAGGCTCCCGATGAGCTCCCGCACCGGCGGAGGCTCCCGATGAGCTCCCGCGACCTCATCCTGTCGCGCGTCCGCGCGGCCGTCGCCGGGGCGCCCGACGTCCCGCACACCGGGCCCCGGGCCGCCCCGGCCGCGGCGGGGGAGCGGACGGTGGAGCTGTTCGCCGGACGGGTCACCGACTACCGGGCCGTCGTCCACGTGGTGGAACCCGCGGAGGCCGCCGGGGCGATCACGGCGGCGCTCGCCCGCCGGGCGGCCGAGCGCGTCGTCGTGCCCGGGGGCCTGCCGGAGGAGTGGGCGCACGCCGTGCGGGCGCACCTGGGAGACGGGGCCGTGGGAGACGACCCGCCGCTGTCGGCCGCCGAGCTGGACGCCGTCTGCGGGGTGGTCACGGGCTGCGCCGTGGGGATCGCGGAGACCGGCACGATCGTGCTCGACACCGGTCCGGGACAGGGCCGCAGGGCGCTGACCCTGGTGCCCGACTACCACCTGTGCCTCGTGCGGGCCGGGCAGATCGTGCCGGGGGTGCCCGAGGCGGTGGCCGCCCTCGACCCGGCCAGGCCGCTGACCTGGATCAGCGGCCCCTCGGCGACCAGCGACATCGAGCTCGACCGGGTCGAGGGCGTGCACGGCCCGCGCACGCTGGAGGTCGTCGTCGTCCGCTGACGGCCGGCCGCCGGGCGTCGGCGGCCACCCCGGGGAGCGCGGCCCGGGCGGCCGGACCCGGAGTTGAGGGAAGGGCGTGGGGTCAGAACCGGAGCACGGCGCCGACACCGTCGGGGGCGTCGAGCTCGGGGACGAACCACAGGGCGGCGTCCGTCGCGCAGACCGCCCGGGCCAGTGCGGCGTCCGCGCGGTCCTGCCAGGGCTCGGCCACGCCCCACTCCTGCATCTCGTCGCGCTCCACCGCCAGCTGCGTCCCGTCGGGGCCGACCCACAGCAGGCCGTCCGCGTCGGGCCGGTCGACGAGCAGCAGGGTGTCCACCCGGCCCTCGCGCAGCGCGCACGCCGTGGCGGCCAGTCCGGAGACGGCCAGCTCCTTGGCGGACCCCTCCCGATGGCGCTCCAGCAGTTCCTCCCGCCTGCGGTCCAGCCAGGAGTCGATCACCGACTCCACGTCCTGGTTGAACGGGAGCGGATCACTGCCCGTGGCCCTGCTCCCGTGGTCCACCGTGACCAGGACGGCGGAGGCCTCCTTGCCGAGGCTGTCCTGGAGCAGCGGCCGGGACTGCGGGTCGCCCGCCACGATCACCAGCTCGGCTCCGACGCGGCGGACCTCCTCGTCCACCGCCTCGGCGACCGCTCTGGCGTTGCGCGCCCAGGTCTCCTCCACGTTGTTCTCGTAGTGCCGCTGCGACCATCCGCCCTGCGCGGTCTTCTGATGCGGCCAGTCCTGCACCTGCACCGCCGTACGGCGGGGCGCCCCCGAACCGACGGTGATCACGTCCGCGCCCAGGTGGTCGATGACCACCCGCACGTGCGGCACGTTCTCACCCCGCTGGGCGAGCAGCGGCATGACGTGGGGCAGCGCCGACCAGCGGGCGGTCGCCCTGCGGGGCGGTTCCGCCAGGGCCTCGGTGTGCAGGATCTCGCCCCCCGCGGCGAAGGCCGCGCGGCCCGGCGCCGCCGCGCTCACGTCGGTGAACAGCTTCTCCAGGGCCGACAGGGTCGCCTTGTCCGCGCCGGCCAGCTGCTCGCTCAGCGCCTCCCAGCGCAGCCGGACCTGGTCGCCGCCCTGCTCCACGGCGCGGTCGGTGTCGAGGTACGCCGAGGCGAACGGCCCCTCGCGGTCGTACACGGATCGGAGCATGTCCAGTTTCATCAGCACTCCTCAGCGCGGATACCCCGTCCTCGGAGTCCTCGGACGGGAGAGACGGATGCGCCCGCCTTCAGCGGGGGGAGGAGCGGTGAGAGCGGGAGCCCTGGCGGGCGAGGGCGGGCCTCCCCCTCGCGAACGGGGCGGCGAGGGGGAGGCCCGCAGGTCAGCCCTGGTCCTTGTCCTCGGTGCCGTACCCGAGCGCCTGCGCCACGTCCGCCATGTTGGTGAAGGTCGCGTTCGGCAGCGACCGGACGGCGGAGACCACCGAGTCCGGGGCGCCCTGCTCCTGGGCGCGGGCCAGCAGGGTGTCGCGGTCGGCGGGGAACACGCCGGTGCCGCTGATCCACTTGGCGAGGTTGCCGCGGCGCTCCACGTCCGCGGGGGTCATGCCGCGCGGGGCACCCGGCTCGCGGTCGGAGGGCCGGGACGCGGACCGGGACAGGCCGCCTTCGCCCGGAGCCGGCATGGGCTCGGGCTCCTTCCACTCCTCGGCGTGCGTGGTGCCTCCACTGCGGGTCATCCCCTGGGTCTCGTGCTTCTGCTGCTCGTCCAGTCGCGAACCGTGCTTGGCGCTTCCGCGTTCCATATGGAGCCACCCCTTTCAGCTGCGGATAATCCACACCCATACCCGGCGGCTCCGGGGCAAACATCCGGGCCGCTTCCGGAGCGGCCGTCTTTGACCTGCGCATTCCGCGAGGAGGGGAGAACGTGACCGCCATCCGAGAACCGCTCTGGCCTGATCGCCGCGCGATCGGCACTCTGGAGGCGAGGACGGTGAGCATCGATGATCACAGTTGTCGGGGTCGACGGGCGGGCGCTGTCCCCGCTCGCGCGGGCCAGGCTGGAGGAGGCGACCGTGCTGGCCGGGTCCGACCGCCTCCTGGAGCGCGTCCGCCCGCTGCCGGACGGGGCCCGGGTGGTCGGCGGGCCGCTCGGCCGGGCGGTGGAGGCCCACCGGGAGCACGGCGGGCGGCTGGTCGTGCTCGCCGCCGGAGATCCCGGGTTCTTCGGCGCGGTCGCGGAACTGCGCGGGCACGGCGTCGTCCCGGAGGTGCTCCCCGCTCCCTCCCTCGTCTCGCGGGCCTTCGCCGGGGCCGGGCTGGCCTGGGAGGACGCCCTGGTCGTGACCGGCGAGCGGCTCGACCGGGTGGCGAACGCCTGCCGCGCCCACCACAAGGTCGCCGTGCTCGCCGCACCCGGAGTAGGGCCCGCCGAGATCGCCAGGGAGCTGGCCCCCACCACCCCCCGAGCCCTGATCGTCTGCGAGGACCTCGGCGGCCCGGACGAGCGGATCACCCACAGCCGGATGGGCGAGGCCACCACGCGGCCGTGGAAGAACCCCGAGGTGGTGCTCGTCCTGGACCCGCTGCACCGGGGCCCGGACGAGCCCGCGTGGGCGGCCGGCGCCCGGCCCGGTCCCCCGGGGTGGGCGCGGGACTTCGCGGGCGCGGGGCTCGATCCCGTGGTCCGGGCGTTCGTGCTGGCCCGGCTCGGCCCCCGGCTCGGGGACCTGGTCTGGGACGTCGGCGCGGGCGGCGGGGAGATCGCCGTGGAGTGCGCCCTGCTCGGTGCGGCCGTGGTGGCGGTGGAGCCCGAGGAGGAGGCCTGCGCCCGGCTGCGCCGCAACGTCATCGCCCACGGGGTGAAGGTCGCGCTGACCCGGGGCCGGGCGCCCGCGGCCCTGGAGCCCCTGGCCGCCCCGGACGCCGTCTTCGTCGGCGGAGGCGGAGTCGAGGCGGTCGCGGCGTGCGCGGCCCGGGGACCGCGGTCCCTGGTCTGCGCGCTCAGGACGGCGGAGCAGGCCGACGCGGTGCTGGAGGTCCTCCGCGAGCACGGCTACCGGGTCGAGATCGTGCGGATCGAGGCGTCCCGGACGGCCGGTGGAAACCGGGGGGAGGCCGGGGAGGGGCACGGAGCGGAGACCGGCGGGGAGAGCGAGGAGGGGCACGGAGCGGAGACCGGCGGGGACGGCGTGGGCCACCGCGCTCCCGCCTCCGGGCCGATCTTCGTCGTGTGCGCCGCCGGCCGAGACCTGGAGAAGATCATCACTCCATGACCTGTCCGGGATGAACCATCATCGGATATCCTCGCCAGTCGCCGTTGCGTAATCCCAGGTCAAGGTCATTGGAGTCCTCCTCACATGAAGCCGCCGCTGCTGCTCATCGGGCAGGGCTCACTCGATGACGGCGGATCCGCCGAGTTCGGCAGGTTCGTCCACCGGCTCCGATGCCGCCTCGACAGGACCGCCGCCGACGTCTCCGGCGGTTACATCGCCAAGGCCAGGCCGCGTCTCAGCGACTCGATCGCCTCGCTGGTCGCACGCGGGCACCACCGCATGGTGGCGCTCCCGCTGAGCCTGGCGGGAGACCTGCGGACCGGCACCGAGATCGCCGCCGCGATGGCCCGGGAGCAGGAGATCCACCCGACGCTCGCCTGCGACTACGGCCGTCCCCTGGGCTGCGACCCGCGCCTGCTGTCGCTGCTCGCCGAGCGGCTGGCCGACGCCGCCGCCGAGGTGCCCCGGCTCCGGCTCGTCGCGGCGGGGGGCGGACTCCTCGACGAGGAACCCGAGGAGATCGGGCTAGGCGAGACCGCCGTGGTCCTGGTCGGCGACGGTTCCGGCGACCCGATGGTCAACGCCGACGTGCACGGGGTCTCGCGCCTGTTCTGGGAGACCCACGCCCACGAGTACATGACCGTGGAGACCGCCTTCGCCTCACTGGCCCGGCCGGGCGTCCCCGGCGGGATCGAGCGCTGCCGCCGTCTCGGGGCCCGGCGGGTGATCGTGCTGCCCTACCTGCTGTTCGCCGGAGGCCTGCTGGAGAAGGTCTGGGGTCAGGCCATGGCCTACGCCGCGGGCCACCCCGACCTGGACGTGCGCTGCGCGGAGGTGATCGGCGACTGCGAGGGCCTGGCCGACGTGGTCGTCGAGCGCTACGAGGAGGCGCTCGAAAGAGCCTCCCACTGACCGCCGCGAGGACGCCGGAGGGCGCCGAGGGAGCTTCGCGAGGGCGCCGGAGGGCGTCGCGGGAGCTTCGGGAGGACTCCGGGAACCCCTGCGAGGACACCGCACGAGAGCCGCATGAGGGCTTTGCGGGACTTCGCGGGGACTTCGCGGGGGCTTTCCGGGACACTGATGGCATGACCATCCTTGAGCAGACCCTCGCAGCGATCCGGCCCGCCGACCCGGAGGCCGTCG
This sequence comes from Planomonospora sp. ID91781, assembly GCF_015711595.1. Taxonomy (NCBI): domain Bacteria; kingdom Bacillati; phylum Actinomycetota; class Actinomycetes; order Streptosporangiales; family Streptosporangiaceae; genus Planomonospora; species Planomonospora sp. ID91781. Next base: position 2,339,181 of record NZ_JABTEY010000002.1, on the reverse strand, counting down.
CCGAGGCGCGCGCCCACCAGGACCGGCTGACCAAACCCCGGGGTGCGCTGGGCGCGCTGGAGGAGGTGGCGGTACGGCTCGCCGGCGCCGCGGCCGCCAGCCCGCCGCCGATCCCCGCCCCCGCCGCGCTGGCCATCTTCGCCGCCGACCACGGTGTCCACGCCCAGGGCGTGAGCCCCTGGCCGCAGGAGGTCACCCAGCAGATGGTGGGCAACTTCCTGGCCGGCGGCGCCGTGGCCAACGCCTTCGCCGCCCAGGTCGGCGCCACCGTGACCGTCGTGGACGTCGGCGTCGCCGCCGACCTGCCCCCGGCGCCGAACCTGATCGTCGACAAGGTCGCGTACGGCACGGCCGACCTGTCCGAGGGCCCGGCGATGACTCCGGCGCAGGCCGTGTCCGCACTGGAGGCCGGCATCGCGGTCGCCCGCCGCCTGGTGGACCAGGGGGCCCGCTGCCTGGTCACCGGGGACATGGGCATCGCCAACACCACCGCCTCCGCCGCTCTGATCTGCGCGTTCACCGGCCGGGACGCCGCCGAGGCGACCGGCAGGGGGACCGGGGTCGACGACGAGACCCTCACCAGGAAGGTGGAGGTCGTCCGCCGGGCGCTGCTGGCCAACGGCCTGGCCGGCCCGGCGGGCGGACGGTCGCGGGACGCCGGGGACGGGCGGGCTCCGGACGGTGACGTGGTGGCCGGGCCCGTGAGCCCCGGAGGGCCGCCCGCGGGAGACGTGCTCACCGGGTCCGCGCTGAGGACGCTCGCGGCCGTCGGCGGCCTGGAGCACGCGGCGATCGCCGGGTTCATCCTGGGGGCCGCGTCGCTGCGGGTGCCGGTCATCCTGGACGGGGTGATCGCGGGTTCGGCCGCCCTGGCCGCCGCGGCGCTCGCCCCCGACGCGGTGGACCACTGCGTGGCGGGGCACCGTTCGGCCGAGCCCGGCCACGCCCTCGCGCTCGCCCATCTCGGCCTGCGTCCCCTGGTCGAGCTGGAGCTCCGGCTCGGCGAGGGGACCGGCGGGCTGCTGGCCCATCCCCTCGTGTGCGCGGCGGTCCGGGTCATGCACGAGGTGGCCACCTTCGACTCGGCGGGGGTCACCGAGAAGGGCGCCTGACCTGCGGGAGCCGTCGGCCGGACGCCGGTCGGCGGCGATCACAGCCCTTCTTCACCGTTGTTAACAAGGTGGAAGCAAACGACGAGCCGGGAGCCGGTAGGTTTACCTCCTAACGCACGCGCTTCACCATTCGTCGTGAACGGGAGATCTGTCGTCATGTCGTCGCCCTATCTGCTCGGCCTGCGTCTCTCCGGGCGGCGGGTGCTCGTCGTGGGGGGAGGCCGCGTCGCCCAGCGGCGGGTGCCCGCCCTGCTCGACGCCGGTGCCCTGGTCACCGTCGTCTCCACGAGCGTCACGCACGCCTTCGACGACCTCATCGCGACCGGTCGCGTGACCTGGGAGGCCAGGCCGTACCAGGTGGGAGACCTGGACGGGGCCTGGCTGGTGCACGCCTGCACCGACGACAGGGCGGTGAACGCGGCGGTGGCCGCCGAGGCCGAGGCCAAGCGGATCTGGTGCGTGCGCGCCGACGACAAGGACGCGTCGGCGGCGTGGACCCCGGCCAGCGGCCGGGTGGACGAGATCGGTGTGGCGATCACCGCGGGCGGCGACCCCCGGCGGGCGGCGGGGATCCGGGACGCCGTGGTCGCGGCGCTCCGCGACGGCACCGTCGACGCCCGGCGCAACCGGACCAAGCCGGTCGGCGTCGCGCTGGTCGGAGGAGGTCCGGGCGATCCCGGTCTGATCACGGTCCGCGGGCGGCAGCTGCTCGCCCAGGCCGACGTCGTCGTGGCCGACCGGCTGGCCCCGCAGGCCCTGCTCGACGAGCTCTCGCCGGACGTCGAGCTGATCGACGCGGCGAAGATCCCCTACGGCCGCTACCTGGCTCAGGAGAAGATCAACGAGCTGCTGGTCGAGCACGCCCGGAAGGGCAGGTTCGTCGTCCGGCTCAAGGGCGGCGACCCGTTCGTCTTCGGCCGGGGCGGAGAGGAGATGCTCGCCTGCGCCCGGGCGGGGATCCCGGTCGTCGTGGTCCCGGGGATCACGAGCCCGGTCGCGGTGCCCGCCGCGGCGGGCGTGCCCGTCACGCACCGCGGGGTGAGCCAGGAGTTCCACGTCATCTCGGTGCACGTCCCGCCGGGCGACGAGAGGTCCACGGTCGACTGGCCGAACCTGGCCCGATCGGCGGGAACGCTGGTGCTCATGATGGCCGTCGAGCGGATCGCGGTGATCGCCGAAACCCTGATCCGTGAGGGACGTTCGCCGGAAACTCCCGTAATGGTGGTACAGGACGGTACTCTTCCCACCCAGCGTGCTCTTCACGCCACGCTGTCCAGCGTGGCGGAGCGTGTGACCGCGGCTGGGATTCGGCCACCGGCGATCGTGATCGTCGGCGACGTCGTGAAAGTCGGCCAGGAGGTCGAGATGGTTCGAGCGGAGCGGGTTCCGTGAAATCGGCTGCCGACAAGCCAGTGCACCCGGCGGCCGAGGACGGCCCCCGGCTCGGCGTCGCCCGCGAGGAGGAGCCGGAGGGCGCCTTCCCGGGCGGTGCGGAGAGCCCGGGGGAACAGACGCTGACCTTCCAGGCGATCCGTGCCGACGAGGAGGGCGTGCCCGCAGGTGCCGCGGAGGCGGAGGACGCCGGAGATCCACCCGCCGATCCCGGCGCGGACGGCGGGCAGACCGCCGGGACGCCCTCCGCCGAAGGACGTCCCGGGGACGCGGCTTCCGGGGGCGGGCGTTCCGCTGACGCGGGTTCTCGGGACGAGGACTCCGAGGGTGAGCGCTCCGGGGACTCCGGGGACGAGGACTCCCAGGGTGGGGGTTCCAGGGAGGCGGACTCCTCCGACGCGGATCAGGCCGGCCCCGGCGACGAGGATGACCCCGCCGACCCGGACGGCCCCGGCGCCTTGGACGGCTCCGGTGACCCCGGCGACCTGGAGGGTGCCGCAGACCCGGACGACTTCGGCGGAGCGGACGGCCCGGACGAGGACGACGCCGTGGTGGTGGTCGCGGACCTCGACGGGTCCGGGGAGGAGGGCGACGCGGCCCCCGAGGGCCGGGTTCAGGACAAGCCGCTGCCCGACGAGGTCTCCGAGGCGCTGACCGGCGCGCTCGCCGCGCTGCGCGACAGCGTCACGGATCTCGCCTTCGGCCTGGACCTGCCCGGGGTGGAGGAGGCGAGGAAGGCCAGGGCCGAGATCCTGGCGCAGCTCGACGACTACGTGATCCCCCGGATCCACATGAGCACCGCGCCGGCGCTCATCGTCGTCGCGGGCTCCACCGGCGCCGGCAAGTCCACCCTGTTCAACACCCTGGCCAACGCCAACGTCAGCCCCACCGGCGTCCGCCGGCCGACCACCGGGACCCCCGTCCTCGCCTGCCACCCCGACGACCACGAGTGGTTCGCCGAGGGCGGCCTGCTCGGCGGCCTGGAACGGAGGGAGGCGTCCGAACCCGGGACGGGGACGGACGGGCTCGTGCTCGTCACCACCGAGCGGCTGCCTCCGGGCGTGGCACTGCTCGACACCCCCGACATCGACTCCGTGGTGGAGGCGCACCACGAGATCGCCCACCGTATGCTCGACGCGGCCGATCTGTGGATCTTCGTCACCACGGCGGCCCGTTACGCCGACGCCCCGGCCTGGCGGCTGCTCCGGCTGGCCAAGGAGCGCGGCGCCCGGCTGGCGATCGTGCTCTCCCGGGTCCCGGCCAGGTCGCGCGAGGTGGTCACCAAGCACTTCGTGCGCATGCTCACCGAGTACGGCCTCGGCCAGGTGGACCGCTTCGTCATCAACGAGAGCAAGGCCGCCGACGGGATGCTGCCCGACCACGAGGTCACCGAGCTCAGGCTCTGGCTGACCGAGCTGTCGGTGGACGACCGGCGGCGGGCGCAGGCCGTACAGGCGACGCTGGCCGGGGTGCTCGACAGCTTCCGGGCCCGGGTCCCCGCCCTGGCCAGGCAGCTGGAGGTCCAGCTGGCCCTGCGCGCCGAGCTCCGGGGCGACGTGGACGCCGCGTACGGCGGGGCGATGGCCGAGATCGACGAGGCGACGAGGAACGGCTCCCTGCTCCGCGGGGAGGTGCTGGCCCGGTGGCAGGACTTCATCGGGTCGGGCGACCTCATGCGGACCCTGCACCTGCGCAAGCCCGGCCGGTTCGCCGGGAAGGCGAGCCACCAGGGCCCCGAGCGGCTCAGCGCGCTGAAGACCGCGCTCCGGAACGGCCTGGAGGCGGTCGTGGTCTCGGCCGCCCAGCGCGCCGCCGAGGAGACCGTGGCGCGCTGGCTGAACCGGCCCGGCGCGGGGGAGACCCTGGCCGCGGTGCCGGGTCTCGGGGAGCCCTCCGACGACCTGCCGCGCCGGGCAGGCCGGGCCGTGGCCGCCTGGCAGGACCACCTCGTCGGGCTGATCCGCACGGAGGGCGTGACCAAGCGGTCGGTGGCCAGGCTGGTCTCGTTCGACGCCGACTCCCTCGCGGCGATCCTCGCGATCGGGATGTTCGGCTACGGCACCGCCGAAGTCGAGGTCGCCGGCAAGAGCGCCCTGCCGCAGCGGCTGCTGCACGCACTGCTCGGCGCGGAGTCCCTGCGCAACATCAGCGCCAAGGCCCGCAGCGATCTCCGCACCCGGATCGGCACGCTGTTCGACGACGAGGTCTGGCGCTACGTCCAGGCCCTCGACGGCGCGGGCGTCCCCGACGAATCCGCAGCCACCCGTCTCTACCAGGCAATGTACAACCTTGAGGTCGCCCGATGAGGAGTGAGTCCCGCGCCGCGCGCGCCGGAACCGCCGTGTGCGCATCCGTCATGACGGCCGGTGAGGCCCGCCGGGAGCGCAGGGCCCGGACGTCCGCCCGGCCGGCGGTTCCCGGGCCGGCCGCGGGCCGTACCGCGAACGAGGGGCGGTGGCGGCGATGACCGGCACCATCGGCACCGTCCAGACGCGGCAGGGACTCGGCGGCCGGCTCGCCGCGATCGCCCGGATCGTGGAGCTGGGACCGGGCAGAGTCGACCCCAAGGTCCTCACGGAGGCGGGCCAGCTGCTGCTGCGCGCCGGTGACCGGCTCAAGCTCTCCCCCGACCACACGGTGGTCGCCCTCGCCGGAGGCACCGGCAGCGGCAAGTCGTCGCTGTTCAACGCCGTATCCGGGCTGGAGCTGTCGCCCACCGGGGTGCGGCGGCCCACCACGGCGCGCACCCACGCGTGCGTCTGGGGCCTGGAGGGCGCCGGGCCGCTGCTCGACTGGCTGCAGATCCAGTGGCGGCACCGCTTCGCCAGGGCCAGTGCCCTCGACAAGGGCGAGAGCGGGCTGCACGGCCTGGTCCTGCTCGACCTGCCCGACCACGACTCCATCCGGGCGCTCACCGACACCGAGGCCGACCGGCTGATCCAGGTGGCCGACCTGGTCGTCTGGGTGCTGGACCCGCAGAAGTACGCCGACGCGTCCACCCACCGCCGCTACGTGACCGAACTGGCCGGGCACGACGCGGTGACGGTCTTCGTGCTGAACCAGGTCGACCGGCTGAGTCCCGAGGACCTGGCCGAGTGCGTGGCCGACCTGGAGGACCTGCTCCGCCGCGAAGGGCTCGAGAACCCCGTCATCGTGACGACCTCCGCGACCACGGGCAGGGGCGTCGACAACCTCAGGGCCGTCCTCTCCGACGCCGTGGTCCGGCGCCGGGCCGCGATCCAGCGGCTGGAGGCGGACCTCGACCGGCTGGTCCGGCGCCTGGCGAAGGCGATGCCCGCCGAAGGCGTCCCCTCCTCGCCCGCCTCCGTCGACGACGCCCGCCGGATCGGGCTGACCGACGCGCTCTGCGACGCGGTCGGCGTGCCGGCCGTCGGCGAGGCGATGGAGAACGTGTACGGCGTGCGGTCGGCCGAATGGGTCGGCTGGCCGTACGCCCGCTGGATCACGAAGCTCCGGCCCGACCCGCTCGACAGCCTGCGCCTGGGCGACCTGCGGGACGAGATCCGGGGCTTGAGCGGCGGCGCGGTGAGCGCGCAGCCCGCGGAGGTGGACAACGCGGTCCAGGCCCTCTCGGACGGCCTCACCACGGGCATGCACGAAGCCTGGAGGAACGCGGTCCGGGACGCCGCGCGCTCCCGTTCGGCGCAGTTGCCGAAGGCGCTGTCGGAGGAGCTGACGGAGATCGCCCCCCGCCTGGACCGGGTGCCCGCCTGGTGGCGGGCCCTGCTCGCCTGGCAGTACACCCTGGTATTGCTCTTCGTCGCGGGTGTCGCCTGGGTCGGCACGGCCCTGGCCTACGGGGTGTTCGCGGTGGGGGAGATCCCGGAGGGCCTGGCGTTCTTCGGTGACGCCGCCGCGCTGCCGTGGGTCGTCCTGATGCTGCTCTCCGTTCTCGGTCTGGGTCTCCTCACCGCCGTGGCCAGCCGGAACTTCGTGGTGCTGGGCGCGGCGGGCGAGCGCGAGAGGCTGGAGCGCGAGATGCGCCGCAGGGTCGCGGCGCTGGCCGAGAGCATGGTGATCGAGCCGGTGGAGCGCGAACTGGCCCGGTACAACGAGTTCTACGCGGCCCTGCGCGCCGTACGCGGCTGATCTCCGGCGGTCGTCCACAGGTCCGCCCGCGCCGCGTCCACTCGTCCACAGCGCGCTCGGCGGAGGCCCGCGACCCAGGCCGCGCGGGCCATCGTGTCTTCCATGCCGCGGGCAGTCCGCCCGCTCTCATGGGAGGCACGATGAACGACATCCACGTCACGCTCACCGGCAACGTCGCGGCCCCGCCGCGCCAGCACACCTTCCCGGACGGATCACGCGTCACCTCGCTCAAGGTGGCCTCGACGAACCGCTACTTCGACCGGGAGAACCAGCAGTGGCGCAACGGCGAGACGACCTATTTCGGGGTCCGGTGCTTCCGGGGGCTGGCTGACAACGTCGCCCAGTCGGTCCACGTGGGCCAGCCGATCGTCGTCCACGGACGGCTGCGCATCCGGGAGTTCGTCCATGAGGGGGAGCGCCGGTTCATGGCGGAGGTGGAGGCCGGTTCCCTCGGACACGACCTCCGCTGGGGCCTGGGAAGCTTCAGCAAGCCGCAGCGGGGCGGGACGGCCCCGTCGCTGGGCGCGGAGGAGCGCAGCGAGCTCGACCGGGGGACCCACGACTGGGCGCTGGGCGGGGCACCGGTGGAAGAGCCCGCGCAGTCGCCGTCGCAGCGGGAGCCGCGGGAGCCGCGGGAGCACACGGACGGGGCGGCGGCGCGCGGCGGGGAGACGCCGGCCGGGATCGTCGCCGAGCGGGCCGTTGGCTCCGCCGGAGAGGCGGTGGCCGGGGACGTCGAGGGCGACGGGTCCACCGGGTCCGCCGACGCGGACGGGGCGGGCGGCCCGGAGCCGGACGGGGCCGCGGGCGAGGGGAAGGACAGGGGTGACGGGGCGGCCGCCCCGGAGACGAGGAGTGGCAGGCTGTGGCGTGCCGGAGCCCGCATGGCGGCCTGAGGCCGTTCCACCGGGGTGCGGAGGTCTTCCGGTGCCCGGGCGCACGCCTGCGGCGGGAGCGCGGGGGCCGGGAGGAGCGGGGAGAGGGGGCATCGGCCGGACGCGGTCGGTGCCTCGCCCTGCGGGCACGGATCACCTGGGGGAAAACGGCCGATGGTCGGGTTCGTCTCAGACGCCGAGGCACCTGTCAGGTCCAGGTCACGCCCCGCAGCATGGCTGCTCCTTTCCCACACGTTCCGGTCGCGTAGAGAGCGATGTCCATCGCAAGCCACCCGATATGTCGGCTCACTCCGCCCAAGGTAGCGGTTCCCATCGCATGGCGCACACCCCGCAACTATTGTGTTACACATCGTTAGCCAAAGAGGGGGACTGCATGGTGGCGTCCAGTCATACCTCGGCCAAGCCACGTGACGGCGTGGCGACCCTGGCCGGTCGGTGGCCCCTGCTGGGGCAGCGCCGCCCGCTGGTCGTCTACCTCTGCGGGGTCGTGGCCCTGGCTCTGGCCGCGATCGCATTCTCCGCCACGACCAGCGCGCTCCGCTGGCCCGACACGCTGACCTTCACCGCCTTGATGGCGTGCGGAGCGGTCTGCATCGAGGCGACCCGCAGGCTCGGGATGCCCGCCGGGGTCGCCCGCGACCTGCTGTCCGCCTGGTGGCTGCCCGTCGCCCTGCTCCTGCCGCCGGTCTACGCCCTCGTCGCTCCGATCCCGCTCCAGATCCTGCTGCAGAAACGGGTGCGCGAGACGGTCGTCTACCGGAGGGTGTTCAGCTCGGCGGCGATCGGGCTGTCCGGCTGCGCGGCCTCGGTGCTGTTCCACGCGGCCGTCGGCGACCCGTCCGCGCTGAGCACCGGCCGGGGATGGCCGATCCTCGTCGCGATCGGCTGCGCGGTCCTGTTCACGGTGCTCAACACCGCGCTGATCGCCGTGGCCGCGCACACCGCCAATCCCGACAGCCGCTGGCGCGAGGTGCTGTGGGACCGGGAGAGCCTGACACTGGACATGGTCGAGCTCTGTCTCGGCGTCATCGTGGCCATCACCTGCGGGATCAACCTGACGCTGCTGGTGCTGGCGCTGCCGCCGGTGGTGCTGCTGCAGCGGAGCCTGCTCCACGCCCAGCTCCAGGCCGCGGCCCGCACCGACGCGAAGACCGGTCTGCTCAACGCCGCCGCCTGGCAGCGCGAGGCGGACACCGAGATCGTCAGGGCCAGGCGGACCGGTGACCCCCTCGCCGTGCTGATCATCGACATCGACCACTTCAAGCGGGTCAACGACAGCTACGGCCACCTGATCGGGGACCAGGTCCTGGTCGGGGTGGCCACGACGCTCCGCAGCCAGCTCCGCGAATACGACGTGGTGGGCCGGTTCGGCGGGGAGGAGTTCGTCGTGCTGCTGCCCGGAGCCGACACGACCGAGGCTCGGCGGGTGGCCGAGCGGCTGCGGTCGCGCATCGGGCGGATGGCGGTCCCGGTCGACGGGAGCATGATCAGCGTGACGATCTCGGCCGGTGTCGCGGTCATGAGCGTGCACGGCAACGACCTGATCGAGCTGCTCGCGGTGGCCGATCTGGCCCTCTACCACGCCAAGGAGCTCGGCCGTGACCGGATCTACCTGCCGGCCACCTCGTCCGTGCCGCCCGCGCAGCCGTCCGGCCAGCAGGACGCCCCTAGCTGACCCCCGCAGGGCCTAAGCTAGAAGGCATGCCGGAGTACATCTACACACTGCAGCGCGTGCGCAAGGCGCACGGTGACAAGGTCGTCCTCGATGACGTGACGCTGTCGTTCCTGCCGGGCGCGAAGATCGGCGTGCTGGGCCCCAACGGCACCGGAAAGTCGACGCTGCTGAAGATGATGGCGGGCCTGGAGCAGCCGTCCAACGGCGACGCCCGGCTCATGCCCGGCTTCACCGTCGGCATGCTGCAGCAGGAGCCCCCCCTCAACGAGTCCAAGACCGTGCTCGGCAACGTCCAGGAGGGCGTCGCCGAGACCAAGGCCATGCTCGACCGGTTCAACGAGATCGCCGAGCTGATGGCCACCGACTACAGCGACGAGCTGCTGGAGGAGATGGGCAAGCTCCAGGACGCCCTGGACCACCGCAACGGGTGGGACCTCGACAGCCAGCTGGAGCAGGCGATGGACGCGCTCCGCTGCCCCCCTCCGGACGCCGAGGTCACCCAGCTGTCGGGTGGTGAGCGCCGCCGGGTCGCGCTCTGCAAGCTGCTGCTGGAGCAGCCCGACCTGCTCCTGCTCGACGAGCCCACCAACCACCTCGACGCCGAGAGCGTGCAGTGGCTGGAGTCCCACCTGGAGAAGTACCCCGGCACCGTCCTGGCCGTCACCCACGACCGCTACTTCCTGGACAACGTGGCGACCTGGATCCTGGAGCTCGACCGCGGCCGGTGCCACCCCTACGAGGGCAACTACTCCACCTACCTGGAGGCCAAGGCCGCCCGGCTCAAGCTCGAGGGCCAGAAGGACGCCAAGCGCAAGAAGCGCCTGGAGGACGAGCTGGAGTGGGTGCGCTCCAACCCCAAGGCCCGCCAGACCAAGAGCAAGGCCCGTCTCCAGCGCTACGAGGAGATGGCCGCCGAGGCGGACAAGCACCGCAAGCTCGACTTCGAGGAGATCCAGATCCCGCCGGGCCCGCGCCTGGGCACCACGGTCATCCGCGCCGAGAAGCTCACCAAGGGCTTCGAGGACCGGGTCCTGATGGACGGCCTCACCTTCGACCTGCCCCGCAACGGCATCGTCGGCGTGATCGGCCCGAACGGCGTGGGCAAGACCACGCTCTTCCGCATGATCACCGGCGGCGAGACGCCGGACAGCGGTGAGATCGTGATCGGCGAAACCGTCAAGATCTCCTACGCCGACCAGAGCCGCGGCGGCATCGACCCGACGAAGAACGTCTGGGAGGTCGTCTCCGACGGCCTCGACCACATCAAGGTCGGCCAGGTCGAGATGCCGTCCCGCGCCTACATCGCCGCGTTCGGCTTCAAGGGCCCGGACCAGCAGAAGAAGGCCGCGGTCCTGTCCGGCGGCGAGCGCAACCGCCTCAACCTGGCGCTGACCCTCAAGCAGGGCGGCAACGTGCTCCTGCTCGACGAGCCCACCAACGACCTGGACACCGAGACGCTCTCCAGCCTGGAGAACGCGCTGCTCGACTTCCCCGGCTGCGCGGTCATCACCTCGCACGACCGGTGGTTCCTCGACCGCATCGCGACCCACATCCTGGCCTGGGAAGAGGGCTCGAACTGGTTCTGGTTCGAGGGCAACTTCGCCGACTACGAGAAGAACAAGATCGAGCGGCTGGGCGCCGACGCGGCCCGTCCGCACCGGGTGACCTACCGCAAGCTCACCCGCGACTGACCCGCCCGCCGCGGTCCCCGCAACCCCGCCGCCGGGCGGAGGCGGCGGGGACCGCTACGGTTCTGGGTGTGCTCGAACAAACCACGAACGACACCGGCCGCGCGCACCGGCACGTCTTCCCCCGGGCCGTCAGGTTCGCCGACATCGACGCGCTGGGTCATGTCAACAACGTGCGGTTCTTCGACTACCTGGAGGACGCCCGCCTCGGGCTGTTCCACGTCGATCCCCACCGGGAGGGCATCGCCCCGTTCCAGGGGCTCGTCGTGGCCAGGCACGAGATCGACTACCGGCGGCCCCTCACCTTCCGGCCCGACCCGGTCAGGGTGGAGACCTGGGTGACCGAGATCCGCCCGGTGCGCTTCACCCTCGACTACGAGATCCGCGACGACGACGAGGTCTTCGTCCGGGCCCGCTCGATCCTCGTGGCCTACGACGTGGCCAAGGGCGCCCCCCGGCGGCTGAACCAGGACGAGATCGCCTATCTGAGCAGGTTCACCGCGGAAGGCCCGCAGGACGCCGGACCCAGATGATCGAATGACACCTCCGGCATGTCATGAAAGGTCATGATGGAGGGCATGACGGAGAACACTCTCGCCTCCGAGTGGGGCGTCGAACGCGTCGACCTGACCGCCTACCTCCGGAGGATCGGCCACCAGGGCCCGCTCGACCCCACCGCGGAGACCCTGCGCACGCTGCACCGCGCCCACGTGACGGCGATCCCGTTCGAGAACCTCGACGTGATCCTGGGTCGCGGAGTCCGGCTGGACATCGACAGCCTCCAGGGCAAACTGGTGGATTCCCGGCGGGGCGGTTACTGCTACGAGCAGAACCTGCTCTTCGCCGCGGTGCTGGAACGGCTCGGCTACCCGGTGACCCGGCTGCTGGCCAGGGTCAGGATGGGCGAGGACCGGCGGCGCCCGCGCTCGCACGCCATGCTCCTGGTCGAGGTCGAGGGCACGACCCATCTGGCCGATGTGGGATTCGGCGGAGACGGGCTGCTGGAGCCCGTGCCGCTCGCCGACGGGGCGCTCTCCTCGGTGGACGGCTGGGACTGGCGGCTCGGCAGGGACGGCGACGAGTGGGTGCTGCACGGCCTGCGCCCCGAAGGCTGGATCGCGCTGTACTCCTTCCGGGTCGAGACGCACTACCCGGCGGACTTCGAGGTCGCCAACCACTACACCTCCACCGTCCCCACCTCGCCGTTCGTCAGGCACCCGATCATCCAGCAGACGGCCGCGGGCGTCCGCCGCCGGCTGCAGGGCCTCGAACTCGACGGGGAGCGGCTGGAGCCGGGGAAGCTGCACGCCGTACTGGAGGAGGTCTTCGGCATCGGCCTGGAGGCCGATGAGGCGGAGATCCTGGCCGCCCGCGCCCTGGCCGTCCAGGAGACGGCGTAGTCCGGCCAGGGACGAGGTGCCCCGGCCGTCCAGGACACGCACAGTCAGGCCGGGGACGGGGCACCGGAGGAAGCGGGCCCCGTCCTCGGGGGAGCGGGGCGCTACGGCGTGTGCAGCCAGGCCGCCGTGTCCGGGAGGAGCAGGTGGCCCTCCACCGGGGCGCTGCCGATCAGGACCCGGTCGTGCGGCGGGAGCGGCACCGGCTCCGAACCGCAGTTGACGACGCACGTCAGCGGGCCGCGGGCGAAGAAGAGCGCGTCCTCGGGGGAGCCCAGCCAGGTGACCAGGTCGGGGAGCGTGCCGCGCAGCGACCGCCGGGCCCGCAGCGCCTGCCGGTAGAAGGCGAGCGTCGAGCCGGGGTCGTTCGACTGGCGCTCGGCCGTCAGCGCGGCCCACTCCGCCGGCTGGGGAAGCCACGGCGCCACCCCCTCGGGGGAGAACCCGTACGGCTCGGCGACACCGGACCACGGGAGGGGGACGCGGCAGCCGTCCCGGCCGGGGAGCGTGCCCTCCGAGCGGATGAAGATGGGGTCCTGCCGGACCTCGGCGGGAAGGTCCGTCACCTCCGGGAGGCCGAGCTCCTCCCCCTGGTAGAGATATGCCGACCCGGGCAGGGCGAGCATGGCCAGGAGCGCGGCCCGCCCCCGGGCGAGCCCGGTGGTCGAGGCGGGCAGCCCCTCGCCGTAACGGGTGACGTGGCGGACCACGTCGTGGTTGGAGAGCACCCAGGTGTGCGCCTCCCCCGTGGCCAGGGTGTCGTCGATGACCTTGCGGAACGCCGTGGCCGACCAGGGCGCCTGCAGCCAGGCGAAGTTGAAGCTCTGGTGCAGCTCGTCCGGGCGGACGTAGAGCGCGAGGTCCTCGGCGGAGTCGGTCCACACCTCCCCGACGGCCATCCGCTCGCCCCCGTAGGAGTCGAGCACCTTGCGCCACTCCCGGTAGACCTCGTGGACCTCCGGGCGGCTCCAGATGGGCGACTCGGACTTGAACGCCTGGCCCTCGGGCGGGGTGTCGGGCAGCCCTTCGGCCTTGTACAGGCCCATCGCCACGTCGATCCTGAACCCGTCCACCCCCCGGTCCAGCCAGAACCGCAGCACGTCGAGGAACTCGGCGTGCACCTCGGGGTTGCGCCAGTTGAAGTCCGGCTGGGCGGAGTCGAACAGGTGCAGGTACCACTGCCCGTCGGGGAGCCGGGTCCAGGCCGGGCCGCTGAAGGTCGACTGCCAGTTGTTGGGCGGCAGCTCCCCGCCGTTCCGGAAGACGTAGCGGTCGCGGCCCTCGCCGCGCAGCGCCGCCTGGAACCACGGATGTTCCGAGGAGCTGTGGTTGGGCACGATGTCCACGAGCACCCGCAGGCCGAGCCGGTGGGCCTCGGCCACCATCGCGTCGAAGTCCTCCAGGGTGCCGAACAGCGGGTCCACATCCCTGTAGTCGGCCACGTCGTAGCCGCCGTCGGCCATGGGGGAGCGGTAGAAGGGGGTCAGCCAGATCGCGTCCACGCCGAGCTCGGCGAGGTACGGCAGGCGCTGCCGGACGCCGGCCAGGTCGCCGACGCCGTCTCCCGAGGCGTCGGCGAAGCTGCGAACGTAGATCTCATAGACGACGGCATCACGCCACCAGGGGATTTCCATGTGTGGGGGTTGCCCCGGCCCGGCGGCCTTTATGCGTCGGGCGCGTCACGCGTCGGGTGCGTTGACCATGCTGTGCGCCGCGTAGACGAGGTAGTCCCACAGGCGCTTCTCCAGCTCCTCGGGGAGCTCCAGGGAGAGCACGGCGTCGTGCATGTGCCGCAGCCACGCGTCCCGCTCGGCGCCCCCGATCACGAACGGGTTGTGCCGCATCCTCAGCCGAGGGTGGCCGCGCCGCTCGCTGTAGGTGCCCGGCCCGCCCCAGTACTGCATCAGGAACAGGCTCAGCCGGTCCTCGGCCCCCGCCAGGTCCTCCGCGGGGTACATCGGCCACAGCAGCGGGTCGTCCACGACCCCCTCGTAGAAGCGGCGGACGAGACGGCGGAAGGTCTCCTCGCCGCCGACGGCGTCGTAGAACGACTGGGATTCCTCGGTGGTACCTGACACGGTTTCAGCCTAAGGGGTCATCCGGCGGGCGTCGCCCGCCGCGAACGGGTCTGCGGGGCGGGACGCGTCCCACCGCCGTCGGTCAGAACGACCGGCGCGGCGGGATGCTTCCCCGCTCGCCGCGGACGGAGCGACCGGTGCTGAGGGCCGGCTCCGCCGCGCGGGTCAGCCGGCGATCGTGATGGACGCCCGGTCCAGGGCGGCCTTCACCCGCAGGCGGATCTCCCGGGCGACCTCCGCCTGGCGGGACGGGATCGTCTTGGCGCTGATCCGGAAGACCAAGGCGGTGTCGGAGATCTGCTCGATCCCCCAGACCTGCGGCTCCTCGACGATGACGGAGTCGCGGAAGGCGGGGTCCTCCCACATCTCCCCGGCCACCTGGGAGAGGATCTCGCGGACGGCGGGCACCTCGGCGCTGTAGGCGACCGGGACGTCGACGGTCGCGCGGGACCAGCCCTGGGACTCGTTGCCGACCCGGGTGATGGTGCCGTTGCGGACGTACCAGACGCGGCCGTCGGCGTCGCGCAGGCGGGTGATGCGCAGCGTGACGGCCTCCACGGTGCCGGTCGCGGGACCCGCGTCGATCACGTCGCCGACGCCGTACTGGTCCTCCAGGAGCATGAACATGCCCGCGATGAAGTCCTTGACGAGCTCCTGGGCGCCGAAGCCGAGGGCCACGCCGATGATGCCGACGCTGGTCAGCAGGGGGGCGATCGGGACGGAGAGCCGTTCCAGGACGGTCAGGATCGCGGTGCCGATGATGACGATCGAGGAGACCGAGCGCAGCACCGAGCCGATGGTCTCCGAGCGCTGCCTGCGCCGCTCCGCGGCGACCGCGTCGAGTCCCTCCGGCTGCACCGTCTGCCGGCCCCGCAGCCGCCCGGCGAGCGAGGAGTTGCCCGAGGAGGCGCGCCGCACCACCCGGGTGATCAGGCGGTGGGCGACGTTGCGCAGGACGAAGGCGATCACCAGGATCAGCGCGATGGCGATCAGGCCGCCGACCACGGGAGCCCAGGCCGCGGGCAGGACGGAGGACACGAGGTCGCAGACTATGTCGGCCTCGCCGCTGCTCTTGCACGCCCTGCTCAGGCCCTCGGTCATCTGCAGGGGGAGTTCCAGGACCGAGGTGGGGGGTGTCGATGAGGGGTCCGGGGTCGGCGACTGGGTGGGAGAAGGGCTGGGGGACAGCAGGAACACGGAGAGGATCCCTCCCGGATCGGTTCGGTCGGCAATGGGGAAGTCATCGACGTCCCCAATATTGCCGACAGAAGCGGCCGCCGTCACATCACGCCGGGGAAGACGGGGGCATCCGGTCCGGGGCCGCGGGGGGCGGATCCGGACGCTCCGGTGGCGTACGGCACGGACGGGGCACGCACCCGGAAGCGTGTCCCGTACCGCTACGCGGGAGGGATCTCTCCCCGATCGCCGTCCGGGAGGACCCGGACGGCGGCTCTGTGTTCCGAAGCCGGCGGGGTGCCCAGCGTCCGAGGACGCTCCGCACCGGTCACCCCGCCGGCCCGGCCGGGCCGCGGTGGGCGCGGCGGACCGGTACGGCTGCGCTGCGTGCCGGTCCGCCGCCGTGGTCAATCCCCCACCGCGGCGAGTACGCGTGCGACCTTGGTCGCGGCACCGGCGGGGTCCTCCGCCGTGTGCATCCGCTCGCCCCAGGACCACCAGTAGTACCAGTCGGGATGGCTGGGCGCGGCCTGGGCGCGGCAGGTGACGTTCTCCGCCAGGCTGGTCGCGTTCGGGTTGATCACGCGGACGAACACGCGACCCGTCTGGCTCCGCACCACGCGGGCGTGCAGCCCTCGAGCGCCCAGTTCTGACACCAATCGCTCCAGATGTGCGAAGTCGTCTCCCTGCACCTCGTCCCTCCTCCTTGGGTTCGGCCGGCACCGAATCGCATTCTTGCGATCAGGCGAATCAGTGCTGGTTGGCCAAAGATGTCTCACACCGGCGCGGTGGTCAACGGCGCGAAATCCAAGATCAGGGTGGACGTTCTCCCAAGTAGGTTGAAAGAAGCAGTCCGGGGGGAGACGATCCTTAGCCGATGGCTCTATTCGCTGGTTCCGGATGAGTCAAAGGTGGTCCATCATTCTCAGTAGGCGCAGTGCGACGCTATGGTCACACTGAGTCAGCAGGAGAGGACCGGTCAGGACATGTAAGTGTGCCAGCCCGCCCAGCTGGTCACGAGAGAGGGGCCGGTATGTCCGGCAGGCAGCACAGAGAGACAGAGCTGGCGCGGCGGATCCGAGCTCGGGGTCTGGCCGCGGGACGAGGCTCGGCGCAGATAGCCGAGGAGATCCACGAGAAGTGCGGTCCGCAGTTCGGGACCACGCGGATCAAGGGTCATCGTCTCGCGCACGGCATCGCGCTCGCCGACGTGATCGAACAGGTCAGGGCGCTGTTCGAGCGCGACGGGAAGCCGGCGCCCGGCATCGGGGAGACGCTTCTCTCGGCCTACGAGAGCGGGCTGAAGCGGCCCGGTCCCGAATACCTCCACTATCTGTGCACCGTCTACCGGGTAGAACCGGTCGCCCTTGGATACGAGGGCCCGTGCATCTGCGGCCACGGCCACAAGATGCCCGGTGTCGTCCGAGGCGATCTCCAGGATGAGAAACCCGAAGCTTCCCCTGGGCCGCGCGAGCGGTGGATCCCACCTCAGGTCGACGGCGACCCTTCGGTGGACGGGGGCGAGGAGGACGAGAACGTGCTACGGAGAACGCTTCTGGGCCTTCTGGCCGGCGGCAGTGTCGCCTTGGACGGCCAGGTGCTCGGATCGGTGGACAACATACGCAGGAGGATGGACGGCACCCTGGTGTCGGCCACGGTCTCCCCGGCGATGCTCGACCAGTGGGAGGAGGCCGCCGTCGGCTTCGGCCGGCAGTACATGAACACGCCGCCGCTCCGCCTGCTGTGCGACGTGCTGCTGGAGTTCAGCGCCGTGCGCAAGGCGATGGAGCGTCGGCAGCCCGTGGACCTGCAGGAACGGCTCTGCCGGATGGCGGCGCAGCTGTCCGGGCTCAGCGGCATGATCATGATCAATCTGGGTGACCACCGGATGGCCCGGTCCTTCTTCCGGACCGGCAGGATGGCGGCGGACGAGACCGGGGACCGCGCGCTGCGGGCCTGGGTCACGGCCCGGGAGGCGCTGGTCCCGCTCTACTACGGCGACCCGCGTGAGGCGCTCAACCTCGCCAAGAAGAGCGGCGACCTGGCCGGCCAGACCCCGTGTGCGGCCCAGGCCATGGCGCCGGTGGTCGAGGCCCGGGCGCTGGCGATGCTCTCGGGTTCGGGCAAGAAGGACGTGGTCGACCAGGCCAAGCGGGCGCTGTCCCGGGCCCGGTCGGCGTTCTCCCAGATGACCGCCGACCAGAAGGAGGACGCGGCCTTCGGCTACACCGAGCGCCAGCTCTACTTCCACCAGGGGGACGCCCTGGTCAGGCTGGGCCAGGCGATGGAGGCCGACCTCATCCTCGAGCAGGCGCTCACCAAGTACGGCCCCTCCGACTGGCTCGACCCCACATTGATCAGGCTTGACCGGGCCAGGTGCAAGCTGATGGAGGGCGACGTCGAGGAGGCGCTCACGATCGCCCAGGCGACGATCGAAGGCCTGGGCGACGGGTGCAGGCCGGACATCCTCATGCAGCGTGCGCAGGAGGTGGCGAGGGCGGTCGAGGCCAAGGCCCCTGGCCATCCCCGCCTCAAGTCATACCTGGAGACGCTGCGCACCGCCTCGGTGACCGAGCTCGAAGTGCCGACTGCATGAGCCTCAGGATCAGACGCTACCGCTGGTCTGACCTCGAGGCCGTCTGCGCGCTGCACCAGATCTGCCTCGCGCAGGTCGGCCTCGCCCCCGGAGACGGTGTCTGGTACGACGACGACTTCCCGCGGATCAACGAGGTCTACCTCGCCGACCGGGGGGAGTTCCTGGTGGGGGAGATCGGCGGCCGCGTGGCGGCGATGGGCGGGCTGCGCCGGATCGACGACGAAACGGCCGAGATGTGTCGGCTGCGGGTGCATCCGGAGTTCCAGCGGCGGGGATACGGCGCCCAGGTGGTCCTCTCCCTGGAAGCCCGGGCGGTCGAGCTGGGCTACGTCCGGCTCCTCTGCGACACCACGCTGAACCAGCATGCTGCGATCGGGCTCTATCGCAAGTACGGCTGGCGTGAGATCCGCAGGGAGGAGCGCGGGGGATACGTCGTGCTGTATTGGGAAAAAGATCTGAAAGACACGATGTCCGTCCTGCCTAAATAATTCCAATGCTGTACTGATCCGTTTTTCGTCATTGCGATTCCAGGGGATGCCGGAATACTTACTCTTCGTACCCATGTCGATTTTTTGGGGGGGTGCGATGAAAAGGATCATCGTGCACAAGCCCGGTGTCGCCCGACTGAGCGGTGCCGCCAGCGCTGCGCACGTGGGCTGAGAAGGGCGCTTGCATCGGTCGGAACGCCCCGGCGCCCGTCCGGGTGTCCCACCTCCTGCCGGGCGGGCGCCGGTGGCCGTCGCATGGCCGGGCCTCCCGCCGCCCGCGCGGCCGCCCCGTGCCGGAGGGTCGGCCCCTCCGCTCTCCCTCCGATGAGACCACCCGGATGCGCCGGTGATCCGCATGCCGGGGTCCGGGTCGTCGACGAGCCCTGGAACCGGGTCGCGTGGGAGCCGGACTCCTGTCGGAGATGAAGGGGGGTCCTGTCGGCGGTGAAGAAAACCGCTCCCCGGAGGGGTGGAGAGAACCACTCCCGGGGGAGTCGTCCTCCCCCTCCGGAAGGGAATGCCTCCCCGGTCGACTGCGGGGTGGACCTGCGGCCGTATCGCCCCGGGTGGAGGATCCTCTCCCGTCGGGGTGGTCCTCTACCTCCTGGTTGAGGATCTTTCCTCCCGTCGCCCGGCTCGTGCCGTGACGGTCGAGAGCTGCGACGGGGGCGCGACTCCTCGCGGAGTCGTCACTCGTGACAGGGGTGGCTCTTGCTTTGCGCTGAACGATCGTTTAGTTTATTAAACATGTGTTCAGCACGAGATGATCGTACCGCCAGGGCCGTCATCCGGGACCGGGCGCTGGAGCTGTTCGCGGCGCAGGGACCCGCTTCGGTGACGGTCCGCCAGATCGCCTCGGCGGCGGAGGTCTCACCCGGCCTCGTCATCCATCACTTCGGTTCGAAGGACGGGCTCCGCGCCGCGGTGGACGACCACGTGGCGTCGGTGTTCGACGGCCTGTTCGCCGGAGCGGCAAGGGGTGAGCTCGACCTGTCCGACGGAGCGTCCATGGCGGAGGTGCTCCTGGCCGAGCTTCCGCCCGATTCGCCGGTCCCCGCCTACCTGCGCCGGCTGCTGCTGTCCGGCGATCCCGCCGGGACCGCCGTGTTCCGCCGGTGGTTCGCGGCCAGCAGGGCGATGACCGGGAAGCTCGTCGAGCGCGGGGTCCTCGCCCCGGGCCGGGACCCGGAGGTCCGTACGGCCTTCCTCATGGTCAACGACCTGGTGCTGCTGCTCCTGCGCGACCAGCTCGCCGACGTCCTCGGCGTCGACCCGCTCGCTCCCGAGGGGGCGAGCAGGTGGGCGGAGGAGGTGCTGAGCGTCTACCGGGACGGTCTGTTCGGCAAGGGAGAGGAGACGTCATGAGGGTCCTGATCTGCGGCGCCGGAATCGCCGGGCTCACGCTGGGGTGGTGGTTGCGGCGGGCCGGAGCCGAGGTGACGCTCGTCGAGCGGGCGGCAGGGCCGCGCGACGACGGCTACATGATCGATTTCTTCGGAGCCGGTTACGACGTGGCCGAGCGGATGGGCATCCTCGCCGAGCTGCACGGAGTCTCCGCCGACATCGCCGAGATCGTCTACCTCGACGGGCACGGCAGGCGGGCCGGCGGCCTGAGCTACGACTCCGCCAGGGCGATGGCCGGCGGGCGCGTGCTGAGCATCATGCGCGGCGAGCTGGAGAGGATCCTGCGGTCGTCGCTGGACCCCGGCGCCGAGATCCGGTACGGCACCAGCGTCACCGCGATCCGGGACGTCCCCGGCGGAGTGGACGTCGAGCTGACCGACGGGAGCGTCCACCGCGCCGACCTCCTGGTGGGCGCCGACGGCCTGCACTCCGTGGTCCGGCGGCTGGTCTTCGGTCCGGAGGAGCGCTACCTGCGCCTGCTCGGCTACCACACGGCCTCCTACCTGGTCCGGGACGCCGAACTGGCGGAGGAGGTGGGCAGGAGGGCCCTCCTGGTGGGCGTGCCGGACCGGCAGGCGGGGATCTACCCGACGCGGGGCGGAGACCTCGCCGCATGGCTGGTCCACGCCTCACCGGGGACGGCCCTGCCCGCCGACACCCGGGCGGAGATCACGTCCCGCTACCGGGGGATGGGCGGCCTGGTGGACCGGGTGCTGGCGCACTGCCCGGAGGATCCCTACTACGACCAGGTCGCTCAGATCCGGATGCCCGGGTGGACCCGGGGGCGGGTCACCCTGCTCGGCGACGCCGCCCACGCGGTCTCGCTCATGGCGGGCCAGGGGTCGTCGATGGCGATGGCGGGGGCGCACCTGCTCTCCACCGAGTTGCTCGGCGCCGGCGTCGAGGCGGCGCTGGAGCGCTACGAGCGCCGGATGCGCCCGTTCGCCCTGGGCAAGCAGAGAAGCGGCCGCGGGGCCGCCCGCTGGATGGTCCCGCACCAGGCCTGGCGGATAGCACTGCGCAACCGCCTGTTCGGCCTCGCGGACCTGCCCGGCGGCACCGCCGTCATGGGCCGCGCTTTCAGGCGTCTGAGCGCCGGCGTCTGAGCGCCGGCGTCCGGGCCGGGTCATCCCAGCAGCGTGAGCCGGGAGACGATCTCCGGCAGGCCGGGCGGGTCCACCGCGTCCGGCAGGCCGGGCATCTCCTCGGGGAGGAACCAGCCCGACCCGAGATGGGCGGCGTCCTCCTCGGTGGTGAGCCGGCCGGGACGCACCTGCGGGGCACGGTCGAACCTGGCCAGGTAGAACCGCTCGGTCTTGACGTAGCGGACGCCGAGCCAGGTGAAGTCCCGGCGCACCGGCAGCCACCTGTCCAGCACCGCCGCACCGGGCAGGCCCGTCTCCTCCGCCAGTTCCCTGCGGGCGGCCTCCAGCGGGGTCTCACCCGGGTCGATCCCGCCGCCCGGCGGCTCCCACAGGGCCTGCCCGCTCACCGCGTCGCGCCAGTGCATCAGCAGCACCCGGCCGGACCCGTCCACGCAGACCACCCGCGCCGCGGGCCGATCGCTCACCTCCGCCATCGCTCAGCGCTTCATCGCGCCGTCGGCGATGGCGTCGGCGGCGTCGCCGATGGCGCTCGCAACGACCTCCAGGCGGCGTACCAGCTCACGCTCCTTCATGGTCTCGGAGGTTATCTCGCCGGAGAAGATCTGGGCGATCTCGTACTGGTACATGCGCTGGAGGGCGCCACTGGCCTTCTTCACCTCCAGCGCGTCGCCGGTGACCGCCGAGGGCCGGGACGCCAGGTCGTGGACGGCGGTCTCCAGGGCCTCGATCCCGGTGATCACCTGGTCCAGCATGGGCGCGAAGCGCCGCTGCTCGCGCACCCGGTAGAGGTGCGACTCGCGGACGAAGTCCCGCAGGGAGTCCAGGACGTCGTCGATCGAGCGGGACAGCCGGAACATGTCCTCCCGGTCGATCGGGGTGATCAGGGCGCCGGAGAGCTCCTCCACCAGGCGGGCGCGCTCGGTGTCGCCCCGGTGCTCGATCTCCCGCATCGCCTCGTGCGCGTCGGCCCTGCGGATGTCGCCGCCGATCATGGACACGGCCAGCCAGGCCCCCTGCTTGGTCGCCTCCAGCTGCCCGATCAGCGCGTCGGTGAGCGCGCTGTCCATGTGGCCGGTCATCAGGTCCCGGATGCGGCGTAACCGTTTCAAGCGACCACCCCTCTGACGATGAGCGCCGCCGCCGCGGCGAGCAGGCCGCTCACCGGCAGCGTCAGCATCCAGGCTAGAACGATCTTCAGTGTGGCGTGCCAGCGCACCCGGCCGGCGCTCCCGGTCATCCCGGCTCCGATCAGGGCCCCGGCGATGGTCTGGGTCATGCTCACCGGCGCCCCGAGCGCGGCGCAGCCGAGCACCGCGGTGCCGCTGGCCAGCTCGGCGGTCACCCCGTGCAGCGGCCGCGAGGCGATGATCTCCCGGCTGAGCGTACGGCCGGCCCGCGGCAGGCCGTACACGGAGCCGGCTCCGAACATCCCGGCCATCGCGACACAGGTGGGCAGATGCGCTTCCGAGAAGCCCTGGGCCAGCATGAAGACGGCCAGCATCTTCTGGCCGTCGTTGGCCGCGTACGCCAGGCACTGCAGGGTGAACCCGGCCCGGTGCCACCGCCGCAGCAGCCGGGTGTGCCCCAGCCGCGACAGCGCGCGGCGCACCGGGACCGCCAGCAGCGCGCCGACGAAGGGCGCCGCCAGCGCGACGGCGAGGACGAACAGCACCGTCCGCGGGGAGACCGGGACTCCCCAGCCCAGACCGGCCCCGGTGAGGGCGCCGACGATGGCGAGGGTCAGGCTGGTGGGCCGTCCCCGGTTGCTCAGGACGATGACGACGGCCAGCGCGGACAGGACCGCGACGGACATGACGATCCGCCCGGCGGGGCCTCCCACGACCGTCAGGCGGGTGGCGAAGGTGGTCGCGACCCGGTGGGTCACCAGGGGGACCAGCGCGACCGCGGTCATCATCATGAGCACGCCGGTCACCGGCCGGATGCTGGGGATCTTGAGGCCGGTCGCGAGCAGCGCGCCGCCGTCGTTGACCCCCGTGACGATCGCGAACAGCGCCGCGAGCGCCGTCAGCGCGGCGAGGTCCACGGTTCCCACCCCACGTCAGCCGTCTGGGCCTCCGGCTTCTCGCGTGCGGGTCCCGTACGCGGGCTGCGTGTCTGCGTCGGTGTCGTCTCCGTCCGTGCCTCGGGGATGATCGGTCACCGGACATAGATACCCGGAGGCCGCGGAACATAGCACCCGGATGCGGGACGGCCGGTGCCGAACCGGCCGCGGAGCGACGGGGAGGCCCGCCTTGGCGGCGGACCCGGGTAACCTCGTTCCCGCGGCCGCCGGGACGGACCGGTGCCGGCCGGACGCGGAGAACGCGGCCGCCGGCCGGACCAGGTCCCGCGGCGCCCGAACGATCCGACCCGCGCGAAGGTGGAGGCCATGAGTGCTGCCGAGTACGTCCTGACGCTGTCCTGCCCGGACCGCCCCGGGGTCGTCGCCGCCGTCTCCGGGATGCTCGCCGGGTACGGGTGCAACATCACCGAGAGCCAGCAGTTCGGCGACCGGGACAGCGAGCGGTTCTTCATGCGGGTGCAGTTCTCCGCGCCGGTGCCCGAGGACGAGCTGCGCGCCGCCCTGGCCGCGCTGGCCCCAGAGTTCGGCATGGAGGTCAACCTGCGCGCCGCGGCGGTCCGGCCGCGCGTGCTCATCATGGTCAGCAAGTTCGACCACTGCCTGAACGACCTGCTGCACCGGGTCCGCTCCGGCCTGCTCGACATCGAGATCGTCGCGGTCGTCTCCAACCACCCCGACCTGCGCCCGCTCACCCAGTCGCACGGCGTCGACTACCACCACCTGCCGGTCACTCCGGAGACCAAGGCGAGGCAGGAGGCGGAGGTCCTGACGCTGGTCGAGCACTACCAGGCGGATCTGGTGGTGCTCGCCCGTTACATGCAGGTGCTCTCGCAGGACCTCTGCGAGAAGCTGGCCGGGCGGGCGATCAACATCCACCACTCCTTCCTGCCGTCGTTCAAGGGCGCCAAGCCGTACCACCAGGCGCACGCCCGCGGGGTGAAGCTGATCGGGGCCACCGCTCACTACGTGACGTCGGACCTGGACGAGGGGCCGATCATCGAGCAGGAGGTGGCCCGGGTCAACCACAGCCACTCCCCTGAGGACCTGGTCGCCATCGGCCGGGACGTGGAGTGCCTCGTGCTGGCCAGGGCGGTCAAGTGGCACGCCGAGCAGCGCGTGCTGCTCGACGGCCACAAGACGATCGTCTTCCCCCGCTAGGGCCGCCCCGCCGGACCGCACTCCGGGCCGAGGGCCCCGCCGCGGAGGACGGGCACCGGATGAGGTCAGGGCCGGTACGTCCCGAAGTACCACTGGCAGCCCTCGGGGTCCTTGCAGGCGTACTCCCGCGAGCCGTAGGGCCGGTCCGTCAGCGGGGAGGTGATCTCCGCCCCGGCGGACACCGCGCGGTCGTGGTGGGCGTCCGGGTCCTCGACGGCCACGTAGACCCCCTGGCCGCCGGGCTCCCCGGCACCCAGCATGATCATTCCGGTGCCGACGGTCAGTTCGGCGTGCGTGATCGTGCCGTCGCCGTCCGTGGAGACGTCCCCGGCCTCGAACCCGAACGCCTTGACGAGCCACTCGATCGCCGCCGCCGGATCGCGGTAGCGGACCAGTGGATAGACCGTTCGCATGATCGTTCCTCCTTCTCCGCGGTCGTCTGCGCGGTCCTGCCAGTGTGCAGAGAGGGGACGCCGCGGGGCTTGGAAGAATCTGACCTGGAGGCGGAACTCAGCCCGGGACGATCGCCCGCCCCGCGGTCCAGGACCTGACCAGCTCGCCGGGGCTGGCCCCGGCCATCGTCCGGAAGTCGCGGTTCATGTGCGCCTGGTCGTAGTAACCGCAGGCCGCGGCGGTGTCCGCGGGGCGGGCGCCGCCGCGCAGGCGGTCCAGGGCGTGCTCGAAGCGGAGCACCCGGGCGGCGGCTTTGGGCGTGAGGCCGATCTGGTCGCGGAAGCGGGCGACGAGGTGCCGGTGGCTCCAGCCGAGCTCGCGGGCCAGTGCCGCGACGCCCGCCGCGCCGCCGGTGGCCACGAGCCGGCTCCACGCCCAGCCGACCCGGGGGTCCGGGTGGGGGGCCGTGTGGATCCGCCGGGCGAGCAGTCCGTCCAGGAGCGCCAGGCGGGCGTGCCGGTCACCTGCTCCGGCCAGCCGCTCCACCGCGGTGCCCGCCCACGGACCGAGCGCCTCCTCCAGCGGGATCACCCGGTTGGCCAGCTCGCTCAGCGGAATCCCCAGCAGCCGCCGCGCCCCCGCCGGAGTCAGGTCGACCTGCACGCCCTCCGCCGCGCCGGTCGTGACGGTGTCGACGTAGGTCTCGTGGAGGCCGCCGGCGAAGGACGCCAGCCTCCGTGCCCCGCCGGGACCGTCCAGGCCGAGCGGCGCGCCGAAGCCGAAGATCAGCACGATGCCGGCGAACGGCGGCTGCCGACGCTCGAGGGGGGTGTCGTAGCGCTCGGAGTAGGCCGAAAGCTGCCTGACGTACGGCCGCAGGGCGGGGCTCGGCTCGGCTGCGGCGTAGGTCAGGCCGCCGGTCGTCACGACTTCGTCCACCCCTCGACGGTAACCGCCGACGCCGACGGTTTCCCGCCGGAACCGAGGGCGGTCCCCGCCCGTCCCGGCGGGCGGGGAATCGGCTCCGGACGGCCGGGACGGGCGGGGAGCCCTCAGGCGGTCAGGCCGGTGTGGTGGGCGAGGAAGGTGAGCTGGTCGGCGGCGAGGTCGACGGTCTTGCTGACCGCGCGGGCGCCGTGACCGGTCTCGGCCTCGTTGCGCAGCAGGACCGGCCGGTCGGCCGCCTGGGCGTGCTGCAGGGCCGCGCACATCTTCCAGGCGTGCAGCGGGTGGACCCGGGTGTCGGACTGGAAGACGGTGAACAGCGTCGCCGGGTAGGAGACGCCCTCGCGGACCCGGTGGTACGGGGAGTAGGACCAGAGCCAGGCGAACTCGTCGGGCTTCTCGGCCGAGCCGTACTCCACGTTCCAGGTCGCGCCGAGGCCGAAGAGCTCGTAGCGGACCATGTCGAGCAGCGGGGCCGAGCAGGCCACCGCGGCGTAGAGGTCGGGGCGCT
The DNA here is from genome assembly GCF_015711595.1 of Planomonospora sp. ID91781. NCBI lineage: Bacteria > Bacillati > Actinomycetota > Actinomycetes > Streptosporangiales > Streptosporangiaceae > Planomonospora > Planomonospora sp. ID91781. The sequence goes on along the minus strand of NZ_JABTEY010000002.1, from coordinate 2,312,973 downwards.
GGGTGAGGGCCGCGCCGACCAGGAGGCCGCCGTTGGAGCCGCCGGAGATGGCCAGCCGGTCGGGGGTGGTGACGCCGCCGGCGATCAGGTGCTCGGCCGCCGCGTGCAGGTCGTCGAAGACGTTCTGCTTGCCGGCGAGCATCCCGGCGCGGTGCCAGTCCTCCCCCTGCTCGCCTCCGCCGCGCAGCTGGGCGATGGCGTAGGTGCCGCCCGCCTCCACCCAGGTCAGGATCGAGGCCGAGTAGCCCGGGGTCATCGAGATGCCGAAGCCGCCGTAGCCGTACAGGATCGTGGGGCGGGGGCCCTCGGCGCCGGGCGGGGAGATCACCAGCATGTGGACCTCGGTGCCGTCGGCCGAGCGGTAGACGACCTGCTCGGTGGTGACCGCGGGCACCTCGACGGCGCCGGGGGAGGCGGCCCAGAGGGAGGTCTCACCGGTGCGGGCGTCGTAGCGCTGGACGGTGGGCGGCGTGGTGTTGTCGGTGTAGCCGAACCAGGCCTCGTGGCCGCCCTCCGGTCGCTCGCTGATGCCGCCGATCGTGCCCAGCCCGGGGGTGGGCACCTCGCCGGTCCGCTCACCGGTGGCCAGGTCGTGCACGGAGATCTCACTGATCGCGTGGCGGGTCCAGCCGGCCAGCATGACCGGCCGGTCGAGGTCGTCGAGGATCGCGAAGTCCGAGAGCACGGCCTCGGGGTCCTGCGGGATCAGGTCGCGCCAGTGCTCGGCCTGCGGCGTGGCGGGGTCGGTGACGCAGATCCGCCCGCGGGGGGCGTCGCGGTCGGTGAAGACGTAGAGCAGGCCGTCGCGGCCGAAGTGCAGGCCGGTCTGGGCGTCGACGCCCTCCTGGACGACGACGAGCTCCGGAGCCTCGGGGGAGGAGGCCTCCAGGTCGGCGGTCCACAGGTCGTTGCGGGGAGCGGTGCCCCGGGAGGCGGAGATCTGCAGCCACCGGCCGTCGCGCGACACCCCGACGCCGTAGTAGTTGGTCTTCTCCATGCCGTGCCCGAAGATCAGCACGTCCTCTTCGGTGGAGGTGCCGACCCGGTGCAGGTAGACGCGGCGGTGGTACTGCTCCTCGCCCGCGGGGACCTCCGTGGCGGGCAGCCTGCGCACGTAGTAGAACGCCTCGCCGCCGGGCAGCCAGGCGATGGGGGAGTAGCGGCACCGGTCGATCGGACCCTCGATGCGGGTCCCGGTCGCGACGTCCATGAGGTAGAGGCTGGACTCCTCGTCGCCGCCCACCGAGATCTGGTAGGCGAGCAGGCGGCCCTCCTTGTCGGGCTGCCAGGCGTCCAGCGTGGTCAGCCCGGTCGGGTCCAGCGCCATCGGGTCCAGCAGCGCCCGCTCGGCGCCGGAGGGGTCCGCGGTGTACAGCACGGAGTGCTCCTGCTCCGGGGTGCGCCGCATGAAGAAGTGCCGCTCGCCCCGCCAGACCGGGGCGCCCACCGAACCGGACTTCAGCAGCTCGGCGACCCGGGCCTTGAACCGCTCCCGTCCCGGGAGCTCCCCCATCTCGGCGGTGAAGAGCCTCTCCTGGGCGGCCAGCCATGCGGCGGTGGCCGGGTCGTCGGGGTCCTCCAGCCAGCGGTAGGGGTCGGGAACGGGGGTGCCGTGCAGGTCCTCGACGACGTCGTCACGGCGGGCGGGCGGGTACGGCTGTCGCGTCATGGCTGGAACCCTACGACCTCCGGCGGACAACGGGACACCGCTTGCGCGCCAGGCGTACCGAACGAGCTTCGGAGGAGTGAAGAACAGGTAATGGGGGCATAAAAGCACCAGGAGTCCCTCCAGTCGTTTATGAGTGGCGGGCACACCGGTCCAGAAGTCAAACTTGGTCCAGGACGGTGCCGTGGTGACCATCCGCTGGGCCGTCCGGCGGAGGTCCTCGTGACGGAAGCGCCCGGGCCCCAAGAGGGGCCGCCAACCGGGGCACGCGACGGCGTGCCCCCCGAGACGACGCGACGCACGGCGGGAGAGGCCCGCTGATGCGCCAGGTCCTTCTGCTCAACGCCACTTTCGAACCCCTGACCACCCTCCCCATGCACCGCGCCGTGGTGCTGGTGCTGCGGGAGAAGGCGGACGTCGTGCACCGCGACGGGCGGGGCGCCGTGCTCCGCTCGGCGAGCCGCACGGTCGACGTGCCGTCGGTGATCAGGCTCCGTCGTTACGTCCGCATCCCCTACCGGTCGCGGATCCCGCTGACCAGGACCGCGCTGATGCGCCGGGACGACTACCGGTGCGCCTACTGCGGCCAGCGGGCCGACACCATCGACCACGTGATCCCCCGCTCGCGCGGCGGCCCCCACACGTGGGAGAACTGCGTGGCCTCGTGCACGACGTGCAACCACCGCAAGGCCGACAGGCTGCTGGAGGAGCTGGGCTGGACGCTGAACGTCGCCCCGGTGGTGCCGCGCGGCGTGCACTGGCGGCTTATCGGCGCGCACGTCGTGGGTGACCCCCAGTGGGCCCCGTACCTCGCGGAGAACGCGGCCTGAGATCAGCCCCGTATCCGCTCGCCCCGGCGAGGTCCGTGTCGGCACAATCGGTGCATGGCATGGATCTTCACCTCCGACGTAGAGGTGTTCGCCGGGGCGGCGGAGCCGTGGCTGCTCCGCGACCCGGTCCGCAACACCGTCCCGCTCACCGTCCTGCGCGCGATCCGCGCCGGCGTCCACAGCGGGGACGTGCTGCTGGCCTGGCTGGAGGAGGACGGCCGGACCGTCGCCGCGGCGCTCCAGACGCCGCCGCGCGGGCTGCTCCTGCCCGACCTCCCCGCCTCCTCCGTGCCGTCCCTGGCCGCCGCGCTGATCGAGGCCGAGCGGGAGGTCCCCGAGGTCCAGGGGCCGCTGGCGCAGGCGGAGGCGTTCGCCGCCTCCTGGTGGCGGCCCGCGGCCCGGCGCGTCCCCGAGCGCCTCTACCGGCTGGAGATCGTGACTCCGCCCCGGCGCCCGGTCCCCGGGGCCGCCCGTACGGCGGGCACCGGTGACCGTGAGCTTCTGGCGGCCTGGTTCGCCGACTTCCACCTCGAGGCGCTGGGGGAGCGGGCGGCGGGAGAGATGCTGCCGGTGGTCTCCAGCCGGATCGGCCGGCAGGAGCTGATCCTGTGGGAGGACGGCGGGCGTCCCGTCGCGTGCGCGGCCTTCTCCGTGCCGATCGCCGCGATGTCGCGGATCGGCCCGGTCTACACGCCGCCGGAGTTCCGTGGCCGGGGGTACGGCGAGGCGGTCACGCGCGCGGTGACCCGCGAGGCGCTGGACGCCGGCGCCATCGAGGTGCTGCTCTTCGCCGATCTGGGCAACCCGGTCTCCAACTCCGTCTACCAGGCGATCGGCTACCGGGCGATCGCCGACTACGCCGCGATCGCATTCGGGTGAGGGCGCCGTCGCGCCGGATTCCGTGACGTCTCCGCGACGACCGGGTCACGACTGCTCCGGGAAGGGGGAGGAACCCGGCGGCCTGAGTAATCTGGTGGCATGCCTCGCTACGATTTCCGCTGCCGCGCCTGCGGCTCCACCTTCGAGCTCTCGCGCCCGATGGCCAAGTCCGACGAACCCGCGCTCTGCCCCGAGGGACACGAGGACACCGTCCGGCTGCTGTCCACGGTCGCCATGACCGGCGGCGCCGCCGCTCCCAGGCCCGCCGGCGGTGGCGGTTGCTGCGGTGGCGGTTGCTGCGGCTGACCCCGGCCGGAGTCTCCGGGAAGCGGCGTCCAGGTCGCGGATCCGCACGGGAGAACGCCGCCCCGCGCTCACGGGGCGGCGTTCCGGCGTCTCAGGGGCGCGCGGCGCGGCGCTTCAGCGGATGTGCCCGAGGGGATCACACCGCTTGCGGAAGGTCACGCCGCGCGCTTGCCCTGGAAGGGCAGGAAACGCTCGGCCGGATGCGGCCGGGCGGGGACGAAGGTGGGCTCCGTGGCGATGATCCGGTCGAACCGGAAGGCCCGGATCGCACCGCGCATGCGGCACATGCCCACGAGGTACCAGTGCTCGCGGTGGACCATGCAGGTCACGGGATCGACGTCGCGGACGGTGATCCGGCCGGAGACGTCCCGGTAGTGCAGGCGGATCACGAGCCGGGACGTGATCGCGCTCGCGATGGTCCTGGCCCGGTCGGCGACGGCGGAGGGGAGCGGCTCGGTCAGGGTGGCGAGGGTGGCGGCGGTGACGTCGTCGTCGAGCTCCAGGTGCTCGAAGGCGTGGCGGAGGCCGTGCCGGGCGGCGGCGGCCTGCGGGCCCGACCCCAGGTGTGCCAGGGACAGGGCGAGGGCGGCGATCTCGGCGGTCGTCAGCGGGCTGGCTGGGGGCTTCATGACGGTAGCCATACCCACAGAATACGGACGGGCACCGACATTTTTCGAACAGAGTTACCGGCTTCAGGACTGTAACCCAAGGGAAAGCCCGGAATGTCACCTCGGATTCGGTTCGGATGTCCGTCATGGAGCCTGGCGGGATTCGCCGTCCGGATGCCCGTCATGGGGAGCCCGGCCGGGTGCACCGTCCGGGTCGTCCGATGGCGTGCCCGGAGGCGCGCGGGGCCGTACTCCGGGCGGGACCGTACCCGGCGTGCCCGGAGACGCCGTCCCCGGGCGGAGCCGTACCCGGAACGCGCAGGACCGCCCGCGGACGGTCCTGCGCGGATGCGCCTACCGGGAGAGCTGGGACAGGTCGCGCGAGGCGCCGGTGGAGGCCGAGGTGGTCAGCGCGGCGTAGGCCTGGAGCGCGGCCGTCACCGGGCGGTGGCGGTCACGGGGGCGGTAGCCGCCCAGGTCGGCCAGGAGCCGCTCGCGCCGGGCGGCCAGCTCCTGCTCCGGCACCTTCAGCTCGATCGAGCGGCCCGGGATGTCGATCTCGACGAGGTCGCCGTCCTCGACCAGGGCGATGGTCCCGCCCTCGGCTGCCTCCGGGGACGCGTGGCCGATGGACAGGCCGCTGGTGCCGCCGGAGAAGCGGCCGTCGGTGATCAGCGCGCAGGCCTTGCCCAGCCCCTTGCCCTTCAGGAACGAGGTCGGGTAGAGCATCTCCTGCATGCCGGGACCGCCCTTGGGGCCCTCGTAGCGGATGACGACGACGTCGCCCTCCTTGACGCGGTTGTTCAGGATGCCCTCGACCGCGTCCTCCTGCGACTCGAAGACCACCGCGGGCCCGGAGAAGCGCCAGATCGACTCGTCGACCCCGGCGGTCTTGACGATGCACCCCTCGGCGGCGATGTTGCCGTAGAGCACGGCCAGGCCGCCGTCGCGGGTGTAGGCGTGCTCGATGTCGCGCACGCAGCCGCCCTCGCGGTCGAGGTCGAGGGAGTCCCAGCGGGCCTCCTGGGAGTACGGCTTGACGGTCCGGATGTTGCCGGGGGCGGCGTGCCACAGCTCCCGCGCCTCGGGCAGGGCGCCGGCCGACTTCGGGTCCCAGGCGTCGAGGTAGTCGCCCAGCGTGCCGCCGTTGACGGTGGGCACATCGCGGTGGAGCAGCCCGCCCCGGTCGAGCTCGCCCAGGATGGCGGGGATGCCGCCGGCCCGGTGCACGTCCTCGATGTGGTACTTGTCCGTGGCCGGGGCGACCTTGCACAGGCACGGCACCCGCAGCGAGATCTCGTTGATCTCCTTCAGGCCGAAGTCCACCTGGGCCTCGCGGGCCGCGGCGAGGATGTGCAGGATCGTGTTGGTCGATCCGCCCATCGCCACGTCCAGCGTCATGGCGTTCTCGAACGCCTCCTTGGTGGCGATGCTGCGCGGCAGGACGCTCTCGTCGTCCTGCTCGTAGTAGCGGCGGGTGATCTCCACCAGCTGCCGGCCAGCGTCCTGGAACAGCTTCTTGCGGGCCTTGTGGGTGGCCAGGATCGTGCCGTTGCCCGGAAGCGCCAGGCCGATGGCCTCGGCGAGGCAGTTCATCGAGTTGGCGGTGAACATCCCGCTGCACGAGCCGCAGGTCGGGCAGGCGTTCTCCTCCATCTCCAGCAGCTCGGCGTCGGAGACGTCCTCGTTGGCGGCGGCGATCATCGGGTCGATCAGGTCGAGCTTCCGGCCCGCCGTCTTGCCGGCCTCCATCGGGCCGCCGGAGACGAAGACCGTGGGGATGTTGAGCCGGAACGCGGCCAGCAGCATGCCCGGGGTGATCTTGTCGCAGTTGGAGACGCAGATCAGCGCATCCGCGCAGTGGGCGTTGACCATGTACTCGACCGCGTCGGCGATGAGCTCGCGGCTGGGCAGCGAGTAGAGCATGCCGCCGTGGCCCATGGCGATGCCGTCGTCGACCGCGATCGTGTTGAACTCCCGCGGGATCGCCCCGGCCTCGCGGATCGCCCCGGCGACGACGTCGCCGACCTCGCGCAGGTGGACGTGCCCTGGGACGAACTGGGTGAAGCTGTTGGCCACGGCGATGATCGGTTTGCCGAAGTCGCCGCCGTCCACGCCCGTCGCCCGGAGCAGGGCCCGGGCTCCGGCCATGTTCCTGCCGTGAGTGACCGTACGAGACCTGAGGGCCGGCATGACGCTTCTCCCATCATCGACGCTGAGTCTTCAAATGGTACGGCCAGCGCCCGCCTGGTGAGACCCGCGGTCCATGTGTCGGACGTCCCCCGCGATGCCCGGGGCGGACGCCCGGAGCGCGTCCGGCGCGGCGGCCGCGGCGCCGAAGAGACGCGAAACGCCCGGCGGCGGGGGCCACCGGGCGTCCGGGACGGGGAACGGGGACGGGTCAGCTCTCAGGATAGCGGGAGGGCAGGACCCGCTCGGCGATCTCGTAGATCTTCCGGATCTCGGCGTCGGTGAGCGAGCGCTCCCGCTTGGTGATCCACTTGCGGACCCGCGAGCCGTCGAACACGTCGACCTCGCGGACGGTGAGGACCTTCCACGGGACGGGCGGCCCGTAGATCGCGAGAGAGGGGACGATGACGACCTCGCGGCCGAGGGCCTTGCCGATCAGCTCGGCCGCCCGGCTCGCCTCCCAGCGGGCCTCGTCCAGGCGCTTCTTCTGGTCGAACGGGCCGTGGAACAGCTTGCGGTGGGACTGCACCCGCACCGGGAGCCGCTTGTCCCACTTTTCGGAGTCGACGGCGTAGACCCCCGTGGGGCCGATGACCAGATGGTCGATCTGGGCCTCGCTGTCCGGGATCGCGCGGGCGTGCAGGGTGCGGTAGCCGCTGCGCTCCAGCCGTTTCAGCTGCGCCTCGGTGCGCCGCTCGGCGACCGAGGCGCGCCGCCAGGCGGGCACGGTCGAGTGCGAGCGGGCGCGCACCACCGTGTCGGCGATCGCGGCCAGCACGGCGGCGGTCACCCCCCAGCGCCAGCCGGCGAGCAGGAAGCCCCCCGCCACTCCCGCGACGACCGCGATCAGCAGCCGGCGGCGGAGCGGACGGTAGCGGGGATGGCCGAGCAGGCCGCGCAGGGAGGCCCGCTCGGCGGTCGGCGCGTACGTAGACGCGGGCGCGACGGGCCGAGCCGCCGGCCTCTCCTCGGCCCGGCGATCACCGACCCGGAGCGGTGACGTGCTGTTACCGTCTTCTGGCACATGACCGGAGTCCACGTGACTCACGGTAGCCGAAGTTCAAAGAGGGTGCCTAGTAGTCCCCAACTCACACTTTTGTGACCACGGTCACCCGCATGAGGGTGCGCCGCAGCGGGTATCCATACGTTTCCTCTCTAGAGAACCCCCGTCCGCCCCGAGGCCCCGTCTCCGCCGGATCTCAGCAGTCCGACCAGGTGGACGGTGATGTCCTCCAGCAGCGTCGAGACGGTCACCGGGGCGGCGGCGACGGCGGAGAAGAGGCTGGGCAGACCCGGCAGCGGAAATCCGTCCTCCCGCCCGGCCGCGCCGCCCACCTCGTTCTTGGCCAGCAGGACCCGGCTGCGCTCCCAGGCCTCGAGGACCTCCTCGGGCGAGGGCACGCCGAACCCGTGGCCCACCGGCGCCGCGTGGCGGAGCCGTACCAGCGGGGTCTCGGCGAAGGCCAGCGCCACCCGTGAGCGCAGGGCCAGGTCCTCGCGCGGGCCCGGGGCCACCCAGTCCATCGCGGTGCAGGGGCTGCGGCAGTCGGACACGCAGGTGGCCAGCGCGCCGGCGACCTGGCTGTGCTGGCGGTCGAAGTAGGCCCGCCAGCCCTCGGCGGGTTCCACGGCCACCCGCAGGGTCCGGTTGGCGGCCGACTGCTCGGACTTGGTGTGGTCGCACTCGCGGTCGCCGATCACGCCGAACCTGCTGCCGGGCGAGCTCAGCCCGGCGGGCCAGCGGACCGGGTCGCCCGCGTGGCCGAGCACCGACTCGAAGGCGAGCATCGGGAGGTACTCGCTGGCGATGTGCAGGGCGGCCACCATGGGGCTGAGCTCGCGCCGCTCCCAGCGGATCGCGATCACCTCCAGCAGCAGCCCGTAGGCCGGGCGCAGCGACTCCAGCGCGCCGCGCGGCTGTTCCCTGGGGGTCTGCGGCATGGTGCACGCCCGCGCGCGCCGCCGCAGGGCGGGGGGCACCCGCCGGGCCTCGGCGGCGAAGTCCTCGGCGTCGAGGGAGAGCAATCGGTGCCCGAACTCGCACACCGCGGCGACCTCGGGATCGTCGGTGAGGGCCTCGAGGTCGGCGAACGCGTGCCGCCTGGCGAGCGCGACGAGCAGGTCCTGTACCGAATCCATCAGCGGACGGCCTCGCTTTTCCCGGGCCGGCGGTTCGCGGAACCGCCGGCGCCGTCTCGGGGAGCGCGGCGGCGCCCCCGGCGTACGGAGTGTGCAGCGTGTGCGGAGCCCGGTGCGCCCGGTGCGGGGGCACGGCGGCGCCCCCGCCGTCCGGAGCATCCGGAGCGTCCGGAGCCGGAACGCGACGGCGCCCCCGCCGTTTCCCGCGGGGGCGCCTGCCGGTCCGGTCTGTCAGGCCGACGCGTCCCTGGCCTGGGCCCGCAGAGCGCGGCGGACGCCGTCGGCGCCCTCCAGGAGCAGGCGCCTGAGCGCGTGCGGCGGGTTGCTCTCCTCGATCAGCCGCTCGGTCCTGGCGACGGTCTCCGGGGAGACGGCCAGGGCCGGATAGCAACCGTTGGCGAAGTTCTGGGCGCTGTCGGAGGTCCAGGACTTCCAGATCCGGCCGATCTCGGCGAAGTACCGGTCGGCGTACGGCTCCAGCAGCTCGGGGTGGCGCGGGTCCATGAAGCCGCCGATCGTCGAGCGGAGCAGCGCGCCGCTCAGCCCGCCCTCGGTGATCGCGTTCCAGGCGCCGGCCTTGCCCTCGGCGGTCGGGAGGGCGGCGCGGGCCAGGGCGGCGGCGCGCTCGCCGGTCGCGGTGGGGTCGCGCAGCAGCTCCTCGGCGATGTCGGCGTCACCGAGCACGCCGCCGGAGACCAGGGCCTGGGTGAGGGTCCAGCGCAGGTCGGTGTCGACGGTCAGGCCCTCCAGGACGACCGTGCCGTCCAGCAGGCCCTTCAGGAACGCCATGTCGTCGGCGGAGACGGCCGTGGCGGCCAGGGCGTTGAGGTAGGCGAGCTGGTGGTCCGAGCCGGGCTCGGCCGCGGCGACCAGGGAGCGCAGCGCCGAGGCCAGCAGGGCCAGGCCCTCGGCCCGCCAGGCGGGATCGGCGTACTGCTGGACCGCCAGGCGGGCCTGGCGCAGCACGGTCTGGACGACGGTGATGTCCTCGACCGAGGCGATGCCGGAGGTGACCAGCGCCACGTAGTCGCGGGTGGCCATCTCGGCGTCGCGGGTCATGTCCCAGGCCGCCGACCAGCACAGCGCGCGCGGCAGCGACCCCGAGGGCCCGGCGAACTTCGCGATGCCGCCGGAGACCAGCGTGCGCAGCGAGCGCTCGTCCAGCCGGACCTTGGCGTAGGTCAGGTCGTCGTCGTTGATCAGCACCAGGTCCGGCTGGACCTCGCCGACCAGCTCGGCCACGGCCGTGCGCGCGCCGACCACGTCGAGCTCGACCCGCTTGACCCGGACGAGGGCGTCACCGGAGTAGGAGTACAGGCCGATGGCGACGCGGTGCGAGCGCAGCGTCGGGTAGTCGGCCGGAGCCTCCTGCAACACCTCGAAGCTCGTGAAGCGGCCCGCCTCGTCGACCTCGAAGGCCGGGCGCAGCGTGTTGACCCAGGAGGTCTCCAGCCACTCCTTGGACCACTCCGACAGGTTGCGGCCGCTGGTGCGCTCCAGCGCGCGCAGCAGGTCGGACAGCTCGGTGTTGCCCCAGGCGTGCTCGTTGAAGTAGTCGCGCACGCCCGCCAGGAAGTTGTCCAGGCCGACGTAGGCGACGAGCTGCTTGAGGACCGAGGCGCCCTTGGCGTAGGTGATGCCGTCGAAGTTGACCTCGACCGCGTGCATGTCGACGATGTCGGCGGCGATAGGGTGGGTGGAGGGCAGCTGGTCCTGGCGGTAGGCCCAGGCCTTCTCCACGTTGGCGAAGGTCGTCCAGGCGCCCTGGCCCCAGCGGGTGGCCTCGGCCTGGCAGAGCACCGAGGCGTAGGTGGCGAAGGACTCGTTCAGCCACAGGTCGTCCCACCAGCGCATGGTGACCAGGTCGCCGAACCACATGTGCGCCATCTCGTGCAGGATCGTCTCGGCGCGGCGCTCGATGACGGCGTCGGTGACGCGGGAGCGGAAGACGTAGTCCTCCAGGAACGTCACGCAGCCGGCGTTCTCCATCGCGCCGGCGTTGAACTCCGGCACGAACAGCTGGTCGTACTTGCCGAAGGGGTAGCGCAGGCCGAACACCTTGTGGAAGAAGTCGAAGCCCTGCCGGGTGACCTCGAAGATGTTGTCGGCGTCGAGGTGCTCGGCGAGCGAGGCCCGGCAGTACAGGCCCAGGGGGATGCCGTCGTGCTCGGAGGTCACCTTGTGGTACGGCCCGGCGCACAGCGCGGTGATGTAGGTGCTCATCACCGGGGTGGGCGGGAAGTGCCAGCGCTTGGACGCCTGCAGGGCCCCGTGCCTGCCGCGGTGCTCGGGGAGGTCCTCGATCTCGTCGGGCGCCGCGTTGGAGATCACCTCCCAGTGGGAGGGCGCGAGCACGGTCAGCTCGAAGGTCGCCTTCAGGTCGGGCTGGTCGAAGCAGGCGTACATCCGGTGGGCGTCGGCCGTCTCGAACTGGCTGTGCAGGTAGACGCTCTTGTCGACCGGGTCGACGAAACGGTGCAGGCCCTCGCCGGTGCGCATGTAGGAGCAGTCGGCGTCGATCCGCAGCTCGTTGCTCTCGGCCAGGCCCGGCAGGGGGAGCCGGCCGGTCTCGAGGTCGTAGGTGCTCACGTCGAGCTCGGCGCCGTTCAGGACGGCCTTGCGCACCTTGGCCCCGGCCAGGTCGATGAACGTCTCAGCGCCGGCCCGGGTGCTGGTGAAGCGGACCGTGGTGACGCTCTCGAAGCGCTCCTCACCCTCGGTCAGGTCGAGCTCCACCGCATACGACTGCACGCTGAGCAGCCGTGCGCGCTCGCGGGCCTCGTCACGGGTCAGATTGCCTGCCACTACCGCTCCCTCGTCGCAACTTCCTCCGCTCCGTTGCTGGAGGACTGTTCTGAATCCTGCCACGAGGGGCGGGGAATCGTCGCCTGGAAGATCGGATGACGGCCCGGCCGCCTCTCCGGAGGGCGGAGAAGATCCCCGGCGCGATCGCCCGCGAGCGGAATACGACCTCTCGCGCGAGGGGTTGTCCCCTGGAGGAACATCCTTTGAGGAGAGAGCGACCGATGACCGAGCGCACACCGGTGGACCTCTGGTTCGACCCCTTCTGCCCCTTCGCGTGGATGACCTCGCGCTGGCTGCTGGAGGTGGAGAAGGTGCGGCCGATCGAGCCGCGCTGGCACATCATGAGCCTGTACGTCCTCAACGAGGACAAGGACGTCCCCGAGGACTACCGCGAGATGATCGGCAAGGCCCTCGGCCCGGCCCGGGTGGTCACCGCGGTGCAGGAGAAGCACGACTCTGAGACGGTCGGCCGGCTCTACACCGAGCTGGGCGTCCGCTTCCACAACGAGGGCAGGGTCAAGCAGCTCGACACCCTCCGCGAGACCGTGGAGGAGGCGCTCGAGGCGGCGGGCCTGGACCGCGCGTTCGCCGACGCGATGGACTCCGACGCCTACGACGCGGCACTGCGCGCCTCGCACGCCGACGGCATCGACCGGGTCGGCCAGGAGGTCGGCACCCCGGTGATCGCGGTCGGCGACGTCGCGTTCTTCGGCCCGGTCATCTCGCCCGCGCCCAAGGGCGAGGAGGCGGGCAGGCTCTGGGACGGCGTCCGGCTGGTCGCCGGATTCGACGGCTTCTTCGAGCTGAAGCGCTCCCGCACCCGGCCGCCGATCTTCGACTGACGCACCCGGATGTCGATGTCCGGCTGAGCCGGTGGGCCGCGCGGCCGGGGAACCGGCCGCGCGTGCGACGGGAGCCGTACTCCCTCGTGCCGTGACGGCGCATGGCGGGAGCCGTGCCGCTCGCACGTGCGACGGAACGCGACAGGAGCCGTGCCGTCCGTCCGTCCGTACGGCATGCGTCCGTCCGTACGTGCATGCGTGCGTGCGTGCGCGCGACGGAAGCGGTGCCGCTCGCGCGTGCGATGAGACGTGAGGGGAGCGGTGCTCCCCTCATGCACGGTGAGATGCGACGAGACATGGCGAATGTGCGGGATATCGGCTATTCACCACCGACCGGGACGCTCCTCCGTATTCTTGGCGGACGAAGCGACGGACAGCATCCAGCCGCGCCTTTGACGGTCGGTGATGCGACGAACACGCCGCGTAGCGATCGGGACTCTCGCCTTCCCCCCGGTCCTCGCGCAAGGATGAGGGAATGCGTCACCTTTATCTGGACGGAGCATGGCGGCCGTCGGCGTCGGGCGCGAGCATCGACGTCGTCAACCCCGCGACCGAGGAACTGATCGACCGGGTCCCCGCGGGGTCGCCCGCCGACGTGGAGGCGGCCGTGGCCGCCGCCCGCGCGGCCCTGCCGCGGTGGTCGGCCACGCCCCCCGCCGAGCGGGCCAAGGTCCTCGCCGCGGCGGCCGCGCTCATCCGGGAGCGCTCCGACCAGATAGCCAGGATCATCTCCACCGACATGGGCGCCCCCTACGGCATGGCGCTCAAGGTGCAGACCCTGATGCCCGCCGGGGTGCTGGACTCCTACGCCCGGCTGGCCGAGGCCTACGAGTTCGACACCCGCAGGATCGGCAACTCCTGGATCCTGCGGGAGCCGGTCGGCGTGGTCGGCGCCATCACGCCGTGGAACTACCCGCTCCACCAGATCGTGTGCAAGGTCGGACCGGCGCTCGCCGCCGGCTGCACGGTCGTGCTGAAGCCCAGCGAGGTGGCGCCGCTGGCGGCCTTCGCGCTGGCCGGGGTCTTCGACGAGGTGGGGCTGCCCGCCGGGGTGTTCAACATGGTGAGCGGTCACGGCCCGGTCGTCGGCGAGGCCGTCGCCGCGCACCCCGGCGTGGACATGGTCTCCTTCACCGGCTCCACCGCGGCCGGGCGCCGGGTCGCCGCGCTCGCCGCCGAGACGGTCAAGCGGGTGGCGCTGGAGCTCGGCGGCAAGTCGGCGAGCGTGATCCTGCCGGACGCCGACCTGCCGACGGCGGTCAAGGCGACAGTGGCCAACGCCTTCCTCAACTCCGGCCAGACCTGCTCCGCCTGGACCCGCATGATCGTCCACCGCGACCAGTACGACGAGGCCGTCAGGCTGGCCGTGGCGGCCGCCGGCAAGTACACCGTCGGCGACCCCTTCGACGAGGCCACCCGGCTCGGCCCGCTGGTCTCCGCCGCGCAGCGCGACCGCGTCGTCCGCTACATCAACCGGGGCCAGGAGGAGGGCGCCCGGCTGGTCGCCGGAGGAGCCGACCGCCCGGCGGGCAGGGGATTCTACGTGGAGCCCACGGTCTTCGCCGGGGTGGAGCCCGGCATGGTCATCGAGCAGGAGGAGATCTTCGGTCCCGTCCTGACGATCATCCCCTACAGCCGGGGGGAGGACGAGGCCGTCGCCATCGCCGACGGCACGCCGTACGGCCTGGCGGGCGCGGTGTGGGCGGGCAGCGAGAACCGGGCCGTCTCCCTGGCGCGGCGGCTGCGCACCGGCCAGGTGGCGATCAACGGCGGCCGGTTCAACCCGCTGGCCCCCTTCGGGGGCTACAAGCAGTCCGGTCTCGGGCGCGAGCTGGGGGAGTTCGGTCTGGAGGAGTATCTGGAGACCAAGTCGCTCCAGCTCTGACCCCTCTCCGGGCGGGTCGCGGGCTCCGACCTCTCCGGGAGGGGAGCGGGTCCCGGGCCGCGGCGGACGTGCGGGCGCCCGCCCCGGGGACTCCGCGGCGGGTGCGCGGTCCCGGCCGCGGCGGACGGGACCGGGTCAGGGCGTCTGGAGCAGGACCTTGCGGGCGGCGTCCTTGGCCAGCCGGTCGACGTAGAGCATGCCGTTCAGGTGGTCGGTCTCGTGCTGGAAGCAGCGGGCGAGCATGCCGCGGGCCCGGACCCGCACCGGGCGGCCGAGGCGGTCGACCCCGGTGACGGTGACCCCCGAGGCGCGCGGGGTCCTGGCGTAGAGCGGCTTGCCCGTCTCGCGGCTCGGGACCGACAGGCAGCCCTCCTCGTCGACCATCTCGGCGTCGTCGTCGATCGTCAGCTCGGGGTTGATCACATGGCCCTTGCGGTTGCTGCAGTCGTAGACGAAGATCCGCTTCGACACGCCGATCTGCGGACCCGCCAGGCCGACGCCCTGCGCGGAGTACATCGCGGCGAACATCTCGTCGACCAGGCGGCGCAGGTCGCGGTCGAAGTCCACGACCGTCTCGGCGGGCGTGCGCAGGACCGGATCCCCGATCACTCGGATGTCGCGCATGGAGGGCTCCCGGATGTAAGGGTTCTTGTGGCGGGCCGGTCATTACTCTAGCGGGGGGTGGGGGTCCGGCCGGACATCTCCACCTGCCACACTGGGCCCGTGCGTGTCTACATCGGTGCCGACCATGCCGGCTATGAGCTCAAGAACCACCTCGTCTCCTGGCTGAAGGAGCACGGCCACGAGGTCGTCGACTGCGGTCCGACCGTCTACGACGCCGAGGACGACTATCCGCCGTTCGTCCTGCGCGCGGCCGAGGGCGTCGCGGGGGACCCCGGCAGCCTCGGGGTCGTCATCGGCGGCTCGGGCAACGGCGAGCAGATCGCGGCCAACAAGGTGCGCGGCATCCGCGCCGCCCTGGCCTGGAGCGAGGACACCGCCAAACTGGCCCGCGAGCACAACGACGCCAACGTGATCAGCATCGGCGGGCGCATGCACCCGCAGGAGGAGTCGACCAGGTTCGTCGAGCTCTTCCTGTCGACCCCCTACTCGGGCGCCGAGCGGCACAGCCGCCGGATCGAGCAGCTCGCCTCCTACGAGGCGACCGGGGAGCTCCCGCCGCTGCCGTAGCCGCCCGGCCGCGGCTCCGCCCGCCCTACCTGTCCCGGCCCCTGCGCGCCGGCTCCCTGCGGGGGGTCTCGTCGCGCAGGGGCCGCCGGTCGGCGGCCTCCTGCTGCTCCTTGGAGGGCCGGGAGACGTCCCGGGCCCGCATCGCGGTGATCGCCGTGATCTGCAAGCTCTGCAGTGCCATGCCGCCACCATAACCCGGAGGCGACCCGGCGCCGCCGTACCGGCGGGCCGGGCTCCCGAGGAGCCGGGGGCTCAGAAGACCAGGCCCGCCCAGGGGGCCGGCTCCCACGACAGGGCCGCGGACAGCTCCCGTACGGCTCCCGCCCGCGCCTCGCGTACGACGCCGGCGGCCTGCAGCGCGGTGAGCGACCGGCCGCCCAGGTAGGCGGCGCCCAGCGCGGTGACCGGCAGCACCAGGTCGGCGGCCTCCCCGGTGGGCGCGCACCGGGCCGCCCCGGTGCCGGCGGTCAGCCGCCAGCGGCCGGCGTTCCACGGGCAGACGGTGTCCTCGACCTCGACCACCACGTCCACCGGCGCGGCGTACCGGCGCGCGGGAAGGGCCCGCTCGACGTCCACGATCCGGACCCACAGGTCGTCGAGCCAGCCCGCGCGGAGCCGGCGCGGCTCGGCCAGCAGGTGGATCAGCGGATCGTCGGAGGGGCGGCTCCAGGCCTTCACCCGCGCGACCAGGTCGCGTTCGAGCAGGTGCCGCCAGAGCAGCGCGTAGGCGGCCGGGTCCAGACCGAAGAGCTCCTTCAGCCGCAGCTCGCCGTCCGGCTCGTCGTGCTCGGTGACGCCCGCCTTGATCCGGAACAGCGCGTAGCCGCGCGGGCCGCCGTCGTCCTCGGCGACGACCGCCCGGAGCGGGCCGGCGCCGTTCTGGTCGGCCTCGTGGTCGGACAGGACCGCGTCCCAGCGCGCGGACGTGCGGGCGTACAGGCCGGGACGGCTGTCGAGCGCGGCCTCGAAGACCTTCTCGAAGACCTCCCTGCTCTCGGCGGGCCTGACGATCCGCAGGCGCAGCGCGGGATCGGCCGGGGCGTGCGGGGCCAGGGCCGTGCCGCGGGTGGGGATGTCGAAGAACAGGGTGTCGGCGGCCCTGCCGTACCCGAACCGCCCGTAGATCGCCGCCTCGGAGGCGTAGAGCGCGGCGACGGCCTCACCCCGCTCGTGCAGGTCCGCCAGCTGGCGGGTCATCAGGGCGGTCAGCACGCCCCGGCGGCGGTGCGAGGGGAGCACGCCGACGGCGGTGACCCCGCCGACCGGGATCGGGCCGCCGGGGACCGTCATGGTGAAGCTGCACACCGCGGTGACGCCCACCAGCCGACCGCCTTCGAAGGCGCCCAGCGAGCGGTCGAACTCGGTGTTGTTGCGGAACAGTTCGACGCGGTGCGCGGGGAAGGCGTTGCCGAAGGCCTCCTCGTCGACGGAGATCCATTCGGACCAGTCGGATTCTGTCATCGGCCGCAGGGTGAGACTCATTCCTCCCACGGTAGGCAGAACGGCCGTTTCCGGCCATCGAATATACGTGCTTAATGATCAAGGCATTGGTCAAGTGGGCTGCCCAAAAGGCGGGCGGCCCGCTACAGTCGAGCGCATCATGAGTTCCCGACCGGCGCCGTTGATCCCCGCAGGGCTCCGCGCGTTCCTGGTGCGGGTCCCCTTCCTGGTGTCCATCGTGCGGTTCCTCCGCCGGGGGCCGCTGGCCCGCGACCGCAACCTGCTCATCACGCTGATCGTGCTGACGCTGGTGATCGGCGGACTGGCCGCCCGCGTCTCGGTCGAGTGGTTCTCCCCGGCGCTCGTGATCCCCGTCATCCTGGTCGGCGGGCTGCAGCTCCGGCTGCGGAGCCTGGCCAAGCTGCTCGGCGCGGCCGTGACCGCGCTGGCCTACGTCGGCTTCGCCGCCGGCCCGGCGCACATCGGCCCCGGGCTGCTGGCGGCCTTCGGTTTCACCGCCGTGCTGGCCGCCCTCATGTCCCGCACCCGGGGACAGCTCGGCGTGCAGGGACTGCGCGGCGACGTGATGCTGCTGGAGCTGCGCGACCGGCTCAAGAAGCAGAGCGAGCTCCCCCCGCTGCCCAAGGACTGGGGTTCGAAGGTGGTGCTCAAGCAGGCCGGGGGCTCCTCCTTCGGAGGCGACTTCCTGGTCTCCGCGCGCGACGGCGACACGCTGGAGCTGGCCCTGGTCGACGTGTCGGGCAAGGGCGTCGACGCGGGCACCCGGGCCCTGATGCTGTCGGGGACCTTCGGCGGCCTGCTCGGCTCGGTCTCCGACTTCCTGCCCGCCTGCAACGCCTACCTGCACCGTCAGCGGGAGGCCGAGGGCTTCGTCACCGCCGTCCACGTCCGGATCGACCTGGCCACGGGCGAGTACGAGATCACCTCGGCCGGGCACCCGCCGGTGGTCACGTTCGAGGCGGGGACGGGCACCTGGCGGGTCTCCTCCGCCAAGGGGGTGGTCCTGGGGGTCGTCCCGGACCTGCACTGCGAGCCCGACCGGGGGACCCTCCGCAAGGGCGACGCGCTCATGCTCTACACCGACGGGCTGATCGAGCAGCCGGGCCGTGACATCGACGCCGGTCTCGACCGGCTGCTGGGCGAGGCCGAGCGGCTGCTGCCTTCGGGTTTCGCGGGCGGGGCGCGCAACCTGGTCACCTCCATGTCGTCGGGGCACAACGACGACTGCGCGCTGATCCTCATCTGGCGGCCCTGACCCGCTCGCGGTTCCGGAGCGCGGTCCCGGTGGCAGGGGCTTCGGCTAGTCTCTTATGGGGCATTGCTGGTAAATCCGCGACCAGGGGGAACCTCTGTGGACCTGCTTTTCCTGATCGGCATCGTCCTCTTCCTTCTGGGACTGATGGCCTCGATCGGACTGCACGAGATCGGCCACCTCGTGCCGGCGAAGCTGTTCGGCGTCAGGGTCACGCAGTACATGGTCGGTTTCGGGCCGACGATGTGGTCGCGCCGCCGGGGCGAGACCGAGTACGGCGTCAAGTGGATCCCCCTCGGCGGATACATCCGCATGATCGGCATGCTGCCGCCCCGCGCCGGCGACGATCCGGGCAAGGTGCGCTCGGTCTCCACCGGCCCGTGGCAGGGCCTGATCGAGAACGCCCGAGAGGTCGCGCTGGAGGAGGTCCGTCCGGGGGATGAGGACCGCGTCTTCTACCGCAAGCCCTGGTGGCAGAAGGTCATCATCATGACGGGCGGCCCGGCGATGAACTTCGTGCTGGCCTTCGTCCTGTTCGCCGTCGTGCTGATGGGCTTCGGCGTCACGGTGCACAAGACGGAGATCGCTTCGGTCCCGGCGTGCGTGAAGACCGCCGCCCAGTACGCCGCCAACCCCGAGTGCACCGCCGCCGACGCGGCCAGTCCCGCCGCCGCGGCGGGGCTGCGGCCCGGTGACGTCATCGTCTCGGTGGCCGGCAGGCCCGCAGCCACCTGGGAGGCGGCGACCCGCGCCATCCGCGGCAGCGGCGCCGGGCCGGTGCAGATCGGCATCACCCGGGACGGGCAGCCGATGACCGTCACGGCCACCCTCATCGCCCAGGACCGCGAGTCCCTCGACGAGCCCGGCAAGACGGAGCGGGTCGGCTACCTGGGGGTCAGCCCCAAGCAGGTCATCGAGAAGCAGGACTTCGGCGCCGTGGTCGTGCACATGGGGGACATCACCTCCAGGACCGCCGCCGCGCTGCTGCGCTTCCCGGAGAAGATGGTCGGCGTCTGGAACGCCGCCTTCTCCGGGGAGGAGCGCGACAAGGACGGCCCTATCGGCGTCATCGGCGTCAGCCGCATCGGCGGCGAGATCGCGGCCTCCGACGCCCCGCTGGAGAACAAGGCGGCCGTTTTCGTCAGCCTGCTGGCCAGCTTCAACCTGGCGATCGGTCTGTTCAACCTGATCCCGCTGCTCCCACTGGACGGCGGCCACATCGCCGGCGGTCTCTGGGAGGGGGTCAAACGCGGCTTCGCCCGTGTCACCCGCAGGCCCGAGCCGGCGCACGTGGACATCGCCAAGGTGCTCCCGCTGACCTACGTGCTGGCCTTCACGATGATCATCATGGCCGGCCTGCTGATGTACGCCGACCTGGTCAACCCGATCCGCCTGGCCGGCTGACCCGGCTTCGGGCGCGGCCCGCCGCGGCGGGCCGCCGATAGGGTGGGGCCGTGGAGGACGGGACGCCCGGAGCGGTGATCGACGTGGCGCTGTTCCGGTTGCGCCGGATATGGTCGCGGCCGCTGCGCGCGCGCAAGGCCGCCGATCCGCAGCGGCCGGTGCAGATGTCCAACGTGATGGTCGTGCACGCCGTGCACAAGCTGAGCCTGGACGTCGCCGAGGTGACCGTGGGGGCCGTCGCCGAGCAGCTCGACGTCGACCCGTCCACGGCGAGCAGGCTGGTCAACGACGCGATCGGCGCGGGCCTGGTGACCCGTGAGGAGTCCGAGGTCGACGCCAGGCGGGCCCGGCTGGTGCTGAGCGCGCCCGGACGCAGGGTCCTGGAGGCGGTGGTCCGCTACCGGAGGGCCTACCTCGACGGCCTGATGGCCGGCTGGGACCGGGCGGACCGGGAGGCGTTCGCCCGGCTGCTCACCCGGTTCGCCGAGGCGGCCACGGCCCGTCCGGCGGATTCGGCCGCCCTCGACCGCCTGATCGCCGAGGCGCTGGAGGGCGGCGGGGCGCTGGAGGGCGGCGGGACCGACACGCCGGTGGCGTCCGGTACGGTCCCGGCGCCCGGTGATCCGGTGGCGCCCCCTCCCGGCACCCGGTCCGGCACGGTCCCGGACGGCGGGACCGCAGACCCGGCCCGGGGCGCGGCTACTCGCCCGTGACGCCGTCGATGTGCTCGCGGATGATGTCGGCGTGGCCGTTGTGCCGGGCGTACTCCTCGATCATGTGGACCAGGATCCAGCGGAGTGAGACCTCCTCGCCCCTGCGCAGGGTCTTGCCCGCGGTCTCCAGCGGCAGCCCGGCGGCGAGGCGCCGGGCGTCCTCGATCGCGGTCCGCCAGTGGGCGAACGCCTCCTCGGCCGAGGCGGTCTCCACGTTGTCGAAGTCCCCGTCGGGGTCCTCCCGGGTGCAGAAGAGGTCGGGCACGTCCTCGCCCATCAGGATCTCGCGGAACCAGTAGCGCTCCACCTCGGCCAGGTGCCGGACCAGGCCCAGCAGCGAGAGCGCGGACGGCGCGGCGGCGCGCAGCCGCAGTTGCTCCTCGGTCAGGCCGGCGCACTTGACGGCGAGGGTCTCGCGGTGCCAGTCCAGCCAGCTGTGCAGCATGGACGTCTCATCGGCGATGAAGGGGGGATTGACCCGTTTGTCAGTCATGGGTCCTCATCCTGCCCGCACGCCCGACCACTGTCATACCGTTTTGTCCCCGGCTGGAAGTCCTGTCCGGCCGGGGGCGGCGGGTCAGAGCATCGAGATGTGCACGTGGTCGTAGTGGTTGGCGGTGTTGCCGCCGCGGTCGGACATGAAGCGCCAGCCGGAGCCGTGGTTGATGCGCTGGCGCCAGATCACGTACTTGACGCCGAGCTTGCCCCTGTTCTTCAGGACCCAGGCGGCGATCTCGTCGCCGAGCCTGAGGCCGGCGGCCGAGGGCATCGCCCCACCGGTGCTCATCATGAAGTCGCAGGCACGGCCCAGGGGGTGTTCGCCTCCGTCGTTCATGCTCCGGTAGCAGCCGACCGTGTGGGTCAACTCGAAGCGCCGCTTGACGACGTCGCGCATGTTCCGGGTGCGGTCGGTGATGTTGTCGGGGCCGTTGGGCAGCTGGGGCACCCAGCTGCCGTCCGCGCGGCGGCCGGAGCCGAGAGGGACCAGCTGGTCCAGCTTCCGCTTGATGTCGCGGATCACCTTCTCGGCCTCCTCGCGCCGGTCCTCGACCTCCTCGGCCTCCTCGCGGAGGTCCTCGGTGAGCCGGGCGGCCCGCTCCGCGGCCTGCTTCCTGCGGTCCCTGCTGACGGCGAAGCCCTCCAGGTAGGCGGACTGCTGGGCGACGAGCTGCTCCATCACGGCGGCGGCGGCCATGTCGCCCTCACCGGAGAACAGCAGCACGGGCAGGTCGCCGGAGTTGCTCTGGTAGCGGAGCTGGGCGATCGAGTCGACCTCCTGCTTGGCCTCCTGGTAGGTCTTCTCCGCCTTGCGGAGGTTGTCCTTGGCGACGCTCTCCGCCTTCTCCGCCTTGCGCACGGACTCCCGCTTGGCCGCGTAGGCCTCGATGAGCCCGTCGACCTTCTTGCCGAGCCTCTTCAGGTCCTTGCGGAGCTCCGCCTCGGTGGGCTTGGGCTCCGCGAGGCCCGCGGCGGGGACGCCGAGGGTGAGGCCGAGCGCCGAGACCAGGCAGACGGCCGCGGCCACGCGGTGACGGAACGTGGGGGACATCGGCGATGCAGGTGACGCAGACGACGCGGGCGACGCAGCCGCCACGAACTCTCCTCTCCTTCAGCCGGCCGGGTTAGCTGACGGGTTCGGGCTGGAGGAAGCCCTTCCACTGATGTGGTTCACCCCAGATGCGGTGGTTCCCCGGCTCCCGGGCGAGGCGCCCGGGATTAGGCATATCTGCTGTTGAAGCCGATGACTGAAGGATAGTAGTGGTAATGAGATGGTCATGCGACTCCAAGCCGAGACCATGCAGTGATCAATCCGTGATCGCCGTGCGCAGGAGACGGGCCGCCTCCTCGGGCGGGACGTCGTTCACGAAAGCCCCCATCGCGGCCTCCGACCCGGCGAGGTACTTCAGCTTGTCCGGCGCCCGGCGGATGCTGAACAGCTCCAGGTGCGCGTACGACAGGTCCCGCCCGACGTTGACCGGCGCCTGGTGCCAGGCCGCGACGTACGGCATGGGCACGCCGAACAGCCCGTCCAGCCGGCGCAGCACGCCGGTGTAGAGCGGGCCGAACGCCGCGCGCTCGGCCCGGTCCAGCCCGCTCAGGTCGGCGACCCGCCGGTGGGGGTAGACGTGCACCTCGAACGGCCAGCGGGCCGCGGCCGGGACGAACGCCGTCCAGTGCTCGTTGGCGGCGACCACCCGCACCCCGGCCTCCCGTTCGGCGGCCAGGACGTCGGCGAACAGGTTGCCGCCGGTCCGCTCCCGGTGGCGCTCGGCGGCCCGCAGGGTCAGCTTCGTGCGCGGGGTGACGTAGGGGTAGGCGTAGATCTGGCCGTGCGGGTGGGCCAGGGTGATGCCGATCTCCGCTCCCCGGTTCTCGAAGCAGAACACCTGCTCCACTCCGGGGATCGCGGACAGCTCCGCAGTGCGGTCGATCCAGGCCTCCATGACCAGCTCGACCTGTGCGGGGGAGAGCGAGGAGAAGGACGAGTCGTGGTCGGAGGTGAAGCAGACCACCTCGCAGCGGCCCAGACCCGGGCGGGTCCCGCCGATCACGCCCGCCCCGGCGTGGCCGCCGGGATCATCGTGGGTGCCGGGGGGAGTGGAGAACGAGGGGAAGCGGTTCTCGAAGACGACGACGTCGTAGGAGGAGGCGGGGATCTCGGAGAGGCGGCCGGGGGCCGACGGGCAGAGCGGGCACCGGTCGGCGGGGGGCAGGAAGGTCCGGCTCTGCCGGTGCCCCGCGATCGCGATCCACTCCTCGGTCAGCGGGTCGTAGCGCAGCTCCGAGGGAGCCGGGCGGGGCGGCAGCTCGCGCTCGTCGACGGCGCCGCGGTCCGCGTCGTCGTA
The DNA here is from genome assembly GCF_015711595.1 of Planomonospora sp. ID91781. Taxonomy (NCBI): domain Bacteria; kingdom Bacillati; phylum Actinomycetota; class Actinomycetes; order Streptosporangiales; family Streptosporangiaceae; genus Planomonospora; species Planomonospora sp. ID91781. Next base: position 2,289,956 of record NZ_JABTEY010000002.1, on the reverse strand, counting down.
CCGGTCGAAGTAGAACAGCTCCCGGCCGTCGGCCAGGTGGGTGAGGGTGCGCTTCACCGGCCCGCCACCTGCCTGTCCTGCTCCGGTTCGGCGATGACGAGCTCGCCCGTCTGGGCGGAGATCTCCTCGCGGGCCTCCTGGGGCAGTCCGGGGTCGCTGATGACGACGTGCGCCTCGGACAGGCGGGCGATGGTGCTGATCCCGACCGTGCCCCACTTGGTGTGATCGGCGGGCACGACCAGGCGGTGCGCGGAGGCGACCAGTTCGCGGTCGGTCTCGGCCTCCAGGAGGTTGGGCGTGGTGAACCCGGCGCGGGAGCTCATGCCGTGCACCCCGAGGAAGAGGGTGTCCACGTGCAGCCCGCGGATCGCGGCGACCGCGACCGGTCCGACCAGCGCGTCGGAGGGGGTGCGCACGCCACCGGTCAGCACGACCGTGCGGTCGGCGCGGGGCGAGCGGTGGAAGACGTCGGCGATCCGGATCGAGTTGGTGATGACCGTCAGCTCGGGGACGTCGGTGACGAAGTGGGCCAGCGTCCAGGTCGTGGTGCCCGCGGAGAGCGCGATGGCGGTGCCGGGCCGGACGAGCCGGGCCGCCTGCCGGGCGATCGCCTCCTTCTCCGGCTGCTGGCGGGCCGACTTGGCGGCGAACCCGGGCTCCTCGGTCGATCCGGGGCCGGCGGCGGTGGCCCCGCCGTGGACCTTCTCCAGCAGGCCGCGCTCGGCGAGGACCTCCAGGTCCCGGCGGATCGTCATGTCGGACACGCCGAGCTCCCGGACGAGATCGGCGACGCGGACGCCGCCGCTGCTGCGCACCCGCTCCAGAATCGCCTGCTGCCGCTGTTGGGCGAGCATTGACCCACTCCTTAATCAAACAACTTCCATCAAATTACCACATCGCGATGCAGGGAAGATGTGTGTTTGTGCTGGATAATCCTCACAAGCGGGCGATTTCCCCCTGCATGTTCTCCCGGGCGGCGATCTCCCACACCGAGGCGCCCGCGCTGTGGAAGATCGCCGGAAGGTCCAGCAGGGAGCGCAGCACGGCCGCCCGCCCGGTCCGGAACGCCTCGTCCGGGACGAAGGCGTACTCCTCGCGCACGGCCGCCGCGTAGGCGGCGTAGACCTCGGGGGGCGCGGCCAGGATCGCCAGGTCGGCGTCGCACAGCACGGCCCCGTCCGCGTCCCCGGGCTCGGGGGCGTGGGTGACGGTGAGCCTGACCAGGCGGGCCACCGCGGCGACCGCCGGGGCCGGCAGCCCCAGCTCGGGCAGGGCCCGCTCAGCCATCCGGGCGCTGCGCTCCTCGTTGTCGCCGCGCTGCGGATCGTAGACGGCGTCGTGGAACCAGGCCGCGAGCCGTACCAGGTCGGGGTCTCCGGCATGCCCGGCCAGCGCGTCGACGTGGTCGAGCACCGCCTCCAGATGGGCGGTGGTGTGGTATCTGCGGTGCGGCTCGCCGTACCGGGCGATCAGGTCCGCACCGAGCCGGTCGGCTCCGGGGCCGGTCAGGGCGCGCCAGCGGGCCATCAGGTGAGAGCTCATGCCCGGACTCTAAGGGCGGCCGCCGGACGGCCTGCGACTTGGGCCTTGTACGGCGCGCGTTCCCGGGGGACGGTGGAGGCCGGACCCGGATCCACGGACGGAGGCGGTCGCACATGGCCAGACGGGCGCGCAAGGCGCGGGCGAGGAAGAAGCGGAAGGCCAACCACGGCAAGCGGCCCGCGGCGCGGTAGCGCACCGCACCCGGTGCCCCGTCACGGACCCGGTGCCTCCGCCGGGCGCTGCGCTCCCACCGGAGGCACCGCACGGGGCCCGCGGAGCCGCAGCGTCCCGGGCCGGGACCGGAGCCTCCGTCGGTCTGTTCCCGGGCCGGGGCCTCCGCCGGAGCCGTCTCCGGGCACGGCGCGGTCTCAGCCGGCGCGGCCCCAGGCGGCGAGCAGCCTGGCCTGCAGGCCGGTGCCCGCGGGCACCGGGTGCGGATCGCCCATGACGCCCGCCTGCCGGTAGTCGTCCCCGGCGTCGGCGAACCAGGCCGCGCAGGCCTCGACCAGCTCGGGGTCGAGCCGCTCGTCCGCACCGATCGCCCGGGCCAGGTCCCAGGTGTGGATGAGCGCGTCGGCGAACAGCTCGGTGATGTACTCCGCGCCGGGCACGTCGCCGAACGAGAGCCGGACGACGGCCGTCAGGGAACCGCCCTCACCCGTCGCCTGGACGGCGGCGGCGGCCGAGGCGTCGAAGGCTTTCAGCGGGTCGTCGCCGAGCAGGTCGCCGTCGAAGGCGCCGCCGATCTCCGCGGCGCTCCGCCCGGCGAACAGCTCGGGCACGCACAGGCTCTCGCTCACCACGTGGTTGACCAGGGTACGGACGTCCCAGCCCGCGCACGGCGTCGGGTTCTCCCACTGCCCGGGTGCGATCCGGTGGACGAGGGCGCCGAAGTCGTCCAGCGCCCGCCGGTAGGCCTCCCGGATGTCGATGGTCATGTGCTGCCCTCCCGAATCATCGATTCGACCGTAACCCGTGGAGCGCCAGTAGTCAGCGCACCCGTCGGGCATGACCGGACGGGCGCTCCGGGCCCCGGGCAGGGGGCCGTACCGCGGTCGTCACGCGGCCCGCGTCCGGCGCCGGGTGTCCTGGAGCGGTGTTAGAGCAGCTTCTGCTCCACCCAGACGATCTTCCCCTGGGGCGTCGGACGGGTCCCCCAGCGGTGGGCCATCCAGTTGATGAGCTGCAGGCCGCGGCCGCTGTCGTCGGTGCCCGCGGCCTCCCGCATGACCGGCATCGAGGGCGAGCGGTCGGCCACCTCGCAGACCAGGCTCGGACCGCGCAGCAGCCGGAGCCCGACGGGCCCCGCACCGTGCCGGACCGCGTTGGTGACCAGCTCGCTCACCATGAGCTCGGTGCCGTCGGAGACGGAATCCAGCCCCCACTCGGAGAGCGTGGCGCGGACGAAGCCGCGCGCCTTCGCCGCCGAACGGGTGTCCGGCGGGAGCGCGAGCACGGCGACCTCGTTCTCGGACAGCTCGCGCACCCGGGCCAGCAGGAGCGCGATGTCGTCGCGTTCGTGTCCCGGCCGCTGGGCGCCGATCGTGAGGTCGCAGACCTCCTCCAGGTCCTTGCCCAGCTCCTCGCCCCGGCCGGAGAGCAACTGCCGCAGCGCGCCGATGCCCTCGTCGATGTCGCGGTCGCGGCTCTCCACCAGGCCGTCGGTGTAGAGGGCGAGCACGGAGCCGTGCGGCAGGGTGAGCGAGGCGGTCTCGACCGGGTCGTTGCCGATGCCGAGCGGGAGGCCCGCGGGCACCTCGACGATCTCCGTCGTGCCGTCCGGGTGCGCCAGGACCGGCGGCACGTGCCCGGCGCGGGCGATCGTGCAGAGCCGGGTGACCGGATCGTAGGTGGCGTAGACGCACGTCGCGATCTGGCTGCCGTCCAGGTCCTGGCTCATCCGGTTGAGCCGGAACAGCACCTCGCCGGGGCTCAGGTCGAGGCTGGCCAGCGTGCGGGCCGCCACCCGGAGCTGGCCCATCGTGGCGGCGGCCCGGGTGCCGTGCCCCATCACGTCGCCGACCACCAGGGCGACCCGGCACCCCGGCAGCGGGATCACGTCGTACCAGTCGCCGCCGACGCTCGCCAGGTCGCTCGCCGGCAGGTAGCGGGAGGCGATGGACAGGCCGAGGGGCTGGTAGAGGTCGGAGGGGAGCAGACTGCTCTGCAGGGTCAGCGCGGTCCGGCGCTCGTGGCCGTAGAGCCGGGCGTTGTCCAGGCAGATCGCGGTCCTGGCCGCGAGTTCCTCGCCGAGCGCGACGTCCTGCTCGTCGAAGGGGTCGCTGTCCGGCCGGCGGGTGTAGACGACGAAGCCCAGCACCCGGCCGCGCGCCTTCAACGGAACCACCAGGAAGGAGCTGTCCTCCAGCACCCTGGTCACCTCGTCGCGCTTCCAGGCGCGGCCGATCTCCCGCGCGGTGCGGGCGCCCAGCCGGGGGTACAGGATCGGGTTGCCGGTGGCCATCACCTTGGCGTACGGCGTCCAGGCGTCGTAGACGGTGACCTCGTCCACCGGGAAGGCCCGGGCGTACTCCCCGGGGACGGCGGACGCCACGCCGACCGCGAGACGCCGGACCAGCGCCGAGCCGTCGGTGCTGCGGTGCGGGAACTCGCCGTCGGTGACGAGCCGGTCCTGCACCAGGATGCCGGCCGCGTCGGCGAAGCGCGGCACGGCGACCTCCATCAGCTCCCGGCCCGTCTCGAACATGTCCAGGGTGGTGCCGATGCGCTTGCTGGCGGCGTTGAGCAGCGAGAAGCGCTCGTGCACGGAGGCCGGGCTGCCCATCCGGACCTCGCCCGTCGCGGGGGTCTTGGTCACGAAGCGGTGGTCGGCCCGCTCCGCCGGGGCGTCGGTGCTCATTCGTCCCACCGCGGCTCGGGAACGAAGGCACCACCGGTGCCGGGCACGTTCTCGATGGAGATCGCGTGCAGGAAGGACTTGAACGGCACCCGGACCTGGTCGCTCTCCGTCACACGTCCCTCCCGTGTGCTTGACTCCGGCTCGGGTCAAGCGTAAAGAATGATCTACGATGGAGTCTCATGTTTACCTGAGAAACCGCCGGATGTCTCGTCCGGGTCCGGGGACGCGCCGGAAGGCGCGGCCGGTCGCCGCTCTCAGGTGACGGGCAGCTCCTCCAGCGCGGTGTCGATGCGCTCCTGCGGCAGCGCGAAGTCCTCCATCTCCCCCGCCAGGTGGCGGTCGTAGGCGTTCAGGTCGAAGTGCCCGTGCCCGCACAGCGCGGTCAGGATGACCTTCGGTTCGCCGGTCTCCCGGCAGCGCAGCGCCTCGGCGACGGTCTCGGCCAGCGCGTGCGTCGGCTCGGGGGCGGGGACGATCCCCTCGGTCCTGGCGAAGCGCAGGCCCGCCTCGAAGCACTCGGTCTGCCCCTTGGCCACCGCCTCGAACAGGCCCAGTTCGTACAGGTGCGAGATCAGCGGGGACATGCCGTGGTAGCGCAGCCCGCCCGCGTGGATCGGGTCGGGCACGAAGCCGTGGCCGAGCGTGTGCATCTTCAGCAGCGGGGTGAGCCCCGCGGCGTCACCGAAGTCGTAGGCGTAGACGCCCCGGGTCAGCGACGGGCAGGCTTCGGGCTCCACCGCGCGGATCACCGGGTCCATCCGCCCGGCCAGCTTCTCCCTCAGGAACGGGAAGACGAGCCCGGCGAAGTTGGAACCGCCGCCGGTGCAGCCGACGATCAGGTCGGGCACCTCGCCGAACGCCGCCAGCTGCTCGATCGCCTCCTCGCCGATGACCGTCTGGTGGAGCAGCACGTGGTTGAGCACGCTGCCCAGGGCGTACCGGGTGTCGGCGGCGGCCGCGGCCACCTCGACGGCCTCGCTGATCGCGATGCCCAGGCTGCCGGGGGAGTCCGGGTCCTCGGCCAGGATCTTGCTGCCCGAGACGGTCTCCGGTGACGGGCTCGCGTGCACGGTCGCGCCGTACACCCGCATGAGGGACCGGCGGTGCGGCTTCTGGTCGTAGGAGGCGCGGACCATCCAGACCTCGCAGTCGAGGCCGTACTGCGCGCAGGCGAACGCCAGGGACGAGCCCCACTGCCCGGCGCCGGTCTCGGTGGTGAGCCGGCGGACCCCCTCGCGGGCGTTGTAGTACGCCTGGGGGACGGCGGTGTTGGGCTTGTGGGAGCCGGACGGGGAGCCGCCCTCGTACTTGTAGTAGATCCGGGCCGGGGTGCCGAGCGAGCGTTCGAGCCGCCGGGCGCGGATCAGCGGCGTCGGCCGCCAGAGCCGGTAGACGTCGCGGACGCCGTCCGGGATGGGGACGAAGCGGTCGGTGCAGACCTCCTGGCCGATCAGCTCCGCCGGGAAGAGCGGGGCCAGGTCGTCGGGACCGACCGGCTGCCGCGTGCCGGGGTGCAGGGGCGGCGGGGGAGGGGCCGGGAGATCGGCCAGGATGTTGTACCAGTTGCGCGGGATGCGGGACTCGTCGAGCAGCACTCGGGTGGCCTCGGACACGGTTCGCCTCCAGGGGTCGCTGCTCTCAGTGTCGTTCACCTCACCCGCCGTGGTCCACGCGTTTCCCTTTTGTCCTTCGAGGACGCACCGCGCCTCTTCTTCCCCCGGTACGGCGCCCGCCGCGGACGTACGCTGGAGCCGTGGAGACAGAGAAGGACTGGAGGCGGCTCCCCGAGAGGGTGCCGCCCGAGGAGACGGTCGAGGCCCATCCGGTGGAGGAGGTCCCGGACACCGCGTTCGTCGAGGACCTCCGCTTCAAGCAGTGGCTGAGCGGTCCGGCGAGCGGCTGACCGGCCGGCGGGCGGGCGGGCCGGTGTGAGAGATCCGGGCGGGCCGGTGTGAGAGATCGGAGAATTCGCCGGAAAGAAGAAGGGCCAGGTCTCCGGTTACCCGGTGACCTGGCCCTTCTTCGTGAGAGCGGACGACGGGAATCGAACCCGCGTAGCCAGTTTGGAAGACTGGGGCTCTACCATTGAGCTACGTCCGCGCGATCCGGTGTTGGTCTGGTCTAGACTTCATCCGGTCGTCAGGGCGTAATCGTACCGGAGATCCGGACCGTGCGCGTACCCGACCGCCGGGGTGTGGCGCAGCTTGGTAGCGCACCTGCTTTGGGAGCAGGGGGCCGCAGGTTCAAATCCTGTCACCCCGACATCGACCGGGCGCCGGTTCCGACCGGCGCCCGGTTCCCGTCTCCTCCGGGGTTCTTCTTTCCTCCGGGCCGTGCGGCCGGCGTCAGGCGGTGCCGCTGAAGAGCGCCCAGACGGCCTTGCCGCCGCGGGAGAGGTGGTCCCAGCCCCAGTAGCGGCTGTAGGTCTCCACGATGTAGAGCCCGCGGCCGTTCTCGGAGACGAAGTCCGGCTCCTTCGGGACGGGCGGGGTGTCGCTGGGGTCGGCCACGGCGAGGAGCACGTGGGGCGAGAGCCGCAGCAGCATCAGGGTGATCGGCGCCTCGGACCGATCGGACGGGCACAGAGCGTAGCGAACGGCGTTGGTGACGAGTTCCGAAACCACTAACGCGGCGTCGTCGCTGAGCTCGGACAGCCCCCAGTCGTCCAGCGTGGAGCGGGTCACGTCCCGGGCGGTCTTCACGGAGTCGGCCTGACGGGGGAGCGGGCAGGCCGCCGAGTCCGAGCGGTCGGCCGCGAGCAGCTCATCGAAGCCGATCTCACGAGTCGCCTGCAGGCAGGCGGCAGCCGATCGTGGCTCCTCCACCATCCTGCCGGTACCTCCCGCTGTCATCGTGAGCTCTCCGTGCCGGTTGAGAGTTTTCAAAGCTTGTGCACTATAAGCCCAATATGCACCAAGCCATCATGAGTCACGCGGGCGGGTCCTGCAAGACCCAAATGCACGTGCAGTTGCAGCGTGCAGCGGCATGTGCGTTTAAGGTACAAGGCTGACTAATAGGGCGCACGCCCAAGGCCTTGTCATAACGGCCGGAAGTGGTGACACTGTGTGCGCTGGCCCAAGTGAATAGGGAGGCGAAGTGACGCAGACCCAGCAGGGATCGGGTCCCACAGCTCTGCGCATCCTCCTGGGTTCCCAGCTGCGCCGTCTGCGCGAGACCAGAGGGCTCACGCGGGAGGAGGCCGGCCACCTGATCCGGGGCTCCGAATCCAAGATCAGCAGGATGGAGCTCGGGCGGGTCGGGCTGCGGGAGCGCGACGTCGCGGACCTGCTCACCTTCTACGGGGTGGAGGACGAGGAGGCGCGGGCGGCCGTCATGGACCTCCTGTCCCGGGCGAACGAGCCCGGCTGGTGGCACCGCTTCAACGACCTGCTCCCCAACTGGTTCCAGACGTACGTCGGCCTCGAGGAGGCGGCGGCCCGCATCCGCACCTACGAGGTGCAGTTCGTGCCCGGCCTGCTCCAGACCAAGGAGTACGCCAGAGCGATCATCACCGCCGGAGGCGCCGGCATCGCGCCCGAGGAGATCGCGCGCCGGGTGGACCTGCGCCTCGAACGCCAGCGGGTGCTGGAGCGGTCCGACGGCCCGTTCTTCTGGGCGGTCATCGACGAGGCGGCGCTGCGGCGCCCCATCGGCGGCGCCGAGGTGATGCGGGCGCAGCTGGAGCACCTGATGGACCTGATGCGCCAGCCGAACATCACGATTCAGGTGATGCCGTTCAGCTTCGGCGGGCACAGCGCGGAGGGCGGCGCCTTCAGCGTGCTGCGCTTCCACGACAGCGAGCTTCCCGACGTCGTCTACGTCGAGCAGCTCGCCAGCGCGCTCTACCTCGACAAGCCCGAGGAGGTGGACCGCTACAGCGAGGTCATGGAGCGCCTGTGCGCGGTGAGCACCACGCCCGGTGAGACCGTCGACATCCTCCGGCGCATCATCAAGGAGATCTGACCCGCGCCGTTCGCTGAGGGGTACGGGTCTGCCCTAGACTGGCCTGTGGCGCTGGACACCCGCCGCAGTGGAGCATGCCCCGAACCGCATCTCCTGAGGCTGTGCCCTGCGCCGCTCATGTGGGCGCGGCGCGCGAGCTTGCCGCGATAGCCGTACGAATTGGCGCGCGCCCGCGATCACTCGAAGCTTGATCAAGGAGACCACCCCGTGAAGACCGCTGTCGAGGAGCTCAGCCCGACCCGGGTCAAGCTCACTGTCGAGGTGCCGTTCGAGGAGCTCGGCGAGAGCATGCAGGCGGCTTACAAGAAGGTCGCGCAGCAGGTGCGCGTTCCCGGCTTCCGCCCCGGCAAGGTTCCGGCCCGCATCATCGAGCAGCGCTTCGGCCGCGCGGTGGTGCTGGAGGAGACCCTCAACGACGCGGTGCCGAAGCTGTACGGCCAGGCGGTCGACGAGAGCGACATCTTCCCGGTCAGCCAGCCGGAGATCGAGGTCACCAAGATCGAGGACGGCGAGCAGGTCGAGTTCACCGCCGAGGTGGACATCCGCCCGAACTTCGAGGTGCCCGACTACCAGGGCCTCGAGGTCACCGTCCCCGTCGCCGAGGTGTCCGACGAGGACGTCGACACCCAGCTGGACGGCCTGCGGCAGCGCTTCGCCACGCTGACCGGGGTCGAGCGTCCCGCCGCGAACGGCGACTTCGTCGTCATGGACCTCGCCGCCGCCATCGACGGCGTGAACATCGAGGAGCAGCAGGCCAACGACGTCTCCTACGAGGTCGGCGCCGGCTCGGTGCTGCAGGGCCTGGACGACGCGCTGGCCGGCATGTCCGCCGGTGACGTCAAGGAGTTCACCACCAACCTGGTCGGCGGCGAGAACGCCGGCGAGGAGGCCGTGGTGACCATCACCGTCAAGAGCGTCAAGGAGAAGGTCCTCCCCGAGCTCGACGACGAGTTCGCCCAGCTGGCCAGCGAGTTCGACACCCTCGACGAGCTCAAGGACAGCCTCCGCGAGCAGATCCGCCGCAACAAGCTCATCGACCAGGTCGTGCAGGCGCGGGAGAACGCGCTCGACGCCCTCCTCGACAAGATCGACATTCCGCTCCCGGAGAGCGCGCTCAAGGCCGAGCTCGACAACCGCAAGCACAACCTCGAGCACCAGATCGCGGAGAGCGGCCTGAGCAAGGACGCCTACTTCCGCCTCTACCAGACCACCGAGGAGGAGCGCCACGCCGAGCTCGAGGCGAACTCCGCCAAGGCGCTCAAGACCGGCTTCGTCCTCGACAAGATCGTCAAGGCGGAGGAGCTCGGTGTCAGCGAGCAGGAGCTGACCAACTTCGTGGTGCGGCGCGCCATGCAGATGAACGTCGCCCCGAACGTGCTGGCCCAGCACCTGGCCGACAACGACCAGCTCACCCTGGCCATGGTCGAGATCGTCCGCGACAAGGCCAAGAGCGTCATCGGGGACGCCGCCAAGGTCGTCGACGAGGCAGGCAACGAGGTGGACCTCAAGGCCATCTACACCGAGATCAACGGCGAGGAGCCCATCGAGGAGCCCGCCGAGGAGAAGACCGAGGAGTAGGCAAACGCTCCGCCGGAACACCCGCGGCGCCTCCACCGTGTTCGCACGGCGGGGGCGCCGTTCCGGTTTCCGGGGGCGCCCGGTTCCCGGAGCCGCGGGCGGACCAGCGGACGGGCCGCTTCCCGGGGGCCCGGAACGCCCTCCACCGGCGCCTGCGGGTCCCTCCTGACGCGGCGGAACCTCCGGGCGGGCACCGGGACGGCCGGGGGCTCATCATGCGCTGTCGGCGAACAGCACGTGGAGGGGGCATGTCCGGTAGGCGCCGCGCGTTAAGGTCACAAGCAAAGCCAATCGATTACGACGCATCGGAAGGTGACGCTGTGACCAGCCCGCCGACCTTCTACCAGCCGACCGCCTCCGGGCCCGAGTCGATGAGCCAGCCGACCGGCTCGTTCAGGCTCGAAGACCAGCTCTACCAGCGGCTGCTGCGTGAGCGCATCATCGTGCTGGGCACCCAGGTCAACGACGAGATCGCCAACCGAATCTGTGCCGAGCTGCTTCTCCTGGCAGCGGATGACTCCGAGCGGGACATCTGGCTCTACATCAACTCGCCTGGCGGGTCGGTGACCGCCGGCATGGCGATTTACGACATGATGGAATACGTGCCGAACGACGTGTGCACGGTCGCGATGGGTCTGGCCGCCTCCATGGGCCAGTTCCTCCTCTGCGCCGGCGCGCGGGGCAAGCGCTACGCCCTGCCGCACGCACGCATCATGATGCACCAGCCTTCGGGCGGCATCGGCGGCACCGCCGCCGACATCGCCATCCAGGCGGAGCAGATGCTCTACGTCAAGAAGACCCTCGCGGAGCGCATCGCGTTCCACACGGGCCAGGACCTGGCGCAGATCGAGGCCGACTCCGACCGCGACCGCTGGTTCACGGCCGAGGAGGCCAAGGACTACGGCTTCATCGACAACGTCGTCCGGAGCGCCCGCCAGGTGCCCTCCGAGGGCGCAGTCTCCTGAAGGGACACAACGTGAGTGAGTTGATCCGGCCGGGAGACATCAACGGCCGCTACGTTCTCCCCTCCTTCGTCGAGCGCACGTCGTACGGCGTGAAGGAGATGAACCCGTACAATAAGCTGTTCGAGGATCGCATCATCTTCCTCGGCGTGCAGATCGACGACGCGTCCGCCAACGACGTCATGGCGCAGTTGCTGACGCTGGAGTCGCTCGACCCCGACCGTGACATCAGCATCTACATCAACTCGCCGGGCGGGTCGTTCACCGCCATGACGGCGATCTACGACACGATGCAGTTCGTCCGGCCGGACATCCAGACGGTCTGTCTGGGCCAGGCGGCCTCGGCCGCCGCGGTCCTGCTGGCCGGCGGTACGGCGGGCAAGCGGTTCGCCCTGCCGAACGCCCGGATGCTCATCCACCAGCCCTCCACCGAGGGCGGCGGGCAGGGCAGCGACATCGAGATCCAGGCGCGCGAGATCCTGCGGATGCGCGCGCTCCTGGAGACCCTGGTGGCGCGTCACTCGGGCAAGGGCGCCGAGGAGATCCGCAAGGACATCGAGCGCGACAAGATCCTGAACGCGGAGGAAGCCAAGGCGTACGGGCTGATCGACGACATCATCCCGTCACGCAAGAAGCTCGCCAAGGCTGTCGCCTCCTGAGGAGGTAGATTGCATCGGAACGGTGCCCAATTGGGCACCTTCCGGTGCGACTCGCCGTCAGAGGGCTCACTGAGGGCTCAGAAGGCGGTAACGTCGAAACCTAAGCGGGATGACTTTTCGTACCGGGTTCCGACCGGTCTCGAAAGAACCGGACCGCGGCAGCCAGGCGGTCCCACGCAAAGGAGTATCTGGGGTGGCACGCATCGGCGACGGGGGAGACCTGCTGAAGTGCTCTTTCTGCGGGAAGAGCCAGAAGCAAGTCAAGAAGCTCATCGCCGGGCCCGGCGTATACATCTGCGATGAGTGCATCGATCTCTGCAACGAGATCATCGAGGAGGAGCTCAGCGAGTCCTCCGAGCTCAAGTGGGACAGTCTGCCCAAGCCGAGAGAGATCTACGAGTTCCTCGACGCCTATGTCATCGGTCAGGACAAGGCGAAGAAGGCCCTCTCGGTGGCGGTCTACAACCACTACAAGCGGGTGCAGTCCGGCGAGCGCGGTCGTGACGACGGTCTCGAGTTGGCCAAGTCGAACATCCTGCTCCTGGGCCCGACCGGTTCCGGCAAGACACTGCTCGCCCAGACGCTGGCGAAGATGCTGAACGTCCCGTTCGCCATCGCCGACGCCACCGCGCTGACCGAGGCGGGCTACGTGGGCGAGGACGTCGAGAACATCCTGCTCAAGCTGATCCAGGCCGCCGACTACGACGTCAAGAAGGCCGAGACCGGCATCATCTACATCGACGAGGTCGACAAGATCGCCCGCAAGAGCGAGAACCCGTCGATCACCCGCGACGTCTCGGGCGAGGGCGTGCAGCAGGCGCTGCTGAAGATCCTGGAGGGCACCACCGCGAGCGTGCCGCCGCAGGGCGGACGCAAGCACCCGCACCAGGAGTTCATCCAGATCGACACCACCAACGTGCTGTTCATCTGCGGTGGGGCCTTCGCCGGCCTCGAGCAGATCATCGAGTCCCGGATCGGCAAGAAGGGCATCGGCTTCAACGCCATCATCCGTTCCAAGGAGGACATCGACTCCTCCGACATCTTCGGCGACGTGATGCCCGAGGACCTGCTGAAGTTCGGCATGATCCCCGAGTTCGTGGGCCGTCTCCCGGTCATCACGAGCGTGCACAACCTCGACCGCGAGGCGCTCATCCAGATCCTCACCGAGCCGCGCAACGCCCTCGTGAAGCAGTACCGCCGCCTCTTCGAGCTCGACAACGTCGAGCTGGAGTTCACCCAGGACGCCCTCGAGGCCATCGCCGACCAGGCGATCCTGCGCGGCACCGGCGCGCGCGGCCTGCGGGCCATCCTGGAGGAGGTCCTCCTCTCGGTGATGTACGAGGTGCCGTCCCGCGAGGACGTGGCCCGTGTCGTCATCACCCGGGAGTCGGTGCTCGAGCACGTCAACCCGACGCTCGTCCCGCGCGACCAGCTCAGCAAGCAGCGGGCCCCGCGCGAGAAGTCGGCCTAGCCCCGGCACCCGACCCGATCCCGTACGACGGCGCCCCTGCGGATCACCGCGGGGGCGCCGTCGCGTCCGGGACCGGGTGAGAAGAGGTCCATGGACGGGAGAAGCCGGCCGGACGCCGCCGGACAGACGGGCGTGAGCCGTCCGCGCGTCCGCGACTCACCGGGCGATGGGACGACGGCTGTCCGGACGTCCTTAGAATTGGGCACCGTGACGACTCCAGAGCTGCCCACCCAGTACACACCCGCCGATGTGGAGACCCGGAGCTACGAGCGCTGGGTAGCGGAGGGATACTTCACCGCGGATCCGAGCAGTGAGCGCGAGCCGTACACCATCGTCCTTCCGCCGCCGAACGTGACCGGTGTCCTGCACATGGGGCACGCGCTGGACCATTCGATCCAGGACGCGCTGACCCGCCGGGCCCGCATGGCGGGCAAGGAGACGCTCTGGATGCCGGGCATGGACCACGCGGGCATCGCCACCCAGAACGTGGTCGAGCGCGAGATCGCCAAGGACGGCCTGTCCCGGCACGACCTCGGCCGTGAGGCGTTCGTCGAGCGGGTCTGGCAGTGGAAGGAGGAGTCCGGCGGCCGGATCCTCGGCCAGATGAAGAAGCTCGGCGACGGCGTCGACTGGTCCCGTGAGCGCTTCACCATGGACCCCGGGCTCTCCCGCGCGGTCCAGACGATCTTCAAGAAACTCTTCGACGACGGGCTCATCTACCGCGCCGAGCGCATCATCAACTGGTGCCCGCGCTGCCTCACCGCCCTGTCGGACATCGAGGTCGAGCACAGCGAGGACGAAGGAGAGCTCGTCTCGATCCGGTACGGCGAGGGTGACGACTCCATCGTGGTCGCCACCACGAGGGCCGAGACGCTGCTCGGGGACACCGCCGTGGCCGTCCACCCGTCCGACGAGCGCTACGCCCACCTGGTCGGCCGCGAGGTGGAGCTCCCGCTGACCGGCCGCCGCATCCCGGTCGTGGCGGACGAGCACGTCGATCCCGCCTTCGGCACCGGTGCGGTCAAGGTCACCCCGGCCCACGACCCGAACGACTTCGAGATCGGCCGGCGGCACTCGCTCCCGTCGATGACGGTCATGGACGAGCGCGGAGTGATCACCGCGCACGGTCCGTTCGAGGGCCTCGACCGCTTCGAGGCCCGGCCGGCCGTGGTCGCCGCACTGCGGGAGCAGGGCCGGATCGTCGCCGAGAAGCGGCCCTACCTGCACTCGGTCGGCCACTGCTCGCGCTGCAAGACGGTGGTCGAGCCCCGCCTCTCGCTGCAGTGGTTCGTCGACGTCTCGCCGCTGGCCAGGGCCGCGGGCGACGCGGTCCGGGACGGCCGGACGAAGATCCATCCGCCGGAGCTCGCCAAGCGCTACTTCGACTGGGTCGACGACATGCACGACTGGTGCATCTCACGGCAGCTGTGGTGGGGCCACCGCATCCCCGTCTGGTACGGCCCGGCCGGAGAGGTCGTCTGCGTGGGCCCGGACGAGGAGGCGCCCGAGGGCTACGTCCAGGACCCCGACGTCCTGGACACCTGGTTCTCCTCGGGGCTCTGGCCGTTCTCGACCCTCGGCTGGCCCGACCGGACGCCCGAGCTGGAGAAGTTCTACCCGACCTCGGTCCTGGTGACGGGTTACGACATCCTGTTCTTCTGGGTCGCCCGGATGATGATGTTCGGCCTGTACGCGATGGACGGCCGGCCGCCGTTCCAGACCGTCGCGCTGCACGGCATGGTCCGCGACCAGTTCGGCAAGAAGATGTCCAAGTCGTTCGGGAACGTCGTGGACCCGATGGACTGGGTGGAGCGTTTCGGCGCCGACGCGACCCGCTTCACGTTGCTGCGCGGCGCCAACCCGGGCTCCGATGTGGCGATCAGCGAGGAGTGGGCGGGAGGTTCCCGCAACTTCTGCAACAAGATCTGGAACGCGACCCGGTTCGCCCTGATGAACGGCGCCGCGGTCGGAGAGCTTCCCGTGACGGAGCTCACCGCGGCGGACCGGTGGATCCTCTCCCGTCTCCAGGAGGTCACGGCGTCCGTGGACGCCGCCTTCGAGGAGTTCGAGTTCGCCAAGGCCTCCGACCTGCTCTACCACTTCGCCTGGGACGAGGTCTGCGACTGGTACGTGGAGCTCGCCAAGATCCAGATCGCGGCGGGCCAGGAACACACCCGGCTGGTCCTGGGGCATGTCCTCGACGCTCTGCTGCGGTTGCTCCATCCGCTGGTGCCGTTCGTCACCGAGGAACTGTGGAGGGCGCTGACCGGAGGGCCGTCCCTCGTGGTCGCACCCTGGCCCACGGCCGAGGAGTCCCTGCGCGACCCCTCGGCGGAGGGGGAGATCCTCGCGGTTCAGAACCTGGTCACCGAGGTCCGCAGGTTCCGCTCGGACCAGGGGCTCAAGCCCGGCCAGCGGGTGGCGGCGCGGTTGTCCCTCGCCGGTACGGCTCTGGCCACCCACGAGAGCGCGATCCGTTCGCTGCTCCGGCTGGACGAGCCGTCGGAGTCCTTCGCGGCGACCGCGCGTCTCGACGTGAGCGGTATCGCCGTGGAGATCGACACCGCAGGGGCCATCGACGTGGCCGCCGAGCGCAAGCGGCTGGAGAAGGATCTCGCGGCGGCGCGCAAGGAGGCGGCGCAGGTGGCCGCGAAGCTGGGGAACGAGCAGTTCATGTCGAAGGCGCCGGATGACGTGGTGAGCAAGGTCCGGGCCCGTGCGGCTCAGGCCGACCAGGACATCGCCCGGCTCACCGCTCAGCTGGCCGCGCTGCCCGTCGGCTGAATCGGGAGGGTGGGGCCGGGACGCTGAACCGGCATGAGACGAGGACGCGGGGGGTTGTTGACCCCGCGTCCTCGTGTTTGGAGTCTTCTGGCGCTGGGAAGACCCACCTGTTACCGGGAAGTTGGTCACGTCAGCCGCAGAGGCTGCTAAGGTTTCTTCTTGCAGGGCGAGCCCCTGCACCTCTCCTCTCTCAAAACCTCCGCAAATCGGACGTGGCCGCGCGAGTGGACACGAACGGGATGTCGAGGTAAGTTAGAGGGGTTGCCTCGGAAACGGGGTGGTTCCGGTCGGACCGGGATCGGACGAATCGGGTCGGATTGACACGAAACGGACGATACGGTAAGATAGGAACGCAACGAAGTGGAACGCCCCGCGAGAGTGGCCTCACGGTCCGCTCGGACGGAGAACGCGTCCGTTTCTTGAGAACTCAACAGTGTGCTAAAAGCCAGTGCATGATGCACAACCCCGTCCCACCCGAACCCCTGAGGGTCGGGAGGACGGATTCCTTTGGTTGGATCATCCATCATGGATGCTTTCAGCCGGGATGGGAACTGTTCAGACATTGTTTGGAGAGTTTGATCCTGGCTCAGGACGAACGCTGGCGGCGTGCTTAACACATGCAAGTCGAGCGGAAAGGCCCTTCGGGGTACTCGAGCGGCGAACGGGTGAGTAACACGTGAGTAACCTGCCCCTGACTCTGGGATAAGCCCGGGAAACTGGGTCTAATACCGGATACGACCCGCGGCCGCATGGCCTGCGGGTGGAAAGTTTTTTCGGTCGGGGATGGACTCGCGGCCTATCAGCTTGTTGGTGAGGTAGTGGCTCACCAAGGCGACGACGGGTAGCCGGCCTGAGAGGGCGACCGGCCACACTGGGACTGAGACACGGCCCAGACTCCTACGGGAGGCAGCAGTGGGGAATATTGCGCAATGGGCGAAAGCCTGACGCAGCGACGCCGCGTGGGGGATGACGGCCTTCGGGTTGTAAACCTCTTTCAGCAGGGACGAAGTTGACGTGTACCTGCAGAAGAAGCGCCGGCTAACTACGTGCCAGCAGCCGCGGTAATACGTAGGGCGCAAGCGTTGTCCGGAATTATTGGGCGTAAAGAGCTCGTAGGTGGCTTGTCGCGTCGGATGTGAAAGCTTGGGGCTTAACTCCAGGTCTGCATTCGATACGGGCTGGCTAGAGGTAGGTAGGGGCAAGCGGAATTCCTGGTGTAGCGGTGAAATGCGCAGATATCAGGAGGAACACCGGTGGCGAAGGCGGCTTGCTGGGCCTTACCTGACGCTGAGGAGCGAAAGCGTGGGGAGCGAACAGGATTAGATACCCTGGTAGTCCACGCTGTAAACGTTGGGCGCTAGGTGTGGGGGCCTTCCACGGTTTCCGCGCCGTAGCTAACGCATTAAGCGCCCCGCCTGGGGAGTACGGCCGCAAGGCTAAAACTCAAAGGAATTGACGGGGGCCCGCACAAGCGGCGGAGCATGTTGCTTAATTCGACGCAACGCGAAGAACCTTACCAAGGCTTGACATCGCCCGGAAAGCTCTAGAGATAGGGCCCTCTTCGGACCGGGTGACAGGTGGTGCATGGCTGTCGTCAGCTCGTGTCGTGAGATGTTGGGTTAAGTCCCGCAACGAGCGCAACCCTTGTTCCATGTTGCCAGCACGCTCCTTCGGGGGTGGTGGGGACTCATGGGAGACTGCCGGGGTCAACTCGGAGGAAGGTGGGGATGACGTCAAGTCATCATGCCCCTTATGTCTTGGGCTGCAAACATGCTACAATGGCCGGTACAGAGGGTTGCGATACCGTGAGGTGGAGCGAATCCCTAAAAGCCGGTCTCAGTTCGGATTGGGGTCTGCAACTCGACCCCATGAAGTCGGAGTCGCTAGTAATCGCAGATCAGCAACGCTGCGGTGAATACGTTCCCGGGCCTTGTACACACCGCCCGTCACGTCACGAAAGTCGGCAACACCCGAAGCCCGTGGCCCAACCCACTTGTGGGGGGGAGCGGTCGAAGGTGGGGCTGGCGATTGGGACGAAGTCGTAACAAGGTAGCCGTACCGGAAGGTGCGGCTGGATCACCTCCTTTCTAAGGAGCACCGGCCAGGGCCTGCGCAAGCGGTTCTGGTCCATGCCGTGACTGCAGGCGAGTGTTCTGCACACGGCGCGCTCATTAGTGGAGCACTGGCTAGTCAGCAGTCCGGGTCGCCGGGCCGCCAGTACCGCCCGCCTCTTTCGAGGGGATGGGAGTGGGAACGGGGTCGTCAGGGGGTCGGGGCTGGTCTGCAGCACACTGTTGGGTCCTGAGGAAACGGACCTTGCGGAGCGCGGCTCCCGCCGGATGGCGGGCAGGTCGCGTTCCGGCTCGCCCCGAGTCGTCGGGGCGGGGGTTCGTGATGATCCTCGGACGGGGCCGATCTTCTGTCATACCGCTTGCCTGTGAGGGCGGGGTCTGGTGGCGGGTGGGGTCGGTGGCTGTTTGTTGTTTGAGATTTGCATAGTGGACGCGAGCATCTTTGTGGCCAAGTTTTTTAGGGCACACGGTGGATGCCTTGGCATCAGGAGCCGATGAAGGACGTGGGAGGCTGCGTTAAGCCTCGGGGAGTCGCCAACCAGACGTTGATCCGGGGATGTCCGAATGGGGAAACCTAGCACCCGTCATGGGGTGTTGCCTCCGCCTGAATGTATAGGGCGGTTGGTGGTAACGCGGGGAAGTGAAACATCTCAGTACCCGTAGGAAGAGAAAACAACATGTGATTCCGTGAGTAGTGGTGAGCGAAAGCGGATGAGGCTAAACCGTATGCGTGTGATAGCCGGCAGGCGTTGCGTGTGCGGGGTCGTGGGACCTTCTGACGGTTTCTGCCGAGACCGTAAGCAGTGAGAAATCCAGTGGGTAGTCGAAGTCTCTGGGAAGGGACGCCGTAGACCGTGAGAGCCGGGTAGGCGAAACCTGTTGGACTGCTGGAGGGGATCCCAAGTAGCACGGGGCCCGAGAAATCCTGTGTGAATCTGCCAGGACCACCTGGTAAGCCTAAATACTCCCTGATGACCGATAGTGCACTAGTACCGTGAGGGAAAGGTGAAAAGCACCCCGGTGAGGGGTCGTGAAATAGTACCTGAAACCGTGTGCCTACAAGCCGTAGGAGCGTGCACAGCTTGCTGTGCGTGATGTGACTGCGTGCCGTTTGAAGCTTGAGCCTGCGAGTGAGGGTGTGAGGCGAGGTAACCCCGTCTGGGGGAGC
The DNA here is from genome assembly GCF_015711595.1 of Planomonospora sp. ID91781. Classification (NCBI taxonomy): domain Bacteria; kingdom Bacillati; phylum Actinomycetota; class Actinomycetes; order Streptosporangiales; family Streptosporangiaceae; genus Planomonospora; species Planomonospora sp. ID91781. Next base: position 2,270,897 of record NZ_JABTEY010000002.1, on the reverse strand, counting down.
CGTAGGGACCCCGAGTCTGAATAGGGCGTTTGAGTCGCATGCTGTAGACCCGAAGCGGAGTGATCTAGGCATGGGCAGGTTGAAGCGTGGGTAAGACTGCGTGGAGGACCGAACCCACCAGGGTTGAAAACCTGGGGGATGACCTGTGTTTAGGGGTGAAAGGCCAATCAAACTCCGTGATAGCTGGTTCTCCCCGAAATGCATTTAGGTGCAGCGTCGCGTGTTTCTTGCCGGAGGTAGAGCACTGGATGGCCGATGGGCCCGACAAGGTTACTGACGTCAGCCAAACTCCGAATGCCGGTAAGTGAGAGCGTGGCAGTGAGACTGCGGGGGATAAGCTCCGTAGTCGAGAGGGAAACAGCCCAGACCACCGACTAAGGCCCCTAAGCGTGTGCTAAGTGGGAAAGGATGTGGAGTCGCAGTGACAACCAGGAGGTTGGCTTAGAAGCAGCCACCCTTGAAAGAGTGCGTAATAGCTCACTGGTCAAGTGATTCCGCGCCGACAATGTAGCGGGGCTCAAGTGCACCGCCGAAGTCGTGGCATTCACACATTGAGCCTGGCAGCGTGAGCTGTCTGGGTGTGTGGATGGGTAGGGGAGCGTCGTGCGGCCGGCGAAGCAGCCGAGTGATCGAGTTGTGGAGGCCGTGCGAGTGAGAATGCAGGCATGAGTAGCGAATCAGAAGTGAGAAACTTCTGCGCCGGATGACCAAGGGTTCCTGGGCCAGGCTAATCCGCCCAGGGTAAGTCGGGACCTAAGGCGAGGCCGACAGGCGTAGTCGATGGACAACGGGTTGATATTCCCGTACCCGTGGTGATGCGCCCATATCGAATCCAGTGATACTAAGGGTCCTTAACTCGATCGTCCCTTCGGGGATGGTGTCAGAGTGAACGCCTGGCCTGATCTGGTAGTAGGTAAGCGATGGGGTGACGCAGGAAGGTAGCCCATCCCAGGCGATGGTAGTCCTGGGGTAAGCAGGTAGGGAGAGAGGTAGGCAAATCCGCCTCTCATGTATCCTGAGATGTGATGCCGAGCCGATTGTGGCGAAGTGGGTGATCCTATGCTGCCGAGAAAAGCCTCTAGCGAGCATCAGTGCGGCCCGTACCCGAAACCGACTCAGGTGGTCAGGTAGAGAATACCAAGGCGATCGGGTGAACTGTGGTTAAGGAACTCGGCAAATTGCCCCCGTAACTTCGGGAGAAGGGGGGCCTTCGCTGGTGACGGGACTTGCTCCCCGAGCTGGTGGGGGCCGCAGTGGCCAGGGGGAAGCGACTGTTTACTAAAAACACAGGTCCGTGCGAAGTCGTAAGACGATGTATACGGACTGACGCCTGCCCGGTGCTGGAACGTTAAGGGGACCGGTTAGCGGGCGCAAGCCTGCGACGCTGAGAACTTAAGCGCCAGTAAACGGCGGTGGTAACTATAACCATCCTAAGGTAGCGAAATTCCTTGTCGGGTAAGTTCCGACCTGCACGAATGGCGTAACGACTTCCCCGCTGTCTCAACCGCAGACCCGGCGAAATTGCACTACGAGTAAAGATGCTCGTTACGCGCAGCAGGACGGAAAGACCCCGGGACCTTCACTACAGCTTGACATTGGCGTTTGGAGCGTCTTGTGTAGGATAGGTGGGAGACTATGAGGCTCGGACGCTAGTTCGGGTGGAGTCATTGGTGAAATACCACTCTGGTCGTTTTGAACGTCTAACTTCGGTCCGTGATCCGGATCAGGGACAGTGTCTGGTGGGTAGTTTAACTGGGGCGGTTGCCTCCTAAAGGGTAACGGAGGCGCACAAAGGTTCCCTCAGCCTGGTTGGCAATCAGGTGTCGAGTGTAAGTGCACAAGGGAGCTTGACTGTGAGACCGACGGGTCGAGCAGGAGCGAAAGCTGGGACTAGTGATCCGGCGGTGGCATGTGGAAGCGCCGTCGCTCAACGGCTAAAAGGTACCCCGGGGATAACAGGCTGATCTTCCCCAAGAGTCCATATCGACGGGATGGTTTGGCACCTCGATGTCGGCTCGTCGCATCCTGGGGCTGGAGTAGGTCCCAAGGGTTGGGCTGTTCGCCCATTAAAGCGGTACGCGAGCTGGGTTTAGAACGTCGCGAGACAGTTCGGTCCCTATCCGCTGCGCGCGCAGGAGACTTGAAAGGGGCTGTCCCTAGTACGAGAGGACCGGGACGGACGAACCTCTGGTGTGCCAGTTGTTCCGCCAGGAGCACGGCTGGTTGGCTACGTTCGGAAGGGATAACCGCTGAAAGCATCTAAGCGGGAAGCTCGCCTTGAGATGAGGTCTCCCACCCGTGAGGGGTAAGGCTCCCGGTAGACGACCGGGTTGATAGGCCGGAGGTGGAAGCGCAGTAATGTGTGGAGCTGACCGGTACTAATAGGCCGAGGACTTGACCTCAAAGTTTATGCTTGGTTTCTGCAGCGCTCTGTATCCTCGCCGGGTCCGGAGCAGCGCGAAACCGGGGTTCTTGCTCGCGTCCACTAGGCAATTCTGAGACAACAGGCATCTGCTTGTGTGTTTCATGGGGTTACGGCGGTTATGGCGAAGGGGAAACACCCGGTTACATTCCGAACCCGGAAGTTAAGCTCTTCAGCGCCGATGGTACTGCACTCGGGAGGGTGTGGGAGAGTAGGTCGCCGCCGGACATTTGTTGAGTGAGGGCCGCCCTTCGGGGCGGCCCTTTCTTGTTTTCGCGGGGGTGTTTCCGGGGTGTGGTCCCGGGAGCCGGGGGTGGTCCCGGGACGGGGTGGGCCGTCCTTCGAGGGCGGCCCCCTTCTTCCGTTTCCCCGGGTTGCCGCCCTCCGGGTGTCCTCAGGTTTCCGGGCGGTCGGGAGCCCGTCGCCCGAGTCAGTAGGCTGGGAACGTGGACTATCGAGCGGTTGAACGAGCAATCATGCAGCGCGGCGTCGAGTGGAACTTCGAGCCCACTCTGGACAGGATCTCCGCTCTCATGGACGTGCTCGGCTCACCGCAGCACGCGTATCCGGTCGTTCACGTCGCCGGTACGAACGGCAAGTCGAGCACGACGCGAATGATCGAGACCATCCTGCGGGAGAGGAACCTCCGAGTCGGCCGGTTCACCAGCCCTCATCTGATCTCGATGCGTGAGCGCATCTGCATCGACGGGGTTCCTCTGGAGGAGGAGCGCTTCGCGGAGGTCTACCAGGACGTAGCGCCCTACCTTGAGATGATCGACGCGCAGGGCAGGAAGCTGTCCTTCTTCGAGACCCTCACCGCGATGGCGTTCGCTGCCTTCGCCGACGCCCCGGTGGACGTCGCGGTCATCGAGACGGGGATGGGCGGCAGCTTCGACGCCACCAACGTCGCCGACGGCACGGTGGCCGTGATCACGCCTGTCTCCCTCGACCACGTCGACTACCTGGGACCCGACGTGGCGACCATCGCGGGGGAGAAGGCCGGCATCATCAAACCGGGCGCGACCGCCGTACTGGCCCAGCAGGAGCTTCCCGCGGCCGAGGTGCTGATGCGCAGGGCCGCGGAGACCGGGGCCGTCGTGGCGCGTGAGGGGCTGGAGTTCGGGGTCGTCTCCAGGGAACTGGCGATCGGCGGGCAGCTGCTCCACCTGAGGGGCCTGAAGGGGGACTACGAGGAGGTCCTCCTCCCGCTGTACGGCGCGCACCAGGCGGGTAACGCCGCCTGCGCGCTGGCGGCGGTCGAGGCGCTGACCGCCGGTGACGAGGCCCTCGATCCCGAGCTCGTCCGGCAGGCGTTCCTGCAGGTGCGGTCACCCGGCAGGCTCGAGGTCGTACGGCGGGGCCCCACGGTCCTCGTGGACGCGGCGCACAACCCGGGAGGCGTCCAGGCGACGCTGGAGGCCGTGCACGAGTCCTTCGACTTCGCCAGGCTCATCGCGGTGGTGGCGGTCTTCGAGGACAAGGACGTACGGGGCATGCTGGAACTGCTGGAGCCCATGGTCGACGAGATCGTGGTGACCAGGAACTCCTCGCCCCGGTCCATGGACGTCGACGAGCTCGCGGCGCTCACCGGGGACGTCTTCGGCCCCGAGCGGGTGCGCCGGGCCGAGCGGCTCGACGACGCCATCGACCTCGGCATCGGACTGGCGGACGAGGCGGGGGAGTTCGCGGGAGCGGGAGTGCTGATCACCGGATCGGTGGTCACCGCCGGAGACGCGCGGCTGCTGCTCAAGGCGGGCGAGGCCGGATGAGCCCGTCCGCAGGGGAAGGGCGAAGGATGATCACGGTCACGCCGGGCATGCGGCGGCTCTGCGCCAGCGTGCTCGGGATGGAGGCGATCGTCGCGGGACTGCTCACTCCCGTGGCGATCAACGTTCAGGGTGTCGCCCCCGCGCCGGCGGTGGCCGTGGGCATTGGGCTGGCGGTCCTGTGCGTCATCGTCACCGGCCTGCTCAAGCACCCCTTCGCCTATGTCGCCGGGAGCGTCGTCCAGGTGCTGGCGATCGTCTCCGGACTGCTGGTCCCGATGATGTTCTTCCTCGGGGCGATCTTCGCCGTGCTGTGGATTACGGCGATATTCGTCGCTCACCGTGTCGAGGGCGTGACTTCCCGCTAAAGTCGGCCAACATGGCCGTCCCCCCAACTCAGCCGACGCGGACGGTGGCCGCCGAGCCTGCGGTCCCCACGCGTGCGCCACATCCCTCCTTGCTGCTCGACGTCGTCCTCGGACTGCTCGTCGCGGTGGCGCTTCCGTTGGCGATCGTCGCCATCCCGAACACCATCTCGGTGGTGGCGGCCCTCCTGCCGCCCGGCGTCTCGCAGATCGAGCTGATCCGGGCGCACGGGCTGGCGTTGCCCTCGATGGTGATGACCGTTCCGCTGGCCGCCCTGATCGTGCGCCGACTGCGAGCCGCCCCGGTCCTGATGGCCGGGCTGACGCTGCTCGCGGTCGCCGATGCGGCGGGCGGCTTCGCCGACTCGGCGCTGACGGTCGGCGTCCTCCGGGGAGCGCACGGGATCGGCGCGGGCCTGCTCATCCCCGCCACGCTGGTGGCGGTGTGGGAGCGGCCCCGCATGCTCCGGGCCGTGTGGGCGGGCATGCTCGCGACGAGCCTCATGGCGGCGCAGGCGCTCGCCCTGTGGCCGCTGGACGCGGCCACCTCGTGGCGGGTCACGCTCCAGCCGTACCCGCTGCTGACCGGGATCGCCCTCACGCTCGCGGCCGTCTATCTCGTGCTGCGGCTCAAGGGCGACCAGGACGCGGCGGCGCTGCCCGGACCGGGTCCGGCGGAGCGGAAGCGACTGCTGCTCGCCGCCGTGCCCTCCGTGGGCATCGCGTTCCTGGCCTTCGGCACCACCTTCGACTGGTCGCCGGGGCTGGTGATCCTCACGGCGCTGCTGGCCGTCGCCGTGCTGGCGGGATTCGCCTCAGCGGGGTCCTTCGAAGGGACGGACGGGCGCATTCTCGCCTACACCATGCTGACGGTCGGGGTCGTGATCCTGTCGATGGCGGCCCAGGTCACCTACGTCGAGCTGCGCGGGCTGGGGGGTCCGGGCCTGGCCGCGCTCTGGCCCGCCTTCGTGCTGGCCGGTGCGGCGGCGGTGGCCGCCGCCGTGCTGGCGAACCGCCTGGACGACGCGGTCATGCCCATGACGGCGGCGGGCGGCCTGGTGCTCGTGGTGGCCGGCCTGTGCACGGTGAGGTTCCTGCTCCCGGCCGCCGCCGGTCCGGTGCTGATCGCCCCGTTCGTCCTGCTGGCGGCCGGCTCGGCGGTGGCCCTGTCCTCCGCTCTGCGGCTGTCCGGGGTGGGCGCCTCGCTCTTCGCGCTGTCGCTGTTCTTCCCCGGGGTGCTGGTGGGTTTCCTGCTGGGCAGCGGGATACAGGTCGCCCGCCTGAAGGAGGCGGTCGTGCGGTCGCGGGGAGGCGCGTCCTCGCAGGCGCTGGTCGACGCGTTCGTGAGCGCCCTGCACCTGTGGGCGCTGGTCGGCGGGGGCCTGGTGGTCGTCGTGATCGTGCTCTGCGCGCTCCTGGCGCGCCGGTCGGCGGCGGTCCGGCCGGGTACGGCCGACGCGGAGCAGGCCGGCGTCCGGGCGAAGGAGCGGGTCCCGGGCGCGGCCGGGCCCGGGGAGGCCGCGCAGGCGGCGGACCACGCCGGGGAGCCGGAACGTCCGGCCGCCGGGGAGCGGCCCGGCGTCGGTCCGGCGGCGGACGAGCAGGGGAGCCGCTCTCCGGAGGAGCCGGAGGTCGCGGAGGGACCCGGCACGGGGCCGGTGGTGCCCTCTCCCATGCCCTCGCCGGAGGACTCCGGGGAGGACGGGCCCGCCGATCGCGGGGAAACCGGTCGGGGACGGTAAACTGCGCCCGTTCACCGCAAGTCTGCGGTCCCATCCCGTTCAAAGGAGAACTTCAGTGTCCGAGCGGACTCTTGTCCTGATCAAGCCCGACGGTGTCGCGCGCGGTCTCATCGGCGACGTGATCGCCCGTGTCGAGCGCAAGGGCCTGAAGGTCGTGGCGATGGACCTGCGCACCCTGGACGCCGAGACCGCCAAGGCCCACTACGCGGAGCACTCGGAGCGGCCGTTCTTCGGTGAGCTGGTCGAGTTCATCACCTCCGGTCCGCTCGTCGCCCTGGTGCTCGAGGGCCCCCGCGCCGTCGAGGCGTTCCGTGCGCTGGCCGGTCTGACCGACCCGGTGAAGTCCGCTCCCGGCACCATCCGCGGCGACCACGCCCTGGAGATCGGCGAGAACGTGGTCCACGGCTCGGACTCGCCCGAGTCCGCCGCCCGCGAGATCAAGATCTTCTTCCCGGACCGCTTCTAGGCTCCCGGTTCCGCAGGCCCCGTAAGGCCCCGCCATCCCAGCTGGGACGGCGGGGCCTTATGCATGTGACTGAACGTGAGATTTTCTGGGACAGGACGGCTCATTGCGGATAGGGATGGGTACATACGGTTACAAAGCGAGTTCGCTCCGTAGTTCTCGCCGATGACCGACGGAAGGAAGGCGGCTTCCCCATGGGCAGCAGGCTCGCATTCCTCGGCCGCGACATGGCGGTCGACCTTGGCACCGCCAACACCCTCGTCTACGTGCGAGGCCGCGGCATCATCCTCAACGAGCCCTCCGTCGTGGCGATCAACACGGTCACCGGGAAGATCGTGGCGATCGGCATCGAGGCCAAGCGGATGATCGGCCGGACCCCCGGCAACGTGACGGCCGTCCGGCCGCTCAAGAACGGTGTCATCACCGACTTCGAGGTCGCCGAGCGCATGCTCCGCTACTTCATCCAGCGGGTGCACGTCCGCCGTCCCTGGGCCAAGCCGCGCGTCATCGTCGCGGTGCCGAGCGGGATCACCGCCATCGAGCAGCGCGCGGTGAAGGAGGCCGGCTACCAGGCGGGCGCGCGGCGGGTCTACATCGTGGAGGAGCCGATGGCGGCGGCGATCGGCTCCGGCCTCCCGGTGCACGAGCCGACCGGCAACATGGTCGTCGACATCGGCGGCGGGACCACCGAGGTGGCGATCATCTCGATGGGCGGCATGGTGACCAGCCAGTCGATCCGGGTGGGCGGCGACGAGCTGGACCAGGCGATCATCAACTTCGCCAAGAAGGAGCACTCGCTCATGCTCGGCGAGCGCACCGCCGAGGAGATCAAGATCTCGATAGGTTCGGCCTGCGCCATGCCGGAGGAGGGACACGCCGAGATCCGCGGCCGCGACCTGGTCAGCGGCCTGCCGAAGATGATCGTCGTGTCGGCGGGGGAGATCCGGGCGGCCATAGAGGAGCCGCTGAACTCGATCGTGGACGCGGTCAAGACCACGCTGGACAAGTGCCCGCCGGAGCTCTCCGGAGATCTGATGGACCGGGGGATCGTGCTCACCGGGGGCGGCGCGCTCCTGCGGGGCCTGGACGAGCGGCTGAGGGACGAGACGGGGATGCCGATCCACCTGGTGGACAACGCGCTCGACTCGGTCGTGCTGGGCACGGGCAAGTGCGTCGAGGACTTCGAGGCGCTGCAGCAGGTCCTCGTCCCGGAGCCGAGACGCTGATGAAGGACACACGGCAGGCACGGGCGACGGTCGGGCTGCTGCTGGCCTCGGCCCTGGTGCTCATGACGGTCGACCACAGGTCGGGGGAGAACTCCCCCCTCGGCCCGCTCCGGGGCGCGGGCACGGCGGTGTTCGGCGCCGTCGAACAGGCGGGCGCGAGTGTCGCGCGGCCGGTGGTCCGCTTCTTCGAGGCGGTGGCGGCCGCACCCGAGGCGCAGCGCCGGGTCGAGGAGCTGCGCGGGGAGAACGAGCGGCTCAGGTACGCGCTGGCCGCGCAGGCGCTGGACCACCGGCGCTCGGCGGAGCTGCACCGCCTGCTGGGCACGGCGGGGCTCGGCGGCTACGAGGTCGTGCCCGCGCAGGTGATCGCCCGCAGGAACGTGCCCGGCTTCGAGGAGGCCGTGGAGCTCGACGTGGGCAGCGCCGACGGGGTGCGGCCGGAGATGACGGTGCTGAACGGCGACGGCCTGGTCGGAAGGGTGGTCCAGGTGGGACCGTCCACCTCGACCGCCGCGCTGATCAGCGCCCCCGCCTCGTCCGTGGGCGCCCGGCTGGAGGGCAGCGGCGAGATCGGAGTGGTGCGGGGGGCCGGGGAGAACGGGCGGCTGCTGCACTTCCGGCTGCTCGACTCGGCCACGCCGATCACCCGGGGCCAGCGGATCGTGAGCTTCGGCTCGCAGCGCGGCGTGCCGTACGTGGCGGGGGTGCCGATCGGGGTCGTCGAGCGGGTGGAGGCGACTCCGGGCGAGCTCACCAGGATCGCGTACGCCCGGCCGTACGCGGATCTGACCGCGTTGAACGTGGTGGGGGTGGTGGTGCGGCCGCCGGCGCGCGATCCGCGCGACGCGGTGCTGCCGCCCGCCGGGCAGAACGGAGCCGGACGGTGAACCGCGACGCGCTCTCCGCGGGCCTGGTCCTGCTGCTGATGACCGTCCAGGTGACCTTCGTCAACCGGCTGCCGCTGCCCGGTGACGCCGCGCCCGACCTGGTGCTGCTCGCGGTGGTGGGGTACGCCCTGGCCCGCGGGGCCCGGGCGGGGGCGGTGATGGGGTTCACCGCGGGGCTGTTCGGGGACCTCCTGCCGCCCGCCGCCCACGAGATGGGGCAGTACGCGCTGGTGCTGTGCCTGGTCGGGTTCGTGGCCGGGCGCTGGGCGGAGAGCCGCCCGGAGGCCGGGCTGGCGGTGGCGCTGGGCTGCGCGGCGCTGGGGCCGGTGGTCGCGGTGGTCGTCGGTGTGGTCTTCGGCGGCGCCGAGGCCGGGGTGGTCGCGCTCACGGGCGGACTGCTGCCGGTGATGCTCTACAACGTGCTGGCCGCGCCGCCCATGGTGTGGGCGGCGACGAGGGTCGTCCGGGGCCGGGACCGCTCCCGGGTCCGGAGCCGGGAACGGGGCGCGCGGCGCGCGGGACGTCTGGCAGGAGGCCGTCCATGATCCATATGCGGCGGAGGCTGGCCGTGGTGCAGGTCCTGCTGGTGTTGCTGCTGGCGGTGGTCACCGCGCGGCTCTGGCAGGTGCAGGTGGTGCACGGCGCGCAGTACGCGGCGGCGGCGACCGAGACGCGCACCCGCGACGTCGTGGTGCCCGCCGTCCGGGGGCAGATCCTCGACTCGGCCGGACGGCCGCTGGTCCGCAACCGGACCACGCTGGTCGTCTCGGTGGACCGGACGAAACTGGGCCGGATGAAGGACAAGGGGGCGGCCGTGATGGCACGGCTGGGATCGGTGCTGGGCCGCGATCCGCGGGACCTCACGCTGCGGCTCCGCCCGTGCGACGCCCGGGTCTCCCGTCCGTGCTGGGCGGGTTCGCCGCACCAGCCGATCCCGGTCGACGCCGACGTGGACACCCCGGAGGCGCTGCAGATCCTGGAGCGGCAGGAGATGTTCCCGGGGGTCACGGCCGAGGTGCAGGCCGTACGGGACCACCCGGGCGGCGGAGCGGCCGTGCAGGCGCTCGGCTACCTGCAGCCGGTCACGAAGGAGGAGCTGGAACGGCGCCAGGGACTGAAGGCGGAGTTCTCCGGGGTGGACATGGCGGGCAGGGACGGCCTGGAGTCGGTGTACGACCAGGAGCTGCGGGGCACCCCGGGATGGCGGCGGGTCCAGGTGGACCGGCTCGGCCGGGTGCTCGGGGTCGAGCACGAGGTGCAGGGCAAGGCCGGCCACACGCTCATCACCAGCATCGACGCCAGGGTGCAGGCCGTGGCGGAGCGGGCCATCGCCGAGGCGATGAAGGCCGCGCCCAAGGCCGACGGCGCGGCTGCGGTGGTGCTGGACGCCCGGACCAGCCGCGTCGTCGCGCTCGCCAGCGCGCCCTCCTACGACCCGGTGGTCTGGGCCGGGGGCATCGGCGAGGAGGAGTACGAGCGGCTGCTGTCCGGCAGGTCCGGCAAGCCGCTGGTCTCACGGGCGATCAAGGGGGAGTTCGCGCCCGGATCGACGTTCAAGATGTCGTCGGTGGCCGCCATGTTCAAGGCCGGCTATCCGATGAACGGCCACTACAACTGCCCCGGCTCCTTCATGGTCGGCAGCCGCGCGTTCCGCAACTTCCGCGGCCGGGCGCTGGGCTCCATGACGCTGCACACGGCATTGGTGAAGTCGTGCGACACGATCTTCTACAAGGCCGCCTACGAGCAGTGGCTCAAGGACGGCGGGCTGCGGCCGAAGGGCAAGCCGCGCGAGGTGATGGCGAAGACGGCGCGGGCCTTCGGGTTCGGCCGCCCCACCGGGGTCGACCTGCCGGGGGAGTCGCCGGGGCGGATCCCCGACCGGGCCTGGAAGAAGAAGATGTGGGCCGCCACCAGGGACGTGAACTGCAGGCGGGCCAAGGAGGGCTACCGGGACGTCGCGAAGACCGACGCCGGCCGGGCGGCCTTCCTCACCAGGCTGGCGCACGAGAACTGCCTGGAGGGATACCAGCTGCGGCCGGGCGACGCGGCCAACTTCTCCATCGGGCAGGGTGACGTGCTGGTGACGCCGCTGCAGCTGGCGGCGGCGTACGCGGCGCTGGTCACCGACGGGAGGCTGCGCAGCCCCCGGCTGGGCTGGATGCTGGTCCGGCCGGACGGCACCAGGGTGAAGGAGATCAAGGTGCCGGTGCGGGGCACGCTGCCGGTCTCCGCGGCCGAGCGGGCCTACATCAAGCGGGCGCTGAGCCAGGTCGCCTCCGACGGTACGGCGGCCGGGGCGTTCACCGGGTTCCCGATGAAGAAGGTGAGGATCGGCGGCAAGACCGGTACCGCCGAGGTGTACGGCAAGGCCGACACCTCGTGGTTCGCCTCGTTCGCCCCGGTGGACGACCCCCGGTTCGTGGTCGTCGCCATGGTCTCCCAGGGCGGCCTGGGCAGCGCGGCCGCGGCGCCCGCCGTACGGAAGATCTACGAGGGCATCTACGGGTTCACCCCCAAGGGGAAGCCGGCGCCCGCGGCGCTGCCGGGCGGCGCGCCCGCGGCCAGACCTCCGATGATCAAGCAGGACGGGACCCTCGCATGGTGAACCGGGTGATCGCCGCGGCGGACCGCTCCTTCGCCCGCAGGGCGGTGGGAGCGGCCTCGCCGGTGTGGCGGGTGGACGGGGTGCTGGCGGTCGCGGTGGCGGCGCTGGCGGTGATCAGCGTGCTCATGGTGTGGTCGTCCACCAGGACCTGGGCGCCGGGCAGCACCGGGCTGGTCAAGAAGCACGTGCTCAACCTGGGGGTCGGCGCCGCGCTGGCGGTGGCGGTGACGGCGGTGAGCCACCGGACGGTGCGGGCCTACGCGCCGCTGGTCTACGGGGCGGCCCTGCTCGGGCTGATCCTCGTGATCACTCCGGTCGGCGCGGAGGTCAACGGCGCCCACTCCTGGATCATGCTGGGCGGCGGCTTCGCCTTCCAGCCGTCGGAGTTCGCCAAGCTCGGCCTGGTGCTCATGCTGGCCATGCTGCTGGCCCAGCCCGCGGAGGGCAGCGACCGGCCGCGCGGGCCGGACGTCCTGGTGGCGCTGGTGGTCGCGGCCGTCACCATGGGGCTGGTCATGCTCCAGCCCGACTTCGGCACCACGATGGTGCTGGGCGTGATCACGGCGGCGGCGCTCGTCCTCAGCGGGATCCGCAAACGCTGGCTCGTCCTGCTGCTGCTCGCCGTGGCGGCCGCGGGCGCGGCCGTCTGGCGGCTCGACGTGCTGGAGCCGTACCAGGTGGCCCGGTTCACGGCCTTCCTCGACCCGTCCACCGACCCGCGCGGCGTCGGCTACAACAGCACCCAGTCGCTGAACGCGGTCGGGTCGGGGCGGCTGTTCGGCAAGGGACTGTTCGGCGGCGGCCAGACCATGGGCAGGTTCGTGCCCGAACAGCACACCGACTTCGTCTTCACGGTGGTGGGGGAGGAGTTCGGGTTCCTCGGCTCGGTCACCGTGGTGATGCTGCTCGGGGTGGTCCTGCTGCGCGCGGTGCGGATCGCGCGGCGGTGCGGCGACCGGTTCGGCACGCTGGTGGCCGGTTCGATCGTGTGCTGGCTGGCCTTCCAGACCTTCGTCAACGTCGGCATGACGATCGGGATCATGCCGATCACCGGACTGCCGCTGCCGTTCGTCTCCTACGGCGGCACCGCGACCTTCGCCAACATGATCGCGATCGGGCTGCTCCAGGCGGTCCACCTGCGTTCGAGGGCCTTCTGACCTGCCGGGAGCCCCCCGGGGAGCGTTACATGAGAGTCTTCCGCATGTGTGCGGAATCGGACTCTCACTGGCGTCTTCCGCGTCAAGCGAACATTCTGGGAACGACGCCGGAACCCGCGATGACGGAGGGGCCGTGACATCGGAGCTCGCTGAGCGGGAGCGCGCGCTGGAACTGCTGCGCACCGCGTTCCCCGACTACCGGATCGTGTTCAGCAAGGGCCGGTGGGCCGCGGTGTCGGCGGGCAGCCCTCCGGGGGTCTGGTTCGCCGAGACGCCGGGCAGCCTGTGCGGGCAGCTCTTCCAGGCCCAGCTGCGGAGCGGCGGCACGATCGTGCCGTTCGGCCGATGACCCCGGGCCCGCGGGGCGGGGACCGCGCCACCCTGGCCTACGCGACCATCATCCGGAACCGGACGCTGGCCGCGCTGCCCGGCCCGCCGACGGCGGCCGACGTCCAGCGGATGGTGGACGAGATCCACGCCTGCGCTCCGCAGCAGACCAGGTTCAAATGCTGGCGGCTGGCGCACGGCTGGACCGTGGAGGAGGCCATCGAGCACTTCCACGCCATGTGCGACCGGCACGGCGTCAAACGGCGCGGGCTCAGCGAGCGCTCCTGGCGGGAGTGGGAGGCGGGGGCGCGGCCCGACCGCGACTACACCGACCTGCTCTGCCGGCTCTTCGAGACCGGGCCGGTCCAGCTGGGCTTCGCCCAGGACTACACGCCGGAGGGGCTGCGCGCCGCGGCGGCGCCGCCGGTGCTGGACCTGATCGCGGCCGCCGCGGACGAGGCGGGCAGCCACGCGGAGCTGGCCGAGGCGAGCGAGCTGGGCTCGGGTGCGCTGGAACGGCTGCGCACGCAGGTGATCTGGGTGGGCAAGCGCTACGTCTCCGAGGCCCCGCTGCCCCTGTTCGTGGAGATGCGCGAGCTGCAGGAGCGCACCCGCAGGGCCCTGGAGAAGCGCATCCACCCGGGTCAGGCCCGGGAGCTGTACTTCCTCACCGGGGCGTTGTGCGGGCTGATGGCGAACGTCAGCATGGACATGGACCGCCGGATCCCCGCCGACACCCTCGCCCGCGCCGCCTGGACCTACGGCAAGGTGGCCGGGCACGCGGCGCTGATGGGCTGGGCGCGCGGCATGCAGTCGTCGGTGGCGCTGTGGGACCGGCGCCACGGCGACGCGGCCAGGTACGCCGAGGAGGGTCTGACCCACCTGCGCACGGGCTCCGGCGCGACCCGGCTGCACATGCTGCGGGCCCGCGCCTACGCGATGCAGGGCCGTGCCGCGGACGCGGCCGAGGCGCTGGCCCGGGCGGCGGACGCCCGCGCGGGCGGGACCGACGAGCTGCACGACGAGATCGCCGGGGAGTTCGCCTTCCAGCCCGCCAAGGAGCGCTACTACGCGGCGGTCACCCACCTGCACCTGGGAGACCCGGCGCTGGCCGTCTCCTCGGCGCGGGAGTCGCTGCGGCTGTACGCGGCGGGGGAGCCGGAGAACCGCTCCTACGGCTGCGAGTCGATGGCGAGCGCCCACCTGGTGATCGCCCACCTGATGGAGGGGAACGCCGAGGGCGCGGAGGAGGCGATGGCGCCGGTCCTGGCGCTCCCGCCCGACCGGCGGATCGGCAGCCTGGGCGCCACCCTGCGCACCGGGCGCGCACTCGTCGCGGCCCGGCCGGACGGCGAGCGGCTGGCCCGCCGGATCGAGGGTTTCTGCGCCGCGGGCCTGCCGCAGCAGGCCCGGCACGCGATCTCCGAGAGGAACCGATGATGACGATCGCCGCCGAGGACGGGACGCTCGGCCGCGCCGACACCGCCGCGCTGGCCCTGACCTGTGCGCGGGCCGGCCTGAGCACCAGGGATGCCACCCTGCTGCGCGACTTCGCCAACGCCGTCTACCACCTGCCCGCCGAGGGCGCGGTGGTACGGCTGGCGCAGGCGTCGCCGGGCCGCCTCGACCGGCTGGCCACCTCCGTCCGGGTCACGCGCTGGCTGGCGGACCAGGGCTTCCCCACGGTCCGGCCGCTGGAGGTGCGGCAGCCGGTGGCGGCCGAGGGATACCTGGCGACCTTCTGGCGCTACGAGGCGCATGTCGGCCCGCCGCCGGAGCCGCGGGACCTCGGGGTGCTGCTGCGGCGGCTGCACGCGCTGCCGCCGCCCCCGTTCGAGCTGCCCGTGCACGATCCCTTCGGGCCGGTGCGCCGGGCGATCGGCGCCAGTCTCGTGCTCGGCGGCGACGACCGGGAGTGGCTGGTGCGGCGCTGCGACGGTCTGGCCGAGGCCTACTACGAGCGGGTGAGGTTCGCGCTGCCGTACGGGCTCGTCCACGGCGACGCGCACCGGGGCAACCTGATCCGCGGCGCGCGGGGCCTGCTGCTGTGCGACTGGGACTCGGTGTGCGCGGGACCCAGGGAGACCGACCTGATCCCGACCCTGCAGGGCGTGCGGTTCGGGCTGACCGGGCGCCAGCGCGCGGACTTCAGCCGGGCGTACGGCTGCGATCTGACGGCGTGGGAGGGCTACCCGGTGCTGCGCGACATGCGTGAGCTGCAGACCCTCACCGCCGTGCTGCGCAACGGGCACCGCGACCGCCGGGCCCGGGAGGAGCTGCGGCACCGGCTCGACTCGCTGCGAGCGGGCGACGACCGCCCGTGGCACCCTTTCTAGGCCGATACCCTTGAAGGTATGCCTGTCGAGTCACTGTTTCCCCGCCTGGAAGCGCTCCTGCCCAAGGTGCAGAAGCCGATCCAGTACGTCGGGGGTGAGCTCAACTCGACCGTCAAGGACTGGGACTCCGCGGGGGTCCGTTGGGCTCTGATGTATCCCGACGCCTACGAGGTGGGACTGCCCAACCAGGGCGTCCAGATCCTCTACGAGATCCTCAACGAGCTGCCGGAGACGCTCGCCGAGCGGACCTACGCGGTCTGGCCGGACCTGGAGGCGCTGATGCGCGCCGAGGGCGTCCCGCAGTTCACCGTCGACGCGCACCGGCCGGTGCGGGCGTTCGACGTGCTGGGGCTCTCCTTCTCCACCGAGCTCGGCTACACCAACATGCTGACCGCGCTGGACCTGGCGGGGATCCCGCTGCTGGCCGCCGACCGCGGCGACGACGACCCGATCGTGCTCGCCGGCGGCCACGCCGCCTTCAACCCGGAGCCGATCGCCGACTTCCTCGACGCCGCGGTGCTGGGCGACGGCGAGCAGATCGCCATCGCGATCACCGAGGTCGTCCGCGAGTGGAAGGCCGAGGGCTCGCCCGGCGGGCGCGACGAGCTGCTGATGCGGCTGGCCGAGTCCGGCGGGGTCTACGTGCCGAGGTTCTACGACGTCGACTACCACCCCGACGGCCGGATCCGCCGGGTCGCGCCGAACCGCCCGGGGGTGCCGTGGCGGGTGCACAAGCACACCGTCATGGACCTGGACGAGTGGCCGTACCCGAAGAAGCCGCTGGTCCCGCTGGCCGAGACCGTGCACGAGCGGTTCAGCGTGGAGATCTTCCGCGGCTGCACCCGGGGCTGCCGCTTCTGCCAGGCGGGGATGATCACCCGCCCGGTGCGGGAGCGGTCCATCACCACGATCGGCGACATGGTCGACGCGGGCATCCGGGCGTCCGGCTTCAACGAGGTCGGGCTGCTCAGCCTCTCCAGCGCCGACCACTCCGAGATCGGCGACGTCGCCAAGGGCCTGGCCGACCGCTACGAGGGCACCAACACCTCCCTCTCGCTGCCCTCGACCCGGGTCGACGCCTTCAACATCGACCTGGCCAACGAGTTCTCCCGCAACGGCCGCAGGTCCGGTCTGACGTTCGCCCCCGAGGGCGGCTCCGAGCGGATGCGCAAGGTGATCAACAAGATGGTCACCGAGGAGGACCTGATCCGGACCGTCACCACGGCCTACAGCCAGGGCTGGCGGCAGGTGAAGCTCTACTTCATGTGCGGCCTGCCCACCGAGGAGGACGCCGACGTCCTCGGCATCGCCGATCTGGCCAAGAAGGTCATCCAGGCGGGCCGGGAGGCCACCGGTTCCCGGGACGTGCGCTGCACGGTCTCCATCGGCGGGTTCGTGCCCAAGCCGCACACGCCGTTCCAGTGGGCGGCCCAGGCCGACCACGAGACGGTCGACCGCCGGCTCAAGGCGCTGAAGGACTCCCTGCGCGGTGACAAGGAATACGGCCGCGCGATCGGCCTGCGCTACCACGACGGCAAGCCCTCGATCGTGGAGGGCCTGCTCTCCCGGGGCGACCGCCGGGTGGGCGCCGTCATCCGGGCGGTGTGGGAAGACGGCGGCCGGTTCGACGGCTGGAGCGAGCACTTCTCCTACCAGCGCTGGATGGACGCCGCGGCCAAGGCCGGGGTCGACGTCGACTGGTACACCACGCGCGAGCGCGAGGAGAACGAGGTCCTGCCCTGGGACCACCTCGACGCCGGCCTCGACCGCGAGTGGCTCTGGCAGGACTGGCAGGACGCCGTGAACGACGTCGAGGTCGAGGACTGCCGCTGGACGCCGTGCTACGACTGCGGCGTCTGCCCGACGATGGGCACCGAGATCCAGATCGGCCCGACGGGCAGGAAGCTCCTGCCGCTGACCGTGGTGTGACGCGCGGCGCTTCGGCGCCGCGCGTCCCCCGGGGAAGAAGCCCGCCTCATCGGAGGTTGTCTGAGGTAGACCGTGCCGGGCACGGTCTGCCCGCCACCAGACGGACGACCGCGACCGGAAAGGAAGACACCACTCTGAAACCCGTTCCCGACGGGCCTCCGCCCGCACCCGTGGCACAGCGCCTGCGCGTGCGCTACGCCAAGCGCGGCCGCCTGCGCTTCACCAGCCACCGCGACATCTCCCGGGCCCTGGAGCGCGCGCTCCGGCGCGCGGACGTCCCGGTGGCGTTCAGCGCGGGTTTCTCGCCCCATCCGAAGATCTCCTACGTCGGAGCGGCCGCCCCGACCGGAGTCGCCAGCGAGGCCGAGTACCTCGAGATCAGCGTGACGCGGGAGTGCGACCCCGGCGGCCTGCGCGCCGCCCTGGACGCGTCCCTCCCGCCGGGTCTCGACGTGCTCGACGTCGTCGAGGCCGGCACCGGCAGCCTGGCCGACCGGCTGGAGTGCTCGGCGTGGCGGATCCGGCTGCCCGGAGCGGACCCGGCCCTGGCCAGGGCCGCGGTGGAGCGGTTCAACGCCGCCGAGCGGATCGAGGTGGAGCGCCTGACGAAGAAGGGGATGCGCCGCTTCGACGCGCGTGAGGCGGTGGTGAGCCTCGAGGCCGCGGAGGAAGCGGAGACAACAGCAGGTCAGGCGTCCAGTCAGTCATGTGTCATACTTCGCATGGTTGTACGGCACGCAACTCCTGCCGTTCGACCCGACGACGTTCTCACTGGATTGCGTCTCGTGGCCGACTTCGCGCCGCCGGTCCCTCCCGAGGTGACCAGGCTGGCGCAGGGGCCGCTGGACGTGCGCACCGGTGCGCCCGCCGATCCGTTCGGCCTGGACCGCGACAATTCGCGCGGCGGCGAGACGGAACCGGTGAGCGAGCACGTCGGCGGCGACCTATAGGACTTGGCGCCGGGCTTCGGCCCGGCGGACAGCGAGAGACGAGAGCTCCCGCGCGGCGCGGAGACGCGCCCGGGAGCTGACGGGAGAGCGCCCGCATGCTCGACAACGAGCCCAACGTCGGGGTCAACGGCCCTGCCGGGGACATAACGGAAAAGACAGTTCAGCCGCGTCGCCGGCGAGCCGCCAGCAGGCCCGCGGGCCCGCCGCCGGAGCCGGAGGATCTGGAGCCCGCTCCGGAACCGGCCCGGCGACCGGAGCCGGCCGCCGGGACCCCGGGGGCCGTGCAGGCCCCGGCCCGGGTGGAGGCGCCCGCCGGGGCTCCCGCTCCGGCCCGGGAGGCCGAGGACTCCGCTCCGGCGCAGGAGGAGGCTCCACCGAAGCGCGCCACCCGGCGCAGGGCGGCCGCCCCGGCCGCCGCGACGGCGGAGGAGGCCGCGCCGCCCGCGCGGCGCAGCCGTACCCGCAAGGCCGCGGCCGAGCCCGCCGCGGAGGAGGTCTCCGCCCCGGAGGCCGCGGCCGCCGACGAGCGCCCCGCGGCACCGGCCAAGCGGACCCGCACGCGCAAGAAGGCCGCCGAGACCGTCGAGGCGGCGGCCGAGCCGGAGCCGCCCGTCGACCTGACCACGGCCGAGGCCGCGGAGGTCGCGGCGTCGCTGCTGCTCTCGGTGCCCGCCGAGGCGCCGGCCGAGGAGGCCGAGGAGGAGACCGGCGAGGACCGGCCCGGTCTCTTCACCGACCCGTTCGGGCTGGCCGTCCAGGGACACGCCGAGGTGCCCTCGGTGACCTTCCAGGCGCCCGCAGCGGTGTTCCAGCCGCTGTTCCAGGCTCCCGACCCCTCCCTGGCCCAGCAGCCTCCCGCCCGCCCCGCTCCGGTGCAGCCGTTCGAGCCCGCCGGGATCGAGGAGGAGTCCGAGGAGGAAGAGGGCGAGGACGAGGAGGCCGAGGGCGACGACGAGGCCGGCGGCCGCCGTCGCCGCCGCCGCCGGGGCGGCCGCGGCCGCGGGAAGACGCGTGAGCAGGAGGAGGCCGAGAACGGCGACTCCGAGCAGGGCGCGGACGAGTCCGCCGCCGGATCGGCCGAGGCCGAGCGGGAGGAGGCCGAGACGGATGAGGGCGGCACCTCGCGCCGTCGCCGCCGTCGCCGCCGCCGGGGTTCCGAGGAGGCGGAGGACGTCCAGGAGGTTCCGCCGAACACGGTGGTGCGCATCCGCGCGCCCCGCGCCGGGCGCGGCAGCGCCATGGACGAGGTGCAGAGCGTGCGGGGCTCGACCCGCCTGGAGGCCAAGAAGCAGCGCCGCCGGGAGGGCCGCGAGCTCGGCCGCAGGCGTCCGCCGATCATCACCGAGTCGGAGTTCCTGGCCCGCCGGGAGTCCGTCGAGCGGGTGATGGTGGTCCGCCGCACCGGCGACCGGACCCAGATCGCGGTGCTGGAGGACGACGTCCTCGTCGAGCACTACGTCAACCGCGAGGCGAGCCAGTCCTACGTGGGCAACGTCTACCTCGGCAAGGTGCAGAACGTCCTGCCGAGCATGGAGGCGGCCTTCATCGACATCGGCAAGGGCCGCAACGCGGTGCTGTACGCCGGCGAGGTCAACTTCGACACCGCCGGGCTGGAGGGCCAGCCCAAGCGCATCGAGGTGGCGCTCAAGTCGGGCCAGGCGGTCCTGGTGCAGGTCACCAAGGACCCGATGGGCCACAAGGGCGCCCGCCTGACGTCGCAGATCAGCCTGCCCGGCCGCTACCTGGTCTACGTGCCCGACGGCTCGATGACCGGCATCAGCCGCAAGCTCCCGGACAAGGAGCGGACCCGGCTCAAGGGCATCCTCAAGAAGGTCATGCCCGAGAACGCCGGTGTGATCGTCCGCACGGCCGCGGAGGGCGCCTCGGAGGAGGAGCTCGGCCGCGACGTGGCCAGGCTCTCGGCCCAGTGGGAGAACATCCAGCGCAAGGCCAAGTCGGCCAGCGCGCCCGAGCTGCTCTCCTCGGAGCCGGACCTGACCGTCCGGGTGGTCCGGGACGTGTTCAACGAGGACTTCACCTCGCTGGTCGTCGCGGGCGAGGTGTGGGACACGGTGGACGAGTACGTCCGCTACGTGGCTCCGCATCTGGCCGACCGGCTGACGAAGTGGGACGAGAACGGCGACGTCTTCGCGGCCTACCGGATCGACGAGCAGATCGCCAAGGCGATGGAGCGCAAGGTCTGGCTGCCCAGCGGCGGTTCGCTGGTGATCGACCGGACCGAGGCGATGACCGTCGTCGACGTCAACACCGGCAAGTTCACCGGGCAGGGCGGAAACCTCGAGGAGACCGTCACCCGCAACAACCTGGAGGCGGCCGAGGAGATCGTCCGCCAGCTCAGGCTCCGGGACATCGGCGGCATCATCGTCATCGACTTCATCGACATGGTGCTGGAGAGCAACCGGGACCTGGTGCTGCGGCGGCTGCTGGAGTGCCTGGCCCGGGACCGGACCAAGCACCAGGTGGCCGAGGTGACGTCCCTGGGACTGGTCCAGATGACGCGCAAGCGCGTCGGGCAGGGCCTCCTGGAGGCGTTCTCCACCGTCTGCGAGTGCTGCAACGGCAGGGGCCTGCACATCTCGGCCGAACCGGTCGAGGGCAGGCCCGAGCCGCGCGGCACCCAGGGCAAGATGGCGGTGGAGAAGGCCGTCGCGGAGAAGCTGGCCAAGGACGCGGGAAGCGCGGTCGCGGCCAGTGGGCAGTCCGGACGTGATACGGTGACCGATGCGCTTGACGATGTCCCGGATGAGGACACGCAGGCCGTACAGGCTGCCGGAAGGGGGCGGCGACGCTCCCGCAAGGCCAAGCCGGCCGACTAGGTCCAGCCCGCCCCAGGGCGGGGGACCCATCGGTCCGGTGACCGCCGGCGCGCCATGCCGCGCCGGCAACCCGACGTTCCGCCCGGTTCGACCAGGGCACCGCAGTCCGGTACCCTGGTGAATCGGTGCGCTAGTGGCGCGCCCTGTTCGCGCGCCTACCCGGTTCGTCGGTCCAATTTCGGTGACCACAGCCGGATGCGGGGCGCAGCATCCAGCGAGCAAGTAGGCAGAAGAAGGGTTCCGCGGTGTACGCGATCGTTCGTTGCGGCGGCAGGCAGCAGAAGGTCTCCGTCGGTGACGTCCTCGAGGTGGACAAGGTCGCCGGCGAGGTCGGTTCCACGGTTACGCTGCCGACGGTGCTCGTCGTCAACGACGGCGACGTGACCACCGAGGCGGGCAGGTTCACGGTCGCCGCCGAGATCCTCGGCGAGACCAAGGGTCCGAAGATCCGGATTCTGAAGTACAAGAACAAGACCGGTTACAAGAAGCGCCAGGGTCACCGTCAGCGGTACACCCAGGTGAAGATCACTGGCATCGACCAGGCCTGAGTTTCGGGAGTTTTGCGAGATGGCACACAAGAAGGGCGCGTCGTCCACTCGGAACGGCCGTGACTCGAACGCCCAGCGGCTCGGTGTGAAGCGCTTCGGCGGCCAGCTGGTCAACGCCGGTGAGATCATCGTCCGCCAGCGTGGCACCCACTTCCACCCGGGCGACAACGTCGGCCGCGGTGGCGACGACACGCTGTTCGCGCTGGCCGCGGGCCACGTGCAGTTCGGCTTCAAGCGCGGTCGCCGCGCGGTGAACATCGTCCCGGTCGCGGAGTAGATCCGCACCGACAGACGTTAGGGCAGGGGTGGATCGCGTCCAGCGGTCCACCCCTGTTCGTGTTGCGAGACGGGGCGTTCCCGACAGCGGGTCCCGAAGATGGGGGTAGGAGAGCAGACATGCCGGACTTTGTGGACCAGGTGGTCCTGCACATCAAGGCCGGTGACGGGGGACATGGCTGCGCCTCTGTGCATCGGGAGAAGTTCAAGCCGCTGGGCGGCCCCGACGGGGGCAACGGAGGCCGCGGCGGCGACGTGATCCTGGAGGTGGACGCGAACACCGCCACCCTGCTGGACTACCACCGCCGCCCGCACCGCAAGGCCGACAACGGCAAGCAGGGATCGGGCTCCAACCGCGACGGCGCCAACGGGGCCGACGTCGTCCTGCCGGTCCCGGACGGGACCGTGGTGAAGAACGCCGCCACCGGCGAGGTGATCGTCGACCTGGTCGGCGCGGGCACTCGCTACGTCGTCGCCGAGGGCGGCCACGGCGGCCTCGGCAACGCGGCGCTGGCCTCCGCCAAACGCAAGGCCCCCGGCTTCGCGCTGCTCGGCGAGCCCGGCGACGAGCTCGACGTGATGCTGGAGATGAAGAGCGTCGCGGACGTGGCGCTGGTCGGCTTCCCCAGCGCGGGCAAGTCCTCCCTCATCGCGGCGCTGAGCGCGGCCCGGCCGAAGATCGCCGACTACCCGTTCACCACCCTGGTGCCCAACCTCGGCGTGGTCACCGCCGGAGACACGGTCTTCACCGTCGCCGACGTGCCGGGGCTGATCCCCGGGGCCTCCGAGGGCAAGGGCCTCGGCCACGAGTTCCTGCGCCACGTCGAGCGGTGCAGCACGCTCGTGCACGTGATCGACTGCGCGACCATGGAGCCGGGCCGGGACCCGATCAGCGACTACGAGGCGATCGAGGCCGAGCTGGCCGCGTACGGCAAGCTGGAGGACCGCCCGCGCCTGGCCGTGCTCAACAAGACCGACGTGCCCGACGCGCGCGAGCTGGTCGACATCGTCCGGCCGATGCTGGAGGAGCGCGGCATGCGGGTCTTCTCGATCTCCGCGGCCACCCACGAGGGACTGCGCGAGCTGACCTTCGCCATGGGCGAGATGGTCGCCGCCGCCCGCGCGGCCGTCCCGGTGACCGAGCCGACCCGCCTGGTCATCAAGCCCAGGCAGCTCGGCGACGCCGGGTTCGCCGTGCGCCGGGTCGACGAGAACACCTTCCAGGTCACCGGGGTCAAGCCGGAGCGGTGGATCCGCCAGACGGACTTCACCAACGACGAGGCCGTCGGCTACCTCGCCGACCGGCTCGAACGGCTCGGCGTCGAGGAGGAGCTGCTCAAGGCCGGCGCCAAGGCCGGCGCCGAGGTCGTCATCGGTTCCATGGAGAACGGCTACATCTTCGACTGGCAGCCCACCCTCAACGCCGAGGCGGTGCACCAGGGCCCGCGCGGCACCGACAACCGGCTCGGCTGACCGCTCCCTCCTCTCACCTGCTCCAGAAGAAAGGCACGCGTCGTGACCCCTGCGCGCGATCGGATCCGCACGGCAGCACGTCTCGTCGTGAAAGTGGGTTCGTCCTCGCTCACCACGCCGCAGGGCATGATCGACGTCGACCGGGTGGACGCCCTGGTCGACGTGCTCGCCGCCCGGCGGAGGACCGGCACCCAGATCGTGCTGGTCTCCTCCGGCGCCATCGCGGCCGGGCTCGGCCCGCTGGGCCTGGCCGCGCGCCCCCGCGACCTGGCCACCCAGCAGGCGGCCGCCTCGGTCGGCCAGGGCGTGCTGGTGGCCCGCTACACCTCGTCCTTCGCCCGGTACGGCCTGCGCGTCGGCCAGGTGCTGCTGACGGCCGACGACATGATGCGCCGTGCGCACCACGTCAACGCCCAGCGCACGCTCGGCCGCCTGCTGGAGCTCGACATCGTCCCGATCGTCAACGAGAACGACACCGTCGCCACCGACGAGATCCGCTTCGGCGACAACGACCGGCTCGCCGCGCTGGTGGCCCATCTGACCCGTGCCGACGCGCTGGTGCTGCTCTCGGACGTGGACGCCCTCTACGACGGCGACCCGCGCAAGGCGGGCTCGCGCCGGCTGACCGACGTGCGCGGCCCCGAGGACCTGGACGGGGTCGAGCTCGGCGGGGGCGGCGCGGTCGGCACGGGCGGGATGGTCACCAAGGTGCAGGCGGCCAGGATCGCCACCGGCGCCGGCGTGCCCGTGGTGCTCACCGCCGCCGCGCACGCCGCGCAGGCCCTCGCCGGGGCCGACATCGGCACCTACTTCCACCCGGCCGGACGCCACCCGGGCACGCGGCTGCTCTGGCTGGCCCACGCCGCCACCGGCCGCGGCCGCCTCCACCTGGACCCGGGAGCGGTCGAGGCGGTCGTCGGCCGCCGCAAGTCGCTGCTGCCCGCCGGGGTCACCGGGGTCGAGGGCGACTTCGCGGCGGGCGACCCGGTGGACCTGTGCGGGCCGCTCGGCGGGGTCGTCGCCCGGGGCCTGGTCAACTTCGACGCCGCGGAGATCCCGGACCTGCTCGGCCGGTCCACCCGGGAGCTGGCGAGCAGCCTCGGTCCGGAATATGAACGCGAACTGATCCACCGTGACGACATCGTCATACTGGAGCCCACCCACTAGTTCCCATGGAGTGCGACATGTCTGCGTCGTCGGGAGACCTCACGACCGCTTCCGAGGTCTCCGAAGATTTCCTGAAGGTGGCCCTGGCGGCGAAGGAGGCCGCCACCGAGCTGGCCCCGCTGCCGCGGGCGCCGAAGGACACGGCGCTGCGGGCGATCGCCGACGCGCTGGTGGCCCGCTCCGCCGAGATCATCGAGGCCAACGCGATCGACGTGGCCCGCGCCCGCGAGAACGGCACCTCCGAGTACATGGTCGACCGGCTCAGCCTGGACGCCGCCCGGATCGAGGCCGTCGCCGACGCCGTGCGGCAGGTCGCCGACCTGCCCGACCCGGTGGGCGAGGTCGTCCGGGGGAGCACGCTGCCCAACGGGCTGGAGCTGCGCCAGCTCCGGGTGCCGCTCGGCGTGGTCGGCATCATCTACGAGGGCCGTCCCAACGTCACGGTCGACGCGGCCGCGCTCTGCCTCAAGAGCGGGAACGCCACCCTGCTGCGCGGCTCCTCCAGCGCGTACGAGTCCAACACGGTGCTCGTGCGGGTCATGCAGGAGGCGCTGGCGGGCACGGAGGTCCCGGCGGGAGCCGTACAGCTGGTGCCCGGGGTGACCCGCGACTCGGTCAAGGCGCTGATGAAGGCCCGCGGGCTGGTCGACGTGCTGATCCCGCGCGGCGGCGCCTCGCTGATCGAATCGGTGGTGCAGGAGTCCACGGTTCCGGTCATCGAGACCGGCACCGGCAACTGCCACGTCTACGTCGACGCCGACGCCGACCTCGACCTGGCGGTCGAGATCCTGCTCAACGCCAAGGCGCAGCGGCCCTCGGTCTGCAACGCCGCCGAGACGTTCCTCGTGCACGCCGCCGTCGCCGACGCCTTCGTGCCGCGCGCCCTGGCGGCGCTGGCCGGGGCCGGGGTCACGGTCCACGGCGACGAGCGGATCGCCGCGTACGGCGACGCCGTGGTCCCGGCCGGTGAGGAGGACTTCCGCGCGGAGTACCTCTCACTGGACATCGCCGCCGCCGTGGTCGACTCGCTGGAGGACGCGGTCGCGCACATCAGGAAGTACGGCTCCGCCCACACCGAGGCGATCGTCACCCGCTCGGTCACCGCCTCCCGCAGGTTCGTCGCCCTCGTCGACTCCGCGGCCGTGGCGGTCAACGCCTCGACCCGGTTCACCGACGGCGGCGAGTTCGGCTTCGGCGCGGAGATCGGCATCTCCACCCAGAAGCTGCACGCCCGCGGCCCGATGGGGCTGCCGGAGCTGACCTCCACCAAGTGGGTCTACACCGGGGAGGGCCACCTGCGCACGTCCTCGGGCACGGTCATCGCCTCCTGCCCGGGCGAGTCGCGGTAGGGACGGACGGACCGCGGGGCCCGGGGCCGGGCTCCGCGGGTTCCTTCACGGTCTGGTGAAGGGCGCTGAAAGTCACGGTGTGTGAACGTGTCGACGCGCTCCGCAGTGGGCATGGGTGGTTGGATTGGCCTCCATGCAGACCGTGATCGGAATTCTCTTCGTGGGCGTCGTGCTGTTCGGCGTCGATCGTCTGATGCTGTTCCTGGAGAGCCGGGGACACGTGAACTGGCGGCGGAAGGGCCGTCTGGACCTGTCGGCCGGGCCGGTGGCCGAGCTGGAGAGCCTGCTCGTCCCCGACCGGGGGGACGGGGAGAGCGGGGAGCACGACGACCGGTGGGAGTCCGCCGAGCGGTACGGGTCCGCGGACCGGCGCGAGTACGCCGGCCGGTCGTGAGCCGCCTTCTCCTCCGCCGTGGTCTCCCTGCACGCTGATCCTTCCGGCTCCGGCGAGTCGCCGGAGATTCGTCATACCCGCCCGCTATGGTGTGGTCTCCTATGGGTGGAGGGCGGGTGGGCAGGCTCGGGCGCGTCGGCCCGTACACGCTGGTGGATCGCCTCGGCAGGGGCGGCATGGGCGAGGTCTACCTCGCCACGGCCCGGCGTGGGGAGAAGGCCGCACTCAAGATGCTCCATGACACGGTGGACGCCGACTCGGAGGCCGGCATACGCCTGGAGCGTGAGGTCCGCGCGCTCCGGCGGGTGGAGAGCCCCTACGTCGCCCGGGTGCTCGACGCCGACCTGGAGGGCGACCGGCCCTACCTGGTCATGGAGTACATCGAGGGCGACACCCTGCTGGACCGGGTACGGCGCGACGGCCCGTTGGAGGGCGCCGACCTGATCGGCCTGGCGCACGGCCTGGCCACGGCGCTGGCGATCATCCACGCGGCGGGGGTCGTCCACCGCGACCTCAAGCCGGCCAACGTCCTGCTCAGTGCTTCGGGCGAGCCCGTGCTCATCGACTTCGGCATCGCCCAGGTGCTGGACGCCACCCGGCTCACCATGACCGGCACCTTCCTCGGCACTCCGGGCTACGCCGCTCCCGAACTGTTCGCCGACGAGCCGGTCGGGGAGCCGGCCGACGTCCACGCCTGGGCGGCGACGGTCGCCTTCGCCGCGACCGGCCGTCCCACCTTCGGCCGGGGCACGGTCGAGGCGCAGATGTACGCCATCCTCAACGGGCAGGCGGACCTGGCCGGTGTTCCTGCGGCCCTTCTCCCGCTGATCCGCGCGGCCCTGCACCGGGAGGCCGCCAAGCGGCCCACGGCGGCCCTCCTCTCGGCCAGGCTGTCCCGGCTGGCACGTGCCTCCTTCGCGGATCCCGCGTCCGCGGGGGCTCCGGAGCCGTCCGCGCGGGCGATCGGCTCCCGCCGGGAGAGCAGGCGGCAGCCAGGGGCGCAGCGGAGCGGTCAGGAGAAGGCGGGGCCGGAACGGGCGGGCTCGGAGCGGGCCGGTTCCGCTCCGGTGGGGTCCGAGTCCCGGATGAGGACCGCGCTGAGGAACGGCGGGGCGCCGCGCGGCGCGCGCTCGGCCACGGGGGAGAACATGAAGCCGGGCCGCCGGTTCCCGGTGGCGGAACGGGCGGTTCCCGGGACGGGCAGAGGACGGCAGGCGGACGGCTCTCCGGCGGCGGAGGCCGTGGCGGTCTCTCCGGCGGGGACGCTGCCCGCGGGGAACCTGACCCTGATCGTCCTCGCGGTGCTGGCGGTCCCCTGCGTCGTGACCTCGGTGATCTGGCCGCCGGCCACCTTCGCGGTCACCGCCGTGTTCGTCGTCCTGACCCGCGCCGTCTGGACGGGGCACTGGCTGGTCAGGAGGCACAGGTCGGCCGGGGTCCGGAGGGCCCTGCGGGTGCTCGGCTTCCCGCTGGCCCTCGCCGGATCGCTGCTGACCGCCGCGGTCTGGCCGGGCGCCCCCGCGGCGGGGCTGGCCGGGCTCACCCTGTGGCTGGCCATGGGCGGGTCGCTGCCCCCGGAATGGTGGCTGCAACCCGCCCCGGTCCCCGTCGCCGTCGCCGGTGTCGTGTTCGGCGTGGTCTGCGGATGGATCACCGGCCGGGAGGTGGAACGGGCCGGTTCCCGGCTGCCGGAGCTCCGCAGGGAGGGCCTGCGCGCGATGGTCGTGCTGGGCGGTTTCGCCGCCGTGTGCACGGCGGCCGTGCGCGTGGTCGCGCTGGTGCTCTGAGGACCGGTCTCCGTTGAGCACCGCTCCCGGCTGGACCGTCCTAGCTCACCTTGGCGGGAGAGGCGGCCCAGGTGTTGCAGGAGGCGGGGTCACCGGTGGCGTAACCCTGCTTGGACCAGTGGACGCGGTTGGCGCCCTTGCCGTAGACGCGGGCCTCCCCCTTCACATCGCCGGTGTCCTTCACCATGCCCATCAGGTGGTTCCAGTTGGAGGTCGGCCGTTCCAGCGAGGGCCACACGCTCTTGATGAACACGCCCGCCAGGCAGTCCATCTGCAGGGAGTGCCGGCGGTTCTGCTCGTTCAGCTCGGAGGTGTTCTTGTAGGGAGCGGCCCGGTAGGCCTCGCCGATTCCGACGAGCTCCTGCACGTGGTAGGCGTACATCTGGCTCATGAGGTGAAGCAGGTAGAGGTCGCCCGTGTTCTGGAGCAGGTCCTTGTGGAGACGGATGGCGATCGTTCTCGACTCAGGGCAGTGCCACGCCTCCGAGTCGCCGAACTTGTGACCGCAGAAGCGGGCGGGGGCCTTGGTGTAGACCTTGACGACGGGCTTGGTGAACTGCAGGCCCGCCGCTTCGAGATGCGTCTTCCACGAGGCGTTCAGGCAGTTCAGCACTGCGGTCAGATACTTCTTGGCCGAAGCGGGATCGCCGTCCTTGACGGATTTCTCGGCGCATTCCGTCTCGGCGAGCGCACCGGCGCCGTACAGGGCGTTCTGCGTCAGTGTCTCGTCCTTGACGGGGTAGGCGTGCGCCGTACCCGTCAGAAGCAGACCGGCCGCGCCGGTCAGGGCGGCGATCATACGGATTCTCATGGGGCCGAACAGTAAAGCAGGCCCGTTTTGTGTGCAAATCAGTTTCCCTATGCGAAAGGTCCGGAAGGTGAACTCCCGGACCTTTCACGAACGATAGGGAAACGATACGGCTCAGTTGCCGTCACGGCGGGCGAACCGGTTGAAGATCCGCTCGCCGGCGTTGACCGCGCCCTCGGCCACGTCGCGCAGGACGCCGATGAACGGGTCCTGGGACTGCGACCACGACTCGCGGTAGGACCGGGCGGCGGCCTTGACCTCCTCGGAGATCTTGGCGCTGGAGTCGTCGGCGCGGCGGGGGTAGGTGCCGCCGAGGATCGTGTCGTACTCCCCGCTACGGCGCCACTTGTCGAGCTCGGCGACACGGGAGACCGCGAACGGGTGGGTCGTGCCGAGCAGGTTCAGGACCTTCAGCAGGCCGTCGCGGACGTCGCCCGCCGTGTCGTACTCGCGGGCCTGGTCGAGGAAGGCCTCGATGTTCATCTCGTGCAGGCGCGAACCGCCGGCGAGCTTCATCAGCGCCCGCAGGGCGGCGTCGGGGTCCTGGCCGACGAGGAGGCCGCCGCGGTCGGCGGAGAGCTCGGACTTGCGGTGCCACTCCTCCAGACCCGCCACGATCGCGCGCAGGCCGATGTAGCCGAGCGGGATCCAGGCCACGCGGGTGGCCAACCGGGTGAGGATGTCCAGCATCGTGCGGTAGACCGCGTGACCGGAGAGGATGTGCGCGGTCTCGTGGCCGATGACGAAGCGCTGCTCCTCTTCGTCCATCAGGTCGAGCAGGCCGGTGGTGACGACGATGAACGGGTCGTCGAAGCCGATGGCCTTGGCCTGGACCTGCGGGCTCTGCTGGACGTAGACCTCCGGGATGCGGTGGAGGTCGAGCACGTAGGCGGCGTCGCGGCCCATGTCGTGCAGGGCGCGGAACTGGGTGTCGCTCGTGCGCACCGCGGAGGCGAGGTAGATCAGGCGCAGGCGGCGCTCGCTGATCAGTCCGGACATCTGCTTGAGGACCGTGTCGAACCCGCTGAGAGACCGGAGGGCGACCAGCGCGGACCGGTCGGCGGGATGTTCGTAGGCGCGGGAGCTGATGCCGGGAAGCTGCGCGCGGTTGCGATCCGGGGTGGTGGTCATGTCCGGCATGCTACGTCGGCCCCGGGTGGCACGCGCGGGGGCTGGTTAAAAGCTCTGTGCGGTTCACGCGTATGGTCCATTTCATGATGAACGCTCCCACCGGCTACGGAAAGCGCCGTCTGGGCGTGATGGGCGGGACCTTCGACCCGATCCACCACGGGCACCTGGTGGCCGCCAGCGAGGTCGCCCACCACTTCGATCTCGACGAGGTCGTCTTCGTGCCGACCGGCCGGCCGTGGCAGAAGGCGGACCAGGTCGTCTCGGCGCCGGAGGACCGCTACCTGATGACCGTCATCGCGACCGCCTCCAACCCGCGCTTCTCCGTGAGCAGGGTGGACATCGACAGGCCGGGTCCCACCTTCACCATCGACACCCTGCGGGACATCTCCGAGGCCCACGGCCCGGACACGGAGCTGTACTTCATCACCGGGGCCGACGCCCTCGCCCAGATACTGAGCTGGCGCGACGTGGACGAGCTGTTCACCATCGCGCACTTCGTCGGCGCGACCCGGCCCGGCCACCACCTGCACGATCCCGGCCTGCCCGAGGGGCGGGTGAGCCTGCTGGAGATCCCGGCGCTGGCCATCTCGTCGTCGGAGTGCAGGCAGCGGGTCGCCTCGGGAGAGCCCATCTGGTACCTGGTGCCGGACGGCATCGTGCAGTACATCAACAAGCGCGGGCTGTACCGGCGGATAGAGGACTGACCAGGGCTTTCCTCAGCCGTCCGCTGGGGGAGGGCACATCGGCGAAGACGGCGTCGACGGCGGCCCTCGCCCGGTCGTCGATCTCGGCCGCCGTCGCGGGGAACTCTGCGAGGTGGGCTGTGAGAATGGTCACGACGCTGTCGGACAGAGGGATCGTGCGGTGGCCTGCGCCTACTGGCGCGACGGCCGGGTGTGGCGGTGCATCACCCCGGGCGCCTACTGCCCGAAGGCGGCCCGCACCCGCTACGGCTACGCCAAGGTCACGGGCCGCCGCTACAAGTGCTCGGTGTACGACAACGGCCAGTGGCGGTGGAAGCGCGTCTGAGCACCCCGGCACAGCGAGACGCCCGGAGGCGAGCCTCCGGGCGTCTTCCGTGTTCTGCGGAACGCCTATCCCCCCGTGATCAGGCCTCGCCCCTGCAGTCAACGCCTGGGCGACAGCCGCGGAGAAGGACGCCGGCGGGGAACCGGTCATTGCCGGGCCATCATAGTCTCGTCGACCATGACGATCTCCACAACGATCACGCCGACGAGGGGAACGACATGATCCGAGACGATCTGTTGACCGGTCCACCCGGTGAGACCGCCGGTGCCGCCCTCGCCCGGCTGAATGAGTTCAATAACGCGCTGCACGGTTCGGACTGGATTTACCAGGTCGAGTACCGGCCGGTGGGGGCCCACGCCCTCGTCGAGGCGGAGCACTACCTCAAGACGACCCTGCCTCCGAGCTACGTCCGCTTGCTGTCGGCCTATGGTCTGCCCCTGCTGCGGTATGGCAAGGACAGTAGGCCCAGTCCTCTGTTGCTGGAGCCCGGCAAGCTACGCCGGGGAGACTTCTATCTGTGGGAGGAGGACTACCTCGACCACGTGCCAGTGGAGGAGCGCGACGCGGTCATGGACCGGCTCCAGAACTCGGTGTCGTTTCGCCGCCCGGACGAGGGTGCCGATGACTACGACATGTTCCGTACGGACATGGTCAACGCCGACGGTGAAATGCCGGTCACCAGCTATCAGCACGACATGGTTTACGTCGATCCCGAGGGGTTCGCCACGTTCGACCGGTACATCGCCGCACTCGTCGATAAGTACAACCGGAAACAGGCGGCGGCCGGACCCGACTACTTCCAATGACTGAGGCTATGGGCGTCACCGTTGTCGTCATTGCGGCTTCACGGCCCAGTATTCCCGAAGGCGTCCCACCGTGCTAAGCGTCAAGCCCGTAGCACCACGAGATGCCCCGAGAGCGCCGAACCGGTCAGTAGGCGCGGGGATGGCTCCGCCAAGGGTCGGCCGTCGAAGATGCAGCTGAGCGAGGACGACCCCTGTGAGCCGACCGGCGATCGCCAAGGCCGCCACCGAGTTCCAGGCGCCGACCGCGGCCGTCGGCCTCAGCGCGGCGGCCCGGGCCGGTTCCGGCCGGCTTCCCGATCGGCCTGCGCCGGAGCACGCCGGCGGGTGAGCATGGGCGCCATGACCCCCGAGGACGACCCGCCGCTCGCGTGGCTGCACGAGTACGTCATGGCCTCCATCCGTCGCAGGCTCCAGCAGCGGCGCCAAGAGGTCGCCGAGCTGGAGCGGATGCGGCAGGCCGGCCCGGACGAGTAGCCGGGGCAAGGGCTCAGGCCCTCGGCGAAGACGGCATCGCGGGAGCACGGGCGGGCATCCCCGCAGCACGACGGCAGGTCATGCTCCGCGCTTGGGGGCGGCGGCCCGGGTGCGGTGGTGCAGGTCCAGGGCGGCCAGGGCGTCGGCCTGGCGGGCGTGCGACCCGTCGACGGCGTCCAGCTCGACCGGCTCATGGTCGGGGGTGTGGGCCCTCCAGCGGGTGCCGCCGGTCTCGACGTAGCCGATCGGCACCTCACTGCCGGGCGGCAGCAGGTAGCGGCGCCCGTCACCGAACCGCCGCGCCACCCGGTAGCCGTCTTCCAGCCGGCGCGAGGCCGGGCGCACCCGCTCCCAGTCCCAGACCGCCGGACCGGGCACGGACGCGGGCGCGGTGGCCGGGCCGTCGCCGGCGGGCCGGGCGGCGGTCTCCTGACGCTGGACGGCGACGAGCGGGTCATCGTCCTCAAAGGCCCGGTACAGCGTCGACCTGCCCACCCCGAGGGCCTTGTCGATCGCCGGAATGGTCTCCCCACGGGCCCGGCGGGCGCGGGCGGCCGCGAGCTTGTCGGCGTCGATCGCCGGAGGCCGGCCACCCTTGCGGCCTTGGGCGGCGGCCGCGGCCAGGCCGTCCATGGTGCGCTCGCGGATCAGGTCACGCTCCATCTCCGCGGCCATCTCCGCGACCAGGAACAGCATCTTGTCCGCGATCGGCTGGCCGCCGGGCCGGTGCACCCCGGCTCAGACGCCGGACAGGATGTGCAGGTTGATGCCGCGCGGCGCGAGCTCGTCCTCCAGGAACACCAGCAGTTCCTTCACGCTGCGGGCGATGCGGTCGGGCTTGTAGATGACCAGGGTGTCGCCCACCTGCATCCGGTTGATGGTCGCGGCCGGCTTCGGGCGCTCGCGGCGGGTGGAGACGGTCTCCTCGACGACCTCGCGGCAGTGCGCCGCGGCGAGGGCGTCCACCTGGAGCCGGTGGTCCTGGGCGCGGGTGGAGACGCGGGCGTAGCCGATGCGGATCGCGCTGGCCGGACCGGACGCGATAGTCGACGGAGCGTCGGGTTGCACCATGGCGGGGGAGGTGGGGGCGCTCATGCCTTCATCGTCCTGGAAACGGTCTCGTGGATCCATTTCAATGGGCGAGGTTCCGGGATGGGTTTCGGGACGATCCGGCGGGATCGTTCCTGCGGAAACACCCTCACCTAGACGATCTTCGTTGGCCGTCCCGGAAACGATCGTTCCGGCAAGCCGTGAGCATGGGGAGCTGGTCTTACGCCTCTGAGATCGGTCAGCTGCCCGATCCGGCTCAGTCACCGGCATGCAACTGGCGTGCCTGGACGTGGTCGATGACGAGGACGTGTTTGCCGTCACGGGCACGCAGGTGGAGTCCTTCGCGGTCGGCGGGGCCGTTGTCGCCGTCGGATCCTCGAGTACGGCGATCATCGTGGACGCCGGAGACGATCCGGCCGCCAGCGGGGTGCGCACCGGCAGCCGGCTCACGCTGGTCGGCCCGCTCCCGCAAGCAGCCGCCTCACGGATGCTGGAGCACGATCCCGCCTCACGTCCGATCCACCTGTTCGTCCGCGTGGCAGACGGCCTGCTCTACCTCGGAAGAGGTGAGCACGCCCACAGCCGCTGGAACCGCGATGGGCTCGACTGCTGCGATCTGCGGATCGACCCGCCGCTGGAACGCGACGTGCTCGACCGGGTGCGCCCGGCTTCTCTCCCGGTCGGCCTGCCGGGTCTGCAGTGGCTGGAGCACGTGAACGGCGACCGCACCGAGGCGTTGCGGCTTTTCATCACCGGCTGGCACCCCGTCACCGTCCCCGGCCCGGACCCGGTCGCGCCGCCGGTTCCGGTTCCCGTGGTGCTGGCGGAGTTCTACCGGCTCGCCCAGGGCCGGCCCGGCGTCCTCGGCGGGCAGAACGCCATCCGTCCTCCGGCGGAGCCGCGTATCGAGGCCGCGGGCAGGCTCGAGGTCGGCTACGAGAACCAGGGCGGGTTCTCTTGGTCGCGCTGGATCCCTCGGAGGACGACCCGGTCGTGTGGAGAACAGACGACACCGCTGAGGGCCGGCACGCCGAACGGGAGCGGTTGAGCGGTTTCCTGCTCGAGTTCTCGCTGTTCGAGGCCGTACTGGGTGCGCCGTATCACGCCTCCCATGAGCAGGTGCCGGCATCGCTCGTCGGTGAGCTGACCGGCAGGTTGCACCGGGTGCCGCTGCGGGCGTGGCTGTGGCCGCTCGCTCCGACGTCCTTCTATGCCGCCTCCGGCCTGGTCGCCTACGTCAGCCCGTGGAGCGGCGAGGAGTGCGATGTCGGGGTCGGCGTGACGCACCGCGGCGCGCTGCGTCCGCTCGGTCCTCGCCAGGATGGGCTGCTGTTGGTGCTGCGTCCGGCGCAGCCGCGCCCCAAGAGCCTGCGCCGGGCCACTCGGGCGCAGCGGCGCGAGCACCACCGCGCCACCGCCGCGGAGTGGGAGACGGCCCGGCAGCGCGGCCGGCTGCTGGATGTGGAGGTGGACGTGCTGCTGTCGCTGGTCAACCGCTCCGAGGGCGGCAGGCTCCAGGCCCTTGGGCACCTGGACCCGTGGTCGGACACGGTGCTCGATTATCGCGATCTGCCGCGGATCGAGGCTGATGTCGATCGGCTGGAGACAGCTGCTCGCGATGACGTGCAATGCGCGCTGATCGCGGCCCTGCGGGAGCTGCTGGAGTGCTGGCGTGCGGAGCCGGGCCTGATGTTGCACTGCTACGGAGATTGACCTGTCCCGCCTCAGATCGGATGGGACAGATCAGGGCGAGACCGTCTCTCGTAGACACTAGGTGTGCGGTCGCGTCCGAGATGCGGTGTAAAAGAGAACGAGCGTAGGTTGCCGTGCTGAACCGACCAAAGTTCGCACTACGCAAGGACCTACGCTCGTGGCACGCACACTACCGCCCGTCCAGGCCATCGTCACCGAGTACGACACCTGGTGCCGCCGCGACCTGTCCGGCATCGAGCTGGACTACCTGTTCGTGGACGCCTCGCACTTCAAGATGCACGACGGGCAGCGCGCCGAGCCGGTTCTGCCCGCCTGGGGCATCACCGTCGACGGCAAACCCGTCTTCGTCGGCCTGGCCCCGGCTGCCGCCGAGTCCACCGACGCCTGGCACGACTTCCTGACCGACCTGGCCGCACGCGGTCTGCGCCCGCCGCTGCTGGTCGTCTCCGACGGCGCACCCGGCCTCATCACCGCCTGCGTCAGCCTGGTGTGGGCGGTGCTGGACCGGGCCGCCCGCGGCTGGCGCGGCTTCACCATGACCTCCAAGGGCCTGCGCACCTTGCAGGACCTGCGCCGGGCCCTGCTTGCCCCGCCCATCCGGCTCCGTCCGACAACCGTCCCGGCCACCGACTCGACGCCCGAAACGGCAGCCGCCTAAGATCAGTCCGCGGCACCTACCTGATTGAGCTTTTTACACCGCTCCGAGGACGCGACCGGTGTGGCCCGGGGCAACGCGATCGGAGGTGTCAGGGTGGCTCCTGGACGGCAGACCGGGCAGGGCGTCGAGGGCTCGGACGCTGTCGGCCGCATCCCGAGCGCCCGCGACCGGGGACGTCCCGGCCCGACGCGGGCGCGGGTGGAGCGCCGTTTCCGCATGAGGACGGTGATCACGGCGGCCGTGCTGATCACGGGGGTCTGCGCCTGCGAGGCCGCCGCACCGCCGTCGGCCTCCCCCTTCGAAGCCGATCTGCCGGAGTATCGCGTCCCGCCCGAGACGCACCCACCCGCTCCGGCTCCCGTCCGGAGGGCCGAGACGCCATTCGCCCGGGCCCATCCCCGGGCCAGGGTCCTGCGGATCCCCGCCGGAGACACGATGGCCCGTGACGTCGTGGGCACCCTGCCCGACGGGCGGCTCATCGTCCGAAAGTCCTCCCGGCGCCTTCCGTACCTCGACCACGTCGACCTCTTCGACCCCGCCACCGGCCGCAGCGCGCTGCTGCAGCGCACGACGGAGCGCGAGTCGTACACCGCCGCCGCGGCGGCGCACGGCACACGCGTGGTGAAGCTCCTCGGGAACGACGAGCCGGGCGGGTGGATCCTCGAGGCCACCGACCTCCGCACCGGCCTGACCCGGGAGGTCATGAACACCTGGGGCGGTCCTGCGGGGTACTGCGGGAGGGGCTGGCCATATCCCGTCGACCTCGTTTTCCATCGAGGAGATCTCTACTTCTCCGCGTGCGTCTCCGGCGACGCGGGAGACGTGGGCGTCTACCGCATGGGCCCCGGCGACGAGATCCCCCGGCTGTGGCGGAGGGGGCTGTACGACATAGTCTGGGAGGGCGACGCCTTCCTCGCGAAATCCCCCGTCCTGACGCCGGACTCAGCTGATCCGGGTGATTTCACCGGCTCGCCGGCCCGCTACGGTCCGGACGGCACCAGACGCGGCGTTCCCGATCCGGCGTCGTACATCGTCCGGGTGGACGAGGACCGGGACCTCCTGGAGTACGGCGACGGCACCGCCGCCGGCATCGGCCCGCGTGCCAGGGGCGTCGCCGTCTCGCGGCACGGGCGCTTCGCGGTGTGGCGCGAGGGCGGGACCGGCTGGCTCCTCGACGCACGGACGCGTACGGCGGTGCGCCTCCCGGGGAGGGCGGTGGAGGAGGTGGGCATCTCCCACGCCGGGTATCTCCAGTGGAGGACGGCGGGCGTCTGCAACGTCGTTGACCTGGCGGTCCTGAACGACCGGGACTGAGCGTCCCAGCCCTCGCCTTCGTCCCCGTCTCCGTCCTCGCGGCCGCCGGAGACCGTGGCCGCCGCTTCGGAGAACTCCCGACGGCGCCCGCGGCGGCCGAGGAGACCGCCGCGGGCGCCGTGAGCGGCGACGGCGCCCGTCCACGGCCGCCGACACCGGGCGGGGGAGGTCACCGGGGCGGAGCGGGCCGGTCCGCGGGGTCGAGGAACAGGGCGGCCAGGCGGGGGAGGCGGCGGCGGGTCTCGTCGTCGTCGTCCACGTCCCAGTCCTCTCCGGCGGGGCGGTCCAGCAGGTCCATGGCGGCCACCGCGGCCGCCACCACGTCGTCGAACGACTCTGATTCGCCCTGAACGCGTTCGTACGCCCGCTGTGCCGCGTAGGAGGCGTCCTCGCAGCCGATCCAGCCGCCTTCGCCGCGGCTCATCCGCACCACCACGGGAAGCTCCGCGAGCGAGTCGGGGTCGGCGACGGCCCGGGTGAACGTCGTGCGTCCCAGCAGCATCAGCCCCGCGCGGAAGTCGGTGAAGCCGTCGTCCCCGCACCCGCCCTGGACGAGGTAGGCGGCGTTCCACAGCGGCCAGCGGTACGCGGAGTCCGCGATCTGGACGAAGATCCGCTCGAACGCGATGATCTCGGTGGGTTCCAGCTCGGCGAGCGAGTCGGTCAGGATCTCCACCATCGGGTCGTCGGGCGGGTCCCGGTCGTCGGCTCGGCTACCGGCGGATCTCCGTGCCCGCTCGATGATGTCCCACCAGGTGTCGATGTCCACCCTGGTCACCATAGCGACCGGGCTCTCCCGCCGGTGCGGGCGGAACCGGGCGGCCGGGGTCCGTGCTCCGGCCGTCCCGGCAATCGGTTTGCGGTGTGGAATCGGGTGGCACACGATAGGCGTTGTACTGACTGCCCGCTTTCGCCGCGGGCCGTGCCGGGCATCCTTAGGGGTGACAGCGCCGACTACCGGAGGACTGACCCACACCGTGACCGCAACCGACAGATCCGTCCAGCTCGTCAGGATCGCCGCCGAGGCGGCGGCGGACAAACTGGCCGACGACATCCTCGCCTATGACGTGAGCGACCAGCTCGTCATCACCGACGCGTTCCTGCTCTGCTCCGCCACCAACGACCGCCAGGTCCGCGCCATCGTCGACGAGATCGAGGAGCGGCTGCGGGTCGAGGCCGATGTCAAGCCGGTCCGCCGCGAGGGCGAGCGCGAGGGCCGCTGGGTCCTCCTCGACTTCATCGACATCGTCGTGCACGTCCAGCACGAGGAGGACCGCACCTTCTACGCGCTCGAGCGCCTCTGGAAGGACTGCCCCGCCATCGCCCTGCCGGACAGCGTGACGCAGGTCGCCGCGCAGCGTGCCCGGCCGGCGGCGCCGGAGGACGCTCTGTGAGGCTGAGGCGCACGAGCGCCGGCGAGCACGGCCGCACCGCGGCTCGCACCTCCCGGCAGGGGGCCGCATGAGCCGCCGTGTCGTGTGCCTGAGGCACGGCCAGACACTGTGGAACGTCGAGCGGCGGTTCCAGGGGCACACCGACATCCCGCTGGACGAGACCGGTGCGGCTCAAGCCGCCCGCGCGGCCGGGCTGCTCGCCTACCTGCGCCCCGACATGATCGTCTCCTCCGACCTCCAGCGCGCCCTGCACACCGCCAGGGCGCTGGGCGGGGTCACCGGCCTGGACGTGGCCGTGGACAAGGACCTGCGCGAGCGCGGCGGCGGCGAGTGGGAGGGGCTCACCCGGGAGCAGATCTCCACCGGCTGGCCCCGCGAGTTCGCCGCCTGGGAGGCTCCGGGCGGAGAGGACGTCGCCGACGTCGCCGAACGGGTCTCGGCGGCGGTCCGCCGCTGGGCCGCCCGGCTGGAGCCCGACGGGCTGCTGGTCGTGGTCTCCCACGGAGCCGCGATCAGACTCGGTGTCGCCAAGCTGATGGGACTGCCCCAGGAGCACTGGCCGGCGCTGGGCGGCCTGGGCAACTGCTCGTGGTCGGTGCTGGAGGAGGGACGCAAGGGCTGGCGCCTCCTGGAGCACAACGCCGGGACCCTGCCCGAGCCGGTCCAGAGCGACGACAGCCCCGAGGCCACGCGGACCTGATCGCCTGGTCGTACGGCTCGCCCCGGTGACGGGCGCGAGCCGTACGGGCGTCGATTAGGTGAACGGGACGATGTCCCTATATGCTTCCGGAGCGCCGCGACGAGAGCACTCGGAGCGGTGACCAGGGGCTATGGCGCAGCTGGTAGCGCGCCTCCATGGCATGGAGGAGGTCTGGGGTTCGAATCCCCATAGCTCCACCTGAGAGGCCGTTCTCGAGACGGCCCGCAGGCGGTGGACGAGATCCCGTCCGATCGGTTCGATCGGGCGGGATCTCTTTCGTTCTCCTCGGCGCCGCCACCGCCTATGGCGCCACGCGGGAGGCGTCCGCCGTCCTGTCCGGGGACGGACCGGGGCGGTCCACGGGGCCGGGATAGGCACTCCTCATCGTGCCGCGGTAGGCCTCGGGCGCCCCCTCGACGTGGTCGGGCAGCCCGTCCATGAAGGCGCGCAGCAGCGGGGTGGCGTTGTGCCGGTCGAGGTCCTCCTGCGAACGCCAGACCTCGTAGAGGAAGAAGCGGCCGTCCTCCTGCTCGTGGAGGTGGTACTGGAGGTTGCCCTCGTGCCCCCGGGACGGTTCGACGAGCTCCGTCAGGAGCCGCCTGAGCTCGTCGGCGTGGCCGGGCTTGGGGGTCAGGAATCCGTAGAGCGCCACGGGCGCCTGCGTTGTCGAGATCGTCGTCATGCGATCGACGTTAGGATGTGACACCGGTGTCAGGTTCAAGCCGCTTCTCTGTGGGGTGGATCACATGAAGATCGGGGAGCTGTCCCGCGAAACGGGCGTGGCCGTACGTCTCCTGCGCTACTACGAGGCCCAGGGGCTGCTCACCTCCCAGCGCAGCGAGGGCGGCCACCGCCATTACGCCCCCGAAGCCCCCGTCGCCGTCGCCCGCATCCGCACCCTGCTCGCCGCGGGGCTCCCCACCAGGGTCATCCGCGATCTCATGCCCTGCTTCACCGGGGACGGCACCGGGCTTCAGGCATGCG
This sequence comes from Planomonospora sp. ID91781, assembly GCF_015711595.1. Taxonomy (NCBI): domain Bacteria; kingdom Bacillati; phylum Actinomycetota; class Actinomycetes; order Streptosporangiales; family Streptosporangiaceae; genus Planomonospora; species Planomonospora sp. ID91781. Next base: position 2,230,830 of record NZ_JABTEY010000002.1, on the reverse strand, counting down.
TGCTCGACCACCTCAGGGGCCGGCTGGACGAGCTGGACTCGCGCATGGCGGAGCTCGCCCAGGCGCGCAAGGCCCTGAGCGACATCCTCGAAACCTCCACCCGGGCACTCGCCCACGCCTGAACCGGCTGGAGGAGGGCGCGGGGCGAGGACGGCGCCGGTGGCGGGCAGGCGTGAAGCGGCCGTCCCGGAGCCGCTCCGGGGAGTCGTCAGACTCCGGCGTTCCGGCGGGACCAGCGGCTGCCGACCAGGCGCCGGGTGGTGCGCGGCGTGCGGTCGCGGGTGTCGGTGCGGAACCAGAGCTGGACCCGGGCGCCGCCGAGGGAGGAGGCGTCGATCCTCAGATCGCCCCCCGAGGACTCCGCGAGCCTGCGGGCGATGTCCAGGCCCAGCCCGGTGGAGCCCGCGCCGCTGGCCCCGCGCCGCAGCGCCGCCGCCGGGTCGGGGATGCCCGGTCCGGCGTCGGCGATGAGCACGCCCACCGTGCCGGAGCCCTGGTGCAGGGTCACGGTGAAGGCGGTGCCCTGGGGGGTGTGCCGGAAGACGTTGCCGAGCAGGGCGTCCACGACGGCGCTGAGCTCGGCCGCCGGGACCGGGACGCGGACGGGCGCGTCCGCGCCGATCAGTTCCCACGGCCGCTGCTGGTCCTCGGCGAGGGCGGACCAGAAGGTGAGCCGCTCGCGCAGCACCTCGGCCGCGTCGCAGGAGACGGCTTCCGGGGCGCGGGAGGGGGCGCGGGCCGCCGCGATGATCTGGTCGACCTCGGACTCCAGGCGGCTGAGGGAGTGGCGGCTCTGCTCCGCCTCCGGGCCCAGGTGGTCGAGGCTGAGCCGCAGGGCGGTCAGCGGGGTGCGGAGCCGGTGCGACAGGTCGGCGGCCATCTCGCGTTCGGCGGCGAGCAACTGCACGACCCGGTCGGCCATGGTGTTGAAGGCCTCCGCCGCGGTGACGAGTTCGGGCGGGCCCTCGGGCCGGATGCGGACGCTGAGGTCGCCGGCTCCCAGCGAGCTCGCGGCCCGGCCGAGCCGCCGGGCCGCCCGCACCATGCGCAGGCCCAGCCGGTCGGCGACCAGCACCGAGCCCGCGGCCAGCACCACGGCGAGCCCGGCCAGCACCGCCCACGACTGGGCGACGCCCCGGGTCAGCTCCTCGGCGGGTACGAAGACCTCGACGACCACGGTCCGTCCGCCGTCCAGGGCGACCGGGCGCAGCAGGAGGTAACCGGCGCCGGTCTCGACGGTGTCGGCCCTCGTCAGCCGGGAGACCGCGGCCACGGTCGCGGCGGGCGCGCGGACGGTGCCGACCGTACCGCCGCCCGGCAGGTGTACGGCTATGCGGTCCCGGGCCCCGCTGCTGGCCAGGGCGTGGGGGAGCCGGTTCGGGTCGAGGGTGATCGCCAGCACCGGGACGAGTGCCGAGGCCTGCCGTTCGGCCTCGGAGATGGCCCTGGTGTGGGCGATCTCCTTGACGATGATCCCCAAGGGGATGAGGAAGGCCAGGGCGATCATCGAGGCGCCGGCGAGTGCGAGCAGGGCGAGGGTCCGCCTCATCGGGGTGTGACCAGCATGACGCCGACCCCGCGCACGGTGTGCAGGTAGCGGGGCGCGGAGGCGCTCTCACCGAGTTTGCGGCGCAGCCACGACAGGTGGACGTCGATGGTCTGGTCGTCGCCGTAGGACTGCTGCCACACCTCGGCCAGCAGCTCCTTGCGGGAGACGACCCGGTCGGCCCGGGCCGCGAGGTAGGCCAGCAGGTCGAACTCCCGGCGGGTCAGCGTGAGCGGCACGCCGTCCACGGTGGCCTCCCTGCGGTCCAGGTCCACGGCGAGTCCTCCCGCGCGGACCACCTTCGACGGCCCGGCGGGCCGCGCGCGCCGCAGGACCGCCTCCAGCCGGGCGTTCAGGTGGTCCCCGGAGAACGGCTTGACCAGGTAGTCGTCCGCCCCGGCCTGCAGCAGGCGGACGATCTCCGCCTCGTCGTCCCGGGCGGTGGCCACGATCACCGGGACGCTGGAGACGCTGCGCACCATCTTCAGCGCCTCAGACCCGTCCAGGTCGGGCAGGCCGAGGTCGAGGATCACCGCGTCCGGGGGATGCTGGGTGATCTCCCGCAACGCGTCGAGAGCACGCCCCGCGCTGCGCACGGCGTGCCGGCGCCTGCTCAGTTCCTGAATGATCGCGGAGCGTACGTACTCGTCGTCTTCCACCACGAGAACGGTCGCCATGGGGCGTAACCGTAGTGAACAAACAGGCATCTAGGGTAATAATTCACCGCATGCGGCAGAGCTTGGGATTCATCGCGGTGTGGCTCGGCGCCACCGTGCTGGCGACATGGGTCGCCTGGTTCGGTGTCCGCGACGTGCTGCGCAGCGAGGTCGTCGACGACATGAGGATCGAGCCGCTCAGTGCCGTGAACGGACGGACCGGGGCGGCGGCGCTCCCCGTCGGGGCGCCCGCCGAGCCGACCGCGGGCGTGGGCACCCCGACCGCGACCGCGCGCTCCGAGGTGCCGGAGAAGCCCACCCGGACCCGCCCCCCGGCCACCGCCGCGCCGATGAGCCGGGCCACCGGTTCCGCCCCGCAGACGACCCGCCCGCCGAGCAGGCCGACCAGCTCCGGCAGCCCCCGGACCCGGCCGGACCCGGCCCCCGAGCCCACGGCCACCCGGACCTCGTCGGCGCCCAGGGCCTCGGAGTCGAAGGCTCCCGAGGCCAAGGCGGCGCCGGACGCGAACGTGCGGGTGGTGAACGTGAAGGGCGGCTCGGTGTCGTTCGTCATCGAGAACGGCGTCTGCCGGCTGGTCTCCGCCGCGCCCAACGCGGGCTACGAGACGAAGGTCTCCCAGGCCGACGGGTGGATCCGGGTGGACCTGATCCAGGGGGCGCACGGCTCGTCGGCCTTCTGCATCGGGCACGAGAACCGCACCGACGTCTGGGAGTTCTGACCCGCCGCCGCCGAAGAACGCGGCCGGATCACCCTGTGGGGGTCACCTCGGGCGGCGGGCCGGGAGCGCGCCCCGGAGACGCGGGGCGAGAGGTCACGGAGGCCTCACCGCCGGGGGATCACGGTCCTTCGAGTTCGCGGAGCCGTACGTCGGCCTCGGCGATGCGGTCCTCGCCGAAGACCGCCACGCCGTGCTCCTCCAGCAGGGCGGTGGTGACGCCCCGGCCCGGCAGCAGGCGGCAGCGGAAGGTGCCGTCGTAGACGGTCAGGCTTCCGCAGGAGGGACTGCCCTCCTTCAGGATCGCGATCCGGGCGCCCGCGGACCTCGCGGCGGCCAGCGCGGCGCGGGCCCCCGCCAGGAACTCCCCGGTGACGTCCGTGCCGTCGGTGGCCAGGACCCTGGCGGCGCCTGCGAGCACGGCCGCCCCTCCGGCGCCGCCGGAGATCTCCGCGGCGGGGCGGGGGACGGGCAGCCCGCCGGAGACCTCGGGGCAGAACGGGACGAGCCGGCCCTCCTGCCGCCAGCGGGCCAGTACGGCGTCGCCGCTCGTCTTGGCGGCTCCGTCGTAGCGGACCTTCCGTCCCATCAGGCAGGCGCTGACCAGGATCATCTCCACGCCCTCCAGCGTACGCGCCTCGGATCGGAGGGCGGGACGGGCGGGCAGTACCCTGTCTGCCATGTCCGCAAACCTCAGGGTGTCCCGATGATCGGGCCGCTCGCCACCGGTCTGATCGTGTTCGCGCTGGTGATCGCGCTGGTGAGCCTGCTGACGACCGCGCTGAACAAGTCGATGGGCACCGTGCTCCTCGTCGCGCTGGGCGTGCTCGAGGTCGGCCTGCTCGTCCAGGCGGGATTCGTGGTCGCCGCGCTGGTCGGGGGAGAGGGCCCGGCCGACACCGCCACGTTGATCGGCTACACGGCGGGCACCGTGGTGATCCCTCCGGTCGCCGCGTTCTGGGGGGTGGGCGAGCGCTCCCGCTGGGGTCCCGCCGTGATCGCGGTCGCGGGTTTCGCGATCCCCGGCATGGTCGGGCGGATGCTGCAGATCTGGCAGGGGATGGGATGACCGGGCGCGCAGAGCAGGGCCGGACGGGGCAGGGCCGGCCGGTGGACGGCGGGCACACGACGGGCGCCGGGCCGGGCCGGGTGCTGGTCGCGGTCTACGGGATCTTCGCGCTGGCCGCCGGAGCGCGGGCGGCGGTGCAGATCTCACGGCAGTTCGGCGAGGCCCCGCTGGCCTACACGCTGTCGGCCTTCGCCGCCGCGGTCTACCTCCTGCTGGCCGTGGCCCTGGGCCGGGGGATGCGCCGCCTGGCGCTGGTGGCGTGCGGGATCGAGCTGGCCGGGGTGCTGATCGTGGGCACGCTGAGTCTGGTGGACCCGGAGGCGTTCCCGAAGGCAACGGTCTGGTCAGGTTTCGGGAGCGGTTACGTTTTCATCCCGTTAGTCCTTCCTGTCCTGGGGCTTTATTGGCTTTCCCGCCGTAGGTAGTTAGCCCGCAGCCCTGCTGGGCAGTCCAGCCTCCCCAACCGCGAAACAGGGAGGCAGACTGTGAGCACGATCGAGCAGTCCATCGACGTGAACGTGCCGATCCGCACGGCGTACAACCAGTGGACGCAGTTCGAGAGCTTTCCCGAGTTCATGGAAGGCGTCGAGTCGGTCAAGCAGCTGAGCGACACCCGGACGGCGTGGATCGTGGAGATCGCCGGGGTCCGCCGCGAGTTCGAGGCGGAGATCACCGAGCAGCACCCCGACGAGCGGGTGGCCTGGAAGTCCGTCGAGCGGCCGCACCAGGCGGGTGTGGTGACCTTCCACCACGTGGCCCCGGACACCACCCGGGTCACGCTCCAGATGGAGTACGACCCGGAGGGCTTCGTCGAGACGGTCGGCGACTGGCTCCAGATCGTCCGGGTCCGCGTCAAGGGCGACCTGGAACGCTTCAAGGCGTTCATCGAGTCGCGCGGCGCCGAGACCGGCGCGTGGCGCGGGGACGTCCCGGGCCCGCAGGACCGCGGCGCCGACCCGCTGCTCGGCGGCGGCCTGCCGCCGACCACGCCGGGCCAGGGCCTCTGAGGCTCCCCGGGGGTCTCTGAGCCGAGCGAAGGAGCCCGGGTTCCTCTCTGTCAGAAGAGAGGGACCCGGGCTTCCACGTTGTCAGGGATCTGCCGAGGATCCGTAATGTCAGGAACAAATGCGAATTTCAGTCCTGTTACAGTTGGAGTCAGCCAATCATCCTATGAATTCACGGCCCGAGTCGGGAGGACCGAAACCGCATGAGCGTGCTCACCCAGGAGACCCGGCGCCGCACAGGGGACGCGGCAGGATCCCTGACCTGGCTGCTCGTGCTGGGGATCGTCCTGGCCGCGCTGAACCTGCGCACCGCGGTCACCAGCGTGGGGCCGGTCCTGGACGAGATCTCGGCCGGCCTCGGCATGTCCGGCGCCGGCATCGGGCTGCTCACCACCCTCCCGGTGCTCATCTTCGCCACCGTCGGGGCGGCGACCCCGGCCCTGGCCCGCAGGACCGGAGAGCACCGGCTGCTGCTGCTCGCCCTCCTCGCGCTCGGAACCGGCCTGGTGATCCGCGCGATGGCGGGCTCCGCCGAACTCTTCCTGTTCAGCAGCGCGCTGGCGCTGTCCGGCGGCGCGGTGGGCAACGTCCTCATCCCCACGCTGATCAAGCGCCATTTCCCCGGCAGGGCCGGGACGATGACCACGGTCTACACCACCGCGCTCGCGGTCGGCACCATGCTCGCCGCCGCGGCGACCGTGCCGATCGAGCGGGCCGCCGACGGCAACTGGCATCTGGCGCTCGGCGTGTGGGGCGCGCTGGCCGCCGTCGCCGCCCTTCCCTGGCTCGTGCTGCTGCGCAGCGAGCCGGACAAGGGCGAGGGCACCGGCCGCCTCGGCCTGCGGACGCTGCTCCGCAGCAGGCTGGCCTGGTCCGTCACCGCCTACTTCGGCACCCAGAGCATGGTGGCCTACATCATGTTCGGCTTCCTGCCTCAGATCCTCGTCGACGGCGGTTACACCTCGGGGCAGGCCGGGCTGGTGCTGGGCGTCTTCACCGCGATCGGCATCCCGGTCTCGATGATCACACCCTCGGTCGCCTCCAGATTCGCCGACCAGCGGCCGGCGGTGGCGGCGTTCGTCGCCTTCTACCTGGTCGGCTTCCTCGGCCTCTGGCTGGCCCCGGCCGCTCTGGCCTGGGTCTTCGCGGTCCTGGTCGGCATCGGGATGGGGTCCTTCCCGCTCGCGCTGACCATGCTCGCCCTGCGCACGCGCACCCCCGAGGCCACCGCCGCGCTGTCCGCCTTCGGACAGAGCGCCGGATACCTCATCGCGGGTGCGGGCCCCTTGGTCGTCGGCGTGATGCACGAGGCGACCGGAGGCTGGACGCTCACCTTCCTGCTCCTGCTCGCGGTGGTCACCGTGCAGCTCGCCGCCGGCTGGTACGCCGGCCGCGCCCGCTACCTGGAGGACGAGCGGGTCCAGGCCCGCTGACCCTCCCGCCCGGCCGCGGCCTGCGCCTCCTCGGGGGCGGCGCAGGCCGCGACCCGCGCCCCGGCCGCCCGCAGCGCGGCCCGCGCGGCGGCCAGGGCGCTGTGCGTGGAGACCTCGCTGAGCATGCCGGGGGCCGCGACCGAGTCGCCCGCCAGCCAGACGCCGTCCCCCCGGTCGATCGCGGGCCGGTCCCGCCAGGAGGAGCCGGGCAGGTCCAGGGCGCCGGTGCGGGCGTTGCAGACGGACTCCCGCCGCCAGGTCGCCCGCTCCGGCCAGCCCGGCAGGGCCAGGTCGGCCAGGCGCTCCAGCCTGCCGACGGCCTGGACCCTCGTCTCGCCGGGCCGGAGCGGCATCTCCAGCTGCGCGAGCGTGTGCCCGGCGGGGGCGAGCGTGCGGTCCACGAGGCCGTACTGCTCGGCGAACCCGCCCTCGTCCAGGTCGAAGACGGCGAAGGCGTCCCGGGGGCTCCGGACGAGTCCCAGGTCGAGCAGGACCGTCCGGCCGCTCTCCCAGCGCAGCGACTCGTCCCCGAGCAGGCCCCTGGCCGCGTCCAGCGAGGTGGCGACGATCACGGGTCCGCCTCCCGGCAGGCGGTCCACCCGCGAACCGGTCTCGATCCGCACGCCCAGGTCGCGTGCGCGGCCGGCCATCCGGTCGATCACCTTCCGCCAGCCGCCGACGACGTAGCGGGGAGCGGGGTACTGCGGCGCGCTCACCCGCAGCAGCCGCTCCCAGACGAAGGCGGCCGAGAGCCGCCCCGGGTCGGCGTCGAAGGTGGCGACGCCGACCAGGCCGCAGGCCGCGCGCATCGCCTCCTCGCCGAAGCGCTCCGTGGCCCAGGTGCGGAAGTCCTGCTCCACCGGGGCGGCGGTCCTGCGCTTGATCAGCGCGCTCACCAGGGGCCAGGGCGGCGTCAGAGCGAGGCGGCCGCCGTACCGGAAGCGCGAGCGGGCGAGCTCGCCGAGCGTGGGCCTGCGGAACGGCTGGACCAGCCTGCGGGCCGCCATCCAGCGCCACGGCTCGCCGTCGGAGTAGAAGACGTGCGGGCCGTCGTTGGCGACGTACGGCGCCGCGGAGGAGCGGGCCCGCCCGCCCAGGGACCGGTGGGCCTCGTGGAGGGTGACGCGCGCGCCGCCCTCGGCGCAGGCGATGGCCGCAGTGAGCCCCGCGAGCCCGCCGCCGATGATGGTGATCTCTGTGGTCATGCCCTCACGACGCGGCGGGCGGGCGTGTTCGTGACATGGCGGGGGCGACGTCCCGGCGGTCCCGGGGGCCGGGAAAACCGTTTGCGGGCGCGCCGGGCCGTGTCCGAGCATGGACGGCATGTTCCGGCACGCCGCCTCCGTGACGCCCGCCACCGCGGGCGCACCGGCGCGTGCCTCGATGCCGTTCGGCGGCGCGGAGCGCTGACCTCTTCCCGTGAGTCCGGGTGATCCGGCGGGGAGGGGTCGGCAGGACGCACGGGTCACCGGGGAGACGAGCATCGAAGGAAAGGGAACATGGCCGGGAGCAAGGCCGCCAAGCAGGTCTACACGCGGACCAAGCCGCACCTCAACATCGGCACGATGGGTCACGTCGACCACGGCAAGACCACGCTGACCGCGGCGATCACCAAGGTGCTCAGCGACCGGGGCGGGGCCGACTACGTGCCGTTCGACCGGATCGACCGGGCGCCCGAGGAGGCCGCCCGGGGCATCACCATCAACATCTCCCACGTCGAGTACGAGACGGCCACGCGGCACTACGCACACGTGGACATGCCGGGCCACGCCGACTACGTGAAGAACATGATCACGGGTGCGGCGCAGCTCGACGGCGCCATCCTGGTGGTGTCCGCGCTGGACGGGGTCATGCCGCAGACCCGCGAGCACGTGCTGCTCGCGCGGCGGGTCGGAGTGGAGCACGTCGTCGTCGCGCTCAACAAGGCCGACGGGGCCGACCCGGAGCTGGCCGACCTCGTCGAGCTGGAGCTGCGGGACCTGCTCACCGAGCACGGCTACCCCGGGGCGCCGGTGGTCCGGGTCTCCGGCCTGCGGGCGCTGGAGGGCGACCCGGAGTGGACGGCCTCCGTCGAGAGGCTGTTGCGGGCGGTCGACGACCACGTGCCGGTGCCGGTCCGCTACACCGACGCGCCGTTCCTGCTCCCGGTGGAGAACGTGCTCACCGTCACCGGGCGCGGCACCGTGGTCACCGGGGCGATCGAGCGCGGCACGGTCAGGGTCGGCGACACCGTCCAGGCCGTCGGCCTCGGTGAGGGGTTCACCGCGGTGGTGACCGGGATGGAGACCTTCGGCAAGACCATGGAGCGGGGCGAGCCCGGCGACAACGCGGCGCTGCTGCTGCGCGGGGTCCGCCGCGAGCAGGTACGGCGCGGCCAGGTGTTGGCCGCCGTCGGCAGCCAGACGGCCCACCGGCGCTTCACCGCCAGGATCCACCTGCTGTCGGCGGCGGACGGCGGACGCGGCACGGCGGTCGCGACCGGTTACCGGCCGCAGTTCTACCTCCGCACGACGGACGTGCCGGGCCGGCTGGAGCTGGGCGGGACCGGGAGCGCGCAGCCCGGGGAGACCGTCGAGGCGGCGGTCGAGCTCGGCCGGCCGGTCGCCCTGGAGGCGGGGCTGGGCTTCGCGATCCGCGAGGGCGGCCGGACGGTGGGCGCGGGAACGGTCCTCGCCGTGCTCGACTGAGGGTTCGCGCTGTTCGCGGGTCTGTTCGCGGATCTGCTCCCGGGCCTGTGCTCGAGGTCTGTTCTCCGGCCCGTTCTCCGGCTCGTGCGAGCCGGAGAACGGCGCTCGCCGGCGGTACGCCCCGGTGCCCCGCTCTCCGGGGCGGGCCGCCGGAGCGGCGTCAGGCCGGGGAGGCGAGGCGGGTCAGCTTCTCCGGGTCGGCGACGAGGTAGACCGTCCGGACCAGGCCGTCCAGGACGACCAGGGAGAACACGGAGATGGGCCGCGCCCCGGCGGTCACCACGGCCGCCGGGGCGCCGTTCACGTCGGTGAACTCCACCGCGTAACCCTCCGGCGCCGCGACGCCCAGGGACTCGGCGAACCGCCGGGCGCCCGCCTCGGTGGCGATCGCGGTGAGGAAGCGGGCGACCTTCCCGGTGCCGATGAGGGCCCGGAGCGGGGCCTTCGCCCGGCCGCCGCCGTCGGCCACCAGCGTGACGTCGTCGGAGAGCATCGCGATCAGCCCGTCGAGGTCACCGTCGACGCACGCGCCGATGAACCGCTCGGTGATCCGGCGGCGGCTCATCCGGTCCACGTCGAACCGCGGCCGCCGCTCCTCGACGTGTTTCCTGGCCCGGCGCGCGAGCTGCCGCACCGTCGCCTCCGTACGGCCGACCGCCCCGCCGATCTCCGCGTACGGCAGGCCGAACGCCTCCCGGAGCACGAACACCGCCCGCTCCAGCGGCGACAACGTCTCCAGCACCACCAGCAGCGCCAGCTCCACCGAGTTGGTCAGCTCGACCCGTTCGGCCACGTCCGGGACGGTGCCCGCCGGATCGGTGCCCACCGGCTCGGGCAGCCACTCCCCGACATGGGACTCCCTGCGGGCCTTTGCCCGCCGGAGCCGGTCGACGGCCAGGCGGGTGGTCACCCTGATCAGGTAGGCCCGGTCGTTCTCGACCGCCGCGGTGTCCGCGCCTGACCAGCGCAGCCATGCCTCCTGCACGACGTCCTCGGCGTCCGCGACGGTGCCCAGGATCCGGTAGGCGACCCCGGTCAGCAGGTCGCGGTGTTCCTCGAAGCGCTCGACGGTCACGAGTACACAGACGTATCACGGTCCCCCGCGCGTGACACGGCCGGGAAGGCCCTTCCGCCGGGAGGAACGGTGGCGCGGGACGGGCCCGGAGTGGGCTAGTATTTCTCTGCACCGCAAGGGGCTATGGCGCAGCTGGTAGCGCGCCTCCATGGCATGGAGGAGGTCTGGGGTTCGAATCCCCATAGCTCCACCTCGGGGCCGTTCTCGAAACGGTCCGCAGGTGGTTGGCGGGATCCCGTCCGATCGGCTCGATCGGGCGGGATCCCGTCGTTTTCCGAGCCCGTGAGGCCGTCGGCGGGTTCCTCCGCGAAGGCCGAACCGTGCCGCGCTCTAGGATCGGGCCATGCCGTTGACCGCGAGCGACGTCGACCGGTTCGAGGCCTCCAGGCCGCGCCTGGAGGCCATCGCCTACCGCCTCCTGGGCTCCGCGGAAGAGGCCGAGGACGCAGTGCAGGAGACGTTCCTGCGCTGGCAGGCCGCAGACGTCGGCCGCATCGAGGTTCCCGAGGCCTGGCTGACGAAGGTCCTCACCAACCTGTGCCTCAACCAGCTCACCTCCGCGCGGGCACGCCGTGAGACCTACGTGGGCCAGTGGCTCCCCGAGCCGCTGCTCGCCGGGGACCCGATGCTCGGTCCGGCCGACACCGCTGAGCAGCGCGAATCGGTCTCGTACGCGGTCCTCACCCTCATGGAGCGCCTCTCCCCCAACGAGCGGGCGGTGTACGTGCTGCGGGAGGCCTTCGACTGCCCGCACCGGGAGATCGCCGAGATCCTCGACATCACCGAGGCCGCCAGCCAGCAGATCCTGCACCGGGCCAAGAAGCACCTCGCGGACGGCAGGGCCCGCACCGAGATCGACGGGGCCGCCGCCCGGCGGATCGTCGAGGAGTTCCTGGCGGCCGCCACCAGCGGCCGGATCGAACCGCTCGTGCGCCTGCTCACCGAGGACGCCGTGTCGATCGCCGACGGCGGCGGGAAGGTCCCGGCCCGGGCCAAGGCGTTCGAGGGCGCCGTCGCGGTCGCGAAGTTCCTGCGGGGCCTGTTCAAACCCGGCGAGGCCAAGCGCGCCCTGGCCGGCGGCACGCCCGAGGTCTACGCCTGGACCGCCAACGGCGGCCCCGCCGTGGTGGCCGTCGTGGACGGCCGGGTCGTCGGCGTCATGTGCCTGGAGGTCACCGCCGAGGGCATCACCGCGTTCCGCAACCAGGTCAACCCCGACAAGCTCGAGCGCGCGACCGCGCACTGGGCGGCCACCGACCACGGGGAGCCCCTGTTCAGCGTCTTCTGATCGCGGTGTGAGGTGCTTCACACCGCGATCCTGTCAGGAAACGGCGGGCCGCCCGGTTCAGGTGGCGAATCCCCGCAAGACAGGAGCAAGGAAATGCAGCACCGCATCGTCGTCCTCGGAGCCGGATACACCGGAGCCGTCGTCGCCGGCCGTCTCGCCAAGCGGCTCCGCCGCGAGGACGTCACCGTCACCCTCGTCAACGCCGAGCCCGACTTCGTGGAACGCGTCCGCATGCACCAGCTGGCGGTCGGCCAGGACCTCAGGCCCCGGCCGCTGCGCGAGATGTTCGCGGGCAGCGGGGTCGAACCGAGGCTCGCGAAGGTCACCGGCGTCGACGCCGACCGCAGGACCGTCTCCGTCACCGACGCGGACGGCGACGGAGAGCTCGCCTATGACACGCTCGTCTACGCCCTCGGCAGCGGCTGGGACACCCAGGGCGTCCCCGGGGTCGCCGAGCACGCCCACGAGATCGCCGGTCGCCCCGGAGCGCTCCGGCTGCGCGAGCGCCTGGCCGGCCTCGACGCCGGGCGGACCGTGGTCGTCGTCGGCGGCGGGCTCACCGGTCTGGAGGCCGCGGCCGAGATCGCCGAGGCCCGCCCGGACCTCGGCGTCGCCCTCGCCGCCCGCGGCGGCCTCGGCGACTGGCTCTCGCCCAAGGGCCGCGAGCACCTGCGGAAGGTCTTCGGCGGGCTCGGGATCACCGTGCACGAGCACGCCGAGGTCACCGGCGTCGAAGCCGACCGCGTCGTCACCGCCGACGGCAGGACCGTCCCGGCCGATGTCACCGTGTGGACCACCGGCTTCGCGGTCCACCCGATCGCGAAGGCGACCACCCTGGAGGTCACCGGCACCGGTCAGATCGTGGTCGACGGGACCATGCGCTCGGTCTCGCACCCGGACGTGTACGCCGTCGGAGACGCGGCCATGGCGACGGGTCCCGGAGGCAAGCCGCTGCGGATGTCGTGCGCCTCGGGGACTCCGGCCGCGTGGCAGGCCGCCGACGCGATCGCGGCGCGCCTGACCGGCGGGAAGCTCCCGGCCGCCTCGATCCGCTACTTCAACCAGTGCATCTCACTGGGCCGGAAGGAGGGTCTGATCCAGTACGTCACCGCCGACGACCGCGCCGTGCGGGCGGCCCTGACCGGGCGGCTCGCCGCCGTCTACAAGGAACTGGTCTGCAAGGGGGCCGCCTGGGGCGTCGCCAACCCGACGCTCGGGCTGCCGGCCCGGCGCCGCCGCGTCACGCGGGAGGGGGCCGCGGCGGGCTCGGCCGCCAAGGCGCCGGCGTAGCGCACGAGGCGAAGCGTGCGGACCGCGTGGCAGGCGCTGTGCCGTACCGGCGCGCGCCCGATCCGGCCCTCGCCGCCCTCGCCGCCCACGGCCCTCTCGCCGTGGGCGGCGACCGGGGCGCCGGCTCAGCCCTCGGCCCGGACCGGTGCCTCGACGGCGCCCAGACCGGTCTCCAGGTGCGCCAGTGCCCTGTCGATCTCGGCGGGCCCGTCCACGCGCGCGTCCTGTGCCCACTGCAGCCAGACCATGGCCACGACACCGAAGACGGCACCGACGGCGTTCCGTATCCACGGGTCGTCCGCGGCGCTTCCGGCCTTGTCCGCCACGGTCTGGCAAACCTCGCGGATCAGGCCGGGGCTCCTGCGCAGGTTGGCCGCGAGCAGCTCGGGCACGGTGGCTGCGAACACCTCGCGGGCGTGCCCTGCGGCGATCTCCTCGGCGGACAGGGCGGCGAACGCCGTGCGGAACGCGCCGCGCAGCACGGTGACCGGCGCGCCCGGCGGCTGGGCGGCCAGGGCCTCGATGAGGGGCGGGAAGCGATCGAGCGCGGCCAGGTGCTCCTTCGCCGGGAAGTAGCGGAAGAAGGTGGCGGGGGAGATCTCGGCGGCCTCGGCGATCTGCTCGACGGTGGTGGCGTCGTAACCGCGCTCCCGGAAGAGCCGGAAGGCTTCGCGCAGGATCGCCTCCCTGGTCCTGGCCTTCTTCCGTTCGCGCAGCCCGTCGTCACCCACGCATCGGACTTTACCGCACTCGCAAATGATGGTTCACTCTCAATTGAGATAAGGCTCTCAAATTAATCGGAGAGCCTCACCTGGCAACGGAGGTGGCCCACCATGGGTGACGACGTCGGCGGCCTGCATCACGTGGGCCACGTGGTGCGGGACATGGGCGAGGCGACGGGGCGGTACCGCCGGCTGGGCTTCACGGTGTCGGCACCCGCCTATCCTGTTCTTCCGCGCGGGACGGGAGGCCCCGCCGAGCCCTTCGGGGTGGCCAACGCCCATGTGTACTTTCCCGGCGGCTTCATCGAGCTGGTGGCCGTCCTCGACGAGACCGGTCGCGTGCCGGGCGGGGCCCGTCCGATCCCGCTGCAGGTGCCCGATGACAGGCTGCCGGGGCTGGTGGCCGCGATCCGCGCCACCGCCGTGAACATCACGTCCTTCCTCCGGCGTTTCCAGGGGCTCCACATCGTGATCGCGGATACGCCGGACATCGACGGCGTCGCCGCGCGGCTGACGGCCGAGGGCGTCGGCCACGGCGGCGTGCACGCGATCCAGCGGCCCGTCGAGACCGGGACGGGGACCAGGATGGAGCCCGCTCGCTATCTCGAGATCTCCGATCCGGGCCTGCCCGCGGGGCGCGTTCCGGAAGGCAGGATCGGGTTCGCCGAGAACGGGCGGGCCGAGGCGCCCGGGGACCGGCGGCACGCCGGCCATCCCAACGGTGCGACCGGCCTGCGCGAATGCGTGCTGTGCGTCGCCGACCCGGAGCTGTCCGAGCTGGAGCGGCGCTACGGCACCTACTTCGGCCGGATGCGCCGCGACCGGACGGCGCCGGGCGTGGCGCGCTTCGACCGGGCGAACGTCACCGTCGTGTCCGCGTCGGCGCTCGGCGGCCTGCTGCCCGGTGAACGCCCGGCGGTCCTGCCGGCGTTCGTCGCCTACACGGTGTCGGTGCCCGACGTCGCCGCCACCGAGCGGCTCCTGCGCGGCAACGGCCTCCCGATCATCCGGACCGGCCCAGGGGAGCTGTTCGTGCCCGCCGACGCCGCCCTGGGCACCGCGGTCGGCTTCCGTCAGGACGACTGAGGCGGCCTCCGCGCGGCGGGGCCCATGACGGCCTCCGGGAGGCCGCCGGGTGGAGTCGTCGGCGGCGATCCGCCGGGACGGCCGTCGTCCGGACGGTGGACGGTGAGATCGCCGTACGCCGACAGGAGCCCGGCCAGGTCGCCGGGTGCGCCGCGGAGCGTGTGATCCAGGAACGCGGCGCTGGCCCCGGCGGTGATCCGCAGCCCCGAGGCGCGGTCCAGGGAGCCGACCAGCGAGGGCACGGGCGGCAGGTAGAGCGGTGCGTCGGTGAAGGAGAGATGCGCGGTGCCCGGGACGGTGAGCCGGTAGCCCGGAGCGGTGCCGAGCTCGAGGACCCGGGTGAGCCGGGGGATGTAGTCCGGGTCGGTGCCGGGTCCGACGGACTGGGTGAGGGCGAGCACCGGCTGGCGCAGCGGCCGTGAGGCGGGCCCGTGGGGATAGCCGTCCAGGTCGATGACGGCCGCGAACCGCGGGTCCTGCCGGGCGGCCTGCAGGGCTGCGGCCCCGCCCAGGGAGTGCCCGGTCGCCGCGGCCCGGCCGGTGTCGAGGCGGCCGGTCATCCCCCGGGCGGGGCCGGGGATCTCACCGCGGTCGACCCGGCCGAGCTGGGTGAGGACGAAGCGGAGGTCGGCGGCCCGGACCGCCGTCCAGCGGGCCGAGCGCCTGGCGTCCTCCGCCTCGTCGCCGGTGGCCGCGATCCGGGTGCGGACCGTACGGCCGTCGGCGAGGACGACGGCGGCCGAGTCGTAGGGGTGATCGAGGGCCGCGACCACGTAGCCGCGGCCGGCCAGCTCCTCCGCCCAGGCGGTGTTCTGGGTGCGCACCCCGCCCAGCCCGGGGGAGAACAGCACGAGGGGGAACCGCCCGCCGCCCTGGACCACCGCCGCGCCGGGCACCGCGTTCGTGCGGGCACGCGGAAGCCCGTCGAGCAGGAAGCCCGGCGCGCCGAGATAGCCGGCCAGGCCGTGGGCGACGGTGCGCGCCTCCTGCGGGGTGCGGCCCAGGTACTGCGCCTTGGCGGCCCTCCCGGTGTCCGCGGGTCCTCTCCGCGCGGGATACCAGAGCTGGACCACGACCGTGCGCCGGTCACCGGGATCGGGGGTGGCCGTCTCGGGGCGGTCCGGGTCGTCCCACTGCACGACGGCGGTGCCGACCTCGTGCGGCCCCGTCGGGTCGGGGAACACCGGCACCGGCAGCGCCCACGCCGCCCCCGCGCCCGCGGCGACCAGGCCGATGCACGCCGCCGATCCCAGCAGGGCCGGCCACCGCCGGGCGCGCCGCGGGGGCGGCCCGGTACGCCGCCGCAGCAGGGGGAGGACGGCGGACGGGAGCGCGAGCGCGGCGCCCGCGAGCACCGGCACCAGCTGCCAGCGCAGCCCGAGCACGGCCAGCAGCGCTCCGGCGGACACGGCGGTCGCCGCGGCGGCGAGCGCGAGCGGCCGCCGGGCACCGGCCGGTGACCAGCGGGCCGCCACCAGGGCGACCGCGGCCAGCACGGCCAGGAACTCCAGAGGGGACATGCCGGGTCCCGCGATCATCTCGGTCATCCGGCCATCGTCGGCGAGCGGACGGCGCCGGCACATCGGCCGCGGGGCGGGAACCGTCTGCCACCCGGGTAGCACCGCGCGGGCGGTCTGCGACCCGGGTCGTACCGGATGCCGCCGGTGCCCCTGGTCCGGGAGCGGGCCCGCCGCTCCCCGCCCCCGCACGCGGCCGCCGGTCCGGGACGCGCAGAGGTTTGGATCTTCCGGATCCGGGCAGCCGTCGGCCGTCCCGATGACGGTTACCAACAGGAGGCGGCCATGCTGCGCAAGCGGCCCCAGGTCGGCACGGTCGCGGTGGTCGCCCACCGGAGGAAGTCGCTCGGCGGAGGACTGGACGAGCTGCGCAGGCTCCTCGCCGACGAAGGCGTGGAGGAGCTCCTCTGGTACGAGGTGCCCAAGAGCAAGAAGGCGCCGAAGAAGGTGCGGAAGGCGCTCAAGGAGGGCGCCCGGCTGCTCCTGGTGTGGGGCGGCGACGGCATGGTGCAGCGGTGCGTGGACGCCGCCGCGGGGTCGAAGGTGACCGTCGGCATCATCCCGGCCGGTACGGCCAACATGTTCGCCGGGAACCTCGGCATCCCCGAGGACCTGCCGGAGGCGGTGCGGATCGCCTTCCACGGCCGGGACCGGAAGCTGGACCTGGGCAAGGTCAACGGAGAGCACTTCGCGGTGATGGCCGGCGTGGGCTTCGACGCGGAGATGATCAAAGACGCCGACCGGGGGCTGAAGGACCGGATGGGCCGGGCGGCCTACTTCTGGACCGGCCTCCGGCACGTCCGGGGCGAGCTCGTCCCGATGAAGATCAAGGTCGACGGGACGAAGTGGTTCGAGGGCGAGGCGAGCTGCGTGCTGTTCGGCAACGTCGGCACGATCACCGGCGGCATCGAGGCCTTCGACGACGCGCGGCCGGACGACGGCTGGCTGGAGGTCGGCGTGACCACCGCCAAGGGGCCCATCCAGTGGGCCCGCACGCTCGGCCGGATGAGCGTGAGCCGCTCCGACTCCTCACCCTTCGTCCGCATGACCCGGGCCAGGAAGATCACCGTAAAGCTCGGCGCGCCGATGGCCTACGAGCTGGACGGCGGCGCCAAGGGGACGGTCACCGAGCTCAGGGCCGAGGTCGTGCCCGGCGGACTCACCCTGCGGGTCCCCGAGCCGGACGGGCCGGAGGCGCAGGACGCGCCGGAGTGAGCGGGTCCCTGAGCCGGACGCGCCGGAGTGACCGCGGCCCGCGGCCGGGCCGCCCTCCGGCTCCGCGTCCCGGGCGGGGACGCGCCGGGCGGCGGATAACCGGTTGGACCCGGCGACGCGAGCGGGCAGCATGGCGGGCATGTCACTTCGCTTCCACGAGATCGCCGAGGGCGGTCACCGCATCCTGAACCCGTTCACCGACGAGAAGCTGGCGCTGCTCGGCAGGGTCGCCCGGCTCCGCCACGGCATGCGCCTGCTCGACCTGTGCTGCGGGAAGGGCGAGATGCTCTGCAGCTGGTCCCTGGAGCACGGGATCGAGGGCACGGGCGTCGACATCAGCGAGGTCTTCCTGGACGCGGCGCACGAACGGGCGGTGGAGCTCGGGGTGGCCGGCCGGGTGCGGTTCGAGCGGGGGGACGCCGGCGCCTACCGGGCCGAGCCGGGCTCCTACGACGTCGTGTCGTGCCTGGGGGCGACCTGGATCGGGGGAGGCCTGGAGGGCACGGTCAAGCTCATGCTCCCCGCGCTCGCGGAGGACGGGATCCTCCTCGTCGGCGAGCCGTACTGGACCGACGAGCCGCCCGCCGCGGCGTACGAGGCGTTCGGCTTCGGGCCGGACGACTTCACCTCGCTGACCGGGACGTTCGACCGCTTCGAGGCGGCCGGGACGGAGGTGCTGGAGATGGTCCTGGCCGACGGCGACAGCTGGGACCGCTACGCGGCGAGCCAGTGGTGGACGGTGAGCGACTGGCTCCGCGCCAACCCCGAGGATCCCGACGCCGGGGAGATGCGCACGTTCCTGGAGCGCGGCCGCCGGTCCCACATCGAGTACGGCAGGCGGTACCTCGGCTGGGGCGTCTTCGTGCTGCGCCGCCGTTGACGGTTACCGGCGAGTAGGAATAGGTTCTGCATACCGTCCGGTCGGTCCACGGGTGTGCCCGTGCGACTCCGGCCGGAACGGCCTGCTCCGCCGACTCCTGGAGGCACGATGACCGACGTCCAGCTCGCCCGGCAGTCCTGGCGCCGCCTGGAGCCCGTCCACGGGATGATCTATTTCGTCCCCGAGGCCGCCGAGCGCTACGCCGCCCTGGGGCTCGACGCCCAGGCGGGCTACTTCGCCTCCCGCTCGGCCGCGTTCGGCGCCGCCTCGCCGGATCTGGTCATCGCGACCTTCTACAACTTCCACCCCGGGCTCGTGCGCAAGGCGCTCCCGGCCGCCTGGGACGTCGTGACCCCGGCGCAGATGATCGAGGCGCGCTACGAGGCCGCCGACGCCGCGCTGCGCCGGGGCGGGGTCCACGAGGTGCCCGGCCTCGCCGAGACGACCGCGCTGGCCAGGCGGGCCGCGGAGCGCGCCTGCGAGCACCCCCAGGGCCGGGCGCTGTTCGCCGCGCACGCCACGCTGCCGTGGCCGTCCGATCCGCTGCTGGAGCTGTGGCACGCCCAGACCCTGCTGCGCGAGTTCCGCGGCGACGGGCACGTCGCGGCCCTGCTCGCAGAGGGGATCGGGCCGCTGGAGGCCCTGGTGCTGCACGGCGCCACCGGGACCATGCCGACGGTCTTCCTGAAGGTCAGCCGGGCCTGGCCCGCGGAGGAGTGGCTGGCGGCGGAGGAGTCGCTGCGCGAGCGCGGGCTGCTGGCCGGAGACGAGCTCACCCGGGAGGGACGGGCCCTGCGGCAGCGGGTCGAGGACCGCACCGACGAACTGGCCCTGCCCGCCTACGCCGCGCTCTCCGACGACGAGCTCGCCCGCCTGGCCGAGCTGGCCAGGGCCTTCGGCCGCCGGGTGGTCGACGCGGGCCTGCTCAGCATCGGCGGCTGACGGCCCGCCCGCCGCGCCGACCGGGACGGCCGGGGCGCCTGCCCGGTTCCCCGCCGCGCCGGCCGGGACGGCCGGGGCGCTCACGGCCCGCCCCGGTTCCCGCCCGAGCCGGTCAGCCGGTCGCGGTGGGATCGGCGACCTGGCCCAGGAAGAGCGGGACCAGCGTCGGCCGGTGGACGATCGCGAAGGCGAACGGCCGGTCGGCGCGGAAGACGGCCTCCGCGGGCGGCGGAGCGGCGGCGGGGAACGCCAGGCCGGTCACGGCGGCGGCCTCGGTGCCCCACTCGTCCACGGTGATGTTCGCCGTGTGCACCGCCCGGTCCAGGAAGAGGCCGTCGGCGATGCCGGAGTAGCCGGTGTTCCGCAGACCGAGCCGCCCCAGTGGCTCCTTCAGGTCCAGAGAGGTGGAGAAGTCCCATCGGGGCAGGGCGACGCCGACCCGGGTCGTCTCCAGCCGCCCGCCCAGCTCGGCGAGCGCCTCGGGGGCGAGCCGGTCGCCGACGGAGTCGCCCTCGTTCGGCAGGACGACCCACATGGCCAGCTCGCTCCCGGCGTAGGCGAGCTCGACGGCCTGCCAGCCCGGTCCGCTCGCGTAGGGGAGCTCGGCCTCCACACGCATCAGGTCCGTGCGGACCACCCTGCCGTCGGCGCGGGTGAAGGCGGCGGCCTCCTCCGGCGGGGCGGTGAACGGGACGGCCCAGTCGGCCTTCAGATAGAGCGCGTTCGCGATCACCAGCCTGGTGCGGGGGTCCAGCCGGTCGAACACCTTCTTGATCCGCCCGGCGGTCTGCTCCTCGGCCCAGGCGTCGATCGCCTCGGCGGCGTCCGAGGAGAAGTCCACCTGGTGTGCGCCGGTGCCGTACTCGGCGGCGAGCGTGCGCAGGAACTCCGCCCCGACGTCCAGGCCGTCCTGGACGAAGAGCCCGGAGGCGAGCCTGACGACCGGCGGCGACGCCCCGGTCTCCTGAGCGTCGCGCGGGGCGTCCCGGTCAGGCGGGGGAGGGGCCTCATCGGTCGTGGCGATCACCCGCGACAGCGTGTTGAACGCCGCGTGGGGCCCTTCCGGGGGGAAGCCGAAGACCTCGTCCAGTTCGGTCCCGGTCGCGGGATCCGCGCCCGCCCGCGCCATGCCGTACGCCTGGGCGATGCCCAGCGGGGACAGCACCGTGTTGACGCCGGGCTCGGCGACGGCGGTGAACAGGGCGTGGCCGAACGCCGCCAGGCCGGGCCGCAGGTTCGCCACCGGCGGGCCCGGTCCCGGTCCGGCGTAGAGATTGCGCTCCACTCCCTCCGCGGTGACCAGGCGGGACCCGGGCGGGCCGCACGCCGCGAGGGCGGCGACGGCGAGCAGGGCGGTGAACAGGCGACGGTACATGCCTTCCCAGACGTCCCGGGCACCGGAGCGGTTCACGGACGGGAGCCGGGATCCGGCCATGGTCCCGCGGTCAGACGGCGTATCCGGCGAAGAGCGGGAACGGCAGCAGCGCGCGGACCAGGGTGCGCCGCATCGGCCGGCCGGGGAAGTCCCTCCGCACGGCCTCCGCCAGCCTCCCGGCGGAGACGAACCGGAAGTCGTAGATCCACAGGGCCCCCTCGGGCTTCAGCACCCGGGCGAACTCCGCCACGGCGCGGTCCACCCGGTCCCAGTGGTGCATGCTCAGCGTCGAGACGACGAGGTCGAAGCCGTCGTCCGGGCAGGGCAGGTCCGCGACGTCGGCGGCCTCCAGGGTGATCCGGTCCTCCAGCCCGGCCCCGCGCACCCGGCGGCGGCCGATCGCGATCATGTCCCCCGACAGGTCCACGCCGGTCAGCCGGAGGTCCGGGCGGAGCCGGGCGAGTTCGAGGAGCAGGTGACCGGAGCCGGTCCCCGCGTCGAGGACGGCGCCGTCCCGGGGCACGGCGGCGGCGACGTCCCGGCAGATCCTGCGGAACAGGGAGCGGTTCAGGCGGCCCGCCCGCCGGTCGTACCGCTCAGCGTCCCGGCCTTCGAAGGTGGACATCGGAGAACACTTCCTCTCGGGGTTGACTTCCGGTCCCACCCTGCATGTTCATGTGAACATGAAGTCAAGCCCCGGAGAGACGGTCGAGATCGGCGAGCTGGCGGCCCGGTACGGCCTGGCCGCGCACGTCCTGCGCCACTGGGAGGCGGTGGGCCTGCTCAGTCCGGCGCGGCAGGGCAACGGCCGCCGCCGCTACGGCCCGCAGGACGACGCCCGGGTCGCGCTGATCGTGCGGGCCAAGGAGGCGGGGGCCTCACTGGAGCAGATCCGCGACCTGCTGGCCGCGGGCGACGGGGCGGGCAGACGCGAGGTCCTCGCGCGGCACCGGGCCGCCCTCGCCCTCCGGATGGAGCGCATCCGCTCGTCCATGGAGATGATCGGGCATGTGATGGAGTGCCCGGCGGAGGACTTCTTCGAGTGCCCGGAGTTCCAGCGGATGCTCGGGGCCGACCAGATCCGGACGCCCCGGGCTTCGACCGGCCGGCCGGTCGCCACGGAGTCCTCAGGCACCGAAGGCGCGGCGGTAGGCCGACGGTGAGGTGCGCATCGCCCGGGTGAAGTGGTGGCGGAAGGTGACCGGGCTGTCGAAGCCGACCGCGGCGGCGACCTCCTCGACCGGGACGGAGGTGGACTCCAGCAGGGGCAGGCTGGCCGCGATCCGCTGGGAGACGACCCAGCGCAGCGGGCTGGTCCCGGTCTGGCGGCCGAAACGCCTGATGAAGGTGCGCGGCGACACGCGTGCGGCCCCGGCCAGGTCGGCGACCGTGATGGGGCCGGAGAGGTGGCTCAGGGCCCAGTCCATCGCGCGGGCCACCGCGTCGTCGTCCTCCACGGGGGCGACCGCCGCCTGCACGAACTGGGCCTGCCCGCCGTCCCGGTGCGGCGGGATGACCAGCCGGCGCGCGACCGTGTTGGCCACGCCCGCGCCGTGGTCCCTGCGCACGAGGTGGACCAGCAGGTCCAGCCCGGCCGCGCTGCCCGCGCTGGTCAGCACGTCGCCGCCGTCCACGTAGAGCACGTCCGGGTTCACCCGGACCGAGGGGAACCTCCGCTGGAGCAGCTCGGCGTACCTCCAGTGGGTCGTCGCCTCCCGCCCGTCCAGCAGGCCTGCGGTGGCCAGCGCGAACGCACCCGAACAGATCGAGACGACCCGCGCGCCCCGGTCGCGCGCCGCCCGCAGGGCCGCCACCACGCCGGGGGAGACCTCGCCCCGCACGTCCGGCACCCCCGGGACGATCACCGTGTCCGCCGCGGCGAACGCCTCCAGCCCGTGCGGGGCCCGCATGGTGAGCCCGCCCGCCACCCGCAGGTCCGCCGGGCTCTCCGCGCAGACCGCCAGCTCGTACCAGGGCACGTCCAGCTCGGGTCGGGGGAGCCCGAAGATCTCCACGACGCACCCCAGCTCGAAGGGGGCCATGCCGTCGAAGGCCAGCACGGAGACGGTGCGGCGCGCGCCGCGCGGGACCGGGGACGGGAGGGGAAGCACCATGGCGAGATCTTAGCGATGGACGGCGTTCACGCCACTGGTGGCACGGTGCGGGACGCGGCACCATTTCCCCATGTCCACAGTCACCTTCCCCACGTCCGCAGTCACCGCGGTCCCCGCCGCCGCGAACGCCGCGGCCCTCGCCCACTTCGCCGCGCGTCTGGCGTTCGAGACCGACGTGTCCGACGTCGCCGCCGACCTGGCCTCCGGCGTGCCCGGCATCGTCGTGGTCGACTCCCGCAGCCTGGAGAGCTGGGAGCAGGGGCACGTCCAGGGGGCCGTCCACCTGCCCACCGCCGAGATCGCCGCCCGCGCCGCCGAGGTGGTGCCCGCCGGGGCGACCGTGGTCACCTACTGCTGGGGCCCCGGATGCAACGGCGCCACCCGCGCGGCCCTGGAGTTCGCCCGGCTCGGCCACCCGGTCAAGGAGATGCTGGGCGGCTTCGAGTACTGGGCCCGGGAGGGCTTCCCGGTCGAGACCGCCCACGGGGTCTCCCGCCGCCCGGCCGACCCGCTGACCGCGCCGGTCTCCGGCGTCTCCTGCGCCTGCTGACCTCTCGTCCGCCGGGCCGGGTACGGCAGGGCGGGCCGTCTCCGACGGGGACGGGCCCACCGTCCCCGGTACGGCGGGCCCGCGCCCGGGAGGAACGGCCCGCCGTGCTCGGGACGGGATCGTTCAGGAGGGCGGCCCGCCGTGCTCGGGACGGGACCGGAACCTCAGGACGGGATCGGAACGCGGATCGGCTCCAGCCCTTCGGGTTCCTTGCCCGGGTAGGCGCCGCTCAGCATGGTGGCGACCGTGTAGAGGTGCCAGGCCGTACCCGGCTTCTTCACGACCGGGTCGGCGAAGAGCCTGCGGACCTCGTCGGGCCTGACGATGGGGGCCAGCAGGTCGAGGTGGGCCAGGACGTGGTCGCGGAGCACGGCGCTGAGCGCCTCGCCCGGGCTGGTCCGCCAGCTCCAGCCGCCCCCGGTCTTCGGCGCGGTCAGGAACCCGGGCCTGCGCTGCCACGGACGGTACTTCCGGCCCTCGGTGAACCGCCACGGCTTGCCCTCGATCGGCACGTGCCGCAGCCGGGGCGCGAACGTCACGATCAGCTCGTGGATGACCTCCTCCGAGAGCCGCCACGACTGGTCCAGGGCGAGCGCCGCCCGGACCACCCGGTTGTCGAGGAACGGCCGTACCGGGTCGCCCCGGCGCAGCGAGCCCGCCCGGGCGCTCGCCTGCCAGCGGCCGACCTTGTACCAGACGTACATGTGGTCGAGCGCCTCCATGGCGTCCGGCCGCTCCTGCCAGGGCTTCGCGAGGGCGCGGGCGTGCTCGTTGGCCTCGTCGGTGAAGAGCGCGACGTCCTTGGCGAAGAAGGTGGTGTCGATCCGCCTGCGCAGGGCCTTGTCGCTCAGGTCGCTCTGGAGCAGCAGGAGGCTCCCGGCGCGCAGGGTCTCACCGCTCTGCCCCGACATGGTCGGCTTGGCACTGTAGGGCAGGTAGGTCACGATCGACTCGTAGGCCGAGGTCATGCCCTCGCAGGTGCGCAGCGTCTCGTAGGTCCGCGCCAGCGGGTGCTCCACCAGGACCGCGTCCTTCTTCTCGGCGCGGGCCGGCGGGATCACGGTGTGCCCGACTCCGAGCTCGTGGGCGATCCGCCGGGCGAGGACCACGTCCGGGTGGTCGTCGAGCCCGTTCGTCGTGGCCCGGAACGGCACCTTCGCGGCGTGCAGCAGCGCCGCCAGCACGCGGGTGTCCCGGCCGCCGGTCAGCGCCAGGTTCACCGGCTCGCCCGCCTCGCGCAGCGGCGCCACGGTCGCCAGCAGCGCCTCGGCCAGCTCCCCGACGAGGGCCCTGCGCCGCCTGCCCGAGGCGGGCGCGGGCCCGGCGGCCGGGAGCGGGACCGAGGCGACCGTACGGCGGCCGTCCCGGACGGTGATCGTCGACGACGGCGGCAGCGCGGAGACCCCCGCGTAGGGCGTCTCGTCGGAGAGGAAGAAGCCCTGGCGGATCATCGTCTGCAGCGCGGGCACGTCCCACTCGACCCGGTCGCCGCCGCAGGCCAGGTGGACCAGGAGGGCCCGGCTGCCGACCACGTGCAGATCGGGGGTCTCGGCGTGGAAGACCGGGCAGACCCGGTTGATCGCGGTGGCCGCGGAGAGCTCGCCGGGGGCCGCCCGGAACACCGAGAAGCACCCGCCGACGGCGTCGGTGCGCAATTCGGGAACGTGCGCGAGCCGTTCGACGTCCCGTGGTTCGGCCAGGTGGCCGTTGACGCCGGTCACCCGGTCGGGCTCGGTGAACAGGAGCTCGGGGCGGCGGGAGTCGTCGGGCTCGTTGGTCCAGGCGAACAGGGAGACGCCGGGGCGGTGCCACTCGCGGGCCCTGATGACCTCCGGGGGGACCGGGAACGCGGCGTCGATCGCGCCTCTGACGGTGTGCAGCACCGCATCGGGGACGCCCGCCTTGGGGTCCTTGGCCGCCAGTCCGAGATACACGCGCATGGTCCTGGATCATATGTCGTGTTTTTCTGCGACAACCCGCGCTTCGGGGAACGCCGGGTGCCGCGAACGGGATCCCTTCGCGTGCGACCGGCCGGGCGGCGGGCCCGGTGCGGGGACCCGGGCCGACGCCGTCCGGGTGCGGGCTCGGACCCGGTGCGCGGGACCGGAACCGGCGCCGTCCGGGCGCGTGCCCGGCCCCGGCGCGCGGGACCCCGTCCGGAAGGGCCGATCACACGCCGGACACGGTTCGCGCTCGCTTGGGTCAAGCGCCCGGCGTGCGTCGCCGGGACGCCGTCATAGGGGGTGACGCCCATCCCCCTGGAGGCGACATGAAGTCCCGTCCGCTCGCCATCGCCCTCGCCGTGATCGCCCTGCTGCTCGCCGCCGCGTGCGGTGGGTCGTCGGAGAGCGGCACCAGCAAACCCGTCGGAGAGCCGAGGATCCGGCAGGGCGAGGCCGCCGCCCCGCCGGAGCGGCCCGCGGGCCGGGAGGCCGAAGCCCCGGGGCCCGCGGAGACCGGCGCCCCCGACGCAGAGCGCGACTCCGCCCCCGGGCAGGTCTCCACCTTCGCCCTCGACGTGGACACCGCCTCGTACGGCCACGCCAGGCGGGTCCTCGCCGAGGGCGGCCGGCCCGACCCCGCCCAGGTCAGACCGGAGGAGTTCGTCAACTCCTTCCGGCAGGACTACGCCGAGCCCGGCGGCGACGGCTTCGCCGTGCACCTGGACGGGGCGCGCCTGCCGGGCAGCGGGGCCGCGCTGGTCCGGGTCGGCCTGCAGACCCGCGGAGCCGACCCGGAGACGCGGCGCCCGGCGAACCTGACCTTCGTGGTGGACGTCTCCGGCTCGATGGCCGAGCCCGGACGTCTCGACCTGGTCCGGGAGTCGCTGCACGGGCTCGTCGACCAGTTGGGGCCGGGGGACCGGGTCGCCGTCGTGGCCTTCAGCGACGAGGCGGAGACGCTCGTCCCGATGACCCCGGCCACCGGCAGGGCCGAACTGCACGCGGCCGTCGAGCGGTTGACCGTACGGCAGTCGACGAACCTGGAGGCGGGGCTGGCCGAGGGGTACGCCGAGGCGGCCCGGTCCTTCCGGTCGATGGCCACCAACCGGGTCATCCTGCTCTCCGACGGCCTGGCCAACACCGGTGAGACGAGCTGGCAGGGCATCCTGGACCGGGTGAAGGAGTCCGCCGGGAGGCGGATCACCCTGCTCTGCGTCGGGGTCGGCCGCGAGTACGGCGACGCGCTGATGGAGCAGCTGGCCGACAACGGCGACGGCGCCGCCGTCTACGTCGGCTCGGCCGGCGACGCCCGCGAGGTCTTCGCGGAGCGGCTCACCACCACCCTCGACCTGCGGGCCCGCGACGCCAAGGCCCAGGTCGCCTTCAACCCCTCGGTGGTGGAGTCGTACCGCCTCATCGGCTACGAGAACCGGGAGCTCGCGGCCGAGGACTTCCGCGACGACGCCCGGGACGGCGGCGAGATCGGGCCGGGCCACTCGGTGACGGCCCTGTACCGGGTGAGGCTGCGCGCCGGGGCGTCCGGCCAGCTGGCGACGGCGACCGTGCGGTGGCAGGACCCCGACACCCGCCACCCCGCCGAGGCCAGCCGGTCGCTGGACGAACGCGACCTGTCCGGCGCCCTGTGGGAGGGGACCTCGCCCAGGTTCCAGGTGGACGTGGTGGCCGCGTCCTTCGCCGAGCACCTGCGCTCCCGCGAGGCGACGGCCGGCCTGGGCCTCCGCGAGCTCGGCCGGCACGCGACCCGCCTGGCGGAGACGACCGAGGACCCGATGGTGACCGAGCTGGCCGGCCTGATCGACCGGGCCGCCGCACTCGGCTAGGCCGTCCCCGGGAGCCGTGACCGCCGGCCGCGCCCGGCGGTTACGGGGTGCGGGCGGTTGTCCTATACACTGGCTTGGTGCCGCTGGGGTGAACGCCCCGAGCGCGCACCGAGGGGCTATGGCGCAGCTGGTAGCGCGCCTCCATGGCATGGAGGAGGTCTGGGGTTCGAATCCCCATAGCTCCACCTCGAGCCGTTCTTGAAATGGCCTGAAGCACGTTGACGAGATCCCGTCCGATCACTCCGATCGGACGGGATCTCGCCGTTTCTCCGGATGGCGTGACCGTCGGCGGGCTCTTCCGAGCGGGTGTGGCGGCCGTGGTGAAGGGCTCGGGTGGTGTCCGGTCGCGTCGAGAGCAGGGAGAACACGGTCCGCCGACGCTTGACGGTGGTCTGCTATGCCTGGCGGCGGTACCTGCCGGGTGCGGTGCCGTACCGGCGCTTGAAGGCGTTGGCGAAGGCGAACTCCGAGCCGTAGCCGACCTCGCCGGCGATGGTGCTCAGGGGTGTGTCGGTCTGCCGGAGGAGGCGTGCGGCGGTGGTCATGCGCCACCACGTGAGGTAGGTCAGCGGCGGCTGACCGAGGAGGGCGGTGAAGCGGCGGGCGAAGGGGGCGCGTGACAGCCGGGCCTCGGCGGCGAGGCCGGCGACGGTCCACGGACGGGCGGGATCGCGGTGCATGGCCTGCAGCGCCGCGGCCACGGCGGGGTCGCCCAACGCCGCGGCCCAGCCGGTGGCGCGAAGCGCAGGCTGCTGGTCGAACCAGCTGCGCAGGATGTACAGCAGGAGCGTGTCGAGCAGTGCCGGGATGAGCGCGTCGGTGCCGAGGCGAGGACGTGTCAGCTCGGCGGTGAGCAGGTCGACGGCGGCACGAAGCTCGGGGTGATGTCCGAGGTGCGCGGGGATGTGGATCAGTTCCGGCAGGTCGTGCAGGAGCGGGTGGACGAGTGCGGGATCGAGCTCGTAGGCACCGCAGAGGATGACCGCGGCCGGGCCGCCGGTCTCGGAAGGGATTCCGACGGTGTCGACGGCGTACCTCGGCAGGAGGGCGGGCTCGTCCGGGCGGCAGGCGGGCCCGACGGGTCGGGTGGCCGGGCTGTCGGCCAGGGTGTGGCCCCGGCCGTGGGGCCGGAACACGACGTCTCCTGCGGTCAGGGGGAGCGGGTCGGCGTCCGGCCGCAGGATCCAGCACGGTCCCCGCAGGATCACGTGGAAGCCCACGGCGCCGGGAACGGGCGCGAACCGCTGCGCCCAGGAGCCGTGCCAGGTGACCTGTACCGAACGGGGCCGGCCGGTCCGCATGACCGCGAGCACGTCGCTCAGCACATCCATCCCCTGAGCCTAAGCGACAGAGACGATCACGCATAAAAAGAGGATCATCGAGCATTAAGCGTCTTGCGCTTCGTTCGTAAGTTGAGCACATGAAAGCCATGCGAATCCACCGGTACGGCGACGCGTCGGTCATCGGTCACGACGATGTCCCCCGCC
The DNA here is from genome assembly GCF_015711595.1 of Planomonospora sp. ID91781. Classification (NCBI taxonomy): domain Bacteria; kingdom Bacillati; phylum Actinomycetota; class Actinomycetes; order Streptosporangiales; family Streptosporangiaceae; genus Planomonospora; species Planomonospora sp. ID91781. The sequence goes on along the minus strand of NZ_JABTEY010000002.1, from coordinate 2,202,373 downwards.
CGGTACCGAGCCGCGGCGAGGTGCTCCTCCGCGTCGCCGCGACATCGTTCAACCCGTCCGAGATCGGGTTGCGCCGCGGCCTGCTGCGCTCGATCTTCCCGCTCGACCTGCCCTACACGCTCGGCGGTGACGTCGCCGGGGTCGTCGCCGAGGTCGGTGAGGGCGTGTCCGCGCTCGCCGTCGGAGACCGGGTCATCGGCCGGCTCGACGGCGGCGCGGCGGCCGAGTACGCGATCGCCGCAGTCGAGGTCCTGGTGGCGGCGCCCACCGCCATCCCGCTGGCGCACGCCGCGGTCCTGCCGATCGCGGGGGTGACCGCGTGGCAGGCGGTGTTCGAGCACGCGGACACCAGACCGGGGCAACAGGTCCTGGTCAACGGCACGGGAGCCATCGGCAGGTTCGCCGTCCAGCTCGCCCGGTACGCCGGGGCGCAGGTGATCGCCACCGCCGGCCCGCGCAGCGCCGAGGCGGTCCGGCGGCTGGGAGCCGACCGGACCGTCGACTACACCGCCGCCCCCCTCACCCAGCTAGTGGACGAACCGGTCGACGCACTGCTCAACTTCGCCGCGGTCGACCCCGCCCAGGTCGCGGAGCTGGCACCCCTGGTCCGGCCGGGCGGTGTGCTGGTGTCCGCCACGACCGAGGTCGCACATCTCGCGGGACCGCACCTCAGAGCGGTGCGCTTCGTGGTCCGCAACGACACCGATCACCTCACCGCTCTGGTGAAGCTGGTCGACGCCGGCGCGGTGAGCGTCGGTGTCGAGGCGTCCCGGCCGCTCGCCGAGCTCGCCTCGGTGCATCGCGACGCCGAGGCCGGACGGCTCCCCGGCAAGACGATCCTCCTGCCGGAAGGGAGCCCGGCATGACGGGCGTCCCCTCCCCGTCCGCGGTCCCGCGGCTGCACCGTGGTGCTCTCGCGGTCGCCGGCGCCGTCCTGTCCACGGCACTGGTATGGGCCGCAGCTCACGCCCTGGGGGTCGAGCTGCGCGTCGATCCCCGCAACGGCCGGCCCCCGGGAGTCGTCAACCTGCCGTTCGCAGTCATGGTGACGTTCGCCGTCTCTGCGCTCGGGTGGGGCGTTCGCGCACTGCTGCAGCGGGTCACCAGCCGAGCCTCCACTGTCTGGACGGTGCTGGCCTTCGGCACTCTGGCTGCGTCGTTCCTGCCGGTGTTCATGGTCGGAGCCACCGGAGCGACCCGGGCGGCCCTGGCCGCGATGCACCTCGCCGCGGCAGCCGTACTCATCCCCGTATTCGGCCACCGGACACCGTGACGGTCTTTCCCCTCGAGCGCGAGATCCGCATCGCCGTGCACCGGGAAATGATCATCTTCATCCTGGGAAGCGATCAACGATCGCCTCACTCGTCCGCAGATCAGGGCCACTCGTGAACACCTCACCTCGGTCCGTTCCCGAAACGGCCCGAAGCGCCTTGACGAGATCCCGTCCGATCACTCCGATCGGGCGGGATCTCGTCGTTTCCCCGGTCGGTGAGTCGCCCGGGCAGGTCGCCGTCGCAGGCCGGTCCGCTCAGTGGCCGCTGCGGCGGGGGGCGGCGGCCGGGCGGCGGGATGGATCGGTCCGGACCGTGGGCTTGAGGTCGCGCGCCGGATGTCCGTGCCGGTGCGGCGACCTGGTGCGGGGGTCGGTCCCGGCCCGGCGGATCGGGGCGGGAAGTTCGACGCGCATGCTCTCTCCTTGCGGTTCTAAGCCCGGGTGAGCCAGGTGACCTGGGTGCCGTTGCCGAAGGACTCGCGCCGGGTGGGGGTGAACAGGGTGGGGCGGAACCCTCCGGCGAACATGGGGATGCCCGCGCCGGCCACCACGGGGTAGCTCTTGAGGATGATCTCGTCGATCTCCGGGAGCAGGGAGGCGGCGAGCCTGCCGCCGCCGGCGAGGTAGATGTCCATGCCGGTGTCCTCGGCCTTCAGCCGCCGGACGAGCCCGATCGGGTCGCCGGCCTCCACCTGCACCGTGGGGTCGTCGATCGTCAGCGTGCTGGAGACGACGTACTGGCGCAGGTGGGAGTAGGGGCTGGTGGTGGGGACGTCCAGGGCCGGCTCGTAGGTGCCGCGGCCCATCACCAGCGTGTCGAAGACCTTGTTGGGCGCGTCGTCGAGGCCGACGAGCCTGCGGATGTGGGTGGGGAGCGTCTCGGGGTAGCGCGCGTTGATCCAGGCGATCATCTCCTCCGACACCGGGTAGAAGTCGACCTCGCCATCGGGGCCTGCGATGTAGCCGTCGAGGGAGACGCCGACGTAGTAGACGAGCTTTCGCATATTGAACAACTCCTGATGAAGTACTCTGTATGTAGTGGTTGAAACGTAGTACTACAAGCGGAGTGGTGTCAAGTGCGGAAGAATCCCGAGCGGCGGCAGGCGTCAGGCGCGGCTGGGTTCGGGGGTCTCGTCGAGGACCTTGGGCACGCCCCGCAGCGCGAACAGGGACGCCACCGCGAGGACGGTGAGGATGCCCGCACCGGTGAGCACGGTCGTCTGCAGGGCCCCGACGAACGCCTGCCGCGCGGCTCCGGCGACGGCTCCGGCGAGCTCCCCGGGCAGCGTCGCGGCGGTGGCGAGCGCGCCGCCGAGGGTGTCGCGGACCTGCTCCGCGGCTCCGGCGGGGAGCCCGGCGGGCAGCTCCAGCCCGCCGCGGTAGGCACTGCTCAGCACGGTCCCGAGTACGGCGATGCCCAGCGCGCCGCCCATCTCGCTCGCGGTCTCGGAGATCGCCGCGGCGGCTCCGGCGCGCTCCCGGGGGGCCGAGGCGATGACGGTGTCGTTGACGACGGCGAAGGTCAGCCCGATGCCGGTGCTGGTCAGGATCATCGTGGCGGCGAGGTAGGGGTAGTGGACCTCGAGGCCCACCCGGCTGTAGAGGGCGAACCCGGCCGCGGCCAGCGCCATGCCCAGCGCGACGGTCCGGGCGCGTCCCATCCGGGTGATCAGCGGGGCCGCGGCCGAGCCGCCGATCGCGGCCCCCACCCCGCCGGGCAGGCCCGCCAGGCCCGCCGCCAGCGGCGACCAGCCCAGGACGAGCTGGAAGTACTGGGCGAAGAGGAGGGACATGGCGATCATGGCGAACATGGCGACGAGCGTGGAGCCGACCGCGGCGGAGAACGCGCGGTTGCGGAAGAGCCGGACGTCGATGAGCGGCTCGGCCAGCCGGGCCTGACGGCGGACGAACACCGCCAGCGTGACGACGCCGACCACGGCCGCCGCGATCACCGCGGTCTGGCCGGCTCCCCCGTGGGCGGCCTCCTTCAGCGCGTAGACGACCGCGACGATCCCGGTGAAGGAGAGCGGCACGCTGACCAGGTCGATCCGGCCGGGGCGGGGGTTGCGCGACTCGGGCAGCACGGCCAGCCCCGCGACGAGGATCACCGCGACCACCGGCAGGTTGACCAGGAAGACCGATCCCCAGAAGAACTCGTTCAGCAGGGCGCCGCCCACCAGCGGGCCGAGGGCGAAGCCGGCCGCGCCGATGCTGCTCCAGATGCCCACCGCGGTGGTCCGCTCCGCGGAGTCGGTGAAGACGTTGCGGATCAGGGAGAGGGTCGACGGCATGATGGTGGCGCCCGCGACGCCCAGCAGCGCCCGCGCGGCGATGAGCAGTTCGGGGGTGGGGGCGTAGGCGGTCAGCAGGGAGGCCGCGCCGAACGCGGCCGTGCCGATGAGCAGCAGCCGTCTGCGGCCGATCCGGTCGCCCAGGTTGCCCATGGTGACCAGCAGCCCGGCCAGCGCGAAGCCGTACACGTCGGCGATCCAGAGCTGCTGGGTCGCCGACGGGGCCAGGTCCTCGACCAGCTTGGGCACGGCGAGGTGGAGCACGGTCAGGTCGACGGAGAGCATCAGCATGGCCAGGCACGCGATCACGAGCGTGCCCCACTTGCGGGAGTCGTTTCTCATGCCGTCAGCGTCGGCGACGGCGCTGACGGATCACCGACCGAGCGCTGACGGACATCGACCGGCTGCTGACGGATCATCGGCCGAGTGCGGACGGGCATCGACCGGCTGCCGACGGATCATCGGCCGAGTGCGGACAGGTGCTCGCCGATGACGGTGAGCGGCGCCGGCCGCGGTACGGCGCCGAGGACGGACCCGCCGCCGCGGACCGCCTCGACGCCCCGCGCGCGGGCCGCCTCGTAGGCGGCGTCGCCGATCAGGGCGCGGCACCGGCCGGCCACCCGGGCGGCGTCGGGATCGTCCACGGGCGGGAGGCCGCGCAGCGCGGCGCCCGCGCCCAGCAGCAGGGCGGCCCGCTCGCCGTCCCGCTCCAGCAGCGCCACCCCGGCGAGGCCTTCGGCGACGCGGGCCGCCAGAGTCAGGTCGCGGACGCCGCGCCCGGTCGTGAACGCCCGCCGGTACCAGGCCAGGGCCCCGGCGGCGTCGCCCTCCGCCTCGGCCACCCACCCCAGCGCGACGCACACGCGGGCCCGCGTCTCCTCGACGTCGAACCACCCCGCCGAGCACTCGGCGAGCGCCGCCTCGCAGCTGCGGCGCGCCTCCTCCAGGTCGCCCCGGAACCGGGCGATCTCACCCAGTCCGAGGTGGGCGGCGGCCAGCACCTCCCAGGCGCCCGCCCGCCGCCCGAGCTCGGCCGCCCGCTCGTAGTCGGCGCGCGCCCCCGCCGTGTCCCCGTCGCGGAGCCGCCCGTCGGCGCGGCGGTGCAGCAGCTCGGCCACGTCGATGGCGGCGCCCAGCCGCTCGGCTAGGGCCAGCGCCTGGTCCGTCAGCGAGGAGGCCTTCGCCCGTTCCCCGCGCCGGCCGGCGATGTCGGCCAGGCCGGAGATCGCCTGCGCCATGCCCCACCGGTCTCCGACGGACCGGAAGTCCGCGAGCGCGAGCGCGAACTCCTGCCCGGCCTCCTCCAGATCCCCGTCGAACAGCCGGAAGTACGCCCATCCGAAGTGGCCGATCGCCGACAGCCACGGGTCGTGCACCTCGATCCGCTCCCAGCGGCGCATCATCTCCCGGGCGACGTCCGGCTCCGGCGGGCCGGCGACCATCGCCCACAGGACGTTGGCGAACGGCTGCCGGGGCATGCTGTCCCGCTCGTTCATGATCTTGCGGACGGCCTCCAGGTGGGCGTCGAGCCGGCGGTCCCCGCCGCCGCCCGAGACGGCGGTCATCACGCAGAGGGCGTACTCGTCGGCCAGCCCGGCCGGGGGACCGGCGTCGAGCCCGTCCAGGAGGTCGCGGGCGAGCGCCGACGCCTCGCTGCGCAGGGAGCGCAACCACCAGTAGCACGTCAGGGCGGCCAGCAGCCGCAGGGCCGGTCCGAGGTCCCCGGCCCTGGCCGCCCGGTGCAGCGCGGCGTGCAGGTTGTCGTGCTCGTGGTCCAGCCGCTCCAGCCACTCCAGCTGCCCGTCGCGGCGCAGATGGGGGTCGGCGGTCTCGGCGAGGCCGAGGAAGTGGTCCAGATGGGCCCGGCGCAGCCGCTCCTCCTCGCCCGCCGCGGCGAGCCGCTCGGCGCAGAAGGCGCGGATCGTCTCCAGCATCCGGTAGCGGCCGCCGACCACCTCGACGAAGGACTTGTCCACCAGCGAGGCGAGGACGCCGTCGGCGTCGGCCACTCCGCAGACCCGCTCGGCGGCCTCCAGGGTGGCCCCGCCCGCGAAGACGGTCAGCCGCCTGGCCATCGTCCTCTCGTCCTCGTCCAGCAGGTCCCAGCTCCAGCCCACGACCGCGTGCAGCGTCCGGTGGCGGGGCTGGGCCGTACGGCTGCCGCGCGACAGCAGCCGGAAGCGGTCGTCGAGCCGGGCGGCGATCTCCACGGCGGTGAGCGAGCGCAGCCTGGCCGCGGCCAGCTCGATCGCCAGGGGCAGGCCGTCGAGGGACCGGCAGATCTGCACGACGGCCCGGGCGGTGGCGTCGTCCGCACCGGACTCCGCGCCGGAGCCGAGGGTGAAGTCCGGCCGCACGGCCGAGGCCCGCTCCGCGAACAACCGCACCGAGGCCGCCCGCTCGGAGGGGTCGCCCGGTCCGGGCAGTTCCAGGGGCGGGACGGGGCAGAGCACCTCGCCCGTGATGCCGAGCGCCTCCCGGCTGGTGGCCAGCACCCGCACCCCCGGGCAGGCGCTCAGCAGCCGGTCGGCGAGGCGCGCGGCGTCGTCCACCACGTGCTCGCAGTTGTCGAGGACCAGCAGGACGCTCCGGCCGGTGAGCGCGGTGACCAGCCGGCCGGTCGGGTCGGGCGCGGGCTGCTGCCGGTTCGGCGCCGAGAGCAGACCGGTCTCACGCAGTCCGAGCGCGCCGAGCACCGCCTGCGGCACCTCCGCGCCGTCGCCGAGCGGTCCGAGCTCCACGAAGCAGACCTCGCCGTCCAGGCGCCCGGCGGCCTCGGTGGCGAGCCTGGTCTTGCCGGTCCCGCCGGGACCGGTGAGCGTGACCAGCCGGCCGCCGCCGAGCAGGGCCCGGATCCGCTCCAGTTCGTCCGCGCGCCCGATCAGCGGGGTGAGGTGGGCCGGAAGCCCGCGGGGCCGGTCCGGGGGAGGATCCGCGGTGTCCGCGGTGCCGGCGGGGACGAGGGAGGGGTCGGCCCGCAGGATCGCGAGGTGGGTCGCGGCCAGCCCGGCGGAGGGGTCGGCACCGAGCTCCTCGGCGAGCCGCCGCCGGATCCCCTCGAACACCGCCAGCGCGTCGGCCTGCCTGCCGCACGCGTACAGCGCCCGCATGAGCTGCCCGGCGGGCCGCTCCCGAAGGGGGTGCGCGGCGACCAGCTCCTGGAGCACGGTCACCGCCTCCCGTTGGCGGCCGGTCGCCAGCTCGGCCTCCGCGCGGTCCTCGGCGGCGGCCAGCCGCGCCTCCTCCAGCCGTACGGCCTGCGCCGCGGCGAACGGCGCGTCGCCGACGTCGGCCAGCGCGGGCCCGCGCCAGAGGCCGAGCGCCTCCTCCAGCAGCGCCGAGGCCCCCTCCGGGTCGCCGGCGGAGAGCGCCCGGCGGCCTTCGGCGGCCAGCCGCTCGAACCGGCACGCGTCCACGGCCTCGGGGTCGACGGCGATCAGGTAGCCCGCCGGGCGGCGGACGACCAGCTCGCCGCCGTCGCCCCGGTCGCCGAGGAGGGCGCGGAGCCGGGAGACCTGCGCCTGGAGGGCTCCCACGGAGTCACCGGGGGCCCGGTCGTCACCGTAGAGGCCGCCGACCAGCCGCTCGACGGTGACGACCCGTCCGGCGTCGAGCAGCAGCAGGGCCAGCAACGCCCGCAGCCGGGGCCCGCCGACGGCGACAGCGTGCCCGTCGCCGAGCCGGACCTCCAGAGCCCCCAGGACACCGAACCGCATGGCGGGATTGTCCCAGGAGCCGGGGGAATCCGGCGAACCCGGAGAACCGGAAGAGCCCGGGAACGCGGCGAGCCGTACGGGAGGGTTCCCGTACGGCTCGCTCCGGTGCGGCAGGCGAAAGCCCGCAGAGCCCCATAGGGGCCCATAGGCCCACAGGGGTCCGCGGAGGCCCTCGGAGGCCCTCGGAGGCCCGCGGAGGCACGGTCAGCGGGCGGTGACCTCCGCGAAGTGGCAGGCCACCGGGTGGCCGTTGCCCCGGTCGACGAGTGCGGGCTCCTCGACGGCGCAGATCTCCTGGGCCTTCCAGCAGCGGGTGCGGAAGCGGCAGCCGCTCGGCGGGTTCAGGGGGCTGGGCACGTCTCCGGTGAGGATGACGCGCTCGCGGGCGCGCTCCTCCTTGGGGTTGGCCGTGGGGGCGGCCGAGAGGAGCGCCTGCGTGTAGGGGTGCGCGGGGCGGTCGTAGAGGTCGTCCCGGGGGCCGGTCTCGATGACCTTGCCCAGGTACATCACCGCGACCCGGTCGGAGATGTGGCGGACCACCGACAGGTCGTGCGCGATGAAGATGTAGGCCAGGCCGAGCCGCTCCTGCAGGTCCTCCAGCAGGTTCACCACGCCCGCCTGGACCGACACGTCCAGCGCCGAGACCGGCTCGTCCAGCACCAGCAGCTTCGGTTCCAGCGCCAGGGCGCGGGCGATGCCGACGCGCTGGCGCTGGCCGCCGGAGAACTCGTGCGGGTAGCGGTTGCCGTGCTCGGGGCTGAGCCCGACCAGGCGCAGCAGCTCCGCCACCCGGTCCGGGCCGCCCTCCTTCCAGCGCCCGTGGACCTTCAGCGGCTCGGCGATGATGTCGTTGACCGGCAGCTTCGGGTTGAGCGAGGCGTACGGGTCCTGGAAGACGATCTGCATGTCCCGCCGGACCGGCTGGAGCTGCTTGGCCGACAGGCCGACCAGCTCCCGGCCCTGGAACCGGACCGAGCCGGAGGTGGGCGTGTGCAGCTGGAGGATCGCGCGGCCCGTCGTGGACTTGCCGCAGCCGGACTCGCCCACCACGCCGAGGGTCTCGCCCTCGTCCACGTGCATGGAGACCCCGCTGACGGCCTGGACGTGGGCCACCACCCGGCGCAGGAGACCGCCGCCGCGGACCGGGAAGTTCATCACCAGGTCCTTGACCTCGAGCAGGTGGGCGCCGGTGTCCGGCTCGCGCTGGGGCGCGGGCGTCTCCTCGGTCTTCACGCTCATGCCACGGTCTCACTCTCGGTGCGGAAGAACTCGGTCGGGTCCTCGGCCGCGGCCAGCCGGTCCCAGTGGTGGCAGGCCGCGTAGTGCCCGCCGCTGTCGGTCTCGGCCAGCGAGGGCTCGGAGCTCCGGCAGACGTCCGTGGCCAGCGGGCAGCGCGGCGAGAACGGGCAGCCGGTCGGCAGGTTGATCAGCGACGGGGGCGTGCCCTTGATCGGGCGCAGCCGGGCCGAGCCGCTGCCCTTGTCCAGCGACGGGATCGACCCGAGCAGACCCGCGGTGTACGGCATGCGGGGCTCCTCGAACACCGGGTCGGTGTCGCCGAGCTCGACCGGGCGCCCGGCGTACATGACCAGGACCCGGTGGGCCATGCCCGCGATGACGCCCAGGTCGTGCGTGATCAGCACGATGGCGGCGTTGACCGCGTCCTTGACCTCCAGGAGCTTCTCCAGGATCTGCGCCTGGACGGTCACGTCGAGGGCCGTGGTCGGCTCGTCGGCGATGATGACGTCCGGGTTGTTGATGACCGCCATGGCGATCATCGCTCGCTGCCGCATGCCGCCGGAGAACTCGTGCGGGTAGCTGCGCAGCCGCGCCTCGGCCTGCGGGATGCCGACCAGGTCGAGCATCTCCTTGGCCCGGGCCAGGGCGGTCTTGCGCGGCATGAGCTCGTGCGCGAGCACGGCCTCGGCGAGCTGGTCGCCGATGGTGTAGACGGGGTTGAGCGCCGTCATCGGGTCCTGGAAGACCATGGCGATCTTCCGGCCGCGCAGGCCCCGCTGCTTGCGGGCGGACATCTTCAGCATGTCGTCGCCGCGGAACAGGATCCGCCCCTTGATCCGGGCGCTCCTGGGCAGCAGTCCCATGACGGCCAGCGACGAGACGGACTTGCCGGAGCCGGACTCGCCGACGATGCCGAGCACCTCGCGCTCGCGCAGGGTGTAGGAGACGCCCCGGACCGCGTGCACGACGCCGTCCTCGGTGGGGAACTCCACGGTCAGGTTCTCGACCTTGAGGATCTCCTCCTCCGAGGGCGGGCGCACGGCGTCCAGCGTCAGGCCGACGTGCACGTCCTCGGCGGAGTCGGTCACGTGGGAGGAGAGCTCGAAGGTGTGCGGGTCGTCCACGCGGGGCTCGATCGGCACGTTCGGGGAAGTCGTCATTAGGCACGCACCCGGGTCTGTCGGGGGTCGAAGGCGTCGCGCAGGCCGTCACCGATGAAGTTGATCGAGAGCGCGATCAGGATGATGAACAGGCCGGGCCACCAGAACAGCCACGGACGGGTCACCATGGCGCTGCGGTAGCGGCTGATGAGCTGGCCGAGCGAGGTGTCCGGCGCCTGGACGCCGAGGCCGAGGAAGGACAGTGCCGACTCCAGCAGCACCGCGTTGGCGACCGAGAGCGTGGCCGCGACGATGATGACGCCGACGGTGTTCGGCAGGATGTGCCGGAAGATGATCCGCTTGGCCGAGGTGCCGACCGCCCGGGCGGCCTCGACGAACTCCTTCTCCCGCAGGGAGAGGAACTCGCCGCGGACCAGGCGGCCCAGGGTGGGCCAGAGCACCAGGCCGAGGAAGAGCCCGAGGACGACGGCGCCGCTGTCGCCCATCATCCGGCCGATCACCGCCGCGATGATGAGCACCGGGATGGTGATCATCACGTCGGTGAGGCGCATGAGCGTGGCCTCGACCGCGCCGCGGAAGTAGCCGGCCGCTGCGCCGACGACGGTACCGACGGCGGTGGCGACGATGCCGACGAGGAACGCGATGATCAACGACTGCTGGGCGCCGCGCATGGTCAGCGCGAAGTAGTCGATGCCGATGTCGTCCTGGCCGAAGGGGTGCTCGCCGAAGCGGAAGCCGTCCCCGCCGAGGAACTCGGGGACGAGGCTGAGGGTCGGCTTGCCCTGGTTCACCAGCGCGCCGGTGTCGAGGTAGCTCTTGTCCCACCAGCCGGGGATGCCGGCGAAGCCGATCGAGCTGAACGCCAGGACGACCACGAAACCGAGGATGATCATTCCGGCGAGGGCGGCGCGGTGCCGGAAGAACCGGCGGCGGACCATCTGCCCCTGGGTGCGGGCGGTGATGGTCAGGCCCTGTGCGTCAGGGGCGGTGTCGGGCCCCGGTGCCTGCGCATTGAGCGTCATGATGGTTCTCCGATCTCAGGACAGCCGGATGCGCGGGTCGAGGTAGGCGTAGAGGATGTCGGCGATCATGTTGAAGACGACGATCGCGGTCCCGGTCACGATGAAGAACGCCATGACCGGAGCGGGGTCGACCTCGCGGAGCCCGTCGATGAACAGGTTGCCCATGCCCTGCCAGCCGAAGACGTTCTCGGTGACGACCGCCCCGCCGATGACGCCGGCGAAGTCGACGGCCATCAGGGTGGTGATCGGGATGAGCCCGTTGCGGAAGGCGTGCTTGACCACGACGGTCCGCTCGGGCAGGCCCTTGGCGCGGGCGGTCCGCACGTAGTCCTGGTTCATGACCTCCAGCATGCTCGCCCGGCTGTAGCGGGTGTAGGTCGCCAGCGAGATCAGGATGAGCGCCATGGTCGGCAGCAGCAGGTGGCCGGCGGTGTCCAGGTTCATCTGCCAGAAGTCGCCCTCGAAGTTCGGCGTGCGGGCGCCGATCGTGGAGATCGGGCGGCCGCGCACCGCGGCGCTGTAGCCGTTGAAGGCCTGGAGCATGCGGTCGACGAAGACGACGCCGCCGGTGAACAGGCCGGTGAGCACCGCGGCGGTGATCGCCTGGCGGCGCTGGAGCCCGCCGATGCCGTACCCGAGGCCGGCGCAGACCGCGACCGTCAGCAGGGCGAGACCGGCGATCTCCAGCCAGCTGGGGTCGGCGAGCAGGGGGCCGAGGACCTCGGAGGAGGCGGCGCCGATCACGGCGGCGGCCAGGGCGGCATAGAGGGGCCCGCGCTGGCGCAGCCCGGCGGACAGGACGGTGAGGCCCACCGCCCCGGCGAGCGCGATGGCCAGGGTGAGCGGGAGCCCGAAACCGGGGTCGGCGAACCAGCGGGTCACCGACAGGAACGCGAACAGCGCGCCGCCGACGGCGAGGCCGACGGCGAAGGAGATCAGCCGCCGCCTGAGGTCGCCGACGGTGAGGGCGCCGAAGACCAGGCCGGACAGGAGGGCGAGGGCGCCGATGACCGTCGGCGGGATGGCCGGGTCCTTGAGCCAGTTGTTGAACTCGATGGCCATGTACTGCTTGAGCATGACCGCGATCCAGAAGATCGGGAGCGAGAAGCAGACGAAGGCGGCGAAGGTGACGGTGTAGTCGAAGCCGCTGTACTGGCGGAGCGCCGAGATGATGCCGATGATCACACCGATGATGATGGCCATCACGGTGGCGGCGATGACGAGCTGGAGCGTGGCCGACAGGGCCTCGCCGAGCATGATCGCCACGTCGTGGCCGTCGCGGTTGACGCCGAGGTCGCCGCGGACGATGTTGCCCAGCCAGCTGAGGTAGCGAACGGGGATCGGTTCGTCGAGCTGCATGCGCTCGGTGCGGTCCGCGATCTTCGCGGCCTTGTTGGGGCTGGCGTCCTGGCGGAGGTCTTCCAACGGATCGCCCGAGAGCGCCGTGAGAACGAACATGATGACGGTGGCCGCCAGGAGGACGAAGAACGAGATGACCAGTCTCCGCGCGATGAAGACGATCATTACGTCACCTCCTGCTCTGTGAAGGACTGTAGGTGCGGGCCAGGGCCGGAACCGGAGTCTGGTGATTCTCCGGTTCCGGCCCTGGGGGTGGGTGTTCCGTCAACCGCACGTGCGGTCTGTGGGACCTAGGACGGCGGGCAGGCTACGACATCGCCCACTTGTCCATGTTCCAGGTGATGGTCGACTGCGCGGGGTTCGGCACGACGCCCTGCAGGGTCTCGTCCCAGGCGGTCAGACCGGGGTGCTGGAACAGCGGGATGGTGGCGAGGTCGGTCCAGAGGTTCTTCTCGATCTCGGCGATGATCGGGTCCTGGGCGGCCACGTCGACGGTCGAGTTCAGCTGCGCGATGAGCTCGTCGACCTTCTTGCTGGAGTAGCAGCCGTTGTTGTTGCCCTTGCTCTCGCCGTCGCACTTCTTCGGCGTGGTGAAGGTGGAGGCCCAGCCGCTGACCAGCGAGGAGCCGGACCAGGCGAACAGCGCGACGTCGTAGTTGTTGGCGGGCATCACGGTGCCGAAGAAGTCCTCGGAGCCGCCGTCCTCGATCTTGAAGCCGGCCTTGTTGCAGGAGTCGGCGATCAGCTGCACCGCGGCGGTGCGGCGCGGGTTCGGGGTCTGGTAGCCGATCTTGACCTTGAGCCCGGACTTGCCGGCCTTGTCCAGGAGCGCCTTGGCGCCCTCGATGTCCTGCTGGGCGTAGGCGCCGGGGCCGCCGCTGGCCTGCAGCACGGCGGCGTAGTTGCTCTGGAACGGCGCGACGTTGCGGATGTCGAGGGTCTTGGCGTTGGGGTCGACCGGCTTGATCAGGTTGTCGACGATCAGCTGCCGGGGCACGCACTTGGCGAAGGCCTCACGCAGCGCCTTGTCCTTGAACGGACTGGAGTCGAAGTTGAAGTCCAGGTGCTCGTAGGTGTACTGGGTGGTGGCGTTGACCTTCACGCCCTCCAGCGCGTTGAGCTGGTTGAGCACGTCCGGGCCGGGCTGCGGCTCGACGATCTGGACCTCGCGGTTCTGCAGCGCCTGGGCCTGCTCGTCCAGGGCGATGAAGCGCTCGACGACGGTCGGGGTCGCCGGCGGGGCGCCCCACCACTTGTCGTTGGCCACGAAGGTCAGCGACTGGCCGGCGTCCAGCTTGGAGAGCTTGTACGGGCCGGAGGACGGGATCAGCGCCGGGTCGGGCAGCGAGCCCTCGATGACCCAGCCCTCGTTGAAGAACTTGATGCCCTTGGCGATCTTCTTGTCGTCGAGGTCCTTGACCGCGGCGATGAAGTCCTCCTCCGACAGCCCGTCCTGCTTGGCGATCACGTGGGCCGGCATGACCTCGGCGGTGCCGGGGCCGTTGGCGTGCCAGTCGGCGAAGGGCTTGCTGTAGGTGAGGGTGAACTTCTTGCCGCCCTTGTCGCACTCGGGCATCTTCGTGTCCTGCACGCCGTTGGTGTCGGCGGAGGCGAAGCCCTTGACCTTGCCGGACTTGTACGCCCACCAGAGCATGACGTCGTCGCAGTCGATCGGCGTGCCGTCCGACCAGACGGCCTTGTCGTTGATCGTGTACTCGACGGTCAGCGGGTCGTCGGAGGTCTTCTCGTAGGTGCCGAAGTCCGTGTTCGGGGTGATCTTGCCGTTCTCCCCGTAGAGCCAGAAGCCCGTCAGCACGCGCTGCAGCGGACCGGCGTTACGGGTGGCGTTCTCGGCGGTGGTGTTGTTGTTGTAGGAGTGGAACTCCTGCTCGTAGGCGTAGGTGACCGTCTGCGCCGCGGGAGCGGAGGCCGAGGCCGAACCGGAGGCGGTGGGTTCGCTCGCCGAGTTCTCGCCCGCGCAGGCGCTCAGCAGGAGTGCACCTCCCGCCACTGCAGCTAGAAACTTGCCAGATGTCCGCGTGTGGAACACGGCAGCACTCCTTAGGGATTCGATGTGAGAACAGCCGCCAGCATGATTGAGCAAAGCTGACCATCATGACTTGCAGTCGGACAAGTGGGACTCGGGGGGTGTTGCAGACCTGAGACCGCTACCGTCCCAAGCTGTAACAAAGTCGGGCGTGAAGCGCGAAACCCTGAAATAGGTGACTATCAGGAAAAACGTAACCTTTGACCGAATAATCCCAATATGTGGGATGACGGAGAGTGATAGCCCGCGTTTGTCCGGGAAGGGCGCGCGTCCGGGAAGTCGTGTATTTCCTGGTCGCTCCACCGCCTGAGAGTGGGTCTCTCGCCACGGTGGGTGACCGATCGGCTGGAAAGAGCTTTCTCTCTTTTCCTCCCGGAGAACACCCCCTTACCGTGGCTTCGGCCTCCGCCGGGCGCCGGGCCGCAGCCCCGCCGGACTCCTGACCGGGAGAGCCGGCGTCCCGCCCTCCGGCCTCGCCCCGTCCCACGCGAGGGCATCCTTGGAGGCGTGAGCGAACACGACACGGTGGAGCAGTGGGTCCTTCCCCTGGTGGTGCGGATCGAGAGGTCCGCTCCGCCCGAGCGGACCGACGCGCTGGAGGCCGCCGCGCTGGCCGTACTGGCCCTGCTCGGTGACGCCCGGGCGGCGCAGGGCGGCGAATGGGCCGAGGCGGTGCGGAGCTGGGAACGGGGCCGGATCAGGAAGGTCGTACGGCGGGCGCGCGGAGCCGAGTGGCGGCGCGTGCTCGATCTGCCGGGACTGACCGTCGCGCACGGGACCGCCGAGGTCAGGGTCCACCCGCCGGTCCCGCTGGACGCCTGGCCCCGGGAGCTGGCGAGGCTCCAGGTCTCCGGCACCGAGCTGGCGGATTCCGCCGAACCCGGGCCGCCGGGGGAGGGGGCGGTGCTCTGGATCAATCCCCGGCTCGCGATGTCGGCGGGGAAGGCGATGGCCCAGGCCGGGCACGCCGCCCAGTTCGCCTGGTGGGGAGCCGGCGAGGAGGTCCGGCGGGAGTGGCGTGAGCGGGGGTTGGCGATCGCCGTGCGGACGGCCGACCCGGCGGACTGGGCGGCCCTGTCCGGCGGCGACCTGCCGGTGGTCCGGGACGCGGGCTTCACCGAGATCGAGCCGGGTTCGTGCACCGTGGTCGCGGACGCCCCGTGGCTGCGTCCCGGCGGTTTCCGCGCGGGTGGATCCCTCCGGGGCGCGGCCTCCGGGTAGCGGCCGGGACGGGGCGGGCCGACGGGCGGGAGCCGCGCGGCAGGCGGCTCCCGTGCCCGGATCGGAAGGCCGGCGGAACCCACTCGTTCCCGAAGTGTGATGGGTATCGCGGACGAGAAAAGAGGATTTGTCGTACGCTCCCGATCGTGCTCGATGGGTTGGGTGGTACTCCGGGGGCCCGGGAGACGGGTGTCACCCCCACGTATATGGCGGCCGAGGCGGAGACGTCCGAGCTACCCAAGATCGTCGTTGAGACGCCGCCCGTCCGCCCGGCATCACCGGTGAAGCGCTCCCGGATCGGCGACCTGCCGATGCGCGTGATCTACCGCGTCCTGGCGGGGGCCACCGCGGTGGTGGTGGCCGCGATCGCCGCCCTGGTCGGGTTCATGTCCTCCGACCCCGCTGACCGGCCGGGCGAGGAGGCGCCGGGGCGGGTCGCCGCGCCACCCGCCGCTGCGCCCTCGTCCGGCCTCGGTTCGCCGCCGCCCTCCCCGCCGGCGGCGACCCCCTCGCCCCTCGCGGCGACCTCCTCCCCGTCCGCGGCGACCTCCTCTCCCGGCCCGGCGCCGGACGGCAGCGCCGTGACCGCAGCCCTGGCGGACCCTCGCGTGCCCGGGCCGCCGCGTGACAGGAGGCTCGCCCGGTTCCCCGGCAAGGCGCTGCCGTCCAAGCGCCGCATCGAGGACGAGAAGTCCGGCGTGTCGCTGGTCCGGCTGGGCAAGCCGTGGAAGACCTACGGCGCCTCGCCGTTCTCGACCAAGCAGGTGCTGCCTCCGGTGAAGGGCGCGGGGCACCGGGCGATGCTGGTGAGCTGCCCGGTTCCGATCGAGGCGCAGGCGGACCTGAAGGACACCGCCATCCTGGCCGCGCGCTGGACGCTCAACCACCACCCCAAGGGGAGCAGGATCCGCTGGAGCGCCTCCCAGCCGCTCGAGGACGGCTGGCTGCTCGCCTACCGGGTGACGTACAAGGTGAAGGGCAAGAGCCGCTCCTCCATGGCCGCGGTGGTCCTGAGCGAGTCCGGCCGGGCCAAGCCCGCCATGGTCTTCGTGACGATCCCCGACGTCCAGCGCAAGCGCTGGCGTGACATCAACACCGCGACCTCCTCCGTCGAGCGGCTGTAGGACCCGCCACCCACCCGCCCGGCGGACGGACCCCGCCGGACCCCGCCGGGAGACGGACCGGCGGGCGGGTGGACGCGGGCGGACGCCGATAGGGTGGGCGTCGTGACCCGGCTCGTGCTCGCCTCCGCCTCGCCCGCCCGCCTCGCCCTGCTCCGCAGCGCCGGGCTCGATCCCAAGGTGATCGTCAGCGGCGTGGACGAGGACGCCGTCACCGCGGACACCCCCGCCGAGCTCTGCCTCACCCTGGCCAGGACGAAGGCCGCGGCGGTGGCGCGTGACCTGGCCGGCCCCCTGGTGATCGGCTGCGACTCGGTCCTGGAGCTCGACGGCAGAGCGTACGGCAAGCCGTCCTCGCCCGAGGACGCCGCGGCACGCTGGCGGCACATGCGCGGCCGGAGCGGCCGCCTGCTCACCGGGCACTGCGTGATCGACACCGCCACCGGCAGGGAGGCCGCCGAGGTCGGCGCCACGACGGTCCGCTTCGGCTCCCCGGACGACGCCGAGATCGACGCCTACGTCGCCACCGGCGAGCCCCTGCGCGTCGCGGGGGCCTTCACCCTGGACGGCCCGGGGGGCTGGTTCGTCGAGGGCATCGACGGCGACCACGGCAACGTGCTGGGCATCTCCCTCCCGCTCCTGCGCCGCCTCCTCTCCACCCTGGGGGTCTCCGTCCCCGATCTCTGGCGCCGCTCCTGACCTCCGCCCCGGTCTCCGGCGTCGCTCCTGACCCCCGCTCGAGCCTTCCCGTCCGGCCCTCCGGGCGGTGTCCGCACCGGCCGGCCCTACGGGCAGGTCCCTCCCGGGCCGCGGGGCACGGCGCGGCGCAGGGGACAGGGGCCTCTCCGGAACGGCGTGGCGGGCGGCGGTGCACGGCGGGCGACGGATCCCGATAATCTTCGCGGCATGGGTGTAATCCGCTCCTTCACCGGCGGCATGGGGTTCTTCCTCCAGGGACTGCGCTGGGTCGCGCGCCACCCGGGGTGGTGGCTGTTCGGCCTGATCCCGGCGCTGATCGTGTTCGTGCTCTACGCCGTGGGGCTCTACTTCCTGGGAACGAGCGCCGGCGACCTGGCCGGATGGCTGACACCGTTCGCCGACGGATGGGACGAAGGACTCCGGAACACCTTCCGGATCATGGTCGGCGTGGTGGTCTTCGGGGCGGGGCTGGTGCTGGCCGTGGTGACCTTCGCCGCGGTGACCCTGGTCGTCGGTGAGCCGTTCTACGAGAAGCTCTCGGAGCAGGTCGAACGGACCTACGGCGAGGTGCCCACCGGACACGAGCTGCCGCTGTGGAGATCGATCCCGCGGTCGATCAAGGACAGCCTGGTCACCCTCGCATACGTGCTGCTGTTCACGGTCCCGCTGTTCTTCCTGGGCTTCGTGCCGGTGATCGGGCAGACCGTGGTCCCGGTGCTGGGCGCCATGGTCTCGGGTTTCTTCCTCACGGTCGAGCTCACCGCACTGGCCATGGAGCGCAGGGGCCTGGCCCGCAGGAGCCGGTTCGCGCTGCTCCGCGGGGACAAGGCGCTCGCGCTCGGCTTCGGGGTGCTGCTGTTCCTGCTCTTCCTCATCCCGCTGGGCGCGGTGGTCGCCATGCCCGCCGCCGTCGCGGGGGCGGCCATCATGGTCCGCACGCGGCTGGCCGCCGGCGGTCCGCCCGCCGGGAACACCCCGCGCCAGGCCTTCCCGCCGGGTGGTCTCCCGCCGCAGACCCCGCCGGGCGGCCTTCCGCCCCGGAGCTCGCCGCCCGGACCTCCGCCGGGTCGTCCCTGACCCCGCCGCTCGGGCATCCGCCGGGTCGTCCCTGCCCCTGCCGGGCCTTTCGGGAAGGGGCCTCGTCCACAGGTGCGCCGACCGGCCACCGGTCGTCCACAGGGCTGCGGCGGAGGGCGGAGCGCCGGCCCCGGTCCGGCGATGCTGTCTGCCATGACGACCCACACCACCGCCTCGCCGGACCTCCCGGCCGGCCTGCCCGACCTGCTGCTCGGCTCCACCGAGGACGTCCTCGGCGCGGTGCCCTACCTGTTGGGCTTCCACCCCGCCGAGAGCCTCGTCGTGATAGGGCTGCGGGGCTCTCCGCCCAAGGGTCGCGTGCACCTCACCGTCCGGTGGGACCTGCCGCTGGCCGACCGCGATCTCGGCCGGATCCTCCCGCTGCTCCGCAAGGAGGAGATCACTCAGGTCATCGTCGTCGGCTACGGTTCCGGCCCGCTGGTCACCCCGGCGGCGGACGCGGCCGTCGCCCTGTTCCGGAAGGGCGGGATCGGGCTTCTCGACGCGCTCCGGGTGGAGGACGGCCGCTACTGGTCCTACGTCTGCTCACGCACCGACTGCTGCCCTCCCTCCGGCGCGCCGTACGACCGCGAGGCCGGTGCGGTCG
The DNA here is from genome assembly GCF_015711595.1 of Planomonospora sp. ID91781. Lineage (NCBI taxonomy): Bacteria > Bacillati > Actinomycetota > Actinomycetes > Streptosporangiales > Streptosporangiaceae > Planomonospora > Planomonospora sp. ID91781. The sequence goes on along the minus strand of NZ_JABTEY010000002.1, from coordinate 2,183,580 downwards.
CGGTCCGCGCCGTCGCGCACGGGCTGGTGGCGCTGCCCGACCGGGAGACCCTGGAACGCTCGCTCGCCCCCGTCGGCGGGACCGCCCGGACGGCGATGCGCGGGGTCACCGGCCGCGTCGCGGAGGAACTGCGCCGCCGCATCGCGGGTTGCGAGGACCCCGACGGGCTCGCGGCGGAGATCGTCGCCGACGGGACGGCCCGCGTGCGCGCGGCGATCGGGTTCTACGCCGCGGGCGGGCGGCTCGACGACGAGCAGGCGGCCAGGCTCGGGTTCGACCTGGCCGTGATCCGGATCCGGGACGAGGCGTGGGCGCTGATCACCGACGACGCCCACGACGCGCACCGCAGACTCTGGCAGGACCTCACCCGCAGGCTGGAGCCGAGGTTCGTGCCACCGGCCGCGTCGCTGCTCGCCATGGCCGCCTGGCGCGACGGAGACTCCGCCCTGGCGAGCGTCGCCCTGGCCCGCGCGCACGAGGCCGATCCCGGCTACTCCATGGCCAATCTGCTCATGGACGCGCTGCGGTGCCTGCTTCCGCCGCACGCGCTCAAGGACAGGATGCCCAGCCCCGAGGAGCTGGACCTGCAGATGGGCGTGCCCCGGACGTCCTGGCTGCTCCCCCTGGTCGTCCTCCTGGAGGAGCCGCCGGCGGGTCCGGCCGGCCCTGCGGGATGAGGAGTCAGCCCTCTTCGCGCTTGCGGCGCTCGTTGTAGGCCCGCATGCGGGGGGGATAACCGGTGAGCTGCACATCGTAGACGGGGAGGGCGAGATCGCGGGCGACCTTGCGGATCACAGCGGGGGCGCCGACCCGGCGCCGGGTCCACTCGCCGTCGTCGGCCACGGCCACGGCGGTGGTGTCGGTCGCGAAGGTCTCCGGTTCGACGTAGAACTCCACGCCGCGGCGCGACTTCGCGAAGGCGATGAGCGCCTCGATATCGGAGTCGTTCGCGGCCCGATCGAACTTCGCGATCTTCGGCCCGCGCAGACGCCTCAAACCATAGCGATCCCGCCATCTCATGCCCCTTGTTATACCTCCCCTGGCCCTTCCATGGTGGACGCCAGGGGAACTCCAGGGACGGCGTCAGGGGTAACCCCGATGTGCGGGACGGCCACCCCGGACGAACATGGAGGTCACAAGGGCGACGAAGGGAAGGTCGGTTCCATGGCGGGCACAGCGACACCACCGGTGAATCCGCGGCACGGGGGCGTGCCGGCGGCGGGGCCCAGGGCCGGTCACGCCGACCTCCGGGTGAGCAACCAGGACCGGGAGCAGGTGGTCGAGCACGTCAAGGCCGCCTACGCGGAGGGGCGGCTCGACGAGCTCGAGTTCGACGACCGGCTGGAGCGGGCGATGACCGCCCGGGTCCACGGTGACCTCATCCCGATCATGCAGGAGCTGTACGGCTCCCGCCCACCCCTGCCCGCCCCCTACCCGCCGCAGGTCCGCCCGGCACCGGGTCCGGCGCACCACGGGCGGCCCCAGGCGCGGACGGGTGGGGACCGGGTGGGCGCGGCCGCTGCGCACCTGCTCCCGCTGGCGGGCCTGTTCGTGCTGGGACCGCTCGTCATGCTGTTCGCGGCGGGCAAGACCTCCCCCTACATCCGCAGGCACGCCGTGGAGGCGCTGAACTTCCACCTGACCTTGATCGGCGCCACCATCGTGCTGGCGATCACTTTCGTGGGGGCCGTGCTGGTGCCCTTGCTCTGGGTCGGCGGAGTGGTGCTGTCGGTCGTCGGAGGGTTGGCGGCGCTGGGCGAGGGCGACTTCCGCTACCCGTTCACGCTGCGTCCGGTCAAGTGACCCGAAGGGGGCGCGCCGAGGACCGGGGCGGGCCCGGGAGCACGCGGAGCGGACCCCGGAACACGCAAGGCGGACCCCGGAACACGCGGGGCGGGCCCGGGAGCGCCGGGACGCGGACGTGTCCGTCCGCGAGGCGGGGCACCGCCGTGCCGGAGGCCGGCTGGGGGGCCTCAGAGCAGCAGCGCGCGGACCGTGTCCACGGTGTCGGCCTGCTCCGGGGTCTTGTCCGGGCGGTAGCGGATCACTCGGGCGAAGCGCAGGGCCATGCCGCCGGGATAGCGGCTGGAGCGCTGGACCCCGTCGAAGGCGATCTCGACGACGAGCTCGGGCCGGACCGTGACGGTCCAGCCGTCGGCGGGGCCGTCGGCGAGTGTCAGGAAGCGCTCGGTCTGCCAGGCGAGCAGCTCGTCGGTCAGGCCCTTGAAGGTCTTGCCGAGCATGACGAAACCGCCGCCGACCGGATCACGGGCGCCCAGGTGGAGGTTGGAGAGCCATCCCTCCCGGCGGCCGCTGCCCCACTCCGCGGCCAGCACGACCAGGTCCAGCGTGTGTCGGGGCTTCACCTTGACCCAGCCCGCCCCGCGGCGGCCGGCGGCGTAGGGGCTCTGCGGTGACTTCACCACCACGCCCTCGTGCCCCCGCCTGAGGACCTCCTTGAAGAACGCCTCGCCCTCGGCGGCGTCACCGGTGACCAGCCGGGGCGTGATCAGCTCCGCGGGAACGGCCCGGGCGAGCTCCGCGTGGCGTGCCTCGTCGGGCAGGTCGAGGAGATCGGCTCCTCCCACCCGCAGCGCGTCGAAGAAGAACACACTGAGCGGGGTCGACCGGCGGGCCCCTGCCACGTCGGCCCGGCTGGCCACCCGGCCGGAGGTGACCTGGAAGGGCTCCGGGCGGCCGTCCGGCCGCAGCGCGATGACCTCGCCGTCCAGGACGAGGTCGGCGGCGGGCAGGGCGCCGACAGCCTCGACCAGCTCGGGCACCTGGGCGGTGATGTCGTCCAGGGTGCGGGTGAAGACGGACACGGCGTCGCCGGACCGGTGGGCTTGGATCCGCACGCCGTCGAGCTTCCACTCGATCGCGGCACGACCGCCCACCCGCTCCAGTGCCGCGGCGACGGAGGGGGCGCTCTGCGCGAGCATCGGCGAGACCGGGCGGCCCACCTCCAGCCTGAAGGAGCGCAGCGCCTCGACCCCGCCGGACAGGGCCGCCGCGCCCACGGCGGGCAGCCAGCCGCGCAGCATCAGGGCCCGCCGCACCTCGGCGGCCGGTGTCCCCGACGCCTTGGCGACGGCCTCGATCATCACTCCGTCGAGCGCGCCCTGGCGGAGCTCACCGCGGACGAGCCGGGACAGGAAGGCCTGCTCGGGGCCGGTGAGCGCGGCGAACAACTCGGTCAGCAGCGCCTTGCGCGCGGCCTGGGAACCGGGACCGCTCTGCGTCTTGACGCGGGTGAGGAGGGCGTCGACCTGCAGCAGGGTCGCGGTGGCGGCGAGCCGGGGCTCGGGGAGGTCCCGCAGGGCCGCCAGGCCGACGCCGATCTGCCGCTGGGGCAGCTCACCGGAGAGGTAGGCGATGGCGATCTCCGCCTCGTCCGGGCCGACCCGGCCGAGGAGCTCCGCGAGATGCCGGACCTTCGCCAGCCGGGCGGAGTCGGCGGCCACGGCCGCGGAGGTGCGCGCGAGATCGATCAACAGCACACGGACAGCCTATGAGGCCGCGGTGACATTCCGGCGGAGGAGGTCCCCCGGGATCCCGTTCCGGCCGGTGGGCCCGGTGGACCCGGTGGTGCTCGGCCGCCGTACGGCGGACGGTGCGGTGCGGGCCGGACGGCGTGGGGTGGACGGCGTGGGGTGGACGGGGCGGGGCGGGCGATCCCGTTCGGGAGGGCCCGGCCGCGGAAGACGCGGTGGGCCGCTCCCCGGGGAGCGGCCCACCGGTCACCTCAGCGGACCCCGAGCAGGTCCACGACGAAGATGAGGGTCTCGCCGGGCTTGATGCGGCTGCCCGCGCCGCGGTTGCCGTAACCCAGGTGCGGCGGGATGGTGAGACGGCGGCGGCCGCCGACCTTCATGCCCGCGACGCCCTGGTCCCAGCCCGCGATGACCTGGCCCGCGCCGAGCGAGAACTCGAAGGTCTCGCCCCGGTTCCAGGAGGCGTCGAACTCCTCGCCGGTGGAGAAGGCGACACCGACGTAGTGCACGCTGACCTGGTGACCAGGCTTGGCCTCCGGGCCGTCTCCCTCGACGACGTCGACGATCTGCAGCTCCTTGGGCGCGTCGCCCTCAGGGAAGTCGATCTCCGGCTTCTCCAGTGCCACGTGGTTTCTCCTTGATCTGGTGCGTGCCGGCCGATGCCCGACCGGCCGAACGACTCTACGGGGTCCGGGGCCCGGCGGTGGGCGAAGGGGCACGGACATCCGGCCGGTCCGTCAGGCGGAGTCGCGGACGACCAGCTCCGTGGGCAGGATCACCGGAGCGCCGACGTCCTGCCCGGAGGCGAGTGCGAGAACGAGCCGGGCCAGTTCCCGGCCCATCTCGTGGAGGGGCTGGCGGACCGTGGTGAGCGGCGGCTCGGCGTAGGCGGCGGCGGGCACGTCGTCGAAGCCGACCACGGCCACGTCGTCCGGCACGCGGCGCCCGGCCTGTCGCAGCACCTGCAGGGCGCCGAGCGCCATCATGTCGCTGGCGGCGAACACCGCGTCGAGCCCGGGATCGTCCCGGAGCAGCTGGCGCATGGCCGCGACGCCCGACTCGCGGGTGAAGTCGCCCACCGCGACGATGGAGCGCCGGTCGGAGTCGCGCAGCACGTTGCGGTAGCCGGTGAGCCGGTCGATCCCGGCGACCATGTCCTGCGGCCCGGCGATCGTGGCGATCCTGCGGCGGCCCACCGCCACCAGGTGCCCCACGGCCTGCTCGGCGCCGCCGACGTTCTCCACGTCCACGCAGGGCGGTGCGTCCTGCACCCAGGACTGCAGGGGCCGCCCGCTGCACACCACGGGCACGCCCCGGCGGGCCAGCGCCGCGGGCAGCGGGTCGGCCCCGTGCATCGAGGCGACGATCACGCCGTCCACGTGCCCGGCCGTGGTGTAGCGCTCGATCCGCTCCTGCCCGCGCGGAGAGCCGGCGAGCATCAGCACGAGGTGCTTGTCCGAGGCCTCCGTCTCCTGGCCGACGCCGCGGATGATGCTGGCGAACATGGGGTCGTCGGAGAAGACCCGGGTGGGCGGCTCGGAGAAGACCAGCGCGACGGAGTCGGCCCGCCGGGTCACCAGGCTGCGCGCCGCGAGGTTGGGGACGTAGCCCAGCTCCTCCACGGCGCGCATCACCGTCGCGCGGATCTCCGGGTTGACGTGCGTCGAACCGTTGACCACGCGGGAGACGGTGGCCCGGGAGACTCCCGCTCTGGCCGCCACCTTCTCCAGCGTCGGCCGGGCGGTCACCGGGTCACGCCTGGACCCCGTTGCGCCGGATGACCTCGCGGTACCACAGCGCGCTGTCCTTGGGGACGCGGCGCTGCGAGGCGTAGTCGACGTAGACCAGCCCGAAGCGCTTGGCGTAGCCCTCGGCCCACTCGAAGTTGTCCATCAGCGACCAGACCAGGTAGCCGCGCAGGTCGGCCCCGGCCTCGATCGCGGCGTGCGCGGCGCGGAAGTGGCCGTCGAGGAAGGCGACCCGCCGCTCGTCGGCGACCCGGCCGTCGGCGAGCACGTCGTCGAAGGCGGCGCCGTTCTCGGTGATGATCAGCGGCGTGCCCGGGTAGTCGCGGTTGAGCCGGAGCAGCAGCTCGGTCAGGCCGGACGGCTTGACCGACCAGCCCATCGCCGTCTTCTCCTCGTCGCCCTGGACGAACGCGATGCCCTCGCTGCCCGGGTGGACCGGGTTGGCCTGCTGACCGGCGCGCAGCTCCACGGTGGTGGGGCTGTAGTAGTTGACGCCCAGGAGGTCGATCGGCGCGCCGATGATGTCGAGGTCGCCGTCGCGGACGAAGGACCAGTCGGTGAACCGGCGGGCGCGCTCCACGACGTCGGCGGGGTACTCCCCGCGCAGGACCGGGTCGAGGAAGATCCGGTTCTGCAGGCCGTCGATGTGCGCGACGGCCTCGGGGTCGGAGCCCGAGATCGGGGCCAGGTTGAGGGTGATGCCGACCTGCCGGGCCCCCGCGGCGCGCAGCTCGGCCACCGCCAGCCCGTGTCCCAGCAGCAGGTGGTGGACGGCCGCGTAGGCGTCGCCCGGGTTCGTGCGGCCGGGGGCGTGGACGCCCGCGCCGTAACCGAGGAAGGAGGAGCACCAGGGCTCGTTGAGCGTGGTCCAGGTGCCGACCCGGTCGCCGAGCCTGCCGTACACGACGGCGGCGTACTCGGCGAAGCGCTCGGCGGTCTCCCGGTTGGTCCAGCCGCCCCGGTCCTCCAGGCTCTGCGGCAGGTCCCAGTGGTAGAGCGTCACGATGGGCGTGATGCCGCACCCGTGCAGCTCGTCGACCAGCCGCTCGTAGAAGTCCAGGCCGCGCGGGTTGACCGGGCCGGAGCCGTCCGGCTGGATCCGGGGCCAGGCGATGGAGAAGCGGTAGGCCTGGACGCCGAGGTCGGCCATCATCGCCACGTCATCGCGGTAGCGGTGGTAGTGGTCGCACGCGACGTCACCGGTGTGGCCGCCGACGACCTTGCCGGGCGTCCGGGAGAAGGTGTCCCAGATGGACGGCCCGCGGCCGTCCTCGTTCGCGGCGCCCTCGATCTGGTAGGAGGCGGTCGCCGTCCCCCAGAGGAAACCCTGCGGGAAGGTCAGGTCGCCGGTCCCCCCGGTCTCTGCCGCGACCCCCGCCGACATCCCCATGGACAGGGTCATGTCTCACCGCCCCTTTCGCCTCGCCGTCAACCCCGCCTCGCCCCGAACGGCAGAGAGCGCTCTCAGTCAGCATCGCGGGTGCGTGACAGACCTGTCAAGGCGGATCATCCGCATCCTGGACAGGGGAGAGTGTGAGAAGTCGTTGACTTGGCGTTCACTCAGGGCTACGGTCCTCGGTCAGAGAGCGCTCTCTTACCCTTGCTCGCCCCGGCAGCCCGTTCTGCGGCGCCGGCAGCCCGATACCCGAGGAGGTATCCATGGGCTTCCCATCCCCCTTGCGCAGAGTAGTCGCCGCGGTGGCCGTCCTGGCCACGGCCGTGGTGACCCCGGTCGTCCTGGCGTCCCCGGCCGCCGCCGTCGCGGTCGGCGCGGGCGGTTACGCCTCCGCCCGCCCGGCCGGCACCGCCGGCCCCTCCGACTCCGACGGCGCCGCCGTCAGCCCCAAGGTCACCAGCCGGATGGCCGGCCGCGCCGTGCCGACGAACGACTGGTGGTCCTCGCTGGTCTTCCAGCGCTACGCGGGCAACCCCTACTCCGAGAACATGTACGCCCACCCGCTCTCGTTCCACGCGAACGCCAAGGGCATCAGCGTCGGCTACCCGGACAAGCCCAACATCACCCCCGACGGGCGGATGTACGAGTTCGTCCACGCGAGCGACCTCAACGTGGGCGTCTCCGGCCTCAACGCCGCCAGGACCGAGGTGGACGGCTGGGGCGACTGGAGCGTCGTGCCGCGCTGGAGCGACGGGACCCGCACGCTGCGGACCACGATCGCGCACGGCTCGCCGTACGTCTACGCCGAGGCCTCGGGCGGCAACGCGCTGGTGGAGTTCACCGGCCCGGCCAGCGTCTGGCAGAACGGCGGCAACGTCCTGGGGGTGACGGTGAACGGCCGCGACTACGGTCTGTTCGCCCCCTCCGGGACCAGCTGGTCGCTGACCGGCACCGCCTCCGCGAGCGCCCCGGCCGCCTTCTTCTCGGTCGCGGTCCTGCCCTCCCGGGCGGCGCTCCCGCTGTTCGAGAAGTACGCCTACTCCTTCGTCACCGACACCCGGGTGAGCTGGTCCTACGACGCCGACGCGGGCCGGGTGAAGGCCGTCTACACCGCGTCCACCACCGCGAGGCAGGGGAGCCAGACCGGCACCCTGCACGCCCTCTACCGCCACCAGTGGGCGAACTCCTCCGACACGATGACGGCCCACCGCTACGTCTCACCGCGCGGTGAGATGCGCGTGCGCGAGGGAGCGTCGTTCACCACGAACGCGGAGTTCAACGGCGTGCTGCCCGCCCTGCCGCTCGCGCCCGGCGCGGACAAGGCCAGGCTGCGGGCCGGCATCGACGCCGAGTTGAACGCCTCCGACCCCTACAAGGGCGCCGCCGACACCTACTGGACCGGCAAGGCCCTGTGGCGGATCGCGGCGCTCATCCCGGTCGCCAACCAGATCGGCTACACCGCCGGCCGGGACAAGGCGATCAGCCTGGTCAAGAGCCGGCTGGCCGACTGGCTCACGGCGGGCTCGGGGGAGACCGGCAGGCTCTTCGCCTACGACTCCACCTGGAAGACGCTGATCGGCTACCCGGCGGGCTACGGCACCGACAAAGAGCTCAACGACCACCACTTCCACTACGGCTACTACGTGCTGGCCGGAGCGATGGTGGCCCAGCACGACCCGGCCTGGGTCTCCGACTCGCAGTACGGCGGCATGCTGAAGCTGCTGGTCAAGGACGCGGCCAACTACGACCGCTCCGACAGCCGGTTCCCGTTCCTGCGCAACTTCGACCCCTACGCCGGGCACGCCTGGGCGTCCGGGCACGCGGGCTTCGGCCACGGCAACAACCAGGAGTCGTCGTCGGAGTCGATGATGTTCAACGCCGCCGCGGTCCTGTTCGGCCAGGCGACCGGCGACACCGCCCTGCGCGACGCGGGCATCTACATGTACACGACCGAGCGCGAGGCCATCGGCCAGTACTGGTTCGACGCCGACGGCGCGGTCTTCCCGTCGGGCTTCGGCCACGACACCGCAGGCATGGTGTGGGGCGCCGGCGGCAGCTACTCCACCTGGTGGACGGCGAACGCCGAGGAGATCCACGGCATCAACATGCTCCCGATCACCGGCGGCTCGCTCTACAACGGCGCGTGGAAGGCCGACATCAAGCAGAACATCAGCGAGCTGCGGGCCTCCAACGGCGGCCAGGAGACCGAGTGGCGCGACGTCATCTGGCAGTTCCTGGCCATGGCCGATCCCGCCGCCGCCCAGTCGCTGTGGCTGGGGGCCGACCCGGCACCCGAGGACGGTGACTCGCGCGCCCACGCCTATCACTGGATCTCCGCGCTGAACGCCTGGGGCACCCCCGACCACTCGGTCACCGCGAGCGTGCCGACGTACGCGGTGCTGGGCAACTCGGCGGGCAGGACCTACGTGGCCTACAACGCCTCCGGCGGCGCCGTCACGGTCCGGTTCTCCGACGGGCAGACGCTCGCCGTACCGGCCCGGGCGATGGCCTGGCGCGGCCCGGCGGGCAGCGGGACCGAACCGGGGGGCGGCTCCGGCCCGAGCCCGACCCCCACGCCCACCCCGACGCCGACGCCCACGAAGACACCGACCCCGACTCCGACTCCGACGCCCACGCCCACGAAGACACCGACCCCGACTCCGACTCCGACGCCCACGACCGGCGGGGTCGACGCGCGCTCCACCATCCAGGCGGAGAGCCACCAGGCCCAGTCGGGGACGGCCCTGGAAGACGCCGCCGACACCGGAGGCGGCAAGAGCGTCGCGTTCGTCTCCAACGGAGACTGGCTGCGCTTCGACGGCGTGCGCTTCGGCTCCGTGGCGGCGGGCCAGTTCAAGGCCCGGGTCGCCTCCGGGGCGGGGGCCGGGGTCAGCGGACTGGTCCAGGTCCGCCTGGACAGCCCCACGGCGGCGCCGATCGGCGACTTCGCGGTGGGCAACACCGGCGGCTGGCAGAGCTGGCGGACGATCGCGGCGAACATCTCGGGCGTCACGGGCACCCACACGGTGTACATAACCTTCAGCAGCGGCCAGCCTGCGGATTTCGTCAACCTCAACTGGTTCACCTTCTCCACGAACTGATCCCGCGGGCGCGTCTCCTGCGGGCGCTTCCGGACCGGTCCCGCGGGGGCGTACGGCGAGCCGTGCGCCCCCGCGGCCGGAGGGGCGGGGACCGTGCGGTCCCCGCCTCTTCCGTACTGAGAGCGCTCTCACAACGAACGGATAACCTGAATGCCCTGAATGACACCCGGATTTCTCAAATGAGTAACCGTAGCATCACAGTCATTGACATCCCGTTGCTGGGCGATAAGGCTACAGAGAGCGCTCTCACACTGGTTTGAGCCATCCGGCCACCACGGCGGACCGGTAACGCGGTGACCCCACGCGCCTGTCGCGGGCGGTCCAGCCGGTCCCGCCAGCCGGGCCGGCCCGGCAAAGTAATGGAGGAAGGGTCCATGTCGCTCCTCTCTCGGCCTGCACGCGCCGCCCTCGTCGCGGGTACCGCGGGCCTGGCGCTGGTCGCCACCGGTTGCGGCTCTTCCGAGCCCTCGACCCCCGCGGCGGGCGGCGGTGCCAGCACATCCGCCGAGTGCGCCCCGTTCGAGCAGTTCGGAAAGCACGACGGCAAGAAGGTCTCGATCTACTCCCCGATCCGGGACACCGAGGCAGACCTGTTCCAGCAGACCTGGGTGCCGTTCGAGAAGTGCACCGGGATGAAGATCAGCTATGAGGGAACCGGCGAGTTCGAGGCGCAGATCCAGGTCCGCGCCGACGGCGGCAACCCGCCGGACCTGGCCTTCTTCCCGCAGCCCGGCCTGCTGGAGCGCTTCGTCAAGGCGGGCAAGCTCAAGCCCGCCTCGGCCGAGGTGAAGAAGCTGGCCGAGCAGAACTGGTCGGCCGACTGGGTGAAGTACGGCACGATCGACGGCACCTTCTACGCCGCCCCGCTGGGCGCCAGCGTGAAGTCCTTCGTCTGGTACTCGCCGGGCATGTTCAAGGAGAAGGGCTGGGCCGTCCCCACGACCTGGGACGAGCTCATGACCCTCACCAACACGATCGCGGGCACCGGGATCAAGCCGTGGTGCGCGGGCATCGAGTCCGGTGAGGCCACCGGCTGGCCGGCCACCGACTGGATCGAGGACATCCTCCTGCGCGAGCTCGGCCCCGAGGGCTACGACGACTGGGTCGCCCACAAGATCCCCTTCAACGACCCCAAGATCGTCTCTGCGGTCGACAAGGTCGGCGCGATCCTCAAGGACGAGAAGTTCGTCAACGGCGGCTACGGCCCGGTCAAGAGCATCGCCAGCACCGCCTTCCAGGAGGGCGGCGTGCCCATCACCGAGGGCAAGTGCGCGCTGCACCGCCAGGCCTCCTTCTACGCCAACTTCTGGCCCGAGGGCACCAAGGTGGCCGAGGACGGCGACGTCTTCGCCTTCTACCTGCCCGGCAACGACCCGGCCAAGAAGCCGGTGCTCGGCGCGGGCGAGTTCGTCGGCGCCTTCGCCGACCGGCCCGAGGTCCAGGCCGTTCAGGCCTACCTGGCCACCGGCGACTACGCCAACGCCCGCATGAAGCTGGGCACGTACGTCTCGGCCAACAAGGGCGTCGACATCGCCAACGCGCAGAACCCGATCGACAAGCTCTCCATCGAGATGCTCCAGGACCCGAACACGGTCTTCCGGTTCGACGGCTCCGACCTGATGCCGGCCGCGGTCGGCGCGGGCACCTTCTGGAAGGGCATGACCGACTGGATCAACGGCAAGGACACCAAGACGGTCCTCGACTTCATCGAGGCCTCCTGGCCCAAGTCCTAGTCCCAGGACTTCCCGTGGCGTCCGGCTCCCGCCGGGGTTCGACTACCCCGTCGGAGCCGGACGCTCCCGTATCGGCCCGATCCTTCCGGGAGTTCCCTCGATGAACCTGGACTTCGACTTCGCCGCGGAGCAGCCGAAGCTCCTGCAGCTGCTGTACGGCGTGGTCGCGTTCTGCGCGGTGGTCGCGCTCCTGCTGCTCCTGCTCGACCGCGCCCCGATGCGGCAGAAGGCGCGGCTGCACATCGCCATCCTGCTCGCCCCGGCGCTCCTGCTGCTCGCGATCGGCCTGATCGTGCCCGCGGTGCGCACCACCCTGCTGTCGTTCATGAGCGGCGACGGCGCCTCCTGGGTGGGGCTCGACAACTACGTCTGGATGTTCACCCAGCCCGAAGCGGTCACGGTGCTCCGCAACACGCTCATCTGGGTCGCCCTCGTCCCCGTCCTGGTGACGACGGTCGGCCTGCTCTACGCGGTCCTGGTCGACCGGAGCCGCTTCGAGTCCGTCGCCAAGTCGCTGGTCTTCCTCCCGATGGCCATCTCCTTCGTCGGCGCCGGCATCATCTGGAAGTTCGTCTACGCCTACCGCCCGGAGGAGAGCGAGCAGATCGGCCTGCTCAACCAGATCGTGGTGGCCCTCGGCGGCACCCCCCAGCAGTGGCTGCTGGACCCGCCGGTCAACACGCTCTTCCTCATCGTGGTCATGGTGTGGATCCAGGCCGGGTTCGCCACCGTCGTGCTCTCCGCGGCGATCAAGGGCATCCCCGCCGAGATCGTCGAGGCGGCCAGGCTCGACGGAGCCACCCCGGTCCAGATGTTCTTCCGGGTGACGCTGCCGAGCATCCGCTCGGCCGTGCTCGTGGTGCTGGTCACCCAGTCGATCGGCACGCTCAAGCTCTTCGACATCGTCCGGACCATGACCGGCGGCCAGTTCGACACCAGCGTCATCGCCAACGAGATGTACAACCAGGCGTTCCGGTACGGCGAGACGGGCAAGGGCGCGGCGCTGGCCGTCTTCCTGTTCGTCCTGGTCACCCCCATCGTCGTCTACCAGATCCGCCAGCGCCGGGAGGCCGTCCGATGACATCCGTCTCACCCGCCGTCACGGCGGTACGGTCCGGAGCCGAGCAGGCCACCGGGCGGGTCAGGAAGCGGCTGAGCGGCAGGGTCGCCAGCGCCGTGGCGATCGTCATCGCGGTGCTGTGGACCACGCCCACCTTCGGCCTGTTCCTGTCGTCGCTGCGGCCGGAGGACCAGATCAAGACCACCGGCTGGTGGTCGTTCTTCTCCGACCCGCAGCTCACCCTGGAGAACTACCAGGAGGTGCTGTTCGGCACCTCCTCGTCCTCCGGGAAGATGGCCAGCTTCCTGATCAACTCGATCGTCATCACGATCCCGTCGGTGCTCTTCCCGCTGGCCTTCGCCGCCTTCGCGGCGTACGCGCTGGCCTGGGTGCCGTTCCGCGGGCGGAACTGGGTCTACATCGGCATCTTCGCGCTGCAGGTCGTGCCGATGCAGATGGCGCTGGTCCCGCTGCTGTCGTTCTTCTCCGAGGGCGTCTCGGTCTTCGGCCTGCAGCTCATGCCGGCCTGGGAGCTGGAGGGACCCGCGCGCTTCGCGCAGGTGTGGTTCGCGCACACCTGCTTCGCCCTGCCGCTCGGCGTCTTCCTGCTGCACAACTTCATGTCGGAGCTGCCGGGCGAGCTGATCGAGGCGGCACGGGTGGACGGCGCCACCCACGGCAGGATCTTCCGGAGGGTGGTCCTCCCGCTGGTCGCGCCGGCGCTGGCCACCTTCGGCATCTTCCAGTTCCTCTGGGTCTGGAACGACCTGCTGGTGGCGCTGATCTTCGCGGGGGGCACGCCCGACAGCGCCCCGATGACCGTACGGCTGGCGCAGATGGCCGGGACGCGCGGCAACGAGTGGCAGCGGCTGACGGCCGGGGCCTTCGTCTCGCTCGTCATCCCGCTGATCGTCTTCCTGTCCATGCAGCGCTACTTCGTCCGCGGCCTGCTCGCGGGCAGCGTCAAGGGATGAACCCGGACCGGGGCGCCCGGACCGCGGACGGGACCGGCGCCCCGGCCCCGGCGGGCCCGCGATGGGCTATCGTCGTGGCGACCGAAGATCCGAGCCGGAGGCCCAGTCGGAGGCCAAGATGAAGCGCCCCACCCTGGAGGCGGTCGCCGCCCGCGCGGGAGTGTCGCGGGCCACCGTCTCCCGCGTGGTCAACGGCCAGCCCACCGTCGCCCCGGGCATCCGCGACGTGGTGATGCGGGCCGTCGAGGAGCTCGGCTACGTCCCCAACGCGGCGGCCCGCACCCTCGTCAACCAGCGCACCGACTCCATCGCCCTGGTCGTCTCGGAGTCGCCCACCCGGGTCTTCTCCGACGACCCGATGTTCTCCACCGTGATCCGCACGGCCAGCGCGGAACTGGAGGCGGCCGACAAGCAGGTCGTCCTGATGCTGACGGGCTCGGCCCGCAGCCACGCCCGCGTGGAGCGTTACATCGCCGGCGGCCACGTGGACGGCGTCATGATCATCTCGATGCACGGTGCCGACCCGCTGCCCGCCGCGATCACCCGCATGCGCGTGCCCGTCGTCTCGTACGGCCGGCCCGCCGTGCCCGTGGACCTGCCGTACGTCGACAACGACAACGTGGGCGGCGCGGCGACGGCCGTGCGCCACCTGATCGAGAGCGGCCGCCGCCGGATCGCCACGGTCGCCGGCCCCCAGGACATGATCGGCGGCCAGGACCGCCTGGCCGGCTACCGGAACGTCATGCAGGGCTCCGACCGCCGCTCGATCGTGGCGGTCGGCGACTTCACCCGCGAGTCCGGCGCGGCGGCGATGCGCCAGCTCCTGGAGGACGACCCCGCGCTCGACGCGGTCTTCGTCGCCAGCGACCTGATGGCGATCGGCGCGCTGCAGGCGCTGCGCCAGGCCGGCCGCAGGGTGCCGGACGACGTCGCGGTGGTGGGCTTCGACGACATCGAGGCGGCCCGCTACACCGAGCCGCCGCTGACGACGGTCCGCCAGCCCGTCGTCGAGCAGGCCACCGCCATGGTCCGCCTCCTGCTCGGCCTGGCCTCCGGCGGCCCGGCGGATCCGATCATCCTCCCCACCGACCTGGTGGTCCGCGAGTCGGCCTGACCGGGTCCGGACTCGCCCGGACCGCTCCGGGGAGCCCGTGAGCGTTTCGGACGGGACCGCGGCGGACCGTCGTCACGGGGCGGGGACCCGACGGCTCGCCGACCGCTCCCGGACGGGGCGGGACGACTACCGGACCAGGTCCGCGAACAGGTTCCGCAGCTCCATTTGACTGCTCCCCTCCCTGAAGGAAGGGGATTCCCGGCTCACGCCGCCTGACGCCCCGGCGGGGCATCAGGTCTTCCGCGATCGACACCAGCCGGGTCCAGACCGGCCCGGATCAGCATCACGCGTGCGGAGTTCTCGTCCCTGGGAGACGAGGCTCCGCACGCGGTGCAGGTGTAGGTGCGTTCCGACAGCGGCAGGGCGTGCTTGGCTCTCGCTCCGCACTGCGCGCAGTCCATCGTGGTGTGCGCGGGATGCACCAGGCGGAGGTCCCGCCGGTGTTTGCGCGCCATCTCGATCAACGCTTGCTTGGTCGCTCCGATCGCCGCGTCGGCGGCCTTGCGCGCCATCGTGGATTTGGCGAGGAACTTCGGCCGGAAGTCCTCCACCGCCAGGACGTCGAAGTCACGCACGACCCGCTTCGCCCATTTGCGGGCCGTGTCGGCCCGCTGCCGAGCGACCTTCTTGTGGAGTTTCGCGGTCTGCCGGGCGGCCGTGCGGTAGCCCTTGGACGCCGCCTGCCCGCGCGCGGGCTTCCGCCGGGCCATCATCTTCTGGTAGCGCGCCAGTTTCGCGGCGGCCGTCCGGCCGTACCGGGGGTGCGGCAGATCATGGGCGTCACTGGTGGTGGTCGCGACCTCCTTGACGCCCCAGTCGACGCCGATCGCCCGGCCGGTCTGCGGCAGCGGTTCGGCCGGGGCGGGCACGACGAAGGAGGCGTACCAGTGGCCGAGGCTGTCGCGGTACACCCGCACGGAGGAGGGGTCGGCGGGCAGGTCCCGGGACCACACCACGGTCAGGGTGATGCCTCCGGCCAGGTGCAGGCGACCGTCTTTGAGGCGGAAGCCGCGCCGCGTGTAGTTGAGCGTGGGCGCGGCCAGGTCCTTCTTCTTGAAGCGGGGCATCCCGGCGCGCCGGCGCATCGGCAGCCGGGCCTTGATGTCCTTCAGAGCCTTGGCCCGGGATCTGGCGAAGTCCCGGATGGTCTGCTGCTGGGGGACCGACGCTCCGGCGGCGAGCCAGTCGTGTTCGGCGCGCCAGCCGGTCAGTGTCTTGTCGAGTGTGGCCGGGCCGCATTCCTGCCTGGTCTGGTGGGCGGTCCGGGAGGTGGCGACGCACTGGTTCCACACCCAGCGGCACCGGTCCCATTCGGCCAGCAGGGCGGCGCGGGCGGTGGACGACACGCGGAGCCGGTAGGTGTACCGGGCGTGGGCGGTGCCCTCGGTTTCCCGTAGTGTCGTCATGGTGCCATGATAACGCCATGATTCGTTTCTCGCTCAGGATTCCCGACGATCTCCATGGCCGGATCGCCGCGCGGGCAGACAAGGACCGCCGGTCGGTCAACTCCGAGATCCTGTACTTGCTGGAGGTCGCCCTCGATGCGGCCGGCGACGACGCCGGATCGCCTTGACGGCGATCCGGCCCCCCGCTACGCGGGAGGCCGGATTCCTTCCCGGCCTGAAGGCCGGGGCATCCTCCGGATTCTCTGGTGAGGCGGTTCTCCTTCGCCACGTGCCCGCATTCGGCGCACGTGCGGGAGGTGTCGGCGGGGTTCACCGCGATCAGCTCGCGACCGGCGCTTTCAGTCTTGTACGCGAGGACCGTCAGGAACACCCCCCAACCCGCATCCAGGATCGAACGGTTGAGTCCGGACTTGGCGGCGACGTTGCGGCCGGGGGCCTCGATCGCGCCGGACGCCGAGCGGGTCATGTTCGCGATCCGCAGATCCTCGTGCACGATCACGTCGTAGTCGCGGACCAGGGCGAGTGCGGTCTTGTGCGCGTGGTCGAGGCGCTGCCGCCGCACCGTGGCGTGCAGCGCGGTGGCCCGGGCCACGGCCTTGCGACGACGCTGGGAGCCGCGCTTCTTGCGGGCGAGGTCGCGCTGCGCCGTCGCGAGACGATCGGCGGTCGCGGCGAGGCGACGCGGGTTGGCCACGTGTGTGCCGTCGTTGGTGGTGACAAGCGAGGCGACGCCCAGGTCGATCCCGGCCACCGCGCCCGTGGCGGGCAGTGGTTCGGCGGGCACGTCGTCGCACGACAGCACCACGTACCAGCGGTTGCCTTCCCGCTGCACGCTAATCGTCTTCACCTTCCCGCGCACGGGCCGGTGCCGGTGGACGCGGACGTGGCCGACGCCCTGCAGCCGCACGAGCGTGGCGGTCGGGTGCTCGGGTTGGGAGTCCCACCGGCAGCCGTCGCCGTCCTTGGGCCAGGTGACGGTGCCGAACCGGCCGTGCCCCTTGAACCGGGGAAAGCCCGGCGTGCACCCGGCCTTGATGCGCTCGAAGAACGCACGGAACGCCTTGTCCAGGCGGCGCAGGGTGGCCTGCTGGGAGGAGAAGCTCCAGCGGTCCTGCCCGCCGGGGTCATCGATGCGGATGTGCTTCAGCTCGCCCGACTGGTCGCCGTAGCGGATGCTCACGCCCGCTTTGGTGTAGGCGGTGCGGCGGTGTTCCAGGGCGGCGTTGTAGAGCTGCCGGTGGTCCTCCAGGCATGCCGCGAGCGCGGCGGCCTGCTTGCTCGTGGGACGGAGCCGGAACTTGTACGACCTACGCACGGCCACCGCCTTTGGGCCGCTCGTACTGCGTCTCGATATAGCGCTGCACCGTCTCGGCCGACACCGCGCCGACCGTGGCCACGAAGTAGGACCGTGACCACAGTGTGGGCAGCTGTGAGCGCAGGTGCGGAAACTCGGCGCGCAGGTGGTGGGAGGTGAAGCCCTTGAACTGGTTGGTCACGTACGACGGCGAGTTCTTCGGGTGGGGCTTGACGAACAGGTGCGCGTGATCGGGCATCACCTCAAGCGACACGATCTCCCAGCCGTGCTCGTCGGCCTTGGCGCGGATCAGCTCCTCCATAGCCGTACCGGGTGGAAGAAAGAGCCACCCGGCACGGGGCGCAGGGTGGCGGGTGGCTCTTCGCGCAGTAGGCGGGCCGGAGGTTCCGGAGCGCCGGGACGGTGAGGGCGCCGGGGTCCGGTACGGTGCCGCGGCTCCGTACGGCTCTCCGATCCGGCCCGGTGCGGTTGTGCGGTGCCGTACGGCTCTGCTCTCCGATCCGGCCCGGTGCGGTTGTGCGGTGCCGTACGGCTCTGCGGCCCGGTGGGGCTGCGGTGCTGTCCGGCTGCGCGGACGCTGCGCGGACCGGGGGCGCGGTCCAGGGCGGAGCACGGGTCGGCGTCCGGGTTCTCAGGGCCGGCGCTGCTCCGGGGCGATCGGCCGCTGGGCCGCGGGGTCGTAGACGCCTGCGGAGGCCGGCGGCTCGACCACCACGGTGTCGGCCGGGCGCGCGCCGCCGTCCAGGACGGCGCGGGCGTGGTCGACGTGCGAGGCCGCGACCAGCACGTCGTAGCGGCCCGCGACGATGGCGCTGCGCGAGGCGAAGTCACGCTTGCCGCCGGTGAAGAAGTGGTTGAGGAACCCGAATGCGGCCCCCATCAGGGCGCCCCACAGGCCCGCCCAGAGCACCAGCACGAAGAAGGAGAGCGTGGTCGAGGTGAACAGGCCGAGGAACGCCCCGACCACGAGGCCGAAGACCAGGCCGCTGCCCGCGCCGGCGAGCGCGGCCCGGCCGTTGGTCATCCGGCCGGTGACGGTCTCCTCCATGCGCAGGTCGCTGCCGACGATCGCGACGTTCTCCACGGGGAACCCGGCGTCCGAGAGCGCGTCCACGGTGCGCTGCGCGGCCGCGTAGTTGTCGTAGCCGACCAGAGTCCTGCGGTCGACGACGACCGGCGCCTCGACGCCCATGTGCAACTGTGTCATGGTCCTGTCGCCTTTCCGAGTGGTTGTGGCTCGGGAGAAGCGGCTACCCATGATGCGCCGGGGAATGCGCGTCCCGGGCGGAATCCGCCCGGGACGGCGGGCTCACCAGCTCTGGTGGAGCGGCATCCCCTCGGTGTATCCGGACGAGCTCTGCACGCCGACCACCGCGCGCTCGTGGAACTCCTCCAGGGTGGAGGCGCCGGCGTAGGTGCAGGAGGAGCGCAGGCCCGCCACGATGGCGTCGATCTGGTCCTCGACACTGGGCCGGAGCGGGTCGAGGTACATCCGGGAGGTGGAGATGCCCTCCTCGAACAGCGCCTTGCGGGCCCGGTCGAAGGGGGAGTCCTCGGCGGTGCGGAGCTTCACCGCGCGGGCCGAGGCCATGCCGTAGTTCTCCTTGTACCTGCGGCCGTCGGCGTCGGTGCGGGCGTCCCCGGGGGACTCGTAGGTGCCCGCGAACCAGGAGCCGATCATCACGTTGGCCGCCCCGGCCGCCAGGGCCAGGGCGACGTCGCGGGGGTGGCGGACGCCGCCGTCGGCCCAGACGTGGCGGCCCAGGCGGCGGGCCTCGGCGGCGCACTCCAGGACGGCGGAGAACTGCGGGCGGCCGACGCCGGTCATCATCCGGGTGGTGCACATGGCGCCCGGCCCGACGCCGACCTTGACGACGTCCGCGCCCGCCTCGACCAGGTCGCGCACGCCGCCGGCGGTGACGACGTTGCCCGCGACGACCGGCACGCCGGGACCGAGCGCGCGGACCGACCGGAGGGCGCCGATCATCTTCTCCTGGTGACCGTGCGCGGTGTCCACCACCAGGCAGTCGATCCCCGCCTCCAGCAGTTCCTTCGCCTTGGCGGCGACGTCTCCGTTGACCCCCACGGCGGCGGCGATCCGCAGTCGGCCCGAGCCGTCGACGGCGGGCCGGTAGAGGGTGGCGCGCAGCGCGCCGGTCCTGGTCAGGATGCCGACCAGGCGCCCGTCGCCGTCGACGACCGGGGCGAGCCGGTGGCGGCCTTCGTGGAGCCGGTCGAACGCCTCGCGCGGGTCGAGCCCGGCGGGCAGGGCGAGCAGGTGGTCGGACATGACCTGGGAGAGCTGGGCGTACATGTCGACGCCCTGGCAGTCGGCCTCGGTGACCACGCCGATCGGGCGGTTCACGTCGTCGACGATGACGACCGCGCCGTGGGCGCGCTTGGGCAGCAGGCTGAGCGCCGCGCCGACGGTGTCGTGCGGCGTGAGGGTGAGGGGGGTGTCGTGGACCAGGTCGCGCCGCTTGACCCAGTCGACGACCTCGGCGACCACGTCGATCGGGATGTCCTGCGGGATCACGGTGATGCCGCCGCGCCGGGCGACGGTCTCGGCCATGCGGCGCCCGGCGACCGCCGTCATGTTGGCGACGACGACGGGGATCGTGGTGCCGGTCCCGTCGGAGGTGGACAGGTCGACGGCGAGCCGCGAGCCGACCGAGGAGCGCGCCGGGACCATGAACACGTCGCTGTAGGTCAGATCGTGGGTCGGAGTCGTCTCGTTGAGGAATTTCACCAGGCACCTACAGTGTGGAAGTCCGGCCGGTCAGGGCCGGGAAGCTGACTGGCACTACCTTATGTGTGGGCGGTCAGCGGTGTTCCTTCCCCGTTTCCAGGCCGGCCATGGGGGCTGGACGGTCACGATGAGCACTAAGATCCGGTTTGCGTGTTTGTCGGGGTGGTCGCATGAGGAGGCGCTGTGAACGTCGTTGACCGGCCGGAGATGCTCGTCGTGGGCCATGCCGTACGGACGTCCAACGCCGACGAGCTGGACCCGGCGCGGGCGAAACTGCCGGCGCTGTGGCAGCGGGCGGGCGTCCCGGGGGCCTTCGCGCACGTCCCGGGACGGGTGGACGAGAACCTGTACGCGGTGCTGACCGACTACGAGAGCGACCACCACGGGTTCTACACGCAGATCGTCGGGGTGGCCGTGCGCACCGCCGCCGCGCTGCCCGAGGGCATGGTAGCGGTCCGGGTGCCGGGCGTCCCGGCGCTGAAGCTGGAGGCCCGGGGGTCCATGCCGGGCGCGCTGGTGGAGTCGTGGCAGCGCCTGTGGAAGCACACCGAGTCCGGCGGCACCCCGCCCCGGGCCTTCAGCACCGACCTGGAGGTCCACCACCGCGAGGGCGTGGACCTCTACGTGGCCGTCTTCCCGCCGATGCACTGACCACCGCGGCTTTGGTGCACTGACCGCCGGCCCCGACGCGCCGACCGCCCGCCCCGGTGCACTGACCGCCGGCCCCGGTGCGCCGACCGCCCGCCCCGGTGCGCCGGGGCGCCGTTCCTATGCGCCGATCCCCGGTGCGCCGGCCGCCGCCCCGCCACCGGCGGACGAGGACCGCTCGTCCTCGTCCTCGTCGTCCGGGGGCGGGTCGGGCATCCGCCAGCAGGAGACGATCAGCGGCAGTACGAAGTGGGTCAGCGCCACGGCCAGGGAGAGGTAGAGCAGGGTCGATCCGGGCACCATGTGCTCGCGGCCGCGCAGCAGGCCCACCACCAGCGTCAGGCAGGCGAGGGCCGCGAGCAGGCGGGTCATCAGGCGGTGGGCCACGGCGGTGGCCCGCAGCCGCTCGCCCACCTGGCGCTCGTCCAGGTTCCGTTCGGTGAGCGCGGTCACGCCCCGGGTGGCGACGTTCATCAGCGTCACGGCCGGCAAGTAGATCACCAGCATGACCGCCAGCAGGGTGAGGACGATCCAGCGCGCCCCCTCGTCCGGGCCGGCGACCCACACCACCCCCGCCATGGCCCAGGCGAGCCCCAGGGAGAACGCCCCGGTCGCGGCGAGCAGCCGACGGCGGCCCCGGGTGGCGTACCAGCCCGGCAGGATGTCCATCTGCACGGCCTCGGCCTGGCTGATCCGCCAGGAGGCCTTACGCCCGTCGGTCACTTCTGTTCACTTCCCAGCCGCGGGAACGGCTTCAACGAGAAAACGACTTCCATGGGGACCTCGAAGTACTCGGCGATGCGCAGGGCGAGGTACAGGCTCGGGCTGTACTCGCCCCGCTCCAGGTAGCCGATGGTCTGGTAGTGCACCCCGAGCGCCGTCGCGAGCTCCTTGCGCGACACGCCGCGCTCGGCCCGGAGCATCGGGATGCGGTTGTGGACCTCTTCCGAACTCACCGCGGCCTCCTGCGGGTCATGACGACTGGGCGGCGAGCTGCCGCTCGGCGAGCCGCGAGCCGGACTCCCGCCGGGTGACCCGGCGGACCAGCACCGGGGCGAGCAGCATGCCGGCCACCGCCCAGGCGGCCAGCACCGCCGCCACGTACGGCAGGCGCCAGCTCCCGCCGATCTCCGCGGCGAGCATCGCGTCGGGCAGGAACGCCGCGCGCAGGCCGAGTCCCTGCCAGTAGAGCGGGAACGCCTGGGCGATCCACTGCACGGCCTCCGGCATGTAGGTCACCGGGAGCATGACCCCGGAGGTGACCATCAGGCCCATCATCGGCAGGCCCAGGACCGCGCCCGCGGCCTTCGGGCCGGGCAGCAGGCAGCCGATCGCCGCGCCCAGCGGGACGACGGCCACGGTGCCCAGCAGCAGCACCCAGAGCAGCGTCGGCCAGTCGTGCGGCAGCGGGGCGTCGCCCACGACGACGCCGGTGGCCAGGATCAGCGCGCTCTGCACGGCGATCTGGCAGAGCAGGGTGACCGCCCGCCCGACGAGGTAGGCGGATATCCCGCCGGGGACGGTCCGCAGCCGCAGCAGCGTCCCCTCCTCCCGGTCGGCGGCCAGCGCCATCGGCAGGGTCATCAGGGCGTTGGAGAAGACGGTGAAGGCCAGGAAGCCGGAGGTCATGAACATGCCGGAGGACACGCCCGTCCCCTTCACCTGCTCGTCGCCGATCCAGAGCAGCAGCAGGGCGAAGATGCCCGCCGTGCCGACCAGGGTGGTGGTCAGCTCTCTGCGGTTGCGCAGCAGCTGCATGTGCTCCGCCCAGCCCCGCTTGATCCCGATGCGCAGTGCCCTGCCGTTCATGCGGCCCTCCCGATCAGCTCCAGGTAGCTCTCCTCCAGCGACGGCCGCCGGATCTCCAGTCCGGGGACCGGCCCGCCGAACCTCTCGTGCAGCTCCCACGCCGCCCGCGAGGGGTCGTCGGTGGTCAGGGTCCGCTCGCGGCCGTCCTCCAGCCAGCGCACCCGCGACTGCGCCTGTACGGCCCGCGCCAGCTCGGCGGGGGTCCCGCAGGCGGTGATGCGGCCGCCGGTCAGGATCGCGGTCCGGTGCGCCAGCTTCTCGGCCTCGACCAGGTCGTGCGTGGTGAGCAGCACCGTCATGCCGTCGTCGGCCGCGAGCTTCTCGAGCAGCAGGTGGAACTCCTGCCGCGCCTCCGGGTCGAAGCCGGTGGTCGGCTCGTCCAGGAAGAGCAGCTCGGGCCGGCCGACGATGCCCAGTGCCACGTCCAGCCGGCGGCGCTGCCCGCCGGACAGGCGGCCCACCTGCTGACCGGCCTGCCCGGTCAGTCCGACGGCGGCCAGCAGCCCGTCCGGGTCGTGCGGGTCGTCATAGAACTCGCTCAGGTGGGCGATGATCTCCCGGACGCCCCACTTGTTGTGGTCGCGCCAGTTCTGCAGGACGATCCCCAGCTTGGCCCGCCAGGCGTCGCCGCCCCGCTCCGGGTCGGTGCCGAGCACGCTCACCTCGCCGGCCGACCGGTTCCTGAAGCCCTCCAGGATCTCGATCGTGGTGGTCTTCCCGGCGCCGTTGGGGCCGAGCAGGGTGAAGATCTCCCCGCGCCGGATCTCCAGGTCGACCCCTCGCAACACCTCGGCCGCGCCGTACTTCATCCGCAGGCCGCGCACACTCACTGCAGCACTCATGTGAACGAATGTAGTAGAAGTACTACATTTCGAGCAAGTTCTATGACGAAGGGCGGCACACCTGTGTTCAGGCGTGCCGCCCTCGGAGAGATGTGCGGGGCGAAGGACCCGGCGGGAAGGGCCGGTCGGCGACCGTGCGGAGGGGCGCGGCCGGCGGTCAGGCCAGCACCCCGGCCTCACGCAGCTTCGCGGCGGTCCCGTCCGGCAGGCCCCAGGAGGACAGATCCGCCAGCCGGGTGGCGGGGGAGAGGTCCGGCCCGGGCACGCCCAGCAGCCGGGGCGCCGGGGCGGGCTGCCGGACCCCGCCCACCTCGACGAACGTGCCGCGCGCCCGGTTGTGCGGGTGGTCGGGGGCCTCGGCCATGTCCAGCACGGGGGAGACGCACGCGTCCGTGCCGTCGAAGACGGCCTCCCACTCGGCGCGCGTCCTCGACCGGAACGCCTCGGTCAGCCGCTCGCGCAGGGCGGGCCAGTCGGCCCGGTCCTCGCGGTCGGGCAGATCGGTCAGGCCCATGAGCGAGACCAGCTGCGCCCAGAACTGCGGTTCCAGGGCGCCCACCGCCATGTACCTCCCGTCGGCCGTCTCGTAGGTGTCGTACACCGGCGAACCGGTGTCGAGCAGGTTGGTGCCGCGCGGGCCCCAGAAGCCGGACTGCACGCCGTGGTAGAACATCGCGAACAGCGTGGCCGCCCCGTCGACCATGGCGGCGTCGACCACCCGGCCCGCGCCGGTGCGCTCCCGCTCGATCAGGGCGAGCAGCACGCCGTACGCCAGCATCAGGCCGCCGCCGGCGAAGTCGCCGAGGATGTTGATCGGCGGCGTGGGCTTCTCGCCCGCGCGGCCGAGCATGGACAGCACGCCGGAGATCGCGATGTAGTCGATGTCGTGCCCGGCGGTCGGCGCCAGCGGGCCGTCCTGGCCCCAGCCGGTCATCCGCCCGTAGACCAGGCGCGGGTTGACGGCGTGCAGGTCGTCCGGGCTGATGCCCAGCCGCTCGGCGACGCCCGGGCGGAAGACCTCGATGACGACGTCGGCGTGCGCGGCGAGCTCCTTGAAGGCGGCGACCCCCTCGGGCGACTTCAGGTCCAGCCCGACGGTCCGCTTGCCGCGGTCCATCACGTCGCGGCGCGGCCGGTCCCCGGCGGCGGCCACGGCGGCGACCCGCTCGACCCGCAGCACCTCGGCACCGTGGTCGGCCAGCATCATCCCGGCGAACGGTCCCGGGGCCAGTCCGGCCAGCTCCAGCACGCGGACCCCGGCCAGCGGGCCCTTCCTGGGCGTGTGATCCATCGGTGACTCCTCGGTGCGCCCCGGAACGCGGCCGGGCGCGGTCGTGGCGGACGATCGCCCGGTGACACCGGGCTTCCCCTCCGGGCAAGTAGAACAACATTCGGATCGCCCTGGCAAGACGCCCCACCCACCGACCTCCACCTGTGGGAAACTTGCGGCCGTCGGTTTGGCAACGGGGAGAGTCGTATGGCATATCCGCACGGGGAACGGATGATCGCCGGGCGCTACAGGCTGATGCGCGAGCTCGGCCGCGGCGGGATGGGCGTGGTGTGGGAGGGGCACGACACGCTCCTCGACCGTCCGGTCGCCGTCAAGGAGGTGCTGCTCCCGCCGCACCTGTCCCCGGCGGAGCAGGAGCGCCAGCTGACCCGCACCTCGCGCGAGGCCAGGACCGCGGCCCGGCTCAACCACCACGGCATCGTCGCGGTCTACGACGTGGCCGAGGAGGACGGCCGCCCCTGGATCATCATGGAACTGGTCAGGGCGCGGGGCCTGGACGAGGTCGGCACGCTGCCGGTGCCCCAGGTGGCCGCGATCGGCCGCCAGGTGCTCTCGGCGCTGCACACCGCCCACCGGGCGGGGATCCTGCACCGCGACGTCAAGCCGAGCAACGTCCTGCTCACCCCGGACGGCCGGGCCGTGCTCACCGACTTCGGCATCGCCACCGTGGAGGGCGACGCCTCGCTCACCCAGACCGGCATGGTCACCGGCTCGCCCAGCTTCCTGCCGCCGGAGCGCGCCGTGGGCACCGACGCCGGCCCCTGGTCGGACCTGTGGTCGCTCGGCGCCACGCTGTACGCGATGCTGACGGACGGCAGGGGGCCGTTCGAGCGGCGCGACGCCATGGCCACCCTGGGGGCGCTCCTCACCGAGGAGCCCGACCTCGGCCGGGTCCACCCGGCGATGCGCGAGGTCCTCGCCGGGCTGCTCCAGCGTGACCCGGCGCACCGTCTCACCGCCGGGCACGCGGACGCGCTGCTGGCCGCGGTGAGCGGGGAGCCGTCCGGGCCGCTCGGCCGCACCGCCGAGAGCCGCACGTCCCCCGGCCGCACCGCGCCGGGCCACCCGGGCGGCCACCCGGGGCAGGGTCACCCGGGACAGGGCCACCCGGATCCCGCACACCGGCCACAGGGTCCGGGGCAGGGTCATCCGGACCCCGGCCGTCCGGGACAGGGCCATCCGTCCCACGGCCGTCCGTCCTGGGACGGCCTCCCGCAGGACCGCGCTCCGCAGGGCCGTACCGCGCAGGGCCATCCCGCCGGGGAGCACGCGGGACGGCACGGCGCCGGCCGCGGGGACGGCCGTACGGCCCCCGCCCGGCACTCCCCGCGGTCCCGGCGGGTCCCGGTGGCGGTGGCCGCGGTGCTGGCGGTGCTCCTGGCGGGCGCCGGCGCCGCCGGATGGATCATGTCCGGGGCGGGGGAGAGCTCCGCCTCCCGGGCCGACCCGGGCCCGTCCGAGAGCCTCCCGGCGCCGGAGGAGGAGAAGATCCGCTCCGCGACCCCCGAGGAGCCGCCCGCCCCCACCCCGAAGCCCACCCGGAGCCGGCGGGTGGCCGCCGCCGAAGCCGGGACCGAGCAGTGGAACGGCGAGGACCCGGAGCGGTGGTCCATCCGTTACCCGGCCGGCTGGAAGCCGGAGCACATCGCCGAGACCGGATACACCCACTGGACCAGCCCCGGCGGCGACGCGCACATGTCGGTGGAGGTGCTGCGCCCCGTCTCCGGGCTGGAGACGGTCCAGGAGACGCTGCGGGAGGAGATCGGCCGGTGGAGCGACATCTCCGCCGAGGAGACCGCCGAGGTCCCCACCCGGTACGGCAGGGCGCTCGACTGGCGGTTCGGCTGGGTGATGAAGGGCGGGGGCGGAGCGGAGTGGGCCTCGCCCGGCACGGACTACCGCGAGGTGCGGCGCTTCGTCGAGCTCGGCGACACCGCCATCGTGCTCACCTGGACCGCCGCGGAGTCCCAGTGGGACAGGCACCAGGCCATGATGCGCCGGGTGCTCGACAGCTTCCGGCTGGAGCGCGAGGGATGACACGGCGCGCCGGGAGGCCCCTCCCTCCCCCGTCCCGAGAGTTTTCGCGCGTTTAACGCACCCCTCCTGGTCGCACGGGCATCGGCGAGATAACGTGCTAGAGGCGATCTTTCCTGTCGAGAGCCTGGGGGTGATGTCCTGTGACGCCCACGACACCTATGTCGGCGCACCGGCGGGCGGTCGAGCAGATCAGGGAGTCCTACGCGGCGATCCCCTCCGGGGCCGCGCCCCGGCTGGCCAAGGCCACCACGAACCTCTTCCGGTTCCGCGACGGCGCCCGCGCGGCCCGGCTCTCCGCCAGGGACCTGGACCGCGTCATCGAGGTCGACCCGGTCGCGATGACCGCCGAGGTCCAGGGGATGACGACCTACGAGCGCCTCGTGGACGCCACGCTCCCGCACGGGCTCATGCCGTACGTCGTGCCCCAGCTCAAGACCATCACGCTCGGCGGCGCGGTGACCGGTCTCGGCATCGAGTCCACCAGCTTCCGGGACGGGCTGCCGCACGAGTCGGTCGAGGAGCTGGAGATCCTCACCGGTGACGGGCGTGTCGTCGTCGCCCGCGACGACAACGAGCACCGCGAGCTGTTCCGCGCCTTCCCCAACTCCTACGGCACGCTCGGCTACGCGCTCCGGATCCGGATCCGCCTCAAGCCGGTCCGGCCGTACGTCCGGCTGACGCACCTGGAGTTCACCGACGCCCACAAGTGCATGCTCGCCATGAACGAGATCTGCGAGCGGGGCGAGCACGACGGCGAGCCGGTCGACTTCGTGGACGGCACCTTCTTCGCCCCCGACGAGCTCTACATCACCCTCGGCCGGTTCGCCGAGCGCGCGCCGTACGTCTCGGACTACACCGGCATGCGGATCTACTACCAGTCGATCAGGACCAGGACCCGCGACTGGCTGACCGTCCGCGACTACCTGTGGCGCTGGGACACCGACTGGTTCTGGTGCTCGCGGGCCTTCGGGGTGCAGGATCCGCTGGTGCGCTCGCTGATGCCGCGCCGGTGGATGCGGTCCGACGTCTACCGCAGGCTCGTCGGCCTCGACCGCAGATACGGCGTGACCGCCCGGCTGGATCGCTGGCAGGGCAGGCCCGTGCACGAGTCGGTCATCCAGGACATCGAGGTGCCGGTCGAGCGCGGCGCCGACTTCCTGGAGTTCTTCCACGAGAAGGTCGGCATGACGCCGGTCTGGATGTGCCCGCTCAGGTCGGCGGAGGAGTGGCCGCTCTATCCGCTGGAGCCCGGCCGGCTGTACGTGAACTTCGGCTTCTGGGGGGTCGTCCCGCTGCCCCGGGGCCAGTTCGACGGCTACCACAACCGGCTGATCGAGCACGAGGTGCACGCGCTCGAGGGCCACAAGTCTCTTTACTCCACGTCGTTCTACCCCCGGGACGAATTCTGGCGCCTCTACAACGGGGACGCCTACTGGCCGGTCAAACGGGCGTACGACCCCGGCGGCCGGCTGCTCGATCTCTACGACAAGTGCGTACGGGGGCGCTAGGGAGGTTTGCTTCTGTGAGGCTCGCGGAGATCTTCGAGAATGTCGTCGGTCCCGATGCGGGCATCGGTTTCGCCGCCTACGACGGCAGCAAGGCCGGTCCCTCCGACGCGGACGTCACCCTGGAGGTGAAATCCCCCATCGCGGTGGCCTACCTGGCACAGGCGCCCGGCGAGCTCGGTCTCGCCCGGGCGTACGTGTCGGGCCACCTCGACGTGCACGGGGACATGTACACCCTGCTGTCGCGGATGTGGTCGCTGACCATCAACGACCTCACGGTGGCCGAGAAGCTCGCCACCGTCCGGGCCCTGGGCGTCAAGCCCCTGACGATGTGGCTGCCGCCCCCCGCCCAGGAGGTACGGCGCAGCATGATGGCCAGGCTCGGCAGCCGGCACGCCAAGCGGCGGGACGCCGAGGTGATCCACCACCACTACGACGTGTCCAACACCTTCTACGAGTGGGTGCTCGGCCCCTCCATGGCCTACACCTGCGCGGTCTTCCCCACCGCGGAGGCGTCCCTGGAGGAGGCGCAGTTCGCCAAGTTCGACCTGGTGGCCAGGAAGCTGGGACTCGCGCCGGGGATGCGGCTGCTGGACGTGGGCTGCGGCTGGGGCGGCATGGCCATCCACGCCGCCCGTGAGTACGGCGTCAAGGTGCTGGCCGTCACCCTCTCCCGGCAGCAGGCGGAGTGGGGGCAGAAGGCCGTCGCCGAGGCCGGGCTCGGCGACCTGGTCGAGATCCGGCACTCCGACTACCGCGACGTCAGGGAGACCGGGTTCGACGCGGTCAGCTCGATCGGCCTGACCGAGCACATCGGCAGGGACCAGCTGCCGTTCTACTTCCGCTTCCTGTACGGCAAGCTCGTGCCCGGCGGGCGCCTGCTCAACCACTGCATCACCCGGCCCACCGGCAGGGAGAAGACGATCAACGTCGGCGGTTTCATCAACCGCTACGTCTTCCCCGACGGGGAGCTGGAGTCCGTGGGCACCCTGGTCCGCGAGATGGAGGACGTCGGCTTCGAGATCCGCCACGAGGAGAACCTCCGCGAGCACTACGCCCAGACCCTCCGGCACTGGTCCGCCAACCTCGACGACCACTGGGAGGAGGCCGTCCGGGAGGTGGGCCGGGGCCGGGCCAGGGTCTGGCGGCTCTACATGGCCGGCTGCGTGGTCGGCTTCGAGCGCAACAAGATCCAGCTCCACCAGGTACTGGCGAGCAGGCTCGACTCCCAGGGCGGCGCCCGCATGCCGCTCCGCCCGGCCCGCGACTGGCCCTGACCCGGCGCGGGGACCGCGGCTCGTCCGGACGGCCGCCGCGGTCCCCGCCGCGCCGGGCGGGGTGACGCGGCCCCTCCGGAAGGGCGGACCGCCGTGGTCCCCGCCACGCCAAGTGAGGTGACGCGGCCTTTCCGGGAGGGCGGACCGCCGTGGTCTCCCGGCCGACCGGACCGCCGGTCGCGGCGCGGTCAGGCGGCCATGATCGGGTCGGCGGAGTCGGCCGTGACCCAGCGGCCCCTGCCGAGGCGCTTGGCCGAGTACATCGCGGTGTCGGCCGCGCGCAGGATCCCCACCGCGGCGTTCCCGGCCGCCTCGCCGGCGCAGGCGGCGATGCCGACGCTGGCTCCGACGGAGAGCTCGTGTCCCCGGAACGGCACCGGAGCGGAGACCTCGCGCAGGACGCGCTCGGCCAGGCGCACGGCGTCGTCGTGCGAGGCCCCGGGGCAGAGCAGGACGAACTCGTCGCCGCCGAGCCGGGCGACCAGGTCGCCGCCGCGCACCGCGGCCGACAGGCGCTCGGCGACCGCGCCGAGCACCGTGTCGCCGGCCTCGTGGCCGTGGGTGTCGTTGACGGCCTTGAACCCGTCGAGGTCGAGGTAGAGCACCGCCACCCCGGTGCCGGGGGCACGCATGACCCGCTCCAGGGTGTCGTGCAGCACGGTCCGGTTGGCCAGCCCGGTCAGCGGGTCGTGGTGCGCCTGGTAGGCCATCTGGGCCTGCAGCCGCTCCTGCTCGCGGACCGCCATGGTGAACCGGGTCAGCACGAAGGCCGCGCAGCCCGAGCCGGCCAGGATGAGCGCCAGTTCCTCGCCGCTGAAACCGGAGTGCCGCAGGGCCAGGGCGGGCGTGCCCAGCAGCGCCATGCCGAGGAAGAGGACCCGCGCGGGGTGGAGGGTGCCCATGCGGGAGCCGGGACGGGTCAGCTCGGCGTGACCGGGATGCAGCATGGCCGCGACGAGCACCGCGTGGCCGAGCAGCAGCCCGGCCCCGAGCCGCTCCACGTACGAGTAGTCGAGCACGTAGGGCAGCAGGTTGTAGCCGAGGTCGACGGTCAGGTAGGTGAAGACGGCGGTGAGCAGCAGGTAGGTCGGGGTGCCGCGCTCGCCGGGGGACAGGACGAGGAACAGCGCGGCCGCCAGCAGCACTATGTCTCCGACCGGGTAGAGGGCGGGCACGATCGTCTCGGCGAGGCTGTACCCGCCGCCGAAGAGGGGTTCGATCAGGAACTGCCAGGAGGCGAGGGCGGCCACGGTGGCGAGGGTCAGCGCGTCGAGCGCGCCGGCGCGGAGCCTGCCGGGCGCCCGGTGGCGGGCCATCAGGACCAGGGCCGCGGCGATGAGGGGATAGCCGCCGAGCCAGAGGACGTCGCTGATCCCGACCGAGGGCACCTCCCCGGTGAGGAAGAACACCAGCTCGATCACGTCACCGGTCAGCCAGAGCGTCTGGGCGAGCGCGATGAGCAGCCACGGACGGCGGGCGGCCCCCGCCCCGGAACGCAGCGCCGCCCACCACGCCAGGGCGCAGACCACGCCGTACACGGCGAAGTAGAGGATCTGGCCCAGCGCCGATGCGTACGTGGCGGCGGTCACGGCTGAGGCCGCGACCGCCGCAGTGAGGAAAAGCCCCGTCTTCCCGACCGTCATGTCCGTCCTGTCGGCACCGCGGGCCGGAACCTGAGGAATCCGGCCGGTCGCGGCGGCGATCGTCCGGGGTCCGGACGGTCCGGCCGGTCGCCGCGACTGACCGGAGGACGTCCGCCGGATGCGCGGAGCCCCCGGATCCCGGAGGGGACACGGGGGCTCCGCGGAACGCGGGACTAGCGGAGCTCGCGCTTGAGGATCTTGCCGGTGGCGGTCATCGGCAGCGCGTCGCGGAACTCGACGACGCGCGGGTACTTGTAGGCCGCCATGTTCTCCCTGCACCAGGAGACCAGCTGCTCCTCGGTGAGGCCGGCGCCGGGCGTGCGGATGACGTACGCCTTGACCTCCTCGCCGTGCGAGTCGTGCGGGACGCCGACCACCGCGGCCAGCGAGACCTCGGGGTGGGTCATCAGGACCTCCTCGATCTCGCGCGGGTAGACGTTGAAGCCACCCCGGATGATCATGTCCTTGGCCCGGTCGACGATCGTGTAGTAGCCGTCGGCGTCCCTGGTGGCGATGTCACCGGTGCGGAACCAGCCGTCCTTCATGACCTCGGCGGTCGCCTCGGGCCGGTTGTAGTAGCCCTTCATCACGTTGTGCCCGCGGATCGCGATCTCGCCCGGGCCCTCGCCCTCGACCGTGTTCCACTGGCCGTCGACCAGCTTCATCTCCACGCCCCAGATCGGGGTGCCGATGGTGCCGGGCTTGGTGGGCCTGCCGAGCTGGTTGAAGCTGGCCACCGGGGAGGTCTCCGACAGGCCGTAGCCCTCCAGGATGCCGATGCCGAAGGTGGCCTCGAAGTCCTTGAGGACCTCGACCGGGGAGGACGCGCCGCCCGCCACCGCTGTGGTGAGCGAGGAGGGCACCTCGTCGCCGTCGGCGTGGATCTTCGTCAGCATGCCCCAGTACATGGTCGGCACGCCCGCGAACAGGGTCACGTTCTCCTTGCGCATCAGCTCCAGCGCGGGGCCGGGTTCGAAGCGCGGCAGGAGCACGAGGGTGGCGCGGCGGCGGAACCCGGCGTTCATGACCACGGTCTGGCCGAAGGAGTGGAAGAGCGGCAGCACCGCGAGGTAGGCGTCGCCGCCCTCGGCGCGCGGGTACATCTCGTCCGAGACCATGGCGTTCATCAGCATGTTCATGTGGGTCAGCTCGGCGCCCTTGGGGCGGCCGGTGGTCCCGCTGGTGTAGAGGATGACGGCGGTGTCGTCGGGTGCGGTCTGCGCCGTCTCGAACTCGCCGGAGACGCCGTCCAGCGCCGCCCAGATCGTCTCGCCGTGCGCCGACTCGGTGGCGAAGGGGGTGGCGGGCAGCACGAAGAAGTGCTCGGCGCCCTCGGCGCCCTCGAAGCCCTGCCGGCCGCGCTCGCCCAGCGGCAGGTCCGGCAGCCCCTCGAAGCAGAAGAGCGCCTTGGCCTCGGAGTCCTGCAGGTGGTAGGTGATCTCCGGGGCCTGCAGCAGGATGTTGAGCGGCACGACGGTCGCCCCGGCCTTGAGGATCCCGAAGTACACGAACGGGAAGTACGGCAGGTTCGGGCAGGCGAGCGCGACCTTGTCGCCCTTGCCGATCCCGCGCGAGACCAGCAGGTTGGCAACCTGGTTCGCGACTGTGTTGACCAGGGAGTACGGCAGCCGCAGGTCTCCGTAGACCACCGCGGTGCGGTCGGGGCACTCCCGGGCGCTGTCCTCCAGCACGATCGACAGGTTGAGCATGGGTTGGGTCCTCCTCCGGACAAGCTCTGGCCCGTTCATCCTGGCAGGCGCAGCATACCTACCGGTAGGTAAGGAAGGTTACAAATTGACGGGCAAAGCACCGGAGCGTATGCAGGTAAGAGTCCGCTCACGGGGGAGGCGAGCCGACCGTCCGCCGGAGAAGGGGCAGTGCGCATGGAGTACGACTACGTGATCGTGGGAGCCGGATCGGCGGGATGCGTCCTGGCGAACCGGCTCTCGGCGGACCCGTCGGTGAGCGTCGCCCTGCTCGAGGCGGGCGGCTCCGACGCGAAGCTCGAGGTCCGCATGCCCGCCGGGTTCGCCAAGCTCTTCAAGACGCCGTGCGACTGGAACTTCACCACCGCCGGGCAGGCCGGGCTGTCCGGCCGGGAGCTGTACTGGCCGCGGGGCCGGATGCTCGGCGGCTCCTCCTCGCTCAACGCGCAGATGTGGGTCCGCGGGCACCGGGCCGACTACGACGGCTGGAACGTGCCGGGCTGGTCCTACGACGAGGTCCTGCCGTACTTCCGGCGGGCCGAGCGGCGCGTCGGCAGCAACCGCGGCGGGGTGTACGGCGGCGACGGCCCGATCCACATCTCCGAGCTGCGCAGTCCCAACGTCACCACGGCCGCGTTCCTGGCGGCCTGCGAGGAGCTCGGGCTCACCCGGCTGGAGGAGCTGAACGGCCCCTCCAACGAGGGCTACTGCCCGACCCCCGTCACGCAGAACCGCGGCCGCCGCTGGAGCGCCGCCGACGCCTACCTCAGGCCCGCGCTCAGGCGGCCCAACCTCACCGTGGTCACCGGCGCGCACGCGCGCCGGGTGCTCCTGGAGGACGGCCGCGCGACGGGCGTGGAGTACGGCGCGGGCCCGGGACCGGGCGGTTCCGGTGGCGCCGCCGGTCCCGGCGGCACGGT
Source organism: Planomonospora sp. ID91781 (assembly GCF_015711595.1). NCBI lineage: Bacteria > Bacillati > Actinomycetota > Actinomycetes > Streptosporangiales > Streptosporangiaceae > Planomonospora > Planomonospora sp. ID91781. The sequence continues at coordinate 2,149,812 of NZ_JABTEY010000002.1, read as the reverse complement.
GGTGCGCGCGCGGCGGGAGGTGATCCTGTCGGCCGGCGCGATCGGCTCGCCCCACCTGCTGATGCTGTCCGGCGTCGGTCCGGCCGGGGAACTGCGCGCGGAGGGCGTCGAGCCGCTCCGCGACCTGCCACAGGTGGGCGCCAACCTCCAGGACCACCTGGCTTCGGGGATCTTCCTGCAGTGCCCCCGGCCGGTCACGCTCGCCGGGGCGGAGTCGGTGCCGAACCTGCTCCGCTTCCTGATCGGCCGGAGCGGCATGCTCACCTCCAACGTCGGCGAGGCGGTGGCCTTCATCCGTACCGGCCCCGCCGAGCCGGCTCCCGACATCGAGCTGATCTTCGCCCCCGGCCCGTTCGTCGACCACGGCTTGACGCCGCCGTCCGGGCACGGGCTGACCATCGCCTCGATCCTGCTCCAGCCGGAGAGCCGCGGCCGGATCACGCTGAGCGGCCGCGACGTGGTGATCGACCCCGGTTACCTGACGGCCGAGGCCGACGTCCGGCGGCAGGTGGCCGGGCTGCGCCGGGCCAAGGAGCTGTTCGCCACCGCGGCCCTCGCGCCTTTCACGGGGCCGCCGATGGCCCCGTACTGGGGTCCGGAGACCGACGAGGAGCTCGTCCGCTGGATCCGGGAGCGCAGCGAGACCCTCTACCACCCGGTCGGCACCTGCCGGATGGGCGCGGACGAGGAGTCGGTCGTCGATCCGTCGCTGCGGGTCCGGGGGATCTCCGCGCTGCGCGTCGCCGACGCCTCGGTCATGCCGGTCATCAACCGGGGCCACACCCACGCCCCCACGGTCATGATCGCCGAGAGGGCCGCCGAGCTGGTCGCGGCGGACCGGGCGGCGGTCGGGTGAACGGGTGACGGCGTGGCGGTCGCGTGACGACCGGGCGGCGGCCGGGTGAGCGGATGTGGCGCGGTTCACACTTGACGTAAGTGAGCACTTGCCGAAATCTGGGGTCATGACGGTGAACACGGCGGACATCGACCTGTCAGAGATCCCGTTCTGGTCCCTCCCGCAGTCCGAGCGGGCGGCCGCCTTCAAGCGCCTCCGCGAGCTGGACCGGCCCGTGTTCGTCAAGGAGAACAAGGTGCCCTTCGTCGGCCACGGGCCCGGCTACTACGCGCTGGTACGGCACGCGGACGTCTCCGAGGCCAGCCGGAACGCCGGGGTCTTCAGCAGCGAGCCGTCGGCCAACAGCATCGTGGACCTGCCCCGGTGGCTGGCGGTCTACTTCGGCTCGATGATCAACATGGACGACCCCCGGCACGCGCGGCTGCGGCGCATCGTCTCGCGGGCGTTCACCCCGCGGATCCTGGCCAAGATGGAGGAGGACCTGCAGCGGGCGGCCACCCGGATCGTGGACGAGGCGATCGCGGAGGGCCCCGGCGACTTCGTCACCCAGATCGCCGCCCGCCTGCCGGTCCAGGTCATCTGCGACATGATGGGCGTCCCGCCCCAGGCCCACGGCCGGGTGCTCCGCGCCACCAACATCATCCTGGGCAACTCCGACCCGGAGTACACCGGCATCCAGCCCGAGCTCAAACGCTGGAACGTCGCACGCGGGCTGGTCAAGCTGATGGGCGCCGGGCGCGAGCTCAACCACCTGGCCGCTCGGCTCGGCCGCGAGCGCCGGGGCCGCTCCACCGGCGACCTGACGAGTCTGCTGGTCAACGGGGAGGAGTCCCTCACCCCGCAGGAGCTCGGCTCGTTCTTCATCCTGCTCGTGGTCGCCGGGAGCGAGACCACCCGCAACGCGATCTCCCACGGCTTGAAGCTGCTCACCGACCACCCGGAGCAGCGCGCGCTGCTGACGGAGGACTTCGAGGGCCGCATCGCCGGGGCGGTGGAGGAGATCGTCCGCCACTCCACCCCGGTGATCCAGTTCCGCCGGACGCTCACCCGCGACCACTCGATGAACGGCATGGACTACCGGCGGGGCGACAAGGTGCTCCTCTTCTACAACTCCGCCAACCGCGACGAGTCCGTCTTCGCCGATCCCGACGTGTTCGACATCACCCGCCACCCCAACCCGCACGTCGGTTTCGGCGGTCCCGGCCCCCACTACTGCCTGGGCGCCCACCTCGCCCGCCGGGAGATCACCGTGATGTTCCGCGAGCTGCTCACCCGGCTGCCGGAGATCCGCTCCACCGGAGAGCCCTCCTACCTGCTGTCCAACTTCATCAACGGCATCAAGCACCTGCCGTACACGACCTGACGCGTCCGGATCGCGGCGGTCCGAGGGGCCGCGGCACGGTCCGGTGCGAAGCGCGGGACGGGCCCATCACCGGTGGAACGTGTTCTCGGCCGTGACGTCCGGCCGGAGCTGCGGCGTCCCCTGATCCGCCGGGCGTGGAGGGGTGGCGGGGGTCGAGGCGGTGTGGCAGGATCGGTGAAACCGAATGCTGTTCTAGTGGAGGCTCGCGTGACGGTTTCGCTGGGCGAGATCGACCTTTCCGACCTGGCATTCTGGGAGCGGCCGACGGCCGAGCGCGAGGCGGCCTTCGCCGTGCTCCGCGCCCAGCCCGGCCCGGTCCGCTTCCCCGAGCCGGAGATCCCCTTCGCCCCGGTGGGGCCGGGCTACTATGCGCTGGTCAGGCATGCCGACGTCGTGGACGCCAGCCGCAACGCGGAGGTCTTCTGCTCGGGCCGGAGCTCGACGAGCATCCAGGACCTGCCCGCGGAGTTCAACGAGTACTTCGGCTCGATGATCAACATGGACGATCCCCGGCACGCGCGGCTGCGGCGCATCGTCTCCCGGGCCTTCACCCCCAAGATGATCGGCCAGTTCGAGGCCGACGTCCAGGCCGAGGCCACCCGGATCGTCGACGCCCTCATCGCGGGGGGTCCCGGGTGCGACTTCGTCACCGAGGTGGCCGCCCGGCTCCCCTTGAAGATCATCTGCGACATGATGGGCATTCCCGAGGAGCACTACGGGACCGTCTTCGAGGCGTCGAACATCATCCTGTCCGGTGGGGACCCCGAGTTCATGGACGACCCCGCCCGCGCGGCCGAACTGCTCCTCGGCGCGGGGCAGCGCCTGCAGGACCTGGTCGTCTCCCTCGCAGATGCGGGCGGAGACAACCTCATCACCTCGCTGACCAGCGCCAACATCGACGGCGAGAAGCTGACGATGCAGGAGCTGGGCTCGTTCTTCATCCTGCTGGTGGTGGCGGGCAACGAGACCACCCGCAACGCCATCTCGCACGGCCTGCACCTGTTCACCGAGAACCCCGGCCAGCGGGAACTGCTCCTGGCAGACTTCGACGGGCGCATCGCCGGCGCGGTCGAGGAGATCGTACGGCTGGCCTCCCCGGTCACCTGGATGCGCCGCACCGTCACCCGCGACCACGAGATGAACGGCCACCTGTACCGCAAGGGCGACAAGGTGCTGCTCTACTACTGGGCCGCCAACCGGGACGAGTCGGTCTTCACCGACCCCCACCGATTCGACATCCTGCGGACCGAGGGGCCGCACGTGGGCTTCGGCGGGCCCGGACCGCACTTCTGCCTGGGGGCCCACCTCGCCCGGCGGGAGATCACGGTGATGTTCCGCGAGCTGTTCACCCGGCTCCCGCAGATCCGCTCGGCCGGCGAGCCCGACCGTCTCCGCTCCACCTTCATCAACGGCATCAAGCACCTGCGGTGCGATTTCTGAAGTCGGCCCCGTCGGCCCGGCCGGGCCCGTCGGCTTCGTCGGGCCCGGCCGGCCCCGGCAGGGCGACGCCGGGGCCGGGCTCACCGGCCCGAATCCGGTTCACCGTACTGGGCCTGGTTCACCGGACCGGTCCCGGTTCATGGATCCGAATCCGGTTCGTCGAGCTGAGCCCGGCTCATTGACCTGAGCGAGTACGCCCGCCAATGATGGGCGGTATGAGCGCGATGCCCGGCGAGCGCGAGCCGATCACCTCGGTCGCCGACTTCGACCTGTCCGACTACGCCTTCTGGGCCAGGCCGATGCGCGAGCGGGAGCGGGCCTTCGAACTGCTGCGCGCCCTGCCGAGCCCCGCCTTCTACGCCGAGCCGGAGGTCTCCTTCGCGCCCCGGGGTCCCGGCTACCACGCACTGGCCAGGCACGCCGACATCCTGGAGGCGAGCCGCAACCCCGAGGTGTTCTGCTCGGGGGACGGCGGCGCCACCAACATCCCGGACATGCCGCCGGAGTTCGCCGAGTACTTCGGCTCGATGATCAACATGGACGATCCCCGGCACGCGCGGCTGCGGCGCATCGTGTCCCGGGCCTTCACCCCGAAGATGATCAAGCAGTTCGAGACCGATGTGGAGGCGGCGGCCGCGAGGATCGTCGACGACCTGCTCGACAAGGGACCGGGCTGCGACTTCGTCACCGAGGTGGCCGCCCGGCTGCCGTTGAAGATCATCTGCGACATGATGGGCATCCCGGAGCGGGACTACGGCTTCGTCTTCGACCGCTCCAACCGGATCCTCGGCGGCTTCGACCCCGAATACGGCGGGGGCGATCCGGCCACCGCCGCCGAGCACCTGCTGACCGCGGGCATGGAGCTCGACCGGCTCGTCCAGGACCTCGCCGCGTACCGGACCGAGCACCCCACGGGCGACCTGACCTCCGCCCTGGTGAACGCGAACATCGACGGGGAGCGGCTCACCGGCCAGGAACTGGGCTCGTTCTTCATCCTGCTGGTGGTGGCGGGCAACGAGACCACCCGCAACGCCATCTCCTACGGCCTGCGCCTGCTCACCCGCAACCCCGACCAGCGCGCGCTCTGGCTGACCGACGTCGACGGCCACGCCCCCGGCGCGGTCGAGGAGATCGTACGGCTGGCCTCCCCGGTGAACTTCATGCGCCGCAAGGTCACCCGCGACCACGAGATGAACGGCACCCTCTACCGGAAGGGGGAGAAGGTCGTCCTCTACTACTGGTCGGCCAACCGGGACGAGTCGGTCTTCACCGACCCGCTCCGCTTCGACATCCTGCGGACCGAGGGGCCGCACGTGGGCTTCGGCGGGCCCGGGCCGCACTTCTGCCTGGGGGCTCACCTCGCCCGGCGGGAGATCACGGTGATGTTCCGCGAACTCCTCCGCCGGGTCCCGCACATCGAGGGAGGCAGCCCCCAGCGGCTCTACTCCAGCTTCATCAACGGCATCAAGCACATGCGGTGCGACTTCTAGGACGGGCGGCCCGTCCGCGTCCTAGCCCGCGGTCGTCCTGATCGCCTTGAAGACGGTGTTGACGTCGGGCAGCAGCTCCTTCTGGGCGTCCGGCACCGACATGTAGACGATCGAGGGCAGGTCGGCCCCGGTGCTCACGGCCGCCACGACCACGGTGGTCACCGACCCGTCCGAGGTGATCTCGTAGGCGGCGAGCTGCGCCGGCAGGCCGCCGACCGACAGCGTCTGCTGGGCCGTCTTGCGGGCGCTGTTGCCCTCGGGGAAGAACTTCCTGCGAGCGGCGAGCGTGACCGCGTTGATCACCGGGGCGAGGTTCTCCGGCGAGGTGTAGCGGCTCTTCAGTCGGGGAGAGAGCGGACCCGACATCACCTGCGCGAACTGGGACCTGCCCGCCGAGTCCTGCCCGGCAGGGACGTACTGCCGCGTGCTGAAGCCGTACGTCGTGGGCACGGTCGGGCGCGTGTCCAGCCGCCACGGGGCACCGAGCCGGGGGAGGGTCAGTGCGGCCCTGGCGTCGGTGAGGGTGCCGGCGACCGGTGAGGCTTCGCCCTGGAACCTCGGCAGGCGGGGGACCTTCTTCGGGGCGGTGCTCGGCTTGGGGGTGGCGGAGGGCTTGGTCGCGGCGACGGCGCTGCCGTCGTCGGTGGCGGCCAGCGGGCCGGCCAGGAAGGCCCAGAGCACCGCGCCGACCAGCGCGATCACCGCGGATCCGGCGAGGGCGAAGACCCAGACGGGCCTGCCGTTCCCGGCGAGGTCCTCCTCCTCGCCCATGGCCTGGTAGTTGTCGCCGAAGACGGTGTTCCACAGCTCCTGCTGCCGCTCCGGCGGCGGGGTCTTCGGCCCGCTGATCTGACCGGCGGTGACGAACGGCCGGTTCGGATCGGAGGGGTCCCGGCTCAGGTGCCCGCCCGCCCGGTCCTGCGCGGGGCCCTGCCCGTTCTGCCCCGTCTGGCCCGCGTGCCCCGCCTGGCCGGGCCCTCCCGGTCGCTGCCCGGGTCCTCCCGGCTGCGGGAGCTGCCCGGGCTGCGTGATCTGCCCAGGGTCGCCGGGTCGCGGCTGATCCGGGTGCCCGCCCGGTCCGGTCTGGCCGGGCCGGACCGGATCGCCCACGGGAGCGGAACCACCGGCCGGCGCGCCGAAAGCGGCGGTCCGGGCGAAGGGGTCGGCGGAGGCGAACGGGTCAGGCCGGGCGAAGGGGTCGGCGGAGGCGAACGGGTCAGGCCGGGCGAAGGGGTCGGCGGAGGCGAACGGGTCGGGCCGGGCGAAGGGGTCGGCGGCAGGGGACGGGCCGGGTCCTGCGGAGGGAGGGTTCCAGCCGGGCCGGGAGTCCGTGCCGTGCGGAGGCGTCGGGTCGGACCGGGAGTCGGCCCAGGCCGGGGTGAAGGCGGAGCCCGGCCGCTCGGAGGAGGGCACGCCCCACCCGCCGTTCTCCGCGGGGGCCGGGGCGGACGGGCGCGCGACGGCGTCCTCGCGGGACGGGGCGGACTGCCGGACGCCGTCCTGAGGGGCGGAGGCGTCCGTGCCGAACATCTGCTGCCACGAGCGGTTGCCGGGGACCGGGGCCGGCCGGGCGGCGCCTCCGGGCGGCCCGTCCTGGGGGAGCGGGAGCCGGGGACCGGTGCCGGGCGGGTCGTCCGCCCGCGCCGACGGGGTCTCGGGTGCTTCCTGCCATGCCGGAGACTGCTGAGGCCGGCTGGAATGATCCGAGGCCATGGATTCCTTACCTCCCGCACGGGTGCCCGAATTATGGGTATTGGGCATGGTCTCATGCGGGGCAGGGGGATTCGCAGGAAAACGGGGGAACGCTTCCCTGAACTGGAGGCCGGTGGGATCGGTTGGAGGGTCCTGCAGAGGCAGGCCCGCCTCCATGGGATCCGGGCCCTGCCCCGGCTCTGCTGAGTGCGCCACGGTGAAAAGGGTAAACGGCCGGGACGGGCGAGGTCACAACGGATCTATCCCCATAGTGTCTCGATCACCCCGGATGCGTGGCCGTCCCCATTGTGCTGACCTGGTGGTTCCGGTGTCTTGGTTTTGCCGTGATCGGGCACGTCGTTCCCGGTCATGAAGGAGGATTGCGAACTGCGCTAGGCTTGCACTATGCGTGCCGCGGCCCTGCTGCTTACCAGGCCGCATCGGCTCTCCCGGCGCTAGGGGGCGCCCCGCAGATCTCGCCGCGCGAGGCCGTACGGCCCGCCGCGACAGGCGCAGGATCGACGGGGTGCGCTCCACGCCTCACCGATGCGGCTGCCCTTCGCGTGAGCGGAGGGTTTTTCTATTGGGGCCGGATGGGTCCAGATCATCTGCGCAGACGTACACCGAGGGAAGAAACGTGAGCGAGCGAGCCGACATGCGACGCGAAGAGCAGCACTACGACCCGCAGGCCCTGCAGGTCAAGTGGGGACGGCGGTGGGAGGAGCTGGACCCCTTCCGGGCCTCCGGCGACCCCGCCGACACCCGCGAGAAGCGCTACATGCTCGACATGTTCTCCTACCCCTCCGGTGACCTGCACATGGGCCACGCCGAGGCGTTCGGCATCGGCGACGTCGTCGCGCGCTACTGGGTCCAGAAGGGCTACAACGTCCTGCACCCCGTCGGCTGGGACTCCTTCGGCCTGCCCGCGGAGAACGCCGCGATCAAGCGCAACGCCCACCCCGCAGAGTGGACCTACGCCAACATCGAGACCCAGGCCGCCTCGTTCAAGCGCTACGGGGTCTCCTTCGACTGGTCGACCCGGCTGCACACCAGCGACGCCTCCTACTACCGGTGGACCCAGTGGCTGTTCCTGCGCTTCTTCGAGCGCGGGCTGGCCTACCGCAAGGGCGGTCTGGTCAACTGGTGCCCGAACGACCAGACGGTGCTGGCCAACGAGCAGGTCGTCGGCGGCAGGTGCGAGCGCTGCGGCGCCGAGGTGGTCCGCCGCGAGCTGACCCAGTGGTACTTCAAGATCACTGAATACGCCGACCGGCTGCTGGAGGACATGACGCAGCTGGAGGGCGGCTGGCCCGAGCGCGTGCTGAGCATGCAGCGCAACTGGATCGGCCGCTCCGAGGGCGCCGACGTCGACTTCGTGATCGAGGGCCGCGACGAGCCGGTCACCGTCTACACCACCCGTCCCGACACCCTGTACGGCGCGACCTTCTTCGTGGTCGCCCCGGACGCCCCGCTGGCCGAGGAGATCGTCTCCGACGGGCAGCGGGCGGCCTTCGAGGCCTACCGGGCCGAGGTGGCCAAGCTGTCGGACATCGACCGGCTCTCCACCGACAAGGAGAAGACCGGCGTCTTCCTGGGCCGCTACGCGATCAACCCGGTGAACGGCGAGCGCATGCCGGTCTGGGCGGCCGACTACGTGCTGTCCGACTACGGCCACGGCGCCATCATGGCCGTGCCCGCGCACGACCAGCGCGACCTGGACTTCGCCCGCGCCTTCGACCTGCCGGTCCGGGTGGTGGTCCACACGGGCATGGCCGACCCCGGGGAGACGGGGGTGGCGACCTCCGGCGACGGCGAGATGGTCAACTCCGGCCCCCTGGACGGCCTGGACAAGACCTCCGCGATCCGCAGGATCATCGAGATCCTCAGCGAGCGGGGCACGGGCAAGGCCACGGTCAACTTCCGGCTGCGCGACTGGCTGCTGTCCCGCCAGCGCTTCTGGGGCTGCCCGATCCCGATCATCCACTGCGTCGACTGCGGCGAGGTCCCCGTCCCGGACGAGCAGCTCCCGGTCACCCTGCCCGACCTGCGCGGCGAGGCCCTGGCGCCCAAGGGCGTCTCCCCGCTGGCCTCGGCCGCGGACTGGGTCGAGGTGGCCTGTCCCAAGTGCGGCGGCCCCGCCCGGCGGGACACCGACACGATGGACACCTTCGTCGACTCCTCGTGGTACTACCTGCGCTACGTGGACCCGGACTACGAGGGCGGCCCGTTCGACGTGGAGAAGGTCCGCCAGTGGGGCCCGATCGACCAGTACGTCGGCGGGGTGGAGCACGCGATCCTGCACCTGCTGTACTCCCGGTTCTTCACCAAGGTCCTGCACGACATGGGCATGGTCGACTTCACCGAGCCCTTCACCCGCCTGCTCAACCAGGGCCAGGTGATCAACCAGGGCAAGGCGATGTCCAAGTCGCTGGGCAACGGAGTGGACCTGGGCCAGCAGATCGACGCCTTCGGCGTGGACGCCGTCCGGCTGACCATGATCTTCGCCGGTCCGCCCGAGGACGACATCGACTGGGCCGACGTCTCGCCCGCCGCGTCGCAGAAGTTCCTGGCCCGCGCCTTCCGGGTGATGACCGACGCCGGCGCGGCCTCCGCCCCGGGCGCGGACTTCACCACCGGCGACCTGGAACTGCGCAGGATCGTGCACCGGACCGTCGACGAGGTCACCAAGCTGGTCGAGACCCACCGCTTCAACGTCGCGGTGGCCCGCATGATGGAGCTGACGAGCGCGGCCCGCAAGGCCATCGACTCCGGCCCCGGCGCCGCCGACCCGGCGGTCCGGGAGGCCGCCGAGGCGCTGGCCGTCATGCTGTCGCTGGTCGCCCCGTACACCGCCGAGGAGGGCTGGGAGCGCCTGGGCCACCAGGCCTCGGTCGCCCGGGCGGGCTGGCCGGTCGCCGAGGCCGGCCTGCTGGTCGAGGAGTCCGTCACCTGCGTCGTGCAGGTCGCGGGGAAGGTCCGCGACCGGCTGGAGGTCTCCCCGGAGATCTCCGAGGACGACCTGCGGGCCCTGGCCCTGGCCTCGGAGAAGGTGCAGGGCTTCCTGTCCGGTGCGCCGCGCAAGGTCATCGTCCGCGCGCCGAAACTGGTCAACATCGTCCCCTGACGGTGACCGGAGGGGCGGGTCCCCGAGGGGAGCCCGCCCCCTTCTCGCGGTGCTCGCATCGCTCCGGCGCTCACTGCCGAGGCCCCGGCGCCGCCCGCCTCGCGGATGCCCGCCCGGGGCGGCATCCGGACCGCTGTCCCGGAGCGGCCCGGTCCCACGACGTCCTTGCCCCGGCGGGCCCGGCGCAGGGGTCCCCGGCACGACCGAGGCGCGGTCAGCGGCCGGTCGGCGTCACGACCGGGACTTCACGGCCTGGGAGATCCGGTCCAGGATCTCCGAGAGGACCGGGCCCGAGGTGGCGAAGTTCAGCCGGGCGAAGCCCTCGCCGCCGGGACCGAACGGCGGCCCCTGGCTGAGCATCACCCGTGCCTCGCGCTTCAGGAACCCGGCGGGGTCCTCGCCCAGGGCCAGCTCCGTGAAGTCCAGCCACGCCAGGTAGGTGGCATCGGGAACCCGATAGCGCACGCCCTCGGGAAGCCCTCCCGCGACCAGGCTCCGGTTGCGGGCGAGCACCGCCCTGACCTCCTGGAGCCAGCCGTCCCCGTGCGTCCAGGCCGCGACGGTCGCGTCGACCCCGAACACGTGCGCCGCGCCGTACATGTGCCTGGGCTGGGCGGCCATGGCGGCGCGCAGGGCGGGCGGCCCGAAGTGCGCCACGGAGCAGCGGATGCCGCCCAGGTTGAACGCCTTGGTGGCGGAGGTCAGCGTGACGGTCCGCTCCGGCAGCAGGGTGGCGAAGGGGACGTGCGCGGACGGGGCGTGGGTCAGGTCGGCGTGGATCTCGTCGGAGACGACGAGCAGATCGTGGCGTTCGGCCAGCTCGGCGAGGACCGTCAGCTCCTCGCGGGTGAACGAGCGCCCGGTCGGGTTCTGCGGGTTGACCAGCAGCAGCACCCGGCAGCGGCCCTCGGCGAGGCGGGCGGCCAGGGCGTCGGCATCGAAGCCCCAGGAGTCGCCCGCGGGCTCCATCGGGATCGGGAGCAGCGGCCGGCCCATCTCGGCGAGCGTCTCCAGGAAGGGCGGGTAGGTCGGGACGTGCAGCGCCACCGCGTCGCCGGGCCGGGTGGCGACGTGCAGGACGACCTGGAGGGCCTGGTTGATGTCGGTGAAGGAGCGCACGTGCGCCGGGTCGGCGCGCCAGCCGTGCCGCTGCTCCATCCGCACGGCGAAGACCTCCGCCAGCGGGCCGTCTCCGAGCTGGTCGAGCCAGGCGGGGTAGCCGAGGTCGCCGTGGACCCGGCGGGCCAGGGCCTCCCGTACGGCGGGGGCGACCGGGAAGTCCATGTCCGCGACCCAGGCGGGGATCACCCCGGGCTCGGCGAGGGACCACTTCGCCCCGTCACGGGTGATCAGGCTTTCCAACGTCAGATCGTTCAGACCGGATATGTCGCTCACCGCCCCAGCCTAGGCCGGGGCGGTGAGCGACGCGGAGATCGAGGCCCGGGATGCGCGGGCCGGACGGGCCCGGCGGCCCCGGCCGTGCGGCCACACGGCCTTCACCGGGCGGAGCCTGTGACTCAGAGCTTGCGGAGGACTGCCACGACCTTGCCGAGGACGGTCGCCTCGTCGCCCGGGATCGGGTCGTAGTTGGGGTTGTGCGGGACCAGCCAGACGTGGCCGTCCTTGCGCTTGAAGGTCTTGACCGTGGCCTCGCCGTCGATCATCGCCGCGACGATGTCGCCGCTGTCGGCGACCGGCTGCTGGCGCACGACGACCCAGTCGCCGTTGGCGATGGCAGCGTCGATCATCGAGTCCCCGGCCACCTGGAGCAGGAAGAGCGTGCCCTCGCCGACGAGCTGCTTGGGCAGGGCGAAGACGTCCTCGATGCTCTCCTCGGCGAGGATGGGGCCACCGGCGGCGATCCGGCCGACCAGGGGGACGTAGGAGGCCGTCGGACGGTTGACGGGCGCCTCGTCGGTGCCCGCGTCGGGGTCCACCCAGAGCACGGGCTCGCCGGGCAGACGGACCTCAAGCGCCCGGGGGCGGTGCGGGTCGCGCCGCAGATAACCCTTGCGCTGCAACGCCGTCAGCTGGTGGGAGACACTGGAGGTGCTGGTGAGCTGCACCGCCTCGCCGATCTCGCGCATCGACGGGGGGTATCCCCGCTGCTGCACCGAATCACGGATGACCTCGAGGATCCTGCGCTGCCTGGGGGTGAGGCCGAGGGAGTCACGCCTGCGCACCGCCAGGTCACTGACGGCCGCGCCGTTCTCTTTGTGCTCGCTCATGCGATCTCCTCGCCTCCCGGTCTGTATTCCTCATGTCGCACACAGCGACCGTACCGCCGTCGAAGATCATCTTCAAACAATTGTTCGAGTCTTCCTCGAAATCGGCGACGGCGTGGTGTACAACATCGTACGGGAGTTCGATCGACACCGTGTTCGATACACCGATCTTTCTTCGACCTGTGTTCGGCCAGGCCGGGGCGATGGGAGGGCCATGGAGGCGACCACGCGGACGGGGCGGTCCCGGCGGGGGCGGGCGTCGGGGCAGACCGCGGGACGGGCGTCGGGGCAGCCCCGGCCGCAGCTGCGGCTGATCGAGGGCGGCAGGGCGCATCTCCGGGCGGCGGACGGCGGCCGGTCGCGCTCGCGGGCGGCGGGTGAGGGGCGACCTGGGAGTGCGGGTGAAGGCCGTCCGCGGCCGACCTCGACGGGCGGGGGGCGACCGCGGCCGGCCTCGGGCGGCCGGGCGCGCCGGAGGCCCGGATCCGGACCGGAGGCGGCGGCGGTGGCGCGCAGAGGGGTCCGCCGCCCCGCCGCGAGGCCTCTCCGGCTCACCCGCCGGGGCAGGGGCGCGGCCGTGGCCGCGCTGCTCCTGGCCGCACTCGTCGTCCTCTGGGCGATCGCGCACCTCGTCCCCGTCTAGATCCCTGTCCAGCCGACCGCGGACCTCATCCCTGCTCGGAGGGGACGGAGGCCGCGGGGCTCCCGCGGGTCCGTGCAGGGGAGGCGGGGCTTCCCGGGTCCGCGCAGCGGAGATCCGGTGGTGGACCGCACCCGCTCCGCGACCTGGTGCGGGTCAGGTGTCCGGCCGCGCCCGTCCGCGGGCCCGCGCGGCGGAGATCCGGTGGTGGACCGCACCCGCTCCGTGACCTGGTACGGGAGCACGCCGGGCCGTGTCCCGCCCGTGGCGCCGTGCGCCGGATCCGTGCCGGGCCGTGCCCGGCCGGTCGCTGCGCGTGCGGGACTCCGGTGTGCCCGGGCGGGCGGCCCGGAGGGCGGGGCGGCGGCGACACGCCCGGGTGGCACCCCTGATCAGCGCCTTCACTCGGGACACTCCGATCAACTTGCGTTCATCGTCGCGCACTTCTACGGTTGCACCACAACATCTTGTGGCACCACCCGCCCCGTTTCACCATAAGTTGTGTTTCTGTTACCGCACTTCACCTTCGCGGGTGAACGGGTGCGGGCATTCCGCATGGCATGACACGGGGCGTGTGGGGCAGGTGAGCCGGTCAGGGAGGCGACGCACGTGCACTGTCCGTTCTGCCGTCATCCTGACACGCGGGTCATCGACAGCCGCTCCACGGAGGACGGCGGGGCCATCCGCCGCAGGCGCACGTGCCCGCAGTGCGGGCGCAGGTTCACCACGCAGGAGACGGTCCTGCTGATGGTGAGCAAGCGCAGCGGGGTGACGGAGCCGTTCTTCCGGGAGAAGGTGATCGCCGGGGTCCGGCGGGCGTGCCAGGGACGGCCCGTCAGCGAGGACTCCCTGGCGCAGCTGGGCCAGCGGGTCGAGGAGAGCATCCGGGCGACCGGATCCGCCGAGATCCCCGCCCACGAGGTCGGGCTGGCGATCCTGGGTCCGCTCCGCGAGCTGGACGAGGTCGCCTACCTCCGCTTCGCCTCCGTCTACCGGGGGTTCGAGACGCTGGCCGACTTCGAGGCCGAGATCAGGCAGCTGCGGGCGGACCGCTCCGCCCCGCAGGACTGAAGAATTCGATCCCCGGGCGCCGGGGGACATGAGGCGGCGCATCGATGTGGTCCGACTCGCGGGCTCCGTTCGGAGTCCCGGAAGGGGGAAAGTCATGACGGAGACGGTCAGCGGCACGGCGGCGCGCGGGGGTAAGCGCCCGCGCAAGGGGCTGAAGATGAAGCGCATCTTCACCACGCCCGGCGTGCACCCGTACGACGAGGTGGCCTGGGAGCGCCGCGACGTCGTCATGACCAACTGGCGCGACGGCTCGGTCAACTTCGAGCAGCGCGGCGTGGAGTTCCCCGCCTCCTGGTCGGTCAACGCGGCCAACATCGTCACCACCAAGTACTTCCGGGGCGCCGTCGGCACCCCGCAGCGCGAGTGGAGCCTCAAGCAGCTCGTCGACCGCGTGGTGGGGGTCTACACCAGGACCGGCGTCGAGGAGGGCTACTTCGCCACCGACGAGGACGCCGAGATCTTCGACCACGAGCTCAAGCACGCCCTGGTCAACCAGGTCTTCAGCTTCAACTCGCCGGTCTGGTTCAACGTCGGCACCGCCTCGCCGCAGCAGGTCAGCGCCTGCTTCATCCTGGCCGTGGACGACCAGATGGAGTCCATCCTCGACTGGTACAAGGAAGAGGGCGTGATCTTCAAGGGCGGTTCGGGCTCCGGCGTGAACCTCTCCCGGATCCGCTCCTCCAAGGAGCTGCTCTCCAGCGGCGGCACGGCCAGCGGCCCGGTCTCCTTCATGCGCGGCGCGGACGCCTCCGCCGGCACCATCAAGTCCGGCGGCGCCACCCGCCGGGCGGCCAAGATGGTCGTCCTCGACGTCGACCACCCCGACATCGAGGAGTTCATCGAGACCAAGGCGCGCGAGGAGGACAAGATCCGCGCGCTGCGCGACGCCGGCTACGACATGGACCTGGGCGGCAAGGACATCGTCTCCGTCCAGTACCAGAACGCCAACAACTCCGTGCGCGTCTCCGACGAGTTCATGCGCGCGGTGGAGAAGGGCGAGCGGTTCGGCCTGCGCGCCCGCCTCAGCGGAGAGGTCATCGAGGAGGTCGACGCCCGCGACCTGTTCCGCAAGATGGCGACCGCCGCCTGGGAGTGCGCCGACCCCGGCGTGCAGTACGACGACACGATCAACGACTGGCACACCTGCCCGGAGACGGGCCGCATCACCGCCTCGAACCCGTGCTCGGAGTACGTCCACCTGGACAACTCCTCCTGCAACCTGGCCAGCATCAACCTGCTGAAGTTCCTCCAGGACGACGGCTCCTTCGACATCCAGAACTTCGTGAAGATCACCGAGTTGATCATCACCGCGATGGACGTCTCGATCTGCTTCGCCGACTTCCCGACCGAGAAGATCGGCGAGACCACGCGCGCCTACCGCCAGCTCGGCATCGGCTACGCCAACCTGGGCGCGCTGCTCATGGCCACCGGCCACGCCTACGACTCCGACGGCGGCCGCGCCGTCGCCGCCGCCATCACCTCCCTGATGACCGGCGCCTCCTACCGCCGCAGCGCCGAGCTGGCCGCGGTCGTGGGACCGTACGACGGCTACGCCCGCAACGCCGACGCGCACAAGCGCGTCATGCGCAAGCACTCGGCGGCCAACGACGAGCTGCGCACGCTGGACGCCGTGGACGGCGCCATCCACGCCGAGGCCACCCGGCAGTGGACCGAGTGCCTCAAGCTCGGCGAGCGCAACGGTTACCGCAACGCTCAGGCCTCCCTGCTGGCGCCCACCGGCACCATCGGCCTGATGATGGACTGCGACACCACCGGCATCGAGCCGGACCTGGCGCTGGTCAAGTTCAAGAAGCTCGTCGGCGGCGGCTCCATGCAGATCGTCAACCAGACGATCCCGCGGGCGCTGGACAAGCTCGGCTACCCCGGCGAGCAGATCGAGGCGATCGTCGAGTTCATCGCCGAGCACGGTCACGTCGTCGACGCGCCGGGCCTGCGGCCCGAGCACTACGAGGTGTTCGACTGCGCCATGGGCGAGCGGGCCATCGCCCCGATGGGCCACGTCCGGATGATGGCCGCCACCCAGCCGTTCCTGTCCGGGGCGATCAGCAAGACCGTCAACCTGCCCGAGTCCGCGACCGTCGAGGACATCGAGCAGGTCTACCTCGAGGGCTGGAAGCTCGGCCTGAAGGCCCTGGCCGTCTACCGCGACAACTGCAAGGTCGGCCAGCCGCTCTCCGCCTCGGGCAAGAAGGCCGAGGAGAAGGCGGACAAGGCGGAGGGTCCCGCCGAGCCGCAGGTCAAGGTGGTGGAGATCAGCCGCCCGACCCGCCGCCGGATGCCCAACCAGCGTCCCAGCACCACGACCCGTTTCACCGTGGCCGGGGCCAAGGGCTACATGACCGCCTCGTGCTACCCCGACGACGGCCTCGGCGAGGTCTTCCTGAAGATGTCCAAGCAGGGCTCGACCCTCGCGGGCGTCATGGACGCCTTCTCCGTGGCCATCTCGATCGGCCTGCAGTACGGCGTGCCGCTGGAGACCTACGTCAGCAAGTTCGTCAACATGCGGTTCGACCCGGCCGGCATGACCGACGACCCGGACATCCGGATGGCCTCCTCGGTGGTGGACTACATCTTCCGCCGGCTGGCCCTGGACCACCTGCCCTACGAGGAGCGCGCCGCCCTCGGCGTCTTCTCCGCCGCCGAGCGGGCCGCCCAGCAGCGCGGTGAGGACCCGGCCGCCGTCCACTCCGAGCAGGTCATCGCCGAGCTGGCCACCTCGGCCCCGATCGAGCAGCCCCAGCAGCGTGCCGAGGCCGCTCCCGAGACCGCGGCCGGAGCGGCCTCCCCGACCGCGGCCCGGCAGGAGCCCGGCCGGGGCGGTTCCCTGGAGTCCCACCAGGGCCGCACCGCCGACGCGCCGCTCTGCATGACCTGCGGCACGAAGATGCGTCCCGCCGGCAGCTGCTATGTCTGCGAGGGCTGCGGCTCCACCAGCGGCTGCAGCTGACTCCCCGCACGGGGCGGACGCGGTGTCCGCCCCGTGCGAGCCGGTGACCGGTGGAGGAACGAGGGGACGGCGAGCCGATCGCCGCCCCCCTCGTTCACGATGCGCCGTGCGCCGGGGGCCCGGAGGCGGCCGGGGCCGGGGCGGCGGCCAGGGAGAGCGCCTCCTGCGGGGTGAGCGTGCCGCCGCGTTCGAAGCCGGCGGCGAAGCGGTCCTCGCCCAGCGCGGCGCGGACCCGCCCGGTGATCCGGTCGATGTCGTCATGCTCGGCGGGGGAGGCGGGCGGGGAGCCCGCTGCGCGGGCCGCGGCCGCCGCGCCCAGGAGCAGGGCGGCGCGGTCGTGGTCCCCGGCCAGGACCGCCGCGCCGGCCAGGCCGTCCAGTCCGATCGGCATGACGCGGGAGGCGTCGAGCCTGGCCGCCTGGTCGAGCGCCTCCAGATGCAGGCTGAGGGCGGCCGCCGCGTCTCCGCGCTGCTCGGCGGCGAAACCCAGCTCGGTCAGGACCATGGGCAGGTACGGGGGCGGTGCCGTACCGGTGTCCTGGCGCGGTGCCCGTTCCAGCACGTCACGCAGGTGGATCTCGGCGAGTTCGAGGTGGCCCTGCCTGCGGACTGCGAAGGCGAACCCCATCGCGGCGAAGATCTGCTCGGTCCGGTGTCCCTGCTCGACGGCCAGCTTCAGCGCCCGTCCGCACGACTCGGCCGCCTCCGCGTAGCCGCGACGCTGCAACGCCGTCCAGCCGACCCAGGCCAGCCGCCCGGCCGCCTCCGTCCACAGCCCGAGCTCCTCCGCCATGCGCAGCCCGTCCCGCTGCAACCGCTCGGCCCGCTCCAGGTCGCCGGTCAGCTCGGCGAGCGCGCCGAGCCAGCCGGTGGCCTCCATCAGGCCCCAGCGGTCGCCGAGTTCGGTGAACAGCTCGGCGCTGCGCCCGCCGTCGCCGCCTAGCGCGGTCAGATCGCCCCGGACGTGCGCGAGTTTGGCACGGGTGGCCAGGGCCGCGGCGGTGCCCCACCGGTCGCCGACCGCGCGGAAGCCCCGCAGCGCCCGGTCCAGCAGGTCCTCGGCGACGGCCAGGTCGCCCAGGTCGATCGCGGTGTGGGCCAGGAACCACCGGGCTCTGGCGTGCCCGGCCGGATCGCCCGCCTCCTCGTACAGCCGCAGAGCCGCGTCGCGCAGGCTCTCCCGGTCGGCGACGTCGCCCTGGAGGAACCCGAAGCCCGCGGCCCAGGCCAGGGCCGCGGCACGGAGCGCGGTGACGGAACGGGCGGCGGGCGGCGCGAGGGTCGGGACGGAGCCGTCGCACGCGCCGGCCGGCGCGGCGGGGCCGTCCGCGCCGGTGGTCAGTGCGGCGGACAGGGAACGCCGGGCCTCGGTCAGCCTGCCGCGCAGGAACCAGTACCAGGCCAGCGCGACGGCGAGGCGCAGCGCACCCTCGGCGTCGGCCTCCCTGACCGCGGTGTTGAGCGCGGCGCGCAGGTTGGCGGCCTCGGCGTCGAGCCGCCGCAGCCACCGCCGCTGGCCGGGGCCGCGCAGGTGCGCCTCGGCCCGCTCGGCGAACCCGATGTGGTGCAGGAGGTGCCGTCGCCGTACCCGGTCCAGTTCCCCGGCCTCCTGGAGCCGGTCGAGGCAGTAGGCGGCCACGGACTCCAGCAACCGGTACCGGGGCCCGTCCGGGCCGTCCACCATGACCACCAGGGACCGGTCGACCAGGCGGACCAGCAGGTCGAGCACGTCGGCCGGGTGCACGCCGTCCCCCGCGCAGACGGCCTCGGCGGCCTGCGGGGTGCAGCCGTCGGCGTGCACGGCCAGACGGCGCAGCACGGTGCGTTCGGGACCGGGCAGCAGTTCCCAGCTCCAGTCGATCATCGCCGTCAGGGTCTGCTGGCGCGGCGGGGCTCCCCGGTGCCCGGTGGACAGCAGCCGGAACCGGTCGTCCAGCCGCTCGACCAGGCCCCGCACGCCCAGCGCCCGGACCCTTGTCGCCGCCAGTTCCAGCGCCAGGGGGATGCCGTCCAGCCGTCGGCACAGGGTCGCGACCGCCGGGGCGCTCTCCGCGTCGAGGGTGAACCCCCTGGCCGCGGCGGACGCCCGGGCCGTGAACAGCTGCACCGAGGCGGTCCGTTCCAGCGCCGCGAGATCGGCGGTCCCGTCCGGCACCTCCAAGGGCGGGACGCTCCAGACCACCTCGCCGGCCAGGGCGAGCGGCTCCTGGCTGGTGGCCAGGATCCGCAGCCCCGGAGCGGTGCGCAGCAGCAGCCCGGCCAGCTCGGCGACCGGTTCGACGACGTGCTCGCAGTTGTCCAGCACCAGCAGCAGCCGCCGGTGGCGCAGCGCCCCGGCGAGCCGGTCCGCGGCGGGGCGTTCACCGGGCTCCGCGGGGGCGCCGGTGTCCCGTACGTCCAGCACGGTCATGACCGCCTCCGCCAGCCGGGACACCGCGTCCCGGTCGGCGGGCCGGTCGAGCGCCGCCAGTTCGACCAGCCACGCGCCGTCGGGGAACCGGCCGGCGGAGCCGGGCCGGGGCGCGTGGAGTCCGCCCGGACCCGGAGACGGCCCGACGCCGGGGGAGGAGGGGAGGGCCAGGATCCTGGCCGCCTCCACGGCCAGCCGGGTCTTGCCGACGCCGCCGGGGCCGGTGAGCGTCACCAGGCGGTCGGTCTCCAGCCTGGCGAGGATCCCGGCGAGCGCGTCGTCCCTGCCGATCAGGGCGGTGACCGGCACGGGCAGGCTGCCGGAGGGTCCGCCGGCCGGATCGGCCGTCGCACCTGATGCGGTGCCCGGTATGACGTCCGGTGCGGTGCCTGGTGCGGTGCCCGATGCGGCGCCCGTCGTGCGCGGTGCGGCCAGTGCCGGATCCTGGACCAGGATCGCCCGGTGCAGGCCCGCCAGTTCCGCCCCCGGGTCCAGTCCCAGCTCGTCGGCGAGCAGCGCACGCAGCTCCTCGTAGCTGCCGAGCGCCTCGCTCTGCCGCCCGGAGCGGTACAGAGCCCGCATGTGTGCGGCGCGCAGCCGCTCCCGGAGCGGGTGCGCGGTGAGCAGCTCGCCGAGTTCCCCGGCGAGGAGGGCGTGCTCGCCCAGCGCCAGCCGTACCTCCGCCCGGTCCTCCTGCGCGGCCAGCCACTGCTCGGTCAGCCGGGCGGCGGCGGCCCGGGCGAACGGCTCGTCGGCGAAGTCGGCGAAGGCCGGGCCGCGCCACGCCGCCAGCGCTTCGGAAAGCAGCCCGGACCTGGCCCGCGGGTCGCCGGTACGGCCCGCCTCGGCCAGCAGGGCGCGGAAGCCGTCGGCGTCGGTGTCGGCCCTCAGCAGGTAGCCCGCCGGGTGGTGCGCCACCAGTTCCCGGCCGCCCGGCTCGGCGTCCTCCAGTATCCGGCGCAGCTGCGAGACCTTGGCCGACAGCGCCCCCGAGGGGTTGCCCGGCAGGCGGTCGTCGCCCCACAGGTCGTCGATCAGCCGGTCGGCCGGGACCGGCCGCCCCTCGTGCACCAGCAGGTCCGCCAGGAGGGTGCGGACCTTCAGCCCCGGGACCGCCACCCGCTCGCCGGAAGCCGTCCACACCGCCAGCGGCCCCAGCACTCCGAAACGCATGAAGATCACGATAACCGCATGCCGCGGCCGATTTCCGTCTTTTACGGGACGTTCCCGGGAGCCGTAAGCCGACGGGAAACAAGCCGTAAAGGGCCTGCGGCACAGTGGAACACGCCGGCCCGGAAGCGGCCGGAGAGAACGGACACGGAGGAGGCGGGGAGATGGCGGAGCACGAACGGCTGAGAGTGGCGGTCATCGTCGGCAGCACCCGCAACGGCCGGTTCGGTCCCACCGTGGCCGGCTGGTTCACCGCCCGGGCCCGCAGGCGCGGTGACCTGGAGGTGGACCTGGTCGACCTGGTGGAGGCCGGGCTGCCGCAGACCCTCACCGACGAGGGCGAGCCCCTCCCCGGGGCGGTGGCGGACCTGGCCGTGCGGCTGGCCGCCGCCGACGCCTTCGTGGTGGTCACCCCCGAGTACAACCGGAGCTTCCCGGCCCCGCTCAAGACCGCCATCGACTGGTACTACGAGGAGTGGCAGGCCAAGCCCGTCGCCTTCGTCGCCTACGGCAGGGAGTCGGGCGGCCTGCACGCCATCGACCAGCTCCGTCAGATCTTCACCGAGCTGCACGCCGTGCCCCTGCGCGACGCGGTCAGCCTCCCCCGCTACTGGAACCTGTTCGCCGCCGACGGCACCTGGCCCAAGGCCGCCGCCGACTGCAACACCGCCGCCACGGCGGTGCTGGACCGGTTGTCCTGGTGGGCCCGGGCGCTGCGGGACGCCCGGGCCGCCCGCCCCTACGTTCCCTGAGACCGGACCGTCCCTGAGACCGAAGCGTCCCTGAGACCGAACCGTCCCTGACCCCGGACCGCACGACGCGACCCACGACACGGAGGACATCATGAGGAAGATCATCTGCTCGACCTACGCCACCCTCGACGGCTTCATCGACGACCCCCACCTGTGGTCGATGCAGCACAACAGCGAGGACGCCATGGCGTACGCGCTGGAGCTCACCCTCGGCTGCGACGCCCTGCTGCTGGGCCGCGTCACCTACGAGGGCATGGCCCAGGCCTGGCCGAACATGGGCGGCAACCCCTACGCCGACCACGTCAACGCCATCGCCAAGTACGCCGTCTCCTCGACGCTGGACGAGCCCGCCGACTGGAACAACTCCTCGATCATCCCGGGCGACCGGCTCGTGGCGGAGGTGACCGAGCTCAAGCGGCGGCCGGGTGCGGACATCCTCATCTGGGGCTGCGGCCGGCTGACCGACGACCTCGCCGCGCACGGCCTCCTGGACGAGTACCGCATCTGGATCTACCCGGTCCTCAAGGGCGAGGGAGAGCCCCTGTTCCGCAAGGAGAGCGCCGGCGCCGTGGAGCTCACCGGCACGAGGACCTTCGACTCCGGCGTGGTCGTCCTCACCTACCGGCCGGCGACCGCGGGCGGGGACGCACCCGCGGCCGGCTGAGCGGTCACGGCGCGAGCCGTTCCAGGACCTTCACGACGCGCTCGACGTCGGCCTCGGTGGTGCGCCAGTTGCTGAACGCGGCACGGAGCGCCGGCACCCCGCCGTAGACGGTGGGGGTGAGGAAGGCCTCGCCGGACTCGATGATCGCCGAGACCAGCTCCCCGGTGCGTTCCGGGGAGCCCTCCGGCGTGAAGCAGACCACGTTGAGCCGGACGGGGGCCAGCAGGCGGTAGCCGGGCAGCGCGGCGACGCGCTCGCCGAGCAGCCCGGCCAGCGCGATGTCACGCCGGACGATCTCGGCATGGCCCTCACGGCCGTAGGCGGCGAGCGTGAACCAGGCGGGCAGGGCGCGCAGCCGCCGGGAGTTCTCCGGGGTCAGGTGGACCAGGTCGACCCGGTCCAGGTCGTCGCCGAGCGGCCCGAGGTAGGCCGCGGAGTTGGCGAAGACCCGGACCTGCAGGTCGCGGCGGCGGGTGAACTGGACCGCGCTGTCGTAGGGGACGTTCAGCCACTTGTGCAGGTCCACGCAGACCGAGTCGGCCTCGCCGAGCCCGTCGAGCAGATGGGCGTGGTCCGGGGAGAGCAGGGCGAAGGCCCCGAAGGCCGCGTCCACGTGCAACCAGAAGGGATACCGCTCGCGCAGGGCGGCGATCGCACGCAGGTCGTCGAAGTCCACGGTGTTCACCGTCCCCGCGTTGGCGACCACGATCGCGGGCTCGCCGCCGAGGGACTCCAGCGCCTCCTCCAGGCGGGCCGGGTCGACGGCCTCCCGGCCGGGCAGCGCGTCGACCCTCCGGAGTGCGGAGCGTCCCAGCCCGAGCATGGACAGGGCCTTGCCGACGCTGGAGTGCGGGCTCGCCGAGAGCACGGGGACGGGGCCGAGGGCCGCGACCCCCTGCTCGGACACGCGGACGCCGCGCCGCTCGCCCACCCATTCCCGGGCGACCGCCAGGCCGGTGAAGTTGGACATCGTCGCACCGCTGACGAAGGCCCCGGCGTGTTCCCGGGGCAGGCCGAACAGTTCGCGCAGCCAGGCGACGGTCTCCCGTTCCAGGTCCGGGGCGCTGGAGTCGATGCCGGAGGTGGGGTTCTGGTCCAGTGCGCCGGTGAGCCAGTCGCCGGCCAGCGAGGCGGGGGTGGCGCCACCGGTGACGAAGCCCAGGTAGCGCGGGCCGGCGCTGGCGGCGAAACCCGGTTCCCAGCGCCGGGCGAAGGCCTCCAGCGCCCCCGCGGCGCCGATCCCGGTGACGGGCAGGGGGTCGGGCGCGGGCGGCCCGGTGGTCAGGGCGACCGGGCGGTCGTCCAGTCCGGTGAGGAGGCGTACGGCGTGGGCCCGCGCCTCGTCGAGCAGGCCGGGCAGCCGGGCGAGGTCGTCGCCGAGTCGTGCGTGCATGGCACGACCGTAGGGGGCCTGCGCGTGTCCGGTACCGGTCCAATCACGGAAACTGGCCCGATGTCCGGCATGCTCCCGGCCGGGACGCCCGACCGGGCCGTGGCGTCGCCGCGGGAGGCCGCGCGTGCTCGGGGCCGCGGAGGCGGTGGGGGAGCGGGGCCGCCACCGGGAACGGTGCGCACTCTTCCCGTCACTTGACCTGCTCCCCGCCCTGAAGGGACGGGGACTCCCGTGCCGCTCACGCGGCAGCCCGCGGCGCACCGCGCGCCGTGGAACGGGCGCTTGACGCTTCACCGACCCGGGCACCCCCGAAGTCTCCACGCCCTGAGACGACCGGCCCGGCCGCCTGTTCTCTGGCCTTGATACATTTCGCCGCGTTCACATCGGCATGCTCGACATACCCGCAGGCGGTGCAACGGAAAAGCGCTTGGCTCTCACGGCTCTTCGCATCCACCCGCCCGCAGGCCGCAACCGAGCACGTCCGGGACGTGTACGCGGCCGGAACCGCACTGACGACACTGCCGGTGTAACGGGCCGCCGAGCGCAGCGCGACCTCCAGCCCGTACCAGCCCTTGTCCAATATCGCCCGGTTCAGGCCGGACTTCTGCGCGACCCGCGCACCCGGCGCCGCGGCCGTGCCGGACGCCGACGCGGTCATCCCGCGCACCTTCAGATCCTCCAGCACAATGTGCGCGTAATCACGGGTCAGCCGGTGCGCGACCTGGGCGGTGAAATCCGCGCGGCGCCGCCGGACCCGCCCCATGATCGCCCCCAGGGCGCACACCACCCGCGCACGCCGGGCCGAGCCCTTCTCCGCCCGCGCCAGCCGCCGCTGAAGGCGCACATACCGCTCCGCCTCACCGGCCGACAGATAGCCCCGATCGTCCGCCCGAGCGGCCATGCTCTCCTCCGGCGGCTCGGAGGAGGACACGCCGAAGGCAGTGGCGTGGCGGCGGTCGAAGAACTCCCCGTCGGAGGTGACCGCGGCCGTCACCACCCCCCGGTCCACCCCGACGACCGCATCCGGGCGGGCATGCACCTGCGGCGCGCGCTGTCCGTCCTCGACGAGGAAGCTGATGAACCAGTGCTCACCGTCACGCGAGACGGTCGCCGAGCGCACCGCCCCGCCCAGCGGCCGCGACAGCCGGAACCGCACCCAGCCGAGCTTGGGCAGGAACACCCGCGCCCACCGGCGGTTGATCACCTCGACCGGGATGTGCTTGGGGGTGGGGAACCGCAACGACGGCGCCTGCCGCGTCTTGCTCTTCCAGCGGACCTTCCAGGTGCCGTGCCGGCGGTACGCCTGATCCAGGTCCTTGAGCGTCTGCTGCAGCACCTGCGCCGGGGCCTCGGCCAGCCAGGGAAACTCCTTTTTCGCCTCGGCGAGCTGCCTGCACTGCTCGGCGTAGCCGATGAACGCGCCCCGGCGACGGTAGGCGCGGCGCTGCTCCAGCGCAGTGTTCCACGCCGACCGGCACACGGCGGCGATCCGCTCGGCGAGCAGCTTCTGCCCGGCGTCGAACTCCAGCCGGTACCTGCGCCCGGTCAGCACGCGAAACACCTCCCACGCCCCATCGATCACCCGCGCTTGCGTGTGCGGACTCGAACACGTTAGCGGCCGATCCATGATCGGGGAGAGTGAACACCGGCACGGCGGGCATCGGGATTCCCGCGCTGCCCGCTCCTCGGGTCGTGGTGACCGCATAGGGGAGGAACGTCGCCGATGCCGCGAGGCCGTACCGCCCGGCCTGGCGCCTGCAGGTACCGTGTTTCACGCTCCGGGATGTCCCGCCGGGCGGCGGGGTATCCCCTGACGGGGACCGCATTCTGAAGGCCAGGGCTTTCTGCGGACCTTCGGTAAGGTCGCACCAGGGAAACAGCCGCCTTATGGGGTTGCGCGGTGACCGGGAGCAGGAGGGCCGTGCGGGATCGGGAACGGGAGACGGCGCTGCTGGCGTTGCTGGACGGCGTCACCGCGGCCCTGAGCGCCGGCGACGATCTGGAATCGGCGGCCCGGGCGACGCTGCGCGCGATACGCAAGGCGACCGGCTGGCCGCTGGGCCACATCTGGGTGCCGGAAGGCGGCGGCGACCGGTTCGTCTCCTCGGGAGCGTGGACGGGCGCGGTCAGGGAGTTCCCGCTGCTGTACCAGGCGACGGCCGCCACCCGGCTGCCTGCGGGGACGGACATCGTCGGCCGGGCAGCGGCCACCGGCGAGCCGGTGTGGTCGCGCGACGTCACCCGCGACCCGCTGTTCACCCGCGCCCGGCACGGGGCGGACATAGGGGTGCGGGCGGCGTTCGCGCTCCCGGTGGCGACCGCCGACGGTGTGGCCGCGGTGCTGGAGTTCTTCTGCCATGAGCCGGTCGAGCCGGACGAGTCGTTGCTGCGCGTACTGGCCAGCCTGAGCCGTCAGATGGGCCGGGTGATCGACCGCCACCGCGCCCGGCAGGAGGCCGAAGCCGCCCGGCGCCGGCTGGAGCAGGTCGTCGAGACCTCGGTGGAGGCCTTCGTGTCCGTCGACACCGACGATCGCATCGTCGGCTGGAACGCCACGGCCGAGCGGATGTTCGGGATCCCGCGTGACCAGGCCATCGGCACGGTCCTGCACGAGACGATCATGCCGGTCCGCTACCGGGAGGACTACCAGGCCGACCTGGCCCGCTTCCTGACCACCGGGAAGTCCCGGCTGATGGGGCGGCGGTTGGAGCTGGCCGCGCTGCGCTCCGACGGCAGCGAGTTCCCCGCCGAGATGGTGTTCTGGGCCACCCGCGAGGCCGATACGTGGATCTTCAACGCATTCGTTCACGACATCACCGACCGCCGCCGCGTGGAGCAGGCGCTGCGCGAGGCCTACGCCCAGCAGCAGGCCGTCGTGGCGCGGCTGCAGGAGCTGGACCGGGCCAAGGACGAGTTCATCGACACCGTCGGCCACGAACTGCGCACCCCGCTGGTGAGCGTCCTCGGCTACCTGGAGATCCTCACGCTCGGCAACGACGACCTTCCTCCCGGACGGCGGCTGCGGATGCTGGACGCCATGACCCACAACGCCCTGCGGTTGCAGCGGCTGGTCGAAGACCTGCTGGCGGTCACCACCACCGCCGGTGGCCGTCTGAGCGTCGATTCCGCCCCGACGCCGGTGGACGAGATCATCGCCGAGGCGGTGCAGGCGATGTCCGCCCAGGCGCGCTCCAGCGATCACCCGGTCCTGGTGCGCGTCGACGCGGGGCTTCCCCTCGTCCGGGCCGACCGGGGCCTCCTGGTGCGGGCGCTGAACGCCCTGCTGTCGAACGCGGCCAAGTTCTCGCCGGCGGGCAGCCCGATCACCGTGTCGGCTTCGGCCACCGGTGACACCGTGTCGATCGCGGTCAGCGACGCCGGTGCCGGCATCGACGCCGAGGACCTGCCGCACGTGTTCGACCGGTTCTACCGCGCCCGCTCCAGCACCGAAGCCGCCATCCAGGGCATCGGCCTGGGGCTGACCGTCGCCAAGGCCATCGCCGAGGCCCATCACGGCACCATCACCGCCACCAGCGTCCCGGGCGAGGGCTCGACCTTCACTCTCACCCTCCGGGTCCCGGATCCCGGAGAGGTGCCGGCCGTCCGGGACCTGGGCGACCGGCGCGAGGCTCCACCGCCGTGAGGGGCGGACCTCGTCGCGTCCCCGACGGCGGTGGCCGTCGCGGCGGAGGGGAGTGCTGAGAGCGCTCCGCTCCGGCGGACGCCCCGGGGCGGTGGCGGACCGTGCCCGCAGGAGGAGGGCGGCCCGTGCGGCCCGCCCGGTGTCAGGCGGTCGACCAGCGGCGGCCGATCTCCTCGGCGGTGGGCGGCGGGCCCGGCAGCGGGCCGGCCGAGGTCAGGCGGAGGGAGTCGAGGAGCAGGGCCAGGTAGCGGTGCCTCATCTGCGCGGTGCGCTCCTCGTCGCCGAGCCGGACGGAGGCGAGCTGCTCGAAGATCATCGAGAGGTCGGCGACCTCCAGTCCGGGACGGAGGATCCCGGCGTCCCTGGCCCGTTCGAAGACCTCCAGGGCGAGCCGCTCGGCGTGGGCGGACTCGCGGTGGAGGTCCTCGTCCGGGGTGAACGTCCCGGCCAGGCTCAGGGTGAGGGAGTGGGTGTCGGCCTCCACGATGCGGCGCATGAAGCGGGCGAAGACGGTCCAGGGGTCGCCGTCGTCGGCCAGGGCCGCCTCCGCCTCGGCGATGTAGAGTTTCAGCCCGTCGGAGCAGAGCTTGCGGAGCAGGATCTCCTTGCCGGCGTAGCGGCGGTAGAGCGCGCTGATGCCCACCCCGGCGCGCTCGGCCACCGCGGAGATCGGCGCGCCGGGATCGGCGACGAAGACCTCCCGGGCGGCCTGCAGGATCACTTGGTCGTTCCGGGCGGCCTGGGCCTTGCGGCCGCTCATCGGCGTGCTGCTGGTCGTCTCCATGGTGCCAATGTAAACCATGGAACATAATGTTCCGTTCTGCGCGTGGGTGAATCACCGTAATCCCGTCGCGCGGACCCGGTGATCGGGGAGTTCGGGGCCCGACGCCAGTCCCCGGTCCGACGCCCGAGGACTGGCGGCCGTCCTCCCGAGGCCCGAGGCCCGAGACCCCGGTCCGAGGCCCGAGACCCCGGTCCGAGGCCCGGGACCCCTCGGTCCGAAGCCCGGCGGCCGTCCTCGGCCCGACGTTCGGGGGCCCGGTCGGGGAGCGGTTCCCGGGTGCCGCGCATTGCGGAGATCCGGCAGGAGCGGGCCCTGTCCGCCGGGGTGGCGGCCGGACCGACGTCGGTCGCACGGGTGAACGCGGAAAGACCCGCACGAAGCGGGTCTTTCCGGGGCTTCTCAGCTCTTCGACGGTCCGGCTCAGGCTGCGGGGGTGGGACCGCTCGTGAGGGGGAGACGGACGACGTTGCGGCCTGTGTAGGCGCGCAGATCGACGACCTTGGTGTCACCGCTCGTCCTGCGGCGCGTTCCGGAGCGGATGTCCCGGATCTTGAGTCGCGTGACATATGGCGGCACGGCCACAAGCCTCTTCATTGAGCCCCCCGGCGTGATTGTTCCGTTATGCGCACTATGCACTTAATCGTATAAGACGACCGTAAAGACCTGCCTAGTAGGGCAGTCGCCGTCCCGACGGCGATCGGAGGTCCAGGTCGCAGGACCGGGTGGGACGGCGGCGGCCGCGCGGCCGGGTGATCCTGATGCGTCGCATGGTCTGCCCCTTTCCTCGCCTTCGACTATGGCCGCTCTCGCTTGACGTGCGATTGGCGGCCGCTTGCCGTACGGCTGCCGTGACGTCCACGGCGGCAAACCTATAGGTGTGGCGCGTCCGGGTTCAATGGGTTTCGTGACTCGGAGGCTCGCGGGCCTCACGCGGGGTGACGGCGGGCCGGAGGGTCGGATGCGCGGTTCTGGGTAGACCCCTCCGGGAAACGCCACGAGTTCTCGGGGGGGAACATGGCACGGTGCGAAGTCTGCGGGAACGACTACGACATGAGTTTCGAGGTGCACGCGCAGGGGGCGGTGCACACCTTCGACTGCTTCGAGTGCGCGATCCAGATGATGGCGCCGATCTGCGAGCACTGCGGGGTCCGGATCGTCGGGCACGGGGTCGAGGCAGACCGGCGCTGGTACTGCTGCGCGCACTGCGCCCGCAGCGAGGGCGAGAGCACGATCGTCGACCGGGCCGACATCCCGGCGCAGCAGGGCATGGAGCAGGGCATGGGGCAAGGCATGGCGAAGACCGCCCGGCGGTAGGGCCGCGGGTCCGCCGGGGGACACCGCCTCCGGCGGACGGCTGCGACGATCCGGTCGCGGAAGGCCCGGCTTCAGCGGACGGGCGCGGAGGCCCGGACGGGCGAGGGGGCCGCGGCCGGTCGCCTTTCGAGGACGGCCACCGCGCCCACCAGGACCACCAGGACGACCAGCTGGGCCATGGCCGACCAGAGTCCGAAGGCGACGCTCACCGGTGCGGCCAGCGCCCCCGCGATCCGCAGGCGGTTGCCGCCGATCCCGAGCACCCGGCGGAACCAGGCGCTGCCCGCCAGGAAGAGCGCCGCACCGGCGGCCAGGATGACGGCGGCCCCGGGCTTGAGCGGGTCGATCGGATGGCCGATCGCCTTCTTGACCCCGGCCGCGACCGCGACGATGCCCAGCAGCATCGGGATGTGCGCGTAGAAGTAGGCGCCGAGGACCAGCCGGGTGCGCCGTACCGGCTCGGCCCCGGCGAGGATGTGCTCGGCGCGCGTCTCGTCGTCCCCGCCGAAGTAGATCCACCACAGGCAGGCGGCCAGCGCGAGGCCGAGCGCCGCCGTCACGCCGAGGGCGGGACCGACGTGCAGCCCCTGGGCGCCGATGCCGAGGGCCACGATCGACTCCCCGAGCGCCACGATCACCAGCAGCCCGTGCCGCTCGACGATGTGCCCGGCCCGCAGTTCGAAGCCCTTCTGCCCGATGAAGTAGGGGCTGCCCCACAGCAGCAGCACCGCCATGCCCCAGAGCAGGTGGTCGTACGGCCTGCCGACCACGCCGGCCAGGCCGATCAACGCGACCCCGCCGAGGTTGAACGGGATCACCCGGGCGATGGCCGCGGTCGACTGGAGGTACAGCCCCGCGTGGACGAGGATCAGCAGCAGGTAGCCGACCGCGAACGCCGGGCCGTCGCCGTCGAAGGCCGACGGGATCGCCAGCGCCGTGATCAGGAAGCCGACCATGCCGAGCAGGATCAGCACCCGCCGGGCCGGCCGGACCGGCGGGACCGCGTTGGTCAGCCACGCGTAGCCCGCGTACATCCACCACAGGACGCCGAACACCAGCAGCACCCGGAGGGCGCCCTCGAGCGGCCTGCCCTCCTGGATGCCGTCCGCCACGAGGCTGGTGAGCTGGGTGACGGTGAAGACGAAGACCAGGTCGAAGAAGAGTTCGATCGTGGAGACGCGCAGTTCGCTCTCGGGGGGAGCGGGCTCCGCCCGCTCGGCGAACCAGCCAGGTAGCCGCATGCCGGACATTGTGACGGCAAGATCGGCGATCGCGCATTGAATAAACCACGATGTGAGACGGCGGCCTGTCGCGTCCGCCACCGGACGGGAGCGGAGGGGCGGACGAGAGGCCCGGCACACGCCCTCCCGCCGACGGGCCTCCGCGACCGGCCGGCGGGAGGTCAGCCGTCCGCCGGGGCGTCCTTGTCCCTGGCCACCAGGACGTCCGTCCGCTTGCCGGGCACGGGCCGCTCGGCCGTGCCGCGACGGCGCCGCGGCCGGGCGGGGGCGGGCTCGGCGGTCTCCCCGGGGTCGTCGTCCGGCTCCCCGGCGACCGGCGGGGCGGCCGGAGCGACCGGTGGCGCCGGGGTGCCGGAGCCTTCCGGGCCGGCCTGCCGTACCGGTGCGCCGGGGGAGGGGGCGGCCGCCTCCGGCTCGCGCAGCGAGGCGAGGACGTCGTCGGCCTCGGAGTCGGCGGCGAAGTCCTCCGCGGCCTCGGCCTCGCGCCTCTTGATCACCACCATGTGGTCGACCGACAGGCGCCCGGCCCCGTTGACGGCCAGCAGCACCGAGGCCGCGCCGAGCGCGACGATCAGGTTCACCTCGCCGCCGGTCAGCGGGAGCCCCTGGTCACCGTTGGCGATCACGAACACCGCGACGGCCTCGGCGAACAGCAGCAGCCCGCAGACGGGCACGGCCAGGCCCGCCACCAGCAGGGCCCCGCCGATGAGCTCCATCAGCATGGTCGCCCCGGCCCAGACCCCCGGGGCGGGGGCGCCCAGCGTGGCGAACTGCAGGCCGGTCGCGGTCAGGCCCGCCTCCAGCTTGTCCCAGCCGTTGGCGAAGAAGATCCCGCCGACGCCCAGCCGGGCGGCCAGGGCGGCGATGTCGTGGAGGGTTTGTCGCACGGCTCCTCATTCTGGTCCGGTCCGCCCTTCTTGCCCATAGCCGCGACCGGGAATCATCCGGACCCGGTCAGTCCGGGCCGGTCCGGTCGTCGGACCCGCGCGGCACCAGGACCGCCACCGCGGCGGCGGTGGCGCCGAGCAGCAGCACGCTGACGACGATCGTGGAGTGCAGCCCGGAGACGAAGGCGAGCCGGGCCTGCGCGAGCAGCGCCGCCCCGCCCTGGCCGCCGAGTTCCCGCGCCACGGCGTCGGCGGCGGCCAGCGACTGGCGGGCCCGCTCCATCAGCTCGGCGGAGACGCCCTCGACGGGGGCGAGCGAGGGGGCGTAGACGGCGGTGGTGACCGTGCCGAGCACCGCGACGCCCAGCCCGGCGCCGAGCTCGTAGGCGGTCTCCTCGATCGCGGCGGCACCGCCCGCGTGGGACTCGGAGGCCGAGGACATGATCGTGTCGGAGGCGGCCAGCAGCGCCACCTGGATGCCGAAGCCGATGCCGACGAAGCAGAGCGCGAGCGCCAGCGGGTGCTCCTCGGTGCCCCAGGCCAGGGTGGGGGCCAGGGACAGCGCGGTCAGCGCCAGGCCGCCGCCCATCGTGGCGCGCAGCCCGAGCCGGCGCAGCAGGTGCGCGCCCGCGAGCCCGCCGGCCACCGAGGCGGCCATCAGCGGCAGCATCCGCACCGCGGCGCCCGGCGGGCTGTCACCGAGCACGAGCTGGAGGTACTGGGCGAGCATCAGCTGGAGGCCGACCAGGGAGAAGACGGTCAGCAGCACCGCGGCCACCCCGGTGGAGAAGGACCGCCGCCGGAACAGGCTCAGGTCCAGCAGCGGAACGGCCAGCCGCCGCTGCCGGCGTACGAACCAGGCCAGCAGCGCGACGCCCCCCAGGAACGCCGCGACCCCCTCCGGGCGGCCGGCGCCCGCCTCCTTCAGGCCGAACGCGAACGCCAGGATGCCCAGCACCGACAGCAGCGCGCTCGGCGCGTCCCACGGCTGCCCGGCGCGGGTCCGGGACTCCGGCAGGATCCGCGCCGCGGCGGGCAGCAGGACCAGCAGGATCGGCACGTTGATCAGGAAGACGGCGCCCCACCAGAAGCGCTCGACGAGCAGCCCGCCGAGCAGCGGCCCGGCCGCCGCCCCGGCCGCCGCGACCGCGCTCCACACGCCCAGCGCGATCGCCCGCTCCCTGCGGTCGGTGAAGACCTGCCGGATGATGGAGAGCGTGGCGGGCATGATCATGGCTCCGCCGACGCCGAGGAGCATCCGCGCGGCGATGAGCGCGGTGGCGGTGGGGGCGAACGCGGCGGCGGCCGAGGCGGCGCCGAACACCACGTAGCCGGTCAGGACCAGGCGCCTGCGCCCGTGGCGGTCGCCGAGCGTGCCGAAGGTCAGCAGCAGCGGCGCGACCACCAGGGAGTAGCCGTCGACGATCCACAGCATCTGCACGGAGCTCGGGTCGAGCGCCGCGGTCAGGGCCGGGCCGGCGATGTGCAGCACGGTGGCGTCCACCGCGATGAGCAGCAGGCTCAGGCAGAGCAGGGCGAGGACCGACCAGCGGCCGGTCCCGGATGAGCGCGTGCCGGTCCCGGCGCGCCTGGTGTCGGCGGCGACCCCCATGGCGGTCATGCGCGGCTGGCGGGGGTACCGGCCCGGGCGAACATGCGTGGCAGCTTAGGCCATCCGCCGGAGTGGACGGGGCCCCGCCGGAAGATTGATCCGGGATGGAACGCGCCACCCGGCGCCGGAATCCGTGACCTCTCTAGAGAGATAGACCCCTCTATCCGCCGTCTAGGCAAACGGTGGTCCTCCCCGCACCATGGCGGTCGTGGGGAGTCAGAGCCAGGTGCGAGAGCCGTCGTGGTGAGCGGTTCCGGCGACCGGGACCCCGTCGGGGTCCCGGCCCCGCCGGATCCGGACGACCCGCACGGGTGGTGCGCCGCGGCCCTGGACCGGCTGGCCCGGGGCAGGCCGGAGGCCGCGCTGGAGGCCGCGCGCCGGGCGGTGGAGCACGGCCCCCCGGACGGGCCCGCCGCCGGCTGGGGCTACCGTCTCGCCAGTCTCGCCTTCGAACGGCTCGGCCGCGATGCGGAGGCCGTGGCCGCCGCCGAGGAGGCCGTACGGCTGGCCCCGGGATCCTGGGCGGCGCGGCTGCGCCTCGGCTCGGCCCTCCGCCGGGTCCCGGGGCGGTGGGCGGAGTCGTGGTCGCAGGCGGCCAGGGCGGTGCGCTACGCCCCGCAGGAGCCCGACCCGCACGTGCTCGTGGGAGACCTCGCGCTCCTGCGCGGAGAGCACGGGCGGGCCCGGGACGCCTACCGGGCCGCGCTGCGCCGGGCGGGCGACCACCCCGGCGCGAGGGTCAACCTCGGCCTGACGTTCCTGCGCTGGGAACGGCCCCGCAACCACCACGACCCCGCCTGGCCGGTCGACCCCCGCGAGACCGGCCGGACCCGGCACGCCCTGGAGACGTGGTCGCGGCAGACCCGGATCCTGCTCACCGCGGCCCTCCTCGCGGCCGTCGCGGCGGCCCTCGGTCCCGGCCTCACCGCCGAGGCGAGGATCTGCGCCGCGGCGGCGCCCGCCGCGGTCCTGGCGATCACCTTCCGGCAGGCCCGCAGGATCGGGCTCTGGTCCTACGTGCCGGCGATGCTCGCGCGCGACGTGTGGCTCGGTCTGACCGTCGCGGCCGCGCCGGTGGCGGTGGCGGCCTACGTCACGGCGGTCGCCACCCTCCCGGCGGCGCTGCCGGGCACGGCGGTGCCGCCCGGTCCCGCGGCGGGTCCGTGGACGGCTCCGGCGGGGGTGGTGCTCCTCAACGGCGCCGCGCTGCTCGCCGCGCGGGTGCTGGCCGAGGCGTGGCGGGGCCGGCCGGTCCGGGCGCTGGCCGAGTTCTCCGCGGCGGGCGGGGGCCGTACGGCCCGGCGCGACACCGGGGTGACGCTCTGGCTCGTGGCGGGCCGCGCGTGGTCGGTCCTGGCCGGGGCCGCGGCGGCCGCCGCAGCGCTGGACGATCCCCGCTGGGGTCTCGTGGCGCCGGCCGTACCGCTCGCCCTGCTCCGGGTCCACCGCGGCGGCGGCCTGGCCCCGCACCTGCGCGGGATCCTGGCCGGGGAC
The DNA here is from genome assembly GCF_015711595.1 of Planomonospora sp. ID91781. Classification (NCBI taxonomy): domain Bacteria; kingdom Bacillati; phylum Actinomycetota; class Actinomycetes; order Streptosporangiales; family Streptosporangiaceae; genus Planomonospora; species Planomonospora sp. ID91781. Next base: position 2,115,579 of record NZ_JABTEY010000002.1, on the reverse strand, counting down.
CGCTGCCTGGCCGGGGCGCTGGCGCTCCTCGTGGCGGCCTCGCTCGCGCTCGGCGGAGCGGCCGCCGCGGCGCTCCTCGGACTCCCCGGCCCGCTGGTCCGCCTGGCGTGGCAGGCGGCGGCCGGGGCGCTGGTGGCGGCGGTGGCCGTCCACGCCACCAGGTCGGTCCGGGCGTGGTGGAGGGGCGCGCCCGGACCGCGGCGGGCCTCGCTGGCCATGTACGACGGCCGCGGCCGCCGCACGCCCGGCGACGTGCGGCCGCCGGTACGCCTGAGCGGGGAGGTGCGGCACGCCTTCGCCTCCGGCTGCGGGGTGGTCCTCGCCTACGCCGACCGGACGGGGCCGCGCGCGCTGGCCGTCGGTTCGATCGGCTCGGTCGGCCCGGCCGGGGAGCTGCGGCTGATCGCCGCCGGCGACGCGTGGGACGCGGCCGAACACGATCCGAGGGTGACGGTGTTCGTCGGCGACCCGCTGCGGCGCAGGTTCTGGGCCGAGGTGCGGGGCATCGCGATCGGCGACGCCGAGGCCGAGACGCTCCGGGTCACCCCCGAGCACGTCGTGGTCGGGGAGTATCCCGGCCGCCACCAGGGCCGCTTCCGCGACGGGTGAGCGGTCCGGCCGGACCGGCGGCCGGGACCGGCGGCGGGACCGGCGCGGCGGAGGTCCGCCCGGCGCGCGGTGCGGTGCTCGGACACGCCCAAATCCCCTCCCGGTGCGGTATAACCGGGGGCAGACCGGGGAGGCGTGATGCGGGACTCCGACAGGGCCAGGCCGGCGGGGCGGGCTGCGGCGCGGGACCTGTTCGAACAGGTGCGACTGCGCTACTTCCGCCTTTCACCGGGAAAGCGCAGGCTGATCCATGCCGCCGTGCTGGTCGGGGCGGTCGGGCTGGCGCTGGGCCTGGGCTGGCAGCCGGTCACCGCCTTCCTCCTGACGCTCGCCCTGCTCGGCTTCGCCACGCTCGCCCTGCGCTTCCCGCGCGCCGCCGCCACGGTGGCGGTGGTGGTGCCCTGGCTGACGATGACGAGCCTGCTCGACGGGCGGTTCCCGCAGTCGTGGATCCCGCTGGGGCTGATGCTCCTGGCCCTCCCGGTGGCGGGGGCCGCCCACCTGATCAGCTGGGTCCCCCCGTGGCTGACCACGCTGGCGGCGCTGGCCTGCGCGGGAGTGATCGCCCTCGTCCTCGTCCTCGCCGGCTTCCCGTCCGCCGTCGTCCTGTGGGCCGCGTACGGCACGGCCGCCGCCGTGCTGGTCTACCGGCTGGTCCAGGCCCGTCAGGTCAGGGCGGGGGCGGCGGTCCGGGAGCAGCCGGTCCGGGTCCGGGTCAGGGACGGCGGGCCGCCGCCGCAGCAGTCCGCGGACAGGGCCGCGCCGCCGCCCATCTCGGTCGAGGAGGCGCTCGGCGAGCTGGACGGCATGGTCGGCCTGGCTCCGGTGAAGGAGCAGGTGCGCTCCATCGCCGCCTCGATCGAGGCCTCCCGCCTGCGCAGGGAGGCCGGTTACGCCACCGAGCCGCCGATGCGCCACTTCGTCTTCGTCGGCCCGCCCGGCACCGGGAAGACCAGCGTGGCCAGGACCGTCGCGAAGATCTTCTACGCCTTCGGCCTGCTGGAGACGCCCTACGTGGTGGAGGCGCAGCGGGCCGACCTGGTGGGGGAGTTCCTCGGGGCGACGGCGATCAAGACGAACGAGCTGATCGACCGGGCGCTCGGCGGGGTGCTCTTCGTCGACGAGGCCTACAGCCTGATCAACTCCGGTGACGGCCAGCCCGACCGGTTCGGCTCCGAGGCGGTGCAGACGCTGCTCAAGCGGGCCGAGGACGACCGCGACCGGCTGATCGTCATCCTGGCGGGCTACGAGAAGGAGATGGGCGCCTTCCTGTCGTCCAACCCCGGCCTGTCCAGCAGGTTCGCGACCCGGGTCCGCTTCCCCGGTTACTCGGCCGGGGAGCTGGCCGAGATCACCGAGTCGCTGCAGACGCGGCGGGGCGACCGGATGGCCGGAGGGGTGCGGCCCGCGCTCCTGGCCCGGTTCGAGGACCTCCACCGCCGGGGCATCGTCGACGAGCTGGGCAACGCCCGGTTCGTGCGCAGTCTGGTGGAGGCGGCGGCGCAGGCACGCGACGTGCGGGTGGTCGGCGCGGGCGGCTCGCCCACCACCGAGGACCTGGTGACCGTCACCGGGCCGGACGTCGCCAAGGCGTTCGACGAGCTCACCGCCCGCTACCAGGATTACCAGGCCACCCCCACCCTGGAGGAGGCGCTCGGCGAGCTGGACGGCATGGCGGGGCTGGAGCCGGTCAAGCGGCAGGTGCACGCGATCGCCGCACAGCTCCGGATGGCCAGGATGCGCCAGGAGCGCGGCCTGCCCACTCCACCGCAGATGCGGCATTTCGTCTTCACCGGGCCGCCGGGCACCGGCAAGACCACCGTGGCCCGCGTCCTCGGCCGGGTCTTCGCCGCACTGGGCCTGCTGGTGCGGCCGGACGTGGTGGAGGCGCAGCGGGCCGACCTGGTCGGCCAGCACCTGGGCGCCACCGCGATCAAGACGAACGAACTGGTGGACCGGGCGCTCGGCGGGGTGCTCTTCGTCGACGAGGCCTACAGCCTGGTGAACGGCGGCTACGCCGGCGGCGACGCCTTCGGCGCGGAGGCGGTGCAGACGCTGCTCAAGCGGGCCGAGGACGACCGCGATCGGCTGGTGGTCATCCTGGCCGGATACGAACGGGAGATGGACGTCTTCCTGGCGACCAACCCGGGCCTGTCCAGCCGGTTCAACCAGCGGGTGCGGTTCCCCTCCTACACGCCGGCCGAGCTCACCGAGATCGCCGAGCTGCTCGCCGGGCGGTCGGGCGACCGATTCGACGCCCCCGCCCGTCACGATCTGGCCGACGTCTTCACCTGGGTCTGCGAGGACGGGCTGATCGACGGCCTGGGCAACGGCCGCTTCGCCCGCTCGCTGTACGAGCGCGCCGCGATGCGCCGCGACGTGCGGCTGGCCGCTCTCGAAGGCACCGCGAGCGCCGCGGACCTCACTACCATCACCAGCGCCGACGTGCGCGCCGCCGTCGACGAGCTCGCCGGCCGCTGACCCGGGTCCGCCCCGCCGCCCCGAGCCGCGACGCGCAGCGTCGCCATGTCACAGCGAGCACGTGACGAGGGAAGACGGCGGTTACCGGCCCCCGAGCCGCGACGCGCAGCGTCGCCATCGACACAGCACCTGGCCGAGATCGGACCCCGATTGGCGACTCTATGCGTTCTGATGGTTACATCATGTAGCAGTATGGCCACAGACAGCGGAGTGCTCCGGAGGGAGGGCGATGGCGGGATTCCTTTTCCGCAGGTTGCTCAACTATGTGGTGCTGATCGTCGTGGCCACCAGCCTCGCCTACATGCTGGCGGCCGGAGCGCTCAACCCCCGTGCCAACTACGAGGGGCGCAATCCGCCGATCCCTCCGGCGGTGATCGACGCCCGGCTCACCGAGCTCAACCTCAACGACAGGACCCCGGTGTTCGAGCGCTACCTGACATGGGCGGGGGGCGTCGTCCGGGGTGACTTCGGCAGGATGGTGACCGGAGGCTCGGTCAACGAGGACCTGGCCCGCCGCATCGGCGTGACCCTGCGCCTGATCACGATCGGGCTGGTCCTCGGCAGCGTCACCGGAGTGCTGGTCGGCGCCTACGCCGCGGTCAGGCAGTACGGCGCGTTCGACCGGGTGTCCACCGGCGCGTCCTTCTTCGTGCTCGCGATCCCGACCGTGGTGCTCGCGAACATGCTGATCATCGCCGCGGTCTGGGTCAACGGTCTGCTGCCCCAGCCGATCGTGTACGTCAGCGGCGAGTTCTCCGCCGGCCTGACGGGCGGGTTCTGGGCCCGGGCGGTCGACCGGATCCAGCATCTGATCCTGCCGACGATCTCGCTCTCGCTGGGCCTGATCGCCATCTACAGCCGCTACCAGCGCAACATGATGCTGGACGTGCTCGGCGCGGACTTCATCCGCACCGCGATGGCCAAGGGCCTGCGCCGCCGTACCGCGCTGATCAAACACGCGCTGCGCACCGCGCTGATCCCGGCGGTCACCTACTTCGCGTTCACCTTCGGCTCGCTGCTGGTCGGCACGACCTTCACCGAGAAGATCTTCGGCTGGCACGGCATGGGGGAGCAGCTGGTCAACTCCATCTACACCAACGACGTGAACAGCGTCGCGGCGATCAGCTGCTTCGCGGCCTTCGCGGTGCTGGTGGCCTCGCTCGCCTCCGACGTGCTGCACGCCGTCCTCGATCCGCGGGTCCGGGTGGGATAGATGAGCATCGCCGACGAGGAGCACGCCGAGGAGCTGGCGGGCGTCGAGCGGATCGGGACCCCTTCGCGCCTGCGGGTGGTCGCGGGGCGGTTCTTCCGCTCGGGGCAGGGACGGATCGGGTTCGCGCTGCTGACGGCGATGTTCCTGCTCGCGTTCGCGGGGCCGCACCTGAGCAAGTGGGGCTACACCGACAAGGACTTCACGGCCTTCCTGGCGCCGCCCTCGGCCGAACACTGGTGGGGCACCCTGCAGACCGGCGCCGACGTGTACGCCGTCACGCTGCGCGGCATGCAGAAGTCGCTGATCGTCGGGCTGCTCGCCGCGGTGGTCGGCACCGGGCTGGCGGCGGTGGTGGGCGCCTTCGCGGGCTACTTCCTCGGCTGGACCGACCGCACGCTGATGTGGGTCACCGACCTGCTGCTCGTGCTCCCGGCCTTCCTCATCCTGGCGATCATGTCGCCGCTCTTCGCCGAGGGCCAGTGGCTGCTGTTCGTGCTGATGCTGGCGCTGTTCCTGTGGATGGTCACCTCGAAGATCGTGCGGAGCATGACCATCTCGCTCAAGGAGCGCGAGTTCATCCACGCCGCCAGGTTCATGGGCGTGCACCCGATGAAGATCATCTTTCGGCACGTCATCCCCAACCTGTCGTCCCTGCTGATCGTGGACGCCACGCTGAACGTGAGCGCGGCGATCCTGACCGAGACCTCCCTGTCCTACTTCGGCTTCGGCATCCAGCCGCCGGACGTCTCCATGGGCAGCCTCATCGCCGACGGCGCCAGGACGGCGGTCTACGCCCCCTGGACGTTCTGGTTCTGCGCCGGGCTGCTGGTCGTCACCGTGCTCGCGGTGAACCTGGTCGGCGACTCCCTGCGCGACGCCTTCGACCCCACCGCGAAGAGGAACCGATGAGCGACCCCGTCCTCGAGGTCACCGGCCTCGACGTCACCTTCGGCTCCGGCCCCGGCGCGGTGCACGCGGTGCGGGGGGTCGGCTACGCGCTCCACCCCGGCGAGGTGCTCGGCATCGTCGGCGAGTCCGGCTCGGGCAAGTCGGTGACCTCGCTGGCCGTGATGGGGCTGCTCCCCGCGCACGCCCGGGTCACCGGCTCGGTGCGGCTGAAGGGCCGCGAGATCCTGGGCGCGGGCGAGAAGCGGCTCACCGCCTTCCGCGGCAAGACGATCTCGATGGTCTTCCAGGACCCGCTCTCCGCGCTCACCCCGGTCTACCGGGTCGGCGACCAGATCGCCGAGGCCGTCCGGATCCACCAGGACGTGAGCAGGCAGGCCGCGGACAGGCGGGCCGTCGAGCTGCTCGACCTGGTCGGCATCCCCAACCCGGCCCAGCGCGCCAGGGCCTTCCCGCACGAGTTCTCCGGGGGCATGCGCCAGCGGGCGGTGATCGCGATGGCGATCGCCAACGACCCCGACGTGATCATCTGCGACGAGCCGACCACCGCGCTCGACGTCACCATCCAGGCGCAGGTGCTGGAGGTCCTCAAGACCGCGCAGCGGGAGACCGGCGCGGCGATCGTCATGATCACGCACGACCTGGGGGTGGTGGCCGGGTTCGTCGACCGGGTCCTGGTCATGTACGCCGGGCGTCCCGTCGAGACCGGGCCGGTCGACGACGTCTACTACCGCCCGCGCATGCCGTACACCATCGGCCTGCTCGGCTCGGTCCCGCGGCTGGACGTGGGCGGACGGCGGCGGCTGGTCCCGATCGAGGGCAACCCGCCGTCGCCGGACGCGCTCCCGCCGGGCTGCCCGTTCGCGCCGCGCTGCCCGATGGTGGTCCCCGAGTGCGACGCGGCCGAGCCGCCGCTGGAACCGGTGGGCTCCGGCGACCGGCGGGCCGCGTGCATCCGCGCCGGGGAGATCGAGGAGGGGCGGACACCGCCCGGGGAGGTCTACGCCCGCAGCGGGGGCGGCAGGGCGGGCCGTCCCGCCGCGCCGGGAGCCGGGACCGGCGAGCGGCGCCTCCCGGCGCCGCGCGGCGAGCGCGCGACGGTCCTGGCGGTGGACGACCTGATCCGCCACTACCCCCTGATGAAGGGGGCGGTCTTCAAGCGCCGGGTCGGCACGGTGTACGCCGTGGACGGCATCGGCTTCGACATCCGCGAGGGCGAGACGCTCGGCCTGGTGGGCGAGTCGGGCTGCGGCAAGACGACGACGCTGATGGAGATCCTGGAGCTGGCCAGACCCCAGCGCGGCACCATCACGGTGCTGGGACGCGACACCGCCGCGATGACCTCCCGCGACCGGATGGCCGTCCGCCGCGACATGCAGGTGGTCTTCCAGGACCCGCTGGCCTCGCTGGACCCGAGGATGACCGTCCACGACATCCTCGCCGAGCCGCTGCGCACGCACGGGGTCGGGGATCCGGGGCCGCGCGTGCGGGAGCTGCTGCTGCTGGTCGGACTGGACCAGCAGCACGCGGCCCGCTACCCGCAGGACTTCTCCGGCGGCCAGCGCCAGCGCATCGGCATCGCCCGCGCCCTGGCGCTGGAGCCGAAGCTGGTCGTGCTGGACGAGCCGGTCTCGGCGCTGGACGTCTCCATCCAGGCGGGCGTGATCAACCTGCTGGAGGACCTGAAGGACCGGCTCGGGCTGTCCTACCTGTTCGTCGCGCACGACCTGTCGGTGGTCCGGCACATCGCCGACCGGATCGCGGTCATGTACCTCGGGAAGATCGCCGAGATCGGCCAGGTGGACCGGGTCTACGACACCCCCATGCACCCCTACACCCAGGCGCTGCTCTCGGCGATCCCGCTGCCCGACCCGGAGAAGGAGCGCTCCCGGACCCGGATCCTGCTCGAAGGAGACCTGCCGAGCCCGGCCGCCCCGCCCTCGGGCTGCCGGTTCCGCACCCGCTGCCCGAAGTTCCGCGACGTGCTGTCCGACGGGGAGCGGGAGCGGTGCGTGGACGAGGAACCCGTGATCCGGGTGCTGGACGAGGACCAGGGCGCCGCGTGTCACTACGCCGAGAAGATCAAAGTCGTATGAACCAGGAGGAACCGTGATGATTGTCCGGCGCATGGGCGTGCTCGCCGCCGCCCTGACCGTGGCGTGCGCACCGGCTCTGGCCGGCTGCGGGCAGACCGGGCCCGGCGGGGGAGGGCAGAGCGGGGCGTCACCGGGCGCCCCCGCGTCCTCGGTCAAGGCCTACGACATCAACCCGGTCGCGCGCGACCAGGTCAAGGACGGCGGGCTGCTCCGCTGGGGCCTCAACGAGTATCCGACCAACTGGAACCTCAACCACGTCGACGGCAACCTCGCGATGGTCAAGAAGGTCACCGACGCACTCCTGCCCTCGGCCTTCCGCTCGAACGAGAAGGGCCAGATCTCGGTCAGCCCCGACTACGTCACCGCCGCGAAGGTCACGGCGACCACTCCCAAGCAGGTCGTCACGCTGACGCTCAACCCCAAGGCCAGGTGGTCCGACGGCAAGGCCGTCACCTGGCAGGACTACGAGGCCCAGTGGAAGGCGATGAACGGCAGGAACGCCGACTACCGGGTCGCCACCACCACCGGATACCAGGACATCGAGAGCGTGAAGAAGGGCAGGAGCGACCATGAGGTCGTCATCACCTTCGCCAAGCCCTTCGGCGACTGGCAGTCGCTGTTCATCCCGCTCTACCCCAGGAGCACCAACGGCAGCGCTGACGCCTTCAACAACGCCTGGGTGAACAAGATGCCGGTGACCGCGGGCCCGTTCAAGTTCGGCGCGTTCGACCAGACGGCCAAGACCATCACGATCAACCGCGACGACGCCTGGTGGGGCGACAGGGCCAAGCTGGACCAGATCGTCTTCCGGGCGCTGGAGAGCGACGCACTGGTCGGCGCCTTCAGCAACGGCGAGCTGGACACCTTCGACGTCGGGCCCTCCGCTCCGGACTACGCGCGGGCCAAGGGCACCGCGAACGCGGTCGTACGGCAGGCGGCCGGTCCCGACTTCCGGCACCTGACGATGAACGGCGAGAGCGCGGTGCTCTCCGACGTGAAGGTCCGCCAGGCCGTCGCGATGGGCGTCGACCGGCAGGTCATCGCCCAGTCCGACCTGCAGGGCCTGGACTGGCCGATCGTCCTGCTGAACAACCACTTCTTCATGAACACCCAGGGCGGCTACCAGGACAACGCCGGGGAGCTCGGGGCCCACGACCCCGAGAAGGCCAAGCAGCTGCTCGACGCGGCCGGCTGGAAGCTCTCCGGCCAGGTCCGCAAGAAGGACGGCAAGGAGCTGAACCTGCGCTTCGTCGCCCCGTCCGGCCTGCAGCTCACCAAGTCCGAGGCCGAGCTGACGCAGAACATGCTGTCCAAGATCGGCGTCAAGGTCACCCTCCAGTCGGTGCCCAGTGACGACTACTTCACCAGATACATCATCCCCGGCAACTACGACATCACCGCTTTCTCCTACGTCGGCACGCCCTTCCCGGTCTCCAGCGGCTACGGCCAGTACGCCAACGCCGCCAAGGACTCCAAGGGCGAGCTGCAGTGGAACGCCAACCTCGGCCGCATCGGCTCCAAGGAGATCGACGCCGCGATGAACGCCGCCACCGCCGAGCTGGACCCGGCCGAGGCGATCGCCAAGGCCAACGCCGCCGACAAACTGATCTGGCAGGCGGTCAACGTGCTCCCGCTCTACCAGCGCCCGCAGAACGTCGCGGCCAAGAAGACCATCGCCAACCTGGGCGCCCGCGGCTTCTACGACCTGAGATACCAGGACATCGGCTTCACCGAGTGACCCCGGCGCCTCCGCGGCCCGGTGTCGTCGGCGCCCGGGTATAGAAATGATCCATGAATCTTCAGGTGACCTGGCCGCAGGTGCTCGCATGGCGGCTGAGGCGGCAGTTCGTCGACCCGGCGGCCGGGCCGGACGCGGTGTCGGTGGTCCGGCGGCTGAGCGGGGTGCAGGCCCAGGTGGCGTCCTCGGCCGAGCTCGCCGTCGCCGTACGGCGGGCGGACCCGCGGCGCGGCGAGATCGACGAGGCCCTGTGGCGCGACCGCACGCTGGTCAAGACCTGGACGGCGCGCGGCACGCTCCACCTGGTCCCCGCCGACGAGCTGCCCGCCCACGCCGCGGTCCTCGGCTCGTTCCGGCACTGGGACAAGGGGTCCTGGCAGCGCGGTCACGGGGTCACCGCGACGGAGACGGCCGCGATCCTCGAGGCGGTCCCGAAGGCGCTCGAGGGCCGGACCCTCACCCGCGAGGAGCTGGTCGAGGCCGTCATCGGGATCACCGGTGACGGCCACCTGGCCGAGGCGCTCACCTCGGGGTGGGGCGCGCTGCTCAAGCCGCTCAGCTTCCTCGGCGAGCTCTGCTACGGGCCGCCCCGGGAGGGCAGGGTGACCTTCGCCTCCCCCCGCGACCACGTGCCCGGCTGGCCCGCCGCGCTCCCCTCCCCGGAGGAGGGCGGCGCGGTCCTGGTGCGTTCCTTCCTCGGCGCCCACGGCCCGGGCACGCCGGAGACCTTCGACACCTGGCTCTACCGGGGCGGAGCCCGCAAGGCCGCCCTGCGCGGCTGGTTCCGCGACCTCGCCCCGGAGCTGGCCGAGGTGGAGGTCGAGGGCCGTCCCATGGTCCTGCTCGCCGAGCACCTCGACGAACTGGCCGCGACCCCGCCCGCCGGGGGCGTGCACCTGCTCCCCGGCTTCGACCAGTACATCCTCGGTGCCCCCCGCGACCTCGAACCGCTCCTGCCCCGGGAGGCCAGGGCGAAGGTCAGCCGCGCGGCCGGCTGGATCTCCCCGGTGGTGGTCCACCGGGGCCGGGTCGCGGGCGTCTGGGAGGCGAAGAACGGCGAGGTCGCCGTGGAGCTGTTCGAGGACGTCCCGGCCGCCGCCCTCGCCGCCGAGACCGAGCGGGTGAAGGCCCTGCTGAACCGATAGCACCGCGCGCTCCAGGCGGCCCCTCACGGCGGCCCTTCACAGCGGCCCTCACAGCGGCGGGGCGAAGTCCCATCCCCGTGCGAGCAGGCCGTCGACCACCTCGACGGCCTGCTCCAGCCGCGCGCGCGGCGGTCCGGAGACCACCAGGTGCGGTAGTCCGCGGGCAGCCAGCTCCTCGCGGAAGCGCAGGTCCATCCGGTGCCGGACCGCCTCGCCGTCCCGCCACCCGTCCTGCTCGAACGGCACGCCCTCCACCGAGGTGTGGATCCACAGGTCGTGCCGGGCCTGCGGGTGCACGGTGCCGGGCGAGCCCAGGTAGCGCTCGTGCCACAACGAGGTGGCGAACGCGTCGGTGTCGCACACCAGCAGCGGGGATCCGGCGCGGGCGGCGGCGTCCTCCCAGAGCAGTTGCCGCTCGGCGATCAGCGCGAACTCCGCGGACTCCCACTCCAGGTCGTCGAGCCACGGCTCGGGCAGCCCGGCGGCCTTGGCCCGGCGCCGTGCCAGGGCGAGCTTCTCCTCGCAGTACGTCCTGCCGTACTCGGGCACCCACCGGGTCCCCGCCCACGGCCCGCCCCGGGCGGCGTAGTGGGCCGCCAGCGCCCTGGCCAGGGTGGTGGTCCCGCTGGACTCCGCGCCGACGACCACGACGCGGCGGGCCAGGTGGCCGCGGACCGCGGGGGAGAGCCACCGCCAGCACGAGACGGGGTCGGAGCGGACCGCCGTCCCGCTCACGGGGAAGCGCTCCCGGCCGGGGTCGACGCCGACGTGGACGGCGCCGAGCCGGCGGGCCAGCTCCGGGCCGTACTCCTCGGAGGAGAAGACGGCGTCGACGGCCGGGACCTCCCCGTGCGCCAGGGCGAGCGCGTGCCGGAACACCTCGACGTGCGCCGACCAGACCTCCGGATCGTCGTAGTCGATCTCGACGTCGTCGACCACCGGGGCGATCGTCACCCCGGGCTGCGGGTGCGCCTCGCGCAGCCAGGCCGCGCGCAGGGCCAGCGGGACGCTCTCCGCGGTCGAGGCGGCGACCACCACGCTCAGCCGGGCGCACCGCGCCGCCGCGGTGTCGATCAGGTGGTGGTGGCCCGCGTGGGGCGGGTAGAACTTGCCGATCACCAGGCCGTGGGCGAAACGGGGCAGGGCGGCGCTCATGCCGCCACCGCGGCGGGCCGGGCGGGGAGGGCCCTGCGCCAGGCCAGCAGCCCCGAGACGCAGAGGGCGAGGAAGACGACGTAGAGGGCGCTGGTGAGGTAGAGGCCCTTGTAGGCGTAGAGCGGGATGTAGATCAGGTCGGCCGCGATCCACAGCCACCACGACTCCACCAGCTTGCGGGTCTGCCCGTAGGTGGCCATCAGGGACAGCGCGGTGGTCAGGGCGTCCCAGAAGGGCACCGTCGAGTCGGTCCAGGTGGCGAGGGCGAAGGTGAGCGCCGTGGCGGTGGCGGCGCCGCAGCCGGCCAGCGCCGCCCACTCGGCCCGCCCGGTCGGGCGGACCGCCGGCGCGGTCCGGCCCTCCCCGCCGTACCGCCACTGCCACCAGCCGTACAGGCCGAGCGCGACGTAGACGACCTGCAGGGCGGCGTCGGCGTAGAGACCGACGGCGAGGAAGACCAGCCCGAGCAGGATCACGTTGACGACGCCGATCGGCCAGTTCCAGATGTTCTGGCGGGCCACCAGCCAGACCGTGAGGATCCCGGTGGCGAAACCCAGGAGCTCGGCCCGGCTGGTCGGGGCTCCGGCGATGGTGAACACGGGCTGGAGGAGGGGGTCGAGGAATTCTGCGAGCGTCATGCCGTCTCCTTAATCGTCAATATGACGATAAAGGGTTTTCGGACATAACGGAACCAGGTGGCGGTACGGACGACGGCCGGCGGGGCGGGAGCCGTCAGAGACGGAAGCGGACCCGGTCGCCGGGGCGCAGCTGCGCGGCCGCTGCGAGATCGCCGGAGGCGAGGACCGCGATCACCGGATAGCCGCCGGTCGGCGGGTGGTCGGCGAGGAACACGATCGGCCTCCCGTCGGGCGGCACCTGCAGGGCCCCCGCCACCATGCCCTCGCTCGGCAGCTCCCCGCTCCGGTCGCGCTCCAGCGGGGTGCCCAGCAGCCGCACGCCGACCCGGTTGCTGTCCTGGCTCACCTCGTACGGCTCCGCGCACAGGGCGGCCAGCGCCCCCGGGGCGAACCAGTCGTCCCGGGGGCCGGGAAGGATCCGCAGGACACCGGGTGCGTCCCCGGGCGGGGGCGCGGCGTCCACGACGATCGGCGGCAGACCGGCGGACGGTCCCACCGGCAGCACCCGGCCCGGGGTGAGCGGGTCCGGGCCGAGGCCGGAGAGCGAGTCCGCCGACCGGCTGCCCAGGACCGGGGGGATGTCGACGCCGCCCCGGACCGCGACGTAGGTCCGCAGACCGGTCATCGGGGCGCCCACCCTGAGCTCGCCGCCCGCGGGGACCCAGAAGGGCGCGTACATCCCGGCGGAACCGCCCCGCAGGACGACCGGGCAGGCGGCGCCGGTGAGCGCGGCCCACGCGCCGTCCCGGAAGCGCAGCACGGCCCCGCCGAAGGTCAGCTCGATCCCGGCGGCGCCCTCGGGGTTGCCGACCAGGCGGTTGGCCAGCCGCAGGCTCGGCGCGTCGGCGGCGCCGGAGCGGGGCACCCCGAGATGCCCGTAACCGGGGCGGCCCAGATCCTGCACCGTGGCGTACGGCCCCGGCTCGACCACCTCGATCATGCGGCCGCCGGACGCGCGGGCCGGGAGGGGGCGGGCCCGGCCGTCATCCGGTGACCGCCCGGAAACGCACCCGGGTGCCGGGCGTCAGCACGGCGGGCGGATCGGCCGCCACGTCCCACACGGGCATCGGAGAGCGCCCGAGCAGCCGCCAGCCGCCCGGCGAGGCCGAGGGGTAGACGGCGGAGTAGGGTCCGGCGACCGCCACCGCCCCGGCGGGCACCGAGGTCCTCGGGGTGGCCAGCCGCGGCACGTGCAGCGCGGGGTCCAGACCGGTGAGGTAGGCGAACCCCGGGGCGAACCCCAGCCAGCCCACCACCAGCTCCCGCCCGGTGTGCCGTTCCACCACCTCGCCGGCCGTCAGCCCGCTCAGCGCCGCCACCTCGTCCAGGTCGGCGCCGTCGTAGACCACCGGGACGGTCACCAGACGCCCGGGAGCGGCCCCGTCCGGGGCCGGGGCGCGCGCGGCCCGCGCCGCCGCGGCCAGCCGGGACCTGAGCGGTCCCGGCTCGGCGCCCGGTGCGACGACCAGCACGGTGGCCGGACCGGGCACGATCTCCGTCACCCCGGCCGGGCGGTCGGCCCGCAGCAGCGCGTCCAGGCGGTGCGAGACCTCCAGCGACCCGGTCTCCACCAGCAGCCCGTGCTCCCCGGCCGCCCGGACGAGCGCCCCGTCCGGCGGCGTGCCCGCGCCGGGGCCGCCGCTCACGCGAAGGCCTCCAGGGCCACCCCGGCCCGCGCCAGGCCGTCGCGGACGGCCCGTGCCAGCCGTACGGCGCCCGGGGTGTCGCCGTGCACGCAGATCGAGCGGGGCTCCACCGGGACCTCGGAGCCGTCGGCGGCGACGACCGTCCGCGCGGTCGCCATGCGCACGGCCCGGGCCGCGACCGCGTCCGGGTCGTGGATCACCGCGCCGGGGGAGCGGCGGGGGACCAGCGTCCCGGCGGGCGTGTAGGCGCGGTCGGCGAAGGCCTCGGCGACGGTGGCGAGCCCGTGGCGGGCGGCGGCCCCGTGGACGGCCGAGCCGGGCAGGGTGAGCACCGGCAGGCTCCGGTCGTAGTCGGCGACCGCCGCCGCGACCGCCTCCGCCTGCTCGGGATCGCGGCAGACGCGGTTGTACAGCGCGCCGTGCGGCTTGACGTAGGAGACGCGGCCCCCCACCGCGCGGGCGACGCCGTCCACCGCCGCCAGCTGGTAGAGCACCTCGGCGCGGAGCTCCTCCGGATCCACCTCCATCTCGCGGCGGCCGAACCCGGCCAGGTCCCGGTAGGAGACCTGCGCCCCGATCCGCACCCCCCGGGCGACCGCGGCCTCGCAGGTGCGGCGGATGGTCAGCGGATCACCGGCGTGGAAACCGCAGGCGACGTTCGCGCTGGTCACCACGTCGAGCAGGGCCTCGTCGTCACCCAGCCGCCAGATGCCGTAGCCCTCGCCGAGGTCGGCGTTGAGATCGATCGCCACGATGCTCCCCTACAGCGGAGGTTCGTCGGGGATGTCCGCGATGTCATCGAGCGCGGTGGCCAGTTCCTCCGGGTCGTCACCGATCCGCTCGGCGATCTCGATCAGCACGTGCAGCACCTCGTGCCGGTCGTGGCCGAGGTCCAGCAGCCGCTGCGCCGCCTCCCACAACTGCGGCGGGTCCCCCTCCCACAGCCGTGCGGCGATCTCCTCGTGCCAGGCCAGGTGCTCGTCGCGGTCGAACCGGCCGGGCTCGCCGGCGTGGTCGATCTCCAGCAGGATCCGCCGGTCGCCCTCGTCGGCGGGGTTGAGCAGGTCGAGCTTGACCTCGCCGTGCTCGCCCTGCAGAAAAGGGAAGGCGAACACCCGCCGGGCCAGCGCGGACAGGTCGCCGTCCGGGAGCAGCCGCTCCACCAGGCCGCGGTCCAGCCCGAAGGTCGTGGGATCGCGGTAGGTCTCCGGGAAGCGGGCCGTGGCCTCCCAGATGCCGTCGAGCGTCGCCCGCAGCCCCTCCTCGGACAGCCCGGTGCGGGGCGCGGTGAAGCGCGCCCACGCCGACAGGACGTACGGCACGGCCTCCTGCTCGGCGGGGCTCAGCATCACCTTGCGCGGCAGCCAGTCGAGCAGGAACGTCTCGCACTTGGTCGGGCTGACCCGCAGCGGGCGGCCGAAGTCCTGGTCGCAGCCGTAGTCGATGATGTGGTCGGCGCAGCGGGAGGCCGCCGAGGGGTCCGACAGGTGCTCGGCCGCGTCCGAGGAGAGGAACTCCGCCGCCAGCATCGCCCTGCGGTCGCGGCTGTAGGGGGCCTCGCTGTGCAGCGGGGCCGGGCGCTTGCGGCCCGGGGGCAGCGCCTTGATCCGGGAGCGGGCGAAGGCGTGGTAGGCGCTGTAGCTGTCGCTGACCGGCGCGGCCGTCTTCCGGTCGCCGTACTCGGCGGTGGCCTTCATGGCCGACTCCAGCAGGGCTCTGGCCTGCTGGGGCTCGATCTCCTCGAAGCGGAGCATCGGGTTCGCCTCGGCCTCGGCCCTGGCCTGCTCCAGCAGCTTGTCGACGTGGGAGGAGACCCACGCGTCACGGGCGATGCCCCGCATGTTGTAGTCGACGACCATGACCAGCGCGTGCCGGTCCTCGCCGCTGTCCGCCCCGCGGTAGCCGAAGGTGCAGACCACGGTGTCCTGGTCGCCGTAGGCGTCGCGGGAGACGTAGCAGCCGGTCGGCTTCACCGCCCCCAGCCGGTCGGCCCAGCGGGGCCTGGCCACGTCGCGTTCGATCAGCGCCAGCGCCGCGCCCTCGGCCTTGGCGGCCTGCCGGGCGGTGCCGAGGTAGGCCAGTGCGATCAGCAGGGTCAGCGCGGCGGGGGAGCCGGCCTTGGCGGCGTAGTCGACCAGCCCCTCGCCGAGGACCTGCTCGGCGTCTCCGCGCCGCAGCCGCCGCCCCCACCAGGCGCCGACCATGTCGGAGACCATCAGCTCGGCGTCCAGCGGGCTGCTCACCGCGAGCAGCTCACGGGCGGCCAGCAGCATCTCGGAGAAGACCTCGTCGGGCGCGTGGGTCTCCCTCGGGTCCCTGCGGTGTCGGCGGCTCAAGCGGCCTCCTCCGTCGACCGGGTGAACCCCGGGCCGCCGGGCCCACCGGCTCGCTCGCTGCGCTCGCTCATGCGGGACTCCTCGCCTGCGGCGAGAGGTGCGCATGAGCGAAGGCTGCTGTGTTCCCCGGCTCGCTCGCTGCGCTCGCTCATGCGGGACTCCTCGCCTGCGGCGAGGGATGCGCATGAGCGAAGGCTGCTGTGTTCCCCGGCTCGCTCGCTGCGCTCGCTCATGCGGGACTCCTCGCCTGCGGCGAGGGATGCGCATGAGCGAAGGCTGCTGTGTTCCCCGGCTCGCTCGCTGCGCTCGCTCACGTTCCAACCTTCTCGCGTTCCCGAGCCGATGGGTGCGCGGAACGCGGCTCGGTGATCCCGATGTTACCGGGGACTTCGCGGCGGCGGCGCGGAGTTGACGATGGCTAGCAGGTGTTCGCGGGCGACCCGTTCGACGACCTCGGGGGTGGCCTCGACGCCGAGATGCTCGGTGCAGGCGCGGACGTCGGCCACGCAGCGGTCGACGGTGCCGGGGGGGACGGTGAGGAACTCGGCGGCCAGCCGACTGCTCAGGGACTCGTGGAATGTGGTCGTACCACTGGTGGAGCGGGTGGCGAGAGCGGGCATGGATGTCACATTCCTCCGGGTTACCGGGGACGTGGCCCCGGGTGGACGGCGGGGACGTGCGTTTTCATTCCACAACTTATCGCGCCGGTGTCAAGCCTCCCGGAGGGGGGCGGGAAAGCTGACTCCATCGTTGACTCCTCCTGGAGGGAGGAAAGTAAAGAACGTGTCCGCGAAGGGGCAGCCAAAACGGGCGGGAGTCAGTAGGCTGATCTTGCCGGTAGGAGACGGCGGAGGCGAGGTGGGCAGTTGTCGGGACGGTCCGGCTCGATCCTGCTAGGGTCCTGGCCGCGAACGCTTGAACGCGCCGACGGTGACGACCGCGGCGCGTGGAAGGGGTGGCGGGGGTGATGGATGCCCCGTCGTCTCCCGTGGTGACGGGGACGGGAGACCCGCGAGATCCGTGTTCCCGCGCGGATCCGGCGGCCGCGGGTCCCGGCGGCCGGTCCGCCGGTCGCGGGAGGCGGGGATCTCCTCTCCCGCCGGAGCCCCGTCGCGTTAACGTGGAGACCCCGGTCTTCGGGCCGGGGAGGTTCGTCGCATCATGGGCGGGACTTCCGCCTGAAGGCGCCCATCGCCGATGATGTACTGCAGGATCCGGTCTCCGGAGCTGCGCTACGCCAATTCGCAAGTTTGGAGATGTGCCTCGTGGGAGACCCTGGCACGCGACGGAGGTGCCGACCATGAGCGCCGAAACCTCCGTGCCCCGTCCCCGGGAGTCGGGTGTGGACATCTCGGACTCCGGCCTGCTGCAGGGCCTGCTGTCTCAGTCGCCGTTCGCCTTCGCCTTCCTCGACCCCGCCGGCCGGTTCCAGCGGGTGGACGAGGTCTTCGCCGAGATGGTCGGCCTGCCCGCCGAGCGGCTGGTGGGCCACGCCCCGGGTGAGCTGCTCCCCGCCGACCTCACCGCGCTGGTCGAGGGGGCGGTCCGCGCCGTCGTCGAGGGCGCCGGGTTCGAGAGGGACCAGCGCGTCCGGGTGCGCACCGCCGACGGGGAGACCCGTCACTGGTCGCTGACCTTCTCGCCGGTCCACGACGACGAGGGCGTGTTCCGCGCGGTCTGCCTGGTGGGCGTCGACGTCACCGAGAGCAGGCTGGTCGAGGAGAACCTGCGGCGCAGCGAGGAGCGCTACCGCTCGCTGGTCGAGGCGCAGTCGCAGCTCGTGTGGATCACCGCCCCGAACGGCGCGGTCCGGGAGGACGCGCCGCAGTGGCGCGCCATCACCGGCCAGGGGCTGGAGGAGTACCTCGCGGGCGGCTGGCTGGAGGCCGTGCACCCGGACGACCGCGCGCACACCGAGGAGGCGTGGCGTGAGGCCCTGCGCGGCCGGAACATGTTCGAGTGGAGCTACCGGGTCCGCACCCGGGCGAGCGGCTACCGCTACTTCGAGGTGCGCGCCGTACCGATCATCCGGCACGGCCGGGTGGTCGAGTGGGTCGGGGCGAACACCGACGTCACCCCGCAGCGCGAGGCCGAGGAGATGCGCGGCCGGCTGACCGACCAGCTCGGTGCCGCGGCCCTGCGCACGGCACGGCTGCAGGGCGCCACGGCCCAGCTGGCCGAGGCGCTCACGGTGGAGCAGGTCGTCCAGGTCATCATCGACGTGGGCCGTACGGCGCTGGCGGCCGACCGGTCGGCCGTGGCGCTGCTCGACTCCGACCGGTCGGTGCTGAAGCTGGTCAACAACGGCGGCATCCCCGACGTCCCGGGCGCGCCGGGCGAGGAGATCCCGCTCGCGCACTCCAGCGTGATGACCATGGCGGTGAACAGCCGCCGCCCGGTCTTCGCCGAGTCGCCCGAGAGCCTGCGCGCCCAGCTGGTCGACGCCGGCGCCGACGAGGAGGCGATCGACGGCTTCCTCGCCCACGGCGACGAGCGGGCCTGGGTGGGCCTGCCCCTGCTGGCCGCGGGCCGTGCGCTGGGCGCGCTGCGGTTCGCCTTCACCCGTCCTCAGAAGATCTCCCAGGAGGACGGCGTCTTCCTGGAGGCCCTCGCCGGGCAGTGCGCGCTCGCCGTCGAGCGGGCCACCCTGTTCGAGCGGGAGCACCGCACGGCGGAGACGCTCCAGCGGAGCCTGCTGCCGGACCGCCTGCCGGTGGTCCGGGGGCTCATGCTGGCCCAGCGGTTCCGCTCGGGCAGCCGCCACGTGCAGGTCGGCGGCGACTGGTACGACGCGTTCGTCCTGCAGGACGGCCGGGTCGCGGCCGTGGTCGGCGACGTCATGGGCAAGGGCGTCAAGGCCGCGGCGGGGATGGGTCGCATCCGCAACGCGATGCGGGCCCTGGCTCTGACCAACCCGCCGCCCGCCGCCGTGCTCACCGGTCTGGACCGCGTCTTCGAGGCGACCGAGGAGGAGGAGCAGGTTACCACCCTCGCCTACATGGTGGTCGAACCCGGGACGGGCGAGGGCACGCTGGCGCTGGCCGGGCACCCGCCGCCCCTGCTGGTCTCACCCCAGGGCATGCCGCTGCTGTGCGACGGGGAGCCGGGCACTCCGCTCGGCTGGCCGGCGAGCCGCCGGCAGTTCAGGTTCTGCGTCCCGCCCGGCCACACCGCGGTCCTGTACTCCGACGGCCTGGTGGAGAACCGCAAGCGCGGGCTGGACGCCGGGCTCGCGGAGCTTTGCTCGGTCGTTACCGAAGCGCCGCCGGAAGTTGTCAGTAGTCCCCATATGTTGTTGGATTTCCTGGTGGATCGCATGCTGGCGGGGTATGAGCAGGATGACGACGTCACGGTACTTGCAATTCATGTTCCGCCAACCACGAAGAGTGACTGAATGAAACAGTCATAAGGGTTGCTTTCGGATATCGGTGCCCCGCTTCCGTACGCACTACTGTCTTCGTCGGCCTAGGGTGGAGGGCAACCGCCAGGAGGCGGCCGTTTGGATCACGGTGTCATGTCAGAATGCTGGGCAGGTGCGTCGCGGTTCGTGCGGCCTCTCTGAGCACCACTAGAGGCATCCGCCCCTAGCGGGCATCTGAGTCCATTCTCGTCACGCTTTCCTTCGAGAGGTGTTCGTGTCGCCTGCAAGTTCGACTCGCTCGAAGCCATCCGAGCTGAACGAGCCCGTCATTCAGCAGCTGATGGAGCGGGGGCGCTCGCAGGGGTTCCTCGAGTCCGAGGATGTCCGCAAGGCCGTCGAGGAAGCGGACATTCCGATGGCGCAGGTCGCTGGAATCCTGCGCAACCTCAGCAAAGAGGGCATCATCGTACGGCTGACCGCCGAGGACTCCGCGGGCCCCAAGAAGCCCAAGGCCCCGGCCAAGCGCCGGACCCCCGCCGCACCCGCCCCGGTAAAGAAGACCAAGACCGCAGCCGCGGCGGCCAAGGAGCAGCCGGAGACCGTCACCGCGGTCGTCGGCGGTTCCGAGCCCGCACCGGTCCCTGCGCCCAAGAAGCCCGCGGCCCCGGCCAAGAAGGTCGCCCCGGCCGCTAAGAAGCCCTCCTCCGGACCCGCCAAGAGCGCCGGCCCCGAGACGCTCGCGCCCAAGGCCGACCCGAAGCCGAAGGCCGCCGCCGGGGAGGACGAGGAGGAGATCGACCTCGAGGACGTCGAGATCGAGGACTTCGACCTCGAGGTGGAGGTCGAGGACGTCGAGGTCGAGGCGGAGCCCGAGGTCGAGGCCGACGAGGAGGCCAAGCCCGAGGTCGCCGCCGACGTGGCCGCCCCGCAGAGCGAGGAAGAGGTGCTGATCCTCTCCGACGACGACGACGACGCCCCCGTGGCGCAGGTCGCCGCCGCCGGAGCCACGGCCGACCCGGTCAAGGACTACCTCAAGCAGATCGGCAAGGTCCCCCTGCTCAACGCCGAGCAGGAGGTCGAGCTCGCCAAGCGCATCGAGGCGGGCCTGTTCGCCGAGGAGCAGCTCGGCACCGACGGCGACAAGCTGCCGGTGGACGTCCGCGCGGAGCTGGAGTGGATCGCCGAGGACGGCCGCCGGGCCAAGAACCACCTGCTGGAGGCCAACCTCCGCCTGGTGGTCTCGCTGGCCAAGCGCTACACCGGCCGCGGCATGCTCTTCCTGGACCTGATCCAGGAGGGGAACCTGGGCCTGATCCGCGCGGTCGAGAAGTTCGACTACACCAAGGGCTACAAGTTCTCCACCTACGCCACGTGGTGGATCCGGCAGGCGATCACCCGGGCCATGGCCGACCAGGCGCGGACCATCCGCATCCCGGTCCACATGGTCGAGGTCATCAACAAGCTGGCCCGCGTCCAGCGGCAGATGCTGCAGGACCTCGGTCGCGAGCCGACTCCCGAAGAGCTGGCCCGCGAGCTCGACATGACCCCCGAGAAGGTCATCGAGGTCCAGAAGTACGGCCGTGAGCCGATCTCCCTCCACACCCCGCTGGGCGAGGAGGGCGACAGCGAGTTCGGTGACCTCATCGAGGACTCCGAGGCCATCGTCCCGGCGGACGCGGTCAGCTTCACGCTGCTGCAGGAGCAGCTCCACTCCGTCCTGGACACGCTGTCCGAGCGCGAGGCGGGAGTGGTCTCCATGCGGTTCGGCCTCACCGACGGCCAGCCGAAGACCCTGGACGAGATCGGCAAGGTCTACGGGGTGACGCGCGAGCGCATCCGCCAGATCGAGTCGAAGACCATGTCCAAGCTCCGTCACCCGTCCCGGTCCCAGGTCCTGCGCGACTACCTGGACTAGGTCCCCGTCTCCGGGACGGCCGTGGTGGAACGCCACGGCCATCCCGCGGATCTCTGCGACGAGAGGGCCCGCGCCGACCGGCGCGGGCCCTCTCGTCGGGTGTCGCGCCCGGACCGGCGGCTCCGGAGCGGGCGAATCCCCGTCCTCGCGGCGAAGCCCTCTCCGGCGGTTCCGGCAGTCCTCACACCAGGACGTCCAGGGTCCACGGGCGCCTGCCGCCCGGCGCGGGCCCGAGCCTGACCACGTGGCCGAGATCGCCGAGGACCTTGGCCAGCTCGTCCGGGGTCCGCGGGTCGGCGCCGCCCTCCAGCAGGCTGCGGGCGATCACCCCCCGGGTGGCCTTGGCCATGTGGCTGACGACCTTCCCGTCCCTGAGCACCCGCACCGCCACTCCCCGGCCGCCCGGCTGCCAGGCCGCCGTGTAGGTGCTGGAGCGCAGGTCCACGACCAGGCCCGGTTCGGCGTCGAGCACCGGGGTGAGCGCACAGCGCCAGAAGGCGCCCAGTCCGCCGATCGGCGGGAGCCTCACCGCCATGGACAGCCGGTACGGCGGGACCCGGTCGGTGATCCGGAGCAGTCCCCAGAGGCCGGAGAAGATCAGCAGGCTCTCCGCCGCCCGCCCGGCGGCCTCCGGGGGCAGGGAGGCGAGGCCGAGGTTGTCGTAGAGCACTCCGGTGTAGAGCTCGGCGGCCGGCAGCGCGGGCGCGGTCCGCAGCAGCAGGTTCTTCGCGACCTCGCCGGTCTGGCCTTCCGACAGGCCGAGCACGGTTCGGGCCTCCGGCCGCTCGCACAGTGCGGTCAGCGCCTCCAGGACGGTCTGCCGGGGCAGGGACGGGAAGCTCAGGGAGGACAGGTCAAGGGCGGGACCGTCACCCGCCGCGGCCTTGCCCTCCGAGGGAGGCAGCAGAATCAGCACGGTTCCCGAGCTTAGGGGCCTGCCGAGGGTCACCGGGCCGGGGAGCGGCGGTACCCGGGAACGGAAGGCGGCGGGAAGATTATATGATCTTGGATCATGACGGACGACGTGTTCGACCGCCTGGTCGACCGGGCGTGGCCGGCCCTCGGCCGGACGGACTCCGGCGGGTGGACGCTGCGCACCGCGGGCGGGGTCACCAAACGGGCCAACTCGGTCCTGCCGCTCGGAGGCAGGCGGGACCTGGAGCCGGCCGTGGACGCGGCGGAGGAGTTCTACGCCGGGCAGGGGCTGCCCTGCGCGTTCTCCGTGGGCCCGGGCGCGGCACCGGGACTGGACGGCCTGCTGGAGGCGCGCGGCTACCGGGTCGTCGATCCCACCCTGGTGATGGTCGCGCCGCTGGAGCCGGTCGCGCCGGGCGCCGGGAGGGGAGGGGCCCCGGTCCCGGGGGCGGGTCCGGCATCGGGAGGCGTTCCGGCGCCGGAGGAGGGTGCGGAGCCGGGCGGGGGCGCCGGCGCGCCGGAGGACGGCTGGTCCGGGGCGGAGGTCCGGCTCGCGGCGGAACCGGGCGCCGACTGGCTGGACGTCTGGTGGAGCGTGGACGGCAGGGGCGGCGATGACGCCCGGGAGACGGCTCGCCGCATCCTCACCGGGGTGCCCGCCGTCTACGGCTCCCTCGGAGCGGAGGCGGTGGGGCGGGGGGTCGTCCAGGGGGAGTGGCTGGGCGTCTACTGCATGGCCACGGCGGCGCACGCACGGAGGCGGGGCCATGCGCGGCGCATACTGAACGCCCTGCTCTCGCACGGGCGGGAGCAGGGCGCTCGGCATGCGTATCTATGTGTGGTGGAGGCCAACACCGCGGCCCGGTCACTCTACGAGCGGCTGGGTTTCACGGCGTCGGCCCGATATCACTATCGGGTCCGATGAAGCGAGGACCCTTATCTTTCGTCGTTGCCTGCGGTGGAGGGGGTCGCGCTGAGACGTGCCGACTCGTCCTGAATGTCGGCACCCTTGTCCCTCAGCACGGCTACGTGCTGCCGCCCGTGGTGGGCGCAGAACAGCAGCTCCCCACCGACGGGAAGGGTGGCGCGGATGTAAGCCTGGGCGCCGCACCGGTCACAGCGGTCCGTGGCCGTCAACGGCTTGGCGGGGGCGAGAGCTCCAGTCACGTATCGCCTTTCGGGTCATCCCCGACGTGGGGGATCGGGCGTCAGTCACTTGAGACAACATCTAACCGGATGCGGACGTTCCCAATCGACCTGCGAGTACGCCGAGAGCGGAATGCCGCCGGGAGTGACGGAGATCTCGCCGGGGGTAACGCGGCCCGGTCCCTGCTGGCAAGCTGGGACGCGCCGCGGCGGGAAGAACGGTAAGCTGCGCACACGTGTTCGAGCAGAGTGGGAGTGGGTGTGACCGCAGTTAGCACGGAGGCGGGTTATACGGCCCGTCATCTGTCGGTGCTGGAGGGGCTCGAAGCCGTCCGCAAGCGCCCGGGCATGTACATCGGGTCCACCGACAGCCGCGGTCTCATGCACTGCCTGTGGGAGATCGTGGACAACGGGGTCGACGAGGCGCTGGCGGGTCACTGCACGCGCATCGAGGTCGAGCTCCACCCCGACGGCTCGATCGAGGTCCGGGACAACGGCCGCGGCATCCCGGTCGACGTCGAGCCCAAGAGCGGCCTGGCCGGCGTGGAGCTCGTCTACACCAAGCTCCACGCGGGCGGAAAGTTCGGCGGCGGCTCCTACGCCGCCTCCGGAGGCCTGCACGGCGTCGGCGCCTCCGTGGTGAACGCCCTGTCCTCCCGGCTGGACGTGGAGGTCGACCGCGAGGGCCGGATCCACGAGATCAGCTTCCGCCGGGGCGTCCCCGGGGTCTTCGACGGAGACGGGCCCACCGCCAAGTTCAAGAAGAAGTCGGGGCTGCGCGACGGCGGTCCGCTCGCCCGCGACGTCACCGGCACGCGCGTCCGGTTCTGGGCGGACCGCCAGATCTTCCTGCCCGAGGCCGAGGTCTCCCTCGACGAGATCCACGTCCGCCTCCGCCAGACCGCGTTCCTCGTGCCGGGACTCACCCTGTCCGTGCGCGACAGCCGCGGCGAGGAGCCCTCCGAGGAGGAGTTCCGCTTCGACGGGGGCATCTCCGAGTTCACCGACTTCCTCGCCCGCGACGAGGCCGTCTGCGAGGTGCTGCGCCTGCAGGGGGTCGGCCACTTCCACGAGACGGTCCCGGTCCTCGACGACCTGGGCCACATGACCTCCACCGAGGTCCAGCGCGAGCTCACCGTGGACGTGGCGCTGCGCTGGGGCAAGGGCTACGACGCCACCGTCCGCTCCTTCGTCAACGTGATCGCCACGCCGAAGGGCGGCACCCACGTCACCGGCTTCGAGCGGGCCCTGGTGCGCACGGTGAACGAGCAGCTACGGGAGACGCGCCTGCTCAAGAGCAACGACGCGCCGGTCACCCGCGAGGACATCGTGGAGGGGCTCACCGCCGTGGTGACCGTCCGGGTGCCCGAGCCGCAGTTCGAAGGACAGACCAAGGAGGTCCTGGGCACGGCGGCGGCCAGCAGGATCGTCTCCCACGTCGTCTCCCGGGAGCTCAAGGAGTTCTTCACCAACCCCTCCCGCACGCTCAAGCCCCAGCTGCGCGCGGTCCTGGAGAAGATCACCGCGGCGGCCAAGGCCCGCATCGCGGCCCGCGAGCACCGCGACAACCAGCGGCGCAAGACCGCCCTGGAGAACTCGGCGCTCCCGGCCAAGCTGGTCGACTGCCGCAGCGACGACGTGGACCGCAGTGAGCTGTTCATCGTCGAGGGCGACTCGGCGCTGGGCACCGCCCGGGCGGCGCGCGACTCGGAGTTCCAGGCGCTGCTGCCGATCCGCGGCAAGATCCTGAACGTGCAGAAGGCGTCCGTCGCCGACATGCTCAAGAACGCCGAGTGCGCCGCCATCATCCAGGTCATCGGGGCGGGCTCCGGCCGGTCGTTCGACCTCGAGGCCGCACGATACGGCAAGGTCATCCTGATGGCCGACGCCGACGTCGACGGTGCGCACATCCGCTGCCTGCTGCTGACCCTGTTCCACCGCTACATGCGGCCGCTGGTGGAGGCCGGCCGGGTCTTCGCGGCGGTCCCGCCGCTGCACCGGATCGAGATCACCAACCCGGGACGGGGCAAGGAGAAGTACGTCTACTGCTACTCCGACGCCGAGCTCCACCGGGTGCTGCGCGACCTCGAACGGCGCGGCAAGCGGTGGAAGGACCCGGTCCAGCGCTACAAGGGCCTGGGCGAGATGGACGCCGACCAGCTGGCCGAGACGACCATGGAGCCCCGGCACCGGACCCTGCGCCGGGTCCGGATCGAGGACGTCCAGGAGGCCGAGCGCATCTTCGACCTCCTCATGGGCAGCGACGTGGCCCCGCGCCGGGAGTTCATCGTCGGCAGCGCGGCCGAGGTCGACCGCGACCACATCGACGCCTGAGCCGCCTGGAAGGCCGCTGCGGCCTTCCAGGCGGAGCGGGACTCACAGCTCGACCGGCACGAGCTTTCCGGTGCGGACGTCGTAGATGGCGCCGCCGACGGGCAGCCCCTCCGGAAGGAAGGGGCTGGTCCTGATCCTGACCAGGTCGTGGCGGAGCGCGGCGTCCTGGTCGGGGACCGTGTGGAACTCCAGGCTGCGGGTGTCGACGCCGTGCCGGGCGGCGAGTCCGTGCACGTCGTCGTCGGTGACCTTCGACATGCCGCAGTCGGTGTGCGGCATGACCAGCACCCGGTTCACGCCCAGGAGATAGACGGCCAGGACGAGCGTCCGCAGCACGTCGTCGGTGACCCGGGCCCCGGCGTTGCGCAGGATCTTGGCGTCACCGGGCTTCAGGCCGAACACGCCCAGCGGGTCGATACGCGAGTCCATGCAGGTGACGACGGCCAGTCCCCGGGCCGCCTTACCGGTCAGCTCCGCGTCGGTGAACGCGGCGGAGAACTTCTCGTTGGCGGTCAGCAGGTCGTCGAACGCACTCACAGGCCCACCCTTCGGTCGGTGAAATCAACAACGTCGATGATCCCTCATGTCCGTTTCATCGAGGTTTCCGGGGTCCCACTCCCGGCCTTCTGGGCTAAGATCGCGCCATCGCAGATCACTTTAGGTGATGATGATATGACGCAAAGTAGAGAATCTCGGGAAGGGCCATGAGCAGAACCGAATCCCTGGCCGGATACCTGCGCGCCCAGGCCAGGAAGAAGCTGGACCGCGTGGAGCCCCGTGACGGGGGGCGCAATGCGCGCTCGGCGCTGGCGTTGCTGGACGCGACGGCCTACGTGGAGGCGCTCGGCGAGGACGACCCGCTCCTGGTGGCCCTCGCGGACGCCGGATGCTTCGGGCCGGGAGGTGGCGGGGAGTTCCGGCCGGACGAGGAGGTGGCCCGGATCGTCCGTTTCTGGGAGGCCGGTGAGCCGCGGCAACTGCTGGCGGCCATCAGGTCCGCCCTCCAGGGATCACCGGCCTGATCGGTCGTGCATGAACCGATGAGCCGGGGGAAGGGAGGTTCCGACCATGCGCAACACCGCCATGGGGTTTTCACCGGTGACACCTGGGAGGAACCGTGGGAATCGCACGCATGCGGGCCGTCGTCCTCGACTGTCCGGACCCTGATCGCCTGGCCGGCTTCTACAGCGCGCTCCTCGACTGGAAGATCACCACGGTCGAGGACGACTGGGTGACCATCCGCGGAGCCGAGGAGGCGGAGCGCATCTCGTTCCAGAAGGCGCCGGACCACCAGCCGCCGGACTGGCCCGATCCCGCCCGCCCCCAGCAGCTCCACCTGGACCTGACCGTGGACGACCTCGACGAGGCCGAGGCGGCCGTCCTGGCGCTGGGCGCGGTCAAGCACACGCACCAGCCGGACGAGAGCGGCTCGTTCCGCGTGTATCTGGACCCGGCCGGCCATCCGTTCTGCCTCTGCGTGGCGTGAGGCCGTGACGGGGCTCCCGGGTCGGCTGAGGCGCCTGCGTGCCTTCCCCGACCCGGGAGCGCGGACCTAGTCGGCCGCCTGCGGGGCCCGTCCGTCGGCATCGGCGGAGGAGCCCGGCGAGGATCCCAGGGCGCCGCCCACGGCCGCGACCGCGTGGGTGAGGCGGAGGCCCGAACCGTCCCGGCGGCCGAGCTCCTCGGGGAGCGGGACCGGCTTGCCGGTGGCCGAGACGGCGCGCGCCGGTCCGGGGCCCGCCCAGGCGAGCAGCAGCACGTCCTCACCCTTGAGGAACCGCTGGGCGCGGACGCCGCCGGTGGCACGGCCCTTCGCCGGGTATTCGGCGAAATCGGAGATCTTGACTCCGCCGGTCTGGGTGCCGGGCAGGGCGGTGGAGGAACCGGCGATCGTCACGACTCTGGACTCCAGGGCCGGATCCACGGCGCCGAACCAGATCACCCGGGAGCCCCCGTCCAGCCGGATGCCGGCCATGCCGCCCGCCGGACGTCCCTGGGGCCGCACGATCGAGGCGGAGAAGCGCAGGAGCTGGGCGTCGGAGGTGATGAAGACCAGATCGTGCTCCTCGGAGGTCAGCTCCGCCGCGCCCACCACGGTGTCGCCGTCCTTGAGCCCGATGACCTCGAAATCGTCGCGGTTGGCCGGATAGTCGGGCACGACCCGCTTGACCACGCCCTGAGCGGTGCCCAGTGCCAGGCCGGGCCCGTCGGGATCGAGGGAGCCGATGCCCACGACCGTCTCCCCGGGGTTCAGCGCGACGTATTCGGAGACCGGGTGGCCGCCGGACAGGGACGGCGGATCCGACGACGGAGGGAGCGTCGGCAGGTCCACGACCTGGACCCGGATCATCCGGCCCTGGCTGGTGACCACGCCCACCTCGCCCCGGACCGTGCTCCGCACCGCGGAGACCAGCACGTCGTGGGGGGACCGTCCGCCCTCGCGGGGCAGCGGAGAGGCGTCGGCCGTACGGGCCAGCAGGCCGGTGGAGGAGAACAGGACCAGGCACGGGTCGTCGGGCACCTCCAGCTCCAGCGGCGCCGCGGTCTTCCGGGGGGCGCCGGAGGCCTCCAGCAGGACCGTGCGGCGGGGGGTGCCGTAGGTCTTGGCCACCTGGGCGAGCTCGTCGGAGACGACCTTGCGCAGCCGGTCCTCCGAGGACAGGATCGCCGTCAGCTCGGCGATCTCCTCACGCAGGGTCTCCTGCTCCCGGTCCAGCTCCAGCTTGTCGTAGCGGGTCAGCCGGCGCAGCGGGGTGTCGAGGATGTAGGCGGCCTGGATCTCCGACAGCTCGTAGGCCGCCATCAGGCGCTCACGGGCCTGGGCGGAGTCGTCGGAGGAACGGATGACGCGGATGACCTCGTCGATGTTGAGCAGGGCGACGACGAGGCCCTCGACGAGGTGCAGGCGCTCCTCGCGCTTGCGGCGGCGGTGGGCCGAGCGCCGGCGGACCACGTCGAGGCGGTGGTCCACGTAGACCTGGAGCAGCTCGCGCAGCCCGAGCGTGCGGGGCTGGCCGTCGACCAGCGCCACGTTGTTGATGCCGAAGGTCTCCTCCATCGGCGTCAGCCGGTAGAGCTCCTCCAGCACGGCCTCCGGGATGAAGCCGTTCTTGATCTCGATGACCAGCCGCAGGCCGCGGTGGCGGTCGCTGAGGTCCTTCAGGTCGGAGATGCCGTGCAGCTTCTTGGCCGTGACCAGCTCACGGATCTTGGTGACCACGCGCTCGGGGCCCACGTTGAACGGCAGCTCGGTGACGACGATGCCCTTGCGCCGGGGGCTGACCTGCTCGACCGCGCACTTGGCGCGCATCCGGAAGGTGCCCCGGCCGCGGGCGTAGGCGTCGCGGATGCCGTCCAGCCCGATGATCGTGCCGCCCGTGGGCAGGTCGGGGCCCGGGACGAACCGCATCAGGTCCTCGAGCGTGGCGTCCGGCTTCTTGATCAGGTGGCGGGCGGCGGCGACGACCTCGCCGAGGTTGTGCGGGGCCATGTTGGTCGCCATGCCGACCGCGATGCCGGTGGCGCCGTTGACCAGGAGGTTGGGGAACGCCGACGGCATGACCGTGGGCTCGGTCTCCTGGCCGTCGTAGTTGGGCTTGAAGTCGACGGTGTTCTCGTCGATCGACTGCACCATGGCCATGGCCGCGGCGGCCAGGCGCGCCTCGGTGTAGCGCATCGCGGCGGGCAGGTCGTCGGGGGAGCCGAAGTTGCCGTGCCCGTCGATCAGCGGCAGCCGCATGGAGAACGGCTGCGCCATGCGGACCAGCGCGTCGTAGATGGCGGTGTCGCCGTGCGGGTGGAGCTTGCCCATGACGTCGCCGACGACCCGTGACGACTTGACGTGCCCCCGGTCGGGCCGCAGGCCCATCTCGCTCATCGAGTAGAGGATGCGGCGCTGGACCGGCTTGAGGCCGTCCCGGGCGTCGGGCAGCGCGCGCTGGTAGATCACCGAGTATGCGTACTCGAGGAAGCTGGTGCGCATCTCGGCGGAAACGTCGATGTCGACGATCCGCTCTTCGAAGTCCTCGTCAGCGGGGGGCGTGGTCGTCCGTCGGGCCATATCGAACATTGTGCCGAAGAACAAGGGGTGCCCGCGACTTCAACGCCGAAGCCGGCCGCCGTGCCGCCGCCATCCGCGGCCCCGGCGGCTGCACGGGGCCGCCGCGGTCACGGCCGGGGAACCGGTGCCGCCGGGCGCGGCGG
Source organism: Planomonospora sp. ID91781 (assembly GCF_015711595.1). NCBI lineage: Bacteria > Bacillati > Actinomycetota > Actinomycetes > Streptosporangiales > Streptosporangiaceae > Planomonospora > Planomonospora sp. ID91781. The sequence continues at coordinate 2,085,742 of NZ_JABTEY010000002.1, read as the reverse complement.
GGACGCCGGCCCTCTCCCGTCACCCCCGGTCGCGCGGACCGGCACCGGGCCAGGGCCCGGGGGTGGACCCCTCGTCCGCGTCGCCGGGGACACCGGTCCTCGCGTCGTAGACCCGGAACCCGCGCGCCCGGTAGTTGGCCAGCGCCGCCGGGCCGTCCAGGGAGCAGGTGTGCAGCCACACCCGGCGGGTCGGCTCGCGGTCCGGCCGGCGCCCGGCCAGGTCCCAGGCGCGTGCCGTACCGGCCTCCAGCAGGTGCCCGCCCACGCCCCTGCCGATCGCCCAGGGCAGGAGGCCGAAGGAGGTGATCTCGACGGCCGCGTCGTTCTGCGGGAGCAACTCGGCGTATCCGGCGGGGGTGCCGCGGTGGTAGGCCACCCAGGTCTCCACGCCCCGGTCCAGGAAGTCCGCCCACTGCCGCCAGGTCCACGGCAGCCGGTCGGTCCACTGCCAGTCGCCGCCGACGGCGGTGTAGAGGAAACGGCTGAACTCCGGGGAGGGGACCTCGGCGCGCACGACGTCGAGCTCGATCGCCGGGGGCTTGGCGGGTCGCAGGTCCGCCGGGGAGGTCTGCTCGAGATACCAGGTGGTGACGTCCATAGTGAGCCTCATGAAACCACGTCCTCGCCGGTGCCCGTATCCGGACGTAACGGTGGAGATCACATCGAATATGATCCGGCGATGCGTGGACACGGGCTGGGACGGGTGGTCGCGGCCGTGTGCCTGGCGGGCGCACTGACCGGCTGCGGAGTGATCGGAACGGTGGGCAGGGCCGCCGAGGAGGCGATGGCGGACCCGGCCGTGATCACCGAGGATGCGCCGTTCAAAGGATCCCCCTCGGAGGGGTTCGCCGAGGGGATCGCGGGGATCGAGGTCCCGGAGGCCGAGGCCGTGGGACGTTTCCCGGCCAAGGACGTCCGTGCGGCCTACAAGGTCAGCAGAAGCCTGCTGGAGGCCGCCTACCTCGACGAGCAGAGCCTGCTCTCCGCGGCGCCGGGCAGGGACAAGGAGGTCGGCCCCCTGCTGGTGGTGACCTACGAGGCGCGGTTCGTCTACGCGGTCCGGCCCGCGGGCAAGACCGGGCCCATCGTCCGGGTGATGGCCTACACCAAGTCACGCCACGAGTTCTGGCGGGACGAGCCCGGCGGCAGGCTCCGCCACTGGGAGGGCGACAGCGTCGACGGGTGGAACGCGGGAGTGGAGTGCGACTCCACCGGCCGCTTCCACCGCCCCGATTTCCGGTCCGAGGGCGGCGGTGACGGCCCGCTGCAGGACGCCTACGCCGACGGCGAGGCTCCGATGAAGGAAGGGGAGTGCGGGTCGGTGGAGGAGATCTGACCTCCGGCGGGAGCCGCGCCGTCCGCCCCGGCTCCCGGGCCCGCCGACGGCGCGGCCCGCACCCGGCGTACGGCCGGACGGCGCGACTGGACGAAACCGTCACCGGGACCTGATAGCAATGACCAGTGAGCGAAGAGCAGATGCTGCGCCAGGAGGCCGAGGAGCGCCTGCGGGCGCTCGCCGGAGAGCACGCCCGGCTGCGCGACGACCAGTGGTCGGCGATCAAGGCGCTGGTCATGGACCGGCGCCGGGTCCTGGTGGTGCAGCGCACCGGCTGGGGCAAGTCGGCGGTCTACTTCATCGCCACCGCGCTCCTGCGCGAGCTGGGCGAGGGGCCGACGGTCATCGTCTCACCGCTGCTGGCCCTGATGCGCAACCAGATCGCCGCCGCCGAGCGGGCCGGGATCCACGCGGTCACCGTCAACTCGGCCAACCCCGAGGAGTGGGAGCAGATCTACGGGCAGGTGGCCGAGGGCACGGTCGACGTGCTGCTGGTCAGCCCCGAACGGCTCAACAACCCCGAGTTCCGCGACCAGGTCCTGCCCGAGCTCGCCGAGAGCGCGGGCCTGGTCGTGGTGGACGAGGCGCACTGCATCTCCGACTGGGGCCACGACTTCCGCCCCGACTACCGGCGGCTGCGCACCCTCTTCGAGGAGCTGCCCGAGGGCGTGCCGGTGCTGGCCACCACCGCCACCGCCAACGCCCGCGTCACCCGCGACGTCGCCGAGCAGCTCGGCGAGGAGACGCTCGTGCTGCGCGGGCCGCTGGAGCGCGAGAGCCTCCACCTGGGCGTCGTACGGCTCCGCGGCGCCGAGCAGCGCCTGGCCTGGCTCGCCCAGACCCTGCACGAGCTGCCCGGCTCCGGCATCGTCTACACGCTCACCGTGGCCGCCGCCCAGGAGATCGCCGCCTACCTGCGCGAGCAGGGCCACGAGGTGGCCGCCTACTCCGGCCAGACCGAGCAGGCCGAACGGCTCGCCGCCGAGCAGGCGCTGCTCGACAACAAGATCAAGGCGCTGGTCGCCACCTCCGCACTGGGCATGGGCTACGACAAGCCCGACCTGGGCTTCGTCGTCCACGTCGGCGCCCCGCCGTCGCCGGTCGCCTACTACCAGCAGGTCGGCCGCGCCGGGCGCGGGGTCGAGCGGGCCGAGGTGATCCTGCTGCCCGGCGCCGAGGACCGGGAGATCTGGTCCTACTTCGCCTCGCTGGCCTTCCCCCCCGAGCAGGTCGTGCGCACCGTGCTGGCCGCGCTGGCCGACGGCGGGGTCATGTCCACCGCCGCCCTGGAGAGCCGGGTCGACCTCAGCCGGACCCGGCTGGAGAGCATGCTCAAGGTCCTGGACGTCGACGGCGCGGTGCGCCGGGTCAAGGGCGGCTGGGAGGCCACCGGTGAGCCGTGGGACTACGACGCGGACCGCTACGCCCGGGTCGCCGCCGAGCGCGAGGCCGAGCAGAAGGCCATGCTCGACTACCTCGACACCACCGGGTGCCGCGAGGAGTTCCTCCGCCGCCGGCTGGACGACGACTCCGCCACGCCGTGCGGGCGCTGCGACAACTGCACCGGGACGCACCGCTCGCCCGAGGTCGAGGCCCGTGCGGTCGAGCGCGCCGCCGAGAGCCTGCACCGGCCCGGCGTGGAGATCGAGGCGCGCCGGCAGTGGCCGACCGGGCTGAGCGACCTCAAGGGCCGGATCAAGCCCGAGCTGGGCGCCGAGCCCGGCCGGGTCCTGGGCAGGCTCACCGACATCGGCTGGGGCAACCGGCTGCGCGGGCTGCTGGCCGATGGCGCTCCCGACGGCCCCGTCCCCGACGACGTGTTCGCCGCGGTGGTCACCGTGCTGTCGTCCTGGCAGTGGGCGCAGCGCCCGGTCGCCGTGGTCGCGGTGCCCTCGGCCAGCCGTCCGCTGCTGGTGCGCAGCCTGGCCGAGCGGCTGGCCCAGGTCGGGCGCCTGTCCTACCTGGGCGACCTGGGCTACCGGTCCGGACCGCCCGCGCAGCGCTTCAACAGCGCCCAGCGGGTCCAGGCCATCCGGGCCACGCTCGCCATGCCCTCCGCCCTCGGTGCGGCGGTCGCCGAGGCGGGCGGCCCGGTCCTGCTGGTCGACGACCGCGTCGACACCGGCTGGACCATGACACTGGGGGCCGCGCTGCTCCGCCACGCCGGAGCCCCGGCCGTGCTGCCCCTCGCCCTGGCGGTGACGAGCTAGCCCGCGCCGCCCGGGCGCGTTACGGTTTCCCGCCATACGGGTCGGCGGTCCGCCCCCATGGCGGGCGGCCCGGCGGACGCCTAGCGTGGCCGGCGTGATCAGCCTAAAGGGATTGAGCAAGCGCTACGGCGACCGGACGGCCGTGGAGGACCTGTCGCTGGAGCTGAAGCCGGGCGCGGTCACCGGCTTCCTCGGGCCGAACGGAGCGGGCAAGTCCACCACGATGCGGATGATCCTCGGCCTCGACCGCCCGACGGCCGGGACGGCGCTCGTCGGGGGCGTGCCGTACCACGAGATCAGGCACCCGCTGCGGACGGTCGGTGCACTGCTCGACGCGCGCGCGGTGCATCCGGGGCGCAGCTGCCGCGCGCATCTGCTGGCGCTGGCGCGCAGCAACGGCATCGCGGGGAGCCGGGTGGAGGAGGTCCTCGAAGCGGTCGGGCTGGCGGACGCGGCGCACCGGCGCGCCGGTGCGCTGTCTCTGGGGATGAGCCAGCGGCTCGGCATCGCGGGCGCGCTGCTGGGCGACCCCGAGGTGCTGATGTTCGACGAGCCTGTCAACGGGCTCGACCCCGACGGCGTGCGCTGGGTGCGCCGGTTGATGCGCTCGCTGGCCGGCGAGGGCCGCACGGTCTTCGTCTCCAGCCACCTGATGAGCGAGATGCAGCTGACCGCCGACCACCTGGTGGTGATCGGCCGGGGCCGCCTGATCAGGGACGCGCCGCTGGCGGAGGTCATCGCCGACAGCGCGCTGACCGCCGTGGTCGTCCGCAGCCCGCACGCGGGCGACTTCTCCGTACGGCTCGCCGCCGCGGGGATTCGGGTGGAGCGGCCGGGTGAGAACGAGCTGGTCGCCACCGGCGCCGGGATCGAGCGGATCGGCGACCTGGCGTACGAGGCGGGCATCCGGTTGCACGGCCTGAGCACGCGCGAGGCCTCACTGGAGCAGGCCTACGAGGAACTGACCGCGGGCAGCGTGGAGTACGGCGCCCGGAAGGCGGAGGTGTGAACGATGGGGATCGGTGAACTGGGCCGGGCGGCCGCCGCCGAGTGGGCGAAATTGTGGTCGGTCCGGTCGACCTGGTGGTGCCTGGCGGGCACCGTCGTGCTCATGGTGCTGAGCGCCCTGACGCTGGGCGGGGCCACGGCGACGGAGACGCTCCGCGACGGCGGGACGGCGAGCCTCCCCGCGGGCGAACCGGTGGTCTCGGCGACGATCTTCGCCCAGTTCGCACCGGTCGCGGCGGCGATGCTGATGATCACTTCGGAGTACTCCTCGGGCGGCATCCGCACCACCCTGCAGGCCGTCCCGGTCCGCGGCCGGATGCTCGCGGCCAAGGCGCTGGTGGCGGCGGCGGTGGCGTTCACGGCGGGAGTGGTGTCCGGCGGCGCGGCGGCGGCGGCCGTCCACGTCGTGCTGTCCGGCGAGCCGTTCGACGGCCACGTCACCCTGCCGCCCGCGCAGACCGCCCTCGACCTGCTGGGCGTCGGCGTCTTCTTCGCCCTGGTGTCGGTGATCACGATCGGTGCGGGAGCCGCGATACGCAGCGCGGCGGGCACGCTGACCGCGGTGTTCATGCTGCTGATGGGCCTGCCGCTGCTGCTGGCGGCGACCGGTGCGCCCCCGGCGCTGGAGGCGGCGCTGCGCATGCCGCTGCCGGCCGGGCTGGCGTTCATGGGCAGCACCGACAACCCGACCGGCGGCCCCATCCCCTACCCGGCGGGCGAGGGACTCGCCTGGCTGCTCGCGTGGACGGCGGCGGCGGTGGCGGCGGGCCATGCCGTACTGCGCCGGCGCGACGCCTAGACTCCGCGACCATGTCGGCCGATCGGATCGCGCGCGTGTTGGCGGGGATCGTCACCGGTACGATCCTGGGCCTGGCCGAGTTGTTCTTCGTCTGCCTGCTCCGGCCCGCGGCCGTGATACCGGCGGCGCGGCCCGCCGTGGACCGCGCCGCCGCCCGGCTGGTGGCACTGGAACGGGCCCGGCTGGCGCGTCGGCTCGGCCACGGCACGCCGCGCTCCTTCCGGCCCGCAGCCGGTACGGCGCGGCCGGGCGTCCCCTCCTCCCCGGCCGCCCGCCGCGGGGCGGGCCCGGCGGCGCAGGGCGGCTGCGCCTTCCTGGCCGCGCGCGGTGTGCTCGGCGTGGCCGGCGGATACGTCTGCGCGGTGAGCCTGTTCACCGGCGGGCTCTTCCTCTTCGGCGGGCTGTGGGACCTGGCCTCGGGCGCGTCCGACTCCGTGCCGTTGGAACTGCCCGGTGTGAAACTGATCACCAGCGACTGGGTGCTCGGCCTGACGATCGGCACGGTCGCGCTGGCGCTGGCCGCGTCGGCGGTCCTCGCGGTCGACGCCGCCGACCGCCTCCTGGCCGGCCGCTTCCTGGGACCGGCCGGGCAGGAGCTGATGCGCAGGCGCATCGCCGAGCTGACCGCGACCCGCTCCGGCATCGTGCGGGCCGTCGACGACGAGCGGCGCAGGATCGAACGCGACCTGCACGACGGAGTGCAGCAGCGGGGCGTGGCGCTGGCCATGCTGCTGGGTCGCGCCCGGTACGACCCCGACGCCGCCAGGACCGCCGAACTGGTGGACCAGGCCTACGCCGAGTCCCGCCGGCTGCTGGACGAACTGCGCAGCGTGGCCTGGCGGATCTACCCGACGGCCCTCGACGAGCTGGGGCTCCAGGACGCGCTCGAGGGCGTCGCCGAACGGTCGGCGGTACCGGTGACCGTGCACTACGGACTGGCCGGCAGGCCCGTCTCCGAGGTGGAGACGGCCCTGTACTTCGTGGCCCGGGAGGCGATCACCAACGCGGTCAAGCACGCGGGGGCACATGACATCCTGGTCGTCCTGACCGAGGACGAGCGGACGGTGAGCGTGGTGATCTCGGACGACGGCTGCGGTGGCGCCGATCCTTCGGGGGGAGGCCTCTCCGGGCTGGCCCGGCGTGTCCTGGCCCTCGACGGCGACCTCGTCGTCGACAGCCCGGCGGGAGGCCCCACCGAGGTCACCGCGAGGCTGCCCAAGGCGGTGCCGTGCGAGTGATCCTGGCGGACGACTCGGTGCTGCTCCGTGAGGGCCTGAGCCGACTGCTCGGCGACGCCGGCCACGACGTCGTCGCCGCGGTCGGCGACGCACGGGCACTGCTCGACGCGGTCGAGCGGCACCGGCCCGACGTGGCCGTCGTCGACGTGCGGATGCCGCCGACCCATACCGACGAGGGGCTGCGGGCGGCGCTGGAGATCCGCGAGCGGCGGCCGGAGGTCGGCCTGCTCGTGCTGTCGCAGTACGTGGAGAAGACCTACGCGGCCGCGCTCCTGGCCGGGTCCGCCACGGGTCTGGGCTACCTGCTCAAGGACCGGGTCTCTGAGGTGGCCGACTTCCTCGACTCGCTCGAGCGCGTGCACGCGGGCGGCGCCGTCTTCGATCCCGAGGTGGTCCGTCGGCTCCTCGCCCGGACCACCCGCGCCGACCCCCTGAGCAGGTTGAGCGGGCGCGAGGCGGAGGTCCTGGAGCACCTGGCGCAGGGCTTCGTCAACGCGGCGATCGCCGCCCGCCTGCACGTCTCGCTGAGCACCGTCGAGAAGCACGTCAACGCCATCGTGGACAAACTCGACCTGCCGCGCGACCCCGACTACAACCGGAGGGTGCTGGCGGTCCTGCGTTATCTCGGCGGCTGACCGGCGGCCCGCGGCCGGCCGGTCAGAGGCGGGGGCGGGCGCCGAGGTGGGCGATGGCCTTGGCGGCCAGGCGGTTGCCCGCGGCGAGGGCCTCGGCCGGGGGCTTGCCCTCGAGCCAGGCCGGCAGGAAGCCCGCGGTGAACGCGTCACCGGCGCCGGTGCCGTCGACCACCCGCTCCACGGACTCGGCGGGGGCCCGGACGGGTTCGCTGCGGCTGTTGGAGTACCACAGCGAGCCCTCGTCGTTGAGCTTGATCACGACCTGGGGGAACCAGGCGGTGAGCACCTTGGCGGCGGCGGCCGGATCGTCACGGCCGGTCAGGACCTTGGCCTGGTCGGCGTTGGCGAACAGCAGCTTGGCGTTCTGGGTCCACTCCAGGAACGGCTCGGCGCCGGTGCGCTCCAGCGGGGCCGAGGAGGCGCAGTCGACCGAGACGGTCATCCCCGCGCGGCCGGCCATCTCCAGGGCCGCCAGTCCGGCCTCGCGGGAGCCCTCGTTGATCAGGGTGTAGCCCGACAGGTGGAGGTGGCCGCCCTGGGCGAACAGGTCGCGGGGGAGGTCCTCGGGGGACAGGGCCGCGTTGGCGCCCGGGTCGGAGAGCATGGTGCGCTCGCCCTTGTGGGTGACGAGCACCACGCAGGTGCCGGTGGGGCGCTCGGGGTCCATGACGAGGCGGGCGTCGACGCCGTACCCCATGAGCTCCATGTCGCGGTTGCGGCCGGTGATGTCGGCGCCGCGGCGGCCGATGAAGGCCACCTCCGAGCCCTCCACCGCCAGCCACGAGGCGATGTTGGCACCCGACCCGCCGCCGTGCATCGTGACCACGGCCGGTGTGTCGCTGGCCCGGGCCAGCGGATAGCGAGCCCGCGCGACCGCGTCGGTCATGAGATCGCCCACCACGACCACCCGCGTCATGATGTCCACCGCCTTGTGACTTCGATGCCGAACGTGCTTAGGGGACCGCGAAAAACCTAACAGTTCCAGGCCTGGATGGGGGGGCCGGATCGGACACGGGACCGCAGTCGATGCACAAGCGTTGCGCTAACCCACCCGGCTGGTCCGACATGTGGGATTCGCGTCTACCCTCGGGACTGTGGAGGCTCAATACCCCGCCCACTGGGAGGCGGACGTCGTCCTGTCCGACGGCGGCACCGCGCACGTGCGCCCGATCCGGCCCGCCGACGCCGACCGGCTCAGGACCTTCTACTCCCGGCTGTCCGAGGAGTCGATCTACTTCCGCTTCTTCGGCCCCCGCCCCCGCCTGTCGGACCGGGAGGTGACCCGCTTCACCAACGTCGACTACGTGGACCGGGTCGCGCTGATCGCGACGATCGGCACCGAGATGGTGGCCGTGATCCGCTACGACCGGATCGACGCGGAGGAGGCGGAGGTGGCCTTCCTCGTCGAGGACGCCCACCAGGGCCGAGGCGTCGCCTCGGTCCTGCTGGAGCACCTGGCCGAGACCGCGCGCGAGAACGGCATCGCCCGGTTCGTCGCCGACGTGCTGCCCGCCAACCAGAAGATGATGGGCGTGCTCAAGCAGGCCGGCTACACCGCGCGCAGCCGCTTCGCCGACGGCGTGGTGCGGATGACCCTCGACCTCACCCCGACCGAGACCTCCCAGGAGGTGACCGCCTCCCGCGAACACCGGGCCGAGGCCCGCTCCATCGAGCGGCTGCTGACCCCGGGCTCGGTGGCGGTGGTCGGTGCCGGCCGGGAGCCCGGCGGCGTCGGCCAGACCGTGCTGCGCAACCTGCTCGGCGCGGACTTCACCGGCCCGGTCTACCCGGTCCACCGCGAGGCGCGGGCCGTCGCGGGGGTCCGGGCCTATCCGAGCGTGACGGCCATCGACGGGGAGGTGGACCTCGCGGTGCTGGCCGTACCGGCCGACGGGGTGATCGACGTCGTCAAGGAGTGCGCGGAGAAGGGCGTGCGCGGGCTGATCGTGGTCTCCTCCGGCTTCGGCGAGACCGGGCCGGAGGGGCGGGCCCGGCAGGACGAGCTGGTCCGCATCGCCCGCGCGTACGGCCTGCGCGTCGTCGGTCCCAACTGCCTCGGCATCGCCAACACCGACCCGGCCGTCCGGCTGAACGCCACCCTCGCCGCGACCGTCCCCGGGCGGGGCAGGGTCGGCTTCTTCAGCCAGTCGGGCGCGCTGGGCACGGCGCTGCTGCAGCGGGTCGCCCAGCGCGGCATGGGCATCTCCTCGTTCGTCTCCGCGGGCAACCGGGCCGACGTGTCCGGCAACGACCTGCTGCAGTACTGGGAGGAGGACGCCGCAACCGACGTGATCCTGCTCTACCTGGAGTCGCTGGGGAACCCGCGCAAGTTCGCCCGGCTGGCCCGGCGCATCTCCCGGCGCAAGCCGATCGTGGTGGTCAAGAGCGGCGGCACCACCCAGGGCGTGCCCATCGGCCACGCCGCCCAGGTGCTCGGCCTGCCCGACACCGCGCTCAGCGCGCTGTTCGAGCAGGCCGGGGTGATCCGGGTGGACGACCTGATCCAGCAGTTCGACGTGGCCCAGCTCCTGGCCCACCAGCCGCTGCCCGCCGGGCCGCGGGTCGGCCTGGTCGGCAACTCCGACGCGCTGGCGCTGCTGGCCGTGGACGCCTGCGTGCGCGCGGGGCTGGAGCCCCGGCCGCCGGTGAACCTCGGCGCGCGCGCCGGGGCCGCCGAGTTCGGCGCGGCCCTGGCCTCCCTGCTCCCGGAGGTGGACGCCGCGGTCGCCATCTACATGCCGCCGACCCCGGGCCGGGCCGCGGAGGTCGCCGCGGAACTGCTGCGCGTCGCGGGCGAGGGCGGCAAGCCGGTGCTGGCCACCTTCGAGGGGCAGCTCGGCATGCCCGCGGAGCTGCGGGTCGGCGCGGAGGTGCCCGAGCGGGGCTCCATCCCGTCCTACGCGGCGCCCGAGGAGGCGGTCCGCGCCCTGGCCCACGCCGTGCGGTACGCGCGCTGGCGGGAGCGGCCCGCCGGCGTGCCGGTGGAGGAGCTCGACGTCGACGCCCCCGCCGCGCGGGGACTCGTCGAGCGGCTGCTGGCGGCCCCGCCGGGCGGGGCCCCGCCCGGCGGCGCTCCGACCGCGGAGACGGCGGAGACGGTGGGAACGGCGGGGATGGCGGAGACGGTGGGAACGGCGGGGATGGCGGAGGCGCTGGGGACCGTCGGGGAGGCCGTGACCGCCGGGGAGGCCGCCGAGCGGGTCCCCTCCGAGGCGGAGGTCGCGGAGCTGCTGGCGTGCTACGGGCTGACGGTCTGGCGCGCCGAGGTGGTCGCCTCGCCGGAGGCGGCCGTGGACGCGGCCGAGCGGCTGGGCTGGCCGGTGGTGCTCAAGGCCGCCGACCCGGAGGCGGCCAAGCGGGCGGGGACGGTCCGGCTCGGCCTGGCGGGCCCGGACGGGGTGCGCGACGCCTTCGCCGACCTGCTCCGGCAGCTGGGTCCCGACGCCGTGCTCGCCGTGCAGCGCATGGTCCCGCAGCCCGCGGTGCCGACCGTGGTGAGCGTCGTGGAGGACCCCGGGTTCGGCGCCGTCGTCTCCTTCGGGCTGGGCGAGGTGACGGCCCGGCTGCTGCGGGACGAGGCCTACCGGCTGGCCCCGCTGACCCGCGAGGACGCGGCCGAGCTGGTCGAGTCTCCGCGCGCGGCGCCGCTGCTCTTCGGCGAGTACGGCTACCCGCCGGTGGCGGTCGAGGCGCTGGAGGAGCTGCTGGTCCGGGTCGGCAGGCTGGCCGACGACCTCCCCGAGGTGGCCGGGCTCGACCTCGACCCGGTGCTGGTGGGGGAGTCGGAGGTGGTCGTGCTGGGGGCCCGCGCCGTACTGCGCCATCCGGGCGGGCCCCGTCCCGACGGGGGGCCGCGGCGGCTCAGCTGAGGGCCGCCTGAGGGGCGCCGCGGCGCTCGGGGTGAAACAGACGCCCGGGACAGGGCAGGATGGACCCATGAGGGAAACCCGACTCTCGACCGCGGGCCTGCGCGAGGCCATCGACCGCAGTGGCTACTACCCCGACCTGGTGGCCGACGCCGTCGAATCCGCCCTGGGCAAGGAGCAGGTGGACGCCTACGTGGTGCACCACGAAGCCACCTTCGACCCCGCCATGGAGGTGCGCCGGCACGTCACCGTCCTGGTGCTCTCGCCCACCCGCCTGCTGGTCTGCCACACCGACGAGCACCCGGCGGTGGAAGGAGTCTCGGCGTCCCACGCCTCCACGACCACCGAGGCCGTGCTCCTGCGCCGGATCCAGTCCGTGGCCGTCACCCGCGTGGTCCCCGATCCCGCCTCCTACGTCCCGGGCGTGCCCCCCACCGAGGTCACGCTCACCATCGGCTGGGGGGCGATCTCCCACATCGACCTCGAGCCGGCCGCCTGCGGCGACGAGAACTGCGAGGCCGACCACGGCTACACCGGCGCGGTCACGGCCGACGACCTCTCCCTGCGGGTGAGCGAGGCCGCCGACGGCCCCGAGGCCGTCTCCCACGTGCTCGCCTTCGCCAAGGCGCTGTCGGAGGCCACCGCCCGCGCCGCCGCCTCGTGAGCCCCCTCGTCCCGGCGTACGGCGAGGCGTCGCTGGCCGACCTGTCCTCCTCGCTCCTGGCCGTGCTGGGGATGGACGGCGCCAACCCGCTGGGGCTCGCCCCCGCCGACCGGGTGCTGCTCTTCCTCGTCGACGGCCTGGGCGCGGAGCTGCTGCGGGCCCATCCCGAGGCGGCCCCCTTCCTGTCGTCGCGGGCGGGCCGGACGCTGACCGCGGGCTTCCCCGCCACCACGGCGACCAGCCTGGGCACGCTCGGCACCGGCCTGCCGCCGGGCGAGCACGGCATGCTGGGCTACCAGCTGGCCGTCCCAGGGGCGGGCTACCTGTTCAACTGCCTGCGCTGGACCGCGTTCGGGCCGCTGATCGCGCCCGAGGAGTGGCAGCCCACCGCGACCGTCTTCGAGCGCGCCGCGGCGGCCGGGATCAGCACCAGTTACGTGGCCCCGGCCCAGTTCGAGGGCACCGGCTTCAACCAGGCCGTCTACCGGGGCGTCCGCTTCGTGGGCGCCGACGCGGTCGACGACCGGGTCGAGGGGGTCCGCCGGGCCCTGGCCGAGCCCCGCGCGCACGTCACCGTCTACTACGGCGACCTCGACGCCGCCGGCCACATGCGCGGCTGGGGCTCCCCCGAGTGGCTCGACCAGCTCGCCCGGGTCGACCGGATGGCCGAGCGCCTGGCCGGGACCCTCCCGCCCGGGTCGGCGATGTACGTCACCGCCGACCACGGCATGGTCAACGCCACCGACCGGATCGACGCCGACGCCGTCCCCGCCCTGCGCGAGGGCGTCGCCCTGCTGGGCGGCGAGGCCAGGGCCCGCCACGTCTACGCCGCGCCGGGGGCGGCCGGAGCCGTGCTGGAGTCCTGGCGGGGCGTCCTGGGGGACGCGGCCTGGGTGGCCTCGCGGGAGGAGGCGGTCGAGTCCGGCTGGTTCGGTCCCCGCGTCCGCCCGGAGTGGCTGCCCAGGATCGGCGACGTGGTCGCCGTGCCGCGGGCCGGGACCGTCGTCGTCGCCTCGGACGCCGAGCCGCTGGAGTCGTCGTTCACCGGCTACCACGGCTCCCTGACCCCCGCCGAACAGTACGTCCCGCTCCTGGAGGTGAGCACCCGGTGAGCCCGCTGATCACTCCCGGAGACCTGGCCGCGCTGCCCGCGGCGTCCGTCCTCGACGTGCGCTGGGCGCTCGGCGGCCCGCCCGGGATCGAGTCCTACCGGCAGGGGCACGTCCCCGGCGCGGTCTTCTGCGACCTGGAGGCCGACCTCGCCGCGCCCCCGGGCCCGGAGGGACGCCACCCCCTGCCGGAGGCCGGCCGCTTCCAGGACGCGATGCGCCGCCTCGGCGTCTCCGGCTCCCGGCCCGTCGTGGTCTACGACGACGCCGGCTCCACGGCCGCCGCCCGGGCCTGGTGGACGTTGCGCTACTTCGGCCATCCCGACGTCCGGGTCCTCGACGGGGGCCTGCGCGCCTGGACCTCCGAGGGGCGTCCCGTCTCGGTCGAGGCGCCCGAGCCGCCGCCCGGTGACTTCACCGCCCGCCCGGGGGGCATGCCCGTGCTCGACGCCGCCGCGGCCGCGGAGCTGGCCGCCGACGGGATCCTGCTGGACGCCCGCGCCGCCGAGCGCTACCGGGGGGAGGTCGAGCCGGTCGATCCGGTCGCCGGGCACGTCCCCGGGGCGGTCAGCGCCCCCACGACGGAGAACCTCGACCCGTCCGGGCGCTTCCACCGGCCGCACTTCCTGCGGGAGAGGTTCAACACCCTCGGGGCGGTGCCCGGCATCGCGGTGGGGACCTACTGCGGTTCCGGTGTGACGGCCGCCCACCAGGTCCTGGCGCTGGAGGTCGCGGGCATCCCGGCCTCCCTCTACGTCGGGTCCTGGTCCAACTGGGTGGCCGACCCCTCCCGGCCGGTCGCCACCGGCTGATCCCCGTACCCGAAGCAGGCGAACCCGGCCGTCCCCGTCCGTCCGGCCGCCGCGGCCAGCGCCGCCGCGGGCGGGCGCCCGGCGGCCAGCAGGCCGTGGAAGACCGTCATCAGCGCCAGGGTCTCGTCGTCGCGCACCGGGACCAGGCCCGCCACCACGCACCGCGTGCCCGACGACAGGAACGCCCCCGCCAGCCCCAGCGGCGTCCCGTCGGCGGGGGCGTGCGCCATCCCCGCGTCGCACGCCGACAGCACCACCAGCTCCGGCGGCGTGCGGATCCGGAGCAGGTCGTAGGCCATGAGGCGGCCGTCGTCGAGGTCGATGCCGGACAGCAGCGGGCTGCGCGCGCTGAACGTCCCGTGGGCCGCCAGGTGCGCCACGCCGGCCCGCTCCAGCGCCGCCAGGACCGTGTGCCGGGCCGCGGGGACCAGCTCGGTCCCCGGACGGCGCGCGGCCACCATGCGGACCTCCGTCTCGGCGCAGCGCAGACCGGGGCCGGCCACCGCCGCGGTCCCTCCGCCCGTGCCTCCTCCCGGGGGTACGGCACGCCACGCGGCCAGCCAGGCGGAGGCGCTCGGCGCGACGGTCACCGGTCGGTCCGCGTTCGACGGGAGCACCGGCCAGGGCAGGGTGTGCAGCGGCCCGGCGGGCACGATCACCAGTGGCCGGTCGCCCAGGCGGGGGAGCAGCGGGCCGAGGAGCAGCCGCTCCACCGCCGCCGCCTCCGCGGTCAGGCCGGGCGCGTCCCCGTCGAGCAGGTGCCTGCGGCGCAGGCCGTACCGGAGCCGGACGGTGGCCTCGGCGGCGGCAGCGAGGGAGCCCAGGCGGCGCAGCAGGACCCTGTCGGGTGTGACCGCGACGACGGCCAGCTCGTCGCCGTGGCGGACGAACTCGACCAGCGCGGCCTCGCCCAGCGCCGCACGCAGTTCCTCCGGACCGGGTACGGCACCGTGACCCGTTTCCGCGGCCCTCCGAACGCCCCGGGTGGCACCTGCGGGTGACTGGTCCCCGTACTGCACGCTCCTCGCGCCGACCGGGTCCCCGTACTCCGCGCTCTCCGCGCCCGCCGGGTCCCCGCAGCCTGCGATCCCCGTGCGCACCGGGCCCCGGCCCTCGGAAGAGCCTGCGGTGCCTGCGAAGCCCTCGAGGCCGACGGCGCCGCCGGTGGCCGCCCGCCACCGCTCCGCCCAGGCCAGCACCGTCCGGGCCCGGCCGGTCCGGAGGGCGAGGGCCAGGCCCAGCGCCGCCAGCGGCTCACCCCGGCGGGCGGCGCGGACCCGCTCCAGGGGGTCCCGCGACCGGACCGCGTCCGCTCCGGCGGCCGCCAGCCCCGCCCGGGCCGCGGCGAGCGCTCCCCGCCGGTCGCCCGCCGCGGCCCGGCGCAGCGCGGTCGCGTGGTGGGCGACGGGGCCGCGGCCGGAGGAGGCCAGGAGGCCGAGCAGTCCCTCGGCGGTCCGTTCGTCGCCCAGCCGGAGCGCGAGTTCGGCGGTGGCGAGCCGCAACGGCGCCGACGGGTGGCCCGCCCCGTCGAGCCCGGCCGCGCACGCCAGCATCTCGGCGACCAGCCGGTCTCCCGCGACGGGGTCGGCGGCCTCACCGAGTTCCAGCCGGGCGCTGAGCGCGATCTCGGTGGTGAGCGGGACCAGGAGCGCGCGTTCCTGGCGGATCAGTCCGGCCCGGGCCGCCTCGGCGCTCCGCAGGGCGCGGCGTGGGTCGCCGGTGGCCAGCTCGACCCGGGCGAGCATCAGGCGCGCCTCCGCGAGGGCCGTCTCCGCGCCCGCCGCCTCCAGTTCCGGCACCGCCTGGTCCAGCAGCACCCGCGCCTCACCGGGCAGCTGGGCCGAGACCAGGGCCTCGGCCAGGTCGCAGCGGACGGTGGCCAGCCGTTCCGGATAGTCGGACAGGATCCGCTCCGCCCGCCGGTAGGCGGTGAACGCCGCGGGCAGATCACCGCGCCGGGCGGCGAGGAACGGCAGGTTGCCCTCCGCCAGCGCGAGCACGTGGTCCAGCCCGGCTGCCCCGGCCAGCCCGGCGCTCCGCGTCAGATCGGCTTCGGCCGCCGCGAACTCCCCGAGGTACACGCGGGCGAGCCCCCGGTTCAGCGTCGCCCCGGCCAGGAAGGCGGGGTCCTCGCCGAGCACGCCCTCGGCGCGGTCGCAGTG
Organism: Planomonospora sp. ID91781; assembly: GCF_015711595.1. NCBI lineage: Bacteria > Bacillati > Actinomycetota > Actinomycetes > Streptosporangiales > Streptosporangiaceae > Planomonospora > Planomonospora sp. ID91781. Next base: position 2,069,903 of record NZ_JABTEY010000002.1, on the reverse strand, counting down.
GCGGACCGCCTCGTCGTAGCGGCCCAGCCGGACCAGGGCCGAGGCGCGGTTCACGCCGAGCCTGCCCGCCTCGACCGGGGTGAGGTACGGCTCGGCGGCCGCCGCGATCGTCAGGGCCTCGGCCGGATGGCCGAGCTCGGTCCTGACGTGGACGAGGGATAGCCGGGCCTGCGCGGCGCGGTGGGGCAGACCGGCGGAGAGCGCGATCCGCTCGGCGCGGCGCAGGTGCTCCTCGGCCAGGTGCAGGTCGCCCAGCTCGCGCGCGGCCAGCGCCAGCGCGCGGTGCGCGACCGCGGCGGCCTCCTCCCGGGCCCCGGCGTCCAGGACGGCGCGGGCCAGTGCGCGGGCCCGGCCGGGATCGCTGCCGGAGAGGCGGACCGCCCGCTCGGCCGCAGCGACGGCATCGGTGGCGGTGTCCATGGCGGTGCCCATGGCGGTGTCCATGGCGGTGTCCGCGGCGACGGCCGCCGTGACAGTGATGGTGACGGCGTCGGTGCCGGCCTCCGTGGTGACGACCGTCGAGATGACGGTGGCGGCATCGGTGGAGATTTCGGCGGAGGTGTCCGTGGTGACGGCCTCGTCCGGGGCCGGGCCCTTCCGGACGGCGGTTTCCGGCACGGCGGGCGGGCCGAGGGGAACGGCGGTCATTCAGGCCGGACCCGGGTCCAGCTGGTGGCGACGGGCGGATGACCCGGGCGGTGGCACACCACGCTGAACCAGCCGGGAGGCAGGCCGACGACGGCGAACTGCCCCGTGGGGGAGAGCTCTCGCGACTCGGTCAGGCAGGGGGTGCGGACCTCCGCCCGCGCTCCCGCCCCCGGGGGAGGGCAGACCCGTCCGGCCAGATCGACCAGGCCTCCGGAGGAGTCGACGTCCAGATCGACGGTGAGCCCGTCCGCGCCGAAGCGGAGCAGGCGGGCCCGTCCGGTGGAGCGGATGCCGGAGGGCGCGGGCACGGCCAGCGGCCGGGCCGTGGCGGCGCCGGGGAGCCGCAGGCCGAAGGCCGCCCGGGCGGTGGCCGCGACCTCGTCGGGTACGGGGTCGTGCCCCGAGGCCAGGCGGAGGGCGGCGATCAGGAACTCGTCGTCGGAGGAGGGGCCGAAGGAGGAGGGCGAGCGCGTCATGACGCAGCCTCCTGCGGGACGAGCAGGGAGCGGAGCCGGTCGAGACAGCGGCGCCGGGTCGGGCCGTAGCTGCCGGTGGGCATGCCCAGGCGTCCGGCCAGCTGGTGGACGCCCGCGTCGGGGGCCGCGGCCATGAGGCGGAACAGCGACCGGCAGGGCTCGTCCATGCTCTCCACGGCCCGCCACAGTCGGCGGCCCTCGTCGGCGGTCAGCACGGCCAGCACCGGATCCGCGGAGTGCCCGGCGCCGACCGGATCGGCGGGCTCGACCGGTTCCGCGGTCAGCTGCTCGCCCCGGGTCCGTCTCAGCAGGAGGGCGGCCTCGCGCCTGGCCGTGGTGCACAGCCACGAGGAGATCCGCTCCGGATCGCGGATGCCGGGCAGGCTCTCGACGAGCCGCAGCCACGTCCCCTGCACGACGTCGGACGCGTCCGCCGCGCTCAGCCCGTGGGCGCGGACCACGGACCACACCAGGGGGCCGAAGTGCTTGACCACCACGTCCCAGGCGTCCTGGTCTCCCGCCAGCACGGCCTCGATCGTGTGCTGGTCGACCACCGGCGCCTCCGTCCCCGCCGGGCACCCGGAGTGCCCGCCTGATCACTTCGGGTGGAGACTTTACCTTGGGAGGGGGACGGCGGTCCCCAGATCGGAGATCTTCCGGGTGCCGCGCGGGTCGAGGACGCGGGCCACGGCCTCCTTCGGCGCCACGTCCCGGGCGGCCGCGGCGACGGCCCCGGCCACCACGGCGGCGGCGAAGGAGGTGCCGCTCCAGCGCGCATAGCCGCGGAAGGCCCCGTACTCCAGGAAGGCGCTGGTCAGCCACTCGCCCTGGGCGCAGGCGTCCACCCACGGGCCGTAGGCCGAGAAGGGCGCCCGGTCCTCCTCCGCGGCGTCCAGGGCGCCCACGGCGACCACCTCCGGCAGCGCGGCGGGCCAGAACGGGCGGTCCGAGGCGGTGTTGCCGGCGCAGGCGACCACCGCCGTGCCGGCCAGCCCGCCCAGTGCCGCCTCCACCAGAGGGGAGGGCCGGTCGTCGAAGGTGTGGCAGCCGAAGGAGAGGTTGAGCACCTGCGGCGGGTCGGCGCGGAGCCGGGCCAGCGCCCGCAGCAGCCCCGCCTCGTCGCCGACGCCGTGCCCGTCCAGCACCTGGAGGGGGTGGAGTCGGGCTCCGGGGGCCGATCGCAGGACCAGCCCGGCGACGAAGGTGCCGTGCCCCGCCTGGGCGTCCAGCACGCCGTCGCCGTCCGCGTCGGGGGCCTCGCCGAGCTCGCGCCGCCGCTCCAGGAACCAGGGGCTCTTCTCCCACCACGGGTGCGCGGTCAGGCAGGTGTCGAGCACCGCCACGGTCACGGGGTCCTCGTCCGGAGGCGAGGGAGGGAGGGGCGCGGACGCCGGGGCGGCCGGGAAGGGGCGGGACGCCGGGCCGCCGAAGAAGAGGGGCTGGCCCATCAGGATGTGGTTGGGGGAGGCCCGGTGGCCCCGGTCGCGGACCATGGCCGTCAGGTCGCAGACGTCCACGCCGGGCGAGAGCCGTATCCGGAAGACCCCGTCGGCCTCCGCCGCCGCGGCGGTCCACCGGGAGACGGCCTCCATCCCGGCCGCGTCGGTGAGCAGCTGACCCGCCCTGATCAGGGCCGGCGAGCCCGGGACGGGTTCGACCCGCACGATGTCGGCGTCCATCTGGTCCTCCGGTGTCGGTCACCGCGTCGGTGGAAATCCTCTTCTCCGACCATGCCCCACACGGATCGCCGGGGAGCGGAAGCGGGGATTTCTTTCCGTCGGCCCCGTCTCCCGAGGCGTTCCCGAACGGGAACACCAGATCGAGTTCGGCGGTGGTCACGGTAATGCATTCGCAAAGCCCGGTAAAGAAACGGAACGGACTCCTCGGATCGAAACGGTACGGCCCGCCCGCCGCGATACGAGAGACACTCGCGACGCACCATCTCGGCATGACCCCCCTCTGGTGCGACGTCGCGACCGACGGTAGTCTCTCCTACAGTCACTTGTGATCATCCGCGCACGAGGCCGTTGGGGAAGGCGCACCTCGTACGAAACGGGAGGTCCGGTGTCTGCTCGTGGCGTGCTTTACGTCCACTCGGCTCAGCCCGCGCTGTGCCCTCATATCGAATGGGCGGTCGCGGGTGTCCTTGGCGTGCCCGTAGACCTGACGTGGACGCCGCAGCCCGCCGCGCCGGGCCATGTGCGCGCACAGGCCGAGTGGGAGGGGCGGGTGGGGACGGCCGCGGCCATCACCTCCTCGCTGATGGGCTGGCAGCGGATCCGCTTCGAGGTCACCGAGGACGCCTCCCCGGGCTCCGACGGGTCCCGCCACGCCTACACTCCGACGCTCGGCGCCTTCACGGCGGTGATCGGGGCCACGGGCGACATCCTCGTGCCCGAGGACCGGCTGCGCTCCGCCATGCTGCTGGCCCGCCAGGGCCGGGTGGTCCTGGAGGAGGAGCTGGACCGGCTGCTCGGCAAGCAGTGGGACGAGGAGCTCGAATCCTTCCGCTACGCCGGAGAGGGCGCCCCGGTCCGCTGGCTGCACGCCGCCGTCTGAGGCCGGATCCGCCGTCTCCTCCTCCCGCGCCTCACCCGCACCTCATCGGTCCCTGGAGCGCTCCGGAGGCGTTCCGCCGTGCCGGGAGCCCGTGACCGCCCCCGGGCCGGTGCCGCCCGGTGGGAAACGCCGACGGCCCCGCACGGAGCGATCCGTGCGGGGCCGTCGGCCGTCAGGGGTGTTACAGGGGGATGTTGCCGTGGGCGCCGCGGGCGGGAGTGGCCTGGGCGAGGATCTTGGCGATGGCGCCGCGGGTCTCCTCGGGCTTGATCACCTCGTCCACCACGCCGAGCTCGATGGCCCGGTCCAGGCCGCCCGCGAGGACCTCGTGCTCCTCGGCGAGCCGCGCCTCCAGGGCCGAGCGCTCCTCCTCCGGAGCCGCCGCGATCTCGCGGCGCTTGAGGATGCGCACCGCGGCCAGCGCGCCCATCACCGCCACCTGGGTGGTCGGCCAGGCGAACACCTTGGTCGCTCCCAGGGAACGGGAGTTCATCGCGATGTAGGCGCCGCCGTAGGCCTTGCGGGTCACCAGGGTGACCCTCGGCACGGAGGCCTCGGCGAAGGCGTGCAGCAGCTTGGCACCGCGGCGCACCACGCCGTCGTGCTCCTGGCCGACCCCGGGCAGGTATCCGGGCACGTCCACCAGCACGATCAGCGGCACCCCGAAGGCATCGCACATGCGCACGAAGCGGGCGGCCTTCTCGGCGGAGGCGGAGTCCAGGCAGCCGCCCAGCCGCATGGGATTGTTGGCGATCACCCCGACGGTCCGGCCCCCGAGGCGGCCCAGCGTGGTGACGATGTTCGGCGCCCACTTGGGGTGCAGCTCCACCCCGGGCTCGTCCAGCAGGCCCTTGACGAGGGGCTTGACGTCGTAGGCGCGGCGGACGTTCTCCGGCAGCAGGCCGGAGAAGTCGACCTCCTCGACCTCGGTGCGGATGCGGCCCTGGTGGCCCAGGAGCACGGCCAGCCGGCGGGCCTGCAGGTAGGCGTCGGTCTCGCTCTTGGCGACCACGTGCACGACGCCGCTGCGCTTGCTGTGCGGCTCCGGGCCGCCGAGCGCGGCCATGTCGATCTGCTCACCGGTGACGCTGCGGACCACGTCGGGCCCGGTGACGAAGATGCGGCCCTCCTGGGCCAGGATCACGATGTCGGTCAGCGCCGGGCCGTACGCCGCGCCGCCGGCGGCGGGGCCGACGACCACGGAGAGCTGCGGGATCACACCGGAGGCGCGGGTCATCGCGGCGAACACGCGGCCGACGGCGTGCAGGGACTCGACGCCCTCGGCCAGGCGGGCGCCACCGGAGTGCCACACGCCGACGACCGGGACCCGCTCGCGGACCGCGACGTCGTAGGCGTGCACGATGTGCTCGCAGCCCTCGCTGCCCATGGCGCCGCCCTGGACGCGGGCGTCGCTGCAGAACACGACGACGGGCACGCCCTCCATGCGGCCCATCGCGGCGAGCACACCGCTGCGGTCCACCGGCGTGATCAGCCGGATCGACCCCTCGTCGAGGAGGGCGGCCAGGCGCACCTGGGGATCGCGCGGATCGGCGGCCTCCTCGGCGGCCTGGGCGGTCTCGGCGACCCCGGTGCCTTCGGCGGATCTGTTCTCGAGCACAGTCATGGCGGGCTCCTGTCAGAGGCTGGTGAAGGCGACGGCGACGTCGTGTCCGCCGAACCCGAAGGAGTTGTTGATCGCGGCGATCTGGCCGTCCGGCAGCTTGCGCGGGGTACCGAGCACGAGGTCCACCTCGATGCCGTCGTCGAGGTCGTCCACGTTGATGGTGCCGGGGGCGATCCGCTCGTGCAGTGCGAGGACGGTGAAGACCGACTCGATGCCGCCGGCGCCGCCGAGCAGGTGGCCGGTCATCGACTTGGTGCCGGTCACCAGCGGGTGGCCGCCGATGACCTCCTTGATCGCGACGGTCTCCACCACGTCGCCCGCGGGGGTGGAGGTGGCGTGCGCGTTGACGTGCTTGATGTCCTGGCCGGTGAGACCGGAGTTCGCCAGGGCCCGGCGCATGGCCAGCATGACCCCGGCTCCGGTCGGCTCCGGCTGCGCGATGTGGTGGGCGTCGGCCGAGTAGCCGACGCCCGCGGCGACGGCGTAGACCTTGGCGCCGCGGGCCCGGGCGTGCTCCTCGGACTCCAGCACGACGATGCCCGCGCCCTCGCCGAGCACGAACCCGTCCCGGCTCCTGTCCCAGGGGCGGGAGGCGCCCTGCGGGTCGTCGTTGCGGGTGGACATGGCGCGCATCGCGGCGAACGATCCGATGTTCAGCGGGTGGATGGCCGCCTCGGTGCCACCGGCCACGACCACGTCGGCCCGGCCCGAGCGGATCATCTCGATGGCGTAGCCGATCGACTCGGCGCCGGTGGCGCAGGCGCTGACGGTGGCGTGCACGCCGGCCCGGGCCCCGACCTCGATGCCGATCCAGCCCGCGGGGCCGTTCGGCATCAGCATCGGGACGGTGAACGGCGAGAGCCGCTGCCAGCCCTTCTCCTTGAAGGTGTCGTAGGCGGCGAGGATCGTGGTGATGCCGCCGATCCCGCTGCCCACGACGACGCCGAGCCGCTCGGCGTCGACCTTCTCGATCCCGGCGTCGGCCCAGGCCTCGCGGGCCGCCACGAGCGCGAGCTGCTCGGCCCGGTCCAGCCGCCGTGCCTCCGGCCGGGGCAGCACCTCGGTCGGGTCCACGGCGGCGAAGGCGGCGAACTTCACCGGGACGGAGTCGGCCCAGTCCTCGGTGATGGTGCGTACCCCGGACCGACCGGCGAGGAGCGCCGACCAGGTCGAGGCGACATCTCCACCGAGGGGCGTCGTCGCGCCGAGCCCGGTGACGACGACACGTACCTGGTCTTTACTCACGTTCTGCGCTCCTTGTTCGTGCGGTCCGAGGGTGCGGTCGGGGACGGCCCCCGTCAGCCCTGGATGAAGTTGATGACGTCCTTGACGGTCTTGAGGTGCTTGAGCTGGTCGTCGGGGATCTCGACGCCGAACTCGTCCTGGGCGGCGACGGCGATCTCGACCATGGACAGCGAGTCGATGTCGAGGTCGTCCACGAAGTTCTTCTCCGGGGTGACCTCGGCGGCCGGGATGCCGGTGATCTCGTTGATGATCTTGCCGATACCAGCGAGGATCTCCTGCTCGGTCATGGCCATGTCGCGTGTTCTCCTTGGGGTCGGTTTCTTCTCGGTCCGCGCGGCGGGGCCGCGCAGGTCTCAGGGGGTCTTCTCAGGGGATCTCGACGACCTGACCGGCGTAGGTCAGGCCGGCGCCGAAGCCGAGCAGCAGGGCGAGCCCGCCCGAGGGCACCTCGCCGCGCTCGATCATCCGGGACAGGGCCATCGGGATCGAGGCGGCGGAGGTGTTGCCCGCCAGCACGATGTCCTTGGCGACGACGGCGTTGTCGGCGCCGATCCTGCGGGCGATGGCCTCGATGATGCGCACGTTCGCCTGGTGGGGCACGAAGGCCGCGAGCTCGGCGGGGTCCACCCCGGCACGCTCGCACGCCTGCCTGGCCACCGGGTGGAGCGCGGTGGTCGCCCAGCGGAACACGGTCTGGCCTTCCTGCTGGAGGAAGGAGTGGCGGTCCTTGACCATGATCGCGTCGGCCTTGTCGCCGGCGCTGCCCCAGACCACCGGGCCGATGCCGGGGGTGTCGGACGGGCCGACGACCGCGGCGCCCGCGCCGTCGGCGAAGATCACCGCGGTGCTCCGGTCGGTCCAGTCGATCCAGGGGGAGAACCTCTCGGTGCCGATGACCAGCACGTTGGTGGCCGACCCCGCGCGGATCGCGTCGTTGGCGACCGCCAGGGCGTAGCAGAAACCCGAGCAGGCGGTGTTCACGTCGAGCGCGCCGGGGGCGTCGATGCCGAGCCGGGTGGCGACCCTGCCCGCGGCGTTGGGGATCTGCGTCTCCATGGTGCAGGTGGCGACGATCACCAGGTCGACGTCGGAGGCGGGCAGCCCGCTCGCGGCGAGGGCCTTGCCGCCGGCCTGCACGGCCAGGTCGATCTCGGTCTCGGCCTCGGCGATCCGCCGCTCCTGGATGCCGACCCTGCTCCGGATCCACTCGTCGCTGGTCTCCATCGTCTTCGACAGGTCGTCGTTGGTGACCACCTTGGACGGCTGGTAGTGGCCGAAGGCCAGGATCTTCGCGCCGGGGGCGCCCTGCGAGACCTTCATCCGTCGATCAGCTCCTCGTTCGCCGTACGGGCCGTTCGCGCCACCGCACCGGTTCCGCCGGGTGCGCACCGGTTCACTGCAGGACCGCCCGGGCGGCGTCCAGGTCGTCGGGGGTCTTCAGCGCCACGGTGGCCACGCCCCGGAGGGCGCGCTTGGCCAGACCCGTGAGCGTGCCCCCGGGGAGCAGCTCGACCATCGCGGTGACGCCCCGGTCGGCCATCGTGGCCATGCAGGCGTCCCAGCGCACGGGGTTGGCGACCTGGTTGATCAGCCGCTCCAGGAACTCGCCGCCGTCGGCTACCACGGCGCCGTCGGCGTTGGACAGCAGGGCGACGGACGGGTCGCGAGGGGTGATCGAGGCGACGACCTCGCGCAGGTGGTCGACGGCCGGAGCCATGTGGGAGGTGTGGAACGCCCCCGCGACCGAGAGCGGGATCAGCCGGGCCCGCGCGGGCGGTTCGGCCCTGAACTCCTCCAGCCGCTCCAGGGTGCCGCCGGCCACGATCTGGCCGGCGCCGTTGATGTTGGCCGGGGTGAGCCCGTGCTTGTCGATCGCGGCGAGCACGTCGTCCTCGACGCCGCCGAGCACCGCGACCATGCCGGTCTCGGTCACCCCGGCGGCCTTGGCCATGGCCTGGCCGCGCTCGCGCACCAGGGTCAGGGCCTGCTCGGGGGTGAGGACCCCGGCCAGGACCGCGGCGGTCAGCTCGCCGACGCTGTGGCCCGCGACGAGGCCGGGCCTGAGCGCGCCCTCCGCCCCCGCGGACGGGTCGAGCGGGACGCCGAGGGCCTCGGCGGCGGCCAGGCCGGCGGCCACGAGCAGCGGCTGGGCCACGGCGGTGTCACGGATCGCATCCGCGTCGGCGGTGGTCCCGCAGGCGATCAGATCGAGGCCGACGACCTCGGACCAGGCGGACAGCCGGTCCGCCAGGCCGGGTATCTCAAGCCATGGGGTCAGGAAGCCTGGGGTCTGGGCGCCTTGGCCCGGAGCGACGATGACGAGCACGAAATCCAGCCTGCCCTGTAGAAGTTAGCCACATGGATAGAGATCCGAACGAACTTGGTCCACAGTTTTTTGTAGGAAACCTACGGCAGAGGTTTCGCCCGGGTTAAGTAAGGGGCGATTAGATCGCGGACGTTTCGGACAGCCGTCCGAGGATGAGGCCCACCTGCAGGGTGAACGCCGAGCGGCCCTCCGTCGGTTGGTATCCGGTCAACTCCGTGATCTTACGCAGCCGGTAGCGGACCGTGTTCGGATGTACGAAGAGTAACCGAGCCGTCGCTTCGAGCGATGTACCTTGCTCCAGATACGTGGCGAGCGTGTCGAGCAGCGGGGTGCCGACCAGCGGCAGGTAGACGTTCTGGATCAGCTGGCTCCTGGCGGCCTCGTCGCCGTCGATGGCCCGTTCGGCGAGCAGGTCCTCGGAGTGGACCGGCCGGGGGGCGTCCGGCCATCCGGCGGCGGCGCGCAGGCCCGCGATCGCCGCCCGCGCCGAGCTGGCCGCGGTGTGCAGGTCGCTCACCTCGGGGCCGATCACGATCGGTCCGGGGCCGAAGCGCGGCACCACGTGCCTGGCCGCCGCGTTGACGCTGTCGGCGCCGCCCACGATCACGATCAGCTGGTCGCCCTGGACCCCGGCCAGCATGTCCATCCCGGCCCGGCGGCCCCGGTCGCGCAGGCCGTCGATCACCGCCTGGGGGTCGTCGTCGGGCGCCCGCCCGGCGAGCACGACCACCGGGGAGGAGGTCCAGCCCAGCGCGGCGGCCCACGAGTGCAGGCCGTCGTCCACCTCGCCGCGGACCAGCGCGTCCACGATCAGCGCCTCCAGGCGGGCGTCCCAGGCTCCGCGGGCCTCCGCCTCGCGGGCGTAGACGTGGGCGGCGGCGAAGGCGACGTCGCGCGTGTAGCGGAGCATCGCCTGCTCCAGCTGGTCCTCCCCGCCCGGCGCGGCCAGCTCCCCGGTCCGGGCCTCGACCACCTCGACCACGATCCGGACGATGTCCACGGTCTGCTGCAGCGAGATCGACCGCTTCAGCTCCCGGGGGGCGGTGCCGAAGAACTCGATGCTGGGCGTGGGGCGCCCCTCGCCGGCGTGCTGGAACCACTCCACGAAGGCGGCGATCCCGGCCTGCGCGACCAGCCCGACCCAGGACCTGTCCTCGGCGGACAGGACGCGGAACCACGGCAGCCGGTCTTCCATCCTGGCCATGGCCGCCGTGCCCAGGGTGCCCATGGCCCGTTCCAGCCTGCGCGTGGTGTCCTCGCGGATCTGATCGTTCACGCAATAAGAGTGCCAGGTCGACCGGGATGCGGGAGCCGCGCGGCCGCCGTCGCGGGCGGAGCGGCCCCGCCGTAGGGCACCCGTACGGTGCGGTGCGGCGGGAGCCTAGATGACGGCCACGGCGGTGATCAGGCCGATGGCCACGTGCGTGACGGCCAGCAGGCGGGTGCCGGGCTGGAGGTCGGGCTCGGCGACCAGTTCGCGGACGGAGATGCCGGCGACCTTGTCGAAGGCGATCATCCCCACGGTCTGCACGGCGATGCCGACCAGCCCGAAGACGGCGGTGGCCAGCAGGCCCTCCTGCAGGGCGCCCCCGGAGGACCAGATCGAGGCCGCGACGATCAGGCCCACGGCGGCCAGCCCGGAGGTGGTGAGCAGGGTCGCGTTGGGGTTGCGGTCGGTCTTGATCAGCTGGCTCAGCTTGCCGGGGATGGCCAGGTCGATCACGTAGAAGCCGATGATCAGCAGGATCACGCCGAGCACCGCGTAGCAGGCGATGGCGAGCGAGCCCCGTCCGAGGAGCTCGGCGAGGGAGATGGTCTGCTCGCCGATCGGCGTGGGGAGCGGGACCGGCTGCGGGCTGGGGCTCATGTGGTTCTCTCCGTGCTGTGGGGTTCGGTGTGCTTGGGAAGATCGGAGGGCGCGGCCTGCGCGGCCTACGGTCCGATGCGGTGCGGGACGAAGGACGAGGTGTTGTCGGTGATCAGCCCGGAGGTCTCCCGGATGCCCAGGCCCGCGGCCTCGTCGCAGACCACCCAGGCGCCGAGCACCGGCCGCTGGCCGTCGAAGACCGGCAGGGGCTCGAACGCCTGGTGGACGTAGCCCTCGGAGCCGTAGCCGCCGCCGGTCCGCACGGTCCCGTCCGGGCCGGTGATGCTCATGCCCGCGCCCTCCCGGCCCAGCAGCGGCTTGGCGATGTGCGCGGGCAGGTCGCGGGGGCCGTCGAGGTAGGCGGGCAGCAGGCTCGGGTGGCCGGGGTACAGCTCCCAGAGGATCGCGAGCAGCGCCTTGTTCGACAGCAGCATCTTCCACAGCGGTTCGATCCAGGTCATCGAGACCTGCTGGCGTACGGCGTCGGCCCCGAACGGGTCGGCGACCGCCCACTCCCACGGGTAGAGCTTGCACAGGGTCCGGATCACCCGGCCCTCCACGTCGACGAAACGGAGGTTGAGCGGGTCCCAGCCGATGTCCTCCATGGCCACCGAGACGGTCGCGAGCCCCGCCTGGTCGGCGGTCTCCTGGAGGTAGGCGAGGGTCATCGCCTCCTCGCCGGTCTCGTCCATGGCGGTCCAGGCGAAGTGCGCGGGCCCGGTGGGCAGTTCGGCCGCGAGCCGCCGCCACCGGTCGATCAGCCGCTCGTGGATGGAGTTCCACTGGTCGCCGCCGGGGTGGACGTCCTGCAGCCAGAACCACTGCACGACGGAGCTCTCCAGCAGACTGGTCGGCGTGTCGGCGTTGTACTCCAGCAGCTTGGCCGGGCCCGTGCCGTCGTAGCGCAGGTCGAAGCGGCCGTACAGGTGCGGGTCGCGCCGCTCCCAGGAGCGGGCGATCTCCGGCGCGACCCACTCGGGGATCGCGAAGTCGCGGTAGCGGCCGGCGGCGATGACGTGCTCCACCGCGTGCAGGCACATCCGGTGCAGCTCGTCGACCTGCTCCTCCAGGGCCAGGACCTCGTCCATGGAGAAGACGTAGTGCACGCTCTCGTCCCAGTAGGGGCGGCCGAGGCCGCCGGGGTGGGCCGAGCGGTGGTAGGCCAGGCCGTGGCCCTCGATGGTCTTCTCCCAGCCGTCGCGGGGAGGCGAGCTCTCGCGTCTCATGGCCGGGGGGTCAGCCGCCGCTGGAGCCGCGGCCGCCGAAACCGCCGCGCTGGATCACGGTGCCCTTGCCGCGGCTGACGATGCTGACGTCGGAGGGCTTGACGGTGGTGCCTCTGGCCACCCGGGCGCCGGTCCGGACGCCGCCGTAGTACCAGCCGTAGGCGCCGTGGGAGCCGTGGTAGCGGACGGTGCCGTCGTCGTCGCAGTAGTCCTCGTCCACGACCTCGTAGGAGCCGTCGGGCAGCCGGTTGTCGAGGTTGACGCAGTCGGCCCCGACCTCCTCGTAGTCGTCCTGCGCCGCGCACGCGCCGACGATGAGCAGTGAGACGACGGTGATCCCGGAGATCACTATGGCCTTGGACGTCTTGCCGCCCGGCTCCAGCCGAGCGGGTTTGCGCGGGGGTTTCCGGGCCATCGGGTGTTTCTGCGCCATCGAGCTCCAATGCGAAGTGTCGAGACAGGGTATCCGCGGTCTTTTGACTGTTCAACCGGTTGAAGGTGCCCGAAGGTTCCCTTTTCGCGTGGAGTGTCGGTGGCGGCGCGTACCGTCGGAGTGTGAACCGTACCGATCGGCTCTACGCCCTGGTCGAGGAACTGCGCGCGGCCTCGCCCCGGCCTCGCTCCGCGCGGGAGCTCGCGGCCGGGTTCGAGGTGAGCGTGCGCACGGTCGAGCGCGACATCTCCGCGCTCCAGCAGTCCGGGGTGCCGATCTACGCCGAGCCCGGCAGGCGCGGCGGTTACGTGCTGGACAAGAGCATGTCGCTGCCGCCGCTCAACTTCACCCCCGCCGAGGCGGTCGCGGTGGCCGTGGCGCTCAGCGAGGCCTCCGGCAGCCCCTTCGCCCTGCACGCCCGCAGCGCCCTGCGCAAGCTGGTGGCCGCGATGCCCGCACCGGAGGGGGAGCGGGCCAGGCTGCTGGCCGCCCGGGTCCACCTGCTCGCCGAGCCGGAGCCGTACCCCCGGGTGTCCCGGGTGATCGAGCAGGCGCTGCTGCACCGGCGTGTGCTGGTGATCGACTACACCGACGTCAAGGGCGAGGCGACCCGCCGGGAGGTGGAGCCCGCCGTCTTCGTGGGCGGTCGCGGCGGCCACTGGTATCTCGTGGGGTGGTGCCGGCTCCGCCGCGACGCCCGGATCTTCCGGCTCGACCGGATCGCCAGGGCGGAGGAGACCGACGAGCCCTCGCCCGAGCACCCGCCGGAGCGGTTCGCGCCGCAGGTGCCGGGACTGGTCTTCGGAAATCCGGAACTGGATTGAAAACACCGACATAGGGTTGTCGCCGGGCCGGTTCATCGTAGAGGTGTTCGAGGAAATCGCTCCGAGAGGGACACCTGATGATCAACACCGTCGCCTGGTTCGAGATCGCCACCGACGACCCGCAGGGCGCGGAGAAGTTCTACGGCGAGCTGTTCGGCTGGTCCTTCGCCACCGACGAGGGGTCGGCGAAGAACGGCATGGACTACCGGCTCGTCGGCTACCCCGGCGGCGACGGGCCCAGGGGCGGCCTGTACGCCAGCGGTGGGGCGTTCCCCGGCCACGCGGTCTTCTCCGTGGTCGTCGCCGACACCGAGGCCGCCTGCGCGCGGGTGGAGAGCCTGGGCGGGGAGGTCGTCCGCAAGGTCGTCGGCAACGAGCACGGCCCCGACTTCGCCTACGTCCGCGACGTCTCGGGCAACCTGTTCGGCGTCTTCACCCCGCCGGGCGCGGCGGCCGGGGCGTGACCGCCGGGGCGGCCGGTGCTCCGGGCGCCCCGGATCCGCTCCGTGGGCGCGCACCGGCCCGCCCGCGGAGTGGCAGGCCGTCCTCCGGGTCCGTTCCGCGGGCGCACACGGGCCGCGGAGTCGCAGGCGGCCCTCCGGGTCCGTTCCGCGGGCGCGCGCGGCGGGCCCTCACCGGTCGGCGCGGGAGGGGCCCGGCCGGTCGCCGAGGGCGAGGAGCACCTCGCGCAGGAGGCCGGCCAGGGTCTGCGCGGCGGGTCCGGGCACGTCCGCGAAGAGGTCCCGGTGGGCCCTGCCGGTCGCCGCGACGAGCTCCTCGGTCAGCCGGACGCCCTCGGGGGTCAGGCGGACCCAGGAGCTGCGCCCGTCGGCGGGGTCGGGCTCGCGCTCGGCGAGCCCGGCGGAGGTGAGCCGCTGCAGGATGTTGCTGGTGCCGCCGGTGGTGAGCGAGGACAGGGAGGCGAGCCGGCCGGGCTTGAGGCGGTACGGGGCGCCGGCCCGCCGCAGCGTCGCCAGGACGTCGAAGTCGGCGTAGGTCAGGCCGTATCCGCCGAGCACGGCCTGGGTGGCCTCCTCGATGCGGTGCTTCAGCCGGGCGACCCGCTTGACGATCTCCAGCTCGACGGTCGCGGCCCCCGGCAGCTCGGCCTGCCAGGCCGCGACCAGCTCGTCGACCCGGTCCATCTCTCCCCTTGCCATGGGGTTGAGGGTATCCCTCCGGCCTGATAGCTTTCAGAAAAGCTTTTCTGATTGCTATCGAAAAAGGGGTTGCCGTGCGTCTGCTCATCACCGGCGGAACCGTGATCGACACCGAACCGGAGCCGCGGACCCTGCCCGAGGCCGACGTGCTCGTCGAGGACGGGGTGATCGCCGCCGTCGGCCCGGGGCTCGGCGCCTCCGCCGCGCGGCCCGCCGACCGGACGATCGACGCCACCGGGATGCTCGTGCTCCCCGGATTCGTCGACACCCACCGCCACCTCTGGCAGAGCGCCCTGCGCGCCGCCGCGGCCGACGCGACGCTCGGCGACTACCTCGCGCTCGTGCTCGGCCGCCTCGCCCCCGCCTACCGGCCCGAGGACGTCCACGCCGCCGGCCTGTGGGGCGCGCTGGAGGCGCTCGACGCCGGGGTCACCACCGTCTTCGACTGGTCGCACATCCAGTCCACCCCGGAGCACACCGACGCCGCGATCCAGGCCCTGCGGGACTCCGGCATCCGGGCGGTCTTCGGATACGCCCACCCCGCCCCCGGCGCGCGCCGGGAGGACGAGGTACGGCGCACCGCCGCGCTGCTCGGCACGTCCGGCCAGGTCACCCCGGCCCTCGCGGCCATGGGGCCGGTCTACGGGCCGCCGGACGAGGCACGGGCCGACTGGCGGCTCGCCCGCGAACTCGGGCTCCGGGTCAGCCTGCACGCGACCGGGACCGGCGCGGCCGAACGGCTGCACGACGCCGGGCTGCTCGGCCCGGACACCGTGTTCGTGCACGGCAACGGGTTCACCGACGAGGCCGTGAAGCTGATCGCCGACAGCGGGGCCGCCGCCTCCGTGGCACCGGCGGTGGAGATGCAGATGGGGCACGGCCATCCGGAGACCGGCAGGTTCCGGCGGGCCGGGATCCCCACCGGGCTCGGCGTCGACACGGTGGTGGACGTTCCGGGGGACATGTTCGCCGTCATGCGCGCCGCGTTCGCGGCCGAGCGGGTGCGCGGGGGCGCCCTGACCGCCGCCGAGGTGCTCCGGATGGCCACGATCGAGGGGGCGGCCGTGCTGGGCCTGGAGGACCGGGTCGGCTCGCTGCGCCCCGGCAAGCAGGCCGACCTGGTGCTGCTGCGCACCGGCACGCCCCGCCTGGCCCCGGTCCACGACCCGGTCGGCGCGGTGGTCACCGCCGCCGGGCCGGGCGACGTGGACACCGTACTGGTCGCCGGACGGGTCGTGAAGCGGGCGGGCCGGCTGCTCCACCCGGATCTGCCCGCCGTGCTCGACCGGGTGTCCCGCTCGGCGGCCCGGCTCGCGGCGGCGGCCGGGACGGGTGCCTGACCTCCTCCCGGGCGCCGGGCCGCACCGGGGAGGACGTCACGACGGCCGGATCCGGTCCGCGGCGACGACCACGACGACGCCCAGGACCGCCAGGATCAGGTTCGCGAAGATCTCGTATCCGGCGAAGAAGTCCACCCGCTCGACGACCACGCGGTTGAAGAAGTTGAGGAACGGGCTCATGAACGGCTGGACGGCCACCTGGTCGATGGTTCCGCTGACGCCCTGGAGGACCAGGAGGACCCCCAGCGCCTGGATGGGACTGCGCATGAGCCGACGGTAGGAGGGCCCGGACGCCGCGGGGATCGGCCGACGGGATCGACCTCCCCGACCGAGGTAGCGTCTTCGGCACGCACCCGGCCGACGAAAGTCGCGGCACGGCGGTACCGCTGTGATCTCGATCCGGCCGCCGCCCCGGCCCCGGCCGCCCGCGATGTGTAATGTTCGGGCAAAGCGCCGTGTCACGAGGGGTCGGCGATGTCGGAGATCGTGCCACTGCGGCCGGGGGACCCGCCGCGGCTGGGGGACTACGAACTGCGGGGCAGGCTGGGGGAGGGCGGTCAGGGGGTCGTCTACCTGGGGGAGTCCGGCAGCGGTGAGCGCGCCGCGGTCAAGCTGCTGCACGTCCGCTTCACCGGGGAGGCGCACGCGCGCTCCCGCTTCGCCCGGGAGCTGGCCGCCGCCCGGCGGGTGGAGGCGTTCTGCACCGCCCGCGTGCTCGCCGCCGACCTCGACGGCGAGACCCCGTACATCGCGAGCGAGCTGATCGACGGCCCGTCGCTGCGCCGGATCGTCGAACGCGAGGGACCGCTGGCGGGGGAGGCGCTGGAGAAGCTGGCGATCGGCACGATCACCGCGCTGGCCGCCATCCACCGCTCCGGGATCGCGCACCGCGACTTCAAGCCCGACAACGTGCTGCTCGCCCCGGACGGCCCCCGGGTCGTCGACTTCGGCATCGCGAAGATCATCGACGAGAGCGGGACGATCACCACCCGGGCGGTCGGCACCCCCGCCTACATGGCGCCCGAGCAGATCGCCGGGGAGCGGGTCGGCCGCCCCGCCGACGTGTTCGCCTGGGGGTCGACGATGGTCTTCACCGCCACCGGCAGGGCGCCCTTCGGCGGCGAGACGATCGTGGCGACGCTCAACCGCGTCATCAACCACGAGCCCGACCTGAGCGGGCTCCCCGACGGGCTGAGGGCGGTCGTCGCGGCCTGCCTGCGCAAGGACCAGGCCCGCAGGCCCACCGCGGACGAGGTGCTCAGGCGCCTGCTGGGCCATCCGGCCGAGGACGGCGCGGAGGTCTCCGACGAGGTGCTCGCCGAGGGCGTCCAGGCCGCCACGGCCGACCTGACCCGCGACGGGGCCGGAGTCCCGGCCCGGCGGTTCCCCCGGCGCCGGCCCCTCGTCCTGGGCGGGGCGGCGGCCGCGGTCGCGGGCCTGGCCGCGGCGTTCGCCCTCGTCCGGCCCGACCTCCCGTCCGGCGCCGCGGCCACGCCCGCGCCCGTCTCGCCGGCCGCCACCTCCCCGGCGCCCTCGCCCTCCACCGGCTCGCCGCTGCTCGACCGGATCGCGGCGGAGCGGAGGATCACCATCGGCTACCGCCCGGGCCTGCCCGGAGTCGCCCTGGGCAGCCCTCCGGCCGGCTTCGAGATCGAGGTGGCCCGGCGCATCGCGGCCGAGCTGAAGGTGCCCGCCGGCCGGGTCGTGTTCAAGGACGTGGGCGTGAACCGCGAGGCCGCGGTCGAGAGCGGCGAGGTGGACCTGGTCGTCGCCAACCTCTCGATCGACCCCAGGACCCGGCGCAGGGTGGCCTTCGCCGGGCCGTACTACCTGGCCCGGCGGGACGTGCTGGTGCGCGCGGGCTCGGGGATCTCCTCCCTGGAGGACCTGCGGGGCCGGCGGCTCTGCGTCCCGCACGGCTCGACCACCGCCGCGCTGATCATCGACCGGGTGGCCGGCGTCGAGCGCGTCGAGGCGCCTGACATGGCGGACTGCGCCGCCAAGGTGGCCGACGGCACCGCCGACGCGCTGCCCGGCGACGACCTGGTGGTCGCCGGGTTCGGCGCCCGGCTGAACGGGCGGTTCAAGGTCGCCGGCCTCAGGCTCACCCGCGAACCGTACGGCGTGGCGCTCCGGCAGGGGGATCGCAGGGCTTGCGAGGCGGTCAACAGGGCCGTCGCGGCGATGTACGCCGACGGGACCGTGGCGGAGCTCCTGGACCGCCACTTCGGCGCGGTGGACTTCCGGTTCGCGGCCGACCGGCCCCGCCCCGAGCGCTGCCGGTAGCCGCCGGGGCAGGGCGGGGCGGCTACGCGGGGCAGGTGGTCCCCTCCGCGGGGACCTTCCCCTCCAGCAGGTAGGCGTCGGTGACCTTCTTCACGCAGGCGTCGCCCGACAGGTAGGCGCCGTGGCCCTCGCCCTTGTAGGTGACCAGCACGCCCGTCTTCAGCTGCGCGGTCAGCTTCGGCCCCCATTCGTACGGCGTGGCGGGGTCACCGGTGCCGGCGATCACCACGATGGGGGCGGAACCGGAGGCGTCGATCTTCGAGGCCGCGTCGTCGCCGGGGACCGGCCAGGACGAGCAGATGGTCCCCATGCCGGCGCTGCCGAACAGCGGGGAGATCTTCAGCGCCTGCTTCTCGGTCTGCAGCAGCTCCGCGTCGCCGGGCCGCTCGGCGGTGTCCACGCAGCTGATGGCGGGGAAACTGCTCATGACCGTGCTGTAGGAGCCGTCGGCGCCGCGGCCGGTGTAGCTGTCGGCCAGGAAGAGCAGCCCCCGGCCGTCGCCCTTGACCGCCAGGGCCAGGACCTGGTCCAGGAGCGGCCAGGTCTGCTCGGAGTAGAGGGCGGCGGCGATGCCGGTGCCCGCCAGCCCCTGGGTGAGCTCCCGGTCGCCGACCTTGAGCGGCTCGTCGTTCAGCCGGTCCATCAGCGCCTCGATGTTCCGGTTCGCGGCGTCGGCGTCCGGCCCGATCTTGCACTGGCGGTCCTTGACGCAGTCCTTCAGGAAGGCCTCGTAGGCCTTCTGGAAACCGGCCGTCTGGACCAGGGTGCGCTCCTTCATCGAGACGCTGGGGTCCAGCGGGGCGTCCAGCACGAAGCGGCCCACCTTCTCGGGGTAGCGGGTCGCGTAGACCGCGCCGAGCTGCGTGCCGTACGACATGCCGAGGTAGTTGAGCCGCTGGTCGCCCAGCGCCGCGCGGATGCGGTCCATGTCCTCGGCGGCGCTGACGGTGCCGACGTGCGCCAGGACCTTCCCGGAGGTCCTGCCGCAGGCGGCGGTGAACTCCTCGGTGATCCGCTCGATCTCCGCGCGCTCGGCCGCGTCCTCGGGCACGCTGTCGACGGAGGTGAACTCGTCCATCTCCGCGGTGCCGCCGCACCGGACGCCGGAGCTGCGCTCCACCCCGCGCGGGTCGAAACTGACCAGGTCGTAGCGGGCGCCGAGGGAGCCGAGGGCCTTGGCGGCCTGGGCCAGGGTGTCGACGCCCGAGGCGCCGGGACCGCCGAAGTTGAACAGCAGGGAGCCGATCCGCTCCCCGGGGCCGGTGGCCTTGACGCGGATGAGGGCGAGGTCGATCGTCCCGGCGGCGGGGTCGGCGTAGTCGAGCGGCACGGCCAGCTTCCCGCACTGCTGGTCCGGGGCGGGGGTGGCGACGCCCCGGCCGTCGGCGCGCTTGATGTCGGTGCAGGGCCCCCAGGAGATCGGGCCCGACGGCGCGGCGGAGCCGCTCGGGGCGGCCGTCCCGTCGCCGTCGCCGCCGTCCCCGCCGCTGCAGGCGGCCAGTGCCGCGGCCAGCGCCGCGGTCGCGGCCGCCGCCCGGATTGCTCGCATGACGTGCTCCCCCTCCGCGTCACCCCGGACAGGGCACCCGTCCCGTTCCGGGTGGGGCCTCCACCTGGGAGGTCCCACCCGGAAGGATCTCACAGACCCATCGACTGGGTGTCGTTGCTCTCGGCGCCGCCGGCCTCGGTGACGCCGTTCTTGAGGTGGTAGCGGGAGATGGCCTCGCGCAGCACCTCCTCGTCGAGCTCGCCCCGCCGGGCGAGCTGGGTGAGCACGGCCAGGGTGATCGAGGCCGCGTCCACGTGGAAGTGGCGGCGCAGCGCCGAGCGGGTGTCCGACAGGCCGAAGCCGTCGGTGCCGAGCGAGGTCCAGTCTCCCGGCACCCACTGGGCGATCTGGTCCTGCACCGCCCGCATGTAGTCGCTGACGCCCACGAACGGCCCCTGGGCCTTCGACAGCGCCCGGGTGACGTACGGCACGCGCTGCTCGGCGTCCGGGTTGAGCAGGTTGTGCTCCTCGACGGCCAGCGCCTCACGGCGCAGCTCCGACCAGGAGGTGGCCGACCAGACCTCGGCCGCCACGCCCCACTCCTCGGCCAGCATCCGCTGGGCCTCCATCGCCCACGGCCCGGCCACGCCGGAGACCAGGATGTTGGCCTTCGGGCCCTGGACCGCCGGCGCCGGAGCGAACCGGTAGAGGCCCTTGAGCAGGCCGTCGACGTCCAGGTCGGCGGGCTCGGCCGGCTGCAGGTAGGGCTCGTTGTAGACGGTCAGGTAGTAGAAGACGTTCTCCGGCGTCTCGCCGTACATCCTCCGCAGGCCGTCCCTGACGATGTGCCCGATCTCGAACGCCCACGCCGGGTCGTAGGAGACCGCCGCGGGATTCGTCGAGGCGATCAGGGGCGTGTGGCCGTCCTCGTGCTGCAGGCCCTCGCCGTTCAGCGTGGTGCGGCCGGCGGTGGCGCCGAGCAGGAAGCCCCGGCCCATCTGGTCGGCCAGCTGCCACATCTGGTCGCCGGTGCGCTGCCAGCCGAACATCGAGTAGAAGATGTAGATCGGGATCATGTGCTCGCCGTGCGTGGCGTACGACGTGCCGGCCGCGATCGTCGAGGCCATCGAACCGGCCTCGCTGATGCCCTCGTGCAGGATCTGACCCTCGGTCGACTCCTTGTAGGACAGCAGCAGCTCCCGGTCCACGGCCTCGTAGGTCTGGCCGTGCGGCGAGTAGATCTTCGCGGTCGGGAAGATCGCGTCGAGGCCGAAGGTGCGGGCCTCGTCCGGGATGACCGGCACGAAGCGGTTGCCGATCTCCTTGTCGCGCATGAGGTCCTTGAGCAGGCGGACGAACGCCATGGTGGTGGCGACGTTCTGCTTGCCGGAGCCCTTCTTGAGCTGCGCGTAGGCCGCCTCGCCGGGGAGCTTGATCGGCTTGGCGCGGACCGTGCGCCGGGGCAGGAAGCCGCCCAGCGCCGCGCGGCGCTCCTTCATGTAGGCGATCTCGGGGTCGTTCTCGCCCGGGTGGAAGTAGGGCGGCAGGTCGGCGTCGAGCGCCGAGTCCGGGATCGGCAGGTAGAGCCGGTCGCGGAACTCCTTCAGCTCGGCCTTGGACATCTTCTTCATCTGGTGCGTCGCGTTGCGCGCCTCGAAGTCCTTGCCGAGCGTCCAGCCCTTGATGGTCTGGGCGAGGATGACCGTCGGCTGGCCGACGTGCTCGCGGGCCGCCTTGAAGGCCGCGTAGACCTTGCGGTAATCGTGGCCGCCGCGCGAGAGCTTGCGGATCTCGTCGTCGGACAGGTGCTCGACCATCTTGCGCAGGCGCGGGTCGCCGCCGAAGAAGTTCTCGCGGATGTACTCGCCCGACTCGACGGAGTAGGTCTGGAACTGGCCGTCGGGCGTGGTGTTCATCTGGTTGACGAGCACGCCGTCGACGTCGGCCGCCAGCAGCGGGTCCCAGTCGCGGCCCCACACGACCTTGATGACGTTCCAGCCGGCGCCGCGGAAGTAGGTCTCCAGCTCCTGGATGATCTTTCCGTTGCCGCGGACCGGGCCGTCGAGGCGCTGCAGGTTGCAGTTGATGACGAAGGTGAGGTTGTCGAGCTCCTCGCGGGCGGCCACGCCGATCGCGCCGAGCGACTCGGGCTCGTCCATCTCGCCGTCGCCGAGGAAGCACCACACGTGGCTGCGGCTGGTGTCCTTGACCTTGCGGTTGAGCAGGTAGCGGTTGAACCGCGCCTGGTAGATCGCGCCGATCGGGCCCAGGCCCATGGAGACCGTGGGGAACTCCCAGAAGTCCGGCATGAGGCGCGGGTGCGGGTAGGAGGGCAGGCCGCGGAAGCCGTGCGACAGCTCCTGCCGGAAGGCGTCGAGCTGCGCCTCGTTGAGGCGGCCCTCCAGGAACGCCCGGGCGTAGATGCCCGGGGCCGCGTGGCCCTGGAAGAAGACCTGGTCGCCCGACTCGCCGTGGTCCTTGCCGCGGAAGAAGTGGTTGAAGCCCACCTCGTAGAGCGACGCGGCCGAGGCGTAGGTGGCGATGTGGCCGCCGACGTTGGTGCGGGCGTTGGCCCGGGTCACCATGACCGCGGCGTTCCACCGGATGTAGGCGCGGATCCGCCGTTCGACGTGCTCGTCGCCGGGGAACCAGGGCTCGCGCTCCGGCGGGATCGTGTTGATGTAGTCGGTGCTGCGCAGGCCGGGGACGCCGACCTGGTGCTCTCGCGCCCGCTCCAACAGGCGGAGCATCAAGTAGCGGGCGCGCGTGCGGCCCTCCGTCTTGACGACGTTGTCGAGCGACTCGAGCCACTCCTGGGTCTCGCTGGGGTCGACATCAGGGAGCTGACTGGGTAGGCCGTCGCTGATGATCGAGAAACGCTGGCGTCCGGAAGCCACTGGGTCTCGCCTTCCGAGGATGGACTTTTGTCTGGTGTCGGTCACCATCCATCCTGGTCTCTTGCTCCGGAAAGTGCATCTCTACTGACCGGTAACCAGGATGTCCCCGCTGGCAGGGGCAAGGATGTGGCCTAGACCACCGATCGTAGGACGAATGGATGTGAAAGGTAACACCGGGGTCGCTCTTTTCCGGAGGACCGCAGGGTACGACCCTGGAGAGGTGGCATTTCACCGGTCTCGGAAGGAGGAGTGCGATGCGCGCGACAGTGGGGGATCAGATCCTGGTCCACGGCGACACGGTCGGCCACCACGACCGGCGGGGCGAGGTCCTCGAGGTGCGCGGGAACGAGGGGGAACCCCCCTACCTGGTGCGGTTCGAGGACGGTCACACGGGCCTGGTGGTCCCCGGCCCGGACGCGATTGTCGTCCCCGCCCAGCGCGGATCATAGGATTCCGCGTGTGAGATCCCAGATGATCGAGGTGGTGACCGGCTCGCGCGAGCGGGTGCACGACATCACCGCCCAGTGCGAGGACTTCGTCCGGTCGTGCGGGGACGGCGGCCTGGACGGCCTGCTGCACGTCTTCGTGCCCCACGCGACCGCGGGGATAGCCCTGATCGAGCTGGGGTCGGGCAGCGACGACGATCTGCTCGCCGCGCTCGCGGACCTGCTCCCGGCCGACGGCCGCTGGCGGCATGCGCACGGATCTGCGGGGCATGGGAGGTCGCATGTCATGCCGGCCCTCATCCCCCCGTACGCCACCGTCCCGGTCCTGGCCGGGAGACTCGCCCTGGGCACGTGGCAGTCCGTCGCCGTGGTGGACCTCAACGTGGACAATCACGAGCGGCGGGTCCGGTTGTCATTTCTGTCCGGCTGATTCATCGGACTAATTCACGTGTGGCCCAGTCGTTGCCGTGGCGACCGTTGACGACTGAGGGTCACAGCGTGTGGACTGTGCCGAAGCACTGTGAGCACCGCCCGCAGGAGGCGGGGCCATCGAAGCAGGAGGGACGAACGTGAGCGCGACCGCGGGTCAGGCGCAGGGCGAACGCAGCCTGGCCGAACGGCTCGGCCTCAAGCCGGGTCAAGTGGTGCAGGAAGTCGGATGGGACGAGGACGTCGACGACGATCTGCGCGACTCCGTCGAGGAGCTGACCGGCAACGAACTGGTCGACGAGGACTACGAGGACGTCGTCGACATCGTGCTGCTGTGGTGGCGGGACGGAGACGGTGACCTGTTCGACGCCCTGAGCGGGGTGGTGACCAACCTGACCGACGGCGGCCAGATCTGGCTGCTCACTCCCAAGGCCGGTCGAGAGGGCCACGTGGAGCCCAGCGACATCGGGGAGGACGCCACGACCGCCGGTCTCTCGCAGACCAGCAGCATCAGCGCCGCCCCCGACTGGTCGGGGACGCGGCTGGCCACACCCAAGGCGCGCCGGTAAGGGGTCCGGTAAGGGTCCCCCTGCCGTACGGCTCGCGTGAGCCGTACGGCAGGATGATGGTGTGCCCATCGGCCGTCGGGGTGAAGGGATCCAGCGGACATGCCAGTGCACACGGCGGTCGAGGTGGGTTCGCCGGCTCCGGACTTCGAGCTGAGGGACCAGCACGGCGCCCCGGTCAGGCTCTCGGACCACCGCGGCCGCAGGGTCCTGCTGATCTTCTACCCCTTCGCGTTCAGCGGTGTCTGCCGCGGTGAGCTCTCCGCGGTCCGGGACGAGTTCGTCCCCGCCGTCCCCGAGGACGTCCGGGTCCTCGCCGTCTCGTCCGACTCGGTGTTCGCCCTCCGCTCCTGGGCCGACCAGGAGGGCTACGGGTTTCCACTACTCTCCGACTTCTGGCCGCACGGGCAGGTCGCCCGGGCGTACGGTGTGTTCGACGAGGAGAAGGGTGCGGCGCTGCGGGGGACCTTCGCCATCGACGGCGAGGGCGTGGTCCGCTGGCGCGTGGTGAACCCGCTCCCGGAGGCACGTGACATCGCCGAGTACCTCAAGGTGCTCGCCGAACTTTCCTAAGCGGTTATCCGGCGGGGTCCTTCGGATCCGCCGACCTCGACCACTCGGAGGCGATCATGCCCTGCTTCTCGTGCGGGGCCCGGCAGACCGACCCGGTCCGCGGCGCCAGCCCCTGGAAGCGCGGGGTGCGCCGGCAGGCCCAGGTGCTCATCTGCCCGGACTGCCAGCGCGTGCACGACCTGGACCTCGACACCTGCTCCTCGTGCGGGTCCATCGCGCTCATCTGCCGGCTCGGGGAGGTGGAGTGCCGCTCCTGCGGCGCCGTACGGCTCGCCGAGCGGCCCCAGGCGGACCCCGAGCGGCCCGACGGTCTGGCCGACGAGGTCGCGGCGGCGCTGGACCGAGTGCTCGGACGGTTCTCCCCGGCCTGACCCGCCTGGCCCGGGCCAGGGCGACCTGCCCTGGGTTAGGGTGAGTCGCCGCAAAGAGGACAGGCGACGTGTCCTGCCCCACAGGGGGACGCGTCCGCTCCGGTGATCGGGAAAGGCCGGAATGAGCGAGTACGTGGTGGCCGTGGACGTCGGCGGCACCTCGATGAAGGGCGGGCTCGTCACCCGCGCCGGCACGGTCGCCGCCACCGACCGCCGCCCCACCGGGGCCGAGCTGGGACCGGGCAACGTGATCGCCGCCGTCCGCTCCTTCACCGGCGACCTCGCCGCCCGCGGAGCGGAACTGTTCGGGACGGCGCCCGCGGCGGCCGGCATCGCCGTACCCGGGCTCGTCGACGACGCGACGGCCACCGCGCTCTACGCGGCCAACCTCGGCTGGCGCGACGTCCCCGCCGCCGACCTCGTCCCCCTGGACGTCCCGGTCCTGCTCGGCCACGACGTGCGCACCGGCGGCCTGGCCGAGAGCGTGCTCGGCGCCGGCCGGGAGCTCTCCGACTTCCTGTTCCTGCCCATCGGCACCGGCATCGCGGGCGCGATGGTCATCGGCGGCGGACCGTACGGCGGGACCTCCGGCTGGGCCGGCGAGATCGGCCACGTCCCGGTCTTCCCGGAGGGGGAGCAGTGCGCCTGCGGCCAGATCGGCTGCCTGGAGACCTACGCCTCGGCCTCGGCCGTCTCCCGCCGCTACTCGGCCCGCGCGGCGTCCCCCGCCACGGCCGAGGAGGTCGCCACGCTGACCGCCGCCGGAGACCCGCTGGCGATGAAGGTCTGGGACGACGCGGTCGAGGCGCTCTCACTCGCGCTGGCCACCTACACGCTCCTGCTGGACCCCTCCGCGATCGTCCTGGGCGGCGGCCTGGCCGAGGCGGGCCCCCTCCTGGCAGACCCGCTGGCCGTACGGCTCGGCAAACGGCTCACCTTCCGCACGGCCCCGCCGCTGCGGAAGGCCGCCCTGGGCGTCGCCGCGGGCATGCTCGGCGCGGCCCTGCTCGGCTGGCGCGCGGCCGGGGTACCGGAGGCGGGGGCCTCGTGGTCGCCCGATGTGTCGAGAACCCCCGCCGTGCCGTAAGGTTGTATCCCGTCTGTGCGACGGGATTCCCCGGGCGCTTAGCTCAGCGGTAGAGCGCTCGCCTTACAAGCGAGATGTCACTGGTTCGAACCCGGTAGCGCCCACCAGCCAAAACGCCCCGTTTCCGATCATGGAAGCGGGGCGTCGTGCCATTAGCGTGCCATTAGCCGATCCGGGCGAGCACTCCCGAAGATCCGTCATCGTCGTCCGGGCGGACCTCGGAGATCTTGCCGTTCATCGCGTCGGCGATCTTCCGGTCGGCTTCCGTCGTGCGGTGCTGGTAGATCAACGCAGCTCGCACCGAGTCATGGCCCATGCGCTCCATGAGGTCCCGCAGGCTCGCGCCCGAGCTGGCCGCGATCGTGTTCCCGGTGTGCCGCAGGTCGTGGAAGTGCAGCTCCGGGTAGCCGATCTTCTTGCGGATCTCGACCCACTTGCTTGCCCGGTAGAAGTTGCTCCGCCGCATCCGAGCGCCCCGAGCCCCCGTGAAAATCAGTGCCTCAGGTTCCGACTCGGTGAACTCGGCGAGGTGATCCCGGAGCGCCGGAATGATCGCCGTAGGGATGGCGACCGTACGGGCACCGGCCCGGGACTTCGGCGGACCGACGATCAACTCTCCCGAGTCCAGCTCGACATGCTGTTGCCGAACGCTGACCGTGCCGGCGACGAGGTCGAGGTCCATTCGGCGCAGCGCCGCAGCCTCACCCCATCGCAGACTCGCGAAGGTGGCCAGCAGGATGAGAGCGCGGAGCCGTTCCGGCACCAGGTCGGCCAGCTCGAAGACCTTGGCCACCGTCAGGACCGGCCGCTCGTCCGGCTTCTCCTCCCCGGCACCCCGGATACGGCAGGGATTGCGCGGGATGATCTGGTCATCGGTCGCGGTCATCAGCACAGCCCGCAGGAACCGGTAGGACTTGGCGACCTCGGACGGACCGACGCCGTTGCCGATGAGAGTGACCCGCCACTCCCGGACCATGGCCGTATCGATCTTCCCAAGCGGGACGTTGCCGAGATGCGGAGCGACGAACCGCCGAAGCAGACCCTCGTAGATCTCCACCGTGCGTGGCCGGAGGTTGGTCCGCTCCGTGATCCACTTCGCGGCATAGTCACCGAGCTTGACCTTGGCCCGCTGCGGGTCGGTCCACCCGCCCTCGGTGAGCTTGGCCTCCAGAAGGGACAGCGCCTTGTCCGCGTCGCGTTCCCGCTCGTAGGTCGTCTCACCGGTCCGCATCCGGCCGTCCGGCCCGGGATAGCGGATCTGGAACCGGCCGGAGGGCAGCTTGCGAATGCTTCCGAACCGCCGTTTGCCTGGTCTGTTCGCCATCACGCCGCCCTCCTCTCTTCGGTTGCCGAAAGGTCTTGTTGTTCTGCTCTGGCCCGCGCTTCGTCCAGCGCCCGGCGTCGCCGTTGTTGCTCGGCCACGGCGAGAAGCAGTCGTTCCCCGAGCGGAGGAAGGCCGGGATCACCGGGCGGGACCGGCCGCCAGGTGTAGCGGCCCGGGTCGTTGTCCTCGGTTGCCGAAAGACCGAGCATCTCCAGCACCCACGCCCGCCGGTCGGCCCGGTGATCGGTCAGCGTCTTGTTCGACCACTTGCGCGAGACCAGCACCCGCCGGCCCGCGTAGCCGAGGTGTTCAGGCTTGTGCGCCTTGCCCCGGCACCGGCCCGGAGCCATCCCGGCACGGGCGTTCTTCGGCTGCACGCCGTAGCGCAGCCAGTTCGCGCACGTCGGCGAGCACGGCTCGTAGCGCAGCGCGTCGGCCAGCCGGGAGGCGTGATCACGCTGGGCCTGGTTGTCGGCCTCGCAGGTCTCACCGATCGACTTGGTCAGGTACTTGGAGATGTAGCCGATCGCCTTGTCCGCGTCCGGGGTGCCGGCCATGATGCCGTCGGCCTTGACCTGCTCACCGAAGCGGACCACGTGCAGCGGCTCGTCCTCGTCGCCGATCGCGTCCAACGCCTCGTCCCAGGTCGGCAGGACCTCGCCCGTGACGGGGTCGATGTAGTCCCCGGCCTGCTTGTCCGGGTACGGCGTGCCGTCCTCGCGTTCGGCCCGTTCCACCCAGACGGGCAGGTGCTCACCCTCGAAGCGCACCACGTCCACCGAAGGCCACCACACCTGGTGATAGGTGGCCGCCGCGATCTGCTTGATCTCCGCTCGGGACAGGGTGCCCCGCATGGCCATGTGCAGATGCGGGGCGAGCCGCTTCTGTGGCTCCACGCTCGCGAAGTACTGCACATCGAACCCGGCCACCCGGCGCAGGTTCTGCACGAACCGGTCCACCAGCTTGGCGAAGTGCAGCGCGTCGCGAGCGGCCCGCACGTAGTCGTAGGAGTCCGGATCGACGGGCACCCCGCGATTGGTCTGGATCTTGCCGTAGGAGGGCAGGGTCAGCGTGATGAACATCGACGGCCGGAACCGCCTGCCGTCCCGTCCGGTGTAGGTCCGCCCGAGCGTGGTGTTGACCTTCTTGCGTCGAGGCAGATCCGGGGCGTCCTGGCGGCGGCGGGTCGAGCGCTTACGAGCCGTCGAGGTGCGTCCGAGCACGCTGCCCCGCATCCCCGAGACCCGGATCTCGGCGTCCAGCGCGCGGATCACCTCGTCGTGCTCGCTCGTGTCCTCGCCCGCGGCTTCGGCGGCATCCTTCTTGGCCTGCCATTCGGCGCGGAACCCGATCAGCCACCGCTGTTCGTCGGTCGGCGGGTCCGCAGTGATGACGGGTTCGTCCTCCAGGTGCCAGCCCTCGCGGCACTGGGCCATGCGCAGCCGCTGATTCCGCTTCGCACACGGCGCACACTTGCTCTCCAGCGTGGCCCCGCACGGCAGATCGAACAACGTGCTCTGACCGGTTACCGCGTCGGTCCGGTACATCGGGATCGGACGCAGGCACACGCCGTACTCAGAAGCGATCTGATCGACGACGTCCCGGGCGAGCGGTTGAGCCATCCGCAGCGCCCGGGGCGTCGTCCGATCGGTCGAGCTGGTCACTTGGCCGCACCCTTGGCCGTGCTCTTACGGGTCCGGCGGACGGGCTTGGCCGGCGCAGGCTCCGGCGTGATGAGCACGAGGGATGCCTGTCCGCACTCCTCACAGGTGACCTGCTGAGTCTCTGCGTCGAGCCAGGACTTGCCCTTGGTCTTGCAGGTCGGGCAGCGGTGCCCGGTCAGCGGTTCGGCGGTCATGTCAGGCCACCTCCTCCGCCTCGATCTCGATCTCGGGCAGCGACGCCGAGGCGGTAAGCGCCTCCACCATGGCGCGGATCTCCGCATCGCAGACGTAGGCCGCCCGCACCCGCACCGGGTCCGGAGAGGTCTCCAGCCGGACGAAGCCGACGCCCGCGCCGCGCTCCGGGATCGGGGAGATCTGATCGGCCAGCGCACCGCGATCCCGAGAGCCGTCCCCGAGGACCATGTCCACCTGTTCCGACTCGTCCAGCCGGAGTGCGATCTTGTCGGGGAACAGGTTGCGGATGTTCATGACCTCCTTGCGGGGGTCCTGGAGTGCGGCCAGCACCCCGACGCCGACCGCCCGGCCCTGGGTGGTCAGCGTGGCCAGGGCCGCCGTGATGCGCTGCCGAAGAGCCTTGTCGGGCTGGTAGGCGGTCAGGAACGCGACCTCGTCCACGATCACCAGCACGAACGGGTAGGCCACCGAGGGAGTGTGCGAGCGCTGATGTCCGGCGTACAGCCCGGCCCGGTCCTGCATCAGCGCGACCGCCTCTTCCAGCGCATCGGCGCAGTCCTCCGGCGAGGAGGCGTAGCGGTGGAACAGTTCCCGACCGAAGGACAGTTCCATGAGCTTGGGGTCCAATCCGATGACCTGGACCAGCCCGGCCCGGATCGCCGGAAGCAGGCTGCGCACCGTCTGCCAGATGATCGAGCCCTTACCAGCTCCGGTGGCCCCCGCGACCAGGACGTGCGTGCCGTGCAGCTTGAGCGTCCACGGCTTGCCGTCCTCACGCTTGCCGACCGGCACCGCGCCCAGGTCCACCGTAGGAGGGATCGGCAGTGCGTCGATCGGCGTGGATAGCGGGTCGTGACGTGGGAAGGTCAGCAGCAGCCGACCGGCGCGCACGATCGAGACTCGGCAGGAGAGCGCGCCGAAGGCGTGCGCGAGGTGATCGGTCCGCTTGGACCAGTCATCGACCGACTGACCCGACAGCATCTTGACCGTGACGCGGTCGGTGAAGCCGTCGCAGGTCACGCCCAGAAGCACCGGCAGGTAGTCGCGGCCCTTCATGACCTTGGACAGGCCCGCGATGACCATGACCGGCTGCCAGTGCCGCCGGTAGATCCACAGCCACCGCCAGTAGGCCAGCAGCCGCCAGCCGACCACGGACAGGAACGACGGCCGATCGATCAGCGCCCAGGCGATGCCCGCGACGAGCACCGAGCCGACCAGGAGCGCCGCCCAGGTCCAGCCGTACCGGACGGCGATCACCACCGGGACGACGAGCGAGGCCACCGCGATCGGGTGCCTGTAGACGGTACGGACCAGACCGGCCAGGAACCGCCACACTGCGATCACGATCACGACGATCGCCGGAGTGGGCAACACGGTCGGCCGGAACACGAACGCCGTGTCCGGCGTGGTGGACACCAGATCACGCGCGGTGTCACCGGGAAGCTTTTTGAACATTACGCTTGAGTCCTCTCTGAGATTGACCGTCCGGGGAGATCCAGGGGCCGCCGGAAGTTGCCGCTTCCAGGCGGCCCCGCCTGCATGTCATGCCGTGCCGTTGCGCTCACCTGCCTTGATCGGCGACAGCCCGCGCCACATCCGCTCGACCTCGATCGCGAAGGACTGCGCGGCCTGCGCCAGTTCGCGAGCGAACATCACCGCAGAGGCGTCCAGCCGGTCAGCCGGGATCGTGACCGTGACCGTCGCCTTGTCCGCCGTGACCTCGAAGATCGGAGTCCGCGCCGGGTAGGTGCGGCAGCCCGCCGCTCCCTTGCCGTCCACGTGCAGCGAGGTCATCTGCCACGACCCGTTGCCCCGGCCCGCCATCACGCCGCGTCCTTGCTGGCCGGAGCCTGCTTGAAGCCCTGCGGCTTGACGATCGCCGATGCGCGCAGCGAGTAGGCCATACGGCCCTTGTCGTTGACGTACGGCGTCACGGTCAGGTGCTCGAACTCCACGAACTCGAACGGCTGGCCGGTCGGCGGGACCGGCTGATGCGGCGCGAGGATCTTCACCGTCGTCTCACGGGACCGTCCCGTGAGCTCCGGGTCCATGTCCATGACCCGGCACTGGTAGACCCGCGAGCCCGTCGCCTTGTCCACGGCCGGCGTGCGCCGCTTGGTCTTCTCGTCGTAGTCCTGGGCCTCAACGATCGAGTCCGGGACCAGGTTGCAGCCGTTCGGGAAAACGTCCTCGAACCTCACGCTGAAGCGTGTTCCACCCTTGAGAGCCACTGCTCTGCCTCCACTGTTGGGACCTCGGCCGATCCGAGGTCTCTACTAGGCGTCTACTCGACTAGAGGAGTTGTTGCCTGACTCCTTTATGACTCCTCTAGACGAGTTCGTCAAGCCCTACCGGGCGGGAAGTTCGTACGAGAGCACGTAGGCGTCACTCGACATCACGGTGTCGCACACCTCTACTGGGGTGCCGTCTGTGGCGTAGGCCGTACGGACCAGGTGAAACACCGGGACTCCGGGAGCGAGTTTGAGTGCCCGTACCTCATCCCGCAGGGGCATCCGCGACTTGATCTCTTCCACGAAGCGGTCGAGCCGGTAGCCCTTCTCCTCTATCCGCGCGTAGATCCCGCCCGGTCCGCTGTCGGGCTGCATGATCTGAGTACCCTTGGCGATCTTCGCGGGAACGTACGAGATCGCCGTTTCCACCGGTTGCCCGTTGATCAAATAACGGCGAGATCGAGAGATCACACGATCCTTCGGACCGAGCTTGAGGAGTTCGGCCACGTGTGCCGAGGGCTTCACTTCTGTGATCTGGATGGAGTCCACGGACGGCTTGCCGCCAGCGCCTTCGGTCTCGGCGATGAACGCTGCCTTGCCCTGCTCGCGGTGTCGGCGGGCGAACCGGTCGGAGGCCAGGCGACGCACCGGAGGGTGTGAACGGACGAAGACGCCGCGTCCGTGTTCGGCCACTGTCAGGCCCTCGCTCTGGAGGACCTGCAGCGCGTTACGGATGGTCATGCGTGCGACGCCGTAGTGTTGCATGAGCGTGGCCTCTGAGGGCACCTTGTCACCCTCAGCGAGTTGACCGCGTTCGATTGCCTCACGGATGTGATCGGCGATCTGGCGGAAGACGGCCCGGTCGCTGATCGGGTCCAGATCCGGCAAGGTCAGCGATTCGGCCACTGGCCAACTCCTCAACTCGTACATACGTGTACTACCGTCGATGATAGTGAGACATCAAACGCGGAGGTAGCCGATGAACCCCCAAGACGCGCACTCTGTCAGCGTGGCGGGTGTGATCATCGATGACCAAGGCCGAGCGCTCCTCACCCAGCGTCGAGACAACGGCCACTGGGAAGCGCCGGGAGGAGTGCTGGAACGAGCTGAGGACATCACGACGGGTCTTCTCCGCGAAGTCGAAGAGGAGACCGGCCTCCAGGTCGAGCCGGTGGCCCTGACAGGCGTCTACAAGAACATGAACCGCGGCATCGTCGCTCTAGTCTTCCGCTGCAAGGCCGTCGGCGGAGAACTCACCGAGACCGACGAGACTCGGGCCTTCCGCTGGGTCACCGCCGACGAGGTTCGCGCCTTGGCATCGGAGGCATTCGCCGTCCGTGTCCTGGACGCCATGAACAACGACCACGTGCCAGCGGTACGTCAGCACGACGGGGAACGCTTGATCAGCGCGTAGCTTGCCGAATTGTTCTTATGGGTATCAAGCGGCGGCGCGCCGCGCCGCCGTACCCCGGCCCAGCGTCGCGGACCCCGGCCGCGCATGCGGCCTGGGGGCCGGTCACGGCCGGGGCCGCACTCGGGCCGCCCGCCGACCGCCCGCCGCGTCGTAGCCACCAACGCGCCGATCATCGGCCCGCCGCCTTGTCCGACCAGGCCGGAAGGCCACATAGCCTCGAAGCGTGAGCGCGGACCTGGACCCATCGAGAAAGCGCCGTCGCTACGAGCGCGTTTGGTGGGCGACCTTCGTAGCCGCAGGCGTAGTCAACCTCATCTTGAGCGATGACTTCAGTCGGTGGGTCCGTGTCCCTGTCGGGATCGCCTTCCTGGTGGCGCTTATCTGGCTGTTTCGCCTGTCCCGGCAGGAGCGCGAGCGTGAGCGGAAGGCCGGTGCAATAGAGCCTCCGGCGGGGGCCTCGGCTCCGGGATGATCGCGATTGCCGGACCGAAGCCCGTAGGCGGCTGAGGTGAGCCTGATCGTCCCGCCCGCCACGTCCCAGGCGGAGCCCAGCAGACCGGCTCCTCCAGTTCAAGCCCGTCTATGGCCGTTGGCATCTAATGATCGAGGAAATCGGCCGGCAAGGGACACGCGAAGACGGGCTTGATCCTCCGTCCCCGGCCCGCTGCCCTTCGGGTGGGACGAGGCAGACGGGAAGATCAGGCGGGGGAGAAGCGTGCAGGTATGCACCCTGGATGGACGAGGCTGAGCGCCGTGCCATTAGCGTGCCATTCGAGCCCGGAAAGACGACTTGATCCTCATGGTCTGGAGCCTCGATGACGTGCGGCGTGAGTCATGATCACCGTGCCATTAACATGCCATTAGCCGAGCGGAACAGGGCCGAGAGGCGAGGACTCTCCCAGATGAATTCGCAGGTCAGCGGCCTGACAATAGCGATCATGGCTCCTTACAAGCGAGATGTCACTGGTTCGAACCCAGTAGTGCCCACCAGCCAGAACGCCCCGTTCCTGATCTCGGGAACGGGGCGTCGTGCCGTGGCCCACTGATCGACGTTGCCGTCAGCTCTCGTCGAACAGGTCTTCCAGCATGAGGCGAGCACGGTCGGGAACGGGTTCGTCGGGAAAGATCTCCGTGCAGAGGGCAAGGACCTCGGCTACGGAGCCGAGCGCGAGTCTCTCGACGAGGGTGCGGATGTCGCCGGTGTCCCGTCGCAGAGCAGCCAGGACTTTCATTGCGAGCAGGTGCTCTGCTGAAGCCGCGGACACACGCAGTCCCGGATGGTCGAAGACCCGGCGGGCCGAACCATCCGTGCCGGGGGCGACATAGGCGCTGGCCTGCTCGTTGAGCCACCACGACGGCAGCCCGAGTTCGGACGCGACTGCTCGTGCCTCGTCCAGGACGACTCCATGGGGTTCGAAGACGGCGTCGATGTCCCGGGTGGAGCGTCGGGCGTCGTAGGCGAGCGCCATGGCCGCTCCACCGAACACATAAAGATCGGCTACGACTCCGCGCCGGGCGAGACGATCACCAAGCCGTCGGAAAGCGTCCTCGATCGCATCCGGTCGAGAAGAGGTGCGTCGCTCACGCGACCTCCAGCTCCTGAGGGTGGATGAAAACACCACGGCGGCGGAAGGACGCGGGAGCGTGAACGAAGGCGTCCACGCGGCCGGCCGGGGTGTTGAAGGGAAACCAGAAGCGCCGGAGCCGCCGGGTCTCGGTCCACGGGGGGGCTCCCGCACCGTCCCTGGCCGCGAGGTGCTCGGCCAGTGCGGCGAGAAAGACGTCCCAGCGAGAGTCACCGGTGCTGGGAGGTTCCACGGACAACAAGCTCATCCGAGCAGAAGACGGCTCGTGGCGGTACTCCTCCAGAAACTCGGCGATCAAGCGCCAGCGTGTCTCCTCGTCAGGATGATCGGTCAGCCAACCCGCGAGCACTGCGATGGAGGCGGCCTGATACTGCTGTGCGCGCTTCATGGTTACAACGTTAGTCCAATACCGAGGGCGTGACCGGGCCGTCAGTGTCGCCCGTGAAGCCGGAGATGGTTGCGACCTCGTCGATTCCCCGGCACATGGACTCCAGATCAGAGGCCTCGTCTCCACACCGAGCTGAGCCGTCCGCTGTGTGCCGTACCGCTGCCCAGCGAGGTTCTGGCGCGCTACGACGCCACGCACGCCCGGGAACCGGCACTGCACCTTTCCTGGCTGGCCGTGGCTCTGGCTGACGCCAACGAGCCGGAGGAAGCGGTGCACACGGCCTCCCGGATGCTGCACCTGTCCGCCGATCTGACCAGCGGCCGCACGACCCAGCGCGCTCGCGTGGTTCCGGCCCGGCTCAAGCCGTACGCCGATGTCCCTTAGATACGTGAATTGCCGGCCCGCCATCCCATGAGCACCTGAGATCCTCGGCGAACTGGTCTTCCCACGGATGCCGATCAATCCTCACGAGGTTCGGTGCGGTAGGAGCACAGCTCCAGCATCTCCGGAGAGAAGCGGAGACCGGTGATTTTGCTCGCCAGGGCGAATGACCTCTCGATCGGGGAACCGATGTCCGGTCCGTCGATGTCGTGGTCGGGATCCAGGCCGACCTTGCGCATCTCCTCGACGAGGCGGTCTGGATCGATGCCTGATCGATCTTCCGGGAACATCGGTTCAAACTGGACGACGGGTTCGCCGTCGACGATGTAGACGAAGGTGTCCGAGGCGCAGTCGTGGCGGGAGACTGAAACGATCTCGGTTCCCCTCCCGACCCGGGTGTATATCTCGGGGGTGGCAGCGAGCTCCCATCCTCCTGGTTCGACGACCAGGGTCCAGTCGCCCATCTTCGCGGTGCCGATGTAATCGGCTGCGTCGCACCCCTCCGTGGTGTTCCCGTCCCCGCTGAACCGGCGGAGGACCTCCTCCGGAGTGAGACTTCGGACGAAGGCCACACAGTAGATCTCATCGAGGTCTTCGCAGTCGGAGAGCCAGCGGAACTCTTCGAGATGCTCGGTCATTGTTGCTCCTTAATCATGTGGTACGAACTACTGCAAGTACTGCATGCTGGAAAAATATAAGATCTGGCCGGGTGGTGCGTTCCCCTGGACGCTCCGGCACCGGAGTTGCCCGCCGGGTGTTCCTTCGAATGCGACGCGCCGCAAGACCCGGACGACTTCGAACCCGCAGACCGTATTCCTCGCACTCTGCATATCTCTGAGGATGTCGAAGGCCACGTCTACCTGCTCGATCCGCACGTCATCGCCGACGGCGGCGAGTGGGAGGTGTGGTATCTCGATACGCTGTACGAGTCCGGAGGCATTCGTCTCCGGTCGTTCTGGAATTTGATGGAGCACGCGTTCCAGGGCAAGCTGAACTGACTTTTTCGTCTTCAAGTGGATCGGTGGTTTTGAAATGCGGCGATGGCCTTGATCAGATGTCCGGCCTTGCTTGGCCCTGCACCGTGGTTTCGGGGGATGCGCCGGCTCACCGAGTCTGCGGAGCCTGGCGTGGGATCGGTTGGCCCGCTCCTGTGAGCCGGGCTTGTTCTTCCCCCGGCAGAGGGTGATCGCCGTCTCGGCTACCACCCCCTGATAAGCCTTGTCGGCAGAGTGATGCCGGTCGTGGCCGTGACCGGCGGCTTCCGCACTCCGGCGTGCGCCCGGCTTTCAGAGGGCCGGCGTGAACTCGTTCTGTTGATCATCCGGACGGATTTCTTTGATCTTGTTGTTCATCGCGTCGGCGATCTTCCGGCCGACTTCCGCCGTACGGTGCTGATAGATCAGCACGGCCCGCACCGAGTCGTGCCCATCCGCTCCATGAGGTCCTTCGGGCTCGCGCCCGAGCGGGCGAAGCTCAACGACGGATGGGACATCAGCGTGCGTAGCGCATTCGCAGCTCGTCCATCGCGAGGTCCCAGAAGGACCTGTAACGGTTGGCGCCCGGTTTCCACGGCGCGAGATACCAGGCTTCCCACTCACCTTCAGAGGTCCTGACGTGGGGATTGAGGAGAGCCACTCCGTCATCCCAGTAGCCGATCAGAAGGGTGTCGGGCACATACTCCCCTCTGTAACGGATGGAGTCCTGCTCCTGTCCGTAGACGAAGTAGAGCTCGTCGGGCACGCTCCAGGAGTCCTCGGGCCTGGGTCCTGACCAGCTCTCGGCGATCGAGGGATCGACATCACGGAGCCAGCCGGCTTCCTCAACACGCAGCAGACGGCAGTCATCGTCGCTGCCCCACCCGTTGGCGAACAGGAGAAACTGCCGGTAACTCGTCGGCAGCTCCACGCCCAGCCGCTCTTCAAGATCGCGGACCTCTGCTCCGGTAGCGGGAGGATGCAGATCGCCGAGTGGACCGACCGCCGGGTGATCGGAACCCTCGGTCACCGGATGCCTTGCAGGGAAGCGTTCAGGCCATGCGTACCGGGCACTCATTGTGCAGAAGGTATCCCTTTCGAATGGCTGCTGCACGTACAGCACAAAGCCAGAGCCACCCCTCCCGAAGGAGCGTCGTTCTCCTGATGCGGTCTTGGGGATGTCCTCTGGACGGCCAACTGGGTGGCAACGACCGGGGACACGGCTGGACACCGGTGGACGGCCAGGGATCGTGGCGGAAGCCGGTCCCGTCGATCGACCGGGCACCGTGCCGGACCTCCTTCGCGGCCACGGCCGCACCGGCCGGGCTCACGCCGGCGAGGGCGACCGGCCGCCCCGCATCGGCTGGAGAATAACCGTGCAGTTATTGCAGTCATCACTGCAATAACCGTAAAGTCGTACCGTGATCGATCCGTTGGACGCCGAACTGGACTTCGTGGACGAAGTCGCAGCCTTCTTCGCCCGCGAGGGCATGCCTCTGATCGCCGGCCGTGTCATCGGCTGGCTGCTCATCAGCGATCCGCCGGAGCAGAGCGCCGCGCAGCTCGCGGACGTGCTGCGGGTCAGCCGGAGCTCCATCAGCAGCGCGACCCGGCTGCTCACTCCCAGCGGTCTGGTGGAGGGAGTGCGCCGCCGGGGCGAGCGGCAGGAGTACTTCCGCATCGCGGTCGACGGGTGGAGCCGGATGCTGGCCAACCGCTACGCCAAGACGGCCGCGTTCCGCGAGCTCACCGAGACAGGGCTGCGGGCCCTCGCGGGCAGTACGCCCCAGCGGCGCGAACGGCTGCACAACGTCAACGAGCTCTACCGCTTCCTCGAGGCGGAGCTGCCGGCGCTGTGGCAGCGGTGGGAGACGCGCGCGAGCGCGCCGGCGGGAGAGGACGACCGTGCCGGCTGATCTGCGCAGCACCTACCTCACCTGCGCCGAGGGCAGGCTGCACGTCTACACCGCGGGCGGGCACGGACCCGCCGTTCTGCTGCTGAGCGGCGCCGGCATCGACAACGCCCTGCTCAGCTGGCGCCACCTCATCCCGGCGCTGGCCGCGCACCACCGCGTCTTCGCGCTCGACTGGCCGAAGCAGGGCAGAAGCCTCCCCTGGACCGGGCGGGTGACGCATGATCGCATGCTCCGCTGCGTCACCGAGGTGCTCGACCACTTCGCGATCGACTCGGCAGTCCTGGTCGGTCTCTCCCAGGGCGGGGCCCTGGCGCTGGCCTACGCCATCGACCACCCCGCTCGTGTCGAGCGTCTGGTGGCGCTCGCACCCGCCGGGATCATCTCCTTCCCGCCCGTCGTGCATCAGATCCTCTGGCTCACCGCCGGATTGCCGCTGCTCAACAGGACCTTGCCGAGCCTGATGCTCAGGAGCCGCGCGGGGATCGCCCGCTTCGCCGAGCGGGCGCTCTTCGCCGGTCCCGTCCACGACTTCGAAGACATCGTCGACGAGATCCACGCAGAGGTCCGGGCGGCGGGAGCCGGCTCGTCCGACTGGCAGAACGCCTCCATCGGGCCGTTCCGCATGCGGATCGACCTGCGACCCCGTCTCCATCTGATCACCTGCCCGACCCTCCTCATCCAGGGCGACAAGGACATCGGTGTCAAGCTCCGGCACACCAGGGCCGCCGCCGCCCTGATCCCGGACGCCCGGCTCGAAATCCTCGAGGGCAATGGGCACTGGTCCAACCGCCAGTCCCCCGACCGGGTCAACGCCCTCGTCGCGGAGTTCCTCGGCCCGCCTCACTGAACCGGTCTCCCGCGCGGGGGCGCCCCGGTTTCCCGGCCGCTCTCCGTACGGCGATCGATGTCAATCGAAGGATGAATGTGGATCAGGGCCGGGACCCGTAGCATGCGCTGGTGCGTGGTCGTGGCGCTGGGGCGCTCGGACGGCTGTCCGCCGTCGATCCGCTCGTGCTCGACGGTGCGCTGGCGCTGGTGATGTCCGTCGGGAGCGTGCTGTGGGCGGTCTACGAGCCCGGGCGCGCCACGAGACCGGTGGACGGGCTGTCGGCCGCGCTGACGGCGGTGGTGAACCTGCCCCTTGCGCTGCGCAGGCGGATGCCCTTCACCGTGCTGGTGGTGTCCGTGGCGGGGGCCGTGGTCTACCACGCGCTCGGCTACCACTACGGGCTCAACAGCATGGCGCCGCTGCTGGCCCTCTACACCGTGGCCGCGCACCGCCCCGCCGCCGCCACCGTCGCGGGCACCGTACTGGTCGTCGCGGAATGGATCCATGCCGTCGATCTGCATCCCGGAATCCAGTGGTGGTCGGCCGTCGGGCAGTCCGTCCTGGTGGCCGGTGTCACGGTGTGCATCGGCTCCGGCGTGCGACTGCTGGACGAGCGCACCGGTCGGCTGACCGAGCTGGCCGCGCGGCTCCGAGAGGAGCAGGCCGCCGCCGCGCTGCGAGCCGTCACCCAGGAGCGGGTGCGCATCGCGCGGGAGTTGCACGACGTGGTGGCGCACCACATGTCGGTGATCTCGGTACAGGCGGGCATGGGCAGGTACGTCGCCCTGGGTGATCCGGCGGCCGCGCGCGAGACGCTGGGGGTCATCGCCGACGCCAGCCACGAGGCGCTGGGGGAGATGCGGCGGCTGCTGTCGATCCTGCGCGTGGAGGCGTACGACGAGGACGAGGACCTCTACGCGATCACCCCGGGTCTGGGCGGGCTCACGCCGCTGCTCGAGCGGGTGCGCGCGGCCGGACCCGCGGTCGAGGTCCGTGTCGTGGGGGAGGCGAGGCCGCTGCCGTCCGGGCTGGACCTGTGCGCCTACCGGATCGTGCAGGAATCGCTGACCAACGTGCTCAAGCACGCCGGGGCGGCGCGGGTGGAGGTGCTGCTGGAGTACGGCGCGGCCGAGCTGACCGTCAGCGTCACCGACGACGGGACGGCGGCCCCCGGTGCGCCCGGTTCCGGGGGCGCCGGGCACGGGTTGATCGGCATGACCGAACGTGTCAGGCTCTATCAGGGAAAGATCACCGCAGGGTCCCGGCCGGAGGGCGGGTTCGCGGTGGTGGCCGTACTCCCGTTGCCCGCGCCCGCACCGGGCGGGTGACGTCCGGACGACACACTTACCTGCGAGGCGCGCGAATGGTCACCGTACTGGTGGTCGACGACCAGGTGCTGATCCGCGCGGGGCTGGCCGCGCTCATCCGCGCCGCTCCGGGCCTGGAGGTCGTCGGGGAGGCCGCCACCGGCGAGGAGGCCGTTGACCTCGCGGCGGAGCTCCGGCCCGACGTCGTGCTGATGGACATCCGGCTGCCCGGGATCAGCGGCATCACCGCGACCGAGCGCATCCTCGCGGCGGGCGGTTCCCAGGCGCCGAAGGTGCTGATCCTGACCACCTTCGACATCGACGAGTACGTCTACAACGCGCTGCGCCTGGGGGCGAGCGGCTTCCTCCTCAAGGACACCCCGCCCGAACGCCTGATCGCCGCCGTCCAGACGGTCGCCAGCGGAGACGTCCTGCTCGCCCCGAACGCCGTCAGGCGGCTGGTGGAGGCCTTCAGCGGCACACCGGCCGTACGCCCGCGCGCGCAGCCGGGCGCGCGGCCGGAGCAGCTCGCCCCGCTCACGGCGCGTGAGGTCGAGGTGCTCCAGCTCGTCGGGCAGGCCATGTCCAACAGGCAGATCGCCGAGGCGCTGTCGCTGAGCGAGGCCACGGTCAAGACGCACCTGAACCGGCTGATGAGCAAGCTCCACCTGACCAGCCGCGCGCAGGTGGTCGTCCTGGCCTACGACTGCGGCCTGATCGAGCCCGCCGGCAGGGAGTCCCGGTCGTGACGGGACCCGCCGTCCGCCGTGCCGGACGCGTGTACGGCGGGCGGTCTTCGCCCGGAGGTCCGCCCCCGCGATGTCACCTCCGGACGAAGACCTGACCGTGGGCGGGCGCCGGACCGCGCCCGGGGACCGTTACCGGCCGACGGCCGCGTTCGCCGCCGCGACCACGGCGGCCGCGGCCGCGGCGGGAACGGCGGGCTTCACGGACCCGGGCATGCGCCGGTCTTCTTCGACGGGCCGCCCCGGAGCGGGCGGCTGCCGGAACGACTGACTGCGAATGTATCCGGCCGCCGGGACCCGGGAGTCAACCCGCTGATTGATCTTCGGGTCCGCCGGGTGCGGTAGCACGCACGGCCGATGGACCGGGTGCGGTAGCCGGAGGCGGTGGCCGGCTGAGATCAGGACCTCCCACCGCCGGGGTGGCCTTCCCCTGGTGTCCGGTCCCTGCGGGCGTCTCCCGCGGCGGCGGGGAGAGGACGCCGCTCCTATCGGGAACGGAGATCGCCTGCCGCCAGGGCGAGCAGTTCGTCGACCGACCACTGGTCGTAGGCGTGCTCGCCGTACTTGCACGCGACCACCCGGCCGTCGGGGGCGATCAGGAAGTCGGCGGGCAGCCCGAGCCGTCCGCCGTGCGGGCGGGCGGCCGGCGCGCGCTCCCGCCCGCGGGCGACCTGCCGGAGGCCGCGCAGGACGGCCAGGACGATCGTCCCCCACACCCGGGGGTCGAGCAGTGCGCGGGGCGCCGATTCCACGCCGAACTCGGCGTACAGCTTCTTGTCCGGGTCGGCGACGACGGCGAACGGCAGGCCGGCGGCGTGCTCGGCCAGTTCGCCGGCGGGGGAGTGGAAGACCACCGCCTCGCGGACGCCGGCCGCCTCGATGTCGGCGTGGCGGGCGGCGAAGGAGCGCAGGTGCAGGTTGCAGACCGGGCAGCCGGCGAAGCGCCGGAACTGCAGGTGGACCAGGCGATCCGGATCCGGGACGGCGGCCGTGCGTCCGTTGACGGCGGGCAGGTCGCGGACGGGGACGTCGGAGCCGGGCTGGAGGCGCATGGGAGCTCCCTCATAGGTGTACGGCATACGCCTAAGATTGTAGGCGTATGCCGTACACTTTCGCGCACCATGCCCCGCCCTCGTTCCCTCACCCAGGACCGGATCGCCGCCGCCGCCCTCGCCGTCATCGACCGCGACGGGCTCGCGGCGCTGTCGATGCGCGCGGTCTCGACGGAGCTCGGCGTGAGCACGATGGCGCTCTACCGCTACGTCGACGACCGCCGGGAACTGGAAGGGCTCGTGGTCGAGCTGGTGCTCGGCGGCGTGGACGTGTCCCCGCCCTCCGAAGGGGCGTGGCAGGAGCGGATCGCCGTCCTGGTGGGCAGGATGCGCGACCACGTGGGCGCGCACCCGGAGGCCGTGCCGCTGACGATGATCCACCGGCACGGCTCGGCGGGGGTGCTGCGCTGGTCGGAGGCGGTGCTCGCGATCCTCGCCGAGGCCGGCCTCGACGGGCCGGAACGGGTCATCGCCCTGCGGGGCCTGCTGAGCTACGTGATCGGCGCGGTCCAACTGGAGCATCTGGGCCCGCTGTCGGGCGAGGGGACGGCCGCCATGGCCGGGCTGTCCCCGGCCGAGTTCCCCCATCTGGCCGAGACCGCGGGCCACGCGCGGCTCGTCGGCGCCGACGAGGAGTTCCGCGGCGGCCTGGCCATGGTGCTGCGGGGCATCCGGGCGGGGGCCGGTCCGTTCAGGAGCCGGGGAGGGCGCGGTTGACCGCGGCGGTGTAGGCGCGGAACGCCCCGGTGCGGTTGGCGGGATCACCGATCCAGGCGCGGTCCAGCCTCCCCCCGGCGAAGAACCGCTTCCGCTGGCCGAGGCTGATCTCCAGCTGCACCCCTCTGCCCCGCCGGTTCTTGTTGGTGATGTTGTCCGGGCTCCTGCCCCTCAGGCCCGCGGGCACCGACCTGGCGACGTTGAAGCCCGCGGCGCGCAGTTCGGCGGCGATCTTCCTGATCAGCGCCGTGTCACGGCCGCCGATGTAGGTGGTCGCCCTGGAGCCGGCCGCGCCGTGCCAGGCGACGGTGTAGTCGACCCTGGACACCAGGGCGCGGGCCTTCGGCTCGTCGAACCTGTCGGCGGTGATGTGCAGGTCGCGGTTGCCGGAGGCCTTGACGGCCGTGAACGAGTAGTAGGCGTGCCGGCCGACGCGGGCGGAGTGGTTCGCCAACTGGGTCGTCGGCGGCTCGATGGCGCCTCCGTGGACGGCGATGTGGGCCACCCGCGCCCCGCGGGGGAAGCGCTGCTCGCGCCGGTAGTCCCTGCCCTCGGTCTCGTGGGCGGCGAGCTGGGCGTAGCCGGTGTACTTGTCCGCGGGGCGGGTCCGTGCGGGTTCGGCGGGAGTGACATGCGGGTGCGCCGGAGCGGCGTGCGGGTGCGCGGGGGCGGCGTGCGGGTGCGCGGGAGTACCGTGCGGGTGCGCCGGAGCGGCGGTCAGCGCCGGTGCCAGACCGCTCACGAGCAGGACGGCGCCGATCCGCGCACCCGTTCCCGGCATCGGTGCCTCCTGAGATCGTCTCCGGTGGAGCGGCGCGGGAGGGGCCGTCGCGCACGCCTTCCCCTGCAGGTTAAGCGGTGGGCACCGGCGGGAGCGGATTGCGGCCCGGTGTGTCGGGCCGGCCGGCCGGTCGGGCTTCCGGGCCCCCGTCCCTCCGCACTTCCACTCCCTCCGCACTTCCGGTCCGGGCGGTCGTGCGGGCCGGGCGGAAGGTCCGGGCGGTCGTGCGGGCCGGGAGGAGGTCCCGCGCCGCGGAAAATGTCGGCGTGCTCTGGTAGGCCTGGGCCATGGGTGTGAGCGTTGACGAGTTCCTGGAGATGCTGGACCGACTGCCGGAGGTGAAGCAGACCCCCGGCGGTGACTGGATCGCGCTGAAGGTGCGGGGCAAGGGGTT
This sequence comes from Planomonospora sp. ID91781, assembly GCF_015711595.1. Classification (NCBI taxonomy): domain Bacteria; kingdom Bacillati; phylum Actinomycetota; class Actinomycetes; order Streptosporangiales; family Streptosporangiaceae; genus Planomonospora; species Planomonospora sp. ID91781. The sequence goes on along the minus strand of NZ_JABTEY010000002.1, from coordinate 2,026,132 downwards.
CGGCTACCTGTGGGAGCGGACCGAGACGGTCGGCCTGAAGGCGACGATCGAGGAGCAGATCGCGCTGGTGGCGGAGCGGCCGGAGGTCTTCGAGCCCCAGTTCACCGCGGGCCGGTTCGGCTGGGTGGTGGTGCGGCTGGCGGGGATCGACGCGGACGAGCTGTTCGAGCTGGTCACCGAGGCGTGGTGCCTGACGGCGCCCAGGCAGCTGGTCGCCGCTCACGAGGCGGGACACTAGCCGGACGCCGTCAGGGGATGCGGCGCGGGGTCAGCCGACCCGGCAGGAGACCGAGGGCAGGGTCTGGTTGCCGTTGTGCATGACGGTGAAGCCGAAGGTGTTGCCGCTGCCGTTGGGCCGCATCGTCATCACGTTGCCGGTGTAGTCCCAGCTGGGGCTGCCGTTCCAGGTGGCGATGATCTTCTGCGGGCTCCGCACGGTCACGGTGGCGATCCAGGAGGCGCTGCCGGAGACGGTGACGGAGGCGTTGAAGCGGTCGCCCCACTGCTGGCCGCGCGAGATCGTGGCGGTGCAGCCGCCGGGATCGCCGGTCGGAGTGGCCGTCGGGGTCGCCGTCGGGCCGCCGGTCGGTGCGACGGCCCTGCCGGTCGACGGTGAGATCATGCCGGCGCACAGGTTGCGGCTGCGCAGGTTCGCGGCGATCTGGGGGATCGCCGCGATCGTGGTCGCGTAGTTGTCGTGCATGAGGATGACCTGGCCGTTCTGCAACCGGCCGGCCGCCTGCACGATCTGCGAGGTGCTCGCGTTGTTCCAGTCCTGGGAGTCGACGTCCCAGAGGACCTCGGTGAGGCCGAGCTGCTGTTCGATGGACCTGAGCGTGGAGTTGGTCTCGCCGTAGGGCGGCCGGAACAGCTTCGGCGTGGTTCCCGTGGCCTGCTGGATGGCCTGCTGGGTCCGCTGGAGCTCCGACTGGATCTGGGAGCCGCCCAGCTGGGTCAGGTGGGGGTGCGACCAGCTGTGGTTGGCGACCCACATGCCGGCGTCCTGCTGGGCTCTGGTCAGCGAGGGGTTGTTCTGCACGTTCTGCCCGGTGTTGAACATCGTGGCGCGCAGGCCGTTGGCCTTCAGCGTGTTCAGCAGGTTGGCGGTGGTGCCCGGGTTCGGGCCGTCGTCGAAGGTCAGGCCCACATATCCGGCGCTGCAGTCAGCGGCGGCGGCGGTGCCCGCGGAGGAGGGCAGCGCCACGACGAGCCCGGCGGCCAGAGCGGTGAGGGCGCCCGTGACGAGCGCCTTCCGGACACGGGAGAGGCGGGTGCCGCGGGGGGTGATGGTGTCGATCATGGTTGTTCCTCCAGTGGAACACTGATCGGGGACATGGGGGACATGGGGGACACGGCGGTCGGGCGGGCGCGGGGAGGGGCCGTGCTGAACCGCGCCCGCCTCACGCGCCGTCCGTGCGGGGGAGATCTCTGCCCGGGCACTCATTCTGGGGACGGTCTCTGAAACATGTCAACGCTCATCTGAAATGTTTCAGATCAAACAACCGGCCAACTCCGGCTCTGCCTCGCATGACTTCAGGAAACGGGCTTCGAAAGTTTCATGACCTTGATGATCGGCCGACGGTGTCCGGCTCCCGGGGCGACGGGCACGGTGCGCTCCTGATCCGCGGGCCACGGTCCGGCGCGTCCGGGAGCGTCCGGCCCGGCCGGGGGAGGGGTCGCTAGGATCCGGCCATGGCGGCCGAGACGTTGATCGGGAACGGGTTCGCGGAGCGCGCCGAGGCGCACCGGCGCGAGCTGCACGTGCACTGCTACCGGATGCTCGGCTCCTTCGACGAGGCCGAGGACCTGGTCCAGGAGACGTTCCTGCGCGCGTGGCGCCGCCGGGACACCCTGCGGGACGGGGACGGCCTGCGGGCCTGGCTGTACCGGATCGCCACCAACGCCTGCCTGGACCACCTCAGGGCGCACCCCCGCCGCCCGGAGCCGCGCCCGGCGCCGGCCGGGGCCGATCCCGGGCTCGACCCGCCCGCCTCGGGCATGGTCTCCTGGCTCCAGCCGTACCCCGACGAGCTGCTGGACGCGGCGGACCTGGTGATCGAGCGCGAGACGATCGAACTGGCCTTCCTGGTCGCGATCCAGCACCTGCCGCCCCGGCAGCGGGCGGTGCTCATCCTGCGCGACGTGCTCGGCTGGTCGGCGCAGGAGACCGCCGAGTCGCTGGAGCTGACCGTCGCCGCGGTGAAGAGCGCCCTGCAGCGGGCCAGGCCGGTCCTCAGGAGGCACCTGCCCGCGCGGCGGCTGGAATGGGCCGCGTCCGCCGGTCCCACCCCGGAGGACCGAGCCGTCCTGCGGCGTTACATCGACGCCGTCGAGCAGGCCGACCCGTCCATCCTCACCGAGGTGCTCCGGGCCGACGTCTGGCAGGCGATGCCGCCGGCGCCGGTCTGGCTGCAGGGGCTGGAGACGTTCGTGGCCGCCTGGGCCCCGGCGATGACCGGGCCCGAGGCGTGGGGAGACTGGCGGGTGCTCGCCGTACGGGCCAACCGCCAGCCCGCGGCCGCCGCCTACCTGCGCCGGGCGGGCGAGACCTGCTTCTCGCCCTCCTGGCTGGGGGTCCTGCGGCTCGAGGACGGGCTGGTCACCCAGATCACCACGTTCGGGGACGAGATGTTCCCCTCGTTCGGACTGCCGGCCTCACTCTGACCGGTCCGAGGAGATCCGCGGGAGACCGATTCCTTTTCCGGGCCGCACTCGTCTCATGGGGACAGGTTCATGAGAGAAGGGAAGCATCGTGTCCGATCTTCAGAAGAACGTCCAGGCCGTCGTCGACGAGCTGGTGGAGTCGGGAGCGGAACGCGGCGTGCAGGTCGCCGTCTACCGGCGCGGCGAACTTCTGGCCGACGCGGTGGCGGGGGTGGCCGACCCGGAGACGGGCCGCCCGTTCACGTCCGGCACCCCGGTCTACGCGACCTCGACCGGCAAGGGCGTGACCGCGACCGTCGTCCACGTGCTGGCCGAGCGCGGGGCCCTCGGCTATGACACCAGGATCGCGGACGTGTGGCCGGAGTTCGCCGCCTGCGGCAAGGAGAAGGCGACCGTACGGCACGCGCTGACGCACGCGACCGGCGTGCCCGGGGTGCCGGTGGACACCACACCCGAGGACCTGTGCGACTGGGACCGGATGTGCGCCGTGATCGCCGCCGCCGAGCCGTGGTGGGAGCCGGGCACCCGGTTCGGCTACCACCCGCAGACCTACGGCTACATCCTGGGCGAGGTCGTCCGGCGGGTGACCGGGAAGCCCGTCTCGCGGGTGCTCCGCGAGGAGGTGTCCGGTCCGCTCGGCGTGGCCGGCGAGCTGTTCTTCGGCGTACCGGAGTCCGAGCTCGGCCGGCTGGCCAGGATCGAGGACGCCGGACCGCCGATGGAGCTGCCCGCCGAGATGATGGCGCAGATCCCGTTCTTCAAGGTGGTCGGCGGCTACACGGCCGCACCCCTGGGGGCGTTGCCGGACGCCGCGTTCAGCAACCGCGCCGACGTGCTGACCTCCGACATCCCGGCGGGCGCCACGATGACCGCCCGCGCGGCGGCCCGCATGTACGACGCGCTGCTGGGCGGGGAGCTCGTCTCCGCCGGCCGGCTGCGCGAGCTGTCCTCCCCCGCGGTGAGCGGTGTGGACGAGGTGGCGGGCAACCCGGCCACCCTGGCACTGGGCTACTCGGTCGGCCTGACGGAGGAGATCGGCCTGCCCACCGTGTTCGGGGCGGCGGGCAGCGGGGGCACCGCGGCCTTCGCGGACACCGCCACCGGGATCAGCGTCGGCGTGATGAAGAACCGGGCTTCGGCCGGTGACTTCGGCACCGTCGAGCGGATCGCCCGGCTCGTCCTCCGGGCGGGCTGACCGTCCGGAGGACGAGCCGGGCGGGCGACGCGCCGGGCGGGTTGGCCGCTCGGCGCGCGCGGCGGACCCGCCCGGCGCGTCCGGTGCGTGTCCCGGGCGCGTCCGGCGCGGCGGCCGCGGCCGGTTCCGGGGACCCGCGGGGGGCGTCGCCGCCCCGGCGGAGCCCCCCGCGGAGCCCTGGGCGGGCCCGCGGTCAGAGGTCGCCGATCCTCGGGACCAGCTCGCTCAGCACCCACAGGGCCAGGCCCAGCGCGAGGAGGTTGATCCGGGCGCCGCCGATGCCGAACGCGGCCAGCAGGAAGCAGGCGAGAGCGAAGATCAGCAGGATGAGGGTGAGCACGGGAAGTCCTTTCCGTCCGGTGGGGCCAGCGGGGACTACCCGTGATCGTCCCGGTCATGCGCGGCGCCGCCGGTCGGTGCGATGCTGCCGCCGACCGGGCCCCCGGTCGGGCACCGGTCGGCGCCGTCCACAGCTCCGCGGGCGGCCGTCCGCGTCGTCCACAGGCTCGCGATCCCTCCGCCGGGGCGTCCTGATCCTCCTAGAATGACGTGATGACTTCCCCGCACGGCGCCCCGCAGAGCGACCCCGAGGCAGACGACGCGTCGCGCGTGCTGCGCCGGGTCTTCGGTTACGACTCGTTCCGGGAGGGACAGCGGGAGATCATCGACCACGTCGTCGCCGGCGGAGACGCGCTCGTGCTCATGCCCACCGGCGGCGGCAAGTCGCTGTGCTACCAGGTCCCCGCCCTCGTGCGGAAAGGCACCGGCGTCGTCGTCTCACCGCTGATCGCGCTCATGCAGGACCAGGTCGACGCGCTGACGGCCCTCGGCGTGCGGGCGGGCTTCCTCAATTCCACGCAGGAGCACGAGGAGCGCCGCGAGGTCGAGGCCGCCTTCCTCGCCGGTGAGCTGGACCTGCTCTACGTGGCGCCGGAACGGCTGCGCACCTCCGCGACGCTGGGCCTCCTCGACCGCGGCTCGATCGCGCTGTTCGCCATCGACGAGGCGCACTGCGTGGCCCAGTGGGGGCACGACTTCCGTCCCGACTACCTGGCGCTGTCCGCCCTGCACGAGCGCTGGCCCGACGTGCCGCGCATCGCACTGACCGCCACCGCCACCGAGGCCACCCACGCGGAGATCGCGGCCCGGCTGAACCTGGGGGAGGCCCGCCACTTCGTGGCGAGCTTCGACCGCCCCAACATCCAGTACCGCATCGCACAGAAGCGGGAGCCCCGGCGGCAGCTGCTGCAGCTGCTCCGCACCGAGCACGCCGGGGACGCCGGCATCATCTACTGCCTGTCCCGGGCCTCGGTGGAGAAGACCGCCGCGTTCCTGGCGGAGAACGGCGTCCAGGCGCTGCCGTACCACGCCGGGCTCGACGCGCGCACCCGCGCCGAGCACCAGGCGCGCTTCCTGCGCGAGGACGGCCTCGTCATGGTCGCCACCATCGCGTTCGGCATGGGCATCGACAAGCCCGACGTGCGGTTCGTCGCCCACCTCGACCTGCCCAAGTCCATCGAGGGCTACTACCAGGAGACCGGGCGGGCCGGCCGCGACGGCCTGCCGTCCACCGCGTGGATGGTCTACGGGCTCCAGGACGTCGTGCAGCAGCGCCGGATGATCGACACCTCCGAGGGCGACGCCGCCCACCGCCGCCGCCTGAGCGCCCACCTCGACGCCATGCTGGCGCTGTGCGAGACGGTCGAGTGCCGCCGCGTCCACCTGCTCGCCTACTTCGGCCAGGAGTCCGGCGCCTGCGGCAACTGCGACACCTGCCTCACGCCGCCGGAGACCTGGGACGGCACGATCGCCGCGCAGAAGCTCCTCTCGGCCGTGCTGCGCCTGAGGCGCGAGCGGGGGCAGAGCTTCGGCGCGGGCCACGTCATCGACATCCTGCTCGGCCGGGAGACCGACAAGGTCGTCCAGCACGGCCATGCCTCCCTGACGGTCTTCGGCGTCGGCACGGAGCTGAACGAGTCCGAGTGGCGCGCCGTGGTGCGCCAGCTGCTGGCCAGAGGGCTCCTGACCGTCGAGAGCGACCACGGCACGCTCGCGCTCACCGACGCGAGCGCCGACGTGCTGGCCCGGCGGCGGGAGGTGCCGCTCCGCCGCGACCCGGAGCGGGCGGCCCGCGCCGAGGCCGGGGCCCGCGCCTCCGGCCGCCGTCCGTCCCCGGCGGCGGACCTGCCCGAGGAGGCCGTGCCGGTGTTCGAACGGCTCCGCTCCTGGCGCGCCGCCGCCGCCAAGGAGCGAGGCATCCCCGCGTACGTGGTCTTCCACGACGCGACCCTGCGCCAGATCGCGACCGACTCCCCGTCCTCCCTGGCCGAGCTCGGCCGGGTGAGCGGCGTCGGCGAGAACAAACTGGCGAAGTACGGCCAGGAGATCCTGGACGTGCTCGCCTCCGGCGCCCCCCACGTCCAGGACATGCTGGAGCTCTGACCTCCGGGGGGTCAGCGCTCGCAGACGAGCCCGTCGCGGTCGGCGTCGTGATACCACGCGTACTCCGGGTGGACGCTGCGCTCGTACGGCCCGAAGCCCGCGGAGAGCGCCGACTTGCAGGTGCGGAAACGGGGGTCGGGAGACCAGCCGGGTCCCGCGTAGCCCGCCGTCCGCGCCTCGACGGGGAGCGGGGCCACCAGGTCCTTGCTGCTGTCGCACCGGCCCGACCAGATCCGCAGCCGCTTCTTGCGCGCCCGGGCCTCCTCCAGGCGCATCGTCCTGATGTAGCGGTCGTTCTTGCGGTACAGCAGCGACTTGGCGTACCCGTAGCGGATGAGGTTGCGGGCCACGGACAGACCCCGGTGGTTGTAGACGTAGAACAGGCGGCGCCCGTAGTGGTCCTTGTAGTCCCGGTCCCGCAGCAGGTAGGCGGTCCTGCCGAGGGGCAGGAGCGTGCGGGCGCGCTCCGTCGCGGAGTCGAACCAGCACCGGCCGTACTCCGGGGTGTCGAGGCCGAGCAGGCGCACCCGGACGGTCCGGCTGCTCTTGCCGAACCGGACCTCGATCGTGTCGCCGTCCACGATGCGCACCACCCTCGCCTTCTGGACGCCTCTCGGCAGGCCCGCCGCCGAGCCGGCCGCGGCGGCCGGAGAGGCGGTCAGAGGAAGGGCCACGAGGGCGGTGACGACCGGAAGGGCCAGCCGGAGAACGCGTCGCACAGAGAACCTCTCACTAGAAGGAGGGCCGGACGCGCGGAACGGGTCGGACACGACGCACGACGACCGATCCTGGAACGCTGCAAGCAGTCCCCCTCGTGGTCCCGGCGACCCGGACACGGCGAAGAGGTCCCGCCCCTCCCGCAGGAGGGGCGCGGCCCCGGCCCCATTGCCGAGGGTTTAAGTACCCCCGTGTCTCACCAGGGTAATCACCTTGATGTGATTTGGCTGGCAGGACGGGCGTGTCCGCCGATCTGCGGATCGGTCCGGGTCGTGCCGGCCCTGGGTCCCGGAGGGCCGGTCTGCCTTCGAGGACCGGCGGACCCCCGGCGCGGGCCCGAGGCTCTGGGCCGGGGACCGGTCAGGGGAGGGCGTCCCGGACACGGGAGGCGAGGCCGGCGTACTCCTCGCGGCTCAGCACGCGTCCTTCGAACGTCAACCCGTGCCGTACGGCGAAGCGGTGCACGTCCTCCGGATGCCAGGGGCCCGGGAGGTGGTTCAGCGGCGCACCGGCCCGGCTGACCACGAAGAGGCCGCGCACGTCCTCGTACCGGTAGTGCCGTACAGGCGAGACTCGAGCACCAGCCCGCTCTCCGCCGCGACCGCCTGGCGGGGGCGAGCACCCGGCGAGTCGAGCATGACCCGCCCCTGGTCATCCAGGACCGCGAGCCCGTAGACCGTCCCGTACGGGCCGGGGTGGCCGTACAGCAGCAGCGCGGCGGCCCGGCCTGCGCCGGTGAGCGGCAGCCGGACCCGGTGACGGTCCGGTGGCAGCCCGGCGACGAGGTGACCGCCGGCCACGTGAAGCCCGGATCCGTCTCCGGCGAACTCCTGGGGCCTGTCGGTCAGCGTTCTCACCTTTCCGTAGGGCGAGCGTGCCGTCTCTCTGGACGACGGATGGAGCAGACATGAAGTTCCGGCGAGATCGGGTGATCAGGGAAGGCGGTGCCGGATCGTGAGCGACCTCGGAGGCGGCCACCGGAGCCGAACCGGTTCGATCCCCGTGCGGGGAGGACGGAGCGAGAGGCGACCGCTCGCCGTACGGCCATGCCCGGTGAGCATATTCGGTGCTGGTACACAGTGAATTGCCAGGAACGGTGGGTAGCCTCCCCATGCATGAACTGGCAGCGCACCGTCAACGAGGCCCTGGTCAGGTTCACCGGATTCCAGCTCAGGCGAGCAGGGGCATCCGACTCCGCCGGGGTGGTGACCCCGGCCGTCGCGGCCGAGGGTCTCGTCCGGCCGCCCGCCGATCCGGAGGCGGACCGGCTGCTGCGCGCGCCCGTCTTCATCCTCTCGCCCGTCCGGTCCGGGTCCACGCTCCTGCGGGCGATGCTGGGCGCCCATTCCCTGCTGCACGCCCCCCACGAACTGCACGTGCGCCGCCTGACGGTGGGGTTCGGCACCTCCCTGTCGAAGAAGGCGATGGCCGCGCTCGGGCACAACCAGGCCGACCTGGAGCACCTGCTCTGGGACCGGGTGCTCCACCGGGAGCTGGTGCGCAGCGGCAAGTCCTTCATCGTGGAGAAGACCCCGGCCAACGCCTTCGCCTTCCAGCGCATCGCCACCTGCTGGCCCGACGCCCGGTTCGTCTTCCTGCTCCGCCACCCGGCCTCCATCGCGGCCTCCTGGCACGAGGCGAGCCCGGAGAAGCGCACCCCGGAGGAGGCCGCCCTCGACGCCCTGCGCTACATGAAGGCGGTCCAGCGCGCGCGCAGGGCATTGGCCGGTCTGACCGTCCGCTACGAGGACCTGACCGCCGACCCGGAGGCGCAGACGCGCCGGATCTGCGACTTCCTGGCCGTCGGCTGGGAGCCGGGGATGCTCGCCTACGGAGCACCGGAGGTGGTCAGCAAGGGCCTCGGAGACTGGAAGGACAAGATCCGGTCGGGGACCGTGCAGCCGGGACGCGACCTGCCCGATCCCGACACGATCCCCGAGGTGTTGAGACCGATATGTCGGATTTGGGGGTACCTCCCATAAGAGGGAGGAGGACCGAACCCATGAGGATCCACTACGTGCTCCTGCACGCGTACGGCATGGGCGGCACCATCCGTACCGTCTTCAACCAGGCGAACGCGATGGCCGCGGCCGGCCACGACGTGGAGATCGCCAGCGTGATCCGGCGCCGCGACACCCCGCAGTTCCCCCTCGACCCCCGGGTCGCGCTCACCACCCTGGTGGACCAGCGGGACGGGGCGCCGCCCGACTCCACCGCCCGCCGGGTCTGGCGGCGGCTGCGCGGCCGCATCGTCCCGCGCGGCGAGTTCGCCGCGCACTACTTCACCGAGCGCGTGGAGAAGGCCGCCATCGACTACGTCTCCTCGGTCGAGGACGGCGTCCTGGTGACCACCCGCCCCGCGCTGAACCTCATCTCCGCCCGCCGCGGGCCCGGCGGCGCCGTGCGGATCGCCCAGGAGCACATGAACCTGGCCACCCACCCCGCCACCGTCCGGGCGGAGATCGCCCGCCACTACGGCAGGCTGGACGCGCTCGCCGTGCTCACCGGCACCGACCGCCGGGACTACCAGCGCCTGCTGCCCGGCACGCCGGTGGTGCGCATCCCCAACGCGGTCCCCGACCTCGGCGGCCGGCGGCCGGCCGCGCACGAGAACCGGCTCGTGGTCGCCGCCGGGCGGCTCACCGCGCAGAAGGGCTTCGACCTGCTCATCCGCGCCTTCGCCCGGGTCGTGGAGGAGCATCCCGACTGGCGGCTGCGCATCTACGGCAGCGGCGCGAAGAAGGCCGAGCTGCGCAAGCTCGTCACCCGGCTCGGCCTCGAGGACAACGTGGCCCTGATGGGCCGCAGCGACCACCTGCCGGACCACCTGGCCGAGGCGTCGGTGTACGCGCTCAGCTCCCGGTTCGAGGGGCTGCCCATGGTGATGATCGAGGCCATGGGCCACGGGCTGCCGGTCGTGGCCTTCGACTGCCCGACCGGTCCCGGCGAGGTCCTGACCGACGGAGTCGACGGGCTGCTCGTCCCCCCGGGCGACGTCGGCGCGCTCGCCGCGGGCATGAGCCGCCTCATCGCCGACGAGGGACTGCGCCGCCGTCTGGGCGCCGCGGCCCGCGAGACCGTGCGCGACTACGCGCCGGACGCGGTGATGCCGCTCTGGGAGAACCTGTTCGCCGAGTTCCTCGGGGCCGGTGTGGCCCGCTGACCCCGGGACGTCGACCTGATAGTCGACCGGTCCGACCGCATCCCGGTTTCGGGAAGGGCCCAGAACTCCGTATTGATCTCCTCGTGCGGTGACGACCTTGACTGAAGATCCACGGATGTCATCGGCCTTCAGGACCTGTTGCTCAATTGTGTGGACCATGCGGGGAGCTCCAACGGCATGCCACCTTGATGCAAGGACATCAGCTGCTCCCGCGAAGTCACGCTGGATTGGGCAACGGAGTCCTTCGGTCGGGGATAAATGTGGTTGGTCCCCCAGAGGACAGGCGCTCGGTAGACGGGACGTCCCCGAGTGCGACGGAGACCTGTGAGATCCCAGAGTTCGCCCTCCTGGACCATGGAATGGACGCTAATGTGTTCGAGTCCGAAGCAGGAAAGCGGCCGGGCCGGCCGCCTAGGCGTGGGGGGGCTGTGATCCCGCCGATGGGCTACACGGCGTGTTTAGCGGAGGGGACGCCTGTCTGGTTGCCTGATGGAACCACAGCACCGATCGAAGATGTAGTAGCCCACCAGATGGCCGTACTGTCTTATGACAAGCCATGGGATACCCGGCCGGTCAAATATGGGGCGAACCAAGGCCCGCGTGATCGCTCGGTAGGCGCTCTGAAACCGACTACACCGGCCGCGTGGTTGGATGCTGGAGTGAGTTCGGTCGCAACCATTCGGCTGATGTCCGGTCGTGTCATCACAGCAACCTACGACCACCGCTGGGTCCGCCAACGTAAAGGCGGACGCCGAGCGTGGGAGTGGACCACGACCGCGGCTCTCCGAGTTGGAGATCGTATTCCCGCACCTCTGACGGCGTCTCGGTTCGGAGAGGAGGGAGATGCCTGGGATGGATATTTCGTAGGTGCGATGCTCGGCGATGGCTGTATGACCGCTCTCACTCCGGAATTCCACGGCGATCCGGAAGACGGAGCGGTGGCGTTCATGTGCGACTACGCAGCCAAGCACGGCTGCCGTGTAACCGAAACGCGGAATGGGAAGATCGTCCGTTTGAGATTCCCATTCAAGCAGTGGAAACGTAACCCTCTCACCGAGAAGCTTCGTCACTATGATGTCTGGGGCAAGCGGTGCGAGATGAAATCACTACCCAACCGGTCGTTCAGTCGAGAGTTCTGGGTCGGCGCACTCTCCGGCCTGATCGACACGGACGGGTGCGTGCGTGAGCGCACCAACGCCAAGGGCACTCTTCACGGGTGCGTCGAATATGCCACAGTCTCACGCAGGCTGGCAGAACAGGCGTCGGATTATCTGCTCCGTCTTGGTGTGACCAGCATCGTACGGGAGAGGCCCGCCAGTTCCTCCTGCTCCGTTGCCGGAGATAGGAGCATTACCAGCAGACGGCCCCTATTCGTAGTGGAGGTGAACCGCGCAACCGCGCTGGTGCGGCTCGGCGAACTGTTGGATCTGCGAGTCGGGTACAAGGCTGCTGCGCTGTCGCGTTTGGCAGGGAAGCTCTCTCATGTGCTTCCGGCCCGAAGTGAGATGTCCGGATACGACGAAGCGGTTGCTCTCGACCGGATCGTCTCCATCGCAGACGATGGCGAGCGGGCGGTGTACTGCGTGTCAGTGGAGTCGTCCACTCTGTTGGTCGTCAACGGGCTGGTGGCCGGTAGCCGTTTGAAGAATCTCGACGAGGCCGAGGTCTCCGGCGAGGTCACCCGGGCGCGGTAGCGCCGACCGGCTCGGGTGACCGCCACGAGTTCGGCGGCTTCTCCGACGCCGCCTTCCGGCTGATCCCGCTGCTGGAGGCGGGGCGGGACGCGGACTGGCCGTTCCGACCCGGATCCCGTGGGATGCGGACCGGCCGTTCCGACCCGGGCCCCGCGGGATGCGGCCCCCGCGGGGTCCGCCGGGACGGCGAGGGGGCCCGGGCCGCGACCGCGCGGGCCCGTCCGGAGCCGTGATCAGGCGGCCGGAAAAGGACTGGACGGGGTGACGCCCGGGCTTGTAGCTTGCAGGCGACCGTGACACCGCCCGAGGAGGTGAGACCCATGAACGCCGTATCACCGTGGGTGCTCCCCCTTCCGGTCATGGTCGGGCGATCGATGTAACGGTCGGGTGACCGACGCAGGTGTCGCCGGGAGCGCCTCACAGGCCAGGCACTCCCGAAAGGCGACACCCATGCACTCTTCACAGGTCACCACCGAGCCGCCGTCGGACGGCAGGGGCGAGCACGGCTCCACGGCGGGCGGCGTCCCCGGAGTCCTCCGGTCGCCGGCCCCGGCCCCCGGCGCCGATCGCCCGCCTCTCCTCTTCGACGTGATCATCGCCGGGTGCGGGCCGACCGGCGCGATGCTGGCCGCCGAACTGCGGCTGCACGACGTCCGGGTGCTCGTCCTGGAGAAGGACACCGAGCCCGCGTCGTCCGTCCGCATAGTCGGCCTGCACATCCGCAGCCTCGAGCTGCTGGCCATGCGCGGACTGCTGGACCGCGTCCTCCCGCACGGAAGACGGCGTCCGGCCGGCGGCTTCTTCGCCGCCATCCCCAAACCCGTGCCCAACGGCCTGGACTCCGCGCACGCCTATCTGCTGGGCATCCCGCAACCGGTCGTCGTCCGCCTGCTCGAGGAGCACGCGATCGCACTGGGCGCGCAGGTCCGGCGCGGTCGTGCGGTGGCCGGTCTCGAGCAGGACGGCGAGGGGGTGACCGTCGAGCTGGCCGACGGGGAGCGGCTGCGTTCGCGCTACCTCGTCGGCTGCGACGGCGGGCGCAGCACGGTGCGCAGGCTGCTCGGCGTCGGCTTCCCCGGCGAGCCCTCGCGGAACGAGACGCTGATGGGCGAGATGGAGGTGGGCGTGCCGCAGGAGGAGGTCGCCGCCAGGGCGGCCGAGATCGGCGGGACCCACCGGCCGTTCTGGCTCCGGCCCTTCGGCGAAAGGGTCTACAGCGTCGTCGTTCCCGCCGCGGCGGTCGGCGACCGCGCGCAACCGCCCACCCTCGAGGATTTCAAACAGGGGTTGCGCGCCGTCGCCGGAACCGATTTCGGCGTGCACTCCCCGCGCTGGCTGTCCCGCTTCGGGGACGCCACCCGGCTGGCCGAACGCTACCGCGCCGGACGGGTGCTGCTGGCAGGCGACGCGGCGCACATCCACCCGCCCATCGGCGGGCAGGGCCTCAACCTGGGCGTTCAGGACGCGTTCAACCTCGGCTGGAAACTGGCCGCGCAGATCCGCGGCTGGGCGCCGGAACCGCTGCTGGACACCTACCAGGCCGAACGCCGCCCGGTCGCCGAGGACGTGCTGGACAACACCCGCGCCCAGACGGAGCTGCTGTCCGACGGACCGGGCCCGCAGGCCGTGCGCAGGCTGCTCACCGAACTGATGGACTTCGACGAGGTGAACCGCCACCTGATCGAGAAGATCACCGCGATCGGCGTCCGCTACGACTTCGGCGCGGGCCCCGACCTGCTCGGCCGCCGCCTGCGCGACGTCGACGTGGAGCAGGGCCGCCTCTACGACCTGCTGCACCGCGGCCACGGCCTGCTGCTGGACCGCACCGGACGCCTGACCGCCGGCGGCTGGTCGGACCGGGTCGACCATCTCGCGGATCCCACCGCGGACCTGGACGTCCCGTGCGTCCTGCTGCGCCCCGACGGACACGTCGCCTGGATCGGCGACGATCAGCAGGACCTGGACGGCCATCTCTCCCGCTGGTTCGGCGATCCCTCCGACGCAGGTGACGGACCGGGACGAAACGGAACCGTCCGTCACATCGGCCCCAACCATGAGCATGCGTTTGGCAAAAAAGACGCGGGCATTCTGGAATGATCGGCCCGACACCCCATAGGACAGCGATACTCACGGATCGTGACCGATGCCCCTCATTGATCAAATAACCGCCTTCGTGTCCGAGCGTCCCCTCGCGACGGCCGTCATCTGCGTGGCCGCCCTGATCGTCCTGGCCCTGGGCTACTTCGTGCTCCGCGCCGTCTCCCGGGTCACGACCCGCCTCTTCCAGCGCTACGTCGCCCCCCGCCCGGTGGAGGACGTGCTGACCATCGTCGCCGCCAGCATCGCCACCGGGGTGTCCGCCCAGGGCATGTGGCGCTTCTCCGGCGACGTGCTGGGCTTCGACGGCCCGCTGCGGCTGCTGCTGTTCGCTTTCATCGAGGTCGCGGTCATCACCAGCGCCGTGCGGGCCCGCCGCAACATGCGGGAGAACTTCTCCGCGGGGATCGACGGCGTCGCCGTGTGGGCGCTCACCTGCCTGACGGCGGTGCTGTCCAGCATGGACGCGCGCAGCGCCGCCGAGGCCGTGTTCCGCCTCGCCGCCCCGCTGGTCGCCGCGTGGCTGTGGGAGCGCGGAATGGCGATCGAGCGGCACCGCATCAGCGGGCGCTCCCGGATCCACTGGCGGCTCACCCCCGAGCGCATGCTGGTCCGCATCGGGCTGGCGGAGGTCAGCGACCGTACGGCCAGCGAGGTGGACGCCCACCGGAGGCTGACCCGGGTCGCGCTGGCCGCCAAGAAGGCCCGCGCGCTCCGCGAGGCCGGGGCCTCCGACCGGAAGATGCGGGCGGCCCTCGCCAAGCTGGACCGGGAGATGGACCGGGCGGTGGAGCACACCGGCCTGGCGGTCGACGAGGCGCGCCAGGAGGCGCTGCTGTCGCAGATCGGTGCCCTCTACAACACCTCCGCGCTGATCGACCTGTCCCCGCCCGTGCCGTGGGCCCCCGAGCCGGCCTCCCCGGCGCTGCCCGCCCCCGGGCCGCGGGCCACCGTGCTCGTCGACGACGATGACGACGACGCCGAGATGGTGGACGCCGCCCCGCAGACCGCCGACCCGGCCCAGCGCGCGGCCCTGATGCGGGCGGCGCGGGAGTACTGGGACAAGCAGATCGAGCGGAGGTTCGTGCCCCGGGCGTCCGACATCGCCCACGAGACCGGCATGCCGCTGGCCACCGCCCGCGAGTGCCGGGCCCTGTGGAAGCTGGAGCCCCGCGCGCACGCGCTGATCGAGGCGGCGCAGAGCGAGCACGGCGGGGTCGACACCGGGACCTTCCCCGCCATCGAGGTGCCCGAGCCCGTGCTCACCGCCAACGGCTCGTCCTCCGGCCGCTGATCCCGCCCGTCCCCGCCCGTCCGGGCGGTGCGGCGGGCCGTACCCCCGTCCTCCGGTTCCGCCGTGCGGGTCCCGCCTCCGGGCGGCGGCCCGCACGGCGAGGTGAGGGCCGGGCCCGCCCGGGTAGGTAGAGGGCCCGGCACGGATCCGTGAGGGGGACCGATGAGCGATCCGGCGGACGACGGCGTGTTCTTCGTGGGCAACGCCACCACTCTGATCCGCTACGGCGGTTTCACGCTGCTGACCGATCCGAACTTCCTGCACCGGGGGCAGCGGGCCTATCTCGGCTACGGTCTGACCTCCCGGCGGCGCACCGACCCGGCGATCGAGGTCGGCGAGCTCCCGGCGCTGGACGCCGTGGTGCTCTCGCACCTGCACGGCGACCACTGGGACCGGGTGGCCCGCCGGGGCCTGGACCGGGACGTGCCCGTCGTGACCACCCCGCAGGCCGCCCGGCGCCTGCGCCCGCAGGGCTTCCACGGGGCCGTGGGACTGGACACCTGGAGCGGCCACGAGCTGCGCCGGGGCGGGCGCACGCTGAGGATCACCGCGCTGCCGGGCCGCCACGCGCCCGGCCCGGCGCAGGCGCTGCTGCCCCCGGTCATGGGCAGCATGCTGGAGTTCGGCACGGACGGCCGGGTGGACCTGCGGGTGCACATCAGCGGCGACACCCTCCTGGTCCCGGAGCTGGCGGAGATCCCGCGGCGCTACCCCGACATCGACCTGGCCATCGTGCACCTGGGCGGGACGAAGATCCTCGGCATGCTGATGGTGACCATGGATGGCGGGCAGGGGGCCGACTGGCTCGGCCTGATCGACCCGGACGCCGTCATGCCGGTGCACTACGACGACTACGAGGCCTTCACCTCCCCGCTCGACGACTTCCGCCGCCACGTCGAGCAGGCGGGCCTGGCCGACCGCGTGCGCTACGTCGCCCGCGGCGAGACGCTCCGCCTCCCCGTACGGCCGGAGTCCGGCGGCGCCCCCGGCGTCCCGGACGCCCGGGAGGCCCGGAGCGCCCCGGGGCCCGGAGGGGCTTCGGGCGTTCCGGAACCGGCGCGGGACGCCGCGGGGACCCGAGAGAGAGGACGACAGCCATGACCGAGACCGATCCGGAGAACACCCCGGACCTCACCGAGCGCTACGAGCGGTCGGGCCGGGTGCCGGACGACCGCGAGGACTCCGCGGGCCCGGGCGCGCCGACCGCCACCGACCCCGGCGGCCCGCCCGCGCAGATCCCCGACGACCGCAAGGCCTCCGCCAGGTCCGGAATGCCGGAGGAGGAGGGGGAGTAGGACGTCCGGCGGGCCCCGGGGAGGCCCCGAGGACCTGGCGGGCCTCGGGGAGACCTGGCGGGACCTAGGAGATCCAGGGGATCCGGGGAGGTCCGGGGAGGTCCGGGGAGGTCCGGGGAGAGGAGTAGGGCCGCCGTTGCCGGGCACTGTGCCGAACATGCGTGATGAAACGGACTATACGGTCACAGTGACCACGTGCGAGGACGGCCCCCTCCTGCTGAGAGGGCCGTTCACGCTGCTCACTCAGGACGGCCGGCCGGTGGACCCGGGCAGGGCGACGGTGGCGCTGTGCCGGTGCGGGCTGTCGTCGGTCAAGCCGTTCTGCGACGGGTCGCACAAGACGGCCGGGTTCCGGGCCGGAGGCGAACCCGACCCGCAGAGCTGATCGTGCCCGCCGGAGCCGCGCCGGTCCGGGAGAGTCCGGCATCAGGTGAGCGGCGATCATCCCGGTCCGTTCCCCGGTCTGTTCCCCGGTTCGGAGCCGCGCCGGTCCGGGAGAGTCCGGCATCAGGTGAGCGGCGATCATCCCGGTCCGTTCCCCGGTCTGTTCCCCGGTTCGGAGCCGTGTCGGGATCGGTGCCGGGGTCGGTGCCGGGCCGCCGATGCCTCTTGATCCACCGGACCGAGTGCGCGGCCACCCGCAGCCTCCGCCCCGCGTAGGGGACGCCGCCGCGCGTGAGTCGGGCGGCCAGCGCCAGCCAGCTGCAGACCGCCCGCTCCAGGATCCACACCGGGGCGAACAGCGAGGCGCTGAAGGGGAACACCCGTCGGCCCCCGGCGCGCCGCCGTCCCGCCTCGGCCAGACCCACCGCCAGTCCCGCGCCCGCCAGGACCGCCCGGTGGCGGCGGCGCCGCAGCGCGGCGGCCAGGCCGGGCAGGACGGCGAGGAAGAACGCCATCCGGGCGGGCTGCGCCAGGTCGTCGTAGGCCTGCCGTACCCGCTGGGACCAGAACCGCCCCGCCTCGGGAGGCAGCCGGCGGACGTGGAGGTCGAGGGGGCGCGCCTCGCGGCCGCCGCAGGCGCGGACCGTGCGGATGAGCTCCAGGTTCTCGAAGAGCACGTTCCCGTCGTAGCCGCCCATCCGCACGAAGGTGGAGCGGCGCACCCCGAACGTGCCGGGGTAGTCGGCGCCCAGGCCCCGGTTGAGCAGCGTGCGGGCGGTGTCCCAGCGGGCGTGCCAGGGCAGCGGGTCGAAGTGGTTCTGCGGGCGGACCAGGTCGGCCTCCTCCAGCAGCGCGCGGACCCGGGCCAGCCCCGCCGCGTCGTAGCGGACGTCGTCGTCGGCGATGACCACGTGCTCCGCCGTGGCCCGGCGCAGCCCTGTGACGACCCCGGAGACCTTGCCGTTGGCGAAGCCGAGGTCGCCGTCGGGCCACAGGTGCACGGCGAGCCCGCGCCAGCGCCGGGCGTGCCGGTCGAACAGCTCGCCGGGGGAGCCGTCGACCACGATGATCCGCGCGTGCCGGGCCAGCCCGCGCAGGTAGGCGGTCAGCTCGTCCAGGCCCGAGTCCTCCTCCCAGCGCAGGGGCAGCACGTAGTCGAGTCCCGTGCCCGGGCCCACGGCCGTGCCGATGCCTGCGCCCGTGTCCGTGCCTGCGCCCGTGCTCGTGTCCGTGCCGGGGCCGTCGGCGCCGCGGCCGGTCACGGGGCTCCCACGGCCAGGCCGGCCTCGCGCAGCGAGGTGGACCCGTGCTGCCAGCGCTCCATGACGTGCTCGGCGAAGAGCCGGTCGAGGGTGAGCGCGCAGGCGGCGCCGTACAGGACGTCACCGGCCAGGGCGGGGTGGTCGGCGGCGAAACCGCCGCACATGTCGTTCAGGGCGATCTGCTCGTGAACGGCGTCGGCCTGCACGTGCTCGTCGTAGAAGCGGCGGGCCGCCGGGTCGCCGCCCAGCCGCCGCAGGCCCCGGCTGTACTTGAGGTTGGGCGTCGAGGAGGTCATCTCGAACGCCGCCAGGTGGCCCAGCAGCGCCCCCCGGTGCCTGCGGTGGAGACCGAACAGCGACATGGTGTTGCCGATCGCCAGCGTGATCGCCGGGACCCGGTCGACGTGGGCGCCGTAGGAGTCGTCCAGGCCGAGCCCGCGCATGGTGGCCCGGAACAGCTCGGCGTGCATCCGCTCCAGGCGCCCGCAGCCGTACTCGTCCGACTGGATCTCCACCAGGGCGGCCTTGGCCCGGCCGTGCAGCCGGGGGATCGCCCAGGTGTGCGGGTCGGCCTCCTTGAGATGGTAGACCGACCGGTGCACGACGAACTCCCTGAACTGCTCCAGATCGGCCCGGTGCTGCAGGAACGCCGCCAGCGACGGCCCGTCGCCGTCGGCGGCGGCCACCAGCTCGGTCATGGCCCGGCGCAGCTGCGCGGGCGGTACGGCGGGCGGGCGGGGAACCGCCCCGGCCAGCCCCTCCTCGAACCGCCGCTCCAGCGCCTCCCGCAGGCCCAGCAGCGAGGTGTTCCACTCCCAGCGGTCGTCCACCCCGTCGAAGCCCCGGTAGTGCAGCTCGTAGCAGGCGAAGAGGGCCAGCTGGAGGTCGTCGTCCTCCAGCACCGGGCGCGCGGGATGCGGCAGCGGGAGGTCGAAGGCGTGCGGCGGGTCCGCCAGCGCGTCGAAGAGCCGGGCGGTGATCGGACCTCGGGGCAGGGGCAACTGCATCGCGGACTCCAGAGGAAGGGGGAGGGGTGATCGGTTTCCGAACGGTCGAGAATCGTCAGGGGCGGGCCATGGCAGGTCAGAGGTGGTAGACCGACACGTGGGCCGGGCTGTCGTCGGTGAACGCCGCGCCGGACCAGTCGGACCAGCGGTGCTCGCGTTCCATCCCGGCCATGCGGGCCATCAGGTCGAGCTCGGCGGGCCAGGCGTAGCGATGGTTGGCGGGCAGGAGCCGCACCTCTCCGGAGGCCAGACTGATCTTGGTGGTGCGCATCGTCTGGTCGGCCGGGAACAGCCGCGCGGCCTCCACCATGATCCGGTCCTCGGTGAGCGAGAGCAGCCGGACCGCCGAGCGGTCGTGGAACGCTCCCAGGTCCGGCACCCACGCCTCGACCACGAACCGGCCGCCGGGTCGCAGGTGTGCGGCGGCGTTGCGGAAGCAGGCGACCTGGGCGTCCTGCGAGGGGAGGGCGAAGACCGTGTTGAAGGCCAGCACGACCAGGCTGAACGCGCCGTCGGCCCGCGCGGTCGAGAAGTCGCCCACGGTCACCGGGATGCGGTCGCCTCCGGGCTTGGCCCGCAGCACCTCGAGCATCTCCGCGGAGGCCTCGACGCCGGCGACCGGCACGCCCCGCGCGGCCAGCGGCAGCGCCAGCCGGCCGGTGCCGATGCCGAACTCCAGCACGCGCCCGCCCTCGGCGAGCTCGTTGAGGCGGTCCACCGCGAGCTCCGTGGGCAGGTCCGCGGTGACGTCGTCGTAGACGTCGGCGATCCTGCGTCCGTAGGCGGACGCGTCGAAGCCAGGCACCGTGCACCCCCGATTCCGTGATCCAGGAAGTTCCCCGCGGCCTTCAGCCGGTCCCAGCCGGTTCCAACCGGTCCCAGCCGTCCCAGTCGGTCCCAGCCGGTCCCAGCCGGTCCCAGCCGTCCCAGTCGGTCTCAGCCGGTTCCGGCCGGACTCAGGCGTCCTTCAGTCGATCTGCGTGCGCGGCCTCTCCGGGGTCACTCACGCGCCGAGGTCGCGGGCGACGCCGTCCAGCCGGCCCGCCAGCCGGTCGAGCTCCTGATCGCTCCGTCCGGCTCCGGCGAGCTCGGGTTCCAGGTCGCGCCGGCTGGCGATCACGAGTCCCTCGGTCCGTTCCTCCGGCAGGACCGCGCACCTGCCCTCGACCAGGACCAGCGTCGCGCCGGGATCGGGGGAGTCCAGCAGCTCGCGGACATCGTCTCGGCTGACCAGTGCCATCTGTGACCACCTCGATGCTTTCTGTAGTGGAATGTCCACTACCCGAGACGCCCCGCCGTACACCCGGGTGCCTGATCCGTCCGGTGCCGGGCCCGTCCGGCCCTGCCGCGGCGGGGCCGGACGGGCCTAGCGTGGGGAACGTGAGCGACATGACGCGCGGCGGCCGGGTGGTCGTCCTGGTGCTGCCGGAGGTGAACCTGCTCGACCTGGGCGGGCCGGTCCAGGTGTTCGACGCGGCGGCCCACCTGGGCGCGCCGTACCGGGTGGAGTACGTCGCGCAGGCGCCGGAGGTGGAGTCGGCGCAGGGGCTGAGGTTCGCCGGGCTGGGGCCGCTGGCCGAGGTCGGGCCGCAGGACCTGGTGCTGGTGCCGGGGCACCGCCTGCGGGAGCCGGGGCCCGGACGGCCGCTGGTCCCCGCGGAGGTGGCGGACTGGCTGCGGGCCGCCCACCGCGCGGGGGCGCGGCTCGCCTCGGTCTGCAGCGGGGCGGCGGCGCTCGGCGAGGCCGGGCTCCTGGACGGCCGCCGGTGCACCACCCACTGGTCGCTGATCGAGGCGATGCGCGAGCGCTACCCGGCCGCCCGGGTGCAGGACGCGGTGCTCTACGTCCACGACGGTCCGGTGAGCACCAGTGCGGGCATCTCCACCGGGCTCGACCTGGCGCTGTCGCTGGTCGAGCGCGACCACGGGCCGGCGCTCGCGGCGGCCGTCGCCCGCCAGCTCGTGGTCTACCTGCGCAGGTCCGGAACGGAACCGCAGGTCAGCGCCTTCCTGCAGCACCGGGCGCACCTGCACCCGGCGGTCCACCGGGTCCAGGACCACCTGGCGCAGCACCTCGGCGTCCCGCACACCCTCGCCGAGCTCGCCGCGGTGGCGAACCTGTCGCCGCGCGGGCTGAGCCGGGCCTTCACCGCCACGGTCGGGATCACCCCGCTGGAGTACCGGCAGCGGCTCCGGCTGGAGCTCGCCGCGCGGCTGCTCGCCGAGACGGGCCTGACCGTCGAGGCGGTGTCCGCCCGCTGCGGCTTCCGGGACGTGCGCCACTTCCGCCGGCTCTTCACCGCCCGGTACGGCATGCCGCCCTCGGCCTCCCGGGGGTCCGGCCCGTCGGGCGCGCTCCCCGCCGTCCGCTGACCTCATCCGCGGCCTCTGGCCTCTGCCACGCCTTCCGCTCAGGAGATCTCCGTGCCCCCATCGCCCCTCCCGTCGCGTCCCCGCACTCCGCTCCGCGCCCTGGCCCGCAGGGCGCCCCGGGTGCTGCTCGGCACCGGGCTGGCCGCCGCGCTCCTGGCCGGGGCGTGCGCGGCCGGGGTGGCGGTCACGATGCGCGAGAGCTTCCCGTCCGCCCCGGGGGTCGTCCCCGCGGCGGGATGGCCCCCGGCGGCGCCGGTCCCGGAAGGGCGCACGGTCGTCGCCGTGGTGCTCGGCGCGACCGGTTCGGTGGTCGGGGACGCGCTGGCGCCCTACGAGGTGTTCGCCCGTTCGGAGCGTTTCTCGGTGTACACCGTCGCGGCCCGCAGGGAGCCGGTGGCCCTCTCCGGCGGGCTGCGCGCGCTGCCCGACCGCACCTTCGCCGAGGTGGACGCCCGCACCGTCGCCGAGCCGGACGTGGTCGTGGTGCCCGCGGTGGCCGAGCCGCGCGGGGAGAGGGAGGCGCCGCTGCGCGAGTGGGTCGCCCGGCAGGCCGCGCGGGGCGCCCGGATCCTGGGCGTGTGCGCCGGATCGGACCTGCTGGCCGCGGCCGGCGTGCTCGACGGACGCCGCGCGACCTCGTTCTGGCAGCGGATCGACGCCCTCCGGGGCTCCGACCCCCAGGTGCGCTGGGTCCGGGGGCTGCGCTACGTCCAGGACGGTCCCGTCACCACCACCGCCGGGGTGACCTCGGGCATCGTGGGCGCGCTCCGGCTGGTCGAGCAGCTGGCCGGGACCGCGGAGGCCGAGCGGGTCGGCCGCGAGGCGGCCTACCCCGGCTGGTCGGCGGGCGGCCCGCCGGAGATCCCGGTCAACCGGCCGGCCCCGGCCGACCTGCCGTACGTGCTCAACGCGGCCTTCCCGTGGGGGCGCCCGTCCGTCGGCGTCGGGCTGGCCGAGGGGGTCGGCGAGATCGACGTGGCCGCGGCCTTCGAGGTCTACTCCGGCACGTCCTTCGCCGCCCGGACGGTCCCGGTCGCCGCCGGGCCGGTGGTCAGGACCCGGCACGGCGTGCTCCTGCTCGCCGAGCCCGCCGGACCGGGGGCCGCCCCGGTGGACCGGCTGGTCGTACCGGGTGCCCGGCACGCGGGCGAGGCCGGTCCGGCGCTGACCGCCTGGGCGGCCGGGCGCGGCCTGGAGATGGTGCTGCCGCACCGGGACAGGGCCGCCGGGGAATCCGGGTTCGACGGTGTGCTGCGGGACCTGGCGGCCCGCGCCGACCTGGCCACGGCCCGCGCGACGGCCAAGTTCACCGAGTATCCGGTGGGCCATCTGGAGCTGGCCGGACCCGCCTGGCCGTGGCGTCCGACCGCGCTGGGCGCCCTGGCCCTCGCCGCGGCCGTGGGGGGCGGGGTGCTTGCCGGGAAAAGAAGGATGAATACCCTGATCGTCGTGGGTAGCAGAATGTTCAAACCCAGACGATGAAGGAGAAAAACGTGGCTCTCCCCACCCTCACCCCCGAACAGCGCCAGGCCGCCCTCGCCAAGGCCGCCGAGACCCGGGCGGCCCGCGCCAAGCTGCTGGCCGACGTCAAGTCCGGGACGGTCACCTTCAAGCAGCTGCTCGACCGGGACGACGAGATCGCCAAGCGCATCAAGGTGTCCCAGGCGCTGCGCGCGCTGCCCGGGGTGGGCACCGTGAAGGCGGCCCAGCTGATGGCGCAGGCCGACGTGGACGAGGCCCGCCGCCTGGGCGGGCTCGGCGCCCAGCAGCGCCGCAAGCTCATCGAGGCCACCTCGCGCTGACCCGCCGGCCGGCGTCGTCCGTCCGCCCGACCACCGTCCGATCGTCCGTACGATCGCTCCGGGCGGGCGGAGGCAGCGCCGGCCCGGGCGCGGGATCCCCGGCGGGGGATCCCGGCGCGCCGGGGCATACCTCCGGCCGCCGGGGGTAACGGCGCCTCCATGAGCGACGTGAGCGACGACCGTCCCGATTCCGCGCACCGCAGGCCCGAAGGGCTGGACGACGCCACCGTCGAGGCGCTGGGCAAGCTGTCCGAGGCACTGGAGACGACCGAGCGGGCCCGCGGGCACCTCTACACCTTCCACCAGCTCACCGGCCACGCCGACCTGATGCTCGACGAGGCGGTGGAGCTGCTGCGCGCCGCCGGTCACGACCGGCAGGCCGACGAGGTCTCCGCCGAGCTCGTCGGGCGCAACGTGATCGAGGGCCGGTGGACCTTCCAGATCGTCGAGGACTACGACGACGGCTACCACCGCTGCTTCCGCGACCTGGAGGAGCGGATCAGGAACGAGCTGGCGGGGGGCCGCCGCCACCTCTACGAGGCGGAGATGAAGGAGCGCCGCCGCACGCGCGGCCGTCCGGGGCACGAGGCCGTACCCGAATGAGGCGCCCGGTCGGTCCGGTGGCCCGGAGGCCCCGGGGCCCCGGCGGGCCTGACGGCCCGGGGCTCCAGACGGGCCGGGGGCATGATGTCCTCTTCGCGGGGGAGGGGGCCGCTATGAACGACGAACACGATCCCGCCGAGAACCCCTCCACGGAGCCCCAGCAGCCGGACGCGGACGGCGGTCCGCCGCCGGAGGGAGAAGACGCGCCGCCCACGGCGCCGGACGCGGCGGTGGGCGAGAGCCGGACCGTCGCGGCCCGCTCGGGAGCCGACACCGACTTCCCGGACCGGCCCATCCCGGCGGACCCGGTCGAACCCTCCCCGCCCGGAGAGGACAGCGAGGACGAGTCCCGGGCGCCCGAGCCGGAGGACATGGGGCCGTCCTCCTGAGCGCACGGGCCGGACGGGCCTGATCCCGTCCGGCCCGTCCGTGTCCGCCCACCCCGTGTGTCCGCCCGCCCCGGCCGTCTGCCCGTCCCGGCCGTCCGTGCGTCCGGCGGTCCCGTGCGTCCGGCGGCCCCCGCGATCACTCGGCGGGGCCGCCGTCCGCGCGCCCGCCGCCGGTCAGACGAAGGCCCCGGTCCCGGTGATCGCGCGGCCCACGATCAGGCTGTTGATCTCCCGCGTCCCCTCGTAGGAGTAGATCGCCTCCGAGTCCGCCACGAACCGGCCCATGCCGTAGTCGAGGACGATCCCGTTGCCGCCCATGATCTCGCGGCCCCAGCCCACCGCCTCGCGCATCCGGGCCGTGCAGAAGGCCTTGGCCATCGCCGAGTGCTCGTCCTTGTAGACGCCCGCGTCCTGGAGCTGCGCCAGCCGTACCACCATGCCGAGCGAGCAGGTGACGTTGCCGAGCATGCGCACCAGCAGGTCCTGCACGAGCTGGAAGCCGGCGATCGGCCGGCCGAACTGCTCGCGCTCCCTGGCGTAGGCCAGCGCCGTCTCGTAGGCGCCCATCATGCAGCCCACCGCCTGCCAGGCGACGCCGCCCCGGGTCTGGCGGAGGATGGCGGCGGTGTCGCGGAAACCGTTCGCGCCCTGCAGCCGGTTCGTCTCCGGGACCAGACAGTTGGTCAGGGCGACGTCGGCGTTCTGCACCGTCCGCAGAGCGATCTTGTTCTCGATCCGGGTGGCGGCGAAGCCGGGGGTGCCCTTCTCCACCACGAAGCCCTTGACCTGGCCGTCGGCCTCGTCCTTGGCCCACACCACCACCAGGTCGGCGAAGGTCGCGTTGCCGATCCACCGCTTGGCGCCGTTGAGCACCCAGGTGTCGCCCTCGCGCCGGGCGGTCGTGCGCAGCCCCGCGGCCACGTCGGAGCCGCCGTCGGGCTCGGTCAGGGCGAAGGCGCCGATCTTCTCCATCGCGGCCATCGGCGGCAGCCACCGCTCCCGCTGCTCCTCCGAGCCCAGCCGGTCGATGCTCCCCATCGCCAGCCCGTTGTGCACGCCGAAGAACGTCCCCATCGACGGGTCCACCCGGTTCATCTCAAGCACCACGAACCCGGTCAGCAGGCTCCGGGCCCCCCGGTACGGCAGGCCCGCGACGTCCAGCTTGGCGAACCCGGGGATCAGGTGGTGCGGGAACCGGGCGTCGGTCCAGGCCTCGTCGGCGATCGGCGCGACCTGCTCGACCATGAAGTCCCGGACCCGCTGCACGACCTCCTTCTCGTCCTCGTCGAGCAGCTCGCGGTAGTCGTAGAAGTCACCGGTCGTCATGGTGTCGCTCTCCCCTCTGCGGCATGTGCCCGCTCCACTGCCCGCGGGGGAGTGCGTCAACCCGGGCGGAGAGACCGGGGACGACAGGAGACGCCGGGAGCGCCGGAAAGAGTCGGGAGACGCCGGGGAGCGCCGGAAAGAGTCGGGAGACGCCCCTGGAGACACGGAGAGACACGGAGAAGCGCCGGGAGACACGGAGAGGGCCCGGGTCGCCCCGGGCCCTCTCACGGTTCGTCGGAACCGGTCACCGTTCAGTGGAACCTGTCGCCGGCCCCTTGCACGGGAATCCGGTTCCGCGGTGGTCCGGTCCGGACCCCGGTCCCCTCACCGGGAACCGGGACCGGCGCCGGTCCGCCGCCTACCGGTGGTGCCAGCTCTTGACCTTCACCCAGTCCGGGCGGCTGGAGCTGTCGTCCAGCCTGCGGTCGCCGTCGAAGACGGCGCGGAACTCACCGCTGCGGACCGCCCGGGTCTTGGCGCTGAACCGGCCGTCCCAGCGGGTGTCGGCGGAGGTCACGTACTTCCAGGCGCTGGAGCCGTTGGCGCGGAAGTAGATCTCCACCTCCTCGTGGCGCACGCCGCGCCACTTCCAGCCGTCTCGGGCCTCCAGGCGGCCCGAGAAGTAGACCGAGCGGCCCTTGCGGACCGGCTCGGGACCGGCGTTGAAACCGGCCAGGCGGGTGTCGGCCTTCCGCCAGCGCTCGACGTACTTGACGGTGAAGCCGGCCGTGTCGGTCAGCTTCTTGCCGTCCTTGCCGTAGGCGTCGGCGATCGCGACCCAGCGGCCGCGGTGGTCGGACTTGTCGAAGGTGGTGACGAAGCGCCATAGCTCACCCTCGCGGACGAGCTGGGGCTCCTTCGCCTTGAGGGCGTGCGGGGCGTCGGTGTCCGGCTTGAGCCGGAGCTCGACCTTCTCCGCCTCGGTGGTGCGGACCTCGATGGTGACCTGCGCGTCCCGGTCACCCCGGAC
Organism: Planomonospora sp. ID91781; assembly: GCF_015711595.1. Classification (NCBI taxonomy): domain Bacteria; kingdom Bacillati; phylum Actinomycetota; class Actinomycetes; order Streptosporangiales; family Streptosporangiaceae; genus Planomonospora; species Planomonospora sp. ID91781. The sequence goes on along the minus strand of NZ_JABTEY010000002.1, from coordinate 1,999,455 downwards.
CACGACGGGGTTCGGGCTGACCTCGCTGATGTTCACGCTGAGGTCGGCCGCCGTGGCGGAGGCCGTACCGGCTCCGACGGTCATGAGCACGGAGGCGCCCACGGCCGTCGCCAGGGCGCCAGCAGTGATCTTCCTGAACAAGATGCGTTCCTTTCCCCGTTGCTTCGGAGGCGACGCTCGGGTGATCGCCTCCACCCCCGTTAACACGCGTGCTCCGGGAGGGAAGGGGCGTGGGACTCCGGGGAAACAGATCATCAGATCTCGTTCCGGTCACGATTCGGCCGCGAGATCGCAGGTCGATCGCCTTTTCCGATGAGACCCCATCTTCCTCTAAAAAATCCGGAAAATGTCTGGTTTGCCGGGAATACGGCTCGCCGGTCCCCCGGAAATCGATTCGGCCGACGGCCGGGAGGCGGATAGCGTTCCCCCATGAGCGCCACCATCGTCGTCAAGGACCTCGCCGCCGGGCACGGGGACCGCGCCCTCTTCTCCGGCCTCGACCTGGTCGTCGCCTCCGGCGACGTCGTCGGGCTGGTCGGGGCGAACGGAGCCGGCAAGTCCACCCTGATGCGCATCCTGGCGGGCCTGCTCCCGCCCGAGGAGGGCTCGGTACGGCTCAGCCCGCCCACGGCGACGGTCGGCTACCTGCCCCAGGAGCGCGAGCGCCGGGCGGGCGAGACGGTCGCGGCCTTCCTGGCCAGGCGGACCGGGGTGGCCGACGCCCAGCGCGCGCTCGACGCCGCCACCGAGGGCCTGGTCGAGAGCCGCCCCGGGGCCGACGACGAGTACGCCGCAGCCCTGGAGCGGTGGCTGGCCCTGGGCGGCGCGGACCTGGAGGAGCGGGCCGAGGCGGTCGTCGCCGAGCTCGGCCTGGCGGTGGAGCTCGACCGGCCGATGACGGCCCTGTCCGGCGGCCAGGCCGCCCGGGCGGGCATGGCCTCCCTGCTGCTCAGCCGCTACGACGTCTTCCTGCTCGACGAGCCCACCAACGACCTCGACCTGGACGGCCTGGAGCGGCTGGAGCGCTTCGTCACCGGGCTGCGGGCCGGGACGGTCCTGGTCAGCCACGACCGCGAGTTCCTGGCCAGGACCGCCAACCGGATCGTCGAGCTCGACCTCGCCCAGCGGCGGGTGCGTGCCTACGGCGGCGGCTACGAGGCCTATCTCGCCGAGCGCGAGGTCGCCCGGCGGCACGCCCGCGAGCAGTACGAGGAGTACGCCGAGACCGTCTCCGAGCTCAAGGCCCGCGCCCTGACCCAGCGCAACTGGATGGAGAAGGGCGTCAAGAACGCGCGGCGGAAGATGAGCGACAACGACAAGATCGGCCGCAACGCCCGCGTCGAGACGACCGAGAAGCAGGCCGCCAAGGCCCGCCAGACCGAGCGGCTGATCGAGCGGCTGGAGGTGGTCGAGGAGCCCCGCAAGGAGTGGGAGCTGCGGATGGAGATCGCGGTGGCGCCCCGGGCGGGGGCGGTCGTCGCGACCCTGCGCGGCGCCGTCGCGCGGCGCGGCGCGTTCACCCTCGGCCCGGTGGACCTCCAGATCGGCTGGGCCGAACGGGTGGCGATCACCGGCGTCAACGGCTCCGGCAAGTCCACGCTGCTCGCCGCGCTGCTCGACCGCCTCCCCCTGGAGGAGGGCCACTCCTCCCTCGGCCCGGGCGTGGTCGTCGGCGAGGTGGACCAGGCGCGCGGCCTCTTCCTGGGGGACGAGCCGCTGCTGGACGCCTTCGGCGCGGCCGCCGGGGGCGCCTCGGGGAACATGGCGCCGGCCGAGGCGCGGACGCTGCTCGCCAAGTACGGCCTGCGCGCCGACCACGTGCTCCGCCCGGCCGCCACGCTGTCGCCGGGGGAGCGGACCCGGGCCGCGCTCGCGCTGCTCCAGGCCCGCGGGGTGAACCTGCTCGTCCTCGACGAGCCGACCAACCACCTGGACCTGCCCGCCATCGAACAGCTGGAGTCGGCGCTGGCCTCCTATCCCGGCACGCTCCTGCTGGTCACCCACGACCGCCGGATGCTCGGCGCCGTGCACACCACCCGCCATCTCCACGTCGATTCCGGGAAGGTCGCCGAGCGGTGACCGCCCGCGGCGGACGCCCGGGTTGACCTCTACCGAGGTCGAGGTTGCAGGCTGTCCGCAGGAACGCCCTGACGCCGGGAGACGCCATGCTCGACATCGCAGTGATCAACGCCGCCGACCCGGAGAGCCGGTCCGGAGCCAACGTGCTCCGGTGGTTCCTCGGCCAGGCCGGGCGCCGGGACGACCTGCGGCCGGACGTCGTGGACCTCGGCCGGACGCCGCTGCCGGCACCCTCGGCCCCGCGCGCCGGAGCCGGGACGCGGGAGGCCCGCGAGCTGGCCGCCCGCATCGGCGCCGCCGACGGCTTCGTGATGATCACGCCGGAGCACAACCACGCCTACCCGGCCGTCCTGAAGCTGGCGATCGACGCGGTCCGCCGGGAGTGGGCCGCCAAGCCCGCCGCGTTCGTCTCGTACGGCGGGCAGTCCGGCGGCCTGCGCGCGGTGGAGCAGCTCCGCCTCGTCCTGGCCGAGCTCCACGTGGTCACCCTGCGCGACACGGTGAGCTTCCACCGGGTGGAGACCCGGTTCGACGAGCGAGGCGAGCCGCTCGACCGGGCGGGCGTCGACGGCGCCGCGAAGGTCCTGCTGGACCAGCTCATGTGGTGGGGGACGGCCCTGCGGGAGGCGCGGGCCGCTCGGCCGTACACCGTCTGAGCGCCGGCCGTGCGGCACCCGAGCGCCGTCCGGACGTCGGTGGTGCACCGGAAGGGCCGTGAGCGGGGGCGGGGAGCAGGGCGCGGGGAGCGGGGGCGGGCCTCCGGAGGGAATCGGGGCAGGGGAGGATAGGGGCAGAGATCTATCCTGATTTGGGGGATTTGTGGTCGGCGCTCTCGATCATCGCTACCGGGGCGAACACCCCGTCCGCACACTCGCCTACCTCTTCAAGGAGGACCGCCTCAAGCTGGCCGTCGCGGTCCTCGCCTTCCTGGTCAAGCACAGCCCGACCTGGATCCTGCCGCTGATCACCGCCAACATCGTGAACGTGGTGGTCTACCAGCACCCGATCGCCCAGCTGTGGGCCAACACGGCGGTGCTGCTGACCCTGCTGCTGCTGAACTACCCGCTGCACCTGCTCTACGTGCGCTGCCTGCACGGCGCGATCCGGCGGGTGGGCACGGACCTGCGCTCCGCGCTCTGCCGCCGGATGCAGCAGCTGTCCATCGGCTACCACTCCCGGGTCAGCGCCGCCGTGCTGCAGACCAAGGTCATCCGGGACGTCGAGAGCATCGAGCAGGCCACCCAGCAGGCGAGCGACATGGGCCTGTCGGCGCTGACCATGCTGGCCGGCGGCCTGGTGGTGATCGCCTTCCAGGTGCCCGCCGCCCTCCCGGTCTTCCTGCTGGTCGTGCCCGCCGCCGCGTTCCTGGTGATGAGGCTCCGCACCCGCCTGCGCGACGACAACGAGAGCTTCCGCCGCGAGGTGGAGAGCCTGTCGGCCCGGGTCAGCGAGATGACCACGCTGATCCCGATCACCCGTGCGCACGGCCTGGAGCAGGACGCCCTGCACCGGGTCGACGGCACCCTGACCAGGGTGCTGCGCAAAGGGCTCCGGCTCGACCTGCTCAACGGCAGCTTCGGCGCGCTGGCCTGGATCCTGCTCAACGCGCTCGGCGCCGCCGTGCTGGCGGGGTCCGCGCTGGTCGCCTACTACGGGGTCATCCCGATCACGGCGGGGGACGTGTTCATGCTGAGCACCTTCTTCGCCACCCTGACCTCGGCGGTCACCGCGCTGCTCAGCCTGACCCCGGTGATCAGCAGGGGCCTGGCGTCGGTGCGCTCGGTGGGCGAGGTGCTCCAGGCGCCCGACCTGGAGCACAACTCCGGCAAGGCCGCGGTGGAGTCCGTCCGCGGTGAGGTGGAGTTCCGCGACGTCGGCTTCGCCTACGGCGGGCGCGGCGACGGGGACGGGGCGGACGGGACCGCCGAGGCGCCGGCCGTCGACGGCTTCACGCTGAAGGTCGCCCCCGGCGAGACGATCGCGCTGGTCGGGCCGTCCGGTGCGGGCAAGTCCACCGTGCTCAGCCTCGTCATCGGCTACCTGCGGCCCACCTCCGGGCGGATCCTGCTCGACGGCCGCGACATGGAGGAGATCGACCTGCGCAGCTACCGCAGGTTCCTGTCGGTCGTGCCGCAGGAGTCCATCCTGTTCGAGGGCAGCATCCGGGAGAACGTCACCTACGGCCTGTCCGGCGTCTCCGAGGAGCGGGTGCGGCAGGCGCTGCGGGACGCCAACGCCCTGGAGTTCATCGACCGCCTGCCCGGCGGGCTCGACACGGTGGTGGGGGAGCGCGGCGCCCGCCTGTCGGGCGGGCAGAAGCAGCGCCTGGCCATCGCCCGCGCCCTCATCCGGGACCCGCGCGTGCTGATCCTGGACGAGGCGACCTCCGCCCTGGACACCCGCTCCGAGGCGCTCGTGCAGGAGGCGCTGGCCCGGCTGGTGGCCGGCCGCACGGTGTTCGTCGTCGCCCACCGCCTCTCGACCGTCAGGGGCGCCGACCGGATCGTGGTCATGCGCGACGGGCGCATCGAGGAGATCGGCACCCACGAGGAGCTGATGCGGCTGCGCGGCGTCTACGCCGGGCTCCAGGGCGCCCAGCTCGCCTGAGGGACGGCGGGAAGCCCGGCCGTCACGGGAATTTTGCCGTCCCCGGTCACGGGTAGGGGCGGATCGAGGAGGATGCCATGCGAGCACTGGGAATCGACATCGGCGGGTCGGGGATCAAGGGTGCCCCGGTGGACCTGGAGAAGGGGGAGCTGACCGAGGAGCGGCTGCGGATCCCCACCCCCGACCCCGCCGGGCCCGAGGCGGTCACCGAGGTGGTCGGGCGGATCGTCCGGCACTTCGACTGGACCGGGCCGATCGGGGTCACCTTCCCCGGCGTGGTGCTGAACGGGACCACCATGACGGCCGCCAACGTGGACCCCCGGTGGGTCGGGGCGGACGCGTGCGGGCTGTTCTCCGCGGCGGCCGGGCGGCCGGTGACGGTGCTCAACGACGCCGACGCGGCCGGGCTCGCCGAGGTGGAGATCGGCGCGGCCAAGGGCGAGTCCGGGGTCGTGCTGATGCTGACCTTCGGCACCGGCATCGGCAGCGCGCTGTTCGTCGACGGCCGCCTGGTGCCCAACACCGAGCTGGGCCACCTGGAGATCCGCGGCAAGGACGCCGAGCGGAGGGCCTCCGACAGCGCCCGGGAGCGGCACGACCTGAGCTGGGACGAGTGGGCCGAGCGGGTCGAGGAGTACCTCCGCCACGTCGAGATGCTGTTCTCCCCCTCGCTGATCGTCATCGGCGGCGGGGTGAGCAAGAAGTCCGAGAAGTTCCTGCCCAAGGTGAGCGTGCGGACCCGGGTGGTCCCGGCGGCGCTGCGCAACGAGGCGGGCATCGTCGGCGCCGCCATGGCCGCCGCGCGCCTGTGACGGCACCTGTGACGCGTGCCCGCCTGCGAGGGGCACCTGTGACGGGCGCCCTGCGCCGTATGCCCGCGCCGCGCACCTGTGACGCGTGCCTGCGGCGGGCGCCGGAGAGGGGCCGGTAGGCCCCTCCCGTACGGGACCGGGCGGCCTGACGTGGGGGGTCGCCCGGTCCCGCGGGGGAAAAGGCCGCCCGGATTTTGATCCCGCTTGGCGGGCGCGATCTGCCGCTCCGGGTATGTAGCCGAAGTCAGCAAGATCGTATGCGGCGGGAACGGGAAAGACGTGACACGGCCGACGGGTGCGCAGAGTCGTTCGACCGTACCGGCCTGGGCGGTGGTGCTGGGGATCCTGCTGGCGGCCGCGGGCTGCAGGGAGCGGGGGCTGCGGGAGGCGGGCCCCGGCCCGGCCCCCTCCTTCCCCGTGGTGGCGCCGGGCGGACCGCCGGCCGCGGCGGCCGGGGCCCGATCCGGACCGCGGCGGAGGGGATGGCCGGCCCCGCTGCCCGGGACGCCCCGCAGATCCGAGCCGGTGGCGATCGCGGTGCCGCGCGCGGGGGTGGACGCGCAGCTCGTCGAGAGCGGCCTGCTACCGGACGGCCCGCCCGGCGCGCCGCCCCTGTGGCGGGCCGGACCGGCCCGCTGGGAGCGCGGGGGACCCGCACCGGGGGAGCCCGGGCGGGCGGTCGTCTCCGGGCACCTCGGCGGCGGGGACGGGCCCGCGGTGTTCGCCCGGCTGCCCTCGGTCAGGCGGAGCGACACGGTGGCGGTGACCCGGCAGGACGGGACCGTGGTGGTCTTCGGGGTGACCTCCGCCCGGTGGAGCCGGAAGCCGGTCGCGGCCCGCGGCGGAGGGCGCCGGGGCGGCCCGCCGTACCCGGCGATCAGGCTCGTGGGCCACGGCGGGGAGCCCCGCCGGTTCGTCGTCCACGGGGATTTCGCGGGGTGGTACCGGCTGGAGGACTTCCCGTCCCGGCGGCCGTCCCGCCCGGAGTACGGCCCGCACGTCCCGGAGCCGCCCGGGGCGGGACGGCCGTACCCGCAGTGGGGCGACCGCCCGTCCCGGACGGACGCGGACGGGCCGCACCTGAAACTTTCATCGAACCCGAACGGCATTCGCTGAGGTCAGCCGAGGGGAGGACTTCGCGCGACCGCCTCCGGCAGGCAACATGCTGTACACATCCAGGAAACATCCGGACTATGGGAGCGCTCCCACCCCTCGTCTGGAGATGACACTCATGAGAGATCATCCGCGCCGCCACGCCTGGCGGAACCGGGCTGCGACGACGGCGGCACTGCTGGTCGCAGCCGCCGGCCTGGCCACCGGCCAGGCGGCGACGGCCCACGCGGCCGTCGCCTGCGACGTCACCTACACGTCCAACGACTGGCAGGGCGGTTTCACCGCCAGCGTGAACCTGAAGAACCTCGGTGACGCCCTGGACGGCTGGACCCTCGGCTTCAGCTTCACCGGCGGTCAGAAACTCGTGCAGGGGTGGTCGGCCACCTGGGCTCAGGACGGGACCAAGGTCACCGCCAAGAGCATGGACTGGAACGGCAAGCTCGCCACCGGCGCCTCCACCAGCATCGGCTTCAACGGCTCGTGGAGCGGCTCCAACCCCAAGCCGACCGACTTCACCGTCAACGGGACCGCCTGCGGCGGCGCGCCCGGCAACCAGGCCCCGACCGTCAGCCTGACCAGCCCGGCGAGCGGCTCCTCGCACGCCGCCGGCGCGGCCGTGCCGCTCGCCGCGACGGCCTCCGACGACGGCGCGGTCAGCAAGGTCGAGTTCTACGTCGACGGCGCGCTGGTCAACAGCGACACCAGCGCCCCCTACTCCTACTCCGCCACCGGGCTGGCCGCCGGGTCGCACACCGCCAAGGCGGTGGCCTACGACAACGGCTCCCCGGTCCTGAGCAAGGAGAGCGCCGAGGTCCCGTTCACCGTGGCCGGCGGCGGCAACCCGTCGATCGTCGCCTCCGCCACCTCGGTGAGCGTGCCCGAGGGCGGCAGCAAGACCGTCGGGTTCAGGCTCAGCCAGGCGCCGTCCGGCAACGTCACGGTCAACCTGACCAAGACCGGTGACTCCGACGTCACCATCGCGCCCTCCACGCTGACCTTCACCAGCGCCAACTGGAACACGGCGCAGAACGTGACGGTCTCCGCGGCCGAGGACTCCGACGAGGCGAACGGCACCGCCACCATCGCGGCCGCCGCCACCGGCCACACCGGCGCCTCGGTCACCGCGACCGAGGAGGACAACGACGGCGACGTGCCGCCGGTCGGCGAGCACGTCGACAACCCCTACGACGGGGCCACCGGCTACGTGAACCCGGACTGGTCGGCCAAGGCCGCCGCCGAGCCGGGCGGCGACGCCGTGGCGAACATCTCGACCGGCGTGTGGCTGGACCGCATCGCGGCCATCGAGGGCAGCTCCTCCGCCAAGGGCCTGCGCGCCCACCTGGAGGAGGCCCTCAAGCAGGACGCCGCCAACGGCAGCAAGCCGCTGACGATCCAGATCGTCATCTACAACCTGCCCAACCGCGACTGCTCGGCGCTGGCCTCCAACGGTGAGCTGAAGATCGCCGAGAACGGTCTGAACCGCTACAAGACCGAGTACATCGACCCGATCGCCGACATCATGGACGATCCGAAGTACGCCGCGCTGCGGATCGTGACCGTCATCGAGATCGACTCGCTGCCGAACCTGGTCACCAACCTCAACGTGGACAAGTGCCAGGAGGCCAAGAACACCGGCGCCTACGTCAACGGCGTCCGCTACGCCCTGGACAAGCTGCACGCCATCCCGAACGTCTACACCTACGTCGACGCCGGCCACCACGGCTGGCTGGGCTGGGACACGAACTTCGGCCCCTCCGCCGAGCTGTTCGCCACCACCGTCGCCGGCACCGCCAAGGGCTTCGAGAGCGTCGACGGCTTCATCACCAACACCGCCAACTACTCGGCGCTGAAGGAGCCGTTCTTCTCCGCCAGCACCACCATCAACAACGGCCAGACGGTCCGCCAGTCCAAGTGGCTCGACTGGAACTTCTACGCCGACGAGCTGTCCTTCGCCCAGGCCTTCCGGCAGGAGCTCGTCCGCAGGGGCTTCAAGTCCAACATCGGCATGATCATCGACACCTCCCGCAACGGCTGGGGCGGCTCGGCCAGGCCCACCAAGGTCAGCACCTCGACCAACGTGGACACCTTCGTCAACGAGTCCCGCGTCGACCGCCGGATCCACGCCGGCAACTGGTGCAACCAGAGCGGTGCGGGCCTCGGTGAGCGGCCGCAGGCCAACCCCGCCGCCGGTATCGACGCCTACGTCTGGATCAAGCCCCCGGGTGAGTCCGACGGCTCCAGCAAGGAGATCCCGAACAACGAGGGCAAGGGCTTCGACCGGATGTGCGACCCGACCTACGAGGGCAACGACCGCAACCAGCACAACATGAGCGGTGCCCTGCCGGACGCCCCCATCTCCGGCCAGTGGTTCTCCGCCCAGTTCCGCGAGCTGCTGAAGAACGCCTACCCGCCCATCCAGTAGTCACCTGATCCGGGGGCCCCGCCGCGAGGCGGGGCCCTCCCGGGACCGGCCCGCACCGGCGCCGGAAAACGGCCCCGCCGCCTCTCCGAGAGGCGGCGGGGCCTTCCGCGTCTCCGGAGCCCGTCCGGCGCTCCGGTCCCCGGAGCGGCCCGCACCGCCTGAACCGCCCCGGAACCCGCCCCCTCCGGCACGGCGCCGGCGATATTGGGATGCGCCCCGGGAACAGGTCAGGCACCATGGGCGGTTGGCTCCTGACGTACGGGCTGAAAGTATCCTGATCTGCAGTATGGGAACGCCTCCTTTGACCTCGCCGCTCGCCGACCTCCACGCGCGCCTGCCCGAGCTGACACTCCGCGACCAGCGGCGGCTGGGCCGGCGGCTCGACGGCGCCCGCCGGGTGCGCAACCGCGCCGCGCAGCAGAAGATCGCCGCGGAGATCGGCGCCGACATCGAGCGGGCCGAGCGCCGGATCGCCGAGCGGCGGGCCGGCGTGCCCGCGGTGACCTACCCGGAGGCGCTGCCGGTCAGCCGCCGCAGGGACGACATCCTGGAGGCGATCCGCGACCACCAGGTGGTGATCGTCGCCGGTGAGACGGGGTCGGGCAAGACCACCCAGCTGCCGAAGATCTGCCTGGAGCTGGGCCGGGGCGTCAGGGGCCTGATCGGGCACACCCAGCCCCGCCGGATCGCCGCCAGGACCGTGGCCGAGCGCGTCGCCGAGGAGCTCGGCGGCTCCCTCGGCGAGGCGGTGGGCTACAAGGTGCGCTTCACCGACCAGGTGGGGGAGGGCACGCTCGTCAAGGTGATGACGGACGGCATCCTCCTGGCGGAGCTGCAGGGCGACCGCGACCTCGCCCAGTACGACACGCTGATCATCGACGAGGCGCACGAGCGCAGCCTCAACATCGACTTCATCCTGGGCTACCTCAAGCAGCTCCTGCCCAGGCGCCCCGACCTGAAGGTGATCATCACCTCGGCGACCATCGACCCGGAGCGCTTCTCCCGGCACTTCGGCGACGCGCCGATCGTGGAGGTCTCCGGCCGGACCTACCCGGTCGAGGTCCGCTACCGCCCGGTGGGCGAGGACGACGACCAGATCCAGGCGATCGGCGACGCGGTGGACGAGCTCTGCCGGGAGGGGCCCGGCGACGTCCTGGTCTTCCTCAGCGGCGAGCGGGAGATCCGCGACACCGCCGACGCCCTGTCCAAACGCAGGGACATCGAGGTCCTGCCGCTGTACGCCCGCCTCTCGGCGGCCGAGCAGCACAAGGTGTTCGCCAGGCACACCGGCCGCCGGGTGGTGCTGGCCACCAACGTGGCCGAGACCTCGCTGACCGTCCCGGGCATCAAGTACGTCGTGGACACCGGCTTCGCCCGCATCTCCCGCTACAGCCACCGGACCAAGGTCCAGCGCCTGCCCATCGAGGCGATCTCCCAGGCCTCGGCCAACCAGCGCAAGGGCCGCTGCGGCCGCGTCTCCGAGGGCGTCTGCATCCGGCTGTACGAGGAGGAGGACTTCCTGGCCCGCCCGGAGTTCACCGACCCGGAGATCCTGCGGACCAACCTCGCTTCGGTCATCCTGCAGATGACCTCCATCGGCCTGGGCGACATCGCGGCCTTCCCGTTCGTAGAGCCGCCGGACCAGCGCCAGGTCAAGGACGGCTTCGACCTGCTGGTGGAGCTCGGCGCGTTCGACGCCGCCAAGCGGATCACCCCGCTCGGCCGCAAGCTCGCCGGGCTCCCGGTGGACCCGCGGCTGGCCCGGATGGTCCTGGAGGCCGACCACAACGGCTGCGCCCGCGAGGTCATGGTCATCGCCGCGGCGCTGTCCATCCAGGACCCGCGCGAGCGCCCGGCGGACAAGCAGCAGGCCGCCGACGAGATGCACCGCCGCTTCGCCGACAAGGAGTCGGACTTCGTCTCCTACCTGAACCTGTGGAACCACCTCCAGGAGAAGCAGCAGGAGCTGTCCTCCAGCGCGTTCCGGCGGCTGTGCCGGGCCGAGTTCCTCAACTACCTGCGGGTGCGCGAGTGGCAGGACGTCTACAGCCAGCTCCGCCAGATGTCGAAGTCCCTCGGCGTCACGCTGAACAGCACCCCCGGCGACGAGCAGAAGATCCACGTCTCGCTGCTGTCCGGCCTGCTCTCCCACGTCGGCGTCAAGGACATCGACAAGAAGGGCCCGCAAGAGGGCCAGCGCCGTCCCATGACCGAGTACATCGGCGCGCGCAACGCCCGCTTCGCGATCTTCCCCGGCTCCGCGCTGGCCAAGAAGCAGCCGCTGTGGGTGATGTCCGCCGAGCTGGTGGAGACCTCCCGGCTCTGGGCCCGGGTCAACGCCAAGATCGAGCCCGAGTGGGTCGAGCCGCTGGCCCAGCACCTGATCAAGCGCACCTACTCCGAGCCGCACTGGGAGAAGAAGCAGGCCGCCGTCATCGCCTACGAGAAGGTCACCCTGTACGGCGTGCCGATCGTGGCGCAGCGCAAGGTCAACTACGGCCGCATCGACCCCGAGCTGAGCCGCGAGCTGTTCATCCGGCACGCCCTGGTCGAGGGCGACTGGGAGACGCACCACGCCTTCTTCGCCGCCAACCGCAGGCTGCTGGAGGAGGTCGGCGAGCTGGAGGAGCGGGCCCGCCGCCGCGACATCCTGGTGGACGACGAGACCCTCTTCGACTTCTACGACCGGCGCGTCGGGCAGGAGGTCGTCTCCGGCCGTCACTTCGACTCCTGGTGGAAGAAGGCCAGGCAGGCCGACCCCGACCTGCTCAACTTCGAGAAGTCGATGCTGATCAGCGAGACCGCCGGGGACGTCAGCCAGCGCGACTACCCCGACGTCTGGCGCCAGGGCGGCCTGCGCTTCCCGCTGACGTACCAGTTCGAGCCCGGCGCCGACGCCGACGGCGTCACCGCCCACATCCCGCTCTCCCTGCTCAACCAGGTCAACGTCGAGGGCTTCGACTGGCAGATCCCCGGCCTGCGCGAGGAGCTCCTCACCGCGCTGATCCGCTCCCTGCCGAAGAACATCCGGCGCAACTTCGTGCCCGCCCCCAACTACGCCAGGCAGGTCCTGCAGCGGGCCGAGCCCACCCAGGAGCCCCTGCTGGCGGTGCTGGAGCGGGAGCTGCTGCGGCTCACCGGGATCCAGGTCCCGCGCGAGGCCTGGCAGCTCGACCAGGTCCCCGACCACCTGAAGATCACCTTCCGGGTGCTCGACGGCCGCAAGCACAAGCTCGCCGAGAGCAAGGACCTGGCCGAGCTCAAGCGGAGACTGGCCCCCAAGCTCCGCCAGACCCTCTCCAAGGCCGCGGGCATGGAGCGCACGGGCCTGACCGACTGGAGCCTCGGCGAGCTGCCGAAGACCTTCGAGCAGCGCAGGATGAAGGCCTACCCGGCGCTGGCCGACGAGGGGTCGAGTGTGGCCGTGCGCATGTTCGAGACCGAGGCGGAGCAGCGCCGGGCCATGTGGGAGGGCACCCGCAGGCTGCTGCTGCTCGGCATCCCCTCCCCGGCCAAGTGGGTCCTCGGCCGCCTGGGCAACCAGGCCAAGCTGACGCTGAGCCGGAGCCCGCACGCCGGCGCCACCGCGCTGTTCGACGACTGCATCGCCTGCGCCGCCGACAAGCTGATGGCCGAGCACGGCGGGCCGGTCTGGGACGAGGCGGCGTTCGCCGCCCTGCGCGACAAGGTCAGGGCCGACCTGTTCGACACCACCGCCGAGGTGGTCTCCCGGGTGGAGGGCATCCTGGCGGTCTGGCACGCCGTCTCCGGCCGCCTGGCCGAGGCCCGCTCCACCCCCGCGGTGGAGGACGTCCGCGACCAGGTGGCGAACCTCGTCTACCCCGGCTTCGTCACCGACACCGGGTACGGCCGGCTGCCCGACCTGCTCCGCTACCTGAAGGCGGCGGAGCGGCGCCTGGACAAGCTCCCGGAGGATCCGTACCGCGACGAGCAGCGGATGCACCAGGTCCACGACGTCGAGGACGACTACCACGACCTGGTGGAGAAGCTCCCGCCCGCCAGACGCGGGGACGAGGAGGTCCGCAGGATCCGCTGGATGATCGAGGAGCTCCGGGTCAGCTACTTCGCGCAGTCCCTCGGCACGCCGTACTCCATCTCCGACAAGCGCATCCGCAAGGTGATGGAGGGCATCGACCTGGGCGTGTCCTTCCAGCGCTGAAACCGGTGGCGCCGCCGGTCGCGCCGAGCCGCCCCCGCGCACGCCGCCGGTCGCGCCGGGGAGCTCCCCGCACGCCGTGGGGCACGGCTCCGGCCGGGCGGTCCGGCCGGAGCCTCCGGAGGCGGGCTAAGCGGTCCGGCCGACGTACTCGCGCAGGTGCACCGCCGTCAGGGAGTCGCCGGTGGCGACGAGCTCGGCGGGCGTGCCGGAGAAGACCACCCGGCCGCCGTCGTGACCGGCGCCGGGACCGATGTCGATGATCCAGTCGGCGTGCGCCATCACCGCCTGGTGGTGCTCGATGACGATGACCGTGTTGCCGTCGTCGACCAGCCGGTCCAGCAGGCCCAGCAGGTGGTCGACGTCGGCCAGGTGCAGGCCGGTCGTCGGCTCGTCCAGGACGTAGGTGGTGCCGTTCCTGGCCATGTTGACGGCCAGCTTCAGGCGCTGCCGCTCGCCTCCGGACAGGGTGGTGAGCGGCTGGCCCAGGCCCACGTACCCCAGCCCCACCGCCGACAGGCGGTCGAGGATGACCCGCGCGGGGCCGGTGGTGAAGAACTCGGCCGCCTCGGCGACCGGCATCTCCAGGACCTCGCTGATGTTCTTGCCGCGCAGGGTGTACGACAGCACCTCGGAGGTGAACCGCCTGCCCTCGCACTCCTCGCACACCGTCGCCACCCCGGCCATCATCGCCAGGTCGGTGTAGATGAGGCCGATGCCCTTGCAGGCCGGGCAGGCGCCCTCGGAGTTCGCGCTGAACAGGGCCGGCTTGACCTTGTTGGCCTTGGCGAAGGCCGTGCGGATCGGGTCGAGCAGGCCGGTGTAGGTCGCCGGGTTGCTCCGGCGCGAGCCGCGGATCGGCGACTGGTCGGCCACCACCACGCCCTCCCGGCCGGAGACGTAGCCGTGGATGAGCGAGCTCTTGCCGGACCCGGCGACGCCGGTGACCACGGTCAGCACGCCGAGCGGGACGTCGACGTCGACGTCCCGCAGGTTGTGCAGGGTGGCGCCCCGGATCGGCAGGTGCCCCGTGGGCCGGCGGAAGGTCTCGCGCAGCCCGACCCGGTGGTCGAGGTAGCGGCCGGTCAGGGTGCCGGACGCGCGCAGCCCCGCCAGGTCGCCGGCGTAGCAGAGGCGGCCGCCCGCGGCGCCGGCGCCGGGGCCGAGGTCGACCACGTGGTCGGCTATGGCGATCATCTCCGGCTTGTGCTCCACGACGAGCACGGTGTTGCCCTTGTCGCGCAGCTGGAGCAGCAGGCCGTTCATCCGCTGGATGTCGTGCGGGTGCAGCCCGGCGGTGGGCTCGTCGAAGACGTAGGTGACGTCGGTCAGGCTGGAGTTGAGGTGCCGGACCATCTTCACCCGCTGGGCCTCGCCGCCGGAGAGCGTGCCGGACTCCCGGTCCAGGCTCAGGTAGCCCAGGCCGATCTCCACCAGCGAGTCCAGCGTCGACCGCAGGTTCTCCAGGACCGGCTTGATGGCGGGATCGCTGATCTTCCGGACGAACTCGGCCAGGTCGCTGATCTGCATCGCCGAGCACTCGGCGATGCTGAGCCCCTCGACCTTCGCCGAGCGCGCCGCCTCGTTCAGGCGCGTGCCGTCGCAGTCGGTGCAGTGGACGAGCTTGACCGTCCGGTCGGCGAACGCCCGCGCCTGGCCCTTCATCGACTCGCGGTCCTTGCCGAGGTACTGCCGGCGGATCTTGGGGACCAGGCCTTCGTAGGTGAAGTTGTTGGCGCCGAGCTTGACCTTGATCGGCGGCTTGTGCAGGAAGTCCTCCCACTGGGCCGGCGTGTAGTCGCGCAGTTTGACGTCCGGGTCGAACCCGTACGCCACGATGATCTGCCAGGGCCAGGTGTCGACGCCGTAGCCGGGCGCCCTGATCGCGCCCTCGTTGAGCGACAGGTCGCGGTCGACCAGCTCGTCGACGTCGATGTCGGTGATCATGCTGAGTCCCTCGCAGGCCGGGCACATGCCCTGCGGGGTGTTGAAGCTGAAGGCGTAGGCCGGGCCGACGTGCGGGACGCCGATCCGGCTGAACACGATCCGCAGCATCGTGTAGGTGTCGGTGGCGGTGCCCACGGTGGAGCGGGCGTTGGCGCCCATCCGCTCCTGGTCGACGATGATCGCCGCGCTCAGGTTGCGCAGCGCGTCCACGTCGGGCCGGTTGAGGCTCGGCATGAAGCCCTGGATGAACGCCGTGTAGGTCTCGTTGATCAGCCGCCGGGACTCCGCGGCGATGGTGTCGAAGACGAGGGAGGACTTGCCCGAGCCGGAGACCCCGGTGAAGACCGTGAGCCGTCGCTTGGGGATGTCGAGGGAGACGCCGGTGAGATTGTTCTCCCGGGCGCCACGGACCTGGATGAGGTCGTGGCTGTCCGCGGCGAGGTGAGAGGTCAGGTCTGACGCGTTACCGCTGTTGCCGACAGTCATGCCTTCAAGTCTCTCATTCAAGTCCCTATGAAGACTTTCGTTTGGATTCCGCGGCTATGCTGAGGATCCGAGCAGACAACCTTAAACTCCCTGGTAACCCTCTCACTGGAAGGACGGCCGCGTGGACCGTACCGGGCCGGGGCTGCGCCCCGTCGACCTGGCGCGGGCGGTGGGCGTCTCCACCCAGCAGATCCGCAACTACGCGGCGGCGGGCGTCCTGCCCCCGGTGCCCCGGACCGCCGCCGGCTACCGCAGGTTCGACATCCGGCACCTGCGGGCCCTGCTCGCCTACCGGGCGCTGGCCAGGGGGCACGGGCCGGACACCGCCCAGTCGATCATGCAGGCCGTGCACGTCGGGGACGTCCCGCTGGCGCTCAGGCTCATCGACGCCGGTCACGCCGCGCTGCACGAGCAGCGCCTCTCCCTCCAGGCGACGGGCGAGGCGCTCGAAACGGTCGCGGAGCAGACACCGGAGACCCCGGAGGCCCCGGAGTCGCCGCGGTCCGGCCTACGCGTCGGGGAGGTGGCCGCCCGTCTCGGGGTGCGCCCGTCCGCGCTGCGCCTGTGGGAGTCCGCCGGACTGCTGGCCCCCGGACGCGAGCCGGGCACCGGCTACCGCCGCTTCGGCCCGGCCGACGTCCGGGACGCGCGGATGATCGGCATGCTCCGCCGCAGCCGCTACCCCCTGGACCAGATCCGGTCCGTCCTCGACGGCCTGCGCCGCAACGGCAGCAGCGACGCGCTCCGCGCCGCCGTCGCGCAGCGCCAGGAGGAGCTGACGCGGCGCGCGGCGGCCATGCTCGAGGGCGCCGGCCACCTGCACCGCTACGTCACCGCCGCGGAGCCGGACGGACGGGGGACGGCGCCGATCGGGCGGAGCCCCGGACCCGGGGACGGCGGAAGTACCTAAGCACGTCAGATTCCCCGCCGTTCCCGCTTCCCTAACGTGGTGGTCACCGGAGAGCACGACCACTGAGGAGAAGCCCATGAGCGAGACGAACGAGCTGGTCCAGCGCTACCTGGCCGCGTGGAACGAGACCGACGCCGACGCACGGCGGGCCGTGCTGGCGGAGGTCCTGTCCGAGGACGCGGTGTACACCGACCCGCTCGTCTCCGTCCAGGGCAGGGACGGGCTGGACGCCACCATCGCGGCGGTGCAGGGGCAGTTCGGCGGGCTGGTCTTCAGTCTCGGCGGCGCCGTGGACGCCCACCACGACATCGCGCGGTTCACCTGGCACCTGGGACCCGAGGGCGCCGAGCCGGTCGCCGTCGGCTTCGACGTCGCGGTGATCGGCGACGACGGGCGGATCAGCCAGGTGCTCGGCTTCCTCGACAAGGTGCCGGCCGGGGTCTGAACACCCCGGGGACGGGCCGCCGGTCCGTCCCCGTCGTTCACGGAACATCATCCACGGAACGCAGGAGGAACCATGACCGCCTATGTGATCGCGCATCTCCGTGACCCGGAGGAGCTCCACCCGGAGGTGCTGGAGTACATGGAGGGCATCCAGGCGACGATGGACCCGTTCTCCGGCCGCTTCGTCGTCCACGGGGGAGCGGTGGACGTCCGTGAGGGCCGGTGGCCCGGGAACGTCGTCATGCTGGAGTTCCCGTCGGTGGAGAACGCGCGGGACTGGTACGAGTCGGCCGCCTACCGGGAGATCCTGCCGCTGCGGACGGACCATCTGGAAGGCGATCTGATCATCGTCGAAGGCGTCGGGCCCGGCTACGACCCGGCCACCAAGGCCGCCGAGCTCAGGAAGGCACTTTGACGTCCGTCAGGCGGTGACGTCGTGGTTGAAGCCGAAGACGCGCGCGCCGGTCTCCGTACGGGGCCGGTGGCTCGTCTCCGGGCCGAAGGCGACGTAGGTGCCCGGGCCGTGGACGCGGTCGCCCTCGATGACCTCGCCGCTCACGACGAAGTACGCCTCGCCGCAGGTCTCGTGGACGTCGAGGCCCGGCCATTCGGCACCCGGGGCGAGGTCGATCACCCACGTCCTGATCCCCGGCATGCCCGGAAGCGCCCGCACACGGACACCGGGACCCGGCTCCACCGGCGGGACCCCGTCGACGTCCACGGAGAGCGTCCGCCCGGGCGGCACCTGCTCCGGAATGATCACCGGGACAGGGTCTCACACTCCCAGCCGATCGGCGACCTCCCTGAGCTCGCTCCGGGAGGCCACGCCGAGCTTGGGGTAGGCCTTGTAGAGGTGGTAGCCGACCGTCCGGTGACTGAGGAAGAGCTGCGCGGCGATGTCGCGGTTGGACAGGCCCTGCGCGGCGAGCCTGGTGATCTGCAGTTCCTGCGGGGTGAGACCGGCGGCCGTGCCTCCGGCGGGCCCGGGGCCCCGGGCCGGGGCGCCGGTCGCGGTGAGCTCGCCGCGGGCGCGCTCGGCCCACGGCCGCATGCCGAGCCGGTCGAAGACCTCCAGGGCGTCGTCCAACGGCCCGCGCGCCTCGGCCTTCCGCCGGGCCCTGCGCAACCACTCGCCGTAGAGCAGCGCGGTCCTGGCGTACTCCAGCGGACGACCCTCCCGGTCGTGCAGCTCGAGGGCCGCCGTGTAACACGCCTCGGCCCGGTCGTCGGCGGCGGCGAGCAGCCCGCGGCAGCGCAGCACGAGCGCGTCGGCCCACGGCTGCCGGACCGACCCGGCCCACCGCTCGAAGCGCGCCAGGGGCTCGGCGGCGCGTTCCGGCGCCCCCACCCGCACGGCCGACTCCACCAGGTCGGGGGTGGAACGGGTGGCGCAGATGTGATGGCGCATCGGCTCGCGGGTCAGGCGCTCGAAGCGGGTGAGCGCCGCCTCGGCGCGGCCCAGGCCGAGGTCCAGCAGCCCGAGCGACCAGTGCGCCCACGGCGCGCCGGGGGAGACGGTCCCGGGGGCGGCTCCAGCCAGTCCCTCCTCGGCGTTGCGCCGGCAGGCCTCCTCCTCCCCCCTGGCCGCGTCGAGGTGGGCGAGCACGCTGCCGAACTGGCTGACCCACTGCCGCTGGCCGGTGTCGCGGGCGAGCCCCAGTGCCTCGGTCGCCGTGGCGAGCGCGTCCAGGTGCCGTCCGGTGAAGATCTCGCCCTCGGCCATGAAGAACAGCACCGTGGGCAGCCGTCCGGCGCCGCCCCGGGCGCGGTGCCCGGCGGCGAGTACGGTGGCCAGCTCGTAGGCGTCGGCGTCCTGGCCCAGCGCGAGCGCCGCTCCGCAGAGGATCGTCAGCGCCTGGTCGGGAGCCCGGCCCCGCCGCCGCACCGCTGCGAGGACGTCGCCCAGCGGTGGCGGCCGCTCGCGGCGGCCCCGGTCGAGATGGGCGAGGTAGGGCCCCACCGGCGCGAGGGGGTCCGCGTCGTCCAGCGGCAGCCCGGCCAACCGGTCCAGGGTCGCCGCGAGCTGCCGTTCCCCCAGGTACCAGGAGGTGTGGACGGCCTGGATCAGCAACACGGCGGCCCGGCCCGGGTCGGTGTCGCGGACGAGCTCGGCGCCGTCGAGCAGCGACCGGTGGGCGGTGGAGTAGGAGCCCTGCCAGAAGTCCGCGAGCGCCCGCACGTGGGAGATCCGCGCGTTCACCGCCGGGGCCCCGTCCAGCCGCCGGGCCGCGCGGTCCCCGAGGGCCCGGGCACGCCCCAGATCCCCCGCCTCCAGCGCCGCCTCCGCCGCCAGGGCCTCGCGGCGCGCCTTGGCGGCCGGGTCGGCGCTCAGCCGGGCGGCCCGCTCGTACGCCGCCGCGGCCGCCTCGTGGCCGCTGCGCCCGAGGGCGCGGGCGGCGGTGCGTTCCAGCGCGGCGGCGGCCTGCTCGTCGGTTCCGGTGGCGGCGGCCGCCAGATGCCAGGCCCGGCGGTCGGCGTGCCCGGGCGAGCCGAGGACGGCGGCGAGCGCGCGGTGGACGGCGAGGCGCTGTCCGAGCGGGGCCCGCTGGTAGACGGCGGCGCGGATCAGCGGGTGCCGGAAGCGGATCGTGGTGCCGTCGGCGTCGCCGCGGAGCACCAGGCCGGCCCGTTCGGCGCAGGACAGGTCCTCGACGGCCGCCCCCAGCGCGGCGGCGGCGGGCAGGATCACGGCGAGCTCACCGGTCTCTTCGGCTGCCGCCACCAGGAGCAGGCTCTGACAGGACTCCGGCATCCGGCTGATCCGGCCGTGGAAGGCCAGCTGCAGGCGGCCGGTGAGGGGCAGCGCGCCCGGCGGGAACGCGCCGCCGCCTTCGGCGGCCAGGGCGACCGGCAGCTCCAGCAGGGCCAGCGGGTTGCCGCCGGCCTCGGCGAGCAGGCGGTGGCGCACGGCGGGCGCGAGCGGATGCCGGTCGAGCAGGGCCGCGGCCGCCGCCGGGGCCAGCCCGGACAGACGCAGCTCCGGAAGACCGGAGGAGGGGAAGGACCCCTCGCCGTCACGGGCGGCGAAGATCATGGCCACGCCCTCGGCGTGCAGGCGCCGGGCGGCGAACACGAGCGCGTCGCGTGACGCCCCGTCGAGCCACTGCGCGTCGTCGACGAGGCACAGCAGCCCGGTCTCGCCCGCGTGCTCCGCCAGCAGGGAGAGCACCGCCAGCCCCACCAGCATCGGCTCGGCGCCGGCCGCGGGCCCGAGCCCGAACGCCGCCTCCAGCGCCTCGCGCTGCGGGCCGGGCAGCGCGGCGAGGGACCCGAGCGCCGGCCGCACCAGCAGCTGCAGCCCCGAGAACGGCAGCTCCGCCTCGAACTCGATCCCCGTGCCGCGGAGCAGCCGCATGCCCCCGGCCGCCGCGGCGGCGTGGTCGAGCAGCGCCGTCTTGCCGATGCCCGGCTCGCCGCGGAGCACCAGCGACGAGCTGGCGCCCGCCCGGGCTCCCGCCAGCAACTCGGCGATCGCTTCCTCTTCGGGCTCTCTCCCGTGCAGTCCCCCCGCGGTCATGATCCGATCCTGGCACTCCTCCGCGGAACCCGCGCCGCCGGCTCCGGCCGGACGGCGCCGGCCCCGCCCGCTCCTCCCGGACCGGCTCTCCCGGCTCACGGGACAGCCCTTAGGATGCGGTGGGCCCGTCCGAGGAGCCGTCGAGGGGCCATCGAGGGGGGAGGACGCCGTGATCCGGACGCTGGTGTTCGACGTCGGGGAGACGTTGATCGACGAGACGCGGATCTGGTCGCGCTGGGCCGACCGGCTCGGCGTCACCCGGTTCACGATGCTCGGCGTGCTGGGCGGCATGGCGGCCCTCGACCGTTCCTTCACCGAGGCCTTCGAACTGCTGCGGCCCGGTTTCGACCTGGAGGCCGAGCAGGATGCCTGGAAGCGGGAGGACCCCGGCGGGCTCCGGGTGAACTTCGACGCGGCCGACCTCTACCCGGACGTACGGCCCGGCCTGGCCGCGCTGCGCGGCCTCGGCTACGGGCTGGTCATCGCGGGGAACCAGCCGCCGCAGGCCTACGACGCGCTGACCGCGATGGACCTGCCGGTGGACGCCGTGCACACCTCCGACGGCTGGGGCGTGTCCAAGCCCGACCCCGCGTTCTTCGCCCGGGTCGTCGAGGTCTGCGGCCGGGAGCCCGGCGAGATCCTCTACGTGGGCGACCGGCTCGACAACGACGTCCTCCCGGCGCGGAAGGCGGGCATGCGCACCGCGCTGATCCGCCGCGGCCCCTGGGGCCACCTGCACGCCGCCCGCCCGGAGGCGGCCGAGGCCGACCACGTCGTCGACGGCTTCGCCGACCTGGTGGCCGCCCTGGCCGCGGATCCGCCGCGCTGACCGGGAGCGGTTCAGCGGTACGGCTCGATGTGGATCGCGCGCTCCTCGGCCGACAGGTCGCCGTCGTCGCGGCCGACGTCGGTGGCGTAGGCCTGGGAGGTCTCGTGCGGCCCGGTGCCCTGGTCGGGCGCGACCAGTCGGCTCCACTCGCGCGGCGTCCGCGGGTGGTCCGGGGCCTCGCGCCGGAGGCGCTCGCCGAAGTCGTCCCGGTGCCGGGGGT
Organism: Planomonospora sp. ID91781; assembly: GCF_015711595.1. Taxonomy (NCBI): domain Bacteria; kingdom Bacillati; phylum Actinomycetota; class Actinomycetes; order Streptosporangiales; family Streptosporangiaceae; genus Planomonospora; species Planomonospora sp. ID91781. Next base: position 1,977,892 of record NZ_JABTEY010000002.1, on the reverse strand, counting down.
CGTCCTCGACGATCCTGTGGTTGAGGCCCAGGTCGTTGGTGGCCTGCTCGACTTCGAGCGCCTGCTCGTCGCTCATCCCGTAACGGTCCGGGGGTGATTGGCTCATACTGGGGCACTACCCCCTGAAAAGCTGAAGAACCGCAGGTCATCCCCGCTCTCGGCGTCCAGGTCAGAGACCGGCGGCGGCCCCGATGACGGAGCGCGGATCGGCCGCCCCCGCCAGCACCCCGGAGGGCAGCACGTCGATCAGATGCGCGTGCCCGAACGCGGAGCCGTACGGCAGCGCCGCGACCGGGTGGCCGCGCCGCGCCAGGCCCTCGCCCCACGGGCCGCCCTCCTCCACCTCGACCACGACCTCGTCGGGGGCGTTCCAGGTGTCGAAGCCGGTGCCCCCGGTGCCCAGCCGCCAGCGGGGGGCGCCCACGGCCTCGCCGGGCTCCCGGCCGTGCAGGAGCAGGCGGGTCAGGAGCTGCAGCACGATCTGCGGCTGCCCGTCGCCGCCCATGGTGCCGGCGACCGAGCGCAGCGACCCGTCCGGCCGGGTGACCAGCGCCGGGATCAGCGTGTGCGGGGGGCGCCGCCCGGGCCCGTACTCGGCGGGATGGCCCGGGACGAGGGAGAAACCGATGCCCCGGTTGTGCAGGTTGATGCCGGTCCGGGGTTCGAAGAGCAGGCTGCCGAAACCGGCGGCGTTGGACTGGATCAGCGAGACGCCCATGCCGTCGCCGTCCACCGCGCACAGGTAGGTGGTGTCGCCGGGCGCGGCCAGGTCGCGCAGTGCGGCCCGCCGGTCCCGGTCGACCAGGGCCCGGCGCTCGGCGGCCGACTCCAGGACCGCGTCCACCCGGGCGCCGTCGAACAGCAGCTCCGGCCGGTCGTGCCCGGCGACCCGCGACGCCTCGACGAGCAGGTGCGCCCAGAGCGGGTCGGCGGGATCGGCGGGCAGGTCGAGGCCCTCGGCGACGGCGAGCGCGAGCAGCAGCAGGTAGCCCTGGGAGTTGGGCGGCATCGTCCACACGTCGTGGCCGAAGACCCGGGTGCGGAGCGGCTCGGTCCACTCCGCGCCCGGCCGGGCCAGGTCGTCCTCGGTGTACTCCCCGGCGCCGAGGGCGAGCAGTCCTTCGCCGAACTCGCCGAGGTAGAACCCGTCCCGGCCGCCGGCCAGGGCCTTCAGCGCCCTGGCCACCCCCGGCCGCCGGACGAGGTCGCCGGCCGAGCGGGCGGAGGCGAAGTCCTCGCAGAGCGGGCCGACGGTCGTCAGGCCGGGCACCAGCAGCGGCGAGGCGGGGAAGCCGCCCTCGGCGTACCCGATCGCGGGGGCGAGCACCTCGGCCAGCGGCAGCCGCCCGTACCGGCCGTGCAGGGCCAGCCAGCCGTCCGCGCAGCCGGGCACCGGGGCGGACCGGACGTCGTGGTGGAACGGCATGCGGTCGTGGCCCTCGGCGCGCAGGCGCTCCGGGTCGGCGCCCGACCCGGCCCGTCCGGAGGCGTTGAGCGCCGCGGGGACCGGGGACCCGTCGTGCACGAGCGCGAACAGGTCTCCGCCCAGCCCGCACAGGTGCGGCGCGGTGACCGCCAGCACGGCGTTCGCCGCGACGGCCGCGTCGGCCGCCGACCCGCCCCGCTCCAGCATCGCGACCCCGGCCCTCGATGCCAGGTGATCGACCGTGCAGACCATTCCGGACCGTGCATATCGGGTGTTGCGCATGTCCAGAGCGTACGGCCGGGCTAGTCGGAGCGCACCTCCAGGCCGAGCAGTCCGGCGATCGTGACCGCCTGGCGGACGTCTATCACCGCGTCCTTGAGCTTGACGGTGAGCGGATCGACCGACGACAGGTCGCTCCCGCGCAGGTCGCAGCGGGACAGGTCGGCGCCGTGCAACCAGGCGCCGGACAGGTCGACGCGCTGGAGCGCGGCGCCCTCGCACCGCGCGCCGGTGAGGTCGGCCTCGCGCATCCGCACGTCGGTGAAGGACGCGCCGCCGAGCGCCGCTCCCGGGAGCCCGGCGAACGACCAGTCGCCGCCGGAGACCTTCAGCAGGTCGAAGGTGCAGTCGCTGAACACGCTGCCCACGAACTTGCACGCCGCGAAGGTGGCGTCGAAGAACGTGCACCGGGTGAAGGTGCAGTTCAGGAAGGCCGTCTCGGTGTGGACCGAGGCGTTGAACCGCACGTCGCGGAACGAGCACTCGGAGAAGACGGCCCCCCGGCTGGTGGCCTCGGTCATGTCCACGTCGATGAAGGCGACCTGTTCGTGGGTCTGGCCCGACAGGTCCGCGCTGTCCCAGTCCGCGGAACGGACGGTGGTGCGGGTCTCGGGCGCGGGCACGCCGTACTTGCGTTCAGCCATGCGGGGATCCAAGCAGACGGGTGCGACAGAAACCGCACGCCGCGGCAGAGGCCTCCCCGGTCGTCCGGACCGGGGCGCCGGGAGCCGGTCCGCGCCTTCGTGCCCGCTTCTCGCCATGGGGGAGGCGGGGCCGGCAGGTGGGAGGCGGGGCCGGCAGGTGGGAGGCGGGGCCGGCGGGTCGGACCGGCTCAGCCCAGCATCACGCCGAGGAACAGCGCCGCCAGCGCGGACAGGCCGCTGAGCGCGCCGAACGCGGCCAGGGCGCCCCGGGTCTTCGCCCGGGCGTGCAGGAAGGCGGCGACCCCGGAGACGACCACGACGGCCACCTTCACCTCCAGGGTGCGGCGGTAGGCGGGGTCGTCCCCGATCCCGTCGAGCAGGTTCCACACGCCGGTGGCGAGCAGGACCGCGTAGGCCGGCCAGGCCACCCGGTCGAAGGCGCGGGCGGCGGTCTTGGTCACCCCCTCGCCGGTCGCGCGCAGCGCCGGGACGAGGAAGGCGAGGGTCAGCTGGCCGCCGACCCAGACGGTGGCGGCCAGCACGTGGAGGAAGACACGCAGGGTGTCCAGCGATACGGAGAGCACGCGGCCACCGTAGTGTCCGCGCCTCCCGGTCCCGCCGCGGGGGCGGGACCGGGGCCGCCGCTCCGGCGGCCGGCCGGGGGCGGTGATGGACGGAGGGGGGCCGCCGAGGGCCTAGAGGCCCAGGTCCCGCCCGATGATCTCGCGCATGATCTCGTTGGAGCCGGCCCAGATGCGGGTCACCCGGGCGTCCATCCAGGCGCGGGCGACGCGGTACTCCTTCATGTAGCCGTAGCCGCCGAACAGCTGCACGCAGGCGTCCAGCACCTCGCCCTGCACCTCCGAGGTCCACATCTTGGCCTTGGCGGCGTCGACCGCGCTCAGCTCCCCCTCGGCGTGGGCCTCGACGCACCGGTCCACGAAGGACTGGGAGACCTCGACCTTGGTGACCAGGTCGGCCAGGACGAACTTGTTGTGCTGGAAGGACCCGATGGCCTGGCCGAACGCCTTGCGCTCCTTGACGTAGACCAGGGTCTCGGTGAGCACCGCCGCCGCGTGCGCGAGGTTCGCCACCGCCGAGCCGAGGCGCTCCTGCGGGAGCCGCTCCATCATCGCGATGAAGCCGCGGTCGACCTCGCCGATCACGTTCTCGGCGGGGACGCGCACGTTCTCGAAGAACAGCTCGGCGGTGTCGGCCTCCGGCTGGCCCACCTTGTCGAGCTTGCGGCCCCGGGTGAAGCCCTCCATCCCGGTCTCGACCGCGAACAGGGTGATGCCCTTGGCCCTCTTCTCCGGGCTGGTGCGGGCGGCCACCACGACCAGGTCCGCGCAGTAGCCGTTGGTGATGAAGGTCTTGGACCCGTCGAGGACCCAGTCGGAGCCGTCGCGGACCGCGGTGGTGCGCAGCGCGGCCAGGTCGGAGCCGCCGCCCGGCTCGCTCATGCCGATCGCGGTGATCATCTCTCCGGAGCAGAAGCGCGGCAGCCAGCGCTTCTTCTGCTCGTCGGTGGTCAGCTCCACGAGGTACGGCGCGACCACGTCGTAGTGGATGCCGAAGCTGGAGGAGAGGGCCGCGCCGACCCCGGACAGCTCCTCGCCCAGCACGGCGTTGAAGCGGTAGTCCCCGGCCGCGCTCCCGCCGTGCTCCTCGGGGACCTCCAGGCCGAGGAAGCCCTGCCGCCCGGCCTCCAGCCAGACCTCGCGGTCGATCAGCCGGTTCTCGATGAACTCCTCGGCGCGCGGCGTGACCGAGCGGGCGATGAACTCCCGGACCGACTCGCGGAAGGCGTCGTGGTCGGGGCCGTAAACAGTTCGCTTCATGGAATATCAGTATACCGACCGGTAGGTATGTTCCTGAAGCGGGGACCGGCCGCCGGGTGTCCGTCCGGTGCGGGTCCCGGCGGATCCCGGGAGGGTGCGGGCGATATGAGCGATATGGGCGGGGCGCGAAGGGGTCGCACCGGTCCGCGATGTTCGCGGTCGTCCGCCCTCGGCGTTCACCGGATGGCCATATGCCCATGTATAGACTCGCCTCGATGAACGACTTCACGCGATGGATCGATCTTGAAGGTGCCGTCAACGTGCGCGACCTCGGCGGGCTCGCCACCGTGGACGGCGGGACCACGCGCTTCGGCCGGATCTACCGCTCGGACAACCTGCAGGGACTGACCGGGCGCGACGTCGAGCGGCTCGTCGCCGAGCTGAAGCTCCGCCACGTCGTCGATCTGCGCTCCGGCCCGGAGGTGTTCATGGAGGGGCCGGGCCCGCTCACCCGCGTCCCGGAGGTGAGCATCCACCACCACACCCTGTTCGCCGAGGGTGGCAGGCACACCGACGCCGAGGCCGACACCGTCGACGTCGACCGGGTGCTGCCCTGGCAGGAGCGGGTGGAGGAGGAGAAGCTGGCCGAGCTCAGGGTGACCGGCTTCTACTACGGCTACCTGCGCGAGCGGCCCGACTCGGTGCTGGCGGCCCTGCGCGCCATGGCCCGCGACGACGGCGCCGCGATCGTCCACTGCGCGGCCGGCAAGGACCGCACGGGCGTCGTCTGCGCCCTCGCGCTGGAGGTCGCCGGGGCCACCCGCGAGGCCATCGTCGCCGACTACACCGCCACCGGCGACCGCATCGAGGCCATCATGGGCCGCCTGCGCGCCAGCAGCACCTACCGCGATGACCTCGACTCCCGCCCGGTCGACGACCACCGCCCCCGGGAGCAGTACATCGAGCAGTTCCTCGGCGTGCTGGACGACCGCTTCGGCGGCCCCGTGGAGTGGCTCGCCTCCGAGGGCTGGACCGACGACGACACCCGCGCCCTGCGGTCCCGCCTGCGCGACTAGGGACGCCTCCCGGGCGGCGGGAGAGCCCTACCGGCGGCCGGCGTGCCGCACCGGGGTCCTCCGGGATCCCGTCGGCGCCGCCGCGCGCGGCGGCACCGGGCCGGTCCCGAAGTCCCCGCGCCGGTGGGCCGCGAGGGCCCGCGCCGTGGGGGTGGCCGCGTCCGGGGAGTAACCGGCGACGGGGCCCTCGTAGAGGACGGTCCCGCCGTGCCTCCCGGGCCCCGGCCCCAGGTCGATCAGCCAGTCGGCGTGGCGGACGACGTCCAGGTCGTGCTCGATGACCACGACGGTGTGGCCCCGCTCGACGAGCGTGTCCAGCACGCGGAGCAGGGTGCCGACGTCGCCGGGATGCAGGCCCGTCGTGGGTTCGTCGAGCAGGTAGACGGTGGGCCGTTCGGTGTCGCGCAGCTCCTTGGCGATCTTGACGCGCTGGCACTCCCCGCCCGAGAGCGTGTTGAGCGACTGGCCCAGCCGCAGATAGCCGAGACCGACCTCCGACAGGTGGCGGAGGGCCGCGGCGATGGCCTCGTCCGGCAGCCGGTCCATGGCCTGGTCGACGGAGAGGTCGTCGACGTCGGCGATGGACAGGCCGCCGACGGTGTGGGCGAGCACCTCGGGGACGAAACGCCGTCCCCGGCAGGCCTCGCAGACGACCTCCTGGCCGTCCATGAAGGCCAGGTCGGTGTAGACGGTCCCGAGGCCGCGGCACCCGGGACAGGCCCCTTCCGAGTTCGCGCTGAACAGCGCGGCGGGGACGCCGTTGTGCCGGGCGAACAGCCTGCGGATCGCCGGCGCGATGCCGGTGTAGGTGACGGGGGTGGACCGGCGGCTGGTGCTGACCGGCCTCTGGTCGACGACGGTGACGTCGTGCTGGTCGGCCAGCTCGGCGGCGAGGCTGGACTTCCCGGAGCCCGCGACGCCGGTGAGGGCGGTCATCACGCCGGCCGGGACGTCGACGGTGACGCGCCGCAGGTTGTTGCGGGTCGCCTCGGCGATCCTGATCACGCCCTCGGCCGTACGGGGGACCCGCTCGGCGGACCGGCGCCGGGAGAGCGCGCGGCCGGTGTGCGTGCCGGCGCGCCGGAGCTCTGCGAAGGTGCCCTGGAAGACGAGCCGGCCCCCGTCGGCTCCGGCCCCGGGACCGATCTCGACGACCTGGTCGGCGACCGCCATCACCGCGGGGTCGTGCTCGACGACCAGGACGCTGTTCCCGCCGTCCCGCAGCCGCCCGAGCAGCCTCGTCACCGATTCCACGTCGGTGGGATGGAGCCCGGCCGTGGGCTCGTCGAACACGTAGATCATCTCGGTGAGGCCGGAGCCGAGATGCTTCACGATCTTGACGCGCTGGGACTCGCCGCCTGACAGCGTCGTGGTCGCACGGTCCAGGGTGAGGTAGCCCAGCCCGATGGCGTTCATGGCGTCGAGCCTGGCGGTGAGGGCGGCCACGACGGGGGCGACGGACGGCGTGCCGACGCCCCGGACGAACCCGGCGAGCTCGGCGACCTCCAGGCGGGCCAGCTCGCCGATCGTGCGCCCCAGGACGGTGACGGTGCGGGACCGCTCGTTGAGCCGTTCTCCGCCGCACTCCGGGCAGACCTCGGACCGGGTGAACCTGCGGATCGTCTCCTGCTTGCGCTCGGACACGTTGTCCGAGGTGTTCAGGTAGATCCGCTCGAATCGCTCGACGACCCCCTCGTAGTCCTTGGGCGGCCTGCGCCCGAGCCTCGCCGCCGCCTCACCGCCGTGCAGCAGGGCGTCCCGCTCGTCCTGGCTCCAGTCCCGCAGCGGCGTGTCCGGGCTGAAGGAGCCGATGTCGGCGTACCGCGAGTACCAGTAGCCGCCGTCGCCGAAGCCCGGGAGGAGGATCGCGCCCTGCCGCAGCGACCTGTCCAGGTCGAGGAAGCGGTCGAGGGCGGGGGCGACGACCTCGCCGAGCCCCGAGCACGCCGGGCACATCCCGGCGGGGTCGTTGAACGAGAAGCGGTTCGACTCGCCCACGGGGGGATCACCGATCCGCGAGTACAGCAGCCGCAGGTAGGTCCAGGCGTCGGTGATCGTGCCGACCGTGGAGCGCGCGTTGCCGCCGATGCGCCGCTGGTCGATCACCACCACCGGGGAGAGCCCGTCGATGTGCTCCACGTCGGGACGCGTCCACTTCGGGAGCCGGTTCCTCGTGAACGGGGGGAAGGTGTCGTTGAGCTGGTAGCCGGCCTCCGCCGCGATCGTGTCGAAGACCAGCGACGACTTCCCCGACCCCGACAGGCCGGCGAAGACGATGAGGCGGTGGCGTGGGATCTCCGCGTCCAGACAGCGGAGGTTGTTCGTACGGGCGCCCCTGATGGAGATGCTGTGCTTCACCATGCCTGTGACGGTAGGACCGGATGCGGCCGGATCCTGACCGCGATTCCGCCCATTATGGATCCATGGCCGACGTGACCGAACGCATGCTGGTACTGCTGTCGACCCTGCAGACGGGGGGCCCGTTCAGCGGAGAGGAGCTGGCCTCCCGGCTGGGTGTGAGCCCGCGGACCGTCCGCCGCGACGTCGAGCGCCTGCGGGGGTACGGCTACCCCGTCGTGACGCAACCGGGGCCCGGCGGCCACTACCGGCTCGTGGCGGGCCGCACGATGCCCCCGCTCGTCCTCGACGACGACGAGGCGGTCGCGGCGCTGCTCGGTCTCGCCACCCTCGCCGCCCTGCGCTCCGACGAGGACGGGACCCTGGACGACGCGGCCACCCGCGCCTACGGAAAACTCGACCAGTTCCTCCCGGCGCGGCTGCGCCCGCGTGCGGCCGCGCTGCGCGCCGGTCTGGAGATCGGCGCGCAGCGCGCGCCCAGCGTGAACGCGGAGGTCCTGAGCGGCCTCGCCGAGGCGATCACCGGCCGGGAGGTCGTGGCGTTCGACTACACGGACAGGCGCGGGAGGCCGAGCCGGCGGCGGGCGGAGCCGCACCGGCTGGTCCACCTCCATCTGCGCTGGTACCTGCTGGGCTGGGACCTGGGCAGGAGCGACTGGCGGGTGTTCCGCCTCGACCGCGTCGCCGGCCTCGTACGAACCGGAGCCCGGCACCCCTCCCGCGAACTGCCGGCCGGCACGGCCCTGTCGTACCTCCGCGGAGGACTGAACGCGGACCGCCGCCGGGTCCGGTTCACCGTGCGGGCGGAGCCGCACGAGGTCGCCGACGTGCTGAGGTACCAGGACGCCCGGATCGAGCGCGTCGGCGACCGGGAGACCCGGGTCACCCTCTGGCTCGACTCCTGGGAGTGGCTCGTCCAGTGCCTCGTCCTCCTGGGCGCCGACTTCACCGTCGTCGAGCCGCCGGACTTCCGGGACGCCTGCGCCGCCTTCGCCCGCCGCCTGCTCGCCGCAGCCGGTGAGGGCCCGCGGGAGCACTCGGCGGGCGAGGGCCCGCGGGGGCCCTCGGCGGGTGAGAGCCAGCAGGAGTGATCGGCGGGTGAGGAGCCGCGGGGGCACCCGGGCGGTCAGAGCGCGACGGCCACGCCCTCGGCGGCGGAGCGGCGGGCCGCCTCCAGCACGGTGAGGGCGGCCACGACCTCCTCCGGGTCGACCGGCGGCGGGGTGCCCTCGCGCAGCGCGGACACCACGGACCGGTAGAAGCCGAGGTAGTCGCCCGGCTCGGTGCGGATCCGCCGGCCGGCCTCGTCGGTGCCCAGCACGCCCCAGCGCTCCTCGGGGTCGTCGCCGAAGCCGGGGGAGCCGGGCGCCAGGCCCGCGCGCAGCCGGTCCTCCTGGACGTCGAGGCCGTGCTTGACGTAGCCGGCTCGCGAGCCCAGCACCCGGAAGCGGGGGCCGAGCTGCGAGGCCACGGCGCTGGCCCACAGGTGGGAGCGGGCGCCGTTCGCGTGGGTGAGGGCGACGAAGGTGTCGTCGTCGGAGGCGACCCCGGAGCGCCGGACGTCGGTCTCGGCGTAGACGGACGTCACCGGGCCGAGCAGGCGCAGCGCCTGGTCGACCAGGTGGCTGCCCAGGTCGTACAGGAGGCCGCCGACCTCCTCGGCGCCGCCGAGCTCGCGCCAGCCGCCCTTCGGGACGGGACGCCAGCGCTCGAACCGGGACTCCAGCCGGTGCACCGTGCCGAACTCGCCGGCGGCGGCCAGCCGCTCGATCGTCAGGAAGTCGCCGTCCCAGCGCCGGTTCTGGAACACCGTCAGCATCCGGCCCCGCTCCCGTGCCAGGCCGATCAGGTCGCGGGCCTGGCGGGCGGTGGCCGACAGCGGCTTGTCCACGACCACCGGCAGCCCGGCCTTGAGGGCGGCCTCGGTCAGCGGGACGTGGGTGCGGTTGGGGGAGGCCACCACGACCAGGTCGACCGAGTCCCACAGCTCGGCGGCGTCGGGGACGACGCGCGCGCCGTAGCGGGAGGACGCCTCGGCGGCGCGCTCGGGGTTCCCCGTCACCACCGCGGACAGCCGCAGGCCGGGCGTGGCCGCGATCAGCGGGGCGTGGAAGAACGCGCCCGCCACGCCGTACCCGATGAGGCCGACGCGCAGGTCAGTCATTGCGGCGTTCCTCGCGTTCGGCGAGGAAGGCCTCGAACTGGGCGGCGAGCTCGTCCCCGGTGGGCATCTCGGCCGGCTCGGCGATGAGGTTCTCCCGCGCGGCGCCGGCCGCGAACGCGTCGTACTGCTGCTCCAGCCCGGCGATCGCGGTGGACAGCTCCTCCGAGGCCTCGATCTGCTCGGCGATCTCGGAGGTGGTCTGCTCGGCGGAGGTGCGCAGGCCTTCGAGGGGGAACACCAGGCCGGTGCCCCTGGTGACCTCCTCCAGGGCGGTCAGCGCCGCCGTGGGGTATTCGGCCTGGGCCAGGTAGTGGGGGACGTGCACGGCGTAACCGAGGGCGTCGTGGCCCGCCTCGCCGAGCCGGAACTCGATCAGGGCCGCCACGCTGCCGGGGACCTGGACCTTGCCGAAGGCGCTGGTCCGGCCGGTGATGAGCTCGGGGCGGCTGGCGTGCGCGGTGACGCCCAGGGGGCGGGTGTGCGGGACGGCCATGGGGATGCCGTGCGCGGTCACCAGCCTGCCGACGCCCAGCCGGGTGGCGAGCTCGCCGAGGGCGGCGGCGAACAGCTCCCACTCGCGGTCCGGCTCGGGGCCGGTGAGCAGCAGGAACGGGGTCCCGGTCGAGTCGTGGGCGAGGCGCAGGGCGATCTCGGGGACCTCGACGCCCGTCCACCGGTCGGTGTCGAACGTCATGATCGGCCGCCGGGAGCGGTAGTCGAGCAGCCGGTCCACGTCGAAGGTCGCGATGACCCGATGCTCCAGCTCGGCCAGCAGGTGACCCAGGGCGAGCCGGCCGGCCCCGCCCGCGTCCACGAACCCGTCGAAGTGGTAGAGGAGCACCGGATCGGTCAGCTCAGGGACGTCCTCACTGAGCCGGTAGAGATCCGTCGGGTCGAACACCGTTTCCAGCCTTTCGTCGATCGTCTCTTGAGGAGAACCCGCGGGGTGCCCGGCGCATTCCGGGGTCGCCGCGAATCCCGGCGACCCCGGTGACCCCGGCGATCCCTGGCACCCTACCGGGGGCGGTCGCCGCGGTGCGGAACGCGGTCCGGAGGCCGGTGACGCTCGGTGCCGGGGAGCGGACAAGAGGACTATCTGCAATGGTCCGGACATTAAGGTCTAACCCTTAATACCCCATCATTCAGCGACGTATAGGAAAACTTGCACCGGTCGGCCATGCTGGGGAAGGTGGGAACCACATCTGCGCACCGATCCGACCAGAGATCCCTCCGGGTCCCGCCGCTGCCGTGCCCCTTCCCCAGTGAGGTCAACCCCTGCGTCGAAGAGGTGGACGAGGAGAGCCACGCCTGGCTCGCGGCCTCCCGCATGCTGGAGGGGGAGGGCGTGCTGGAGCACTTCCGGCGGTCCCGGATCGGCTGGCTGGCCGCCCGGACCAACCCGCTGGTGCCGCGCGACAGCCTCCGCCTGATCAACGACTGGTACAACTGGCTCTTCGCCTTCGACGACGCCTTCTGCGAGTCGGAGACGGTGGGCCACCGGGCGGCCGCGCTCGTGCGGGCGCTCCCCCCGCTCCTGGAGATCCTGGACGAGCGGCGCGAACCCGGGGCCGGCGACCCCTTCGGCGCGGGCCTGCTGGAGCTGCAGCGCAGGATCGCGGAGGTCGGCACCCCCGCGCAGCTGGAACGCTGGCGGACCACCGTCCGCGAGTACCTGTTCGCCCAGGTGTGGGAGGCGGGCAACCGCGAGGCGGACCTGATCCCCACCCCCGAGGACTACGTCCTGATGCGCCGCATCACCGGAGCGACCTACACCTGCTTCGCGCTGATCGACGTCGCCGGAGGGTACCGGCTCGAATCCGAGGAATGGTCCCATCCGGATGTGCGTACGCTCAGTGACCTTGCGTGCGACCTCATCGGCTGGGACAACGACCTGCTCTCCTACGCCAAGGAGCGCGGGCGGGACGCGGCCCGGCACAACCTGGTCACCGTACTGCGCTTCCACCGGACGGGATCGCTCCAGAAGGCGCTGGACGAGGTGGCGTCGATGCACGGCGCCGCCGTGGAGGGCTTCGTCGAGACCCGCTCGGCGGTGGAGCGGTGGGCGTCGCAGCCCGTGCTCAGGTACGTGCGGGGGCTGGAGCACTGGGTGCGCGGGCACATCGACTTCTCCCTCGGCAGCGCCCGCTACGTGCACGCCTGGCCGGAGGGGACGAGCTGGCCGGCGGGCTGAACCGTGTCGCGCGCCCGCCCGTGCGTCCCGCGTCCGCCCGCCTGCCGGGCGATCCCGGCCGGGGCCCGGGTCACGGGGCCGGCGGGCCCGGGTCACACGGCCGGTGCCGGGTCGGCGTCCTCGCCGCACTCGCCGATCGCGAGCTCGATCAGCTCCTCGAGGTTGAGCCGCTTGCCCGCGGCGAACGCCGCCTCGTGTGCCTCGTCCCCGAGCAGCTTCCGGCACTCCTTGATGCACCGGTCGTGCTCGGCGTTGAAGAAGGGCGAGTTCATCTGGGGCATGCCGAAGGAGCGCCAGTTCTGCTGGCCCGCGCCGAGCAGCCGGGACGCCAGGTCGGCCTGGCCCTGGTCGAGGACCAGCCGGGCGACGACCTCGATCACCAGGCCGATGCCGAGCACGTCGTGGAAGTAGCGCTTGAGGCGGAGCGACTCGCGGGCGTTCTGCAGCGCCTCGGCGGAGCGGCCCATCGCCTGCTGGGCCATCGCCATGGCGTACATCGCGTAGGAGCGCAGCCAGAGCTCGCCGCGCTGGGTGCACACCGCGACGCAGTCCTGCAGGAGGACCTCGGCCTCGGCCGGCTCGTTCTGCATCGTCAGCACCAGCGACAGCTCGACGATCGAGGGGAGCAGGCCGGGGTTGAGCTCCCGCCCCGTCTTGTGGAACTCGATCGCCACCCCGAGCAGGGCGCTGGCCTTCTGCAGGTCGTTCTGGAGCACGGCCGCGGTGCCGAGCATCTTGGTCGCCAGGATGACCGCGCCCGAGTCGCCGACCCGGACCGCGTCCGAGCTGCACCGCTCGGCGGCCTCGACGGCGCCGTCGGTGTTGCCCTGGCCGCTGTGCACGTAGGAGAGCACCCACAGGGCCTTGCAGCGCACCGAGCTCGGCTGCGAGACCAGGGACAGCGCCTTCTCCAGGTAGAGCCTGCCCTCGCGGGCCAGCCCGCAGGCCACCCACATGAACCAGAGCGACGACAGCAGCCGCAGGCCCGCCTCCGCCTCGCCCGGCGTGCGCAGGCAGTAGTCGAGCGCCACCCGGATGTTGTCGTGCTCGTGCCGCATCCGGACGAACCAGTAGACCTGCCGGGCCCCGGACCACGCCTCCTCGCCGCGCATGGCGAGCTGCAGGTAGTAGTCCCGGTGCCGCTCCTGGATCCGCTGCTTCTCGCCCAGCTTGTCCAGCCACTCCTCGCCGTAGCTGCGCAGGGTGTCGATCAACCGGTAGCGGTGCCCGGAGGGGGTGCCCTCGCTCAGCAGGATGGACTTCTCCACGAGGCTGGAGACGAGGTCGGTGACGTCCTCGGCGGGCAGGCCCTCCCCGGCGCAGACGTAGCGGGCGGCCTCCAGCTCGAAGTCCCCGGCGAAGACCGAGAGCCGCGCCCAGAGCAGCCGCTCGGCGGGCTCGCACAGCTCGTGGCTCCACCCGATCGCGGCGCGCAGCGTCTGGTGCCGGGGCAGCGCCGTACGGCTGGCGCCGGCCAGCAGGCTGAACCGGTCGGTCAGCAGCGCGAGGATCTGCTCGACCGACAGGGCCCGCAGGCGGACCGCGGCCAGCTCGATCGCCAGGGGGATGCCGTCCAGGCGGCGGCAGAGCTCGGAGACCGGCTCGATGTTGCGCTCGTCGAGCTCGAAGGAGGGCACGACCGCGCTCGCCCGCGCGGAGAACAGCTGGACGGACTCGTTGGTGAAGGCGTTCTCCCCCGGGACGTCGCCGGGGACGGCCAGCGGCGGGACGGAGAGGGTGTACTCGCCCTGCGCGTTCAGCGACTGGCGGCTGGTGGCCAGGATCCGCAGCCGCGGCGAGGTCTTCAGCAGGTCCTCGAAGAGCCGGGCGCAGGCGTCGACGAGATGCTCGCAGGTGTCGATGATCAGCAGGATCTCGCGGTCGCCCACCCAGTCGGAGAGGGTCTCCTCCGCCGAGCGCGCCGACTGGTCGGCGATGCCCAGCGCCGAGGTGATCGTGTGCCGGACCATCCCCGCGTCCTGCAACCGGGCCAGGTCGGCGAACCACACGCCGTCGGAGAACTGGTTGCGCACCATGTGCGCGATGCGCAGCGCGGTGCGGGACTTGCCGACGCCGCCGATGCCGGTCAGGGTCACCAGCCGCGTCTCGGGCTCCTGGAGCCGCTGCCTGAGGTTGGCCAGCAACCGGGTGCGCCCGACGAAGTTGGTGAGCTCGTTCGGGAGATTGCCGTCTCGCCGCCATCCAGCTGTTGGCGTTGCCATGGCCGCCTCACGGGGGGTAGCTGACACCTGCCCTGGCATCGTACCGCCTGGGTCGTTGGCTGTCCTTTGCGCGGAAATCATGGTGGAAGGCTTTGCTGACGGGGAAATCGCCCGCCGCGGCGGGCTGGATAGCATGAGCCCGTGACAGAGCATCATCCAGACGATCTGCGCCCGGTCGACCTCTCGGAGGACGGCCCGGCCATCCTGCCCGACCAGACCTCCGACGACACCGATCTCGGGTGGGGCGAGTGGCGTGAGTCCGGCGGCAACGACGACCGGCTGCTGGAGGACCGCCCGCCCCACTGGTGAGCGCGTCTCCCCCGGAAGGGGCGGTGGTGACGGATCCGGTCAGCCCCGCCCCGCCAGGGGGACGGTCGTGCGGAGCGCGCCGTCGTAGCTGCGCGCGCCGGAGAACGCCCCGGCGGCCTCGGCCAGTCCGTCGAGCACCGTGACCGCCCGCGCCCGGGCCGCGGCGTCCAGGTTGCGGGCGAGCGTCACGTGCGGGAGCCACCGCCCGGGCGCGTGCAGCGGGTTGCCGCCGCAGGAGCCGTCCAGCACCCGCCACACCCCCGCGTGTACGGCCAGCAGCCGGGCCTCCGGCACCACGCCCCAGGCCAGCACCCGCGCCCGCCCGGCGAACAGCAGCAGCGGCCCCAGCCTGACCGGCACCGGCAGGCCGCCGAAGGCCTCGGCGAACGCGGCCGGCGCGTCGGGCGGCAGCCGTTCGCAGACCGCCAGCGTCAGGTGGGGGCGGTTGGTCGGGTGCGGGTGCCGCGCCTGGCTGGGCAGTCCCTCGGCCGCCAGCCGGTCCCAGGCCGCGCGCACCGCCGAGTCGAGCACGTCGTCGCAGGTCAGCTCGATGGTGTGCATCCGGCAACGGTAACGGGCGCACCGTGCCCGGCGGCGGATCCCTGCCCCGCGGGCGCGAACCTTTTGCGCGGAGCGACAGTCTCACCGTGCATGGGACCGGAGCACGGACGCGGAGGAGTCACCATGACGGGTACGGGGCGGACGACGAATCGAATGGCGGCGGTGGCGGCCGGGGCGCTCGCCGCGGTCGTCCTGGCGGGCGGCGGCACCGCCGGGGCGGTCACCGGGACGGCCACCGGGACAGCCGCTGCGGAGAAGCACGCGGGAGCGGGGGAGACCGGCTGGAAGCTGCCGAGGAACTTCCTGCTCCACGAGGCCCGGGCCCGCAAGCCGGTGGCGTACCCGGAGGAGGAGAAGTGGACGATCAGCGACCGGCACGAACGCCTCAGCCTCTGGCCCTGCGGCGTGGGCCGTTCCGAGGACCGGGGCCGGGTGAGCACCCGGACGGTCACCTACACGGCGCCGGAGCTCTACCGGGCCGAGCAGGTCGTGATCTACCGCTCCGAGCGGGCCGCGCGTGCGGCCATGGCCGACCTGCGGAGGCGGGCCGGCAGATGCGAGGCCGACGAGGGCGACCAGGTGGTCGCCAGGGGCCGGACGGAGAAGATCGAGGCGGGGGACCAGGCCGTCCGGGTGATCGTCCAGAACTACGACCGCGAGGGCGGAGGTCCCGCCATCGGCGGCCAGCGGGGCGTCGTCGTGCGCAAGGGCCGCGCCCTGGTGAGCTACGTGCACGCCGGGGAGTACGGCGGGGTGCACGCCTCGGACTTCCGCCGGCAGCTGAGGGACGCTCGGAAGATGGCGGTGAAGGTCTGCTCGCTGCCCGACGTCTGCTGACCGGCCGCCGTCGTCTTCGCCGCTCCGGCCGCGCAGGCGTCGCCCTCCGGATCCGGAGCGCGGGCCCTTCCGGGACCCGCGCTCCGGACGGACCTAGGAGACGACGTCCCTGCGCCGGAAGCGGCGGAAGGCGAAGGCGGTCAGCACGGCCGCGTAGGTCACCGACACGGCCACGCCCTTGACCATGCCGCCGAAGTCGGGCTCCGGCGCCAGGGCGTCCAGCCAGGCCGTGTTCCAGAACGTCGGCAGGAACTCCCGGAGCGAGCCGAGCGCGTCCACCGCCTGCAGGATGGTGCTCACGATCACCAGGCCGACCGCGCCGCCGACCGCGCCCAGCGGCGAGTCGGTGCCGACCGAGAGCAGGAAGGCCAGCGCGGCCACCACGAGCTGGCTGACCAGTACGTAGCCGATCACGACCCCGAACCTCGGCAGCACGTCCAGCGCGGCGATCGTCTCACCCGTGCCGGGCACCCGGACGTCGTTCCAGCCGAAGGCCAGCGTCCCGGCGAGCAGCGCCATCACCGGCAGGCAGACCACCGCCGCCGCCGAGTAGCCCAGCGCGACGACCAGCTTCTGGCGCAGCAGCCGGTCCCGGGGGATCGGGGCGGCCAGCAGGTAGCGCAGCGACGACCAGCCGGCCTCGCTGGCCACCGTGTCGCCGCAGAACAGCGCCACCGCGACGACCAGCAGGAAACTCGCCGACACCGAGAGCGCGAACGCGGCGAAGTTCAGGCCGCCCTCGGTCGCCAGGTCGGAGATGCGCAGGGACGACGCCCCGGGACCGCCCGACCTGACGCCGATCTTGAACGCGATCACCAGGACCCAGGGCAGCGCGAGCAGCAGCCCGAACATCACCATCGTCCGGCGCCGCCTGAACTGGCGGACGATCTCCACCGCCAGCGGCAGCGTGCGCCCCGGCGCGTAGCCCCGCGCCGAACCGTCGTCGTTCACGCCCCGCGCGCCGGTCCCCCCGGCCGCGCCGTCACCGGTGCCGCCGGTGGTGAGCGCCGTGCCGGCGCCGCCCGCGTCCTTCATCGCTTCTCCCCGATCAGGTCCAGGAACACGTCCTCCAGGCGGGTGCCCGGCCCGCCCGGCGCGCCCGCCGGCACGCGGGCGCTCAGCAGGTCGCCCACCGGACCGGCCGTGACGAGCCGGCCGCGGTGCATGACCACCACGTGGCTGCACGTCTGCTCCACCTCGGCGAGCAGGTGGCTGGAGACGATGACGGTACGGCCCCGCGCCGCGTAGCGGATCAGGACCTCCCGCATCTCGCGGATCTGGGGCGGGTCCAGGCCGTTCGTGGGCTCGTCGAGCACGAGCAGGTCGGGCAGGCCGAGCATGGCCTGGGCGATGGCCAGCCGCTGGCGCATGCCCTGGGAGTAGGTCCGCACGGCGCGCTCCAGCGCGGTGCCGAGCCCGGCGATCTCCAGGGCCTCCTCCAGACGGGCGTCGGCGGCGGGGCGGCCGGTCGCCTTCCAGTAGAGCTCCAGGTTCGCCCGGCCCGACAGGTGCGGCAGGAATCCGGCGCCCTCCACGAACGAGCCCAGCCGGGACAGGACCGGCGCACCGGGCACGACCCGGTGGCCGAAGATCCTGATCTCGCCCGCGTCGGGGTGGATCAGGCCCATCATCATGCGCATCGTGGTGGTCTTGCCCGCGCCGTTGGGACCGAGCAGGCCGAGCACCTGGCCCTGCTCGACGGTGAACGACAGGTCGTCCACCGCCCGCTCGCCGTTGCGGTAGGCCTTGGTCAGTCCCTCGATCCGCAGCGGCACCGCGTCCAGGGCGGGGACGTGCTCGCGGGCGGGGCGGCGGCGGCCGGTGAGGATCAGCGCCGCCGCGGCGGCCAGCGCGGCCAGCGGCAGGGCCCAGGTCCACCAGGCGGGGCCGGTGGCCGGGGTGCGCAGCGCGGCGTGCACGGGCACGGTCAGCTCGGGGGAGGCCAGGGCGACGGTGTAGACGGCCGGGGCCGCGGGGGTGCTGTAGCCGAGGTCGGTCGTGGTGAGGGCGACGCGGAGCCGGTGCCCGGCCTCGAAGCGGTGGTCGACGGCGGGCAGGGTGACCGTGGCCTCGGCGGTGCCTCCCCCGGGGACGGTGATCCGCACCGGGGCGACGAGCCCCTCGGGCAGGATCGGCGCGGAGGCGCCGCCGTTCACGTCGTACAGCTTGGCGAACAGCGTCACGTCCCGCCCGGCGCCGGCCTGCTCCGCACCCCCGGCCCCCTCCGTGTCCCCGGTGTCGCCGGTGTCCCCGGTGTCCTTGGCGTCCTCGCTCTTCCCGGCGTCGCCGCCGGAGGCGATCCCGACCCGGACCCGGACGGTGGAGCTCCCGGTGACCTGGAGCGGGGTACGCAGGGGAGCGGACTCGAAGGTCGCGCTCTGGCCCGCCATGTCGATCGACACGCTCAGGTTGCCGGAACCGGTCAGGCCGCCGAAGCCGGGAACGGCCGAGATCGAGGAGGGGGAGCCGCCGGGCGGGTTGGCCACCGGCTGCTCGGGGCCGGACAGGGGGACGGCGGTCGTGGAGGTGCCGGACAGGCCCGGGTAGACGTCGGCGGTGGCGTGCAGCCGGACCGGGCGGCGGGTGCCGGGGTCGCGGCCGCCGTCACGGGTGACGGTGAACACGCCGACGCCGGGCGGGCCGGCGGGGGCGCCCGCTCCGGCGGACGCGGCGGCGGTGTTCTCCGCGGCGCCGCCGTTCCCGGAGCCGGCCGTGTTCCCAGGGGCGGTGTTCCCGGAGGCGCCCGCGGAGCCCGCCGCGGCGTCCTTCAGGTAGTGGTCGAACCAGCCCAGGGTCTGCTCGTGGAGCCAGTCGACCTCGCCGTCGCCGCCGTCGTGGCCGCCGTCGAACCAGGCGACGTGCACCGGCGCGCCGGTCGCGGCGATGGCGCGCGCGTTGGCGTCCGCGTGCCCCAGCGGGAACAGCGAGTCGCGCCGCCCCTGCAGCAGCAGGGCCGGGACCCTGATCCTGCCCTGCACCGAGACCGGGCTGGACCTGCGCAGGGTCTCCACGGCGGCGGCGGTGGCCCGGCCGGTCTCGGCGACCTGCTGGTACATGTCGCAGATCTCCGGCAGGAACCGGCCGCACCGGACCTCCTCGGCCGTCGGCGGCCGGGCCGCCCGGCGGTCCCCTCCGGCCCCGGAGGCCCCGCTCCCGTCCTCGCCGTCCTGCCCCTCCTCGGAGCCCTCCCCGGAGCCCTGCCCGCCCTGGCCCGAGAGGGCCGCCAGGCCGGCGCCGGGCTGCGGGCCGCCCCGGCTGAAGAACAGCCCGGCCCACATGCGCTTGAACACGCCGCTCTCCGGGCCCTGCCCGGTGGCATTGGGGAACAGCGCGTCGGCCAGGTCGTACCAGGTGATCTGGGGGACGATCGCGTCGACGCGGTCGTCGTGGGCGGCGGCCATCAGCGCGATGGCGCCGCCGTACGAGCCGCCCGCGATGCCCACGCGCGGGTCGCCGCCCGCGTCGAGCCGGACCTCGGGCCGCTTCGCCAGCCAGTCGACCAGCTGCCGGACGTCCTTGACCTCGTAGTCGGGGGAGTTGAGCGCGATCTGCCCGGTGGAGCGGCCGAAGCCGCGCGCCGACCAGGTCAGCACGGCGTAGCCCTCGCGGGCCAGCCGCAGCGCGGCGTCGCGGACGCTCTGCTTGCTCCCGCCGAAACCGTGCGCGAGCAGCACCGCGGGGGCCTTCCCGCCCCCGGCGGGCGGGAAGAAACTCGTGTCGAGCACGACCCGCTGGTCGTCGGCCGGGCCGTCGACCACGGTGATCATCTGGTTCTGGACCCGTACCTGCGGCTCCGACGGCCACACCAGCCACCCCGCGACGCCGGCGACGAGCACGGCGGCCGCCGCGATCCAGACGGTCGCCCTTCCCCTGAGCTTCATGGGCTGGAGCCTACTGTCCGAAACCGAGTGCTCCCTGAGAGGAATCTCAGCCGGACGACCGGTCCGGCCGTGTGGGCGGACTTCTCCGGCCGGATATCGGCCGCGCGCCACCGGGTCCTGAGGGCGTCCGTATCCCGCCGCGCGGGGCCGGGCCGTTGGCGGGAGCCGCCGCGCCGTTCAGAATCGGGTGATGAGCGATGATCACCGTTATGTCGGGGCGCGGGTCCCGCGCCGGGAGGACGCCCGGCTGGTGACCGGGCGGGCGCGGTTCACCGGGGACGTCCGCCTGCCGGGCACGGCGCACGCGGTCGTGGTGCGCAGCCCGGTCGCGCACGGGCGGCTGACCCGGTGCGACGTCAAGGCGGCGCTGGCCGCCGACGGGGTGCTGGACGTGCTGACGCCCGCGGACGCCGCCGGGGTGCGGCTGCCGTGCGTGGCGCTCGCCCCCGGCCAGCGGATGGCGGACTACCCCGTGCTGGAGGAGACGGTCCGCTACGCCGGGCAGCCGGTCGCGCTGGTGGTGGCGCGCAGCGAGGCGGCGGCCCGCGACGCGGCCGAACTGGTCGATCTGGACTTCGAGGAGCTGCCCGCGGTGGTCGGCGCGCACCTCGCGCTGGCCGCCGGGGCTCCCCTGCTCCACCCGGAGTGGGGCGCCAACCTGGTCACCGACTTCGCCCTCGGGGACCCGGCCGACGAGTGCGAGGCCGCCATCGCCGCGGCCGGGCACGTGGTCGAGCTGACGACCCGGCTGGGCCGGGTCGCGCCGTACCCGGTGGAGCCGCGCGGCGTCGTGGCCTCCTTCGAGGACGGCGCGCTGACCGTGTGGACCTCCACGCAGGCGCCGCACCACGTCCGCGACCACGTCGCCGCCGCGCTCGGGCTCGGCTTCGACCGGGTGCGCGTGCTGGCGTGCGACACCGGCGGCGGCTTCGGCGGCAAGGAGCACGTCTACCCCGACGAGACGCTGGTCTGCCTGGCGGCGGTACGGCTGGGCCGCCCGGTGCGGTGGACCGAGTCGCGCGCCGAGCACCTGACCGCCACCCTGCCGGCCCGGGACGCCGTGCACCGGGCCAGGCTCGCCTTCGACGGCGACGGCCGGTTCCGGGCGCTGCACTGCGACATCCTCGGCGACCTGGGCGCGCACCCGTCCAACGTGGGCATCTCCCCGATCGCGGTCACGGCGCTCTCGCTGCCCGGGCCGTACCGGTTCGACCGGGCGGGCGCGCGGGTGCGCGCCGTGGTGACGACCACCACGCCGACCGGCTCCTACCGGGGGTTCGGCCAGCCCGAGGCGACCTGGACCCGGGAGCGGCTGGTGGACGAGGCCGCCCGGCGGCTGGGCGCCGACCCCGTCGAGCTGCGCCTGCTCAACCTGCTCCGCCCCGACGAGCTGCCGCACACCTCCCGGACCTGGCAGCCCTACGACTCCGGGGACTACCCGGCCGCACTGGAGAAGCTGCGCACGATGGTCCGGGAGGGCCGGCCGGCGCGCCCGGCCGACGGGCGGCGGCGCGGGATCGGGTTCTCCTGCCACGTCGAGTCCACCGGCATGGGCCCCTCGGAGGCGATGCGGCAGGCGGGCATCCAGTCCGGCGGCTACGAGACCGCGGTGCTGCGCATGGAGCAGGACGCCTCGGTGGTGGTCGCCTGCGGGGTGGCGGCCATCGGCCAGGGCATCGAGACGGCGCTGGCCCAGCTGGCCGCCGACCACACCGGAGTGCCGCTGGAGCGGGTGCGGGTGCTGCTGGGGGACACGGCGGCCACGCCGTACTCGCCGGTGGGCTCGATCGCCAGCCGGTCGCTCGTGCTGGGCGGAGCAGCGCTGGTCGGGGCGGCGGCACGGCTCCGCGAGAAGATCGTCGCGATCGCCGCCCACCAGCTGGAGGCGGCCGCCGGCGACCTGGAGGTCTCCGGCGGGGCCGTGCGGGTCAAGGGGGACCCGTCGGCCCGCCGCACGCTGGCGGAGATCGCGCTCTCGGCGTGGCGGGCCTGGGACCTGCCGGAGGGGATGACGCCGGGACTGGAGGAACGGGTGACCTACGACCCGGCGGCCTACACCTACGCCTTCGGCGCGCACGCGGCGGCGGTGGCCGTCGACCCGGAGACGGGCGCGGTCGAGGTGGAGGGCTACTGGGCGGTCAACGACTGCGGCGTCGTGGTGAACCCGGCGATCGTCGAGGGGCAGATCCGCGGCGGCGTCGTGCAGGGCATCGGGATGGCGCTGACCGAGGAGGTCGTGTACGGGCCCGACGGGCAGCCCGCCGCCGACTACCTCCCCCCGTACGCGCCGGACGCGCCCCCGGTCGAGGTGGCGCTGATGCGGACGCCGTCCGCGGTGACGCCGGGCGGCATGAAGGGGGCGGGGGAGGCGGGGATCATCGGGCCGCCCGCGGCGGTCGGCAACGCCGTGGCCGCCGCGCTCCCCGAGGCCGCCGACCGGATCACCGCCACCCCCCTCACCCCCGCCGCGGTCTGGTCGGCCCTGTCCGAGCCGGGGGACGGGTAGGACGGAGGGGGTCTCCCGGCCGGGCGGCGTGTCCGGGGACCGTCGGGCTCCGCGGCCCGTCCCGTGCCCGTCCGCGTTCTGTCCGCGTCCGTCCGTGTCGTGGTACGGCACCGCCGGGACCGCCGTGCCGTACCGGAACAGGCATAACTTGGGGTTGTATGGCGAAACCCGGGGATGTCCCCGATTGCGGTCTTCGTAAACGCCGGGCATCATTTCGACGCGTGAAGCCTGCGAAAAGCCTGAGAAGAAGAGCCGCGTCGGTCGCCGCCTGGGCTCTGCCGTACTGGACCCGGGGGAAGGCCGGCCGGGAGACGCCCGCGGACCTGTTCCGCGTCCTGTACCTCGGGTGGGTGGTCGCCTTCTGCTTCAAGGTGCTGGGGGCGTCCTGGGACGTCTCCTGGCACTTCAAGTGGCTCCGCGACGACCTGGCGCCGCCGCACCTGCTCAACAGCGTCGGCACCGCCATCGTGGTCGCCCTGACCATCGTGCACGTCTACACCGGCTACGGCGTGGACCGCACGGCGCAGCGCCTCATCCAGTGGGGCACCGGCACCTTCCTGGTCGCGGTCCCGCTGGACCTGATCAACCACCGCGTCAACGGGCTCGACATCACCTCGTGGAGCCCGTCGCACATGCTGCTGTACATCGGCACGTTCTTCATGATCTGCGGGGTGATCCGGGGCTGGTTCCTCGGCGCGCCCCCCGGCCGCACGCGCACGCTCGTCCTCGGCGGGCTGTTCGTGTTCATGTTCGAGAACGTCTGGTTCCCCGCCCAGCACCAGGAGTACGGCGTCTTCGCGATCAGGTCGTGGGACGCGGGCAAGCCGGAGGCCGAGCCGATCCTGCTGCAGTTCGCCGCCGACCAGATGGGCCGCGGGGTGGACCGGGAGATGGCGGTCAACTTCGCGCTCCCGGTGCCCGACCAGGTCTACCCCCTCTACGGGGTGGTCGCCGCGATGATCGTACTGGTCTTCGCCCGCGCGATGATCGGCCGCAGGTTCGCCGCCACCGCCGTGGTCGCCACCTACGTCGCCTACCGCGCCCTGATCTGGCCGATCCTGGCGGTGGCCGACTTCCCGCGCTCGGCGGTGCCGGTCTTCCTGATCGCCGGGGCGCTCGCGATCGACCTGGCGTTCCTGATCCGGATCCCGGTCGTCCGGGCGCTGGCCGGCTCGCTCGTCGCCACCCTCGCGGTGGACCTGGCGCTCCGCTCGCAGCACTTCTGGGCGTCCCCGCCGCTGATCTCCCCGGCGACCATGGCCGCCGGCGGGGCCGCACTCGCCGCCCTGTGGCTGGGCGGCGAGTGGTTCCTCGGCCGCTACCGGCTGCGGGCCGCCGAGGAGAACGAGCCTCAGGAGATGGTCGCCGTGGTCAGCGCCACGGCCACCCCGTAGGCGAGCCCCATCACGGTGAGCTCGGCCGCCGCCCACGCGGCGACCGCCGTCGCCTCCTGCCGCTCGACGCGCGGCAGGAGGCGGAACCGGATGTGGGCGGCGAGCGGGACGAGCAGCGCCACGCTCACGGTCTTGGCCACCACGAGCAGGCCGTACTCGCTGGTCAGCAGCGAACCGGGCAGTGCGGTGCCGGGGGTCAGGGCGATCGTGGCCAGGCCGTTCACCAGCCCGGACAGGGTGACCACGGCGAGCGCGAGGCTCGCCAGCCGGGAGAACCTCGGCAGGACCTCCGCCAGCAGCCCGCGGTCCCGCGCGACCAGCAGCATGACCGTGAGCAGCCCGCCGGTCCACGCCGCCGAGCCCATCACGTGCAGCTCCATCGAGATCATGATGGGGTCGTGCCAGACCGAGTCCACCGCGTGGCCGGTGACCGGGATCGGCAGCAGGCCGAACAGGGCCACCAGGATCCGCAGCTCGGCCGGGACCTTCTCGCCGAACCGCACGGCCAGCAGCCCGATCCCGGCGTAGGCCAGCGCGCAGGCGGCGCTGAACAGCATGCCCTGGCCCGCGCCCACGTTGTCGACGTACTCGGCGATCATGCCGGGGGTGGGGACCGACCCCGGGTTCAGCTCGGCGGTCTGGAACACGATGACGGTCAGCGCCAGCAGCGCCCACGCCCAGGCGAACGAGACGGCCATCGGCCGGGTCCGGCGCATCACCGGCTCGGTGCGCTCGGGCTCGTCGAACCCGAGCAGCTTCGGCAGCAGGCTCAGCCCGACCACCGCGACCGCCGCCAGGTCCAGCAGCACCCGCAGCACCGGCAGGCCGTAGGCCACCACCGGGCCGGGCAGCTCGATGCCGGGCACCGCCTCCTCCGCGCCGAGCGCGGTGGCGACGACCACGGCGAGCAGCGCCCCGGAGACGAGCCCGCCGGCCAGCAGCCTGCGCACCGCGACCGCCTCGGGGGCGCGTTCCGCGACGGCGGTCACGGCGCCTCCGTCCGCTCACGGGTGCGGCG
Source organism: Planomonospora sp. ID91781 (assembly GCF_015711595.1). NCBI lineage: Bacteria > Bacillati > Actinomycetota > Actinomycetes > Streptosporangiales > Streptosporangiaceae > Planomonospora > Planomonospora sp. ID91781. Next base: position 1,953,245 of record NZ_JABTEY010000002.1, on the reverse strand, counting down.
CATCGCCACCACGGTCGCGCCGCCCAGCAGGACCAGGGCCGCGGCGATCCAGACGACCGCCATCCCGGCGCCGCCGTTCTGCGCGGCCTCGGCCGCCTGCGCGCTCAGGCCGGGGTTCTCCACGGGGTCCCGTGCGGGGTCCTGTGCGGGGGCGCCGGAGGCGGCGGGTACGGCGGAGGCCGACGCGGCCGCGGCCGGCTGCGCGGAGCCCGGCCCCGCGGCGGTCAGGGTGAAGGCCACCTTGCCGGAGACCGGGTGGCCGTCGGAGGAGAGGATCCGGTAGCCCACGACGTACTCCCCGGCCGGGCCGAGGGGCCTGACCCCGACGCTGACCTTCGCGCCGTCGACGGCGGTCTTCCCCTCCTCCCACCGGGTGCCGTCCGGGCCGGTCAGGGTGATCAGCGCGAAGCCCTGCCGGGCGGGCTGGTCGAAGGTGAGCGTGATCCTCTCCGGCCCGGCGGCGATCGAGGCGCCGTCCTCGGGATCGCTGCCGATCAGTACGTTGTGGGCCTGGGCCGGGGCGACCGCGCCGAGCAGCGCGGCGCAGGCCAGCAGCAGGACCGTGAGTGACCGCCTCACCGATCGAGACCTTCCGTCGGGTTCGTCATGACCCGAACATATTCGCACTTCAGGCGCTCACTCCGGGAATCGGCGGCCGCCGGGGCGGGCGGGGAGGGGCCGGCGGCCCCGGCGGCGCCGGGCGTTCAGGCGCCGGAGGCGGGTGATTCCAGGGCCGAGCGCAGCGCGCCCAGGAACTCCGCGGCCTCGCGGCCGTTGACGAACCGGTGGTCGTAGGCCAGGCCGAGGGAGACGACCCTCCGGGTGGTGAAGACGCCCTCGGCGGTCTCGACGACCTCGGGGCGCGGAGCGGTGAGGGACAGGGCGCAGGTCTGGCCGGGGAAGACGACGGGGACGGCGGTGACGACGGCCTCCTCGGTGTGCAGGGTGACCATGATGGAGCCGCCCCGCAGGTCGTCCTCCCGGAAGCTCCCGTTCAGCGCCGCCTGGCGCAGCCGCATGAGGTCGCGGGCGATCTCCGCAAGCGGTCGCCCGCCCGCGTCCTTCACCACGGGCACGACCATGCCCCGGCCGACGTCCATGGTCACGCCCACGCCCACACCGGCGGCGGGCAGGCGGGCCCGGTGGGCGCCGGCCGGGGAGGCGAAGCAGAGGGGGAAGCGGTCGAGCAGCCCGCCGGTCGCCTGGACCAGCAGCTCGGGCAGGCCGATGAGGGCGCGCAGCCGCCTGGTCTCCTGCCGGGCGAACGCCAGCGCCTCCGTCACGTCGACCCGCATCGCGGTGAACGCGGCCGGGATCTCCCGGTGCGAGCGCTCGACCACCTCGGCGACCCGCCGCTGGGCCCGCGACAGCTCGACCAGGCCGGTCCCCACTCCGCCGTCCAGGTCCGCGGCGGTCGCCGAGCCTGTGGTCTCCGAGCCTGTGGTCTCCGCGTCGGCGGTCTCCGCGCCGGAGGCGGGGACCGGCGACTCCGGCGCCGAGGCGGGGACGGACGCCGGTCCGGGGGCGGCCCCGGCCGCGGGCAGGAGGTGCTCCAGGTCGGAGCGGCGGACCACCTTCACCCCGAGCGCGACCACCTGCTCCATGGAGATGCCGTGCTCATCCATGAACAGCCGGGCGGGTGCGGTGACGACCGGCGCGCCCGCCTCCGGCTCCGTGCCCGCGCCCACGCCCGGCTCCGTGCCTACCTGCGTGCCCGTGCCCGTCTGCGTGCCCGTGCCCGCCTCGGGGCCGGGGCCGGGGGCGTCGCCGTCCGCGCCGAGCCGGGCGATGACCTGGCCGGGCGCGCACTCGGCCCCCTCGGGCAGCAGGTGCCGCAGCACCCCGTCCTGCGGGGCGGTGAGCTCCTCGACCGCCTTGGAGGTCTCCAGCTCCGCGATCGGCTCTCCCGCCCGTACGGCCTCACCGTCCTTGACGGTCCACGCCGTCAGCAGGTAGACGCTGTCGTTGTTGTTGAGCTTGGGCACCGGGATGTCGGTCAAGAGAGGGCCTCCGTGATCGCGCGCTTGATGTGGTCCGGCTGCAGGAGGACCTCCCGCTCCAGGTGCGGGGCGGCCGGGATGACGCTCGCGGCGGCGCTGAGCAGGGTGATCGGGCGGCGCAGCGCGGGCCAGAGCCGGGGGTAGAGCACCCGGGCGACCTCCGTCCCCCAGGTCCCGCCCTCGGAGCCGTCCTCCGCCACGCACACGTGCCGGGCCCGCTCCAGGCCGGGCAGCTCGGGCACCGGGTACAGCCGCGCCGGGACCAGCAGCTCGCAGAGCAGGTCCTCCTCCAGCAGCAGCTCCCGCGCGGCGGCCAGCGCCCGGTGGGCCAGCCCGCCGGGGACGACGAGCGTGCAGTCGGGCTCGCCGCCGCCCTCCACGAAGACCCGGGCGGTGCCGCCCGTCCCGTCCGCGCCGCCGGTGAGCTCGTAGCGGAACAGGTCGTCCACCACGCCGCCGGTGAACATCCTGCGGGTGTAGAGGACCTTGTCCTCGAAGAGCAGGCAGGGCTGCCCGAGCGCGAACATGGCGGCCAGCAGGTCGCCCGCGTCGTGGAACGGGGTCAGCTCGAACAGGTGCAGGCCGGGCACGCCCAGGAAGTGCTTCTGCGGGCTCTGGCTGTGGGTCGGGCCGTAGCCGCGTCCGCCCCCGGAGGGGCAGCGCACGACCAGCGGGATCGGCACGGGCCTGCCGTACATGGTGGTGGACTTGGCGGCGAAGTTCACCAGCTGGTCGAAGGCGAGGGCGGCGAAGTCGGCGAACATGATCTCGACGACCGCCTTCTCCCCGGCCAGCGCCAGGCCGGCGCCGACCCCGACGATCGCGCCCTCGCTCAGCGGCGTGGAGCGCACCCGCTCGCCGAACCGGTCCGACAGGCCGCGGGTGACCTTGAAGGCGCCGCCGTACGGGTCGGCGATGTCCTCGCCGAGGACGTGCACGCCCGGGTCGGCGGCCAGCAGGTCGTGCAGGGCGCGGTTGAGGTGCTCGGCGACGCGGGTCACGGGCGCTCCCAGGCGGAGAGCGGGCGGGCGGCGACCTCGGCGGCGACGCGTTCGACCAGTTCGGCCGCCTCGCGGTCGAGCCGGTCGAAGAGCTCGGGGAGGAGCCGCGCGTAGCGGGTGTGCCAGTCGTGGCCCGCGGCCAATGCGATCTCCTCGGCGCTCCGGGTGTCGTCGCCCTTGCTGTGCGGGCCGATCCGGTGGGTGGCGAACTCGACGACCAGGGGGAGCGACTCCTCGCGCACCCGGCCGACCAGGGGCGCCAGCTCGGCGCGGATCTCGGTGATCTCGGTGGAGGCCGTGCGGTGGTGCGGGACGTCGAACGCGGCGGCGCGCCCGGCGACGGTCCCGGCCATCTGCACGCGGGTCGGGGTGGACTGGGCGATGCCGTTGTGCTCGACGACGACCAGCAGCGGCACCCGCCAGAGCCGCGCCATGTTGAGCGCCTCGTAGACCGAGCCCTCCCCCCAGGTGCCGTCGCCGATGTAGGCGCAGGCCAGGGCGCCGCTCCCCTTCAGTGACAGCGCCGCGCCGACCGCGACCGGGAGGCTCTCGCCCTGCACGCCGGTGGACAGGAAGCGGCGGTGGTAGACGTGCTGGCTGCCGCCGACCCCCGCGCACAGCGCGCCCTCGCGTCCCATGATCTCCGCCAGCAGCCCGTACGGCTCCGCGTGCCGGGCCAGGAAGTGGCCGTGGCCGCGGTGGTTGCTGAAGACGAAGTCGTCGTCGCGGAGCAGGGGGGCCAGCGCGACCGGCACGTACTCCTGGCCCAGGCAGGTGTGGGTGGTGCCGCTGAGTTCGCCGGCCTCGAACAGGCGGAGCAGGGTCAGCTCGAAGTGCCGGATGAGCAGCAGGCGCCGCAGGTCGTCCTCCGGAGGGGGAGGGGCGTTCCGCGGGCCGGCGGAGGGGATGGTCACGGTCACGTGTGCGCTCCTGGCGTGGGCGACCGCGGGCATGGCTCGGCCGCCCTGAATGAGAGGACAGGGTGGGAGCGCTCCCATCGGAGCGTAGAAGGCGCCGGGGAACGCTGTCAACGGATCTGTGAGACCGGAAAAACTTGGTGAAACCGGCAAATCCGTCTTTTGTCTAAGAAGTGGACTAACTACTTCTTTACTGCGTTTGTCCATAACCGAAAACATCGGAGAAATCTTGACGGCCTTGTCAGTGCATACCTAGCCTCCTCCGTGGGAACGCTCCCACCGCACTGAAACGAACACCTGTACGAGAAATCCCGCCCCCCGGGGCGGTCTCGTCGGCTCATCGGAGCCTCCGCACCACCTCCGACCCACCCTGGCCGCCGTATCGAGCGGCCGGTGGTCACCTCCGCTCGATCCCGCGCGGGACCGGCACCCTCTCCAGGCCGCCCTGTCCCTCGCGGCCACCGCTCTCCGGGACCGCCCCTGAAGGGCGGTCCCGCCCATGAACCCGGGAACGCGGCAGCGTTCCCCCCGCCGCAGCACGGAGGTGCCGTGACGCACACCGCCCTGTCGCCGGCCAAGCAGGCGCTGCTCGCCCAGCGCCTGGGCGGCCGTGCCGTCACCGCGGCCATCCCGCCGCGCCCGCCCGGCACCCCGCCGCCGCTCTCCCCGGCGCAGGAGCGGCTGTGGTTCCTGGAGCAGTACGCTCCGGGGACGGCGGCCTACACCGTGGCGTTCGCCGTCCGCCTGGAGGGCGAGATCGGCGAGGAGGCCCTGCGCCGGGCGCTGACGGAGGTCGCGGCCCGGCACGAGAGCCTGCGCACCCGGCTGGTCACCACGGCCGACGGCCGCCCGGAGCTCGTCGTCGACGACCTCCCCGCGGCGGAGCTGCGCATCGCCGACGGGGCGGAGGGCACGGCCGCGATCGACGAGGAGCTGGCCAGGCCCTTCGACCTGGAGCGCGGCCCCCTGCTCCGGGCGCTGCTGGTCCGCCTCGCACCCGGCGCCCACGTGCTGCTGCTCACCATGCACCACGCGGTGACCGACGGCTGGTCCTGCGACGTCGTCATGGAGGAGCTGCTCGCCCTGCACGCCGCCCACCTGGCCGGGAGCGAACCGCACCTGCCCCCGGTACGGCTGCAGTACGGCGACTACGCGCACTGGCTGCGCGAGCGCGCCGGGGACGGCTCCCACGACGCGGACGTCCGCTACTGGCGCCGCAAGCTGGACGGGCTGCCGCCGCTGGAGCTCCCCGCGGACCTGCCGCGCCCGGCCGAGCAGCGCTGGGAGGGCGCCGCCTGCGGCCTCGACCTGGACGCCGAGCTCAGCGAGGCCGTCGCCGCGGTGGGGCGCGCCCACGGCGCCACGCCGTACATGACGCTGCTGGCCGCCTTCCAGGTGCTGCTCGCGCGCTACTCGGGGCAGCACGACTTCGCGGTCGGCTCGCCGGTCTCCGGGCGGGACCTGCCCGAGCTGGAGCGGGTGGTCGGCGTCTTCGTCAACTCCCTGCCGATGCGCGCCGACCTGTCGGGCGACCCCACGTTCGCCGAGTTGCTGGACCGGGTGCGGGAGACGGCGCTGGACGCCTACGCCCACCAGGCGCTCCCCTTCGACCGGCTCGTCGACGAGCTGGGCGTGGAGCGGGACGTCAGCCGGTCGCCGGTGTTCCAGGTGATGTTCGCGCTGCAGAACTACCGGTCCAGGCCGCTGGACACCCCGGGCCTGACCATGAGCCCGTTCCCGATCGAGACCGGGGTCAGCCGGTTCGACCTGGCCGTGTACCTGTTCGAGACGCCCGAGGGGCTGCGCGGCCAGTTCACCTACAGCACCGCGCTGTTCCGCCCGGACACCGTCGAGCGGATGGCGGCCTGCCTGGAGAGCCTGCTGCGGTCGATCGTGGCCGATCCCGGGGCGCGCATCTCCGAGCTGGAGCTCCTCCCGGCCGAGGAGCGCCGCCGGGTGCTGGCCTTCGGCGAGTCCGTCCCGGCGACCCGCTTCGACGCGGAACTGGTCCACGAGGCCGTCTCCGCGCAGGCCGCCCGGACGCCGGACGCGGTCGCGGTCGTCGCGGGCACGGAAGGCGCAGGAGGCGCCGGGGGCGCCGGGAACACGGTCTCGCTGACCTACGCGGAGCTGGAGCGGCGCGCCGGGCTGCTCGCGCGCCGGCTGCGGCGGCGGGGCGTGGCGGTGGGCGACCGCGTCGCGATCTGCCTGGAGCAGTCGGCGGACCTGGCCGTCGCGGTGCTCGGCGTGCTCAAGGCCGGCGCCGCCTACCTCCCGCTGGACCCCGACCACCCGGCGGAGCGGCTCGCGTTCGTGCTCTCCGACGCCGGCGCCACCGCGGTGGTCACCTGCCCCGAGCTCCGCGACCGGGTCCCGGACGACCTGGCGGCCGTGTGGGTCGCGGAGGAGGAGACGGAGGACGGCGCCGGGGGAACCGGCGGGACCGCCGGATCCGCGGCGGGCCGTGCGGACGGGGACGACCTGCCGCCGGGCGGCGGGGCCGTCCCGGGCGACCTGGCCTACGTCATCTACACCTCCGGGACCACCGGGCGGCCCAAGGGCGTGGCCGTACAGCACCGGGAGGTCATGACCTACCTGGCGGGCGTGCGCGAACGGCTGGCGGTGGAGCCGGGAGGCTCCTACGCGCTCCTGCAGTCGCTGGCCTTCGACTTCGGCGTGACCGTCTTCTACCTGTGCCTCATGACGGGCGGCACGCTCCACCTCGTCCCGCCCCGTACGGCGGGGCGCGAGCTGGCCGCCTACCTGCGCGAGCACCGCGTCGGCCACCTCAAGATCACTCCGTCCCACCTGGCGGCGCTGCTCACCGACACGACCCCCGGCGAACTGCTCCCGAGCGAGCTGCTGATCCTCGGCGGCGAGGCCGCCCCCCAGGGCTGGGCCGCCGAGCTGGCCGCGGCCGGCCGGTGCCGGGTCGTCAACCACTACGGTCCCACCGAGGCCACGGTCGGCGTCACCACCTACGAGGTGGAGCCGCCCGCGGGGACCGCCCCGGGGGCCGGTCCCCGCCCCGCTCCGCGGGACGCCGCGCGCGCCTCCGGGACGGCCCAGGGCTCCGGTACGGCCCTGCCGATCGGGACCCCGCTGCCCGGCGCCCGCGTCCACGTGCTCGACGACGCCCTGCGGCCGGTGCCGGTCGGCGTCCCCGGCGAGATCTATCTCGGCGGCGACCGCCTGGCCCGCGGCTACCTGGGACGTCCCGGGCTCACCGCGGACCGCTTCCTGCCCGACCCGGAGGGCGGGCCGGGGGCCCGGATGTACCGGACCGGCGACCTCGGCCGCTGGCTGCCGACCGGGGACCTGGAGTTCCTCGGCCGCCGCGACCTGCAGGTGAAGATCCGCGGCTACCGGGTGGAGCTGTCGGAGGTGGAGGCCGTGCTGGCCGAGCACCCCGGCGTGGCGCACGCGGTCGCGGAGCTGCGCGGCGAGCGCCTGGTCGCCTACCTCGTCGCCCCCGCCGGAGCGGCCCGGCCGGACCCGGCCGAACTGCGGTCCTGGCTGGCCGAGCGGGTCCCGGACTACATGGTCCCGGCCCGCCAGGTCTGGCTGGACGAGCTGCCGCTGAAGTCGCACGGGAAGGTCGACCGGTCCAGGCTGCCCGAGCCGGAGGCCCTCGGCGGCGGGGACGGCGGAGGGCCGGCCGAGTTCACGCCGCCCGCCCCCGGGGCGGAGGAGACCGTGGCCCGGATCTGGGCCGAGGTCCTCGAGATCGACCGGGTCGGAGCGCTGGACGACTTCTTCGACCTGGGCGGCCACTCGCTGCTGGCCATGCGGGTCATCGCGCGGCTGCGCAGGGAGGTCCCCGAGCGGACCGTGACCGTGCTGGAGCTGTTCAAGCACCGCACGGTCCGGGACCTGGCCCGCCTGCTGGAGGGCGGGTCCGGCGGCCCGGCCCGGCTGCTGCACCGCCTCACCCCGGCCCGGACGGCCGCCGCGACCCTGGTCTGCGTACCCTTCGGCGGCGGCAGCGCGGTCGTCTACCAGCCGCTGGCCGACGCGCTGCCCGCCGACTGGGCGCTGTACTCGGTGGCGGTGCCCGGTCACGAGCTGGGGGAGGAGGCCCGGCCGGTCGAGGAGGTCGCGCGCGGGTGCGCCGAGGAGATCCTCGCCGGGATCACCGGGCCGCTGGTCCTCTACGGGCACTGCGGTCTCGGCGTGATGCTGGCGGCGGAGACCGCCCGGCTGCTGGAGGCCGCCGGACGTGAGGTCGAGGCGGTCTACCTGGGCGGGGTGTTCCCGTTCGCGCGCCCCGGGCGCGGCCTGGGCCGGCTCGGCCACCTCATGGACCGGCTCACCAGCGACCAGGGACGGATCAACGCCCTGGCCGCCGCCGGGCTCGACGTCGAGGAGTTCGAGCGCGACCAGCTCAAGCTGATCATCCACAACCGCCGCGAGGGCACCCGTACGGCCGAGCGGTACTTCACCCGGCTGTTCGAGGAGCAGACCGGCCGCCTGCGGGCACCGGTCATCGCGGTGGCGGGGGAGCGGGACCCGGCGGTGGAGTTCTACCAGGAGCGCTACCTCGAATGGCTCCGGCTCTCCGACACGGTCGCCTGCGTCGTCCTCGACGAGGCCGGGCACTTCTTCGTCAAGTACCGCGCGGACGAGCTCGCCGACATCCTGACCGGGACCCACCGGGCCCTCGCCTCGGGCGGGACGGCCGAACTGGAGCGTACGGAGGAGTCCACCTGGTGGCTCCAGGGGGTCACCCGCGCCGGGGAGGAGGGCGGCGCCGCGACCGGGGACGGAGCGACGGCCGCGGGGAGCCCGGACGGTCCGGACGGACCGGACGGATCGCACCGGCCGGGCGGGAAGGGCCGGAAACGGAAGCCGGACGCGGGCGGGCGCGGGGCGCGGGCCGCCGGGGCGGCGCCCGGCACGACGGACATCGGCATGCGGCGCTTCCTCCTCGTCTCGACGGGGCAGCTCGTCTCGATCACCGGATCGGCGCTGACCGAGTTCGCGATCCCGCTCTGGATCTACACCACCACCGGGTCGCTGGCGCGGTTCGCCCTCTTCGCGGTGCTGGGCCTGGTGCCCGGCATGCTGGTGGCGCCGCTGGCCGGGGCGATCGTCGACCGCTACGACCGGCGCCGGGTCATGCTCTGCGGCGACGTCGCCGCGGGCGGGACGCAGCTCGCGCTGGGCGGCCTGCTCTGGACCGGCAACCTGGAGATCTGGCACATCTACCCGCTGCTGGTCTGCCTGTCGATCGCGCTCACCTTCCAGCGCTTCGCCTACGGCTCGGCCATCCCGCAGCTGGTGCCCAAGCGGTTCCTGGGCCATGCCAACGGCGTCGTGCAGACGGCCAACGGCACCGCCCAGCTGATCGTGCCGCTGGTCGCGACCGGCCTGATGGCCACCATCGGGCTGGAGGGCATCCTCATCATCGACGTGGCGAGCTACGCGGTCGCCACGCTGATCCTGCTCTTCGTCAGGTTCCCCGCCGCGATGCCGTGGCGGCGGCGCGAGGGCGTGGTCGCCGAGATGATGAACGGCGTCCGCTACTCCTGGGGCAACCCCGGCTTCCGGAGCATGCTGCTGTTCTTCGCGTTCCTCAACGTCTTCCTGTCGCCGCTCTTCCTGATGATCTCCCCGCTGGTGCTCTCGTTCGCGACGCTCGACGACGTCGGCCGGGTGTCGTTCGGAGGCGGGCTGGGCGTCCTGCTCGGCGGGCTGCTGATGACGGTCTGGGGCGGGCCGCGCCGGCGCAGGCTCTTCGGAGTCCTGCTCGCCACGCTCGCGCTGTCGGTCTTCTGCCTGCTCACCGGAGTGCGGCAGGACCTGGTCGCCATCGCGGTGGGCGCGTTCGGGATGTCGTTCTGCCTGACCCTGCTCAACGGCGTCTACGCCACGATCATCCAGGTCAAGGTGCCGCAGCGGTTCCACGGCCGGGTCATCGCGCTCAACACCCTGGTCGCCTGGTCCACGCTGCCCATCGGCTTCGGCCTGGTCGCGCCGTACGGCTCGGAGGTGTTCGAGCCGCTGCTGGCGCCGGACGGCCCGCTCGCGGGCACCGTGGGCGCGGTGATCGGCGTCGGGCCGGGCCGCGGCATCGGCTTCATGTACGTCTGCTTCGGCCTGGCCATCGCGGCCATCGCGCTGGTGTCCATGCGGGTGCGGGCGCTGGCGCGGTTCGACGCCGAGGTCCCCGACGCGGTCCCGGACGACCTGGTCGGCGCCGAGGCGCTGCGCGACCGCCTGCGGACGGAGCGGCGCACGGACGGCACGGCGAAGGACACGGTGGAGGGCACGGCGGAGGGTACGGACGCGCACGCGCACGGCACGCCGAAGGACGCGGACAGGGCGAAGGGCGCGGACAAGGCGAAGGACACGGACGAGGACACGGACAAGGAGGAGGTCCCGGTATGAGTTTCCTGGTGGTGCTCAACGAGGAGGAGCAGTACTCGGTCTGGCCCGCGGACCGGGAGCTGCCCGAGGGCTGGCGGGCCGAGGGGTTCGCGGGGGAGCGGGAGGAGTGCCTCGCCCGCATCGAGGAGGTCTGGACGGACATGCGTCCGCTCAGCGTCCGGCGGGCGCACGGATGACCGGGCAGGTGGCGTCCCGGCTCGCCGAGATGGTCGAGGCCGCCTCCGGCGGGCGGCTGCCCGCCGGAGAGGTGCTGCGCTCCGAGGGCTCCCTGGCCGCCCTCGGGCTGGCCTCGCTGGAGCTGCTCCGGCTGGTCGACGCGGTCGAGGACGAGTTCGGCGTCGTCCTCGACCTCGGCGGCGGCGCCCACCTCGACAGCTTCCCGCTGCTGGCCGGCCACGTGGCGGAGAACCTGCCGTGACCCCGCAGACCCCGCAGACCCCGCCGGTCCCGCCGGTCCCGCCGACCCCGTCGGCTCCCAGGGCTCGGCGGACCTCCCCGGCCGCGCCGGTGCCGCGGACGGTGCCGGAGATGCTGGCGCTGCGCGCGGAGCAGGAACCGGAGCGGACCGCGATCGTCGTCGAGGGCGAGGGGACGCTGACCTTCGGCGAGTGGGAGCGGCGCTCCCACGCCGTCGCGCACGGGCTCCTGGGCCGCGGCGTGCGGCCGGGCGACCGGGTCGGGCTGCTGTTCGGCAGCCGGGACTGGGCCGACTTCGCCGTGGCCTACTGCGCGGTCCAGTTGGCCGGGGCGGTGGCCGTGCCGCTCTCGGACCGGCTCGCCCCCGCAGAGCTGCGGTACATGCTCGGCCACTGCGAGGCCTCCGCCGTCCTGTGCGGCCGGGACCTGGAGGCCCCGGACGGCGACCGCTGGACGGCCGCCCCCGCGGAGCTGGAGGAGGCCGGGAGCGGACCGGCCGGCGTGCGGGTCGCCCCGGAGGATCTGGCCCAGATCCTCTACACCTCCGGGACCACCGGCACGCCCAAGGGCGTCGGCGCCTCCCACGCCAACCTGGCCTTCGGCTGCGAGACCCGCCCGAACCGCCGCCGGTTCGGGCACTCGCGCCACCTGCTGCACGCCTTCCCGATCGGCACCAACGCCGGGCAGACGATGCTGCTCAACGCGCTGGACGCCCGCCCGGCGATGCTGACGCCGGCCCGCTTCACGCCCGGCCGGTTCGCCCGGCTGATCGAGTCGTACGGGGTCGGCACCGTGTTCCTCGTCCCGACCATGGCGATCGAACTGCTCAACGCCGGCCTGCACGAGCGCCACGACTTCTCCAGCGTGGTGCTGCTGGGCTCGGCCGCCTCGGCCCTTCCCCCCTCGGTGTCCGTACGGCTCACCACCGCCTTCCCCAACGCGACGGTGACGAACTACTACACCTCGACCGAGGCGGCCCCCGCCCAGACCATCATGATCTTCGACCCGGCCCGGCCGGGCGCGCTCGGGCGCCCGGCGTCCGGCGGCGCGCTGCGCGTCGTCGGGCCGGACGGCGAGCCGCTCCCGCCGGGGGAGACCGGCGAGGTCTGGATGCGCTCGCCCGCCCCCCGCTCCTACTACCGCGACGAGCAGGCGAGCGCCGAGGCGTTCCGCGGCGGCTGGGTGCGGATGGGCGATCTGGGCTACCTGGACGCCGACGGCTACCTCCACCTCGTCGACCGTGAGGGCGACGTGGTCAAGTCCGGGGCGTTCAAGGTCTCCACGCTGCAGGTGGAGGCCGCGCTGTACGAGCATCCGCAGATCGCGGAGGCCGCGGTGGTCGGCGTCCCGCACCCGGTGCTGGGCACCGCGATCGCCGCGGCCGTCGTGCCCCGCTCCGGCGGGGAGGTGTCCGTCACGGACCTGCGCGCCTTCCTGATGGAGCGGCTGGCCGGTCACGAGCTGCCCGAACGGGTGCTCGTCGTGGACGTCCTGCCCAAGAACCAGTCAGGAAAAGTCATCAAAAGGGAGTTGCGGGGGCTCTTCGGGGCCGCCGCGACGGGTCGTACGGAAGGCACGTGAGATGTCGGTACCGCTGGTAGACGAGTCGCACCGGGCGTCCCTCGCCCAGCACGGAATGTGGGTCACCGAGCGGGCGGGCGCCGGCGGCGCCGTCTACCGCATGCCGCTGGCGGTCCGTTTCGACGGTCCGCTGGACGCGGACGCGATGCTCGACGCCTGCGCGGCGGTGGTCCGGCGCCACCCCGTCCTCGCCTCCGTGCTGGCCGAGCGGGACGGGCAGGTGTGGGCGGCGCCCGGCGAGGCCCCGCCGCCGATCCTCTTCGAGGACGTCTCCGGCGGCGCCCCCGGCGCGCAGGAGCCCCCCGCGGGCGCCGGAAGCGCCGCGGACCCGGCGGGCGAGCCCGGCTCGCCGGAGTGGCTCGCCGCCCGGGTCGCCGCGGCCCCCCTCGACCTGGGGACCGGGCCGGTCTCGCGGTTCACCCTGTTCCGGCTGGGGCCGCTGAGCCACCTGCTGCTGGTCGTGGCCCACCACGCCGTCTTCGACGGCATGTCCAAGGACGTGCTCCTGCGCGACCTGGCCGCCGCCTACAACGGGGAGGAGCCGCCTCCGCTGCCGCTCTCGTACGGCGAGGCGACCCGCGCCGAGCAGGAGCGGGTGGACGCCGGGCTGGACGCGGCGGCGGAGTTCTGGCGGTCCCGGTGGCACGACGACCGGGAGGTCGCGCTCCCCGGGGCCACCGGCTCCTCGCTGCGCGCGGCTCCGGGCGAAGCGGTGGAGCTCGACCTCGGCGACGAGGTGGCCCAGGCCGCCGGGCCGCTGGGCGTCACCCGGTTCGAGCTCCTGCTGGCCGCCCTGCACGTGCTGCTGCACGCCTACGGCAACGAGCGGGTGACGGTGGCGGCGGACCTGTCCACCCGGACCGAGCAGACCCGCGACCACGTCGGGCTCTTCGTCAACGAGCTCCCGGTGGCCTCGGTCCCGGACGGGACGTTCGCCGAGTTCGCCCGCTCCCTGCGGGAGGAACTGCGCGCGGTCTACCGGTACCGGGAGGTCCCGCTGGCCCGGGCGCTGGGCGGGATCGGCCCGCGCAGCGCCCTCACCCCGGTCTCGGTGAGCTACCGGACGCGGCCGGGCGCCGACCCCGTCTTCACCGGGCTCAACGTCGCCGTCGACTGGGCGATGTTCAACGGCGCGGTCCGCAACACGCTGCACCTGCAGGTCGTGGACGCGCCCTCCGGGCTCTCGGCGGTGCTGCTGTTCAATCCCGCGGTCCTCGGCCGCGCCGGCTGCGAGGCCGTCGCGGAGCACCTGCGGGCCCTGCTGCGGGGCGTCGCCGCCCGGCCGGAGGCCCCGATCGCGGAGCTGCCGCTCCCGGCGCGCGCCGCCGGGCCGGAACACGCCGCACGGCAGGACGGTGAGCCGGGAGCCGCCGGCGAGGGCGCTCCGGAGGCGGCTCGGGAGGCCGCCGGTCCGGCCGCCGCCGCAGGTCCCGGGGGGAGCGGCGCGGCCGGGACGGAGGACGCGCTGGTCGAGCAGGTCGCCGCGATCTGGTGCGAGGCGCTGGAGGTGGACGAGGTCCGGCCGGACGACGACCTGTTCGACCTCGGCGGGCACTCGCTGACGATCACCCGGATCATCGCCCTCGTGCGCGACCGGATGGGCGTCGAGCTCTCCTTCGAGGTGTTCATCGACGACCCCACCGTGAGCGGGGTAGCCGACGAGATCGCCAGGTCCCGATGACGGCCGGAGCCGTACCGGAGCGGACGGTGCCGCTGGAGTTCGCCGGGGCGCGCGGCGGGCGGGCCCCCCTCGCCTGGGGCCAGCGGGCCTTCTGGCGGCTGATCCGCTGGCTGGACGAGGGCGACCCGTACTACAACCTGCCCTGGAGCCTGCCCGTCTACGGCAGGCGCGACCTGGACACCGTCCTGGGCGCCCTGCGCACGCTGGTCGAGCGGCACGAGAGCCTCCGCACGACCTGGACGGAGACGCCGGAGGGGCCGGTCCAGCAGGTGATGCGCGAGGGCGTGCTGACGGTCGGGGTGCTCGACGCCGGGGAGGCCAAGCCGCTCGCCGCCGCGCGGGAGGCCGCCGCCGGACTGGCGGCCACGGCCTTCGACCACGCGGCCGAGCCGCCGATCCGGTGCGCCGTCGTCACCGCCGGGGGACGGCCCCGGGCGGTGGCCTTCGCCCTGTCGCACCTGGCGGTGGACGCCTGGGCGCTGGAGATCCTCGCCACCGAGTGGCGGGCCCTGCTCGCCGGGGAGGAGCTGCCCGCCCCGGCCTGGCAGCCGCTGGACCAGGCCGCCCTGGAGCAGGGCGCCGGCGCGGCCCGGGGCGAGCGGGCGCTGCGGCACTGGCGCGCCGAGCTGGAGCGGGCCCCGATGACCCTCTTCGACTTCCCCGGGCGGACCCCGGAGGAGCCGAGGTTCGTCAAGGTGGGCATGGAGTCGGCCGCCGCGGGCGTGGCCGCCCGGACGCTCGCGGCGCGCTGGTCGGTGAGCACCTCCAGCGTGCTGACCTCGGGATGCGCCGCGGTCCTGGCGGCGCTGACCGGGCACCGCCGGGTGGCGATGCAGCTCATCGTGGCCAACCGGCACGACCCGCGGACCGCGGGCATGGTCGGCACCGCCGTACAGGATGGGCTCTTCACGCTGGACCTGTCCGCCGGGACGTTCGCCGACGCCGCGCGCGCCGGGCACCGGCAGGCGCTGACCGCCTACCGGTACGCGCACTACGACCCGGCCGCGATGGCGGCCCTGCGCGAGGAGATCGGCCGCGCGCGCGGCGGCGCCGTCGACCTGTCGGGTTACTTCAACGACACCCGGCCCACCGGCGACTGGCCCGGCCTGCCGCCCGGCGACCCGGCCGAGCTGACCGGGCGGACCCGGACCTTCCCCGTCGGCGCGTGGCCGATGGTGGACGCCACCGCCTTCTTCGCCGCCGGTCCGGCCGCGCACACCTGCCGGCTCGACCTGCTGGTCGACACCGCCCTGCTGTCCCGCGACACGGCGTACGAGCTCCTGCACGCGGTGGAGACCCTGCTGGTCCGGAGCGTCACCGGGGACGTGCCGCTCGACGGGATCGCCGAACTGTGCGGCGTCACGCCGGTGGACCGTCCCGTGCCGGAGGCCGCGCCGTGACCGGGGAGACCCGTGGGGGAGGCAGTGCCGTGACCGGAGAGGAACGGCGGGCGGCGCTGCTCGCCCGGCTGGCCGCGCTCCCGCCCGAGCGCCGCGAGGCCCTGCGCGCGCTCACCCTGGCCGGGGCGGCCACCGGCCGGAAGGCCCCCGTGGACGGAGGCGCGGGAGGCGCGGGCGCACAGCTCCCGGAGGCACCCGGGAGCGCGGAGGCGGGCCGCTCCTGGCCGCTCTCCTTCGGCCAGGAGCGGCTCTGGTTCCTCAACCGCTTCGACCCGGCCGACACCGTCTACAACACCCCCTGGTGCGTACGGCTGCGCGGCCCGGTCGACGCGGGGGCCCTCGCCGAGGCCCTCACCCGCGTCGCCGGACGGCACGACGTGCTGCGGGCCCGCTTCCGGCTGGACGGCGACCGCCCGGTGCAGGTCGTCGCGCCCGCCGGGCCGGTCCCGCTGGAGGTCGCCGAGGTCGCCGAGGTCGCCGGCGACCCGGCGCCGGCCGTGGTGGAACTCGTCAACCGGCCGTTCGACCTGGAGTCGGACCCGCCGCTGCGGGCGGCGCTGCTGCGGCTGGACGACGGGACCTCGCTGCTCTGCCTGGTCCTGCACCACATCGTGGTCGACGGCTGGTCGCTGGACGTCCTCATGCGGGAGCTGGCCGAGTGCTACGCGGCCCGGCGCGAGGGGCGCGGACCCGTGCTGGAGGAACTGCCGATGCAGTACACCGACTTCGCCGTCGAGGACAGGCGGCGCGACCGCACGGCCCGGCTGGAGTACTGGACCCGCACCCTGGCCGGGGTGCCCGTCCTGGACCTCCCGGCCGACCTGCCCCGCCCGGCCCGGTGGACGGGGCGCGGCGGGCAGGAGCCCCTGCGGGTGCCCGGCGGGACGGTCGCCCGGCTGGAGGAGGTCGCCCGCCGGGAGCGCTGCACGCTGTTCATGGCCCTGGTCGCGGCCTACCAGGCCGCGCTCGGGCTGCTGGCCGGCCAGGACGACCTCTGCGTCGGGGTGCCGGTCGCGGGGCGCGGCCGGACCGAACTGGCCCCGCTGATCGGGTACTTCTCCACGACGCTCGTGCTCCGCGCCGACCTGTCCGGCGACCCCACGTTCCGGGAGCTGCTCGGGCGCACCCGCGTCACCCTGCTGCGCGGGCTCCAGCACGCGGACGCGCCCTTCGAGCAGATCCTCGGGGCGCTGCGCCTGCCGCGCGACCTGAGCCGCCCGCCGCTGCTGCAGGCCATGTTCAACCTGCACAACATGCCCAAGGACGACCTGCTGCGCACGTCGATGGGGGACCTGGAGGTAGAGGTCTACCCGGTCCCGGCCGCGGGCCGTACCAAGGCGGAGGTCTCGGTGGACCTCTGGCGCGCGGGCGAGGGGCTGGGCGGGGTCCTCGACTACGGCTGCGACCTGTTCACGGAGGAGACCGCCCGGCGGTTCGCCCGCGCCTTCACCGGCCTGCTGGAGCGCGCCGGGACCGGCCCGGACCTCCGCCTGTCCGAGCTGGGAGGCGCTGACATGGATCCGGCACGGACCGGAGATCCGACCCCGGATCCGAGATGGAAGGGAGACGAACGGTGCTGACGACGCCGAGGACGCCGACGACGCTGGAGCTGACACGGCGCCGCCGGGACCTGACCCCCGAGGAGGTGGCGGTGAGCGGGCCCGGGGGCGAGCTGACCCACCGCGAGCTGCACGAGCGGGTCGACGCCCTGGCGGCGGTCCTGCGCGAGCGGGGCGTGGGCCCGGAGGTCCCGGTCGGGATCTGCATGGAGCGCACCGTGGGGATGGTGGTCGCGGTGCTGGCCGTCTGGGCCGCCGGCGGCGCGTACGTCCCGCTCGACCCCGCCTTCCCCGCCGACCGGCTCCGGCTGATGCGCGAGGACGCGGGGGCCGGCCTGGTGCTGACCCAGGACGGCGTGGACGCGCGGCTGCCCGGCGGGACGCCCCGCACGCTGGTGCTCGCCCCGGACGGCACGGTCCCCGGTGCGCGGCCCGCCGCGGACGGCCCGCCCGCCCCGGACGGCCCGACGGGCGACCTGGCCTACCTGATCTACACCTCGGGATCGACCGGCCGCCCCAAGGGCGTGGCGGTCCCGCACGGCGCGGTGGCCAACCTGATCGGGTCGTTCGCCTCCCTGCTGGAGCTCACCCCCGCCGACCGCTGGCTGGCCGTCACCACGCTGTCGTTCGACATCTCGGTGCTGGAACTGCTGCTCCCGCTGACCTGCGGCGCCCGGCTCGTGGTGGCCCCCGCCGACCGGGCGGCCGACGGCCCGGCGCTGCGCGCGCTGGCGGCCGAGGAGCGGATCACGGTCATGCAGGCCACCCCGGCGACCTGGCGCATCCTGCTGGAGGCGGGCGGGGTGCCCGAGACGGTCCGGACGCGGCTGTGCGGCGGCGAGGCGCTCCCGCGCGACCTCGCCGACGCGCTCGGCTCCGGCGGCGCCCGCCTGTGGAACGTGTACGGCCCGACGGAGACGACCGTGTGGTCCACGGCCGGCCCCGTCCCGCCCGCTCCGGCCCCGGTGGACCTGGGCGGGCCGATCGCCGACACCGCCCTGTACCTGCTGGACGCCGGGGGGGACCCGGTGCCGGAGGGAGAGGTGGGGGAGCTGCACATCGGCGGCGCCGGGGTGGCGCGCGGCTACCACGGACTGCCCGCCCTGACCGCGGGCCGCTTCCTGCCCGACCCCTTCTCCGGCCGGCCGGGCGCGCGCATGTACGCCACCGGCGACCTGGCCCGGATCGGCGCCGCGGGACGCCTGGAGTACCTGGGCCGGGCCGACCAGCAGGTCAAGATCCGCGGGTTCCGGATCGAGCTCGGCGAGATCGAGACCGCTCTGCGCGCGGCCGGGGAGGTACGGCAGGCCGCCGTCGCCGTGCGCGAGGGGCCGGACGGGCTGCCCCGGCTGGTCGCCTACGTCGTCCCGGCCGGCGATCCCGGCGATCCCGGCGGCTCGGGTGGCCCCGGCGACCTCGGCGACCCCGGCGACCCCGGTGGTCCGGGCGGCTCCGGCCGGCGTGACACCTCGGACGCCTCGGACGCCTCGGACGTCCCGGGGGATCCCGGCGGTCCGGGGGACGCGGACGACCCGGACGGCCCGGAGGGTGCGGGCGGGCTCTGGCCGGTGCTGCGCGCCCGGCTGCGGGCGGGCCTGCCCGAGTACATGGTCCCCGCCCACCTGGTGGTCCTCGACCGGCTGCCGCTCACCCCCA
The DNA here is from genome assembly GCF_015711595.1 of Planomonospora sp. ID91781. Classification (NCBI taxonomy): domain Bacteria; kingdom Bacillati; phylum Actinomycetota; class Actinomycetes; order Streptosporangiales; family Streptosporangiaceae; genus Planomonospora; species Planomonospora sp. ID91781. Next base: position 1,934,643 of record NZ_JABTEY010000002.1, on the reverse strand, counting down.
ACGGCAAGCTGGACCGCGCGGCGCTGCCGCACCCCGACTGGACGCGGGTGGACGGGGCCCCCTACCGGGCCCCGTCCACCCCGGAGGAGAAGGAGCTGGCCGCGATGTGGACCGAGGTCCTCGGCCTGGCCGAACCGGTCGGGGTCGACGACGACTTCTTCGAGCTCGGCGGGCACTCGCTCACGGCCGCCCAGATCATCGCCAGGGTGCGGACGATGTTCGGGGTGGCGGTGCCGATCGTGGCGCTGTTCGAGAACCCCACGGTGGCCGGGCTCGCCCGGGAGCTCGACCGCGCGGGCGACGGGGCGGACGACGGGCCGGACCTGATGGACATGGCGGCGCTGCGCGAGCAGCTCGACGGGCTCAGCGCCGAGGAACTGGCCGCCCTCTTCGACGAACTGGCGCCGGACGCATGAGGGCGCCCCTGTCCCCGGCCCAGGAGCGGCTCTGGCTCCTGCAGCGCCTCGACCCGGGGAACGCCGCCTACAACCTCTACCTCGTGCGCGCGCTGCGCGGCCCGCTCGACCGGGTCGCGCTCGCCGGGGCGTTCGACGACGTCCTGGCCCGCCACGAGAGCCTGCGCACCCGCTTCACCGAGGAGGAGGGGGTGCCCTGGGCGGTGGTCGAGCCCCCGGCGCCCGCCGCCGTCGACTGGCCGGTCGCGCGGGACCGCGCGGAGGCCGAGCGGATGACGGCCGAGCGGGCCAACGCCCCGTTCGACCTGGCGCAGGGACCGCCGCTGCGGATCGCGGTGATCCGCCTCGGCGACGACGAGCACGTGCTCTGCGTCACGATGCACCACATCGTCGCCGACGGGTGGTCGCTCAACGTGATCCTGGACGACCTGGCCGCCTGCTACACGGCCCGGGTCTCCGGCGCGGTGGCGGAGCTCGCCCCGCTGCCCGTCCAGGCCGTCCACCACGCCCTCTGGCAGCGGAGCCGGGCCGGGCGCGCGGTGCCGTACTGGCGGGAGAAGCTGGCCGACCCGCCGCCGCCGGAGCTGCCCTTCCGCGAGGGTACGGCGAGCGGGACGGGGGACTTCCACCGGACGCACCTGCCTCCGGCGACGGCCCGGCGGCTGGAGCGGCTGGCCGGGGAGCGGCGCACCACCCTGTTCACCGTGCTCATGGCGGCCTACCAGGTGCTGCTCTCCCGGCACACCGGGCAGAGCGACGTCCTGGTCGGCAGCGTTTTTTCGGGCCGGGACCGGGTCGAGCTGGAGGGGATGGTCGGGTACGTCTCCCAGACGGTGGTCCTCCGCGGAGACCTGAGCGGCGACCCGCCCTTCACCGAACTGATCACCCGCATGCGGGGCGAGGTCCTGGGCGCCATGGCGGGCTCGTCCGTGCCGTTCGAACGGCTCGGCGAACGGGCGGAGTCGCTGCTGCCGTCGATGCTGATCCTGCACACCCAGGACGGCGGCCCCCGGCGGCCGTTCGGGGACCTGGAGGTGACCGCGATCGAATCGGGGTTCCGGCAGGCCAAGACCGACCTGCTGGTCGAGGCCTGGTCGGACGCCGGCGGGCTGGGCGTCTCGCTCTGCCTCGACACGGGGCTGTTCGGCCCGGAGGCGGGGCGCCGGCTGACCGGGCGGTTCGCCCGGCTGCTGGAGTCCGTCGCGGCCGGGCCGGACACCCCGATCTCGGAGCTGCGGATCTGGACGGACGAGGACGAGGCGGAGATCCGCGCCCAGGCCGTGCCCGGCGGAGCGGAACCGGCGGGGGGCGACGGCCGTCTCCAGGCCGTCGGAGCCGCAGCGGACACTGGGACGGACGCCGGGACGGAGGGGACGGCCGCGGCGGTCCCGGAGATGATCGCCGCGGTCGCGCGGCGGTCGCCCGGCGCCGTGGCCGTGGTCTGCGGCGGGACGGAGGTCTCCTACGGGGAGCTGATGGCCCGCGCGGACGCGCTGGCCGGCGTGCTCGGGGAGAGCGGGGTGCGTCCCGGCGACATCGTCGGCGTCTGCCTGCCGCGCTCGGTCGAGGCGATCGTCGCGCTGCTCGCGGTGTGGCGGGCCGGCGCCGCCTATCTGCCGCTCGATCCGGACGACCCCGACGAACGGCTCGCCTTCTCCCTGGCGGACGCCTCGGTCGTCCACGTGGTCACCCGGCGGAGCCTTCCCCCCGGCCGGCTCGCCGTCGACCCGTCCGGTCCGGCGGGCGGAGGCCCGCGGCCCGGCCGCGCCGGTGCGGCGGCGGGCACGGGATCCGCTGCGGCCCCGGAGACGGAGCCCGCGGCGGTCGTGGGGGCGGTCGCGGTACCCGCGGCGGTCCGGCCGGCCGACGCCGCCTACGTGATCACCACCTCGGGCTCCACCGGGCGCCCCAAGGGCGTGGTGGTGGAGCACGGGGCCGTCACCGCGCGGGTGCGGTGGATGCGCTCCGCCTACGGCCTGGCCCCCGGCGACCACGTGGTCCAGTTCGCCTCGCTCGGCTTCGACGCGCACGTCGAGGAGGTCTTCCCCACGCTGGCGGCGGGCGCCGCGCTGGTGCTGCTCCCCGACGGGGCGACCAGCCTGCCGGAGGTGCTGGCCACCCCCGCGGGCCGGCGGGTCACCGTGCTGGACCTGCCGACCGCCTACTGGCACGCGCTGGTGGAGGAGCAGGAGGAGGTGGCCTGGCCGCCCGGGCTGCGCCTGGTGATCCTGGGCGGGGAGCAGGTCGCCGCCGCGGCGGTCGAACGCTGGCGGACCCGGTTCGCCGACCGGGTCCGGCTGGTCAACACCTACGGGCCGACCGAGGCCGCGGTCATCGCCACCGCCGCCGACCTGGGCGCCGACGCGGCCTCGGGCCGCCCGCCGATCGGACGGCCGATCGGCGAGACCTCGGTCCACGTGCTGGACGAGCGGGACCGGCCGCTCCCGGCGGGCGCGACGGGCGAGCTCGTCATCGGCGGCGCGGGAGTGGCGCGCGGCTACCTCGGCAGGCCGTCGCTGACCGCGGCGGCGTTCGTCCCGGACCCGTACGGCCCGCCGGGCTCGCGCCGCTACCGGACCGGCGACCGGGCCCGCCGCCGCCTCGACGGGCGGCTGGAGTTCCTGGGGCGGCTGGACGGCCAGCTCAAGGTGCGGGGCTTCCGGATCGAGCCCGGGGAGGTCGAGAGCAGGCTGCTCGACCATCCGGAGGTGGGGCAGGCGTTCGTCACCGTCCGGGGCGAGGAGCTGATCGCCTACTTCACCGGCACGGCCGATCAGTCCGAGCTGCGCACCCGGCTGGAACGCGTGCTGCCCCGGCAGCTCGTCCCGGCCGCCTGGGTGCGGCTGGAGGCGCTGCCGCTGACCTCGAGCGGCAAGGTCGACCGCGCGGCCCTGCCCGAACCGGACCTCGTCCCGGCCGCCGGGCGGGTTCCGCCCGGCACCGACGCGGAGCGGCTGGTGGCCGGGATCTGGGAGGAACTGCTCGGGGTCACCGGCCCCGGCGTGTCCGACGACTTCTTCGCGCTGGGCGGGCACTCCCTGCTGGCCACGCGGGTGGCCGCGCGGATCCGCCGGGCGACCGGGGTGGAGGTCCCCGTCCGCACCGTCTTCGACCGCGCCACGATCGCCGGGCTGGCCGCCGCGGTGGAGGAGCTGCTGATCGCCGAGCTGGCCGGCATGACCGACGAGGAGGCGCTCAGACTGCTCGACGGCTGACCGCCGCCGTCAGGACGACGGGCGGCCCGATCCGGAACGCTGACCCCGGCGGAGCGGGAGGGACTGCTTGGCCAGGCGCTGCGCCCGGGCGGTGCCGCCGGGGTGGTCGGCGCCGTGCGTCCCGCTCGCCTTGCCCGCGCGGGAGGGCGTTCCCCCGACCGTTCCCCCGGCGGCGGGGCCGGCCTGCTGCTGCCGGGCGGCCGAGGCCTTCCGCTGCTCGTGCTGGGCCTTCGTCTGCCGTGATTTCGAACTCATGGGCACCCCCGAGAAGTGACGGCCGCTAAGGTGTCCCATGTCCGTTTTGTGGAGATGGAAACGCGGGAGTCCGGCCGGACGCGCCCTGCCCCGTTCCGCCCCCGCCGGAGATCACGGTTCTCCGCGGTGGAGACGGTAGAAGGGGTGGCCGGGGACGGGCCCGGCCCGCAGGGCGGACCTGCCGGTGACCTCGGAGCGCAGGCGGCTCTCCCCCGCGGGAGGCCGGGCCGCCGGCCGCCGGCGCGTCCGCGGCGGCACGGAACACGCTTTCCATACCTGGGGCCGACGGCGCGGGCGGATCCGTGCCGCCGGGGGAGGAACCCCGGCCAGGGCCTCGACCAGGCATGTCGTGCGAGTTCGCGACATGCGGGCACCGCTGTCCGAAACTTTCTTAAGATCCCCGAGATTTTTCGCGTCCCGCACCATAAGCGCTTTCGCGGGACGCGTCAACGGATCTCTCCCGCCAACCTCTAGATAACGGTGTGAAGACGGCCGTTGATACCGCGGAAAAGCCAATGTAACCTCAGCGCCATCTCTAGAAACTATCGGCAACGCGATGAAACTTTCAGAGATCAATCCGCGGGCAGCGGATCACATCTGCGGTAGCGACGGCAGAGGAAGGAAGACCACTGTGAAGTCGTTCAATCGGCGAAGTGTGGTGACGCTGGCGGCGGCCGCGCTACTCCTTGCGGGGTGCGGCGGCGGCGGCCAGGAGAGCAACAACGCGGGATCGGGCGGGGGCGCCTCCTCCGGGGGCAAGGTCACCGTCGAGTGGTGGACCATCCACAACATCGATCCCATGCTGGGCGTCTGGAACGGGCTGGTCAAGGACTACCAGGCCAAGAACCCCAACGTCACCATCAAGGTGAACGCGATGAACGTCGAGAACTTCAAGTCGAAGCTCACGACGGTCACCCAGTCGGGCAAGGCCCCGCACCTGTTCCACACCTGGGGCGGCGGCGTGCTGGCCCAGCAGGTCGAGGCGGGGCTGGTCAAGGACATCACCTCCGACATCTCTTCCTGGTCCGACACGCTCTCCCCGGTCGCCCTGTCGGCCTACCAGATCGACGGCAAGACGTACGGCGTCCCGCACGACCTCGGCATGGTCGGCTTCTGGTACAACAAGAAGCTCTTCGCCAAGGCCGGCATCGACGCGCCGCCGGCGACGTGGACCGAGTTCCTCGACGCCGTCAAGAAGCTCAAGGCGGCCGGGATCGCCCCGATCGCCCTGGCGGGCAAGGCCAAGTGGCCCGGCCACTACTACTGGGCCTATCTGGCCATGCGCGTGGCGGGCCTGGACGCGCTCAAGCAGGCGGCCGAGACCAAGTCGTTCGAGAACCCCGACTTCGTGACGGCGGGGCAGAAGCTCAAGGAGCTGACCGCCCTCGAGCCGTTCCAGCCGGGCTTCCTGGGCGCCGACTACGACAAGCCGGACGGCCAGGCCGCCACGATCGGCAACGGCAAGGCCGCGATGGAGCTGATGGGCCAGTGGGCCCCCAGTGTCCAGCGGGACACCTCCAAGGACCTCGGCGAGGACCTCGGCTTCTTCCCGTTCCCGGCGGTCGAGGGCGGCAAGGGCTCGGCGACGGAGGCCTTCGGCGGCGGCGGCGGTGTCGCCGTCGGTGCCGACGCGCCCCCGGAGGCGATCGACTTCCTCAAGTTCATCTCCGAGCCCGACAACCACCGCAAGGGTGTCAAGACGGGCGCCATCTTCCCGGCGGTCAAGGGCACCGAGGACGCGGTCACGGACCGGCACGCCAAGCTCGTGACGGAGAGCCTCAACAAGGCCACCGGCTACCAGCTCTACCTCGACCAGGCCTACCCGCCGGCCGTCGGCCAGCAGGTGAACGACAGCGTGGCCGAGCTCATCGCCGGATCGAAGACTCCGGAGCAGGTCGTCGCCGACATCACGACGGCGGCGAAGTCGGAGTGACGACCGAGTGAAGACGAAGGAAGGGGCCGGGCGCCTGCCCGGCCCCCCGATCGGGGAGAACCGATGAAACCGGAGACCCTGGCGGCGGACAAGCGTCCGGCGCAGCCGGGACCCCGCCGAGCGCGGCCCTCGTCCGACGGCGGCGGCGCGGCCGGCCGCCGCAGGAACCGGCGCCGCACGCTGATGACGATCACGTTGTTCCTGCTCCCGGCGCTGGTGCTGTTCGTCCTGCTGGTCCTGGCGCCGATCCTGCTCGCCGCGTACGCCAGCGTGTTCAAGTGGAACGGGTTCGGCGGGCTGCCGACCAATTTCATCGGGCTGGACAACTTCACCCGGATGTTCGAGGACCCGGTTTTCCTCGGGGACCTGTGGCGCGGTCTGATCCTGATCGTGCTCTCGCTGGTGGTCCAGCTGCCGCTCGCCCTGGGGCTGGCGCTGCTGCTCAACCAGCCCATGCGCGGCAGGGCCTTCTACCGGTTGCTGTTCTTCGCGCCGTACGTGCTGTCCGAGGTCATCACCGCGGTGCTGTTCACGATGTTCTTCTCGCCCGAGCGCGGCCTCGCCAACGAGATGCTGAGCATGATCGGGCTGGAGGAGCTCAGCTCCACCTGGCTGTCGGACCCCTCGAGCGTCATGTACTCGGTGTTCATCGTCATGACCTGGAAGTACTTCGGCTTCCACATGATCCTGTACTTGGCCGGACGGCAGGGCATCCCCAACGAGCTGATCGAGGCCGCCCAGCTGGACGGGGCGACCGGCTGGAAGGTCTTCCGCCACGTGACGCTGCCGCTGCTGGGGCCGACGATCCGCATCAGCGCCTTCCTGTCCATCATCGGCGCCATCCAGCTGTTCGACCTGGTCTGGGTGCTCACCGAGGGCGGGCCCATCCACTCGTCCGAGACGATGGCCATCACCATGTTCACCTTCGGTTTCGGGCGCTACCAGGTCGGCTACGCCAGCGCCATCAGCGTCGTGATGTTCCTCATCAGCCTGGTCTTCGCGCTCGGCTACCAGAGGTTCGTCCTGCGGCGTGACACCGAAGGGGCGATCACCGGAATGCGAGACCAGCGATGAGCCACATCAGCAGCCGCGAGCGGGCGAGGACGCAGCGCAGGCTCCGGCACCTGGGACTGCACACGATCGTGATCGCGATCGGGGCGCTGATCATCGTCCCGATCGGGTACGGCGTGCTCGGCGGCTTCAAGAGCAACCAGCAGCTGTCGACCAACCCGTTCGGCCTGCCGTCGCCGTGGGTGGTCTCGAACTACACCGACGTCCTGACCTCCCCGGACTTCTGGCGCCAGGTCGGCAACAGCACGTTCATCGCGATCGCCACGGCCCTCATCGTGGTCGCCACGGCGGCCCTGGCGGGGTTCGTCTTCGCCCGGTTCGCCTTCCGCGGGCGGGAGCTGCTGTTCACCCTGTTCACGATGGGGCTGATGTTCCCCTTCGCGGTGGCGATCCTCCCGCTGTTCGTGCTGCTGCGCGCCATGGGCCTGCTGGACAACCCGCTCGGGGTGATCCTGCCCCAGGCGGCCTTCGCCCTGCCGGTGACGATCGTCATCCTGCGGGGGTTCTTCCGGACGATCCCGGGAGAGGTGGAGGAGGCGGCGACGCTCGACGGCTGCAGCGCGTTCGGCTTCTTCTGGCGGATCCTGCTGCCGATGGCCCGACCGGCCATCGCCACGGTCTCGGTGCTCGCGGTGGTCAACAGCTGGAACAACTTCTTCCTGCCGCTGGTCGTCTTCAACAGCCCCGAGTGGTGGACGATCCCGGTGGGCGTCCAGCAGTTCAGCGGCCAGTACTCCACCGACACGGCCAAGGTGCTCGCCTACGTCATCGTGGCGATGCTGCCGGCGCTGGGGTTCTACGCCGTCGCCGAGCGCCAGCTCATCAGCGGCCTCACGGCCGGGGCGACGAAGGGCTGAGGGATGAGCGGGCGGCGCGCCTCACCGCGGGCCGGGCGGCCGGCACCGGTGGGGCGCGCCCCTTCGCGGACCCTCCCGGGGACCCCCTCGGGCGGGCTTTCACACCCCCCTCCGGAGGCCGGGGAGCGCGCCTCCGGAGGGGTCCCCTCAGTGGCGGGGCGGGGCCGTGCTCTCCCGGACGACGAGCTCGGTGGCCAGCTCCACGCGCTTGGCCTCCGGGGCGCCCGGCCCGGAGGCCACCACCATGCGGGTGGCCAGCGCGGCCATCTCCTGGAGCGGCTGGCGGACGGTCGTCAGGGAGGGCCAGGCCGACTGGGCCAGGGGCAGGTCGTCGAAGCCGACCACGCTGAGGTCCTCCGGGACGCGCAGCCCCCGCTGCCGGGCGGCCTCCAGCACGCCGAACGCCTGCAGGTCGCTGCCGGCGAAGACGGCGGTGGGCGGGTCGGCCAGGGCGAGCAGCTCGCGGCCCTGCTCGCGGCCGGAGTCCACCAGGAAGTCGCCGCGGCGGATCAGCTCGGGGGCCACGGCGACGCCGGCGGTCTCCAGCGCGGCCCGGTAGCCGTCGATCCTGGCCCGGCTGCACAGCATGTCGGCCGGGCCGCCGATGATCCCGATCCGGCGGTGCCCCAGCTCCAGCAGGTGCCGGGTGGCGGCCAGTCCGCCGTTCCAGTTGGTGGCGCCCACCGAGGCGACGTTGGGCGGGGGCTCGCCCTCGGGGTCGACGACCACGAACGGCATCGACCGGGCGCTGAGCTGGCGCTGCAGGCCGGCCGAGAGCCGGGAGGCCACGATGACCACCCCGTCGGTGCGCCGGGCCGCGATGCGCTCCAGCCAGTCGCGGCCGGGCCCGGCGTGGGTGTGCAGTACGGAGATCACGACGCTGGCCCCGGCCTCGCGCGCGGCGGTCTCGGCGCCGCGCACGATCTCCATGGCCCAGGGGCTCTCGATCTCGGAGAAGACCAGGTCGACCAGGCCCGCCGGCCCGTCGGCCTGGCCGACCCGGCGCTGGTAACCGTGCAGGTGGAGCAGGCGCTCCACCCGCTGACGGGTCTCCGGTGCGACCTCCGGACGGCCGTTGATGACCTTGGACACCGTGGGGACGGAGACTCCGGCCTCCTCGGCGATCAGCGCGATCGTCACCCGCTTCTTCGTTGGCATGGCACGGAGTGTACCCGAAAAGTTTCGGGGTTTCCTCCCGCTGTGTCACCGGTCACTGGGAGCGCTTCCATGGTCGTATTGACGCATAACGGGCAATTATCTATCCTCGCCCGAGAGCGAAACATTCGGAAGTTCAATGAAACTTTCACAAGATCTCTACTCTCCGTGATAAGGGAGATTTGATGACTCTGCGTGTCTCCGGATCCCAACTCGTCGACTCGGCAGGCACTCCGGTGAGGCTGCGTGGAGTCGGCCTCGGGGGCTGGCTCAACATGGAGAACTTCATTACCGGCTACCCGGCCAACGAGGCCGGGATGCGGGACTCGGTGCGTGAGGCGATCGGGGAGGACCGGGCGGAGCTGTTCTTCGACCGGCTGCTGACCTCCTTCTTCGGTCCCGAGGACGCCGACCTGCTGGCCGCCGCGGGGATGAACTGCGTGCGCATCCCGTTCAACTACCGGCACCTGGAGTCCGACGACCGGCCGTTCGAGATCGACGAGCGCGGCTTCCGCCACCTCGACCGCGTCATCGGCCTGCTCGCCGAGCGCGGCATCTACAGCGTGCTGGACCTGCACGCCGTGCCCGGGTCGCAGAACCAGCACTGGCACTCCGACAACCCCACCCACGTGGCCGCGTTCTGGCAGCACCGCCACTTCCAGGACCGCGTGGTGCACATGTGGGAGGCGATCGCCGACCGCTACCGCGACCAGCCCTACGTGGCCGGCTACAACCCGGTCAACGAGCCCGGCGACCCCAGCGGCAAGGTGGTCGGCCCGTTCTACGACCGGCTGGTCAAGGCGCTGCGCGCCGTCGACCCAGGCCACGTGCTCTTCCTGGACGGCAACACCTACTCCACCGACTTCTCGGTCTTCCGCGAGGTCTACGAGAACACCGTCTTCGTCTGCCACGACTACGCCCTGGCCGGCTTCGCGCACGGCGGGCCGTACCCCGGCTACACCCGCGGCGAGTGGGTGGACCGCGACCACCTGGTGCGGACCTTCGAGCGGCGCACCGCCTTCCAGCGCGAGACCGGCACGCCGATCTGGGTGGGCGAGTTCGGCCCCGTCTACACCGGCGACCCCGAGATCGACGCGCAGCGCTACCAGATCCTCACCGACCAGCTGGAGATCTTCGACGAGCACCAGGCCGGCTGGGCGCTGTGGACCTACAAGGACGTCGGCCTGCAGGGCCTGGTGAGCGCGGACCCCGCCGGGCCGTACCTGCGGCGCTTCGGGGACTTCATCGCCAAGAAGACGCGCCTGGGCGCCGACCGGTGGGGCTCCACGATGGAGGAGTCGGCCGACGTCCTGGCGCCGCTGCACCAGCTGGTGGAGACCGAGTTCCCCGAGTGGGACCCCTACCCGTGGGGCGCCCGCTACCAGACCGACGACCTGATCCGGCACATCCTCGTCGCGCAGGCGCTGCTGCCGGAGTACGCCGCCCTGTTCAAGGGCCTGTCCGACGAAGAGCTGGTCGCCCTGGCCGACTCGTTCTCCCTGCCGGCCTGCGTGCGCCGTGAGCCGCTCATCGAGCTGCTCACCGCGAACCTCGCGGGCTGAGCCGGGCCCGCCGCACCCCCGCCGAGTCCCGTCCGCCGAGAGAAGAGCACCCCCCATGAGCTCCCTCCGCTCCCTCCACTCCCTGCTGACCGCCGCCCTGCTGTGCCTGGCGACGCTCGTCGCCGTCCCGGGACCGGCGCACGCCGCGCAACCGGTGACGTACGACTTCGAATCCGGCACGCAGGGGTGGGCACCCCGCGGCGACGGGGTCTCGGTGACCGCCTCGTCCGAACTCGCCCGCTCCGGGACGGCCTCGCTGCTGGTCACCGGCCGCAGCGAGAACTGGCACGGGGCGGCCGTCGCACCGGGGTTCGCCGAAGGGCGGACCTACGCGGTCACCGCCTTCGCCCGCGCGGTGGCGGGGGAGAGCACGATCGCACTGACCGTGCAGCGCACCCCCGACGGAGGGGACACGGTCTACGAGCGCGTCGCCGCCGCCACCGTCGGGGACACCGGATGGGTGGAGCTGTCGGGACGGTACACCTTCACCGGCGCCTCCACCGATCTGCAGCTGTACGCCGAGAGCTCCGACCCGGCCGCCGCCTACCGCCTCGACGACGTCACGATCACCGAGGAGCCCGGCTCCGGCGACGGGAACGGGACGAGCACCGACTTCGAGACCGGCACCGTCCAGGGATGGCGGGCACGAGCCTCCGCCACCCTGGCCGCCACCCCCGCCGCCGCGCGGCAGGGAGGGTACGGCCTGGCCGTGTCGGACCGCTCCGCCTCCTGGGACGGGCCGGCGCTGGACGTCCTGCCGGTGATGGCCAAGGGCGCCAAGTACACGGCCTCGGTCTGGGTGCGTCCCGAGGAGGCGACCTCGCTGGGCCTGTCGATCGAACGGCGCAGCGGGGACACGCCGAGCTACGACCAGATCGCCGCGCCCCGCGAGGTCGCGGCCGGCCAGTGGACCGAGCTGAAGGGCACCTACACGCTCGGCCACGACGTCGACTTCCTGGCGGTGTACGTCGAGTCGGCCTCGGGCACCACGCCGTTCGCCGTGGACGACTTCACCCTGGTCCACGTCCCGGCGGTGCCGATCCAGCGGGACATCCCCGCGCTCAAGGACGTCCTCGGCTTCACCATCGGCACCGCGGTGCAGCGCCCCCAGACGCTCGGTGAGCACGGCGAGCTGCTGCGCAGGCACTTCGAGAGCGTCACCCCCGGCAACCAGCTCAAGTGGGACGCCACCGAGCCGCGCGAGGGCGAGTTCACCTTCGCCGAGGGCGACCACCTGGTCGACTACGCCCACGCGAACGGGCTCAAGGTGCGCGGCCACACCCTCGCCTGGCACAGCCAGACGCCCGACTGGGTGTTCGAGGGCACCAAGGCCGACGTGCTGCGCCGGCTGGAGAACCACATCCGGGCCGTGGCCGGGCGCTACAAGGGCAGGCTGTACGCCTGGGACGTGGTCAACGAGGTCGTCGACGAGAACCAGCCGGACGGCCTGCGCCGGTCGAAGTGGTTCCAGACCACCGGGCTGGACTACATCCGCACCGCCTTCCGGGTGGCCAGGGAGGTCGACCCGGACGCCAAGCTCTACATCAACGACTACAACACCGAGTTCCCGCGCAAGCGCCGGGCCCTGTACGAGCTGGTCAAGAGGCTCAGGACGGAGGGCGTGCCGATCGACGGCGTCGGCCACCAGCTGCACGTCAACATCGAGCAGCCGCACGCCTCGGAGATCGAGGAGACCATCGAGCTGATCGCCGGCCTCGGCGTCGACCAGCAGGTCACCGAGCTGGACGTCAGCGTCTACACCGACTTCGTCCAGTCCTACCCCGAGATCCCCGCCGCGCTCCTGGTGAAGCAGGGGCACCGGTACAAGGAGATCTTCGACGTCTTCCGCAGGCAGAGCGGGCACCTGAACTCCGTCACGCTCTGGGGACTGGCCGACGACGACACCTGGCTGTCGACCTTCCCCATCACCCGGCTCAACACGCCGCTGCTCTTCGACGACCGGCTGCAGGCCAAGCCCGCCTACTGGGGCGTGGCCGACCCGGCCAGGCTGGAGCCCCTGGTCCACGACGTCGAGGTGCCCGAGGGCACGCCGAAGATCGACGGCAGGCGCGACCGGGAGTGGGACCTGCTGCCCGACGTGCGCCTGGCCCGGAACGGCGACCTGTCGGCGGGGATCCAGTTCCGCCGCTCCGCCAAGGGCCTGTCGGTGCTGGCCGAGGTGACCGACCCCGCGCGGGACGGGCAGGACGCCGTCACCGTGACGGTCGGCGGAACCGACCACGTGATCCGGCGCACCGGCCCGCACGCCAAGGGCCTGCGGGCGCACGTCGGGAAGACCTCCGGCGGCTACCGGGTCGAGGCGCTGCTGCCCGCGGGGGCCTCCGGCGCCGGCGGGGTCCGGCTGACCGTCCGCGACGCCTCCTCGCAGGACGCCCTGGTCTGGGCGGGCGAGATGACCCCCGTCCCGGCGGTGCGCACGACCACGGCGGCCCGGGGCACACCGCAGATCGACGGCACCGTGGACGCCGTGTGGGCCAGGGCGCCGGAGATCCGGACCGCGACCTGGGTCCAGGGCTCGGCCGGGGCGACCGCGAGGGTGCGCACGCTGTGGGACGCCGGACGCCTGCACGTGCTCGCCCGGGTGAGCGACCCGCGGCTCAGCGAGGAGTCTCCCGACCCCTGGCAGCAGGACTCGGTGGAGATCTTCGTGGACGCCGACAACGGCAAGACCAAGGGCTACGGCGACGACGACGGCCAGTACCGGATCTCCTTCACCGGCAGGCGGACCGTCGGCGGCCCCCTGGACCCCGCCGCCATCGAGGGCAACCTGACGAGCGCGGTCCGGCAGGTGCCCGGCGGGTACGTCGTCGAGGCCACGATCGGGCTGCCGACCGCCGCCCTCGGCGGGGACGCGCTGCTGGGCTTCGACGTCCAGGTGAACGACGCGACGGGGGCGAGCCGTACCGCCGCGGCGACCTGGAGCGACCCGACCGGCCGGGCCCACCTCAGCACCGCCCGCTGGGGCGTGCTCGGGTTCGCCCGGTGAGCCGGGAAACGGTACGAGAAAGCGGAAGAGAGCACGTGAGGACGTTCGGCAACCCCGTCATCCCGGGATTCCACCCCGACCCGTCGATCTGCCGGGTGGGGGAGGACTACTACCTGGTCACCTCCAGCTTCGAGTGGTATCCCGGGGTGCCGGTCTTCCACAGCCGCGACCTGGTGAACTGGCGGCAGCTCGGGCACGTGCTGGACCGCCCGTCCCAGCTCGCGCTGGACGGGATCCGGCCGAGCGGCGGGATCTACGCCCCCACCATCCGCCACCACGACGGCGTGTTCTACATGATCACCACGCTGGTGGACGGGATGGAGAACTTCGTGGTCACCGCGACCGACCCGGCGGGGCCGTGGAGCGACCCGTACCCGCTGGACCTGCCGACGGCCTTCGACCCGTCGCTCTTCTTCGACGACGACGGGAGCGCGTGGGTCACCGCCAACCGGCCGGTCGGCGACGACGGCCTCGGCGAGGTCTTCCTGCGCGGGCTGGACCTCGAGTCCATGACCCTGACCGGGCCGGAGCACGTGCTCTGGACCGGCGCGCTGCGGGACGCGGTCTGGCCGGAGGCCTCCCACCTGTACAAGGTGGACGGCCGCTACTACCTGATGATCGCAGAGGGCGGCACGGACATCGACCACGCGGTCACGGTCGCGCGGTCGGAGCGGGTGACCGGCCCCTACCGGGGCAACCCGCGCAATCCCATCCTCACCCACCGCGACCTGGGCCGCGACCACCCGATCACCGGCACCGGTCACGCCGACCTGGTCCGCACGCCGGACGGGCAGTGGTGGATGGTCCTGCTCGCCATGCGCCCCTACGGGGGCTACCACTACAACCTCGGCCGGGAGACCTTCCTGACGCCGGTCCGCTGGGAGGACGGCTGGCCGCTCGTGTCACGGGTCGAGCCGTACGGCCCGGCCCCGGACCTGCCCGAGCACCGCTGGCCCGCCGAGCCCGCCTGCGACCACTTCGACGCGCCGCGGCTGGCGCCGTGCTGGAACCACCTGCGCACGCCGCGCGAGCCGTACTGGAGCCTGACCGAGCGCCCCGGGCACCTGCGGCTGCGGGTCCGCCCGCAGACGCTCTGCGAGCGGGCGAACCCGAGCCTGGTGGCGCGGCGGCAGCAGCACCGGGACTTCGCGGTGCACGCCTCGCTCGACTTCACCCCCGGCCCCGGCGAGTGCGCGGGGCTGGTGCTGGTGCAGAACGACGACTTCCACATCCGCTACGTGCTCACGGAACGGGGGCTGGAGGTGGTCCGCCGGGAGGGCGGGAAGGAGGAGGTCACGGCCCGCGTCCCGGTGCCGGGCGGCCGGATCGTGCTGGGGATCGAGGCGCGGGGCCAGGAGTACCGCATGCGCTGCGCCACGGCCCCGGGCGAGTGGCTGCCGGTGGGGGACCCGGTGGACGGACGCCTGCTGAGCTCCACCGTGGCGGGCGGTTTCACCGGCGCCTACATCGGCATGTACGCCGCGGGCGGGAACGGCGGGAACGGCGGGAACGGCGGGAACGGCGGGAACGGCGGGAACGGCGGGAACGGCGGGAACGGCGGGAACACGGCCGACTTCGACTGGTTCGAGTACGTCGGACTCGCTCACTGAGCCGCGGCCGGTCCGGGGGCTCCCGCCCGTTTCCCCCGGTCCGGCCGCACACCACCTTCTCGCACACCGCCTGCCCGCCCACGGCCTGCTCGCACACCGCCTGCTCGCACACCGCCTTCTCGTGCACGGTCTCCGTGTGCACGGTCTCCGTGCGGCGGTCCGGCCGTGCGGCCCGCGGCCGGTCAGCCGCGCAGCCGCCGGGCGGCCAGGGAGATCACCCGGACCGCGGCCGCGGGCGAGAGCCGTACCCCGCGCCAGAGCAGCCGGCTCGAGGCCGGGGCCACGATGAGGGCCTTGTTCCGGGCGACGCCCCGCATGACGTCGCCGGCCAGGGCGTCGACGGAGTAGAGCCGCCCCTGCGCCCGGACCGCGGCCAGGCGGGCGCCCGCGCTCGTGGCGGTCTGCGGCAGGCCCGGGTTGGCGTGGTCGAGCAGCGGGGTGTCGGTGAAGCCCGGGCAGACCACGCTCACCCGCACGCCGTGCGCCCTGGCCTCGGCCCGCAGCGCCAGTGAGAGCCCGACCACGGCGTGCTTGGTCGCGGTGTAGGGGAGCATCAGCGGGGCGGGGGTCAGCCCGGCCAGCGAGGCGGTGTTCACGATGTGCCCGAAGCCCTGCTCAATCATGATCGGGTAGGCGGCGTGCACGCCGTGGACCACGCCGCGCAGGTTCACGTCGATCGTGCGGTTCCAGTGGTCGAGGGTGAGCTCGTCGGTGGTGCCGCCGACCGCGATGCCCGCGTTGTTGAAGACGAAGTCGAGCCGCCCGTGCTCGTCCCGCACCCCCCGGACGAGCGCGCGCACCGCCTCCGGGTCGGTGACGTCGACCGCGGCGCCCGCGCAGCCGAACTCCTCGGCGGTGCGCGCGGCGCCCTCCCCGTCGAGGTCGGCGGACACGACGTGCAGGCCGCGCCGGGCCAGCTCCCGGCAGAGGGCCCGGCCGATGCCGGACGCGCCCCCGGTCACGATCGCGGTCCTGCGGCCCCGGCGGGCCGGGACACCACCGTCCGGCTCCCCGTCTCGCTCGATCATGCGGCCGCCTTCCGCGCGGGCTCGTCGTAGATCCCCATGGCCTTCCAGACCCTCCGCTGGACCCGGTTCATCATGCCCAGCTCGGCGCAGAGTTCACGGGTCCGGGAGACCGAGTCGCGGATCTCCTGCGCCATGTGGGGGTCGTCGGTGTAGACCTCCCGGACGACGTCGTCCGGGATGCGGAACGCCCTGATCATCGATCCGGGCGGGGAGAGCATGATGCGGGCCATGACGCCCAGCACGACGGGGGAGACCAGGCCCAGCAGGAGGCGGTGGAGGCGGGGCAGGCGGGGGACCCGGCGGCGCAGGTAGTGCCGGGCGAAGGAGATGTGCCGGGCCTCCTCCGCGATGTGGATCCGCATGATGACCTCCTCCAGCGGGTGCTTGATCTGCCCCTCCCGCAGCGCCTTGCGCTGCACGTGGTCGATGGGGTCCTCGCCGCCGAGCACGAAGACGAAGAACAGCTCGGTGGAGACCAGCGGGATCCAGGGCGTGATCTGGGAGAGCAGGCTGAGCGGGCCGGGCATGCCGCGGATCGGGAGTCCCGTCCGGTTGACGAACTCCTGGAACATCATCCCGTGATGCCCCTCCTCGATCGTCTCGTGGTAGACGTAGCGGAACTCGGGGGAGCCGTTCGGCAGCCGGTAGGCGTAGTTGAGCAGGCCGCGTTTGAGCAGGTTCTCGAACTGCAGGCCGATCTTCATGGCGGTCGCCACCCGCCACAGCCCGATCTTCGCGCGGACCTCGGGCGGCTGCGCGCGGTACCACGCCGAGCCGCCCAGCCGGTCGACCCCGGGCAGCTCCCAGCGCGGGTCGTCCTGGCGGACCAGGAAGTCGGGATCGTCCCAGGGGATGTCGACGTAGGGCTCCCAGTGCTTGTCGACCGACGCCTTGGAGAGGCGCTCGATGACCGCCTCGTAGGCGCGCCTCTCCGTGACCGCCCGGTCGCGCTCCTGATCGGCGGTGGTGCGCGGAGTCGCTGTCATGCGGCCCTCCCTCTCGGATCTCCTGCACCGTATTGTACGGAGAATCCAATAAGGCGGAAAGCCCGGAAAACTGAGGTCTTTCAGAACGGAGGGTCCTTTTCGTCACCCCGGAGTGGCGTCTGTCGCCCGCGGGAGGTGCGTCCTTCCCTCAGGGTTGTATTCAGCCCACCCCCCACGACCGAAGGCCGTCTTCCGGTGGCTCAGGGTGATGCCACCCTTCCCGTATGGCAGCACCGGTGTCGTCAGTGCCCCGGCCCCTCCTGGGCGCCGCCCTCCTGTTGTTCGTCAGCGCGGCCTGGGGGTCGGCCTTCCCGTTGATGAAGGACCTCATCGCCCGCATGCCGGTGGCCGACCTGCTGGCCGAGCGGTACGGCCTGGCCACGCTGGTGCTGCTCGCGCTCCGCCCCGGCTGCCTGCGCGGGCTGCCCGAGGGCACCTGGCCCACCGGGATCCTGCTCGGCCTGCTGTTCGGGGTGGGGCAGACCGCCCAGGCGGTGGCGCTGCACGACCTGCCCTCACCCGTCTCCGGGTTCACGGTCGGCTCCTACGTGGTGATCACCCCGATCCTCGGCCTGGCGGTGCTGGGCACCCGCCTGTCGCGGCGGACGTGGGGGGCGGTGGCCCTGGCGGCGGTCGCGCTGGTCTCCTTCACCCTCCTGCGCGGGACCCCCGGGCAGGACGTCTCCCTGCCCGCGCTGGGCGTCACCCTGCTGGCCGCGGTGCTGTACTCCGCGCACACGCTGGTCCTCGGCGCCTCCGGCCGGGCGCGGCGGGACGCCTACGCGGTCACCGTGATCCAGCTCGGCGTCATCGCCGCGATGACCGGCGTGCTCGCAGTCCCGGACGGCCTGACCCTGCCCCGGACCCCCGGGGACTGGGCGATCCTGGGCCACCTGTCGATCGTGGCCTGCGCACTCGGCTTCCTGGCCCGCTCCTTCGGCCAGGCCCACGTCCCGCCGGTGCCCGCCGCGGTGATCCTGTCGTCGCAGCCGCTCTGGGTGACCGCCCTGGCCGCCGTCGCCTATGGCGAGGCGCTCACCGGGAGCGTCCTGCTCGGCGGCGGGCTGATCGCCGCGGCGATG
The DNA here is from genome assembly GCF_015711595.1 of Planomonospora sp. ID91781. Lineage (NCBI taxonomy): Bacteria > Bacillati > Actinomycetota > Actinomycetes > Streptosporangiales > Streptosporangiaceae > Planomonospora > Planomonospora sp. ID91781. The sequence goes on along the minus strand of NZ_JABTEY010000002.1, from coordinate 1,916,466 downwards.
CTCCTGGTGGTGGCGCCCGGCCGCCGCCCGGCGGCGGGCGCGTCGGCGGGCCCGCCGGCGGGTGCGGGGCGGACCGGACGCCCTCCGGGCCGGCGGGTCACGGGCGCGCCACCGGCAGGCGCAGGACGAACCGGGCACCCTTCGGGCTGTCCTCGATCCGCAGGGTCCCGCCGTGGGACGCGGCGATCTCCCTGGCGATGGAGAGCCCCAGGCCGGTGCCCCCGGCGTCCCTGCTGCGGGCGGCGTCCAGCCGGGTGAACCGGCGGAAGACCACCTCCCGCTGCTCGGGGGCGATCCCGGCGCCGTCGTCGAGCACCTCCAGGACGGCGGTGTCCCCGCGCGCGGCCACGGTCACCGTGACGGCGGAGACGGCGTGCCGCTCGGCGTTGTCCATCAGGTTGGTGAGCAGCCGGGAGAGCCGGAGCGGGTCGCCGGTCACCCGCACACCCGGCTCCAGCCTCCTGACCACCTCGACCCGGCGTGGCCGGCGGTCCAGCTCGCCGCCGGCCAGCTCGCCCAGATCGACGGCCTCCTCGGCGGCGGGCGCGCCGGAGTCGAGCCTGGCCAGCGTCAGCAGGTCGGCGACGATCGCCTGGAGCCGGTCCAGGCTGGCGAGCATCGCCTGCGCCTTGGCGGTCCAGTCGACGTCCTCGGGATACTGCAGGGCCTCCTCCACCTGGGTGCGCATCGCGGTGAGCGGGCTGCGCAGGTCGTGGGAGGCGTCGGAGGCGAACCGGCGCTGCTGCTCGACCGCCTCCTCCAGCCGGTCGAGGGTCTGGTTGATGGTCTCGGCCAGCTGCCTGATCTCGTCCTCGGCGCGCGGCACCGGGACCCGGCGGCCCACGTCGGTCGCGGTGATCTCCGCGAGCTCACCGGTGATCGCGTTCACCGGGTTCAGCGCCCCGGTCACCGTGCGGTAGGCGCCGGCCCCGGCCAGCACCACGATGAGCAGGGAGACGGTGACGAGGAAGGCGAACAGCCCCGAGTGCACGTACCAGGGGATCATCGCGCCGAGGGAGTAGACGAGCCAGTCGCCGCCCGGCCGGTCGATGCGGAAGGCCACGGCGATCACGCACTCCCCGGGCATCCGGGGCGGGTCGCACAGCTCGCGGCCGGCCATGACGTCGTCCCCGCCGGGCCGGAAGTCCGCGACCGGGGGCGCTCCGGCCAGGTCGGGGGTGGCCGCGACGACCCGCCCGGAGGAGTCCAGCACCTGGCTGCCGACCCCGTTGCCGTGCTCCAGCACGGCGGGCAGCCGCCCCCGCTGGGCGAGGTGGACGACCTCCAGGGCGGCGCCGGCCACCTGGTTGGTCTGGTAGTCGCGGGCCAGGTCGTAGAGGGCGAGCGTGGCGACCGTGGTGATGACGAGGCCGGACAGGGCGGCGGTGGCGACGGCGATCAGCGTCAGCCGGGTTCGGACGGACCACGAATGACGTGTGATCACACCGACCTTCCCCCCGAACCCAGACGACCCCACCAGGCGGATTAATTGCCATTACCTGGCGATACATGGCCAAGAAGGGGCAAAGATCATCTCCGGGTCCGGTGTAGAGCAATGCTCTGTACGGCCGCGCCGCCGCTCGTTAGAGTAAGTGGGCACTGATTGGAGTGGACATGGATCTCGAGGAGTACCGGCGGCGGGCCAGGACCTGGCTGGAGGCCAACGCCCAGGACGGCCCGGACGGCCGGGCGGGGGGCGCCTCCGACCCCGGCGGGGTCGCCGCCGCCAAGGAGTTCATGGCGAAGCTGTACGACGCGGGCTACTCGGGCATCACCTGGCCGGCCGAGTGGGGCGGGCAGGGCCTCACCCAGGCAGAGGAACGCGCCTTCGCCGCCGAGGCCGCCGCCTTCACCCTGCCGACCTACGTCTTCTCCATCGGCCTCGGCATGTGCGGGCCGACCCTCGTCGACCTGGGCACCGACGCCCAGCGCCGCCGCCACCTGCGGCCGCTGCTGCGCGGCGAGGAGATCTGGTGCCAGCTGTTCTCCGAGCCCGCCGCGGGCAGCGACGTCGCCGCACTGCAGACCAGGGCCGCGGCCACCGACGGCGGCTGGGTGGTCGACGGGCAGAAGGTCTGGACCTCGGTCGCCCAGCACGCCGACTGGGGCCTGCTGCTCGCCCGCACCGACGCGGACGTGCCCAAGCACAAGGGCCTGACCATGTTCATCGTGGACATGCACGCCCCCGGCGTCACCGTCCGGCCGCTGCGCGACATGACCGGCCGCGCCCACTTCAACGAGATCTTCTTCGACGGCGTGCACATCCCCGCGGAGAACGTGGTCGGCCGCGTCGGCGACGGCTGGAACTGCGCCGTCACCACCCTGCTCCACGAACGCCTGTCGATCTCCAGTGGCGTCGGAATGGGCGGGCAGAAGGACAACCCGGTCGCCTTCGAGGCGCTGCGCCGCACCGCCGACACCGCCGACCCCGTGGTCCGCGACCGGCTCGTCGAGCTGCACATCCGCTCCCGCGCCCTGGCCCTGTTCAACCAGCGGCTCGCCCAGGAGACGAAGGCCGGGATCTTCCCCGGCGCCCGGGGCAGCGCGGCCAAGCTGCTGCTGGCCGAGCTGACCATGTTCCAGGCCGACCTGGCCACCTCGCTGGCCGGGCCGGAGGCCGTCGCCTGGATCGAGGACGGGCCCGGGGACGCATCCCCGGGCGGGACCGGGAACGGGGAGGGACCCGGGGCCGGGGCCGGGACCGGGGACGGGGCCGGAGGAGACGGCGGGAAGGCCGGGGGCGGCGGGCTGGCCCACGCCGTCTCGCTCGCGCCCGCGATGGCCCTCGGCGGCGGCACCAACGAGATCATGCGCAACATCGTGAGCGAGCGCGTGCTGAACCTGCCCCCCGAACCGCGCACGGACAAGAACGTGCCGTTCAAGGAGCTCAGGACGAGCGGAGAGGCCCCCCGATGAGACTCGTGCCCACCCCGGAGCAGCGCGAGCTGCGCGACGCCGTCCGCTCCTTCCTCGCCGCCGCCTCGCCCATGCCGGCCGTACGGCGGGCGATGGAGTCGGAGCCCGGCCACGACCCGGAGGTCTACCGGCGGCTGACCGGCGAGCTCGGCCTGACCGGCCTGACCGTGCCCGAGGAGCGGGGCGGGACCGGCGCCGGGCACGCCGAGCTGGCGGTCGTCCTGGAGGAGACCGGCGCGGCGCTGCTGCCCGGGCCGTTCCTGGCCACCACGCTGGCCGCGATCCTGCTCACCGAGACGGGCGAGAAGGAGATCCTGGCCGGCGTCGCCGCCGGGACGACCACCGCGACCGTCGTCCTCGACGGGAACCGGGCGCTCAACGGGGCCGAGGCCGACGTGGTCCTGACGATCGACGGCGACCGGGTGCTCGCCCGCACCGACGGCGAGCGGCGCCCGCTGCGGACCCTCGACCCCACCCGCCGGCAGGCCCTGGTGGAGCCGGGCGGCGAGGTGGCGGCCGTCTCCGCCGCCGGGATCGCCCGCGCCCGCGACCTGTTCGCCGTGGCGGTGGCGGCCGAGCAGCTCGGCGTGCTGCGGGCCTCGCTGGAGGCCATCGTCGCCTACAGCAGGATCCGGGTCGCCTTCAACCGGGTGATCGGCTCCTACCAGGGCGTCAAGCACCGGCTCGCCGACATGCACTGCACGCTGGAGCAGGCCGAGTCGATCTTCCGGTACGCCGCCTGGGCCGCCGACGAGGCCCCCGCCGAACTGCCCGGAGCCGCCGCGCTGGCCCAGGCGTACCTGGGCCGCGCCTGCTTCGAGGTCGCCTCCGGCAGCCTCCTGCTGCACGGCGGCATCGGCTTCACCTGGGAGCACGACGCCCACCTGTACTACAAGCGCGCCAAGGCGGACGAGGTGCTCCTCGGCCCGCCGCGGGTCCACCGCGCCCGCCTCGCCGACCTGCTGGAGCTGTAGAGCCGCACAGAGAGGGGAACCCGTGACCGACATCAGCGGGCTGCCGGGCTTCTACCGGATCGCCGAGGCCGACCCCGGGCGCAGGGCCGTGATCGACACCGACGGGACCGTCACCACCTACGGCGAGCTGCTCGCCCGCGTCAACCGGGTCTCGCACGGGCTGCGGGCGCGGGGCCTCGGCCCGGGTGACGCGGTCGCCGGGGTGCTGCCCAACGGGATCGACGCGGTGGTCATGCTCCTGGCCACCGGCCAGATCGGGCTGTACCACGTGCCGGTCAACTGGCACCTGACCGAGAGCGAGATCGGCTACATCCTCGCCGACAGCGAGGCCCGGATCACGGTCACGCCCGAGTCGGGCGGGACCGCCGCGCTGGCCGAGGGGCAGCCGGAGACCGCGCCGCGGGACCGGACCGCGGGCGCGGTCATGTGGTACACCTCGGGCACCACCGGGTTCCCCAAGGGGGTGCGGCGGCCGCTGTCCGGCGCCGAGCCGGAGCAGGCCGTCCCGCTCTACACGTGGTTCCTCGGCGAGGTCTGCGACCTGCGGCCGGGCGACGAGGTCCACCTGGTCACCTCGCCGATGTACCACTCGGCCCCGTGCGCGCACACCCTGTTCGCCCTGCACCTGGGGCACACGCTGGTGATCGCGCCGAGGTTCGACCCGGTGACCGTCCTGGAGCTGATCGAGCGCCACCGGGTCACCAACGCGATGATGGTGCCCACGATGTTCCACCGGATGCTGCGCCTGCCCGCCGAGGTCCGCGAGAAGTACGACGTGTCCTCGCTCCGGCAGGTGGTCCACACCGGCGCCGCCTGCCCGGTGGCGGACAAGAAGCAGATGATGGAATGGTGGGGCCCGGTCCTGTACGAGTACTACGGCTCCACCGAGTCCGCCATCGCCTTCGCGGTCAAGCCGCACGACTGGCTGGCGCGCCCCGGCACGGTCGGCCGTCCGGCCCCGGCGTTCGAGGCGAGGATCCTCGGCCCGGACGGCGAGGAGCTCCCACCCGGTGCGCCCGGCCTGATCCACGTCAGGTCGGCGACCAACCGGTTCGAATACCTCAAGGACCCGGCCAAGACCGCCGCCAGCATGCGGGACGGCTGGTACGCCCCCGGCGACATCGGCTACCTGGACGCCGACGGCTACCTGTTCCTGTGCGACCGCCGGACCGACCTGATCGTCTCCGGCGGGGTGAACATCTACCCGGCCGAGGTCGAGGCGGCGATCCTGGAGCATCCGGCGGTCGCCGACGCCGCGGTGATCGGGGTGCCGGACGAGGAGTGGGGACACGTCGTGGTCGCGCTCGTCCAGCCGCTGCCCGGTCCCCGGCCCTCGGCCGAGGAACTGCTGGAGCACCTCGGGCCGCGCCTGGCCCGCTTCAAGCACCCCCGGGTGGTCGAGTTCCGCGACGAGCTGCCCCGCACCCCCACGGGCAAGCTCTCCCGCTCCCGGGTCCGCGAGGACTACCTGGAGCACCGGTAGCCCCGGTGGCACCGCTCACCGGCGACCCGGTGAGCGGTGCCTGGGACCCGCGTCCGTGCCGAAGCCGGGACCACGGAGGAGCCGGGCCCGGCGGCCCTCACCCCCGCCCGCTCCGCGGGGCCCGGTCCGGAACCCGCGCGATGAGGCTCCTGCCCAGCCGCTGCGCGGGAGCCTCCACGAACCGCCAGGTCAACGCGCTGACACCGAGCAGCAGCCCCAGCACGCCCGCCAGCGCCACCAGCCGCGGACCCAGCGGTACGGCCAGCGGTTCGGGCCAGAACCGCTCGACGCCCTCCAGCAGGAGGGGATGGAGCAGGTAGATCGAGTAGCTGACCAGTCCCAGCCAGGCCAGGGCCTGCGGCACCCTGCGGCGCCGCAGCGCCATGCCGCCGGCGAAGGTGAACCAGGCGGCGGCGATCGCCGTCTGAAGCCCTGCCTCGCCGTGCGCCAGCCAGATCCCGGCCAGCGGCACCAGAGCCACCCACCCGGCCCGCCTCCAGGGGATCTGGCCCTGCTCGGCCCGGTACAGGGCGGTGCCGGAGAACATGGTGGCCAGGATCAGCAGTCCCTGCCCGGGGGCGGGGAAGCTCTGGTTGACCGCCAGCAGCGCCAGCACGGTGACCGCGATGACGATCGCGCCCGCCCGCCGTACCCGGTCCGGGCCCGCGAGCACCGCCGCCAGCCCCGTCGCCACCAGCGCGGTCACCACCAGCACGACCGCCAGCATCCGGCCCGATCCACCGGTCGAGAGCAGCGCGACCGGCAGCGTGCCCGCGCCCAGCACGGCCGCCGCGGTGAGGCCGAGCGCGCCCGCGGTGCTCCCGCGGTGCAGGCCGAGGACGTAGACCGCGGTCACCAGCAGGTAGAAGGCCATCTCGTAGGAGAGCGTCCACAGCACATTGACCAGGTTCGGTACGTGCAGCAGGTTCTGCAGCATCGTCAGATGACCCACCGTCATGGAGACCGGCCGCGACCCCCACCAGACGTGCAGGCCGTCCCACCCGGCCGCCATCAGCACCCCCACGCCCGCCAGGCACACCCCGAACAGCGGGTACAGCCGGAGGAGACGGGAGATCCAGAAGGCCCGGACACTGCCTCGCCGCTCCAGCGACGCCGGCACGATGTAGCCGCTGACCAGGAAGAACACCAGCACCCCGTACCAGCCTGGTTCGAAGACCGCCTTGACCGGCAGCCGCGCCTCGGGCAGCAGGAACTTGAAGGCGTGCTCGAAGACCACCGCCACGGCGGCGATGCCGCGCAGGGCGTCGAGCCAGGCCATGCGGCTCCCGGTCTGCCGGGCCGCGGAAAGAGTGATCATCCGGCGATGTTAACGATCAAGGGGTTGAAGGCGCTGATATACCGATAAACAACGACTTTCTGGCTGAGTGGGAGCACTGCGCGGTCCGACCGCCGTGGACGTACGGACATGGAGGCGAGATCCTCGGCCATGGAAGGCTCCGGCCGGCCGGGATTGACTTGCCCCATGACGGAGAACGGCACGGAGAAGACGACATTGGTCACGGGCGGCACCGGCAAGACCGGGAGGCGGGTGGCGGCCGGGTTGCGGGCGCGCGGCCTGCCGGTGCGGATCGGCTCCCGGGCGGGCGACCCGCCGTTCGACTGGGACGACCCGGGCAGCTGGGAGCCCGCGCTGCGGGGCGCAGGGGCGGTGTACATCTCCTACCAGCCCGACCTGGTGGCGCCCGGCGCCGTCGAGGCGGTCGGCGCGCTGGCCGGGCGGGCCGTGGCCGCCGGAGCCCGCCGCCTGGTCCTGCTGTCCGGCAGGGGCGAGGAGGAGGCGGAGCGCGCGGAGGAGGCCGTGCGGGACTCGGGCGCCGAGTGGACGGCCGTGCGCGCGAGCTGGTTCTGCCAGAACTTCGACGAGGGCCACCTGCTGGAGCCGGTGCTCGGCGGTGTGGTCGCGCTCCCGGCGGGGGACGTCGCCGAGCCGTTCGCCGACGCCGGAGACATCGCGGACGTGGCGGTCGCGGCCCTCACCGAGCCCGGCCACGCGGGCCGGGTCTACGAGGTGACCGGTCCCCGGCTGCTGACCTTCGCCGAGGCCGCCGCGGAGATCGCCGAGGCCTCCGGCCGGGAGGTCCGCTACGTCCCGGTCTCCGCCGACGGGTACGCGTCCATGCTGGTGGAGTACGGCGTGCCGGCCGAGGAGGCGGAGGTGCTGGCCGCCATGTTCGGCAAGGTCCTCGACGGCCGCAACGCCCACCTGGGGGACGGGGTCCGGCGCGCGCTGGGCCGCGCCCCCCGCGACTTCACCGACTACGCCGCGGCCGCCGCGGCCACCGGCGTCTGGAAGGGCTGAGGACGGCGGGCCGGGACGGCCCCGGGCTCAGGCGGGCCTGCCCAGCTCGGCGCGGAACAGGCGCAGGACGTTCTCGCCGAGGATCTTGACGATCTCCTCCTCGGCGAAGCCGTGCCGGTCCAGGGCCTCGGTGACCAGTGGCAGGCCGGACGGCCCGGCCAGGCCGGGGACGGCCGCCAGCACGTCGAGCCCGCTGACGCCGGCCTCGCAGCACGGCGGCGTGACGTCGTGCATGACCTCGCGGATGAAGTCCGGGCCGAGGCCCACGTGGTCGATCCCGGCCACGCCCGCCACGTGCGCGATGTGGTCCACCAGGCGGTCCACGGTGTACTCGGCGGGGTCCTCCGACAGGAACGCCGCCAGGAAGTTCACGCAGACCACGCCGCCGGTCGCGGCGACGCCGCGGATCTGCTCGTCGGTGAGGTTGCGGTGGTGGTCCCGCAGGGCGCGGGCCGCCGAGTGGGTCGCCATCACCGGCCGGGAGGCCAGCTCGAGCACGTGCTCGACACCCGACGCGCCCAGGTGGGAGACGTCGAAGACCATGCCGAGGCGCTCCATCTCCCGGACCGCCGCCACCCCCGCGGCCGTCAGCCTGCTCCCGGTCGCGTCCTCGCCGCTGCCGTCCGCCAGCGGAGTGCGGCCCCAGTGGGCGATCGAGGCGACCCGCACGCCCAGCCGGTGCAGGGCGGGCAGCAGCTCGACGCTCGCGTCCAGGCCGGGCATGCTCTCCAGCGCCAGGACCAGGGCGATCCTGCCCTCGGCGAGGGCCTCGTCGATCTGGGCGCCGTCCGTGCAGAGCCGTACCTCGGCGGCGTTCCCCTCGGCCAGCGCGTGCGCGCACTCGATCATGCGCAGGGTCTGCCGGAGCGCGCCCTCGGGCCGGTACTGGTCGTCGACGAACACCGGAAGCACCTGCAGGTCCACCCCGCCCTCGCGGAGCTGGGGCAGCCAGCGCTCCCGGAAGAACGACGCCCAGCGCTCCGGCGGCCGGGCCGTCACGGCCATCAGCAGGTCGTTGTGGGTGTCGGCGACCACGGCGCGGTGGTGCAGGTCGTGGTGCGGAGCGCTGGGGAGGTCGGCGGGCACGGGCGGGTTCCTCCTCGGGGAACGACGGTTGCGCACCGACGCTACCGCTCCGGTGCGCTCACCCGCCGAAGCGGAACGCCCCCGGCCGGGGCGTGCGGGTCAGGCGCCGGTAGAGCGTCGTCGGCCCCGGCCAGTTGTTGACCACCCGGCCCGCCGCGTTCTTGTACCAGCTGGTGCACCCCGCCTGCCAGACCATGTCGCCCATCGCCCGGTCCAGCCTCCGCCGCCAGGCGTCCATCGCCTCGGGCCGCACCTCCATCGGCCCCGCGCCCGCGAGGTACGGCAGGCAGCCCATGATGTAGCGGACCTGGCACTCGAGCATGAAGACGATCGAGTTGTGGCCCAGGTTGGTGTTGGGCCCGTACAGCAGGAACAGGTTCGGGAAGTGCGGCACCGCGATGCCCAGGTAGGCCTCCGCGCCGTCCTTCCACTCCTCGTGCAGGCGGCGGCCCTGCCTGCCGACGACCTCGATCGGCGCGAGGAAGTCGGTGGTCCGGAACCCCGTCGCGTAGACGATCACATCGGCCTCGCGGTGGCCGGCGACGGTCTCCACCCCCGAGGGCGTGACGCGGACGATCGGGTCGGTGACGACGTCCACGTCGGGCCGGGCCAGTGCCGGGTAGAAGGCGCTGTCGATGACGACCCGCCGGCAGCCGACCGGGTAGGCCGGGGTCAGCTTGGCCCGCATCTCCGGGTCGGTGATCCGGGCGTGCAGGTGCTCCAGGGCGCGCCTGCGGAGCAGCCCGGTGCTCCACCCGCCCGCCAGGGCGCTGTGCAGGGTGGCCTCGGCGTAGCGGTAGACCCACTCGCGGTAGGCCCGCTGCAGGAACGGGACGTACCGGAAGGCCGCCCGCGCCGCCGGGCCGAACACGGCGTCCGGCTTGGGGATCACCCAGTTGGGGGTGCGCTGGAAGACGTCGAGGTGACCGGCGGCCTCGGCCACCGGCGGGATCAGCTGGGCCGCCGACGACCCGCTCCCGATCACGGCCACCCGCCTGCCGGTCAGGTCCACCGAGTGGTCCCAGCGGGCGGAGTGGAAGGAGGGACCGGCGAAGGACGACATGCCGGGGATGTCGGGCAGGCGGGGCCGGTTGAGCTGGCCGACGGCCGAGACCACCACGTCGAAGAGCCGCTCGCCGTCCGCCGTGCGCACCCGCCACCGGCCCAGCGACTCGTCGAAGGCGATCGAGGTGACCTCGGCGCCCAGCCGGATGCGCGGGCGCAGGCCGTACTTGTCGGCGCAGGACTCCAGGTAGGCGAGGATCTCCGGCTGCCCCGGGTAGCGGCGGGTCCAGCTGGAGTACTTCGCGAAGGAGAAGGAGTACAGGTGCGAGGGGATGTCGCAGCCCGCCCCCGGATAGGTGTTGTCCCGCCAGGTGCCCCCGACGTCGCCGCCCTTCTCGAAGACCGTGTAGGAGCGGATGCCCGCCTGCTCCAGCCGGATGGCCATGCACAGCCCGCCGAACCCGGCACCGATGATCGCGACAGTGGGACTCATACGCCGGCCCTCCACGAGTCAGGATCCACTTACATTAAGCGATCCGCGAGCCCGGAAACAGGGGCGGAGGCGACGACGATGGCGGGGCCGGTAGTCTGCCGCACGTGTCCACCCTCGCCGACGCCGTCACCGAGCTCGAGACCCTCTACGACCCCGCCTGGGCGGAGTCGTGGGACGCGGTCGGGCTCGTCTGCGGCGACCCTGCCCAGCCCGTCCGGAAGATCCTGTTCGCGGTGGACCCGGTCGCCGCCGTCGCGGACGAGGCCCTGGCATGGGGTGCAGACCTGATCGTGACCCACCACCCGCTCTACCTGCGCGGCACGACGACCGTCGCGGCCACCACCTTCAAGGGCCGCCTGGTCCACCGGCTGATCAAGAACGACGTGGCCCTCTACACCGCTCACACCAACGCCGACGTCGCCGACCCCGGTGTCTCCGACGCGCTCGCCCGCGCCGTGGGCCTGACCGGGCCGCTGGTCCCGCTGAGCCCCGCCGCCGCCGACCCCCGCCGCGGACTCGGCCGCGTCGGCTCCCTGCCCGCGCCGACGCCCCTGCGCGACTTCGTACGGCGGGCCGCCCGGGGACTGCCCCGCACGGCGGGCGGCCTGCGCGTCGCCGGAGACCTCGACCGGGAGGTCCTGCGGGTCGCGGTGAGCGGGGGAGCGGGCGACTCCCTCCTGGGCACGGCCCGCGCCGCCGGAGTCGACGTCTTCCTCACCGCCGACCTCCGCCATCATCCGGCCAGCGAGTTCGCCGAGGCGTCGTCCTCCTCCGGCGGTCCCGCGCTCGTCGACGCGGCCCACTGGGCCACCGAATGGCCCTGGCTGGCCGACGCCGCCCGGCGGCTGACGTCAGGGTTGGCGGCGCGGGGGATTAATGTTGAGGCACGTGTCTCCGAGACGGTCACGGACGCATGGACTACAACAGCAGAGTGCGAGGAATGAAGTGAAAGCAGCCCCGGCATCCCAGAAGCGCCTGCTCGACCTGGCCGAGGTCGACTCCGTCCTCGACCGGCTGGCCCACCGCCGCCGCACCCTGCCGGAACTGGCCGAGATCGACGAGCTCGCCGCCCGCGTGGCCAGGCTGGCCACGCAGGTGATCGCCGCCGAGACCGAGGCGGGCGACCTGGCCAGGGAGCAGTCCAAGGCCGAGTCCGACGTCGACTCGGTCCGCGTCCGCGTCGAGCGGGACCAGAAGCGCCTCGACTCCGGCCAGGTCTCCTCTCCCAAGGACCTGGCCAGCCTCCAGTCGGAGATCGCCTCGCTGACCCGCCGCCAGGGCGACCTGGAGGAGGTGGTGCTCGAGATCATGGAGCGCCGGGAGGCCGCCGACGAGCAGGTCGTGAAGCTGTCCGCCGAGCGCGACGAGCTCGCCGCCGCCCGCGCCGCCGCCGAGGACCGTAGGGACGCCGTCTTCGCCGAGATCGACAAGGAGCTCGGCGAGGTGAAGGCCAAGCGCTCCGGCGTCGCCGCAGACGTCCCCGCCGACCTGCTCTCCCTCTACGAGAAGCTCCGCGAGCAGTTCGGCGTCGGCGCCGCGATGCTCCAGGGCGGCCGCTGCCTGGGCTGCCGGACGAGCCTGTCCATCGCGGACGTCAACCGCATCAAGGCCGCCCCGCACGACGAGGTGATCCGCTGCGAGGAGTGCCGCCGCATCCTGGTCCGCACCCCCGAGTCCGGGCTGTGACGTCCTACCTCGTCGAGGCCGACGGCGGGTCCCGGGGCAACCCCGGCCCCGCCGGCTACGGCGCGGTGGTCAAGGACGCGGCCGACGGCCAGATCCTCGCCGAGGACGCCGCGGCGATCGGCACCGCGACCAACAACGTCGCCGAGTACCGCGGGCTGATCGCCGGCCTGCGGGCCCTGCTGGACCTGGCCGGGGACGGCGCGGCGGCCGAGGTGCGGATGGACTCCAAGCTGGTCGTCGAGCAGATGGCCGGCCGCTGGAAGATCAAGAACGAGGGCCTGCGCCCGCTCGCCTCGGAGGCCGCGGCCCTGGCCCGCCGCCTCCGGGTCACCTGGAAGTGGATCCCCCGCGAGCGCAACACCGACGCCGACCGCCTGGCCAACGAGGCGATGGACGCCGCCGCCAAGGGCCTCCCGTGGCGCTCGACCGCCTCCGCGGCGGGGGCCGCCCCGGCGGAGGGAGCCGCTCCGACGGGGGGAGCCGTCGGCCCCGGGAGAGCCTCCGCCGGTGCCGCTCGCGTCCCGGAACGCCCCGCCGGTTCCCCGCGTTCCGGTCCCGACGCGTCCGCGGACGCCGGGCGGACCGGAGCCCCCGCGCCCGCCGCGCAGGGGGCCCTCTTCGACCCGACCGACGTCTCCGAGGTCCCGTCCGGCCTCCCGGCGAAGGCGGCCGCGGCCATGACCCCGGCCACCGGCACGGCGTCGGCCACCGGCACGGCCCCGGGCACCGGCTGGCGCCCCCCGACCACCGCGGCCACCACCCTGATCCTGCTCCGCCACGGCGAGACCCCGCTCTCCGTCGAGCGCAGGTTCTCCGGCCTCGGGGACCCCGAGCTCACCGCGAACGGCGCCGCCCAGGCCGAGGCCGCCGCGGCCAGGCTCTCGCAGCCGTCGTACGGCGTGCAGGCGATCGTCAGCTCCCCGCTCAAGCGGGCGCGGGCCACCGCCGAGGCCGTCGCCGCCAGGACCGGCCTGGAGGTGCTCGTCGAGGAGGACCTCCGGGAGGTCGACTTCGGCGACTGGGAGGGCCACACCTTCACCGAGATCCAGCGCCGCTGGCCGGACGAGCTCAAGGCGTGGCTGTCGGATCCGGCCGTCGCGCCGCCGGGCGGGGAGAGCTTCGAGACCGCGGCACGGCGGGTCGAGGCGGTCCGGGACGGGCTCGTCGAGCGCTACGAGGGCAGGACGGTCCTCGTCGTCTCCCACGTGACGCCGATCAAGACGCTGCTCCGGCTCGCGCTGCTGGCTCCGCCCGCCGCGCTGTACCGCATGCACCTCGACCTGGCCTGCCTGTCCCTGGTCGAGTACTACGCCGACGGCCCGGCCGTGGTGAAGTCGTTCAACGACACCTCGCACCTGCGCTGAGAGCGGGGCATGGGGAGGGGCGGAGCCTGCCCGGCCGGAGGCCGCCCGGGAGCGGATAAGCTAGGCGGCACGGCGGACGAGCCGGCCGGGCGGCCGCGTCGGGTCCCTTGCGGGCCCGCCGAGGAAGGTCCGGGCTCCACAGGGCAGGGTGGTCGGTAACGCCGACCCGGGGTGACCCGCGGGACAGTGCCACAGAGAACAGACCGCCTCTCGCAAGAGGGGTAAGGGTGAAACGGTGGTGTAAGAGACCACCAGCGCCCACGGTGACGTGGGCGGCTCGGTAAACCCCACCCGGAGCAAGGTCAAGAAGGGGCGCTCCGCGAGGAGCGTCCCGCGCGCGACGTTCGAGGGCTGCCCGCCCGAGCCGCGCGGGTAGACCGCTCGAGGCCGGCGGCAACGCCGGCCCTAGATGGATGGTCGCCCCTTCACGCGAGTGAAGGACAGAACCCGGCCTACAGGCCGACTCGTCCGCCTTCACCCCGCCGATCTGCATCGGAGGATGCATCTCGCCTCGGTATCCGCTCCTGTTCCACCCGGACAGAAATGATCATTTTTTCGGTGGCTCTACTTTCCCGCAGAGCAAGATGCGCCGGCCTGCCCGGAAGACTCCGCAGAGTCCGAGAGACATCACGTTCTGTGACATTCGGTACGGCTCCCCGTGACGGTTGATCGAAACAGGGTGGACCGCGCTAGCGTGCGTCCATGCAGGACGACGCCATCCCGCCCGCGAGCCGATCGGTCGGTTCCGTCGGCGGACGTGCGGTCGCCAAGGAGATCTGCCGGTGCTTCGACCAGCACAAGGTTCGTCGACGACCACGCGTGGTGCGCTTCCACGTCGAACGTCAGGACACGGCCTCTGCCGCCTGGCGCGACCTGCTCGATCTCGTGGAGGAAGCGGCGGCCGACGGCCGGGAGAAGTTCCGGCCCTTGGGCGATCTCGACCTGGACGAACGACGTCAGATCATCACCCCGCCGCCGACCATCTCCAAGCGCACCGAGGTCAAGCACCTGATGCTCTACGGCAGCAACCTGGCGCGGATCCCACCCGAGATCGGTGCGATGACCGGTCTGAGGCAGTTCACTCCCTACACCTCGCACCGCCTGCACTGGTTTCCCTACGAGCTGACCCGGTGCCTGCAGCTGAGGAACAGCACGGTCAGCACCCGCTCGCTGTACGGCAATGTCAAGATTCGGCCGCCGTTCCCTCCGTTCCAGCCGGGCAGGGCATCGATCCGCGACCTCGACACCGGTGACCTCGACCCCAAAGTATGGGGCACCGACATGATCGGGGCGTGCAGCGTCTGCGGTCGGCCGATCGCAGAAGCCGGGCTCCACCAGGTCTGGATCTCCTCGCAGGTCGGTACTGACGTATTGCCGCTCCTGGTCAACGCCTGCTCACCGGCCTGCATCGATGCGCTTCCGGCTCCCGCAGAGGGTTATGTGCCGACCCCGCACACCGGCGGACCCGGCATCGTCCAGCCGCACGCCGACTACGCATGAGCGAGATCGGAGATCATATGGGCCTCCGCGGGCAGGGTACGACGAGGGCATACGAGAGTTCGAGACGGCCGGAGACACCGAGAACCGATGAGAGACCGGACCACAGGTCAGACGCCATCCCGTAATGCCGGGCCAGGTCTCAACGGCGGGACCCCGGAGAAGTCGTCTGAGGTGGGCCTGCGACCGCCGGACAGGTACGAGTTGCGGCGCCGTGCCCGCCGGGAAGAGCAGCGCGTCCAGGCCGCCCTCCAGGTAGACGTGCAGGATCGCTCACTGGACAGGGCCGCCGTACCCGAGCCCGAGACTCGGATGCTGGAGGTGGAAGCAGGCCACCGAGACGGTGTGGAGCGGTGCCCACGGCACCCGCCTCGAGTAGTCCAGGGTCAGCAGCCGGTGGAACAGGGCGTCGCAGGGTTCCGGTACCGCGCCGCCGCACTCCGCGCATCGGGCCACCCGGACATCCCTTCCGTTCAGCAGGTCTTCCGTTCATCAGACCGGAGGAGATGGGCACACCGGACTCTCATCCCGGCCGGGTCCCGCTGCGACGGGTCCCGCTTCGAAGCGGCGAAACGTGAGGCTGATGCGAGGGTCGACAGAACGCGCGCGGGGAACGGCGTGGGCCCAGGCGAGCTGGGTGGCGGACGTCATCAGCAGGAGTGAGCCGTGTTCGAGGGCGAGCTCGGTGCGGTGGACCCGGTCGAGGCTGCGGAACACCAGACGGCGCGTCGCGCCGAGCGAGACGATCGCGATCACACTGTCCGGGACCAGCCCCCGGTAGGAGTCCTGGTGGAATCCCATGGTGTTGTCGCCGGTTTCGTACAGGTTGGCCAGGCAGTTGTTGAAGGGATGGCCGGCGTACTCGGCGACGCGGTCCGTGATCGCGGTGATCCGCGGCGGCATGTCCATCGGCTCGTAGCACTGGCCGGCGTAGTTGTACGGCACGCCGAAACTGGCCGTGCGCCGTGCCCGCATGCGCTCGTCCCAGGCCACTTCGGCCAGGAGGAAGGCGAGGTCGGCGTCGGCGTCGGGTAGTGCGCCCGTGAAGTAGCGGATGTCGAGGGGCGGTGCGGTCAACGGATTCTCCATCGCGAGGGTGGACACGAACCGGTGGCCCGAAGCGGGCGGGGCCGGCGTTGTCGATCGCGATGGGAGGACGGCACGGCCGGACTGTACCCATCTTCCTCAGTCGGATGCCAGTGAATAACCCTTCCGGCCGCCTGCCCGGCCCGAGCTCCTTCAGCGGGAGAACAGGCGGGCCGCCGCGTCCGCGGCCAACAGGAAGCCGACGGTCCAGCGGGATCGCGATCGTGCCGGGACCGCAGCCCAGCTCGGCGACCCGGCCGACCGGGCCGAGGAGTTCGGCCGGGTACGCGATGGCCACCTGGCCATGGCCCGGGCGGTGCCAGGTGCGGTGCGGCGCAGTACTGCCGAACAGGTCCTTCACGCCAGAGCCGTGCCGCGTGCTGCGGCTCAGCGCCACCTGAACATGATCACCCGTTGATCTATGCAACGCTTAACGATATATATCGCATATGGCGCTACGCGAGCAGAGCTATCTCATCCTGTTGGCCCTGGCCGACGGCCCGCTCCACGGCTACGGCGTGATCAAAACCGTCCGGGACCTGTCGGAGGAGCGAGTGCGGCTCGGCGCCGGCACCCTGTACGGCGCGCTCGACCGATTGTCGGGTGATGGCCTGGTGTCCGTGGTCAAGGAAGAGGTCGTCGGCGGCCGCCATCGCCGCTACTACGACCTGACCGGCCACGGCCGCACCGTCCTGGCCGAGGAGACCTCCCGCCTGACCCGCCTGGCCGCCACCGCTCAGCACCGCCTGTCCCTGCGGCCGCAGTGGGGAACGCGGTGACCGGACACGAGCACCTCGCCGCTGAAAACCGCAGCGGCGCCTACGCCGACCGCTGCCGCCTGCTGCTGCGCACGGCGTATCCGCCGCGCTTCATGCACGCGCGCGGCGAGGAGTTCCTGGGCACCCTTCTCGATCTGGCCGAGCCCGACCGGTCCTGGCCTGACCCGCGCACCGTGCTGGACGTGCTGCGCGCCGGCGCGGTCTGGCGCCTGCGGGAGCGCCCTCCTCTGTGGCGCTGGCTCTGCTACCGTCTGTTCGGCCTACGGCTTCCCTTGCGCTACCGCTGGTGGGTCCGTGACGACGTACGTGGCAGGTTCTTCCTCGCGCGTCTTCTCGGGACGTGGGCATTCCTGGTTTTCCTGCCGTACACGCTGGTGGACGGTCTCGGGCTGATCGGCGAGCCCGGTTCCTGGGGGCTCAAGCTCGGCGCTCTGCTGGGCACCTGCATGACCACCGTTGTCGGCCGTCGACAGATCCGACGCGACTTGCTGGCCAAGCACCGGTTCAACCCCAACGGCACTCCCATCGCTCCGAGGGTCGACGATGACGAGCCGCGGTGACCTTCGCGTGTCCCTGTGATGATCATGTGTGTTTCGAGAGGGTGAAGCGCTTCACCCGGCTACGCCGAACCTGATCGCACGCCATCACCTCTTCAGCATGCGGTCCGGTTCCGTTGCAGGTGCGCGTCCGTTCTTCCTCGCCCCGGCTCCCGTGCTTCTACCGTTCAATCCTGCCTGGATCCTCCTCGACCCCCTACCAATGGGCGTTCGCCGCGATCCGCTGCTCACTCGGCGCCCGCGCCCTCTACGATCGGCGCCGCACTGCCGGAACCGGCCATCATGCGGCCCTGCGGGTGCCGGCCAACCGTCTGGTCGGGATCTACCACGGCTGCCTGCGCCGTCGCACCGTCTATGACGAGCAGCGCGCCTGGGACATGCGAACCGCTGACGCTGCTCGACCTCGCTGAAAACCGTGCAGCTCATGAACATGCGGACATCATCGCCGCTGGTGCGGTTTCTCATTTGAATCGGCTTCCGGCAGTAGGCGACACTGCGGCATGCACTCCTGTGAGCAGCCCGGGCCGGCCTTCGCCGAGGTGGGCGGCCGAATCTATGAGGCATTGCGCTCCGGTGACCTCGATGCGGGCCCGGTCCTGGAATTGGCGTGCCTGCTGGAGGAGCGGGGCCGACGCACCGTCGCCGTGCAGGAAGTCCTCGAACGCCCTACCGCTGATCTGACGGTGGCCGACCTGACCCGGCTGGGTGAACGTCTGCTCGACGACATCGGTTTCGAACCGACCTTCGCCCTGGAACCGGGCCCGTGGGCGACGCTGGAGCAGGCGCTGGGGATCGTGGAGCGCGATGTCCGCGCCGCGGGGATCGCCGGAACGCTCCGGCTGGTCACCCCGGGCTGGGACGACAGCGGTCAGGCCTGGGTGGAATTCCAGGGCGGTCATCACGGCAACGGCATCCGGCCCGTTGCGGGACGAGATCTCCAGGGAGCGCTCGGCTTCCGGCTGGACGGCCCGCGGGGTGAAGTCGGGATCGAGTCGATCAGGTCCGGGTGCTGACGAGGTGACCCCGCGCTGTGCGCCGGTGCCCCGATGCCGGCCACGGCACGGAACGCGGCATCCCACGACCGCGGCGAGCCGCCACTCGTTTCGGTTCGACGGAAAACGGTTCGATCCCGCCCGTGACGGACGGATACCGTCTTGATCGGAGCAGGTCGATCCCGTAGGAGGGATGTTGAGGCGTAGGAGTCCGCAGGAGAAGAAGCGCCTGAGCTATGCCAAGGACCGCCGCAACGACTACGGGGAGAACGACAAGGGCTCCCGTAAGAACATCCGGCGCAGCAAACGCGCTCCTCATCGGGCGAACAGGCACCGGGCGCACCAGGTCCTCGAAGCGGCCGTCGGCGCTGTCGACGAGGGCGCCGCGGAGAAGGTCGAGCAGCGACTGCTGGTGAAGCGGCCGAAGTCCTGGGAGAAGTCCCCGGACGCGCCTCTGGGGGAGATCGTTCAGTACACCCTGCGGCGGCGGATGACGCTGGAGACCGGCGATCCGAAGCGGGACGCCGCCCGTCTGGAACGCGTCCGCCAGCGGACCCGGCAGTCGGTCGGCTGAGTGTGTCTTCCCCGGCCCCATCGCCGCCGGGGCGCGACAGGCCCTCGCCCTCGGCGACGAACCGGCCGCGACGGTCTGTGACCCGAGTACCGCTTCTCACCCGTGGTGCGGGTGCCGGCAACAGGTCCGGGCGGACCCGGGCGACCGTGGCGCGAAGGACCGCGTAGCGCCCGGCCGACCGGGCCCGGAGCGCGGTGGCGGACGATCTCGGACCGGCTACGGGCCGGAAGGCGTCCGGTCGGTGCGGGGTTCGTCGCGGCTCCAGATCTGAGTGCACCGAGGGAGGTCTTCGATGCCGCCTCCTTCGGGGATCATGCCCCAGAGGAAGGGGACCAGATACCGGGGCGGTCCGCCCAGGAGCAAGGCCAGGTCGTCTTCGGAGACGGTGAGGGTGGTTCACCCCGCGGGGTGGAAGGGGCCGGTCCCTCAGCGAGGCCGCCGTCGGTTTCGTCGAAGGAAGCGGTGAGGAGAGGGCCGGGACCGGTCCGCGGCCTGCGGTGGATCTCCCGGCTGGAGGAGATCCACCGCAGGCCGGCGGCGATGTCCGTACGGCGCGGCTCCCCGGCCGTCGCGGACGTCAGGAGCCGCAGACCGTGCCCTTGGCGGGCACCTTCCCGTCGATCAGGTAGGCGTCGGCGACCTTCGTCGTGCAGGCGTTGACCCCGTAGGCGCCGTGGCCCTCGCCCTCGGAGGTCACCAGCACGGCCGTCCTGAGCTGCTTGGTCAGCTTCGGCCCCCACGCGTACGGCGTGGCCGGGTCACCGGTCGTGGCGACCACCACGATCGGGGCCGAGCCGGTGGCGTCGACCTTCTTGGCCGCGTTGCTCCCGGCGAACGGCCAGGCCCCGCAGAGACCGCCCAGGCCGGCGCCGCCGAACATCGGATTGATCTTCCGTGCCGCGGCGTCGGTCCTGGCCTGTTCCGCGGCACTGGGCCGCTCGGCGGAGTCGGCGCAGCTGATGGCCGGGAAGCTGGTCAGCATGGTCGAGTAGGTGCCGTCGGCCCGGCGGCCGGTGTAGCCGTCGGCCAGGCCCAGCAGGAGCCGGCCGTCGCCCTTGAGCGCCGCGCCCAGCGCCTGCTCCAGCACCGGCCAGGCCTGCTGGGCGTACAGCGCCGCCCCGATGCCGGTGACCGCCAGGCTCTGGGTGAGCTCCCGCCGGTCGACCTTCAGCGGCTTGGCGTCCAGGCGCTTCCACAGGGCCCGGACGGTCCTGTCGGCCGTCTTCCGGTCCGCGCCGAGGACGCACTTGCCGGAGCCCTTCGCGGCGCAGGCGGCGAGGAACGCCTCGTACGACCGCTGGAAGCCTCTCATCTGGTCGAGGGTGCGCTGCCGGAACGAGACGGTGGGGTCCAGCGGGGCGTCCAGCAGGAAACGGCCCACCTTCCCGGGGAAAATCGTCGCGTAGACCGCCCCCAGATGCGTGCCGTACGACATGCCGAAGTAGTCGAGCCTGCTCTCGCCCAGTGCCTCACGCAGCAGTTCCAGGTCCCGGGCGGCGTTGACGGTGCCCACATGGGGCAGGATCTCACCGGAGGTCTTCTCGCAGGCCCGGACGAACTCCGCGGTGGCCCGCTTCGACCGTGCCCGCTCGGCCCGGGTGTCCGGGGTGGCGTCGGCGGCGTGGTACTCCTCCATCTCCGCGGCGTCGCCGCACCGGACGCCGGAGCTGCGCTCCACTCCGCGGGGGTCGAAGGAGACGAGGTCGTAGCGGGCGTTCAGCGCGGTGTAGGCCGGAGCGGCCAACGGCAGGATGTCCACGCCTGAGCCGCCGGGCCCGCCGAAGTTGAACACCAGCGACCCCAGCCGCTTGCCGGAACCGGTGGCCTTGATGCGGATCAGCGCCAGCTCGATGCTCTTGCCGCCGGGGTCGGCGTGGTCGAGGGGGACGGTGAGCGTGCCGCACTCGGTGCCGGCGGGAAGCTTCTGACCTTCGGCGGGCCGCATGCCGGCGCACGATCCCCAAGAGATCGTCCCCTGCCCGGCACCCGAACCGGTGCTCGTCGCGGCGGCCGGACCGCCGGCGGTGACCAGGGCCAAGGGCAGGGCGGCGGCGATCGCCGTGAGTCTCACAGGGCGCATGGGCACTCTTTTCATGATCGGAAGGTTTCTGTCGGGGTGGGGCGTCCTCCAAGAAAGATCTTGCCTTTCCTGGCCACACGCAGACAGTCGCCGATATCACCGGAGGCGTATGGATCTTGCGGGCGAGCTCGATGACAAATGTCATCTGGCCCGGAGGTGCGGAGGTCCGGAGGTCCGCAGGCCGGGGGCGCCGACCTGTCGCCGCCGATTCGCCGATTCCCGGCCGGGCCGGTGGCGGACCGGCCGGGGCCGTGCGCTGTACTACCGGTCATGACGATCGTCCGCTCGCTGGTGCTGTTCGCCCTGGCCGCCGTCTTCGAGATCGGCGGCGCCTGGCTGATCTGGCAGGGCTGGCGCGAGCACCGCGGCCCGGCGTGGATCGCCGCCGGGACCCTCGCCCTGGCCGCCTACGGGTTCGTGGCCACCTTCCAGCCCGACGCGCACTTCGGGCGGATCCTGGCCGCCTACGGAGGCGTGTTCGTCGCCGGATCCCTGGCCTGGGGCATCGTCATGGACGGCTTCCGTCCCGACCGCTGGGACGTGATCGGCGCGCTGATCTGCCTGGCAGGGGTGGCGGTCATCATGTACGCCCCGCGCGGATAGACGGCGCTGGGCGCCCTCCTCGAACCACTGCGCCCCGAACATGCACGCCCCGCGCGGATAGGCGGCGCGCTCCGCCCGCCGGCCACCGGACGGCGATCTCCACCGTCGTCCGCCCCGGCTCCGGCTCGCGGGCAGGCCGGCTGGTCCGTCTCAGGCGACGTGTTGCCAGGGGGTGGTGTGCAGCAGTTCGTCGATGCGGGGGGCGGGGACGGGTGGGGAGAACAGGTAGCCCTGGGCGTGGGGGGCGCCGAGTTGGCGTAGCAGGGCGGCTTGGTCGGGGGTTTCGACGCCTTCGACGATGGTGTCGAGGCCGAGGCTGGCCGACAGTTCCAGGATGGCTTTGGTGAAGGCGCGGGTCTGGGGGTGGTCGGCGGCGGTGGGCGGGGTGGTGAAGGAGCGGTCGATCTTGAGGATGTCGACGGGCAGGGTGCGCAGGTAGGCCAGGGAGGAGTAGCCGGTGCCGAAGTCGTCGAGGGCGATGCGGATGCCGTGGGTGCGCAGGTCGCTCAGCAGGGTGGTGATGCGCTGGGTTTCGGTGGGGGTGGTGGCCAGGAGCATGCTTTCGGTGATTTCGAGGATGAGGGCGTGGGGGGGTAGGTGGTGGCGGGCGAGGGTGTCCAGGACGGTGTGGGGGAAGGCGGGGTCGCGTAGCTGGCGGCCGGAGATGTTGACGGTGAGGGCGGTGCCGTGGTGGTGGTGCCAGGGGGTGGCGTCGGTGATGGCCTGGGTCAGGGCCCAGTGGCCGAGGTCGGTGATGAGGCCGGTGTTTTCGGCGATGGGGATGAAGACGTCGGGGGGGATGGGGCGGCCGGCGGTGGGGGTCCAGCGGAGGAGGGCTTCGAGGGCGTGGGTGGTGCCGGTGGCGAGGTCGATGACGGGTTGGTAGTGGAGGGTGAGTTCGCCTCGGGTGCGGGCGTGGCGTAGGCCGGTGGCCAGGGTGGTGTGGTGCAGGTGGGCGGTGCGCAGGTCGGGGTGGAAGAGGGTGGTGTGGTTCTTGCCGTGGGCTTTGGCGGTGTAGAGGGCGAGGTCGGCGTCGCGCAGGGCGTCGGTGGGGGTGGTGGGGGGCAGGCCGGCGAGGATGCCGATGCTGGTGGTGAGGTGGAGTTCGCGGTCGCCGATGCGGTAGGGGTGGGCCAGGGCGGTGCGGATGCGGTGGGCCAGGGTGGTGGCGGTGTCGGGGGTGGCGTTGGTCAGGACGAGGGCGAACTCGTCGCCGCCGAGCCGCGCCAGGGTCCGGCCGGGAGGGACCAGATCGCGCAGGCGGCCGGCGACGGCGACGAGCAGCTCGTCGCCGACGGGGTGGCCGTAGGTGTCGTTGACGTCCTTGAAGTCGTCCAGGTCCAGCAGGAGCAGCGCCGGCGGGAGAGGCCCCGGAGCGGCGACGGCGGCCTGCAGCGCGTCGATGAGCAGGGCGCGGTTGGCCAGGCCGGTGAGCGGGTCGTGCGAGGCGCGGTGGGCCAGGCTGCGGCGGAGCAGTTCCTGGTGGTGCAGGGCGGTGGACAGTTCGCCGGCCTGGGCGGCGAGGCGGTCGGCCTGGTGGTCCAGGACGAGGGCGCGGTTCTCGGCCAGGCGGGCGACGAGGTTGAGGCGGAGCACGAGCAGGACGGCCAGCAGCACGGTCAGGCAGATGACCACGATCCCGTCGTGGGGGTCGGGGGTGACGCCGAGGAGCAGGGGGCCCAGGCTGGAGGCCAGGGGGCCGAGCAGGGCCAGGGCCAGGAACGTGGCGGCCCGCGCCCGGGTGGAGACCTCGGAGAACGCCGGGGCGGTGCGGGCCACGCTGGGGTGCAGCGCGGCGCCGCCGATGAGGACCGAGGCACCCAGCCAGGCGATCGTGGTGACCGCGCCGGACGGCCGGCCCGTCGCCAGGTCGAGCAGCCGCGCGCTGTCGGCGACGAACAGGGCTCCCTGGGCGGCGCTGAGCAGGAGCAGCCACGGACCCCGGCCCCTGGCCAGCGCCAGCCGTACGACCAGGCCGAGCAGGAACAGGTCGATGACCGGGGTGGCCAGCGCCAGGGCGAGCTCCGCGCCGGTGTAGCCGCTGCGGTCGATCACGGGGTCGATGAAGAACGTCCAGAAGGGCATGGCCACGCCGACGGTGATGATCGCGGCGTCCAGCAGCGCGGCCCGGAGCGAACGGCTCCGCTGCCTGCTCAGCAGCACCAGGGCGGGCAGGCCGAAGGAGTAGCAGACCACCACCAGGGTGCTGTACACGCTCATGGCGCCGGGGATCTCCAGCCAGACCCAGCCGACGGCCCAGACCAGCGTGGTCGTCAGCCAGTTCATGACGCTGCCCGTGCCCAGCAGCCGCCACGGCCACTGACGGCCCAGGCGGTGCCGGCGGATCCCGGAGACGACGGCCAGCGCCGCGACCCCCTGCAGCAGCACCCAGGGCAGCACGTCCAGGGGCGGGGGAAACAGCGGGGTGGCCAGCGCGAGCAGGCCCGCGGCCGCGAGGAACACCGGCCGGCCGTACGGCTCGCGCGCGAAACGCGAGCAGGCGGCGGGGACCGCTCCACGCGATGTCCGGCTCATGTTCCCTTCCTCGATCGCCATGCGCTGGAACCGGGTGCCGGAACGACCTCCCGGCGGTACGGCGCGGGCACGGCGGATGCCGAGGGGGTGCCGTCCGGCCGCCGGGCGGGACCACCCGAGGGCTCCTCCGGTCCGGCGGATCCCTCATCGGCAGCGGAACGGAGGAACTGACGAAGAACGGGGACGACGTCGCCGCCGGCCGTACGCGCTCAGGGGCCGTCCCGCCGGACGGCGGAGGGCGGCCGGTGCCTCCCGGCCGCCCTCCGCCCACGGCCCAGGGAGCGCCGGCCGCGGTCCGGCATTCGGGGGAACGAGGCCGGACACCGGCCAACCTAGGAGGGCACGGCGGGATGCGTCTGCGGAGAAATGCACTCAGGCCCGCCGCTCCCACGCGGCCAGGATCTCGGCCTCCTTGCCGGGGTCGATGCCGTGCCGCATGCGCTCGGTGCCGAAGGACCGCCGCTCCTCCGGGACGTCGCGCAGCCAGGCCCAGGTGTCGCGGACGGTCTCCGCGACCGGCCGGCAGGTCAGCCCGGCGGCCACCGCCTTGGCCGAGGAGGGCAGCCACACGCCCGCCAGCTCGGGGATGTCGGGGGCCCAGAGCGGCAGCTCGGTCCACGGCTGCACCCCGTGGTCGAGCAGGACGCGGTCGTCGACCCAGACGAGCTCGGCGGACGATCCGGTCGCCGCCCGGCACTCCTCCAGGAAACCGCCGTAGGTGAGGCCGTCGCGGATCCCGGCGGCGAAGAACCGGTCCTGCGTGCCCGCCCCGGCCTGCGACAGGGTGAAGGCGGCGAGGTCGCGCGCGTCGATGACCTGCATCTCGACCCCGGGATCACCCGGCGCGAGCACCTTCCCGCCGCGCGCCATCCGGGTCAGCCACCAGGGCAGTCGGCCGACGTTCTCGTGCGGGCCGAGGATGAGGCCCGGCTCGACGATCAGGGAGGCGCCGTCGAACCCCTGCTCCACCGCGCGCTCGCAGCCCGCCTTGAGCGTGCCGTAGTCGCCGTCGTCCGGCCCGGCGTCGGGGGCGCACTCGAACCGGGGCGAGCCCTCGTCGGTCGGGCCCTTGCCCGGCCAGAGGGAGCAGGCCGAGATGCTGGAGATGAAGGCGTAGGTGGCGGCCTTCCCGTTGAGCGCGCGCACGGACCGGCCGACGACCCGGGGGACGAACCCGCAGACGTCGACGACGACGTCCCACTCCCGGCCGTCCGCGAGCCGCGCGAGGTCCTCGGGGGACTCGCGGTCACCCCGGACGGCCTCGACGCCCGGCAGGTCCTCGCCGCTCCTGCCCCGGTTGAACGTCGTCACCTCGTGTCCGCGCCGCAGCGCCTCCTCGGTGATCGCCCGGCCGAGGAACACCGAGCCGCCGATGATCAGAGTTCTCATGGCGTCTCATTGTTCGTGCCGTCCGGGAGGAAGGACAGCCTGTTTCACCTCCGGCGCAAGCCGTACGCCGAGAGCGGAGCGGCCGGGGGCACCGTCGGCGGAGGCGGGGGAGTGGTCGAGGACGTGGACCCTGGCGGCGCCGATGTCGAAGTACAGGCCCACCAGCTCCAGGCGCCCGGCGCGCACGCGCCGGTCCACCTCGGGGTGGGTGCGGAGGTTCTCCAGCTGCTGGATCACGTTGACCCTGCAGAGCCGGTCGAGCGGACCGCTCCCGGCGTCGTCGCCGCCGGTGGAGACGAACCGGGCCAGGCTGGGAGCGCCGTGCCGCAGCCAGTGGCCGAGGCCGGGCAGTTCGGCGGCCTTCCCGCCGCCGTCGAGCAGCGCCGCCATCGCGCCGCAGCCGGAGTGGCCGCAGACCGTGATGGTCCGGACGTCGAGCACGCCGGTGGCGTACTCGATCGAGGCCGCGACGGAGTGGTCCGCGGGTGCGGCCCCCCGGCGCGGGACCAGGTTGCCGATGTTGCGGACGGTGAACAGGTCGCCGGGACCGCTGGCGGTGATGAGGTTCGGCACGATCCGGGAGTCCGCGCAGGTGATGAAGAGGTGGGAGGGCTCCTGCTTGCGGGCCAGGCCGTGCAGCACCGGGCGGACCAGCGGCGCCGTACGGCGGTGGAACTCCCGGGCGCCGGCCAGCAGATCGGGTACGGCGGGGCCGCCGGGGTCGCCGGTGGCGCCGTCACCGGGCACGCCCCCGCCGGGAGCGCCGTCACCGGACACGTGGCGGACCGGGATCAGACCGCCGGCGGACATCGGCCTGCGCCGCCGCCGGTGGGACCAGGGCAGCCACCAGCGGTCCGGGGCCACCGGCGGGGTCTTGGCCGGGAACATCCGGGCGCCGCTGGCGGCCATGGCGTACCACTCGTCGTGGATCTCGTCGATGTCCACGGTGCCGCCGCCGCGTTCGTGGTTCTGCCGCCAGGTGTGGACGGCCTCGAAGGCGGCGTTGTCCATGAAGTCGATGTTCAGGTCGAGGTCGACCGCGGTCCCCGCCGGGATGGCGGACAGCTCCGAGGTGAGCCGGGGCACGCCGAGGAAGGTCAGCGAGCCGCCGATCAGCACGTGCCAGCGGCCGTCGGCCTCCGGCACGGCCCGGACGGTCACCCAGGTGAGGCGGCGCAGCGCCAGCAGCGCGGCGAGTCCCAGGCCGAGCAGCACGCCCTCGGCGAGGCCGAGCAGCACCACGCCGGAGAGGGTGACGAAGTAGACCGGTACCTCGCCGTGGCCGCGCAGGTTGCGGACGTGCCCGACGTTGACCATCTGGACGCCGATGAAGACCAGCAGCGCGGCCAGCGCCTCCATGGGGATGAAGGCGACGCTCCAGCCCAGGCCGAGCGCGAACAGCAGGATCCAGACGCCGTGCAGGGTCGCGGACCAGCGGCTGCGCGCTCCGGCGCGGGCGTTGGCGGTGCTGCGCACGATGACCCCGGCGACGGGCAGGCCGCCCAGTGCGCCGCTCACCATGTTGGCCACGCCCTGGGCGGTCAGCTCCTTGTCGAGGTCGGCGCGCCTGCCGTCGTGCAGCTTGTCGACCGCCACCGAGCAGAGCAGGGACTCCACCCCGGCGAGCAGGGCGACGAGCAGCACCGCGGTGGCGATCCCGTGCCAGTCGCCCAGGGGCCAGGCCGGGGCCGACCACCCGCTCAGGCCCACCGAGAGGTCGATCCGGGTGACGTCCCAGCCGAGCACCACGGCGGTCACGGAGGCGGTGGCGAGGGCCGCCAGCGGGGCCGGGACGACCCGGAGCCGCTGCGGCAGCCGGGTCCAGACGGCCAGGACCGCGATGGTCAGCAGCCCGGCGAGGACCGGAGGGCCGTGGTGGTCCGCGATCTGCCGGGGGAGCTCGGCGAGGTTCTCGACCGCGGAGGACTGCGGGGCGCCGCCGAGGACCACGTGCAGCTGGGACAGGGCGATCACCACGCCGACGCCGGCCAGCATGCCGTGCACCACGGCCGGGGAGACGGCCAGGGCCGCGCGGGCGACCCGGAAGACCCCCAGGAGGAGCTGGAGCCCGCCCGCCATCAGGGTGATCATGCAGGTGGCCCGCCAGCCGTACCGCGTGACGAGATCGGCGACCACCAGGGCGAGCCCGGCGGCGGGGCCGCTCACCTGGACGGCCGAACCGCCCAGGAGTCCCGCCACGACGCCACCGACCGCACCGGCGACGAGCCCGGCCGCCAGCGGCGCCCCCGAGGCCACGGCGATGCCCAGGCAGAGGGGCACCGCCACCAGGAAGACCACCAGGGAGGCGGGCAGGTCGTGCCGTAGCACGGAGGTGAAACCGCTTGGAGTGGTCGATGAGTCACTCTTCGTGTCCGTCCCCATGGGGCAGACCCTATGCCGAAGGCCTCCGGCGGCGGGGGTGCTTACCGGAGGCCTTTACGGATGACGGAGGAAATCAGCGGTAATAGTCGGGGTAGTCCTGATCCTGGTCCTGGCTGCGGTGGTGGCCGCCCCGTGAACCCGCGCGGCTGTGCCCGTCGGGGGCCGCGGCGGTCTCGGCGGTGGCGCCGTAGAGATCACCGTAACTCGGCCAGCTCGCGCTCCCGGTGGCGGCACTCGTGGCGGGGCCTGCGAGAGGACCCCCGACGGGGCCCGCGGGGGCCGGCTCGGGCCAGGCGACGGGGTTGGCGGGGGAGGCGTACCGGCCGGTCTCGTAGCCGTAGTCTCCGCCGGCCGCGGGGCCGGAGCCTCCCCTCGGGAGGTCGTCGTAGGGGGCGACGACGCGGGACGGGCCCGTCGGAGTCGAGATCGCGGGGCTCGGGCCGGTGAGCACGTCGTCGTCGATGGTCGCCCAGCCGGCGCTCACCTCGTAGGAGGGGGCGGCGGGAGGGGCGCTGTGGACGGGTGTCTGGTACGAGCTGTAGGAGGGGGCCGGGTCGTCCAGGATGTCGGCCGTGTTCATCGCGGCCCAGCCGCCGGAGTCCGGGGCCGTGGCCTTGGCCCAGGGATTGTCCGAGAGGGGGGTCGCGGGGGGCGTCGAGGGCGCCGCGCCGTAGGGGGAGGAGAGCGGGTCCACCGCCGGGGAGGGCGGGGGCCCGGGGGGCACCGGGGACATGGCGGGGAAACCGCCGCTGGTGGTGGGGCCCAGGGGGGGCATCGCGGCGGCCTCACCGGTGGCCGGACCGAACGCCGGGCTCTGCCCGCCGGTCGTGGCCGGATCGCCGGGGGCGGCGGGACCGGACGGGGAGACCGGAGCGCCGGGGGCGGCGGAAGGGGCGGCACCGCGCGGGTGGGGACCGCGGAGCGGGTCGTTCAGCGGGTCCGGGCGCGCCGGTCCGCCGGACCGCGAGCCGCCCGCGCCGCCCGGTCCGGCCGGGGCGTTCGACGAGGAGGAGCGGCTGCTCCGGCGGGAACCGGACCGCGGGGTGCGGCCGTCGCCGAAGGTGCCGGGGGTCGGCGCGGCGAAGGTGACGGTCTTCTGCTCGGCCAGCGAAGCGGCGCTGGGGGCCGGGTTCGGCTGGACCGGCTCGACCAGGTCGCTGAGGCCCGAGGGCAGGGACGCCGAGGCGACGGCGGGGGCGGGGGGAGCCGGGGGGACCGGCGCGGACTGGCCGGGGCGGGACCTGTTCGGCAGGGGGGCCTGCACGGTCACCGCGTCGGCGTCGGCCTCCGGGCGGTCGGGCTGATCGACGGGGCGGCTGGCGCCCATCTTGGCCCCGAGGGAACCGCCGAAGCCGCCGTCGTCCGCCTGGAGCCGCGTCCAGTAGTCGTCGTCGTAGTCGTCGGGCTCGCCGAACTCGTTCACGCCGCGCTTGCCGCGGGCGCCCGTCGGACGCGGCGGACGGGGTTTGGGCTCGTCGAACGGGGAGAGGTCCGGCGTGAAATGGTCCATCTTGGGTTCACGGGTCGCGAAGTCGTCGATGGACCGCGTGGGCGTC
This sequence comes from Planomonospora sp. ID91781, assembly GCF_015711595.1. Lineage (NCBI taxonomy): Bacteria > Bacillati > Actinomycetota > Actinomycetes > Streptosporangiales > Streptosporangiaceae > Planomonospora > Planomonospora sp. ID91781. The sequence continues at coordinate 1,887,109 of NZ_JABTEY010000002.1, read as the reverse complement.
GACGCCTCCTTCTCGGCCATCTCCCGCAGGCGCTCCGCGGGGAGCGCACTCTCCCTGCGGTTCATCGACCGCATTCCCATGGCCACGACGACCAGTACGAGGAGCACGACGGCCACCAGGCCCACTATGACCAGGATCATTGCACCACCTTCAAGGCCATGGCCTCCCAGCGGCGCCGGTGAGGTCGCGCGGCCATCGACGCGACCTGCCCCCTGTGATCACCTGCGCTCGGACATTGGATCTGATTGTGTCGGACCACTATGAGCGTTGTCACACCCTAAGTGAAGAATCGGTAACCATTACTACCTCCGGTGTTCAGCTCATCACTCGATGTGCGTCGCGGTCAGCCGTCCCCAGGCGATCGTCTTGTCCGCGATGCTCTTCAGGGTCTCGGAGAGGGGGGCACCCTTCGCGAGCTCGACCTTCCCGTTGAGCGCGTAGACAGTGAAACGATAGTTCTCCTGAGGCAGGCACGGAGGCGCATAGCCCACTTTGCCGTTGGTCGTGCGGCCCTCCACGGCTCCGGGGGGGAGCGTGCTCTCGGCCAGCTCGTTCGTGCGCGGGTTGATGTCGAACACCACCCAGTGCACCTCGGCGCCGGCCTGGGCGTTGTCGTTGTCGGCCACGATCGCCACGGACTTCGCGCCCTCGGGCACGCGCGACCATCGCAGCGGCGGGTTGCCGACCGAGCCGCGGCAGGAGTAGTCGGACGGCAGGGGGCCACCGTCCCGCAGCGTGGGGCTTGAGACGCTGAGCGGTTCCAGCTGGAGCCGCTCGGCGGAGGCGGCGCTGCCGACCATGCCGCAACCGGAAGAGACGACGACGAACGCCGCGGACACCGTCGCCATGACGGTCCGGCGCGCGCGCGTAGACGTGTTCGACTTCCCCATGCCCGATGATGCTACGCGGATCTGGAAGGTGCACCGACCGGATCGCGAGGTTCCGTGGCGCGGAAACGTCCCGGAATCGGACAGAATCAATGGATGGACGGGGTGAGGGAGAGCGCCGAGGTGAATTTCGCCATCCTCGGGCCCCTGGAGGTCCGCCGCCGCGGTGAGGCCGTGGAGATCACCGGTCGGCGTCTGCGGGCCCTCCTCTGCCTGCTGGTCCTCGATGCCGGGCGGGCCGTGCCGACGGACCGGCTGGTCGCGGGGGTCTGGGGGGACCGGCCGCCGGCCGCGGTGACGAACGCGTTGCAGGCCCTGGTCTCCCGCCTCCGCGCGGTGCTGGGCGACCCGCGGGGTCTCGTCGAGGCGACGGCGACCGGTTACCGGCTGGCCGCCGGCCCCGAGCAGGTGGACGCGCACCGGTTCGCCCGGCTGGCGGACGAGGGCCGGGCCGCCCTCGGCACGGGCTCCCCGGCGGAGGCGGCGGCCACGCTCCGCGCCGCGCTGGAGCTGTGGCGGGGGCCGGCCCTGGCGGACCTGGGCGGTGACGAGATCGCCGCCTCCGCCCTCGCCCGGCTGGAGGCCCTGCGCCTGGCCGCGCTGGAGGATCGGATCGAGGCCGACCTGTTGCTCGGCCGGGAGGCCGGCCTGGCCGCCGAACTGCCCGCGCTGATCGCCGCCCACCCGTTCCGCGAGCGGCTGCGCGGCCAGTTCATGCGCGCGCTGTACGGCTCGGGCCGCCGGGTCGAGGCGCTGGCCGCGTTCGAGGACGCCCGCGCGCTCTTCGCCGAGGAACTCGGCGCCGACCCCTCACCCGGCCTGGCCGGCCTCCACCTGTCCATGCTGCGCGGGGAACCGGTGGACGGGAGGGAGCGGACGCCCGGCTCCGCGGTCTCCCTCGCAGTCCCGTCCGTGCCCGGCGGAGGGGCCGCTCCCGCTTTCGTGCCCGCGTCCGCTTCCGTGCCGGGACCGGCGGGGTCTCCGCGGCGGGGCAACCTGCGGGCCGGGCTCACCAGCTTCGTCGGGCGGGAGCACGACGTGGCCCGCACGGCGGAACTGCTCGCCCGGCACCGGCTGGTCACCCTGCTCGGTCCCGGCGGCGCGGGGAAGAGCAGGCTGGCGGTCGAGACGGCCGAGGCGGTGGCCGGAGGGCTGCCGGACGGGGTGTGGCTGGCGGAGCTCGCCCCGGTGGCGGATCCCGCGGAGGTGCCGGGGACCGTGTTCTCGGCGTTCTCGGCGCTGGAACTGCGCGACGGCCCGCTCGTGCGGCCCGGGCCCCTCCCCCCGCCGGCCCGCGATCCGCTCTCCCGCCTGCTCTCGGCTCTGGCGGAGAAACGGCTGCTGATCATCCTGGACAACTGCGAGCACCTGATCGAGGCGGCGGCGCGGCTCGCCGACCGCGTGCTCGCCGACTGCCCCGGCGTGCGGATCCTGGCCACGAGCCGTGAGCCGCTCGGCATCACCGGTGAGCTGACCTGGCCGGTGCCGCCGCTGGAGACCCCGCCCCCGAGCAGCGACGACCCGGACGGCGGTCCGGGCGACGCCGCGCTGGACTATCCCGCGGTCCGCCTGTTCGCCGAGCGCGCCGCAGCGGTCCGTCCCGGCTACCGGCCCGAGGCGGAGCTCGACGCGGTGGTGCGCATCTGCCGCGAGCTCGACGGCATGCCGCTCGCCATCGAGCTCGCGGCGGCCCGCCTCCGCTCCCTGTCCGCCGGGCAGATCGCCCACCGCCTCGACGACCGGTTCCGCCTCCTGACCGGCGGCAGCCGTACGGCGCTGCCCAGGCACCAGACGCTGCACGCGGTGGTGGAGTGGAGCTGGGACCTGCTGGACGAGCAGGAGCGGGCGCTGGCCCGCCGCCTGTCCGTCTTCGCGGGGGGCATCGCCCTGGAGGCCGCCGAGCGGATCTGCGCCGGAGAGGGACTGCCGCGCGCCGACGTGCTCGACGTGCTGGCCCGCCTGGTCGACAAATCGCTGGTGGCGGTGGCGGGCCACGATCCCGTGCCCCGCTACCGGATGCTGGAGACCATCCGCGCGTACGCCGCCGAACGGCTGGAGGCCTCGGGCGAGCGGGAACGGCTGCGGCTGGCGCACGCCGTCCACTTCACCGAGCTGGCGGAGGCGGCCGATCCGGGACTCCGCGACCGGCGGCAGGCTGCCTGCCTCGCCGAGATGGCGCGCGAGCACGACAACCTGTCGGCGGCGCTGCGCTGGGCGGTCGAGGGGGGCCGCGTCGAGCTGGCGCTGCGGCTGGTCGGCGCACTGGGCTGGTACTGGTGGCTGAGCGGCCACCGGACCGAGGGCGCGCACCGGGCCCGTGAGGTGCTCGGCAAGGCGGGCGGCGCCGCTCCCGGGCCGCTCGCGCTGGCCCGGGCGGTGTACGGGATCAACGCGGTCGGTGCGGGGAGCGCCCTCGACGGCGCACGGGCCGAACTGGCCGAGGCGATCCGGCTGGCCAGGGAGGAGGTCGCCCGGCCCTGGCATCCGATGGTGGCGCTGGCGGGCCCGATCGTCGCCCTCTTCCTGGGCGCCTGCCCGGACGACGGTCACCTCGACGAGATGTCCGCCCATCCCGACCCGTGGGTGAGGGCCCTGATCCACCTGTTCCTCGGGGCCGAGCAGCTCGCCGCCGGCCGGCTCGACGCCTGCGAGGCGGAGATGACGGCCTCCCTGGACGGGTTCCGCCGTCTCGGCGAGCGCTGGGGCACCGGCAACGCCCTGGCCGTGCTGGGCGAGCTGGACTTTCTGCGCGGCGAGCCGGAGCGGGGGCTGGAGAGGCTGCACGAGGCCATCGCCGTCCTGGAGGAGATCGCCGCGGTGGACGAGCTCGCCTACATGCGGGGCAGACTCGCGTTCGCGCTCAACCTGACGGGCGACCGGGCGACGGCCGGGGAACTGCTGGAGGAGTCGCTCCGCTTCGCCCTGCGCAACGGTGACCGGGTCGGCGGGATGTCGCTGCTCGCCGGCCGGGGGGACTTCGCCCGCGAGGCCGGCGACTTCGCCGGGGCCAGGCGCTACTACGCCGACGCACTGCGGATGGTGGACGCCGAACCCGGCATGCCGGTGCAGATCAGAGCGATGATCAATGTTTCGCTCGGTCTGCTGGCCGAGCAGGAGGGGGACCTCGCCCGGGCCCGCCGCCTGCTGGAGGCGGCGCTGGAGCAGGCGGCGGGCTCGACGGACGCGGGCGCGCTCGGCATGGCGCTGATCGGCATGGCCGGCCTGGTCCTGTCGGAGGGCGACCCGGCCGGGGCTGCGACGCTGCTCGGCGGGGCCGCGACCGTCCGGGGCGTCGAGGCGGTGGTCGACTTCGACCACGTGCGGATCACCGGACGCGCGAGGGCCGCGCTCGGCGAGGAGGGGTTCTCCCTCCACTACGGGCGCGGCCGCGTGCTGTCCCGCCAGGACGTCGTCTCCCTGGCGGGCCGGCTCCCGCCGCATCTCCCGGCCGCCTCACGGTAGGGGCCGCGGCTCCGGGTCCCAGCTCCCGGAGAACGGCCCCCCGCCCCCGCGGCTGGAGGGCGTCACACCCGGACGCGGAAGGCCCGGATCGCCAGGGGCGCGAAGACCACCGCGAACCCGGCCGCCCAGAGCAGGGAGATCATCGAGGCGTGGGCGACCTCGCCGCCGATCAGCAGTCCGCGGATGGCGTCGGCCAGGTGCGTGACCGGGTTGATGTCGGACCAGACCCGCAGCCATTCGGGGAAGGTCTGCGACGGCACCAGCGCACTGCTGGTGAACGTCAGCGGCATCATGGTGGAGAAGGCGATCATCTGCACCTTCTCCGGGCTGGAGGCCTTGAGCCCGATCAGCACCGACATCCACGACATGGCCAGGGCGACCACCACCAGCAGCGCCAGGGCGCCCAGCAGGCCGATCACGCTCGTCTCGACCCGGAACCCCAGGATCATGCCGAAGCCGACGAGCAGCGCGAAGGCCCACACCTGCTTGGCCGTGTCGGCGATGATCCGGCCGGACAGCGGTGCGGTCCGCGCGATCGGCAGGCTCCTGAGCCGGTCGAAGACGCCCTTGGTGATGTCGGTGTTCAGCCCGATCGCGGTGGACAGGGTGTAGAACAGGGCGTTCTGCACGAGGAGGCCCGGCAGGGCGAACTGCAGGTAGTCGCCCGTCGAACCGGAGATCGCACCGCCGAACACGTAGGTGAACAGCAGCAGGAACATGATGGGCTGGATGCTCAGGTCGAGCAGCTCCCAGGGGTTGTGCTTGACCTGGACCAGGCTGCGCCAGGCCAGCGTCATCGTCTGCCGGAGCGTGGCCAGCGGGCCGACGTGCCCGGCCGGGGCCGCCACCGCCGGTGCCGCGGTCGTCGTCATCGCCGTCATGCCGGAACCTCTTCCTTCGCCGTGGCCGCCTTCTCGGTGACGGGCTCGTCTTCGGCCCGGTGGCCGGTGAGGGCCAGGAACACCTCGTCCAGGCTGGACTTGCGCAGCGCCAGCTCGGTGGCGACGACGCCCAGGTCGTCGAGGCGGCGGACGATCGCGGGCACGACCGCCGGGTCGTGCACCGAGGCGGTGGCCCTGCCGCCGGTCAGGTCGGGGGCCTCGCCGATGACGTCGGCGACGACCTGGGAGACCAGGTCGAGGTCGGTGGGCCTGAGCGGCCGGACCTCCAGGACCTGCGCGCCGGTGGTCGCCTTCAGCTCGTCGGAGGTGCCCGAGGCGATCACCCTGCCGTGGTCGAAGACCACGATGTCGTCGGCGAGCTGGTCGGCCTCCTCGAGGTATTGGGTGGTGAGCAGCACCGACACCCCGTCGGCCATCAGGCCGCGCACGACGCTCCACAGCTCCGTCCGGCTGCGGGGGTCGAGGCCGGTGGTGGGCTCATCGAGGAAGAGCACCTGCGGCCGCCCGACCAGGCTCGCCGCCAGGTCGAGCCGGCGGCGCATGCCGCCCGAGTAGGTCTTGGTGGCCCGGCCGCCCGCGTCGGAGAGGGCGAACCGCTCCAGCAGCTCGGCGGCCCGCCGCCGGGAGTCGGACCTCGACATGCCGAGGAGCCGGCCGATCATGACCAGGTTCTCCACGCCGGTGAGCATCTCGTCCACCGCGGCGTACTGGCCCGTGAGGCCGACGAGCGAGCGCACCTGGTGGGCCTGGCGGACCACGTCGAACCCCCCGACCGTGGCCCTGCCCTCGTCGGGGCGGAGGAGCGTCGCGAGGATCCGCACCGCGGTGGTCTTGCCCGCCCCGTTCGGCCCCAGGACGCCCAGCAGGCGTCCCTGCGGGACGACGAGATCGACCCCGTCGAGCGCCCGGGTCTCCCCGTAGCGTTTCACCAGGCCCTCCGCCCGGATGGCATGCTGCATGATCGGTTCCCTTCGTCGTGTGCCCTCCCAGGGTGCCGGTCGCCACTGACACTTTCCTGAGCCCGCGCCGACGCCGCCGACTACGGGAGAGGCGGCGCTGACGGATCGCTGACGGATCGCTGAGGGGACCCCGCCGCGGGATCACCGGGAGGGCGCCGGTACGGCGCTCCAGCCGCCGGAACGCGACCGTCTAGGCTGGCGTTGTGAGCGACCAAACCGATACGAACGGGGACGTCACGAACGTGACGGAGCCGCCGGACCAGACCGGAGGCCGGGTCCGTCCGGCGCCGGGGCCCGGACGCGTCCCCCTGCGTGACCCCGCCAACCGCGTCTCCCGCAAGGCGATCACGTTGTGGCTGATGGAGGGGGCCGTCTGGACGGTGCTCCTGGTCGCCGGCTCCGTCCTCCTGGCGGGCTGGATCGGGGACGCCCGCTGGACCTGGTTGCCCGGCTGGATCGTGGACGAGATCGGGTTGCTCCCGTGGGCGGTGGGGATCGTCCTCGCGGCGCTGACCGTCACCGAGTCCCTCTGGCGCTACGCGGTGCACCGCTGGGAGCTCACCGGGGACGTGGTCTACGCGCGGTCCGGATGGCTCAGCAGGGACTGGGTGTTCGTCCCGGTCAGCCGGATCCAGACGGTGGACAAGGCCCAGGGCTGGTTCGAGCGCCTGCTCGGCCTGGCCACGGTCGAGATCCGTACGGCCTCCCACGCGGGGTCGTCCACGATCAAGGGCCTCGACTACGGGGTGGCCGCGGGGCTCGCGGAGGCACTCGCCCGCAGGGCCGAGGAACTGAGGGACGACGCGACGTGACCGGACCCCCGCCCCTGCCGGACCCCGGGCTGCCGGAGGCATGGCTCCCCGGTCACGGGCCCGCGGATCCCGGCCCGTCCGGCCCCGGAGGGCCGCCGCCGGTCACCCGGGCGCTGCGGCTGAGCCCGAAGGTGCTGCTGACCGATCCGATCCGGATGCTGCCCTCGCTCTTCCTGCCTCTGGTCGGCGTCCTGTTCCTCGGCGGGTTCTCGCCGGGCTCGTTCGCCTGGGCGGCGCTCGGCGTCGTCGGCTCGGTCGTCTACTCCGCCGTCCGCTGGGCGACCTTCACCTACCAGGTCGTCGGTGACCGGCTGGAGCTCACCCGGGCTCTGGTCAGCCGATCGGTGCGGACGGTCCCGCTGGAACGGATCCGCGGCGTCGACGTCAGCCACCCGCCGCTGCACCGCCTGCTCGGCATCGCCGTCCTCCGGATCGACACCGGGGCGGGCGGCGACGAGAAGCAGGAGGGGGAGCTCGACGGGGTGACCGAGGCCGAGGCGGAGCGGCTCAAGGCCGTACTGCTCTGGCACGCCCGGGCCCGCCTGGCGCGGCGCGCCGGGACCGCACCCGCGGGCGCCGGGTTCCCGGACCCCGCCGAGACGGGACCCGGCGGCGCGGAGGCGGGCGGCGAAGCCCTCCCCGGCTTCCCGGCGGCGGGCTCCGAGGCCTCCTCCTCGCTCCGCCACGAGGTCGGCGAGACGACTCCGGAGCGGATCTTCCTGGTGGTGCCGCGCAGGTGGCTCGCCTACGGTCCCCTCTCCGGGGCCTATCTGCTCACCCCCTTCGCGCTGCTGGCCGGCGCCGTGGGCGCCGCGTTCCAGTGGGGAGGGGAGCTCGGCGTCGACCGGCGGGTCATGTGGAGCGCCGTGGAGTGGCTGTGGGGGCACCGTCCCCTGCTGATCGCCGCCGTGGCGCTGCTGGTGCTGCTCACCCCGGTCATCGGCGTGGTGATGTACGCCGTGTTCAACTGGGACTTCACCCTGCGCGCCCGGGACGGTTACCTCATCGCGGAGCGGGGCCTGCTCACCCGCCGGAGCGTGTCGCTGGAACGGCGCAGGGTGCGCGGGTTCGAGCTGGTCGAGGGACTGGTCGAGCGCAGGACGGGGATGGCCAGGGCGTGGGCCATCGTGACCGGGCTGGGGGACTCGCAGACCCGCGGTCAGCTCCTGCCCGTGGTGCCCCGGGCGGTCGCGCTGGACGTGGTGGGGGAGGGGGTCGGCCCGATCACGACCGCCCTGCGGGCGCACCCCCCGGCGGCGCGCCGGCGCAGGCTGTTCCGGGCCGTCTTCCCGTGGCTGGTGGTCGCGGCGTGCGCCCTGGCTGCCGCTCTGGCCTGGTCCGGTCCCTGGTGGGGACCGGTGGCGGCGGCGCTGACGCTCGCGCTGCTCGGTGTCCCGCTCGGCCTCGACCGCTACCGCTCGCTCGGGCACGCCTACGACGGTTCCCGCCTGTCGGTGCGCTCGGGATCGCTGCGGCGCTCGCAGGCCGTGGTGGAACGGCGGGCCGTCGTCGGCTGGACGCTCAGCCAGACCTGGTTCCAGCGCAGAGCCGGCCTGCTGACCGTGGTCGCCGGAGTCGGAGCGGGGAGCGGGGGGTACGCGGCGCTGGACGTCGGGGAGGAGGAAGGCGTCGCCTTCGTCTCCGAGGTGACGCCCGACTGGCTCGCGCCGTTCGTCGTCTCGGACTGAGGCCTCTCCACCCGGGGCTCCGTCCCCCGCCCGGCGCGTTCCTGCGCCCCCGAGATCACCGGATCGTCCCCGGGTCTCCCGGAGGCCTCCGGCGCGGCCCGGGGACGCCGGGGGCGCGCCGGGCGGTTCCCCGGTCAGTCGGGGCGGCGGGCGCCGAACATGATCTCGTCCCAGGTCGGCACGGACGCCCGCCGCCCCCGGCCGCGCTTGGCCGGACGGGCCGGTGCGGGAGCGGGCTTGGGCGGCTCGGCGGGCTTGTCGGCCGGAGGCTTGTCCGCGGCCTTCTCCACCGGAGGCTTCGCGGTCTCGACCGGCTGCGCCGCGTCCTCCCGGACGGGCTCCTTGACCGGGGTCACCGGAGCCCTCCCGCGCGACCGGTCCGCGCTGACCCGGGCGGCGGGCACGGCGATCGGAGGCTCGGCCGTCCCGATCTCCTCCGTGTCCTCCTCTGTGCCCTTCTCTGTGCCCTCCTCCGAGGCCTCGGCGGCGGAGGAGACTCCCGGAGGCGCTTCGGCCGCCGCGGCGGCTGCGGCGGGGGGGTCCGCCTTCACCGGCTCGCCGCCGGCGTCCTGCTCCGGCGCTGCGGGTTCGGCGTCGGCGGTGCGCTCGGCGGTTGCGACCGGCTCGGATGAGACGGGTTCGGATGAGACGGGCTCGGAGACGAGCGTCCCGGACACGACGGAGGGGGCGCGTTCGCCGGGGCCGGCGGCCTCGGCGGCCGGTCCGGGCGGGAGCTCGGCCGGGCCGGTCTCCCCGGTCACCGCGACCGGCTCGGCCGGCGTCCGTACGGCGGGGAGGGCCCCGGAGGCCGTCGCGGCGGTCTCCCGGAGCACGGCGGGGAGAGCGGGCGGCGCGACGGGCTCGGGGGCGGCCGGGTCCGGAGCGCGCAGCGGCGGCACCGAGAGCATGGGCGGGGCCTCGAAGCCCTCCGGGAGCGGGGGCATCGGCGGACGCTCGTACGCCACGGGCGGTGCGGCCGCCGCTGCGGGCTCGGCGGGCGGATCGGCGGCGACCGGCGGGAACTCGGGCTCGTCCTGGGGCGGCTCCGGCTCGGACTCGGCGGGGGGCCGGGTGAGCGGGGAGACGGCCGGCGGCTCCTGGCGCAGCACGGAGGGGAACGACACGGGCGGCTGGCTCAGCGACTCCGGGACCAGCGGGGGGACCGGGGCGAGCTTGCTCACGACGCGGGGCACGAACGGCGTGACCGTGGTGTCCTCGGCCGGCTCGACGTACTCGCCGGCGGACAGGCGCATGGCCTCGTCGTCGTGCGGAGTGATGTGGCGCCGACGCGGATCGAAGAGCCACTCGGCGTGGCGCGTGTGGCCGTTCCACACGAAACCGAGCTTGATCCGCCAGAGGTTGTCCTCCCGCTTGGCGGAGTCCCAGTCGATCTCGTCGGCGGGCACGCCGCGCCGGGTCAGCCGCTCGGTGACCAGCTCGCCCAGGGTGGGGCCGGGCGCGGTGGCGTCGGGCAGCCGCACGGTGCAGCGTTGCGCCTGCTGGGCCATGTACTCGCGCTCCTGGAGCACGGGCCCTTCGAACCACCGCACCCGCTCGACGGGGATGCCCGCGGTGGCGGCGATCTCCTCGGCGGTCTCGCCGGCGCGGATCCGGGCCTGGATCTCCTTGGGGCGCAACGGGCTCTCCACTTCGATCTCGTACTGGCCGAGACGGGAGAAGTTGCCGCGGACGGCAGCACGGAGCCGGTCGTCGACGGGCAGCGTGAACCGGGTGCCCCGGCCGGCCGTTGCCAGCACGAGATAGGTCCCGTCCTCACTCACCGCGACGAGTCGGAGCTCCTGCATGCGAGTCCCTTCGTCGTCGTGCTCAATCTTCCCCCGGACCCTTGAGTGTCTCGCGTGTGCCGGTTGCCTGCCAGCACCGTACCCGGCATGTCCGAACATAGCCTTGCCGGAGAGGGCTCGCATCGATGTGACGCCAGTCACATTTGCTCTATTCGTCCGATTGAAGGACATTCGTGCGGAGCAGTGGATTCGGGTCCCCGACGGATTCTTCCCAATAATCTCCGGCCCCGTCGCGGACTTCGCACAAGAGCCGGGAAGCGCCTGGAGCGGGGAGGGCCGGGAAGGCGGGGGAGACGGGGGAGACGGGGGAGACGGTACGGGAGGCTCGGCCGGCGGGGCGGTCGCGCCCGCCGCGTCCTCCCCGCCCCGGCCCGCCGCCTGCTGTGCCCCGTCCCGGCCCGCCGCGCCCTGTGCCGCGTCCCGTGTCCCGTCGTCCTCCGCCGCGTCCTGCGCGGGGGCGGCCGCCGGCACGGCGGGGACCGCCGGGGCGGCGGCGGGGGCGGCGGGACGTGCCTGGCCGGGACGGCGGAGGAAGGTCATCTCCAGGGCTCCTCGGGGTAGAGCGGCGCGGGACACTGCGCAGTGTGCCCGCGGAGGAGCGCGGGGGGCCCGCGTGGACACGCGGGCGCGCCGTTCCTTGGCGGACCCTTGGGCGCGACCTTGCGGCCCGGGCCGGACGGGCGCCGCTCAGGGGCCCAGGATCCCGTCCAGATAGTCGTTGGCGAACAGCCGCTCCGGGTCCAGGCGGTCCCGCAGCGCCAGGAAGTCGGCGAACCGCGGGTAGACGGTGCCCAGGTAGGCGGCGTCGCGGGTGTGCAGCTTCCCCCAGTGGGGGCGCCCGCCGAGCCGCGTCATGATCTCCTCGACGCCCTCGAAGTACTCGGGGTGCGGCGTGGGCCGGTAGATGTGGCAGGCGAGGTAGGCGGTGTCCCTGCCGTAGGCGGTGGACAGCCACGCGTCGGAGGCCGGGGTGACCCGCACCTCGACGGGGAAGCCGATCTTCCAGTCGCGCAGCTCGATCAGGTCGCGGGTCTCGCGCAGCGCCCGGCCCAGGTGCTCGCGCGGGATGGCGTACTCCATCTCCAGGAACCGCACCTCCCGCACGCTCGTGAAGACCTTGTAGGAGGTGTCGGTACAGGTGGAGGCCGACAGCGCCGCCGCCGAGAGCGCGTTGATCCGGGGGATCGCGCCGGGGAGGCGGGCGCCGATCCGGCAGAGCGCGCCGAACAGCGTGTTCTCCAGGAACGTGTCGTCCAGCCAGCGCCTGAAGGCGCCCGGCGGGTCGGCCGGTCCGGGGCTGCGGTTGTTGCGCTTGGTGAGGCAGGTGTCGGTGTGCGGCAGCCAGAAGAAGTCCAGGTGCTCGTTGCCGGAGGTGAGGGCGTCGAGGGAGCCGAGGATCTCGCTCAGCGCCATCGGCCGCCGGGTGCTGCGCAGCAGGAACGACGGCTCCACCCGGAAGGTCACGGCGGTCAGCACGCCGAGTGCGCCCAGGCCCACCCGCGCGGCGTCGAACAGGTCCCGCTCCGCCTGATCGGCGGCGTCCGCCCGGACCGTGACGACCTCGCCGCCGGCGAGCACCATCTCCAGCTCGAGCACCTGGTCGGCCAGGCCGCCGACGTCGCGGCCGGTGCCGTGGGTGCCGGTCTGGATCGCCCCGGCCAGCGTCTGGGCGGTGATGTCGCCCATGTTGGCCAGCGCCAGGCCCATGCGGTGGAGCTCCTCGTTGAGGACCCGCAGCGGGGTGCCCGCCGCGGCGGTCACCCGGCCGTCGCCCGCCTGCAGGATCCCGGTCAGCCCGTCAGGGCGGAGCAGCAGGCCGTCGGTGAGGGCCACGCCGGTGAACGAGTGCCCGGTCCCCGTCATGCGCACCCGCCGCCCCGACGCCGCGGCGTCCCGTACGGCCCGGACCACCTCCTCGACCGAGGAGGGGGTGCGGACCTCGGCGGGCACGACGGACTGGTTGCCCGCCCAGTTACGGAACTCGCGCATGAATGTGAACGATACTCATGATTTCTGCTCCGCAACAGGGGGCCGCAGCCACGTCGAGCCCGCGACGCCGACGGCCGCGGCCAGCAGGGCGCAGAGGAAGGGGAAGGCGTAGGCGTTGGACGCGCCGAACAGGTCGGTGAGCCGTCCCGCGGCCCACGCGCCGAGCGCCACGCCGAACCCGATCGCGGTGGAGAGCCAGGACATGCCCTCGGTCAGCAGGTGGGCCGGGACCAGCCGCTCGATCAGCGCGTAGCCGGTGATGATCGTGGGGGAGATCGAGAGGCCGGCGACGAACAGCGCCACGGCCATCACCCGCAGGTCGCCGACCAGGAAGACGGGGGTGAGCCCGGCGGCGAACGTGCCCAGCGCCCGGACGAACCGGGTGCGCAGGGAGAGCTTCCAGGGCCGCGCGCCGTACCAGAGGCCGGACACCAGGCTCCCGGCCGCGAGCGCGGACAGCAGCAGCCCGCCGGCGACCGGGACGCCGCGCTCCTCGGCGAACGCCACCGTGATCAGGTCCACCGAGCCGAAGACCGCGCCCATGCCGAGGAAGACGCACGACAGCAGGGCGACCCCGGGGATCGTGATGGGGGTGCCGGAGTGCGTCCCGCCCCGGAGGGCCGGCGGCTCGGAGCCGCGCTGCAGGGCGAAGGCGAAGGTGCCGACGAGTGCGCAGACCACCACCACGATCAGGCCGACGTAGGGATTGACCATGGTCGCCAGGGAGGTGGCGAGCGCCGGGCCGGCGACGAAGATGACCTCGTCGGCGACCGACTCGAACGAGAACGCGGTGTGCAACCGGTCCGACCCGCTCAGCACGTGGGCCCAGCGGGCGCGCACCAGCGCGCCGAGGGAGACCGCCGTCGCGCCCGCCACCAGGCCCGAGGCGAACAGCGTCCAGGCGGGCGCACCGGCCTGTGCGCAGAGCATCAGCGCGATCAGCGCGCTCCCGTGCGCGAAGGTCAGCGGGACGATTACCCTGGCCTGACCGAACTTGTCCACCAGGCGCCCGGAGAAGGGCGCGGCGACGGCATAGGAGACGCTGACGGTGGCTGCGACCGCGCCCGCCATGCCGTACGACCCCGTCAGGGTCTCGACGAGCACGATGATGCCCAGTCCCAGCATCGACATCGGCATCCGCCCGACGAAGCCCGAGATCACGAAACCCTTGACTCCGGGCGTGCTGAACAGCTCCCGGTACGGCCCGACCACCGATTTTCCCCTTCCGCACGCCCCAGGCGTGGATCGCACTGACGATTTCGCACCAGACGGCAGCCCGGCAAGTGGTTTTCCACGCAACGGTGTGCTGTACGGCCCGCTGAGGCAAACGTGACCGAGCGTCAGAGTCTTCCCAGGTCGCGGGTGTTCATGGTGGTCCTGGCCGGATCGCTCGCGCTGACCGCCGCCGCGGGGGCGGTGGCGGTGGCGGTCGGGGCCACCGGGCCGGCCGCGGTTACGGAGACGGCGCCCGGTACGGCGGACGCCGCCCGCGCGGGCGTCTCCGACCTGAGGGAGCTCTCCCCGCGGAGGGCCTCCACGGCGACCGCCTCCGCCCCGGCCGTCCGCACCACCGGAGGCACCGGCACGGCCGGGGACACCGGGGACACCGGCGCGGCCGGGGGCACCCGGGACGCCGGCGCGGCCGGGGACGCCGGCGGGCCCGGCGCCGCCCCGACCCCGCCCCGGCTGCTGGTCATCTCCCGGTCCACCCTGCCCCAGCAGACCAGGGACGACATCGCGGGACTGGAGCACGTCCGCAAGGTCGACGCGTTCGACGGCGGCTCCGTACGGGTCTCCGGGGTCGGGCTGAACCTGCTCGCGGTGGACCCCGCCCGCTTCCGCGCCTGGGCGCCGAAGGCGGTGGCGGACGAGCAGGGCGTGTGGGACGCGCTGGCCAGGGGGGAGCTCGTCGCCGACGGCGCGGCGGTCCGGCGGCTCGGACTGGCCCTCGGCTCGCACTACCAGGTGGACGGCGGGCCCCGGCTCCGGGTCGCCGCCTCCGCCCGCTTCGGGCTGCCCGGCGTGGACGGCCTGGTGGGGCAGGAGACCGGCCGGCGGCTGGGGCTGCTGCCCGGCGTGGCGCTGCTGGTGCACGGCCCGGCGAAGGCGACGGACGCGCTCGGCGCCGGGGTGCGCAAGCTGCTGGGCGCGGGCTCGCAGGTCGTGCCGCTCGCGGGCGGTGCGGGCGGCACGGCGCGGGCGAAGGCCGGCACCGGGACCGGTACGGGAACGGGGACCGGGACGGAGACGGCGTCCCGGCCGCAGGCGGCGCGCCGGGCGTCGGTCGGGCGGCCCGGCAGCTACCTGGAGCTGTACCGGAAGGCGGCGGAGGTCTGCCCCGGCCTGTCGTGGACCGTGCTGGCCGCGATCGGCCAGGTGGAGAGTTCGCACGGGCGCAACAACGGCCCGTCCTCGGCGGGTGCGCAGGGTCCGATGCAGTTCATGCCGGCCACCTGGAAGGCCTACGGCGTGGACGGCGACGGCGACGGCGTCAGGGACATCTGGAGTCCCTACGACGCCGTCCCCGGCGCGGCCAACTACCTGTGCGCCAACGGCGCGGGCCAGGGCGGGAAGAAGCTGGAGAAGGCCGTCTGGTTCTACAACCACTCGTGGTCGTACGTCAGGAAGGTCCTGGGCATCGCCGAGGCCTACGCCCGCACCTATCCGTGACCGCGCCCGCCGCGGGATCGCGCCCGCTCGTGGAGCACGCCCGTCTGCGGAGCACGCCCGCCCGTGGCGCGTCGGCCCGGGCGCGGCGGCGCCGCCCGGCGGCGAAGGCGGCCGCCGGTCTATCCGTGGGCGCGGCGGCGCGGCGGCGCCGGGCAGCAGCCGGGCGGGCAGGCCGGCGGCTCCGGCTCGGCCAGCAGTTCGCCGACCACCGCGACGAAGCTCGGGTGGGTGCCCACGGTCGCGGCCCTGGCCAGCGGGAGGCCGATCTCCCGGGCGAGGTCCGCCGCCTCCACGTCGAGGTCGTAGACGACCTCCATGTGGTCGGAGACGAAGCCGATCGGGACCAGTACCACCGCCGGGGCGCCGAGCCCGCGCAGGTGGTCGCAGACGTCGGGCTCCAGCCACGGGACGTGCGGCGGGCCGCTGCGGCTCTGCCAGACCAGGTCCCACCCGCGGTCGCCGCCCAGCCCGGTCACGACCAGCTCGGCGGCCCGGCGCAGCTGCGCCTCGTAGGCCCCGCCGTCCGGCCCGGACGTCGCGGCCATCGAGATCGGGACGCTGTGCGCGGTGAAGACCAGCCGCGCGCCGTCCCGGTGCTCGGCGGGCAGGCGCTCCAGGGCCTCGCGGGTGTGGTCGACCATGGCCGCGACGAAGCCGGGGCGGTCGTAGTAGTGGGGGAGCTTGACGACCTCCGGGGCGCCCTCCACGGCCGCGCGGGCCAGGGCGATGTCGTCGAGGTACTGCCGGCAGGCCGAGTAGGAGCTGTAGGCCGAGGTCACGAAGGCCGCGGCCCGCTTCACCCCGTCGGCGGCCATCCGCCGGAGCGTGTCCTCCAGATAGGGGTGCCAGTTGCGGTTGCCCCAGTAGACCGGCAGGTCGACGGTCGGCTCGACGGCCGCGATCAGGTCGCGGCACTGCTGGTTGATCGGGCTGACCCCGCCGAAGCGCTGGTAGTGCGCCTCGACCTCCAGCAGGCGCTCGCGGGGGACGTCGCGGCCCCGCACGACGTTCTCCAGGAACGGCATCACGTCGTCCGGCTTCTCCGGACCTCCGAACGAGACGACGAGCAGCGCGTCGTAGCTCCCCACAGCACTCCCCACGGTTCCCACGGTGCCCACGGCCTTCATCCAACCGTATGCCCGGGCCGCCCCTCGCATCGCCATGACCGGTGTTTCGCGCGGGACGGCCGCGTGGATGCATGAACCGGGACCCGATGTAGAGGTAAGTTCGGGAAGGTGACCCCTTTTTCTGACATGCGTGACTATGTCGGCGTGCCGCGGGTGGCTTCCCTGCGGCTCTCCCCGGACGGAACCCGTCTGGTGAGCGTGGTGCAGTCCCTCAACCCGGACGGCAGGAGCTACGGGACGTCGCTGTGGGAGATCCCCCTCGACGGGCGCTCGCCGTACCGGCTGACCAGGTCCGTCAAGGGCGAGGCCGGCGCCGAGTTCACCGCCGGCGGTGACGTCCTGTTCGGCTCGCGCCGCCCCGACCCGACGGCCAAGGACCCCGGTGACCCCGACGGCGAGGTCCCCGCGCTCTGGCTGCTCCCCATGGGCGGGGGCGAGGCCCGCCAGGTCGCCTCCCGGCCCGGCGGGATCGCCGGCTTCGCGACCGGCGGCTCCGTCGTCGTCTTCGCCTCCGACGTGCTCGCGGGCGACGAGGCCACCGAGAGCGACCGGCGCAAGGCCCGCAAGGACGCCGGGATCAGCGCGATCCTGCACGAGAGCTACCCGGTGCGCTACTGGGACCACGACCTGGGCCCCGGCGAGACCCGCCTGTTCGCCGGCGTCCTGGGCGAGGACCGGCTGACCGGGATCAGGGACCTCACCCCCGAGCCGGGCAAGGCGCTGGGCAACGCCTCCTACGAGGTGGTCCCGGACGGCGGCACGGTCGTCACCACCTGGACGGTCCCGCTGCCGGGCGGGGAGCTCCGCACCGAGCTGGTCGCGATCGAGACCGCGGACGGCGGCGCCCGCCGGGTCCTGGCGGGCCAGGACGGCCACGACTTCGAGGGGCCGCTCGCGGTCTCGCCCGACGGCCGCCTGGTCGCCTGCGTGCGCAGCGGCCACGCCTCCGTCACCGAGATCCCCGAGGTCACGCTCTGGATCGTCGACCTGGAGACCGGCGAGGGGCACGCCGCGGGCGGCGACCTGTGGCCGTCGGACATGGTATGGGCCCCCGACTCGGCCTCGCTGTACGTGGCCGCCGACCACCTCGGCCGCCGTCCCGTCTTCCGCGTCCCGGCCGACGGCTCCGAGCCGGTACGGCTCACGCCCGACGACGCCGCCTACTCCTCGCTCAACGCGGCCCCCGACGGGAGCCTCTACGCGCTGCGCAGCGCCGTGGACCGGCCGGCCGGCCCGGTGCGGATCACCACCGGGGGCACCGGCGCGGTGGAGGAGCTGCCCTCCCCGGCGCCCGCGCTGGAGCTGCCCGGCACGCTCACCGAGGTCACCGCGACCGCCGACGACGGCGCGGAGATCCGGGCCTGGCTGGTGCTGCCCGAGGGCGCCTCGGCGGAGAACCCGGCGCCGTTCCTGCTCTGGATCCACGGCGGCCCGCTGTCCAGCTGGAACGACTGGTCCTGGCGGTGGAACCCGTGGATCATGGCGCGGCAGGGCTACGCCGTCCTGCTGCCCGACCCGTGCCTGTCCACCGGCTACGGACCGGAGATGATCCGGCGCGGCTGGGCGGACTGGGGCCCGCGCACCCACGCCGACCTGATGGCGATCACCGACGCGGCGCTGGAGCGGCCCGAGGTCGACGCCGCGCGCACCGCGGCGATGGGCGGCTCCTTCGGCGGCTACATGGCCAACTGGGTGGCCGGGCACACCGACCGGTTCAAGGCGATCGTCACCCACGCCTCGCTCTGGCACCTGGACCAGTTCGCCGGGACCACCGACGCCTCCATGTACTGGCAGCGCGAGTTCGGCAGGCCCGGCACCGAGCTGTACACCAAGCTCTCCCCGCACCTGTCCCTGGACAGGATCACCACGCCGATACTGGTTATCCACGGGGACAAGGACTACCGGGTGCCGATCGGCGAGGGGCTGCGCCTCTGGTGGGACCTGCAGCGTACCGGCGTGGAGTCGAAGTTCCTCTACTTCCCCGACGAGAACCACTGGGTGCTCAAGCCGGGCAACGCGGTCGTCTGGTACGAGACGGTGCTCGCCTTCCTCGCCCAGCACGTCCTCGGCCAGGAGTGGAAGCGGCCCGAGTCGCTGTCGTGAACCCCGTCTGAACCCTGCCGCGGGCCCCGTCGCGGTCACCGTCGCGGGCCCCGTGCGGTCACCGTCGTGGACACCGTGCGGTCACCGTCGTGGACACCGTGCGGTCACCGTCGTGGACACCGTGCGGGCGCCGTCGCCGGCGCCGCCGGTCCGCCCGCCGTGAACCCGGTGCGGCGGGCGGACCGGCGCACCGGGCACGATGGGGCCGACGAGTGAGAGGATCGGGGAACGACATGAGCACTGCCGCTGACTTCCTGGGACTGGCGGAGAGGATCGCCCGCGAGGCCGGGGAGATGCTCCTGGCCGAGCGGCCGGCCCGGCCCGAGGTGCTGGCCACCAAGTCCAGCTCCACCGACGTGGTGACGGCGCTGGACCGGGCCTCGGAGGAGCTGATCCGCGCCAGGATCAAGGAGGTCAGACCGGACGACGCGATCCTCGGCGAGGAGGGCGGCGTCACCGGCGAGGGAAGGGTGCGCTGGGTCGTCGACCCGATCGACGGCACGGTCAACTTCCTGTACGGCGTGCCGGAGTGGGCGGTGAGCATCGCGGTGGAGGTCGACGGTGAGATCGTCGCGGGCGTGGTGAACATCGTGCCCCGCGGCGAGGTCTTCACCGCGGCCCGAGGCGGGGGCGCGTGGCTGGCCGGTGAGCGGCTGCGCTGCAACAGCGGGGTGCCGCTGGACCAGGCGCTGATCGCCACCGGCTTCGGCTACGAGCCCGGCAGGCGCGCGGTCCAGGCGGAGGTGCTCGCGCACGTGCTGCCGCGGGTGCGCGACATCCGCCGGAGCGGTTCGGCGGCCTCGGACCTGTGCGCGCTGGCCGCCGGACGGGTGGACGGATACTACGAGCGCGGCCCGCAGGAGTGGGACTACGCGGCCGGGGGGCTCGTCGCCGCCGAGGCGGGGGCCAGGCTCGGCGGGTTGCACGGCAAGCCGTGCAACCCGGGGCTGACGCTGTGCGCGGCGCCCGGGCTCTTCGAGGAACTGCACGACCTGCTGGCCCCGCTGGATCCCGAGCGGGACGCCTGATCCGGGGTCCGGGCACACGGGAAGGCGCCCCCCGCCGCGGTCGCGCCGAGGCCGGCCGTGGTGGGGTCCGGCAGACGGGAAGGCGCCCTCCCCGAGCGGGGAGGGCGCCTTCCGCGGTGGTCAGGGCCTGATGGTCAGGGCTGGAGTGGGATGCCGTTGTCGGTGGCCAGCCGGCGCAGATCCTCGATCTCTGCGGTGAGCGTGTCGGCGAAGTAGTCGTCACCGGTGGACCTGGCCTCCTGCAGGTTCTTGTAGGCCTGGTCGAGGCGGTGTTCGATCGTGGTCGTGAACTCGCCCATCTCACCTTCTCTCTCACGGGGTCCGAAGGGCGTTCGGCAAAAGGGTGTAGGACCGCTGTACCCAGTGCCCGGCATGTCCTAAACATGGGTGTGCGATACGTCACCGGCGGCGCACCCGTCATGGTGCGGGCCTTACCGCAGGCTTACGCAGGCTGCGGCGACAATGGGGTGATGGCGGGAGACCGTCCGGCGACGCGGGTTCTCCCGGCCGTCCCCCGGTGTTCCCCGAAGTGTTCCCAGAGGTTTTCCAGTGGAGGTGCCAGGGGCCGTGCGGGTGCTTGTGGTTGAGGACGAGCGGGTGCTCGCGGACGCGATCGCGACCGGGCTCCGGCGCGAGGCCATGGCCGTGGACGTCGCCTACGACGGCGCCGGCGCGCTGGAGCGGGCGAGCTACATCGACTACGACGTGATCGTGCTGGACCGGGACCTGCCCAAGGTCCACGGGGACGAGGTCTGCCGCCGCCTGGTGGCGGAGCGGACCGCCTCCCGGATCCTGATGCTGACCGCCTCGGGCGACGTCGACGACAAGGTGGAGGGGCTGGGGCTGGGCGCCGACGACTACCTGGCCAAGCCGTTCGTCTTCATCGAGCTGGTCGCCCGGGTCAGGGCGCTCGGCCGCCGCTCGGCCCCGGCGCTCCCGCCGGTGCTGGAGCGCTCCGGGATCCGGCTGGACCCGGGCAAGCGGCTGGTGACCAGGGACGGCGCGGAGGTCGCCCTGACCAAGAAGGAGTTCGCGGTCCTGGAGGAGCTGATGCGCGCCGAGGGCGCGGTCGTCAGCCAGGAGGACCTGCTGGACAAGGCCTGGGACGAGAACATCGACCCGTTCACCAACGTGGTGCGGGTGACCATGATGACCCTGCGGAAGAAGCTGGGCGAGCCGCAGGTGATCGAGACGGTGCCCGGGGTCGGATACCGGCTGTGAGCGGGTGCTGCGGGCCGCGGGCCGGTGCGCGGCCGGGACGGGGGATGTCGTGAGCGGGGCTCCGGAGGAGCGGCCGGCGGCGGGCCGGGAGGGACGGGCGCCGGACGGAGAGGGGCGGGCGCCGCAGGAGCGGCCGGAGGCGCCGCGGGGTCCGTCGGACCCGCGGAACCCGGCGGGCCGTGCGGGCGCCGCGGGTTCGCCGGCTCCGCCGGGCCCGCCGGACCAGATGGGACGGCCACCGTTCGGTCCGGCGGAGGAGATCGGACAGGCCGTGCCGACCCACCCGATGATCAGCCCGCACTCCGAACGCGGGGAGCGCGGGGCCCCGCAGGCGGTGACCGCCGTTCGCAGGACCGGGACCCCGCCGCCGCCGAGCGGCCCGCCCGCCTGGGACGGCCCGCCCCCGGTGGGCGCCTCGCCCGTCCGGGTCTCCCCCCTGGACAGGGTGAAGCGGATCACGGACCGCGTCAGCATCCGGTGGCGGCTCACCCTCACCTACGGCGCGCTGTTCTTCGTGGCGGGCGCGCTGCTGCTGTTCGTGATGTACGTGATGGTCGCCTGGGCCATCGACGTGGCCTGGCCCCCGCACACCGCCTTCGACTACCCGCCGGAGGACGAGTGGAAGGTCAAGCAGTACTGGGCGCTGCAGCGCGACAGCGCGATCATCGTCGCCCGGCAGCACATGCTCACCAGGTCCCTGCTGGCGCTGGTCGGGCTCGGCATCCTCGCGTTGATCATCGGTTACGTCGTCGCAGACCGGGCGCTCAAGCCGATCCAGCAGATGACCACCACCGCCCGCACGCTCTCCGACTCCACCCTCGCCCACGAGCGCATCGACCTCAAGGGCCCCAACGACGAGCTCAAGGAGCTGGCCGACACCTTCGACGCCATGCTGACCCGGCTCAACGTGGCGTTCGACGCGCAGCGCAGGTTCGTGGCCAACGCCTCGCACGAGCTGCGCACCCCGCTGACGATCAACCGGACCGTCCTGGAGATCGCACTGGGCGACCCCGAGGCGTCGGCGGACCTCAAGACGCTGGGCCGTACCCTCCTGGAGGTCAACGCCCGCAACGAGCGCCTCATCGAGGGACTGCTCCTGCTCGCCCGCAGCGAGCGCGAGCTGAGCGTGCGCAAGCCGGTGGACGTGAAGGAGGTGGCCGAGACCGCGGTGGAGCAGCTCGCCCCGCGCGCGGAGGAGGCCGGTGTCACGGTCGTCGCCGAGCTGAGGAACGCCGAGACCGTCGGCGATCCGGTGCTCCTCGAGCGATGCGTGGCCAACCTGGTGGAAAACGCCATCAAGCACAATCTCCCAGAATCCGGAAAAGTCTGGGTGCGAACGGGAATGGTGGAAGGCGCACTGGTTGTTCAGGTGGCCAATACGGGGCCGCACGTCCCCGCGTACGAGGTGAACAGCCTGTTCGAGCCGTTCCGGCGGCTCAATGCCGACCGGGTCGATTCGGCCAAGGGGGCGGGACTCGGGCTGTCCATCGTCCGAGCGGTCGTGCGGGCTCACGGAGGCAACGTGGCCGCCGTCCCCAGGGACGGAGGCGGTCTCGTGGTGACCGTGAGACTTCAGCCGCGTTGATCCGGCGGGGGGCGTCTCGCTCGCGCCGTACATGTGGTTGGATGTGCCGTCGAACACGGTGGTGCATGCTGCCAATGCTGTGGTTTACGCCATATTTGGCTAACCATGCCCATTGGTGGCGGGTCCCTCGCGTGTGAGGAGGTTCGGCGACCATTCCGACGGGGTACCCCAGCAGGAATCTCTCCGTCGGTTCGGGCACAAGACGGACCTCTCGTACGTTACAACGCGCGAGCGAGCGCAGACAGATAGATGAGGGGGATGGAGCAGACCGATGGCTACCGATTACGACAGTCCACGCAAGACCGACGACGACCTCAACGAGGACAGTCTTCAGGAACTGCAGGCGCGCCGTACCGACAAGTCCTCGGGCAGCATCGACATCGACGAGACCGACCTCGCCGAGTCGCTCGAGCTGCCGGGTGCGGACCTGTCGAACGAGGAGCTCTCGCTCCGGGTGATTCCTCGCCAGGCCGACGAGTTCACCTGCGCGCGTTGTTTCCTGGTGCATCACCGCAGTCAGCTCGCCGTCGAGAGGAACGGCCAGCAGATCTGCCGGGAGTGCGCGGCCTGACGACCGTTCCGACGGCCTGTCCGAAGGTGTGTCCCTTCACCCAAGGGTAGAGGGCCGCGACCGAGGACAGCCTTGAGGAGGTTCCGCGACATGACGTCGGAGAACGAACAGACCGGTGCCGGGTCGGCCGGCTCCACGGCCGGGGGGCCGGCCGACGCACCGGAGCGTGAGGTCGCCGAGCTCGTCGGCAGGCTCGCCGATCCCGGCGAGATGGACGGAGCCGAGCGGCGGCGGCTGCTCGGCCGTCTGACGGCGGCGCTCGCCGACGGCGCGAAGAAGGCCAAGGCGTCCGGGGTGGGCCGGGGACGCTGGCTCGCGGACGTCTTCATGGCCGTGGCGCCCCGCATCCCCATCCGCGACCTGGCCACCCTCTCCGAGCACCACCACGGGCTCGTCGCCGAGGAGCTCGCCGACGACCTCGCCCGCACCGCGGCCAAGGCCACCATGGCGGTCGGCGCGATCGGCGGAGCCCTCGCGGCCGCCGAGTTCGCCGCCCCGCCCCTGCTGCTCTCCGCCCCCGCCCAGCTCGTGGCCGAGACCCTGGTGGTCGCAGCCATCGAGGTCAAGCTCATCGCGGAGCTGCACGAGGTGTACGGCGTGCAGGTTCCCGGCACCGGCGCGCAGCGGGCCGTGGCGTTCGTGACGGCCTGGTCCAAGCAGCGCGGCGTGGACCCCCTGACCCCCGCCTCCGTCACCATCGCCCTGGGCACCGCGGCCAAGACCGCGCTGCGCAACCGCCTGATGCGCACGCTCGGGCGGCACCTCACCACGTTCGGGCCCTTCCTGACCGGAGCGGTGGCCGGAGGCGCGCTCAACCGGGCCGCCACCCGGAAGCTGGCGGTCACGGTCCGTGACGACTTGCGTCGACACCGTGCTCTACCGTCCGGAAAGTCATAAAATCACCTAAATGGGGTAGTTGCTGAAGCAAGTCAACTATCTGGAGGATTTTGTGACGAGCACCAGCTCGTTCCTGATCGTCGCCAACCGTCTCCCCGTCGACCGGGTCGGAGACGACATGTGGCGGCGCAGCCCCGGTGGCCTGGTCACCGCGATCGCCCCTGTGCTGCAGCGCAGGGAGGGCGCCTGGATCGGCTGGCACGGCGCCCCCGACGAGCGGCTCGACCCCTTCGACCACGACGGCATGCACCTGATCCCGGTGCCCCTGTCGAGGCAGGAGGTCGAGCTCTACTACGAGGGCTTCTCCAACGCCACCCTCTGGCCGCTCTACCACGACGTGGTCGCCACGCCCGTCTACTCCCGGGTCCTGTGGGACGCCTACCGCACGGTCAACGAGCGCTTCGCCCAGGCCGCCGCCGAGGCCGCCGCGCCCGGCGCGGTGGTGTGGGTGCAGGACTACCAGCTCCAGCTGGTCCCCGCGATGCTCCGCAGGCTCCGCCCCGACCTGCGCATCGGCTTCTTCCTGCACATCCCGTTCCCGCCCGGCGAGCTCTTCCAGCAGCTCCCGTGGCGGCGGGAGATCCTGGAGGGCCTGCTCGGCGCCGACCTCGTCGGCTTCCAGCGGCCCGGCGGGGCGTCCAACTTCGTCCGGCTCTGCCGGCGCATGCTGGGCATGTCGCACCAGAAGCACGAGATCTACACCGAGGACGGCCGGACGGTGCGGGCCGGGGCGTTCCCCATCTCCGTGGACTTCGGCGAGCTCGACTCCCTGGTCCGCGAGCCGCACATCATCGCCAGGGCCAAGGAGATCCGCGCGGAGCTGGGCGAGCCGGAGCAGGTGCTGCTGGGCGTGGACCGCCTCGACTACACCAAGGGCATCGGCCAGCGGCTGAAGGCCTTCGGCGAGCTGCTCGCCGAAGGCGCGGTCAAGCCGGGCGAGGCGGCCTTCGTGCAGATCGCGACGCCCAGCCGCGAGCGGGTCGAGGAGTACATCCGGCTGCGCGACTCGATCGAGCTGCAGGTCGGCCGGATCAACGGCGAGCAGGGGGAGCTGGGCCAGCAGCCGGTCCAGTACCTCCACCAGTCCTACGGGCGGGACGAGCTGGCCGCGCTGTACCTGGCGGCGGACGTGATGGTGGTGACGCCGCTGCGCGACGGGATGAACCTGGTCGCCAAGGAGTACATCGCCTGCCGGAACGACCTGCGCGGAGCGCTGGTGCTCAGCGAGTTCGCCGGAGCCGCCGACGAGCTCCGCCAGGCGTTCATGGTGAACCCGTACGACGTCGACGGGCTCAAGCGGACGATGCTGGCCGCCATGCGGGCCACGCCGCACGACCTGTCCCGGCGGATGCGCTCGCTGCGCCGCCGGGTGGCCACCTACGACGTGGACCACTGGGCCAAGGAGTTCCTCACGGCGCTGGAGGCCTGAGCGGCTCCGGAGCTCTGAGCGGCTCCGGAGTCCTGACCGCTCCCCGCGGTGGCCCGCACCGCGGGGAGGGTGCACCGTGGGGAGGGCGCCCCGCCTCAGTCGACGACGTCGCGGGCGGCGTCCTTCAGCGCCCGCCAGGCGTCGTAGCGCCTCCTGGCGGTGCGGGCCATCACGATCTGCGCCACCTGCATGCCCACGCCCATCACCACGGCGTAGCCGATCGCCTCGGCGAGGCTGACGTCGAGGGAGTCGTGGTCCGCCGGGGGCTTCTTGCCCGTCGTCTTCTCCCAGACGACCGACAGGACCTTCTTGGCGGCCCACGCCGTGGCGAACCCCACCAGGCCGCCGACGGCCTTCCACGCCAGGTCCTGCTTCTCCTTCTCGTCGGTCACAGTGCTCCTCCTCCTCGACGGCGGCGCCGCATCCGATGATTCCCCTCGGATAACGAACACTAGTCTCCTTCAGCGGCGGATCAGGTGAAGCCATACCATCAGGAGGCATGACGAACCAGCGATCACTCCATGCGCCCATGCCCGAGAAACCGACTCTCGCCGGCCTGGAGTCCGTATGGGCGGCCCGCTGGGAGGCCGAGGGCACCTACCGCTTCGACCGCTCGCGCACGCGGGACGAGGTCTACTCGATCGACACCCCGCCGCCGACGGTCTCCGGGTCCCTGCACGTCGGCCACGTCTTCTCCTACACCCACACCGACGCGGTCGCCCGCTTCCAGCGGATGCGCGGCCGCGAGGTCTTCTACCCGATGGGCTGGGACGACAACGGCCTGCCCACCGAGCGGCGCGTGCAGAACCACTTCGGCGTGCGCTGCGACCCGTCCGTCCCCTACGACCCGGACTTCCGGCCCCCGGCCGAGCCCGGGAAACAGCAGATCCCGATCAGCCGCCGCAACTTCATCGAACTGTGCGAGAAGCTCACCATCTCCGACGAGAAGGCCTTCGAGGAGCTGTGGCGGCGCCTGGGCCTGTCGGTCGACTGGTCCATGACCTACGCCACCATCGACGGCCGCGCGCGGGCCGCCTCCCAGCGCGCGTTCCTGCGCAACCTCGCCCGCGGCGAGGCCTACCTGGCCGAGGGGCCCACCCTCTGGGACGTCACCTTCCGCACGGCCGTGGCCCAGGCCGAGCTGGAGGACCGCGAGCACCCCGGCGCGTTCCACCGGATCGGCTTCACCGCGCCGTCGGGGGAGCGGGTCTGGATCGAGACGACCCGGCCCGAGCTGATCCCGGCCTGCGTCGCCCTGGTGGCACATCCCGACGACGAGCGCTACCGGCCGCTGTTCGGCACCACGGTCCGCACCCCGCTGTTCGGGGTCGAGGTGCCGGTGCTCGCCCACCACCTGGCCGAGCCCGACAAGGGGTCCGGCATCGCGATGGTCTGCACCTTCGGCGACCTCACCGACGTCCTGTGGTGGCGGGAGCTCGACCTGCCCACCCGGGGGGTCGTCGGCCGGGACGGACGGCTGCTCCCCGAGCCGCCCCAGGGCGTGCCCGCCGAGCCGTACGGCGAGCTGGCGGGGAGGACCGCGCACGGAGCCCGCGAGCGGATCGTGGAGCTGCTGCGCGCCTCCGGCGAGATGGAGGGCGAGCCCCGGCCGGTGAAGCGGCCGGTGAAGTTCTACGAGAAGGGCGACAAGCCCCTGGAGATCGTCACCACCCGCCAGTGGTACATCCGCAACGGCGGGCGGGACCGCGCGCTGCGCGAGGAGCTGCTGGCCCGGGGCGCCGAGCTGGCCTGGCACCCGCCGCACATGAAGGCCCGCTACGACAACTGGGCCGAGGGCCTGGCGGGCGACTGGCTGATCTCCCGGCAGCGCTTCTTCGGCGTGCCCATCCCGGTGTGGTACCCGCTGGACTCGGGCGGGGAGCCCGACCGCTCCTCGCCCATCCTCCCCGACGAGTCCCTGCTCCCGATCGACCCCTCCAGCGACGTGCCGCCCGGCTACACCGAGGACCAGCGCGGCAAGCCGGACGGCTTCACCGGCGACCCGGACGTCATGGACACCTGGGCCACCTCCTCGCTGACCCCGCAGATCGCCGGCGGCTGGGAGCGGGACGAGGACCTGTTCCGGCGGGTCTTCCCGATGGACCTGCGCCCGCAGGGCCACGACATCATCCGCACCTGGCTGTTCTCCACCGTGGTCCGCTCCCACCTGGAGCAGGGCGTGCTGCCCTGGCGCAACGCCGCCCTCTCCGGCTGGATCCTGGACCCCGACCGCAAGAAGATGTCCAAGTCCAAGGGCAACGTCGTCACGCCGATGCACCTGCTGGAGGAGTACGGCTCCGACGCGGTCCGCTACTGGGCCGCCAGCGGCCGCCCCGGCACCGACACGGCCTTCGACACCGGCCAGATCAAGGTCGGCCGCCGTCTGGCGATCAAGATCCTGAACGCCTCGCGGTTCGTCCTGGGCTTCGGTGACCCGGACGGGCCGGAGACCCGGCACGCCGAGGTGACCGAGCCGCTGGACCTGTCCATGCTGGCCCGGCTGGACGAGGTGGTCCGCGAGGCCACCGAGGCGTTCGAGGCCTACGACTACACGCGGGCGCTGGAGCGGACCGAGCGGTTCTTCTGGGAGTTCTGCGACGACTACCTGGAACTGGTCAAGGCCAGGGCGTACGGCGGGGAGCCGGGGGAGTCCGGCGGGGCGGCCGCCCGCTCGGCCCACGCGGCGCTGCGTGAGGCGCTGGACGTCGTGCTCCGGCTGTTCGCGCCGTTCCTGCCGTTCGTCACCGAGGAGGTCTGGTCGTGGTGGCGGGAGGGCTCGGTCCACCGGGCCGCCTGGCCCGTGCCCGCCGCCCGCGACGGCGACCCGGAACTGCTCCCCGTCGTGGCCGGCGTCCTCGGCCGGATCCGCAGGGCCAAGTCCGACGCCAAGCTCTCCATGCGCGCCGAGGTCTCCCGGCTGACCGCCCGCGGCGCCCGGGCGGACCTGCTGCGGCGGGCGCAGGACGACCTGTGCGGCGCCGGCGCCGTCGAGGAGTTCGTCCTGGAGCCCGGCGAGGGCGACCTCGCCGTGGAGGTGATCCTGGCCTGACGCGGAGTGCGCCGAGGAGGCGCGCCGGCGGGGAGGACGCGAGAGCACACGACTCTGTCCTCCCCGTCGGCCGTTCCCGGCGTACGGTCGAACCACGACAGGTGAGGGAGGACAGAGATGACGCCAGGATGCGGCAGCTGCAGCTGCTACCTCGAGGACCGGGTGATCTCCGGGCCGCCGGGGGAGCGCTGACCCGGATCCACCGCGGAGGGGACCGGCCCGGGCGGCCGGTCCCCTCCCCGTCCCGGATTCCCCGCTGGGCGATAACCGCGCGCGCTCGCGGCCGGAGCGTGCCAGTCTGGAACCCGTGATCTCCGACCGGGAACGTCTGACGCAGTTGGTGCCCCGTACGCTGCTCCGCCTGGCCGTGTGGAGCCTGTGCCTGATCATCATCGGCTGGGCCGTCTTCTACGCGGCGTCGTTCGTGGCCACCCTGCACATCGTCATGCTGCCGGTGGCCATCGCGCTGCTGCTCACCGCGCTGCTCTTCCCGGTCACCCGCAGGCTCCGGCGCATGGGCCTGCGGCCGATCTACGCCACGTGGGTCACCATGCTGATCGCGCTCGCGGTGCTGGGCGGCACCGGGTGGATCATCGGGGTGCGGGCCAACGAGGAGTTCCCCCGTCTGCTCGACCAGGTGCAGGCGACCGCCAGGACGGTGGAGAACTGGCTCTACACCGGCCCGCTGCACGTGCAGCCGAACCAGCTCTCCGAGTGGGTGGGACAGCTCACCAAGCTGATCAACGTGCAGCGCGAGATGATCACCACCACGGTCCTCACCGGCGCCACCGTCGCACTGGAGGTCCTCGCCTCGCTCGTCCTGCTGCTGTTCGTCACCTTCTTCCTGCTGAAGGACGGCGACCGGATCTGGGCCTGGTTCCTGCGGGCGTTCGGCTCGGCCGCGCCCCGGGTGGACCGGGCCGGGCGGGCCGCCTGGGTGACGCTCTCCCACTACGTCCAGGGGACCGTGGCGGTCGCGGCGGTGCACGGCGTCATCATGGGCATCGTGCTGGCCGGGATGGGGGTGCCGCTCTGGGCGCCCCTGGCCGTGCTCATCTTCCTGGCGAGCTTCATCCCGATCGTCGGCATCTTCTTCGCCGGGGCCGTCGCCACCCTGGTGACCCTCGGCGCCCAGGGCCCGATCTACGCCCTGGTCTTCCTGGGCATCCTGCTGGTCGAGCAGCAGCTGGAGAACCACGTGCTGCAGCCGCTGATCGTCGGCCGGGCGGTGAACTTCCACCCCCTGGCCATCATCCTGGTGCTGGCCGTCGGCGGCATCATCGCGGGCATCGCCGGCGCCGCGGTGGCCGTGCCGATCGCCGCGGTCGTCTACCGGGCCGTGCCCGAGCTGATGAGGGGCGCGCCGGCCGCCCTGCCGCCCGCGTCGTCCCAGGTGGCCTCCGGATCCGCTCCGCCGGACCCCGCGCGGTCGGCGCCCGAGGCCGCGCAGCCGGTGCCTGAGGCCGTGCAGCCGGTGCCCCAGGCGGCGCAGCCCGTTTCCGAGGCCGCGCAGCCCGTTTCCGAGGCCGCGCAGCCCGTGCCGGACGCCACGCGGCCCGCGGCGGATCCCGTGGCACCGCCGCGGGGCTCCGCCCAGTCCCCGCCGGACCCCGCCGGGGGTCCGCCCGCTCCGGAACCCGCGCGCCGCGAGCCGGGCCTGCCCGCGGATGACGGATCGCCGCAGTCCAGAGGGTAACGTTCTGCCACGTGACCCGTTCCGCCATCACCACCCCTCCGCCCGGCGCGACGCTGCCGGAGCCGCTTCCCGGGGCGCCCGCGCCCGGCAGCCCGCTCGGCTCGCACTACAGCCGCTGCTTCGGCTGCGGCGACCGCCACCCGACAGGCCTGCA
Source organism: Planomonospora sp. ID91781 (assembly GCF_015711595.1). Lineage (NCBI taxonomy): Bacteria > Bacillati > Actinomycetota > Actinomycetes > Streptosporangiales > Streptosporangiaceae > Planomonospora > Planomonospora sp. ID91781. The sequence continues at coordinate 1,857,075 of NZ_JABTEY010000002.1, read as the reverse complement.
CCTGTCGGCCGTCACCCCCGACGGGGTCACGGTGACCGCGGAGTTCACGGTGGGCGAGGCGCACCAGGGGGCACCGGGCCTCGCGCACGGCGGCGTGCTGGCCGCGGCGATGGACGAGGTCATCGGCATGTCCGTCTGGCTGTTCCAGCGCCCCTACGTCACCGGGCGGCTGGAGACCGACTATCTCGCGCCGGTCCCCGTGGGAACCACGCTGCACCTGCGCGCCTGGTGCACCGGCATGTCCGGCCGGAAGGCATATCTTGAAGCGGAGGGGCGGGCCGGCGCCCCGGACGGCCCGGTCGCCGTGCGCGCCGCCGCTCTCTTCATCGAGGTCGGCATGGAGCACTTCGCCGAGCACGGCGACGCCCAGGCCATCCTCGCCGAGCACCATGAGTACGAGGTGAATCCGTGACCCACCAGGTCGAGGTGCTGATCCACCGGCTCGACGCCGGGCTGCCGCTGCCGTCCTACGCGCATCCGGGCGACGCCGGAGCGGACCTGCACGCCGCGCAGGACGTCGAGCTGCTCCCCGGCGAGCGGGCCACCGTGGGCACCGGGGTGGCGATCGCCCTGCCCGACGGCTACGCCGCGTTCGTCCACCCGCGCTCCGGCCTGGCCGCCGAGCACGGCGTGACGATCGTGAACGCGCCGGGCACCGTCGACGCGGGCTACCGCGGTGAGATCCGGGTGACGCTGCTCAACACCGACGCCAAGGACGCGGTACGGCTGCGCCGGGGAGACCGGATCGCGCAGCTCGTCGTCCAGAAGGTGGAGCGGGCCGCGTTCTACGAGGTGGACCGGTTGCCCGGATCGGCGCGCGGCGCCGGCGGGTTCGGGTCCACGGGCCGCTGACGTCTCAGCGGCCGCTGACATTCCAAGGAGCGTGAGGAAGATGTTCGGACGTCGCCGTCGCGAGGAGACCCCGGTCGCCGCCGCCGAGGAGGTCGCGCAGGCCCCGGCCCGCGACTCCGGCCCGTGGGACTCCGGGGAGCCGCACCCCGAGCGGGAGCGGGTCGACCTCGGCGGGCTGCGGGTGCCGGTCGGCCCCGGCTTCGAGATCCAGCTGAACCTGGCCGGCGACCGCATCGTGGGCGCGGTCGTGCTGGCGGAGGAGAGCGCGCTGCAGGTGCAGGCCTTCGCGGCGCCCAAGCGGAACGGCATCTGGGACGAGGTCCGGGCCGAGCTGGCCGCGGCGGTCAAGAGCGCCGGCGGCACGGCCGAGGAGCGGCAGGGGCCGTTCGGCACCGAGCTGGCCGCGAAGGTCCCGGGCGAGGGCGGTCCGCAGCCGGTCCGCTACCTCGGGATCGACGGGCCGCGCTGGTTCCTCCGGGCGGCGGTCAGCGGGCGCGCCGCGCTGGACGCCGACGCCGCCGGGATCCTCGAGGACGTCGTGCGCGACATCGTGGTGGTCCGCGGTGACGAGCCCATGCCCCCGCACGAGTCGATCGAGCTGCGCCTGCCCCCCGAGGCCAGGCAGGCGATGGACCGGCAGGCGGAGGCGGGGAAGCCCGACCTCAACCCGTTCGAGCGCGGCCCGGAGATCGCCGAGCTCCGCTGACGGCCCGGCGACGTCCTGCCGCCGCCTGCCGCCGGTCCGGAGACAGTTCCCCGGCAGGGCGGATCGCGTACCCTGAGGCGATATGCGGGTTAAGGAGAAGGCGTGAGTTCGCAGGAGCCGCACAGACGGGGCGGGTTACGGGGCTTCTTCCGGCGGCTGGCGACGAGCCAGGCCGAGCTGGAGGCGGACGAGCTGCGCCAGGAGCTCGACCGGGAGGAGGGCGCGACGCCCATCGCCGCGTGTGCCGGACGCCGCCGGTTCTGCGTGACCGGTACACTGCGGACGGTGACCCTCAGGCCGAGGGGCGGCGCGCCCGCGCTCGAGGCGGAGCTCTACGACGGCTCGGACGTGATCGACCTGATCTGGCTCGGGCGCCGGCGGATCGCCGGGATCGAGCCGGGCCGGATGGTGCTGGCCGAAGGGCTCGTCAGCCTGCAGGACGGCCGGAAGGTGATGTTCAACCCGCGTTACGAGCTCCGCCCTACCGGCGGGGTGTGAGGGGACAGATGGGCCCGGAACCGGCAAGTGGGAAAACGGTGAAAGAGCAGATGACCACCACCGAGCAGGACGCGCACGACACGGTGGAGGCCGCGATCCGGTCCCAGCTCGCCAAGGCGTTCGGCGGGATCCGGGGCGTGATCGAGGCGGCCGTGCCCACGGCCGTCTTCACCGTCATGTGGATCGCCACGTCCCGGTTGCAGCTCTCGCTGATCGTCAGCGCCTCCACGGCGGTGGTCCTGCTGGTGGCCCGGCTGGTCCAGCGCTCCACCCCGCAGTATGTGATCAACAGTCTGATCGGCATCGGCATCGGCTGGTTCTTCGCCTCCCGCACCGGCGAGGCCAAGGACGTCTACCTGCCGGGCATCCTCTACAACGCGGGCTACTCCGTGGCGATGCTCATCTCGATCGTCACCCGCTGGCCGGTGGTCGGCTTCCTGATCGGCTCGGTCACCGGCGACCCGACGGCCTGGCGCAGCGACCCGGCCGTCGTGAAGCTCTGCTCCCGGCTCACCTGGCTGCTGATGATCCCGTGCGTGGTCCGGGTGGCCGTGCAGGCACCGGTCTACCTGATCGGCGGGAACGACGCGGTGGCCGAGCTGGGCATCCTCAAGATCGTGATGGGCTGGCCGCTGCAGATCGCCGCCCTGGGCGCCATGGTGTGGCTGCTGGCCCGCGGGCGCACCCCGGTCCGGCCCGCCGCCTCCTGACCGGCGGGCGCCCGGGCTGATTCGGCGGTCTCCGGCCGGAGGTCCCGCCTCCCGCCGCAAGAGCGGGGGGGGCGGGCCGTACGGTGCTCAGTGGCGGGAGAGCAGCCGGGCGAGCTCCTCCTCGACCTCCTGGCTGGCCACGAACATCAGCTCGTCGCCGGCCTCCAGCGGGTCGTCGGCGCTGGGGACCAGCACCCGGCCCTCGCGCAGGATCGCGACCAGGGCGGTGTCGGCCGGCCACGGCACCGAGCCGGCGCGCTGGCCGACCACCGGGGCGTCCTCGGGAAGGGTCAGCTCGACCAGGTTGGCCTGGCCCTGGCGGAAGGTCATCAGGCGGACCAGGTCGCCGACGCTCACCGCCTCCTCGACCAGCGCGCTGAGCAGGCGCGGGGTGGAGACGGCGACGTCCACGCCCCAAGATTCGTTGAACAGCCACTCGTTCTTCGGGTGGTTGATCCGGGCGACCACGCGCGGCACGCCGTACTCGGTCTTGGCCAGGAGCGAGACGACGAGGTTGACCTTGTCGTCACCGCTGGCGGCGACCACGACGTGGCAGTCGGCCAGGCCGGCCTCGTCCAGGGAGGAGATCTCGCAGGCGTCGGCGAGCAGCCACTCCGCCCGCGGCACCGAGTCGATCTTGATGGCCTTGGGGTCGACGTCGATGAGCAGGACCTGGTGGCCGTTCTCCAGGAGCTCGGCGGCGATGGAGCGGCCGACGGCCCCGGCGCCCGCGATGGTGACACGCATCAGTGCTCCTCCTCCGGTGCGGCGGACAGCACCTTGTTGATGCGGTCCATGTCGCTTCCGGCCGCCATGACGTGCAGGATGTCGCCCTCCTGGACCATGGAGTCGTGCCGGGGCAGCAGCGTCTCGCCCATGCGGTTGACGAACGCCAGACGGGTCCCGGCGGCCTCCTCCAGGTCCCTGGTCCGCGTGCCGATCCAGCCGGGGTGGTAGGCCACCTCGGCCAGCACGATCGTCCCGGTGGGGTCGCGCCAGAGCGGCTCGGCGCCCTCGGGCAGCACCCGGCGGAGGATCTGGTCGGCGGTCCAGCGGACCGTGGCGACGGTGGGGATGCCCAGCCGCTGGTAGACCTCGGCCCGGCGGGAGTCGTAGATGCGGGCCACCACGTTGTCGACGCCGAACGTCTCGCGCGCGACCCGGGCGGAGATGATGTTGGAGTTGTCGCCGCTGCTCACCGCCACGTAGGCGCCGGCCGACTCGATGCCGGCCTCCTCCAGGACGTCCCGGTCGAACCCGATCCCGGTGACCCGCCGCCCGCGGAACCCGGCCCGCAGTCGGCGGAACGCCTGCGGATCCCGATCGATGATCGCGACCGAGTGGCCGCCGTCCTCCAGGATGTGCGCCAGGGTGGAGCCCACCCGGCCGCACCCCATGATCACAATATGCATGCTCCCCCGCCGATCGGCTCGAGGCGGATCTTGTCTCCGGTGTACCCAGTCAGTATGGCCCGCTCCGGGGGCGTCGCGTGAGGGGACGGAGGCGGAGGGGACTAGCATCGTCAGACGTGCCGAAAGCGACGGACCTGACTAAACGCCTGTTCATCGGGCGTGCACTGCGCAGCACCCAGTTGCACGAGCAACTGCTGCCGAAGCGTATCGCGCTGCCGGTCTTCGCGAGCGACGCCCTCTCCTCGGTGGCCTACGCCCCGCAGGAGATCCTCGTCATCCTCTCCCTCGCGGGCCTGTCGTTCTACAACTTCAGCCCCTGGGTCGCGGGCGGCGTCGTGGTGGTGATGCTGACGGTCGTCGCGTCCTACCGGCAGAACGTGCACGCCTATCCCGGCGGGGGCGGCGACTACGAGGTGGCCACCGTCAACCTCGGCCGGAACGCGGGCCTCACCGTCGCCAGCGCGCTCATGGTCGACTACGTCCTGACGGTCGCCGTCTCGGTGGCCAACGGCGTCGACTACGTCGGCGCGACGATCCCGTACGTCGCGACGCACAAGCCGCTGGTGGCGATCCTCATCGTCGCCGTGCTCACGCTCGTGAACCTGCGCGGCGTCCGCGAGTCGGGCGTGGCCTTCGCCGTCCCCACCTACGCGTTCATGGCCGCGGTCCTCGTCATGGTCGGCTACGGCTTCTTCCGGCTGTTCGTCCTCGGCGACGAGCTGCGCGCGCCCACCGCGGACTACCAGATCGTCGCCGAGCAGACCAACCTCACCTCCTTCGCCGCGGCCTTCCTGATCCTGCGCGCGTTCTCCTCCGGCTGTGCCGCGCTGACCGGCGTCGAGGCGATCAGCAACGGCGTGCCCGCCTTCCGCAAGCCCAAGAGCCGCAACGCGGCCAGGACGCTGCTCATGATGGGCCTGATCTCGGTGACCATGTTCACCGGCATCATCACGCTGGGGCTGGCCTCCGGCGTCAAGGTCGCCGAGCCCGCCTACGCCCACCGCGACGTGATCATCGACGGCCACCCCGCCGGGTTCGACTACCACCAGCAGCCGATCATCGCGCAGGTGTCCGAGGCGGTCTTCGGCAGCGGATCGCTGCTGTTCTTCGCCATCTCCGGGGTCACCGCGCTGATCCTGTTCCTGGCCGCGAACACCGCCTTCAACGGCTTCCCGGTGCTCGGCTCGATCCTCGCGCAGGACCGCTTCCTGCCCCGCCAGCTGCACACCCGGGGCGACCGGCTGGCCTTCTCCAACGGCATCCTCATCCTGGCGGCCGGGGCCTGCCTGCTGCTGTGGGGCTTCCAGGCCGACGTCAGCCGCCTGCTGAACCTCTACATCGTCGGCGTCTTCGTCTCCTTCACCCTCAGCCAGATCGGCATGGTCCGGCACTGGACCCGGGAGATGCGGACGCAGACCGAGCTGAAGGCCCGGCTGCACATGCAGCGCTCGCGGGCGATCAACTTCTTCGGCGGCGTCATGACCGGCCTGGTGCTGGTGGTCGTGCTGCTGACCAAGTTCACCCACGGCGCGTGGATCGTCTGCGTGGCGATGCCGGTGCTGTTCGCGATGATGAAGGGCATCCACCGCCACTACGAGAAGGTGGCCCGGGAACTCGCCGTCGACGAGGACGCCGAGATCGACGAGTCGATGCTGCCCGCGCGCAACCACGCCGTCGTGCTCGTCTCGAAGATCCACAAGCCGACCCTGCGCGCCCTCGCCTACGCCCGCGCCACCCGGCCCTCGACGCTGGAGGCGGTCACCGTGGGCGTGGAGGGATCGGAGGCCCGGGCGCTGCAGGAGGAGTGGGAGCGGCGGGGCATCCCGGTGCCGCTGAAGACGCTCGACTCGCCCTACCGGGAGATCACCCGGCCGGTCCTGGAATACGTCAAGTCGCGGCGCCGGCGCTCCCCGCGGGACGTGGTGAGCGTCTACATCCCCGAGTACGTCGTCGGCAGCTGGTGGGAGCACATCCTGCACAACCAGAGCGCGCTGCGGCTCAAGGGCCGCCTGCTCTTCCAGCCCGGCGTGATGGTCATCAGCGTGCCCTGGCAGCTGCACTCCTCCGACCGGCTCAAGGGCCGTCCCGAGCCCTTCGCCGCCGGTGCGGTGCGCCGCCCCGGCCGCAAGGCGGCGCGACACGACGACGGCACGGCATAACCTTGCGGGTGGCTCTGCGACGCAGGGGAGGCTCGAGAAGGACGGAACGGGACATGGGGACGACGGCGATCGAACTGACGGTGGGCCCGGTGGCGCACGGCGGCTGGTGCGTGGCCCGCCACGAGGGCCGGGTGGTCTTCGTACGGCACGCCCTCCCCGGGGAGCGCGTGCTCGCCGAGGTCACCGAGGAGACGGCCCGGTTCCTGCGGGCCGACGCCGTGGAGGTCCTCGACGCCTCTCCCGACCGGGTGGTCCCGCCCTGCCCCTTCGCCGGCCCCGGCCGCTGCGGCGGCTGCGACTGGCAGCACGCCTCGCTGGAGGCGCAGCGCCGGTTGAAGACCGACGTGGTGGCCGAGCAGCTGCGCCGGCTGGCCGGGATCGAGTGGAAGGGCCGGGTCGAGGAGGTCCCGGGCGCGCCCGACGGCCTGGGCTGGCGCACCCGCGTGCAGTTCGCCGTGGACCGCGACGGCGCGCTGGGCCTGCGGCGCCACCGCTCCCACGACATCCAGCACGTGGACGCCTGCCTGATCGCCCACCCCGAGGTGGAGAACGTCGGCGCCGAGGTCATGAACTGGCGGGGCGCCTCCTCGGTGGAGGTCATCGCCTCCTCCACGGGGGACCAGGCCGTCGTGGTGGCGCCCAAGCCGCGCCGTACGGTGGCCGTGCCCGACCTCGACGAGAGCGTGGCCGTCTTCGTCGACGAGGGCAAGGGCCGCTCCCGGTCGGTCCACGGGCCGGGCCACCTGACCGAGAAGGTCGGCGACCGCGAGTTCCGCATCACCGGCAGCGGCTTCTGGCAGGTCCACCCGAGCGCCGCGGCCACCCTGAACGCGGTCGTCATGGAGTTCGCCGACCCGAAGCCGGGGGAGTGGGCCCTCGACCTCTACTGCGGCGTCGGCCTGTTCGCCGCCGGCCTGGCGGAGGCGGTCGGCCCCGACGGGGCGGTGTTCGGCGTCGAGTCCGAGACCGTCGCCGTCCGCGACGCCGAGCGCAACCTGCGCGACCTGCCGCAGGCGCGCTTCGCCCGGGGATACGTGGAGAGCGCCCTGGACCGCCACCGCATCGAGAAGGCCGACCTGGTCGTCGTCGACCCGCCCCGGGCGGGCCTGGGCCGGGAGGTCGTCGACCGCGTCGCCGGCCTGGAGGCCTCCCGGATCGTCTACGTCTCCTGCGACCCCGCCACGCTCGCCCGCGACCTCGCCTGGTTCGCCGAGCGCGGCTACCGCCTGGCCGAGCTGCGCGCCTTCGACGCCTTCCCGATGACCCACCACGTGGAGTCCGTGGCGCTGCTGGTCCCCGGCACGGCCTGACCTCCCTGCGGCCCCCTCTCCGAGGTCCGGAGGGGTCTCAGGGCAGGTCCTGGAGCGGTGCCGGGGTCCGGAGGGGTCTCAGAGCGGGTCCTGGAGCGGTGCCCGGGGTCCGGAGCGGCCTCAGGGCAGATCCTGGAGCGGTGCCGGGGCCCGGAGCAGTCTCAGAGCGGGTCCTGGAGGCAGGTCCTAGAGGGGAGGGGCCGCCAGCAGCCGGGCGACCTCGGGGGCGGGCACGGCGCCCCGGGTGGAGATCCAGGCCAGGTCGTGGCGGGCGGCGAAGCCGGCGAGCTTGCGGGCGTCGGCGGGCGAGAGGTCCGAAGGGCCGGCCAGCACGGGCGTCAGGGCGATGCGCCTCCACGCCGAGCGCTCGCCCAGGGCCCGGGCGATCTGCGGCTGGGCGGCCCGCACCGCGGCGGCGACGGGACGCAGGCGGTTGCGCCCCGGAGCCGGGGGGCGCAGCGGCACCATGAGGTTGACCGCGGTGATCCGGGCGCCCGCCTCGCGGGTGGTGCGGAGCATCAGCTGGTCCTGCGGGGACAGGCCCCTCCCGGTCAGCGGGAGGGTGAAGCTCACCGCGAGGGGCCGCCCCCGGCCCGCCGTCTCCCGCTGGAGCGCCGAGATCGCCGCGGCGCGGCGCCGTACGGCCTCGTGGTCGGCGGAGTCGCGGACCTCGAAGTCGATGTGGGCGACGTCGAAGACCCCCACGACCTGGCGGTAGGCGGCGGTCAGGCGGTCGGGCAGGGGGCAGGCCGAGGCGAGCTCCCGTCCGGCGGAGCCGCCGAAGGCCAGACCGGCGTCGCCCCCGGCCGTCCGCAGCCGGCCCAGCCGGTTGGCGACCGGGTTGACCCCCTGGTCCTGGTGGCCGCCCCAGCGGGGGGTGCAGCCGTCCTGCCCGGCGGTGAGATGGCCGAGCGTGAACCAGCGCCCACCGCTCTGCCGGGCGGCCCGGGGCAGGTGGAAGAAGGGGTCGTGGACCGCGTCGACGAACGTCACGAAGCCGGACGGGCCGGCCGCGGGGGAGGGGGCGGCCGGTGCGTCCGTCCGGCCGGAGGCGGTGCGGGCGGCGGGCGGCGGGGCCACCGCCTTGGCCCGCGCGGGCCGGCCCCACTCACCGGTCTCGGTGGGCAGGAGCCAGAGCGCGGCGCCGGTCACGGTGGCGAGCGCTCCCGAGGCGAGCACGATGAGGGCACGGGGCGGGGTGCCCGGCTCGCGGGCGTGGCGAGCGGAGGAGCGGTCTGTCGCCACGGACATGTGATCCACCCTCTCGACGACACCGGGTGATCGCTCAGGGTATCCGGGCGAACACCTACGGCATTCGGGGTTCGAACGTTAGCAAGGCGGCGTGCCGCGGCGCGAGCTTTCGGCGGATGACGGGCGGGGCGGCCGGATAATGGGTCCATGAAGTTGAGGATCTTCACTGAACCGCAGCAGGGCGCCACCTACGAGGAGCTGCTGGTGGTCGCGCGGACCTCGGAGCGGCTGGGGTTCGACGCCTTCTTCCGCTCCGACCACTACATGCGGATCGGGGCGGGCGACCCCGGCCCCGGATCCACCGACGCCTGGGTGACCCTCGCGGGCCTGGCGAGGGAGACCTCCACCATCAGGCTCGGCACGCTGGTCACCCCGGCGACCTTCCGGCTGCCCGGACCGCTGGCGATCAGCGTGGCCCAGGTCGACCGGATGAGCGGCGGCCGGGTCGAGCTGGGCATGGGCACCGGCTGGTTCGACGCCGAGCACTCCGCGTACGGCATCCCGTTCCCGCCGGTCGGCGAGCGCTTCGCCCGGTTCGAGGAGCAGCTGGAGATCCTCACCGGGCTGTGGACCACTCCCGCGGGCAAGACGTTCTCCTTCGAGGGCGCCCACTACCGGCTCGCCGACTCGCCCGCGCTGCCCAAGCCCGCGCAGAGCCCGAGGCCGCCGATCATCATCGGCGGGTTCGGCGCCCGGCGCACCCCGCGGCTGGCCGCGCGCTTCGCCGACGAGTACAACGTGCCGTTCCGCACGCCGGAGGACACCGCCGCGGCATTCGGGCGGGTCCGCGAGGCGTGCGAGGAGGCGGGCCGCTCCCCGATGGTGCTCTCGGCCGCGCAGACCGTCTGCGTGGGCGCCGACGAGGCGGAGCTCGCCCGCCGGGCCGCGGCGACCGGTCAGGACCTCGCCGCGCTGCGCGCCGGGGGGCTGGCGGGCACCCCCGCGGAGGTGGTGGAGAAGATCGGCGGGTTCGCGGAGCTGGGCGCCGAGCGCATCTACCTGCAGCTGCTGGACCTGGACGACCTGGAGCACCTGGAGCTCATCGCCGCCGAGGTGATGCGTCAGCTCTGACCGCGGCCGCCCGCGGACGGCCCGGCGCGGCCGGGGGCCGGGGACCACCCCGGCCGCCACCCGGTCGTGCCGGGCCGTCGCCCGTCCGTCCCGCCGTCCGGCTGTCGACCGGCAGTCCGCGTCGCTCCGCTGCGTCGCTCGGCCGCGTCGCCCGGCCGCTCCGGCCGTTAACCGATGGCCCGGCGAATCGGACATGCGGCAGACTGTCCCGGGTGTTGCTCACCATCTCCACGACCGTACGGCCCGCCACCGACCTCGGCTTCCTGCTGCACAAGCACCCGGACCGGGTCCAGGAGTTCGGCCAGTCGTACGGCACGGCCCGCGTCTTCTACCCGGAGGCGAGCGAGGAGCGCTGCACCGCGGCGCTGATGCTCGACGTCGACCCGGTCCGCCTGGTGCGCTCGCGCGGCCGGTCCACCCCCGACTACGCGCTGGGCCAGTACGTCAACGACCGGCCCTACGCCGCCTCGTCGCTGCTGGCCGGGGCGCTGGCGGACGTCTTCCGCACCGCGCGCACCGGACGCTGCGTGAGCCGTCCCGAGCTCGCGGCCGGGCCCATCCCCCTGGAGATCACGCTTCCCGCCCTGCCCTGCCGGGGCGGCCCCGAGCTGGCGCACCGCCTGTTCGAGCCGCTGGGCTGGGAGGTCGAGGCGCGGGCCGTACCGCTGGACGAGGGCTTCCCCGAGTGGGGGGACTCCCGCTACGTGCGGCTGTCGCTGTGCGGCGAGGTCCGGCTGGCCGACGCGCTCAACCAGCTCTACGTGCTGCTGCCCGTCCTGGACGACGCCAAGCACTACTGGATCGCCTCCGACGAGGTGGACAAGCTCGTCCGCGCCGGAGAGTCCTGGCTGGCCGCCCACCCGGAGAGGGGACTGATCACCCGACGCTACCTCGGGCGCCGCTGGGCGCTGACCCGGACGGCCTTCGCCCGCCTGGCCGAGCTCGGCGACGACGTGGAGGAGGAGCTGGAGCCCCCCGTCGAGGAGGAGACCGCCGCGTTCGGGGCCCCGGAGGACCCGGACGCCGGGCCCGCGGAGGCGCCGCCCGGCGGAACGGCCCCGTCCGGTGGAACGGCCCCGCCTGACGGAACGGCCCCGCCCGGGGAGGACGCCGTGGAGGACGCCGTGTCCGAGGGGACCGCCGTGCCCGCGCAGGGCGGTCCCGTCGATGACGGGAACGTGCCGGAGGTCGGGGGCAGGAGGCCGCTGAACGTCCTGCGCCGGGAGGCCGTGCTCGCCGTACTGGGCGAGCTGGGCGCGCGCACGGTCATCGACCTGGGCTGCGGGACCGGCCAGCTGGTCGGGGCGCTGCTGGCGGACCCGTCGTTCACCAGGATCGCCGGGGCGGACGTTTCGTCCCAGGCGCTCGCCGTCGCCGCCCGCAAGCTGCGGCTGGACCGCATGCCCGACCGGCAGAGGGCGCGGCTGGAGCTGTTCCAGGGGGCGCTGACCTACACCGACGACCGGTTCTCCGGCTACGACGCCGCCGTCCTCATGGAGGTCGTCGAGCACGTCGACCCGCCGCGCCTGGCCGCCCTCGAACGCGTGGTCTTCGGCGCCGCCCGGCCCGGCCACGTGATCGTGACGACGCCCAACGCCGAGTACAACGTCCGCTACGAGTTCCTGACGGGCATGCGCCACCCCGACCACCGCTTCGAGTGGACCCGGGCCGAGTTCGCCGCCTGGGCGGAGCGGGTCTGCGCCGAGTACCGCTGCACCGTCGCGTTCCGGCCCGTCGGGGACGACGACCCCGAGGTCGGCCCGCCCACGCAGCTGGCCGTCTTCACCCTGGGAGGGACGGAATGACCGAGGAGAACGCCGCTCTCACAGGCGGAGAGGGACCGGCGGCCGAGGCCGCGAGGCAGGAGGGGAGGGGCGGGGTGACCAGGATCGCCGTGCCGGAGATGTCGCTGGTCGTGCTCGTCGGGGTGTCCGGGAGCGGGAAGTCGACCTTCGCGCGCCGGCACTTCGCGCCGACCCAGGTGGTCTCCTCCGACTTCTGCCGCGGCCTGGTGGCCGACGACGAGAACGACCAGGCGGCCACCCCGGACGCCTTCGACGTGCTCCACTACATCGTGCGCACCCGGCTGCGCCGCGGCCTGCTCACGGTCGTGGACGCCACCAACGTGCAGTGGGAGGCCCGCAAGCAGCTCGTCGACCTGGCCAAGTCGGAGAACGTCCTGGTCGACGCGATCGTCCTGGACGTCCCCGAGGAGGTCGCGATCGCGCGCAACGAGACCAGGCCCGACCGCGACTTCGGACCGCAGGTGGTCCGGCGGCAGCGCAAGGACCTGCGGCGCTCCCTGGGGAAGATCTCCCGCGACGGCTTCCGCCGCGTGCACGTGCTGCGCGGCGCCGACGAGATCGAGGCCGCCGAGGTCGTCACGGAGCGGGCGTGGACCGACCGGCGCGAGCTGACCGGGCCGTTCGACATCATCGGCGACGTGCACGGCTGCCGCGCCGAGCTGGAGGCGCTCCTGCGCGAGCTGGGCTGGCGGGTCGGGCCGGACGGCGCGACCCACCCCGAGGGCCGCACCGCGGTGTTCGTCGGCGACCTGGTGGACCGCGGCCCCGACACGCCGGGCGTGCTCCGCCTGGTCATGGGCATGGTCGCCGCCGGGACCGCGCTGTGCGTGTCGGGCAACCACGAGCAGAAGCTCGCCCGCGCGCTGAACGGGCGCAAGGTGCGGGTCGCGCACGGGCTGCAGGAGTCGCTGGACCAGCTCGCCGCCGAGCCCGAGGAGTTCCGGAAGGCCGCGCTGGAGTTCATGGACGGCCTGATCAGCCACTACCAGCTCGACGGCGGCAGGCTCGTCGTCGCGCACGCCGGGCTGAAGGAGGCCTACCACGGCCGCGCCTCCGGCCGGGTGCGCTCCTTCGCGCTGTACGGCGACACCACCGGCGAGACCGACGAGTACGGCCTGCCGGTCCGCTACCCCTGGGCACGGGAGTACCGCGGCCGGGCCATGGTCGTCTACGGGCACACGCCGGTCACCGAGCCCGAGTGGGTCAACAACACCATCTGCCTGGACACCGGCGTGGTCTTCGGCGGGCGGCTGACCGCGCTGCGCTACCCGAGCCGGGAGATCGTCTCGGTGCCCGCCGAGAAGGTCTGGTACGAGCCCGCCCGGCCGTTGGCCGCCCCCGGCCACGAGGCGGGCCGGCGGGACCCGGGTCTGCTCTCCATCGACGACGTGCGCGGCACCCGGCACGTCGAGGTGCGCCACGGCGGCGGCCGGATCAAGGTCAGGGAGGAGAACGCCGCCGCCGCGCTGGAGATCATGAGCCGGTTCGCGGTGGACCCGCGCTGGCTGGTCTACCTGCCGCCGACGATGGCCCCGCCGGAGACCTCCCGGCTGGACGGCTACCTGGAGCACCCGGCGGAGGCGTTCGCCGAGTTCGCGGCGGCCGGGGTGAGGCGGGTGGTGTGCGAGGAGAAGCACATGGGCTCGCGGGCGGTGGCCGTGCTGGCCAGGACGCCCGAGGTCGCGGCGGCGCGCTTCGGCGTCGCGGACGGCAGCTCGGGCGCGGTGCACACCCGCACCGGCCGGCCGTTCTTCAGCGATCCCGCGGTCGCCGGGGAACTGGTGGACCGGCTCCGGCGGGCGTGCGCGCCGCTCATGGACGAGCTGGGCTCGGACTGGCTGGTCCTGGACGGCGAGCTGCTGCCGTGGTCGGCCAAGGCCGAGGGGCTGATCCGCAGCCAGTACGCGTCGGTGGGGGCCGCGGCCCGCACCGCGCTGCCGGAGGCGGTCGCGGCGCTGGAGGCCGCGGCCGGGCGGGGCCTGGACGTGGGCGGGGTGCTGGAGCGCACCCGGCGGCGGCTGGAGAACGCCGCCCGGTTCAGGGACGCCTACGCGCGCTACTGCTGGCCGGTGGCGGGGCTGGACGGCATCCGCCTGGCCCCGTTCCAGATCCTGGCCTGCGAGGGCCGGGCGACGGCCGTCACCGAGCCGCACCCGTGGCACCTGGAGATGCTGTCGCGGCTGGACGACCCGCTGATCGCGCCCACCCGGCACGTCTACGCCGACCTGGACTCGGCGGAGTCGAGGGAGGCGGCGACCGCGTGGTGGTCGGCGCTGACCGCCGAGGGCGGCGAGGGCATGGTGGTCAAGCCGGTCGCCGTGCCCGGCGGGCCGCCGGACGGCGCCGGGGAGACCGGGACCGGGGCGGACCCGGGTACGGATTCCGGGACCGGGGCCGATTCCGGGACCGCGGCGGATGCGGGGGCGGAGCCGCCGCGGCGGGAGCAGGCGCGTCCGAGCCGGGTGCAGCCGGGGATCAAGGTGCGCGGCCGGGAGTACCTGCGGATCATCTACGGCCCCGACTACACCGAGAGCCTGGACGTGCTGCGCCACCGGTTCCTCGGCCGGAAGCGCTCCCTGGCGCTGCGCGAGCACGCGCTCGGGCTGGAGGCCCTGTCCCGGCTGGCCGGGGGCGAGCCGCTGTGGCGGGTCCACGAGGTGGTCTTCGCCGTGCTCGCGCTGGAGTCCGAGCCGGTGGACCCCCGGCTGTAGGAGGTGTTCCGCGCCCGGGCGGACCCGGGGCCCGGGGTCTGCGGGGGACGTTCCACGCCCGGACCTCGGGGCGGGCCGGGGGCGGGGATCCGCGGAGATCTCAGGCCCCCGGCTCCGCGGCCGATCCCGTGATCAGCGCCTTGACCGTGAGCACCTCCTCGCCCGGGGGCCCGGTCAGGCGGATCGCGAGCTCCCAGACCCCGGCCATGGAGAAGAGCCCGCCCTCGGCCAGGAAGCGGCCGGGCTCCGGCTCCCGCGCGACGACCTCCGGCGTGGCGTGTCCCATCTCGGGCATCACGGCCGACAGCACGACGGTGTCCGCGTCGCCCGAGTCCAGCACCACCTCGACCGCGCCCTTCCCGGCCACTGGTTCGCCGATCAGCACGGTCACGGCGTAGCGCGTCCCCGCGACGGTCAGCCGGAGGGGCTCGTCGCCGCCCCGGCCGAGGACGAAGAACGCCGCGGCGGCCACCACCGGGCAGACGGCGGCGACGAGGGCACGTCTCATCGGGTCGCCTCCGGTGCTGTGACGTCGACGGTGAACGGCACGGTGACGATCCGGTCGCCGGTGGCGTACTGCGCCCAGGCGAGGTAGCGCCCCGCGGCGGGGAAGCCGAAGGTGAAGCGGAGTCTGCCGCTCCCGGCCGAGCCCATCTCGTGCACGTGCCCCAGGAAGGCCCCGTCGTGGCTCCGTACGATCAGGTGGCCCGCCATGCCGAGCCAGGGGCGCACGGCACCCGAGGTCTCGACCTCGATCGTCGCGGGGCGCCCGGCGATGGGAACGGCCGGGTGCAGCCGCGGCGGGCCCGGCCGGTCGGCGGGCCCGGCCGGGGAGGGCTCGGCGGAGGCGGTTGCGGAGGCGGGCTCGGCGGCCGCGGATTCGGCGGAGGCGGGGCCGGTGGCGGCGGTCTCGGCGGGGGAGGGCTCACCGCCGACGGTGAACTCGCCGGTGACGAGCTGCCCGCCGGAGTCCTGACGCTCCAGTTCGGCGTAGGCCAGATGGCGGCCCGGCTGCGTCGCCCGCATCCTGACCTCCAGCCGTCCGGGAGCCGTCCGCAGCGGATGCACGTGGTGGAAGGCGCGCCCGTCCTCGCTGGTGACGACCAGGTGGGCCAGTGCCTCGTGGTGCACGGCCAGGTCGTCCACCGGCAGGCCGGTGGACCCGTCGACGAGGTCGATCCGCAGGGTGAACTCCTCTCCCGCCGCCGGGCGGGCGGGGACCGTCGCCACCCGGCCCTGCGCGAACGGCCGCCCCTGCGCCCCGGCCTCGGCCGTGGGGGCGGCACCGTCCGGCGGGCTCGGCGGCAGCCACGGTTCGAGCACCACGACCGCGAAGGCGATCGTCAGCCCCACCGCGGCGCCCCCGGCCAGCAGCATCGCCGGTCTCGGCCGGGACAGCGCCCCGGTGAGCAGGCCGCCCACCATCAGCAGTCCCGCCGTGAACAGCCCCCCGTAGATCAGCGGCTCCCAGACCGGCGCGCGCTCCACCAGGACGCGGAACGGCACCACGGCGACCTCGTCCCCGGCGCGCAGCCGGAGCTCGTGGGGGCCGGCGCGCTCCACCCGCAGCGGTGTGTACCGGGGCTCCCGCCCCGCGTGCGCCGTACCGGTCACCGTACGGCCGTCGGCGACCGAACGGAGCTCCAGGGCGACGGGCAGGCCGGTGACCGGCTGGTAGGCGACGACGCCGATCCGCAGCTCGCCCGGCACCCGCTCCACCCCCTCGACCACCACGGTGAGCTCGGTGCCGGCGATCGTCTGGGCCACCCGCAGGTCCGCCCCGGCCGCCACCACGTGGGCCTCGGCCGGAACCGGCCGCACCGGCACGAGGACGGCGGCCAGGCAGGCGGCCCACACCGGAAGCAGGCGCGCCGCGCGGACCCGTCCCGGGGACGGACGCGCCACGCGGGGCGGCGCCGGGAGCAGGCGCGCCGTACGGGGCGGCGCCGGGAGCAGGCGTGCCGGGCGGGCCCGCGCCGGGTCCCGCCGCATCACGTCCGGCGGGCTTCGGGCAGGAACAGCACCCCGAGCGCCAGGCCGATCAGCCCGGCCACGGTCGGCGCGCCGGTCCACAGCTCGGGTACGGCGGGCAGCCCGCCGCCCGCCGCCGACGCGACCGCGATGAACAGCGACCAGGTCACCAGGGCCGACAGCCCGGCGAACGCCCAGTAGGCGGCCCGCCGCTCCGCCGACGGGCGCAGCCACCGGATCAGCAGGTCGCTCGCGACGCCGGCGGCGACGAAGGAGAGCAGGATCGGCAGGTTCTCGAACGCCGTCTGCGCTCCCGGCATCAGCACGCCCACCGTGAACAGGACGGTCACGCTGCCGAAGGGCAGCTGCCACCTGCGGACCAGCAGCAGCACGGGGGCGAGCAGCACGACGTTGGTGATGACGATCGAGGCCGCCAGGTCGCTCGCGCCCCCGCCGTCCGTGGTGGAGAACGCGTCCACGACGTGGACCGCGCCGTACTGCATGGCGTTGCCGTACGACACGAACAGCGAGACCAGGGTGGTCGCGAACGCCAGGCCGAGCAGTGCGGGCAGCAGCCTGCCGAGCGAGGGGCGCTCGCCCACGTCGGGGGCGCGCCAGGCGGAACGCAGCGGCGTGGTGATGATCAGCGACATCGTCGCGATCAGCCCCAGGTGGGAGGGGCTGAACAGGATGTCGATGTCCGTCTCGATGCCGAGGAACGTGTGCCACATCATGTCGGCGAAGCCGAAGGCGGCGAACGCGGGCACCGCGACGAGGCCCGCGAGGTATCCCATCGGCACGGCCGCCAGCCCCTGCCGGCCGCTCCTGGTGCCGCGCAGCACCTGCCAGATGATCCAGCCGGAGACCGCGGCGAACCCCGAGTAGAACACCGCGTGCCAGGGGGTGAAGAACGTCTCGAGCTCCGCCAGGTTGCTGTGCGCCCAGGCGTCGATCATCAGGCCGATGCCGAACCAGACCCCCAGCAGCGCCGTGACCATGTCCGTCCGGGGGGCCACCCACTCCCGCGGCTCCCCCGAGTCCGCCAACAACCGCCGTACGTCCACGCCAACCACAGCCACCGTCGGGCTCCCTTCGTCGGACGGCATTCTGCTCCCCGGGCGGACCCGTGGGAAGCCGGGCAGCCCCCCTCCCGCCGGTGCGGTTAACCGCACCTGGGCGTCACCGGCCGCGCCTAGGCGTTCAGGTAGCGGAGCACCGCCAGCACCCGGCGGTGGTCGTGCGGGCCGGCCTCCAGCCCGAGCTTGCCGAAGATGTTCGTGCAGTGCTTCTCCACCGTGCGCTCCGCGATGGCCAGCCGCTCGGCGATGGCCAGGTTCGTCCGGCCCTCCGCCATCAGCCGGAGCACGTCCCGCTCGCGCCCGGTGAGCTGGATCAGCGGATCGTCCGGCTGCCGGTGCCGGCTCACCAGCTGCTCGACCACCACGGGATCCAGCGCGGAGCCGCCGGAGCCCACCCGGCGGATCGCCGCGGCGAACTCGGCGAGGTCCGACACCCGGTCCTTGAGCAGGTAACCGACGCCCTCGACACCGCCGCCGAGCAGCTCGACCGCGTAGCTCACCCGCACGTACTGCGAGAGCACGAGCACGCCGATCTCCGGGTGGCGCCGGCGCAGGGTGAGCGCCGCCCGCAGCCCCTCGTCGGTGTGCGTGGGCGGCAGGCGGATGTCGAGGACGGCGACGTCGGGACGGTCCCCGCCGACCAGCGCCAGCAGCTCCTCGGCGTCGTCCACGGCCGCCGCCACCTGGAATCCCGCCTCGGTCAGCAGCCGGGCCATGCCCTCCCGGAAGAGGGCGGAATCCTCGCAGATCGCTACTCGCACGGCATCGTCACCCGGAGCACCGTTCCCCCTCCCCGCCGGCTGTCGAGCCGGAGACTGCCGCCGTTGGCCTCGGCGCGGTGGGAGAGCCCCCGGAGCCCGGAGCCGCGCGCCGGATCGGCGCCCCCGCGGCCGTCGTCACCGATCTCGACCACGAGGCGGCCTTCGCTCCGCGCCAGCCGCACCCACGCGCGGCCCGCCCGCGCGTGCTTCGTCACGTTCGCCAGCGCTTCGTTGACGATGTAGTAGGCCGCGCTCTCGACCGCCGCGGGCAGCGGCTCCACCATGCCGATCACGCACTCGACGGGGACGGGCGTGACGGCGGCGAGCTCCTTCACCGCTCCCGGCAGCCCGCGCTCGGTGAGCACCGGAGGATGGATCCCGTGGCTGACGGCGCGCAGGTCGTCGAGCGCCGCCAGCACGGAGGCCTTCGCCTCGCCGATCAGCGCGTCCCTCCTGCCGGAGTGAGCGGTGGCCTCGGCGAGCCCGAGCGTCATCGCCACCGACAGCAGCCTCTGCTGCACGCCGTCGTGCAGGTCGCGCTCGATCCTGCGGCGTTCCGCCTCGCCCCACCGGAGCATCCGGGCCCGTGACGCCGCGAGCTGCCGCAGCCGCGCCTTCAGATCGGCGGTGAGCCGTTCGTTCTCCAGCGCGAGCGAGGCGGCCGCGCACGCCGCCTCGACGAGCAGCGGCTGCTCCAGCAGCGCGGCGTCGTGCAGCAGTACGGCGAGCCGGGCCCCGCCCCGGTCCACCCGGGTCATCACCCGGCCGTCCTCCTTCGGCGGGAGTTCGACGGGGCTGCCCTCGGCGTCGACGTACCGGTCCTGGCCGGCCGTCCAGTAACCGACGCGCAGCGTGGGGTCGTGCAACACCGCCGCCAGCTCGCCCTCCAGGTCGCCGGGCTGCTTCCCGCCCCTGAGCCGCACCACGAGGTCCGCCACCCGGCCGCGGTCGATCCCGCGCCGGATCAGGCTGCCCAGGTAGGCGAGCGGAACCGCGATGAACGCCCCGAACATCGCGTAGACGAACAGCGGCTGCGTTCCCCAGCCCCAGCCGGCCGCCACGTGATCGGCCACGAACGCGACCGTGGCGATCAGCGAGGCGGCCGCGACCGGGGTGACCGCGCGCCGCTGGGCGGCGCTCCCCTCACGCCACCGCGCCACGGACAGGCCCACCACCAGGGCGCCCGTGACGACGACCGTCTGCCACCGGACCCCGTCGACGAGGAGCGCGACCGACCCGAGCGGCTCCGGGGGATCGGTGAGGACCGCCACGGACGCACCCGGGAGCACCACCGACTCGGCGTAGGCGACGCCGACGACGACCCTGGACGGCAGGCCGTCGAGCCGGCCGGTGGGGTAGGCCAGGAACAGGTGGCAGGCCAGGCCCGCCCACAGCCCGCAGGCGCCCAGCCAGACCACGAACGGCGCCGGCGTCCCGTCGCCGATCAGGAGCTGCTGGGGGATCCACGCGATCCCGACGGCGGCCATGAGCGGGCCGACCCGGTTGCGCGGATGGAGCCGCCAGGCCACGATCCCGGTGCCGAGGAACGACGCCCCCACCACGGCCCCGAGCGCCCACAGCGGATCGCGGCGCGCCTCCGGGAGCATCACCAGGAGCAGCCAGACCGCCACCGCCGGAGCGGCGATCGCGGTGGTGCTGATCCACGGTCGGCCGGTCATCCCTCACCCCCGGGGGATTCTACGGTCGATCGCCCCGATCCGGATGGGTATGCGGGCTCCGGAAAGAGCCGGGGCCGTGTGTCCGGTCCCCGGGTACGGTCCGGCCGGGCCGTACCCGCAGGCAATGAAACGGACAGATATGACTTAAAGCTCCCGCCAGGGGAAGAGACCGTCATGGTCGGTACCACGTCTTCCGGACCTGCGGGGTCTCCGGACACGCGTAGAGAACATCTCGGGCACGTCGTCTTCATCACCGCGGCGGCGGCGATAGGCGGTTTCCTCTTCGGCTACGACAGCGCGGTGATCAACGGCGCCGTGACCGGCATCCAGCGCCACTTCGAGGTGGGCCCGGTGGTGACCGGCTTCGTGGTGGCGATCGCGCTGCTTGGCTCGGCGGTCGGCGCCTGGATCGCCGGAGGGCTGGCCGACCGCTGGGGACGCACCCGGACCATGCAGGTCGCCGCGGTCCTGTTCGCGGTCAGCTCGGTCGGCCAGGCCCTGCCGTTCGGGATCTGGGACCTGGCGTTCTGGCGGGTGCTCGCCGGCGCGGGGATCGGGATGGCGTCGGTGCTCGGACCCGCCTACATCGCGGAGGTCGCGCCGCCCGCCTACCGGGGCCGACTGGGTTCCTTCCAGCAGCTCGCCATCGTGCTGGGCATCGCGGTCTCCCAGCTCGTCAACTACGCCATCGCGCAGACGGTCGGGGGGGACGTCAACAACGAGCTGCTCGGCATCCAGGCCTGGCAGTGGATGCTCGGCGCCTGCCTGGTCCCCGCCCTGCTCTACCTGCTCTTCGCCTCGGTCATCCCCGAGTCGCCGCGGTTCCTCGTCGCGGCGGGCCGCAGCCCGCAGGCCCGCCAGGTGCTGGCCGAGGTCGAGGCCGAGGGCACCGACCTGGACGCCCGGGTGGCGGAGATCGAGCAGTCGCTGCGCCTGGAGCACCGGCCCCGCCTGCGCGACCTGCGGGGATCGGCGTTCGGCCTGCTGCCGATCGTCTGGATCGGCATCACGCTCTCGGTGTTCCAGCAGTTCGTCGGCATCAACGTGATCTTCTACTACTCGTCGGCGCTGTGGCAGTCGGTCGGCATCAACCAGAGCGACTCGCTCCTGATCAGCTTCTCCACCTCGATCATCAACATCGTCGGCACGTTCATCGCCATCGCGCTGGTCGACCGGATCGGCCGCCGGCCGCTGCTGATGATCGGCTCGCTGGGCATGGCGGTCGCCCTCGCCGCGGCCGCGTGGGCGTTCAGCGCGGGCGTGCCGCGGGGCGAGACCGTGACCCTGCCGGAGCTGCAGGGCACCGTGGCCCTGGTCGCCGCGCACGTCTTCGTGCTGTTCTTCGCGCTGTCGTGGGGCGTGGTCGTCTGGGTGCTGCTCGGCGAGATGTTCCCCAACCGGATCAGGGCCGCCGCGCTCTCGGTGGCCGCCGCCGCGCAGTGGGTGGCCAACTGGCTGATCACCGTCTCGTTCCCGTCCCTGGCGGAGTGGAGCCTGGCCGGCGCGTACGTCGGCTACGCGGTCTTCGCCGCGCTCTCCCTGGTCTTCGTGCTGGTCAAGGTGCGGGAGACCAAGGGACGCAGACTGGAGGAGATGGGTTAGGAGGCCGCGGGAGCGGTCAGGTACACGTCCATGCCTCCTGTGAACCCGTCGTTTCCCGCGGACAGGCCTCCCGCGGGCGGATCCGCTGTGAACGGGCCTGCGGCGGACGGATCTCCCGCGGACGGCCCCTCCGCGCGCAGGCCGCCCACGAGAGCCGAACTCGACGCGGCGAGGGACCGGACGATCGGGGACGTGCTCGGCCCCTCGCTGGACGTGCTGTTCTGCGGCATCAACCCGGGGCTCTACTCCGCCGCCACCGGACACCACTTCGCCCGGCCGGGCAACCGCTTCTGGCCGGCGCTGCACCGCTCCGGCCTCACCCCCCGGCTGCTGTCGCCGGCCGAGCAGGACCTGCTCCCGTCCTACGGGCTGGGCATCACCAACGTGGTGGCCCGCGCCACCGCGCAGGCGGCCGAGCTGTCGGCCGAGGAGTTCCGCGAGGGCGGCCGGCGGCTGGCGCGCCTGGTCGCCGAGGTCCGGCCGAGGGTGCTGGCGGTGGCGGGGGTGACCGCCTACCGGACGGCGTTCGGACGGCCCAAGGCGGCGGTCGGGCCGCAGGAGGAGCGGGTCGGCGGAACGGCGGTCTGGGTGCTGCCCAACCCCAGCGGCCTGAACGCGCACTGGACGCTGGACCGGATCGCGGGGGAGATGCGGCGGCTCAGGGAGTCCATCGGGCGTGGCCCCTGCGGTGGATGACGCGGAACAGCGTCAGCGCCAGCCAGGCGGCGAAGGGGTGTCCGTGGGTCATCGGCGTCACTCCTCGGCCGGGTCGCCGTCGGCGAGGATCTGGTAGAGCCTGCGGCGGGTCTCGACCAGCTGCTGCCTGGCCTGACGGATCTGGGCCTCGGTCCCGGTCTGCAGGATCTGCATCATGGCGAAACCCGACTGGCGGGCCAGGTCCAGCAGCTCCCAGGTGCCCTCGTCGACGTCGGGCGTCATCTCCTCCCAGGGCGCCCGTACCTCGTCGGCGTGCTCGGCGATGTAGGCCAGCCCCGCCTCGGTGAGCCGGAAGGTCTTGCGGCCGTCGTTCTCCTCGGACAGGACCAGGCCCTCGTCGGTGAGCTGCTGGAGCGCCGGGTAGACCGCTCCCGGGCTGGGCTTCCAGCCGCCCTGGCTGCGCTGGGCGATCTCCTGGATGATCTGGTAGCCGTTGCGGGGCTCCTCGGAGAGCAGCGCGAGGATCGCGGCGCGGACGTCGCCCCGCTTGGCCTTGCGCCCGCGGCCGAACGGCGGGCGCCCGCCGAACGGGCCGCCGCGCCCCGGACCGCCCATGGGCCCCCGGCTCCAGTCCCAGGGGAACCCCCCGCCGCCGAACGGGCCGCCGCCCCGGTGACCGCGGCGGCGCTGCTCGTGCGGCCCGCCCTCGTAGGGGCCGGGCGGGCCGCGGTGGCCGCGTCCCGCTCCGGGCTCGTGCCGGCTCTCGGCCAGGGCGCGCCAGGCCTCCCGGGCGGCGCGCTTCATCTCACGGCGGATCTCCCGGGGATCGGCCCCCGGCCACCCGCCCATCGCGTGTGCGGACGTCATGTCGTCCTCCTCTTCCGGCGATCGTCTTGTGACCGCTCTAGACTCTTCAAAGATATATCGAGAACATTCTTGCGGCAACCCCGAATCCCTGCAGATCCGTCCTCGGCAGCCGGTCGCACAGAGGAACGCTCTGGTTACTCAACGAAAAAGTGAGATAGATCACGAGATTCTCGCCGGATTTCGGAACAAGCACCGAGACCTAGGCGTTACAAATGACATAGACGGGATTCGTTCCGTGCCGGAAGGGCTGGGGGGTGCTTTCGGTGCGGAACGGTCCCGTCTGCCGTTTCCGCACTTCTCTGCGCTTCTCCGCGTTCCCCCGCCACCGTGCCCGCGCCTTCCGGGCGTGCTCCCCGGACCGCTTCCCCGGCGTGATCCCTCCGGCGACAATGGAGCCGTCCGCCGTTCCGGGCGGCCATGCCGTACGCTCACCAGGTGTGATCTTGATGGTGGTGGTCAAGCGATGATGGGGCACACGCACGCGCTGACGGGGGCGATCGCCTGGCTGGGCGTCGCGCCGCCGCTGGCCGCGCTGCCGCTGCTCACCGAGTCCTCCCGGTTCGTCGAGACCGGCGTCATGGTGAACGCGCTGACCCCGGCCGAGTTCGTCGCGGGGGCGCTGGTCTGCGCCGGGGCCGCGATGCTGCCGGACCTGGACCATCCCAGCGCGACGATCGCGCAGACCTTCGGCCCGGTGACCTGGGCGCTGAGCAAGGGCGTCAACTGGCTGGCCGGCGGCCACCGCAACGCCACCCACTCGCTGCTGTTCGCGGCCGCGGCCGGATTCGGCGCCCACTACCTGGCCAACACCCATCCGATCGGCCGCGACGTCCTGGTCGTGCTCCTGATCGGCCTGGCCTTGCGCGCCATCGGGATCGGGGTGCCGGGCAAGAAGATCGCCTCGGCGATGGTGAACGTCGCGCTGACGGCCGGGCTGTTCCTGGTGTTCCGCTCGGACGGCGTGGGGTACGCCTGGCTCGGGGTGTCGGTCGCGATCGGCTGCCTGGTGCACGTGGTGGGGGACTGCTGCACGGAGAAGGGCTGCCCGGTGCTGTGGCCGATGAAGCAGCGCTGGCTGCTGCCGTGGAAGATCGGCATCAAGACGGGCCGCGCCTTCGAGCAGAAGTTCCTCGCCCCGGTGCTCTCCGTTGTCGTCCTGGGACTCGTCTACTGGCGCTTCCTCCTGGTGTGATCATACTGGCGGGTAACTTGATGTCGAGATATCTCTGGCGATATCTTGATGTCGAGACATCCGCTGCAACCCATCGGTGACATGCGGGTTAGGCATACCTAACCGACAGGGGCACTCGCGCGGTGCGGCAGGATTCAGTTGCGCCTTTTAGCTACGGGGCGCCAGACGACCCAGACGACCTGGTGATGAGGGAGGCGAATCGTGTCCGCGAACAGCTTCGGCAGCCGTGACACGCTCCGCGTCGGTGACGCGGCATACGAGATCTACCGGCTGGACGCCGTCGAGGGGTCGGCGCGCCTCCCGTACAGCCTGAAGATCCTGATGGAGAACCTGCTCCGCACCGAGGACGGCGCCAACATCACGGCCGACCACATCCGTGCGCTGGGCCAGTGGGACCCGTCCGCCGCCCCGAGCGTGGAGATCCAGTTCACCCCGGCCCGTGTGATCATGCAGGACTTCACCGGCGTGCCCTGCGTCGTGGACCTGGCGACCATGCGCGAGGCCGTCCGCGACCTCGGCGGCGACCCGGCCCGGATCAACCCGCTGGCCCCGGCCGAGATGGTCATCGACCACTCGGTCATCGTCGACTTCTTCGGCGGGCCGGACTCGTTCCAGCGCAACGTCGAGCGGGAGTACGAGCGCAACCGCGAGCGCTACCAGTTCCTGCGCTGGGGCCAGACGGCGTTCGACGAGTTCAAGGTCGTCCCGCCCGGCACCGGCATCGTGCACCAGGTGAACATCGAGCACCTGGCCCGCGTCGTGATGATCCGCGACGGGAAGGCGTATCCGGACACCTGCGTCGGCACCGACTCCCACACCACCATGGAGAACGGCATCGGCGTCCTGGGCTGGGGCGTCGGCGGCATCGAGGCCGAGGCCGCCATGCTCGGCCAGCCGATCTCCATGCTGATCCCGCGCGTGGTCGGCTTCAAGCTGACCGGCAAGCTCCCGGCCGGCGCCACCGCCACCGACCTGGTGCTCACCATCACCGAGATGCTGCGCAAGCACGGCGTCGTCGGCAAGTTCGTCGAGTTCTACGGCGAGGGCGTCTCCAGCGTGCCGCTGGCCAACCGCGCCACCATCGGCAACATGAGCCCCGAGTTCGGCTCCACCTGCGCGATCTTCCCGATCGACGGCGAGACGGTCAACTACCTGAGGCTCACCGGCCGCTCCGAGGAGCAGGTCGCGCTGGTCGAGGCCTACGCCAAGACCCAGGGCCTCTGGCTCGACCCGTCGGCGCCCGAGCCCGTCTTCTCCGAGTACATCGAGCTGGACCTGGCCACCGTCGTGCCGTCGATCGCCGGCCCGAAGCGCCCGCAGGACCGCATCGCGCTCTCCGACGCCAAGCGGGCCTGGCGCGCCGCCGTCGTCGACTACGCCCCGAGCGTCCAGGGCCCGGCCGACGAGGCGTCCGACGAGTCGTTCCCCGCCTCCGACTCCCCGGCGATCTCGCACGACGGCAACGGCGACAAGCCGCACGCCGCCGACCTGGCCGGCCGCCGCCCGCACCGGCGCGTCCCGGTCACGCTGGCCGACGGCACGAGCTTCGAGATCGACCACGGCGTGGTGACCATCGCGGCCATCACCAGCTGCACCAACACCTCCAACCCGTACGTCATGATGGGCGCGGCGCTGCTGGCCAAGAAGGCGGTCGAGAAGGGCCTGACCCGCAAGCCGTGGGTCAAGACCTCCCTGGCCCCCGGCTCGCAGGTCGTCACCGGCTACTTCGAGCGCTCCGGGCTGCAGCCGTACCTCGACAAGATCGGCTTCAACCTGGTCGGCTACGGCTGCACCACCTGCATCGGCAACTCCGGCCCGCTGGACGAGGAGATCTCGGCCGCGATCCAGGAGAACGACCTCGCGGTCACCGCGGTGCTGTCCGGCAACCGCAACTTCGAGGGCCGGATCAACCCCGACGTCAAGATGAACTACCTGGCCTCGCCGCCGCTGGTCGTCGCCTACGCCCTGGCGGGGACGATGGACATCGACCTGAACGCCGAGCCGCTGGGCACCGGCGCCGACGGCGAGCCGGTCTTCCTCGCCGACATCTGGCCGTCGCCGGAGGAGGTCTCCGAGGTCGTCAGCTCCTCGATCGACCAGGAGATGTTCCTGCGGGACTACGCCGACGTGTTCAAGGGCGACGAGACCTGGCAGTCGCTGCCGATCCCGACCGGCGACACCTTCGAGTGGGACCCGGCCTCGACCTACGTGCGCAAGGCCCCCTACTTCGACGGCATGCCCGCCCAGCCGGAGCCCGTCACCGACATCTCCGGCGCCCGGGTGCTCGCCAAGCTCGGCGACTCGGTCACCACCGACCACATCTCCCCGGCCGGCTCCATCAAGCCCGGCACCCCCGCCGCGGAGTACCTGCGGGCCAACGGCGTCGAGGTCAGGGACTTCAACTCCTACGGCTCCCGGCGCGGCAACCACGAGGTGATGATCCGCGGCACCTTCGCCAACATCCGGCTGAAGAACCTGCTGCTCGACGGGGTGGAGGGCGGCTACACCCGCGACTTCACCCAGGACGGCGCCCCGCAGAGCTTCATCTACGACGCCTCCGCCAATTACCAGGCCGCGGGCATCCCGCTCGTCGTCCTGGCCGGTAAGGAGTACGGCTCCGGCTCCTCGCGCGACTGGGCGGCCAAGGGCACCGCGCTGCTCGGCGTCCGCGCCGTCATCGCCGAGTCCTACGAGCGCATCCACCGCTCCAACCTCATCGGCATGGGCGTGCTGCCGCTGCAGTTCCCCGAGGGCGAGACGGCCGACTCCCTCGGCCTGACCGGCCAGGAGACCTTCGACATCGTCGGGGTCGAGGAGCTGAACTCCGGCGGCGTGCCGCGCACGGTGACCGTGCGGGCGGACGGCAAGGAGTTCCAGGCGGTCGTGCGCATCGACACGCCGGGCGAGGCCGACTACTACCGCCACGGCGGCATCATGCAGTACGTCCTGCGCTCCCTGCTCGCCAAGGGCTGACGCTTCCGCCCGCCCGTCCGCCACGAGCGGACGGGCGGGCGGAGAGCCTCACCGCGCGCCGAGAGTCTCGTCGTGCGCGGTGGGGCGGGCGCGACCTCCGCGCCCGATTCGGGGGACCACCCGATCCACAGGGCCGCCCGCGGGACACACCAGCCCGCCGGGCGGCCCTTCCGGTCGGCGGCCCAGCGCCCGACGTCCGGCATCCGCCGCTCGCTCGCGGTCCCGGGTGAAGGGCGGGCGCTCCACCGCGGTCGCCGGACCGCGGCCGTCCGGCGGTGTGCACCCCCTCCGGCCGCCGCGCCGGGACGGCGGCGAAGGTCTACCGCCCTGGCAGGCGGCCCTGCGCCACGGCGAGGGCGTAGGCCGTCAAGGTGAAGGAGTCGTCGACCTCGCCGGCAGCGATCATCGACCGGAGGCCGTCCATGCCGATCACCTTCTTTGCGTCGATGCCCTCCTCCCTCCCCTGCGCGTCGCCTGCCGCCTCGAACTCCCGGCGGTCGATGAGGCCCAGGTAGACGTCCCCGCCTCCCGGGGTCATCCCGCTGTCGCTGACCATCGCACCCAGGCGGACGAGGTCGCGCACCGCGCAGCTGAGCTCCTCGGCCACCTCGCGCCGGGCGGTCTCCTCACCGTCCGCGTTCGCCTCGGCGAACCCGCGGGGGATCTCCCAGTGCCAGCGCCGGTCGGCGTGGCGGAAGTGGCGCAGGAGGACCACCCTCCCGTCGTCGAGCACCGGCAGTACCGCCGCCGCGACGCCGTCCGCCGCCGGGCACACCCGGAAGTAGGCGCCCCGGTCCCCCGTGCGGAAGCGCACGGCGTCACGGACCATCATCGTGTACGCGTCCTGGTAGACCACGCCGATGTCGCCGTACTCCTCCGGCAGGCCGTTGGCGCGGGCCCAGGCGGCGCCCTGCTCGGAGACGAAGTCCTGATCGGCGCGGTCGAAGAGGATCTCGAAGGCGGCCTCGGGCGGATTGGCGAACAAGTGCGGCCTGGCGGCCTGCAGTTTCTCGTAGGCGGCCAGACGTGCGTCCCTGCGTGACCGTGAATCCTCTGCGCTCATGCGTTCTCCGGTGTCCCGTGGTCGCTGGTCGACCCCCTGACCCCTGCATAACCGAAACGGGATACGGGCTCAAGACAGCGGGCCGTATGCGGCCGCCGTGACGTTCCGGGTGGGGGCGGACCTCCCGGGGCGGGGCGGTTGCCCGGTGGGGCTACGGTCTCACCGTGGAAGACGAGCTTTTCGTACTTGTCCTCGCCGGCTTGTCGGTTTTCGTGGGGGCGGTCGTCCAGGGGGCGGTCGGATTCGGGCTGGGGCTGGTCGCGGCGCCGGTGATCGCGATGCTGGAGCCCTCCGTGATGCCCGGGGCGATCCAGGTCGTCAACGTCACGCTGCCGCTGCTCACGATCCTGGGGGAGTGGCGCGGGGTCGACTGGCGAGGGCTCGGGTTCGCGGTGCTGGGCAGGGTGCCGGGCAGCCTCCTGGGCGGCCTGGTGGTCGTCTACGTCTCCACCCGGACGCTGGGCGTGCTGGTCGGCGTGATGGTGCTGCTCGCGGTGGCCCTCACGGCGTGGGCGGCGGCGGTGCCGCGCAACCGGGCGACGATCACGGGTGCGGGCTTCGTCTCGGGGATCACGGGCACCGCCACCGGGATAGGCGGCCCGCCGATGGCCCTGGTCTACTCCGGGGCCAAGGGGCCGCAGATCCGCGCGACCCTCGCAGTGTTCTTCCTGCTCAGTGCCGCCCAGTCCCTGGCGGTCCTCGCCGCGCTGGACAGGCTCCCGGCGCGGTCGCTGGTCTTCGGGGCGACGCTGCTCCCGTTCCTGGTGGCGGGCTTCCTGGCGTCGGGACCCCTGCGCCGCTATCTGGACGGCGGGCGCATCAGGACCGGGATCCTCTGCGTGGCCGCGCTCTCCGCGCTGACCCTGATCCTGCACGGCAACCTGGGTTAATCCCACGTTTCTGGATTGTTACCGGCCACAACAAACTTTACCCGGACAAGGTCTGGTGTTCCAGGCCACAGCGGAATACGTTGCCGCAAACAACATTCAACGGCACGGTGATCCGCGACCCGGAGAGCCGTGCCGGTGAACTCGGCATGCCGCACTTCCCGACCCCCCATCTCTCGAAGTTCTCGAAGAAAGGACCCGTGCACCATGCGCAAGGGGATCCTCAGCCTGTCCGCCGCCGCCGCGGCGATGACCCTCGGTCTCACCGCCTGCGGGGGCGAGGGCGGCGACACCACCGCTCAGAGCAGCACCGCTCCCTCCGGCGCCGCGAGCCAGCCGGCCGCCGCCGGGAAGGTCGGCGTCATCCTGCCGGACAGCAAGTCCTCGGCCCGCTGGGAGACCGCGGACCGCAAGTACCTGGAGGAGGCGTTCAAGGCCGCGGGCGTCGCCTACGACATCCAGAACGCCCAGGGTGACAAGAACCAGTTCCAGACCATCGCCGACCAGATGATCACCAACGGCGCCACCGTCCTGATGATCGTCAACCTGGACAGCGGCACCGGCAAGGCCGTGCTGGACAAGGCCAAGGCCCAGGGCGTGGCCACGATCGACTACGACCGCCTGACCCTGAACGGCGGCGCGTCGTACTACGTCAGCTTCGACAACACCAAGGTCGGCACCCTGCAGGGTGAGGGCCTGGTCAAGTGCCTCGCCGACAAGAAGGCCGAGAAGCCGATCGTCGCCGAGCTCAACGGCTCGCCGACCGACAACAACGCCACGCTGTTCAAGAACGGCTACGACGGCGTGCTGCAGCCCAAGTACGACTCGGGCGAGTACGTCAAGGGCCCGGACCAGTCGGTTCCGGACTGGGACAACGCCCAGGCCGGCACGATCTTCGAGCAGATGCTGACCGAGCAGCCGAAGATCGCGGGTGTGCTCGCCGCGAACGACGGCCTCGGCAACGCCGCGATCACCGTGCTGAAGAAGAACAAGCTCAACGGCAAGGTCCCGGTCACCGGCCAGGACGCCACCGTTCAGGGCCTGCAGAACATCCTCGCCGGCGACCAGTGCATGACGGTCTACAAGGCGATCAAGAAGGAGGCGGACGCGGCGGCGGAGCTCGCGATCGGCCTGGCCAAGGGCGAGAAGCCGGCGGCGACCGGCACGGTCAAGGACACCGAGAGCGGCGCCGACGTGCCCGCCGTCCTGCTCGACCCGCAGGCGATCTTCTTCGAGAACGTCAAGGACGTCGTGGCCGACGGCTTCGTCACCAAGGAAGAGCTGTGCACCGGCGAGTTCGCCGACAAGTGCACCGAGGCCGGAATCCAGTAACGCGCCGAGGGAGCGGCCGGCCGGTCCCGAGGGGCCGGCCGGCCGCCCCCCGCACCCGAGGAGCACCGTATGACCCCCGTACTGGAACTCCGCGGGATCGACAAGAGCTTCGGTCCCGTACAGGTCCTGCACGACGTCGCCTTCTCCGTCTACCCCGGGGAGGTGACGGCGCTCGTCGGCGACAACGGCGCCGGCAAGTCCACGCTCGTCAAGTGCGTCGGCGGCATCCACCCCATCGACTCCGGCGAGTACCTCTTCGAGGGCAAGCCCGTCCAGGTCGGCTCCCCGCGCGACGCCGCCGGCCTGGGCATCGAGATCGTCTACCAGGATCTCGCCCTCTGCGACAACCTGGACATCGTCCAGAACATGTTCCTCGGCCGCGAGCACAAGCGCGGCATCGTCCTCGACGAGGACACCATGGAGGAGATGGCGGCCAGGACCCTGGAGAGCCTCTCGGTCCGGACCGTCAAGTCCATCCGGCAGCACGTCTCCAGCCTCTCCGGCGGCCAGCGGCAGACCGTCGCCATCGCCAAGGCGGTGCTCTGGAACAGCAAGGTCGTCATCCTCGACGAGCCCACGGCCGCGCTCGGCGTCGCCCAGACCGCGCAGGTGCTGGAACTGGTCCGCCGCCTCGCCGACCAGGGCCTGGCCGTCGTGCTCATCTCGCACAACATGAACGACGTGTTCGCGGTGTCCGACCGGATCGCCGCGCTCTACCTCGGCCGGATGGCGGCTCAGGTGAAGACCTCCGACGTCACCCACGCGCAGGTCGTCGAACTGATCACCTCTGGCCGGAGCGGGGACCTCGGCCTCACCAACGGAGTTCCGGCATGACCACCACCCTCAAGCCCGCCCCGGTCGAGGGGCCCTCGATCGCCGCCAACGCCCGCGGCTACGTCGAGCGGGTCCGCGGGGGCGACATGGGCGCGCTGCCCGCCGTGTTCGGGCTGGTCGTGCTCTGCGCGGTCTTCTCGATCCTGCGGCCCTCGTTCCTCACCTCGGGCAACTTCGCCAACCTGTTCACCCAGGGCGCCGCGGTCACCGTGATCGCCATGGGCCTGGTGTTCGTGCTGCTCCTCGGCGAGATCGACCTGTCGGCGGGCTTCGCCAGCGGTGTCTGCGCCGCGGTGCTCGCGATCCTGCTCACCGAGCAGGGGATGCCCTGGTACGTCGCCGTGGGCGCGGCGATCCTCACCGGAGCGGTGATCGGCAGCGTCATCGGCACGCTGGTGGCCAAGCTGGGCATCCCGTCCTTCGTGGTGACGCTCGCCGCCTTCCTCGGCTTCCAGGGCCTGGTGCTGCTGCTGGTCAAGGGCGGCACCAACATCTCCATCCGGGACGAGACGATCCTGGCGATCTCCAACAAGTACCTGCCGCCCGTGCTGGGCTGGGTGCTGCTGGTCGTCGGCGTCGCGGCGTACGCGGGACTGCAGCTGCTGCGCGCCCGCAAGCGGGCCGGGCGGGGCCTGACCGCCGACCCGGTCTCGCTGATCGCGGTCCGGGTCGGGGCGCTGGCCGTCCTCGGCGGTCTGGCCGTCTACTTCCTCAACCTGGAGCGGAGCCGCAACGCCGCGGTCGTCTCGCTCAAGGGCGTGCCGATCGTCGTCCCGATCATCATCGTGCTCCTGCTGGTCCTCACGTTCGTGCTGCGCCGCACCTCCTTCGGCCGGCACCTGTACGCGGTCGGCGGCAGCGCCGAGGCCGCGCGCCGGGCGGGCATCAACGTGGACCGGATGAAGATCAGCGCGTTCATGATCTGCTCCACCCTGGCGGCGCTCGGCGGCGTCATCGCGGCCTCCCGGGCCAGCTCGGTCGACCCCAACACCGGCGGCAGCAACGTGCTGCTGTACGCCGTGGGCGCGGCCGTCATCGGCGGGACCAGCCTGTTCGGCGGCAAGGGCCGGGTGCTGGACGCCATCCTGGGCGGCGCCGTGGTCGCGGTAATCGAGAACGGCATGGGCCTGATGGGCTACAGCTCCGGTGTGAAGTACATCGTCACCGGCTCGGTCCTGCTCCTGGCGGCGAGCGTGGACGCGTTCTCCCGCAAGCGCGCGGCGGCCACCGGCATGAGGTGACCGGCGCCGGTCTAAGGTGATCGATGCTCCTGACCCCCCGAAGGAACACCACGCAAGGAACACCACGCGATGCGGGCCGGCCCCTCCCAAGAGGAGATCAGACGCCACAACCTCGGCGCTCTGCTCCGTCATGTCCACCTGAGCGGGCCGACCTCGCGCGCGGAACTCACCAGCAGGATGGGGCTCAACCGCAGCACCATCATGGCGCTCACCGCGGACCTGACCGCCGCCGGCCTGGTCCGCGAGGAGCTCCCCCGGGAGACCGGCCGGGCGGGACGCCCCTCCCTGGTGGTCCGCCCCGAGTCGGCGCGGGTCTACGTGTTCGCCCTGGACGTCGGGGTCGACCGGCTGGTCGCCGCCCGGGTCGGCCTGGGCGGGGCGGTCCTCGACCGCCGCGAGACGGTACGGCGGCGCGGTCCCTTCTCGCTGGAGGAGGTCGTCGGCCCGCTGGCCGCCTTCGCCCGGCAGATGCACCGCAGGACACGGCCGGACACGGTCTGCGTCGGGGTGGCCGCCGCCTTCTCCGGCGGGGTGGCGCAGAGTGACGGCGTCGTCAGGTTCGGGCCGAACATGGGCTCGGTGGACGTGCCGTTCGGCGAGGAGATGGCCCGCCGCCTCGCGCTCGGCCTGCCCGTGACGGTCGGCAACGACGCCAACCTCGCGGCGATGGCCGAGCACCTGCGCGGCGTCGGCGTCGGCTGCCGCGACCTCGTCTACCTCCACGGCGACGTGGGCGTCGGCGGCGGCGTGATCGCGGGCGGCGCCCTGCTCGGCGGCCACCAGGGCTTCGGCGGCGAGGTCGGGCACATGGTCGTCAACCCCCAGGGCCGGCTGTGCGGCTGCGGTTCGCGCGGCTGCCTGGAGGCCGAGGTGGGGGAGCGGGCGCTGCTGGAGGCGGCCGGGCGCTTCGGCTCCCAGGTCGGCAGGGAGGCCGTGCGCGCGGTGGTCTCGGCCGCCGACCGCGGCGACATCGTCGCCCAGGCGGCGCTGAGCCGGGTCGGCGACTGGCTCGGCCTGGGCGTGGCGAACCTGGTGAACGTCTTCAACCCGGAGATGGTCGTCTTCGGCGGCATGCTGCGCGAGGTCTACCTCGGCTCCGCCGCGCAGGTCCGCAGCCGGCTGAACCTCGACGCCCTCTCCCCGTCGCGGGAGCACCTGCGCCTGCGCACCACGGCCCTCGGCGACGACGCCACCCTGGTGGGCGCCGCCGAGCTCGCCTTCGCCCAGGTCCTGGCCGACCCCCTGGAGGTCCTCGCGCGCGTCGGCTCCTGACGGCGGGCCGTACGGTCCCGGGCGCCGGTCCGCGGCGGCCGTACGGAGGCGGACGGCGCGCTCCCTGCGGGTCCCGGCACGCTCCCGACGGCTCCCGGGCCGGTCCTCCGGCGGAGGCGGCGGCGCGGGCGGCGTGCTCAGTCGACGACGCGGCGGGGGGCGGTGAAGGTGTTGCAGGCGCGGGGGGCGCCGCGCTCGAAGCCGCGCTCCATCCAGTAGGCCTGGCTGCTGCCCCTGCCGTGGTCGTTCTTCGGCCAGCTCTTGTGCCCGTTTCGGGCGGTCCACTCCAGCATGGCCTCCCAGTGCTCCGGCGTGACCTCCAGGTCGCCGGCGGCTCCGCGCAGGAAGGCCGAGGCCAGGCAGTCGGCCTGCAGCTCCAGCCGGCGGGAGAGCGCGAGCCTGGCCGAGGTCCCGGCCCGCCAGACGGCCCGGCCGTAGTAGGGCAGGATGCCCGCCAGCTGCTGGACGTGGTGGGCGTACTCGTGGGCCATGAACTGCGCGTGGTTGGGGCCGTACGGGTTCTTCAGGACGGCGCGGGTCAGGCCGATGTAGATGGTCCGGTCGCTGGAGCAGTAGTAGCCGCCCGCGCCGGCGGGCCACTTCCCGCAGGGGCTGCTCACCCGCGAGGTCGCGAAGCGCAGCTCCGGCGGGGTGAAGTCCAGCCCGGCCTTGCCGAACTGGATGCCCCAGGCCAGCCCGAGGCAGCGGGCGACGCGGGTCATGAAGGCCTTGTAGGAGGCCGCGCTCCCCGCCTTGATGCTCCCGGCCGGGCACGCCACGGAGGGCAGCACGCCGGCCGCGTACAGGGGGTTCGCGGTCGCCGCGGCCCTGCCCTGCACCAGGGCCGTGCCGGCGGGCGCCGCGGGCGCCTGCGCGGCGGCCACCGGGATCGCTCCCGCCTGACCCGCGCCCGCCGCCAGGGAGAAGGAGAGGGCGGCGGTGACGAGGGAGGACAGGTGGCCCAAGGGGAGAGCGCTCATGGTGAGGGAAAGGGTAGGGCAACTGTGGATAAAACGTATAGATTGCCCGTCTTTGCTGGCCGCGCGCTAGAGGCGAACTAGACTCGCTCTGTTACGTCAGGACAGAGGGGATGATTCCGTGAGCGAGCGCGCCGGACGGCTGGGCGGTCTTCTGGAGTCGGTCAAGGGACCACGGGACCTCAAGCTGCTGAACGCGGACGAGCTGCCGGTGCTCGCCGCCGAGATCAGGGACCTGCTCGTCAGCTCCACCGCCCGCAGCGGCGGGCACCTCGGCCCGAACCTGGGCGTGGTCGAGCTGACCATCGCGCTGCACCGCGTCTTCGACTCGCCGCGCGACCGCATCCTCTGGGACACCGGCCACCAGGCCTACGTCCACAAGATGCTCACCGGCCGGGCGGACCGCTTCGGCACGCTCCGCCAGGAGGGCGGCCTGTCGGGCTACCCGAGCCAGGCCGAGTCCGAACACGACGTCATCGAGAACTCCCACGCCTCCACCGCCCTGTCGTACGCCGACGGGCTGGCCAAGGCGTACCGGCTGCGCGGTGAGAGCGACCGCACGGTCGTGGCCGTGATCGGCGACGGCGCCCTCACCGGCGGCATGGCCTGGGAGGCGCTGAACAACATCGCCGCCTGCAAGGACCTGCCGTTGATCATCGTGGTCAACGACAACGGCCGCTCCTACTCGCCGACCATCGGCGGGCTGGCCAACCACCTGGCCTCGCTGCGCACCAACCAGCGCTACGAGGACGTGCTGGAGTTCGTCAAGGGCAACCTGACGAAGGTGCCCGTGGTCGGCGCCCCGGTCTACGACGCGCTGCACGGCGTCAAGAAGGGCATCAAGGACGTCCTGGCCCCCCAGGTCATGTTCGAGGACCTCGGCCTGAAGTACATCGGGCTGGTCGACGGGCACGACGAGCAGGCCGTCGAGGCGGCGCTGCGCAAGGCCCGCGGCTTCCGCCACCCGGTCATCGTGCACGTGCTCACCAAGAAGGGCTTCGGCTACTCCCCGGCCGAGAACCACGGCGAGGACTGCTTCCACTCGCCCGGCGTCTTCGACCCGCTGACCGGCGAGGAGAAGCCCAAGCCGCACGGCTGGACCAACGTGTTCGGCCAGGAGATGGTACGGCTCGGCGCCGAGCGCCAGGACATCGTGGCCATCACCGCCGCGATGCTCGGCCCGACCGGGCTGATCCCGTTCTCCGAGGCCTACCCCGACCGCCTCTACGACGTCGGCATCGCCGAGCAGCACGCCCTGACCAGCGCCGCCGGCCTGGCGCTCGGCGGGCTCCACCCCGTCGTGGCGGTCTACGCCACCTTCCTCAACCGGGCCTTCGACCAGCTGCTGATGGACGTCGCGCTGCACCGGCTCCCGGTCACGGTCGTGCTCGACCGGGCGGGCGTCACCGGCGACGACGGCGCCAGCCACAACGGCATGTGGGACCTGTCGATCCTGCAGGTCGTCCCGGGGCTGTCCGTCGCGGTCCCGCGCGACGAGCCGCGCCTGCGCGAGCTGCTCGCCGAGGCCGTGGAGGTCGACGACGGCCCCACCGTGGTGCGCTACCCCAAGGGCCCAGTCGGGCCCGAGATCGAGGCCGAGGGCAGGCTCGGCGGGATGGACGTGCTGCGCGCGGGCGACCCGGACGTGCTGGTCGTCTCCGTCGGACCGATGGCCGAGACCTGCCTGGAGGCCGCCGCGCTGCTCGACGCCCAGGGCATCTCGGCCACCGTGGTGGACCCGCGCTGGGTCAAGCCGCTGGACGAGGCGCTGGTGGCCGCCGCCCGGGTGCACAAGCTGGTCGTGGTGGTCGAGGACAACGGCCGGGTCGGCGGCGTGGGCGACGCGGTGGCCCGGATGCTCCGCGACGCCGACGTGGACGTCCCGGTCCGCACCTACGGCATCCCGCAGCGCTTCCTGGACCACGCCAAGCGGGCGAAGATCCTCGCCGAGATCGGCCTGACCGCCCAGGACATCGCCCGCGAGATCACCGAGGCGGTCGCGAAGCGCTCCCCGGTCCTGGAGAACCACCCGGCCCGCTGATCCCCGCGGACTCGGCCTCCCCGGCCCGCATGACCCGCCGATCACGGGGAAACACCCGGAGGTGATCCGCGGGACGGGGAGGCACCGGTGGCCGTTTTCCGAGTGAAGTCCGTCGAGCAGTCGATCAGGGACACCGAGGCGCCCGAGCACCGGCTGAGAAAGGACCTGTCGGCCCTCGACCTGACCGTGTTCGGCGTCGGCGTCATCGTGGGCACCGGCATCTTCGTGCTCACCGGCCGGGTGGCCAAGGAGACGGCCGGGCCGGCGGTCGCCCTCTCGTTCGTCGTCGCCGCGGTCGTCTGCGGGCTCGCCGCGCTCTGCTACGCCGAGTTCGCCTCCGCCGTTCCGGTGGCCGGCTCGGCGTACACCTTCTCCTTCGCCACGCTGGGCGAGTTCCCCGCCTGGATCATCGGCTGGGACCTGATCCTGGAGATGATGCTCGGCGCCGCGGTCGTCGCGGTCGGCTGGTCGGGCTACCTGACCTCGCTGCTGGAGTCCCTCGGCCTGCGCCTGCCGGCCGCGCTGGCGGGCGAGGACCCGGTCTTCAACCTGCCCGCGGCCCTCGTCGTGCTGGCCCTCACCGCGGTGCTGGTCGCCGGGGTCAAGCTCTCGTCACGGCTCAACCTCGTCGTCGTCGCGATCAAGGTGACGGTGATCCTGCTGGTCATCGTGGCCGGGCTGTTCTTCGTCGAGGCCGCCAACTACACGCCGTTCATCCCGCCGCCCGCGTCGACGCCCGCCGTCGAGGGCCTGTCGGCGCCGCTGATCCAGGTGGTCTTCGGGATCACGCCGGTGGCCTTCGGCGTCGTGGGCGTCTTCAGCGCCGCCGCGATCGTGTTCTTCGCCTACATCGGCTTCGACGTGGTGGCCACCGCGGCGGAGGAGACCCGCGACCCGCAGCGCGACCTGCCGATCGGTATCATCGCCTCGCTCGGCATCTGCACGGCCCTGTACGTCGCGGTCTCCGTGGTCGTCGTCGGCATGCAGCCGTACCGGGAGCTCAGCGAGGCCGCCCCGCTCGCCGACGCGTTCAAGGCCGTGGGCCAGACCTGGGCCGCCTCGCTGATCAGCATCGGCGCGCTGGCGGGCCTGACCACCGTCGTGATGATCCTCATGCTCGGCCAGTCGCGGGTGATGTTCGCCATGTGCCGGGACAACCTGCTGCCCCGGGGCCTGGCCCGGGTGCACCCGCGGTACGGCACGCCGTACCGGATCACGATCCTGCTGGGCGTGATCGTCGCCGTCCTGGCCGGGCTGGTCCCGCTGGCGGAGATCGCCGAGCTGGTCAACATCGGCACGCTCTTCGCGTTCGTGGTGGTCTCGCTCGCGGTGGTGATCCTCCGGCGGACCCGGCCGGACCTGCCGCGCTCCTTCCGCACCCCGCTGGTGCCGCTGGTGCCGATCCTGTCGGTGCTGTCCTGCGTCTACCTGATGCTCAACCTGCCGGTGGAGACGTGGATCCGCTTCCTGGCGTGGATGGTGCTCGGCGTCCTGCTCTACTTCTCCTACGGCTACCACCACAGCGTCCTGGCCCGCCGGCCCCGCGGATGAGACCGGGGCCCGCCCCGCGCCGGGAGAGGCGCGGGACGGGCCCTCGTGGAGGCCGGGACCGTCAGGCGGGCACTCAGGCGGGCACGGAGGCCACGCCCGGCTCCAGGAAGCGCGGCTCGGCGATGCCGGACCGGTCCAGGAACGGGGTGATGCCGCCCAGGTGGAACGGCCAACCCGCACCCAGGATCATGCACAGGTCGATGTCCTGGGCCGCGGCGACCACGCCCTCGTCGAGCATGATCCGGATCTCCTGCGCCAGGGCCCGCAGCACCCGCTCGCGCACCTGCTCGGCCGTGGACGGGGAGGCGCCGCCGGAGAAGATCGCCACCGCCTCCGGGTCGAGGGAGAAGTCCGCGCCGTAGACGCCGGGCTTGCCCGCCGCGACCAGCTTCGCCATGTTCTCCGAGACGCCGAAGCGGTCGGGGAAGGCCGCGTGCAGGGTCTCGGCGACGTGCAGGCCGACGGCCGGGCCGACCAGCTGCAGCAGCGCGAACGGGGTCATCGGCAGGCCGAGGTCGTCGAGGGCGTGCTCGGCGAGCTCCAGCGGGGTGCCCTCGTCGACCGCGGCGATGACCTCGCCCATGAAGCGGGTCAGCAGCCGGTTGACGACGAACGCGGGGGCGTCCTTCACCAGCACGCTGGACTTCTTCAGCGACCTGCCGACGGAGAACGCCGTGGCGAGCGTGGCGTCGTCCGTGGCGTGACCGCGGATGATCTCCAGCAGCGGCATCACCGCGACCGGGTTGAAGAAGTGGAAGCCCACCAGGCGCTCGGGGTGCGCCAGCTCCGAGCCCATCTCGGTCAGCGAGAGCGAGGAGGTGTTGGTCGCCAGCACGCAGGTCTCGGAGACCACGGCCTCGACCTCGGCGAACACCTGCTGCTTGACCTTCATGTCCTCGAACACGGCCTCGATGACGAAGTCGGCGTCGGCGAACGCGTCCTTGGTCAGCGAGCCGGTCACCAGGGCCTTGAGGCGGTTGGCCTGGTCGCCGGTGATCCGGCCCTTGCCGAGCAGCTTGTCGACCTCGGCGTGCACGTAGCCGACGCCCTTGTCCAGGCGGGCCTGGTCCAGGTCGGTCAGCACGACCGGGACCTCCAGGCGGCGGGCGAACAGCAGCGCCATCTGCGAGGCCATCAGGCCGGCGCCGACCACGCCCACCTTGGTGACCTTGCGGGCCAGCGCCTTGTCCGGGGCCCCGGCGGGCCGCTTGGCGCGGCGCTGCACCAGGTCGAAGGCGTACAGCCCGGCGCGCAGCTCGTCGCCCATGAGGAGGTCGGCCAGGGCCTGGTCCTCGGCGTCGAAACCCTCGTCCCGGGAGGCGGTGCGGGCCAGCGCGACCAGCTCCAGCGCCCGGTAGGGGGCCGGGCTGGCGCCGTGCAGCTTCATGTCGAGCAGCACGCGGGCGCCGTCGACCACCTGCGACCAGTCCTCGGCGGTGTGGTCGGTCCGGGAGACCTCCACCTCGCCGCGGAGCACCTGGGCCGCCCAGCGCAGCGACTCCTCCAGGAAGTCGGCGGGCTCGAACATCGCGTCGGCGACGCCCAGCGCGAAGGCGTCCCGGCCCTTGATCATGCGGTTCTGCGAGAGCGGGTTCTCGATGATCAGCTTGAGCGCGTTCGCCGGGCCGATCAGGCGGGGGAGCAGCTGGGTGCCGCCCCAGCCGGGTACCAGGCCGAGGAAGCACTCGGGCAGCGCCACCGCGGGCACGCCGGAGGAGATGGTCCGGTAGGTGCAGTGCAGGGCGACCTCCAGGCCGCCGCCCATCGCCGCGCCGTTGACGAACGCGAACGACGGCACGTCCAGCTCGCCGAGGCGGCGGAACACGTCGTGGCCCAGCTTGCCGATGGCCAGCGCCTGCTCGCGCTGCGAGACCAGGGCGGCGCCCTTGAGGTCGGCGCCGACCGCGAAGATGAACGGCTTGCCGGTGACGCCCACCGCGGCCAGGTCGGTGCGGCGCGCGACGGAGTCGATCGCCTCGTTCAGCGAGGTCAGGCCGCCGGGGCCGAAGGTCGACGGCTTGGTGTGGTCGAAGCCGTTGTCCAGCGTGATCAGGGCCATCGTGCCGGCGCCGTACGGCAGCTCGACGTCGCGGACGGCCGCCCTGGTGACGACCTCGTCGGCGAACAGTTCCTTGATCTCCGTCACTTCGCACCTTCCCAGGCGAGGTTCTCCCAGATGACCGTTCCGCCCATGCCCATGCCGACGCACATCGTGGTGACGCCGTACCGGACGTCGGGGCGCTCGCCGAACTCGCGGGCGAGCTGGGTCATGAGGCGCACGCCCGAGGAGGCGAGCGGGTGGCCGAAGGCGATCGCGCCGCCGTACGGGTTGACCCGGTCGTCGTCGTCGGCGATGCCGAAGTGCTCCAGGAAGGCCAGCACCTGTACGGCGAAGGCCTCGTTGATCTCGAACAGGCCGATGTCGTCGATGGAGAGCCCGGCCAGGCGCAGCGCCCGCTCGGTCGACGGGATCGGGCCGACGCCCATGACCTCGGGGTCGACGCCGGCGAAGGCGTAGGAGACCAGGCGCATCTTGGGGGTCAGGCCCAGCTCGGCGGCGACGTCGGCGGCGGCCAGGACGCAGCCGGTGGCGCCGTCGTTGATGCCGGAGGCGTTGCCCGCGGTGACCCGGCCGTGCGGCCGGAACGGGGTCTTGAGCGTGGACAGGCCCTCCAGCGTGGTGCCGGGGCGGGGGGCCTCGTCGGCGGTGGCCAGGCCCCAGCCCTTCTCGGCGGAGCGCACGGCCACCGGGACCAGGTCGGGCTGGATCTTTCCGTCGGCGTAGGCCTTGGCGACCTTCTCCTGGGAGGCGAGGGCGAAGGCGTCCGCGCGCTCCTTGGAGATGGCCGGGTAGCGGTCGTGCAGGTTCTCCGCGGTCATGCCCATGACCAGGGCGGAGCCGTCCACGATCTGCTCGGCCACGAACCGGGGGTTGGGGTCGACGCCCTCGCCCATCGGGTGGCGGCCCATGTGCTCGACGCCGCCGGCGATGGCCACGTCGTAGGCGCCGAAGGCGATGCCGCCCGCGACCGAGGTCACCGCGGTCATGGCGCCGGCGCACATGCGGTCGATCGCGTAGCCGGGCACGCTCTTGGGCAGTCCGGCCAGGACGGCGGCGGACCGGCCGATGGTCAGCCCCTGGTCGCCGATCTGGGTGGTGGCGGCGATGGCCACCTCGTCGACACGCTCCGGCGGCAGATTCGGATTACGCCGGATCAGCTCGCGGATGACGCGGATCACCAGGTCGTCGGCGCGCGTTTCGGCGTACAGGCCCTTGGGGCCCGACTTGCCGAAGGGCGTGCGCACTCCGTCGACGAATACGACGTCACGAGACGAAGGCACGGTTCGCTCCTCGTTGATGGGTGGCTACGCAGACCATGCTACTGGTCGGTAACAACGTTTGGCGCGGGTGGCGCGGACCGGATCCGGGCGCGCCGCGGTGAGCTCCCCCACAGCGTCCCCGGTGCCGTCCCCGGAGCCGCGTTACCGGGGTCGTCCCCGGCGCGCCGCCGGAAACGCCCCCGCGGCGCCCGCGCCGCGCCCCGCAGCGAGGTCTACCCCTTCGGAGGTGCGCGGCGGGGATCCTCTCTGGCAAGATTGGCAATCGTTTTCCAGGAGGTCGCCTGTGGTCACGCTCGAAGATGTCGCCAGGCACGCGGGGGTCTCGCTCGCCACGGCCTCGCGGGTGCTCAACGGGAGCACCCGGCAGGTGGGTGCGTCGCTGCGGGCCAGGGTGGAGCAGGCCGCCCAGCAACTGGGCTACCGGACGAACGTGGCGGCGCAGACGCTCGCCCGCGGGGCCAGCAACGTGGTCGGGCTCGTGGTCCACGACCTGACCGACCCCTACTTCGCGGCGCTGGCCGACGGGGCGATGCGGGTGGCCGAGGACCAGGGGCTGATGGTCATGGTCGCCACCACGCACCGCGATCCGGAGCGGGAGATCGCCTACGTCGCGACCCTGAACGCGCAGCGCGTGCGCGCCGTGCTGCTGGCCGGGTCCCGGATCGCGAACCCCGGGGTGACCCGGCGGCTGCGCGAGGAGCTCGACCGCTACCGGGCGACCGGCGGCCGGATCGCCTGCGTCGGCCAGGACCTGCTCGGCGCCGACACGGTGGCCCCCGGCAACGCCGAGGGCGCCGCCGAGCTCGCCCGGGCCCTCGCCGGTCTGGGGCACCGGCGCTTCGCGGTGCTGGCCGGGCCGCCCTGGCTGATCACCGCCCAGGACCGGGTCTCCGGGTTCACCGGGGCGCTCGCCGAGCTGGGCCTGCCCGCGCCGCAGCTCGTGCACGGCACCTTCGACCGCGACGGCGGCTACGGGGCGGCGGCCGAGGTCGCCGACGCCACCTGCGTGTTCGCGGTCAACGACGTGATGGCGGTGGGGGCGCTGGCGTCGTTCCGGGACCGCGGGATCCGGGTGCCGGAGGACGTCTCGGTCGCCGGGTTCGACGACATCGCCACCCTGCGCGACCTCGTCCCCTCCCTGACGACGGTACGGCTCCCGCTGTCCGACATGGGCGCCCGCGCGCTGGAGCTCGCCCTCGACCCGTCGGAGGAGGCGCGGGAGCCCCGGGTCGAGCGGGTCTCCGGCGAGGTCGTCCTGCGCGGGAGCACCCGGGGCCTCACCCCGGAAGGGTGAGGCCCGGGCCCTCGCGGTCAGGCGGACTCGACCAGCTCGCCGAACCTGGCCTTCACCCGGGCCAGGACCTCGTCGGGGTCGGCGGCCCAGACGTCGGCGTTGAAGATCTCCACCTCGATGTCGCCGGCGTAGCCCGCCGCGGCCACGGCCGCGGTCAGCGGCGCGAAGTCGATCACGCCGTCGCCCATCACCCCCCGGCCGAGCAGCACGTCCTGCGGGAGCGGGTGCAGGAAGTCGCACACCTGGTAGGAGGCGATCCGCTCCCCGGCGCGGGCGATCTGCTCCAGCACCTGCGGGTCCCACCACACGTGGAAGGTGTCGACGACGACGCCGACCTGCTCCACCGGGTGCCGCTCGGCCAGGTCCAGCGCCTGCCCGAGGGTGGACAGCACGGCCCGGTCGGCGCAGTACATCGGGTGGAGCGGTTCCAGGGCCAGCCGCACCCCGCGCTCACCGGCGTACGGCGCCAGTACGGCCAGCGCCTCGGCGACCCGCTCCCGGGCCCCCGCGAGATCGCGGTCGACCGCCCCGAGCGGCTCCGCGGGGACCACCCCGGGCAGCCCGCCGACCACCATGACCAGGCACGGGGCGCCCAGCGCGGCCGCCTCGTCGATCGCCCGGCGGTTGTCGTCCAGCGCGGCGGCGTCACCGGAGGTGAGGAAACCGCCCCGGCAGAGCGACGACACGCGCAGCCCGGCGTCGGCCACCAGCTTCACGGTCTCGTCGAGGCCCTGCGCGGCGACGTCCTGCCGCCACAGGCCGATGGCCT
Source organism: Planomonospora sp. ID91781 (assembly GCF_015711595.1). Classification (NCBI taxonomy): domain Bacteria; kingdom Bacillati; phylum Actinomycetota; class Actinomycetes; order Streptosporangiales; family Streptosporangiaceae; genus Planomonospora; species Planomonospora sp. ID91781. The sequence continues at coordinate 1,813,206 of NZ_JABTEY010000002.1, read as the reverse complement.
CGACGCCGTGCCGTACGCACCCGTCGATGGCCTCGGCCACCGACCAGCGCCTGGTCGTCCACTGGTTGAGGGACAGGCGGCTCCCCCTCGGCGTCACAGCCGGTGCCGCAGCCGGTGCCACAGCCTCTGTCGCGGTGCCTGTCACAGCCCGTGCACCTCCAGCAGCGAGCGCATGCGGCGCACGGCCAGCTCGGGGTCGCTCAGCAGGCCCGCGGCGTCGGCGAGCCGGAACACCTCGGCCAGGTGCGGCAGCGACCGGGCCGCCTGGGCGCCGTTGACCATGGCGAACGCGTCCTGGTGGCCGTTGAGCCAGGCCAGGAAGACGATGCCGGTCTTGTAGTTGTAGGTCGGCGCCTCGAAGATCTTCCGGGAGAGCGGGACCGTCGGGGCCATGATCTCCTCGTAGCGGGCGAGGTCTCCGGCGTCGAGCGCCGCCAGGGCCGCGGAGGCCGCCGGGGCGATCGCGTCGAAGATGCCCAGCAGCGCGTGGCTGCCGGAGGCGATCAGCGACGGGTAGTTGAAGTCGTCGCCGGTGTAGAGCTTCACGCCCTCCGGCAGCGCCGCCCGCAGCCCGATCTCGTGCTCGGCGTCCAGCAGCGAGACCTTGACCCCGTCCACCGCCGCCGCGTGCCCGCGGATCAGCTCCAGGAACGAGGCGGTGGCCTCGGCCACGTCCCGCGAACCCCAGTAGCCGGCCAGGTTCGGGTCGAACATCTCGCCCAGCCAGTGCAGGATCACCGGCCGGTCGGTCTGCGAGAGCAGCTTGCCGTAGACCGCGTGGTAGTCCTCCGGACCCCGGGCGATCCGGGCGAGCTGCCGGCTGGCCATCACGATGACCCCGGCCCCGGCACCGCGGACGGTCTCGATCTGCTCGGTGTAGGCGGCCACCACCTCGTCCAGCGTCCCGGCGTCCGGGGCGTGGTCGGTGCCCGCCCCGCAGGCCACCAGCACGGCCGGGTCGCCGAACTCCGCCGCCTCGGCCGCGCTGCGCCGGATGAGCTCGCTCGTGGCGGCCCAGTCCAGGCCCATGTTGCGCTGCGCGGTGTCCATGGCGTCGGCGACGCGCAGGCCGTACGACCACAGGTGCCGGCGGAAGCGCAGTGTGGCGTCCCAGTCGGCGGCGGCGGGGGAGCCGGGGGTGTTGTCGCCGAGCGGGTCGGCCACCACGTGGGCGGCGGCGTAGACGATCCGGCTCTGCGGCGGCCCGGCGGGCCGCTCCCAGACCACCGGATCGCGCAGGGTGTGCTCCCCGCCGGGGAGCGCGATGCGCGTCACGGCTCCACCGGCAGGCGGCGGCCCTCGGCGGAGGAGCGCAGGCCCAGCTCGGCGAGGCGGACGCCGCGCGCCCCGGAGGCGAAGTCGTAGGGGAACGGCGCGTCGTCCAGCACGTGGCGGACGAACATCTCCCACTGGATCTTGAAGCCGTTGTCGAACTCGGTGTTGTCCGGGACCTCCTGCCAGTCGTCGCGGAACCGCGCGGTGACGGGCAGGTCGGGGTTCCAGACCGGCTTGGGGGTGGTGGCCCGGTGCTGGATGCGGCAGTTGCGCAGGCCGGCGACGGCGCTGCCGTGCGTGCCGTCCACCTGGAACTCCACCAGCTCGTCGCGGTTGACCCGGACGCTCCAGGAGGAGTTGATCTGCGCGATGATCCCGCCCTCCAGCTCGAAGACGCCGTAGGCGGCGTCGTCGGCGGTGGCGGGGTAGGTCACGCCCCGCTCGTCCACGCGCTCGGGGATGTGGGTGACGGCCTGGGCGTAGACCGAGCGGACGCGGCCGAACAGGTTCTCCAGCACGTAGGCCCAGTGTGGGAACATGTCGAGCACGATGCCGCCGCCGTCCTCGGTGCGGTAGTTCCACGAGGGGCGCTGGGCGGTCTGCCAGTCGCCCTCGAAGACCCAGTAGCCGAACTCGCCGCGCACCGAGAGGATCCGGCCGAAGAAACCGCCGTCGATCAGGCGCTTGAGCTTGAGCAGGCCCGGCAGGAAGAGCTTGTCCTGCACGACGCCGTTCTTGACGCCCCGGGCCTCGGCGGCCTCGGCCAGCGCGACGGCCTCCTCGACGGTCTCGGCGGTCGGCTTCTCGGCGTAGATGTGCTTGCCGGCCTCGATGGCCTTGAGCACGGCCTTGACGCGGGCCTGGGTGACCTGGGCGTCGAAGTAGATCAGGTTCTCGTCGGAGGCCAGGGCCGCGTCGAGGTCGGTGGTCCATTCGGCGATGCCGTGGTCGGCGGCGAGCTTCTCGAGCTTCTCGGCGTTCCGGCCCACCAGCACCGGCCTGAGCAGGACGCGGCTGCCGTCGGACAGTGTCACGCCGCCCTGCTCGTTGATCGCCAGGACGGACCTGACCAGATGCTGGCGGTAACCCATGCGGCCGGTGACACCGTTCATCACGACACCGATGCTTCGGGGGGACATTCTCTCTGAGCCTCCTATGGAAAGCGCTTTCCAGACCACTGTACGGCAGTCGCCGCCACCGGGGCAACCACTTGCCGGGCAGCCGGGAGGGGAACGGGCGAGGCGCCCCCACCTGCACGCGACGGGGCCGTACAGTCGTGCTCACGGTCGGTGTTCCCAGCACGGCCCGGATCGCAACCCGTCTACCGTCCCGACAGGAGGAGGCATGCCGGTCTTCGTCGCCCGCCTCCTCGCCCGGATGGGGCTCCTGGGGACGTGGTGGACGCCGGCCGCCCTGCTCGCGGGCGTCTACGTGACGAGCTGGCCGCTGATGGTGCTCGCCGAACCGGAGGGCAGCGCGGTCGCCGCACCGGCCGACTACTGGTGGTACTTCGTGGTCACCGCCGCCACCGTCGGATACGGGGATCTGCGCCCGGAGTCGGCCGCGGGGCGGGTGGTCGGCACCTACGTCATCGTCGGCGGCATCGCGACGCTGACGGCGGTCTTCACCAAGCTGGCGAAGACGCTGGAACGGGCGAAGGGGAGGCGGATGCGGGGCGCCGTCACGGTGGACGCCTCCGGTCACGTCGTGCTCCTCGGCTACACGCCGGGCAGGACCGAGCGCATCGTGGACGAGCTGATCGCAGACGGACGGCGCGTCGTCCTGTGCGCCTGGGAGGACGTACCGGCCAACCCCGTGCCCGACCGCAGAGCCGTGTTCGTCCGGGGGGACCTGAGCGACGGCGCGGTGCTGCGCCGCGCCGGGGTGCAGCGGGCGCGCAGCGTGCTCGTGGACGTCCGCGACGACAACGAGGCGCTGGCCGTCGCGGTGACCGTCGGCCACGTCGCCGGGCACGTCCACCTGGTCGTCACGCTGCGCGACCTCGGCAGGGAGCGGCACCTGAGGTACGTGGACGAGACCGTGCACTGCGTCCAGTGGCACAGCCCTCACATGATCACGGAGGAGCTGAAGCATCCCGGCATCACCGAGGTCTACGCCGAGCTGATGACCCACGACGGCGCCGGCACCTACTCGATACGGCTTCCCGAGTCGCTGGGGCCGGTCCTGGTCGAGCACTGCCAGACCGTGCTCGGCCGCAAGGGCGGCGCGACCATGCTCGCCGCCCGCGCCGGCGGCGAACTGCTGGTCAACCCCGGCTGGCGGACCGAGCTTCCGTCCGGGGCGGTGCTCTACTACATCGGCTCGCGCCGGCTGACCCCCGAGTGGATCGCCCGGGCCCTGCGCGGTCGGCAGGAGGAGGACGGATGAGACGGTGGCGGCCGCTGGCCGCGCTGGCGGCCGCCCAGTTCGTCATGGTCCTCGACCAGTCGGTGATGAACGTCTCGATCAGCACCCTGGTGGACGACTTCGACACGACGGTCCCCACGATCCAGGCCGTGATCACCCTCTACTGCCTGACGATGGCCATGCTCATGCTCACCGGCGCCAAGATCGGCGACATCGTCGGCCGCCGCCGGGCCTTCGTCGCCGGCCTGGTGGTCTACGGCTGCGGATCGGCCGTGACCGCCGTCGCGCAGAGTGTGGCGACCCTGGCGCTGGGGTGGTCGATCCTCGAAGGGGTCGGTGCGGCACTGGTGCTCCCGGCGCTGGTCGCGCTGGTCGCCGGGAACTTCGAGGGACGCGAGCGCAAGGCCGCCTTCGCCGTGGTCGGAGGCGTCGGGGGCGCCGGCATCGCGGTCGGCCCGATCCTCGGCGGCTGGGCGACCACGACGCTCACCTGGCGCGTGGTCTTCCTCGGGGAGGTCGTCCTCGTCCTGCTCATCCTCCTCATGACCCGCACGCTGGCGGACGCTGATCGCCGTGGTCCGGTGCCCCGCCTCGACATCCTGGGCGCCGTGCTCTCCGCGGCCGGTCTCGGGACGATCGTCCTGGGCGTCCTGCAGTCGAGCACCTGGGGGTGGGTCGAGCCGAAGGACCCGCCCGTCGAGCCGTTCGGGTTCGCGCCGACGCTCTTCGTCATCGCGTTCGGCGGGATGCTGCTGCGGGCCTTCGCCGGCTGGCAGCGCCACCGCGAGAAGGGCGGCCGCGACCCGCTGGTGCACCTCGGCCTGCTGGGCCTGCCGCCGCTGCGCGCCGGGGTGGTGGGCCTGCTCACCCAGAACCTCATCCTCATGGGCGTCTTCTTCGTCATCCCCCTGTACCTCCAGCTCGTCCTCGGTCTCGACGCCCTGGAGACGGGGATCAGGATGCTGCCCGCCTCCGCGGCGATGTTCGTCACGGCCGCCGCAGGCTCCTGGCTGTCGTCCCGGTATCCGGTGCGCTCGATCGTCAGGACCGGCCTGGTGATCGCCGTCGTCGCCGTCCTCGTCCTGCTCGCCACCGTCCGGCCCGACCTGGCCGGCGCCGTCTTCGCCCTCGCGATGGCCCTGCTCGGCGTGGGCATGGGGCTCGTCGTCTCGCAGCTCGGCAACGTGGTGCAGTCGTCGGTCGACGCCTCGGGCCGGAGCGAGGCCGGTGGTCTGCAGTACACCGGCTGCCAGCTCGGTTCCTCCCTCGGGGTGGCCCTCGTCGGCGCGATCGTGCTGGCGGGCCTGACCGGTGTGTTCGTCTCGAACGTCCAGGCCGACGACCGCATCGCCCCCGAGGTCTCCGCCCAGGTCGGCGTGGCGGTCGAGTCGGGCGTCGACTTCGTCGCCACCGACCGGGTCCGGGCCGCCGCGCAGCAGGCGGGTCTCGACCGGGCCGCCGCCGAGGCGCTCGTCGACGACTACCAGGGGGCCCAGATCCGGTCGCTCAAGGCCGGTCTGCTCGCCGCGGCGCTCCTCGCGCTGGCCTCTTTGGCGTTCACCCGAGAGCTGCCGCACACGGCGCCCTCCTCCGCCGCGATCGCCGCTGGGCCGTGACGGTCCCGGCGCGCCGGAGAGGGCCCTCACCGCGCGCCCGGGAACAGGCCGGTCAGTCCCCGCCGGTGACCTCCAGGCGGGCCAGCGCCTCGGCCACCGGGCGGGCGGTCAGCCCGATCTGCCACTCGCGGGCGCCCAGCCCGCGCAGCCGGGCCGCGACGGTCTCCGCGTCGACGACCGCGGGCGGCTCCCAGGTCAGGCGGCGCACGGCCTCCGGCTGCAGCAGGTTCTCCGTCGGCATGCGGTGCTCGTCGGCGAGAGCGGCGACCGCGGCTCGCGCCGCGGCGAGCCGACGGGCGGCGACCGGGTCGCGGTCCATCCAGCGGTTGGCGGGCGGCGGCCCGTCTCCGGGGGCGCTGGGCTGGGGCAGCTCGGGCTCCGGCAGGGCGCGTGCCCTGGTGATCGCGGCGAGCCAGTCGCGCAGGTGCTTGCGGGCGCTGCGACCGGTGAAGGCGGGGATGTCGGTGAGGGCCTTGGTGGTGCGGGGCAACTCCAGGGCGGCGGCGACGATCGCCGAGTCGGGCAGGACCCGGCCCGGCGCCAGGTCGGCCTCGCGGGCGAGGGAGTCACGGAGCGTCCACAGCTCCCGGACCACGGCCAGCCCGCGCAGGGCGCGCACCTTGTGGATCCCGGAGGTGCGCCGCCACGGGTCGGTGCGGGGTCCCGGTGACCGGTGGGCCAGCACCGCGGCGAACTCCTCCTCGGCCCAGGCGAGCTTCCCGCTCGCCTTCAGCTCCTCGTGCAGGACGTCCCGGAGCTCGATCAGGACCTCGACGTCGAGCGCGGCGTAGCGCAGCCAGTCCTCCGGCAGCGGGCGGGTGGACCAGTCGGCGGCGGAATGGCCCTTCTCCAGCCGGAGGCCGAGGACGTTCTCCACCATCATGCCGAGGCCCACCCGCTCATAGCCGAGCAGCCGCCCGGCGAGCTCGGTGTCGAACAGCGCGCGCGGGCGGAAACCGAGCTCCGCCAGGCAGGGCAGGTCCTGGGAGGCGGCGTGCAGCACCACCTCGGCGTCGGCCAGCGCCGCGTCCAGCTCCGACAGGTCGGGGCAGCGGATCGGGTCGATCAGCGCGCTGCCCGCACCCGCCCGGCGCAGCTGCACCAGATAGGCGCGGCCGCTGTAGCGGTAGCCCGAGGCCCGCTCGGCGTCCACGGCGACCGGCCCGGTGCCCTCGGCGAAGGCGCGCACGACGCGCGCGAGGCCGGTCGGGTCCTCGATGACGGGGGGGATGCCTTCTCGAGGTTCCAGCAGTGGAACGATCGTCGTCTCGTCGGTCACGTTCTGAAGGACTCCGGATCTTCGCGACGGCGCGGCGGCAGGGTCGCCACGTCGGAGGGCAGGGGGGGGATGCCCGCCGCCAGGCACATCAGATCGCACCAGGCGGCGACATGGCCGGAGAGGTCCTCCTCCAGGGGGGACCAGGAGGCGCGCAGCTCGAGCTCCGTGGTCACCGGGTCCTCGGACTTGTTGCCGAACCCCTCGGAGACGGCCCGGGTGACGGTGCCTCCGGCGGCGGCGTAGCCGGCGGCGTGCGCGTCGAGCGACTCGGTGAGCCAGCTCCACGCGACGGGACCGAGCAGCGGGTCCTCGGTGATCTCCGGCTCCATGTCCGCCCGGACGTAGGCGACCAGCCGGAACTGGCCGTCCCAGCCCCGCTGGCCGTCGGGGTCGAAGAGCACGATGAGGCGGCCGACCGCGAGCTCGTCGTCGTCGCGGTAGACCGAGGCGCCGATGGCGGCCGAATAGGGGGCCAGGCGCTGGGGCGCGGGGATGTCCTCCAGCTCGATCTCCGGCCTGACCTCGGCCGGGCGCAGGCTCGCCACCGCACGCCGGAAGGCGGCGGGAGCGGGCGGCGCGTCACCGAGGGTCATATCGGAAGCGTAGGTCGAAACTGAGCGCATGGGGACCATCGGGGTGTTCGTGGGAGCCATCGGAGCCGATCAAACCGAAGCCATCGGGCGGTGCGGAGCGCGCGCGGCGCCGACGGGAACCCCCGGCGTCCCGGGGAGGCCGGAACCGGAGCCGAGCAGCAGCGCGTGCCCGCACTCGGAGCAGGCCCACTCGGGGCACTCGCCCGCCCCGTGGCCGTCCGGGCAGGGAGGCTGCTCGAAAACCCGCTCGGCGGCACAGGAAGCACAGTGCTCACCGCGGCGTTCGGGTGAATTCCACATCGTGGTCATCGCACACGGCCTTTCGTCGGGTCGTGGTCCGACGTTGGCACGTCGCGCCGACAATTCCGCGCAACGTGCTCGGCGTGTCCCCAAAGTGGTGCCGGAATCGATGCCGCGCGGTGATTGACGAACATTTGGACCGGCCGGGGGCCGACCCTGGTTCGCCGATGGGAGGAACTGTACCCGCAAACATGATCGCTCCGCGCCGTCTCGCGAGATCGGAGGCCTCCGGTCGCCGACTTTCCTCGGGTCTCCGGCCGAACTCCGGCGGACGGGACGCCCGGACCGGAAGGACCGCCCCGGCATGGTCGCGGATGACCGTCCGGGGCCTTTCCGGATGTGATGTCACCAGTTGACCGGTATTTCGGGCGGGCCGCGCCACCTGGGACTTGGTGCGCGGACCGGCCGGGGGGCATGGCACCCTGGGAGGGTGAATCCCGAGCTTGCCGACTCCCCGTTCCTGCGCGCCTGCCGCCGCCAGCCCGTCCCCCGCACGCCGGTGTGGTTCATGCGCCAGGCGGGCCGCTCGCTGCCCGAGTACCGGGCCGTGCGCGGCGGGGTGCCCATGCTCACGGCCTGCGCCACCCCCGACCTGATCGTGGAGATCACGATGCAGCCGGTCCGCCGCTACGGGGTGGACGCGGCCATCTTCTTCAGCGACATCGTGGTCCCGCTCAAGGCGATCGGGATCGACCTCGACATCAAGCCCGGCGTCGGACCGGTGATCGCCGACCCGATCAGGGACGCCGCCGCGGTCCGGACCCTGCGTCCGATCGAGCCCGACGACGTCTCCTACGTCACCGAGGCCGTCCGGGCGCTCACCGGCGAGCTCGGGCCGACGCCGCTCATCGGTTTCGCCGGCGCGCCGTTCACCCTCGCCTCCTACCTCATCGAGGGCGGCCCCTCCAAGAACCACGACCACACCAAGGCGATGATGTACGGCGAGCCGCACCTGTGGCACGCCCTGATGGACCGGCTGACCGAGATCACCCTCGGCTTCCTGCGCATCCAGGCCGCCGCCGGAGCCTCGGCCCTGCAGCTCTTCGACTCCTGGGTCGGCGCCGTCGCCCCCGACGACTACCGCGAGTTCGTCCTCCCCTACACCGGCCGCATCTTCGCCGGCCTGGCCGACCTGGGCGTCCCGCGCATCCACTTCGGCGTCGGCACCGGAGAGCTGCTCGGCCTGCTCGGCGAGGCCGGGGCCGACGTGGTCGGCGTGGACTGGCGGGTCCCGCTCGACGAGGCGGCCCGCCGCGTCGGCCCCGGCAAGGCGCTCCAGGGAAACCTGGACCCGGCGACCCTGCTCGCCCCCTGGGAGGTCGTCGAGCGCAGGGCGGGCGACATCCTCGCCCGCGGGGCCGAGGCGGAGGGCCACGTCTTCAACCTCGGTCACGGCGTGCTGCCGGGCACCGACCCCGACCAGCTGGCCCGCCTCACCGACTTCGTGCACCGGGCGTCGGTCCGCTGACGTCGCCCGGCGGCGAGTCGGAGGGCGCCGGTCCGGAGGGCGTCCGAGGCGTGTCCGGAGTCACCGGTCCAGGAGACGCCGGCCCGGGAGTCACCGGCCCGGGAGGAACCGGTCCGGAAGACCCCGGTCCGGGAGGAACCCGTCCGGAAGACGCCGGTCCGGAGGGCGCGGGCGGTCCCGGGCGCCTCCTGCGGCTGCGGCGCAGCCCCAGGGCGATCGCCAGCCACACCGGGACGATCACGAGCAACCAGGGGAGCAGCGCACCGAGGACCGTCAGCCCGACCTTGACGGTGGTGACGAAGGCGTCCCAGCCCGCCTCCAGACCGCTGAGGAAGCCGCCGGGCTCCTCCTCCGGAGGCTCGGGCGCCTCGGCCACCGGGCCGATCAGATTCAGGGTCAGCGTCGCCATGCCGGTGAGCGAGGCGAGCTTCTTCTGCCGGGCCTGGAGCGACTCCAGCTCCGCCTCCCGGTTGGAGATCTCCCGCTCGACCTCGAGCACCTGGCCGATCGTGTCCGCCCGCTTCAGCAGCGCGCGCAGCGAGTCCAGCGCGGACCGCGCCGACTTCAGGCGGCTCTCGACGTCGGCGACCTCCTCGGTGACGTCCTCGGTGTTCTGCTGGACCGACTCCCGCTTCCCCAGCTCCTTGCCGAACCGGTCGACGACGCCGGGGTAACCGGCGGGCGGGATCTTGAAGACCAGCGTGGAGGAGGCCTCGCCGCCGCCGAAGGCGTCCGACTTCTCCTGGGAGAGATAGCCGCCGGCCGCGGTGACGATGCGCTTGGCCGTCTCCGCCGAGGCGGCCACGTCCTCGGCGCGGACGGTCATCTGCGCGGTGTAGACGATGGCCCGCTCGGTCGGGACCGCCTGCACCTGCTCCGTCTGCCGCCGCTCGCCCCCGGCCTCGGCGGACGAGGGGGCCTCGGCGCTCTCCGCGCGGTCGAACCCCGCCTCGCCGGAGCCGCCGCCCTCGCCGGAACCGCCGCCCCGGGCGGAGGCCGGCGCCGGAGCGCCGGCGTCACTCATGGAGGGCGTCTCCGACGCGCCGCAGGCCGACGCGAACAATGCCAGGCCCACGAGAGGAACCACCAGGCGCGGGCCGTACCGGAATCTGGTCATGCATCTGGAGACGGGCATCCGAGAGCACGGGTTCGGCGGAAGGGGTCACGATGCCGTCACGTTCTCCCCGGCCGCGGGGGCGGTGGGCGGCGCCGGACGGCGCGCCCGGGGCAGGACGCGGACGGCCGCAGGGGAGCGGTACGGTCAGGAGTCATGGAAGGGAACCGGAGCCATGTGGTGGTCGTCGGCGGCGGGATCGCCGGTCTGGCCGCGGCGTGGCATCTGCGGCAGGGCGGCGGGGACGTCCGGGTGACCGTGCTCGACGGCGCCGGGCGGATCGGCGGCAAGCTCCTCGCGAGCGAGGTGGCCGGGGTCGCGGTCGACGCCGGGGCCGAGGCGATGCTCCTGCGGCGGCCCGAGGGCAGGGACCTGGCCAGGTCGGTCGGGCTCGGCGAGGAGCTGCGGCACCCCGGGGAGGCCCAGGCGGCCCTGCTGGTCGGCGGGGCGCTGCGGCCGATGCCGAGGGGACAGGTCATGGGCGTCCCGTCCGACCTGCTGGCCCTGGCCCGGTCGGGCGTGCTGAGCCCCGCGGGGCTGGCGAGGGTGCCGCTGGACCAGGTCATGCCGGCCACGCTCGTCACCACCGACGTCTCGGTGGCCGCCTACGTCCGCGCCCGGATGGGCGGGGAGGTGGTGGACCGGCTGATCGAGCCGATCCTCGGCGGCGTCTACGCCGGCCGGGCGGAGGCCCTCTCCTTGGACGCGACGATGCCCAGGATCGCCGCGGTCGCCCGTTCCGAGCGCTCCCTGCTCGCCGCCGCCCGGAAGATCACCGCTGAGGCGCCCAAGGACGCCGGTCCCGTCTTCGCCACCCTGCGCCGCGGCATGGGCAGCCTGCCCGAGGCCGTCGCCGCCGCCTCCGGTGCGGAGATCAGGACCGGGGTGATGGTCCGGGAGCTGCGCCGCGCGGGGAGCGGCTGGCGGCTGGTGGCCGGGCCGGTGCCCGATCCCGAGGTCGTCGAGGCCGACGCGGTGGTCGTCGCCGCCCCCGCCCCCGCGGCCGGCCGCCTGCTCGCGGCCGAGGTGCCCAAGGCCGCGGCCGAGCTGGCCAGGATCGAGTACGCCAGCATGGCCATCGTCACCCTGGCCTATCCGCGGGTGGCCTTCCCGCAGGCTCCGGCCGGCAGCGGCTACCTGGTGCCGCCGGCCGAGGGCCGCCCGGTCAAGGCCGCGACGTTCAGCTCGGTCAAGTGGCCGCACCTGGCCGAGGCCGACCCCAACCTGGTCGTGCTGCGCTGCTCGATCGGGCGGCTCGGGGAGGAGGCGCTCCTGCAGCGCGACGACGCCGAGCTGGTCGCCCTGGCGATGGCGGAGGCGGCCGAGATCCTGGGCGTGCGGGGCCTGCCCCTGGACTCCCGGGTCACCCGCTGGGGCGGCTCGCTCCCGCAGTACAACGTGGGCCACCTGGACCGGGTCGCGCGCATCCGCGCGGCGGTCGCGGCCCAGCCCGGCCTGGCCCTGTGCGGCGCGGCCTACGACGGCGTCGGCATCCCCGCCTGCATCGCCACCGCGCGTACGGCGGCGGCCCGGATCCTGGACCACCTGGCCTCCCGGCAGAGCGGCTCCTCCGTCGCCTGAGAGGGGGCCGGGAGGGGCGGACCGGGGAAGGGCACGGAGGTCCGGGAGGTCCGGGAGGCCGTTCCCCGCCGGACGGACCGGACGCCCTCCTCGCTAGATTTGGAGGGCGGGGGAAGCAGAGTTCCTGATGAGAGGGTGAGGACGACGGACGAGAAGCAGCGGCCCAAGGCGCGTGACCTGAACCAGGTGATCCGCTACACGATGTGGTCGGTCTTCAGGTTGCGCGACGGCTGCCCGGGCAACCGGGAGGGCCTGGCCGGCGAGGTCGAGGACCTCCTGGCGCAGATGGCCGAGAAGGACGTCGTGACCCGCGGCGTCTACGACGTGGGCGGTTTCCGCGCCGACGCCGACTTCATGTTCTGGTGGCACGCGCCGACCGCCGAGGACCTGCAGGAGACCTACTCGCGGTTCCGCCGCACCGATCTGGGCAGGCTGACCGAGCCGGTCTGGTCGGCGATGGCCCTGCACCGCCCGGCGGAGTTCAACAAGTCGCACATCCCGGCGTTCCTCGCCGAGGAGGAGCCGCGGGCCAACGTCTGCGTCTACCCGTTCGTCCGCTCCCTGGAGTGGTACCTCCTGGACGACGCCGACCGCCGCCGGATGCTCGCCGAGCACGGCCGGATGGCCCGTGACTACCCCGACGTGCGGGCCAACACCGTCGCGTGCTTCGCCCTGAACGACTACGAGTGGATGCTCGCCTTCGAGGCCGACGAGCTGCACCGCATCGTCGACCTGATGCGCACCCTGCGCGGGGCCGAGGCCCGGCGGCACACCCGGGAGGAGATCCCCTTCTACACCGGCATCCGCAAGCCGGTGAGCGAGCTGGTCAACGCCCTGCCGTGAAGCGCCCCGCGGTGACCCCGCGATGACCCGGCGGTGACTCCGGGGTGAAAGGTAAAGCCCTGCCGGAAACGGGCGGCCTCGTTCCAAAATTTTGTCATACTCAGGGAAAATCTCCCGAGTGCGAGGTCAAGGTGACCAAGGGCGAAGGTCTGGTGCGTTCCGGGCGGCACAGGGGCGGCCACCGCAGGAAGAGGTCCCGGCGGTGGAGCCGGGAGGTGTCCGTGGGGGCCGCGGCCCTGGCGGTCGCGGTCGCCGGGATCGTGGTCGTGAGCTCGTCGTCCGGCGAGGCTCCCGCCGCCGGCGGGAAGACCTCGCAGCGGGGCCCCGCGGACGGGGGAGCGGCGCCGGAGACGGCCGTGGCGCTCCCGCAGGCGGGGGTGCCGCGGGCGGCGCCCTCCGGTCCGGCGGGGGCGGACGGACGGCGGACCCCGATGGTGACCGCGGGGCTCGACGGCGCGGGCTCGGGCGCGCCCGCCGGTGATCCGGGCGGCGCGGCGCGGGAGCCCGCGGCCGGGGAGCCCGGCGCGGAGAAGCCCGGGACCGGTGAGGCCTCGGAACGGAAGGACCCCGCCGTGGCCGGTGAGGCGGACGCCGGGAAGCCCGAGACCCGTGAACCCGGGGGCGGGAAGCCCGCGAAGAAATCCGAGAAGGCCGCGAAGGTCGAGGAGGCCGAGGCGGCGGGCCGGTCCAAGCACACCGACACCGGGGCCGTCGCGTACTTCCAGCGGAGCAAGGCGGCCAAGCGGGTGAAGGACATCCGCATGGTCGGGGGATACCTGCGGATATACACCGACCTGCCGGAGTCGGCGGACAACTCCAAGCAGGCGCTCGAACTGTGCGAGACGGGCCTCGACTACCTCGCCGAGGAGGTCGGGGAGGACGACCCCGTGGTCTTCGTCCAGGCGGAGTTCGGCGAGAACGGCAACCCGGTCCTGGCCAACGTGCTGGGCCCCGACGACTCCACCTGCCGGGTCACCTACCCCAGGCCGGGCCGGTAAGGCCCCGGCCGTGCCGTCAGGGCGGATCCGCGTCACGCGCCGCGGATCCGCGACGTCTGCGGTGCCGCCTGATCGGGAGAGCCGATCCCGCTCCGCTCGAGCGTCCCCTCGCCCGCGCCGAGGGGACGTCAGAGGATCCTGACCCGGGTCTTTCCGCACATCGTGCAGCGCTGGGTGACCACCCTGCCGATGGTCTCGATGATCTCCCACCTGTGGCGGAGATGCACGGGGGCTCCTCGGGAGAAAGATCACTCTTTGGAGATCCTTGCACACTGTGCGTAGTAGTCTTTACCCGTGCCAGGGCGGGCATTCACCCGCCCGCGCGGGTGAATGCGGAAAGTCCCGGGTGTGCTCCGGAGAACCGGCCGGGGCCGGGGCTACTCGGCGGGCTCCAGCCTGAGCGAGACGGAGTTGATGCAGTAGCGGTCGTCGGTGGGCGTGGCGTAGCCCTCGCCGTGGAACACGTGGCCGAGGTGGGAGTCGCAGCGGGCGCAGCGGACCTCGGTGCGGACCATCCCGAGGGAGCGGTCCTCGATCAGGGTGACGGCCTCGGACGCGGAGGGCTCGTAGAAGCTGGGCCAGCCGCAGTGGCTGTCGAACTTGGTGTCCGACCGGAACAGCTCGGCGCCGCAGGCGCGGCAGCTGTAGACGCCCACGGTCTTGGTGTCGACGTACTCGCCGGTGAAGGGACGCTCCGTGCCTGCCTGGCGGAGCACCTGGAACTCCTCGGGAGAGAGCTGGGCGCGCCACTCGGCGTCGCTCTTGACCACCTTGTCCATGTCATGACTCTACGCGAACGCCGCGGCCGGGAGAAAAATCTTGGAGGGCGGAGCATCCTCGGGCGCCCGATCCGGCGTCCTTGTCAGTGTGGGGGGTTTTCACCTTCCAGATGAGGGATGAGATCATCCGTCCGGCCGTCCAGAGGATCAACGGGACGGTGCGAATGCCGCCGGCCGGGTGGCGCGCCAGCGCCCGGGACCGGAGAGCGGGACGGATGATCGCGGTCCGTCCCGTCGAGAGCCCGGTCCCGCCGCCGCGGCGACTCCGGGACGGACCCGTCCGTCCGGCGCCGCCGTACGGCTAACCGGGCCGGGCGGCAAAGTCTGCGTCTGATTCGGGTAAACGATGGGCCGCCTCCGGAGGGCGGCGCTTGCCTCCCGCTCCGCCGGTTCGCGAAGCTCGGCCGTGCATCGAAGACACGCGGAACACATCGGCACCGGGGGCAGAACTGTGGCGGCTATCGCAGGAGCACGACGTCTCGCGGCGGTGGGTGCGGTGACGGCCTTCTCATTCGGAGGCGCCGCCCTGGCGGTCGGGATCGGTACGGCCGCCGCCCAGGCGTCACCGGTGGACGGGCGGGCCGTGCCGGGCACATGCGAGACGATCCTGCCGCCGTGCGCGTCGCAGCCGGGCGGGGCGGCGGGACAGGCGGTGGGACAGTCCGGAGGGCGGGCCCGGGGGGACGGCGGCCGGGAGACGCGCGGTCCCGGCGGGGGGGTGTCGAGCCGCCAGGACGACGTGTGGGCGGGAGCGCTGGGCTCGGGTTCCACCTCGTCGGAGGCGCACGCCTCCGGTGGGGACGGGGACCGGTCCGGGGGCGCGTCCGGCGGGACCGGGGGCGGGGTGAAGGAGGCCTCGGGCGTGTCCCGGCCGGAGAAGACCGCCGGTGGGAAGCCGGTCCGGGACAAGGGCACGGACAAGGGCACAGGCACGGACTTCACGGACAAGGACCTCACGGACAAGGACTCCGGGAAGGACTTCACGGACAAGGGGTCGAAGGGGTGGCCGGGGAAGCCGACGGCGCCCTCCACCGGATCCTGGCCGACCGCTCCGGGCGGGGGCGGTTCGGGCGGGTCCGGCCAGAGCTGGACCGCCGTGCCCGGTGAGACGGTCTCCAGGGCCCCGGCCTCCCTGCCCGCCTCGTGGGACCCCAGGGCGGACGAGCGGCGCAGGATCCCGGAGGGCGCCCCGCAGACGGGCGGCGGGGGCCTCGCGCCGGAGGCCCGGTCCGGTGACTGGCCCCTCGCCGCGGGCGGCGCGGCGCTGCTGCTGGGAGCCGGGCTGGCGGGCCTCGCCGTACGGGGCCGCCGGTCGGCCGAAGCGTAACCGGTGCCGTCCACCGGGCGGCGGCCGACGCTCGGGGCGGCGGCGCTGGCCACCGCGGCCGGGGTGCTGCTGTGCGGGCTCGGCGTCGGCCGCATCCTCTCCGAGGAGGGCGCCTTCTCCGCGTCGGCCGGGCAGCCGCCGCCTGCGGAGGCGTCGCCGGCCGCGCCGCCGGAGGGCGTGTCGCGCCGCCCGCTCGTGCCGGTGGCCTCCGGCGGGTCGCTGGCGTACACGTTCGCCCGGCCGCTGAAGAGGTCCGTGCCGCTGACCGTGCACATCCCCAGGATCGGGGTGACGGCCCGGTTGATGCGGCTTGGCCTCGGCGCCGGGGGCGCCATCGAGAACCCGCCCCTGCACCCTCCGGACCTCGCCGGCTGGTACGCCGGAGGCCCGGCTCCCGGCGAACGCGGTCCCGCCGTCATCACGGGGCATCTCGACACCCGCACCGGGCCCGCCGTCTTCGCCCGCCTGCACAGGCTCAGGCGCGGCGACCAGATCCAGGTGCTGCGCCGGGACGGCTCCGTGGCGGTCTTCGCGGTCGACGCGAGCGAGCTCGCCGCCAAGGACGCCTTCCCCACGGCCCGCGTCTACGGTGACGTGGACTACGCCGCCCTGCGCCTCGTCACCTGCGGCGGCGCCTTCGACCACGGGACCCGCAGCTACACGGGCAACACGATCGTCTACGCCCACCTCGCGCGCGTCTACCGCCGGACCTGAGTCCCCCGCGCCGCCGTACGGCGGCGCGGGCGGTCACGGGTCGCGGGGGAGGGCGAGGGCGCGCTCGGCGATGATGTTCAGCTGGATCTCGGTGGTGCCGCCGCCGATCGTGAAGGCCCGGGTGGCGAGGACCATCCGGTTCCAGTACGGCGAGGCGGGGTCGATCGACCAGCAGAACTCGGAGACGGCCTGGGAGTGGCGCATGCCGAGGAGCTTGCGGACGCTGGAGGCCGTGCCCGGGTCGCCGCCGGACAGCTGGGAGAGGGTGACGCGCAGCCCGAGCGCGGAGATCGCCTGGCCCTCGGCCCACAGCCGTCCGGCCTGCTCCAGCGCGGCGGGGCGGAGCGCCTGCGGGCCGCCGAGCCTGCCGATCAGCTTGACCATGTCGGTGTGCTGCGAGCCGGGTCCCCAGGAGTCGCCGAGGGCGACGCGCTCATGGGACAGGGTGTCGCGGGCGACCTTCCAGCCCTGCCCGACCTCCCCGACCACCAGGTCGTCGGGGACGAAGACGTCGTCGAGGAAGACCTCGTTGAAGATCTCGTCTCCGTTGATCTCCTTCAGCGGGCGGACGGTGACGCCGGGGGAGGACATGTCGACCAGGAAGTAGGTGATGCCCTCGTGCTTGGGGGCGTCCGGGTCGGTCCTGGCCAGGCAGATGCCCCAGTGCGCGTACTGGGCCAGGGAGTTCCAGGTCTTCTGGCCGCTCAGGGACCAGCCGCCCTCGACCCGCACGGCCCGGGTGGACAGCGAGGCGAGGTCGGACCCGGCGCCGGGCTCGCTGAAGAGCTGGCACCACGTGATCTCGGTGGTGAAGGTCTTGGGCAGGAAGCGCTCCCGCTGCTCCGGCGTGCCGTACCGGACGATGGACGGCACGGCCCAGGCGGCGATGGCCAGGTTGGGGCGCCGGACCCCGGCGGCGCGGAACTCCTGGTGGATGACGACCTGCTCCAGCGGAGAGGCCGCGCGGCCCCACGGCTCCGGCAGGTGCGGCATGAGCCAGCCCTCGGAGGCGAACCGGGCCAGCCGGGTCAGCGGCTCCTCCGCGGCCAGGGAGGCGACGGCGGCCCGGATCTCCCGGCGGAAGGGCTCGGCCTCGGCGGGGAGGTCCGGCTCCGTCGCCCTGCGCACTCCGGCGGCGGCCAGGACGGCCGCGCGCTCGGCCCACTCTCCCGGATCGCCGCTCAGCGCCCGCAGGGACAGGGCGCGGCGGTAGTACAGGTGGGCGTCGTGCTCGTAGGTGTAGCCGATCCCGCCCAGCACCTGGATCGCGTCGGCGGCGCACCGTACGGCCGCGTCGGCGGCGAGCACCCCGGCCGCGGCCACCGCGAGGGCGGCCTCTCCGGTGGACGTCCCGGCGGGGGCCGCCGTGTTCTCCCCGCGCGTCCCGCCTGGATCGGAGACATGGGGGCCGGAGACGTGGGGACCGGAGACGTGGGGACCGGAGGTGAGGGGACCGGAGGTGAGGGGAGCGGCGGCGTCGAGGGCCCGGGCGGCGTCCCACACCGCGGCGCGGGCCTGCTCCAGGGCGACGAGCATGGCGGCGCACCGGTGCTTGACGCCCTGGAACTGGCCGATGGGGCGGTCGAACTGCACGCGGACCTTGGCGTACTCCGCGGCGGTGGTCACCGCCCAGGCGGCCACGCCGCAGGCCTCGGCGCCGAGCAGGACGACCGCCAGGGCGCTCACCAGCTCCGCGGTCACCCCGTCCAGCACCCGGTCGGCCGGTACGGGCCGTGCCGCCACCGCCGCCACCGCCGTCAGCGGCCGGGTCGGATCGACGCCCTCCAGCGGCTCCGTCACGCAGTCGGCGCGGTCGAGGGCGGCCCACCGGCCGTCGGCGAGCGGCAGGACGACGAGTCCGGCGTCAGGCGCGCCCAGTGCGGTCAGAAGGCGCTCGGGCCGGGCCGCGTCCCCGGCGGCCGGGCCCTGGGCGGAGGCGCCCGGCCCGGCGGTGCCCGGAGCGGGGCGCGCGGCGGGGGCGTCCGGGGACGCGACGGCCGGGGTCGCGGCGCGGAGGCCTCCGGGCAGGGCGACGGCGGCGGTCAGGGTCCCGTCGGCCAGGGCGGGCAGGAGCCCGTGCGCGGACCCGCCGCGGGAGATGATCGCCGAGGCGAGGGCGGTGGGCAGGTGGGATCCGGGGGTGCAGTGCTCGCCCAGGGCCTCCAGCGCGACGGAGAGCTCCGCCAGCCCGCCGCCCTGCCCGCCGTGCTCCTCCGGAAGGTGCAGCCCCAGCAGCCCCTGCGCGGCCAGCGCGGCACGGAAAGGCTCGTGCTCCGCGCCGCGGACCGCGATGTTCCGCCCGGCGAAACCGTGGACGGAGGCCGCGAGTGCCCGGTGCTCCCCCGTGATCCCGATGCTCATGCGCAGACTCTAGAACGGCATTCGGTTTTACGTAAGAGGGCGTGTCCCGGCCGTCACCGCCCGCCGACCGGTCCGGTGCCCGGGATCCGCCGGAGGAGGCGGCCGGACCGGCGGGGGCCGCCCGGTGTCATCGCCGCCGGTCGTGCTGCCCGCCCCCGGCGAAGGCGAAGTTCACCGCGATGATGCCGACCCAGATGACCGCGAGCACGAAGCCGGGATTGTCCAGGATGAGGGCCAGGGCCACCGTCGACGGCACGCCCAGGGCGAGGGAGACGATCGAGAGCGCGAGCCGCTGCCCGGCGGCCACGGAGGGGCGGACGGCCGGGGCGCGGGCCGCGAGCCGCTCGTCCACCCGCCGGTCGATCTCGCTGTCCATCTTCTCCAGGAAGCCCTCGACCAGGGAGTCCTCGAATTCGGGGCCGAGCTCGCGACGGGCCTCGACCGCTGCGCGCAGCTCGTCGCCGGGGGAGGATGATCTATCCATGATCGAGATATATCGTTTATGCCCGTCGATGTCCATGGAATTCAGGAAGAAGACCGTACATATCTGGTGAACAGGAAGCCGTCCTCCTCCAGGACGTGGGCCAGCCGGAGGCGGGCGAGCACGTCCGGGCCGTCCAGGACCCGGGCGGCGGACCCGCCGACCAGCATCGGGCTGACCGTCAGGCAGAGCTCGTCCACCAGGTCCGCGGCGGCGAGCTGGCCGTTGATCCGCGCCCCGCCCTCGCACAGCACCCGGCCCAGTCCCCGCTCGCCGAGCTCCCGGACCGCCGCGGCCAGGTCCACCCGGTCGTCCCCGGCCACGATCACGTCGGCGCGCCCGGCCGCCCGCGCGCGCCGGTCCGCCGGAGCCGCCCCGCAGGTGACGACGATCGTGCGCGCGCCCGGCTCCGCCTCGGTGAACAGCGGGGAGTCCAGGTCCAGCTCCAGGCTCCGGGTGACCACGGCGACCGCCGGGGCGGCGGGGCGGCCCTCGCGCAGCGCCCGCCAGGACTCCCGCGGCCGGGCCGGGCCGTACCCCTCGCTGCGGACGGTCTCGGCCCCGGCCAGGATCACGTCGGCCAGCCCGCGCAGCACCCCGAAGACCCGCCGGTCGCCCGTGCCGGACAGCCCGCCGGACAGGCCCTTGAGCCAGATCCCGCCGTCGGCGCTGGCCACCATGTTGACCCGCACGCACCGCGGGCCGGGATAGGCGTAGGCGAGGGCGAGATCGACGTCGGTCCCGGCGGGGGGAGCGGGGTGCAGGAGGCGCATCCCCCCACCCTGGCACAGCCACCGGTCGATAACGGATTCGGCGGCCCTGGTGACTTCGGGGGCCCGCCGTCACATGATTTCTTTGAAGATCAGGGAGGGTTGCGTGGGGCTGGTCGCGATCGTGACATGGTCGATCACCGCGATGGTCGGGATCTACCTGCTGTACCTGTGGCTGTCCGGCGGAGGCCTGCGGCAGCAGGCGACGAAGGTCACCCGGTTCCCCGCGGCGCTGGTCTTCGCCCACCCGGTCCTGGCGGTCTCCGCGCTGGGCTGCTGGATCGCGTACGTGCTCACCCTGCAGCGGTTCCTCGCCTGGCTCTCCTTCGGCGTGCTCTCGGCCGCCGCGCTGCTGGGCTTCGTCATGTTCACCCGCTGGCTGGGCGGCGGCCGCCACGCGCGCGGCGCCGAGCAGCGCTTCCCGGTGCTCGCGGTGCTGCTGCACGGCCTGGCGGGAGTGACCACGTTCGTGCTGGTCCTGCTCACCGCCACGGTCGCGACCGGCCGCTAGCTCCAGGAGCCGTCCCGCCGGTCCCGGGGGTCCGCCCGGTGCGTACGGCCGGCCGTCCCGCGCGTCCGGAAGGTCCGCCCGGTGCGCGCGGTCACCCCCGGGCGGACCTGGCGCAGCGGAGGATCTGCATCGAGCGCGCGGTCACCGCGATCACGGACTCCGGCGGCCAGAACTCGTCGGGGAACGGCTCGTCCCTGGCGACCTCGTCGGCGGTGTCCAGCACCGTCCGCCACGCGGAGCCGTAGCGGGCGTCCGGGAGGGTGAAGGTCATGTCCCCGTGGTGGGCGTTGATCAGCAGCAGGAACGAGTCGTCCACGATCCGCTCGCCGCGCGGGCCCGGCTCGGTGATGGCGTCCCCGTTGAGGAAGACCGCCAGCGACTTGGCGTAGCCGGTGTGCCAGTCGGCCGCCGACATCTCCGTCCCCGCCGGGGTGAGCCAGACGATGTCACGGACGCCGCCGGAGGCCGGGCGGCCGTGGAAGAACCGCCGGCGCTGCAGGACCGGGTGCCCGCGGCGGAGCTCCGACAGCGCCCGGACGAAGCCGAGCAGGTCGGCCTCGGTCCCGGCCAGCGACCAGTCGATCCAGGAGACCTCGTTGTCCTGGCAGTAGGCGTTGTTGTTGCCGTGCTGGGTCCGGCCGAGCTCGTCGCCGGCGACCAGCATGGGCACGCCCTGGGAGATGAACAGGGTGGCCAGGAAGTTGCGCCGCTGCCGGCGGCGGAGCCGTACGATCGCCGGGTCCTCGACCGGGCCCTCGGCGCCGCAGTTCCAGGACCGGTTGTCGTCGGTGCCGTCGCGGTTGTTCTCCCCGTTGGCCTCGTTGTGCTTGCGGTCGTAGGAGACCAGGTCGTTCAGGGTGAACCCGTCGTGCGCGGTGACGAAGTTGATCGAGGCCACCGGGCGGCGGCCGGAGGTGGCGTACAGGTCCGCCGAGCCGGTCAGCCGGGAGGCGAACTCCGGCAGCGCCGAGCCGTTGCCCCGCCAGAAGTCGCGGACCGTGTCGCGGTACTTGCCGTTCCACTCGGTCCACAGCGGCGGGAAGTTGCCCACCTGGTAACCGCCCGGCCCCACGTCCCAGGGCTCGGCGATCAGCTTCACCTGCGAGATCACCGGGTCCTGCTGGATCAGGTCGAAGAACGCGCTCAGCCGGTCGACGTCGTGCAGCTCGCGGGCGAGCGCGGAGGCCAGGTCGAAGCGGAAGCCGTCCACGTGCATCTCCAGGACCCAGTAGCGCAGGGAGTCCATGATGAGCTGGAGCGCGTGCGGGGAGCGGACGTTGAGGGAGTTGCCGCAGCCGGTGTAGTCGAGGTAGTAGCGCCGGTCGCCGTCGTGCAGCCGGTAGTAGGCGGTGTTGTCGATGCCCCGGAAGGAGAGCGTGGGCCCCATGTGGTCGCCCTCGGCGGTGTGGTTGTAGACCACGTCGAGGATGACCTCGATGCCCGCCTCGTGCAGCGCCTTGACCATGGCCTTGAACTCCAGCACCTGCTCGCCGCGCCGGCCGCCGGAGGCGTAGCCGTTGTGCGGGGCGAGGTAGGAGATGGTGTTGTAGCCCCAGTAGTTCGTCAGCCCCCGGGCCACCATCGCGTGCTCCGGCACGAACTGGTGCACCGGCATCAGCTCCACCGCCGTCACGCCCAGGCTCAGCAGGTGGTCGAGGACCGCCGGGTGGGCCAGCCCGGCGTAGGTGCCGCGCTGCTCCTCGGGGACCGCGGGATGGCGCATGGTGAGCCCGCGCACGTGCGCCTCGTAGATCACGGTCTGGTGGTACGGCGTGCGGGGCGGCCGGTCGGCGCCCCAGTCGAAGAACGGGTTGACCACCACGTTCTTCGGCATGAAGGGGGCGCTGTCGTAGTCGTTGCGCGCGGCCGGATCGGTGAACCGGTAGGAGAACAGCGCCTCGTCCCACGACAGTTCGCCGTCGATCGCCTTGGCGTAGGGGTCGAGGAGGAGTTTAGCGGGGTTGCACCGGTGCCCCTGGGAGGGCTCGTAAGGCCCGTGGACGCGGTAGCCGTACCGCTGCCCGGGCATCACGCCCGGCAGGTAGCCGTGCCAGACGAACCCGTCGACCTCGGGCAGGTCGACGCGCTCCTCACGCCCGTCCTCACCGAACAGGCACAGCTCCACCCGCTCGGCCACCTCGGAGAACAGGGCGAAACCGGTGCCCACGCCATCCCACGTGGCACCGAGCGGGTACGGCTCTCCCGGCCAGACTTCGCGCATGTAACCAGATTCTCCTCCAGTCGGGTCTCCCGCGCGGGGTGCGCCCGCCTTTTTCCGCCCCGGCCCGCAGGTACGGCGCGGCGCGGGCGGGGCGCGGAACGCGGCCGCGCGCGCCCGCACCGGGGCGCACGCGACCGCGGGAGCGCGGGAGCGCGGCGGTCAGCTCAGCAGTTCGGCGTTGAGGCTGATCGTGGTGCCGGCCAGGGCCTTGCTCACCGGGCAGTTGGCCTTGGCCGTCTCGGCCGCGGTCTGGAACTGCTCGGCGCTGATCCCCGGGACGTGGGCGCGGACCGAGATGACGATCCCGGTGATGCCCTCACCCGGCTGGAAGGTCACGTCGGCCTTCGTCTCCACCGACTGCGGCGGCGTGCCCGCCTGGGCCAGGCCGTGCGACAGGGCCATCGAGAAGCAGGACGAGTGGGCGGCCGCGATCAGCTCCTCCGGAGAGGTCTTGCCGCCCGGCTGCTCGGCCCGCGAGGGCCAGGACACGTCGAACGTGCCCACGCCGGAGGAGTCCAGCGCGACCGTGCCGGAGCCCTCCATCAGGGAGCCCTTCCACTGGGTCGTCGCGGTACGGGTCGTCGCCATGGCGATGTCCTTTCGATCGATCAATGTTCATGAGCGAACATACGCCGTTCAGGCGCCGGGGTGTGCGACCCGGTCGATGACGGCGTCAAGATCCAGCCCGGAGGGCAGCGTACCGAACGCCCGGCCGCCCTCACCGGAAAGCCGGGAGGCGCAGAAGGCGTCGGCGACGGCCGCGGGCGCGTGCCGCACCAGCAGGGAGCCCTGCAGGACCAGCGCCATGTCCTCGGCGAGCCGGCGGGCGCGGGACTCGATGTCGGCCGGGTCCGACAGCGACTTGCGCAACCGGTCGGCGGCGTCGTCCAACCGGCGGTCGGCCCCGGCGGCGAGCGCGACCTCGCCGAGGAACGCCTCCAGGGCCTCCGGCTCGCGGCCCAGGGCGCGCAGCACGTCCAGCGCCGCCACGTTCCCCGACCCCTCCCAGATGCCGTTCAGCGGCGACTCGCGGAACAGCCGCGGCAGCTGCGAATCCTCCACGTAGCCGTTGCCGCCCAGGCACTCCATCGCCTCGGCCGCGTGGACCGGCGCCCGCTTGCACACCCAGTACTTGCCGACGGCCAGCGCGGTACGGCGCAGCGCGGCCTCCGTGGCGTCCCCGGCGGCGTTCCCGGCGGCCCGGTCGGTCGCCCCGGCCAGGCGCGTCATCAGCGCGGTCGCGGCCTCCGACTCCACGGCCAGGTCGGCCAGGACGTTGCGCATCAGCGGCTGCTCGATCAGGCGGCGGCCGAACGCGCCGCGGTGCGCGGCGTGGTGGACCGCCTGGCGCAGGCCGTACCGCATGCCGGCGGCCGAGCCGATCACGCAGTCCAGCCGGGTCATGTTGACCATCTCCAGGATGGTCCGCACGCCCCGGCCCTCCTCGCCCACCCGCCAGGCGACGGCCCCGTGGTACTCCACCTCGGAGCTGGCGTTGGACCTGTTGCCCAGCTTGTCCTTCAGCCGCATCAGGCGCATGGCGTTGCGGGTGCCGTCGGGCAGCACGCGGGGGAGCAGGAAGCAGGTCAGGCCGCCCGGAGCCTGGGCCAGGACGAGGAACACGTCGCACATCGGGGCGGAGTTGAACCACTTGTGGCCGGTTAGGGCGTAGGTCCCGTCGCTCAGCGGCTCGGCCCGGGTGGTGTTGGCGCGCACGTCGGAGCCGCCCTGCTTCTCGGTCATCGCCATCCCGGCCAGCACGCCGCGCTTGGCGGCCGCCGGCCGGAGCCCGAAGTCGTACTCGCGGGAGGCCAGCCGGGGCTCCCACTCGGCGGCCAGTTCCGGGGCGTGGCGCAGCGCCGGGACGGCCGCGTAGGTCATCGAGACCGGGCAGCCGTGCCCGGCCTCGACCTGGCTCCAGACGTAGAACCCGGCGGCCCGGGCCACGTGCGCGCCCGGCCGCGGGTCGGTCCACGGGGCCGCGTGCAGGCCGCCGGACACCGCCACGGTCATCAGCTCGTGCCAGGCGGGGTGGAACTCGACCTCGTCGATCCGGTGGCCGTAGCGGTCGTGGGTGCGCAGCACCGGCGGGTGCTCGTTGGCCAGCCGCCCCCACTCGGCGGCCCGCTCCGTCCCGGCGAGCGTGCCGAGCCGCCGCAGCTCCTCCAGGGCCCAGCCGGCGCCCTCGCGGGCCAGGCCCTCGGTGAGGGCCGCGTCGGCGGACACGTCGTGACCGGTGAGCGGGGGGACCTGGTTGAAGACGTCGTGGGTCACGTGCGGCCTCCGCGTGAGATCGCCCGGCCCCGTCCTCGCCGGTCGCCGGGGGTTCCGTCTGCCTCTATCTCGACATGCGAACGGTCGCATGTCGAGATAGAGGCTATTCGTCCGGATACTGATGGGTAACCCCACGTGCCGCGGCGCCCCGGGCCGACGGCCCGCCGCCGTCAGAGGCCGGTGACGACGTCCCTGGCGTAGTCGTCGTCGCTCTCGGCCAGGACCCGCTCGATCCCCGCCCGGGCCCGGGGGTCGCCCCGCCGGGCCAGTCCCCGCGCGGCCTCGGCCACCGTGCCCAGGTCCTCGTCGTCGAGCCGCGCGGCCAGCGCGTCGCGGATCTGCGGGGTGTCCTCCTCCAGGCCGGCCAGGCCCGTGGTCGCCCAGTCGCGCACGTCCGGGTCGGGGTCGGAGGTCATCGAGACGAGCAGCGCCAGTCCCTCGGCGTGGCCGGGCGGCAGGACCGCGGCCAGCGCCGCCGGATCGGCCTCGGTACGGGTCCAGCCCTCGGCGGTGACGATCTCCAGAACCTCGGGCAGCGCACGCGGGTCGGCGTGGTGGCCGAGCGCGCCGAGCACCGAGCGCAGCACCCGTTCGTCGCCCTCGGTGGCGGCCATCCGGCGCAGGACGGGCAGGCTCTCCTCCAGGAAGGGCTTGGCGTCCTCGGTGAAGCCGTACTGGGAGAGCACGTCGACGGCGAGCTCGCGCCGGCGCGGGTCCTCGCTGACGCACAGGCGCACGGCGTCGTCGAAGGTCCCGCGGTCGCCGCGCCGCTGCAGCGAGGCCGCCACCGTCCACCAGGTCTCGGCCTCCTCGTCGACGTCCCGGTACGGCAGCGCCCGCTCGACCAGCTCGTCGAAGGGCAGCCACTCGCCGGTCGCGTCCTCCAGGAGGGTGGCGACGGCCGCGTGGCCGCGCTGGCACTCCAGCTGGACGGCGGGCCTGCCCTCGCCGTCCACCGCCGTGACGGTCACCAGGTCGGTGCCGTCCTCGGCGCGGGAGCGTCCCACGACGAACTCCGCGTCCTCGGGGGCCTGGTCGGTGACCTGGTCCAGCAGGGCGCTCTCCAACTGCGTGCCGAGCCAGTCGTAGGCGATGGACAGCGGCGTGTCGCCCTCCCCGTCCGGCCGGGCCGGGTCCGCCCCGGCCTCCAGCAGCGCCCGCACCGCGCCCAGCGCCCCGCGCCGGGCCGCCAGGGTGAGCGGCGTGTCGCCGTCGTCGTTGGCGTCCTCGGCCCCGGCTCCGGCTTCCAGGAGCGCGTGCAGGGCCCCGTCGCGCCCGCCGGCCGCCGCCCAGAGCACGGGCGTCCATCCACCGGCCTCCCGGCCGGCGGGGTCGGCCCCGGCCGCCAGCAGCGCCTCGACCGCCTCGACGTGCCCGCCGGCCGCCGCCGCGCACAATGGCAGCCCCTCCTCCTCGCCGCCGCTGACCCGGCCCGGATCGGCCCCGGCCGCCAGCAGGGCCCGCACGAGGCCGGTGCGGCCGGCCGCCGCCGCCCGGTAGAGCGCGGTGGATTCCGCGCCGTCCGCCGGATCGGCGGGCGCACCCTTGCGCAGCAGGGTCTCGGCCCGCTCGGCGTCGCCGGCGGTCACGGCGTCCAGAAGCTCTCGGTACATGCCTCCGGATCATAGGCGGACCCGGGCCTCCGCCGGTGGAGCGGGCCGTACGGCACGCGGTCCGGACGGCGCGGGCCCTGCGCGGGTCCTGGGCGACGCCCGGGCGCCGGTGCCCCGCGCGGCACGGCGTCCGCGGGCTTCTGCACCGTCCGGTGGACGGCCGGTCTCCTCCTCGGGGAGGAGACCGGCCCGGGGTACTCGCGATATGTTGTGACTTGTGAGTGATCCGGGTGGAATTCGAGCGTCGGACGACGAGCGGGAAGCCGTCGTCGAGCGGCTGCGGGTCGCCTCGGTCGAGGGGCGGCTGACCCTCGGCGAGCTGACCGAGCGCACGGAGGCGGCCTACAGCGCCGTCACCCAGGCCGAACTCGCCGTCATCACCTCCGACCTGCCGCCGGCCGGCCAGGCCCCGGCGCCCGCCCACGCGCCCGCGCCCGCGGGGAAGGGCGGCCGGGCGCGGCGCTGGTTCGTGGCGGTGATGGGCGACTCCAAGCGGCGCGGCAAGTGGCGCATCGACGGGGAGCTCGGCGCGGTGGCCGTGATGGGCGACGTCGTGCTCGACCTGCGGGACGCCGAGGTCCGCACCGGCGTGGTGGACATCGCCGCCACGGCGGTCATGGGCGACGTGAAGGTCATCGTCCCGGACGGGGTGGACGTCGAGCTCGAGGGCATCGCGATCATGGGGGACAAGCGGGTCGACGTGCTCGAGGCGCCCCCCGGCACGAACGTGCCGCTGATCCGGGTCAAGGCGTTCGCCCTCATGGGCGACGTCAAGGTGATCGGCGACGCCCGGGCCGGGAGGAGCAAGAAGGCCTGGGCCGCCTGGCGGGAGCAGTGGCGCGAGCTGCGCGGGGAGCTGACCGGCGAACCGTACCGGCAGCTGCCGCCGCCCGCCCCGCACTGGGAGGGGCACCTGGGGCACGCGCCGCACGGGCAGGCTCACCCGCAGCCGGACCCGTACGGGCAGCCGTATCCTCCGCGGCCCGCCGAGCCGCCCCGGGCGCCCGGGGCGGCCCACCCGCTCCCCCCGCTCCCTCCCCTCCACCCGCCGCGGCACCCCGAGCCGCCGCGCCCGCCGGAGCGCTGAGAACGGATTCCCCGGGGCGTGCAACGCCCGGCGGGGGCCGGGCGGTAGTGATTCGGTGACTGCCACCGATCAGTGAGGACTACCGCATGCGTGACCGGGCCGACTTCGAGCGCTACGTCGAGCAGCGCTCGGCCCGTCTGCTGCGCACCGCGTACCTCCTCTGCCGCGACTGGGGCACGGCGGAGGACCTGTTGCAGACGGCGCTGGCCAAGGCGTGGTTCGCCTGGCGCAGGGTCGGGGAGAACCCCGACCCGTACGTGTACCGGATCCTGGCCAACACCCATGCCACCTGGTGGCGGCGGAGGTGGAAGGGCGAAGTCCCGACCGAGACGCTCCCGGAGGAGGCGGGCCGGGATCCGGCCGCCGACCTGGGGACGCGCGACGAGGTGCGCTCGGTGCTCGCGGCGCTGCCCGCCCGGCAGCGGGCGGTGCTGGTCCTGCGCTACTTCGCCGACCTGCCCGACGCGGAGATCGCCGAGATCCTCGGCTGTTCGGTGGCCACCGTGCGCAGCCAGGCCGCCAGGGCGCTGGCCAAGCTGCGCGTCGATCCCGCGGCCCGGGCCGCGCTCACCTCGGAGCTGAGATGACGATCACTGAGAGCGATCTGCGCGATCTCTTCGACACCGACAGCGGCGACGGTCCCTGCAGGGGCGTGACCGTGGCCGACGTCGACCGGCGGGCCCGCCGCATCAGGCGCCGCCGCCTCGGCGCGGCGGGCGGGGTGGCCGCGGCGGGACTCGCCGTCGCGATGGCCGCCACCCTGCCCGCCGGGACCGCGGGCGTGGTCCCCGAGGACGTCTGGACCGGCGTCATGTCCCGGCCGGAGGGCTCACCCGCCGTCGTCGGCACGCCCAGGGGCGGGCCGTTCATCGGGGAGTTGGTCGCGCAGCGGGGATTCACGGGCGGCGGAATGCGGAAGGAGCTCACGGTCCCGACCGGAGGCGGACGGATCGCGGTGACCCTGTGGTGCAGCGGGCCGGTGACCAAGGCCGCTCTCTGGGTCGACGGCCGGCTCGTGACGGCGGGCCCCTGCGGCCGGGGAAGCGGTGAAAGCGAGGAGACGGGAATCGGCGTCACCGAGAGCCCGGTGTACGCCGTCCACTGGACGGCGCCGCCGCAGGACCGCCGTCCCGCAGGGCACACCGTGGCCGGCGCGGTGCTGCGGGCCGGCGCGGTGCTGCGGGCCGGCGCGGGCGCCTCCGGCCCGGCGGAGGCGGATGCCGGGGACCCCCTCGAAGCGCTCATCGGGACGGAGGACGTCGAAGCCCTCCTGGCCGCGGGCGGGAGCTTCGACGCCACGTGGCGGATCGAGGTCCGGCGGTTGGACGAGCCCGAATGCCGGGACGACGTACGGCAGATCGACCCGGACACCGGTGAGATGGTCGTGCTCCGGTGCGGGGACCGGGCCGGCGCGCCGCCGCGGACCCCCTGACGGGCGCCTCCGCCGGGTCAGGCGGTGGCGGAGACCTCGGTCCTCCCCAGGGCCTGGCCGTACCGCTCCAGCAGCACGGAGGCGACCTCCGGGGCCGCGCCGAGCACGTCCGCCACGGTCTCCGCGCCCGCGGCGAGGGTGTTCGCGCGGATCCGGTCGGCGAAGTGGCCGGGGGCCAGCAGGTAGGGGGCCACGACCACGCGGGGCGCCCCGGCGGCCAGCAGCCGCCGCACCTCCGCCTCCGGGGCGGGCGCCGCGGCCGAGGCGTAGGCGGCGGTCGCCGCCCACCAGCCGCGCCGGGCCCAGTCGCGGGCGATCCGGGCGACGGTCGCGTTGGCCCGGTGGTCGCTGGAGCCCGCCGAGACCAGCACCACCGCGGTCTCCGGGTCGCCGGCGGCCACGCCCGCCTCGGCCAGCCGCCGCTCCAGGGCGGTGGTCAGCAGCGGGTGCGGGCCCAGCGTCGCGCCCCGGTGCACCCGCAGCCGCGGCTGCCGGGCCGCCGCCTCGGCCAGCGCGCCGGGGATGTCCACCCGGCTGTGGTAGGCCTCGGTGAGCAGCAGCGGCAGCACGGCCGCCTCCGCCTGCCCGGCCAGCACCCCGGCGAGCGTCGGCGGGGCGTGGTCGAGGTAGGCGGCCCGCACCGGGAGCCCCGGCCGCGCCTCCCTCACCAGATCCAGCAGGTCCTCCACCGTCGCGGCGGCGCGCGGGTCGCGGGACCCGTGCGCCACTGCGATCAGCGGGACCGGCCGGGCCCGCAGGAACGGGGTGCGGTTCACGTGTGGATGCCGCACTCGGTCTTGCCCATCCCGGCCCACCGGCCGCTGCGCGGGTCCTCGCCGGGGGCCACCTGGCGGGTGCAGGGGGCGCAGCCGATCGAGGGGTAGTCGTCGTAGTGCAGCGGGTTGATCAGCACCCCGTTGTCGGCCATGTAGTTGTCGACGTCGTCCTGCGTCCACCGGGCGATCGGGTTGATCTTGACCATCTGGCGCTTGGCGTCCCACTCCACGACCTTGATCCCGGCGCGGGTGCTGGCCTCGTCGCGGCGGATGCCGGACACCCAGGCGAGGTACGGCTCCAGCGCCCGGTTGAGCGGCTCGACCTTGCGCAGGAAGCAGCAGAGGTCGGGGTTGCGGCCGAACAGCCGCGGGCCGAGGTCGCGCTCCTGCTCGGCCACCGTCCGGGACGGCCGCACGTCGATCACGTTGACGTCGTAGACCTGCCGGACCGCGTCCCGGGTGCCGATCGTCTCGGCGAAGTGGTAGCCGGTGTCGATGAACAGCACGTCCACGCCCGGCTTGACCCTGCTGACCAGGTCGATCATCAGCGCGTCGCTCATCGACGCGGTCAGGCAGAGCCGGTCGCCGAAGGTCGCCGCGGCCCAGCGGATGATCTCGATGGCGGAGGCGTCCTCCAGGAACCGCGCGGCGGACTCGACGATGTCCTGCAGGTCGAGCGCGTCGCGCTGCTGACGTAATCCGATCTCCACGTCCACCAGGGTCATCTCACCACTCCGATTCCGAGAAACTTCAGCTTGAAGGCGCGGGCGCACGAGCGGCAGTACCAGCCGCCGTCGCCCTCGTAGGGCTCCAGGTCCTCTTCGCCGCAGTACGGGCAGTGGAACGGGACCGCTCTGCCGCTCATTTGAGGTCCGCGTCGTCGGCCCGCCGCGCCCAGGCGGCGAAGGTCTCGCCCTCGTTCCGCTGCTTCTCGAAGGTGCGCAGCACCCGCTCGACGTAGTCGGGCAGCTCCGCGGCGGTGGCCTTCAGGCCGCGGACCTTCCGGCCGAAGCCGGAGTCGGCGCCGAGCGAGCCGCCCAGCTGGATCTGGAAGCCCTCGACCTGCTCGCCGGCGTCGTTCACCACCAGCTGGCCCTTCAGGCCGATGTCGGCGGTCTGGACGCGCGCGCAGGAGTTGGGGCAGCCGTTGACGTTGATGGTCAGCTGGTCGGTGAAGTCCGGCAGCCGGGCCTCCAGCTCGTCGATCAGGTGGGAGGCGGTGTCCTTGGTGTCGACGATCGCCAGCTTGCAGAACTGGATGCCGGTGCAGGCCATCGTCTGGCGGCGGAAGGTGGAGGGGTTGACCTGCAGGTCGTTGGCCTCCAGCTCCGCCACCAGGCTGTCCACCCGGTCGGGGGCGACGTCGAGGACGACCATCTTCTGCTCGATCGTGGTGTGCACCCGGCCGGAGCCGTGCCGCTCGGCGATGTCGGCGATCAGGTGCAGCTTGTCACCGCTGAGGCGGCCGACCCGGGGGGTGAAGCCGACGTAGAAGTTGCCGTCCTTCTGCGGGAAGACGCCCACGTGGTCGCGGCGCTCGCTGCGCGGCGCCGCGGGCGCGGGGCCGTCGGGCAGGGTGTACCCGAGGTACTCGGATTCGAGAATTTCCCGGAACTTCTCCGGGCCCCAGTCGCTGACCAGGAACTTCAGCCGCGCCCGGTGGCGCAGGCGGCGGTAGCCGTAGTCGCGGAAGATGCCGATCACGCCGCCGTAGACCTTGGAGGCCTGCTCGGGGGTGACGAAGACGCCCAGGCGCTTGGCGAGCATCGGGTTGGTGGACAGGCCGCCGCCGACCCACAGGTCGTAGCCCGTCTGGCCCTGCTCGTTGACGACGCCGACGAAGGCCACGTCGTTGATCTCGTGCACGGTGCAGTGCGCCGGGCAGCCGCTCAGCGCGGTCTTGAACTTGCGCGGCAGGTTGGAGAAGTCCGGGTTGCCGACGTAGTCGTCGTAGATCTGGCGGACCTGGTCGGTGGCGTCGAGGACCTCGTCGCTGTCGATCCCGGCGAGCGGGCAGCCGATGATGACGCGCGGGACGTCGCCGCAGGCCTCGGTGGTCGACAGGCCCACCGCCTCCAGCCGCGCCCAGATGTCGGGGACCGACTCGATCTCGATCCAGTGGATCTGGATGTTCTGCCGGTCGGTGACGTCGGCGGTGCCGCGGCCGTACAGGTTGGAGATGTCGGCGATGGTGCGGAGCTGCTCCAGGCTGAGGCGGCCGCCGTCGATGCGGACGCGGAGCATGAAGTAGCGGTCGTCGAGCTCCTCGGGCGCCAGGACCGCGGTCTTGCCGCCGTCGATCCCGGGCCGGCGCTGGGTGTAGAGGCCGTACCAGCGCATCCGGCCCCGCAGGTCGGCCGGGTCGATGGAGTCGAAGCCGCCCTTGGAGTAGACGTCGATGATCCGCTGACGGACGTTGAGCCCGTCGTCGTTCTTCTTCAGTTCCTCGTTCTTGTTCAGCGGCTCTCGGTAGCCGAGAGCCCACTGGCCTTCGCCCTTCGGGCGCTTGTGGTGGCGGTTGGCCGGGCGGGCCGGGGTCGTCATGTGTGCGCGTCCTTACGGATGGAAGGGAAGACGTGACGGACACGCACAGGCTCCTCCCGCCTCATCATCGAGTGCGGGGGCCGGTTCTGCTCCGCGGGAAGCGGCTACTCCGGGGAAGAACGCCTGTCGCGCGCCGAGCCGGATGGAATCAGCGAAGGGCGACGGTCAACGGGCGTTGCGACAGATCGCGCTGCGGACACGCAGAAGGTCGACGTGGCGTCGCACGACGAGCATGGGGTCCGCTGGCATGTCCATGACGATACCTTGGCGGCCCGGGATGTCCAATATCGGGTCCACACTCTGGACGCGGTCTTGGTCCGGGCTTTGGCTCGGGCCGGGACCGGCCCCCGGAGGTACGGCCTCAGCCCTGGCGGGGCCAGTCCAGCGGGGACTCCCGGGGTTCGGCGGGGGGCTGGTGCTGGCAGTCGCACCACGACCCGCCCCGGCAGTCCTCGTGGTGGCGGTCCTTGCAGGAGTCGCAGATCATGCCTCCATTGTGCGGCCGGGCCCGCGTCCGCTCCGGGAGGCCCGGTGGTGCGGGCGAGGCCGGCGGGGCGCTCCCTCTCCGGATGGTTTCTCCGCAGGTCGCACGGGCAGCGGAAGGGCGCGGATCGCCACCGGCCGGATTCGTGGGACGGAGCCGCGGGGGAATACCGTTGGATGCCATGACGTCCACTGATGCCTCGGCGCGGCGGCCGGGACCGAAGCGGCGACGGCCGCGGGGCCACTCCAGGCTGCGCCGCCACAGCGCCAGGCTGCGGGCCGGGCTCTCCTGGGTGCGCGGCACCGGCACGTGGGCGCTGGCGGTGGCCACCACGAACGCGGGGGTCACCTACCGGGTCACCGGCCTGGCGGGGGAGGCGGCCTTCTTCGCGCTGCTGTCGCTCCCGCCGTTCGTGCTGGGCCTGATCGGCGTGGTCGGCCAGCTCACCAAGGTGTTCGGGCCGGAGACCGTGCAGGACGTCAGCCTCTGGATCGACCGGCAGGCCCACCTGCTGTTCACCGACAACGCCGTGGACACCGTGGTCACCCCGCTCATCGACGACGTGCTGAGACCGGAGAACCAGGTCTCGCTGATCTCGCTGGGCTTCGTGCTCGCGCTCTGGTCGGGCTCGCGGGCGCTGTACGTCTACGTGGACCTGATCACGGTGGCCTACGGCCTCGGCGAGGAGCGCGGCATCATCCGCACCCGCCTGATGTCCTTCGGGCTCTATCTCGCGGGCCTGCTGAGCGGCCTGCTGGTCATGCCGGTCCTGGTGCTCGGGCCCGAGGCGCTGCGCGGCACGCTGCCGCCCGACTACGGAGGGCTGGTGGACGTGCTCTACTGGCCGGTGGTGGTCGTCGGATCCGTCTTCTTCCTCACCCTGCTCTACCACGTCAGCGTGCCGGTTCGCACGCGCTGGTGGCGGGAGATGCCCGGCGCCGTGCTGGCGCTCATCATCTGGATCGCCTGCGCCGCGGTGCTGCGCGCGGTGCTGGCCGACTGGTTCACGCCGGTGTCCATCTACGGCTCGCTGGCCTCCCCGATCGCGGTGCTCCTGTGGCTGTACATCACGGCCCTGGCCGTGCTCATCGGCGCCACGCTCAACGCCGAGGTGGACCGGCTCTGGCCCGCCGACGGCACGGGACGGGTCAGCCGCGGGGGACGGTCCGATATCGTCTAAGCGCGACTGGCGCATTTGGTGGAACAACCACCGGGGAGCGGAAACGGCGGAGGCCGCGCGCCTGGGTCTCCGCGTGTCGTCAACGTAGGCAGGGAGTGAAGGCGCCATGAGTGGTTCTCTTTCCAGCGTCGATCCGCAGATCGCCGATCTGATCAAGGCGGAGGAGCGCCGCCAGACCGACACGGTCAAGCTGATCGCGTCGGAGAACTACGTCTCCAAGGCCGTGCTCGAGGCCACGGGCACCGTGCTCACGAACAAGTACTCCGAGGGCTACCCGGGCAAGCGCTACTACGAGGGCCAGCAGGTCATCGACCAGATCGAGACCCTGGCGATCGAGCGGGCCAAGTCGCTGTTCGGCGTGAACCACGCCAACGTCCAGCCCTACTCCGGCTCGCCCGCCAACCTCGCGATCTACATGGCCTTCCTGCAGCCCGGCGACACCGTGATGGGCATGGGCCTGCCCTTCGGCGGCCACCTCACCCACGGCTGGTCGGTCTCGGCCACCGGCAAGTGGTTCAACCCGGTCCGGTACGGCGTGCGCAAGGACACCGGCCGCGTGGACCTGGACGAGGTCCGCGAGATCGCCCTCCGCGAGCGCCCCAAGCTGATCTTCTGCGGCGGCACCGCGATCCCGCGCACGATCGACTTCCCGGCCTTCGCCGAGATCGCCCGCGAGGTCGGCGCCGTCCTCGCCGCGGACATCGCGCACATCGCCGGCCTGGTGGCCGGCGGTGCCCACCCGTCGCCGGTCGGCCACGCCGACGTCATCTCCACCACCACGCACAAGACGCTGCGCGGCCCGCGCGGCGCCATGCTGATGGCCACCTCCGACGAGCACGCCGCGGCGCTGAACAAGGCCGTCTTCCCCGGCCTGCAGGGCGGCCCGCACAACCACACCACCGCCGCCATCGCGGTGGCGCTCGGGGAGGCCGCCACCGAGGAGTTCAAGGCCTACGCCCACCAGGTCGTCGCCAACGCCCGGGCGCTGGCCGAGGAGCTGAACTCCCGCGGCTTCGACCTGGTCTCCGGCGGCACCGACAACCACCTCATCCTGATGGACCTGACCCCCAAGGGCGTCGGCGGCAAGCCCGCCGCCCAGGCCCTGGACCGGGCCGGGCTGGAGACCAACTACAACTCGGTGCCGTTCGACACGCGCAAGCCGTTCGACCCGTCGGGCATCCGGCTGGGCACCGCCGGCGTGACCAGCCGGGGCATGGGTACGGACGAGATGCGGCAGATCGGCGTCTGGATCGACCAGGTCGTCACCGCCCTGGCCAAGGGCGAGGACGAGGCCGAGCACGTCGTCGCCCGCGTGCAGGGCGAGGTGCGCGAGCTGACCTCGCGCTTCCCGGCCCCGGGCCTGTGACCTGACCGCCCGCGCGGCGCGCGGGCGGAAAAGCGTTTGCGGACACCGGCCGGGTCCGCGTTATAGTGGACCCGGCCACGTGCCGCCCGGTGACGCCGGGTGGCGACGACACGAGAGGGAGGTGAGGACTATGCGGGCCTTTCTGACGACCCCGCCGTCCGTCAACCTCCGGGTGTCCGCCTAGCCGACTTCACAGCGCGGGGCACCCGGTCTTCCACAAAGGGTGTACCCACGTTGTCCTCGTCAGTTCTTCCTGACTTCTACGATCTCTCCGCGCTCGGCTGGAACGACTCCCTCGCCGCCGGGCTCCCCGCCGGGACGCTGCCCGCCCGGGTGGCCCGCGTCGACCGCGGCGCCGCCGAGGTGCTCTGCGCCGAAGGCCAGCTGACCGCCCACTACAGCGCCCGCGTACGGCGGGCC
The DNA here is from genome assembly GCF_015711595.1 of Planomonospora sp. ID91781. Lineage (NCBI taxonomy): Bacteria > Bacillati > Actinomycetota > Actinomycetes > Streptosporangiales > Streptosporangiaceae > Planomonospora > Planomonospora sp. ID91781. Next base: position 1,777,432 of record NZ_JABTEY010000002.1, on the reverse strand, counting down.
GCCGCCGCCGACCCGGTCGACCTGCCCTGCGTGGGGGACTGGGCCGCGCTCCGCCGGCTCCCCGAGGGGCGCTTCGAGCTGGAGGCGCTGCTGCCGCGCCGTACCGCCTTCGTCCGGGGAGGGGTGGGCCGGACCTCGCAGGGCGGCCTGTCCGGTGACTCCCGGGGCCAGGTGCTGGCCGCCAACGTCGACGTCGTCTTCGTCGCCGAGCCCGCCCTGCACGCCACCGACACCGCCGACCTGGGCCGGATCGAGCGGCTGCTCGCCCTGGCCTGGGAGAGCGGGGGGCACCCGGTGGTCCTGGTCACCAAGGCCGACCTGATCGGCGACGGCCTCGCCTTCCTGATGGACGAGGTCGCCTCGGCCGCGCCCGGCGTGGACGTGCACGCCGTCTGCTCCGTCACCGGCGAGGGCGTGGACCTCGTCCGCGGCTACCTGGAGGGCTCCCGCACCGCGGTGGTGCTGGGCGCTTCGGGCGCGGGCAAGTCCACGCTGGTCAACGCCCTGGCCGGGGAGGCGGTGATGGAGACCCAGCAGGTCCGCGCGGGCGACGGCCGGGGCCGGCACACCACCGTGCACCGCGAGCTCATCCCGCTGCCCGGCGGCGGGCTCGTCATCGACACGCCCGGCATCCGCCGCATCGGCCTGTACGAGATGGGCGAGGGCGTGGAGGCGGTCTTCGCCGACATCGAGGAGCTCGCCGAGGAGTGCAGGTTCGCCGACTGCGGCCACGACAGCGAGCCGGGCTGCGCGGTCGTCGCCGCGATCGAGGACGGCACGCTCCCCGAGCGGCGGCTGGCCAGCTGGCGGAAGCTGCAGCGGGAGGCCGCCTGGATGGCGTCGCGGACCGACGCGCGGCTCCGCAAGGAATTGCAGAGCAAGTGGAAGGTCATCCACAAGGAGATGCGGAAGGCGGGCCGCAACCGGCCCTGAGCCGCGGGGTGACCGCTGTTCGAGGTGTGGGAGGTTCTCTCCGGCCGCCGGGCCGGAGGGAACGGCCCCGGCGCCGCGCTCGCACGCGGTGGGATGGCGCCGGAGTCCCGCTCGGCGACGTCCTCGCGGTTCCGCTCTGAGGAGGGGGAGGGCCCGCACGTGACGGGCCCGGATGCGACGACGTGTGATCTCGCTGCGGTTTCAGGGGATCAGCGAGATCACACGTACGGGGGGAAGCCGGGTGGAGGTGTTCAGGCGACGGCGCTGATGCCGGCGCTGGCGGCGCGGCGCATGCGACGACGGCGCTCGGAGGCGCGCTCGTCCTCGTTCAGACCGCCCCAGGTGCCGTACTTCTCCGGACGGGACAGCGCGTAGTCCAGGCACTCGGCGCGAACGGGGCACTGGGCGCAGATGGCCTTGGCCTTGCGCTCGCGGATGTCACGCTCGGGCTGACGCTCACCATCGGGACCGAAGAAGAGCACGAGGTCCTCGCCCCGGCACGCGGCGTCATCCTGCCAGCCCCAGCTGGGCCGAGGACGGGCGGTCTGCCGACGTACCTGAGACATGAGAAAACCACCTTCTAGTGAGAAGAATTTCGGGTTACTGCCGCATTGGACGCTTTTGACATCCTTGGTGCCAACGCGTGGATCAGCCGCGATGTTCCCCGATCAGGCCGGCACGGGCGTGGCGTACCGCACAGACGTGAGCCTGTCCAGCATGACCAGCCGATAGGTGGTGATCGTGTCGGCGCAAGCCGTACCACATGGCGCCGTGAGCGTCATGGGTTCAACCACTACCCGAAAACGAGCGTCGCTACCGCGCACGATGGCCTCGGTGGCTTCGCCGTCCGACCTGGAGGACTCCACGGCCACTCCGCCGACCGAGAGCTCTCCCGTGTGGGCACGGACGAAATGCTCGGCAGCTTGCAGTGGCTCAGGAATGCCCGCGCGCCCCCGGAAACGGTCGAGAACAACCTCGCCGGACCGGTACGCGTCCGCTGCTGCGATCGCAGCAGCCTGAGACATGCTGCCGTAGTAGAGGCCGTGTGGCAAGCACACGAGATTGGCGGCGTAGCGATCGCCGCCAACATGTGATGTTTCCCATGTTCTGTCCGGCCAAACCTCGGCCAGCGAACGAGCTAGGGGAAGTCCAATGCGGGCGCAGCACACGTTGCGCTTCGCGTGCGTGCAGACCAGAAAAACCGGCTCACTCACCAGTATGCAGGACTTGGGGAGCACTCCGGCCACCAGCGCGTCAAGGTCAAGATCGTCCGGGTCTGCGATCACGGCCTCGGCGAGCCACGGCTCGGGGCCGCGCGCGTCGCCCACCATGACGTGGACGCCGGGCCCCGGGGGCGCCGTCCGGCGGCCCGGCCGGCGGATCAGCTGGGGGCGGATGCCGAGGTGCGTCGCCCGCTTGACGAGGGTGCGCACGTCCTCGGGCAGGTCGCAGTCCTCCAGGTGGGACGCCCAGGGGCCGGTGTGCTCGATGAGCAGCCAGAAGCGGGCGCCGACCGTCGCGCTGGCATGGACCGGCATCTCCGCGGTATGGCTGAACGCGGAGTGCGGACATCCCTTCGCCGTCATCCGTGCCCCCTTCCCCGAGCCCTCTCGGTCCCCCTATCCAGGCTTAGGTAAGACTAACCTAACGGTTTCGCGGGTATGGCGGCGGGTTTGAAAAAGCTCAGCCCCGGTCGGGCTCCTCCGGATAGGCGAGCGCCGCCCGCGCGGCGGGCAGGGCCGCCTCCCGGTCCTGCGGCACCAGGCCGATCCGGGTCCGCCGGTCCAGCAGGTCGGCCGCGTCCAGCGCCCCCTCGTGCCGGACCGCCCAGACGAGTTCGGCCCCGGTGACCCCGGTGGGCAGCGGTTCGGCCAGTGCCGGGTCGCGCTCCATGAGGGCGCGCACGGCCCCGGCCTCGCCGCCGTACCGCCCGGCCAGCCGGTCGGCGGGCCGGGTCCCCGCAGGGACGGCCCCGACCAGGGGCAGCCGCGCCGTACGGCTCGGCCCCGCGTCCAGGCCGCGCGAGCGCACCACCAGGTCGACCGCGTCCTCGGCCATCCGCCGGTAGGTGGTGAGCTTGCCGCCCACGACCGTGACCGCCCCGTCCGCGGAGGTGAGCAGCGCGTGCCGCCGGGACAGGTCGGCGGTGTGCCCCCCGGCGGCCAGCAGCGGGCGCAGCCCGGCGAAGGTCCCGGCCACGTCCTCGCGCCGGACCGGGGCCCCCAGCACGGAGTTGAGCACGTCCAGCAGGAACGCGACGTCCTCCTCGGGGGCCTCCGGCACGTCCGGGACCGGCCCCTCCACCGGCTCGTCGGTCAGCCCGACGTGGATCCGCCCGTCGGCCTGGGGCAGGACCAGCGCGAAGCGGTTGCCCGTCCCCGGGATCGGCACGTGCAGGCCGGCCCGCAGCTCCGGCAGGGTCTCGGGGCGGAGCACCAGGTGGGTGCCGCGCGACGGGCGCAGCCGGATCCGCGGGTCGAGCCCGGCGGCCCAGACCCCGGTGGCGTTGATCACCGCCCGCGCCCGGATCGTGGCGGTCTCCCCGGTGAGCTCGTCGCGGACCCGCGCCCCGGCGCCGTCCAGTTCCAGCGCCCGGCACCGGGTCAGGACCGCCGCGCCGTGCGCGGCGGCCGTCCTGGCCAGCGCCACCACCAGCCGGGCGTCGTCGACCAGCCGTCCGTCCCAGGACAGCAGCGCCCCGCGCAGGCCGCCGGCCCGCAGCGGGGCGGCCAGCTCGCGCGCCCGCCCGGCGGAGATCTGGGACGGGCCGGGCAGCAGGCGGCGCGGCGTGCGCGCGGCGGCGCGCAGCCCGTCGCCGAGCCGGTAGCCGGCCATCACCGCCGCCGCCCGGCGCCGGGAGACCTCCGGGGTCAGCGGGAGCAGGTACGGCTGGGCCCGCACCAGGTGCGGAGCGGTGCGGGCGAGCAGGACACCGCGCTCCACCGCGCTCTCGCGGGCCACCCCGAGCTGCCCCCTGGCGAGGTAGCGCAGGCCGCCGTGGATCATCTTGGAGCTCCACCGGGAGGTGCCGAAGGCCAGGTCGAAGGCGTCGACCGCGGCCACCGACAGGCCTCGCGAGGCGGCGTCGAGGGCCGCGCCGGCGCCGGTGGCGCCCAGCCCGACCACCAGCACGTCGACGGTCCGGCCGTCGGCCAGCTCGGCGAGTTCGCGGGCGCGGCGGGCGGCGTTGAGGGAGGAGTTCACGGCGACAGGTACCTCTCCAGGAGGGTGGTGAGTTCGGCGTCCAGCACGTCTTCGGTGACCCGGTCCGGCGCGGCGGGGGCGGGCCCGTCCGGGGCGGCCGGGTCCAGCATGGTGGCGCCGGACAGCAGGAACGACTGCGCGGTCAGCAGCACGGCCCTGGCCTGGGCGCGCGCGTCGCCGGGCCGTACGGTGCCGGCCGCCCGGCCCCGGTTGATCGCCGACTCGATCAGGGCGAGCATGGCGTCGTGGCTGGAGCCCCGGCGGTCCAGCAGGTACGGCAGGAGCAGCTCGGGGTCCACTTCGACGATCTTGCGCCAGAGCGGGTGGCCGCGCAGCGCCCGGACCGACCCGACGGCGGCGGTGACCGGGTCGTCATCGGCGAAGCGGCCCGCGACCTCGACCCACTCCCGGGTCATCAGGTCGGCGACCAGGCTCCGCACGTCGGGCCAGTGGCGGTAGACGGTCATCCGGGACAGCCCCGCCCGGCGCGCCACGTCGGTGAGCGTGGTGCGCCGCACCCCGACGGCGAGCACGACCTCGCGCGCCGCGTCGAGGAGCGCGTCGGTGGAGCCCTTCGCCGGGCCGGTCTCGTTGTGACGGTTGGACGTCATATGTCACAGTGTAGGGGTGGAGATTCCGAAGACCGCCGCCGAACCGATGCTCTGGTCCGGCTGGGGCGACCCCGCCCGGGCCGCCGACCTGCCCGAGCCGATCCGCGGGCTGCTGGCGGACCTGCTGGGCGTGCGCCCGCCCGCGAGCCCCGCGGTGCGCCTGGACGAGGTGCGGCTGCCCGCCCCGGCCCTGCCCGGGCAGGTCCTCGACGAGCTGCGCGGCGTCGTCGGCCCCGGCCACGTGCGCTGCGACGACGAGGCGAGGATCCGGCGCACCCGGGGCAGGTCCACGCCCGACCTGCTGCGCCTGCGCGCCGGGGACGGCTCCGACGCGCCCGACGCGGTGGTGCTGCCCGGCTCGCACGCCGAGGTGCTGGAGCTGCTGCGCATCTGCGCCGCGCACCGGGTCGCGGTGGTCCCGTTCGGCGGGGGCACCTCCGTCGTCGGCGGCCTGACCCCGGTCCGCGAGGGCTTCGCCGGGGTGGTCGCCCTCGACCTGGCCCGGCTGAACCGGCTGGTCGCGGTGGACACCGAGTCGATGGTCGCGGAGCTGGAGCCCGGCCTGCGCGCGCCGCAGGCCGAGGAGCTGCTCGCCGCCCGCGGCCTCACGCTGGGCCACTTCCCGCAGTCGTTCGAGTACGCCACGCTGGGCGGTTTCGCCGCGGCCCGCTCCAGCGGCCAGGCCTCCGCCGGGTACGGCCGCTTCGACGACATGGTCGTCGGCCTGACCGCGGCCACCCCGCGCGGCACCCTGGAACTGGGCCGCGCGCCCAAGTCCGCGGCGGGCCCGGACCTGCGCCAGGTGGTGCTCGGCTCGGAGGGCGCCTTCGGGGTGATCACCTCGCTCCGGCTGCGGGTGCGGCCGGCCCCGGCCGCCCGGATCTACGAGGGCTGGCGGTTCCCCTCCTTCGCGGAGGGCACCGCCGCGCTGCGGCGCCTGGCCCAGGACGGTCCCGTCCCCACCGTGCTGCGCCTGTCCGACGAGACCGAGACGATGGTCGGCCTGGCCAAGCCGGGCGAGATCGGCGGTGCGGCGGCCGAGGGGGGCTGCCTGGTGATCGCCGGCTACGAGGGGGAGGCGGCAGAGGCGGCCGGGCGCCGCGACCGGGCCGCCGAGGCGCTGACCGGTCTCGGCGGGACCTGCCTGGGGCCAGGGCCCGGCGACGCCTGGGAACACGGCCGCTACTCGGCCCCCTACCTGCGGGACTCGCTGCTCGCCGCCGGCGCCACCGTGGAGACGCTGGAGACGGCCGCCTTCTGGTCCGGCCTGCCCCGCCTCTACGACGCCGTACGGCTGGCGCTGCACGGCGCGCTCGGCTCACCGCTGGTGATGTGCCACGTCTCCCACGTGTACGCCACGGGCGCCTCGCTCTACTTCACCGTCGTCACCGCGCAGAGCGGCGACCCGCTCGCCCAGTGGGCGGCGGCCAAGCGGGCGGCCAATGAGGCGATCGTCGCGGCGGGCGGCACGATCTCGCACCACCACGGCGTCGGCCGCGACCACCGCGAGGCCTACGCCGCCGAGATCGGCGAGCTGGGCGTGGAGGTCCTGCGCGGGATCAAGGAGCGGCTCGACCCCGCCGGCGTGCTCAACCCCGGGGTGCTGATCCCCTGACCGCGCCGGCCCGCCCGTCGTGCCGGTCTTCCGGCCCGGCCTGTCGCGGGCCGGGCCGGGTCCTGCGGAGGGCTCCCGCCGGGCCTGCCCGGATGGGGGGACCGGCCCGTCACCCGGGCGGACTCGGCGGGCACGACGGGGGCCGGTCGGAGGCGGGCCAGACGTACGGCAGGTCGTCCGGCTCGTCGCCGAAGGCGGGGCGGTACAGCTCGGGGGCCTTGCGCAGCAGCGACGAGCGGTGGCTGCGGTGGAAGGCCGGGTCCCCCAGCCAGGGCGGCAGCTCGCCGGCGGCCGCCAGCTCCGGCTGGGAGCGGGGGGAGGCGACGCCGCAGCGCTCGGCCAGCTCTCCCGCCATGGTGGCCGAGCAGGTGTCGGCCCGGCCCGTGGCGCACCAGTGGCCGCAGATCTGCAGGCCGTACCGGACCAGGGCCTCCTCGTAGCCGGTCCACATCTTCACCGCGGGGTGGTTGCGCCAGCCGTACCCGTGGACGGTCAGCGCGCGCAGGATCTGCAGCGTCTCGACCCGCTGCTTGCCCAGGCGGAGCGGGTCGAGGACGCGCGCGGTGGCGTCGAAGTCCGGGTAGGGGAGGAAGGTCTGCATCGCCCTCCTGTCGTCGATCGCCTCCGGCGTGGGGGCCCCGCCTTCCGGGGTCCCGTCACATCACGATCACCTGGCGGACCGCCTCGCCGGTGTGCAGGCGGTCGAAGCCCTCGTTCACCTCATCCAGCGTAAGCCGGTGCGACAGCAGGGCGTCCACCGGGAGCACCCCGGCGCGGTACATGCCGACGAAGCGCGGCACGTCCCGGCGTGGGACGCACGAGCCGAGGTAGCTGCCGCGCAGCGTGCGCTCCTCGGCGACCAGGCTGAGCGCGGGCAGGGTGAGCTCGCGGGAGGGGTCGGGCAGGCCGACGGTGACCGTCGTGCCGCCCCGCGCGGTGGCCCGGTAGGCCTGCTCCAGGACCGGGACGACCCCGGTGGTGTCGACGACCTTCTCCGCCCCGCCGCCGGTGATCTCCCGGATCGCCTCGACGGCGTCCGGGCCGCCCGCGACGGTGTGCGTCGCGCCGAGCCTGCGCGCCAGCTCCAGTTTCGCGCCGACCACGTCCACCGCCACCAGGGTGGCGGCTCCGGCGGCCTTGGCGGCCAGCAGCGCGGCCAGTCCCACGCCGCCCAGGCCGAACACCGCGACGCCGTCGCCGGGGGAGACGCCGGCGCTGTAGAACGCGGCTCCCGCCCCGGTCAGCACGGCGCAGCCGAACAGGGCCGCGATCTCGAAGGGCAGTTCGGGGTCGATCTTCACCGCGGAGCGGGCCGAGACCACGGTGTACTCCGAGAAGGCCGAGACGCCGAGGTGGTGCCGGGGGCGGGCGCCGTCGGCGGCGGCGAAGCGCAGGCCGCCACCGAGCAGGGTGCCGTTCCCGTTGGCCGCGGCGCCCGGCTCGCACAGCGCGGGACGGCCCGCCACGCAGCGCGGGCAGTGCCCGCAGGCGGGCACGAAGGACAGCACCACGTGGTCGCCGGGGGCGAACTCGGCGCCCTGGCCGGCCTCCACGACCTCGCCCGCGGCCTCGTGGCCGAGGGCCATCGGGAGCGGCCGGAGCCGGGAGCCGTCGATCACCGACAGGTCGGAGTGGCACAGGCCCGCCGCGCGGACCCGGACGAGCAGCTCCCCGGGGCCGGGCGCCTCCAGCGTCAGCGGCATGATCTCCAGGGGCCGCGACGAGGCGTACGGGGCCGGGCGGCCCGACTCGACGAGGACGGCGGCGCGGGTGGACGTGCTCATCTAAGTGATCACCAGTTTCTCCATGGCGGCGCGCAGCGGCGCCGGGATCTCGCCGGGCCGCCGGGTCTCCCGGTCCACGAACACGTGGACGAAGTGCCCCTCGGCCACGACCGTCTCGCCGTCCTCGCGGAACAGGCCGAGCTCGTAGCGGACGCTGGAGCGGCCCAGCCTCCCGATCCTGAGGCCGACCCGGACGTATTCGGGGAAGGAGACCGGGGCCTTGTAGACGCAGTGCGACTCCACGCACAGGCCGATGGCGTCCCCCTCGTGGATGTCGAGACCCGCGGTCCTGATCAGCCAGGTGTTGATCACCGTGTCCATCAGCGAGTAGTGGACCGTGTTGTTCATGTGGCCGTAGACGTCGTTGTCCTTCCACCGGGTGGGGACCGTCTCCCAGTACGCGTACACGGACAGAACTATATTCCAGAGTGGATCGGCGGGAGGGCGCGGGGGCGGGATGGGGAGCCCCTCTCCGTTCCGGGAGGCCGGTGCGTTACCGGAGCGAGTGCGTCATGTCATCTCTTCTCGCCCATTGGATGATCCATCCAACCTAAGATCGTCCGATGTGACGGCCTACGGACTTCCCCCCGCGCTGACCCTGGAGCCCTCCGACCCGGTCGAGCTCGGCCCCTACCGCATCGCCGGCCGGCTCGGCAGGGGCGGCATGGGCACGGTCTACCTCGCCGAGGGCCCGTCGGGACCGGTGGCGATCAAGGTGATCAACCGGCACCTGGCCGCGAACCCGGAGTTCGCGGCGCGGTTCCGGAGCGAGGTGGCCGCCGCGCGCAGGGTCAGCCGGTTCTGCACCGCCCCGGTGCTGGACGCCCGGCTGGAGGGCGAGCCGCTCTGGGTGGTCACCGAGTACGTCGCGGGGCCCGACCTCGCCCGCCTGCTGCGCGACCAGGGCCCGCTGACCGGGTCCAACCTGGAGGCGCTGGCCGTCGGGGTGGCGACCGCCCTCAGCGCGATCCACGACGCGGGCGTGGTGCACCGCGACCTCAAGCCCGCCAACGTGCTGCTCTCCCCGCTCGGCCCGCGGGTGATCGACTTCGGCATCGCCCGCGCCCTGGACGCGGGCAGGGGGCAGACCGTCACCGGCACGCTCCTCGGCACCCCGGAGTACATGGCGCCGGAGCTGGTCTCCGAGAGCAAGGCGGGCCCGCCCGCCGACGTCTTCGCCTGGGGCTGCGTGGTGGCCGCCGCCGCGACCGGTTCCTCGCCGTTCGCCTCCAGGACCGTGCCGGAGGCGCTCTACCGGGTGGTCCACGACACACCGGACCTGAGCGCCCTCGACGAGGGACTGCGCGGCCTGGTCGGGGCGGCGCTGGACAAGGACCCCGCGGCCCGGCCGACGGCCCGGGAACTGCTGTCCGGACTGGTCGGCCGGAAGGCGGCAGAGGACACCGCCCGGGTGGCGGGCACGGTCCGGCTCGACCTGTCCGGCCTGGCCGGGCCGACCGCCCGGGTGGCCGCCGGCGAGGAACCCGCGAAGCGGACCCGGCTCCCGCGCCGGCCGTACCTGGTGGGCGGGGCGGTGGCCGGGGCGCTGCTGCTGGGGGCGGCCGGGGTGCTCGGCGTCCGGATGCTCGCGCAGGGGCCGCCGGAGAGCACCGACGTGCTGTACCGGGACGACTTCGGCGACGACAAGTCCGGCTGGTACAACGGCGACGGCACCCGCGTCGACACCCTGCACGGCTACACCGGGGACGGGCGCTTCACCATGGCCACGGACCCCTCGAAGGACTACCGGGAGAACAAGGCGCCGGTCAACGCCGAGGCTCCGGAGCGCGTGCTGGTCAGCGTCAAGGCCGACCTCGCCGACGGGGACCCCTACGGCGCGTGGAGCGGGGTCTTCTGCCAGTACACGCCCGACGAGACCTACTTCTCCTACTTCGCCGAGGTCAGCCCCGGCGGACGGGCGCGCATCCGCAGGAGCACCTTCGAGAGCGCCTGGGACCTGACCGCCGACGTCCTGATCCCCGGGTTCAAGAAGAACGGATCGGTGCTGCGGCTGGAGTGCGAGCGGAGCGACGGCCGGATCCGGGTGGCGTTCTGGGTGGACGACCATCTGGTGGCCGGCGTGGTCGACACGGACGTGGCGAAGGCGAACGGCAAGCCCCTGTTCGGAATCCACGTCAGGAAGACCGGCGGTGACTCCCACCCCCGCGTGTACTTCGACGACTTCCGCATCGGCCGCCTGTCCTGACCGGCGCGCTTCCCCGAACGGGCGCACGCGCGCATGATCGCGGCCAGAATATGACCATGGTCGACGTGAAGCGGGCGGCGGAGCGCGGGCGCGAGGTCTCCTCGCGGATCTCGGAGGAGGGCGCGGGCTGGGACTGCGTGGAGCTCGGAGAGTTCGCCGGACTGCGACCGCCGGGCGCGCGGTCGTTCTCCTGGCTGAACCCGCGCACGCTCTGGCGCTCGCGCAACGAGATCCTCGCCGCGCTGTTCGGCGACCCGTCGGGGCAGGTCCGGACGCGATGGACGGCGGCGCAGCGGGCGCGGGGCGCCGACCCCTCCCTCCGGATCCCGCTGGAGGTGGGGGAGGAGTTCTCCTTCCTGCTCCTCGGCGACACCGGCGAGGGCGACGCCTCGCAGTACGCCGTGGTGCCCGGCATGCTCCGGATCGGCGAGAGCACCGACTTCGCGGTCATCGCCAGCGACGTGGTCTACCCCACCGGCGCCGGCGACGAGTACGACGACAAGTTCTTCCGCCCCTACCAGGACTACCGGGCGCCGATCTACGCGATCCCCGGCAACCACGACTGGTACGACGGGCTCGGCGGCTTCATGCGCGTCTTCTGTGACGCCCCCGCGCTGGAGGCGCGGCGGGAGGGGTTCCGGCTCTCGCCCTCCGGGCTGCGCGGGCTGCTCTGGCGCAGGCCGGAGCCGATCGACGAGGAGCGGCTGGCCCGCGCCCGCGAGCGCCGCTCCGCCCCCGAGCAGCGGGCCGTGCAGCCGGGGCCGTACTGGGTGCTGGAGGCCCCGGGCCTGCTCGTCGTGGGGGTGGACACCGGGATCACCGGCACGATCGACCGGGAGCAGGCCGACTGGCTCCGGCAGGTCTCGCTGGACCCGCGCCCCAAGGTGCTGGTCACCGGCAAGCCCATCTACGTCCGCAACGAGTACAAGCCGTCGAAGCTGGAGGGCGGCGGCACGATCGACGACATCGTGACCGACCCCCGGCACAACTACGTCGCCGCCATCGGCGGGGACGTGCACAACTACCAGCGCTTCCCGGTCCGGGTCGGCGACCGGACGATCCAGTACGTCGTGGCGGGCGGCTCGGGGGCGTTCACGCACGCCACCCACACCATCCCCAGGGTCACGGTCGGCGGCGTGCACGAGGACGACTACAAGTGCTACCCGCTGCGCGGCGACTCGCTCTCGTTCTACAGCAAGCTCTACAGCGAGCGGCTGCGCATGCGCTGGCTCTACCTCACGCCGGACGAGGCCGTGTGCCTGATGTCCCAGCGGATCGGCAACACCCCGCCGCGGCCGATCGGCGGGGTGCGGATCACCCGGCGGATGCGGTGGGCGGCGCGGCTGCTCGGCTCCTGGCCGCTACCGCTCCGGCTGCCCGTGGGCAAGGTCTTCCACCGCTACCTGTCGGAACTGTCCGACTGGGACACCCCGCCGTTCTTCAAGAGCTTCCTGCACGTCTCGGTGACGCCGCAGGCCCTGCGGATCCGCTGCTTCGCCGCCACCGGCTGCCTGCCCCAGGAGATCGAACCCCCGCTCGAAGACGAGGTCCTCATCCCGCTCGCCTGATCGAAACCGTCGGTGGCGCGTGACACGCTGGGGACATGAACGTCGTGGTCGTGCCGGGGGCCGACGGGTCCGGCCTGCTCCGCCGGGCGGGGGAGGAGACCGAGGCCGTCGCGGACCTGGCGGCGGCCGTGCGGGAGCTGGAGACGCGGGCGGGGAGCGGGCCCGCCGGGGACCCGGCCGCCGGGCGGGGCGGGCGCGGCGCGGGACGGAGTGAGGACGGCGCGGGGCCGGGCGGGCGCGGCGGAGCGGGCGGCGGGGCCCCGCGCTGGGTCTGGGCCGACACGCGGGAGGTCTACCCGGCGGTGCTGGAGCGCGGGGTGCGGCTCGCGCGCTGCCACGACCTCGTGCTGACCGAGGGCCTGCTCCTGGCGCACGAGGGCCGGTACGGCGAGCCCCGGTCGGTCCGGGCGGCGCACGCCCGGCTGCACGGCCTGCCGGTGCCCGACGACCACGACGCCCGCGAGCAGGACCACGCGGGCCACCACGGGCCCGGGGCGCGGCAGGCCGTCCTGTTCGAGGAGGAGCGGCCGCCCCCGCCGGACGCCGGGCTGGTCGCCGAGGTCCACGCCGACCAGCTCCGGCGGATCGAGGCGACGGCCGACCCGCGCCGGTTCCGGCTGCTGGTCGCGGCCGAGTCGGCGGGAGCGCTGATCGCCGCGGAGATGGCCCACGACGGCATGCCCTGGCGGCGGGACCTGCACGACGCGCTGCTGGCCGAGATGCTCGGCCCGCGCCCGGTGCACGGCATGCGCCCGGCCAGGCTCCAGGCCCTGGCCGACGAGGTGACGGCCGTGTTCGGCACGTCGTTCAACCCCGACTCCGTCCAGCAGATCGTCAAGGCGTTCAAGGCCGCCGGCACGCCGGTCTCCTCGGCCAGGGCGCACGAGCTCAAGAAGATCGACCACCCCGGCGTCGCACCTCTGCTGGCCTACCGGGAGCTGGCCAGGTTCCACAGTTTCCACGGTTGGGCCTGGGCCGACCAGTGGGTCCGCGACGACCGCTTCCGCCCGGAGTACGTCGTGGGCGGCGTGGTGACCGGCCGCTGGGCGACCAGCGGCGGCGGCGCGCTGCAGATCCACCGGGCCATGCGCAGGGTCGTGGTGGCCGACGAGGGCTGGACGCTGGTCGTCGCCGACGCCGCCCAGCTGGAGCCCAGGGTGCTGGCCGCGATGGCCGGGGACCGGGGCCTGGCCAGAGCGGCGGGGCAGGCGGACCTGTACCACGCGCTCGCCCGGGCGTTCGGCGGCGAGCGCGACCACGCCAAGATCGCCATGCTCTCGGCGATGTACGGCGGGACCAGCGGAGACGCCCCCAAGCTGCTGGCCGTGATGCGCCAGCGCTTCCCCGAGGCCTACCGGTTCGTGGAGGACGCCGCCCGCGCGGGGGAGGAGGGCAGGCTGGTCCGCTCCTGGCTGGGCCGCACCTGCCCGCCGCCCTCGGCCCGCTGGCGCGAACTGGTCTCCGGGCCGGAGGGGAGCCGGGCGGCCCGCGACCGGGGCCGGTTCACCCGCAACTTCGTGGTCCAGGCGACGGCCGCCGAGTGGGCGCTGGCCCTGATGGCCGTGCTGCGCGGGCTGCTGCCCGACCCGGCCCGGCTGGTCTTCTTCCAGCACGACGAGGTGATGGTGCACTGCCCGCAGGAGCTGGCCGGCGAGGTGGCCGAGGCGGTCGGCCGGGCCGCGGAGGAGGCGACCCGCCTGCTGTTCGGCCCGACCCCCGTGCGCTTCCCGATGGAAGCCGTCGCCGTGCGCTGCTACGCCGACGCCAAGTGACGGGTTCCGGCGGGCGGAGGCGGGAGCCGGGACGCGGCGGCGGGCGGGGACCGGAGGCGGGAGCCGGATGCGGCGGGCGCGGACCGGGGCGCGGGAGCCGGATGCGGCGGCGCGGGGCGGACGGTCCCGCCGCGGACGGCCCGGCGGGGCGGCGGTTCAGCGGCGGGCGAGGGCCAGCCAGGCGCCGGTGGCGGTGACCAGGACCGCCACGGCCGTGCCGAGCACGCCGTAGGACAGAGCCTGCACGATCACTCCGGCGACGACCGTGCCGGCCGCGCCGCAGACGTTCATCACCAGGTCGGACAGTCCCTGCACGGCGGGGCGCCGGGCCAGCGGGACGGCGTCGGTGAGCATCGCCGAGCCGGAGACCAGGCCGCAGGACCAGCCGACTCCGAGCAGGACCAGCCCGGCGGTCACCCGGGGGACGTCGTGCTCGCCCGCCGTACCGGCCAGGACGGACGCGGCGAGCAGCAGGGCCATGCCGAGCACGAGCACCCGGACCCGGCCGATCCGGTCGGCGAGCCAGCCGACCACGGGGGAGAGCACGTACATGCCCGCGATGTGCAGGCTGATCACCAGGCCGATGACCGAGACGGAGGCCCCGTGGTGGTCGAGGTGGACCGGGGTCATGGACATGATCGAGACCATGGCGGTGTGGCTGACCGCGATCGCGGCCATCGCCCGCAGTGCCGCCGGGGAGTCGAGCAGCGTCCGCCAGGCGGTGCGCAGGGTCCCCGCGGGCTTCACCGCCGCCACCGTCTCCGCGGCGGGCGAGGGGGGCGCGGTGACGGGTGCGGTGGGGCCGCCGTGGGCGGGGCCGGCCGGCGTGGCCGCGGCGGACGGGGGGACCGGGCCGGTGCGGGCGGAGGCCGCGGCGCCCGGGGCGGTTCCGGTGCTCCGCGCGGACGCGGCGAGCGAGCGGGCCAGGACCAGCGGGTCCGGGCGGAGCCCCGAGGTCAGGATGCCCAAGGCGAGCAGGAAGCCCAGCAGGGCGAGCACGAACGGGCCGGCGCCCGGGGCCAGGCCGAGCCGCTGGCCGATCTGGTCGGCCGGTTCGGCGAGGTTGGGGCCGGCGACCGAGCCCACTGTGGCCGCCCAGACCACCCAGGACAGGTGCCGGGCGGAGTGCCCGGCGGGCGACAGGTCCGTGGCCGAGTAGCGCGAGGCCAGGTTGCCCGCGCTGCCGCCGCCGAACAGCACCAGCCCGGCCAGGAGCAGGGGCCACGACCCGGCGGTGACGGCGATGACGGAGATCAGGCAGCCGAGCGCCGCGCAGCCGTAGGCCAGGGTCAGTCCCGTCCGCCGCCCGCCCCGGCCCGAGGCCTTGGCGGTCGGCAGGGCGAGCAGCGCGGCGCCGAGCACGCCCGCGGTGCCCGCCAGCCCGCCGAGCGCCTCCGAGCCGGAGAGCCTGGCGACCAGCACCGAGCTGAGGGTGAAGCTCACGGCGACGCCCATGCCGCTGGTGATCTGCGCCGCGGTCAGGACGCCCAACGTCCGCCGCTGGACGGCGGCGACGCGATCCGGGCCCGGAGGGGAGATGTCAGGACTCAAGGGGGTTGTCGTCACGAGTGAAGTCTGTCATCACTCGTGACGATCCCCCCAGCGGATATTCCGCGCCCCCGTGCGTCCCGGGACCGCGGGCTCCGGGGCCGGTCTCAGGCCCCCGGGTCGAAGGTGGCGAAGAAGGCGTCCATCATCCCGGCGCTCTTCTCCCAGTCGATGTCCTTGACGACGATCGCGATCTGGTAGGCGCTGTCGGCGCCGACCACGACGTACCGGGTCCGCCCGTGCATCGGCACGATGCCGTCCGGCAGGACGTAGGTGTACTCCCAGTCGGCGGCCTTCCAGCCGTCGTAGGAGACCGGGGACACGCCGACCTCGATGTACTCGTCCAGCCCGGACCTGTCGAGCTTGCCGAGCGCGGCCACCGGGTCGGCCACGGGCACCTGGGTGACGACGATGCTCTGCGCGCCGCTCTTCGGCCCGGAGAAGACGACGGCGCCGTCGTCGCGCTCCTTCACCGTCCAGTTCTCCGGTACGGCGCCGGCGACCCCGCCCGCGCTCAGCCGCTTGAACCCCTCGGGGACCTCACCGGTCCTGCGGCTCTGCCCGCCGTCGGCGGGGGCGGAGACCGAGGCGGACGAGGTGCGCTCCCGCACGGGGCCGGAGTCGTCACCGGACGTCAGTACGAACAGCCCGGCCGCCACCACGGCGAGCACGCCGGCCCCGCCCACGGCCAGCAGGCGCGGGGTGGGGCGCCCGTCGCGCATCCAGCCGCCCTCGGAGGACGCCCTGCGGCGCGAGGTCCTGCGTCCCTCGGCCCGCTCGCGCCGGTCGGCGCTCTCCGGCCGGCCCGGCCGTTCCCGGACGGCGGTCTCCGACCGCCCGCGGGCGGACCGGTCCCCGGCCGGGGCGCCGGGGACCGGGACCTCGCCGGAGAAGCTGGACAGCGCGTCGAAGGAGGTGTCGAAGAAGGCGTCCCCGGGGGAGGTCCCCGGCGGCCGGCTCAGCTCGGCGGAGGTGCTGCGCAGCGCGTCGTAGCCGCGCCGGGTCCCGCCGGACATGCTGTCCAGCGAGGTGAACGGCGCGATGGTGACGTTCAGCGGGGCGGGCTGCCCGGGGCCGCCCGCCGGCCCGGTGGAGTACGGCCCGGACGGGCCGGAGAGCGGGTCGTGCCCCGGCCCGCCGCCCGGGGCGTCCTGCTGCGGGTCGTACGGCACGCGCACCGGCCCCGAGGGGGTCTCGATGATCCGCGAGGGCATCGGCCCCGAGGGCGGGTCCAGCGGCGGCATGAGGTGCAGCGGCATGGAGTTGCCCGGCACCGGCATCGCGGCGGGCACCTGGCCGTTGGGGCCCCGGTCGGGGGTGCTGGAGCCGTGGCTGCGCAGGACCTGCTCCAGCAGGTCCGAGACCTGGGCGGCGGACATGCGGTCGGCGGGGTTCTTGCGGAGCAGGCCCTCGATGACGCCGGCCAGCGCCCCGGCCCGCTGCGGCCGCACGGGGTCCTGGGTGAGGATCGCGCCGAGCACGGCCACCGCGTCGGGCCCCTCGTACGGGGGGCGGCCCTCGACCGCGGCGTACAGCGTGGCGCCGAAGGCCCACAGGTCGCCGGCCTGTGTGATCGGCTGGCCGGAGAGGCGCTCCGGCGGGATGTAGGCCGGCGAACCCATCAGCAGACCGGTCTGGGTGATGGTGACGTCGCCCTCCAGGGCGGCGATGCCGAAGTCGGTGAGGATCACGCGGTCGGAGGTGAGCAGCACGTTGCCGGGCTTGACGTCGCGGTGCAGGATCCCCGAGGCGTGGGCGTGGCGCAGCGCGTCGAGCACCCGGATGCCGATCTCGGCGGCCTGGGCCACCGGCAGCGGCCCGCTCTCCCGCACGGCCTGCTCCAGGGACCAGGCGCGGACGAGCTCCATCACGATCCAGGGGCGCCCGTCCTCCTCGACGACGTCGTGGACGGTCACGATCCCCGGGTGGCTGAGCCGGGCCGCCGAGCGGGCCTCGCGCATCATGCGCCGGTGCGCCACCTGCTTGCCCGCGTGGTCCAGTCCGTAGGGGAGGATCAGCTCCTTGACCGCGACGTCCCGGTCGAGCAGCACGTCGTGGGCGTGCCAGACCATGCCCATGCCGCCGCGGCCCACCGGCGACAGCAGACGGTAGCGCCTGCCGATCAGTCTGTCCTGTCCCGCCTGTCCGGTCGGTGCGGTTCCGGTGATGTTCGCGACCTCCGGTCCAGGGGGTACCTTGCCGATCAGACGGTCCGCCGACATACCCCGCCCCCAGGTCCAAGCCCATTTGTGAGGTTGGACACGATATCCGGATTGTATTCGGTAATGGAAGTTGGGGGTGAAGAAAGGACTTCGCGGCATTTGTCGAGCAAGATCGGCCCGCGGTACGACCGGTCCGTCGACCGGCCGTGGACCGGCCTTGAATCCGCGGTGAACCGGAGCGGCACCGATCCCGGACCCGCTCCGGAATGGCGGGGGTGCGATGGCGGGCGGGTGCGGCGGAACCCTCGCCGGGGAACCGGCGGGCCAACGGGAACGGCGGCTTATCGGATCGGCGCCTCCCGCGCCAGGGCCGCCAGCGCCGCGGTGAAGGCCGAGGCGGGAGGGCTCACCAGGCCCGCGCCGACCTGGCCGGTGCCCGCCACCCGGCCCGCGATGCCGGTGTTGACCGTCGGCAGCAGGCCCGTCCTCGCCACCAGCGTCACGTCCACGCCGACCGGCGTGCCCCGGAACCCCAGGCCGGGGATCTGGTAGGCCGGGTGCTCGGCGAGGGTGATCTCGTACATCGACCGGGTGGCCGCCGCCGCCTCCGCCACGTCGCCGCCGACGAACCTGACGATCGCCGGGGCCGCCGCCATCGCGAAGCCGCCCAGCCCGGCCGTCTCGGTGATCGTGGAGTCGCCGATGTCGGGGTTGGCGTCCGCCGGGCCGTACGCGCCGAGGTAGAGCCCGTCCGGCACGCCCGCCGGGCCGGTGAACCAGCGGTCGCCGAGCCCGGAGACCTGCACGCCGAAGTCGGTGCCGTTGCGGGCCATCGCGACGACCAGCGTCGAGCCGGGCACGTCCCTGGCCGCGTCGGCGCTCACCTTGCAGGCGGCCATGCCCGCGTTGAGGAAGAAGTGGTCGTTGCCGCCCGCGAAGCGCAGCACCTCGGCCGCGCGGCCGCCGGCGGCCTCCACCAGCGCGGGCGCCAGCTCGCGGACCAGCAGCGAGGTCGCGGCCCGGTTGCGGTTGTGCAGCTCGTCGCCCATCTGCAGGGCCTGCGCGATCAGCGACCGCAGGTCCAGCGGCCCGGTCAGCTCCAGGGCCGCGGCCAGCGCCGGGCCGAGCACCTCGCCCATCCAGCGCAGCCGGCCGATCACCTCGGGGCCGTAGGCGCCGTAGCGCAGCACTCTGCCGAGCCCCTCGTTGAGCGAGCAGTAGGCGGTGCCGCCGTGCTCGGCGTCGCGCACCTCGAACATCCACATCGACGGGCTCACCACCCCGGCCATCGGACCCACCGCGCGGTGGTGGTGGCAGGGCTCCAGCCGTACCCGCCCGGCGGCCAGCAACTCCTCCGCCTCCCCGGCGTCGCCGGCCAGCCCCTCCAGCAGCACCGCCCCGATCAGCGCGCCGCGCATCGGCCCCGAGGCGTGCTCCCACCCGATCGGCGGACCGGCGTGCAGGAACGTGCCCGGCGGCAGGTCCAGCGCCTCGCCGGCCGGCCGCACCCCGGCCAGCAGGGGCCGTGCGGACGTCAGCCTGTCCACCGCCCGGGCGTTGGCGGCGGCCCTGCGCGGGTCGGCCAGCACCCGCGCCAGGTCGTCCTCGGTGCCCGGCAGCGGCGGCCGCCAGTCCACCGCCGTGCGCGGTACGGCCTGCGCGTCCAGCGCCTCGCCGAGCACCGCGGCCCCGGCCGTGATCACGTGCGGCTCGCCGGAGAGCATCGGCAGGCTCATCGGGCACCTCCGGTCAGGCGGGCCGCGTGCCGGGCGGCGAGGGCGTTGGAGGCGAACACGTCCGCTCCCGCCGCGCACAGCGCCCCGGCCTGGGCGGCCAGTCCCTGCGGGTCGCCCCCGGAGCCGACCAGCGCGACGGTCACGGACACGCCGCGCGCGACGGCGGCGGCGACGGCGGGCGCGAGCCGCCCGGCGGGATCGGGGTCGGCGCCGTGGCCGAGCACCACGTCGAGCAGGACCGCGTCGCCGGGGGGCACCGCGGCCAGGGCCTCCAGGCGGAGCGCCGGATCGATCATCGGGTGGGCGCGGCCCCGGGTGTAGGCGTCGTCGCCGTAGTCGGTGAAGCCGCCGGTCCCGGCGACCAGGGCCGCCTCCGTGCAGAGCGTGCCGCCCGAGTAGATCCCGTGCAGCACCCGCGCCCGCCCGGTCGCCGCGGCGCCGTCCGCCATGCCGCCGTCCGGGACCGCGCCGGCTGAGGCCCCGTTCGCCCCGCCGTCCGGGACCGGCCCGGAGCGCGCGGCGTCGCCCGCGGCGGGCGAGTGCGGCCCGGCGGCGGGCCAGGACGGCCACTCGGGGACCTTCACCCCCAGCGCGCGCAGCACGTCCTCGGCGGCCGAGGTCAGGTCGTCCGGCCCGCGACCGGACGCCCGGCCGGGGAAAGCGGTCACCACCGGGGTGGCGAGCCCGCCGGCCGCCTGCCGGACGGCCTCCGCCACCTCCGCGTCCGGGGGCTTGGAGACCAGCACGATCAGCTCGGTCGCGGGGTCGGCGTCGAGCGCGTCCAGGGCGCGGAGTGTGGACAGGCCGCCCACCCGCGCCGACAGGTCGCGCCCGCCGACGCCGAGCACGTGGCTCACCCCCACGCCCGCCAGGTCCAGCAGGCACGCCACCTGCTGCGCGCCGGTCCCCGAGGCGGCCACGATCCCGACCGGACCGGGCCGGAGCACGTTGGCGAACCCGAGACCGGTCCCGCCGACCACGGCGGTGCCGCAGTCCGGCCCCATGACCAGCACGCCGCGCTCGGCGGCCCGCCGCTTGAGCAGCACCTCCTGCTCCACCGGGACGTTGTCGCTGAAGACCATCACCGACAGCCCGGCCTCCACCGCGTCCATCGCCTCGGCGAACGCGTACGGCCCCGGGACGGAGACCAGCGCCAGCGTCGCGGCCCCGCCCGCGGCCCGGACGGCGGCGCGCACGGTGCGCGGCGGCTCCTCGGACCCGGCCGCGCCCCCGGCCCGGGCGGCGAGCGCCGCCAGGAGCCCGTCGACCTCGGCGGCGGCCCGCTCGGCCGCGTCCCCGTCGGCGGCCCGCAGCGCCACCAGCAGGTCGGCGGGCCCGGCGGCGGGGAGTTCGAAGCCCAGCTCGGCGGCGATGCCGAGGTTGAGCCCGGTGGCCATGGCCACCACCGCGACCTCCACCCCGGGCAGGGCGGCCGCGGCCCGGCTGACCCGCATCAGGCTCACCGAATCGTGATAGATCCCGGTACGCACCCGCACCAGATCGGTGCCCGGCCGTTCAGCTCCCACCCGCTCCCACCTTCGAGATCGACCGGCCCGCGCGGTCCGCGAGGCAGAGGACGGCGGCGAGGCCGATGCGCAGCCCCCAGGCCAGGTCGGCGCCGGAGGTGTGGCCGAGCCCGAGCAGCCGGCCCAGCGCGGGCTGCAGCGGCCGGTGCCCGACCAGCGCGCGCAGGACGGCCAGCACCTCGCCGCTGGACTCGCCCCGCGCCGCGCAGTGCAGCAGCGTCGCCGAGATGGGCGTGGTCCTGCCGCGGGCGTCGAACGTGACCGCGGCGGCCAGCCAGCCGGCCAGCCAGACCGCCCGCTCCACCCCGGCGGCCGCTCCCAGGTGGCGCAGCGCCACCAGCAGTCCGGCGAGCATGTCGTCGCCGCTCGGGGTCAGGCCGGGACCCAGCCCGATGAGCTGCTCGGCGGCGGTGAGGCTGCGCAGCAGCGAGGCCTCCGCGCAACCGTCGGCCAGCAGCTCCGCGGCTCCGCTGCCCTCCAGCCCCGGGCGCCGGGGGGAGGCGTCGCACAGGCCGGTCAGCAGGGGCAGCGCGCGCGCCAGCCGTGCCGGGTCGGCCGGGCCGAGCGGCGGAGCCGGGTCCCACCAGCGGCGGACCCGCAGGCCGAGCCGCCCGAGCTCGATCGAGCCGTCCCCCACCCAGGCCTCGCCGCCCACCGCGACGCGCGGCACGGGATCGGCGACGACCATCGCGTTGGGCAGCCGGACGGCGTCCCCGGTGACCACCGCGATCACGTGCGGTTCGAGCTCCGTGCGCACCTCCAGGTAGATCCCGGCGGGAAACGCCGCCAGCACCCGCGCCGGGCGGCGGGGCGACTCCAGCAGCGGCCGCAGGGCCGTGCTGGCCGCGCCGGTCGCGTACGTTCGCGCCGGAACCTGCCGGGCCCCCGCTCTGCCGTCGGCTCTCACCGGAGCTTCCCGTCCATGGGGCCGACGGTAGGTCGGGGACGCGATCATTCCGTACGGAGAAAGGTGCCAACAGTCCGCCCGAAGATTGGCTCTTCCTGACAGGCGGTCCTATCAGTCACAATCACCACGTGACTCCTCCGCTCCTGCGAAGGGGGCGGCTTCTCGCTTCCCTCGCTCGAGGTAGGCGACGGTCAAGCCCCGACCGTTTCAGACACGGAGACAGTGACAGGGAAGCGATTCCCCGCCGGGTGAACCGACAGCCCTTCGCTAGGAGAGTGATGGAGCCTCCCGTACGCCTGGCCAGCACCGGCACGATCATCCACGGCGTCTCGGTGGGGGAGGTCCTGGGCGTCTCGACGCTGGCCGGCGCCCGCCTGATCGCGGGCGCCGGGGGGCTGGACCGGGTCGTGCAGCGGCTCAACGTGATGGAGGTCCCGGACATCCTCGCCTGGGTCAAGCCCCACGAGCTGCTGCTCACCACCGGTTACCCGCTGCGCAACACCCCGCAGTCGCTCGACCGGCTCGTGGCCGACCTGGACGAGCGGGGCCTGGCCGCGCTCGCCATCAAGCTCGGCCGCTACCTGGACGAGCTGCCCGGCGAGATGGCCGAGCAGGCCGACCGGCTGGGCTTCCCGCTGATCCTGCTCCCCGACGACGTCGGCTTCGACGACATCCTCAACCAGGTCCTCACCGACATCCTCAACCGGCAGGCCGCCGTGCTGGCCCGTGCCGAGGAGGCGCACCGGGCGCTGGTCGCGGTCGTGCTGGCCGGGGGCGGGCTGCGCGAGGTGGCCGCCGAGGTGGCCGGGCTGCTCGACGTGGCGGTGGCCGTGCTCGACGGAGCCGGGCAGGTGCTGGCGTCGGCGGGGCCGGCCGACTGCCTGGCCGCGCTGCGCACCGCGCCCGAGGGCCGCCGCACGGTCGTGCCCGTCGTGGCGGGCGGGCACCACCACGGCCGGATCGTCGCGTGCGGCCCCGCCGGGCAGGTGGGCGAGAGCGACGTCGGCATCCTGGAGCGCGCCGCCACCGTCGCGGCCCTCGTCATCACCCGCCAGGAGGCGGTCAACGCCGTCGAGAGCAAGTACCGCGCCGACTTCCTGCGCGACGTGCTGACCGGCCGGGCGGGCGGTTCCGACCGGGTCGCCTCGCGGGCCAGGGCCTTCGGCTGGGACCTGCGGCGCCCGGTCACGGTGCTGGTGGCCGAGCTCGACCCCGAGGGGGACGAGCGGCTCGTCCAGGACCGCCTGGTCGCCTGCTGGGTCGCCGCGCTGCGCCGCCACGACCCGCGCGGGGCGGTGGCCGGGTTCTCCCACGAGGTCGTCGCGGTCGTGGACGCCGCCGTGGACCCCGTCCGCCTGGCCCGGGACGCCGCGGCCGCCTTCGCCGACGGGCCGTCCGCCACCTTCTCCACCGGCGCCAGCCGTACGGCCTCCGGCGCGGAGGCGCTGCCCGAGGCGTACGGCCAGGCGCTGAAGGCCACCAGGGTCGGCCGCCAGCTGCACGGTCCCGGCGCGGTCGCCCACTTCGACCAGCTCGGGGTCTACCGGCTGCTCTCGCTGGTCAGCGACACCGCCGAGCTGCACGCCTTCGTCCGCGAGACCCTCGGCCCGCTGGCCTCCGACGACGACCCCGAGAACGCCGACCTGCGCCGGACGCTCCAGGTGCTGCTGGAGACCAATCTCAACGTCGCCGAGACGGCGCGGCGGCTGCACTTCCACTACAACACGCTGCGCTACCGGATCGGCAAGCTGGAGCGGCTGCTCGGCAACTTCACCGAGGACGCCCACCTGCGGCTCAATCTGACCCTGGCGCTGCACGTGCTGCGCATGCGCGGCATCTGACCGGTGCCCGGGCGGGGCGCAGGACCGCGCCTGTCCCGCGCCCGTCCCGCGCCCGTCCCGTGTCCGCTCCGGGCGGTGTCCGGGCGCCCGCTCCGAGGGCGGCCGCCGCGCCGTCGGCGGCCCCCTTCCGCCGCCCGGCCCTATGCTGTGGCCGTGAACGAGACCTTTGAGCTGGAGACCGACTACATCCCCCTGTGCGACCTGCTGAAGTACTGCGCCGTGACCGACACCGGCGGTCAGGCCAAGTACCTCATCTCCCTCGGGGACGTGATGGTCGACGGCGAGGTCGAGACCCGCAAGACCTGCAAGATCCGTGCGGGCCAGGTCGTCACCGGCGACGGCTTCGAGATCCACGTCGTCGCCCCCGGATCCGCCTGAGCGGGCCCGCCCCGGGCCGTCCCGCGCCCGCCGGGCCGGGCTCGGCCGTACGGCGGAGATCCGTGCCCGCGGGGCCCGCGGCCCGCCGGCGGCGGCCCCGCGCCGGCGACGCGCGCGGGGTCTCCTGGTCAGCGGGTCGGATTTGGCAGATCATGCTGATGTACGGCCGTGTCGACGGGCCTAATGTGCCCGCAACGGCAGCAAGGAGATCCGCCGGAGGGAGCGCCTGCGGGGCGGCCACCGACCGACGGCCCGGGAGAGGTGGGCTTGATGGTTGCAGGTTGGACGAAACACGGAGACGGAAAGACGCTCGCGCCCGGTGAGGTCGTCCGGCCGGACGAGCGGCTGTCCTGGCCGCGCATGGTCGGGTTCGGGGCCCAGCACGTCATCGCGATGTTCGGTGCGACGTTCGTCTTCCCCCTGGTCATGGGGCTGGACCCGAACGTCGCCATCATGTTCTCCGGGATCGCGACGATCCTGTTCCTGCTCATCGTGCAGGGAAAGGTGCCCAGCTACCTGGGCACCAGCGCCTCGTTCGTGGGCGGCGTGCTGGCGATCAGGTCGCTCTTCGGCGGCGACACCCCCGCGGTGGACGCGATCGTCACCGGGGCGATCCTCGTCGCGGGACTGGTGCTCGCCCTGATCGGCGTGGCGATGCACGTGCTCGGCGTGCAGGTCATCAACCGGGTCTTCCCCCCGGTCGTCACCGGCGCCGTCGTCATGCTGATCGGGTTCGGCCTGGCCTACGTGGTCGCGGACGTCTACTGGCCGCAGGACCAGTGGATCGCGCTGATCACCATGACGGTCACCTTCGTGATCATCGTGCTCTTCCGGGGGTTCGTCGGCCGGATCGGCATCCTGCTCGGCCTGGTCGTCGGCTTCGTCCTCTCCTGGGGGGCCGACCGGGTCTTCGGGGACATCACCGCCTACAACGCGGGCACCGGGAAGGTCGACACGCACCCGCGGGTGAGCTTCGACGCGGTCGCGAGCGCCGACTGGATCGGCCTGCCCGGCATGCACTGGCCCGACTTCAAGGTCTCCGCCGTCATCCTGGTGCTCCCGGCGGTCATCGCCCTGGTCGCCGAGAACGTCGGTCACGTCAAGGCCGTCGGCGAGATGACCGGCACCGACGTCAACCCCTACATGGGCCGGGCCATCATCGGCGACGGCGTCGGCACCGTGGTCACCAGCGCCTTCGGCGGCTCCCCGACCACCACCTACGCCGAGAACATCGGAGTCATGGCCGCGACGAGGGTCTACTCCACGGCCGCCTACTACATCGCGGCGGTGATCGCGATCCTGTTCGGCCTCTGCCCGAAGTTCGGCGCGCTGGTCGCCGCCACCCCCGGCGGCGTGCTCGGCGGCATCACCGTCATCCTCTACGGCATGATCGGCCTGCTCGGCGCGAAGATCTGGATCGAGAACCGGGTCGACTTCTCCGACCCGGTCAACATGGTCCCGGTCGGGGCGGGCATCATCCTGGCCATCGGCCCGGTCAAGCAGATGATCAGCTCCGACTTCGTCCTGGAGGGCATCGCGCTCGGCACCATCGTGGTGCTCGCCGGCTACCACCTGCTGCGGGCCATCGACGGCCGCCGGGGGAGGAGCCCCGCGGCGGCGGAGCCCGGGCCTAACGGCGGAGCCGCCGGGTGAAGCCGCCCCCCTTCGACTACCACGCCCCGCGCACCCTCGGCGAGGCGCTCGACGTCCTCGCCGGGACCGGGGAGCACGGCAAGGTGCTCGCCGGCGGCCAGAGCCTGATCCCGCTGATGAACATGCGGCTGGCCGCCCCCGCGCACCTGGTCGACGTCAACCGGCTCGGCGGGCTGGCCGCGGTCGAGACCGGCCCGGACGGGGTCCGGGTCGGGGCACTGGCCCGGCACGCGCAGGTGGAGCGCTCCGCCGGGGCCGCCGCCGTCCAGCCGCTGCTGCGCCAGGCGCTCCGGTTGGTCGCCCACCCGGTGATCCGCAACCGCGGCACCGCGGTCGGCAGCCTCGTGCACGCCGACCCGGCCGCCGAGCTGCCGGCCGTACTGGCGCTGCTCGGCGGCTCGGTACGGCTCGCGCGGCGCGGGGGCACGCGGGACGTGGCGGCGGGGGAGTTCTTCACCGGCCCGCTGGAGTCGGCGCTCCGCCCGGGCGAACTGGCCGTCTCCGCGTTCTTCCCCGCGCTGCCCGCGCGCTCGGGCACCGCCTTCCGGGAGGTGTCGCGCAGGCACGGCGACTACGCCCTGGCCGGGGTCGCGGCCCTGGTCCGGCTGGACGGAGACCTGCGGGTCGCCGAGGCGCGGGCGGCCTGCGTGAGCGCCGGGCCCGTCCCGGTGGTCGTCGACGTCACCGCCGCGTGCGGGGCCGCGCCGGCCGGCGCGGCCGACTGGGAGGCGGCGGCGCGGGCCGTGCGGGAGCGGATCGAGCCGGAGGACGACATCCACGCGACCGCGCACTACCGGCGGCACCTGACCGGGGTGCTGGCCGCGCAGGCGCTCCGGGAGGCCGCCCGCGCGGCCGCGGAGAACGCCGGGGAGAACGCCGCGGGGCGCGCCGGGGAGCAGGCGGCGGGGCGTGCGGCGGCGGACGCGGCGGGGCGGGAGGGGGCGCATGGGTGAGACGGCGCACGAGATCGCGCTGACCGTCAACGGCGTGGTCCGGCGGACCCGGGTGCCGGGGCGGCGGCTGCTGTCCGACTGCCTCCGGCACGACCTGGGGCTGACCGGCACGCACGTCGGCTGCGAGCACGGGGTGTGCGGGTGCTGCACGGTGCTGATGGACGGCGAGCCGGTCCGCTCCTGCCTGACGTTCGCGGTCACCGCCGACGGGCACGAGATCACCACCGTCGAGGGGCTCGCCGACGGGGCGCGCATGTCGCCGGTGCAGCGGGCGTTCGCCGAGTGCCACGGCCTGCAGTGCGGGTTCTGCACCCCGGGGTTCCTGTGCACGGTGACCGCGCTGCTGCGCGAGAATCCCGCGCCGACCGAGGAGGAGGTGCTGGAGGGCGTCTCCGGCAACCTGTGCCGGTGCACGGGCTACCAGAACATCGTCAAGGCCGTGCACCGCGCGGCCGAGATCATGGCGGAGGAGCGGGTGGAGGAGGCATGAGGCCCCGGAGGGCCGGTACGGCCCGTGAAGCGATCCCGCTGGGGACCCGGGCGATGGTCTCCTCGGTGAGGAGCGCGGCCCGATGACCACCAAGCTCTTCGGCGAGGCCGTCCAGCGGCGCGAGGACCCGCGGCTGCTCACCGGGCGGGGCCGCTACCTGGACGACCTCGGCGCGGGCGCGCTGGCCGCGGCGTTCGTCCGCTCCCCGCACGCGCACGCCGCCGTCCGGGACATCGACGTGTCGGACGCGCTCGACGTGGACGGGCTGGTGGCGATCTACACCTGGGAGGACCTCCCGGAGCGGCTGGCCCAGCCGCTCCCGCTGCTCATCCCGCACCCGGCGCTCACCCACGGCCGCACCGCCCGCCCGCTGGCCCGCGACCGGGTCCGGCACGTCGGCGAACCCGTCGTCATGGTCGTCGCCCGCGACCGCTACCTCGCCGAGGACGCCTGCGCGCTGATCCGCGTCGACTACGAGCCGCTGCCCGCGGTGGTCGGGGTGGAGGAGGCCGTACGGGGGGAGCGGCTCGTCCACGACGACGTGCCCGGCAACGTCGGCGCGCACCTGGTGCAGTCGGTGCCGTCCGCCGGCGGGCGCGGGGCGGCGGAGGCGATCGCGGCCGCGCCGCACCGGCTGGAGTTCCGCCTCGACATCGAGCGCAGCGCGTCCATGCCGCTGGAGGGCAGGGGCGTCTACGCCCGCTGGGACGCCGACGACGCCTCCCTGCGGGTCTACTCCAGCACCCAGACCTCCACCAGCGTGCGCATGGCCCTGGCCGCCAAGCTCGGCCTGCCGCTGCCCAAGGTCGAGGTGATCGCGCCCGACGTGGGCGGCGGGTTCGGCGTCAAGATCATGCACCCGTGGCCGGAGGAGGTCCTCGTCCCCTGGGCGGCGATGCTGCTCGGGCAGGAGGTCAAGTGGGCCGAGGACCGCCGCGAGCACTTCACCGCCTCCGCGCACGAGCGCGCCCAGGTGCACTCCGTCCGGGTCGGCTTCGACGACGACGGCCGCGTCCTCGGCCTGGATGTGACGATCCTGCACGACCACGGCGCCTACACGCCGTACGGGGTGATCGTGCCGATCATCACCTCGACCCAGCTGCCGGGACCGTACAGGCTGGGGGCCTACCGGGTCGAGTTCTCCTCGGTCTACACCAACACTGTGCAGGTCACGCCGTACCGGGGGGCGGGCCGCCCGCAGGCGGTCTTCTGCATGGAGCGGACGATGGACCGCATCGCCGCCCACCTCGGCCTCGACCGTACGGCGGTGCGCGCGGCCAACCTCATCCAGCCCGACGAGTTCCCCTACGACCAGGGCCTGACCTTCCAGGACGGCCGGCCGCTGATCTACGACAGCGGGGACTACCCCGAGTCGCTGCGCCTGCTCAAGGAGCTGATCGGCTGGGACTCCTTCGCCGCGGAGCAGGAGCGGGCCGCGGCCGGGGGCCGGCGGCTGGGGATCGGCATCGGCTGCTACGTCGAGGGCACCGGCGTCGGGCCGTACGAGGGCGGCCACGTGCAGATCACCTCCGACGGCCGGGTGCACGTCTCCACCGGGCTGACCTCGCAGGGCCAGGGCCACGAGACCGCCTTCGCGCAGATCGCCGCGACCGAGCTGGGCGTGCCGCTGGAGCGGGTCTCGGTGGTCACCGGCGACACCCGCAGGTTCGGCTACGCGGTCGGCACCTTCGCCTCCCGGGCCGCGGTGATGAGCGGCAACGCCATCGCGCTGGCCTGCCGCAAGGTCCGCGAGAAGGCGCTGCGGATCGCCGCCGACGCGCTGGAGGCCGACCCGGGCGACCTGGAGATCACCGACGGGCTGGTGCACGTCGCCGGGGTGCCGGGCGCCTCCGTCCCGCTGGCCACCGTGGCGGTGCTGGCCAACCCGCTGCGCTACGCCTTCGACGACGAGGCGGTCCGCGCCACGCAGTTCGCGGGCGCCTCGCCGCCGGACCGGCCTCCGGTCGCCGAGGGCGAGGAGCCCGGCCTGGAGGGACGCGGCTACTACTCGCCGATCCGCTCGACCTTCGCCTCCGGCATGCACGCGGCGATCGTGGAGACCGACCCGCTGACCGCCGAGATCCGCATCCTGCGCTACGCCGTGGTCCACGACTGCGGCAACCTCGTCAACCCGATGATCGTCGAGGGGCAGATCCACGGCGGCGTCGCCCAGGGCGTCGGCGGCGCGCTGTACGAGCGGATGGTCTACGACGAGCACGGCCAGCTGCTCAACGCCTCGTTCATGGACTTCCTGATGCCGTACGCCACCGAGGTCCCGCACGTGGAGACCGCGCACCTGCAGACCCCCTCGCCGCTCAACCCGCTCGGGATCAAGGGCGCGGGGGAGGCGGGCGTCATCCCGGTCTCCGCGGTGATCGCCTCGGCGGTCGAGGACGCCGAGGGCATCCCGATCACGAAGATGCCGATCTCCCCGTCGGAGCTGTTCGACCTGCGCCGGGCGGCCGGAGACCCCCGGGCGTCCTGACACGCGGGATCAGCGGGACGGGTACGGCTGCGCCGCCCGGTCTCCAGGCGTCCTGACGCGCGGGATCTGCGGGACGGGTACGGCTACGCCGGCCGGTCCGCCGGGTCGCCGACGGGCTCGGCGGCCGGCTCGGCGGGGGGCAGGTCGCGCATCCGGCGCAGCGGGGAGAGCAGCAGCGGCACCGCGGACAGCAGGCCGAGCAGCACGCTGATCCAGAGCGCGGCCCGGACGCCGGCGATCTCGCCCAGCACGCCTCCGGCGAGGCCGCCCAGCGGGAGGACGCCCCACACGACGAACCGGATGGTCGCGTTCATCCTGCCGAGCAGGTGCTCGGGGGTGACGGCCTGGCGGAAGCTGACCTGACCGACGTTGTAGACGATGACGCCGATCGAGTTCATGAACATGCCGACCGCGTAGAGCCCGAGCCTCCAGCCGGGCTCGGTCAGCGGCACCAGGAGCATGAACGGGTAGAACACCACGGCCGAGAGCCAGATGACCCGGGCCGAGCCGACCCGGCGGGTCAGCGGCCCCACGAGCGCCGCGCCCGCCAGGCCGCCGACGGCCGTCACCGAGAAGAGCAGGCCGATGGCGCCGGGGGAGAGGTCGAGCACCCGGACCAGGAAGATCATCGAGACGGCGTTGAGGATGCCGCCGGCGAAGTTCGCGGTGGCGGTGGCCGCGGTGATCATCCGCAGGATCGGGTGCCCGGCCACGTACCGGAGCCCTTCGCCGATCTCCCTGGCCAGCCCCCGCCGCGCGGAGCGCTCCGGGACCCGCTCGGCGGCGTCGATCCGGCCCAGCAGCAGCGCGGAGCCGAGGAAGCTGACCGCGTCGGCCAGCACCGCGACCGGCGCGGTGAGCACCTGGATCAGCCAGCCGCCCGCGCCGGGGCCGGCGACGCCCGCCGCCGAGTGGACGATCTCCAGCTTGGCGTTGCCGTCCACCAGCCGGTCGCGCTCGACGAGGCTGGGCAGGTAGCTCTGGTAGGCGATGTCGAAGAAGACGGTGGCCAGGCCGGTGCCGAGCGCCACGCCGTACAGCTGGGGGAGGGTCAGCGCGCCCAGCCACCAGGCGAGCGGGACCGATCCCAGCAGCACGGCCCGGGCCACGTCGGCGGCGACCAGGATGCGGCGGCGCGGCATCCGGTCCACCCACACCCCGGCGGGCAGCCCCACCAGCAGGAACGCCGCCGTCTCCGCCGCCACCAGCAGGCCGGTCTCGAACGGACCGGCCTTGAGCGCGACCACCGCGACGAGCGGGAGCGCGAGCAGGCTGATCTGGGTGCCGACCTGGCTGATCACGTCGGCGCCGAACAGGAGCATGAAGTTGCGGTGCCGGAACAGGCTGGGGGAGCTCACCTGGGCATCGTGGTCGACTCAGGGTAAGGAATCAACCCGGCTCCATCGCTTACCTCCAGCGTGGAGGACCCGGCCTTCGGGGACTTTCTGATGCCGTACGCCGCGGAGGTCCCGCGCGTGGAGGCCGTGCGCCTGTCAGACGGCGACGAGGCGCCGGAGCCAGCGTTGGACCGTGCGGATCTCGCCCTCGTCGGCGCAGCCCAGGGGTCCGTCGCTGACCAGGCGGTGGGTCGAGATCGACGTGATGTCCTCGATCCGGGCCCAGCTCCGCTGCCTGAGCCCTGAGGCCGGAGAGGAGATGAGGACGTGGTGGGAGAGGCCTCGGTCCCGGGTGGTCAAGGGGACGACGAGTGTCATGTCGATCGGGAAGCGGCAGTGCAGGTCCGAGGCCACGACCAGGGCGGGGCGCCTGCCGCGCTGTTCGCTGCCTACCGGGGTGCCGAAGTCGACCGGCCAGATCTGCCACGGAAGGACACGGCTCACCGTGATTCCTCGCCGCGCAACCAGTCCCCGGCCGCGTTGTCGGCGAGGCGGGACTCCTCCAGGTAGGAGGCCCACTCGGCGGAGTCGGCCCGGAGCCGGTCGTAGGCGGCGAGCGCGGCCTGCTCCTCGTGTTCGTCGATCAGGTGCTGCAAGGTGTCCGCGAGGGTGGCTCCGCCGTACTCGGCCGCCACCTCCGCAAGTCGATCACGCAGATCGGTGGAGATCTTGATCGTTGTCATGCGCATACTCTCCAGCATGCCTCACAGGCATACTGGAGAGTATGACCGAATCGGCATAACCGCACTTCACGCGTTACAGCGTGCTAGAAGGCGCAGGAGCCGGTGTCCGTCGCGGCGCGGTCCCCGGAAGGCCTCGATGGCCGGGTGTCCGTGCAGGAGCACCTCGCCGTCCGGGGCGTGCTCTCAGGACGCCTCGGCGGTCAGGCGGCGGCGGAAGACCCAGTACGTCCAGCCCTGGTAGCCCAGCACGAACGGGAGCGCGATCAGGCCGATCCAGGTGAGCATGCCGAGCGTGTACGGTCCCGAGGCGGCCTCGGCGACGGTGAGGCCGGGCAGCGGGGAGGGCCACAGGGCGGTGAACAGGGCGGCGCCGGTCAGCGCGATGGACGAGGCGGTGGCGGTGAACGCCCAGCCCTCCCGGCCGCGCCAGGTCAGCGCCGTCCCGGCGGCCAGGGCCGCCATCGCGGCCAGCGCGCAGGCCCACGGCCCCGGGTCGGTGCTCCACCCGGCGGCGGTCGTGGAGGGGATGCCGGACAGCGCCGCGATCCCGGCGGGCAGCACCACCGCGGAGGCGGCCAGGGCGGCGCGGCGGGCGCGGGCGCGCACCGGGCCGGAGGTCTTGAGGGCGAGGAAGACCGCGCCGTGCAGCAGGCAGAGCGAGAGCGAGAACACCCCGCCGACCAGCGCGGCGAGCGCGCCGTCGTGCAGCAGGGCGGCGAAGACCGCGCCCCACAGGAAGGCGGGCAGCGCGCTGCCGATCCCGATGCCCAGGTCGCACCAGGTCCGGTCGGAGGAGTGGGCGACCTTGCCCCGCCACTCCAGCCCGACGCCGCGCACGATAAGGCCGGCCAGGACCAGCACGATCGGCAGGTAGAACGTGCTGAGCAGCCCCGCGTACCAGGCGGGGAACGCGGCGAACATGGCGCCCACCGCGCTGATCAGCCAGACCTCGTTGCCGTCCCAGACCGGGCCGATCGTGGCGAGGGCCTGCTTGCGCTCGCCCTCGCCCCGGGAGACCAGCGGGGCCAGCATGCCGACGCCGAAGTCGAAGCCCTCCAGGACGAAGAAGCCCGTCCAGAGGAAGGCGATGACCGTGAACCAGAGGGTCGTGAGTTCCATGGGGGTTCCCCTCAGTACATCAGGGTCGGCTGGAGCGGGGCGGCGGCGTCGCGGCCGCCCGAGCCGCCGGCGGGCGGCGCCGGGAGCGCGGGTTCGGGACCCGCCTTGACGTGGCGGACGAGCAGGACGGCCTCGGCCACGGCGAGCAGGCCGTACAGGAGGGTGAAGACCGCCAGGGAGACGGCCACCTCGGTCAGGCCGACCCCGGGGGAGACGCTCGCCGCGGTGAGCAGCTCGCCCTGGACGGTCCAGGGCTGGCGGCCGATCTCGCTCAGCAGCCAGCCGGCGATCATCGCGAGGAACGGCAGCGGGAGCGCCAGCACGAAGGTCCGGGCGAGCCAGGAGGGGAGCTCGCGCTCCGGCCCCGGAGCGCGGCGGCTCCTGCGGGTCAGCCAGAGGCCCAGGACGGACAGGGCGACGACGGTCAGCCCGAAGACGATCATCACGCGGAAGGACAGGTAGACCACGGGGATGTTCGGCCGGTAGTCGCCGGGGCCGAACCGCCGGGCGAACTCCGCCTGCAGGTCCTCGGTGCCCCGGACGACGGCCTCCGGGTCGTTCGTGGCCAGGAGGCTGAGCAGCATCGGCACCTCCAGGCCCGGCACGGGGGAGAAGGCCGCCCCGGCGGTGTCGCGCTCCAGCCCTTCGGCCGCGGCCAGCTTCATGGGCTGCTGCTCGTGCAGGAGCTTGCCGGAGGCGTCGCCGGTCCCGGCGACGACCGCGCCCGCCAGCGCCGTCATGACCAGCGCGGCCCGCACCGGGGTCCGCCACATGGCGGTCGCGCCCCCGGCGCCGCGGCGCATCGGGACCGTGCGGTCCGGGTCGGCCCTGCGCTCGACGAGGATCCGGTGGCCGCAGACCGCCAGCACGAACCCGCCCGCGACCACGAAGGCCCCGGCCACCACGTGCGGGACCTGCGCGAGCGCGGTGGAGTTGGTGAGCACGGCCCACAGGTCCGTCATCCGCGCCCTGCCGTCCACCACCTCGTAGCCGACGGGGTGCTTCATCCAGGCGTTGGCGGCCAGGATGAAGTAGGCCGACAGGTTGGAGCCGATGACCGCGGCCCAGATCGTGGCCAGGTGCACCCGCCTGGGCAGCCGGTCCCAGCCGAAGATCCACAGTCCGAGGAAGGTCGACTCCAGGAAGAAGGCGAGCAGCGCCTCCAGGGCCAGCGGGGCGCCGAAGACGTCGCCGACGAAGACCGAGTACTCGCTCCAGTTCATCCCGAACTGGAACTCCTGCACGATGCCGGTGACCACGCCCATGGCGAAGTTGATCAGGAAGAGCTTCCCGAAGAACTTCGTCAGCCGCAGGTAGTGCTCCTTGCCGGTGCGGTGCCAGGCGGTCTGCAGGCCGGCGACGAAGACGCCCAGCCCGATCGTCAGCGGTACGAACAGAAAGTGGTAGACGGTGGTGATCCCGAACTGCCACCGGGCCAGGTCCAGTGCTTCCATGCCTCTCCCCCTGCGGGACTTCAGCTCTACAGGCTGTAGTTCTACTTTTAGTAGTACTACGTCTTGTAGAGCAATGGGAGGGGGAGGCGCCGCGAACCGCTGCGATCCTCGTCACATGGCCGGGCCGGGACCGCACTTCCCCGCCGGGCCGGATCGCCCCCTCCGGCTCGCGACGCCGGCTCCCCCTGCGGCGCCGGGAGCCCGTCCGGCCGCCGGCCGGGCGCGCTCCCCTCTCCGCCGGCGCTCCTCCCGTCCCGCCGGCTCCCTCGGGCGCCTGGCTCGATCATGGGCCACGGCGCGCGGCCCGCGCGTCCGCCGCGGGAGTGATCCGGGGGTACGCCGGGCGGCGGACATGATCGGGACCGTCCCGGCGCGGGGAGGGCCCGGTCGCGGCCGGGTCCGCTGCAAGCGCCCGCAAGGGGGCTGTAAGCGGCGGTACGGGGGCCTGCAAGCGCCTGGCCGTACCAATGGACCCGAGAGCCCAGGGGGGACCGGCAGGGAGCCGGGCCGAGAGGGTGACAGGGAGAGATCATGATGAAGCGACTGACCACCGGTCTGCTGGCCACCGCCGCCGCCACCGCCGCCTTCGCGCTCGCCGTCCCGGCCGCCGCGCAGGCCGCCACGCCCGCTGCCGCGTCCGCCGCGGCCGGCTCGTCGGGTTACGACTACGACGACTACTGGGGCTCCTACTACTCCGGCAACCACAAGGCCAAGGCCAACGGATGGATCGGCGTCGACTGGAACCGCCGCCAGACCTCCAACGAGGTGCACCTGCGGGGCAAGGTCTACGACCTCGACCACCGCACCTACCGCCAGGGCGGCAAGTGCGCCCTCGTCAGGGTCCAGGCGCACCGGTTCGACGACCACCACGGCTACTGGGCCGAGCGGGAGAGCTACCGGTACTGCGGCGCGGGCGGCTACAAGAGGTTCCACTTCGCCGCCGACGACGTCGACTCCGTCCGCGTGCAGGTCTGCCAGATCGGCCTGCACAGCTCCCACCCGACCCGCTGCGGTGACTGGGAGTATCTGTACACCGCCGAGTCCGAGTGATCTGCCCGGCTCCGGGGAACGCCCGCACTCCTGCTGGAGGCGGGCATTTTTCCTGTTCAGCGGGGTCGGTGTAAATATCGACCCGGATGGCTATAAGTATGGACACGGGAGGGCTGCAACTACATTCCGTTACCAGCGACCCCCGTCCTCGGGGGAGCCGGAGCAGAGATCCGGCACGAGGGACGGGGGCCGAAGGGGAGATGATGATGAAGCGACTTACCACCGGTCTGCTGGCCGTGGCCGCCACCGCGGGAGCGTTCGCGTTCACCGTGCCGACCGCCGCCCAGGCGGCCGCACCCGCCGCGGCGCCCGCCGCGGCCGCGGCGGACCGCGCCGACTCGTGGGGTCCGTACTACTCCAGCAACCGCAGGGCCTACGCCCGGGGCACGGTCGACTACGAGGGCGGCAGCGGTGCCTACCTCGTGTCGGGCGGGCTCCGGGTGAGGGGTTACCTCTACGACCGCGACTACCGCACCGGCGACCAGGGCGGCATGTGCGCCTACGCGCAGATCCAGGGATACCGTTCGGGCGGCTACGGCGGCTCCAGCGGCTGGGACCGGGGACGGACCTACCGGCACTGCGGCACGAACAACTACCGCACGATCGACTACGACAACGACTACGCCAGCCGGGCCCGCATCAGGATCTGCCAGGTCCGCCAGTACGGCGGCCGGCCGACCTACTGCGGCGGGTGGCACTACTTCCGCGACTCGGATTACGGCGGCTACGACCGCTACGACCGCTCCGAGGACGTGCCCGGCTACGACCGCTCCAGTGACAGGCCCGGCTCCTCCGGCTACCTGCCGAGCATCTCCGGCTACACGCCGAGCAGCCTCAACCGGCCGAGCAGCCTCGAGCGGCCGAACGACATCGAGCTGGAGGACGGCGCCGAGCAGAACCTCGACCGGTCGTCGGACCGCGACCACGGCTACGCGCCGGAGCACTCCCTCGACCGGGTGCCCGGTGAGGCCGAGAGCCACGTGCCCGCCCTGAACGCCGCCGAGCGGCCCGCCAACTGATCGCGGGTTCCAGGCATGGACGGCCCGTTCCCGCAGGGGAGCGGGCCGCTCCGCGTCCGGATGCGGTCCGGCCCGTTCCCCGCCCCCGTCCGCCCCCCGTCCGCCCGCCGGCCCCGCCGCAGGCGTCTCGGCTCCCGGACGGAGCCGGTTGACATCCGGAGTGAGTGCGTGGATCTTAGGTGAGGCTTCGCTGTAGTGGATCATCGACGCGGTGATCTCCCGCCGTGCCCCGCCCGCGGGGCCCGTCCCGACCACCCCGCTAAGGACCTCTCCGGTATGCACGAGACCCGCACCGGCCGGCACGCTCCCGCGCTCCCGCCGGAGGTCCGGCACACGGACCCGGGCGAGGGCTGAGGTGGCCTTCAGCGGCACCCCGCGACCGCGTCCACGCTGGTACCACGCCGCGACCGAGCTGGACGACTTCGCGATCGTCAGCTACCGGGTGCCCGCCGAGGCGCTCGCCCGGCTGCTGCCCGGCGGTTTCGCCCCGGTGGAGTTCGCCTTCGCCGGCGGGCGCGCGGCGCTGGTCTCCGCGGTGGCCTTCCGCGACCGCGACTTCCATTTCCGCTTCTGCCCGCCGGCGGCGATCGACTGCGGCCAGATCAACTACCGCGCCTACGTGACGGCGGGCGGCGAGCAGGGCGTCTGGTTCTTCGGCACGAGCCTGGACCACCCGCTGGCCGTCGTGCCCCGGTGGCTGTGGGGCATGCCGTGGCACCGCAGCCGCATCGAGATCACCGCCGACTGGGAGGCCGCCCCGGCACGCTGGCGGCTGAGCGGCGACGACGCCCGGTGCGAGGCGGCGGAGCCGCCCGTGCAGCCGTCCCGGCTGGACGGCTTCACCGGCGAGGCGCACTGGATGGAGACGCTCACCCACCCCACCCGCGGCTGGTACCGCCGCAGGGACGGCCGCGTCGGCACCTACGGCATCTGGCATCCGCCCATGCGCCCGCGCCACCTCGCCGTGGCGTCCGCCGAGTCCGCGCGCTTCGGCGTCTTCGAGCGGCTGGGCCTGACCGCGCCCGGTGCCGAACCCCACTCGATCCTGGCCCAGCGGCGGATCCACTTCGACATCCACACCCCGCCCCGCCGATTCGTCCCCCGGGACTGAGACGCGGGTGCTCCGGAACGGCAGGGGTGAGGCCGGCCCGACCATGATTCGGGGTGCGGGCAGGGGTTCATGATCCCGGCCGTCCGGAAATCCTGGAGAGTGAACCCGTCCGGCACCCACCACGCCCAAGGAGAGCCATGACCGATGTCACGACCGCCGACCCCGGAGACCGGACCAGAGGAAGCGACTACGCCGGGCTGTCGCGCCGGATCGTCCAGGCGGGCCTGCTGGAGCGGCGCCCCGGTTACTACGCCGTCCGGCTCGGCCTGGTCGGAGCCCTCTTCGCCGGAGGCTGGACCGCCTTCTTCCTGATCGGCGACTCCTGGTACCAGATCCCGGTGGCGGTCTTCCTCGCCGTGGTGTTCGCCCAGATCGCCCTCGTCGCCCACGACCTGGCCCACCGGCAGGTCTTCCGCTCCAGGCGCTCCAGCGAGATCGCCGGTCTGGTGGCGGGCAACCTCGTCATCGGCATGAGCTACGGCTGGTGGATGGACAAGCACACCCGCCACCACGCCAACCCCAACCACGAGGACCACGACCCCGACGTCTCCCCCGAGGTGCTGATCTGGTCGGAGCGGCAGGCGAGGGCCAGCCGGGGGATCGCCAGGTTCATCGGCCGCTGGGAGGCGTTCCTGTTCTTCCCGCTGCTGACCCTGGAAGGGCTCAACCTGCACGTGTCGAGCTTCCGGGCGCTGCGCCGCCCGTCGCTGCGGAACCGCGCGGTCGAGGGGCTGCTCCTGGTGGTGCACGTCGCCGCCTACCTCGGCGCGGTGTTCGCGGTGCTCCCGGTGGGCAAGGCCCTGGTCTTCCTCGCGCTGCACCAGGCCGTCTTCGGCGTCTACCTCGGCTGCACGTTCGCGCCCAACCACAAGGGCATGCCGATGCTGACCGGTGAGGACGAGCTCGACTTCCTCCGCCGCCAGGTCCTCACCTCCCGGAACGTGCGCGGCGGCTGGCTGGTCGACAACGCCCTGGGCGGCCTCAACTACCAGATCGAGCACCACCTGTTCCCCAGCATGCCGACCCCGAACCTGCGCCGGGCCCAGCCGATCGTCCGGGCCTACTGCGAGGAACTGGGCGTGGAGTACCTCGAGACGGGGCTGCTGCGCTCGTACGCGCAGGCGCTGCGGCACATGCACGCGGTGGGTGCGCCGCTGCGCGCGGGGCGCCGCGCCACCCCGCCGGAGGCCGCGGTCGGGGCGGGCGCCCCGGCGGAGTGACGACCCGCGGGCGCCCCGGCGGACTGACAAGCCGCGGGCGCGCCGCCGGGCAGATGTTGCTGTTAACCCCGCGGCCGGGGACTGTCTAGGGTGCTGAAGGTGAAGGTCGCAGGCAGCGCCGTGCTCGGCGCCGACAGAGATCGCGTGTGGTCCGCGCTCCAGGACCCGGCCGTGCTGGTGCGCACGATCCCGGGTTGCGAGCGCCTGGAGGAGACGGGACCGGACACCTACCGGATGACGGTCACGGCCGGGGTGGCCTCGATCAGGGGGCTCTACCAGGGCGAGGTCGCCCTGCGCGACCCCGACGCCCCCAGCCGGTTCGTGCTGCGCGCCCGGGGCCAGGGCGCCCCCGGCACGGTGGAGGCCACCGTGGAGGTACGGCTCAGCGAGGCCGACGGCGGCACCCGGATCGACTACGACGCCGAGGCCGTGGTCGGCGGCATGATCGGCGGCGTCGGCCAGCGCATGCTCGGCACGGTGGCCAGGCGGACCGCGGCCGAGTTCTTCGCCGCGGTGGAGCGGCACCTGCTCTCCGGTGGCGCAGCCCCGGCCGCCGGTACGGCTCCCGCCGTCCTCGGGCCCCCGGACGCGGCCGCCCCGGTCCTCCCCGGTGCGGTGGGTGCAGAGCCCGCCGTACCGGAGGGCGGACGGCCGGTCCGGGTCTTCCAACGGCCCGCCGCGCCGCAGGGGCAGGGACCGCAGGGGCAGGGCGTGCCAGTGTGGGCGGTCGTCACCGCGTTCGGCATGGGCGCCGGCGTGGCGCTCGGCAGCGCCGTGATCGGCTGGCTGCTCGGCCGTACCGGCCGCAGGGGCTGACCGTCCCCTCGCGGCGGGAGATCTTCCGGCGTAACGTGGCGGTATGCGCGAGGCACGTGCGGAGGACGCCCGGACCGAGGCCAGACGACTGATCCGCGATCTCCTCGGAGAGGAGCGGCTCTCCGCGGCCGCCCTGGTGCGCGAGGCGGAGGCCGTGCTGGGCGCCGACCGCGTCGCCCGCTGCGTTGAGCTCGCCCGCGGCGCCTCGCTGACCCGCAGGTCCGCCGAGCTGGCCTCGCTGGCCGGGCTGCTGGTCGGGACGCGTGAGCTGGGACCGCGGTGGTGGGAGCGGGCCCGGGGCGGCAAGCCGCTCGTCCCCGACGAGGTGCTCCGCTCCGCGACCGCCGTGGAGCCCTGGACCGATCTGACCGTGCTGGAGATGCTCACCGCCTGGATCGCCGACGACGCCGCCGACCGCCGGTGGGGAGAGCCCGCCGCGGCCGTGGACCTGAACTCCTGGCAGGCGGAGGACCGCGTCGCGCTGCCGGGCGGCGCCGCCCCCGGTGACAGGATCGTGCTCTCCTTCGACGCGGGCGGGCGCCTGGACGCCGTGGTGGTCCGCCGCCCGGACGGCGACCTCGGCTCCAACCTCGACTTCGACTCGCTGCGCTACTCCCGCCCGGCCGAGGCCCAGTGGAGCTGGGGCGTGGCGGCCGGCCTCGGCCCGCACCCCCTCGGCGGGGAGGACCCGAGCCCGTACGGCACGCCGGTGGACGCCGGGGCCGCCCGGACGCTGCGCGCCTGGGCGCTGCGCCACGGCGCCGGCGCGGCGCAGACCGGCCCGGAGTGGCGGGTCAGGGGCGACGTCGTCGCCGCGATCGAGCGCGTCGACTGGATGTGGCGCAGCGGGGAGTGGTTCGCCTGGTGGCGGGCGGTGTCCGCGCTCGTCGACGGCGACCCCGTGCAGCTGGACGCGCGCCTGGCGGAGATCGCCGCGGGCTCCTGAGCGGGCCTCCGCCGAGCGGGGCCGTCCTTCGGGCGTCCGCCGAGCGGGGCCGTCCCGGGTAGGGGAGGTCCCGATCCCGGCGGGCGGGCCCGCGGCGGGGACCGCGGGCCCGCTCCGTCACCTGCCCGCGATCAGCGCCGCCACCCCGTCGAGGATGCGCGCCAGGCCGAAGGCGAGGGCGTGCGCCGGGTCGGCCGCCCCCTGGTGCTCCCGGCCCGCGGCCTCGCCGACCCGGGAGGCCACCGGGAAGCGGGAGGCGTCCATCACCTTGTCGAGCAGCGGAGCGTTGACCGTCCACCACTCGGTCTCGTTCATCCCGCTGTCCTGCTGGGCCCGGGCCATGCTCGCCCCGAGCCGGGCGGTGCCCTCGACGTGGGTCAGGACCAGGGCGAGGACGGAGTCCATCTCGACGTCGGACAGCCCGACGCCGTCCAGGGGGCGCAGTTCGGCCTCGTACTTCAGCACGGCGTTCGGACCCAGGACGGGCCGGCCGCCGGGGGCCTGCAGCATCCAGGGGTGGCGCCGGTAGAGGTCCCAGTTGCGCGCGGCGACGAACTCCATCCCGCCGCGCCAGCCGCCGGGCTGCGCCGCCGGCGCGTCCACGTCGTCGTAGAGCCGCCCGTAGGCGGTGTCGACCATCAGGTCGGTCAGCTCGGCCTTGCCGGGGACGTGCGTGTAGAGCGACATGGTGCCGACCCCCAGGCGCTCGGCGACCTGGCGCATGGAGACGGCGTCGAGCCCTTCGGCGTCGGCGATCCCGATGGCGGCCTCGACGATCGCGCGCACGGTCAGCCCCGACCGCCCCGGTCTGCTGTGCGAGCTCCACAGCAGGGCCAGGCTGCGGGCCGGATCGGCGTCGGGGGCCCTTTTCGCGCTCATGGGAACGAACTCCGAATCCTCGTCACCGGCCCTATCCTAACCGTTCCGTACGATGTACGGTACGACGTACCAAACCATTCGGGCCACCGGCGGAGAGCCGTCCGGTGGTCGCGGAGCGAGGAGGGCGGAAGTGACGGACGCCGCAAGCGCGATCACCGCGCACGACGTGCGCAAGAACTACGGGGGACCGGCGGGCGGCGCGGGCCTGAACGGGTTCGACCTGCGGGTGGGGAAGGGGTCCGTCTGCGGGCTGCTGGGCCCCAACGGAGCCGGGAAGACGACGGCGGTCCGGATCCTGTCCACGCTGCTGGACATGGACGCGGGCCGGGCGAGCGTGGCCGGGTTCGACGTCCGCAGACAGGGGCGGCAGGTCCGCGAGCGCATCGGGCTGGTGGGCCAGTACGCCGCGGTCGACGAGGTCCTGACGGGACGGCAGAACCTCGTGATGTTCGGCAGGCTCAACCGCCTGCCCGCCGCGGCGGCCGCGCGGCGGGCCGACGAGCTGCTGGAGCGGTTCTCCCTGGCCGGGGCCGCGCGAAGACCGGCGAGCGGTTACTCCGGGGGCATGCGCCGCCGGCTCGACCTCGCGGCGAGCCTCATCGTGTCGCCTCCGGTGCTGTTCGTCGACGAGCCGACGACGGGCCTCGACCCCGCCGCCCGGCAGGAGGTCTGGACCGCGGTCCGCGAGCTGGTGGACGCCGGGACCACCGTGCTGCTGACCACGCAGTACCTGGAGG
Organism: Planomonospora sp. ID91781; assembly: GCF_015711595.1. Lineage (NCBI taxonomy): Bacteria > Bacillati > Actinomycetota > Actinomycetes > Streptosporangiales > Streptosporangiaceae > Planomonospora > Planomonospora sp. ID91781. Next base: position 1,735,629 of record NZ_JABTEY010000002.1, on the reverse strand, counting down.
AGGCCGACCGGCTGGCCGACCGCGTCTGCGTGCTCGCGGCGGGCCGGGTCGTCGCGGAGGGCACCCCCGACGAGCTCAAGTCCGCCCTCGGCGGCGACCGGATCGACCTGGTGCTCTCCGGCCCGGAGGACACCGAGGCGGCCCGGGCCGTCGCCGCCCGGATCGCCTCCGGTGAGCCGGACGTCGACCGGACCGCCCACCGGATCGGCATCCCCGTCGCCGGGCGCGTCCGGGCGCTGATCCGGCTGGCCACGGAGCTGAACGAGGCGGGGATCGAACCGGAGGACCTCGCGCTCCGCCGCCCGACGCTCGACGAGGTCTTCCTCCACCTGACAGGCGGGACTCCGGCCACCGGTACGGCCGCCGGCCGCGCGGATCCGGCGGACGGGGCGGCCGCGGCCGCCCCGCAGGAGGCCTCCGGGTGAACACGGCGGATGAACACGGCGCCCCGGCGAGCCGCCCCGCCGGGAGCGTCCGGACGGGCATGACGCACGATCCGCCGACCCCTCGAAAGGAAGAAGGAACGCCGATGGACACCGTCCCCGCGGACACCTCCCGCCCGCCCGTCCCGGCGCCCCCTCCGGCGCCGTCCCGGATCGGCCGGGCGCTGGCGGACGCCTGGACCATCACTCTGCGCGATCTGACCCACTGGGCCCTGCGGCCGGGAGCGGTCGTCGTCGGATGGCTCTTCCCCGTGATGACCGTGCTGATGTTCGGCGGCCTGTTCGGCGGCGCGATCACGACTCCCGGCCCCGGCGGCTACTTCGATTTCCTGATGCCCGGCATGTTCGCCCTGGCCATGCTCTTCGGCCTGGAGACCACCATGACGGCGGTGACCACGGACGCCGCCAAGGGGGTGACCGACCGGTTCCGCTCGCTGCCGATGAGCTCCTCGGCCGTCGTGCTGGGCCGGTGCGCCGCCGACATGCTCAACTCGGTCGTCGGCCTGGCCGTCCTGGCAGGCACCGGGCTGCTGCTGGGATGGAGCTGGTACGGGGGCCGCGGTTCCGCTCTCACCGCGCTCGGCCTGCTGCTCCTGCTCCGCTTCGCCCTGCTGTGGGTCGGGATCTTCATCGGCCTGGCCGCGAGCGGGCCGGAGGCGGTGACCGCCGTCCAGATCCTGGTCTGGCCCGTGGGATTCCTGTCCGCCGTCTTCGTCGATCCGGCCACGATGCCCGCCTGGCTCGGCGCCGTCGCCGCGTGGAACCCGCTCTCGGCGACGGCCGCGGCCGTCCGGGACCTCTTCGGCAACCCGGGTTTCGCGGGGGAGACCTGGGCGGCGCAGCACGCGGAGCTCCTGGCGGTCGCGTGGCCGGTGCTGCTCACCGCCGTCTTCCTCCCGCTCTCCGTACGCCGGTTCCGGAGACTGAGGAGCTGACCCCCCGACCGGGCACGGCGGCGGCCGGGATCCCGGACGGGTGGCTCCAGGGCGCCGGAATGCAGGGCGCCGGAGTACAGGACGTCCGGAATCCCGGGCGGGCGGCTCCCGTTGGGTGAGGAAAGAGGACCGGCGGGAGGACGACCGTGCAACGAGCCGCGCAGGCGGGACTGGGAGCCGTGGGAGCCGGGGCGATGATCGTCCTGGGTCTGGACCTGGCCTACCTGGCCGAGATCGACCCGTTCCGGCGGACGATCAGCGAGCACGGGCTCGGCGAGCACGGCTGGCTCTTCGCGCTGGGCCTGGCCCTGCTCGCGGCGGGATCGCTGGCGATCGGGGCCTCCCTGGTGGGCCGGGGCGTGGCCGCGGTCCGGTCGTCCGGGACGGTCGCGCTGACCGCGTGGAGCGCGGGGCTGCTGGTGGCGGCCTGGTTCCCCAAGCACGACTGGTCCGTCGGGCCCAGCCTCGGCGGGAGCATCCACCGGGTGGGCGGCATCGTCGCGTTCCTCAGCCTGCCCCTGGCCGCGCTGGTCATCGCCAGGCCGTGGCGGCGCCATCCGCAGTGGCGCCGGCCCGCCCTCGCGGTCTCCGCGCTGGGCCTGGGCTCGCTGCTGTGGGTGCTGGGCATCGCCGGGGGCGTGGCGGTGGCCGAGTACGGCGGGCTGCGCTGGTGGCAGGTGATGCCGCTGGGCCTGGTCGAGCGCGGGATGGCGGTGACCGAGGTCGCGGCGCTGGTCGTCCTGGGCCTGTGGGCCGCCCGCGGGGGCGCGGCGGCACGGCCCGGACCGGGATCGGCCGCTCAGCTCACGCCGAGGTCGCCGGAGCGGTAGTGGCGGCGGCAGAGCACCTGGTAGCGGACCGGGTCGACGCCGGTGTCGCCGATGACGACCTGCTCACCGGTGCGGACCAGCTCGCCGTCGACCACGCGGGCGTTCAGCAGGCCGGGACGGCCGCACCAGCACAGCACCTCGACCTGCAGCCGGCTGATCTCGTCGGCGAGCTCGAACAGGCGCTGGGCGGCGGGGAACATCCGCGAGCGGAAGTCGGAGGCCAGGCCGAAGGCGTAGACGTCGATGCCGAAGTCGTCGGTCAGGTCGGCGAGCTGCTCGATCTGGGCGACGGTGTAGAAGCAGGCCTCGTCGCAGATCACGTAGTCGATCGGCTTGCGGTCGGTGACCAGGGCGACCAGGTCCAGGTCGTCGTCGACCTCGACGGCCTCGCTGCCCAGGCCGATCCGGCTGGTGATCCGCGGCCCGCCGGAGCGGTCGTGCTTGGTCAGGACCATCCCGCGCCTGCCCTGGCGACCGTGGTTGTAGTTCATCTGCAGGGCCAGCGTGGACTTGCCGCAGTCCATGGGGCCGAAGTAGAAGCGCAGGACCCCGTCCCGGTTCGCGACGGGGACGGGGACGGGGGAGAGCGCGGACGATTCGGTCACGACGGGCCAGCTTAGCGGGTTTGCCCATGGTGTTTGAGCAGGGATACAACTGGTAGGAATGCCAGGTCCCGCGTAGGTCAAGCCCGACTCGGCTTGCCTCCGACAAAGCGTGGGAGATTCTTTTGGCCGACAGAAACATGGGAGCACACCTGTGACGACCGCCAAGACCCCACCCCTTCCCCCGGCGGCGGCGCCCACGGCGCCGCTGGCCAAGATCTCCGCGGCGCCGGACCACGGCGAGATGCCGCCCGCGCTCGCGGCGATGATGACCGAGGACGAGGCCGTCGCGGCCAAGGCCGAGGCGGCCCGCTGGCGGTACGGGTTCTACGTGGTCCTGACGGGCCTGATCGTCATCCTGGTCGGGTTCGTCGTCGTCGCGATGCGCGACGGCGGCGGCGGTGCGCCGTTCGCCGGTCTCGTCGGGGTCTCCGGAGCGATCATCGGAGCCTACTTCGGCGTCCAGGTCGGGCAGTCCGGCAAGGACCGGGTCGAGGCCGAGCTGCGCCGTACGAACGAGATGGCGATCCGGCTGGCCGCCAAGGTGCACGCGCACGACGCCGACGCGGTGATCGGCTCCATCATGGGCGGCCGCCGCCGCTGACCCGCCCCGCCGGACCGCCGCCGACCGGTCCCATCCGAGGGGATCCGGCCGGCGGCGGCCCTGTTCCGAGGAGCCCGCGGCCCCGGCGGGCGGTCCGCGTCCGCGGATCGGCCGCCGGGGCGTCGCCGGGAGCGCGGGCCGGGGTCAGCCCCGCGCCTGCGGGACGACCGGGCCCTCGCTGGCCTGGACCAGGACGAAGCCCTGCCCCTGGAAGGCGAGCTGCACGGCCTCGCCGCTGCCGCGCCCGATGAGCGCCCCCGCCTTGAAGGTGCGGTTGATCCCCACCTGCAGCGAGGTGCTCCAGCAGACCGCCGACTGGCCGTCGGCGTAGGTCGGCCCCCAGGCGGCGTCGAGCATCGCCGGCGTGCCGTGCGCGGTGACCGCCACCCAGCCGGTGCCCGAGACCGTGGTGTTGAACAGGCCGCCGGCGGCGATGCCCGCGCCCTGCACCCGGTTGATGTCCCAGGACAGGTGCGGGTCGAAGGCCAGCAGGTTCCTGCCGTTGACGGTGATCGCCTCGTTCTCCAGGTAGAACAGGTGCACGTCCTGGGCGTCGTCGGCGAGGAAGAGCACGCCCTGCCCGCGCACCCGCATCAGCGGCGCGCCCTCGCCGGTGACCATCTTCTTCAGGAACTTCCCGACGCCGCCGCCCTCGTAGTCGAAGTCCATCCGCCCCTGGAAGGCGACCATCGAGCCCTGCCGGGCCAGCACGTCCTCCCCGTTCAGCTGCACGCGCAGCATCTTGGGGTTCTGCAGGGTGAAGTGGCCGGGAACCTGGCCCTGGTCCAGGTTGCCGAAGAACGAGCTGCGCAAGAAGGGAGCCTCTTCCGTTTCGTAGGGGTTCGTAGGGGATCGTCACCCGTTCAGCGATCGGGGCGGCCGGAGAGTTCCCGGTACGGGCGCGGCGGCGAGTTGCCCAAGGACCGGGAGGGGTTTCGGCAGTGTGCGCCGATTTGCGGGCTCGGCGCGACTGGGTAGACACGGGGGCATGCGCAGCGTCCGTATCGGCGTCGACACCGGGGGCACGTTCACCGACGTGGTCATGGTGGACGAGCAGACCGGTGAGATCACCACCACCAAGACCCCCTCCACCCCGGCCGATCCGGCGGAGGGCTTCATGGCGGGCATCCGCAAGGTGCTCGGCCGGGCCGAGGGGGCGGCCGTCTCGGCGGTGGTGCACGGCACCACGGTCGCCACCAACCAGCTCCTCGAGGACCGCATCGCCGACCTCGGCTTCGTCACCACCGAGGGCTTCGAGTCCGTCCTGGAGATCGCCCGGCAGAGCGTCCCCGACGGTTACGGCAACTCCTACTTCTGGGTCAAGCCGCCCCGGATCGTCCCGGCGCACCGGGTCAGGACCGTCGGCGGGCGGCTGGACCACACCGGCGCCGAGGTCCGGCCGTTCGACACCGAGGGGGCCGTCGCCGCCGCCCGCTGGTTCCGGGAGCGGGGGATCACCGCGATCGGCGTGTGCTTCCTGCACTCCTACGCCGACCCCGTCCACGAGCTGCGCATGCGCGAGGTCCTGGAGCGCGAGCACCCCGAGGCGGTCGTCTCGATCTCCAGCGACGTGCTGCGCGAGTACCGCGAGTACGAGCGGTCGGTCACCACGCTCGTGGACGCCGCGGTCAAACCGACCATGCGCCGCTACCTGGCCCGCCTGTCCGAGCGCCTCGGCATGCCGTTCTCGGTGATGAAGAGCAACGGCGGCGTGCTCTCGGCCGCGGAGGTGGTGCACCAGCCGATCACCACCGTGCTCTCCGGACCGGCCGCGGGCGCGCTCGGCGCCGCGCTGGTCGCCTCCTCCGCCGGGCACCCGTCGGTGATCACGCTGGACGGCGGCGGCACCTCCACCGACGTCGCCGTCGTGCTCGACGGGGAGCCGTCGCTCACCACCGAGGGCGGCGTCGGCCGCTACCCGTGCAGGATCCCGATGATCGACATCGTGACGGTGGGCGCGGGCGGCGGGTCGGTCGCCCGGACCTCCCCCGAGGGCGCGCTCAAGGTCGGCCCGGCCTCCGCCGGCGCCGACCCGGGGCCCGTCTGCTACGGCCGGGGCGGCACCGAGGTCACCGTCACCGACGCGCACGTCTTCCTCGGCCGGGTCCCCGCGCACCTGCTGGGCGGGGAGGTCCCGCTCGACGCCGGGGCCGCCCGGCGGGCGGTGGAGACGCTGGCGGCGAAACTCGGGCTGACCCCGGAGCGCACGGCGACCGGCGTCCTGGAGATCAGCGCCTTCAACCAGGCGAACGCCATCCGGCGGCTGACCGTCGAACGCGGGCTGGACGTGCGCGACTTCCCGATGGTGGCCTTCGGCGGCTCCGGGCCGCTGCTGGTCTGCCGCCTGATCGACATCCTCGGCCTGCCGTCGGTGATCGTCCCGCCCGACCCCGGCAACGTCTCGGCGTTCGGCCTGCTCACCGTGGACGTCAAGAACGACTACGTGCGCACCTTCGTCACCCGCGACCTCCCGCTGGAGGCCGCCGCGGAGATCTTCGGGGAGCTGGAGGGCCGGGCGGCCGAGGCGCTGGCGCGCGAGGGCTTCACCGAGCCCGTCTTCGCGCGCAGCGCCGACCTGCGCTACTACGGCCAGGCCTACGAGGTCCGCGTGCCCGCCCCGGCCGGGCCGCCGGACGAGGCCTGGCGCGCCGAGGTGCTGGACCGCTTCCACGAGGCGCACCGCGCGCTCTACGGTTACGGCTACCGCGACGATCCCCGGCACGGCGTCGAATGGGTCAACCTCCGCGTCTCCGGGATCGGCCCCATCGCCCGCCCGGTGATCGCCGAACGCCCGCCGCGCGGCCCGCACGACCCGCCTCTCGCCCCGGCCGGCACCCGCCCCGTGCACTTCGACGACGACCGGGCCCCCGGGGAGGACGGCGGCAGGGACACCCCGATCTTCCGCCGCGCCGATCTGCGCCCCGGCGACGTGGTCCGCGGCCCCGCGGTGGTCGAGGAGTACGGTTCCACGCTCCCGGTGCACCCGGGTTTCACCGCCGCGGCCGACCGCCGCGGCAACCTCGTGGTCCGCCGCGAGCCGAGCGAGAGGGCAGGAGCATGACGGCCGCCGACCCGGTGCTGGTGGAGATCGTCCAGGGCACGCTCGCCTCGGTGGAGCGGGAGGTCGAGACCGCGATCGCGCGCACCGCCCGCTCCCCGATGATCCGCGACGCGCACGACTTCCGCGCGGGCATCCACGACGTACGGCTGCGCAAGCTGACCGGCCGGTCCTACTCGGCGCTGGTCCAGCCGGTCGTCCGCGACTTCCCGGTGGCGGAGATGAACCCGGGCGACGTGTTCTTCCACAACGACGTCTACCTGTCGGAGGGCGGCATCGGCCACCTGCCGGACCTGTGCGTCACCGTCCCGGTCTTCCACGGCGGCGAGGTCGTCGCGTTCGTGCAGGCCTTCGGGCACCACGACGACATCGGGGGCGCCTGCCCGGGGTCGATGCCGTCGGGCGCGCGGAGCGTGTTCGAGGAGGGGCTGATGGTCCCGCCGATCAGGCTCTGGGACCGGGGCGTGCCCAACCGGGCCGCCCTGACCATCATGACGCGCAACTCCCGGACGCCCGACTCGCTCGCCGGCGACCTGGACGCCGAGTGCTCGGCCTGCCTGATGGGCGCGCGGCGGCTGGAGGAGCTGTTCGACCGCTACGGGCGCGAGGCCGTCGAGGACTGCTTCGAGGCGATCCTGGCCAAGACCACCGAGACGTTCCGGCGGGAGCTGCTGGCGAGGATCCCCGGGGGCGTGCACGTGTGGGAGGACTACGCCGAGCACGACGGGGTGGACGCGCCCCGGCTGCACGCCCAGCGCATCACCCTCACCGTCGACCACTCCGCCGACCGCCCCCTCGTCATCGACTTCACCGGGACCTCCCCGCAGGCCAGGGGGCCGATCAACCACGCGGGAGACTACGCCGACGGGGTGTTCCTGAAGAAGTGGCTCGCCCCGATCCTGCGCAACCTCGCCGAGACCCCGGAGCGGATGGCCGAGCTCGACGTCAACGAGGGCGTCGTCCCGCTGATCGAGATGCGCTTCCCGGCCAAGGGCACGCTGCTCACCCCGGTCTTCCCCGCGCCGACCAACGCCCGCACGTTCGTGATCCTGCGGCTGCTGGGCGTGCTGGCCGGGGTGCTGGCCAAGGCCACCGGCGGGCGCATGCCCGCCGACCAGGAGACGATCCGCTACACCGGCGTGCACGGCACCGGCGCCGACGGCGCGCCGTACCTGATGCGGGAGGTCCTGGGCGGCGGCTCGGGCGGGCGCTGGTACGCCGACGGGGAGGACACGATCCACGTCGTGCCCGACTCGCGCAACATCCCGGTCGAGTTCGCCGAGTCGCGCTGGCCGCTGCGGGTCGAGCGCCTGGGCCTGGCGGTCGACTCCGGCGGCCCGGGGCTGCACCGGGGCGGCCTCGGCTACGACAAGCACATCCGGGTGCTCCGCGACGCCTCGTTCATGTCCGTCGCCGACCGGTCGATCCTGTCCTGCTGGGGGGTGAACGGCGGGCGGGCCGGTCGGCCGTTCACGGTGGAGATCGAGGGGCGGCCGATGGAGGGTCTGGTCGACGACGCGCCGGTGCGCGCGGGCGAGGTGATCCGGATCCGCACCACCGGGGGAGGGGGCTGGGGCTGCCCGCTGGACCGCCCGGCCGAGGCGGTGGCCGCCGACGTCCGCGACGGGAAGGTCTCGGTCGAGGGCGCCCGTGACGACTACGGCGTGGTGCTGCACGGCCCGCCCGACGACCCGCGCGTGGACGCCGGGGCCACCGAACTCCGCCGCGCCGGGCTGCGCGCCCTGCTCCCGGAGAAGGGGCCGTTCTTCGACCGGGGGCCGGGCTTCCCCGCGCTGTCCGGCGGCCTGCCGTACGCGGAGGTGGACCTCCTGTGAACCCTGCCCGGCGGACCGCGCCCGGGCAGTCTGCTGATCTACATCGTAAAGACGGTAGCCCGTGACGGTCGGAAGCGGGACGCGGCCGCCGTAGGCAGTCTCCTCCGGCGGCCGCGGCCTCGGGGCCGGTGGTCGCGCCGTCAGGGGCGGTCGCCGGCGGCTGCGGCCTCGGGGCCGGCGGCCGCCGCCTGCTCGTGCAGGGCGTCCCCTGCGTTCCCCGCGTCCCCGGCCTCCCACCGCAGCAGGTCTCCCGGCTGGCAGTCCAGCGCCTCGCAGAGCGCCTCGAGCGTCGTGAAGCGCACCGCCTTGGCGCGGCCGTTCTTGAGCACCGCCAGGTTGGCGGGCGTGATCCCGACGCGGTCCGCGAGCTCGCCCACGGACATCTTCCGCCTGGCCAGCATCACGTCGATGTCGACGGTGATCGGCATCAGATCACCTCTTCCAGCTCGGCCTGCATCCGCGTCGCCTCGACGTCGCGCGCGACGGCCTGGGCGAGCAGCATCCGCAGCACGAGCACGACGAGCGCGACCCCCAGGACCGCCAGGCCGATCCCGCCGATCAGCAGGACGACGCCCGGGGGGACGGGGTCGCCCGGCGCCAGGACGACCCCGAGCGCGAACACCAGGAGGGCGGCCGCCGTGAACGCGCCGATCACGATGTCCACGTAGCGGAAGGCGGCGTGCGAGAACACCGTCCCGCGGCGCACCATCGTCACCAGCCGCCACACGCAGACCAGGACGACCTGGGCGGCCACGACGCCCAGGAAGACGATCGCGAGCAGCGGGGGGCGCAGGTAGGCGAACTCCGGGCGCAGCCCTTCCAGGTCGGAGGCGAGCAGCGGCACCATCACCGCCTGCACGAACACCGAACCCGCGAGCAGCGCCGCGAGCACGGCGCGCAGCGCGTGCACTGTCAGCTTTCCCATCGTCTCTCCTTCTATCGAGCAACGATGATAATCTATCGATATTCGATAAGTACGGCAAGAGGGCGAGGGTTCGCCGGGGTGAAGATTCGGTGCAGACTCGCTGATCATCCGCCTGCCGCATGCGAGTGCGGACCCTGAGTGATGATTTCATCACGCCAGGTCATCGATCGGACTAGCATGATCCGTCGTGAATCCCCCGCACTTCGCCTATGTTGACGAATCCATGCGCGTGTCGTCCGGTCTGTACCTGATGGCGGCCGTACTGGTTCCCCCGACGTGCGCGGAAGGCTATCGGGCGGTCCTGTGGGGCCTGCTCCTGCGCAACCAGCGGCGGCTCCACTGGCGGGACGAGAAGGACAAGCGCCGTGTCCAGCTGGTCGAGGCCATCGGCGCCCTCCGGCCCTGCGGCATCGTCGTCATCGGCACGGGCCTGGACCGCGGCCGCCAGGAACGCGCCCGCAGGAAATGCATGGAGCGCCTGCTCTGGGAATCGTCGAACCGCGATATCGGAGAGGTGGTCTTCGAATCTCGAGGGCCGCAGCTTGATGCTTCGGATAGGAAAATGATCGACATCATGCGTATCAGAAGCATGCTTCCGGACCGGATCAGGGCTGCTTGGCGGAATCCGATTGCGGATCCGCTGGTATGGATGCCGGACATCGTCGCAGGCGCGGCTTCGCTGGCAGAGATCGGAGAGGAAAGCCTGGTGAAGGCGCTCGGTAGAGGGGTGCTGATCGAACGGATCTCCGTTGATTGAGCTTTGAATAGCGCAAAGCCCGGGCTTCCGTCGTCCGGCGGTCCACCCGGGCTCACTTCCACTCCCCTCAGCGAGGGGCGGCACAACCACTGTACCCATACGGATGCGCTCTGTCACCTGGGTGGCGCGAACCCCGGGCTTCCGTCGTCCGGCGGCGGCGGACCCCGGTGGGCGGTTCCGCGAGTTCCATTTCCGCCGGATCGATCCAGGCTCCACTGACCAGCCAGGCGTCCGCAGCGCGGGGGTCATGCCGTCTCCTCCGTAGGGGATCCGGCGAGTGCCAGGGCGAAGAGCGTCTCCATGCCGTCCTGGTCGAGTCCGGCCGCGCGGGCCTGCCTGACCTGCTGGGCGAGCTGGAGGTAGGTCGCCATCCCCGACCCCCGGTCGAGGTGGAACTCGATCACCGTAATGCCTCTTTCGCTAATCGATTAGCGAAAGAGGCATTACGGTGATCGCGGAAGTCAAGTCATGGCCGGAGAGCGGTCAATCGTCCTCCTCGGTGGACCGGTAGCCGGGGACGTCCTCGAGCCGGTGGTAGACGGGCAGGCCGCGTTCCCGGGCGATCCGGACGTCCTGGTCGGCTCCGGTGGACTCGCCGGGCAGCCGCAGCACCGCGTCGCAGTGCCGCAGCAGGCGTTCCGCGGTGGGGTACATGATCTGCTCGGCCACCGGGTCGGCCGGTCCGGTGCCGCCGGCGCCGCGCAGCACGGGGAGCGCGACCCACTCGCCGATCATGGGGACGTGGCCGCTGCGGAAGATCGGCCACGCCGCCTCCTCCAGCCGGGCCAGGTTGCGTGCCATCAGTTCGGGGTCGTCGTCGGTGCCCGAGCGGTAGGGGCCTGCGATCAGAATGAGCATGGTGCCGACCGTATCGTGCAATAATCGGAAAAAACAAGGAGAAACGTGCATGCTTGCCGCTCAACGCCGTGACCTGCTGCTCGAACGCCTGCGTACGGACGGCCGGATCGTCGCCAAGGACCTCGCCGCCGAACTCGGCATGTCCGAGGACAGCATCCGCCGCGACCTGCGCGACCTCGCCGCGGCGGGGCTGTGCCAGCGGGTGTACGGCGGCGCGCTGCCCGCGTCGCCCGCGACGGCCGACTACGCCGCCCGCCGGGAGGTCCAGGTGTCCGGCAAGCAGCGGGTGGCGGCCGCCGCGACCGCGCTCGTCGGGCCGGGCAGCACAGTGATCATCGATGGCGGCACGACCGCCCTGGCCGTCGCGCGCGCGCTCCCCCCCGACCTGCGGGCCACCGTCGTGACGCACAGCCCGACCGTGGCGAGCGCGCTGGCCGACCACCGGGACGTGGAGGTCTACCTGATCGGCGGGCGGCTGTTCAAGCACTCGATGGTCGCCTGCGGCGCCGCCGCGATGGAGGCCGCGCGGGGACTGAACGCCGACCTCTTCCTGCTCGGCGTGACCGGCGTCCACCCCGAGGCGGGACTGACCACCGGCGACGCCGACGAGGCCGCGATGAAACGCGCCCTGGCGCGCCGGGCCGCCGACACCTACGTGCTGGCGAGCTCGGAGAAGATCGGCGCGGCCTCCCGGTTCGCCGTGCTGCCCCTGGCCGAGGTCGCCGGAGTGGTCACCGACGTGGGCGCGGACGACCCGACGGTGCGGGCGCTGGACGCGCCGGTCCTGCACGCCCCGTAGCGCGGCCCCTCCGGGACGTCCCCCGCGCGGTCACCGCGGAGCCCGGGCGCCTCCGTGGCGGGATCGGGCCTCACCGATCTCCGCCTCGTGGCGCACCGCCCAGTCGGCCAGCGCCGACAGGGGTTCGAGCAGTGTCAGCCCGAGCGGAGTCAGACCGTACTCGACTGCGGGGGGCGTCGTGGGGTGCACCTCGCGCCAGACCAGCCCGTCGGTCTCCAGACCGCGCAGCGTGCGGGTCAGCATGCGCTGGCTGATGCCCTCGACGGCCCGGTGCAGCTCACCGTACCGGTGCGGTCCGCTCCCGAGCAGGACCACCAGCAGCATGCTCCATTTGTCCCCCATCCGCCGGAAGACCTCCCCGACCGGGCAGGCGGCGAGCTCGTCGGCCGGTACCGGGCGGGGCAGCCGGTGGGTGAGGACGGAGGGAACACGCGTGTACGCATCGGACATGAAACTGCCTTCTTTCCGCCTCGGGCGCGGTGTTCCACCATCGAACCAGCCGATATCGAGACTACGGAGGACGGCGTGCCGGGACCACCACCGAAGAACGTGATCATCAGCGGCGGCACCGACGGCATGGGCCGCGCGACCGCCCTGGAGCGGCTCGCGAGGGGAGACCGCGTCACGGTCATCGGCAGCAGCGAGGTCAAGGGACGGGCCCTGCTCGACAGGGCGGCGAGCCCGAACCTGCGGTTCGTGCGGGCGGATCTGTCCTCGATCGCCGAGGTCGAACGGGTCGTCGCCCATATCTCCGACAGCCATGACGGCATCGACGCGCTGGTGCTGTTCGCCAACCGGGTGAGCCCCAGACGCAGGGAGACGGAGGACGGACTGGAATCCACCTTCGCCCTGTACTACCTGAGCCGCTATCTGCTCGGCCACCGGTTGCGCCCGCTCCTCGACGCCGCCCCCGATCCGGTGATCATAAACGTGGCCGGTGTCGGCAACACCGCGGGCCGGATCTTCTGGGAGGACCCTCAGCTGACGCGCCGTTACGGCCAGGTGCGCGCCCAGCTCCAGGCCGGCCGGGCGAACGACCTGCTCGGCGTCGCGTTCGCCGGCCAGGCCGGAAGCAGGGTGCGCTATGTCCTCTACCATCCTGGATTCACCCGGAGCGGGACCGGGGACCAGCAGCATCCGCTGGTCCGCGGTTCGATCGAACTGCTCGCGAGGTTCTTCGCCCGCCCGGTGGCCGACGCGGTCCGGCCGATCGTCGGGTGGATCGATCGCCCGCCGGCGGATCCGCTCTCCGCGATCGACCGCGGGAAGCCGGTCGACCCGTCCCTGAGGACGCTGGACCCCGGTGACGCCGCCCGGCTGGCCGCCTACACCGAGGAACTGCTCCGCGGACGCTGACGGCAGGCCGACCGGCGGCTCGGCGGCGTGCGCGCCCGGACCGCCGTGGGGCGGGGAGCCCTCGGCCGAGCTCAGCCGGAGGCGGCGATCGGGGCGAAGCCGCCCGGGACGTCCACCGTGCCGTCGACCAGCAGGTCGGCGCGCTCGCGGGTGCGGTCGGCGGCGAACCACTCGTCCTCGGCACGCATCCAGGTCCGCCACTGCGGCTCCAGGTGCGCGCCGTCCCGGGCCAGGGCGCGGGCCAGCCGCAGCTCCCGCGGTGCCTCCACCCACACCGCGTAGGCGACCGGGGCCGTGCGGCGGGCCGTGCTCACGCCCTCCAGCACCAGGACGGGTGCGACCGGCACGTCCACCCGCTCGGCGAACACGCCCCGCACCCAGTCGTAGCGCCGGTAACCGCCGGCCCGGCCCGCCGCCAGCGGCCCGAGCACCTGCTCCTCGACGTGCGCGAACCAGGCGGCCGGCGGCTCGTCCCACGGCACCGGGAAGTCGTCGCTGTGGATCACCTGGGCGTCCAGCGCGCGGGAGAGCCGTCCGGCGAAGGTGGTCTTCCCCGAGCCGCCGGGCCCGTCCACCGCGACGATCCGCACCGGCCCGCACGACGGCGGCAGCGCCCCGACCATCGCGGCCAGGTCCGGGAAGGAGATCGTGGCCGCCATCCCCCCATGGTGCCACCCGGCCGCGCGAGGACGGCGGGGCCGGAGCCGGCGGGGGAGGAGACACGGAGGTTACCCGCGGGTATCGTTCCGCACGGAGAGCTCGCACGCCCGCCGTGCGCCCCCGTGCCTTTCCGGGCCCTGTTCGGCTAGGATCGGCGACTCTCACCCGGAGGTCGATCTTGCAGGGAGCCTTTGGCGACATCGTCGTCCTGGACCTGTCCCGCGCGCTGGCCGGGCCGCACGCCGCGCAGATGCTCGGCGACCTCGGCGCCAGAGTGATCAAGGTGGAGCACCCCGACGGGGGCGACGAGTCACGGGGCTGGGGCCCGCCCTTCGTCGGCCCCGAGGGTGACATCTCCACCTACTTCCTGGCCGCCAACCGCAACAAGCTCTCGATCGCGCTCGACCTCAAGTCCGCCGAGGGCCGGGCCCTGGTCGAGCGCCTGGTACGGCAGAGCGACGTGCTGGTCGAGAACTTCCGGACCGGCGTCCTGGACCGGCTGGGCTTCTCCGTCGAGCGGCTGCACGAGCTCAACCCCCGCCTGGTCGTCCTGTCGATCACCGGGTTCGGCCACGACGGCCCCGAGGGCGGCCGACCCGGCTACGACCAGATCGCCCAGGGCGAGGCCGGGCTGATGAGCCTCACCGGCCCGTCGTCCGCCGAGCCGTACCGGGTGGGCGCCTCGATCGCCGACCTGCTCGCCGGCATCCACGGCGCCTACGGCGTGGCCGCCGCCCTGTACGAGCGGACGCGCACCGGCCGGGGGAAGGTCGTGCGGACCTCGCTGCTGGCCGCGGTGACCGGCGTGCACTCCTACCACGGCACCGCCTGGACGGTCGGCGGCCGGGTGCCGGGGGCGGGCGGCAACCACCACGCCTCGATCGCCCCCTACGGTGCGTTCCGCTGCGCCGACGGCATGATCCAGATCGCGGTGGCCAATGAGGGGCAGTGGCGGAAGGTCGCCGCCCTGCTGGGCATCGATCCGGAGGACCCGCGGTACGCCACGAACCGGGAGCGGTTCACGCACCGCGACGAGCTGATCGCCGACATGGAGAAGGCGCTCGCCGCCCACGACCGCGGCCACTGGCTGGCCGCGCTCGGCGGGCTCGGCGTGCCCGCCGGGGCGATCCGCTCCATCGACGAGGTCTACGCCTGGGAGCAGACGCGCTCGCAGGGGCTCGTCGTGACGGTGGACCACCCGGTGCTCGGCCCCGTCGAGCTGCCCGGCCCCCCGCTCCGCTTCGACGGCGAGCCGCCCCGCGAGCACACCGCCCCGCCCGCCCTCGGCCAGCACGGTGACGAGGTGCTGGCCTGGCTCGAGGAGCGGGAGCGTTGAGGGCCCGCCGTACGGCGCGCGGCCGGATGCGGGGAGCGGGCGTCCGCGGCGTGGGGCACGCGCGGGGAGCGGGTGCCCGCGGCGCGGCGTACGAGAACGGAGCGCCGCGGTGAGACCGGGCCGGCCGGACGCGCGGGCCCTGATCGCGGCCGTCCTCGACCCCGGCACGTGGCGGTCGTGGGACACCCCGCCCGCCGACCCCGCGGAGCCGGGGTCCGACTACGCGGCGGAGCTGGCGGCGGCGCGGGCCCGCTCGGGGTACGACGAGTCCGTCATCACCGGGGAGGGCCTGCTCGACGGGCGCAGGGTCGCGGTCGTCGCGTGCGAGTTCTCCTTCCTGGCCGGGTCGATCGGACTGGCCGCGGCCGAGCGGCTCACCGCCGCGGTCGAGCGCGCCACCGCCGAGCGGCTCCCGTTGCTGGCCGCGCCGGCCTCCGGGGGGACCCGGATGCAGGAGGGCGCGCTCGCCTTCACCCAGATGGTGAAGATCACCGCCGCGGTGGCCGCGCACCGCGCCGCGGGCCTGCCGTACGTCGTCTACCTGCGCCACCCCACCACCGGCGGGGTGTTCGCCTCCTGGGGCTCCCTCGGGCACGTCACCGCGGCCGAGCCGGGCGCGCTGATCGGCTTCCTGGGGCCGAGGGTCTTCGAGTCGCTGCACGGCTACCCCTTCCCCGAGGGGGTGCAGGTCGCCGAGAATCTCTTCGAGCACGGCCTGGTCGACGCCGTCGTCTCCGCCGAGGACGCCCGCCAGATCGCGATCCGGGCGCTGGCCGTGCTCTGCGCCCCGCGCGAGGGCCTGGATCCCGGGCCCGAACCGGACGGGAACGTCCCGGCGGTCGGGGCGTGGGAGGCCATCACCCGCTCCCGGCGGGACGACCGGCCCGGCGTGCGGGAACTGCTGCGGTCCGGCGCCCGCGACGTCACCCCGCTCAACGGCACCGGCACCGGCGAGAACGACCCCGGCCTGCTGCTGGCCCTGGCCCGGTTCGGCGCGGCCCCCGCGGTCGTGCTCGGCCAGGACCGGTACCGCCAGCGGTCCGTGGCGCCGCTCGGCCCGGCCGGGCTCCGGGTGGCGCGGCGAGGCATGCGCCTGGCCTCGGAGCTGGGCCTGCCGCTGGTCACCGTGATCGACACGGCCGGCGCCGCGCTGTCGAAGGCGGCCGAGGAGGGCGGCCTGGCCGCCGAGATCGCCCGCTGCCTGGCCGACCTGGTGATGCTCGACGCCCCGACGGTCTGCCTGCTGCTCGGCGAGGGCGCGGGCGGCGCGGCCCTCGCGCTGCTGCCGGCGGACCGGGTGCTGGCCGCCCAGCACGCCTGGCTCTCCCCGCTTCCTCCGGAGGGGGCCTCGGCGATCCTCTACCGGAGCGTGGACTTCGCCCCGGAGATCGCCGCCGCCCAGGGCGTGAGATCCACCGACCTGCGCCGGGACGGCATCGTGGACCGGATCGTCCCGGAGTCGCCGGACGCCGCCTACGAGCCGGAGGAGTTCTGCCGCCGGGTGGGCGCCGTGCTGGAGTACGAGATCGCCCGCCTGCTGGGCGGGGACCCGGCCGACCGGCTCACCGCCCGGCTCGCCCGCTACCGCCGGCTCGGGCTGTAGCGGGGCGCGGGGTCACGAGATGAGACGCCGGCAGACGGTCCCCTCTCCGTGCCCCCGGCCCGCGTGCTCACCGCCGCCGGCTCGGGCTGTAGCGGGCCGGTCGGGCGGGGACTACGGTTCGGACTTGGCCGGAGTGAGCGGGACCGGGACGCGCTCGATCCGGACCGAGACGACCTCGTCGCGGGGGACCACCACCTCGTAGGCGCCGTGGTCGACCATCCAGTAGCCCAGCGCCTCGGCCTTCAGCCCGCTGTGCCCGGTGTAGGCGATGTGCAGGCTCTCCTCGCCGTTCTCCTCCGTGGCGTCCAGGACCAGGCACGGCTCGCCGCCGAACGCGCCCACCGTGCGGACCAGCACCAGCCACTCGAGGTCCTCGCGGGCGACCGCGGCCCGCCAGTAACCCCGGGCGGGCTCGAAGCCGTCGGCGGCCTCCTCGCTGAACAGCACGACCTCGCCCGCGTCCGGGCCCAGGGCCGCCGCGTAGGTGCGCTCCCGATAGCGGGCGACGAAGCCCGACGCCACCGGCTCGATCTCCGCGCTCATGGGGCGGGCCGCCAGGTGAGGCCGTCGTAGAGGGCGAAGGGCCGCTCCTCCCGGTCGATGGTCACGTGGATGATCTCTGCCCCCGGGGGGATCGGCATCGGCATGGTGTGGAACTGCGGCACGACGTGCTCGCGCGAGGTGGTGAAGCCGTTCCCGGCGAACGGCGGTGAATCGTTCCAGTCGCCGCCCATGTGCGGGCCGTACGGCACGACGTAGGTGTCCACGTCCCGGGCGAACCAGCGCAGGAGGTAGAGCTCGGGCACGGTGACGGCCAGCTCCGAGCCGTCGAACCCCAGGTCGAGGCCCATGAAGAGCTGCGCGGGGGTGGTCAGCCGGACGCAGTCCTGCACCCGGTAGACGTACCCCGAGATCACGGTCCGCTGACCGGCCAGGTAGGGCACGAGCAACCGGGGCGGGATGACCTTCTGCATCTGCGTTCTGCGTCCAGGGGGCTCACTCACGGATGGCATTTTACGATCTCTTTGGAGAAAGCCGTCGGTGTTCGAGGCACGGGAGGGCATTGCGGGTGACAATCGTGACCTGAGGGTCCAGGACGCACGTCTGCACGGCGGGGGTCGGGCCCAGGTCGGCGCGGACCACGCCCATCGGGTCGACCAGCAGGCTCCGGCCGATGCCGAAGCCGTCGGCGGCCTCCGGGTTCGGCGCCTGGCCCACGGCCGCGGTCCAGGTGGTGTTCTCGATCGCGCGGGCCCGGACCAGGGTCGTCCAGTGCTCCTCCTTCATCGGCCCCGACCCCCACGCGGCGATCACCGCGAACAGGTCGGCCCCGAGGTCCGCCAGCGCCCGGGTCAGCTCGGGGAAGCGCAGGTCGTAGCAGGTGACCAGGCCGACCCGGAGCCCGGCCAGCTCCACGACCACCGGCTCGTCGCCCGGCTCGACCAGCTCGGACTCGCGCGCGCCGAAGGAGTCGAACAGGTGGATCTTGCGGTAGGCGGCCTTCAGCTCCCCGTCGGGGCCGATGGCCACCGCGGTGTTGCGCACCCGGGGCGCGCGCCCGTCCCCGGCGATGGGCCCGGCACCCGGCTCCGTGCCCGGCTCTGTGCCTGAATCCGCGCCCGGATCCGCGCCCGACTCGAACACCCCGGCGATCACGGCCAGGCCGTGAGCGCGGGCGGACTCGGCCAGCCCGGTGACGAACGGCCCGTCCAGCGGCTCGGCCAGCTCGGTGATGCGCCGGCCGTACCGGGTGAGCGAGGCCTCGGGGAGGATCGCCAGCTCCGCGCCGTCGGCGGCGGCCCGCTCGATGGAGCGGCGGACCTGGTCGAGGTTGGCGGAGGGGTCGGTGGAGACCGGGATCTGGCACAGGGCGATGCGGGTCACGGCTCCGACCCTATCCGGCGGTTCGGGACCCGTTCCATCCACGTCAGGCACCGCCACACCCACTCCAGCGGGCCGTACCGGAACCGGGCCAGCCACCAGCGGCTGAAGGCGACCTGCAGGGCGAGGACGGCCGCCGCCAGCGCCACCCCCGACAGCCGGGTCGGGTCGGCGGTCAGCAGCGGCAGCGACAGCAGGATGGCCGGGGTGCTCACCAGGTAGTTCGTCAGCGCCATCCGGCCGAGCGGGTTGAGGACGGCCGTGAGGGGGCCGCGCAGCCGGGTGCGCAGGAGGAGCAGCAGCCCGGTGCAGTAGGCCGTTGCGCAGGCCAGCCCGGCGGCGGTGTAGAGGCCCGTCGCGTACGTGCCGTTCCACAGCCAGACGAGCCACCCGCCCGCGGCCGCGCTCACCAGGAAGGCGGGGAGCAGCAGACGCTCGGGCGGGCGGTACTCCATCAGGGCCGCCCCGATCAGGAACAGCCCCGGGACGAGCACCACCACGAACACCCCGCCGGCGACGAACCCGCCGCCGAGGGAGGCCGCCCACGCCGTCACGGCGACTCCGAGCAGCAGCACCGCCGAGCGCGGCAGGAACGAGGCGGGCAGCAGCACCAGCATCCCGAAGAGCGCGTACGGCAGCAGCACCTCGCCGGGGTTGACCGCCCAGTGCACGGCGCCGAAGCAGGCCAGCACGGCCAGACGGCGCAGCAGTGCCAGGCGGGGATGCGGGGTCCGCCCGGCGGCGGAGCGGAGGAACAACACGAAGCTCAGGCCGAACAGGAACGAGAAGACCGGGTAGAACCGGCCCTGAAGCAGGTTCTCCACCGCCCAGTCGACGGGGGTCCGCCCCGGGTCCTCCAGGTGGCCGAGGGTGTGCTGCCAGGTGTTGACCACCATGATCCCGCAGATGGCGAAACCGCGGAGCGCGTCCAGCTCGTGAAGCCTGCGTGTCACCGGATCACCCTATTCGCCCGGCCGGGGCCGCACCGTTCGCCGCTGGGGCGACCCCGCCTCTGTCTCGGGCTCCGCGGTGGGCCCGCCGGTGCTATGTCGTGCCGCGGACGATCAGTGCGGTGGGCAGGACGCTGGGCGGGGGCGGCACGGCGGCGGTGCCGTCGATCATGGCGACGAGGGTGGCGGCGGCGGCCGTGCCGAAGCCGGCCTTGTCCTGGGCGACGGTGGTCAGGCCCGGCTGCACCAGCGCGGCGAGCTCGATGTCGTCGAAGCCGACCACCGCGATGTCCTCGGGGACCTTCAGGCCCGCCTCGGCGATCGCGCGCATCGCGCCGATCGCCATCTCGTCGCCGGCCGCGAAGACGGCGTCGGGGCGCTCGTCGGCCTCCAGCAGGCGCCGCATCGCGGCGTAGCCCCCGGACAGGTAGAAGTCGCCCTCGACCACGAGGCCGTCGCGCGCGGGCAGGCCGAGGCCGGCGAGCGCGGCGCGGTAGCCGGCCAGCCGCTCGGCGCCCGGCACCGTACGGCCCGGCCCGGCGATCGTGGCGATCGCCCGCCTGCCCCGTTCGTACAGGTGCTCCACGGCGGTGCGGGCGCCGCCGGCGTTGTCGGAGATGACGTGGGTCGCCCGGGGCCCCGTGACCGGGCGGTCCAGTGAGACGCAGGGCACGCCGCTCTCCGCGAGCCGGAGCAGGGCGGGGTCCTGCGTGCCGTTGTCGATGAAGACCACGCCGTCGAGATTGTGTCTTCTCACGGCACGGTCGTGGCTTCCCTCACCGTCGCTCGTGGCGAGCATGAGAAGGTGATATCCCCGTTCGCTCAGCGCTGTTTTCAGGCCGATGAGGATTTCCTGGAGAAAAGGGTGCCGCCATCCGGGGCGCCGGTGGTGCGTGTCCCAGACGAGGCCGATCATGTAGGACTTCTTTGTGGCAAGGGTCCGGGCGGACTCGTTCGGCAGGTAGCCGATGCGCGCCGCGACGCGGAGGACGTTCTGGCGGGTGTCGGGGTTCACCACCTCGGGGTTGTTGAAGACTCGGGAGACTGTCGCCACCGACACGCCGCACTGACGTGCCAGCTCTCTGATCGTTGCCACGACCGCACACTATCGCATCTCTGCATGTAACCGGTTTCATGTAACCGGTTACACGGGACCGTAGCCCGCCGTTCCCCTCGCGTCAAGGCCCAACCTTCCGCCACCGCGGGAAGAACTCCGGATTCCCGTGCCGCCGAATGGCCCGGACCTCACACCGTTAATTCGCCACTTGACAGGGAGACGTTTTGTCGGTGAAATTCCGTCCACCGCGTGTTGCCCGCGGTCGCACATCCTCCGCATCTCTGGGACACATCTCTCCTGCCGTGAAAAAGGAGTACCCATGTCCTCGAGAATGCTGCGCGTGCTGGCCGGAACGGCCGTGCTGGGCGTGCTCGCCGCCGGCTGCGGATCGCAGGGAGGCGACGCCGGAGCCGGCGCCTCCGGCGGCGAGAAGATCACCCTGAGCCTGAACCTCTTCGGCAACATGGGCTTCAAGGAGCTCTACGCCGAGTACGAGGCCGCGCACCCGAACATCAAGATCGTGGAGCGGACCTCCGCCTACAACGACCACCACCGCAACCTCGCCGCCCACCTGGCGACCAAGCAGGGCGCCGCCGACATCGAGGGGATCGACACCGGCTTCATCGCCCAGTTCCGCGGCCAGCCCCAGCACTTCACCGACCTCAACCAGCACGGGGCCGCGGCCCTGAAGGACCGCTGGCTGCCGTGGAAGTGGGAGGCGTCCCTGGCCAAGACCGGCGCCCAGATCGGCTACGGCACCGACGTCGGCGGCCTGGCCATGTGCTACCGCCGCGACCTGTTCGAGAAGGCGGGCCTGCCGACCGACCGCGACGAGGTCTCCAAGCTCTGGCCCGACTGGACGTCGTACTTCGAGGCCGGCAAGAAGTACACCGCCAACAAGCCCGAGGGCGCCGCCTTCTTCGACGGGGCCCCGCAGGTCTTCAACGCGATGGTCGGCCAGATGCCCGTCGGCTACTACGACACCTCCGACCAGGTCATCGTCGCGTCCAACCCGGAGCTCCGCAAGGCCTACGACCAGGTCCTGGAGGCCGTCGCCGGCGGCCAGTCCGCCAAACTCGTCGGCAGCTCGCCCGCGTGGAACACCGGCTTCGCCAAGAGCCAGTTCGCCACCATCGCCTGCCCCGCCTGGATGCTCGCCAAGATCCAGGACCAGGGCAAGGAGTTCGCCGGGCAGTGGGACGTGGCCGCCATCCCCGGCGGCGGCGGCAACTGGGGCGGGGCCTACCTGACCGTGCCCGCCCAGAGCAAGCACCCCAAGGAGGCCGTCGAGCTGATCTCCTGGCTGACCGCCCCCGAGCAGCAGATCAAGGTGTTCACCAAGCACGGCATCCTGCCGTCGACCGTGGCGACCTACGACAAGCCCGAGGTCAAGAAGCTGACCCACAAGTTCTTCAACGACGCCCCCATCGGCGAGATCTTCACCACCGCGGCGCTCAACCTCAAGCCGCAGTACCAGGGGCCGCGGGCCGGCGACATCCAGACCGCCATCCGCGACGGGATGAACCGGGTCGAGGAGGGCAAGCAGAGCGCCGACGAGGCGTGGGCGCAGATCCTCAAGGACATCGACCGCATCGACAAGTGAACCCGGGAGAAGAGCCGGGAGCCGGCGGGCGGTCAGGGCCCGCCGGCTCCCCTTCCCGCGAGGACCCGCCCGCCTCCACGGGACCCGGCCGCCTCCACGAGGCCTCCGCCGGCCCGTACGGGGGACCCGTACCAGGGATGAGACACCGATGACCTCCGTGACCACGCGGCCGCGCCGCCGCCTCGCCTACACGCTCGACGTGAAGGGCTCGCCGTACATCTACATCGCCCCCTTCTTCCTGCTGTTCGGCGCGCTCGGCCTGTTCCCGCTGCTCTACACCGCCTACGTCTCCATGACGGACTGGAACCTGCTGGAGACGACCCGCCAGTGGGTGGGGTTCGAGAACTACGCCGAGCTGCTCACCGACGACTACTTCTGGAACGCGCTGTTCAACACGGTCAGCATCTGGCTGCTGTCGACGATCCCGCAGCTGCTGGTCGCCCTGGTGGTGGCGCACATGCTCAACCGGAGCCTGCGCGCCCGGACGTTCTTCCGGATGGGCGTGCTGCTGCCCAACATCACCTCGATCGTCGCGGTCACGATCATCTTCGCCCAGCTCTTCGGCCGCGACTTCGGCATGGTCAACTGGGTGATTCAGCTGGTCGGCCTGGACCCGATCGACTGGCAGGCCGGCACGCTCAGCTCCCACATCGCCATCTCGATGATCGTGATCTGGCGGTGGACCGGCTACAACGCGCTGATCTACCTGGCGGCCATGCAGGCCGTGCCGGACCACCTGTACGAGGCCGCCACCATCGACGGGGCCGGCCAGTGGACCCAGTTCTGGAAGATCACCATCCCGATGCTCCGGCCGACGATCATCTTCACCGCCGTCGTCTCCACCATCGGCGGCTTCCAGATCATCGCCGAGCCGCTGCTCTTCCAGTCCGGCACCGGCAACCCGACGGGCGGCTCCGACCGGCAGTTCCAGACCGTCGGGCTCTACCTGTACGAGCAGGGCTTCGGCCTGTACGAGTTCGGCTACGCCTCGGCGATCGCCTGGACCCTCTGCCTGATCATCGTGGTCATGGCGCTGGTCAACTTCTCCATCACCCGACGGATCAAGAGCGGCTGAACCATGGCGACCACACTCACCCCCGCACCCGCGAAGAAGCCCGACGCCCCGCGCGAGCCGAGGCGGCGCAAGGTCCGGGCACCGCGCACCGCGGGCTTCTGGACCTACGCGGCGCTCATCGCGTTCCTGCTCGGCTCGCTGTTCCCGGTCTACTGGTCGCTCGTCGTCGCCTCGCACGACAACGACGCGATCGGCAAGGTGCCGCCGGTGCTGACCCCCGGCGGCCACCTGTTCGAGAACATCGCCCGCGTCTTCGACACCACCGCCTTCGGGCAGGCCCTGTTCAACTCGTTCCTGGTGTCGAGCACGGTCACCGTCTCGGTGGTGCTCTTCTCGACCCTGGCCGGGTTCGCCTTCGCCAAGCTCCGCTTCCGGGGGCGCAAGGGCCTGCTGGTGGCGGCGATCGCCACCACGACCGTCCCCCACCAGCTCGGCATCATCCCGCTGTACATCATGATGGGGGAGCTGGGCTGGACCGGGCGCATCGAAGCGGTGATCGTCCCCGGCCTGGTGACGGCGTTCGGCGTCTTCTTCATGACGCAGTACCTCTCCAGCGCCGTCCCCGACGAGCTGCTGGAGGCGGGACGGATGGACGGCTGCACCACGATCCGGCTGTTCTGGCACGTGGTGCTGCCCGCGGCCCGGCCCGCCGCGGCCGTGCTCGGCCTGTTCACCTTCATGCAGGCCTGGAACGACTTCTTCTGGCCGCTGGTCGTGCTCACCCCGGAGAACCCGACCGTCCAGGTCGCGCTCTCCACCCTGGCCAGCGGCTACACGACCGACTTCGCACTCGTGCTGACCGGCACCGTGATCGCGACCATCCCCATGGTGGTCGTGTTCGCGCTGCTCGGCAGACAGATCATCGGAGGAATCATGTCTGGAGCGATCAAGGGATGACGGCCATCGAAGAACGAGCCCGGCAGACCCGGCTCTTCCCCCCGGGGTTCGTCTGGGGGGTCGCCACCTCGTCGTACCAGATCGAGGGGGCGGTCGACGCCGACGGGCGCGGCCCGTCGATCTGGGACGCCTTCTCCCGGGTGCCGGGCGCGGTCGCGGCGGGGGAGTCGGGCGACCCCGCCTGCGACCACTACCACCGCTGGCGGGAGGACGTGGAGCTGATGGCCGGCCTCGGCGTCGGCGCCTACCGGCTCTCGGTGGCCTGGCCGCGCGTCTTCCCCGACGGGGACGGCCGGGTCAACCAGCGGGGACTGGACTTCTACCGCCGCCTGGTCGACGGGCTGAACGAGCGCGGCATCACCCCGTTCGTCACCCTCTACCACTGGGACCTGCCGCAGGCGCTGGAGGAGCGCGGCGGCTGGCGGGTCCGCGAGACCGCCGAGCACTTCGCCGAGTACGCGGAGACCGTGCACGGGGCGCTCGACGGCGTGCCGTACTGGATCACGCTGAACGAGCCCTACTGCTCCTCGATCACCGGGTACGCCGAGGGCCGCCACGCGCCCGGCGCCCGGGAGGGGCACGGCGCGCTGGCCGCCGCGCACCACCTGCTGGTCGGGCACGGGCTGGCGGTCGCCAGGATGCGGGCGAACGCCCGCGCCGGCGAGCAGATCGGCGTGACCCTCAACATGTCCCCGGCCGTGCCCGCGAGCACTTCGGCCGAGGACGCCGCCGCCGCGCGCCGCATGGACCTGATGGTCAACCGGCAGTTCACCGAGCCGCTGCTGGGCGCCGCCTACCCCGGCGACATGGCGAAGGTCTACGGGGAGATCAGCGACTTCTCGTTCCGCCGCGACGGTGACCTGGCGCTCATCTCGGCGCCGCTGGACTTCCTCGGGGTGAACTACTACTACCCGATCCACGCCGCGGACGCGCCGTACGAGCAGCCCGACCCGGCGCTGCGCTCGGCCTTCGACATCGGCGTGCGCACGGTGGCGCCCGACGGGCCGCCGGTCAGCGGGCTCGGCTGGCGCATCGAGCCGCGCGGCCTGCACGACACCCTCACCGGCCTGGCCGCCCGCTACCCCGGCCTGCCGCCGGTCTTCATCACCGAGAACGGCTACGGCGACGCCGGCGAGCTCGACGACACCGGCCGTGTCGCCTACCTGCGCGACCACCTGGCCGCGACCGCGGCGGCCATCGGCGCGGGGGTGGACGTGCGCGGCTACTTCTGCTGGTCGCTGCTGGACAACTTCGAGTGGGCCCGGGGCTACGCCGCCCGCTTCGGCCTCGTCCACGTCGACTACGCCACCCAGGTGCGCACGCCCAAGGCCAGCTACCACTGGTACCGCGAGGCCATCGCCGAGCAGCTGTGAGACCCCGCCTCCCGCCCCCCGCGCTCGGAGCGGCGGGCGGGGGTCTCCTCACCGCCGGCGGGAAGGTCCCGGCCGCAGGGCCGGGATCTCAGGTGCCGTCGTCTCCGGCGAGCCTGCGGTAGGCGGGCCGCAGGAGGTCCAGGATCGGGATGTGCCGCGCCTTGACCGGCGGCGCGTCGAGGATGCGCAGCAGCAGGTCGGGCGGGGTGTCGGGCAGCCGCGCGTGCTCCCGCAGGCGGGCCGGCGAGACGCCCGGCTGGTAGAAGTCCGCCAGCCGCTCGGCGAACGGCACGTCGGCCACGTCGAACAGCTCCGGCCGGTCCGCACCGGGCTCGCCGCCCTCGCCGCTCACGCGACGGCCTCGGGCCCGAGCCGGAACAGCTCGCGCAGCCGGTCGGTGGACAGACCGGTGATCCAGTCCTCGCCGGTGCCGACGACGCTCTCGGCGAGCGCCTTCTTCCGTTCGATCATCTCGTCGATCCGCTCCTCCAGGGTGCCCACGCAGATGAACTTCCTGACCTGGACGTTCCGGGTCTGGCCGATCCGGAAGGCCCGGTCGGTCGCCTGGTCCTCCACGGCGGGGTTCCACCACCGGTCCACGTGGACCACGTGGCCGGCGGCGGTCAGGTTGAGCCCGGTGCCCGCCGCCTTGAGCGAGAGCAGGAACAGCATCGGCTCGTCGTCGTCCTGGAACCGCTCGACCAGCGCGTCGCGCCGGCTCTTCGGCAGCCCGCCGTGCAGCCAGAGCACCGGCCGGTCCAGGTGCGCCGCGAGGTACGGCTGGAGCAGCGCGCCGAACTCGGTGTACTGGGTGAACACCAGGGCCTTGTCCCCCTCGCTGACGATCTCCTCGGCCAGCTCCTCCAGCCGGGCCAGTTTCCCCGACCGGCCGGGCAGCCGCGACCCGTCCTTGAGCAGGTGGGCCGGGTGGTTGCAGACCTGCTTGAGCTTCGTCATGGCGGCGAGCACGTTGCCGCGCCGCTCGATGCCCTCGCTGCCGTCGATCCTGCCCATCATGTCCTCGACCACGGCCTGGTACAGGGCCGCCTGCTCGGGCGTGAGGTTGCACCAGACCTTCATCTCCATCTTGTCCGGCAGATCGGAGATGATCGTCCTGTCGGTCTTGAGGCGCCGCAGCACGAACGGCCCCGTGGCGCGCCGGAGCGCGGCCGCCGCCTGCTCGTCGCCGTGCCGCTCGATCGGCTCCCGGTAGCGCTCCCGGAACGCCTTGGCCGAGCCGAGCAGCCCGGGGTTGCAGAATTCCATGATCGACCAGAGCTCCGCCAGATGGTTCTCGACCGGCGTGCCGGTCAGCGCGAGCCTGCTCCCCGCCGGGAGGGACCGTACGGCCTGCGCCTGCCGGGCGGCGCTGTTCTTGACGGCCTGGGCCTCGTCGCAGACGACCCGCGCCCAGGCGGGAGCCGCCAGGGCCTCCCGGTCCCGCAGGGCGGTGCCGTACGTGGTGAGGACGAGGTCCGCCCGCGCCGCCCGCTCGGCCATCTCCGCGCCGCGCAGCCGGGCGGCGCCGTGGTGCAGGTAGACGTCGAGCGAGGGGGCGAACCTGGCCGCCTCCTTCTGCCAGTTGCCGAGCAGGGACATCGGGCACACCAGCAGGGTCGGCCCCGGCCGGGCGCCGCCGGCGCGTTCGTGGAGGAGCAGGGCCAGGGTCTGCGCGGTCTTGCCCAGACCCATGTCGTCGGCGAGGACGCCGCCGAGCCCGAGGCTCGACATGAAGGCGAGCCAGGACAGCCCGCGCTCCTGGTACGGCCGGAGCACGCCGTGGAACGCGGCCGGGGTCGCGATCGGTTCCAGCCGGCGGTCCACCTCTCCGGAGAGCAGGTCCCCCAGGAGGCCGTCGGCGTCCACCCCGACCAGCGGCACCTCGTCGTCACCGCCCCGGACGACCTCCCGGACCACCTCGGCGACCGTCATCACGCCCGCCCGGCGGTTCCCGACGGCCTTCAGCGCGGCGTCGAGCTGCCGGTCGTCCAGCTCGACCCAGCGGCCCCGCACCCGGACCAGCGGCACCTTGAGCCTGGCCAGCTCGGCCAGTTCCGCCTCGTCGATCGTCTCGTCGCCGACGGCCAGGTCCATGCGGAAGTCCACCGGCCGGTCCAGCCCCAGCCCCGGGCCGGAGGCCGCTCCGGGATCGGTCTCCCGGGAACGGGCCGTGAGTTTGAGCCCCAGCTCCGTCCGGCCCGCCCAGGCGGGCAGCTGCACGCCGAACCCGGCGGCGGCCAGGAGCGGGGCGGTCCGGCGCAGGAACAGGAACGCGCCCGTGGTGTCCAGGACGAGCTCCGAGGGTGCGGGGGTGCGCAGCGCCTCCTCCAGCGCGGGGTAGAGCCGCGCCGCCCGGCCCAGCCCGGCGAGCAGCGCCTCGTCGGGCCGGGAGGGGAGGCCGGGGACGGTCTCGCCCGCCCAGACGAGCGGGGCCGGCAGGCAGAGGCTCGGATCCTGCGACGACTGGACGGCGAACTCCACCCGCCAGGACGGACCGCCCGGCGGCTGCGCGGACCGGCCGCCGGATCCGTCGTGCCCGTCGTGTCCGGGGTGCTCCGCGGTGGGATCGGTCCGGAGGGGCGGTCCGGGTTCGGGTTCGGGTTCGGGTTCGGTCAGACGGAAGCAGACCCTGACCGCCGTGTCGAACCGGTGTGCCGATTCGAACCATTCCTGGAGCGGCCGGGCCAGGCCGTCCGCCTCGGCCTGGGTCAGTGCGCCGAGTACGGCGTCCTCCCCGGTGAGGGCGACCATCCAGCGGTCCGGGAGCGGGCTGCGGCGCCCCGGCCGGTGGCCGCCGAGCAGCCGGTCGGGGAGCGCCCGCCGTACCGCCGCGTCGGTGAGGCCGGCCAGGGCCGCGAGCAGCACGCGGGCCGAGGGCCGTTCCTCCCCGACGGCCCGGCAGACGGGGGGCATCGCGGCGGCGAGCGCGTGGAAGCGGGCGGCGTAGGGGCCGGTCAGCACCGGCCGCCACCGCGCCGCGTGGCCCTGCTCCTCGGTGACGAGCCGGGGCAGCACCTGGCCGCGGCGGGTCAGTTCGCGCGCGTACTCCGCGACGACGGCGAGATAGCGCAGGGACGCGCCCGGGACCGGCGCCGGCGGGGCGTCGGAGCCGTCCGGGGACTCGTCGGGCTCGCGCTTCTCCGCGGGGGGCCGGACCGCCTCGTCGAGGCGGTCGAGCAGGTCCAGCGCCGCACCGGGCCCGACGAGCAGGGCGGGCACGCGCCAGGAGGCGATCCTCGGCTGCCGGGCGGCGGCCTCCATCCCGGAGTCGGGGGAGGGCAGCGGGCTCCGGGCCGAGCTCGGCAGGAGCAGGACGAGTTCGTCCTCGACGGCCTCACCCGCGGCCGTCGCGGCCTCTCCCCAGTGCCGCAGACCGGCGGCGACGTCCGCCGCCGGAGCCGAGAACGGATGAGAGCGGACCTTCGCCCGGGAGACGCCCGGAGCGGGGCGGGACGGATCCTCCGCCCAGAGCGCCAGCCGGTCGCCGGCCCAGACCCCGTGGATCACCAACACCGTCGAATCCTCCCCACGTCCCCGGAAACCGTACAGTTTCCGCAGACGTCGTGACGCCGTCACCGCCTGGCGGCCAGGCCATGCCACCCGGCTCCGCTCGGGTCCGAGCGGCTCTGCTCTGCTCGGCCGGGGCCGCCCGCGGTGTGCCCGCTACGCTGGCGTCCGTGAGTGATCCCCTGGTGGCGCGGATGCGCGAGTTCGGTACGACGATCTTCGCCGAGATGACGGCGCTCGCCCTGCGGACGGGCTCGGTCAACCTGGGGCAGGGCTTCCCCGACACCGACGGGCCGCCCGCGATGCTGGAACGGGCGGTCGAGGCGGTCCGCGACGGCCTCAACCAGTACCCTCCCGGCCCCGGCGTCCCGGAGCTGCGCCAGGCCGTCTCCGAGCACCGCGAGGACCACTACGACCTGGCGTACGACCCCGACGGGGAGGTCCTCGTCACGGTCGGGGCGACCGAGGCGATCGCGGCGGCGGTCCTGGCGCTCTGCGAGGCCGGCGACGAGGTGATCGTCTTCGAGCCCTACTACGACTCCTACGCCGCCTCCGTCGCGCTGGCCGGGGCCGTGCTCCGCCCGGTCACGCTCCGTCCCGTCGAGGGCCGCTTCACCTTCGACCCGGCCGAGCTGCGGGCGGCCGCCGGACCCCGGACCCGGGCGATCCTGGTCAACTCCCCGCACAACCCGACCGGGACCGTGTTCACCCGGGCGGAGCTGGAGGCCATCGCCGGGCTCTGCGCCGAACGCGACCTGGTCGCGATCACCGACGAGGTCTACGAGCACCTGACCTTCGACGGCGTCCCGCACGTTCCGCTCGCCACCCTCCCGGGCATGCGCGAGCGCACCTTGATGATCTCCTCGGCGGGCAAGA
The DNA here is from genome assembly GCF_015711595.1 of Planomonospora sp. ID91781. Lineage (NCBI taxonomy): Bacteria > Bacillati > Actinomycetota > Actinomycetes > Streptosporangiales > Streptosporangiaceae > Planomonospora > Planomonospora sp. ID91781. Next base: position 1,705,809 of record NZ_JABTEY010000002.1, on the reverse strand, counting down.
CCTTCTCGGTGACCGGCTGGAAGACGGGCTGGATCTGCGCTCCGGCGCCGTTCGTCCGGGCCGTGCAGACCGTCAAGCAGTTCCTCACCTTCACCGCCTCCGCCCCCTGGCAGCTCGCCGTGGCCTACGCCCTGCGCCACGAGCTCGACTGGGTGGCCGACCTCCGCACCGACCTGCAGGCCAAGCGGGACCGCCTCGCCGAGGGGCTCTCAGCCGCCGGTTTCGAGGTCTACCGCCCCGACGGGACCTACTTCGTCCAGGCCGACATCCGCCCCCTGGGCTTCGCCGACGGCCTGGCCCTGGCCCGTGAACTCCCGTCCCTGGCCGGGGTGGTCGCCGTCCCCACCCAGGTCTTCTACGCCCACCCCGAACGCGGCCGGCACTTCGTCCGCTTCGCCTTCTGCAAACGGGACGAGGTCATCGACGAGGCCGTGACCAGGCTCCGGAAGCTCACCTGAAATGCTCTGACCTGCACGAACAGTCTGAAGAGGCCTGATGGGGTCTGAGGGCGTCCGGCGGGGTCGGCTCCCCGTTAGGCTCCCCAAATGCCTCGTTAGGCTCCCCGTTAGGCTCCCCAAACCACGTCTGTTCGAGCCTTCCGGCGCTGTCTGACCGGGTGATCCTGAGAGACGACTCCGGAGCCGAGCTGCTTGCCGCATCGCTGAGGCACGCGGAGCGCCTGGACCGCGTCGGGGAGTTGCTGGGTGCGGGATCCGAGCCCGCTGGACGTGCACACTCGACGATTGGGTACCCGCGGTCGAGGTCGAGCCTGAAGCTGACCAGTTCCCCTGATCCGGTGCGGAGCGCACGGAGCCCCGCCGGGGGCATGGGGGTGCAAGCGCGGATCCTGGGCAGGAGAAGAAAAGAGATCTTGCAGAGGTCGTGCCCGGGGTGGGCGCAGCTTGCGATTTTCGGGCGCCCCCGGCCCCCCGAAAAGGGGCCGAGAGGGGCGCCGACTGCGGTCAGCTGACGCGCTTCAGCTCCTCTATCAGTGCCTGCCGCACATCGGTCCGGCTGCGGGCCACGCGGAGCAGCGCCCGCACCGCTTCGGCCTTGTCGATCTCGATTCCGTCCAGATCCTGGCGCACTCCTCCTAGCCACTGGTCGATGTCGGCGGATTCGGCCGGGTCGAGGATCACCATGAGGGAGACCACGAGGGACGCAGGCCGTGGCGCGTCCGGAGGGAGGGGGGTGCCGTCGGGGTTCATCCCGAAACCGGCGTACAGCTCTTCTGCGGTGGCGTAGCGGCGCATCTCGATGCCGTCGCGTTGCTGGGCGGCGATCTGATCTTTGATGTAGCGCGTCTGTTCGTCATTGAGCAGCCGCACGAAGTCTTCGAAGTCGGACTCGGAGATCAGGACGGCGCGTTCCTCCGCCGAACGGGTGATCACGGTCGGTTTACCGGAGTGGACGGCACGCGAGACGACGAACCCGAGCTTGTCGCGGCCTTCGGCGATGTCGAGCGTGCGATCCTCGCTCACACTGGGGATGAACATTCTCATCTCGGCACCTTAGCCCGACTAAGGGAGATATAGGGAGATACCGCACATTGCGACCATGGGGAAGCGTGTGCAGGATGGGCTCAGTGCCGTTCCGGTTGCCCCGACCCTGCCGACTGGCCCGACTCGGCCGGAAGCAGGGTGAACGCCAGGGGCGCCCGACCAGCCGTGGTATCGATCCCGTCATCCATCGTGATCAGATGCTTCCCACCTCCTCCAACGCGGAGACCAGCGCGGCAGTGTCACGAAGTCGATCGGGGATAGGGTGCAGCTCCACCGCCACCACCGTGCCCCAATCGCGGGCCGCGCGCACTCGGCGATCGGGCATCTGGCGGTCAAGGTCGATCCCGCTGCGGTGGTCGAGCACGATTGACCGCTGCGCCGTTCACGCTTCGAGAACATCGGCGGTTCACCGCCGGTCGTCTGATGCGTGCATGGCCTGGCCAAGGAGCCTCAGCTCGTACGGGCCCGCCACGATGGACGGTGCGGACGCACGGCGCCCCCGAGCAGGCAGAGAAACGTGAGATTTGACCAGGCTCCGGAAGCTCTCCTGGGACATGCGGATTTGTCGGTGGCGCTCTGTAGCGTCGGAGGCCGTCCAGCGGATGGAGGAGCGCCGTGACCACGGTGACATCGCATGACGGCACGCGGATCGCACTGGAGCAGGTTGGGGCGGGACCGACGCTCGTCATGGTCGACGCCGCGGGCGGCTTCCGGGGGTTCGGGCCCATGGGCCCGCTCGCCGAGCGCCTCGTCGACAGGTTCACGGTGGTGACCTACGACCGGCGCGGACGGGGCGAGAGCGGCGACACCCCGCCGTACGCCGTGAGGCGGGAGATCGAGGACCTCGCGGCCGTGATCGAGGCGAGCGGAGGATCGGCGTTCGTCCACGGGTTCTCCTCCGGCGCCGTCCTGGGCCTGCTCGCGGCGGCGGCCGGGGTGCCGATCTCGATGCTCTCGCTTCTCGAACCGCCGATCGACCTCGACCGGTCGTCGCAGGAGGGTGACCAGGGTGATCTCGCGGCGGAGATCGACGAGCTTGTCACCGCCGGCCGCCGGGCCGACGCGGTCGAGCATTTCCACCGGAGCATCGGCGTCCCCGAGGAGATGACCGCGGGCATGCGGCAGGCCCCCTTCTTCCCGATGCTGGAGGGCATCGCGCACACGCTCGCCTACGACAGCCGGATGACCTCGGCCCTCTCCCACGACGCGCTCCGGTTCGTCACCGTTCCCGCCCTGGTCATCAGCAGCGAGTCCAGCGACGACCGCCTGCGTGGTTGGGCCGAGGGCGCGGCGGCGGCGCTTCCCCGGGGCCGCCATCTGGCACTCAAGGGTGACTGGCACGGTGTGCCCGACGACGTGCTGGCCCCCGCGCTGGTCGGCTTCTTCGGCGGCGGAGCCGCCTGAAGTGCCCTCTCAGCCGCCACCGGCGACCGTGGCATCGGCCTCAGCGCCGGCCTGCGTGAGGATGCGCAGCGCGTCGGCCGAGCCCGGGCCGTTCGGGGTGTACACCTCCAACCGGTGATCGGGGCTGTCGGGCTGCAGCCAGACCTGGTAGTCCACGCTCAGGGCGCCGACCGTGGGATGCCGCAGGCGCATCGTCCCGGCAGTGCAGTCGGAGACCTCCCCGCCGGCCCACATCGTCGCGAACTCGTCGCTGCGCATCGTGAGCTCACCGATCAGCTCCGCCAGACGCGCGTCGGTCGGGAACCGGCCCGCGGTGAGCCGGAGGTAGGCGACATGGACGCGGGCCAGTTCCTCCCAGTTGCGGTGCAGGTCGCGGGTGAACGGATCGAGGAAGAACATCCGCGGCACGGACGGGCGGCCGTCCGGCTGCCACGGCGCGTCGAAGGGAAGGTGCTCGGCGAACAGCGCATGGCCTGCACGGTTCCACGCCAGCACGTCGCCGCGGCGGCCGAGAACCAGCGCCGGGGTCGACTCTCCCAGGGCTGCCAGGAGTGAGAGGACCCGTGAGTGGGGCTCTTCCGCGGGCGGCGCGGACAGTCGCGGGCCGGCCGGTCGCCTGGCGAGGTTGTGCAGGTGGGCGGTCTCGACCCGGTCCAGCCGCAGCACCCGGGCCAGGGCGTCGAGCACCTGGGTGGAGGCGGTGCCCGCCTGCCCCTGCTCCAGCCGTGTGTATAACCGGCGCTCACCCCCGCCAGGTGGGCGAGTTCCTCGCGGCGCAGGCCGGGGACCCGTCCTGCTGGTCTCCATCAGATCTCCTCGAGGGGACCGTCGCCTTTAGGTGAGGGGGGATCGGGAGCGGGAGGGCCGCCGAGGCCCGAGCGTGCCCTGACCTGTCAGGTCCGCGCATCGTGGATGTCCTTCCTGGTTTTACCGTCGCTAGCCGATATCGTGGTGTTATCGTTACCGAACGTGATGGGAGGTGGGTGTGCACAGGTCGTTCACGTTCCTGCTGCGCCCCACCGCCCGACAGGCGGCGGCGCTCGCGGCGTGCCTGGAGGACCACCGGCAGCTCTACAACGCCGCTCTGGAGCACCGCCGCACCGCCTATCGCAAGGCCGGCGTGACGGTTCGGTACGGCGATCAGTCCGCCGACCTGAAACACGTCCGCGCCGATGACCCCGGCGGGCAGGGCCGCTGGTCGTTCTCCTCCCAGCAGGCCACCCTGCGCCGCCTGGACAAGGCGTTCGCCGCGTTCTTCGACCGGGTCAAGGCCGGGCGCACGCCGGGCTTCCCCCGGTTCAAGGGCCGCGGCCGGTTCGACACCGTCACCTGGCCCAAGGATGGCGACGGCTGCCGGTGGGACTCCCAGCCCGAGCACCCGTCGGCCACGTTCGTGCGGCTGCAGGGTGTCGGGCACGTCCGCGTGCACCGGCACCGCCTGGTCAAGGGGCGGGTGAAGACGATCAGCGTGCAGCGGGAGGGCTCCCGCTGGTATGTGATCCTGTCGTGCGACGAGGTGCCCGCCCAGCCCCTGCCCGCCACCGGCGCCGCCGCCGGGATCGACCTGGGCATCGCCTCCCTGGTGACCACCTCCGACGGCGGGCACATCGCCAACCCGCGTCACCTGGCCGCCTCCGCCGACCGCCTGGCGGCGGCGCAGCGCGACCTCGCCCACAAACAGCGCGGCTCCCGGCGCCGCCGCAAGGCCGTGGCCCGGGTCGCGGCGCTGCACGCCCAGGTGCGGCGCCAGCGCCTCGACCACGCCCACAAGACCGCACTCGCCCTGGTCCGGGACTACGACCTCATCGTGCACGAGGCGCTGAAGGTCGCGAACATGACGCGGTCGGCGTCCGGCACCGCAGAGCAGCCCGGCCGCAACGTCGCCGCCAAGTCCGGGCTGAACCGTTCGATTCTGGATGCGGGTTGGGGGGTGTTCCTGACGGTCCTCGCGGACAAGGCTGAAAGCGCCGGTCGCGAGTTGATCGCGGTCGAGCCCCGCAACACCTCCCGCACGTGCTCGCGCTGCGGGCATTGCGCGAAGGAGAACCGCCTCACCCAGGCCGCGTTCGCGTGCACGGCGTGCGGGCATGCCGCGCACGCCGACGTGAACGCGGCGGTCAACATCCTCAGGGCAGGGCTTGCCCTTCGTGAGGCTGCGCAAGCGGCTTAGCGAGAAGCCGCTCCCTTCAAGGAGCGGAGGAGTCACGGACGGATCGATCCTGTTCCTGGCGATGCCGCGGATCGGCCAGGCTCTCACGCCGATCGTCGACCAGGCCCTGTGGATCCTCGACGTCTACGGCTTCGCCGTCGGCTCGCTGCTGATGATCGGCGCGGCGGTGTTCGGGGCGGCTTCGGCGGCGGCGTTCGCCCCGAACCTCGAACTGCTGATCGTCGCCCGAGGAATGATGGGGGTGGCGGGCGCGACCCTGCCGTCGGCGCTGGCGGTGCTCAGCGAGCTGTTCACTGACCCCGCGGCGACGGTCTCAGGCCATCGGCATCTTCGCCGCCGCGTTCGCGGCGGAGTTCGCGATCGGGCCGGTGGCCGGCGGCCTCCTGCTGGAACGCTTCCGGTGGGGCGCGGTCTTCCTGGTCAATCTACCCGTCGTCGGGGGGGCCTCGCCTCTCGTCGGCTGCCCCGGACGGGCGTCGGCCCGAGCGGGTACTCGGACCTGCCCGATGCGGCCGGTGGTGGTTGAGGGAGGAAGGATGAGGAACGCCCGGGGTTTCGGATCACTCAGAGATTTCGGATCACTCAGAGATCCTGCGGCGTCCTTTTCTCGCCTTTCCTTCCCTCGTCGCCGGATTCCGGCGGACAATCAGGGGGCGTCTCCGGCCGGCCTCGCCGACCGGCCCCCGCACGACACGCTCGATTGTCCGATGGAAGGAGAGATCCGCGGTGGCGACGGCTGAGGTGGTGCCGAGACGGTGGTCCCTGGTGGGCCGCGACGCGGAGTTGAAGGCCTTCGAGGCGGTCCTGAATGAAACCGGTTACAGCGGTTTCCTCGTCTTCGGTGAGGCCGGCGTCGGCAAGACGCGGCTGGCGGAGGAGTGCCTCGCCGTCGCCGGCCTGCGGGGGCACGCCGTGGGCCGCGCCACCGCGACCGGCGCGGCGGCCGAGATCCCGCTCGGGGCGATAGCCCATCTGCTGCCGGACGGGGTCGACCTGTCGCACCCCGTCGCGGGCTTCGCGACCGCGGTCCGGCTCATGTCGCGGGCCTACACCGCGGCGGCCCGTCTCGTCCTGCTCATCGACGACCTGCACCTGCTCGACTCCGCCTCGGCCCTGCTGCTGCGCCAGCTCATGGAGACCGGCGCCGTCTTCCTGCTCGGCACGGTGCACTCGGGCGCCTCGTCCGCGGAGAGCGTCGTGACGCTCGGGCGGGGCGACGCCGTCCACCACGCGGACCTCGCGCCGCTGACGTGGCGGGAGACGAACGGGTTCCTCCAGGCCGCCCTGGCCGGGCACGTCCACCGCGAGACCGTCGACCGGTTGCACGCCGCGAGCGGCGGAAACCCGCTCTACCTGGGCGAACTGGTGCGCGGTGCGCTGGCCGAAGGCAGGCTGGCGAACGACGGGGAGATCTGGCGGCTGGCAACCGCCGAGCCGCTTCCGGTCACCCGCCGTCTCACGGACCTGATCCGCCACCGGCTCGCGACGGTGGCCCCGCGCGCCCGCCGCGTCCTCGACGTCCTCGCGCTGTGCGGCCCGGTGTCCGTCGCCGACCTGGAGCGCGAGCCCGGCGCCGACGTCCTGGACGAGTTGGAGCGGGCCGGACTCGTCACCACCGTCCGGGAGGGACGCCGGGCGTACGCCCGCCTGGCGCACCCCCTCTACGCGGAGGTACTGCCCGCGGACGTCACCGAGCCGCGCCGCCGGGAGATCCTGCGCGAGCAGGCGGACAGGCTGGAACGGACCGGCTCGCGCCGCCGGGAGGACGCCATGCGCCTGGCCTCCTACCGGCTCGCAGGCACCGGCACCGCCGATCCGGCCCTCCTCCTCCAGGCCGCCCGGCTCGCCTCGCACGGCGGCGACCACGCCCGCGCGCTCGTCTTCCTCCGGGCGATTCCCGAGGCGGGCCTCACCTTCCCGGCGCTGCTCCTGCTCGGCCGTACGCTGTCGGAGGCGGGCCGGCCGCAGGAGGCCGAGGACACGCTGCGCAGGGCGGACGGGGCGGCCGCCACGGAGCGCCGCGCGCTCGCGGTGGCGCTGGCGCGCACGCACAACCTCATGTGGTGCCGCGGCGCGGCCCGGGAGGAGGCCGTCGCGGCGAACGACGCCGCGCGCGACCGCGTCACCAGCCCGGCGGGCCTGTGGGTGCTGCGGGTGAACGAGGCCAACATCCTCTCCAGCCTGGGCTACCACGCCGAGAGCCTCGGCCTGCTCGACGGCATGCCGGAGGAGGAACCGCCGGCGGGCGACGTCGCGGGCGCGGTGACGTGGACGGCCGCCGCGGCGACGAGGGCCAGCGGGCTGGCCTTCATGGGGCGCGGCGAGGAGGCGGTGCGCTGGGCCGAGCGGGCCGTGGCCCTGTGCGCGAAGGCGAGGGAGGAGGGCGGAGACCACGGCCCGCAGGAGGCGGCCGCGCGCTCCGCCCTCGTCCTGGCCCTGAGCGAGAGCGGACGTCTGGAGGAGGCCCGCGCCGCCGGCGAGCACGCCTGCACCGACCCGGGCGGGGCGCCGACCGGATGGCAGCGCACGCTCCTGGCCTTCCCTCTCGCCCGCAACGCCTGGCTGGCCGGCCGTCCGGCCTCGGCGCGCCGCTGGTACGCGGAGATCGTGCACGACACCCGTCCCCAGGGGGTGATCATCCGTCCGCTCGCTCTCACCGGCCTCGCGGCGGCCGCCGCGCTGCAGGGGGACGTGCGCGCGGCGGAGGCCGCCCTCGCCGAGCACGCCGGGCTCGCGGTGCCGGTGCACGTGCCCGAGGAACGGCTCGGCGAGGCGTGGACGCACGTGGCGAGGGGGGAGCAGAGGGAGGCCAGGGCGGTGCTGAGGGCGGCGGCGGCCGAGGCCCGGGAGCGGGGCCAGTTCTCCTCCGAGGCCGTGCTCCTGACGGACCTCGCGCGGCTGGGGGGCGCCGCCGAGGCGGCGGGCCGCCTCGCGGAGCTCGCGAGGGCCGGGGGGCCCTTCACGGCCGCCCGGGCACGGCTGGCGGCCGCGCTGGCCTCGGGTGACCCGGACGGCCTGTCGGCGGTGGCCGGGGACTTCGACCGGATGGGGGCGAGCCTGCTCGCGGCGGAGGCGGCGGGCGCGGCGGCGGAGCTGTGGCGCGGCTCCGGGCGGTCCCGGCAGGCCTCCGCCGCCGCGGCGCGGTCGGCCGTGAACGCCGCCCGATGCGAGGGCGCGCGGACACCCGTGTTGCGGACGGCCGGTGCGGTGATGCCGCTCACGGCCAGGGAGAAGGAGGTCGCGATCCTGGCCGCCGAGGGGCTGGCCAGCAAGGACGTCGCGGCCAAGCTGACGATCTCCGTCAGGACGGTGGACAACCACCTGCACCGCGTCTATGTGAAGCTGGGCGTCTCGACCCGGGGGGAACTGGCCGAGCGTCTCGGCCGCACGAGCGTGTGAACCGGCGGGGCGGCGGGCACGCCCGCCATCCCGGATGAGCACGGATCGTCTCGATTTGAGTAGTCATCACTCAGGATCACCGCAGACCTCTCCTCCATCCTGGAGGAGCACGTGCGGAGGGGGCGGCCCGCCGACGCGTGTGGCGAGGCACCCGGGAGACATCCCCCCGCGACCGGTCGCTTCGGGAACCGTCCGATCGAACACCGAGGAGAGGTCTCGACGATGTTCTTCCGTCTGCTGGGACGTGTCCAGGTCGAGAACGCCGACACGTCTCTCGTCATCGCCTCCGCCCCGATCAGGGGGCTGCTCGCCGCGCTTCTCCTCGAGGAGGGGCGCTTCGTCACGGTGGAGCAGCTGATGGGGTCCCTGTGGGAGAGCCCGCCCGACTCCGCGCGCAAGAATCTGCGGCTGCACGTGGCCCGCCTGCGCGGTCAGCTGGCATCGCTGGGCCTGCGTGAGCGGCTGGGCACGCTGCGGGGAGGCGGGGGCGGCTACCGGTTGCTGGCCGCCCCCGAGGAGGTCGATGCGATCCGGTTCAAGCGGCTGACCGACCGGGGCTTCGCCGAGCTGCGTGCGCGGTCCGTGAGCACGGCGGAGGCGACCCTCGCCGAAGCCCTCAAGCTGTGGCAGGGGTCCATCGGACAGGACTGCACCGCCTCCGAGCGGTTGAGAGCCCGGTTCGCCGCCTTCGACGAGCTGCATCTGACGACGCGGGAACGACTGGTGGAGGCCCGCCTGTGCCGCGGCCGTACGATCGAGCTCGTCCCGGAGATCCTCGACATACTGACCGCCGCGCCGTTCCGGGAGAACTCCTGGGCGCACCTGATGCGCGCCTACTACCTGGGCGGCGACGCGGCGGGGGCGATCTCGGCATGGGACCGTGCCACCGCGACGCTCGGCGACCGGCTGGGGCTGGACCTCTCCGCCGAGCTGCGTGAGCTGCATCTCTCCGTGCTCCGCCGGGATGACGACGCGGTTCGCGGCCCGGTGGCTCCGGGGCCGGGTTCGGCGCATCCCGTGACCGTGCGCCCCCGCCGGGCGGCCGGCCGCAGGCCGGCGCCCCGGAGCCGCGTCGCGCTCACCGGCCCGAGCGGGTGCCCGCCGGTGTAGAGGGACGGCGATCCCCGGTTCCGACGCCTGACCGCCACCGGCACCCGCCGTGGCGGTCAGGCGAGCGGCCGGAACAGCTCGGCGATCTCCTCGGTGAGCAGGACCAGGCCGGCTCCGGTCAGGCCGATGACCACCGCCGCCGCGACACCGGCCGGTTCCAGCTCCGGGGAGGCGGTGGTGAAGGCGAGCACCGTCCCGGCCAGCGAAGCGGTCAGGAGTATCCCGTTCCGGACGAGCTGGGCGGGTCCCACCGGTGCGGACGGGGAGCCGAAGCAGTTGCAGGAGACCCGCCGACGGGAACGCACGGCCGCCGCGATCGCGACGGTGAACGCGGCCAGCAGCACCACCGCGATCGCGAACCCGGCGCCGGCCGCGGCGGGAACGGCGAGCAGCACGGCCGCGGCCAGCTCACCGGCGACGACCGCGGGGGGAACGAGGCGTCGCGGCAGCAGCGGCACCCGCGGCGCCAGCTCACCGGCGGCGGCCCGGAAGGAGGCGTACGCGTCGCGGCCGCGTAGTTTGCCGGCCGCCGAGAACACGAAGACCACGCCGATCAGAAGACGGCAGCAGACCAGTACGTACTCCATGGCGATCCCTGTCCTGGGAGGGGCGCCGCGACCGCGTGGCCGTCGCGGCCCTCTCGTGGCGAGTCCCCTGCACGGGGCCGAATGCTGTGACCCGGGCCAACCTAGGGACCTTCTGCATGGGGACGACATGCGGGCGGCATCGGCGTGGCGGTGCCGCCGAACCGACCTACCGAGGAGTGACCGAGATGAGATCGTCCGCCTTCACCCTGCTCCGCCTGGCGGCGGCCGCCGCCGAGCAGAACCGGGAGCACGACCTGAGAACGCTGCTCGCGCGGGTGCGTTCCGTCCTCGATCCCGAGGCCGACGCCCGGGACATGCTGGCCGCCTACTATCTGGCGGGACTGTCCGGCCGCGTCGAGGGGCACCGCGGCGAGAACATCTACCTGCGGGGGTACGACCAGCCGCAGATCGACCTGTTCCGCCTGCTCACCGAGCATCTGCCTTTCGTGCGTGTGGGCATGCTGGCCAACGCGCACCTGCTGGACCACCTGCGGGGGCACGCCGCCGCGACCGTGCTGTCGATCGGCATCGGCCAGGGGCACCAGGAGGGCGCCCTGCTGGCCCAGGCCGCCGCCGGGGGCCTGCCCCTGCGCCGGCTGGTCGTCATCGGCGTCGATCCCGCCGCCGACAGCCTGGCCGCCGCCGAGATCAACCTGAAGCGCGCCGGCGCCGAACACGGGATCGAGGTGACCTTCCACGCCGTGCCCGCCGCCACCGAGGAACTGGACGAGGACGCCTGGACGCTGATCGGCCGGTCACCGCGCCCGCTGCTGGCGACGGCCTCGTTCGCCTTGCACCACATGGTCGACAGGCACCCGGGGCAGGACGCGCGAGACGTGTTCCTGCACCGCCTGCGCGCCCTGGCCCCGGCCGCCGTCGCGCTGTGCGAACCCGACTCCGACCACCACCGGGCGAGCCTGCCGGAGCGTTTCGCCAACTCGTGGCGGATGTTCGGCACGCTCTTCGAGGCCATCGACGCCACCCCCCTCACCCGCGCCGAGCAGGACGCCATGAAGAGCTTCTTCGGCCGGGAGATCATCGACATCGTCGGCGCCGTCGACGAGCGCAGCCGGTACGAACGGCATGAGCCCACCGTCGCCTGGCTCCGGCGGCTCCGCCGCTGCGGGTTCCGGACCACCGTCCCGGTGATCACTCCGGAACTGGAGCGGACGCTGGCCCCCTCTCCCGACTTCACCCTCTCCGTCCAGCCCGACCACGTGCGGCTCGGCTACCGGCAGGACCCTCTCGTGTCGATGATGGCGGCGATCCCCGCCTCCGCCGCGTCACCGGATCCCGAGGGGTGAACCGGCACGCGAGGCCGGAGCGCCTGCGGGGCGGCGTGGCTCGGAGCGACTCCCGGGACTGCTGGCGACCCATGGTGAAATATGGATGCTTCGTATGTTTTGGTGCTATAGAGGGCGGTAACTACACGGAGACGGAAATTCCGTAGCCCGTGCTGTTCAGGGGTGCGACCGGCCCCTGCGGGATGGGCGAAAGCGGCTCGGCGGCGTCGCGGAGCCGTTCCAGATCGGGGGATCACCATGAGAAAGGCCATCGCAGGAACAGGACTCGCCGTGCTCCTCGCGTTCGCCCCGGCGAGCGCGTCCGCCGACGCGTTCACGACGGCGGCCGCCCCGCAGCCCCAGCAGCAGCAGGACGACGGCGGAAACGCCGGCCTGTGGGGTCTGCTCGGACTGGCGGGTCTGCTCGGACTGGCGGGCATGCGCAAGCAGCAGCACCACCGTACGGACACCCACGCGCGGAGCGGGGGATCGACCCGGGGCGACGTCATCTGAGACTCGCCCGCACCGCGCGGGAACCGTACGCGGGAAGGGCCCGGACCTGACGAGAGGTCCGGGCCCTTCCGCCGCGGAGACGCGGGCCGGGGCGCGGGCGGGTGGGCCGCGGGCCGGCCGGCGCCGGTGGAGACGCCGGACCGGCAGGCGGGCGGGAGGGCCGGCCGGGGTCAGCCGGCCGGAGCCGGGGCCGGGGCGGGCTCGGGGGACTGCGCGGAGCGCAGCGGGATCTCCTTCAGCAGCAGCACGGCCACCGCGCCCAGGACGGCGATCGGGACGCCGACCAGGAAGACGGTCTGCAGGGCCCGGGTGAAGGCCTCCAGGATGACCTCCAGGACCGGGGCCGGCAGGTGCCGGATGGCCTCCGGGGAACCCAGGGTGGAGGACGCGCCGCTGTCCAGCGGCAGGTTCGCGGCCCTGGCCAGAGCGGCCAGCTCCGAGCCGAGCCGGTTGGACAGGATCGCGCCGAAGGCCGCCACGCCGACCGCGCCGCCCAGGGAGCGGAAGAAGCCCACGCCCGAGGTGGCGACGGCCAGGTCGCTGCGGGGCACCGCGTTCTGCGCGGCCAGGATCAGGATCTGCATGGAGGCGCCGAGGCCGATGCCGATCACCGCGTTGTCCACGCCGACGACCAGCAGCGAGCTGTCGACGTGCAGCCGGGAGAGCAGGAACAGCCCGAGCGCGACGAGCAGCATGCCGCCGATCGGGTAGGCCTTCCAGCGGCCGGTCCGGCTGACGAGCCGGCCGATCACGATCGAGGCGGCGAGCAGGCCGAAGACCATGGGCAGGGTCATCAGGCCGGAGCCGGTCGGGCTCATGCCCTTGACGATCTGCAGATACTGCGGCAGGAACATCATGGCGCCGAACATCGAGGCGCCGACGAGCAGGGAGGCGAGACTGGAGAGCACGAAGGTGCGGTCGCCGAACAGGCGCGGCGGCAGGATCGGGTCGGCGGCCCTGCGCTCGGCGAGGACGGCCAGGCCGAACATCACGGCGCTGAGCGCGCCCAGGCCGTAGGTCCAGCCGGAGTTCCAGTCGAACTCCTGGCCGCCCAGGGAGAGCAGCAGCATCAGCGCGGTGGTCCCGCCGGTGATGAAGGTCGCCCCCCACCAGTCGACCCTGGCGTCGCGGCGGACGAACGGCAGCTTGAGGACCTTCTGGATGACGGCGAACGCGACCACGGCCAGCGGCACGCAGATCCAGAACGTCCAGCGCCAGGACATGCTGTCGACGATGAAGCCGCCGAGCAGCGGCCCGGCGACGGTGGAGACGCCGAAGACCGCGCCGATGTAGCCGGAGTAGCGGCCGCGCTCACGGGGCTCGACCACGTCGCCGAGGATGATCTGGGGGAGCGCGGCGAGTCCTCCGGCGCCGATGCCCTGTACGGCCCGCGCGACGATGAGCTGCGCCATGTCCTGGGAGAAGCCCGCGGCGACCGAGGAGACCGCGAAGATCACCAGTGAGGTCTGGAACATCAGCTTGCGGCCGTAGAGGTCGGAGAGCTTGCCCCAGAGCGGGGTGGAGGCGGTCATGGTGAGCAGCGTGGCGCTGGCCACCCAGGCGAGCTGGTCCTGACCGCCGAGGGTGCCGACGATCGTCGGCAGTGCGGTGCCCACCACGGACGTCGAGATCATCGACGTCAGCATGGCGAGCATGAGCCCGGCCAGGATCTCCAGCACCTGCTTGTGCGTGAAGTGCGGTCTCTCCGCGGCCTGGACCTGTTGTTCGGTCAGCATGAACCGTCCCCCATTGCATGTACGATGCATATGAAGTTAGTAGACGCCTGTTTACTCCGTCAAATCTGGAAGGATCGGGCGCGTGGACGAGGGACGGCGCCGCTGCCGGGAGGACACCCGGCGGCGCATTCTGGAGGCCGCTCGGCGCCTGTTCGCCGAGCACGGCTACGACCATGTGACGATGCGCCTGATCGCGGCCGAGGCGGACGCCAACATCGCCCTGATCAACCGCTACTTCGGCAGCAAGCGGGAGCTGTTCGCCGAGGTGCTCGCCCTGCAGGGGCGCTTCCCCGGCGTGCTGGACGGCCCCGAGGAGGAGCTGCCCCGGCGCCTGGCGGAGTACGTCGCCGAGCGGCTCCGCTCCGACCGGGGCAGCCCGGTGCTGGAGGCGCTCGCCCGCTCGTCGGCGAGCCCGGAGATCCACGGCATCCTGCGGGACCGGGTCAACTCGTCGATCATGGAGCCGCTCGCCGCGCGGCTGTCCGGTGCGGACGCCCGGCTGCGGGCCGCCGTCGCCACCGCCCTCGTCACCGGCTCCGGCACGTTCCGCCAGCTCTACGGTCCCGAGGCGATCGAGCTGCCGGAGCACGAGGCCGTGGTCGAGCGGCTGACGAGGATGTTCCAGGTCTGCCTGGAGGCCTGAGGCCTCGAGCTCGAGGTCTGGAGGTCTGAGGTCAGCCGGCGGCGATCCGGCAGGACCTGCCGGGGACGTGGTCGACCTGCAGGGTGCTGTGGTCGATGTGGAAGCGCTCGTGCAGCAGGTCGGCCAGCTCGCGGCGGATCCGGTGGCAGTCGCCGCCCGGCCGTACGGTCACGTGCGCCGACAGCGCGGGGAAGCCGCTGGTGACGGTCCACACGTGCAGGTCCTCGACGGCGGTGACGTCGGCGTGGGCGGTGAGCGCGGAGCCCACCTCGACCGGGTCCACCCCGGCGGGGGCCGCCTCGAACAGCACGCGGCCGGCGTCGCGCAGCAGCAGGTAGCCGGACCTGGCCATCAGCGCCGCGACGACGAGGGCGGCGACGGCGTCGGCCCGTCCCCAGCCGGTGAGCCAGACGACCGCGCCGGCCACGGCGGTGGCGATGAAGGCGTACATGTCGTTGAGGATGTGCTGGAAGGCCCCCTCCACGTTGAGGCTGCTCCGGTCGGCCCGGGCGATCAGCCAGGCGGCGCCCGCGTTGACCGCGATCCCGGCGAGGGCCGTGCCGAGGACCAGCGCGCCCTCGACCTCGGGCGGGTCGATCAGCCGGCGCACGCCCTCGTAGACGAAGTAGGCGACCAGGATCACGAACGTCAGCCCGTTGACCGCGGCCGAGAGGATCTCGGCCCGCTTGAAGCCGAAGGTGTAGGCGCCCCGGGCGGGACGGGCGGCCATGCTCATCGCGGCGAGCGCGAGCACGATGGAGGCCGCGTCGGTGAGCATGTGGCCCGCGTCGGAGATGAGCGCGATGGAGTTGGCGACGACGCCGGCGGCCACCTCGACCGCCATGAAGACGACCAGCAGGGCGAGCGCCCAGGAGAGGTGGCGCCGGTCGGCACCCGGGCCGTGGCCGTGGCCGTGTCCGTGACCCATTCCGAGATCCATCCTGTGAACACTTGAGCAACCGCTCAGATATCCGGTGAGGACAGCCTAACATCACGAGCCGAAGCCGATCAGCTCGGGACGGGGAGGGCGAAGCTACTAACTTTCGGCGTAAAACCGGCCTGCGGCTTGTGCGGGCCGAACCTGTGACCGCCCGGCGGATCCTCCTAGGTTGGGGTGTCTCGCCGTCGCAGGAGATGACCAGATGTCCTTTGTGCAGCGGGTACGCGCGCAGGCCGCAAGACACGGGCACGAGCGGTCCTACACCTTCGTGGAGGACCGGGCCGGGGAGTTCTCCGAGAGCCGGCTGACCTTCGCCGGGCTCGACGCGCGGGCCAGGTCGCTGGGGGCGTGGCTGGCCCGGCGGCGGATGGAGGACCGGACGGTGCTGCTGCTCCACCCCGCGGGGCTGGAGTTCCTGGCCGTCTTCCTCGGCTGCCTGTACTCCCGGGCGGTCGCGGTGCCCTCGCCGCTCCCGCAGACCGATCCCCGCGCGCTGGAACGGGCCGCGGGGATCATCAAGGACGCCGATGTCCGGCTGGTGCTGACCGACGCGGCTCACCACGGCCCGCTGACAGCCTGGCTGCGCGAGGCCGGACTCGACGGCACGGTGGAGTGCGTCGCCACCGACGCCCTCGGCCTGCCCGGACCGGAGGAGTGGACCGAACCGGAGATCGGCCCGGACACCCTGGCCTACCTGCAGTACACCTCCGGATCCACCAGCGAGCCGCGCGGCGTCATGATCACTCACGCCAACCTGCTGCACAACGAGAACGAGATCTGGCGGGCCATCGGCTCGCCCACCGAGGGCGTCGGGGTCGGCTGGCTGCCGCACTACCACGACATGGGGCTCATCGGCATGCTGCTCCAGCCGGTCTACGCCGGCGGCGACCTGTACTTCGCCTCCCCGGTCGCGTTCGTCATGCGCCCCGCCCTCTGGCTGGAGATGATCAGCCGCTACCGGGCGGAGTACACCGTCGCGCCGAACTTCGCCTACGAGTGGTGCGCCGCCCGGGTCACCGACGCCCAGACGGCCGGCCTGGACCTGTCCAGCCTGAAGTTCGCGCTCAACGGCGCCGAACCGGTCCGCACCAGCACGCTGCGCACCATGGTCCGCCGCTTCGGCCCGATCGGCTTCGGCGAGCGGGTCTGGGCCCCGGCGTACGGCATGGCGGAGGCGACCCTGGTGATCACCGCCACCCCGGTGGGACGGGGGCCGACGATCCGCCGGTTCGACGCGGCGGCGCTGGAGCGGCACGAGGCGGTCCCCGCCGGGACGGGCGTCGAGCTGGTCGGCTGCGGGCGGCCGGTCACCATGACCGTGGACGTCGTCGACCCCGAGACCCGCGAGCGGCTGGGGGAGGGGCGGGTCGGCGAGATCTGGGTGCGGGGCGGGAGCGTCGCCCGGGGGTACTGGCAGCGGGACGAGGCCACCGGCGTCGCCTTCGCGGGCCGTACGGCCTCCGGGGAGGGCCCGTTCCTGCGGACCGGGGACCTCGGCTTCCTGCTGGACGGCGAGCTCTACGTCACCGGCCGGATCAAGGACGTGATCATCGTCAAGGGGCGCAACCTCTACCCGCAGGACCTGGAGGAGGCGGCCCGCGGGGTGCACCCCGCGCTGGGCGCGGCGGCGGCCTTCGGGGTCGAGCCGGAGGACGGTCCCGCGGACGAGCACGTGGTGGTGGTGCAGGAGGTCAGACGGGAGCGCCTCGGCGGGAGCGCCGGGCACGCGGACGGCTCCGGGGACGCGGACGGTTCCGGGCACGGCGGTGGGGACGGGGCCGCGGGGGATGCCCGGGACGCCTGGGACGGGGACGCGGTGGCCGGGATGGCCCGCCGGGTCCAGGGTGAGCTGGCCCGCGCGTTCGGCGTCGGCTCGCTGAGCGTGGTGCTGGTCGAGCGCGGCGGGGTGGGCCGGACCACCAGCGGCAAGATCCAGCGCTCCCGGACCCGCGAGCTGCTGCTGACCGGGCTGCTCCCCGTCGTGCACGCCGAGCTCGCCGCAGCCGCACGGGACGCCCTGGACGCCCTGAGCGCCGCCGGAACCGCGCGGGACGCACTGGGCGCCGCCGGAACAGTGCGGGACGCCCACGCGACCGCCGGGCCCGCGGCGGCGGGGGCCGCCGCGGGGGGAACGGGTCGGGCCGCTCCGGGGGGCGTGCAGGAGGGAGAGGGAGGGTGAGCATGTCCGCTGACGCCGGGGTCGCCGTCGACCTGGAGGACATCCGGGACTGGTTGCGGGTCCGGGTGGCGGCCTACGTCGTACGGCCGCCGGAGGAGATCGACCCGCTGGTCCCGATCGCCCAGTACGGCATGGACTCGGTCTACTCGCTGGGCCTGTGCGGCGACATCGAGGCGGAGTACGGGCTCGCGGTCGAGCCGACCCTCGCCTGGGAGCACCCGACCGTCGCGGCCATGGCCGACCACCTGCGGGGCAGGCTGAGCGCCCGCCGATGACCACTCGGACGGACGCCGGGGCGGCCGGGCGGCCGGGCGTCCGTCCAGGCACCCGCACGGCCGCGCTCCCGGCCGTGCGGACGGTCACGGGGTCGGCCGCGCGGTCGGCGGGTCGGCTGCCCGGCGCGCTGCTCGGCCTGCTGTGCGGGCGGCGGGCCAAGTGGGTGGTGCTGGCCGTCTGGCTGGGCGTCGCCGTCGCGGCCGGGTCCTCCGCGGGGCGGCTGGAGTCGGTGCAGAAGGACGACATCGCCGCCTACCTGCCCGGCAGCGCCGACTCCGCGCGGGCGGTCGAGCGCATCCTCGGCATGCAGGGGGAGAGCCTCGCCCCGGCCACGGTCGTCTACGAGCGGCGCGGCGGCGTGACCGGGGCCGACGAGGCCGCGATCGCCCGCGACCTGGAGGAGCTCGCCCGGATCGACGGGGTCGTCGCCGAGCTGCCCGCGCCGACCGGCGGCAGGAGCTTCGACCGCCGAGACCTGGACCGGGAGCTGGAACCGTACCGGGACGCGAAGGGGCGGCTGCCGGAGGGGCTGCGCGCGGTCGAGGAGAAGCTCCGGATCCCGGAGGTGAAGAAGACGATCGACCTGCTCGCCGCGGAACGCTCCCGGGACGGCGAGGCGGTCCAGGTCGCGGTCGTCGTGCGCGACCGCGGCGGGCGGGAGACGGCGCAGGTCGTCGAACGGGTGCGGCGGGTCGTCGACGCCGGGCGGCCCGCCGGGCTGGCCGCGCACATCACCGGGCCGGCCGGCTTCCAGGCCGACGCGCTGGCGGTCTTCTCCACCGTGGACACCGACCTGCTGCTGGCCGCCATGGGCGTGGCGGTGGTCGTGCTGCTGGTCACCTACCGCAGCGCCGTGCTCTGGCTGCTGCCACTGGGCACCGTGCTGGTCGGCCTGGTCGTCGCCATGGGCGTGAACCGGGCCCTGGCCGCGGCCGAGGTGATCACGGTCAGCAGCGTCGCGGTCTCGCTGCTGATGGTCCTGGTCATCGGGGCGGGCACCGACTACGCGCTGCTGATCGTCGCCCGCTACCGGGAGGAGCTGCGCAGGCACGCCGACCGGCACGAGGCGATGGCGGTCGCGCTGCGCCGGGCGGGGCCCGCCGTCGTCGCCAGCGCCGCGACCGTGGTGGCGGGCCTGCTCTGTCTGACGGCGGCCGAGCTCAACTCCACCAAGGGCCTGGGGCCGGTCTCGGCGGTCGGCGTGACCGGCGCGATGCTCGCGATGATGACGCTGCTCCCCGCCGTCATGGTGATCTGCGGCCGCTGGGTGTTCTGGCCGGCGATCCCGCACCACGACCCGCACCCCGGCCCGCACGACGGCGGTCCGGCGGCCGGGGGCGCGTTCTGGGGGAGGCTCGGGCGCGGGATCGCCCGGAACCCCCGGCGGGTGTGGTCGGTCACTCTCGC
This sequence comes from Planomonospora sp. ID91781, assembly GCF_015711595.1. NCBI lineage: Bacteria > Bacillati > Actinomycetota > Actinomycetes > Streptosporangiales > Streptosporangiaceae > Planomonospora > Planomonospora sp. ID91781. Next base: position 1,686,660 of record NZ_JABTEY010000002.1, on the reverse strand, counting down.
GGTGCTGGCGGTCTGCTCGGCCGGGCTCACCGCCTACCGGGAGGGCGGGCTGGGCAACGCCGACGTGTTCCTCGGCAGGCCGGACTCCGTCGTCGGGCAGGAGGCCGCGGCCCGGCACTTCCCGGCGGGGGGAGCCGACCCGGTCCAGGTGGTCACCGGGGAGCGGTACGTCAGGGACGTGATCCTGGACACCGCGCAGCGGCCCGAGGTCACCGCGATCACGCTGGGCGCGGCCGGCAACGGCGACGTCCTGCTCAACGTGACCGTGCGCCCGTCCGGCGACCGGGACGCCGAGCGGCGCGAGGTGCTCGCCCTGCGCGACCGGCTGCGCGCCGTGGCCGCACCCGACGTGAACGTGGGCGGGAACGCGGCGCTCGTCGCCGACCTGGAGCGGGGCGCGGAGCGCGACCGCAAGGTGATCATCCCGCTGGTGCTGCTGGTGGTCTTCGCGGTGCTGGCGCTGCTGCTGCGCTCGCTCGTCGCGCCGCTGCTGCTGCTCGCCACCGTCGTGGTGTCGTTCCTGGCCACGCTGGGGATCAGCGCGCTGGCCTTCACCCACCTGTTCGGCTTCGCCGGGGTGGACCAGGGGTTCGTGCTGCTGGTCTTCGTGTTCCTGGTCGCGCTCGGCGTCGACTACAACATCTTCCTGATGCACCGGGTGCGCGAGGAGGCGCACCGGCACGGTACGGCGCGCGGCGCGATCCTCGGTCTGGAGGCGACCGGCGGAGTGATCACCTCCGCCGGGGTGGTGCTCGCGGGCACCTTCGCCGTCCTCGTCGTGCTGCCGCTCTCCCAGACCGTGCAGCTCGCCTTCGCGGTGGCGGTGGGCGTGCTGCTGGACACGATGGTCGTCCGCTCGGTGCTGGTCACCGCGCTCACCCTGGACATCGGCGACGCCGTCTGGTGGCCGGGTCGCCTGTCGCGCGGCCCGGCCCGGCGGAGCGGCGCCCGGCCGCCGGCGGTCCCCGGTGGCCCGGCGGCGCGCACCCCGCTGATCCGGCCCCAGGTCGTGCTCAGGACCAGGCGGCCGGTACGGCCGCGCGTCATCCTCAGATCCGCCCCCGCGGTCGTCGGGAAAAGCGAAAAAAGGGAAGGCGGTTTTAGCGGCATGTGACAATTCGAATTATTGCTCGATGGATCGGGCGTGTGATTCACTGCCAGGTGACAAATGCAGGCGGATGGTCGGGGAAAATGCGTTTCCGCCTTTCTGATGTGCTCTCACGTGCCCAAAACACATTGTCCCGGTGAAGATGGAAAGCGTGGCGACGGTGCTCGACTCGGATTCCCTCCTGCCATTGTCCGCGGCCCAGGACGGGATTCGGCGCGCCCAGCTGATCTCCCCGGGCGACCCGATCCGCATAGCCCAGTACATCGAGATCGCCGGACCGGTCGACCCCGTGCTCTTCGCCGCGGCGGTCCGGCTGGCCGCGCGCGGCGTCGAAGCCGTGCACCTGCGCGTCACCGGCGCGGGGCAGACGGTGCGGATCCGGGAGCTGGACTGCCCGTTCCTGGACCCGGGCGACGAGCGCGCCGCGCTGGAGTGGATGCGGGCGGACCTGGAGTCGCCCTTCCCGGGGGACGCGCTCGTCGCCACCGCGCTGCTCCGGGTGGCCGACGACCGCTACTTCTGGTACCTGCGCTGCCACCACGTGGTCATGGACGGCTACAGCGGGCCGATGGTCGCCAGGAGGCTGGCCGAGGTGTACACCGCGCTCGCCGAGGGCCGCGACCCCGGGCCGGGCGAGGCGGGCTCCATGGCCGAGCTGCTGGCCGAGGACGCCGCCTACCGCGCCTCCACGCGGCACGAGGCCGACCGCCGCCACTGGCTGGACCGGCTGGCCGGGCTGCCCGCCGTACCGTCGCTCTCGGCGGTGACGCCCGCGGCGGCGGATCCGGGGGCGGGCGCGGCTTCCGGGGCGGCCGCTACGGCGGCTTTCGCGGCGGCCTCCGGGACGGCCCCGCTCACCTGCCGGTTCCGGCGGCGGAGCGCGACGCTGGAGCGCCGGGAGGCCGACGCGCTGGAGCGGGCGGCGGCCGGGTTAGGCACCTCCGTCTCCGGGCTCGTGATCGCGGCCGTCGCCGCCTACACCGCCCGCATGACCGGAGCCCGGGAGGTCGTGCTCGGCCTGGCCGTGACCGCCCGGACCACCCCGCTCGCCCGCCGTACCCCCGGCATGCTCTCCAACGTGCTCCCGCTGCGCCTGGCCGCGGGCCCGGAGACGACGCTCGGCGAGCTGGCCGGGCAGGTCAACCGGGAGGTCGGGCGGCTCCTGGTGCACCAGCGGTACCGGTACGAGGACCTCCGGCGCGAGCTGGGCGGGCGGCTGTTCGGGCCGGTGGTCAACATCATGCGCTTCGACTACGACCTGAGCTTCGCCGGGCACCCGGCCACCGCCCACCCGCTGGCCACCGGCCCGGTCGAGGACCTGTCGGTCAACCTCTACGGCGATCCCGGCGGCTCCGACGGCCGCGGCGTCCGCGTCGACTTCGACGGCCATCCGGACCTGTACGGCGAGGCCGAGCTGGCCGGGCACCACGGGCGGTTCCTCCGCCTGCTGGCCGGGATCGCCCAGGCCGGTCCCGGCCGCCGCCTCGGTGAGCTCGACCTGCTCGGCGGGCGGGAGCGGGAACTGCTGGCCGGCTGGGGCTCCGTACCGGGCGAGGTCCCGGGCGGCACCGCCGTGGACCTGTTCACCGAGCACGTACGGCGCACCCCCGGGGCCGTCGCGCTGGTCGCCGGGGAGACCGAGCTCACCTACGCGGAGCTGGACGCCCGCGCCAACCGGCTGGCGCACCACCTGATCGCCCTCGGCGCGGGCCCGGAACGCCACGTCGGGCTGTCGGTCCCGCGCTCGGCCGACATGGTCGTCGCGTTCCTGGCCATCCTGAAGTCCGGGGCCGCGTACCTGCCGCTCGACCCCGGTCACCCGGCCGAGCGGCTGGCGGTCATGCTCGCCGACGCGGCCCCGCCGATCGTGGTCACCGGAGGCGGGACCACCGGACTGCTCACCGCCGGGCCGCTCGCCGCCGCGCCGGTCACCACCGGGCCGGGCGGGGCGGATGCGGCCGGGGCGGATGCAGGCAGAGAGGTCAACGCCGGGCCGGGCGCGGGTGAGACGCCCGGAGCCGCGGCCGCGCCCGGCAGGCCGGCTCCCGCGATCGTCGACCTGGACGTCTGGGACGGCACGGGCCTGCCCGCGACCGACCCCGGGAGACCGGTCCTGCCCGGCCACCCCGCCTACGTCGTCTACACCTCCGGTTCCACCGGCCGCCCGAAGGGGGTCGTCGTCACCCACGCCGGCCTGCCCGCCTACGCGCGGACCGGGACCGGCCGGTACGCCGTCACCGCCGACAGCCGCGTGCTGCAGTTCGCCTCGATCGGCTTCGACGGGGCGGTGCTGGAATGGCTGATGGCCTTCTCCGCGGGCGCGGCCCTCGTCCTGGCGCCCCCGGACGTGTACGGCGGCGAGCCGCTGGGCCGGTTCCTCGCCGACGCGCGGATCACGCACGCGTTCGTCACCCCCGCGGCGCTGGAGACGGTCCCCGAGGCGCCGCTGCCGGACCTGCGCACCCTGCTGGTCGGCGGTGAGGCCTGCCGTCCGGAACTGGTCCGCCGCTGGGCCCCCGGCCGCCGCATGGTCAACGTCTACGGGCCGACGGAGACCACCGTCGTGGTCACCACCAGCGATCCGCTGACCTCCCCGGACGACACGCCGATCGGCCGCCCCGTCCTCGGCGCCCGGCTGCACGTCCTCGACGCCGCCCTGCGCCCGGTCCCGCCCGGCACGGCCGGGGAGCTCCACGTCTCCGGCCCCGCGGTGGCCCGCGGCTACCTCGGCCGGCCCGGTCTGACCGCCGAACGGTTCGTCGCGGACCCGTTCACGCCGGGCGGGCGGATGTACCGCACCGGCGACCTGGTCCGGTGGCGTGCCGACGGCAGCCTGGAGTACCTGGGCCGGGCCGACCAGCAGGTCAAGATCCGGGGCTTCCGCATCGAGCCCGGGGAGATCGAGGCGGTGCTCGCGGCGCACCCCCTGGTCCGGCAGGCGGTGGTGCTGGCCCGCGCCGACGGGCCGGGGGACCGGCGGCTGGTCGCCTACGTCGTCGGTTCGGCGGACGCGGCCGGTGCGGTCAGGGCGGAGGGCACCGAGGGTCCGGCGGGTGCGGTGGCCGGGGAAGGGAGCGAGGGTCCGGCGGGCGCCGTGGGCGTGGCGGATGCGGATGCGGATGCGGATGCGGGCGTGGCGGGTGCGGGTGCGGGCGTGGTGGGTGCCGTGAACGCGGCGGGTCCGCTGGATCCGGACGCGCTGCGCGAGTTCGCCCGGCGGTCGCTGCCCGACTACATGGTGCCCCACGCCGTCGTCGTCCTCGACGAGCTGCCGCGCAACGCCAACGGCAAGCTGGACCGGGCCGCACTGCCCGCCCCGGCCTGGGAGCGCGGCGGCAGGGAACCGTCGGGTGACCGCGAGCGGCTGCTGTGCGGGCTGTTCGCCGAGGTGCTCGGGCTGCCCCGGGTCTGCGCCGACGACGGCTTCTTCGACCTGGGCGGGGACAGCATCCTGGCGATCGGGCTCGTCGCCCGGGCCCGCGAGGCGGGCCTGGCGATCACGCCGGGGCAGGTGTTCCGCCACCGGAGCCCCGAGGCGCTGGCGCTCGTCGCGGAGGAGACCGGGCCGGAGGCGGCCGAGGACACCGACGGGGTGGGACCCCTGCCCGCGACCCCGATCATGCGGTGGCTGGCCGAGGGCGGCGGGCCGATCGGCGGGTTCAGCCAGACGGTGGTGCTGCGGGTCCCGCCGGATCTGGGGCTGGAGGCGCTGCAGGCCGGGCTGCAGGCCGTACTGGACCGGCACGACGCGCTGCGGCTGACCTGCCCGGACGGCTGGGCGCGCCTGGAGGATCGGGACCCGGAGGCCGATGGGCCGCCGGTGCTGGAGGTGCTGCCCCGGGGCGCGGTCCGGGCCGCCGACTGCGTGAGCCGCGCCGGGACGGGCGGTGATCCGGCTGCTCCGGAACCGGGGACGTCAACGGCTGCTCCGGGAACGGGGACGTCAACGGCTACTCCGGGAACGGGCGGCGGGGTGCCGGTCTCCGCGGGGGAATGGTCGCGGGTGGTGGCCGAGGCGGCGGCGCGGTCGCGGGCGGAGCTGGATCCGGCGGCGGGCCGGATGGTGCGGGTGGTGTGGCTGGACGCGGGTCCGGGGGTGCCGGGCCGGCTGGTGGTGACGGTCCATCACCTGTCGGTGGACGGGGTGTCGTGGCGGATCCTGTTGCCGGATCTGTTCGCGGCCTGGGACGCGGCGCGCAGGGGCGAGACTCCCGCCCTGGCTCCGGTGCCGGTCTCGTTCCGGACGTGGGCGCGGATGCTCCGGGACGAGGCCCGGCGCAGGGCCGGCGAGCTGGACGACTGGGCACGCGTGCTCGGCGTCCCGGTGGCGGCTCACGACTCCGCGCGCCCGCCGTACGGCGACGCGGGCGGTTCAGGCGGGGATGCGGATGGCCTGGAGGGTGGCGCGGGCGGTCCGGGCGGGGATGCGGATGGCCTGGAGGGTGGCGCGGGCGGTCCGGGCGGGCGGTGCGGCGACGCGGACGGCCCCGCTCCGGGGTGGGGGACGTGGGACTCGCGGCGCGAACTGGTCGTGGAGCTTCCCCGCGACGTCACCGAGCCGCTGCTGGGCAGGCTCCCGGCGGCGTTCCACGGCCGGGCCGACGACGTGCTGCTCGCCGGGCTCGCCGCGGCGGTCGCGCGGTGGCGCGGGGAACGATCCATCCTGGTCGACCTCGAAGGGCACGGCCGCCACGACCTGACCGCAGGCCCTCCCGGCGGCACGGACCTGTCCAGGACCGTCGGCTGGTTCACCTGCCTGCACCCGGCCAGGATCGACGCGGGCGAAGCCGGCACCACCGGCTGGGCCGAGCTCACCGCGGGCGGGCCCGCCGCCGGAGAGGCCGTCAAGCGGGTCAAGGAGCAGCTGCGCGCACTGCCCGACCCGCTGGGCTACGGCCTGCTCCGCCACCTCGACCCCGACGCCGCCCCGGTCCTCGCCGTCCTGCCGCAGGCGGAGATCGGCTTCAACTACCTCGGCCGGATCACGGCCTCCGGGCAGGACTGGGAACCGGCCGGCGACGGCCTGATCGGGGGCCGGGACGCCGGGGCGCCGCTCCGGCACGGGATCCAGATCGACGCCGTCGCCCTGGGCGACACACTCCGCCTCACCTGGACCTGGGCCGGGGCGCACTACGCCGAGGAGGAGATCACCGCCTTGGCCGAGGCGTACTCCCAGGCCCTCACCGGCCTGTCCCGGCACACCGGCGGCGGCCTCACCCCGTCGGACGTGCGGGTCCCGCTGACCCAGCGGGACCTCGACGAGCTCGGCCCGGACATCCAGGACGTCTGGCCGCTCGCGCCCCTCCAGCACGGCCTGTTCTTCCACTCGCTGCTCGACACGGACGTCTACACCGCCCAGCTCACCCTCGACCTGGAGGGCCCCCTCGACGCGGCGAGGCTGCGGCGGGCCGCCGAACGGCTGGTCGCCAGGCACCCGGTGCTGCGCGCTTCCTTCGAGCTTCGCGCCGGCGAACCGGTCCAGTTGGTGCACCGGCGGGTGGAGGTGCCCTGGCGTCGGGTCGCGGGCGCCGATCCGGAGCGGGTGGCGGCCGAGGAGCGGGAGCGTCGTTTCGATCCGGCGAGGCCGCCGCTGGTGCGGTTCGCGCTGGTGGGGCTGGGGCCGGAGCGGTACCGGCTGGTGTTCACCAATCATCACATCGTGCTGGACGGCTGGTCGACGCCGTTGCTGGCGGCCGAGTTGCTGGCGCTGTACACCGGGGAGGAGCCCGCGCCCGCGCCGCCGTACAAGGAGTATTTGGCCTGGTTGGCCGGGCAGGACCGGGCGGCGGCGCGGGAGGCGTGGCGCCGTTCCCTGGCCGGGCTCGACGGGGCCACCCTGGTCGCGCCCGCCCTCGCCGCCTCCGCAGTGCCCGTCCCGCCCGAGCGCGTCACCGCCGAACTCGGCTCCGAGGTGAGCCGGGGACTGACCGCGCTGGCCCGGGCCTGCTCCACGACCCTGAACACGGTCGTGCAGGCCGCCTTCGGTCTGCTGCTCGCCCAGCTCACCGGCCGTGACGACGTCGTCTTCGGCGGCACGGTCTCCGGCCGCCCGCCCGAGCTGCCCGGCGTCGAGCGCATGGTCGGCCTGTTCGTCAACACGCTCCCGGTCCGGGTACGGCTCCGCCCGGACGAGCCGCTCGGCGACCTGCTGCGCAGACTCCGCGACGAGCAGGCCGAGCTGCTGCCCCACCACCACCTCGGCCTGACCGAGATCCGGCGCGGCCCCCTGTTCGACGCGCTGCTGGTGATGGAGAACTACCCCGTCGACCCGCGCACCGAGATCGGCGACCTGCGGCTGGCCGCCGCGGACGTGGCGGACGCGACCCACTACCCGGTCACGCTGCTGGTCATCCCGGGGGAGCGGATCCGCTTCCGCCTGCAGTACCGGCCGGGCGCGTTCACCGGGGCGGAGGCCGTCCGCCTGCTGGACCGGTTCCGGCACCTGCTCGGCACGCTGGCCGCCGAGGCGGAGGCGGGGGAGACCGGGTCCGGGCGGGACACGGAGCGGGGAGCGCCGGAGGTGCCGGGTGTGCAACGGGAAGCACCGGGGGCGCCGGGCGCGGGACGGGAAGCACCGAGGATGCCGGGCGCGGGACGGGGAACGGGGCCGCGGACGCTCGTCTCCCGGCTCGACGTGCTCCCGGCCGCCGAGCGGGACCTGGTCCTGCGGGAGTGGAACGCCACCATGGCGGACGCCCCGGACGGAACCTTCGGGAGGGCTTCGGATGGGACCCTCGGGAGGACTTCGGGCGGGCCGCCGCCCGGCACGCTGGCCGAGCTGTTCGAGGCGCAGGCGGCCCGCACCCCGGACGCGCCGGCGTTGGTCTCCGAGGACGAAGAGCTGAGCTACGCCGAACTGGACGCCCGCGCCGACCGGCTGGCCCGGGTGCTGGCCGCACAGGGCGTCGGGCCCGAGCGGGTGGTGGGGCTGCGGCTGCCCCGCTCCCTGGACCTGGTCGTCGCGATGTACGCGGTGGTCAAGGCGGGCGGCGCCTACCTGCCGATCGACCCGGGGTTGCCGGAGGAACGGGTCGCCGCGATGCTGGAGGACGCGCGCCCGGTCCTGGTGATCGGCCCCGGTCTGATGATCGGTCCTGAGCGGACGGCCGCCGCCGGTCCGGCCGATGTCCCGGAGGAGGGCTCCGGTCGGCGGGCCGTACCGGAGAACCCCGCCTACGTGATCTACACCTCGGGCTCGACCGGCCGCCCCAAGGGCGTGGTCGTGACCCACGGCGCGATCGTCAACCGCCTGCGCTGGGCCCAGGCGCGGTACGGCCTGCGCCCCGGCGACCGGGTACTGCAGAAGACCCCGGCGGGTTTCGACGTGTCGGTCTGGGAGTTCTTCTGGCCGCTCCAGGCGGGTGCGACCCTGGTCGTCGCCCGGCCCGACGGCCACCGGGACCCGACCTACCTCGCCCGGGTCATCCGCGAGGAGCGGATCACGACCGTGCACTTCGTCCCGTCGATGCTCGCCGCCTTCCTCGACGCCGTCCCCGAGCGGTCCGGTGGGGGCTTCGGGAGAGGGATGGAATCCCCGGACCCGGACCCGGACCCGGACCCGGACCTGGAGCGGGAGTCGGATCCGGCTCCGGACCCGGATCCGGAGCCGTGGTCGCTGCGCCGGGTCCTCTGCAGCGGTGAGGCGCTCCCGCCGGACCTCGCCGACCGGGCCGCCGAGCGGCTGGGCGCTCCGGTGCACAACCTCTACGGTCCGACCGAGGCCGCCGTGGACGTCACCGCGTGGGAGCACCGCCCCGAGCCCGGCGCGACCTCCGTGCCGATCGGCCGTCCGGTGTGGAACACCCGCGTCCACGTGCTGGACGGGTGGTTGCGACCGGTGCCGGTGGGGGTGCCCGGCGAGCTGTACCTGGCCGGAGTCCAGCTGGCCCGGGGATACGCGAACCGCGGCGCGTTGACGGCGGAGCGGTTCGTGGCGTGTCCGTTCGGTGTGTCTGGTTCGCGGGGGGAGCGGATGTATCGGACGGGGGATGTGGTGCGGTGGCGTGGGGACGGGGTGCTGGAGTTTCTGGGGCGGGCGGATGCGCAGGTGAAGGTGCGGGGGTTGCGGATCGAGCCGGGTGAGGTGGAGGCGGTGGTCGCCCGGTGTCCGGGGGTGGCGGGTGTGGCGGTGGTGGTGCGGGAGGACCGGCCGGGGGATCGGCGGCTGGTGGCGTACGTGGTGCCGGATGTCTCGGGGGAGGAGCCGGATCCCGCCGGGGTGCGGGGGTTCGCGGCGGAGCGGTTGCCGGAGTACATGGTGCCGTCGGCGGTGGTGGTGCTGGAGGCGCTGCCGTTGACGGGCAACGGGAAGCTGGATCGGGCGGCGTTGCCGGCGCCGCGGGCGGTGGGTTCCGTGGCGGGTGCGGGTGGGGGGCGGGGTCCGCGGTCGGTGGTGGAGGAGGTGTTGTGCGGGGTGTTCGCGGATGTGCTGGGGATCGAGGGCGTCGGGGTGGAGGAGTCGTTTTTCGCGTTGGGTGGGGATTCGCTGCTGGCGGTGCGGTTGGTGGGTCGGGTGCGGTCGGTTTTGGGGGTGGAGGTTTCGGTTCGGGCGGTGTTCGAGGCGCCGTCGGTGGCGGAGCTGGCGGGGGTGGTGGAGCGTGCTTCGGGGGTGGTGCGTCCTGCATTGCGGCCGGTGGCGGGGCCGGGGGGCGGGGTGGCGTTGTCGTTCGGGCAGCGGCGGTTGTGGGTGTTGAACCGGTTGGATCCGGGGTCGGGGGTGTACAACCTGCCGGTGGCGTTGCGGCTGGTGGGGCGGGTGGATGTGGGGGCGCTGGCGCGGGCGTTGGGGGATGTTGTGGGGCGGCATGAGGTGTTGCGGACGGTGTTGCCGGAGGTGGGCGGGGTGCCGTTCCAGCGGATCCTCGACGCCGCCGAGCTGTGTGACGGGTCCGGGCCGGGTGGGTTCCCGCTGGAGGTCGAGCAGGTCGGGGAGTCCGGGCTCGCCGAGGCGCTGAGCGCCTTCGCCGGACGGGGGTTCGACCTGGTGGCCGAGCCGCCGCTGCGGGCGCGGCTGTTCCGTCTCGGCCCTGATGAGCAGGTGTTGTTGCTGGTGGTGCATCACGTGGCGGCGGACGGGTGGTCGATGGGGCCGCTGGCGCGGGATGTGATCGCGGCGTATGCGGCGCGGTCGCGTGGTGAGGCGCCGTCGTTCGTGCCGTTGCCGGTGCGGTACGCCGATTACGCGCTCTGGCAGCGGGAGCTGCTGGGGGATGAGGCCGAGCCGGGGAGTGTGGCGGCGGGGCAGGCGGCGTTCTGGCGTCGGGCGCTGGCGGGGTTGCCGGGGGAGCTGGAGTTGCCGGTGGATCGTGCGCGGCCGGTGGTGGCGTCGTATCGGGGCGGGACGGTGCCGGTGGTGGTGGATGCGGAGCTGCGCCGGGGGTTGGGGGTGCTGGCGCGGGGGTCGGGGGCGTCGGTGTTCATGGTGGTGCAGGCGGCGTTGGCGGCGTTGCTGACGCGCTTGGGTGCGGGGACGGATGTTCCGATCGGAACGGTGGTGGCGGGCCGTACGGATGAGGCGTTGGACGAGTTGGTGGGGATGTTCGTCAACACGTTGGTGTTGCGGACGGATGTGGGGGGTGATCCGTCGTTCCGTGAGTTGGTGGGGCGGGTGCGGGAGGTGGGTCTGGGGGCGTTCGGGCATCAGGATCTGCCGTTCGAGCGGGTGGTGGAGTTGGTGGATCCGGTGCGGTCGATGGCCCGCCATCCCCTCTTCCAGGTGGCACTCACGTTCCAGAACACCCCGAAGGTCGAGCTCGACCTCGACGGCCTCTCGATCGGCCTGGAGCCGCTGGAGACGAATGTCGCCAGATTCGACCTGCTGATCTCCCTCAGCGAGACGGACGACGGCCTGACCGGCGTCCTCGAGTACGCCGCGGACCTGTTCGACCGTTCGACGGCCGAGGACATCGCGGCCCGGTTCGTGCGCCTGCTGCGCGCCGCGGTGAGTGCTCCGGACGTCCCGATCAGCCGGCTCGAGATCCTCGATCCCGCCGAGCGTTCCACCATCCTCGGCGACTGGGCCGGGACCGGTGTGTCCTCCGGCTCTCTTACGCCGATCACGTCTCTTACGACGATCACGGAGGAGTTCGCGGCGCGGGTGGCGGCTTCGCCGGGGGCGGTGGCGGTGGTGTGCGGGGATGTGGCGCTGACGTATGCGGAGCTGGATGCGCGGGCGGAGATGCTGGCGCGGCGGCTGGTGGGGTTGGGGGTGGGGCCGGAACGGTCGGTGGCGGTGGTGGCGTCGCGGTCGGTGGAGTTGGTGGTCGCGGTGCTGGGGGTGTTGAAGGCGGGGGGTGCGTATGTGCCGGTGGATCCGTCGTATCCGGCGGATCGGGTCGGGTTCATGGTGCAGGACGCGTCGCCGGTGGCGGTGGTGGCGGTCGCGGGGTTGGAGGGTGTGGTTCCGGGCGGGTTGCCGGTGGTGGTGCTGGAGGACGGCGGCGCGTCCTGCCGGGTGGTGCCCGGCCGGGACGGCGCGTTCCGAGACGACGCGCCCCAGGACGGGGAACTCCTGCTCCCGGATCGGGAGGACGGGGTTCCGGAGCCTCCGATGCCGGGACCTCTTCCGGACCATCCGGCGTATGTGATCTTCACGTCGGGGTCGACGGGGCGGCCGAAGGGCGTGGTGGTGACGCACCGCGCGGTGACGCGGTTGCTGGCTTCGACGCGGGGCTGGTTCGGGTTCGGGCCGGATGACGTGTGGGCGTTGTTCCACTCGTATGCGTTCGATTTCTCGGTGTGGGAGTTGTGGGGGGCGTTGCTGCACGGCGGGCGGCTGGTGGTGGTGCCGTTCGAGGTGAGCCGGTCGCCGGAGGAGTTCCTGGCGTTGCTGGAGCGGGAGCGGGTGACGGTGCTCAACCAGACCCCCTCGGCTTTCCACCAGCTCCCACCCGCCGCGCGTGACCTCGGAGACCTGCGATACGTGATCTTCGGCGGTGAGGCCCTGGAGGTCTCCCGCCTCGCCGGTTGGCACGACCGGGGGATCTCCCTGGTGAACATGTACGGGATCACCGAGACGACGGTGCACGTGACGTACGCGCCGCTGGGGCCGGACAGTCCGGCGGGGTTGATCGGGACGGGGATTGCGGATCTGCGGTTGTACGTGCTGGACGGGTTTTTGAATCCGGTGCCGGTGGGGGTGGTGGGGGAGCTGTATGTGGCGGGTGCGGGGTTGGCGCGGGGGTATGCGGGCCGGTCGGGGTTGACGGCGGAGCGGTTCGTGGCGTGTCCGTTCGGTGGGGCGGGGGAGCGGATGTACCGCAGCGGGGATCGGGTGCGGTGGGATCGGTCGGGCCGGTTGGTGTATGCGGGGCGGGCGGATGCGCAGGTGAAGGTGCGGGGGTTCCGGATCGAGCCGGGTGAGGTGGAGGCGGTGGTCGCCCGGTGTCCGGGGGTGGCGGGTGTGGCGGTGGTGGTGCGGGAGGACCGGCCGGGGGATCGGCGGCTGGTGGCGTACGTCGTGCCGGGCGGTGCGGTGGCGGCCGATGGGGAGGAGGCGGTCCTGGAGGGCGACGCGGCCGGTTCCGGCCGGGAGGCGGGGCCCGCTTTCGGCGGTGCGGGCGGGGCGCCGGGAGCCGTCTTCGACGCTGCAGGTGCGAGGTCGGGCGCGCGGTTGGCGGCGGAGGTGCGGGGGTTCGCGGTGGAGCGGTTGCCGGAGTACATGGTGCCGTCGGCGGTGGTGGTGCTGGAGGCGCTGCCGTTGACGGGCAACGGGAAGCTGGATCGGGCGGCGTTGCCGGCGCCGCGGGTGGCGGGCGGTGCAGTGGGGCCGGGCGGTGGGTCGGGTGAGGGGCCTGCGAGCGCGCGGGAGGCGGTGCTGGCGGGGGTGTTCGCCGAGGTGCTGGGGGTGGGGTCGGTCGGGGTCGGGGACGGGTTCTTCGATCTCGGTGGGGACAGTGTTCTGGCGATCCGGTTGGTGGCGCGGGCGCGTGAGGCGGGGGTGGTGTTCTCGCCGCGGGAGGTGTTCCGGCATCAGAGTGTGCGGGCTTTGGCGGCGGTCGCGACCGAGGAGGCCGCTGTCGTGGGGGAGCCGGAGGGGGCGGGGATCGGCCCGGTGGACCCCACCCCGATCATGCACTGGCTGGCCGGACGGGACGGACCGATCGGCGGGTTCAGCCAGACGGTGGTGCTGCGGGTCCCGCCGGGCCTGGGGCTGGAGGCGCTGCAGGCCGGGCTGCAGGCCGTACTGGACCGGCACGACGCGTTGCGGCTGGTCTGCTCGGGGGCGGAGGCACTGTGCGGGGACGGTCGCGGGGTGCTGGAGGTGCCGCCGTCCGGATCGGTGCGAGCGGACGAGTGCGTGCGCCGGGTGGAGGTCGCGGGCGATCCGGAGGAGGCGGTGGCCGAGGCGGCGGCGCGGTCGCGGGCGGAGCTGGATCCGGCGGCGGGCCGGATGGTGCGGGTGGTGTGGCTGGACGCGGGTCCGGGGGTGCCGGGCCGGCTGGTGGTGACGGTCCATCACCTGTCGGTGGACGGGGTGTCGTGGCGGATCCTGTTGCCGGATCTGTTCGCGGCCTGGGACGCGGCGCGCAGGGGCGAGACTCCCGCCCTGGCTCCGGTGCCGGTCTCGTTCCGGACGTGGGCGCGGATGCTCCGGGACGAGGCCCGGACCCGCACAGGCGAGCTGGACGACTGGATCGACATCCTCGACGGACCCGACCCCCGCATCGGCCACCGGCCGCTCGACCCGGACAAGGACACCGTCGCGACCGTCCGCACGCTCCGGCTCACGCTGCCGCCCGAGCGGACCGAACCGCTGCTCACCACCGTCCCGGCGGCCTTCCACGGCCGGGCCCTCGACGTGCTGCTCACCGGTCTCACCCTGGCCGTGGCGCACTGGCGCCGGAAGCGCGGCGGGCGGGGCACCTCCGTCCTGCTCCATCTGGAGGGCCACGGCCGGGAGGAGATCGCCGGCGGCGTCGACCTGTCCCGGACCGTCGGCTGGTTCACCACCCTGTACCCGGTCCGGCTCGATGCGGGCGCCACCGCCTGGACCGACGGGCGGACCGTCACCCGGGCGGTCAAACAGGTCAAGGAGCAGCTGCGGGCCGTTCCGGACAACGGCATCGGGTACGGCCTGCTCCGCCACCTCGACCCGGAGAGCGCCGCCGAACTGGACGGGCTCCCCCGGCCGCAGATCGTCTTCAACCACCTCGGCCGGGTCGCGACCGGCGAGGGTGACTGGAACGTGGTCCCGGCGGAGCTCGGCGGTCACGACCCGGAGATGCCGGTGGCCCACGTACTGGAGATCAACACGACCGTCCGCGACCGGCCGGACGGCCCCCACCTGGAGGCGGCCTGGTCCTGGCCCGACGGGGTGCTCACCGAGGCGGAGGCCGAGGAGCTGGCCGGGACCTGGTTCGACGCGCTCGGCGGGCTGGCCGCGCACGGCTCCGGCGGGCACACGCCGAGCGACCTCCTGGTCGAACTCGACCAGGACGAGATCGACCGCATCCAGACCGCCTGGGAGGACCGATGACGCAGGTCCAGGACATCCTTCCGCTCTCGCCGCTGCAGCGGGGCCTGTTCTTCCACGCCCTGCACGACGAGCACGACGTCTACACCGCCCAGGTGACGCTCGACCTCGACGGCCCGCTCGACGCGGCCCGGCTGCGGCGCTCCGCCGAACGGCTCCTGGACCGCCACCCCAACCTGCGTGCGGGCTTCTGGCACCAGGATCTCAGCCGGCCCGTGCAGGTCGTCCCGGCACACGCCGACCTGCCCTGGCGCGAGGTCGCCGGAGACGACCCCGGCCGGGTGACCGCCGAGGAGCGGGCCCGTCCCTTCGACCTGGCCCGGCCGCCGCTGCTCCGGTTCGCGCTGGTGCGGCTCGGACCGGACCGGCACCGGCTGGTCCTCACCCACCACCACATCCTGCTGGACGGCTGGTCGACGCCGATCCTGATCACCGAGCTGCTCGCGCTCTACCTGGGCGTGGAGGCCGCGCCCGCGCCGCCGTACAAGGGCTATCTGGCCTGGCTGGCCCGGCAGGACCGCGACGCGGCGCGGGAGGCGTGGGAGCGGGCGCTCGACGGGGTGGACGGGCCCACGCTGGCCGCACCCGGAGCACCCGCCGCGGCCGCCCCACCGGAGCGGGTGCGTCTCAAGTTGGACGCCGAGCTGACCAGGGCCCTCACCCGGACGGCCCGCCGCCACGGCGTCACGGTCAACACCGTGCTCCAGGCGAGCTGGGGCGTCGTGCTCGCCCAGCTCACCGGCCGTGACGACGTCGTCTTCGGCTCCGTTGTGTCGGGCCGCCCGGCCGACCTGCCCGGCGTCGAGCGCATGGTCGGCCTGTTCGTCAACACCGTCCCGGTCCGGGTCCGGCTCCGCCCGGACGAGTCCTTCGGCGACCTGCTGGCCCGCCTCCAGGACGAGCAGGCCGAGCTGCTGCCCCACCACCACCTCGGCCTGACCGAGATCCACCGCGGCGTCCTCTTCGACACCGTCACCGTCCTGGAGAACTACCCGTTCGACCCGGCCGCGGCCGGTGCCTCCCTCGGCGATCTCCGGCTCACCGGGTTCGGCTCGGCCGACGCCCACCACTACCCGCTCGCGCTCGCCGCCGTCCCCGGCGAGCGGCTCACGCTCCGCCTGGATCACCGGCCCGACCTGTTCACCTCAGCGGAGGCGGAACGTCTGCTCGGCCGGGTGGGGCGGCTGCTCGCCACGGTGGCCGGAGCGCCCGGCACCCTCGTCGGACGTCTCGACCTGCTGGAGGAGGCCGAGCGGCGGCGGATCGTCGAGGAGTGGAACGACACGGGTGATCCGGTGCCCGGCCGTACGCTGCACGGACTCCTCGAGGCGGCGGTGGCGCGGGACCCGGGGGCCGCCGCGCTGGTGGACGGCGGGACGACCCTGACCTACGGCGAGCTCAACGCCCGCGCCAACCGGCTGGCACGGCTGCTGCGGCGGCGCGGGGCGGGCCCCGAACGGGTGGTGGCGCTGCTGCTGCCGCGCTCGGCCGGCCTGGTCGTCGCCGCGCTGGCCGTGTCCAAGGCCGGTGCCGCCTACCTGCCGGTGGACCCCGGCTATCCCGCCGAGCGGATCGCCGCCATGCTGGACGACGCGCGCCCGGTCCTGGTGGTCGGCGGCGAGCTCCTCGCCGCGGCGGACGTGTCCGGTTTCGCGGAAGGGAACCTCACGGAGGACGAGGCCCGGGTGGAACTCCGGAACCCGGCTTACGTGATCTACACCTCGGGTTCGACCGGCCGCCCCAAGGGCGTGGTCGTGACCCACGAAGGCCTCGCCGCCTTCGCCGCGACGCAGCGGGACCGGCTCGGGGTGGGACCGGACGGCCGGGTGCTCCAGTTCGCCTCGCCGAGCTTCGACGCCTCGGTCATGGAGATGCTCATGGCCTTCGCCGCCGGGGCCGCGCTGGTCGTCCCGCCCGAGGGCGTGTACGGCGGTGCGGAGCTGGCCTCGGTGATCGAGGAGCGGCGCGTCACCCATGCGCTGATCCCCCCGGCGGCCCTGGCGAGCGTGCCCGCCGCACCGCTGGAGGGCTTCCGCACCCTGGTCGTCGGCGGCGAGGCCTGCGGGCCCGGGCTGGTGGAGCGCTGGGCACCCGGCCGGTCGATGGTCAACGCCTACGGCCCGACCGAGGCCACGATCGCCGCCACCATGAGCGGCCCGCTGCGCCCCGGCGGGGTCCCGCCGATCGGCTCTCCCGTCCGGGGCACCCGCGCCTACGTGCTGGACGGGCGGCTCCGCCCGGTCCCGGCCGGTGCGCCCGGAGAGCTGTACCTCGCCGGGCCGGGCCTGGCCCGCGGCTACCTCGGCCGGTCGGCGTTGACGGCGGAGCGGTTCGTGGCGTGTCCGTTCGGTTCGTCTGGTTCGCGGGGGGAGCGGATGTATCGGACGGGGGATGTGGTGCGGTGGTGTGCGGATGGGGTGCTGGAGTTTCTGGGGCGGGCGGATGCGCAGGTGAAGGTGCGGGGGTTCCGGATCGAGCCGGGTGAGGTGGAGGCGGTGGTCGCCCGGTGTCCGGGGGTGGCGGGTGTGGCGGTGGTGGTGCGGGAGGACCGGCCGGGGGATCGGCGGCTGGTGGCGTACGTGGTGCCGGAGGTCTCGGGGGAGGAGCCGGATCCCGCCGGCGTGCGGGGGTTCGCGGCGGAGCGGTTGCCGGAGTACATGGTGCCGTCGGCGGTGGTGGTTTTGGAGGGGCTGCCGGTGACGGGCAACGGGAAGCTGGATCGGGCGGCGTTGCCGGCGCCGCGGGCGGTGGGTTCCGTGGCGGGTGCGGGTGCGGGTGCGGGTGCGGGTGCGGGTGGGGGGCGGGGTCCGCGGTCGGTGGTGGAGGAGGTGTTGTGCGGGGTGTTCGCGGATGTGCTGGAGATCGAGGGCGTCGGGGTGGAGGAGTCGTTTTTCGCGTTGGGTGGGGATTCGCTGCTGGCGGTGCGGTTGGTGGGTCGGGTGCGGTCGGTTTTGGGGGTGGAGGTTTCGGTTCGGGCGGTGTTCGAGGCGCCGTCGGTGGCGGGGCTGGCTGCGCGTGTCGAGGAGGGGTCGGGGGTGGTGCGTCCGCCGGTTCGGGCGGTGGCGCGCTCTGAGGGCGGGACGGGGGTGCCGTTGTCGTTCGGGCAGCGGCGGTTGTGGGTGTTGAACCGGTTGGATCCGGGGTCGGGGGTGTACAACCTGCCGGTGGCGTTGCGGCTGGTGGGGCGGGTGGATGTGGGGGCGCTGGCGCGGGCGTTGGGGGATGTGGTGGGGCGGCATGAGGTGTTGCGGACGGTGTTGCCGGAGGTGGGCGGGGTGCCGTTCCAGCGGATCCTCGACGCCGCCGAACCGCCCGTCGAGGTGATCCGTGTCGAGGCCGATCGGCTCGGACCGGCGCTGGCCGCCGCGGCGGGACGCGGTTTCGACCTCACCGCGGAGACCCCGCTCCGTGCTTTCCTCTTCGAGACTGCTCCCGAGGAGCGGGTGTTGTTGCTGGTGGTGCATCACGTGGCGGCGGACGGGTGGTCGATGGGGCCGCTGGCGCGGGATGTGATGGCGGCGTACGCGGCCCGTTGCGAGGGGCGGGAGCCGGGGTGGGCGCTGTTGCCGGTGCGGTACGCCGATTACGCGCTCTGGCAGCGGGAGTTGCTGGGGGATGAGGCCGAGCCGGGGAGTGTGGCGGCGGGGCAGGCGGCGTTCTGGCGTGGGGCGCTGGCGGGGTTGCCGGGGGAGCTGGAGTTGCCGGTGGATCGTGCGCGGCCGGTGGTGGCGTCGTATCGGGGCGGGACGGTGCCGGTGGTGGTGGATGCGGAGCTGCGCCGGGGGTTGGGGGTGCTGGCGCGGGGGTCGGGGGCGTCGGTGTTCATGGTGGTGCAGGCGGCGTTGGCGGCGTTGCTGACGCGCTTGGGTGCGGGGACGGATGTTCCGATCGGAACGGTGGTGGCGGGCCGTACGGATGAGGCGTTGGACGAGTTGGTGGGGATGTTCGTCAACACGTTGGTGTTGCGGACGGATGTGGGGGGTGATCCGTCGTTCCGTGAGTTGGTGGGGCGGGTGCGGGAGGTGGGTCTGGGGGCGTTCGGGCATCAGGATCTGCCGTTCGAGCGGGTGGTGGAGTTGGTGGATCCGGTGCGGTCGATGGCCCGCCATCCCCTCTTCCAGGTGATGCTCGTCCTGCAGAACACTCCACCCGCCGCTCTGGACCTCGACGGGCTCTCCGTGACGATCGAGCCCTTCGTCCCGGAGACCGCCAAGTTCGACCTCCAGCTCACCCTCGCCGAGGACCCGTCCGGCGGTCTGTCCGGCGGTCTGGAGTACGCCGCGGACCTGTTCGACCGTTCGACGGCCGAGGACATCGCGGCCCGGTTCGTCCGCCTGCTGCGCGCCGCGGTCACCGACCCGGACACCCGCATCAGCCGGCTCGACATCCTGGACGAGACCGAGCGGGCGGCCGTCCTCGGCGACTGGGCGGGCACCGGAGACACGCCCCCGGCCACCACCATCGTGTCGGAGTTCGCGGCGCGGGTGGCGGCTTCGCCGGGGGCGGTGGCGGTGGTGTGCGGGGATGTGGCGCTGACGTATGCGGAGCTGGATGCGCGGGCGGAGATGCTGGCGCGGCGGCTGGTGGGGTTGGGGGTGGGGCCGGAACGGTCGGTGGCGGTGGTGGCGTCGCGGTCGGTGGAGTTGGTGGTCGCGGTGCTGGGGGTGTTGAAGGCGGGGGGTGCGTATGTGCCGGTGGATCCGTCGTATCCGGCGGATCGGGTCGGGTTCATGGTGCAGGACGCGTCGCCGGTGGCGGTGGTGGCGGTCGCGGGGTTGGAGGGTGTGGTTCCGGGCGGGTTGCCGGTGGTGGTGCTGGAGGACGGCGGCGCGTCCTGCCGGGTGGTGCCCGGCCGGGACGGCGCGTTCCGAGACGACGCGCCCCAGGACGGGGAACTCCTGCTCCCGGATCGGGAGGACGGGGTTCCGGAGCCTCCGATGCCGGGACCTCTTCCGGACCATCCGGCGTATGTGATCTTCACGTCGGGGTCGACGGGGCGGCCGAAGGGCGTGGTGGTGACGCACCGCGCGGTGACGCGGTTGCTGGCTTCGACGCGGGGCTGGTTCGGGTTCGGGCCGGATGACGTGTGGGCGTTGTTCCACTCGTATGCGTTCGATTTCTCGGTGTGGGAGTTGTGGGGGGCGTTGCTGCACGGCGGGCGGCTGGTGGTGGTGCCGTTCGAGGTGAGCCGGTCGCCGGAGGAGTTCCTGGCGTTGCTGGAGCGGGAGCGGGTGACGGTGCTCAACCAGACCCCCTCGGCTTTCCACCAGCTCCCACCCGCCGCGCGTGACCTCGGAGACCTGCGATACGTGATCTTCGGCGGTGAGGCCCTGGAGGTCTCCCGCCTCGCCGGTTGGCACGACCGGGGGATCTCCCTGGTGAACATGTACGGGATCACCGAGACGACGGTGCACGTGACGTACGCGCCGCTGGGGCCGGACAGTCCGGCGGGGTTGATCGGGACGGGGATTGCGGATCTGCGGTTGTACGTGCTGGACGGGTTTTTGAATCCGGTGCCGGTGGGGGTGGTGGGGGAGCTGTATGTGGCGGGTGCGGGGTTGGCGCGGGGGTATGCGGGCCGGTCGGGGTTGACGGCGGAGCGGTTCGTGGCGTGTCCGTTCGGTGGGGCGGGGGAGCGGATGTACCGCAGCGGGGATCGGGTGCGGTGGGATCGGTCGGGCCGGTTGGTGTATGCGGGGCGGGCGGATGCGCAGGTGAAGGTGCGGGGGTTCCGGATCGAGCCGGGTGAGGTGGAGGCGGTGGTCGCCCGGTGTCCGGGGGTGGCGGGTGTGGCGGTGGTGGTGCGGGAGGACCGGCCGGGGGATCGGCGGCTGGTGGCGTACGTGGTGCCGGATGGCACGGCGGGCGTGGACGCCGGTACGGGCGCCGGGGCGGCCGGTGCGGGTGGACCGGAGGTCGTGGCGCCGGTGCGCGGCGTGGCCGGTCCCGGCGGGGAGGCGGGAGCCGTCTCCGGTGGTGCGGTGACGGCGGGGGCGGGGCTCGTGCCGGAGGTGGTGCGGGGGTTCGCGGCGGAGCGGTTGCCGGAGTACATGGTGCCGTCGGCGGTGGTGGTGCTGGAGGCGCTGCCGTTGACGGGCAACGGGAAGCTGGATCGGGCGGCGTTGCCGGCGCCGTGGGCGGCGGACTCGGGGGTGGAGCCGGACGGGGAACCGGGGCCGGGGTCGGGTGAGGGGCCTGCGAGCGCGCGGGAGGCGGTGCTGGCGGGGGTGTTCGCCGAGGTGCTGGGGGTGGGGTCGGTCGGGGTAGAGGAGGGGTTCTTCGATCTCGGTGGGGACAGCATCCTGGCGATCCGGTTGGTGGCGCGGGCGCGTGAGGCGGGGGTGGTGTTCTCGCCGCGGGAGGTGTTCCGGCATCAGAGTGTGCGGGCTTTGGCGGCGGTCGCGACCGAGGAGGCCGCTGTCGTGGGGGAGCCGGAGGGGGCCGGGGTCGGTCCGGTGGACCCGACCCCGATCATGCACTGGTTGCGGGAACTTCCCGGTCCGGTCCGCGACTTCAGCCAGACGGTGGTGCTGCGGGTTCCGCCGGGCCTGGGGCTGGAGGCGCTGACGGCCGCGCTGCAGGCCGTACTGGACCGGCACGACGTGCTCCGCCTGACCTGCCCCGACGGTGGACGGTGGCTGGACGGCGCGGACCCGGCACCCGGTGATCCCCCAGCGCTGGAGGTCCTGCCTCCGGGTGCGGTCCGGGCCGGCGGGTGCATCCGGCGGGTGGCGGTCGACGCTCCGGAGGACGGGCCGGCCGACACCCCGGTGGACGGACCTGGCGGCGTCCCGGTGGACGGGACCGGTGGGCAGGATGTCTGGTCGCGGGTGGTGGCCGAGGCGGCGGCGCGGTTGCGGGCGGAGCTGGATCCGGCGGCGGGCCGGATGGTCCGGGTGGCGTGGCTGGACGCGGGTCCGCGGGCGCCGGGCCGGCTGGTGGTGACGGTCCATCACCTGTCGGTGGACGCCGTCTCCTGGCGGATCCTGCTCCCGGACCTGTTCACCGCCTGGGAGGCCGCGGCCCGGGGACGGACCCCGCAGCTGCCGCCGGTGCCGGTCTCCTTCCGCACCTGGGCGCGGCGACTCCGCGCCGAGGCGGAGATCAGAGCGGATGAGCTGGACTTCTGGCGCCGGACCCTGGACGGGGACACCCCGTCATCCGGTTCCGCGAGCGACGGCTCCGGACGGTCCGGCCCGGCCGGAACCCTTCCCGGTCCTCCACGGCCGGACGATCCCGCCCGGGACGGCTCCCGGCAGCCGGACCCGGCCCGGGGCGGCTCCCGGCGGCCGGATCCCGCCCGGGACACCTTCGGCACCCAGCGCCACCTCACCGTCGAACTGCCCCCGGAGGTCACCGAGCCCCTGCTGACCCGTCTCCCGGCGGCCTTCCACGGCCGGGTCGGCGAGGTGCTGCTCGCCGGGCTCGCCCTCGCCGTGGCCCGCTGCACCGGGCAGGAGTCGGTCCTGGTGGACCTGGAGAGCCACGGCCGGGAGGAGATCACCGGCGCGGCGGACCTGTCGCGGACCGTCGGCTGGTTCACGACCATCCACCCGGTCCGGCTCGAACCCGGCCCGGCGGACTGGGCCGACCTGCACGGTCCCACCGCGGCCCGGGCGGTCAAGCGGGTCAAGGAGCAGCTGCGGGCCGTCCCGGACAACGGCATCGGGTACGGCCTGCTCCGCCACCTCGACCCCGCGGCCGCCGCCGAACTGGCCGCCCGACCGGTGCCGGAGCTGGCCTTCAACTACCTCGGCCGGACGCAGGCCGCCACCGGGACCGACTGGTCCCCGGCGCCCGAATCCGGCCTGGTGGGCGGCGGCCATTCCGCGGACCTCGCCCTCCCGCACGCCCTGGAGGTCAACGCCCTCACCCTGGACGCGCCCGGCGGGCCGCGCCTGCGGGCGACCTGGTCGTGGGCGGCCCGCCTGTACGAGGAGGAACGGGTCCGGGAGCTGGCGGATGCGTGGTTCACCACGCTCACCGGGCTGTCGCGGCACACCGGCGGCGGCCTCACCCCGTCGGACCTGCTGGTACCCGTCAGCCAGGAGGAGATCGACGCGTTCGCAGCGGAACTCGACGCGGAGTGGAGCGCCCGATGACCAGTGCCGGACCGACGAGCGGTACCCGCCGGGCGGGCACCGGAGCACAGGACGCCGGACCGCGGGCCGCCGGCCCGGTGAACCCGGTGAGTCCGGCGCCGTCCGTCCCGGGCGGCCAGCTCGAGGACATCCTGCCGCTCTCACCGTTGCAGCAGGGCCTGTACTTCCACGCCCTGTTCGACGAGGCCGCGCCCGACGTCTACACCGCCCAGCTCACCCTCGACCTGGAGGGCCCGCTGGACGCGGACAGGCTCGCCGCGGCCGCCGCCCGGTTGCTGGCCCGCCACCCCAACCTGCGCGCCTCCTTCCGGCAGCGGGCGGGCGGCGAACCGGTCCAGTTGGTGCACCGGCGGGTGGAGGTGCCCTGGCGTCGGGTCGCGGGCGCCGATCCGGAGCGGGTGGCGGCCGAGGAGCGGGAGCGTCGTTTCGATCCGGCGAGGCCGCCGCTGGTGCGGTTCGCGCTGGTGGGGCTGGGGCCGGAGCGGTACCGGCTGGTGTTCACCAATCATCACATCGTGCTGGACGGCTGGTCGACGCCGTTGCTGGCGGCCGAGTTGCTGGCGCTGTACACCGGGGAGGAGCCCGCGCCCGCGCCGCCGTACAAGGAGTATTTGGCCTGGCTGGCCCGGCAGGACCGGGCGGCGGCGCGGGAGGCGTGGCGCCGTTCCCTGGCCGGGCTCGACGGGGCCACCCTGGTCGCCCCCGGGCTCGGCGACGGGCCCGCGGGGGAGCCTGGCCGGGTCCGCGCCCGCCTCGGCGAGGAGCCGACCGCCCGGCTCACCGCAGCCCTGCGCGCCCGCTCCCTGACCCTCAACACCGCGGTCCAGGGAGCATGGGCGTTGCTGCTCGCCCAGCTCACCGGCCGTGACGACGTCGTCTTCGGCGGCACGGTCTCCGGCCGCCCGCCCGAGCTGCCCGGCGTCGAGCGCATGATCGGCCTGTTCATCAACACGCTTCCCGTCCGGGTACGGCTCCGCCCCGGCGAGACCCTCTCCGGGCTGCTGACGCGCCTCCAGGCGGAGCAGGCCGAGCTGCTGCCCCACCACCACCTCGGCCTGGCCGAGATCCAGGGCCTCCACGGCGCGGGCCGGCTCTTCGACACCATGACGGTCCTGGAGAACTACCCCGCGGGCACCGCCGTGACGGAGATCGACGGAGGGCTCCGGCTCGCCGGGGCCGGGGGGACCGACGCCACGCACTACCCGCTCGCCCTGGCCGTCACCGGCGGGCGAACCGTCTCCCTGCGCCTGGACCACCGGCCCGACGCCTTCTCCCCGGCCGAGGCCCGGCGGCTCCTGGACCGGCTCGTCCGCCTGCTCGGAACCGCGGCGGCGGACCCCGACGTGCCGCTGGCCCGGCTCGACCTGCTGACGGACGAGGAGCGCGCCCTCGTCCTGGCGCCGCCGGAACGGGAGGTGCCCCCGCCGGAGGGGAGCGTGGTGAGCGCCTTCGCCGCGCAGGCGGCCCGTACCCCGGACGCCGAGGCGGTCGTGGCGGAGGGCCTGAGCCTGACCTACGCCGAACTGGACCGGCGGGCCGACCGGCTCGCCCGCCGGCTGGCCGCGCTCGGCGTGCGCGCGGAGACCCCGGTCGCGGTCCTGATGGACCGCTCGGCGGAGGTCGTCGTGGCGACGCTGGCGATCGCCAGGGCCGGTGGGGCGTACGTGCCGCTCCACCAGGGCCACCCGCCCGACCGGATGAGCTGGGTCGTGGCCGACACCGGCGCGCCCGTCCTGATCGCCGACCGCGACCCCGGCTTCGCCTGCGACGCCGCGGTGCTCCGCCTCGACACCCCGGACGGCGCAGCCGGGGCGGGATCCCCGGACGCCCCGTATGGCGCGGCCGGGACGGGATCCCCGGACGCCCCGGACGCCCCGTACGGCGCGGCCGGGGCGGAATCCTCGGACGTCCCGGACGGCGCCGAGGCCCAGAGCCCCGCCGCCGGCACGGACGGCGAGCCCGCGCAGGATCCGCGGCACGCCCGGATCCACCCCGACCGGCTCGTCTACGTGATCTACACCTCCGGCTCGACCGGCACCCCCAAGGGCGTGGCCGTACGGCACCGGGACGTCCTCGCGCTCGCCGCCGACCACCGGTGGGCCGGGCGGCACCGGCGGCTGCTGATGCACTCGCCGCACGCCTTCGACGCCTCCACCTACGAGCTGTGGGTGCCGCTGCTGACCGGCGGCACGGTCGTCGTCGCGCCGCCCGGCGAGCTGGATCCCGGCCGCCTCCGCGACCTCGTGGCACGGCACCGGCTGACCGCCCTGTTCATCACGACCGCGCTGTTCAACCTGGTCGCGGAGGAGGACCCGGCCGCGTTCGGCGCCCTCGCGGAGGTCCTCACCGGCGGCGAGGCCGCCTCGCCCCAGGCGATGCGCCGGGTGCTCCGGGCCTGCCCGGACACGGTGCTCGGGCACGTCTACGGGCCCACCGAGACCACGACCTACGCCACCTACCATGCCGTCCAGGCCGTCCGCGCCGTCCCGGGCGCCGCCGCGCCGCCCATCGGCCGACCCCTGGACGGCATGCGCGCACATCTGCTCGACGGCCTCCTCCGGCCGGTCCCGCCCGGCGCGGTCGGCGAGCTGTACCTGTCGGGCGCGGGCCTGGCCCGCGGTTACCTGGGCCGCCCCGCCCTGACCGCCGAACGGTTCACCGCCTGCCCGTACGGCACGGGCGAGCGGATGTACCGGACCGGGGACCTGGCCAGATGGACGGCCGACGGTGAGCTGGAGTACGCCGGCCGGGCCGACGCCCAGGTCAAGATCCGGGGTTTCCGGATCGAGCCGGGAGAGATCGAGGCGGCGCTGGCCCGGCACCCGTCGGTCGGGCAGGCGGCGGTGGTCGCGCGGAGCGGTCACCTGGTCGCCTACGTCACCGGCCTCGCGGTCGGCCCCGAGGGCGGCTCCCCAGGCGGCCCCGCAGGCGGTTCCACGGGCGGCCCCGAGGGCGGTCCTGCGGAGGGCTCCCCGGGCACCCCCGCGGACGGCCCCGCAGGCGGCGCCGGAGCGGCCGCCGGAGGCGCGGATCCCGGGGAGCTGCGGGCGCATCTGGCGCGGATCCTGCCCGAGCACATGGTCCCGCGGACCGTCGTGGTCCTCGACGCGCTGCCGCTCACCCCGAACGGAAAGGTCGACCGGGCCGCCCTCCCCGCGCCGGACGCGCCGGCGTCCGGGCGGGATCCCCGGACACCCGCCGAGGAACGGCTCTGCCGCCTGTTCGCCGAGGTCCTCGGCCTGGACCGGGTCGGCGCCGACGACGGTTTCTTCGACATGGGCGGCGACAGCATCGCGGTCCTGCGGCTCGTCTCCCGGGCCCGGAGCGAAGGACTGGAGATCAGTCCCCGCGAGGTGTTCGCCCGCCAGACGCCCGAGGCCCTGGCCTCGGGGACCCCCGGCGGCTCCACCGGCCGGGAGGTGCTGCTCCCGCTGCGCGCCGCCGGGGGCAGGCCCCCGCTGTTCTGCGTGCACCCCGGCGCCGGGCTCGGCTGGCCGTACTCCGGCCTGCTCCGCCATCTCGGTCCCGACCAGCCCGTCTACGCCTTCCAGGCGCGGGCGCTGACCGAGCCCGGCCACACCGCCCCGTCGATCGAGGCGGCGGCCCTGGACTACCTGGAGCGGATCCGCGAGGTCCAGCCGCGCGGGCCGTACCGGCTGGCGGGCTGGTCGATGGGCGGCCTGATCGCGCACGCCATGGCCGTCGAGCTGCGCGGACGCGGCGAGGAGGTCGCGCTGCTGGCGATGCTCGACGCCTACCCCGGCGCGGGCCCCGGTGTCGTCCCGGAACAGGACGAGGTGCTGTCCGGCCTGCTGGCCGCGATCGGCTATAGAGGATCGGGGGAGGCCGATGACATCATGGCGTTCGTGCGCGCGCACGGCGGCCGGTACGCCACCCTCGACGAGCCGACCCTGCGCGCCGTCCACCGCCACTACCGCAACGGCGTGAAGATCTCCCGTGAGTACGCACCGCGCGTCTTCGACGGGGACGTGCTCTTCTTCACCGCCGCCCGGGGCCGCGGGGCGCACGCCCCCGCCGCCGCCGACTGGAAGCCGTACGTCACCGGAGCCGTCGTCGACCACGCCGTCGACTGCGACCACGAGAGCATGCTGAACCCCGGACCGGTCGCGGAGATCGCCGCGCTGCTGAGGAAGGAACTGCGATGACCGTCAACCCCTTCGAGGACCCCGACGGCACCTACCTGGCCCTGGTCAACGACGAGGGCCAGTACTCCCTGTGGCCCGCGTGGGCGGAGGTCCCGCCCGGCTGGACCGTCGCCTTCGGCGAGGACACCCGCCAGGCCTGCCTGGACCACATCGAGGCGAACTGGACCGACATGCGCCCGAAGAGCCTGATCGAGGCGATGGGGGAGATGGGAGAATGATCCGCCGGACCGGGCGCGTGACCGGGCCCGGAGCGGGAGCCGGAGCGTGATCCGGATCCGAGCGGGGGCCGGAGCATGATCCGGGCCTGGAGCGGGGCCGGAGCGTGACCCGGGCCCGCAGCACGCGGGACCCGGAACAGGACCGGGCCCGGAGCGGAGGAGAGACCCGATGACCTGGTTGCGCTGCCCCCGCCCCCGCCCGGCGGCGACCACCCGGCTGATCTGCTTCGCGCACGCGGGCGGCTCGGCCACCGCCTACCGCGACTGGCCCGCGCTGCTGCCGGACACCGTCGAGCTGTACGGCGTGCAGCTCCCCGGCCGCGCCGACCGCTACGGCGAGCCGCTCCCCGAGAGCATGGACGCCCTGGCCGCCGCGGTCGCCGGGGAGCTGGCCCCGCTGCTGGATCGGAGGTTCGCGCTGTTCGGGCACAGCCTGGGGGCGCTGGTCGCCTACGAGGTCACCCGGCTCCTGGAGGGACGCGGCACCGGCCCGGCCCGGTTGTTCGCCTCGGGCTGCGCGGCGCCGCACGAGCGCCGGGACCGCGGATACGCGGAGTACGACGACGACCGCCTGGTCGCCGTGCTCAACCGGCTCGGCGGCACCGAGGCGGAGGTCCTGGCCCACGGGGAGCTGCGCAAGCTCGTCCTGCCGTACGTCCGCGGCGACTTCCGGCTGGCCGAGAAGTACCTCCACCGGCCCGGCCTGCCGCTGCGCACCCCGATCTCCGTCCTCGTCGGCGACGCCGACCCGGTCGTCACCCCCGCCCAGGCCAAGGCCTGGGAGGCGCACACGGTCTCGGACTTCTCCATGGCCGTCTTCCCGGGCGGCCACTTCTACCTGCAGCCGCTGCGGGAGCGGGTCGTCGCCGAGGTGACCCGGCGCATCTAGCCGATTCGCTCCGGCGCTCCCCGGCCGCCGGCGGGCCGCCGTTCAGATGATGAGGGCGGAGCAGTCCGGACGGTAGTCCCCGGGCAGCGGTCCGGGTTCCTCCAGCGCCTTGCCGACGTAGGAGAGCATCACCGGGTCCAGCGTCGTCAGGTTGTGCCCGAAGGCCCCCTCGATGAGTCCCTTGAGCGGGCAGTCGTCCTGGAGCATGCGGTTGCTCACCTGCTCCGGCGGGCCCTCGACGAACGTGGAGGCGGCCGCCTGCTCGGCCTTCAGCCCGAGGGCGGTGTAGTCGACGCCGGGCTCGACCATGGAGGGCGTGTTGAGCGCCTCCATCAGCTCCGAGCCCGGTGACAGCTCCTCGCAGGCGGTCTCCGGCCCGCAGTCCTCGCGCAGCCCCTCCGTCGTGCGGTGGTGCGGCGCCCCCAGCGTGACCAGTTCGGACACCTTCGCCGCCCCGCCCTCGAACCGCATGTACGCCCGGGGGACGATCCCGCCCAGGCTGTGCCCGACGATCGCGGCCCGCTCCGCCCCGGTCGCCCGGAGCACCCCCTCGACGAAGATCCCCAGTCTCCGCGCCGACTCCCGGACCGACCGGCTCCACCCGTAGTCGAGCGCGAAGACGCAGTGGCCCTGCTTGGACAGGTAAGCCGCCGCCACCGGCCACGTCACCGCCCCGGTGCTCCTGGCCCCGTGCACCAGGACCACCGGGTACGGCGTCGCCCCGCCGGGCCGGCAGCCGAAGTCGTTGGCGTCCGCCAGTCCCTCGGAGGCCAGCCGCCGGGCCTCGGCGACGTGGTCGACCTGCGGCGGGGGCGGCGCGGCGGGCGGCCCGCCCTCCCGGCGCACCAGCGTCTCGGCCAGCAGGACGAGCGCGGCGAGCCCGGCCGCGACGCACAGGGCGACCACGGCGAGCACCGCGGCCGTGGCGGCACGGCCGGGACGGATCCGACCCACGTGATCTCTCCTCCGGTTCTCGGGTGAGGGCGTTCAACGGTGTTCAACGGCGTTCAACGGCGTTCAACGGCGTTCGGGCCAAGCCTCGCGCTCCGCCGGGCCCGGTTCTACCGCCTCCCCGCACCGGTCGCCGCCGCGTCGTTGGCGCGGTGTGACAACCGGCGGATCCCGATCCGGCGGCCATCCTGTGTTCCTCGGCGACCGAGGGGGCCGGCGGTCCGCGCCGGTCCGGGAGCCGGGAAGCAGTTGCATGAACATGCGCTGCTATGTAAATTTATTCGCATGTCGAAGGTACTCACCTCTCTGCCCGTGGGCCAGCGTGTCGGAATCGCCTTCTCCGGAGGGCTGGACACCTCGGTGGCGGTCGCCTGGATGCGCGAGAAAGGGGCGGTCCCCTGCACCTACACCGCCGACATCGGGCAGTACGACGAGCCTGACATCGGGTCGGTGCCGGGGCGGGCCACGGCCTACGGGGCGGAGGTCGCCCGGCTGGTCGACTGCCGGGCGGCGCTGGTGGAGGAAGGCCTCGCGGCGCTGGCCTGCGGGGCGTTCCACATCCGCTCCGGCGGGCGCGTCTACTTCAACACCACGCCGCTCGGGCGGGCCGTCACGGGGACCCTGCTGGTGCGGGCGATGCTCGAGGACGACGTCCAGATCTGGGGCGACGGCTCCACGTTCAAGGGCAACGACATCGAGCGGTTCTACCGGTACGGGCTGCTCGCCAACCCGTCCCTGCGGATCTACAAGCCTTGGCTGGACGCCGATTTCGTCACCGAGCTCGGCGGTCGCAAGGAGATGTCCGAGTGGCTGCTCGCCCACGGCCTGCCCTACCGGGACAGTGTCGAGAAGGCCTACTCCACCGACGCCAACATCTGGGGCGCGACCCATGAGGCCAAGGCGCTAGAGCACCTCGACGTCGGCGTCGAACTGGTCGAGCCGATCATGGGGGTGCGGTTCTGGGACCCGGCCGTCGAGATCTCCCCCGAGGACGTCACGATCGGCTTCGAGCAGGGGCGGCCGGTGACGATCAACGGCAAGACGTTCGCGTCCGCCGTCGACCTGGTGCTGGAGGCCAACGCCATCGGCGGACGGCACGGCCTGGGCATGTCCGACCAGATCGAGAACCGGATCATCGAGGCCAAGAGCCGCGGCATCTACGAGGCTCCGGGGATGGCCCTGCTGCACACCGCGTACGAGCGGCTGGTCAACGCCATCCACAACGAGGACACCGTCGCCGTCTACCACAACGAGGGACGCCGGCTCGGCCGGCTGATGTACGAGGGCCGCTGGCTGGACCCGCAGGCGCTGATGCTGCGCGAGTCGCTGCAGCGCTGGGTCGGGACGGCCGTCACCGGCGAGGTGACCCTCCGGCTGCGGCGCGGCGAGGACTACTCCATCCTGGAGACGTCCGGCCCGGCCTTCAGCTACCACCCGGACAAGCTGTCCATGGAGCGCACCGAGGACTCGGCCTTCGGCCCGGTCGACCGCATCGGCCAGCTGACCATGCGCAACCTCGACATCGCCGACTCCCGCGCCAAGCTCGAGCAGTACGTCGGCCTCGGCCTGCTCGGCAGCCCCCAGCCGATGATCGGCGCCGCCCAGGCCGCCGCGACCGGCCTGATCGGCGCCATGCCCGAAGGTGGCGCGGAGGTCATCGCCTCCCGCGGCAAGCTCCCGGACGCCGACGAGCTCCTCGACCACGCCGCCATGGAGTCCGGCACCGACTGACCCGCCGGGGGACCGCTGAAGACGTGAGACCCGGCCCCGCCGCGGACGGCGGCGGGACCGGGCCGGTGTCGTGCGGGGCCGGCGGGCCGGACGGCCCGCCGGCCCCTAACCGTGCTCCATGTGTCCGGCGCCCCACGCCCATGCCGCGATGCCGACGCGGTTGGCCGCACCGGTCTTGCGCTGGACGTTGGCGATGTGCGTCTTGACCGTGCCGACGCTGATCGTCAGTTCGGCGGCGATGTCGGCGTTCGTCCCACCGCGCGCCACGAGCCGGGCGATCTCCAGCTCCCGGTCGGTCAGCGGTTCGCCGGGTGGTCGCTCCGGCGCCGGGGGGACGCGCAGGTGACGGAGGAGCCGGACGGTGATCTGCGGGCTGATCAGCGCGTCGCCGGCCATGGCCGCGCGCACCGCCTCGACGAGCAGCGCGGGCCCCGACCGCTTCAGCAGGAACCCGCAGGCGCCGTCGCGCAGCGCCGTGTGGACGTACTCGTCGAGGTCGAAGGTGGTCACCACGATCACCCGCGTCTCGGCGGCCAGCAGCCTGGTGACCTCCAGCCCGTCCAGACGAGGCATGCGGATGTCGGTGAGCACCACGTCGGGGCGCAGGTGGCGGGCCTGTTCGAGCGCGCTGCGCCCGTCGGCGGCCTCGGCCACGACGGTCATGTCGGGCTGGGAGTCGAGGATGAGCCGGAAGCCGATCCGCACGTCCTCCTGATCGTCGGCGATGAGGATCCGGGTGCCGCCGGGGCGACGGGGCGCGGGATCCGGCGCCCTCATGCGGCGTCCTCATGCGGGGCCTTCGCGGGCAGGAGGGCGGTGACGTGCCAGCCGTCCCGGGTGGGGCCCGCCGACAGCGAGCCGCCCAGCACGCCCGCCCGCTCCGTCAGCCCGGCCAGCCCGAAGCCGCCCCTGCGGGCGCCGTCGGAGCGCCCGCCCCTGCCGTCGGCCTCGGAGCGTCCGCCGCCGCCGTCGTCGGCGATCCGCACCCGCACCGACCGCCCCTGCGCGGTGACCTCGACCTGGACGCGGGTCGCCTGCCCGGCGTGCCTGCGCACGTTGGTGAGCGCCTCGGTCACCACCCGGTAGACCGTGGCGGACGTCTCGCGGGACAGGTCGAGACCGGGGTCGACCGTGAGGAGCACCGGCGGAGAGAAGCCGTCGACGAGCCCCTCCAGGCCTTCGACGCCCGGCAGGTGCCGGTCGCGGCCGGCGCCCGGCCGGTCGTGGAGCATTTCCAGGGTCCTGTCCATGGAGGCCAGCGCCCGCACCCCGGCCTCCTCGATGCGCCGCAGGGCGTCGGCCACCGCGGGCGGCAGCGGACCGGGCACGGTGCGGGCGGCCTGGGCCTGGACGAGCATCCCGTTGACGTCGTGGGCGACGTAGTCGTGCAGGTCGCGGGCGAGCGCGAGGCGCTGCTCCCGCTCGGCCCCGGCCACCGCGCGGCGCCGGGCGGAGTCCAGCGAACGCATGTACAGGCCCAGCGCGGCGGCCGCGACCGCCAGGAGGGACCAGCCCGCGCAACCGGTGACCATGAGCGACGGCTCACCCGGCCACAGCGCGCGCATGAGCACCGAGGCGATCGCGGCGCCCGGCAGCCCCACCGCGGAGACCACCCGGCGGCCGGGCGCACGCCGGGCCGCCAGCAGGACCAGCGTCATCAACGCGAGCACCTCGGCCATCATCCACAGCGGGGCGGAGTCCTGCCGTCCCAGTAGCGGATGGGCGGCGGTGATCGCGAGCGACACGGCCCCGGCCGCCTCCGCCGCCGGGGCGACGGGCACCCGTGGGGTGAGAACCGAGACCACGGCGCCCAGCGCCGCGAGAACCGCGATCACGTACATGGCACGGACTCTAGAACGAAAGCGGCGGCGGGCGGATCCGCCGAACGGCGGATCGTCGGGGGCCGCGGCCGCGCGGGATCCGCCGGATGGCGGATGGGCGGCGGCTCGGCCCCGGACCAGGCTGGTCGCCATGGACATGCCACCGAACACGACACTCACTCGGACAGAGACCCGATGGGCCCGATGGGCCCGGTGGGCGGCGCCCGCGGCGGGCGCGTGGTCGCTCGGCTACGGCGCGCTCGGGCTGTGGTGGTCGCGCGGCGGGCCCGGATTCCCCTTCGGGGAGGGCGACGTCCCCGACGCGCGGGCGGAGTCGCTCCTCGGCTCGGCGACCGCGGCGGGGACCGCCCCCGTCATCGCGGTCCTCGGAGCCGCGGGCGCACTGCTGGCCCTGCTCCTCGCCCTGGTACGGCCGCGCGGCGCCCTCCGCGCCGCGGTGCTCGCACCCGCCTGGGCGGCAGCCTTCACGCTGGCCGCGCTCGTCCCCGACGGGCGGGTCCTGCTCGCGCTGGCCTACGCGCCGATCGCCCTTATTGGGGCGCCGTGGGGCTGGCCCGACGTGGACTACTTCGAGGTCGCGCTGCCGTGGCCGGTGCTGAACATGCTGGTCTGCCTGGCCGGCGGAGTGCTGTGGGGAGCCGCGGCGCTGGCGTTCCAGCGGCGCACCCGGGGCGCCTGCGAGGGCTGCGGCCGGGTGGAGGGCCGGGCCGCCCGCTGGGCGAGCCCCGCCTCGGCGGAGCGGTGGGGCCGCCGGGCGGCGTACGTCGCCTTCACCGTGCCGTTGTCGTACGCCGCGGTGCGGTGGGCGTGGGCACTGGGCGTCCCGCTGCTGATCTCCGAGCGGGAGGTCGAGGAGCTCCACCGCAGCGGACTGGTCTGGGGAGGGGCGGCGCTGGCGACGATGGCGGTGCTCGGCGGGATCCTCTCGCTCGGGCTGACGCAGCGCTGGGGGGAGATCTGGCCCCGCTGGGTGGTGGGGCTGGCCGGCCGGCGGGTGCCCCCGGCCTTCCCCGTCGGGTTCGCCTCGCTGGTCACGGCCGTGCTGGCGTCGGCCGGCGCCATGATGGTGCGCATCACGGACTGGGGCGACCCGGCCGCCTGGCTGGTCAACCCGATGGCCTACTGGCCCCTGTGGGCCGTCGCGCTCGGCGTCGCCACGCTCGGGTACCACCTGCGCAGGCGGGGCGGGTGCCGGCGCTGCGGATCGCCCCGGGAGACCGTCCCCGCCCGGGAGACGCGGCCACCGGCGGGAAGCGGTGACGTCGGCCGGGACGGCGGGCGGATGCCGGAGCGGTGAGGTCGGCCGGGGTGGCGGATGCCGGAGCGGTGACGCTCGCCGGGGTCGGCGGGTGCCGGAGCGGTGGGGTCGGCCGAGGCGGTGGCGCCGGCCAGGGGGTGGCG
This sequence comes from Planomonospora sp. ID91781, assembly GCF_015711595.1. Taxonomy (NCBI): domain Bacteria; kingdom Bacillati; phylum Actinomycetota; class Actinomycetes; order Streptosporangiales; family Streptosporangiaceae; genus Planomonospora; species Planomonospora sp. ID91781. The sequence goes on along the minus strand of NZ_JABTEY010000002.1, from coordinate 1,652,779 downwards.
AGTCCTGTCGAAGAGCACCCGTTCCTTGGGCAACGAGTGCCCATGAGCCGGTGCCCGGCGGGCGGCTACCGTCGCCCCTGTGGGTGAACGTGTGCTGATCGCGCTCGGCGGCAACGCCATGACGGCCTCGGACGGGAGCGCCTCCCCGGATGACCAGCGCCGTGCGGTCGAGGGGGCGATGGGCCACGTCGCGGCGCTGCTCGCGGCCGGCCACCAGGTGGTCCTCACCCACGGCAACGGCCCCCAGGTCGGCAACCTGGTGCTGAAGAACCAGCTCGCCGCCGACGTCGTGCCGCCGGTGCCGCTCGACTGGTGCGGCGCGCAGACCCAGGCCACGATCGGCACGCTCGTCCTCAACGCCCTGGAGGGCCGCGCCGCCGTCGTGGTGACCCGCACGCTCGTCGACCCCGCCGACCCCGCCTTCGCCGACCCGGTCAAGCCGATCGGCCGCTACTTCACCGAGGACGAGGCCCGCCGGTTCGAAGTGCTCGGCCAGACCTGGCGCCGCTTCGAGCGCGGCTGGCGCCGGGTGGTCGCCTCTCCGGAACCGCTGCAGATCCTGGACGCGCCCGCGGTGGCGGCGCTGATGGCCGCCGGGTTCGTCGTCGTGGCGGCGGGCGGCGGGGGAGTGCCGGTGGTCCGCACCCCTTCCGGGAGGCTGGCCGGGGTCGAGGCCGTCGTCGACAAGGACCTCGCCGCCGCCCTGCTGGCCCGGACCGTCCGGGCGGCCACCCTGGTGATCGCCACCGACGTGCCCTGCGCCTGGACCGGCTTCGGCACGCCCACCGCCCGCCCGATCGGTGCGGTCACCGCCGCCGGTCTCCGGGAACTGCAGGCGGCCGGCCACTTCGCCGGGGGCAGCATGGGCCCGAAGGTGGAGGCCGCCCTGCGCTTCGTCGAGCACGGCGGCGACCGGGCGGTGATCACCTCGCTGGAGGGCATCGGAGCGGCGGTCGCCGGGGAGACCGGAACCGTGGTGCGAAAGTGAAACCCCTAGGACGGAAAGGCGGCCGGGATGCCGGAACCGATTGAAGTGCGCAAGGTGGCCATCGAGAGCGTGACCGACGCCTCCGGGCTGGAGAGGCTGATCGACGACGGGGTGATCGAGGCGCACCGGGTGCTCGCGGTGATCGGCAAGACCGAGGGCAACGGCGGCGTGAACGACTACACCCGCATCCTCGCCGACCGGGCCTTCCGCGAGGTGCTCGCCGCCAAGGGCCATCCGGCCCCCGAGAGCGTGCCGCTGGTGTGGTCCGGCGGCACCGACGGCGTGCTCAGCCCGCACGCCACGATCTTCGCCACCACGGACCCCGGCCCGGACGCCGCACCGGGCGACGAGCCGCGCCTCAGCGTCGGCATCGCGATGAGCGACGTCATCCTGCCCGAGGACATCGGCCGCCCCGCCATGGTGGAGAAGGTCGCCGCCGGGGTGCGCGAGGCCATGAAGGCCGCCGGGATCGACGACCCCGCCGACGTGCACTACGTGCAGACCAAGACGCCGCTGCTGACCCTGGCCACCATCAACGACGCCAAGTCGCGCGGCAGGGACGTGGTGACCGAGGACACCGGCCCGTCCATGGACATCTCCAACTCCACCACCGCGCTCGGCATCGCCGTCGCCCTCGGTGAGATCGAGATGCCCCGGGCCGACCAGATCCACCGGGACCTGTCGCTGTACTCCTCCGTGGCGTCCTGCTCCAGCGGCGTCGAGCTCGACCGGGCCCAGATCGTCGTCGTCGGCAACGTCCGCGGCATCGGCGGGCGCTACCGCATCGGCCACTCGGTCATGAAGGACGCGCTGGACGCCGACGGCATCTGGGAGGCGATCCGCTCCAGCGGCATCGACCTGCCGGAGCGCCCGCACCCGTCCGACCTGAAGGGCCGCCTGGTCAACGTCTTCATGAAGTGCGAGGCCGACCCCTCCGGCAGCGTCCGGGGCCGACGCAACATCATGCTCGACGACTCCGACGTGCACTGGCACCGCCAGATCAAGGCCACCGTCGGCGGCGTCGCGGCCAGCGTCACCGGCGACCCCGCCGTCTTCGTCAGCGTCGCCGCGGTCCACCAGGGCCCCAGCGGCGGCGGCCCGGTGGCCGCCATCGCCGACCTCGGCTGACGTCCCCCGACCGGCCCGGCCTCCGCCGCCGTGCCGTACGGCTCCGCGTCCCCCGGCGGGGCCGTACGGCACGGCGGCGCGTCAGCTCCAGAGCGCGTAGACGACTCCGAGGGTCCCCACGAAGAACAGGGCCTCGACCGCGTAGCGGGCGGCCCGGGCGAGCTGCGGCTCGCCGATCCGGGTACCGCTTCCGGCCGTGTCCGGCATCGTCCTCACCTTTCCGTCTCCTCTGTCGAGGGGCATCGTCCGCGGAGCATCGTCACCCGTCCCCCGTCCCGGGCGCCCGGGGCGGGCGTCCCGGTCCGCCCGGGACGCCGGAACCGCGCGTCCCGGTCCTTATGACGCCGCCGGTAGGGTGAATGTTCGTGCCGACCATTCCGCAGCCCCTGGTCCCCGGAGACGACGGCGGCTCCGACGCCGCCGTGGCGTCCGCGCTCGCCGCCCACGCCGCGGGCACGGCCGGCGCGGCCGAGGTGATCGCCGCGCTGAGCGGCGCCCGGCTCCTGGTCCCGGTGGTCGCGCTGCTGACCTCCTCGGAGGTCGGCGAGCACGGCCTGCGGCAGGAGAAGGAGAGCGAGATGGCCCTGCCGAAGCTCGTCGGCAGGGACGGCCGGGAGGCGGTGCTCGCCTTCACCGGGGCCGAGCCGCTGCGGCTCTGGCGCCCGGACGCCCGGCCCATCCAGTCCACGACGCCCCAGGTCTGCCAGGCCGCGGTGACCGAGGGCGCGGCCGCCGTGGTGGTCGACGTCGCCGGGCCGGTGCCGTTCGTGATCGAGGGCGGCGTGCTCGCCGCGTTCGCCGCCGTGCGGTCCGGGACCCTCGATCAGCTGGGCCCCGACAGCGGGGTCACCGTGGCGCGGATGGAACAGGCCCCCGAGCCCCCCGCCCCGGCCCCCAGGCGTCGGCGGCTCGGTTGGCCGCCGCGTGGACGAGGTTGATCGTCAGGATCGCCGGAGCGACCACGGCGACGAAACCGCCGAAGTCGCGCTCGAAGACCAGGGCGAGGATCACCGCGGTGACGCCGTTCTGCTGGGCCAGCCCCAGGTGCACCCGGTCGACCACCGGCAGGCCGTGGGTGAGCACCAGCGCCGCGACCATCTGCGCGGCGAACGCGGCCAGGCCGAGCAGCACGCCCATGCCGAGGCTCGTACCGCCCACCAGCAGCAGCCCCATCAGGAACGCCGAGAGCGCGAACGCCGCGCTCACCGCCCGCAGCAGCCAGCGCGAGTCCGGCAGCCGGAGATAGAGGCCGGCCGCCGCCAGGCCCAGCATGAGGGAGCTCCACGCGGCCGACACGACCGCGCCGGCCGCCGCCAGGTAGCTCAGCACCGGCGGGGCGTTCCTGACCAGCCGCCACACCAGGTAGGCGACCAGCGCGAACAGCGCGTTCAGCCCCAGGTCGGCGAAGTAGGCCACCGACAGGCCGCCCCCGCCCGAGCCGCGCACCAGCGCCGCCGCGTAGACCGCCAGGATGATCGTCACCGGGTCGTCGAAGGACGACCACGCGCCGAGGATCGTCTTGGCCCGCGCGGAGAGCCGGTCGTCCTTCATCACGGAGGCGACCGAGAGCGGGTCGATCTGCGCGACCACCACCGCCATGATCAGGGCGCGCGGGTCACCCGAGACGAGGTACACCACTCCGGCGATGAACGCCGTCTTCAGCACCACCCCGACCGTGACCGCCAGCACGATCAGCCGGGTGTGCTCCCTGGCCTCGGCCCGGTCGATGCCGTGCGTGCTGCCGTACAGGCCGATGGCCAGCAGCAGGCTGCTGAACAGCACGTAGGCGGTGGAGTGTTCGAGGCCGTCCAGCCCGCCGAGCTCGGCGGCCAGCCAGCCGGCGGTGACGACGGCGATCAGGAGCCCGATTCGGGCCAATGCTCACTCCTCGGGACGACGGACCGCAGGTGGCCCCCCGGCTTCGGGGGGCGCTCGCGCTGGTTGATCGGGGGAAGGGTGAAGTGGCCGCGGATCATGTCCACGAGCCGGGCCATCTTGTCGTCGGCGACGTCCACCTTGCGCTGGTCGAGCGTCACCCCGACCAGGTAGCGGGCCTCGTCGACCCAGTACAGGTACAGCGCGCCGCGCTCGACGTCGAGCACGGTCCGGACGAGGATGCCGCCCTCGATCCGCCGGAACTGGTTGTTGAGCCTGCCGGTGAGCCAGTTGAGCTGGTTGCCGGCCTTCAGGTAGAGCTCCCGGCGCTCCTCCTGGGCGGTGTCGTGGAAGAAGTGCGCCAGGTCGGCGTCGTCGAGCACGTCGGTGTAGAAGCAGCACCGCCCGCCGGCGTAGTAGGCGACGAAGTGCAGGTCGTCCTGGTCGACCATGGAGACGCAGCTGCCGAGCGCCTTCTCCACCGCCGGACCGATGTCCGGCACGGTGCGGATCAGGATCTCCGACTCGCCGATCACCTTCCGCTTGGTGGCGGTCGGCAGCGGGCCCATCCCGGCCTCCAGGTACGGGAGATACAGACCCCGGTTGTACTGGACCAGCAGATAGACGCCGGTGGCGAAGGCGAACGCGCTGACCCCCGTGGTGACGAGCCCGTGCAGCTCGCCCGGGACCGAGCCCCGCCAGAGCACCGGCCCGAACGCGGCGGCGAACCCCAGCACGGCCTCGCCCGCGGCGGTGACCGTCAGCGCGGCCACCATCAGCACCGGGAGCCGGGCCCGGATCCGGCCGAGCACCGTGGCGACCGCGGCGAGCGTCACGATCACCCCGACGACCGTGACGGCGCGGGCGGTGTCGTACTCCTCGCCCTCGATGTACCACGCGAGGAACTCCAGCAGGACGGGCAGCAGGACCAGCGACGCGATGACGACCGGAAGCCGTGCGAAGCGGTCCCTGCTGTCCACGTGATCCGGCCCTCCCCGGGGTAGGAGTGACCTCCAGACTCCATGATCGCCGCGGCGGGCGTCAATGACCTCGAACGTCATGCGGACCGGCGGCCGGGGCGGGCGGGCTCCCCGCGCCGCGGCCGTGCGGGGCCCGGGACGCCGGTGCGCCGGCGACCGGGGGACAGGGGGGCTCCGCCCGGACTATGGTCGGTCGGTGATCCTCGTGCCCGCGCTCGCGGCCCTCGCCGGTCTGCTGATCGGACTGCGGTCCCGTGCCCTGGTGGTCCGGTACGCGGTCCCCGGAGGAGAACGGCCCGGCCCGGAATCCGGACCGGAGCCCGGCCCGGAATCCGGAGCGGAGTCCGAGGTCGGATCCGGGCAGGAGCCCGGCCGGGAGCCTGAGCCCGCTCACCGGTCCGGACCCGGCGGCACCTACCGCGGCGTACGGCCCGGCCCGCCGCCGCTGGCGGTGGAGGCGCTGACGGCGGCGGCGCTGGGGGCGCTCGCCCTGCGGGCGGTGGCGGGCGGGCCCCTCCCGGACCGGTCGGCGGCCGCCGTCGTGGCGTGGTCGGCGGAGCTGCTGGCGCTGTGCTGGCTGGCCGCGGTCTGCGTCCTGCTGGCCTTCGTCGACGCGGCGGTCCACCGGCTGCCCGACCGGTTCACCCTCGCCGCCTACCTCGGCACCGCCGTCCCGCTCACGGTGGCCGCCGCGGCCGGCGGCCGGTGGGAGGACCTGGCCGGAGCGGGGTTGGGCGGCCTGGCGCTGGCCGTCTTCTACCTGGTGCTGTTCCTGGTCAACCCGGCCGGGATGGGGCTGGGCGACGTCAAGCTCGCGGCGAGCCTGGGCACGGCGCTGGGCTGGTTCGGCTGGGACGTCCTGGTCGCCGGCGCCTTCCTGGGCTTCCTGGCGGGCGGCCTGTACGGCGGGGCGCTGCTGCTCGCCCGCCGCGCGAACCGCAGGAGCGAGATCCCCTTCGGCCCGTTCATGATCATCGGCACGTTCGCCGTCCTCCTGGCGGGCCCTGTCCCCTGATCTACCCTCTGCGGCCCGGAGGCGCCGACGCCACACCGGGTGGTCTGTCCGTGGACTCTGCCCGCAGGGGTGAAGATCTTTCCACTCAGAGGCTCATCTCCTTGCGTTTGTATCGAGTAATGCGAACAATGCGAATAGGGGGTGGGAGTGACTTCTATCGCACAGGTCGGCTCGGTGTCGCCTGGAGCTGTTGATCCCGAGAAGGCGGCCAGAGCGCTGCGACGCATCAACGACTACCTCGTCCACAGTCCGAGCGACAGCGAGGAATTCGAGATCCTCGTCGAAGGCGGTGGCGATCAGGCTCTGGTGCTGCCGCGTCAGGCGGTGGAGATGTTCGCGTACATCCTCGGAGCAATGGCACGAGGACAGGGCGTCCAGATCATGCCGCTCAACGCCGAACTCACGACTCAGCAGGCCGCCGACCTGCTCAACGTCTCCCGCCCGTATCTCATCGGTCTTCTCGAACGCGGTGAGATCGACTATCGCCTCGTCGGGCGCCATCGACGGGTTCGGTTCGAGGCCGTCATGGAGTACATGCGCCATGACGATCTCAAACGCAGAGCCGTGGTCGACGAACTGTCACGCCTCGGACAAGAACTCGGCGAGGATTGATCCGTGGCTCCGGTGGTCGTCTACGACGCCTGCGCGCTGTACGGCAACGCCGTTCGGGACCTGCTCATTCGAGTGGGCCGGGCGCGCCTCGTACAGCCCCGATGGGACCCATCAGATCCTTGACGAGCTCGACCGTGCACTTGCCAGGCGCCCCGCCGCGACAGAGGCGAAGCGTGAACGTCTGCGGACGCTCATGCTCCAAGCGGTGGCGGACTGCCTCGTCACCGGGTTCGAGCCGCTGGTCGAAGGGCTGAAATTGCCGGACCCGGACGACCGCCACGTACTCGCTGCGGCGATCAAAGCCGGAGCGGAGGTCATCGTCACCTCGAATCTCGCGGACTTCCCCGCCGATGCGTTGGACCCGTGGGGCATCGTCGCCAAGTCTCCGGACGCGTTCCTGTTGGACCTCGTAGACATCGCTGACAGAGTCGTCTTCTCGTGCGTTCAGCAGATAGCCGACCAACGGATCAATCCGCCGGAGACGTTGGACGAGGTGCTCAAGCAGCTTGAGCGCGGCGGTTTGGTGGAGACCGCCGCCGCGCTGCGCTTCGGCTGAGCGCACCCGGATAGGCCGTCGCAGATTCCATTGGCGACGGTCATCGCCGGTGAGATGCCGCCGGTCCCGGTTCACCGCCCGCGCAGATCCGCGACCGTGCTTCCGGTACGGCGGCGCAGCAGGACGCGCAGCGTGCCCGGATGCTCGTAGCCGACCCTGCGGGCGATGGACTCCACGGACAGGTCGGTGGTGCGCAGCAGGTGGCGGGCCTGCTCGACGCGCAGATCCTGGACGAACCGCACCGGCGAGGTGCCCATGACGCGGCGTACGGCCCGCTGGAGGGTGCGTTCGCCGACACCGAGCGCACCGGCGGCGTCGGCGATGCTGAGCGGCTGGTCCAGGCGCGCGCGGATCCAGCGCTCGAAGGCGGCGACGGTCGGATCGTGCTGGGCGAGCGCGCCGGGGATGGTGTAGGCCGACTGCGACGGCCGCTCGTCGATCACCAGGTAGCGGGCGACGAGATCGGCCAGGGCGGGGCTGCTCATCCGCACGACCGCCAGGGCCAGGTCGACGTGGCCGAAGGCCGCGCCCGCCGTGATCACGCCGTCGGAGGCGGTCACCATGCGGGTCTGGTCGAGCGTGACCTTCGGATAGCGGGGCCGGAAATGCGGCGCCAGCCACCAGCTGGTGGTCGCCCGCCGTCCGTCGAGCACCCCGGACTCGGCCAGCAGGAAGGTGCCCGTGCAGGCGGAGGCGACCGAGGCGCCCCGCTCGCGGGACTCGGCCAGCAGCCGCCGCACCTCCGCCGTCGCGGGCCCGGCCGCCTCGGCGAGGAGGGCGTCGGGCCGGCGCTCGGCGAGCGCGGGCACGATCAGCAGGTCGGCCCGCCCGGCCTCGCCGACCGGCGCGCAGGACACCAGATGCCCCGCGCCGGTGCGGACCTGCCGGGCGAAGCCGACCGTGGTCACCCGCCACGCGGGCGGCGGCTGCGGGAGCTCCTCGCGCATCGAGCCGGCCGCCTGCAGCACGTCCAGGATCGCCGCGAACCCGGAGTCGAACACGCCGTCGTACGCCAGCACCGCCACATCCATGACGGGAACGGTACCGGAGAAGTCGTTTCCGCCCCTGGGACCGGGACCGGCACGGTCTTAGGTTTCTGCTGACACCGGGATTCCTCCCGACACCGAGATGAGGAGCACCTGATGAAGATCGGACTGCTGGCCCGGATCGAGGCCAAGCCGGAGTACGCCGACAAGGTCGAGGCCCTGCTGGGCGAGGCGCTCGAACTGGCCCGCCAGGAGGACCGCACCCTCGCCTGGTTCGCCTTCCGGCTGGACGCGAACACCTTCGGGGTCTTCGACACCTTCGCCGACGAGGAGGGGCGCACCGCCCACCTGGAGGGCCGGATCGCCGCGGCGCTGATGGAGGCGGCGCCGACCATGCTGAGCGCGGCCCCGGACATCCGCCCGGTGGACCTGCTGGCGGTCAAGCTCCCCTGAGCCGGCCGCGGCGGCGGAAGGCCGCCCGCCGTTGTCCGGAAGCGGGCGGGTGGTTCCGACGTCTCCGGTGCGGGGCGCCACGGCAGGCGCCCGCTTCCGGAGAGGAGGACCCTATGCCGTCCACCACCCGCCTGCAGGCCTGCGGCGTCGCCATCGGCCCGGTGTTCCTGGGGATGTGGCTCGTCCAGGCGCTCACCCGCGAGGGATTCGACCCGGCCCGCCACCCGCTCAGCCTGCTGAGCCTCGGTGGCCAAGGCTGGATCCAGGTCGCGAACTTCATCGTCGCGGGCCTGCTGTACCTGGGCTTCGCCGCAGGTGTACGGCGGGCGCTGCATCCCGGGCCGGGCTCCACCTGGGCCCCCGCGCTGCTGGGCCTCAGCGGCGCGGGGATGATCACGGCCGGGATCTTCCCGACCGACCCGGGGGCCGGTTTCCCGCCGGGCGCGCCCGCGGGGATGCCCGAGTACACCGTCTCCGGCGTCCTGCACGAGGCGGGCTTCCTGCTGGCGTCCCTGTCGTGGACCGCGGCCTGCCTCGTGCTGGCGCGGAGCTTCGCGGCCGCCGGCCGGCGCGGCTGGCCGGCGGCGTGCCTGGCGGTCCCGGCCGGGGTCTTCGCGCTCATCGGGTGGCCCGACCCGAGCAGCCTCACCGTACGGCTGCTGATCGCGTCGGCGGTCCAGTTCGCGTTCGTGGCGGCCCTGGCGGTCCGGATCATGAGGGGCCTGCCGCGGGACCTCCGTGCCCCGCGCCGGCCGCTCTCCCCGGTCAGGCCGGGACGGCCGGGACGATCAGCTCCTCGCCGATGAGCCCGTTCAGCCGGCGGGCCTCGTCCTCGGTGAGGAGCATCAGCACCGATGCCTGGCCGTTGTCCATGGCGTGGAAGCGGCGGCCGTCGCCCTCCAGCTCGTCCATCAGGTAGGAGACGACCATCGGGTCGGCCCAGTCGTCGACGACGTCGACGGTCCAGCGCCGCCGCCGGCCGTCGGCGGTGTACTCGAGCCAGGCCTCGCCGGTGCCGAGGTCGACGTGGTCGCGCACGTCGGTCAGCGCGTCGGGGCGGCCCGCGATCAGGCAGAGCCGCCGGGTGATCTCCACGTAGGCGCCGGGGCCGTGGACGCACTCGGTGTCGAAGTTCCACACGCGCTCGGAGAACCGGCGTCCCCACGGCTCGGCCTCGACCTCGATGCCCAGCACGAACAGCAGGAGGGTGAACGGCTCGCTCTCGTACGCCTCGCGGGGGAACGAGTGCAGCAGCTCCGCCACGGTCCTGCCCGGGGCGAGGCCGATCCCGACCCCGGCGAGCGCGGAGAGCTGATCTTCGAGCGTCATGCGCCGATGTTAACGGGCGGCCGGTGCCCGCCGTCAGCCCGTCTCCGTGCCGGAGCGTTCGGCCACGTCGGTGGCGGCGGCGGCCAGGGCGAGCACGGGGAAGATCGCGTGCCCCGGCACCCGGTAGACGCCCCGCTCGGGCTGCTCGACCAGGCCGGCCGAGGCCAGCGTCTTGAGGTGGTGGTAGAGCTGGCCGGGGGAGGCGAGCCCCAGCGCGGTCTGCAGCTCGGCGATGGGCCGGGGCCCGGTGACCAGCAGCTGCAGGATCTCGAAGCGTGCAGGGTGCCCGGCGGCGGCCAGCACGGCGGCCAGCGGCCCGGCCGGCCGCCGGAGCAGCCAGCCGGGGAGGCGGCGGATCTCCCACTCCCACTGGTAGCCGCCGAAGTGGGCCCGGCCGCCGTAGGCGAACAGGCCGGTCTCGTCGTCGGCCGCCTCCGGCTCCCGCGCCGGGGGGGCGGCGAGCCGGGCCTCCAGGGCCGCGACCCGCGCCTCGAGGTCCTGGAGCCTGTCGTCGACGCCGGTCAGCGGAACCTCACCTCACTGCTGTCTCACTTCAGCGCCGCGCGCACCTTCGCGAAGAAGGCGGGGTCGGTCGCCAGTCGCACGATGAACTCCTGATGAGCATAGCTGCGCATCCCGGAGAACCAGGTGGCCTCCGGGAGCCGGTGCAGGACCAGGACGGTCTCGCGCGGCCTCTCGCCGGGCCGGGCGGTGTACATGGCCTCGCTGATGACGCCGGGCAGCGCACCGCCCTTGGTGCCGATCCGCAGCTCGGCCGGGTCGGCGCCGGGCTGCCGCATCGGCCACTCCAGGTGCCTGCTCGCCACCGGGTCCTTCCTGAGCCCGGCGAGCACCCGGCGCAGGACGCCGGGTTCGACGCGGGTCACCGTCGCGGCCCAGACGGCCTGCCGGGCGAAGTCCGGCAGCGCGGGCGTCACCTGCTTTCCCGCCTTGACGTACCGCTTCAGGCAGGCGTCGGCCGGCAGCGTGCAGCCACCGAAGGCGCGCAGGATCTCGCCGTTGATCGTGCCGACGCCGGTCCGTGCGATCCTGCGCAGCTCGCCGGGGCCGAGCCGGTCGCGGAGCAGGTCGGCGGCGGCGTTGTCGCTCTCCTCGATCATGGCGGAGACGAGCTGGTCGAGCGTGACGCTCTCGCCGGGCGCCAGCCGCTTGAGCGCGGCCTCGTGAGCGCCGCCGTCGGTGCCGGGCACGTGGTAGGCGTTCCACAGGGCCACCGGGACGCGGTCGCCCGGCGCGGCCCTGCCCCGCCGGACCGCGTCGGCGTAGGCGGCGAGATGGACGATCTTGATGCTGGAGGCCACCGGGGCGAGGCGGCCGGCGTTGTGGCTGATGCCCCGGGTCACCAGCGCGACGTCGCCGGGGTGGGCCGCGATGTAGGCGAGCACGGCCTCGACGTCCTTGAGGTCGGCGGGGGCGGGGGCGGCCGCCGGAGCGGCCGGGGCCGCGACCAGAGCGGTCGCCAGGGAGATGCTGAGGATCGCGTTCATGACTCCACGCTAACCGATAATCCGAAATTCCGGAGTATCGATTTTTTGGGAACGCGGGATATGCGGGGAGATCCGCCGGTGTCTCACCTGTTGAGCTGCGGCCATTCCAGTGGGCGACACGTGGAAGACTGGTCCCCATGTTGCGCTGGTTGACCGCCGGAGAGTCCCACGGCCCCGAACTCGTCGCGATCCTCGAAGGGCTGCCCGCCGGGGTGGAGGTGACGACGGCCGACATCGACAGGGCGCTGGCCAGGCGCCGCCTGGGCTACGGCCGCGGCGCCCGGATGAAGTTCGAGCAGGACCTGGTCACGATCGTCGGCGGCGTACGGCACGGCCGCACGCTCGGCAGCCCCGTCGCGATCCGTGTGGGCAACACCGAGTGGCCCAAGTGGGAGACCGTCATGGCCGCCGACCCGGTGGACCCGGCGGTGCTGGAGGGCCAGGCCCGCAACGCGCCGCGCTCCCGTCCCCGCCCCGGCCACGCCGACCTCGCCGGCATGCAGAAGTACGGCTTCGACGACGCCCGCCCGGTGCTCGACCGGGCCAGCGCCCGCGAGACCGCCGCCCGCGTCGCCCTCGGCCAGGTCGCCAGGGGCTTCCTCAAGCAGGCCCTCGGCGTCGACATCGTCAGCCACGTCGTCTCCATCGGCTCGGCGCAGACCACCGAGGGCGTCGTGCCGGGCCCCGGCGACATGGACGCCGTCGACGCCGACCCGGTGCGCTGTGCCGACCCGGCCGGCAGCGCCGCGATGGTCGCCGAGATCGACAGGGCCCACAAGGACGGCGACACCCTCGGCGGCGTCGTCGAGGTGCTCGCCTACGGCCTCCCGCCGGGCCTGGGCAGCTACACCCACTGGGACCGCCGCCTCGACGCCCGCCTCGCCGCCGCGCTGATGGGCATCCAGGCGATCAAGGGCGTCGCGGTCGGCGACGGCTTCGAGACCGCCCGCCGCCCCGGCTCCCGGGCCCACGACGAGATCGAGAACACCTCCGACGGCGTGCGCCGGATCACCAACCGGGCCGGCGGCGTCGAGGGCGGCATGACCAACGGCGAGGCGCTGCGCGTCAGCGCCGCGATGAAGCCGATCTCCACCGTGCCGCGCGCGCTGGCCACGATCGACGTGCTGACCGGCGAGGCCGCCCGCGCCCACCACGAGCGCTCCGACGTCTGCGCGGTCCCGGCCGCCGCGATCGTCGCCGAGGCGATGGTCGCGCTGGTCCTGGCCGACGCCGCGATCGAGAAGTTCGGCGGCGACTCCGTCGAGGAGGTCGCCCGCAACGTGTCGGGTTACCTGTCGTCGTTGGTGATCAAGTAGTCGGTGGTCGGCCGGGTGACCGGACCGACCGAGCGAGAGAGCGGATCGAGGGCTGTGATGGGACCGCGCGCCGTACTGATCGGTGCTCCCGGGTCGGGCAAGTCGACCGTGGGCAGGCTGCTGGCCGAGCGGCTCGGGGTCGCCTTCCGCGACACCGACGCCGACGTGGAGGCCGCGGCGGGCAAGCCGGTGAGCGACATCTTCGTCGAGGACGGCGAGGAGCGCTTCCGCGCGCTGGAGGCCGAGGCCGTACGGCGGGCGCTGGCCGAGCACGACGGCGTGCTCTCCCTGGGCGGCGGCGCGGTCCTGGACGAGACGACCCGCGGGCTGCTGGCCGGCCACCGCGTCGTCTACCTCGAGGTCGGCCTCTCGCAGGCGGTGAGCCGGGTGGGCCTGGGCTCGGCCCGGCCGCTGCTGGTATTCAACCCGCGCAGCCAGCTGAAGAAGCTGATGGACGCCCGCCGCCCGGTCTACGAGGCGCTGGCGGTCGTGACGGTCGCCACGGACGAGCGCGAGCCCGCCGAGGTCGTCGACGAGATCGTGAAGGGACTGGCGTGACGATCACCAGGATCAGCGTCGGCGGGGAGTCCCCGTACGACGTCGTGGTGGGCACCGGTGTGCTCGGCGAGCTCCCCGGCCTGCTCGGGCCCCGGGTGCGCACCGTCGCGGTCGTGCACCCGGAGGGCCTGCCGGAGATCGCCCGGCCCGTCTGCGGCGCGATCGAGGCGGCCGGCTACGAGGTCGTCCGGCTCCCGGTGCCCGACGCCGAGCGGGCCAAGACGGCCGAGGTGGCCGCCGGGCTCTGGTCGGCCTTCGGCCGCCACGGCATGACCCGCTCCGACGCCGTGGTCGGCGTCGGCGGCGGAGCCACCACCGACCTGGCCGGGTTCGCCGCCGCCACCTGGCTGCGCGGCGTCAAGGTGGTGCAGGTCCCGACCACCCTGCTCGGCATGGTGGACGCCGCGGTTGGCGGCAAGACCGGCATCAACACCCCCGAGGGCAAGAACCTCGTCGGCTCCTTCCACCCGCCCGCCGGCGTCCTGTGCGACCTGGCCACGCTGGTGACCGTGCCCCGCGCCGACTACGTCGGCGGGCTCGCGGAGATCGTCAAGGGCGGCTTCATCGCCGACCCGGAGATCCTGGCGCTCATCGAGGCCGACCCCGAGGGCGCCCGCCACCCCGACGGGCGGCACACCCGCGAGCTGATCGAGCGGAAGATCCGGGTCAAGGCCCGCGTCGTCGGCGCCGACCTGCGCGAGAGCGGCCTGCGGGAGATCCTCAACTACGGCCACACGCTGGCGCACGCCATCGAGCGGGTCGAGGACTACCGGATGCGCCACGGCGAGGCCGTCGCCATCGGCATGGTCTACGCCGCCGAGCTGTCCCGCCTGGACGGCCGGATCGGGATCGACCTGGTGGACCGGACCCGCGCGATCCTGACCGCGGTCGGCCTGCCCACGGCCTACCGCCGGGAGGCCTGGCCTGAGCTCCGCGACCACATGCGGCTGGACAAGAAGAGCCGGGGCGCCACGCTGCGCTTCGTCGTCCTGGACGACCTGGCGAAGGTGTCCGCGCTGGAAGACCCGCCGGAGGCCCTGCTGGAGGCCGCCTACAACGAGATCGCCAGGTGAGCGGGGCGGCGGACCCGGCACGGCGGGCGGGGCTCCCGCCCGCGCCGCGAGTGAGGAGTGAAGAGAGCAGATGAGGACCGTCTACGTTCTCAACGGCCCCAACCTGTCGCGGCTCGGCACCCGCGAGCCGGACGTCTACGGCGCGGAGACCTTCGCCGACCTGGCCGCGCTCTGCCGGCAGACCGGCCGGGAGCTGGGCCTGTCGGTGGAGGTCAGGCAGACCGACGACGAGGCCGAGCTGGTGGGCTGGCTGCACGAGGCGGCCGACGGCAAGATCCCGGTGGTGCTGAACCCCGCGGCGTTCACCCACTACTCCTACGCGCTGCGCGACGCCATCGCCCAGCGCACCGCGCCCCTGGTCGAGGTGCACATCTCCAACCCGGCCGCGCGCGAGGAGTTCCGGCACACCTCGGTGGTCGCCGCCGTCGCCACCGGGACGATCGCCGGGTTCGGCCTCGCCTCCTACGTGCTGGCGCTGCGGGCCGTCGCCGACCTGGCCTGAGCGGGACCGGAGGATTCCCATGACGCGCTACAGGTCCTTCGTCGCCCTCGGCGACAGCTTCACCGAGGGCATGAACGACCCGGCCGTGCACCCCGCCGTGGACGCCTCCGGCCTGCCGGCCGAGGCCGGGCGCTTCCGCGGCTGGGCCGACCGGGTGGCCGAGCGGCTGGCCGCGCTCGACCCGGAGTTCCGCTACGCCAACCTCGCGGTGCGGGGCAAGCTCATCGACCAGGTCGTCGCCGACCAGGTGCCGGTCGCCGTCGAGATGCGCCCCGACCTGGTCAGCTTCTGCGCCGGCGGCAACGACCTGCTCCGTCCCGGCAGCGACCCGGACCGGATGGCCAAGAAGCTCGCGGGAGCCGTACGGCGGCTGCGGGACACCGGGGCCGAGGTGCTGCTGTTCACCGGCGTCGACCCCCGCGACACCCCGCTGATGCGCCGCGCCCGCGGCACCTTCGCGGTCTTCTACCTGCACGTCCGCTCCATCGCCGACCTGTACGGCTGCCACCTGGTCGACCAGTGGTCGATGCAGGGCCTGCGGGACTGGCGGGCGTGGAGCGACGACCGCCTGCACATGAACGCGGAGGGCCACCGGATGGTGGCCGCCAAGGTGTGCGAGGTGCTCGGCGTGCCCTGCGACGACGACTGGCGGTTCACCTGGCCGCCCCGGGAGAACGTCGACCCCCGGGCCAAGCGCCGCGAGGACGTCCAGTGGGTCCGCACCCACCTCGG
Source organism: Planomonospora sp. ID91781 (assembly GCF_015711595.1). NCBI lineage: Bacteria > Bacillati > Actinomycetota > Actinomycetes > Streptosporangiales > Streptosporangiaceae > Planomonospora > Planomonospora sp. ID91781. The sequence goes on along the minus strand of NZ_JABTEY010000002.1, from coordinate 1,637,168 downwards.
CCCGTGGGTGCTGCGCCGCCTGCGCGGCCGCTCCTCCGGCGACGACCTCGACCCCAAGCGGCCGGACCTGAAGCCCTTCGCCTGACGGCCGGCGCCCCGGCCGCGGAGGACGACCGGAGAAGGCCGGGGCCGGGCGGCGGAGCGCCGCACGGTGGCTCGCGACGGGGCCGGGACGCGGAGGGGCGGCGGGACCCGCCGCGGGCGGACGACGGGATCCGCGGCGGGGTCAGGACGCGGACAGGCGGCGGAGCGCCTCGCGGACCTTGGCCGGGTCGTTCGTGGGCCAGAAGGGCGGCAGGGAGGCGCGCAGGAAGCCGGCGTAGCGGGCGGTGGCCAGCCGGGGATCGAGGACCGCGACCACGCCCTTGTCGTGCTGGCTGCGTAGCAGGCGGCCGGCGCCCTGGGCGAGCAGCAGGGCGGCGTGCGTGGCGGCGACCGACATGAAGCCGTTGCCGCCCTTGGCCGCGACGTGGCGCTGCCGGGCGGAGCTCAGCGGGTCGTCCGGGCGGGGGAAGGGGATGCGGTCGATGATGACCAGCCGGAGCGACGGCCCGGGCACGTCCACGCCCTGCCAGAGCGAGAGCGTGCCGAACAGGCAGGTGGGCTCGTCCTCGGCGAACCGTTTGACCAGCTGCATCGTGGAGTCGTCGCCCTGGCAGAGCAGCGGCACGCTCAGCCGGTCGCGCAGCGCCTCGGTGGCGGCCTTGGCCGCGCGCATCGAGGAGAACAGGCCGAGGGTCCGGCCCCCGGCCGCCTCGATCAGCTCGGTGATCTCCTCCAGGTAGGCTTCCGGCAGGCCGTCGCGGCCCGGCTGGGGCAGGTGCTTGGCGACGTAGAGGATGCCGCTGCGGGGGTGGTCGAAGGGGGAGCCGACGTCCAGGCCGGACCAGCCGGACCGGTCGCCGTCGGCGGCGCTCAGGCCCCACTGGCGGGCCAGGCCGTCGAAGGCGCCGCCCAGGGCGAGGGTGGCGGAGGTCAGCACCACCGTGCGGTCGCCGAACAGCTTGTCGCGGAGCATCCCGGCGACGGTCAGCGGGGCGATCCGCAGGGTCGGGGGACGGCGGTCGGTGGCCCCGTCCAGCCAGACCACCTCGGCCCGGTCGACCTCCTCGGCGTGGCCGAAGGCGTCCAGCATGCGCTGGGCGGTGTCGTGGACCTCGTCCAGCGCGGTGAAGGCCGCCTTGCGCAGCCCGGCGCTCTCCGGGTCGTCCTTGTCGCTCGCGCCGCGCGGGCCCAGCGCGGTGACGCAGGCCGACGCCGCGTCGCGGATCAGGGCGAGCGTCAGGCCGAGCACCTGGGGCAGCTCGTCGAGCCGTCCGGGCGGCGCGACCGCGAGCAGGGCCTTGAGGTCCTCTCCCGCCTGCAGAAGCCGGTCGGCGATGCCCTGCTCGACCAGCCGCCCGACCCGCCGCACGGCCAGCGAGACGGTGTTCTCCGACAGCTCGCCGGTGACCACGGAGGTGACCCGGTCGACCAGCTCGTGGGCCTCGTCGACCACGACGACGTCGTGCTCGGGCAGGAGCGGGATGTCCTCCATGGCGTCGATGGCCAGCAGTGCGTGGTTGGTCACCACGACGTTCGACTCGGCGGCGCGGGCGCGGGCCAGCTCGGCGAAGCACTCCGTGCCGCTGGGGCAGCGCTGCGCGCCCAGGCACTCCCGGGAGCTCACCGAGAACTGCCGCCAGGCCTGCTCGTTGACGCCGGGGACCAGCTCGTCGCGGTCGCCGGTCTCGGTCTCGTTCGCCCAGTCCTGGATGCGCTGGACCATCCGCCCGGTCAGGCTCACCTCACCGGGGTCGAAGAGCTGGTCCTGCTCGTCGTCGGGCCAGCCCGCGCTCGCCTTGTAGCGGCACAGGTAGTTGCGGCGGCCCTTGAGGATCGCGAACGTGGGCTCGGCGGGCAGCAGCGGAGCGAGCGCCTCGGCCAGGCGGGGCAGGTCGCGGTCCACGAGCTGGCGCTGCAGGGCGATCGTCGCGGTGGAGACGACGACGGCGCCCTCGGAGGTCATCGCGTGCCGGATCGAGGGGATCAGGTAGGCGAGGGACTTGCCGGTGCCGGTGCCGGCCTGGACGGCCAGGTGGTCGCCGGAGTCGACGGCCCGCTGGACGGCCCGGGCCATCGCGAGCTGGCCGGGGCGCTCGACCCCGCCCACGGCCTTGACCGCCAGGGCGAGCAGCTCCTCGACCGGCGGCAGGTCGGCGCCCGCGGGGGCCTTCGGGCTCTTCGAACCCTTGGGAGCCCTCGAGTCCTTGGGGGCCTTCGGGGTCTTCGCGTCCGAGGTCCCGGAGCGGCGTTCCGCGCGGACTCCCGCGGAGCTCTCGGCGGGGCTCTCGTCCGGGTTCCCGGCGGGGCGCGGGGAAGAGCTCTCGGTGGGGCTCTCGGCAGGGCTCTCGGCGGGGCTGAGGGAGTCGGTCGGCACGACAGCCAACCGTACCCGCTCGCTCCGACAACCGGACCTGGCTCCGGAGAGTCATCAAACGGACTCGTCCCGGCGTTCCGGACCGCGGCGTTCGTCTCGCATGGCAAACTGGCGGAACCACCGCTGCGCGTACGCGGAGGACCGGGCAGGATCGTCCTCCCGGTGTGCGCGAGGCTGGAGATGGGGATGGAAAGACGGATTCGGTAGGGTTTCCAGAGGTCGAGTGGACGAATAAAGGCTGGTTAAAGCACCATGTCATCCATGTCGGAAGTTGTCCCGTTGCCGTCGTTCGGCGAGGTGTTCTTTGACGAGCGTGGCCAGGAGCGGGTGCTCCGGGTCACCTGGCACGACGGCACGCTGGTGCTGAGCCTCTGGCGCGGCGAGATGTGCACCGCCAGTTTCCGCATGCCGATGGACGACGTGGCCCGCCTGGTGGACACCCTCGACGAGGGGTTCGTCGAGGCCGGGGGCCGCTATCCCGACGAGGTCGGCGAGGACGTCCCGGCGGGGGGCCACCCGGAGCACGCCGGGCACCTGGAGCTCCCCGGCACCGGGCAGTACGCCCGGCCGCGCCCGGAGGACTACGCCCAGCCGGTCCCGCCGCCGCACTACGCCGACCCGGCGGCCACCCAGGTGGCCCCGCCGCACTACGCCGACCCGATGGCCGCACAGGTGGCCCCGCCGGAGGAGCAGCGCCCGCCCGCGCTGGGACCCAACGACGTGCTCGTGGCGCGGGGCGCGGTCCCCCCGCCGGACGCGGCCCCGGACCGCGTCCCGGGATACGGCGCGACCGACGTGGTGCCGCCCGAGAACATGATCGTCGGCGACTCGCTCCCCTACGGGGCGCCCCAGCCGGGCGAGCCGCCGTACCCGGGGCAGCCCGACCCCTACACGCAGCAGGTCCCGCAGCCCGACCCGTTCGCCCCGGCCTCCCGTCCGGCGACGGATCCGTTCGCGGCGCCGTCCCACCGGCAGGCCGACCCCTTCGCCGCGGGCCGGCAGTCCGACGTCTTCACCCCGGCGCAGCCCGACCCCTACGCACAGGCCCCGCAGCCCGACCCCTACGCGCAGCAGGTCCCGCAGCCCGACCTGTTCACCCCGGCCCCCCAGCAGGGGGCGGACCCGTTCGCGGCGCCGCCCTCCCACCGGCAGGCCGATCCCTTCGCCCCGCCCGCCGACCGGTTCCCGCTGTCGCAGCCCGACGCCTACCCCTCCCAGGGGCACTCCACCGACCCCTACGGCATCCCGCCCGTGGGACAGCAGCCCGACCCCTACGGCTATCCCGCCCCGGCCCAACCCGATCCCTACGCGTTCGTGAACCGGCCGCAGCCCGCTCCGGAACGGCAGGCCCCGCCGGGCGGGCATCCGGCGGACCTGCGCGACCTGTACAGCACACCGCCGGCCTACGACCAGCCGTACGAGCAACCGTACGACCCCGACGACCCGCTGAACCTGCGCGCCCAGCAGTCCGGGCAGCACGGGCAGCCGCCGGGGGCCCGCTCCTACCCGGACGCGCCGCACTCCACCGGCGAGCGGCTCCGCCCCGAGCAGGGCTACGACGACGTGCGCCGCGACTGGTGACGTGCCCCGCCTCCCGGCCCGCCACCGGCGGACGCCGGGAGGCTAGGATCCCTTCCCGGGTCTTCGGACGGACGGGGTGGGATGGACCAGTCGATCGCACTGCAACTGCTGGTCGTGCCGGTCGCCGCGGTCGCGGTGGCCGCCGTGTCCCGGCGCCGGGGGTGGCCCGCGCCGCTGCTGCTGGTCCTGGCCGGGCTGGTGCTCTCACCGTTCGTGCCGGAGTACGCGCTCGACCCTGAGATCGTCCTGCTGGTCTTCCTCCCGCCGCTGCTCTACTCCGCCGCGATCGACAGCTCCTACCTGGGCCTCAAGGCGGTCCGCAGGCCGGTCGCGCTGCTCTCGGTGGGGCTGGTGCTGTTCAGCACGCTGGTCATCGGCTGGGTCGTCCACCTGCTCCTGCCGGATCTGCCGCTGGCGGCGGCCTTCGCGCTCGGGGCGATCGTGGCGCCGCCCGACGCGGTCGCCGCGGTCGCGGTGGCCCGCAGGCTGGGACTGCCCCGCAAGGTGATCACCATCCTGGTGGGGGAGAGCCTGTTCAACGACGCCACCGCGCTCACCGCCTACCGGGTGGCGGTCGCCGCCGCGCTGGGACAGGGGATCACCTGGCTGGGCGCGGTCGGCCAGTTCGCCTACGCGGCGGTGGGCGGAGCGGCGATCGGCCTGGTGCTCGCGTGGCTGCTGTCGAAGATCCTCAGAGCGCTCGGAGACGCGCTCGTCGAGAACACCGTGATGCTGCTGACCCCCTTCGGGGTCTACCTCGCCGCCGAGCTCGCGCACACCTCCGGGGTGGTCGCGGTGGTGGTCGTCGGCCTCTACATCGGCCACCGCCTGCCGCGGAGCGGCTTCGGCACCCGCCTGCTGTCCGGCGCGGTCTGGAAGGTCATGGACTTCTTCCTGGAGTCGGTCGTCTTCGCGCTGATCGGCCTGCAGATGTGGCCGATCGTCACCGCGCTCGACTGGTCCGAGCCGCTGGAGCCGGTCGGCACGGCGCTGGCCGTGTTCGCCGTCGCGGTGCTGGTGCGGGGCGTCTGGGTCGTGCCCGCCACCTACCTGCCGAGGCTCCTGTTCCCGGGGGTCCGCCGCCGCGAGCCCGAGGCGCCCTCCTGGCAGCACATCACGATCGTCGGCTGGGCCGGAATGCGCGGCGTGGTCTCCCTGGCCGCGGCGTTCGCCGTCCCGGAGGACTTCCCCGGGCGGGCCACGCTGCTGTTCCTCACCTTCACGGTGGTGATCGGCACGCTCCTGCTGCAGGGGCTGTCGTTCCCCGCGCTGATCCGGCGGCTGAGGGTCTCCAACGAGCGGGAGGCCTTCGCCGACGACCTGGCGGAGGCGGGCGCGCAGCAGGCGGCGGCCGCGGCCGCCCTCGCCCGGCTGGACGAGCTGGTGGCGGACGGGGTCGCCGACGTCCACCGGGAGGTCGTGGAGCAGCTCAGGCTGCGCGCCGAGCGCCGTACCCTGAGCGCCTGGGAGCGCCTGGGCGGAGGCACCGGCCCGGGCGGCGAGGACACGCCCGGCACGGTCTACCGGCGGCTGCGCAGGGAGATGCTGGCCGCCGAGCGCGAGGTGTTCGTGCGCCTCCGCGACGAGCGGCGCATCGACGACGAGGTGCTCCGCCGGGTCATGCACGAGCTCGACTTCGAGGAGGCCACCCTGGAGCGGGACTGACCGCTCCTTCCCGCCGGTCCCGGCCGGTCACCCGTCCGCCGGTCCCGGGCGGTCCCGGGCGGTCCCGGCCGGTCACCGGACCGTCCTCCGGAGCGCGGGACGCCCGGGGTCACTCCCCGTTCCTCCGAGGGCGGGCGCGCAGATGCGCGCGTTCGCCCTGCGCGCCGAACAGGCTGAGGAACTCGACCGGTTCGGCGTCGGCGGCGCCGAACCAGTGCGGGATGCGGGTGTCGAACTCGGCCGCCTCGCCGGGGGACAGGACCAGATCCTGCTCGCCGAGGACGACCCGGAGCCGCCCGTTGAGGACGTAGAGCCACTCGTAGCCCTCGTGGGTCTGCGGATCGGGCTCCCTGCGACGGCCGTCGGCCGGGATCACGAGCTTGAACGCCTGGATGCCGCCGGTCCTGCGGGTCAGGGGCACCATGATCATGCCGTGGCGGGTGACCGGGCGCAGGTGGATGCGCGGATCTCCGGTGGGCGGCGCGCCGACGAGCTCGTCGAGCGTGACGCCGTGGGCTCTGGCCAGGGGGAGCAGGAGCTCCAGGGTCGGCCGGCGGGTGCCGGACTCCAGCCGGGAGAGGGTGCTCACCGAGATGCCGGTCGCCGCCGACAGGTCGGCCAGCGTGGTCTCGCGCTGCCGGCGCAGCGCGCGCAGCCGGGGTCCGACCGCGTCGAGCGCCTGGTCGAGGTCGTCGTCCATGTCCGCCAGCTTGCCACGGCGGCAACACCGCTTGCGTGAACGGCCTGCGGATCCGGCGGATCCCGCCGGTGGAGGGGCCGCCCGCTCCGCCGGGAAGGTCCGGCGGCGGCCCGCCGGGCCCTCCACCGGGGACGGGAGGGCCCGGCCTCAGCCGACGACCTGGTCGACGTAGCACCAGCGCCAGGTCTCGCCCGGCTCGAACGAGGAGATGACCGGGTGGCCGGCCTGGTGGAAGTGGGCGGTGGCGTGCCTGCCCGGCGAGGAGTCGCAGCAGCCGACGTGGCCGCAGGACAGGCAGCGGCGCAGGTGCACCCAGCCGCTCCCGGCGGCGAGGCACTCCTCGCAGCCCTCGGGTGTGCGCGCGGGCGGGTCCTGGGTCTCGGTGAGGTGCTGGCAGGTCGGCATGGTCGTCCCCCTCGGTGGTAACACGATCATCGTACGGCCGGTGCGGCCCGCCGCACCGTGCGGCGGGCCTTCGCGGGCACGCCGCACCGTACCGCCCGTTGGGTAGAGTCAGGACATGAGAGCCCTTCCGCGACGAACCGTCTCCCTCGCCGCCTCCGCCCTGGCCGCCGCCCTCCTGACCACCGGGTGCGCCGAGATCCAGGAGGTGAGCCAGGGCGTCGACCGGGCCCAGCAGTGCATCCAGGCCGCGGGCATCGTCACCGACACCATGGCGAAGGTCGCCGGCCTGCTCAACGACCCCGCGGGCATGGAGAAGGCGCTGAACGACGGGGCCGCCAAGCTGGGCGACGTGGCCGACAAGGCCGCCAACACCTCCCTCAAGGAAGCGGCCGACGGCGTGGCGGGCAGCCTGGAGGCCATCAACGTGCAGAACGCCAACGACGCGGTCGACGCGGCGCAGAAGGTCGCCGCCGACGGGGTGAAGTGGGCCGAGCAGCTCACCAGCGCCTGCTGAGGCCCCCCGCGCGGTCCCGGCATCCCAGGGGAGCAATCCCGGCTTCTCTAGGGGAAATGTCGCTGAAATAGCGTCGATCCCATGGAGACCCCCGGGAAGGAACCGGATCCCCGGTTCACGCTGGCCAACGAACGCACCTTCCTGACCTGGCTGAGCACCTCGCTCGCGCTGACCGCGGGCGGCGTCGCCATGGCGGCCGTCTCGCCGGACGTCTTCGTGCCCTGGATGCGGACGCTGCTCGCGGTCGTCCTGGTGTCCCTGTCGGCGCTGGCCGCGGCCATGGCCTACCCGCGCTGGCGCCGGGTCCAGCACGCCCTGCGCACCTCCGAGCCCCTCCCGCCGCCCGCCCTCGCCGCGCTGTTCGGGTACGGCGTGGCGGCCGTGGCCGTGCTCGCGCTCGTCCTGATCCTGACGGCCCGGTGAGACCGGATGCCGGAGAAGAAGGGCGTGAGCCCCGCCGGACGCGGCGGTGACCGGGCCGGCGGGCGGGCGGTGACCGAGCTCTGGGACGAGGGCCTGCAGAGCGAGCGGACCCGGCTGGCCTGGGTCCGCACCGCGGCCATGCTGGCCGCCGGCGGTCTGGGGATGGGCGGGATGGCCCTGCGCGCCGGAGCGTCCCCGCTGGTGGCCGCGCCCTTCGCCCTGACGGCCCTGTGCGGGGCCGCGCTGCTGGCCCGCACCGGCGTGCGCTACCAGCGGGTCCAGGACGCCCTCCACGGGGGCCGCCCCCTGGACGAGCGCGCCGAGGCGGTCCTGGCCTGGCTGGGCGCCCTCGCCGCGGTCGCCGCCTCCGCCGTCTTCGTCCTGTCCCGTTAAGGGCCTCCCGGCCGGCCCGGCCGGATCCGGCCGGGCCGGATCGCGGGCCGGCGCCGGGCATCCGGGCCCGCCGTACCGAAGGGCCGGATCCGCCGGACATCCGGTCCGCTGCACTGAACGGCCGGATCCGGGGCAGGGCGGACGGGATGTTCGAGGATTTCGCCGACGAGCGCGTCGACGTGGGGGAGGCGGAGCTGCGGGTGCGGCACGGCGGCTCCGGGCCGCCCGTGCTGCTCCTGCACGGCCACCCCCGCACGCACGCCACCTGGCACCGCGTCGCGCCGCTGCTCGCCACCGGCTTCACCGTCGTCTGCCCCGACCTGCGCGGCTACGGGCAGTCGTCCAAACCGCCCAGCACCCCCGACCATGAGCACTACTCCAAGCGGGCCATGGCCCGCGACTGCGTGGCGCTGATGCGGGCCCTCGGCCACGAGCGCTTCGCGGTCGCCGGGCACGACCGCGGCGCCTACGTGGCGCAGCGCCTGGCCCTGGACCACCCGTCGGCGGTGACCCGCGCCGCGGTGCTCGACGCGGTGCCGATCGGCGAGGCGCTGGCCCGTTGCGACGCGGCGTTCGCGAGGCGCTGGTGGCACTGGTTCTTCCTGGGGCAGGAGGAGCAGCCCGCCGAGCGTGTGATCAACGCCGATCCCGACGCCTGGTACCGGCTGGACCCGCGGGCGATGGGCGAGGAGGCCTGCGCCGACGTGCGCCGGGCGATCCACGACCCGCGGACCGTGCACGCCATGTGCGAGGACTACCGGGCGGGGCTCGGCGTGGACCGGGCCGCCGACGACGCCGACCGTGCCGCGGGCCGCCGGATCGGCTGCCCCCTCCTCGTGCTCTGGTCGACCCGCGACGACATGGAGGACCTCTACGGCGACGTGCTCGCGGTCTGGCGGGACTGGGCCGACGACCTGCGGGGCGGTGCCGTCGAGAGCGGGCACCACATGGCGGAGGAGGCCCCGGAGCAGCTCGCCGCCGAACTGCGCGCCTTCTTCGGGGAGCCCGGCCCGCCGGGATCCGCGCGGTGATCGCAGCACGCCTTCACCGGTCCGGCCCCCGGTCTGTCCCATCGGGTCCGGCCAGGAGGTCCGGACCCGATGGGGCGGGGCGACGGGCTCAGCAGGGCGACGGGCTCAGCGGGGCAGTCGCCCGGCGGTCTCCGCGGCCAGCCGCCGGAGGACGGGAGCGAGGTCGGGGCGGTCCTGGAGCAGCTCCTCCAGCCGCGCCCGCCAGGCCCCCGCCTCGGCGGACACCGCGTCCTCCCGCCGCTGCAGGCGCAGGCGCGTCTCGGTCAGAGCCTGCCGGTAGGCGGCGCCGAGGTGGTGCGCCACCGTGTCGGTGAGCCACCAGTAGACGTCGCAGTCCGCCGCGGCGACGAACGCGCGTGCGGCGTCCCATGCCGTGCGGGGCCGGTGTTGTACGACGGTCATGGCCGGACGGTACGCCCGATCCGGCTCTCCGGCAAGGCCGTACCGCGTCCCGGCAAGGCCGTACCGCGTCCCGGCAAGGCCGTACCGCGTTTCGGCGGGGCCGGACGGGGCCGGGTCAGGAGTCGGTGCCGAGGGCGACGGTCTCGGCGACCTCGGCGTGGCGCTCGGCCTCCTCGGCGGCGAAGCGCTCGGCGTCGAGCTTCTCGGCGATGTCCTCGTCCTGCCGCATCAGCGCATCGAGGCTCTGGCCGGCCATGTCCAGCACGCCCATGTCGGCGTAGGCCTGCTGCAGGCGGGGGCTCCACAGGCCGATGTCCTTGACGCAGGGGACGATGCGGCTGAACAGCAGGGAGCGGAACAGCCTGAGGTACTCGGAGCGGTCGACGCACTCCATGGCCTCGGCCACCTCGGACCTGTTCAGGCCGAGGTTCTCCCAGGTCTCCCTGCCGCGCAGGCGGTCGCGCATCAGGTAGCAGCCCTCGATGACGAAGTCCTCGCGTTCGCGCAGCTCGCTCTCGGACAGCCCGGCGTAGTAGTCGCGCAGCGCCATGCGGCCGAAGGCGACGTGGCGGGCCTCGTCCTGCATCACGTAGGCGAGGATCTGCTTGGGCAGCGGCTTGGTGGTGATGTCCCGCATCACGCCGAAGGCGGCCAGGGCCAGGCCCTCGATGAGCACCTGCATGCCGAGGTAGGGCATGTCCCAGCGGGAGTCGCTCAGCGTGCTGTCCAGCAGCGCCTTGAGGTGCTCGTTGATCGGGTAGGCCAGGCCCACCTTCTCCTGCAGGAAGCGGGCGTAGGTCTCGGCGTGCCGGGCCTCGTCCATGGTCTGGGTGGCGGCGTAGAACTTGGAGTCGAGGTCGGGCACCGACTCGACGATCCGGGCCGAGCAGATCATCGCGCCCTGCTCGCCGTGCAGGAACTGGGAGAACTGCCAGGCCGCCCCGTGCAGGCGCACGTCCCGGCGCTGACTTTCGCCCATCCGCTCCCAGAGCGGGGTGCCGTAGATCGCGATGGTGGTGTCGGGGATGCCGAGCACGTTGTACGGATCGACCTCCAGGTCCCAGTCGATGCGCTTGACGGAGTCCCACTGCTTGTCCTTGCCCTTCTGGTAGAGGGCGAGCATGCGGTCCCTGCCGTCGTCGTACTCCCAGGTGAAACGGGCGGCGCCGGCGGCTTCCACGTCCCACGTGGAGAGCTCGGCCGGGATCGTGTAGAGATCGTGCGTCGACATGCGGCCTCCAGAGACGTACACCGTACGTATGATTCGAGCGTGGCACGTACGGTGTACGTTCGTCAATGGGCGGGGGGAGAATGGGAGCATGTCGCCCGAGCCGCTGTCCCGTCCGCGCATCGTCGCCGCCGCCATCGAACTGATCGAGCGGGAGGGCGCCGACGCGGTGTCCATGCGCAGGATCGCGGGGGAGTTGGGAGTGGGCGTCATGTCGCTCTACAACCACGTGCCCAACAAGGCGGCGCTGCTGGACGCGGTGGCCGAGACGGTGCTGTCGGAGATCGAGTTCGCCGACGACCCCGACGCCGAGTGGACCGAGCGGGTGCGCATCCAGGCGCGGGCGTTCCGGCAGATCGCCCACCACTACCCCCGGTGCACGATGGTGGTGGTCAGCCGCCAGCTCCAGTCGGCCGCCGGGCTGCTCCCGGTCGAGCGGGCGCTGGCCACGCTGCGCAGCGCCGGGTTCGGCGGCGAGGAGGCGGTGCGCATCCTGCGCATGTTCATCGCCTACATCGTGGGCTCGCTGCTGCGGGAGGTCGGCGTGACCCCGACCTTCGCCCCGGTCCACCACTCCCAGGCGGAGATCGGGAAGGTGGACCCGGTGCTCTTCCCCGAGACCAGCTCCCTGGCCGCCGAGCTGGGCGCGTGCGACCACGAGGCCGAGTTCGAGTTCGGGCTGGAACTGCTCATCCGGGCCATCGCCGTGGAGCGCGGGCGGCACGGGTGACGCCCGGGGCCGGCGGCCCCGGGCGCCCGGCGGGAGCGCGCCCTTCCCCTGGACGCTCCCGGAGAGAAAGGGGTCAGTACCAGTTCGTCGACCGGAAGTGACCCCACGCACCGCACGGCGAGCCGTAGCGCTGCTTGATGTACCGCAGGCCCCAGCGGATCTGCGTGACCGGGCTCGACCGCCAGTCCCCGCCGCTGCCGCTCATCTTCGAGCCCGGCAGTGCCTGGGGGATGCCGTAGGCACCCGAGTAGCGGTTGTACGCCCGGTGGTTCCAGTTGCTCTCCCTGGTCCAGAGACTGTCCAGGCAGCGGAACTGGTCGTGGGACCACGCGCGGCGGGAGACGAGGCGGAACGCGATCGCCTTGTTCCTGCCCTTCGTGGTCCTCGCGAGAGACCTGGTCCCGGGCCTGGCCCGGGTGGACCAGGTGGCCAGGTGAATCCGCTCCGCCGTCCCTGCCGCGGCCGTCCTCTCCGCGACCGGCGTACGGGTCGCCTCGGTCGTACCGGTCGCCGTGGAGCCGACCACGGCGGAGGTGGCGACCACGGTCACGGCTGCGGCGCGTAAAGCGCGGTGACTGTCCAAAACCGTCCTTCCTTCGGGCCGCGTGCGGGAGACGCGTCCGGGCGCCGTGACACCCGGGAGCGCCGGCCGGTCCCGCGTCCGTGGATCGCACGAAGGACGCCCGCCCGTCCTGCTGGCATGCTTCCGGCAGGACACCGCGGCGGTCTCTCTACGCGGTTTCTAGTACGCCGGGGAAACGCCGGACGGGCCCTGCGACACGGTCGGGAAGGCTGTTTGCATGATCTTCGCGGTTGGGGGGCGGTTCGAGTGGTCCGGGCTGACCGGGACGGGCGGGCCGAGGCGGAGGAGTGGTGCAAAGATCGCCCCGGTATGGGGTTTGGATCGCCCGCATCCGTGGGAGGACGGGTTCCGCGGCGCGCCCGCCCCGGCGCGTCGCCCGGCTCCCCCGCCTCCCGGAGCCCCGCGCCCGCCCGCCGGACACCCCGTTCCCGTCCGCCGGGAGCCCCGTACCCGCCCGCCGGACATCCCGTGCCCGCCCGTCGGGAGCCCCGGCTCGCCCCCGGGACCCGTGCGCCGTCCTTGCTACCGGCCGGTTAGGCTGCGGCCATGAGCATCCGTGACATCCCCGTGCAGACCCTTGACGGCGCGCCCACCACGCTGGCCGAGCTCGCGGCGGACAGGTCCGTCCTCGTGGTGAACGTCGCCTCCCGGTGCGGCCTGACCCCGCAGTACGCCGGACTGGTCCGCCTGCAGCAGACCTACGCCGACCGCGGCTTCACCGTCGTCGGCGTGCCCTGCAACCAGTTCATGGGTCAGGAGCCGGGCACGGCCGAGGAGATCCAGGAGTTCTGCGCGACGAACTACGGCGTGGACTTCCCGCTGCTGGCCAAGACCGACGTCAACGGGGACGGCCGGCACCCGCTCTACGCCGAGCTGACGCGGGCCGCCGACACCGAGGGCGAGGCCGGCGACGTGCAGTGGAACTTCGAGAAGTTCCTGGTCTCCCGGGAGGGGGAGGTGCTCGCGAGGTTCCGCCCGGGCGTCACCCCGGAGGACCCCGCCCTGGTCAACGCGGTCGAGAAGTCCCTGTGACCTGAGTCCCGGGGCATCCCGGCCGGAGCCGTGCGGCTACGAGGCGGAGCCGTACGGCCGCGCGGGCCGTGCCCGCCGTACGGGCCGTACGGCGGTGCGGCTCACGAGGCGCGCCGGGGGCCGCAGCTGCCCCTGACGACGAGCTCGGTGGGGAGCAGCACGCCGCGCGGGCGGCGGCCCCCCTCGCGCAGCACCAGCTCGGCCGCGCGGTAGCCGATGTCCTGCGCGGGCTGGGCGATCACGGTCAGCGGCGGGGAGCAGAGCTCGGCCCAGGGCACGTCGTCGAACATGATCATCGACAGGTCCTTGGGCACCCGCAGGTCCAGCTCCCGGGCGGCCAGCACGGCGGCCTCGCCCAGCAGGTTGCCGCCGGCCAGCACGGCCGTCAGGTCGGGGCGGTGCTGCAGGAGCCCGGCCGCCGCCGCGTAGGCGGAGTCGCGGCTGCCGCGGGCGAAGACGATGAGCTCCTCGTCCACCAGGGCGCCCAGCGCCTGCCGGAAGACCGCCACGCGCTGCTCCTGGCCGGGCCCGCCGAGATAGGCGATGCGCCGGTGGCCCAGCCCGGTCAGGTAGTCGACCGCGGTCCGCACCCCGCTCCGGTCGTCGGCCAGCACGGCGGGCACGTCGCCGTGGCCGGCCGCCGAGCGGTGGGCGAACACCGTGGTCAGCCCGGTCCGCAGGGTCGGCGCCCAGATCTCCGCGTCCCCGGCCGGGACCGCGACCACCCGGCCCACGCCCTGCTCCAGCAGCATGCCGATCTGCTCCGCCTCGCGCTCGGCGTCGTCGCCGGTCGTGCCGAGGATCACCGGCTCGCCGGCGGCCCGCGCGCAGGCGAGCACGCCGTCGGCCAGCCGGCCGTAGAAGCTGTCGGTGATGTCGGGCACCAGCAGCCCGATCCCGCCGGAGCGCTGCTGGCGCAGGTTGCGGCCGAGCGCGCTGGGCCGGTAGTCGAGCTGGGTCGCGACGGCCAGCACCCGCTCCCTGGTCTCGGGACTGGCCGAGCCGCCCGACAGGACCCGCGAGACCGTGGCCACGCCGACGCCGGCCGCCTCCGCCACGTCCTTGATGGTCGTCCTGCGCGTGTTCATGGAAACGATTCCATCATGTTTTCCGTGCTCGCTCCAGCACGGAGGGATAACAGAGGCGCTGATGACGGCCTAAAACAGGCTTTTCTCTTGACAGTGATGTCCGGTTCGGGTGAGATGCATGAAAACGTATCCACTATCGGGTGAACGCGGGGTTGGCCCGAGGCGTTAAGGACTTCCATGGCTTCCATCGTTCTCAGCAACGTCGACAAGATCTACGCGGGCGGCGTGAAAGCCGTGAACGGCCTCAACCTTGAGATCAAGGACGGCGAGTTCATGGTGCTGGTCGGTCCGTCCGGCTGCGGCAAGTCCACCGCGCTGCGGATGATCGCCGGCCTCGAGGACATCAGCGGCGGCGAGATCATCATCGGCGACCGGGTGGTCAACCACCTGCCGCCGAAGGACCGCGACATCGCGATGGTCTTCCAGAACTACGCGCTCTACCCGCACATGACCGTCGAGGAGAACCTCGCCTTCGGTCTGAAGCTCCGCAAGATGCCCAAGGCGGAGATCTCCAAGCGGGTCAACGAGGCCGCCAAGATGCTCGGCCTGGAGCAGTACCTCAAGCGCAAGCCGGCCGCCCTCTCCGGTGGTCAGCGCCAGCGTGTGGCGATGGGCCGCGCCATCGTGCGCGAGCCGCAGGCCTTCCTCATGGACGAGCCGCTGTCCAACCTGGACGCCAAGCTCCGCGTCTCCATGCGCGCCTCCCTCAACACGATGCACGAGCGCCTGGGCGTGACCACCGTCTACGTCACCCACGACCAGGTCGAGGCCATGACCCTCGGCGACCGCGTCTGCGTCCTGCGCGACGGCCTGCTCCAGCAGGTCGACACCCCGCAGAACCTCTTCGACAAGCCGGTCAACCTGTTCGTCGCGGGCTTCATGGGCTCCCCGTCCATGAACTTCGTCAACGCCGAGCTGATCCGCACCGAGGGCGGCGCCGCCGTGGCCTTCGCCGGTTACAAGCTGCCGGTCCCGGACTCGACCTTCGCCGAGAAGGCCGGTCTCGACCAGTACATCGGCAGGAAGATCATCCTGGGCATCCGCCCCTCCGACTTCGAGGACGCCGTCGCCGCCAACGGCCACGCCGGCGGCTGGGTCCGCCTGCCGGTCCGCGCCGAGGTCACCGAGGAGCTGGGCTCCGAGATCAACGTCCTGTTCCTGATCGACGCCCCGCCGGTCCAGCACCAGGACACCGTGGCCGCCGCCGACGCCGGCGACGACGAGGACGCGACCCTGCCGCTGGTCGGCGACAAGTCGCTGTGGACCGCCCGGGTGAACTCCCGCAGCCACGTCCGCCCCGGCCAGAACATCGAGCTGGTCGTGGACACCCACAACCTGCACTTCTTCGACCCGGCCTCCGGCCTGGCGATCGGCCACGCGGCGAACGCCCGCATCTGACCATCCCCGTAGGACGACTGGGCCCGTGCCGCGACCCCCTCCCGCGGCACGGGCCCTTTCGCGTCCCCGCAGGGGCACCCGTACACGTCCCGGGCGGCGCGGCGTCCCCGGGGTCGCGGGCGGGCGGACCGTTCTCCGCCCCGCCAGGGAGACGACCGGCGGGACCGCGCGTCGGCACGGAGCCTCGCCAGAATGTTTCGTAATTGCCCCGAAAGTTTCTATCCGGGTGTTGCGCGCAGGCTATGCTCCAGTCGCGATCAGCGGTGATCAACCGGAAACGGCGGAAGGCGGACCATGAACGACGGCGCCCAGGAACTCCGATGGAACCACCAGGACCCCGACTACCTGCCGCCGGAGATCGACACCAGCAAACCCAGCATCGCCCGCGTCTACGACGCCTTCCTCGGGGGCAAGGACAACTTCGCGGCCGACCGGGCCGTCGCAGCCGAAGGGATGCGCCACTTCCCCGACCGCGGCGAAGGCGCACGGCAGAACCGCGCGATGCTGTTCCGCGGGGTGAGATTCATGGCCGAACAAGGCATCGACCAGTTCCTGGACATCGGCTCAGGCCTGCCCACCATGGACAACACCCACTCCGTCGCCCAACGCGTCAACCCCGGTGCGAAAGTCGTCTACGTCGACAACGACCCCATCGTGCTCGCCCACGCCCGAGCCCTCCTGCAGACCAACGACGACACGCGCGTCATCACCGCCGACATGCGCCGACCGGACACGATCCTTCGCCATCCCCAGATCGAGGGCTTTCTCGACCTGTCCCGGCCGATCGGCCTCCTCATGGTCGCCGTGGTCCACCACCTCGGAGACGACGAAGACCCCCACGGCCTCGTCGACCGCTACAAAGCCGCACTCGCACCGGGCAGTTACCTGCAACTCACCCACTTCTGCTCGTGCGCACCGGAGGTCCGAGCCCTGGAAGGAGTCCTGCTGAAGATGCTGGGCACCGGCCGGGCCCGGGACATGCCGGAGATCCTCAGCTTCTTCGACGGCCTGGAACTGGTCGAACCGGGAGTGGTCCACCTTCCCGAGTGGAGACCCGAACAGCCGGTCCGCACCCCCCTCGGGCTGGGCGGCGTCTGCATCGCGGGGGGAGTGGGCCGCAAACCCTGAACGGATCCGGCCGCCCGCCGGGGCCCGGGTCTCCGGGCCCCGGCTACTTCCGGCCGATGCTTCGGGAGATCCGGGAGGTCAGGTTGAGCGGCAGGAGCCTGCCGACCGCGACGATGGCCTTGTAGCGCAGGTCGGGCACGCTCACCCGCACGCCCCGGGCCAGATCACGCATGGCCTCGTCGACGACGTCGTCGGCCGAGAGCCACAGGAAGCCGGGGATGCCGGAGACGTTCATCGAGGCGCGCTCGTGGAACTCGGTGCGGACGAAGCCCGGGCACAGCGCCATCACCCGGACGCGGCCGCCGTCCAGCTCGGTGGCCGCGGACTCGCTGAAGTTGACCACCCACGCCTTCGACGCGCTGTAGGTGCCGCGGGTGAAGAAGGCCGCCACCGAGGCCACGTTGACCACCGCGCCCCGGTCGCGCTCCCGCATCCCCGGCAGGGCCGCCAGCGTCAGCCGGAGCACCGCCTCGCAGTGCACCTTCAGCATGCGCAGCTCGTCGGCGACCGGGACGTCGAGGAACGGGCCGCGCAGGCCGAACCCGGCGTTGTTGACCAGCAGGTCGACACCCTCGCGCAGCCGCCGCTCGACCGCGGCCAGGCCCTCCTCGCTCGCCAGGTCGGCGGGGAGGACCTCGGTCTCCACCCCGTAGCGCAGGCGCAGCTCCTCGGCGCGGGCGAGGAGGCGTTTCTCGTCGCGGGCGACCAGGACGAGGGAGAAACCGTCGGCGGCCAGGCGGCGGGCGAACGCGGCGCCGATGCCGGCGGTCGCGCCCGTGATCAGTGCGGAAGGCATGCCCGCAGTCTATTGAAAGGCCGCCCGCGGGCCCCGGGAGGACCCCGCCCGCGCCGCGAGGACCGGAACGCGGCCTCTCCGTGAACCGGTGGGAGGAGGGGCGGAGGACGCGGTGGAGGCGTGGCGCCGGAGCCGGGCCCCGTCCCGCCGGGAGCCGGGGAGCCGGGGAGCCGGGAGCCGGGGAGCCGGGGCCGGGCAAAGGGGAGGTGAAATCCGGGTTCCGATCCGGTCGGCTTTCCGGGCGGACCGGCCGGGTCTCAGAGGCGGCGCTCCCGCCGGGCGCTGTCATGGAACCGGTCGCGAGGCAGGGCAGGACCGATCCGGGGAGCGCGATGGGAGCACGGAACACACCCTCTGCCGTCGTCCCGGACGACGACCGTGAGGACATCCGGATCGCCGTCGTGATGAACGGCGGCGTCAGCCTCGCGGTGTGGATGGGCGGGGTGACGAACGAGATCAACCGGCTGGCCCTGAGCTCGCCCGACGCCCGCGGGACCCGGAAGGCCCGCGGAGCCCGTACGGCCCGTGAGGAGCGCGAGGCCGCCGGGGAGGTGTACCGGGGCCTGCTGGAACTGGTGGGCGCGACGGCCCGGGTGGACGTGATCACGGGCACGTCGGCCGGGGGGATCAACGGCGCCGCGCTGGCGTACGCCCAGGTGTACCGGGCCGACCTGCGGCCGCTGGGCCGGGTGTGGGCCGACACGGGGTCGCTGGTGCGGCTGCTCCGCAGCCCCGCGTCCCCGCACCGGCCCTCCCTGCTGCGCGGTGACGGCCACCTCCTGCCGGAGCTCGCCGGGGCCTTCGACCGGCTGGTCCCCGCCCACCGGCGGCCGGACCGGTACGTCCCGCCGCGCGACCGGCCGATCGACCTCATGATCACGGGCACCCTGATGAACGGCGAGCACGTGCCGTTCCACGACGACTTCGGCAGTCCCGTCACCGAGATCGACTCGGCGGGGATGTTCCGCTTCGCCCGGGACGCGGGCACGCGGCCGGAGGAGGACCCGTTCCACTTCTCCCACGACGTCGTGCACCGGCTGGCGCTCGCCGCCCGGTGTACGTCCTCGTTCCCCGTCGCCTTCGAGCCGGGGTTCGCGCCGGTCGGCGACCGCGGGCCGGACGGGCTCCACCCCGACCTGGGCGCGGCCGGAGCCCGGCCCGCGGTCGCCTCCTTCGCCCCGAGCCGCTACGTCCTGGACGGCGGCGTCCTGCTGAACCGGCCCGTGGAGCCGGCGCTGGCGGCGATCTACCGGCAGCCGGCGGAACGCCAGGTACGGCGGTTGCTGATGTACGTCAACCCCGCGCCCGCGCCGGCCGGCCCGGAGGAGCCCGCCCGCCACGACGCCCCGCCGGTGCTCGGGGACGTCCTGGAGGCCCTGTTCCGGCTGCCCTTCGAGCAGTCGGTGGCCGAGGAGCTCAGGCGGATCGAGGAGAGCAACGCACGCGTGCGCGGGCGCCGGGCGGAGCGGCCGGCCCTGCTGGGGGTACTGGACTGCGCGCTCGCCGCCAGGCTCATGCCCGAGTACGCGCGGGCGCAGACGCGCCGCGAGGCCACCCGGATCCACGCCGCCGCCGTCCGTGCGGGGGAGCGGGCGGCGGGCTGGCGCAGGGACGACTTCGAGGCCGCACTGGCCGCGTGCGCCGGGGCGCACGACGTGGTCCGCCAGGTGCCCGCCGGGCTGCCCGGAGACGATCCGGCCACCGCGGACTGGGACTGGGGCTTCGAAGCGATCGAGCAGGTGGGCGAGATCGCCGTCGACGTCCTCAAGCGCGCCATCTGGCTGGCGCCGCTGTCCGACCGGGAGCTCCGCCGCAGGCTCCGGGAGCGCAGGCGCGAACTCCACGACGCGCTCGCGGACCTGGCGGAGGCACGCCGGGAGGAGGAGGGTGCCTGGGCGGGGCGCGCCCGGTCGCTCCCCTCGCCGCCGCCCGATCCGCGCCACCGCCGGCGCGTGCTGTACGGCTGGCTGGCCGGGGCGACGGCCCGGACGACGTCCGAGGGCAGGCCGTCGGCGGCGGCGGAGGCGGCCGCGCGGCGGGGCGGGATCGCGCTGCGGATCGCCGCCGTGCTGACCGGGGCCCGCGACGACCTCTGGCGCGCCGCGGGCGGGGTCGGCGGGGAGGGCCCGGCTCGTCGGCCGGGGACGTCGCGGGCCACGGTCCCGGCCGCCGCCTGCGAGGCCGGGCGCCTGCGGGACCTGCTGGCCGAGCTGGTCCCCGGGGAGGGGACGGCGTCGCCCGCCGCGGCGCTCCGCCGGATGCTCGCCGTCGGCGTCTGCCGGCTCGCCGTCGCCGGTGAGCCGCCGGAGGTGGAGCAGGAGGTCGTCCTCCAGCAGATCAGCGCCCGGACGCCGAACCCCTTCGGCGGCGGTGATGAGGGGCCGGGGAAACTCGCCGGGACCAAGCTCGGCCAGTTCGGCGCCTTCTACAAGAAGTCCTGGCGGGTGAACGACTGGATCTGGGGTCGCCTGGACGGGGCGACCCGGATGGTGCAGGCCGTACTCGACCCGGCGCGCCTGCTGCAGCTCGGGTTGTCCCCGCAGGAGGCGTACCGGGGGCTGCGCGCCGTCGCGGTCGGCGGGAGGTTCGCCGACGAGCTGGCGGCGCGCTTCGACGGCGATCGCGAGCGGATCGAGCGGGAGCTCGCCTTCCTGGACGCAGGGAGGGAAGCAGACGGCCCGGGCCCGGTGGAGCCGGGCGGCCCGCTCCCGGTGGAGTCGGACGGTTCCGGGCCGGTGGAGCCGGGCGGCCCGCTCCCGGTGGGGCCGGGAGGTCCCGGGCCGGGCCCGGAGCTGACGGTCACGGTCCTGGCGGTCGCGCGCCGCCTGCACGCGGAGATCCTGGCCGAGGAGCTGGACGGCCTGGCCGAGGCCGTACGGGAGGACTCCGCCGCGGGCGCCCGGCAGGGTCCCGGTGCGCGGCGCTTCCTGGAGGCGTGGGAGGGGCGGCCGGAGCCGCCGCCGATGGAGTTCCTCCTCGAGGCCTTCACGCAGGCGAAGATCGGTGCGGAGCGGTTCGCCGACGAGGTGGGCACGCCGCTGTTCCTGCACACGGCGGGCCGGGCCGGGGCGGTGGGGGCCGCGGTGATCGTCTCGGCGCTGGGGTCCGCGCTCCGCCCGGCGCGCCTGGTGGAGCTGCCGTGGTCGGTGGCCGGCGCGGTCGGGCAGGAGATCGCGGCCCGGGTCCGGACCGGCCGGCGGGAGGCCGGAGGGCTGCTGCGGCGGCTCCTCGAGCACGGGCAGTGAGCCCCGGCGCCCCGCCGGTCAGTCCTTCATGAACCGGCTGAGCAGCTCCTCGACCTGCACGTTGAGCCGGGCCCCCCGGGGCCAGCCGGCGTAGTGGGTCAGGAAGATGACGATCTCGCGGAGCTCGTCCGGGGTCAGCTCCCCGGTGCGCAGCGCCGCGTCGAGCTGGAGCTCGACGTCGCCGTCCATCCCCTGCCCGACGAGCAGGCCGAGCAGGAGCAGCCGCCGGTCGCGGAGGCTCAGCCCGTCGCGGGACCAGACCTCGGCGAACAGGTGCTCGACTGTCATGCCGAAGAAGTCGCCGGGGACGCCTGCGGGATCGTCGTCACCGTGAACCTGCTTCATGATCTCCAATCCACGAGCCCGGCGGTCGGGAGCGGTGTCGTCAAGGTACTCGTCCATGGGTGCTCCGGTCGGCCGGTCGGGGACGGACGCGACGGGCGGCGCCGCGATCCCTCCATCCTTGGCCGGTTCCGCGGTGAGCGGTAGCTCCTTCCCGCCAATAGTCACGACATATATGAACATCCCGCCGAGAAATCACCGAGGACGCCGGAACCGCCGCTCTCCGGGAGCGTGGACCCGCGCCGTCCGGCACAGTCCAAGATCGCACAACCGGAGCCGTGTCCGGGCGCCACCCCCGGCGGAGCCCTCGTGAAGCACTCGTGAAGCACTGGCCCTCGGCGGTCCTCCGGGGCCGGTGCCCTGCGAGCCGCCCGCGACGACGTGGTCGTGCGCCGGGGATACGCCCGTTATAACCACTCCGCCGACACTCCGTAACAAATAGAGCCGATCCATCACCAAGATTTGGTCAAGATTTCCAAGATTGCCGACCAGAGAATGGGAGGGATACTCAAAAAACGGGCACGAATCTCTTGCCGACCCGCAAAGCGGAGGTACAGCCCTGGTGCGAAGTTCAAGGGCGCGGCTCGCCGCGACACCGGTGGCGCTCGTCGCCGCCCTGGCCGCAGGATGCGCAAGTCCCGAGTTCACCTACGTCCACGACGGCGACGGCCGGACCTACTTCAAGGTCCCGGCCGTCTGGCGGCAGATCGACCAGAAGACCCTGGACGCGGCCCTGGAGCGGAGCGACCCCGAGTCGGCCACCGCGCGGGTCCGCAAGCAGCTCGTCTGGTCGATCGCCTACGACGCCCACGCCGAGCCCGCCGTCCAGCACCTGTACGGCCTGGGCCCCTCCGACGAGCCCTTCGTCTTCGCCCGGGTCGCCAAACTGCTGCCCTCCGAGCTCGACGAGCTCTCCCTGAACGGCATGCGCGACGTGATCCTGCCCGTCTCCGAGGAGGTGCGCGCCCGGGCGGAGCAGATCCCCGGCTACCCGCTGACCGGCTTCGAGCTCCTGGCCGACGAGGTGCTCCACCCCGGCGACGGGGTGCGCGGGGTGCACGTGCGGTTCAACTACGCCGTGCAGGGCGCGGGGGTGCAGACCTTCGACCTCACCTCCTACCTGAGCGAGGACGGGCAGCGGCTCTCCACGATGCTGGTCCGCTGCTCGGCGGCGTGCTACCGCGAGCGCGCCGCGGAACTCGACAGGGTCACCCAGTCCTTCAAGGTCAAGCGAGCCATCGGGTGAGGAGCAGCCCGCCTATGGAGATGAAGCCGCCCCCGTCCCCGCACCCCGAGGGCCTGCGCCCGCCCGGCACCGGCCCGACCGATCCGCGCGCCGAGACCCGCAAGCGCATGCCGCTGTGGGACCGGATCAAGTTCGTCCTCGTCCTGACGGTCGTCTACCTCGTCCTGGTCTGGAACCAGATGGCGGCCAACGAGGGCAACATGACGTTCCAGGAGGGGACGCTCAACGTCGCGTACGAGGCTCCGTGGATCTTCTGGCTGCTCGGCGCCGAGCTGCTGCGGCAGCTGCACTTCCTGGTCAGCGAGCGCTCCGCCGGCTACCACCGGTTCTGGACCCGCGGCGTGTTCGGCGGCTTCGAGCGCTGGAGCCACCGCCGCTTCTCCGACTGGAACCGCTTCCGGATGGCCCGCGCCATCAAGTGGCTGTTCTGGATCGCGGTGCTGGCGCTCGTCCTCGGCGAGGTGCTGGACACCTCGCCGGCCATCGCGCTCTTCCAGGCCCCCGCGCTGCTCTGGCAGGCGCTGCCGTACGTCGCGCAGCTGGCCTTCGCGTTCTTCTTCATCGCCTTCCAGTTCATCGGCCTGTTCTGGCTGCTGTCTCGGGGCGGGGTGGAGACCTACTTCCCCGACGACATCACGACCCGCTTCTCCGACGTCTGGGGCCAGGACCACGTGGTCGAGCGGGTCAAGGAGAACATCGTCTTCCTGGAGCGGCCGGACGAGATCGAGGAGCGCGGCGGCTACGTGCCCAGCGGCCTGCTGCTGTGGGGGCCGCCGGGCACCGGCAAGACCCTGATGGCCGAGGCGGTGGCGGGGGAGACCGGCAAGCCGTACGTGTTCGTCGACCCCGGCGCCTTCGTCAACATGTTCATGGGCATCGGCATCCTGAAGGTGAAGTCGCTCTTCCGCAAGCTCCGCAAGCTCTCCCTGCGCTACGGCGGCGTGATCGTCTTCTTCGACGAGGCCGACTCCCTCGGCCGGCGCGGCTCCCTGGCCCAGCAGGGACCGCGGGGCGGCCCCGGCTTCTCCCCGCACTCCGGCGGCTGCCACGGCTTCGGCTACCTGTCGGAGGACACCCGGTGGCTGCTCCACCGGGCGGGCTCCCGCGCCGGTACGGCGGAGCCGGAGACCGGCCGCAACCGCTTCTTCATGGGCGGGAACATGGGCGGCGGCGGCGACCCCGGCACCCTGCAGGCGCTGCTGACCGAGCTGTCCGGCCTGAAGAAGCCGCGCGGCATCGTCAACCGGCACGTCCGGCGGCTGCTCGGCATGCGGCCCAAGCCGCCGCCGAAGTACCGGATCCTCGTCATGATGGCCACCAACATGCCCAACTCGCTGGACGAGGCGCTGCTGCGTCCGGGCCGCATCGACCGCATCTACAAGGTCGGCTACCCCTCCAAGGCGGGCCGGGTCCGCACCTACCGGGGCTACTTCGACAAGGTCCGGCACGAGCTGACCGACGAGCAGCTGGACAAGCTGGCCACCATCACGCCCTACGCCACCGGCGCCACGATCAAGGACCTGGTCAACGAGTCGCTGATCACCGCGATCCGGGACGGCCGGGAGGTCATCACCTGGTCCGACGTGACCCGGGCCAAGCGGCTCAAGCAGCTCGGCCCGCCCGAGGACGTGGAGTACATCGAGCGCGAGCGGCACGCGGTGGCCGTGCACGAGGCGTGCCACGCGGTGGCCGCCTACCGGACCCGCTACCACCTCGAGATCGACATCGCCACGATCGAGAAGGGCGCCGACTACCTCGGCATGGTCGCGAGCATCAAGCCCGAGGACCAGTTCACCCGGTGGAAGTCCGAGCACGAGGCCGACATCATGGTCTCGCTCGCCTCGCTGGCGGGGGAGCGGATGTTCTTCGCCGAGGACAACTCCTCCGGCGTCTCGGGGGACCTGTACTCGGCCACCTACCTCACCGCGCTGATGGAGGCGCACTGGGGGATGGGCCGCGGGGTCACGTCGGTGCCCGCCCTGCAGGAGCTGGAGATCATGGGCGGCAAGTCCCTGCCGAAGCCCGGCGGGGCCGGCGGCGCCCGGCCGGCGGGCGGCGGGAAGGGGATCAAGGTCCCGGACGTCCTCGGCGAGCGCATCGAGTACAACCTGGTGCGGCTGCTGGAGCGGACCGAGGAACTGCTGCGGGAGCACCGGCGGGAGGTCCTCTGCCTCGCCCACGCGCTGGAGACGGACAAGACGCTGAACGGCGACGACGTGGTGGCGGTCCTGGAGCAGCGCCGGGGGCCGCTGGTCGACGGCTCGGTCTACGCCTCGGACGACTTCTACGCCGAGATCGAGGAGTACCACCTGGAGGCGGCCCGGGCGCACCGCGAGCACAGCCGCGTGGCACGCGATCTGCCCGTCCCGGCGGTCGTGCCCCGGCTCGAACCCGCCGCGCTGGTCCAGGGCGCGATCGTGACGGGCAACGGCCACGGCTCCCCGGCCGTCGCCGGGACCGCTCCGGCGGGACCCGAGTTCGTGCCGTGGGCGGAGGACCGCCCGGAGCCCTCACCGACACCGTCGGCGCCGCCGGCATCCGGTCCGGTGCGGCCCGGCGGAGCGGAGCCGCGGCGAGACGGGAAGCCGCGGTACGGGGCGGGGGAGCCGCCGGAGGAGCACGCGGCCGGAGAGGTCCGCAAGGGCCCGAAGCGGCGGCGGGGGCTGCGGCGGTTCGCGGTGGTCGCCGCCAGCCTGGTCGCGCTGGCCGCGTTCACGCTGCTCGGCGCGGACGCCCTCACCGGCGGGAGGATCAGCACGGCGGCGGGCCTGGCCGGTGAGGCGGGGCGGGGCGCCTCCATGGCGGCGTTCGCCGCGGCGGTGATCGCCTGCGTGCTGGCGGGGATCGCCTTCCTGGCGGTCCGGGCCGTCCAGGCCGCCCGGGCCAGGGCGGAGACGGAGCGCGACCGGGCGGTGGAGCGGGCCCAGCTCCTGGCCGCCGCGCTCGATCCGGAGACCGCGATGCGCGTGCTGGGCTACGACGGCGGCGACCGCAGGCCGGGCTGAAAAAGGCCCCGGGGGAACCGGAGTCCGGTTCCCCCGGGGATATGTCAGTCGAACTCGCCGGCCTTCACGCCTCCGACGAAGGCGTCCCACTCGCTCTGGGTGAACGCCAGCGCCGGACCGTTCGGGTCCTTGGAGTCGCGCACGAGGTAGAGCTCATCGGCCTCGGCCTTGTGCGCGGCCAGGGCCGGGTCACCGGGCACGACGGCCACTTCCACGCAGTCGCCTCCGGTGCTGAGACTGCTCTTGCGCCACATGACGCGGGACGGATCCACAGTGGACACCCGCATTTCTCCTCTTCGTATCGGTTCTTCACAACTCTTTCGCCACCTGGGCGATGAAGGCCGCCGACGCCTCGGTGCCGAAGGCCATCGCTGTCAGGCTTCCGAACATCAGGGTGTACCGGCGCACCTCCTCCGGATCCTCCGGAACGAGCCCGCTCGCGGCCTGCTCCAGGTAGACCAGGTCGGGATCTTCGGGCTCGGGGAAGCTGAGCAGGCAGAACTTGCCGTCGACCGCGGCGTGCGCCCCCGCGGAGAACGGGATCACCCGGATCTCCACGTTGGGCAGCCTGCCGAGGTCGACCAGCCGCTCCAGCTGCTCGCGCATCACCTCGCGGCCGCCTACCCGGCGCCGGAGGACCGCCTCGTCGAGCACCGCGACGAGCTGGATCGGGTCACTCGAGCCGTGCAGCAACCGCTGGCGCGAGATGCGCACGGAGACCTTCTCATCCACTTCGGAGGGGGTGTGGGTGATGGAGGTCGCCTCGATGACGGCACGGGCGTACGGCTCGGTCTGCATCAGGCCGGGAACGACGAGCGGTTCGTAGGACCGCACGACCGAGGCCTCGGCCTCCAGCCCGATGTAGGAGTCGAAACCGGGCTTGAGGGCCTGGCGGTGGCGGTGCCACCATCCCCGCTGCCGGGCCTCCCTGGCCATCTGGACCAGGGAGTCGCGCTCCTGCCCGGTCACGCCGTACACGGTGGTGAGGGCCGCCACGTCCGTCGGCTTGGGACGGGTCAGGCCCGTCTCGTACCTCCAGATGGTGGTGTCGGTGGAGCCGATCCGTTCGGCCACCTCCACCCGTGACAGGCCGCTGTTCTCTCGCAGACGGTTCAGCTCGGCCATCAGGCGGCGATGCCGGGCGGTGGGACTTCTCCGGGACGCCACACCCGAACCTCCGATCTGCCGGCGGTAGAAACTGTGGAATTTCAATATGAGCTGTTGCAGTCCTTGATAGAAAGGTTCACCGTGAGTGAGTGTGCCATCCCAGAGCGGCGTCCGCATGGGAATGCATCCACCGGGGAATGAGGCGATCATGACGACCGGGCAGCAGACCGTTCCACCCCGATCCACGGTCACCCTCCATGGCGTGCCGGAGTCCGTGGCCCTGGCCCGGCGCCGCGTCAGGGAGCTGCTGGGCGAGTCCCATCCGGCCTGTGACGACGTGACGCTGCTCGTCAGCGAGGTCGTCACCAACTCGGTGGTCCACTCCGGCTCGGGCGGCGGGGGACGGGTGGCGATGACGGTGGCGGTGGGTCCGGACGCCGTGCTGGTGGAGGTGAGCGACGCCGGCTCGGGGCACTCGGCGCCGCACGTGCGCAACGAGCCCGAGGCGGAGAGCGGGCGCGGCATGTTCCTGGTCGACCTGCTGGCCGCCCGCTGGGGGATCCGGGAGGGCGACCCGCAGGGGCTCAGGACCCTCTGGTTCGAGGTCGCCTTCTGAGTCCCGGCGCCTTCCGGGCTGCGGCGCTTTCCGGCTGCGCGCCTTCCGGGCGCCGGGGGTCCGGGCGCCCGGGGTCCCCGGCCGCCGGGATCCGGCGGCCATAACTCCCGCATGATGTGGTGTTTGGGTCTTTGCTAACCGGCCGACTTGCCTGACCCTCGGTTCAGACGCGTGACAACCCCCCGACAACGCGTCTGAGGAGGATACGGGTGAGACGCCGTCTGACCGTCGGGATCGCCGCCCTGGCGCTGCTGTGCCTCGGCGCGACCGGGGTGGGAGCCTCCGCCGAGCCGCCGCCCAACAGCCGGTACAAGGTCGAGGGTCCGAGCGACTCCCGGCAGCGCAGCGCGGTCGCGGCCACCGGTGCCGCGATCGACCAGGTCGACCCCGCCTCGGTCGTGGTCACCGCGACCGAGGCCGAGGTCGCCGAGATCGAGAGGCTCGGCTACACCGTCACGAAGCTCGAGGCGCCCGCGCCGCCGCCGAAGTCGCTGGCCGACTTCCCGCCGGCCGACTCGGCGTACCACAACTACGCCGAGATGACCGCGGCGGTGAACAAGATCGTCGCCGACCATCCGACCATCGCCAGGAAGATCAGCTACGGCACCTCGTACGAGGGCCGCGACCTGATCGCCGTGAAGATCAGCGACAACGTCGCCACCGACGAGGCCGAGCCCGAGGTGCTGTTCACCCACCACCAGCACGCCCGGGAGCACCTGACCGTCGAGATGGCGCTGCACATCATGAACATGCTCACCGACGGCTACGGCGGCGACAGCCGCATCACGAACCTGGTGAACGGCCGCGAGATCTGGATCATGCCGGACCTCAACCCCGACGGCGGCGAGTACGACATCGCGACCGGCTCCTACCGCTCCTGGCGGAAGAACCGGCAGCCCAACTCCGGCTCGTCCTACGTCGGCACCGACCTGAACCGCAACTGGGCCTTCCAGTGGGGCTGCTGCGGCGGCTCCTCCGGCTCGGCGTCCAGCGACACCTACCGCGGACCCTCGGCCGCCTCCGCCCCCGAGGTCAGGGCGGTCGCCGACTGGGTGAACAGCCGGGTCGTCGGCGGCGTGCAGCAGATCAGGTCGCACATCGACTGGCACACCTACGGCGAGCTGATCCTGTGGCCGTACGGCTACACCTACAACGACACCGCGCCCGGGCTCACCCAGGACGACCACGACGCCTTCGAGGCACTGGGCCGGAACATGGCCTCCACCAACGGCTACACCCCCCAGCAGGCGAGCGACCTCTACATCACCGACGGCTCGATCGACGACTGGATGTGGGGCGTCCACAAGATCTTCAGCTATACCTTCGAGATGTACCCGACGAGCGCGTCGCCGGGCTTCTACCCGCCCGACGAGCAGATCGGCCCGCAGACGACCCGGAACAGGGAGGCGGTCCTGCGCTTCCTGGAGTACTCCGACTGCGTCTACCGGATCACCGGCAAGGAGGCGCAGTACTGCTCCTCCGGCCCGCCGCCGACGGCGGTCTACTCCGACGACTTCGAGACGGCGACCGGCTGGACGGCGAACCCGTCCGGCACCGACACCGCCACCTCCGGCCAGTGGGAGCGCGGTGACCCGGCGGCCACCTCCTCCAGCGGGACCAAGCAGCTCGGCACCACGGTCAGCGGCGTCAACGACCTGGTCACCGGCCGCCTGGCGGGCTCCTCGGCCGGCGCCTACGACATCGACGGCGGCGTCACGAGCATCCGCTCACCGGAGATCGCCCTGCCGAGCGGCGGGACGCTGAACCTGTCGCTGTCGTGGTACCTGGCGCACGGCTCCAACTCCTCCAGCGCCGACTACCTGAGGGTGAAGGTCGTCGGCCCGTCCGGGACGACCCAGGTGTTCCAGCAGCTCGGCGCGGCCACCGACCGCGACGGCGCGTGGGCGACGGCGACGGCGGACATCTCCGCCTTCGCCGGGCAGACCGTGCGGATCCTCGTCGAGGCGGCCGACGCCTCGGGAGCCTCCCTGGTGGAGGCCGGCGTCGACAACGTGAGGATCACCCAGGGATCCTGACCTCCGCCCCGGTGCGCGGCCGCCGCCCCGCGGCCGCGCACCCCGGCGCTCCGCCGGGCCTGACGGAGGGTCAGGCCCGGCAGACCAGCTCCCCGTGGAGCAGCGACAGCCAGCCGTCCGGCGCGGCGGCCCAGGTCCGCCAGCCCGCGGAGACGCGGTGCAGCCGCTCCTCGGTCGCGGCGCCCGACTCGAGGGCCTGGCGGGCCATGTCGGACTTCAGGATCCGCTCGGCCCACATGCCGCCCCACCACTCCCGGTCCTCCGGCGTCGCGAAGCACCAGGTGGAGGAGGTGGCGGTGATGTCGGTGAAGCCGGCGGCGCGGGCCCACGACAGCAGTCTGCGCCCCGCGTCCGGCTCGCCCCCGTTGGCCCGGGCGACCTGCTGGTAGAGGTCCAGCCACTCGTCCAGCTCGGGCAGCTCGGGGAACCAGGTGAAGGCGGCGTAGTCGCTGTCGCGGACCGCGACGATCCCGCCCGGCCGGCAGACCCGCCGCATCTCCTTCAGCGCCTGGACCGGGTCGCCCACGTGCTGCAGCACCTGGTGGGCGTGGACGACGTCGAAGGAGTCGTCGGGGAAGTCCAGCGCGTGCACGTCGGCCACGGCGAACCCGATGCCGGCCGTACCCCGCCGCTCCGCCTCGGCGCGGGCCAGGCCGAGCGCCTCGGCGGTGACCTCGGCGGCGGTGACGGCGCCCGGCGCGACCCGCTCGGCCAGGTCCGCGGTGATGGTGCCGGGACCGCAGCCGACGTCCAGCAGCGACATCCCCGGTGACAGGTGGGGGAGCAGGTACGCCGCGGAGTTCTCCGCGGTGCGCCAGCGGTGGGAGCGCAGCACCGACTCGTGGTGCCCGTGGGTGTAGACGGCGTCCTTCGTGGCCATGACCACTCCTTCGATCGAGTGGATCAACCGTAGCACCTGTCTCAATAAATGAGAGGTATCGTCTCAATAAGTGAGAAAGAGCGAATCGATATCGCTGTCTACTTGCCCTTATGGGGGAAAGAGGGCAAGACTCGAATGGGTCGTCACCGTCACCAACGGGGGTGGTTCACGTGCGCGACGAGTTCACCACGCATGAGGTGTGGTCGCTGGAGTGCCAGTGCTGCGGGCGCGTCTGGCAGGAGGAGTACGCCGTCCGCCACACGGCGGACGAGCGCGGCCACGAGGCCGTGATCTGGACCCAGGCGGGGGAGCCGGTCCAGCCCCCGTGGTCGGGGGTGGACTGCCCCGGTTGCGGAGCCTCCAAGGTGAGCGCCTTCCCGCAGGGGGGACGCCTGCGGCCGGCCGCCGCGCGGGTGGACGCGGGCTTCGGTCGCCCGCCGGTGGAGACGCTGTACTCCCCCGTCCCGCGCAAGCCGCCCGTCCCGCTCTACTGACCGCCTCCGGGGCGGCCGCGCCGACCGCCTCCCGGGCCGCTCCGGCCGGTCCGGGAGTGCCTCCGGCCGGTCCGGGAGTGCTCTGCCCGGAGGCCGGTCCGGGAGCTGCGATCACCGGGGGCGGGTCTCGCGGGTGGCGGTGGATCCGCGGGGGCCGCGCCGCAGCACGCGGCCCCCGCGGTCGGGACGACCCCGTCGGGGTCGCCCTCTGAGGGCATGCCGCGATCATGATGGGGGGAACCCCGCGAAACGGTAAAGACCTCGCGGAACGTCACGGCCGGGCCCCGGTCACCGGCCCGCGCAGGCCCGACGGCCCCACCCGTCCTCGGGCTTCCCGCGGGCCGGAGCGGGGGTCAAAGGCGGAAGCCCGGGTCGGGGACGATCTCGGCGACGTCCATCTGGGCCTTCTGCAGGCGGCCGGAGTAGTCCCAGTTCATCGCCTGCCAGCGGGTGAACTGGTCGAGCACCCACACGCCCGACTGGCGGCTGCCGTTGCCCGACTTGCCGTTCCCGCCGAAGGGCAGGTGCGCCTCGGCTCCCGAGGTGGAGTTGTTGACGCTGACCATGCCCGCGCCGACGCCCGCGCGGAACCGGAAGGCCGCCTTCGGGTCGGTGGTGTAGATCGACGACGAGAGCCCGTACCCGGGCCGGTTGGCCAGCGCGATCGCCTCCTCCAGCGTGCCGAAGGAGGTCACGCCCACGATAGGGCCGAACGTCTCCTCCAGGAAGAGCCGGTCGCCGGCGCGCACGCCGTCCACGACCACCGGGTGGTAGTAGAGGCCGCCGGAGCCGGTGAAGCCGCCCCGGGGGTTCTCCGGCGTGATCCGGCCGACCGGGCCGGAGACGACCGTGTGGTGCGGCTCGATCCAGCCGAGGTACTCCTCGTAGCGCTCGGCGAACCTGTGGTCCAGCAGCGGCCCGCAGAGCACCTCCCCGGCCGGGTCGCCGATCTCCGCCCCGGCCACGGCCGCCGTGTATCGGGCGAGGAACTCGCCGTGCACGCTCTCGTGCACGATCACCGTCCCGAGCGACGTGCAGCGCTGCCCGGCCGTGCCGAACCCGGCGAACAGCGCGCCCTCCACCGCCAGGTCCAGGTCGGCGTCCGGCATGACGACCATCGGGTTCTTGCCGCCCAGCTCCAGGCACGGCGACTGCAGATGACGCCCGCACAGCTCGCCGATCCTCCTGCCGACCCCGCTGGAACCGGTGAACCCGACCTTGTGCACCGTGCCCTCCTCCAGGGCGGTCTCCAGCCCCGCGAAGGTCTGCTCACCGTCGGCCAGGACGAGGTTCAGCACGCCGTCCGGGAGCCCCGCCGCGGCCAGCAGCCGGTAGAGCGCGTGCGCGGAGGCCGCGGCGTACTCGGCGGGCTTCCACACCACGGCGTTGCCGCACAGCAGCGCCGGGACCAGGTACCACGACGGCACCGCGACCGGGAAGTTCCCCGCGGTGACCACCGCCGCCACCCCGACGGGGACCCGGAAGGTGAACAGGCTCTTGTCCGGCATCTCCGAGGGGACGGTCTGCCCGTAGAGCCGCCGCCCCTCGCCCAGGAAGAAGTCGCAGGTGTCGACGATCTCCCGGACCTCGCCCAGCGCCTCGGCGTACGGCTTGCCGATCTCCCGGGTGACCAGCCGGGCCAGCGCCTCGGCGTTGGCCTCCACCAGCCGCCCGACCGAGGCGATCACCCGTCCCCGCACCGGCGCGGGCACCCGCGCCCACTCCGCCTGCGCGGCCGCGGCGGTACGGCAGGCGGCGGCGAACGCGCCGGCGTCGGCCAGGTGGACGCGCGCGACGACCTCGTCCACCCGGGAGGGGTTGATCGAGTCGTAGGCCGCGCCGCCGGTGGCTTCCTTGCCGCCGACGACGGAGAAGATGTCGAGGGTCACCGTTGACCTCCTTCTTAGGGCGTGTGCCCGCATTCTCCCCGTACTCCGGCGGCCCGTCACCTCCGCTCCGGCCGGGCGCGGAAACCGGAACGGGGCGGGAGCCGCGGAGTTAACGGCGGGGCCGTCCGGGCAGCGAAAGGGCCATGAGCCTGACAAGAGACGACCACAGCGTCGAGATCGGCGGCCACACGGTCTCGGTGACGGGCGGCACCGGACCGGTCCACGCCACCTGGGTGCTCCTGATCGACGGCCGGGAGGCCGACCGCGCCAGGGCGGCAGGGGACTTCACCCTCCGCGGCGAGCTGCCCGACGGCTCGGCGGTGCGCGCGGCGGTGCACCAGAGCCTGGTCGGGCCCACCGAGGTCGTCGTCCACCACGGCGACGAAGAGGTCGCGCGCTTCAGGGGCTTCGTCGCCTGAGCGGGGGAACCGCGCCGTCTCCGGCGCGTCAGTCCGCCATGCGGAAGTCGGCGAAGTCGAAGCCGGGGGAGACGACGCAGCTCACCAGCACGCCCTGGTCCCCGGCGGGGCGGGCGGCCTGCCAGGTGCCGCCGGGGACCAGGGCCTGCGGGACCTGGCCGTCCTCCACCCCCGGGCCGAGCGTCACCGTGCGGACCGGCTGGCCTTCGTGACCGCCCAGGACCAGGGTCAGCGGCCCGCCCCGGTGCCAGAGCCACACCTCGTCGGAGCGGACCACGTGCGGGCGCGACTCCTCGCCGGGCTCCAGCAGGAAGTAGATCCCGGTGGCGGTGGCGCGCGGCCCGCCGTACCCGGGCGGGGCGAGGTCGCAGGAGGTGCGCCAGGTCTCCCGGAACCAGCCGCCCTCGGGATGGGGCAGCAGGTCCAGGGCCTCGGCGAGCGGAGGGCGGGAAGACGTCGTCACCGCACCGATCCTAGGCCGTCGCCGCCCCGGTCCCGGAGGACGGACGGGACCGGGGCCGGGCACGCCCGGGACGGGCAGGCGGCGGTGAGGGCGTCCGGGACGGGCACGCGGCGGGGAGTGCGGCGGTGAGGGCGTCCGGGACGGGCACGCGGCGGGAAGCGCGGCGGTGAGGGCGTCCGGAACCATGATCGGAGGTTTTGTCGGGGCGCCCCGATAGCGTGCGGCACGTGATCGAACGGTGGAACCGGGACCAGGTGCTCGCGCTCGCGCCCGACGCCCCGTCCCAGAAGGCGGCCCAGGGGGTCTCCTCGCCCGGCAAGTGGTCGGGCGTCGGAGTCACCGCCGACGCGGTGTGGGGCGAGTGCAAGGGCAGCGGCTCCAAACCCTACCGGGCCTGCGTCGACCTGACCGAGCCCGCCTACAAGTGCACCTGCCCGAGCAGGAAGTTCCCGTGCAAGCACGCCCTCGGCCTGCTGCTGCTCTGGTCGGCCGGCGGCGTCCCGGACGCCGCCGAGCCCGCCGACTGGACGGCCGAGTGGCTGGACCAGCGCCGTGCCCGCGCGGCCAGGCCCGCCCGCGCCGAGCGGAGCGACCCGGCTCCCGATCCGAAGCGGGCCGGGCAGCGCGAGCAGCGGGTCGCGGCCGGCCTGGAGGAGCTGGAGCGCTGGCTGGCCGACCAGGTCAGACAGGGACTGGCGGGGGCACGGCGGCACGACCAGTGGGACGGGCTGGTCAAGCGCCTGGTCGACGCGCAGGCCCCCGGGGTCGCGGGGACAGTCTCCCGCCTCGGCTCCGTCCTGACGGCCGAGGACTGGCCCGCCCGCCTCCTCGGCGAATACTCCCTGATCCACCTCCTGCTCACCGCCCACCGGCGCGCGGTCCCCGAGGGGGCGCCGGACGCGCTCGGCGCGGGGCTGCGGCAGACCGTGCGCACGCGGATCGGCTTCCCCGTCGCCAAGGAGGAGGTGCTCGCCGGCGAGACGGTCCGCGACCGGTGGGACGTGCTCGGGCGGCGCGACGAGGAGCAGGACCGGCTGACCACGCGGCGGGTGTGGCTGCGCGGCAGGACGACCGGCAGGGCCGCGCTCGTGCTCTCCTTCGCCCCCGCCGGGCAGGCGCTGGACGCCTCCCTGGTCACCGGCACCACGATGGACGCCGGCCTGGCGTTCTACCCCGGCTCGGCGCCGCTCCGCGCCCTGGTCGCGGAGCGCCACGGCGCGGTCTCCGCGGGCGCGCCGCCCGGCTCCTCCCTGGAGGAGGCCCTCGCGGAGGTGGCGGCGGCCCTGGCGGGTGATCCCTGGCTCGACTCGTGGCCGCTCGTGCTCGACCGGGTGGCCCCGGTGCGGGACGGCGGGTGGCTGCTCGGCGGCCCGGACGGCGGGCTCCCGCTGCACCCGTCGGCGGGCGTGCCCTGGCGGCTACTCGCCGTCTCGGGCGGGCACCCGCTGACCGTCGCCGCCGAGTGGACCCCGCGCGGCCTGCTGCCGCTCGCCGCCTGGAACGAGGAAGGGCTGGTCGTGCTGTGAGCACTCCCGCGAACACACCGCTGAGCACCCCCGCGACCGGCGTCGCGACCTCCTGGGAGGAGCTGGTCTCCACCGCCCTCGTCGGCACCGACCGCAGGCCGCCGCCCGGCGCGGCGGACCCGGCGGCGGAGCTGCTGGCGCAGGCCGCGGTGCACACCGTGCGGGCCCGCGCCGGGCGGCGGCCCCGCCCCGGGGAGCCGCTGGAGCCCGCCCCGGCCGAGGAGCAGCCCGCCGTCCCGCGCGCCGCGGGCGACCGGCTGGCCCGGATCCTCGGCGGCGAGCAGGGCAGACTGCTCACCGAGTGGCTGCGGACCGCCGCCGGGCTCGGCCGCCGGGTCCCGGCGCACCTGCTGCCCGACCTGCTGGACCACGCCGCCCGCGACCGCTCGATCCGGCCCTACGCCGCCGTCCTCGCCGGGCGGCGGGGCCGCTGGCTGGCCCGGCTCAACCCGGCCTGGGACTTCCTGGACCAGGAGGCCGGGGCGGCCCGGCCGAGGCCGGAGGAGTGGGAGCTGGGCACACCCGGTGACCGCCGCGCCCACCTGGCCGCGCTGCGGGCCGCCGACCCCGCCGCCGCCCGCGAACTGCTCGCGGCGGCCTGGGAGAAGGAGACCCCCGACGACCGGGCGGCCTTCCTGGAGATCTTCGCCGACGGGCTCGGTCCCGAGGACGAGCCGTTCCTGGAGGCCGCGCTCGACGACCGCCGCCGCGAGGTCCGGCACCAGGCCGCCGACCTGCTCACCCGGCTGCCGGACTCCCGGCTGGCGCGGCGCATGGCCGAGCGGGCCGCCCGCTGCTTCACCGCGGCGGGCCGCCGGATCCTGGTCGACCCGC
Source organism: Planomonospora sp. ID91781 (assembly GCF_015711595.1). Classification (NCBI taxonomy): domain Bacteria; kingdom Bacillati; phylum Actinomycetota; class Actinomycetes; order Streptosporangiales; family Streptosporangiaceae; genus Planomonospora; species Planomonospora sp. ID91781. Next base: position 1,601,550 of record NZ_JABTEY010000002.1, on the reverse strand, counting down.
CGGAGGAGTGCGACGCCGCGATGGAGCGCGACGGCATCCGGTCCCGGCCGCCGCACGGCACCGGCGCCAGGAGCTGGTGGCTGCAGCAGCTGGTGGCCCGCACCCCGCTGCGGGTGTGGCCCGCCCTGCTCGGCCGCCCGCCGGGCGAGCTGGTCCGCGCGAAGATCCCCGACTGGGAGCGGGAGGTCACCGCCGGATGGGTCAGGGCGACCGTGCTCCAGCTCGATTCCGAATGGGCGCGGGAGCTGTTCGCCAGGGACCCGCTCGCCGACCTGCTGGCCGTACTGCCCCGCGAGGAGCAGGAGGCCGTGGCCGCCGGGTTCGTCCGGGGCCACGGCCTGGACGGGCAGCTCATCATGGTCCTCGGCGGCGCCGCCGCCCCCTGGGGGCCCGCACTGACCCGGGCCGTGCTGCAGAAGATCATCGACCTGTCCGGCACCCAGCCGTGGAACGTCGGCGAGCTGGCCAGGCTGGCCGGCGAGCGCGCCGACCCCGCCCTGCACGGCCTGGCCGAGCGCCTCTCGCTCGAACCCCCCATCCAGGAGGTCGCCGCCCTCCTGCGTTTCCGTGACGACATGCTGAAGGAGCTCATCCCATGACGACGGTGCTGCGCGCCCACGCCGAGGACCAGTACGCCGAGGAGCTGGCGGTGCTGGCCAAGGACGACGACCGGGCCAGGCCGCCGGGCTGGAAGCTGTCGCCGTGGGCGGTGACCACCTACATCCTCGGAGACGGCGACCGGATCACCCCGAAGTACATCGGGCCCCGCCGCATCGTGGAGGTGGCGGTGGCGACGCTGGCCACCGACCGGGCGCTGCTGCTGCTCGGCGTGCCCGGCACCGCCAAGACCTGGCTCTCGGAGCACCTGGCCGCCGCGGTCAGCGGTGACTCCACGCTGCTCGTCCAGGGCACGGCGGGCACCGCCGAGGAGGCGATCCGCTACGGCTGGAACTACGCCCGGCTGCTGGCCGAGGGCCCGTCCCGGGACGCGCTCACCCCGAGCCCGGTGATGCGCGCGATGGCCGAGGGACGGATCGCCCGCGTCGAGGAGCTGACCCGGATGCCCTCCGACGTGCAGGACGCGCTGATCACCGTGCTGTCGGAGAAGACGCTGCCGATCCCGGAGCTGAACGAGGAGGTCCAGGCCGCGCGCGGGTTCAACGTCATCGCCACCGCCAACGACCGTGACCGCGGCGTCAACGACCTGTCCAGCGCGCTGCGCCGCAGGTTCAACACCGTGGTGCTGCCGGTGCCGGCCACCGCCGAGGAGGAGGTGGACATCGTCTCCCGCCGGGTGGAGCAGCTCGGCCGCTCCCTGGAGCTGCCCGAGACGCTGACCGGCCTGGAGGAGATCCGCCGCGTCGTCACGGTCTTCCGGGAGCTGCGGACCGGCGTCACCGAGGACGGCCGGACCAAGGTCAAGTCGCCCAGCGGCACCCTCAGCACCGCCGAGGCGATCTCCGTCATCACCAACGGCATCGCCCTGGCCGCCCACTTCGGCGACGGCGTGCTCCGCCCCTCGGACGTGGCCGCCGGGATCGCCGGAGCGGTGGTCCAGGACCCGGTCTCCGACCGCGTCGTCTGGCGCGAGTACCTCGAGACCGTCGTCCGGGAGCGCCAGGACTGGCGCGACTTCTACCGGGCGTGCCGTGACGCGGGCTGAGCCGCGGCCCCTCCCGCCGGTGGCCCCGGGCGGCTCCGGGACCACCGGCGGGCCGCACACCCCCTCGGCCCGCATCACGACAGGAGGCGAGCGATGAACGTGCACGTCCTCGGCGTGCGGCACCACGGTCCCGGCTCGGCGCGCTCCCTGCGCGCGGAGCTGGAGCGGCTGAAGCCCGACGTCGTGCTCATCGAGGGTCCGCCGGAGGCCGACGGGCTCGTGGACCTGGCGCGGGACCCCGGCCTGCGGCCGCCGGTGGCGCTGCTGGCGCACGTGCCCGGCGAGCCGTCGAAGGCGGCGTTCTGGCCGTTCGCGGTCTTCTCGCCCGAGTGGCAGGCGATCCGCTACGCGACCGGGGCGGATGTGCCGGTGCGCTTCTGCGACCTGCCCGCCGCGCACACCCTCGCGGTGCCCCCGGACACGCCGGACACGCCGGATGCTCCCGAGGGCACCGGGGACGAGGGGGAGCGGGCCGTACGTATCGACCCGATCGGGGCGCTCGCCCGCGCCGCCGGTTACGACGACCCCGAGCGGTGGTGGGAGGACGCGGTCGAGCACCGCGGCGACACGCCGTTCCAGGTGATCGCCGAGGCGATGGCCGCGGTCCGCGAGGGGCACGTCCCCGACGCGCACGAGGCGCGGCGCGAGGCCTTCATGCGCCGCACGGTCCGCGGGGCGGTCAAGGACGGGTTCGAGCGGATCGCCGTGGTCTGCGGCGCCTGGCACGTGCCCGCGCTGACGGGCACGCCGGGCAGGGCCTGGGGCGCGGGGCTGCCGGCGGCGAAGGCGGACGACGCGCTGCTGCGCGGCCTGCCCAAGGCCAAGGTGGAGACGACCTGGGTGCCGTGGACCTACGGCCGGCTGGCGGCCTGGAGCGGGTACGGCGCGGGCGTGACCTCCCCGGGCTGGTACCACCACCTGTTCGCCGCGCCCGACCGGCCGGTGGAGCGGTGGCTGACCGAGGCCGCGGGGGTGCTGCGCGCCGAGGACCTGCCGGTCTCCTCCGCGCACGTCATCGAGGCCGTACGGCTGGCGCGCTCGCTGGCGGTGCTCCGCGGGCGGCCGCTGGCCGGGCTCGCGGAGGTCACCGAGGCGGCCAGGGCGGTCCTGTGCGAGGGCGACGACCTGCCGGTGGAGCTGATCGGGCGGCGCATGGTCGTGGGGGAGAGGCTCGGCCACGTCCCCGACGCCACCCCGATGGTCCCGCTCCAGCGGCACCTGCGCGCCGAGCAGCGGCGACTGCGGCTCAAGCCCGAGGCGTCGGAGCGCGACCTCGACCTCGACCTGCGCAAGCCGCTCGACCTGGAGCGCAGCAGGCTGCTGCACCGCCTGCGCCTGCTCGGGGTGGGCTGGGGCCGCCCGCGGGAGAGCACGGGCAAGGGCACCTTCCGGGAGTCGTGGACCCTCGCCTGGCGCCCGGAGTTCGACATCGACCTGATCGAGGCGGGCGCCTGGGGCACCACCGTCCCGGCCGCCGCCGCCACCCGCGTCCGGGACCTGGCGTCCGCCGCCGCCTCCCTGGCCGACCTGACGGCGCTGGTCGAGCGCTGCCTCCTGGCCGACCTGCCGGAGGCGCTGCCGGGCGTGCTGGACGCGCTGTCGGCGCGGGCGGCGCTGGACGGGGACGTGACGCACCTGATGGCGGCGCTGCCCGCGATGGTCAGGGCCCAGCGCTACGGCGACGTGCGCGGCACGCCCGCCGCGGGGCTGTCCTCCATCGCAGAGGCGCTGCTGACCCGGATCTGCGTCGGGCTGGCCGCCGCGGCGGCCGGGCTGGACGACGACGCCGCCCGCGACCTGGTCGGCCACGTCGACGCGGTGCACACCGCGGTCGGCCTGCTCGACCCCGGTGAGACCGCGGTGGAGGACGGGCCGAAGGCGCGCTGGCTGGGCGCGCTCCGCGCGGTGTCCCGCCGCTCCGACCTGCACGGCCTGATCGAGGGGCGGCTCGTCCGGATCCTGCTGGACGCCGGCGACCTGGACACCGACCGGGCGGAGCGGCGCATGTCCCGTGCGATGTCCGCCGGGCACCCGCCCGCCCGGGCGGCGGCCTGGATCGAGGGGTTCACCTCGGGAGGCGGGCTGCTGCTGGTCCACGACGCGCGGCTGCTCGGGCTGGTCGACGGGTGGCTGTCCGGGCTGGCCCCGGAGGCGTTCGTGGACGTGCTGCCCCTGCTCCGGCGGGCGTTCGGCGCCTTCGCCGCGCCGGAGCGCCGCTCGATCGGGGAGCGGGTCCGCGGCCTCGGCCGGGGGGCGGCCCAGGGGGCGGCCGAGGCCGACGACGACGTGGACGACGAGCGCGCGGCGGCGGCCGTGCGGACCGTGCTGGCGATTCTGGGGAGGGCCTGATGGACGACGGGGAGCGGCTGCGCCGCTGGCGGCTGGTGCTCGGCGGCGACGCCGACGGCACCGGGTGCGCGCTGAGCGGGACCGACGCGGGGATGGACGGGGCCCTGGCTGCGCTCTACAACGGCGGCGGGGAGGGCTCGCGGGAGCGGGGCGCCGGGCTGGGCGCGTCCGCGCCGAGGATCGCCCGCTGGCTGGGCGACATCAGGTCCTACTTCCCCTCGACCGTGGTCCAGGTGATGCAGAAGGACGCCGTCGAGCGGCTGAACCTCACCCGGCTGATGCTGGAGCCGGAGATGCTGGAGGCGGTCGAGCCGGACGTCCACCTGGTCGGCACGCTCCTGTCGCTCAACCGGGTGATGCCCGAGAAGGCCAGGGAGTCGGCCCGCGCGCTGGTCCGCAAGGTCGTCTCCGAGCTGGAGCGGCGGCTGGTGCAGAAGACCAAGGCCGCGGTGACCGGCGCGCTGGACCGCTCGGCCCGCACCCACCGGCCCCGGCGGGTCGCCGACATCGACTGGGACCGGACGATCCGGGCCAACCTGAAGAACTACCTGCCCGAGAAGAACACCGTGATCCCCTCGCGGCTGGTCGGGTACGGCAGGCGCCAGCGGGCGGTCCAGCGCGAGGTGGTGCTCTGCATCGACCAGAGCGGTTCGATGGCCGCCTCGGTCGTCTACTCGAGCGTCTTCGGGGCGGTGCTCGCCTCGATGCGGTCGCTGAGGACGTCGCTGGTGGTCTTCGACACCGCGGTCGTCGATCTCACCGACCAGCTGCACGACCCGGTGGAGCTGCTGTTCGGCACCCAGCTCGGCGGCGGCACCGACATCAACCGGGCCATCGCCTACAGCCAGGGCCTCATCACCCGGCCCACCGACTCGATCTTCATCCTGATCAGCGACCTCTACGAGGGCGGGGTCCGGCAGGAGATGCTCCGCCGGGTCGCCCAGATGACCGCGGCCGGAGTGCAGGTGATCGTGCTGCTGGCGCTGTCGGACGAGGGCGCGCCCTTCTACGACCGGGAGAACGCCGCCGCCCTGGCCGCGATGGGGGTGCCCGCCTTCGCCTGCACCCCCGACGCCTTCCCCGACCTGATGGCCGCCGCGATCGAGCGGCGCGACATCGGCCGGTGGGCCGAGCGCCACCTGGAGCGCCCGGCGGGCTGACGGACCCGTCCCGGCGGGAGGCGGCACGGGGGCCCGTCTTCCGCCGGGACGTCCGGCGCGCGCCCGGCAGGACGCCGCACGTCTGGCCGCCGGGACGTCCGGCGCGCGCCCGGCAGGAGGCCCCGGCACCGGTCGCCGGGGGGCTCAGTGTCCGCCGCCCTCCTCCTCGGGACGGGCCCGGAGCGGGAGCAGGAAGGCCGCGGCGAAGGCGACGGCGACCATGCCGCCGCAGACCCAGAGCGTGATCCGCATCGCCTCGGGGAAGGCCCGGCCGCCCTCCAGCAGGCCGAAGAAGAGCGTGCCGACCGCGGCGGCGCCGAGCGCCCCGCCGAGCTGCTGGACGGCGGTGAGCGTGCCGCTGGCGGAGCCGGACTCGTGCGGCTCCACGCCGGCCAGCACGATGTCGAAGAACGGCGCCATGACCATGCTCATGCCGGCGCCGGTGACGAGCAGGGCCGGGGTGAGCTGCCACGGCGTGACGCCCGTGCCGGCCAGGTCGAGGGTGACGGCGACGCCGGCCAGGCCCGCGACCATCACGACGGCGCCCAGGTGGATCAGCCGCCGGCCCGCCCTCTGCGCCAGGCCGGCGGCGTTGACGGCGATGAAGCCGAGCACCGTCCCGACGGCGCTGGGCAGGTTCGCCAGGCCCGCCTTCAGCGGGTCGTAGCCCAGGCCCAGCTGGAAGTACAGGCCGAGCACCATCGAGAAGCCGACCAGCGCGGTGAAGAAGACCAGACCGGTGACCAGGCCGCCGGTGAAGGCGCGTTTGCGGAACAGGCCCGTCTCGAGCAGCGGGTCGCCGCCCCCGCGCCGCTTGCGGGCCTGATGGCGGGCGAAGAGCGCGAGCACCGCGGCCGAGGCGGCCATGGAGGCGAAGGCCCAGGCGGGCCAGCCGAGGTCGCGTCCCTGCACCAGGGGGTAGACCAGCAGGAAGGCGGCGGCGGAGACCAGCCCCATGCCGGTGAGGTCCAGCCGGGAGGCGCGCTCGCCGCGGGACTCGGGCAGCATGGTGACGGCTCCGGCGACCGCGAGCAGGCCGAGCGGGAGGTTGATCAGGAAGATCATGCGCCAGCCGGTGCCGAACAGGTCGGCGTCGACCAGCCAGCCCGCGAGCACCGGGCCGCCGACCATGGACAGGCCCATGACCGGGCCGAAGGCGCCGAACGCGGCGGCCATCTCCTTCGGCGGGAACATCTCCTTGATCATGCCCAGGCCCTGCGGGAGCATCACCGCGCCGAACAGCCCCTGCAGGATCCGCGCGCCGGTCAGCATCTCGGGGGAGAGGGCCAGGCCGCACAGGAGCGAGCCGGCGGTGAAGCCCAGGGCGCCGACCACGAACATGCGCCTGCGGCCGTAGATGTCGCCGAGGCGCCCGCCGGTGATCAGCCCGACGGCCATCGCCATGGTGTAGCCGGCGCCGAGCCACTGGATCACGCTGGTCGAACCGCCCAGGTCGGCGCGGATCGACGGGGCCGCGATGTTGGTGATCACGGAGTCGACCAGGTCCATGACCTCGACGAGGAGGATCACGAAGAGGGCGGGCCAGCGCCATCGGTAGGGCTCGACGGCCGCGGCCTCGGGGCCGGTGGTGGCGGTGCGGGTCATGGGGGTCCCTTCGGAGGGGCGTGCGGCGGTTCGCGAACACCGTTCGTAATGTACGAACGACGTTATATGAACGAACAGCGTTCGCGTCAAGTACGTCGTTCGTTACCGGTACGGCGTTCGCCGGCCGGAAATCCGGCGGGGTAGCATCGCCGCGTGACCGACATCCCAGCCCCGCCCTGGCGCAAGACCCGTGCCCCCAGCGCTCCCCGCACCGCGCTGAGCAGGGAGCTCATCGTCTCCACCGGCCTGCGGATCGTCGACGCCGAAGGACTGGAGGCGCTGAGCATGCGCCGGGTCGCCCAGGAGCTGGGCACCGGTCCCGCCTCGCTCTACGCGCACGTGGCGAACAAGGAGGAGCTGCTCGACCTGATCTACGACCGGGTCATGGCCGAGATCCACGTCCCCGAACCCGATCCGGAGCGCTGGCTGGAGCAGCTCAGGGAGATGGTCATGGACGCGTTCCGGGTCTTCAGCTCGCACGCCGACATCGCCCGGGTGGGGCTGGCCAACATCCCGACCAGCCCCAACGCGCTGCGCATCGCCGAGGGACAGCTGGCCGTCATGCTCGCCGGCGGCGTGCCGCCGCAGATCGCCGCCCTGATGCTCGACCGGTTCGGCATCTACATCTGCGCCGACGCCTACGAGAGCGCGCTCTACATCAACCGGCAGCGCGGCAGCGACAAGGACCTCGACGTCTTCCTGGAGGAGACGTTCGGGCAGATCAAGGCCTTCTACCGGAACCTGCCCGCCGACCGCTTCCCCCGCCTCACCGCCCACGTCGACGCGCTGACCGGCCCGGACGGGGACGAGCGGTTCGAGTTCGGCCTCGACCTGATGCTGCGCGGCCTGGCCTCCTACGTCCGGGACGCCGGCGCCGGGAGTCCTACGCCCAAGGGCTGACCCGCCCGGCCGATGCGCCCGGCGGGGCGGCGGCCGTACGGTCCGATCATGACGACGACGGTTCTGGAACCTCCCCTGGGCATATTCGCGCGGCGCCACCGCGCGGTGACGATCGGCATGGTGGCCCTGATCGTGCTGGTCGCCTTCGAGGCGCTGGCGGTGGCGACCGCGATGCCGGTGGTCGGGCGCGAGCTCGACGGGCTGGGCCTGTACGCGCTGGCCTTCAGCGGGGCGCTGGCCGCGGGGATGATCGCCACCGTGCTGGGCGGGCGGTGGGGCGACCTGCGCGGGCCGGTGGTCCCGCTCTGGACGGGCGTGGCGGCCTTCGTGGCGGGACTGCTGGTGGCCGGTACGGCGCCCACCATGGACGTGTTCGTGCTGGGCCGGTTCGTGCAGGGCTTCGGCGGGGGGCTCTTCCAGGTCGCGCTGTACGTGCTGGTCTCCCGGGTCTACCCGGCCGAGACGCATCCGAAGGTCTTCTCGGTCTTCGCCGGGGCCTGGGTGGTGCCCTCCATGGTCGGGCCGGCGATCACCGGCGTGGTGGTCGAGCAGCTCGGCTGGCGCTGGGTCTTCCTGGGGGTGCCGCTGCTGGTCGCCCCCGCCGCGCTGCTGCTCTGGCGCGGCCTGGCCGCCGTCCCGCCCGGTGAGCGCTCCGGGCACACCGGGCCCGGGGCGCGGACGCCGATCGCCCGGAGGTTCGGCTGGGCGGTGCTGGCGGCCGCGGGCGCGGCGCTCACGCAGTACGGCGGGGCGGCGCGCGGGGCGGGCGTGATCCTGCTGGCGGCCGGTCTGGCGGCGCTGGTCCCGGCGCTGGTCCGGCTGCTCCCGCCGGGCACGCTGCGCGCCGGGCGCGGCCTGCCCACGGTGATCGTGCTGCGCGGGATCGCGGCCGGCACCGTCTTCGGGGGCGAGGTGTACCTGCCGCTCATGCTCACCCAGGAGCGCGGACTCTCCCCGGCGGCGGCGGGCATGGTGCTCACCGGCGGCGCGCTCGCCTGGTCGCTCGCCTCGTGGATCGTCGGGCGCAGGCCGTACGACCGGGTCCTGATCCTGCGGACCGGCCCGCTGCTGATCGCGGCGGGGCTGCTGATGATGGCCCTGACCGTGTTCCCGGACGTCCCGGTCGTCTTCGCCTTCGCCGGGGAGATCGTCATGGGTCTCGGGATCGGCAGCGTGTACCCCACGCTCTCGGTGCTCGTCCTGGAGCTGTCCGCGCCGGGGGAGGAGGGCGAGAACAGCGCCTCGATGGGCGTCGGGGAGTCGGCGTTCACGGTGATGACGGTCGCCGCGGTGGGCGCCGTCGTCGCGGCCTTCGGCGCGGCGGGCCCCGTCTACCTGGCCTGCTTCGTGCTGACCGCGCTGATGGCGGTCACCGGCACGCTCGTCGCGGGCCGGGTCCGGGCCTGACGGGAGCATGCCGGCGGCATGGCACCATGGGAAGAACGTGCCTCTTCCTCACGTTGAAGGGTGGGTCCCGCCTCCGGGCGGGATTCGCGTTCACGGCACGGGGAGACCAAGGGGAGTTCATGCCACGCGTGTGCGAGCTGGAGGTGTACCGGCTGGTCCTGCCGTACGGCAGGCGGCCGGAGAGCGTCCTCGTCCGGCTCACCGACTACGGGGGCATGACCGGCTGGGGAGAGGTCGTCGACCCCGGCCCCGCGACCTGGCCCGCCCTGGTGGAGCGGCTGGCCGGGGAACTGGTCGGCGTCGACTGGGAGCACCCGGACGAGCTCGGCGAGATCCCCGGCGGCCCGGCCGCCGACATGGCCTGCTGGGACCTGTGGGCGCGGATGCGCGGCGTCCCGCTCGCCCACGCCCTCGGCGGCAGCCGCACCTCGCTGACGGCCACCGTGCGGATCGGTGCCGAGCGCAACCTGGAGAGCCTGGTCGCCCGGGTCAACCGGCACGTCTGCGCCGGATACGCGCACATCACCATGGACGTCCACCCCGGCTGGGACATCGAGCCGCTGCGCGCCGTCCGCCAGGCCTACCCGGCCCTGGGCATCGGCCTGGACGCCCGCTCCGCCTACACCGACGTCGACGCCCTCGAGGCGCTGGACGCCTACGCGCCCTCCGTCATCGAGCGCCCGTTCACCAACCTGTCGGACCACGCCGACCTGCAGGAGCGCGTCGCCGCGCCGGTGCTGCTGGAGGTGTCGTCGGAGCGGGAGCTGGACGAGGCGATCGCCGCGGGCGCGGGCCGCGCGCTGCTGCTCCGCCCCGCCGTGCTGGGCTCCCTGCGGGGCGTGCGGCGGGTGCACGACGGCGCCGTGGCGGCCGGCTGGGAGGTCGCCTGCGCCGGAGGCCAGGGCACGGGCCTGGCCAGGGCGGCCACCGTCGCCGCGGCCAGCCTGCCCGGGTGCAACCTCCCCTGCGACGTGGCCGAACCGCCGCGCAGCGCCCAGATCGTCACCCCGCCGGTCGGCGCCTCCGGAGGGGTGGTGGCCGTCCCGCTGACCCAGCCCGGCCTGGGGCACACCATCGACGAGGAACGCGTCCGCCGGCTGGCCAAGCAGTCCCACCGCGTCTGAACGGCGGGCCCGTGCTCCGGCCGGTCCGCAGCGGCCGGTGTGCGTTCCGGTGGTTCGGCCACCGCCCGCAACCGGACCAGGCCGAACCACCGGAACGCACACCCGCACCGGCCACAGCACAGCACCGGACCCGGCCGCGGCCGTTCAGCCGCAGCCGTCGGTGATGCCCTTGGGCGCGCTCGGATCCGCCGGCCCGGCGGTCGGCTTCGCGGTGGTCTTGACGGGCGCGGAGGCGCTCGGCGTGACGGCCGGGGTGGCGCTCGGCGTGCCGGCGGAGGCGGCGGCCGGAGCGGCGGCGGTCGAGGCGCGGACGGCCTTGGCGGTGACCGTGCGGATCCTGGCCCAGTCGGGGTAGCCGGTGTTGATCAGCGGCGGCACGAACTGCACGCTGGTCACCCTGGCGCCCTTGACCTTCAGCGCCAGCGGGACCAGGTGCTCCAGCATCGGGCGCGGGATGTCCGTCCTGATCAGCTCCCTGGTGGCCAGCGCCACCTGGTTGAACCGGGCCAGCACGGTCGCCGGGTCGGCCTGCTGCAGGATGGCGCCGAGCACGCAGCGCTGGCGGCCCATCCGGCTGAAGTCGTCGCTGTAGGTGCGCGACCGGGCGAACCACATCGCGTCGGCGCCCCCGAGCTTGCGCCTGCCCGCCTTGACCACGCCCTCGTTGTACTTGCCGAACACCACGTCGTGCGGCACGGTGATCGTCACGCCGCCGAGCGCGTCGATGAGACGGGCGAAGCCCCACATGTTCACCAGGGCGTACCAGTCGATCTTCAACCCGAGCGTGTAGCCGACGGTGTCGATCAGGACCCGGGCGCCCTGCCCCTTCCGTCCTCCGAAGATCTCCGGGTGGGCGTCGGCGTACTCCCAGACCGCGAAGAGCAGGTCCTCCCGCCCGCCTCCGGGCCCGGCCGGGAGACGGAAGCCGTTCGGGAACCGCCTGGCCATCGGGCTGCCCGGCACGAAGCGGACGTTCTCCAGGTTGCGCGGGAGGCTGAACAGCACGGTGTTGCCGGTGCGCACGTCGACGCTGGCCACGTTGATGCTGTCGGTGCGGACCCCGGGCCGGTGGTCGTCGGCGTCGCCGCCGAGCAGCAGGATGTTCACCCGGCTGCGGCCCGCCCACGGGTCCTGCTCGCGCCCGGCGGGCAGCGTCGCGGCCGGGGCGGAAAAGACGCCCTCGATCGCGGTCTGGGAGACCGCGGCGTACTGGCCGACGAACCCGAACGGCAGCAGCACGGCCACCGCGAGCACGCCGGCGACCGTCCCGGCGACGGCCTGCCCCGCGGCGGGCAGCGTGCCGGGGTTCAGCACCATGAAGGAGTGCACGACCAAGGCGAACCAGGCGACCCCCAGGGCGAGCGAGGCCACGGTGACGCCCGTCAGCCAGGACGACGCCAGCAGCTGCCCGGCGAGGCTGCCGAGGTCGGAGGTGAGGCCGACCCAGAGCAGGGCGAGCAGCAGCGCGGCGTACAGCGAGAGCAGTACCAGCCCGGTCCGGCGCCAGCCCGCGCGCAGGTGCGCGGCCCCCGGCGCGATGACCGACAGCGCCGTCCACCCGATGACCGCGCCGATCCCGGGCGGTCTTGATCTGTCCCGCACCTGCTCCCCGTTTCCCGCGCTCCCCGATGCGCTTCCCGCGCCCCGTGCCCGCGTCCGAGGGCTCGTGCACTCGTGCGCCGCACAGGAGATGGTAGGCGGAAGGGCAGGTCGCGCAGGCGAAGAGCGTGTGAACAGATCAGAAAAACATCCCGATTAATCCAGACATTTGAACTGGAATAAGATTCGGTCATGTCCTTCACCGAGATCGAGTACGACGTGGCCGACGGTGTGGCCACCATCACGCTCAACCGCCCGGAACGCCTCAACGCCTTCACCTACGTGATGCGCGCCGAGCTGATCGAGGCCTTCGACCGCGCGGACGCCGACGACGAGGTGCGCGCCGTGGTCGTCACCGGACGGGGCCGGGCCTTCTGCGCCGGGGCCGACCTCGGCGGCGGCGGCGACACCTTCAACCACCGCAGGACCGGGGAGATGTTCGGCGGCGCCGACACCGTCGACGGCTCGCCGCGCGACGGCGGCGGCACGGTCGCCCTGCGCATCGCCCGCTCGCTCAAGCCGGTGATCGGCGCGATCAACGGCCCCGCCGTCGGCGTCGGGGTGACCATGACGCTCCCCATGGACGTCCGGCTCGCCTCCGACACCGCGAAGTTCGGCTTCGTCTTCGCCCGCCGCGGCATCGTGACCGAGGCCGCCTCCAGCTGGTTCCTGCCCCGGATCGTCGGCATCTCCCAGGCGATGGAGTGGGCCGCGACCGGCCGGGTCTTCCCCGCCTCCGAAGCGCTCGGAGGCCGCCTGGTCTCCCGGGTCCTGGCCCCCGCCGACCTGCTCCCGGCCGCCTACGCGCTCGCCCGCGAGATCGCCGACAACACCTCCGCCGTCTCGGTGGCCGCCATCCGCCGGCTCATGTGGTCGGGCCTGTCGGCCGCCTCCCCCTGGGAGGCGCACCGCGCCGACTCGATCCTGATGAACGTCCTCGGCGCCGCCCCGGACGCGGCCGAGGGGGTCACGTCCTTCCTGGAGAAGCGCCCGGCGGACTTCCCGATGAAGGTCAGCCGGGATCTTCCGGACGCCGTTCCCGCCTGGCCCGCCAACCCGTACGAAATATCCTGAAGCGCATGCACGACGTTCTCGGCCCCGACTACGAGCTCACGGTCCTGCCCATGCCGGACGACTACGAGGGCGAGGTCGTCGCCTCCCTCGTACGGCGCCGCGCCGCGGACCCCGCCGGCAGGGCCGTGCTCTACCTGCACGGCTTCACCGACTACTTCTTCCAGACCCACCTGGCCGAGCACTTCGCCGCCCAGGGGATCGACTTCTACGGCCTGGACCTGCGCAAGTACGGCCGCTCGCTGCTGCCGCACCAGACCCGCGGGTTCGTGCGCAGCGTCACCGAGTACTTCCCGGAGATCGACGAGGCGGTCCGGATCATCCGGGCCGAGCACGGCCACGAGGAGGTGATCCTCAACGCCCACTCCACCGGCGGGCTCGTCGCCGCGCTCTGGGCCGACCGGGTCAGGGGCCGGGGACTGGTCCAGAACCTGGTGCTCAACAGCCCCTTCCTCGACCTCAACGTCCCCGGCCACCTGCGCCTGGCCGCCGACGTGCTGCACCTGCCGCTCTCCCGCCTGCCCGCCCGCGCCGTACTGCCCCTCGGGCTGTCCACCGCGTACGGCACCAGCCTGCACCGCGACCACCACGGCGAGTGGGAGTTCGACCTGGAGTGGAAGCCCGTCGGCGGGTTCCCGGTGCACGCCGCCTGGCTGGCGGCGATCCGCCGCGCCCAGAGACGGCTCCACGGCGGCCTGCGGGTGGACGTGCCGGTCCTGGTGCTCTGCGCGGAGAAGGGCCTGCGGCTGCGCGACTTCGCCCCCGAGGCGCAGGGCGCCGACACCGTGCTCGACCCCGAGCAGATCGCCCGCTGGTCGACCAGGATCGGCGGCCACGTCACCTGCGTCCGGGTGCCCGGCGGCATGCACGACCTGGTGCTGTCGCCCGCGCCCGCGCGCGAGCGGGTCTTCGCCGAGATGGACCGCTGGCTGGCCTGCTACCGCTGAGCGGGCCGCTCCGCGCCTCCGCGGTCGTTCCCGGCGCCCGGAGGGGAGCCGGCGTCCGGCCGGGACCGGTCGCCGGAGCGCCCCGGGAGACGGCGGGAACGGCCCCGGGGAAACGGTCACCAGGGGAAGGCGAACAGGCCGTAGTAGGCCGCGGCGACCAGCAGCAGCCCGGTGCTGCCCAGGACGCCGGCGATCGCGACGTGCTGCGGGCGGCTGGGCTGCCAGCCCTCCCGCAGCGCCGAGACGACGGCGGCGGTGGCCGTCACCTCCTGCAGCAGCATCAGCACGGCCAGCCCCCGGATGACCAGCCAGCCGGCGAGGACCGCGGGCCAGGCCCCCGCCTGGTTGACCGAGAACAGCACCAGCAGCGTGATGAAGGCCAGCACCGAGGCGAGGAGCCCGGCCCCCGTCCACGCCATCCGGCGGAACCGGCGCCGGATGGGCGGCCAGAGCCGGGCGTTGGCCTCGGCCCGGGGGCGGCTGCCGCGCAGCCGCACCACCATCGCGGCGACCGGGCCGGCCACGTAGCCGACGGCGGCCAGGCAGAGCGTGAGCCCCAGGACCGTGCCCCCGGCGTACCACGGCGCGGCCGGGACGTCACTGGCCTCGTAGCGCTGGACCGGGGTGGCGCCGGCGATGCGCGGGGAGGGCGACGAGGCGCGCGAGGCCGTCGCGGGATCGGCCGTGCCGGGCAGGCCCCTGACCCAGTTGGCCAGCGTCTCCAGGTAGCCGGGGGCGAACGGGCCGCCGTGCACCCGCATGCCGTGGTCGGCCCCCTCCAGGTAGCGGATCGTGTAGGCGTCGTTGCCGCCCTCGGCGAGCGCCCGGGTGAGGGTCTGGCTGCTCTCCACGAACGGGATCGACGGATCGCGCGTGCCGTACAGGGCCAGCACCGGCTGGCGGGTCCCGCGCAGCGCCGGCACGCCGTCGTGGCGCAGGAAGTTCATGTCCACCGCGGACATCGCCCGGATGAGCAGCTCGCGCACTCCGCTCGGGGCGTGCAGCCGGTCCAGTTGCTCGCCCAGCGCCCAGCTGACCTGCCGCACGGGTGAGACGTTCGGGGCGGAGACCAGTACGGCGAAGCCGACGTCGGCGCTGCGGGAGGCCGCGATCGGCACCACCCAGCTGCCCTCGCTGACCCCCCACAGCCCGGTGCGGGCCGGGTCCACGTCGGCACGGCCGCGCAGCTGGGCCAGCATGCTCAGCGCGTCGTCGGCGAGCAGGCCGAAGTCGCGGTGGCGGAAGTCGTAGCCGGCGGTCCGCTTGTCGTAGACGAGCGTGACGACCCCGGCCCTGGCCAGCCACTCGGCCTGCGCGTCGAACTCGTTCCGCACGCCCGGCCCCGCGCCCTGCACGAAGACCAGCGCGGGATGCCGGCCCGGGGTGAGCGGCGCGCGGATCGTGGCCTCCAGGGTGGTGCCCCTGGCCGGGACGGTGACCTCCCGCACGGAGATGGGCGCCGTCGCGGAGACGGGCCGCAGCTCGTGGGCGGGCTGCGGCGGGAGCGTGCGGAAGGCCGGGTCCACCGTCAGCGGCGACGGGTCGAACGGCGGGGGCAGGGTGTAGCCCACCGTCGCCAGGGCCGCCATGATCAGGCCGGCGGCCACGCCCAACACGCCCCGGCCCACGCGCATGCCGCTCCGCTCCCCGATGGCCGTTCGTCCGAGTTCCGTCTTCGATCTTCAACCCTACCCAGAGTGGAGGAAGCGTGGGTATCCAGTGGATATCGATGAGACCGGCGAGGTGAGAGTGGCGGCATATGTCGCTGAGTCCTGTTAGCTTCAGGCGTCATGCGGGTGCTGCACACATCGGACTGGCACCTGGGCCGTTCGTTCCACCGGGAGAGCCTCCTGACGGCCCAGGGAGTCTTCGTCGACCATCTGATCGAGACGGTCAGGGCCGAACGGGTCGAGGTGGTCGTCGTCTCGGGCGACGTCTACGACCGGGCGCTGCCGTCGGTCGACGCGGTCGACCTGTGCAACGAGGCGCTGCGGCGGCTGGTCGCCGAGGGCGTGCGGACCGTGCTGATCAGCGGCAACCACGACTCCGCGCGCCGCCTCGGCTTCGGGGCCGACCTGATCGACGCCGCGGGCGTGCACCTGCGCACCGACCCGGCCCGGGTCGGCACGCCCGTGCTCGTCGGCGACGTGGCCTTCTACGGCATCCCCTACCTGGAGCCCGAGCTGGTCCGCGGCCCCTGGGAGCTGCCCGAGCGCACCCACACCGCGGCGATCGGGCACGCCATGTCCCTGGTCCGGGCCGACCTCGCGCGCCGCGGCACCCGGTCGGTGGTGCTGGCCCACGCGTTCGTGACCGGGGGGCGGGCCAGCGACAGCGAGCGTGACATCAGCGTCGGCGGCGTCGCGCACGTCCCGGTCTCGGCCTTCGAGGGCGTCGACTACACGGCCCTCGGCCACCTGCACGGCCGCCAGCGGATGAGCGAGACCGTGCGCTACTCCGGCTCCCCGATCGCCTACTCCTTCTCCGAGCTCGGCCAGGTCAAGGGCTCCTGGCTGGTGGACATCGGCCCGGACGGGTTCGCCGGCGCCGAGTTCGCCGAGGCCCCGGTGCCCCGCAGGCTCGGCCGCCTCGAAGGCCGCCTCGACGACCTGCTCACCTCGGACGCCCACGCCGACCACGAGGACCGCTGGCTCCAGGTGGTGCTGACCGACCCCGTCCGGCCGAAGGGCGCCATGGAGCGCCTGCGCACCCGCTTCCCGCACGCGCTCACGCTCTCCTTCGAACCCGAGGGCGGACCGCCGGAGAGCGCGGCCCGGCCCCGGCTGGCCGGCCGCCCCGAGATCGAGGTGGTGCTCGACTTCGTCCGCGAGGTGCGCGGCGAGGCCGCCGACGACGAGGAGACCCGGCTGCTCCGGCAGGCCGTCGAGGAGTCCCGCGCCAAGGAGGCGATGGCGTAGATGCGCCCCCACCGTCTGCACATCACCGCCTTCGGCTCGTTCCCGGGCGAGGAGGAAGTCGACTTCGACGCCCTGGCCGAGGCCGGGCTCTTCCTGATCCACGGCTCCACCGGCGCGGGCAAGACCACCGTGCTGGACGCGCTCTGCTTCGCCCTGTACGGCCAGGTGCCCGGCCAGCGCAACAGCGCCCGCAGCCTGCGCTGCGACCACGCCCCGCCCGGCCGGGGCCCGCGCGTCGTCCTGGAGGTCACCATCCGGGGCCGCCGGCTGCGCGTCACCCGCTCGCCCGCCTGGCAGCGGCCCAAGCAGCGCGGCACCGGCACCACCCTGGAGCAGGCCAAGGTCCTGCTGGAGGAGCTGACGCCCTCCGGCGAGTGGACCGGCCTGACGACCCGGATGGACGAGGCGGGCGACCTCGTCGGCGGCCTGCTCGGCATGAACCTGGCCCAGTTCTGCCAGGTCGCGATGTTGCCGCAGGGTGACTTCGCGCACTTCCTGCGCGCCGACGGCGAGGAGCGCCGCAAGGTCCTGGAGCGGCTCTTCTCGGTGAAGGTCTACGCCGCGGCCGAGTCCTGGCTCGCCGACCGCCGCACCGCGGCCTTCCGCGACCAGCAGGCCCTGCGCCGGGAGGTCGACTCCGTCGTCAACCGGGTCGAGGAGGCGGCGGGCCCGGGCCTCCTGACCGCCCTCGCCGCGCCGGCGGCCTCCGCGGAGCACACCGTGGAGCACACCGCGGAGACGCGCGATGTGGCCGCCTGGATGGAGGACGACCCGCTGGGCTGGGCCGGGGCGCTGGCCGGGCTCGCGGAGGGGGCGGCCGCGCGGGCGGCCGCCGAATGCGCCCGGAGCGAGAAGGCGGCGCTGGAGGCGCGGCGGCTGCTGGAGGACGGTGTCGCGCTCGCCGACCGGCGACGGCGGCACGCCGAGGCGCTCACCCGGAGCCGGGCGCTGCAGGAGAGCACCGAGGAACGGGCCGACCTGGAGGCCGTCCTGGCCGAGGCGGCCCGGGCCGACCGGGTGCTCCCGTTGATCCGGGAGGTCGAGCAGCGCACCGAGGCCGCGGCCAAGGCCCGCAGCCTGGCCGCCGACGCGCTCAACCGCGCCACCCCCCTCCTGGACCGGGACCCCCTTCACGGCGGGGCCCGGCCGGCGGGTCCCGACCGGCTGACCGCGCTGGAACGCGAGCGGCTGGACGAGATCACCCGGCTGGGGGAACTGCGCGCCGAGGAGCCGAGGCTGGCCGCGCTGCTCGAGGAGCGCGGACGGGTGGAGGCGGAGATCGCCCACCTGACCGGCGAGCAGCACGCCGCCGACACGCGGCTGGCGGTCCTCCCCGGTCTGCGGGCCGGGGTGGAGGCCCGTCTCACCGCCGCGCGCCTCGACGCGGCCCGACTGCCCGCCGCGGAGGAGGCCAGAAGGGCCGCCGCCCGGCTCGCGGAGCTGGAGACGGACCTCGCCCGGCTCGACGTCCGGCTGCACGACCTGGCCGAGAAGGAGACCTCGCTCGCCGAGGCCCGGCAGAAACTGCCCGCCGCGCTGGGCGAGGCCGTCGCCCGGCTGGCCGCCGTGCGGGCCGAGGCCGCCGGGATCCCCGCGGCCCGGGCGGCGGTCGCGACCGCCGCCGCCGTGCTGGACGCCGTCCGGCGGCGCGACGGCCTGACGGTCCGGCTGGAGGAGGCCCGCCGGGCCCGCGGCGTGGCCGTCGACCGCGCCCAGAAGTCCCGCGACCGGCTCCAGGAGATCCGCCAGTCCCGGATCGACGGCATGGCGGCCGAGCTCGCCGCCCGGCTCGTCCCCGGGGACCCCTGCGCGGTCTGCGGCTCGCCCGACCACCCCGCCCCGGCCGCCCCCGCCGACGCGGCGCCCACGCCGGACGACGAGCGCGCGGCCGAGAGCGCCTACGAGGCGGCGCTGAGACTGCGGCAGGACGCCGAGAACGAGGTCGCCGACCTCGCCTCCCGGCTGGACGAGACCCTCGCCGCCGCCGGCGGCCTCACCGCCGGGCAGGCCGGGGAGTCGCTCGCCGCGGCGGAGCGGGAGCACGCCGCCCTGGCCGACGCCGCCGCGGGCGAACCGCGGCTGGCCGCCGAGGTGGACCGCCTCACGGCCGAGCTCGAGGACGTGCGGGCGCAGGCGGAGGAGGTCACCGGCCTGCTGACCGAGACCCGGGCCCGGCGGGAGAGCGCCGTGACCGAGCAGGCCCTGCTGTCCTCCCGCCTCCGCGCGGACCGGCACGGGACCGGGGACGCGCGCGAGGACGGGATCGCAGGCGAGACCGGGGAGGCCGGCGCCGGGAGCGCGGACGGGACCGAGGGCGCCGGCACCGGGAGCGCGGCCGGGGACGGCGCCGCGGGGCCGGTCGCCTTGGGGGAGGGCCCCGCGTCCTCCGCGGGCCGGGCGGCGCAGGCGCTCCGCCGGGCGGAGCGGACCCTGCGGGAGCTCGGGGAGTCCGCCCGGGCCGTGCCCGGTCTGGAAGCCGAGGCGGCAGGGCTGGCCGCCGAGCTGGAGGGGCTGCGGGAGCGGTCGAGGGAACTGGCGGTGGCGCTGTCGGCCTGCCGTACGAACCTGGAGCGGATCACCGCGGACGCGGGCCTGCTGACCGCGCGCCTGGACGCGGCCCGGGGCGGGGACCCGACGCTGGCCGCCCGGCTGGAGCGGCTGGCCGACGAGGCCGGGCTGCTCCGGGAGGCCGCGGAGGCCACCCGGCGGGAGCGGGACGCCGAGGACGAACTGGAGACGGCCCGGGCACGGGCCGCGGCCGGGGCCGCCGAGGCGGGTTTCGCCGGGATCGAGGACGCCCGGGTCGCGGTCCGCCCCGCGGCCGAGCAGGAGGAGAAGGCCGAGCGGCTCCGCGCGCTCGACCGGGAGCGCGCGGCCGTCGACGCCCAGCTCGCCGATCCGGAGCTGATCGCCGCGGCGGCCGAGCCCGAACCCGATCTGGCCGCACTGAAGTCCGGCCGGGACGCGGCCGACACCGCGCACGCCGCCCTGCTGTCGGCCTCGGACCGGGCCCGCCTCCGCCGCGACCGGCTGGCCGCGCTCCGCACCGAGCTGGCCGAGTGCCTGGACCGGTGGCGGCCCGCCGCCGAACGGCACCGCATCGCCGAGAGCCTCGCCGCGCTGGCCGGCGGGAACTCCGCCGACAACCAGTGGAGCATGCGGCTGTCGGCCTACGTCCTGGGCGAGCGGCTCCGCCAGGTGGTCGCCTCGGCCAACGAGCGCCTGGACCACATGTCGGGCGGGCGCTACCTCCTCCAGCACGACCTGCGCCGCGCGGCGGGAGACCGGAGCCGGTCGGGCGGCGGGCTCGGCCTGCGGATCCTGGACGGCTGGACCGGAGTGGACCGCGACCCCGCCACCCTGTCCGGCGGGGAGGGCTTCATCACCTCGCTGGCGCTGGCCCTCGGCCTGGCCGACGTGGTCACCGCCGAGGCCGGGGGAGTGGAGCTCGGCACGCTCTTCGTCGACGAGGGCTTCGGCACCCTCGACGAGGACACCCTCGACGGCGTCCTGGACATCCTGGACGGCCTGCGCGACGGCGGCCGGGCCGTCGGCATCGTCAGCCACGTCGGCGAGCTGCGCACCCGCATCCCGGCCCGCCTGCACATCCGCAAGGAGCGCCACGGCTCGACGATCCGCCAGTAGCGGACCGGCGGGCGGGGCCCGGACCCGCGCCGGCGGACCCCGGTGGAGGAGGCCCGAGCCCCGTTCACCGAACCGCCGAGGGCGTCCGGCGGTGCGGCGGGCGTACTGCCGAGGGTGTCCGGCGGGCCCGCCGGGTCGCTCCACCGGGCCGCCGGGTCACTCCACCGGGACCGGGGGACGGCTGACGGACGACATCAGCGCCCGGACCCGTTCGGCGTGCCGGTCATGGCCGACGATCACCGGCGGCTCGTTGTACGGCATGGCGTCGGAGGAGCGGCGCAGCTTGACGTACTGCCCGCAGGCGTCCACCGCGTAGGGCTCCATGTCGTCCTGGAGCGCGCCGATCACCGTGATCCCGTAGGTCTCGCCGATCCGCCGGAACAGCGCCACGGCCTCGCGCCGGTGCTCCTTGCCGAGGTTGCGGCCCAGCTCGTCCAGGACCAGGCAGAGGTGCCCGCCGCCGGAGGAGGCGATCGCCGCCGCGCAGACCAGCTTCACGGCCTTCTCGTCCATCAGCGCGGTGTTGGCCCTGCGGTTGTACGGCACGAAGGACTGCCCCTCGCCCCGGCGCCACTTGGGCGTCACCCGCCAGGCCCAGCGCTGCTCGGGGTCGGCGGGCGCGGGCGGCACCGGGAACTCCAGCGTCGCGCCGTATCCGCCGTAGGCGGTGTCCAGCTTGTCGAACTCCTCGGCCACCCGGGTCAGCCGCGCCCTGATCGCCGCGGTCAGCGCCGCCCGGTGCACGGCGGTGGACTGGGCCGCCTCCTCGGCGCCCTTGGCGGCGACGGCCAGGTCGCGCTGCCGGGTGGCGAGCTGGACCTCGATCTGGCGGCGCTGGTGCCGTTCGTACTCCTCCTGGCCGCGCAGGTAGGACGAGAGCGCCGAGCACACGCCGGGGAAGGTCGCCTGCTCCCGCGCCGTCCGGCCCGCACCGGGCTCGGTCCGCTGCCGGATCAGGAACCGCAGCTCCTCCGGCATCTCCTCGTCCTCGCCGGGGAAGGTGTCGCGCAGCGCCTCGTCCAGGCGGCGCTCGGCGGTCCGCCACCACTCCTCGGCGGTCAGCGGGCGCTCGGCCTCGGGCAACTCCCGCAGCCACTCGCGCGCCTGCTCGGCGGTGCCGCCCCACTCGCGGGTCAGCGCCTCCAGGGCGAGCGCCTCGCGCTCCGCGGCGACCGAGGCCGCCTGCGCCCCGGCCCGGTCCCGCTCGGCCTCGTGCCGGGCCCGCAGGCCCTCCAGCCGCTCGATCTCCATGTTCCTGGTCCGGGAGCGGAAGTCCAGCGCGCCCGCCCGCCGTTCGGCCTCCGCCACCGCCGGGGAGACCTCGGCCAGCGCCCCGGCCAGCTCGGTCAGCCGGGCCCGCCGTTCGGCCAGCCGGCGCTCGACGTCGGCCAGCTGCACGGCGGCCCGGGCGCCCTCCAGCCGCCGCCCGGCCTCGGCCACCGCCTCCTCGGCGGCCCGCACGGCCCCGGCCGCCTCCTCCTGCAGGTCGCGTGCCCGGTGCAGGCGCTGCTCGGCGGCCTTGATCCGGGTCTCCCGGCCGGTGGCCACCGCCTCGAAGGCCCCCACCACGGTGACGCCCGCCGCGCTGACCAGCACCGAACCGGGCAGCGCGGACAGGGCCCGCGCCGCCGCCTCCAGGTCGGCGGCGTCGACGACGACCGCGTGCTCCTGCGGCCAGCCCCGGCCGCCGGTGCCGGCGGACGGGGCCGCCGCCCCGCCCGGCGGCACGGCGGTCCCGCTCTCCGGCGCGGCTCCCCGGCCCCCGGCCGGAACGGCTCCCCCGGGGGCGGCGCCCACCGGGAGCCCTCCCGCGGATCCGCCGTCCCGGGCGTGCTCGGCCACGTCGATCGCGTCGAGCAGGCCGGTCGCGCCCACGCCCGCCTCGGCGAGCGCCCGGAGCTGGGCGGCGGCCGGACCGCTCTCGGCGTCGTCCAGCGCGGCCCCGGCGTCCGCGACCTCGCGGTCGGCCACGCCGAGCGCCTTCAGCGCCTCGCTCGACCGGGCCCGGGCCCGGGCCAGCTCGTCCTCCGCGGCGGGCACGTCCCGGCCGTCGGCCAGCCGCCGCCGCTCCTCCAGGCCGGGGATCCGGCCGCGCAGCTCGTCCGCCGCGCTCTCCGCCACCGCCCGGTCGGCGTCGAGCCGCGCCGCGCGGGCCTGGAGCGCCGCCAGCTCCGCGCGGGCCTCGGCCAGGCTCCGGTCCAGCGTGTCGTCCTTCAGCGTGGCGATCTCCGCGCGGACCGCCTCGATCTCCTCGGCCGCCCGCTCACCCGACCGGCGCAGCCCCTCCAGGTCGGCGGCGAGCGCCTCGTCCCGCAGCACCGCGTCGCCGAGCCTGCGCGCCTGCCGGCCCCGCCAGCAGCGCAACGCGTCCGCCAGCCGCACCCGGGCGCGGTCGCGCCGGTCGAAGGTCTCCAGCAGGGTCCGGGACTCGTCCTCGAACTCCTTGAGCGTCTCCACGGCCCGCGCCGCCCGCACCCGCTTGGCGTGCTCGTCGCGGCGCGCCTCCCGCTCCTGGTCGAGCTCGGCGTCCAGCCCGGTCAGCGCGGCGATGGCCTCGAAGACCCGCTCGGGGGAGATCTCGTTGAGCGGCTGGGAGAGCAGGTTCGTGGCGACCTTGCTCCGCACCGAGGTGGACAGGAACGACACGCACCGCACGCGGTCGCCGTACAGGAACCTCGTCAGGTCGCGCGCGACCACGTCCCGCCGTCCCGCCGAACGCGGCAGGCCCGCCCAGACCTCGTCGGCCCGGACGACCCGCTCGGCCTCCGAGGCGGCGGCGGCCATCCGCACCCCCCGCGTCCACCGGACCTCCAGGTGCGGGGCCTCCTGGTTGACCCGCAGCCACACGGTCACCGCGTCGGGCAGTCCGGCCTCCGGGGCGCGGGGGTGGTCGAAGACGCCCACGATGTAGCCGTGACCGGCGCTCGCCCACGTCCGCCCGCCGCCGCCGGCCGCGAGCTCGGCGTTGAACAGCAGCTCCGCGACCGACTTGGCGCCGGAGGCGAAACGCCACTGCTCGTCGCCGAGGAGGGCCGTGATCATCGCGATGAACGAGGACTTGCCCGCCCCGTTGGAGTCCTTCGGACCGGCCCCGGCGACCACGACGAGCGTGCCGGGGACGATCGGCACGGGGTGCGTGGACAGGCGGGAGATGTTGACCGCCTGCACGGCGATCAGCACCCGGTCGCCGACCACGTCGTGGCCCGGCTCGCCCGCCCGGACCTCCACCGGCACCAGGCTCGCCTGGCTCCCGGGTGCGTCCTTCGCCGTACGGCTCGACTGCTCGGCCAACCTCGTCGTTCCTTCCGTGTTCTGCTCTGATGCGCCCGGCTGCTACCGGCGCCGGGCCCGTACGGCCGCCGCCAGCGGGGTGTGCGGCCCCGCGGCGAGGATCAGCTCCTCCTGCAGGCGCCGCCTGGCCGCCGGGGTCAGCCGGTGGAACTGCGGGCCCGGCACGTAGCCGCCCGCCTCCTCGCCCGACTTCACCTGGGTGACCAGCCCCGCGTGGCGCAGGGTCCGCAGCGCGGTCTCCAGCTCGCCGATGGGCAGCAGGGTGTGCCGCCGCAGCTCCTCCGCCTGGGCGGGGAACGGCGACAGCCAGCTGTCGGCGGGCAGCAGGCCCTCGGCCCGGGGGATCGCCACCGAGTGGACCAGGACCAGCACCAGGACGGCCCGCTCGGCCTCGCCCAGGGCGGTGCCCGCCTCGGCCGCCACGTCGTCGGCGTATCCGGAGGTCCACGTCTCCCGGCCGGAGACCAGGACCCTGCCCCGGCGCCGGAGCATCTCCGCCAGCACGCGGCGGAGCACCGGGTCGCGCAGCGCGGGGAACCGGGCCTCGTGCACCGGCTCGGCCGCGTGCTCCACCGCCATGAACGCGGCGACGACCTCCGCGCGGCGGCGCTCGTCGAACGGGGCGAGCAGGTCGTCGTCCACGCCCTCGGGGAGGTCCAGGCCCGCGGCCGCGTCGTGGCCGGTCTCCCCGGCCACGGGCAGCACGGCGGGGACGCCCTCCTCGCCCGGGCCGGGCAGGCGCCGCACCAGCTCGCGCAGCTGCGCGTGGGAGGCGGCGGGCCAGGAGGCGCACCGGGGGCCGAGCCGTACGGTGCCGTCGGCGACCACCAGCCAGGCCGAGTCGTGCAGGCGGCGCAGGGCGCCGACGGCCCAGTTGCGCATGAGGTCGTCGGAGCGGCCGATCAGCGCCCGGTAGGCCGCCAGCACGTCGTCGACGGGCGCGGGGGTCCCCGGCCACGGGTCGGCGGTCAGGTCGCTCCAGCAGCACTTCAGGGCGGCGGCCAGGACCCGCCGGGTCTCCCCGGACCGTTCCACGGCCACCGGCGCGGCCTGGTATTCGGCCAGGAGCGAGGGGGTCGTCCCGTCCGGCCAGGCGGGCAGCGCCAGACCGGTGCCGTCGCCGCGGCCCAGCCGCACCATGCCCGGGGGCGCGGCCTCGCCGGGGCCCAGGGTGAGGGGGCCGGTGGACCTGGCCCGGACGTGCGCGAGCGCCGCCGTCCCGGAGGTCTCGGCCGCCGTGGTGGCCGCGGCGGCGTCGGCGTCGCCGGATCCGGTGGACCCCGGCCGCGGGGCGGGAACCGCGGACCCGGCGGCCGAGGGCGCGGCGCCGGGCGCGCCGGTGCCGTCAGGCGTCATGGCCGGTCCTCTCCAGCAGGCCGTGGGAGAGCCAGGCGGGCTCGGCTCCGGGCTCGGCGGACAGGCCGTCGGACCAGCGCAGGCGGTAGGGCGACTCGGGGCGCAGATCGGCGGCGACGAGGTCGGCGAGCAGGCGGCGGACCGAGACCCACTCGCCGTCGGCGGTGAGCAGCTCCTCCAGCCGGGCCGAGGAACGCCCGCCGAGCGCGGTCTCGGCGACCGAGGCCAGGCGGTCGAGCCCGTCGGCGCCGGGCTCGTAGGAGTCCGCCGGACCGGGGTCGGGCAGCGCGGGACGCGGAGGGGCGGGCTGGACGGGTGCGGGGCGGGGGCTCTCGTCGACCGCGCGGACGATGGCCGCCGGATCGTGCCACGGGGCGGGGGCGTCGAAGACGAAGCCGTCGAGCACCGCGGCCAGGCGCTCCCTGTCCGCCGTCTGGGCGAACGTCCGCCAGGTCTCGGCGGGCAGCAGCGTGAGGTTCCTCGTCGTGCCCGCGGAGTCGGCGAGCCGGCCGGCGGCGCGGCGGGAGGCGTCGCTGTAGGAGTAGATGGCCGCGCGCAGCTCGGTGCAGGTGCGGTCCAGGTCGGGCCAGCGGGTCAGGATCGTGGCGTGCAGGCTCTGCGCGCGCTGGGCGATCTCCTCGGTGCCCCAGAGCGTGGGCGCCTGCTCCCGGAGCTCCTCGATGGTGCCCCCGGTCAGGGTGATGAGCTCCAGTGCCCAGAGCCGGAAGGCCCGCGCCAGGTTCTGCGCGCTGACGCGCGCCTCCTCCATCGTCGTGCGCGGGTCGGCGACGTTGAGGTCCTCCAGCGCGAGGAGCCGGTGCACCTCGGACTGGCCGCCGTCGTGGAGCATGCGCCGGATGAACATCAGGCCCACCATGCTGGTGAACGACGCCCGGTAGCGGAGCTGGTGGGGCTTGGGGAAGACCTCCCGGACCGCGCCGAGGCCCTTGAGCACCCGCAGGCGGTTCTCGAACATCTCCAGCGGGTAGGCCCGGCAGGCGTGCCGCATCTGCTCGTGGGTCAGCCACTCCTCCCCGGCCTCGGCGAACGCCGTGAACAGGATCTCGGCGATGTCGACGAGGGCCGGATCGTCCACCACCGCGCCGCTGTCGCGCGCGAGCGCGGCGAACATCCGGCGGTAGGTCGTGAGCACGGCCTCCTCGCTGAGGGCCGAGTCCAGCGTGATCTCGTGGGTCGTCTCTGGCACGCGCCCTACCGTAAGGCTTGCGCCTGACAATCCCGTCCTCCGCGTCCTCCGGACCCCTGCGAACCCCTATAAAACAGGACATCACGCCTGGTGGGGCGGTGTGGTGGCCGGAACCGGTCAGTGTTCGCCGTTCCTTCAGGTTAAATTCGGGTAACGCGGTAGTCGGCCGGTTCCACTGGGTAGCGCCGGGATCCGGGAGACGGATCGTGTGTCACCGTGAGAGGGAGACTGCGCGTGATAAATGTCCTGATAGCTGAGGACATGCACCTCGTCCGGGGGGCGATGGTCGCCCTGCTCTCGACGGAGGAGGACATCGAGGTCGTGGGAGAGTCGGGGCACGGCGACGAGGTGGTGGAGGCGTGCCTGCGCCACCGCCCCGACGTCGCGCTGATCGACATCGGCCTGCCCGGCACCGACGGCATCACCGCCGCGGCGGAGCTGCGGCGCGCCCTCCCCGGCTGCCGCACGGTCATCCTCACCGGCCTCGCGACGCCGGCCGCGCTGCGCAGGGCGCTGGACGCCGGGGCGCGCGGCTTCGTCGTCAAGGACGCCCCCGCCGGAGAGCTCGCCGGGTGCGTGCGCCGGGTCGCGCGCGGCGAGCAGGTCGTCGACCCCGACCTGGCCGTCGCCGCGCTCAGCGCCAGGGAGAACCCGCTGACCTGCCGGGAGCTGGAGGTCCTGAAAGTGGCCGCCGAGGGGGCCCCGGTCGAGGAGATCGCCGACCGGCTCTACCTGTCCGGGGGCACCGTCCGCAACTACCTGTCGCGGATCCTGTCGAAAGTCGGCGCGAGGACCCGCGTGGAGGCGATCAGGATCGCCAAGCAGGACGGCTGGCTCTGGCCGGACGACCTCAGCGAGGTCGGGCTGGTCCGCCACCGCTCGCGCGTCTGAACCCCGCCCCGCCCCGCTCGCGTACCAGGGCCCCGTCCCGCCCGCCGCGGTCGTCCGCGCGTCCCGGCCCCCGTCACCGTCCGGGCGGCGGGGGCCCGCGGCCGTCCGCGCGTGGCCCGTCACCGTCCGGGCGGCGGGGCCCCCAGCCCGGTGTGCGCCGCCAGGAAGGCCAGCATGTCCGCCGCCAGCCAGGCCGCCCGCCCGGCGGCCCGGGCGCCGTGCCCGACGCCCTCCTCGTGGCGGAGCAGGACCGGCCGGTCGCCCGACGTGGCGTGCTGCAGCGCCGCGCACATCTTCCGCGCGTGCATGGGGTCCACCCGGGAGTCGCCGCCGAACGAGGCCAGCAGCGTCGCCGGGTAGTCCACCCCTTCGCGGACCCGGTGGTACGGCGAGTAGCCCAGCAGGTGGCCCAGTTGCTCCGGGTCCTCCGCGGAGCCGTACTCCCCCCGCCAGGACGGGCCCAGGCCGGAGAGCTCGTAGCGGACCATGTCGAGCAGCGGGGCCGAGCAGACGGCGGCGGCGAACAGCTCCGGCCGCTGGGTGATCGCGGCCCCGGCCAGCAGCCCGCCGTTGGACTCGCCGCAGGCGGCCAGCATCCCGGCCGTGGTCCAGCCGTCGGCGATCAGCCGCTCCGCGGCGGCCGTGAAGTCGTCGATGGAGTTCTGCTTGCGCTCCAGCATGCCGTCGCGGTGCCAGGCGGCCCCCTCCTCGCCGCCGCCGCGCACCTGGGCGAGCGCGAAGACGCCCCCGGCCTCCACCCACGGCAGGATGTAGGCGGAGTAGGAGGGGGTCAGCGGGATCCCGAACCCGCCGTAGCCGTACAGGATCGCCGGGCGGGGCCCGGTCCCGGGCCGGGCGAGCACGACCATCCGCACCGGCGTGCCGTCGGCCGAGGCGTAGACGATCTGGCGGGACTCCAGCTCGGGCACGTCGACCGCGCCGGGCGCGGCGGCCCAGAGCGAGGTCCGCCCGGTGCGCGCGTCGTAGCGGTGCACGCTGCCCGGGGTGACGCCGTCGGTGTAGGAGAACCACACCTCGCAGCCGCCCTCGGGACGCGCGGACATCCGGCCCGCGGTGCCCAGCCCGGGCAGCGGCACCCCTCCCAGCCGCTCGCCGGTGGCCGCGTCGTGCACCCCGATCTCGCTGATCGCGTGCCGGGTCCGGCCGACGAGGAGCACCGGGCGGCCGGGGCCGTCGAGGACCGCGAAGTCGGAGATCACCGCCTCGGGGTCCGGGCTGACCAGCTCCCGCCAGCCCCCGGGGCCGGGGTCGGCCGGGTCGGCGACGCACAGCCGGCCCGTGGGCGCGTCCAGCGTGGTGAGCAGGTACAGCCGGCCGTCGCGGCCCACGGCGGGCACCGTGACCGCGTCCGCCCCCTCCTGCACCACCCGCAGGCCGGGCCGCTCGGGCGGGGAGGCGGCCAGGTCGGCCAGCCAGACGTCGTTGCCGGCCCCGGCCGGGGCCGAGACCGTCAGCCAGCGGCCGTCGTGGCTGGAGCCTAGGCCGTAGGACCGCTCCTCGGCGCAGATCACGACGTCGTCGGCGGCGGGCGTGCCGAGCCGGTGCAGGCACACCCGCCGGTCGCGGACGTAGAAGAACGCCTTGCCGTCCGGGAGCCAGGCCACCGGGGCGTAGCGGCAGCGGTCGATCGGGCCGTCCACGGTCCGCCGGGTGCCGACGTCCATGACCCGCAGCTCCGACCGCTCGTCCCCGCCCCGCGACAGCTGGTAGGCCAGCAGCCGGCCGGTGAGGTCGGGCTGCCACCGGTCCAGGACGGTCAGCCCGGAGGGGTCGAGCGCACCCGGGTCGACCAGCGCCTCCTCCGCCCCGTCCGGGCCGGCGGTGTACAGGACCGGGTGCTCCCGCCCGGCCTCGTGACGCAGGAAGAAGCGGCGTTCCCCGCGCCACAGCGGCGGCGTGACCGTTCCGGCGGAACAGAGCCCGGCCACCCGGGCGTGCCAGCGGTCGCGGCCGGGCAGGGCGGCGGCGTGCGCCCGCCACAGGTGCTCCTGGGCGGCCGACCAGCTGCGGGTCCGCGGGCTCGCCGGGTCCTCCAGCCACCGGTACGGGTCCGGTACGGCGTGCCCGTGCAGCAGGTCGGTGACCGGCTGCCGCTCGGCGGGGGGATAGATCATCTGATCGGCTCCTGGACGTCCGGGGTGAGGTCAGGCCGCGTGCCCGGAGGGCGCGTCCGGCCGGGTGCCGGGCGGCGCCTCCGCGGAGGAGGTTCGGGGGTCCCACCGGCCGACCAGGCCGGCGTAGAGGGGGGACGAGGCGAGCAGTTCCCCGTGCGTCCCCAGCCGCACGCGCGTGCCGTCCATGACGAGGACGCGCCGCGCGCGCAGGGCGGAGGCCGGCCGGTGGGCGATGACGAGGAGCGTGCCGCCGCGCCGGGCGAAGGCCTCCTCCGCGCGGGCCTCGGCCACCGGATCGAGATGACAGGTCGCCTCGTCGAGGACGATCAGGCGGGCCGGGGTCAGGTAGGCCCGGGCCAGTGCGACCAGCTGGCGTTCACCGGGGGAGAGCAGGGCGGGGCGGATCTCGGCGCGGTAGCCGCCCAGCCGCTCCACCAGCCCGGCCAGGCCGACCGCGGCCACCGCCTCGTCCACCTGCCCGGCGCCGGCCCGCGCGAGGTAGGTCAGGTTCTCCATGAGGGATCCCCGGAAGACGTACGCCTCCTGGGGGATGAGCACCCGCTCGGCCGGGGCGAGGCGGTCGGCGGGCACGCCTCCGACCAGGACCTCGCCCGCGTCCGGGCGGAGCACGCCCGCGATGAGCCCGGCCAGCGTGGACTTGCCGATGCCGCTGGGCCCGACCACGGCGAGGTGGTCCCCGTCGGGGACGGACAGGTCGAGACCGGCGATCACCGGTTCGGCGTGCGGCCCGTAGGCGAACGTCACGCCGCGCAGTTCGGCGCCCCCGTGCGCGGCCGGGAGCCGGTCCCCCGCCGCAAGCGGCCGGTCTGCGCCGGTGCGCGCCGACTCCTCGATGCGGTCGAGGGAGACCCACAACCGGACCCCGCTGACGCCCAGGCCCTCCACGAGGTTGTCCAGGGCCGGGGCCAGCGACTGCGTGACGTAGGCCAGGGCGCCCAGGATCACGCCGGCGCCGGCTCCCTCGGACAGCAGCCACGGGGTGCCGGCCAGTACCAGCACGGCCGGGGACCAGCCGCCCACAGCCAGCGAGAGGGTGCGGACGGCGGTCACCCGGGCGAGCGCGCGGCCCGCTTCGGCCTGCTCCGTCACCCGGCGCCCCACCGCGGCGGCCGCCCGCTCCTCCGCCGCGCAGGCCGCGATGTCGCGCAGGCCGCCGGCCACGGCCGTGACCGACTCCGCCGTCCGCTCGTCGGCCAGCAGGAACGCCCGCTGCCGCCGGGCCAGGACCGGCAGCGAGAGCAGGAAGAGGCCGAGACCGGCGGCGAAGGGCGGCAGCACCAGCACCAGCACCTGCGGGATCAGCGTCATCAGCCCGAGCAGTACGCTCACCGCGGTGAACACGAAGGACCTGACGACCGTGACGACCGAGGCGAGGGCGTCGCGGGCCAGCTCGACCTGGAGGTTCGAGCGGGCCACCGCCGAGGCCTCCGTGCCCGGGCCCGGAGCGGCCGACCGGTCCAGCGCGCCCTCGACGACGTGGCTGAGCAGATCCTCCCGGAACGGCTCCACGATGGCGGCGACGGCCAGCACGACCCGCTGCGCGCCGATCGCGGCGACGAGCCAGGCACCGCCGAGGACCGCCAGCCAGGCCAGGCCGGTCGCCGGTCTGCCCGCGGCGAAGCCGTCGTCGATCGCCCGCGCGACGGCCAGGCCGATGAGGAGTGCGGGCGCGCTCTCCAGCACGGACCACAGGCCGAGCCGGACCAGTACGCGCGGATCCCGGCGCAGCGCCCGCAGAACCGGCCGCTTCACGACGCGCCCGCCCGCTCCGCGGCGTCCGTCCGGCGCGGGCGGGGCCCGGGGTCGTCCGGCCCGGTCCGCCGCACCTCGAAGACGGCCCGGTAACCGGGGTCGTCCCAGAGCACCCGGTGCCGGTCGTAACCGCGGACCCGGCCGCCCTCCAGCCAGATCACCCGGTCGGCCGCCGCCGCGGTCGCGACCCGGTGGGTGACGATCAGCCGGGTACGGCCCGCCAGCTCACCGGCGAGCGTCTCGCTCACCCGGCGCTCGGTCAGGGTGTCCAGGCTGGAGGTGGCGTCGTCCAGGACGAGCAGGCGCCGGCCGTGCGCGAAGGCGCGGGCCAGGCCGAGCCGCTGCCGCTCCCCGCCGGACATCGGCGCGTCGGCGAGCGGGGTGCCGTAGCCCGAGGGCAGTCTCCTGACGAAGGCGTCGGCGCACGCGGCGCGGGCGGCCGCCCGCAGCGCCTCCAGCCGCTCCGGGGTCGGCGGGGCGTCCGGCGCCCCGGGATCCGCTCCGGGGCCGGGCTCCCGCAGGCCGAGGCCGATGGCGTCGGCGACGGTCTCGCCGATCAGGACGGGGCGTTCGAAGGCGTAGCCGACGGCATCGCCCAGCGCCTCCCGGGACAGGTCCGGCAGCTCGACGCCGTCGAGGAGCACCGCGCCGCCGGAGGGGTCGGCCAGGCGGCCCGCGAGGGCCGCGAGGACCGACTTGCCCGCACCCGACCGGCCGACCACGGCCACCGAGCACCCTCCCGGGACCAGCAGGTCGACGCCGGACAGGCCGTCGGCGGTGACGCCTCTCAGCTCCAGGGTGCCGGGACCGGGAGGCAGGGAGCGGCGGCCGTAGGCCCTGCGCGGCTCGGAGAGCAGCTCGCCGATCCGCCCCGCGGCGGCGCGCGCCCGGGCCAGGCGGCCCACGTAGCCCAGCGCCGAGCCGAGCCCGGCGCCGAGGACGACGTAGCGGGCGGCCGAATACAGCTCCCCCGCGGTGAGGTCGCCCGCGGCGAGGCGGAATCCCCCCACCCCGAGCACCGCCACCTCCAGCAGCGGCACCACGACACCGGCCTGCACGCCCGCGCGGGCGTTGGTCCGCCACATCTCCATGGCGTGCGCGCGCAGCCGGGGGAGCGGGGCCAGCACCCGGGCCTTCTCCTCGGCGTGGGTCCCGGCGGCGGCGATGGTGCGCGCCCCGGCCAGGGCGTCGATCAGCCGGGCCGCGATGTCGCCCTGCGCCTCCTGGTAGTCGCCGGCGAGGGTGGTGCTCACCCTGAGGAAGGCCCGGAGCACGAGCACGATGACGACGAGGCCGGCGGCCAGGGTCAGCGTCAGCCAGGGATCGATGAGAGTGAGCGCCACCAGGCCTCCCGCGGTGGGGATGACCAGCGCCGCCCCGGTGACGAGGGTCTCCGGCGCGCGGCCCGCCTCCTCGGCGTTGACACCCGCCCGGGTGGCCAGCTCCCCCTCGGAGAAGCGCCGGCTCAGTGCGGGCCCGGCGCCGAGCACGTGCCGCACGGTCAGGTGGCGCAGCCACTCCGAGGCCCGGGTGCTGCAGGCTCCGGTCGCCCACACCCCGAGGGCGTCGCACGCCACGGCCGCGACCACGATCGCGGCGCAGGCGCCCAGCCACGTCCCGCGGGAGGGGGCGGCCGAGACGAGGGCGTCGACCGTCCGGCCCAGGACGAACGGGAGCGCCAGCTGCGCGAGGGCACCGGTCACGGCGGTGACGGCCAGGACGCCGAGCCACGGGCCGCTGCGCCGTACGATCCGGGCGACCAGCCGATCCGACGACCGCACCCGTCCCTCCTCTCCCGGTGCCGTCTGCAAAGGAAATGCCCGGGACGGCCTCAGCAGGCCGTCCCGGACACGTGTGCCGCTAGTGGCAGAGCGCGACGCTGAGGTTGCTGGGCTTGCCGGAGTTGCAGGTCAGCGCGGTCAGGGTGCTGCCGCCGCCGCTGCCGCCGCCGGTGGGGGCCTCGAGGGACTGCAGGTCGAGAAGGACCATGGGATTACTCCAGTTCTGTGTTCGGGGGATGGGGGTGGAACCGGGACTAGTGGCAGAGCGCGACGCTGAGGTTGCTGGGCTTGCCGGAGTTGCAGGTCAGCGCGGTCAGGGTGCTGCCGCCGCCGCTGCCGCCGCCGGTGGGGGCCTCGAGGGACTGCAGGTCGAGAAGGACCATGGGATTACTCCAGTTCTGTGTTCGGGGGATGGGGGTGGAACCGGGACTAGTGGCAGAGCGCGACGCTGAGGTTGCTGGGCTTGCCGGAGTTGCAGGTCAGCGCGGTCAGGGTGCTGCCGCCGCCGCTGCCGCCCCCGGTGGGGGCTTCCAGGGACTGCAGGTCGAGAAGTACCATTCGTTCACACCTCCTTCGGTGACTCGTCGGGGTGGGACCGCTCGGCGGGCTCGTGTGCAGGCGATGCCGTTGCCATGGCGCCTGCGCCGCCGGGCGGTTGGATGAAGGGGAGGAACACCGGGCGGTCGTTCAGTGCGGTGCTCATCGCGAACAGGACTCCGGCCGTGCCGGTCGCGAAGTCCATGGAGAGCCGGAGCAGCTGGTCGCCGGGGAAGGCCAGCCCGTCGCCGTGACTCAGCGCGTGCCAGGCCAGCCCCCGGATCTGCTCGGCCAGGTCGGTGCCGGGACCGTCGGGGAAGGGGCCCAGCCCTCCGCCGAGAGCCGCGATCATGCCGGCCCGGCCGGTGAACAGCCCGGGCTGCACGAAGAACCTGCCGCGGGTGACGAGCCGGCAGGCGTCGAGCGCGGCCGCGAACCCCTCGTCGTCGCGGTGGGCCAGATAGCGGGCCAGGACCAGGCCGATGCCCACGGACCCCTCGTCGAGGTAGGGCAGGGTGCGCCAGCCCTGGTCGACCTGGAGCGTCCCGTCCTGGGTGGTCCTGCACCGCCGCAGGTCCTGGCGGAGCGCCACGGCGGCGTGCTCCAGCAGCGCGGCGTCGCCGGTGTGCTCGTAGGCGTGCAGGAAGAGCAGGGCGGAGCCGGCCGAGCCGTACATCAGGCCGGCGCGGGGGCCGGTCCCGCCGCTGAGCTCGGGCACGTCGTCGGGACCGCCGAGCCGGTCGGCGCAGATGCCGGCGGCGCGCAGCGCCGTGTCCGAGAGCGCGCGCTCACCGGTGGTCCGGGCGAGGTGGAAGAGGTTCAGGCCGATTCCGGCCAGGCCGCCGAACAGGCCGGTGTCGAGCAGTTCCCACTTCTCGCGCAGGCACCTGTCCACGATGTCCAGCGCGTCCTGGCGGTGGCCGAGCAGGTCCAGGACGTGCGCCACACCGTGCAGTCCGTCGTAGAAACCGATGCGCGCACCCCGTTCGAGGTCGCGCGCCCGGCGCCGCAGCCACTCCTCGTGCTCGGGGAGGCGTCCGGCCCCGGCCGCGTCCAGCGCGTAGAGCACCCCGGCGGCCCCGTGGGCGAAGGTGAGGCCGCCGCCGGGCTCGAACTGGGCCGGGTCGCCGGGGAAGAGCCGGTCGTCGCGGTCGGGGGTGGCGCTCGCCAGGATGGCGCGGACCATCGCGTCCCGCACCTCCGGCCAGGCGTCGTGGCCCGGCCGGGGCGCCGGCCGCGACGCCACCGGCTCCGTGCCCGTGATCGTCCGGACCGCGTCGTCGATCACCTCGGGCGGGACGGGGAAGGCCTCCTTGATCAGGCCCGCCAGCTGGGCGGCCTTGCCCCGGTCGAGCATCTGCATGATCATCAGCTGGGGGGCGAACAGCCCGATGCAGAGGCAGGCCAGGGCGTAGGCGTCCGTCTCGAGGCCGTGCCGGTCGCGGGGCGCGGCGAAGGCGGGATGGCCGAGCGTGGCGCGTTCGCGGTTCTCGGCGAGGGTCGCGACCTCGTAGTCGATCAGGACCATGCGGCCCTCGGCGGTGACGAGGATGTTGTTCGGGTGCAGGTCGCCGAAGACCACCCCGCGCCCGTGCAGGGACTCGACGGCCGCGCGGACCTTGGGCAGCACGTCGAGCACCCAGGCGGTGTAGTCGGCGAGCTCCCGCGGGCCGCACGAGGCGCGGGTCAGCGGATACTTCTGCACGAGGAGCCGCTGCAGCGGGTTGCCGTCGACGAACTCCTGGACCAGGAAGTGGTGGTCGCCCAGTGTGAAGTAGTCGACGAGCGCGGGCACCGCGTCCAGCCCGGACAGCCGCTCCAGCATGTCCCGCTCGTGCGCCAGCCGGGTGACGGCGTCCCGGTCCATGGTGTCGAGCCCGGCGTACGGACGCGCCTCCTTCAGCACCACCCGCCGGTCGGTCCGCGCGTCCCGGCCGAGGTAGACCCCGCCGCCGTTGGAGAACTGGATGACGCTCTCGATCTCGTACGGCAGGCCCGCGGTGGTGACCGCGTTGCGCGCGGCCAGGTGGGGTTCGAGGAAGGCCGGCAGCGTCACCCAGGAGGGGAGGCTGAAGGAGGGGCCGCGGACGTCCGGGACGAGGTTGCCGTCCCCGTCCTCGAGGGCCAGGACCAGCTCGCCGTTGCCTCCCGTGCAGTGGCGCGGGACGAAGCCTCCGTACCGCACGAAGAGCGGGCCCTCGCCGTACCGGAGATCGCTGAGGATGTAGGGTCCCCTCACCCCCCGCAGCAGGATGTCGAGCTCCTTCAGGGTGAGTTCGAGCTGGCTGTCGTCCAGCGGGTAGATCGTGACCAGCTTGCCGCTCGATCCGCGGGCGGCCGCCTTGGAGTTCAGCATCGTCATGACCGGCCGGCTGCGCAGGAACTTGAACGGGATGTCCCGCGGCACGCAGTAGTCCCACACCGCTTCCATGGCGCGCTCGGAGTCCTCCACGCACGCCGACACGTGGATCTTCCATCCCTGCGGCGGCACCGTCCCCTCGGCCGGCGCGTAGTGCATCCACGTGTCGGTCGCCTGGTGCGTCCAGCCGTCCGGGACCTCCCGGGACGCGAGGGGGAAATCGGGATGGCCGCCGCGGCTGCCGTCAAGAGTGTCGTAAAAGAGCGGATCCGCGAGGCAGTAAAGCTCGTACTGGTCATTCACGGGGATCTCCTTGCTGGCTTCCAAAGAGAGAATCCCGGACGTACCCGGCTATTTCCAGTTACAAGTTCCATCGCTCGAATATGCATAATTCACAGGCATGACGGTGAAGATGTGCGTCATGCGAGGTGGAGTCGATGAAGTGAAAGTTATTCAGAAAAGTCGACGGGGGCTTCGGCGACCAGCCGGAACCACCCGTCCGGCCCGGCCGCGGCGTCCACGGTGCCCCCGAGACAGGCCATCCGCTGCCGGAGATTGGCCAGGCCGCCGGCCTGCGGGTGCGGATCCGGACGCGGGCCGGGCGTGAGCGTGGAGCCGGGGGCGGGCTCGGCGGCGAGGGCTCCGGACGGGGACGCCGGCCGGGAGCGCCCGGCCGGGAAGCGGCCGGGGCCGGCCGCCCCGTCGTTGGCGACGGTCAGCCGCAGCCGGCCGTCGTGCCGGGTCGTCTCGATCACGCACTTGCGGACCGCGCTGTGCCGGAGCATGTTGGTGACGCTCTCCCTGATCACGGCGCCCAGCGCCATGTTCAGGTCCGCGGGCAGGCCGGTGGCGTCCACCTGGATCAGGCAGTCGGCTCCCAGGCTCCACAGCAGGGCTTCGGCCCGTACGGCCTCACCGTGCAGGGAGAGGTTGCGGTGGGACCGGGAGGCGTTCCGCACGGCGTGGGCGGCGTGCCGTACGGCCTGGAGCGCCTCGGCGAGATCGCCGCGGAGCCGGGCGTCGCCGTGCGCCTGCCGGTAGGCCAGTTCACTCTTGATCGACGCCAGCCACAGCCAGTGGCCCACGAGATCGTGCATGTCCCGGGTGAAGTCCTCGCGCGCCCGGGCGACGGCCCTGTCCCGCTCGGCCGCCTGCTCCCGCCTGAGCCGTCTGAGCCGCGCCCAGAGAAGGGCCGTGACGCCCAGCGAGGCGAGAAAGAGCAGAGCCGTGACCGCCACCGCGGGATGGATGTGAGACAGCATGCCGACTCTCGCCGGAGGGGGAGTAACTCCGCCATAGAACCATCTATTAGGTTAACTGTCAACAAAACCAAACAACGCTCGGTTATGTCAACGAATCCGAAATGTCAACATAGATGATGGTCAACCCGCTGTGTTGTTTTCACCGGACGGCGCTTCCGCGCCGGGCGCGGACCGGAGCCGCACAAGACGCCGACCGGAGTCGCTACGGCAGGACGAGCGGGAGCGGGACCAGCAGGTAGACGCCGGCCAGCAGGGCCGCGCCCGAGACCAGCAGGAAGAGCAGCACCCAGAACCCGCCGGGCAGGAAGGTCAGCCGGGCGAGCTGGTCGGCGTCGGAGTCGGGGGCGCGGCCGTGGCGGCGCTTGCGGCCCAGCTCGACGATCGGCCGGATCCCGCCGAACAGCAGGAACCAGACGGCCAGGTAGGCGATGACCGCGTCGACGTCCGGCGGGGCGTACCAGGTGAGCGCGGCGATCGCCCCGCCGACGGCCAGCAGGCTCACCGCCCCGAACAGGTTGCGGATCACCACCAGCATGCAGACGAGCAGTGCGACCACGACGGTGATGAGCACGGCGACGTAGCCGGAGGAGGTCAGCCAGGCGCCGCCCAGCCCCAGCAGGGAGGGGGCGACGTAGCCCGCGGCGGCGGTCAGGATCATGCCCGGACCGGTGGGCCTGCCGCGGGTGAGCGTCACGCCCGAGGTGTCGGAGTGCAGCCGGATGCCCTGCAGCTTGCGCCGGGTGAGCAGCGCCATCAGCGCGTGCCCGCCCTCGTGGGCGATGGTGACCAGGCCCCGGGAGAGCTGCCACGAGGCCGACCACGTCACCACGGCCAGTGCGGCCAGAGCGGACAGCAGCACGACCCATGCGGGCGGTCCCGGCCGGGCCGTGGTGAGAGTCACCCACACTTCGGTCAACGTTCACTTCCCCTCGCGGATGCCCCGGAACGCCAGAGCAAAGCGTCCCACGGGAACAAGTCTGGCGGAGACAGGTCCAGGGTGCTGTATACCTGTGAAGTATCTGCCGTTATTAAGCTCGAAGTGCAGAATGGCAATGATCGGGAGATGCCCGTGAGCGAGACCGACGCCACCCTCGTCAGGACCTTCTACGGCGCGCTCGCGCGCCGCGACCTCGACGCCATGGAACGCTGCTACCACCCCGACGTCACCTTCGGCGACCCGATCTTCCAGGAGCTGGAGGGCCGGCCCCGGATCATGGGCATGTGGCGCCTGCTCATGGAACGGGGCGCCGGCCTGGACGTCTCGCTCAGACGGGTGACCGCCGGCCCCCACGAGGTCACCGCCGACTGGATCGCCGGATACACCTTCACCGCGACCGGGAGGAAGGTCGTCAACCAGATCGACTCGCTGTTCCGGTTCGAGGGCGGGCTGATCGTCCGGCAGCACGACGACTTCGACTTCAGGCACTGGTCGAAGATGGCCCTCGGCAGGCCGATGGGGCTCGTCGTCGGCTGGACTCCGGCGCTCCGGGCGCGGATCCGGAGTCAGGCGATGGAGGGCCTCAGGGAGTCGATGGCCCCCGCCTGAGGCCGGTGCCCGTGCCTGCGCCGGAGCTCCCCGCCCGGCCCCGGTGTCCCCGTCCGGCCCCGGCGCGCGCCGTCCCCGCCCGGGGGAGCGGAGCCCGCCGCGGCCCGTCAGCCGAGGAGCTTGCGGGCCGCCTCCTCGATCTCGCCCTCCGAGAGCAGCACGTGCCTGGCCGCGTCGCCCAGCGGGACGAAGCTGTCGGAGGAGGTCACCCGGGCGATCCTGCCGCCGAACCCCGCGTCCAGCAGCTCCGCGACGACCCCCTCCGAGACGCCGCCGCCGCGGCGGGTCTCGTCGGCGATCAGCACGCTGCCGGTCAGCTCGGCCGCGTGCAGCAGGTCCTCGACCGGCAGCGGGGCCAGCCAGCGCAGATCGAGCACCCGGCAGCCGTATCCCTCCGCGGTGAGCCTGACCGCGGCGCGCAGGCTCATGCGCAGGCCGTTGCCGAAGGTCACGATGGTCAGGTCGCGGCCGTCGCCGTAGCTGCGGGCACGGCCGATCGGGACGTGCGTCTCCGCCCAGCGGGACGGCGGGGCGTACGGCGCGAGCCAGCCGTTGTCGCCTTCCTCGAACATGTCGCGCGCGGTGTAGAGGGCGATCGGCTCGAGGAAGACGCAGACGCTGCCGTCGGTGCGCGCGGCGGCCAGGCAGGTGCGCAGCATCGCGGCGGCGTCGTCGGGCCGGGCCGGGGAGGCGACGACCAGGCCGGGGATGTCGCGCAGCGCGGCGACGGAGTTGTCGTTGTGGAAGTGGCCCCCGAAGCCCTTCTGGTAGGCGTAGGAGGGCAGGCGCAGCACCATCGGGTTGCGGAAGGCGCCGCGGGAGAAGAACCGCAGGGTGGCGGCCTCGCCGCGGATCTGGTCCAGGGCGTTGTGCAGGTAGGCGAGATACTGGACCTCGGGGACCGGGAGCAGGCCGGACACGCCCGAGCCCAGCGCCAGGCCCAGCACCGTCTGCTCGTCCAGGAGCGTGTCGAACACCCGGTTCGCGCCGAAGCGCTTCTGCAGGCCGCGGGTGACGCCGTAGACGCCGCCCTTGCGGGCCACGTCCTCACCGAAGACCAGGACGTCGGGACGGGCGGCCAGCTCGTCGGCCAGGGTCCTGTTGATCGCCTGGGAGAGGGTCAGCGGCCCCTCGTTCTCGGGCAGCCGCCCGCCGAAGGCCCGCTCACGGGCCGCGGCGGGGGCGGCGGCCGGGACCGCCTCGGCCACGGCGCCGGGGGTGCGGGGGGCCAGCGGCTCCACGATGTCGACGGCGGAGGTCAGCTTCGGCCGCCTGGAACTCTCCATGGCCATCCGGAGCAGGTGCTCGCGCATCGTCTCGTAGCGGGTGATCAGCTCGTCGGGGGTGGCCAGCCCGGCCTCGACGAGCAGGCGGGCGGTGGCCACCAGCGGGTCGCGGGCGAGGTCGGCGTTGATCTCCCGCTTGGTCCGGTAGGACAGCTCCACGTCGGAGCCCGCGTGGCCCATCAGCCGGACGGTGCCCAGGTGCAGCAGGGCGGGGGAGCGGCTGGTGCGCACGTGGTCGGCGGCGGCCCTGGCCGCGTCGTGGGCGTCGGCCAGATCGCAGCCGTCGGCCTCGAAGTACGTGAGCAGGGGGTGGCGGGACGCCTCCACCCAGCCGCCCGGGGTGCGCACGCTGATGCCCAGGCCGTTGTCCTCGCAGACGAACAGGACCGGCATCCCCAGGCCCTGGTAGGAGCCGTAGGCGGCGGTGTTGAGGCCCGACAGGGCGCTGGCGTGGTTGACCGAGGCGTCGCCGAAGCTGCACACCGCGATCGCGTCGTCCGGCCAGGCCCCCCGCACGCCGAGCTGACGCGCGCGCTCGATCGCGAAGGCGACGCCCACCGCGCGCGGCAGGTGGCTGGCGATCGTCGAGGTCTGCGGGATCACCGCGAGGTCGGGGTGGCCGAAGACCTTGTGCCGGCCGCCCGCGATCGGCTCCTCCGCCGAGGCGACCAGGCCGAGCAGCACGTCCCGCAGGCCCTGCTCGGGCAGTCGCCCGGCCATCGCCGAGCGCACCAGGTAGAAGGCGCCGGAGCGGTAGTGGAGCAGCGCCGGGTCGGTCGTGCGCAGGGCCGCGGCGACCGCGGCGTTGCCCTCGTGACCGGCGGAGCCGATGGTGTAGAAGCCCTCGCCGCGTTCGCGCAGGAGGCGGGCGGTGACGTCCAGGAGCCGGCTGCCGAGCTGGAACTCGAACAGCTCCCGGCAGCGGGCCCCCGTCAGACTCGTGCCCTCGCGCACCGGCAGGGCCGGGTCGCGTCGGGTCCCGGCGGTCAGGCCCGCCACCGCTTCGGCGAAATGAGTCTCAACAGAGTCGCGCGCCACAAGCCTGATTATGTCCCGGCGAGCCGTCCCCGTCGCCGTCCTTGGCCTCTTTCGTCCACCGGATCTTCCGTCCGGTCCGCGGGCGGCGGGTCCACCCGGTCCGCCGGGGCGGCCGGATCCGCACCGGGACCGAGGCCTGCCGGCCGGGCCGCTGGAGGCTCGTCGCCGAAGTTAACGAACCCTAACGTCGCGCCTCGGTGAGCGCCGCGCGGGCCATGGCGTGCAGCAGCGGGGTCATCGCCTCCGGCGGCAGCTCGCCCGCGCTGTGCGGAGTCGAGTTGAGCAGGCCGAAGACCGCGTGGGTGGCCGCGCGCAGACGGGGCGGCGGGCAGCCCGGGTGCAGTTCGCTCAGCACGGTCACCCACTCCTCCACGTACAGCCGCTGCAGCCGGCGGATCCGGCGGCGGGCCGGTTCGGGGACGTTGCCCAGCTCGCGGTCGTGCACGGTGATCAGCGCCGGATGGCTGAGCGCGAACTCGATCTGCCCGGCCAGCAGGGCGTCCAGTGCGCTCTCCGCGTCGGGTGCCGCGGTGACGCGCTCGGCCGCCGAGGCGTGCAGGCGCTCGCTGATGTCCAGCAGCATCTCCGCCAGCAGCGCCTCCTTGCCGCTGAAGTGCCGGTAGAGCGCCGGCCCCGAGGTGCCGACCGCCCCGCCGATGTCCTCGATGGAGACGCCGTGGAAGCCGCGCGCCGCGAACAGCTCCGCGGCGGCGTCCAGGATCTCCGTGCGCCGGGAGCGGCGTTCGCGGGTAGGGGTACGGGCGGTCGTCACGACTCGCATGGTAGACGGTGGCGTTAACGATGACTAACATCACCGGTGGAGTTAGCGGCCGTTAACCCCCGGCAACGGCGCCGGGCGGTGATCTGCGAAGGAGGCCCGCATTGAGCAGCTGGCCGGTGCTGCGCAGCACCTGCGACCCGGGCGGTGTCGCCTTCAAGGCGAACACCGAGGTCAACGAGCGGCTCGCCGCCGAGCTGCGGGAGCGGGTCGCCGCCGCCGCGCTGGGCGGCCCGGAGAGGTCGCGGGCCCGGCACGTCGCCCGCGGCAAGCTCCTGCCCCGCGAGCGCGTGGACACCCTGCTCGACCCCGGCTCCCGCTTCCTGGAGCTCTCCCAGCTGGCCGCCACCGGCCTGTACGGCGGCGACGCCCCCGCGGCCGGGATCATCACCGGCGTCGGCCGGATCTCCGGCCGCGAGTGCGTGGTGGTCGCCAACGACGCGACGGTCAAGGGCGGCACCTACTACCCGATGACGGTCAAGAAGCACCTGCGGGCCCAGGAGGTCGCCCTCGACAACCGGCTGCCGTGCGTCTACCTCGTCGACTCCGGCGGCGCGTTCCTGCCGAGGCAGGACGAGGTCTTCCCCGACCGCGAGCACTTCGGCCGGATCTTCTACAACCAGGCCACCATGTCGGCGCGGGGCATCCCGCAGATCGCCGCCGTCCTGGGCTCCTGCACGGCCGGCGGCGCCTACGTCCCGGCGATGAGCGACGAGGCCGTGATCGTCCGCAACCAGGGCACGATCTTCCTGGGCGGGCCGCCGCTGGTGAAGGCCGCCACCGGCGAGGAGGTCACCGCCGAGGAGCTCGGCGGCGGCGACCTGCACTCCCGGACCAGCGGGGTCACCGACCACCTCGCCGAGGACGACGCCCACGCCCTGCGGATCGTCCGCGACATCGTGGCCACCCTCGCCCCCCGGCCGGAGGCCCCCTGGGAGCGCGCGCCGGCCGAGGAGCCCGCGCACGACCCCCGCGACCTGTACGGCATCGTGCCCGCCGACACCCGCACGCCGTACGACGTCCGGGAGGTCATCGCCCGGATCGTGGACGGCTCCCGCTTCCTGGAGTTCAAGGCCGAGTACGGCACGACGCTGGTGACCGGCTTCGCCCGCATCCACGGCCACCCCGTCGGGATCATCGCCAACAACGGCATCCTGTTCGCCGAGTCCGCGCTCAAGGGCGCGCACTTCATCGAGCTGTGCGACCGCCGCAACACCCCGCTGGTCTTCCTGCAGAACATCAGCGGGTTCATGGTCGGCAGGGCCTACGAGGCCGGCGGCATCGCCAAGCACGGCGCCAAGATGGTCACCGCCGTCGCCTGCGCCCGGGTGCCGAAGTTCACCGTCGTCGTCGGCGGCTCGTTCGGCGCCGGCAACTACGCCATGGCCGGCCGGGCCTACTCGCCCCGGTTCCTGTGGATGTGGCCCAACGCCCGCATCTCGGTGATGGGCGGCGAGCAGGCCGCCAACGTGCTGTCCACCGTCGGCGACGCCGACCCCGACGCGATCCGGCGGCAGTACGAGGAGCAGGGCAACCCCTACTACTCCACCGCCCGCCTCTGGGACGACGGCGTCATCGACCCGCTCGACACCCGCACCGTCCTCGGCCTGGCCCTGTCCGCCGCCGCGGGCGCCCCCCTCGACCCCGTCGGCTACGGCGTCTTCCGGATGTGACCGAGACCATGACCACGACCCAGACCACGACCCAGACCGTGGCTCCGGCCACGGCCCGTCCGCTCCGCCGGGGGCACCCCTGATGCTCTTCCACACCGTCCTCATCGCCAACCGGGGCGAGATCGCCCTGCGGATCATCCGCACGCTCCGGCGGCTCGGCATCCGCTCCGTCGCCGTGCACAGCGACGCC
Organism: Planomonospora sp. ID91781; assembly: GCF_015711595.1. Classification (NCBI taxonomy): domain Bacteria; kingdom Bacillati; phylum Actinomycetota; class Actinomycetes; order Streptosporangiales; family Streptosporangiaceae; genus Planomonospora; species Planomonospora sp. ID91781. The sequence continues at coordinate 1,558,059 of NZ_JABTEY010000002.1, read as the reverse complement.
GACGCCGGCGCGCCGCACGCCCGCGAGGCCGACACCGCGGTCCGGCTTCCCGGCGGCTACCTCGACATCGAGGCGGTCGTCGCGGCCGCCGCGGCCACCGGGGCCCAGGCCGTCCACCCCGGCTACGGCTTCCTGGCGGAGAACACCGCCTTCGCCCGGCGCTGCGCCGAGGCCGGCCTGGTCTTCGTCGGACCGCCCGCCGAGGCCGTCGAGGCCATGGGCGACAAGATCCGCGCCAAGGCGACCGTCTCGGCGGCCGGGGTGCCGGTCGTGCCCGGCGCCGCCGAGCCGGACGACGACCTGCTCACCGCGGAGATCGGCTTCCCCGCACTGATCAAGCCGTCGGCGGGCGGCGGCGGCAAGGGCATGGTGCTGGTCCGCTCGGCCGCCGAGCTGCCGGACGCGCTGGAGTCCGCCCGCCGTACGGCCGCCGCCGCGTTCGGCGACGCGACCCTGCTGGTCGAGCGGTTCGTGGAGGACCCCCGGCACATCGAGATCCAGGTGCTGGCCGACGCCCACGGCAACGTGATCCACCTCGGCGAGCGCGAGTGCAGCCTGCAGCGCCGCCACCAGAAGATCGTCGAGGAGGCGCCGTCCCCGCTGCTGGACGAGGAGACGCGGGCCAGGATGGGCGCGGCGGCGGTCGAGGCCGCCCGGTCCGTCGGCTACGTCGGGGCCGGGACGGTGGAGTTCATCGTCCAGGGCTCCACGGCCGACTACTACTTCATGGAGATGAACACCCGCCTGCAGGTCGAGCACCCCGTCACCGAGCTGGTCACCGGCCTGGACCTGGTCGAGCTCCAGCTCCGGGTGGCGGCCGGGGAGCCGCTCCCGCTCACCCAGGACGACGTGCGGCTGCACGGTCACGCCGTCGAGGCCCGCGTCTACGCCGAGGACCCCGCCCGCGGGTTCCTGCCGACCGGCGGCCGGATCCTCGCCCTGCACGAGCCCGGCGTCCCCGGCCCCGGCCGGCCCGCCGCCGACGGGACCGTCCGGGTCGACTCCGGCCTCGCGTCCGGCGCGGTCGTCGGCAGCGACTACGACCCGATGCTCTCGAAGGTCATCGCCTGGGGGCACGACCGGCCGAGTGCGCTGCGGACCCTCGACCGGGCGCTCGCCGGCACGACCGTGCTGGGCGTGACGACGAACATCGCCTTCCTGCGGGCCCTGCTCGCCCACCCCGAGGTGGCGGCCGGGGACCTCGACACCGGCCTGGTCGAGCGCCGGCTCGGCGAGCTGGTCCCGCCCGCGGGCACCCCGGACGACGTCCTGGCCGCCGCCGCCCTGCTGCTGCAGCACGAGCTCGTGCCCGCCGCCCCGGCCGACCCGTGGGACGTGCCCGACGGCTGGCGGCCCGGCGCCGGGGCCGCGTGGACCGTCTGGCGGCTGGAGGGCCCCGGCGGCGTGACCGCGGTCGGGGTGCGCGGGCTGCCCGCCGCGGGGAGCGGGGCCGCCGAGGTCCTCCTGCCGTCCGGCGACGGCGACGGTACGGCCGGCGCGGACCGGGTCCTCCGGGCGGACCTGACCGTGGACGGCACCGACGTGCTCGTCACCCTGGACGGCGTCCGGCGGCGCTACGCCGTCGCCCGCGACGGCGACACCGTCTGGCTCGGCCGCGAGGGGAGCACCTGGGCCCTGACCCGCCACCACCTGGGCGACCCCGGAGACCGGGCGGGCGCCGGGGCGGCCGGCGACGGCGTGGTCCGCAGCCCGATGCCCGGCACCGTGCTCGTGGTGAAGACGGCGGTGGGGGAGCGGGTCGCCGAGGGGCAGCCGTTGGTGATCGTCGAGGCGATGAAGATGGAGCACACCGTGACCGCCCCCGTCGGCGGGACGGTCGCCGAGCTGCCGGTGCGCGCCGGGCAGGCGGTCGACATGGACGCCGTGCTCGCCGTCGTCCGGCGGGAGGAGGAGCCGTGACGACCAGGGGAACGACCGGAGGAGCGCGGCCCGCGCCGTACCGGGCGGAGGGCCTGCCTGAGCGGGTCACGGTCTACGAGGTGGGGCCGCGCGACGGGCTGCAGAACGAACCGGTGGTCGTCCCCGTTGAGGTCAAGGCCGAGTTCGTGGCCCGGCTCGCCGCCGCCGGGCACACGGTGATCGAGACGACCAGCTTCGTGCACCCCAGGTGGGTGCCGCAGCTCGCCGACGCCGCCGAGCTGCTGGCCGCCGTCGAGCGGGTGCCCGGGGTGCGCTACCCGGTGCTGGTGCCCAACGAGCGGGGCCTGGAGCGGGCGCTGGAGCTGGGCGTCACCGAGATCGCGGTCTTCGCCAGCGCCACCGAGACGTTCGCCGCCAAGAACCTCAACCGGACGCTGGACTCCCAGTTCGAGATGTTCGAGCCGGTCGTCGCGCGGGCGCTGGAGCACGGCCTGAAGGTGCGGGCGTACGTGTCGATGTGCTTCGGCGACCCGTGGGAGGGCCCCACCCCGATCGGCCAGGTCGTCGAGGTCGGCCGCAGGCTGCTCGACCTCGGCTGTTTCGAGCTCTCCCTCGGCGACACCGTCGGCGTCGGCACCCCCGGCCACGTGGCCGCGCTCATCGGGGCGTTCGGCGGCCCCGAGCGGCTGGCGGTGCACTTCCACGACACCTACGGCCAGGCCCTCGCCAACACGCTGGCCGCGCTGCGCGCCGGGGTGACCGTGGTCGACGCCTCGACCGGCGGCATCGGCGGCTGCCCGTACGCCGAGTCCGCCACCGGCAACCTCGCCACCGAGGACCTGGTCTGGATGCTGCACGGCCTCGGCGTGGAGACCGGCCTCGACCTCGGCGCCCTGGTGGAGACCAGCACCTGGCTGGCCGGAAGGCTCGGCCGCCCCAGCCCGTCCCGGGTCGTCCAGGCCCTGTCCAAGGCCCCGTCCGAGACCCCGCCCAAGGAGTGACAGCAGCGATGAAGCTGACCGAAGAGTACGAGGACCTGCGCAAGACCGTCGAGGCGTTCGCCCGCGACGCGGTCGCCCCGGTGATCGGGGAGCTGTACGAACGCGAGGAGTTCCCCTACGACATCGTCCGCCAGATGGGCCGGATGGGCCTGTTCGGCCTGCCCATCCCCGAGGAGTACGGCGGCATGGGCGGCGACTACTTCGCGCTCTGCCTCACCCTGGAGGAGCTGGCCCGGGTCGACTCCAGCGTGGCGATCACCGTCGAGGCGGCCGTCTCGCTGGGCGCCATGCCGATCTACCGCTTCGGTACGGCCGAGCAGCGCGAGCGGTGGCTGCCGAAGCTGGCGAGCGGCGAGATGCTGGGCGCGTTCGGCCTGACCGAGCCGGGTGGCGGCTCCGACGTGCCGGGCGGCATGCGGACCACGGCCGTGCTGGACGGCGGCGAGTGGGTGATCAACGGTTCCAAGGCCTTCATCACCAACTCCGGCACCGACATCACCGGAGTGGTCGGCGTGGCCGCGATCACCGGGCGCCGGGAGGACGGCCGCCCCGAGATCTCCACCATCCTGGTCCCGGCCGGCACCCCCGGCTTCACGGTCGCCAAGAAGTACTCCAAGGTCGGCTGGAACTGCTCCGACACCCGCGAGCTGTCCTTCACCGACTGCCGGGTCCCGGCGGAGAACCTCCTCGGCGAGCGCGGCCGCGGCTACGCGCAGTTCCTGCAGACCCTCGACGAGGGCCGCATCGCGATCGCCGCCCTCTCGGTGGGCCTGGCCCAGGGCTGCGTGGACGAGTGCCTGGGCTACGTCCGCGAACGCCAGGCGTTCGGCCACCCGATCGGCCACTACCAGGCCATCCAGTTCAAGATCGCCGACATGGAGGTCCGCGCGCACACCGCCCGCCTGGCCTACTACCACGCGGCGGAGAGGATGCTGGCGGGCGAGCCGTTCAAGAAGGAGGCCGCCATCGCCAAGCTGGTCGCCTCCAACGCCGCGATGGACAACGCCCGCGACGCCACCCAGATCTTCGGCGGCTACGGGTTCATGAACGAGTACCCCGTCGGGCGCTTCTACCGGGACGCGAAGATCCTCGAGATCGGCGAGGGCACCAGCGAGGTCCAGCGCATGCTGATCGCCCGCGAGCTGGGCCTGTCCGGCCTCTGACCCGGAGGCACGCGCGGAGGGGGCGGGGCCGGAGCCGGCGGACCCCGTCCGCGTGATCGCAGGCGGTCAGCGGTGGGGTGACCGGCCGGTGGGCCGTGCGACCGCCCCGGCGCCGTCCCGCGGACGGTAGAGCTCCCGGGCGCGGACCAGGTCGAAAGGCCCGTCCTGGTGCAGGTGCAGGAAGAAGTCCACCTGCCACGCCTGGGTGCTGCCGACCTGGCGGTTCGTGGTGATCACCCAGGGCGGGTAGACGCGGAAGGCGCGTTTCCCGCCGGAACCGTTCGCTGACACGACACCGTGCTCGCGGAGCACGTCCGTGGGGAAGACGAACTGGCCGAAGTGGTGACGGTCACGGGTGCTGATGACGAACAGGTCGACGGGGTCCGCGGCGTCGAAGGGCTGGATGGGCCCGGCCGGGGACCTCTTCCAGACGGTGACGAACCGGCCCGCCTTGGTGGGGGTCGCCTTGGCCGCGCGGAACCGGACGGAGAGGCCGTCAAGGGTGAACGCGTGGGCGGCGTAGGCGGCCCCCTCGGCTTCGGGCACCGGCTGCGAGCACGTGAACCCGCAGGGGTCGTAGGCGAGCGCCTTCGCCGCGATGAGGTCTTCGTGGACCGGGGCGGTGTCCGACCACGGTTCGAGATCGGATGAGCACGCGCGATTCGTCGTCATCCGTCCACCCTGCCACGGGTGCTCGGACGCGGTCGGCTCGGCGGGGCCGCGCTCCGGTGGAGGTGATGCGAATGCCGGCGGTGCGCCCGGTACCGGCGGTGTGTCGGGGGACCCGGGCGGCCGAAGGCGGTCACCGGCCGTCCGGGTCCGCCGGCGATCTCCGAAAAGGGGTCCGAGGCCGATCCGGTCGCGGAGTCCGGTCCGGTCACCCGTCGATTGATCTGCGTGGAACGGCGGCGCTGACCGTGATCCCCTCTCCCGGCACTCCGTTGACGGTCAGGGCGCCGCCCAGGCGCGTGAATTCGGCGCGTCTGGCGCTCAGGCAGGCGTCGAGGGCGCCGGCTTCCCCGCCGTCGGCGCTGATCGTCAGACGCAGTCCTCGGGGGGCCACGGTGAGGGCGAGGGAGGCGGTACGCGTCCCGGGCCGCCGCTCCATCTCCCGCAGGACGTCACTGATCGCACTCCGGACCGCATCCTCTACGTGGTCCGGGAGGTTCTGCTTGGGCAGGGACCATATCTCCACCTTTATTCCGGTCTGCGAGGACCAGGTGAGGAGGTGATCCTCCAGCTCCCGGGCGAACGCGGACGGTGCGCTCAGAAGCAATTCATCGTTCGGCATGCTTTCATCTGCCTATCTGGATTCGTGGCTCTGCTGCACTCATGGCGATGCGAGCCGGTTCAGCTGCGCCAGCCGCCGTCCACGGTCAGGTCGACCGCGTTGACGGCGCGGTTCTCCAGCAGGAAGACCGACGCGTCGACGACCTCGGCCACGGTCGGGACTCGGCCGGTGAGGGTCCGTTCCGCGACGACCTCCAGCAGCGCGGCCCTGCCCGCCCAGGACGGGGTGTCGGCCACGACGCCCGGATGGATCGCGTTGACCCGCACCGGCGCCATCTCCGCCGCCAGCGTGGCCACCATGCCGGTGACCCCGCCATTGACGATGGACACGGTCGTGGAGCCGGGGTACGGCCGTTCCCGGGCGATCCCGCCGAACAGCAGGACCGAGGCGTCCCGGGACAGGCGCGGCGCCAGCGTGTGCACCACCTCGGTGTAACCGACCAGCTTCAGGATCGTCAGCTCGGCCGCACGCGCATGGTCGTAACCGGCGAGGGTGTTCTGGTCGCGGTCCACGGCGACCAGGGCCAGCCGGTCCACCTCGCCGACGTCGGCGAGCGCGGCGGCCAGGGTGCCGGGCTCGGTCAGATCCAGGGCGATCCCGCGGGCCGTGCCGGGACCGTCGAGTCCGGCGGCGATCTGGGCGGCCCGGTCGGCCCGGCGTCCGGTCACCACGACCGACCGGCCCCGCCGCACGAAGTGCCGCGCCAGCTCCGCCCCGATTCCGCCGGTACCCCCGACGATCACTACCTCACCCATGTGACATGCCCTTCCTCGCGTGCGGCCGTTGCGGACGACGTTAGAAGGGCGCACTTGGAGGACGCTTGGGACGCTCTTGCGGCCGGAGGCCGGATCGGCGGGCGGGTTTCCGGAGCCGGCGGAGACCCGTGGAGGACGACGGCGGCACCGATGCCCCGCCCGACGGGAAGGGGAGGCGACGGCGATCGCCTCACCTCAGGGGCTCCCCGCCCGCCGGGGCTCGGCGGACTCCGATGCGCCGTCAGGCCGGGCCGAGCAGGTCCCACCGGTTGCCGGCGACGTCCAGGAACACGGCGATCCGGCCGTAGGGCTCCGTGCGCGGCGCGGTCACGAACTCGACCCCGGCCGCCGTCATCCGCCGGTGGGCCGCGTCGAAGTCGTCCACCCGCAGGAAGAAGCCCACTCTGCCGGCGACCTGGTCGCCGACGGCGGCGCGCTGGCGTTCGCCGTCCGCCCGGGCGAGCAGGAGGCCGGTTCCCCCGCCGGGCGGCCGGACGACGACCCACCGCTTCGGCCGGCCGTCGTTCGTCAGGGACGGCGAGTCCTCGACCGGCTCGAACCCCAGGGCGCCGGTGAAGAACTCGAGGGCCCGGTCGTAGTCGTCCACGATGATCGTGACCAGGTCGATCCGCACCCCCGTGATCATAGGTGCCTCCGGGCGGATCTTGACGCTTGTCCGGTACCCCAAGAGGATCAGGGGATGATCCCGCGCGCAGGCGTCACCGCGACAGGGCTGCTCGTGCTCTCGCTCGTACTGGCCGGGGCCTGCGGTGACGGCGGCGGCCGCGCGGACGGACGGGTCTCCCCCGGAGGCCGGGACTCCTCGGAGATCGTGACACCGGCTCCTGCGGCACCGGCGGCGCAGCGGCTGGAGACGTCCCTGGCCTCGCCCATGGCGACCTCCCCGCCCCTGCCCGCGACCGGACCGCCGCGCTTCATCGTCATCGCCAGGGAGCCGCGCGCCCGGGGGGCGGAGCACGTCAAGGAACTGGTCTACACGCCGACACGGCCCACCGTGCACGACGCGGCGACCGGGAGGTTCATCGCCGCCGTCCCGCTGCCGCCGGGGGTGTTGTCATCATGGGATCTCCTGGCGGCGGCGCCCGACAACCGCACCTTCGTGCTCTCCGGATGGACCGGGCCGGAGGATCCCATCCGGTTCTTCCGCATCACCCTCGACCAGGACGGGCGTCCGGGAGAGCCGGTTCCCGTGCCCGGCTTCGAGGGTGACCAGGGCTCCGGATACGCCGTCGCCCTGAGCCCGGACGCCACCAGGCTCGCCTACGGGGACCTGGGCGACAGCGAGGGGGGTACGGTCTCCGTCGTCGACCTCGCCACCGGGCTGCGCCGCGACTGGAGAGTGCGCAGGCCCCTCGCGGTGCACGGCCTGTCCTGGGCCCCGGACGGCCGGCGGATCGCGCTGACGGTTTCCCGCTGGGGAGTCGGAGTCCTCGACCTCGGCGCGTCCGGGGCCGATCTGCCGGCCGCCGCGCGTCTCGTCGCGCCGGACGACCTCATGCCGCAGCCGCTGGGGGCGGTGGCCTTCACCCCTGACGGCGGCGCGCTGGTCTACACGGAGGGCGACGCCGTGAAGCGCGTCCCGGCCGACGGAGGGGAGGCGCCGCGGCGCCTCGCCTCGGTGGGACTGGCCGGTACGTCGCAGATCATGCGCTTCAGCCTCGACGGCACCGGCCGGCACCTGCTCTCCATAGACCGGTGGCGGAGCTTCCGGGTCGACCTCACCGACGGTTCGGCGACGTCGCTGCCGATCATCTCGGACCAGCTCCTGTCCGAAGGCGACCTGGACGCCGCCTGGTGACGACGTGCCGCCCCGGCTGTGATCCGTGGCGGACCGCGGACCGCGGACCGGGGACGGCGCGCCGGAGGCCGCCGCTCCCGCCGGGGTCACTCCTGCGCGCGGGCCGTGACCGCGGCGGCGAGGGCTTCGCTGATGTGGGCCTCCGCGGCGGCCTTGGTGACGCCGAGGCCGGAGAGCACGCCCGTGCCGTCCTCGAGCTCCAGCAGCGCGAGCAGGATGTGCTCGGTCCCGATGTAGTTGTGGCCCAGCCGCAGGGCCTCCCGGAACGTGAGCTCCAGGGCCTTGCGGGCCTGGGGACCGTACGGGACCAGGTCGGGCACCTGCTCGGCCGCAGGAGGCAGCGCCGCGACGGCGGCCTGCCGTACGGTCTCCAGGGGCACGCCCCGCGCGACGAACAGCCTGGCGGCGATCGCCTCCGGCTCGCTCAGCAGCCCCAGCACCAGGTGCGCGGGGCCGATCTCGGGGTTGCCCGCCGCCCTGGCCTCGTTCGTCGCCGCCACCACGGCGTTCCTCGCCCGGGGGGTGAAGCGCTGGAACCCCTGGTCGGGGTCGAGGTCCGAGGGGTCGCCGGGGGTCTTCGGGACGAAGCGCTTCTGGGCTGCCTGCTTGCTGACGCCCATGCTCCTGCCGATGTCCGTCCAGGACGCGCCCGAGCGCCGCGCTTGGTCCACGAAGTGGCCGATCAGGTGGTCCGCCACCTCGCCGAGGGCGTCGGCGGCGATGACCGCGTCGGAGAGCTGGTCGAGGGCGTCGGAGTGGACCTTCTTGATGGCCTCGATGAGGTCGTCGAGGCGGACGGGGTTGGTGAGCTGAACGGGTTTCTCCATGCGTCAACCATAGGTTGACGACACTATAGCGTCAACCCAGGGTTGACGCTTTCGCGGCCGTCCCGCCCCGGGGCGGCGACGTCCGGGGCTGTCCCGCCCGACGGCCGCTCCGGCATCATGGGGGTGTGGATCTCAACTACTACGACACGCTCATCGCGGTCGCCGAGGACTGCCCGGTCGACGAGAGCACGGTGCCGCCCCCGGGCCGGGACGGGAAGAAGACGATCGCCGTCGTGCAGTTCGAGATGCTCTCGGACGGGCCGGGCGAGCTGACCCAGGAGGACGTGCTGTTCGAGACGTGGCTGAGGCGGCAGGAGGGCCTCGGCGCGGTGCCGGAGGCCGAGCGCGCGGAGTTGCGGGCGCGCCTCTTCGCGAAGCCCCAGGCGTGCCTGCGGGCCTCGCCCCTGCCGAAGAAGTACGGCTGGGGCCTGCTGTTCGACGCGCGGGGCCGCGTCACGCTGTGCCCGATGGAGTCGGAGGACTACCGGAGGATCGTCGCGGGCTCGGTCCCGGACGTCACGGTCCGCAGGGCCATGCGCTCCCGCCGGGGCTGATCCTCACGCGGTCCGCGCTCGCCGGGAGGATCGGGTCGCGGCTGCGGAACCCGTGATCCGATCCTCCCGGCCGCGACGCGGCCGCCGCCGAACGGGCCGGAGTCCGCGTGCCGTCGTCCGCGGTGAAATTTTCATCCCCCGTGAAAGCCGTTCGCACAGCTCAGAGGGTCGCGAGGTGGGCGGGAAACCGCGCATGACTAGGTGGGGGAGGGGTGTGCGGCTACTTTGGGAGCGCTCCCACCAACCCCCTAAGGAGCCGTTCGATGTCAAGAAAGTCCATTCTGGCCACGGTGTGCGCGGCGCTGGTCGTGGCCACCGGTGCCGCGGTCTCACTGGCCGCCGGAGCGTCCGCGGCCGATTCCTCCTTCTACGTCGACCCGGAGACCAGCGCGGCCAGGTGGGTCGCCGCCAACCCCGGTGACTCCAGGGCGGCCGTCATCCGCGACCGGATCGCCTCCGTGCCGCAGGCGCGCTGGTTCACCACGACCAACACCTCGACGGTCCGCTCGCAGGTGTCGTCGTTCGTCGGTGCGGCCGCGGCCGCGGGCAAGACGCCCATCATGGTCGTCTACAACATCCCCAACCGCGACTGCAGCGGTGCCAGCACCGGCGGGGCGCCCAACCACACGGCCTACCGGCAGTGGATCGACGAGCTGGCCGCAGGCCTCCAGGGACGCCCGGCCTCGATCATCCTCGAACCCGACGTGCTCCCGATCATGACCAACTGCATGAGCTCCTCCCAGCAGCAGGAGGTCAACGCCTCCATGGCGTACGCGGGCAAGAAGCTGAAGGCGGCCTCGAGCCAGGCGAAGGTCTACTTCGACATCGGCCACTCGGGCTGGCTGGGCGCGGGCGAGGCCGCGGCCCGGCTGAGGGCCGCGGGCGTCGAGAGCAGCGCCGACGGCATCGCGCTCAACGTCTCCAACTACCGGTGGACCTCCACCGAGACGGCGTACGCCAAGAACATCATCTCCGCCACGGGGATCTCCCGGCTCCGCGCGGTCATCGACACCAGCCGCAACGGCAACGGCCCGCTGGGCAGCGAGTGGTGCGACCCGGCCGGCCGGGCGATCGGCACGCCGAGCACGACGGAGACCGGCGACTCGATGATCGACGCGTTCCTCTGGATCAAGCTTCCGGGTGAGGCGGACGGCTGCATCGCCGGAGCCGGGCAGTTCGTCCCGCAGCGGGCCTACGACATGGCGATGGCGGCCCCGAACACGCCCACGGCGACCCCGACCGTGACCCCCACGGTCACGCCCACGGTGACCCCCAGCTCCACCCCCATCGCCGGCCGGGCCTGCACCGCGGCCTACAAACTGGTCAACTCCTGGCAGGGCGGCTTCCAGGCCGAGGTGACCGTCAACAGCACCGGCAGCGCGGCGCTCTCCGGCTGGACCGTGACCTGGTCCTTCCCCGGCGGCCAGACCGTCAGCCAGCTCTGGAACGGCCGGCACACCCAGAGCGGCGCGAACGTCTCGGTGCGGAACGCCGACCACAACGGGAACCTCGCCGCAGGATCCTCGGCGTCCTTCGGATTCACCGGGACCGGGAGCGGCGGCGCGCCGTCCTCCGTGAGCTGCTCCGCCGCCTGACGGGCGGAGCCCTCGACCCGGTACGGCCCGCGTCCGACGCGCATCCCCGCGGGCCGTACCGGACCCCGTCCGCAGGGTGCGGCACCGGTACGGGGCCGCGTCTCGGACCGGTCCCGCGTACGCGTGAGCCGGTCCGCCGAATGAGGATCGGGGGGTCCCCGCTCAGGGGAGCAGCAGGCCCCAGTAGAGCGCCCACGGGAGGAACGCGGCACCGCCGGTGAGCAGGAGGCCGAGACGGACCCGCTCGCTCCTCGTCTCCGCCTTCCGCCACGCCCGGACCGTCCATACGGAGGTGGCCACCGTGGTCAGCGCCGAGGCTTGCAAGGCCAGCCAGACGACCGGGCGGCCGAGCAGCACCGGCCCCGGCGCGGCCAGCTTGCCCCCGGTCATGATCAGGTAGGCCAGGAAGGCGAAGGACCCGAGCACCGAGATCAGCCCGGCGGCGCTCAGCACGCGCGGCGCGGCCGGCCTGGCCGTACGGGGCCGCCCGCGCAGCCGGCGGGCGAGGGCGGTCAACGGGTAGGCGGCGAACGCGACGATCAGCAGCAGCATCACGGCCAGCTGCACCGGCGCCGACTCCCACGGCGCCGGAGGGTCCACCGGCACGGTCGGCGTCACCTGCTCGGGCGCGGGGCCCGACGTGCTCGCCAGCGGCGGCCGCCCCGAGACGACCTCCTGGATCCAGGAGCCGACCAGGTCGGCGTACCCGGGAGCGAGGGCGGGCAGCCGGGTGACGCCGCCGTCGGGCGTGAGGTGGGCGGCGTGGTCCGCCCCGGGGAAGAACCGGAACGTGTAGTGCCGGTTGCCGCCCTTCTCCAGCGCCCGCGCGAAGATCGGCGGGGTCTCCTCGGGCGGCGTCAGCAGATCGTGGACCCCCCAGATGGCGAGCACCGGCTGCCGCACCGCGGCGAGGACCGGCTCGGGGTCGTACCAGGGCTCGGGGAACATGCCGCCGTCGGCGATCGCCCGGTACAGGGTCGGCTCGGCCCGGTCCACCAGTGACCCCGTCACCCCCGCCTTGCGCAGGCCCGCGGCGACGGCCCAGGTCTGCTGCCGCAGCGGTGCGAGCGCGTTGGCGCCGACGACCACGACGAAGGCGATGTCCCGCGAGCGGGAGGCCGTGAGGGGCGCGATCCAGCCGCCCTCGCTGAGTCCCCAGACGCCCACCTTCGCCGGGTCCACGCCCGGCTGCGCCCGCAGCGCGGCCACCGCGCCCAGCGCGTCGTCCGCGAGCGTCGAGTAGGACCGCTGGAAGAGCGAGTAGCCCTCCGACCTCTTGTCGTAGATCAGTACGGACACGCCTCTGCGGGCGAACTCCACGGCCTCGCCCATGAGCTTGGCGCGCGGAGTGCCGGTGCCGGCCCCGTGGACGAGCACCATGCCGGGCCGCCCCGGCGACGCCTTCACCGGCGACAGCACGGTGCCGTGCAGGGTGAGCCCGCCACCGCTCGGGAAACTCACCTCCTTCCCGGTCAGGTCGGCGGGAACGGCGACCGGCGCTTCCCCGGGAACGGGCGCGTGTTCGACGGCGGAGGACGGCCGGTGGGCAGCGACGGCAGCCGCGGGGGACGCTGCAAGGACCACTGCGGGGGCGGCCGTCAGGGTGAGGGCGAGGCCTGCGGCCAGGGCGATTCGATGCATGCTGCCGAAACTACTCTGCAGAGAAGTCTCGGCAAAGACTTCTCTGCAGATATCGTTCTGAAGGACTAGGGTGATCCTCATGAAGGACGAGGAGCCGTTCCTGCTCGACGACCCGGCCCGCCTCAAGGCGCTGGCCCACCCCATGCGGCGCCTCATCCTGCGCCACCTCAACATCCACGGGCCCGCGACCTCCACGACGATCGGCGAACGGCTCGGCGCGAAGACCGGCACGACCAGCTACCACCTGCGGCAGCTGGAGAAGCGTGGATTCATCGAGGAGATCCCGGAGCGCTCGGCCGGCCGGGAGCGCTGGTGGCGCAGGACCGAGAGCCCACGCGACATGCGCGCACCGACCCCCGGGCAGCTCGCGCCCGAGGACCGCCCGGTGCTGGAGGAGTTCCACCGCGTCGGCTTCGAGGAGGACCGGGCGCTGCTGGAGCGCTTCCCCGAGGCGTACCGGCGCGATCCCGACTGGGCCAAGGGCTCACGCGGTCTCGGCCGGATGACCAGGGAAGAGTTCGCCGAGTTCTTCGACGCCTACATCGCGCTGCTGCTCAAGTACAGCCCCCGGGTGCAGGACGCGCCGCCGGATGCGCGGCCCCTGTACATCCGGATGTTCGCCTTCCCCGCCGACGAACCCTGAGTCCCCGGCCTCACGCGGCCCCGCCAAGAGCCCTGCGACCGGCATCGCCGCGAGAATGCCGCCCGGTGTCGCCGGCACCGCGTCGATCAGCTCGAACGGCGGGTGCTGGGTGGGTTCGCCCAGGTGGCCGGGGGCGAAGACACCGTCGGTGACGGTGGTGGCGCGGGTGACAGAGCTGGGACGCGACGGGACCTCGGGACACGGGGGGATCTCGGCGGAGCGTCCAGCCCCGGCCATGGCGGGACGTGCGGGTGGGCCCGCCCGCCCGCCTGCCGTACCAGCGCCTCGGCTGGATTCCCGGTCCCCGGCCCGGATGACGGGCGCGGGGTCAGCTGGGCAGCTGGGCCTCCAGGCGGTAGCCGTCCACGGTCACGTAGACCTGGTCGCCCGGCCGGGCGTTCAGGCGCATCAGCACGGGCTGCAGCGAGTCGAAGACCGGGTGGTCCCGCCAGACGAGGACCACCGCGTTGTCGCCGGGGCCGGTCACCGACAGCAGCGTGCCGGGCCGCATCCCGAGCCGGGTGGCGTACCCCTCGGGCACGGCCACCGGCGCCCCGCGCAGGTGCTCGCTGGTGACCTCGATCCGCTGCCAGCGGCTGGGATCGGTGGCCGGGTTGGGCGGCGGGGGCATCGGGGAGCGCTCCCGCTGGCTGGTGATCAGGTGCGGCCGGCTGTTGCCGGACAGCGCCGAGAGCGCCGCCAGGGCGGCGCGGGGGTCGATCGAGCCGGCGTCGACCTGGGGGATCGGCTGGCCGCCGCGGTGGTGGCCGTTGGCCCCCGGCGTACGGCGGGGCAGCTGCTTGGTGCCCGTGCCGTCGGACGCGGCGGAGGACTCCCCGGGCGCCGCGGACGCGGCGAGCGCGTCCAGCCACGCCTGCGCGGAGTGGGTGCGGATGCCGAGCTGGTGCTCCATGAGCGCGAAGACGTCGGCGTCGTCCGGTTCGCTCGCGAGCAGCTGGGTGGTCCGCTCCCGCAGGCCGCCCAGGTCGCCGACGACGAGCCAGCCGTCCTGGAGCCGCCGGTCGGGCATGAGGGTGACCAGGACCCGCCAGAGCGGGGTGCCGAGCGCGGGGACCTCGACGGGGTGCGCGGGGTCGGCGCCGATGAGCTGGTCCTCGGTGGCGGCGGCGCCCAGCCACTCGGTGAGGCCGAACATGTGGCCGGTCAGCGGGGCCGACTCCGAGGAGCGCAGCCAGAGCAGGATGCGCTCCTCGGCGGCGCGCTGGGCCGCCGAGAGGGCGCCCAGGTCGGCGTTGAGCTTGTGCGCCAGCGCGCGCAGGCTGATCGGGTCGACGGCGAACAGGCGGTCCACGGCGACGGCCCGCTCCAGCGGGCTCCAGTCGCGGAACATGTTGTCCACCAGGCGCACCAGCGGGTAGTCGCTGATGTCGACCCGGGGCGGGGCGGGCGGGGCCGCCGGGACGGGCCGCTGGGGCAGCGGGGCCGGGGCGGTCTGCGCGGGGGGCGGGGCCTGCGCGGGCACCGGGACGGTCGGCGGGGCCTGGGCCGGCACCGGGACGGTCGGCGGGGAGGAGACGGCGGGCGAGGCGGGAGCGGCCTGCGCGGCGGCCGGGGCGGCCTGTGCGGCCTGCTCGGTGAGCCCCGGGATCCGGCCGAGCACCTCGCGGAACATCGCGGTGACCACCACCTCGGGGGAGGCGGGCACGGCGGATCCGGTGAGGTCGCCGGCGGTCAGGCGGCGCAGCCGGGACCAGCCGCCCAGACCGGCGATGGCCGAGCGCGCGGGCTCCGGCCAGCCTGGGAGGGTGGGGTCGACGGTGTGCACGTGCAGGGCGGGCAGCACGTCGCTCAGCGGCAGGTGCTCCCACCGGGCGACCGAGAGCCGGGCCAGCCGGTCGCAGACCCAGTCGAGCCCGGCGGTGCCGAGGGCCTTGGGGAGGGTGACGGAGGACCACCAGCCCGCCGGCAGGCGGGGGTCGGCCAGGGCTTCGGCGACCTGCTGCTGACGGCTCCAGCGCAGGGCCGGGACCAGATCACTCAGGCAGATCGATGACTCGGCATCCATCGGTTGACCGCAACCTCCCCAAAGTGACGCATGTGGCTAATGGTGCAGCCTACGCCGCAAGCTATCAATTGGTCTTAAGAGGGTAAAGCTGGTTGGAACCCAGATCAGACCGTAGGATACGCGGACGACCACCGATGACCGTAACAGCTTCGGCGCCGGCCCGGCTCCCCGCTTCCAACGCGGCCTCGTCATCGGCCCCCGTCAGCAGGGCCGTCAGCAGCCCGGCGGCGAACGCGTCCCCCGCCCCGGTGGAGTCCACGGCCTGGGCGGCGACACCCGGGACCCGGGCGACGAGACGTCCCCGCCGGGCCAGCACGGCCCCCTGGGAGCCGAGTTTCACCGCCGCCGCGCCGTACCGGAGACTGAGCCGCTCGGCCGCCCGCTCGGCGGAGGTCTCGCCGGTCAGCAGCAGCGCCTCGTCCCGGTTGGGGATCACCAGCCCGGCCGGTGCGGTCTCGCGGACGAACCGCTCGGTCCCGAAGGCCCGCAGGAAACCCGTCGAGGCGGGGTCCACGCTGCTGGACAGGCCGCGCCGGCCGGCCTCGGCCAGGACCAGGCGGGTCAGCAGCAGGCCGGGTTCGGCGAAGAGGAGATAGCCGGACAGGTGCAGGTGGGCCACCCCGTCGAGCAGGGCCGGGTCCCAGTCGGCCACGCCCAGGCGCCCGCCCGCGCCCCGGTTGGTGAGCATGGACCGCTCCCCGGTCCCGTCGACCACGGCGATCACCACGGCGGTCGGCCGTTCCGGGTCCGTGCGCAGGTACGGCCGGACCCCGGCCCGCCGCAGCTCCGCCTCGTGCCAGCCGCCGGTGTCGGCGCCGACCCGGGCCAGGAACCGCACGTCCGCGCCCAGGCGGGCGGCCCAGGCGGCGGTGTTGGCCCCCGAGCCGCCCGGGCGCAGCTCGATGTCGGCGGCGGTGTCCGTGCCGGCGGCCAGCCCGGCGAACCCGGCCTGGCCGTGCAGCGCGACGACGTCGGTGACAACGTCGCCGACCACCAGCAGGCCCCTGCCGCCCGCGGCGTCCCCGGCGCCCGCAGCGTTCCCGGCGTCCCCGGCGTCCGCGGTCCTCCCGGGCCCCTCGGTGTCCTCGGTGTCCTTCACGGGGTGTCAGTCCTCCCTGCTCCAGGACCGGGCGATCCTCGCGGCCAGGCGGACGTTCCCGCGGACGGCGGCCAGGTTCGCCTCCAGCGAGGCGCCGCCGGTGCCGCGTACCAGGTAGCCGAGGAGGAACGGGGTGATCGCCTGGCCGGTGACCTTCTCCCGCTCCGCCGCGGCGAGGGCCTCGGCGAGCACGCGGTCGTGCAGCTCCGGGTCGAGCTGCTGGTCGCGGGGGACCGGGTTGGCCACGATCAGGGCGGTCTCCGGGCCGCCGAGGGCGTCCTGGGCCCGCATCGCGGCGGCGGCCTCGTCCGGGGTCTCGATCCGCCACTCGACCGGCTCGCCGGAGGTGTGCAGGTAGAAACCGGGGAACTCGTCGGTGCGGAACCCCGCGACGGTGACGCCCCGGGTCTCCAGCCGCTGCAGGGTGGCCGGGACGTCCAGGATCGACTTCACCCCCGCGCACACGACGGTGATGCGGGTACGGCTGAGCGCGTCGAGGTCGGCCGACTCGTCCTGGGTGGCGTTCCACTCGCGGTGGACGCCGCCGAGCCCGCCGGTGGCGAAGACGCGGATGCCGGCCCGGGCGGCCAGGAACGACGTCGCCGAGACCGTGGTCGCGCCGCTCGCCTCCAGCGCCGCGGCGAGGGGCAGATCGCGGAAGCCCAGCTTGCGCAGACCGGACCCGGTGGCGATCCGCTCGAGCCCGGCGGAGTCCAGGCCGATGCGTGCGACCCCGTCCAGCACCGCGATGGTCGCGGGCACGGCCCCCTCCTCGCGGACGATCTCCTCCAGCTCGGCCGCGACCTCCAGGTTGCGGGGCTGGGGGAGGCCGTGCGAGATGATCGTGGACTCGAGGGCCACGACGGGGGAACCCTGCGCCAGCGCCTCGGCCACCTCCTCGGAGGGGCGGAGCATGTCGTCGAGCGGCTGCTGGGTGGTACGCATGAGCGGGTTCTGTCTCCTGGATCCGGGGCCGGACGGTCGCCCGGCTGGAACGGCGCAAACGGTCGTTTCTGCTTCAAACAAGCACGTTACGGCATGGTAAGGCGCGGCTTCCGCCCGGAGCCCGGACGGAAGCCGGGGCGGGGCAACAAAGAATCTACATTGTAAAGGTCGGGGGTCGTCGCACATCCCGGCGACGACCTCGGACCGCCGCCGCGAGGCCACGCCATAGCCTGGGGCTATGAGCACACTGCCCGACCTGGAGTCCCTGCGGTTGCTCGTCGACGTCGAGAGGCTGGGGAGCCTGGGGCAGGCGGCCCGGACGGCGGGCATCGCGCAGCCCTCGGCGAGCAAGCGGATCGCGCTCCTGGAGCGGCGCCTCGGCCTGACCCTACTGGAGCGCACCCCCCGCGGCTCCACCCTCACCTCCCAGGGGACGATGATCGCGGCCTGGGCGGCGCAGGTGCTCGCCGCGGCCGAGGAGCTGATGCGCGGGGCGGAGGCCGTACGGCACGCGCGGGCGGCGCACCTGCACATCGCGGCCAGCATGACCGTGGCCGAGTACCTCCTGCCGCGCTGGCTCGGGGAGCTGCAGGGCCGGGAGCCGCAGGTCCAGGTCGGGCTGGAGGTGCAGAACTCCGCGGAGGTGGCCAGGCTCGTCGGAGGGGAGGCGGGCGGGATCGAGCTCGGGTTCGTGGAGGGTCCCTCGGTGCCGCAGGGGCTGGCCTCCCGGGTGGTGGCCACGGACCGGCTGGTGGTCGTGGTCGCGGCGGGCCATCCGTGGGCGCGCCGCCGTACGCCGCTGCTCGCCGCGGAACTGGCCGCGACCCCGCTGGTGGTCCGCGAGCGCGGCTCCGGCACCCGGGAGACCCTCGACCGGGCGCTGGCCGGGCACGCCGTCGCGGCCCCCCGGCTGGAGCTCGGCTCGAACACCGCGGTCAAGGGCGCCGCCCGCGAGGGCTCGGCCCCGGCGGTGCTGAGCGGTTACGCGGTCGAGGGGGAGCTGGCCACCGGGCGGCTGGCCGAGGTGGCGACCGCCGGCATCGACCTGGAGCGCAGCCTGCGGGCGGTCTGGCGCCGGGGGCGCCCGCCCACCGGCCCCGCCGCGGTCCTGCTCTCCATCGCCCTCGGCACGGCCAGGGGCTGACCGTGCGGGCCGGTCGGCCGGGGTGCGGCGGGACCGGTCGGCCAGGGGCGAGGCGGAGCCGGTGGGGCGGGAGCCGGGCGTGAGGGGGCCGCGGATCCGGCTCCGGCCCGGCGGCGGATCCGCGGCCGCTCCGGGTGGGCGGGAGCTATAGACCTTTTTGTCTTTTTCGATATATGGTGCCCGGCATGGCACCCGCCGAGCCGACGTACCCGGTCCGCTCCCGCAGCGCCTCCCGATACGACGTCGTCGTCGCCGGAGGCGGGCACAACGGCCTGGTCGCCGCGGCCTACCTCGCCCGCGCCGGCCGCCGGGTGCTCGTCCTCGAACGCCTCGGCCACGTGGGCGGCCTGGCCGTCTCGGCCCGGGCGTTCCCGGGGGTCGACGCCCGCCTGTCGCGCTACTCCTACCTGGTCAGCCTGCTCCCGGCCAAGATCGTGAAGGACCTGGGGCTCGCGGTGGAGCTGCGCCGCCGCCGTTACGCCTCCTACACCCCGGTGGGGGAGACCGGCCTGCTGGTGGACGGCGGCGACGAGCACCGCACCGCCGCGTCGTTCGCCCGGGTCACCGGCGGGACCGCCGACCTCGAGGCCTGGCGGCGCTTCTACGCGATGACCGCGCAGGCGGCCGCCCGGATCGCGCCGACCCTGCTCGAACCCCTCGTGAGCCGTACGGCGATGCGCGACCTGGTGGGCGGCGAGACCTGGCGCGAGCTGTTCGAGCGGCCGATCGGCGAGGTCGTGGACGAGCGGTTCGCCGACGACACCGTGCGCGGGGTGGTGCTCACCGACGCCCTGATCGGCACCTTCGCCGACCCGTGCGACGAGGGCCTGCTGGCCAACAGGTGCCTCCTGTACCACGTGATCGGCGACGGCACCGGCGAGTGGAACGTCCCGGTCGGCGGGATGGGCGCCGTCTCCGGGGCGCTGGCCGGGGCCGCGCGGGCGGCCGGGGCGGAGATCCGCACCGGGGCCGAGGTGGTGGCGATCGACCCCGGCGGGGAGGTGACCTTCCGCGACGGCGCCGGTGAGCACGCGGTCACCGGCGAGCGGGTGCTGGCCAACGTGCCGCCCGCCGTACTGGCCCGGCTGCTCGGCGGCGGCGGGGACGGGCCCGCGCCGGAGGGCGCCCAGCTGAAGATCAACATGGTGCTGTCCCGGCTGCCCCGGCTCAGGGACCCGGAGGTCGATCCGGCGGCGGCCTTCAGCGGCACGTTCCACATCAACGAGGGCCGCGAGCAGCTCGCCCGCGCCCACGCCGAGGCCGCGCGGGGGACGATCCCGGGACTGCCCCCGGCCGAGGTGTACTGCCACTCGCTGACCGACCCCTCCATCCTCGGCCCGGAGCTGCGCGCGGCCGGGGCCCAGACGATGACCCTGTTCGGCCTGCACATGCCCGCCCGGCTGTTCCGCGCCGACCCCGCCGGGGCGCGGGAGGAGGCGGTGCGCGCGACGCTCGCCTCGGTGAACCGGGTCCTCGCCGAGCCGATCGAGGACTGCCTGCTGCGCGACCCGGACGGCCGCCCCTGCCTGGAGGCGAAGACCCCGGTGGACCTGGAGGCCGAGGCGGGCCTGCCCGGCGGGCACATCTTCCACCGCGACCTGTCCTGGCCGTTCGGCGAGCCGGGCAGGTGGGGCGTGGAGACCGGTTTCGAGCGGATCCTGCTCTGCGGCGCGGGCGCCCGGCGCGGCGGCGGCGTCAGCGGCATCCCCGGCCACAACGCCGCGATGGCGCTGCTGTCCTGAGCCCCGTCGCCGGCGGCGGGCGCCTCCGTCCGGGAGCCGATCCCGGCGAAAACTCAGGGTCCCTTCATGAGCCTCTCATGAAGGGTCTCTAGCGTTGCAGGCATGGGCGACGGTGGGGCGGCGCGGATACTGGTCGTGGACGACGAGCCCGCGCTCAGGGAGGCGCTGCAGAGCAGCCTGGAGTACGAGGGCTACCGGGTGGGCCTGGCCTCCGACGGGCAGGCCGCGCTGGAGGTCCTGGAGCGGGAGCCGTACGAGGTGGTGCTGCTGGACGTGATGATGCCCCGGCTGGACGGGCTGACCGCCTGCCGCAGGCTCCGGGCGGCCGGAAACCACGTGCCGGTGCTCATGCTGACCGCGCGCGACGCCGTGGGCGACAGGGTCTCCGGGCTGGACGCCGGGGCCGACGACTACCTGGCCAAGCCGTTCGAGCTGGACGAGTTGCTGGCCCGGGTCCGGGCCCTGCTGCGGCGCGGCGCCCTGGCCGCCCCGGCGGCGGAGCGGGACTCCGGCGTGCTCGTCTACGGCGACCTGCGGATGGACACCGCCGGCCGGGAGGTCACCAGAGCGGGCGTCCCGCTGGAGCTGACCCGGACCGAGTACCTGCTGCTGGAGCTGTTCATGGTGCACCCCCGGCAGGTGCTCACCCGCGAGCAGATCCTCAGCGAGGTGTGGGGCTTCGACTTCGAGCCGTCGTCCAACTCCCTCGACGTCTACGTGATGTACCTGCGGCGGAAGACCGAGACGGGCGGGCTGCCCCGGCTGATCCACACCGTCCGCGGCGTCGGCTACGTGCTGCGGACCTCGCCGTGAGGACGCCGTGAGGACGGGTCCCCGCTCCCTGCGCTCGCGGCTCACCCTGCTGGTCGCGACGGCCGTCGCGGCGGCGATCGCGGTGTGCGCGGGCGCCTGCTGGTTCCTGGTCCGCTCCGAGCTCCTCGACCAGGTGGACCGGTCCCTGCGCAGCCCGAAGGGGCCGCAGGGCGTCGAGTGGATCGAGCGGTACTGCTCCGGGGCGGAACCGGACCGCCCGCCGCCGCCCCGGCTGGCCCTCCTCCAGCTGGTCGACGCGGCCGGCCGGACGTGCGCCGTCGGCACCGAGGTCGAGGTCGTCCCGGGCGACCGGGAACTGGCACGGGCGCCCAGGGGCACGGAGGCGTTCCGGGACGGGACGACCTCGGACGGGGACGAGGTCCGGGTGCTGGTCCAGAGCGTCGGCGGCGGCCTGGTGCTGATGGAGTCCCGGCCGCTGGAGGAGTTCCGGTCCACGCTCACCGCGCTCGCCGGGATCCTGGCCGGGGTCGCCGCGCTCGGCGTGGTGGGCGCGGCGACCGCGGGCCGGCTCATCGCCCGTACGGCGCTGCGGCCGGTGGAGCGGCTGACCGGGGCGGTGGAGCACGTCGCCAGGACCGAGGACCTCGGCACCCGCATCCCGGTCGAGGGCACCGACGAGCTCGCCCGGCTCGGCGCCTCCTTCAACGCGATGACCGCCGCGCTGGCCGGGTCCCGGGAGCGCCAGCGGCGGCTGATCGCCGACGCCGGGCACGAGCTGCGCACCCCGCTGACCAGCCTGCGCACCAACATCGACCTGCTGCTGCGCAGCGAGGACTCCGGCCGCCCGCTGGAGCCCGCCCCCAAGCGCAGGCTGCTGACCGGCCTCAAGGCCCAGTTCGAGGAGATGTCCACCCTGGTCGGAGCTCTGCTCCAGCTCTCCCGGGGCGACAGCGAGCACGCGCCGCGTGTCGAGGTGGCCTTCCACGAGGTGGTCGGGGCGGCCGTGGGACGGGCCCGGCTCCGCGCCCGCGACCTGCCGATAGAGACCGACCTCGGGCCCTGGTACGTCCACGCGGACCCGGCCGCGCTGGAGCGCGCGGTGGTGAACCTGCTCGACAACGCGGTGAAGTTCTCCGCGGACCCCGGCCCCGGCGACGGCCCGGGAGGCGCCGGCCCCGGCGGGCCCGGAGGTTCTGATGATCTGGGCGGTCTCGACAGTGCCGGTGGTCCCGATGGTCCCGGTGGCGGGGCGCGGGGGCCGGTGGTGGTACGGCTCCGCGACGGCGAGCTGACCGTCCGCGACCACGGTCCCGGCATCGGCCGGGAGGAGCTGCCCTACGTCTTCGACCGGTTCTGGCGCTCGCCCTCGGCCCGGAGCATGCCGGGCTCGGGCCTGGGACTGGCGATCGTGGCGCAGGCCGTACGGGAGGCCGGGGGCGAGGTCGCCCTGGAGAACGCCGACGGCGGCGGGACCGTCGCCCGGCTGCGCCTTCCCGGTTCCCCCGTGGCGGGCGGCGGGGACTGAGCCCCGGCAGACGACCCCCGGCCGGGGGAGGGGGCGGGACGGCCACGGCGGTCCCGTCCTTTCGTGCCCGGTGCCTGTTTTTCTCATCCCGCGTTAACGGTCGCCTCAGGATCACCCAAGACCGCGTGCCGAGTCTGGGGTCATGAGAGAGCAGAACCACCGTCCGCGGAGGAGAACATGGATCAGCTGACGGTTCCGGCACCGGTCCGCACCCGGCTGGTCGAGGTCGTGGTGCCCGTCCACAACGAGCAGCGGGTGCTGGCCGAGAGCGTCCGCCGCCTGCACGCCTACCTCACCGGGACCTTCCCGTACGCCTTCCGCGTCACGATCGCCGACAGCGCCAGCACCGACGGGACCTGGCGCATCGCCCTGGACCTGAGCCGGGAGCTGCCGCACGTGCACGCCGTCCACCTGGACGCCAAGGGCCGGGGCCGGGCGCTGCGCAGGGTCTGGTCGGAGAGCGCCGCCGACGTGGTCGCCTACATGGACGTGGACCTGTCCACCGACCTGGACGCGTTCCTGCCGCTGGTGGCCCCGCTGCTGTCGGGCCACAGCGACCTGGCCATCGGCACCCGCCTGTCCCGGGGCGCGAACGTGGTGCGCGGGCCCAGGCGGGAGCTCATCTCGCGGACCTACAACCTGATGCTCCGCGGGGCGATGGGCGCGGGCTTCTCCGACGCCCAGTGCGGGTTCAAGGCGGTCCGCACCGAGATCGCCCAGGCGCTGCTGCCGGCGGTCGAGGACGAGGAGTGGTTCTTCGACACCGAGCTGCTGCTGCTCGCCGAGCGGCACGGGCTGCGCATCCACGAGGTGCCGGTGGACTGGGTGGACGACCCCGACAGCCGGGTGGACATCCTCAGGACCGTCATGGACGACCTGAAGGGCATGGCGCGCGTGGCCCGCAGGACGCTGTCCGGCCCGGCTCGCCTCCCCGTCCCGCCGCGGGTCGGGAACGCCCGGCTGCCCGGCGGGATGGCCCGCCAGCTACCCGGTTTCGTCGTCATCGGGCTGGTCAGCACCCTGGCGCACCTCCTGCTGTTCGTCGCCCTGCGGCTGCTGGTGCCCGCCGTGGTCGCCAACGGCGTCGCCCTGGTCGTCACCGCCGTCGCGAACACCGCCGCCAACCGCCGTTTCACCTTCGGCGTCACCGGGCGCGCCGGAGCGCTGCGCCACCAGCTCGAAGGCGGTCTCACCCTGGTCGCCGGCCTCGCGCTGAGCACCGGCGGTCTCGCCCTGCTGGGCCTCCTCGTGCCGGACGCGCCCACCGCCGCAGAGATCGCCGCGGTCATCACCGCCAACGCCCTCGCCACCCTGGTGCGCTTCCTGCTGCTGCGCGCCTGGGTCTTCCACCCCCGCCGGGTGAAGGAGGCCACCCGGTGAACGGCCCCGTTCCCGCGACCCCCGCCGGTCCCGGCGCGGTGCCGGGAGTCCCCGCCGCTCCGGACGCCGTCTCCGGCGGGGCCTCCACCGCCCGGGACGCCGCCCCCCGCGTGCCGGACGTCCCGCGGGCCGCCCGGCACGGGGGCCCGGCCGCCGGCGCGCCCCGGTGGGCGCGTCCCGGCCTCTGGGCCGTACTGGCGCTGGCGGCCTTCCTGCACACCTGGGCGCTCGGCCGGAACGGCGACGCCAACGACTACTACGCGGCCGCGATCCTGTCGGGCACGCAGAGCTGGAAGGCGTTCTTCTTCGGCGCGCTGGACGCCGGGTCGTTCATCACCGTGGACAAGCCGCCGGTCGCGCTGTGGGTGATGGGCCTGTCGGCGAGGATCTTCGGTTACGGCACGTGGAGCATGCTCCTGCCCCAGGCGGTCGCGGGCGTCGCCGCCGTCTGGGTCGTGCACTCGGCGGTGCGGCGCTCCCTGGCGGAGCTGCCGGGCCACGCCCCGCAGGCCGCGGGGCTGGCCGCGGCCCTGGTGATGACGCTGACCCCGATCACGGTCGCGATCAACCGGGACAACAACCCCGACACGATCCTGGTGCTGCTCCTGGTGCTGGCCGCGTGGTTCTGCCTGGAGGCGGTCCGCGGCGGCCGGACGCGCACGCTGGTCGTCTCGGCCGTCCTCGTCGGCCTCGCCTTCAACACCAAGATGCTCCAGGCCTACCTGGTGGTCCCGGCCTTCGCCCTGGTCTACCTGGCGCTGGCACCGGGCACGGTGGTGCGCCGGTTCGGACGGCTGCTGGCCGCGGGCGCGGCCCTGGCCGCCTCCAGCGGGTGGTGGATGCTCGTGGTCGACCTGTGGCCGGCCGGGAGCCGCCCCTACGTCGGCGGCAGCACCGACAACTCCGTCCGGGACCTGGTCATCGGTTACAACGGCCTCGGCCGGATCTTCGGCGGGAGCGGCCGGGGCGGCGGCGGAGGGGGCGGGTTCGGCGGGGAGCCGGGTGCGGGGCGCCTGTTCAACGAGGTGCTGGCCGGTCAGATCTCCTGGCTGCTGCCCTTCGCGGTCCTGGCGCTGGCCTGCGGCCTGGTCCTGACCACCCGCCGGTCCCTGGCCGGAGCCCGCGCCGCACTGCTGCTGTGGGGCGGCTGGCTGGTCGTGCACTACGCGGTCTTCAGCTTCTCCAGCGGTACCTTCCACCCGTACTACACCACCGCGATGGCCCCGGCCGTCGCCGCCCTCACCGGGATCGGCGGGGTGCTGATGTGGCAGGCCCACCGCGACTCCCCGGCGTGGGCGTGGGCGCTCCCGCTCGGGATCGCGGTCACCGGCGCGTGGTCGTTCACCGTGCTGCGCCGCAGCCCGGACTTCGTGCCCTGGCTGGCCTGGGCCGTGGCGGGGATGAGCGCGGTGGCGGCGCTCGGTCTGGTCGCGGCCCGCCTCGGGCGGCGGAGCAGGCTGCGGATCGCCGCGGTCGCGCTGCTCGCGGGGGTGATCGGCGGCCTGGCCGGTCCCGCGGCCTACGCGCTGACCCCGCTCGGCTCGGCCGTCAACGGGACGAACCCGACCGCGGGCCCGGCCGGAGGCGGTGGTCCCGGCGGCCTGCGGGGTTTCGACGGGATGCCGGGCGGCGCCGTACGCGGTGGGATGCGGGACGGCGGTCCCGACAGGTCCCTGAGCACGGAGATGATCGCCTACCTGAAGGAGAACCGGGGCGGGGCGACCTGGCTGGTGGCGGTGGGCAGCGCGCAGAGCGCCTCCTCGGCCATCCTCTCGACGGGCCTGCCCGTCATCGCGATGGGCGGCTTCACCGGAGGCGACCCCGCCATGACCGTGGACCGGCTCCGGGAACTCGTCGCCTCCGGGCGGCTGAGATACGTGATGCCCGGAGACGGGCGGCGCGGTCCCGGCGGCGGGGGCTCCTCCGAGGTGAGCACCTGGGTGCAGGCCAACTGCACCGTCGTCGATGCCGCGGAGTACGGCGGCACCGCGGAGAGCACCACCGGTACCGGCCCGTCCCTCTACCGCTGCGGTTGAACCGGGTGCCTCCCCCGTCCCCGGCGTACCCGCCGGACCGTCCGCACCGGCGGTCCCGGCGGCCGTCGCCGGACGGGGCGGGGGAGGCGCGCTGCTGTAGTCTTGCGCCGTGCAGAGCGGAGAAGGGGCGCGCGGCAGCCGCGCGGACCAGGCGGACCAGCGGCGGGCGGAGCTGCTCGAGGCCGCCCGGAGGGTCGTGCTGGAGCGGGGGCTGGCCGGCACCCGCGTCGCCGACATCGCCAGGGCGACGAACGTGAGCGGCGGACTGATCCACTATCACTTCGCCACCAAGGACGATCTCATCACCGAGATGCTCCGCAGCACGACCGAGTCGGAGATCCAGCGGCTCAGGGAGATCGTCGACGGCCCGGGGACGGCGGTGCAGCGGCTGGACAACGTCCTGCGCCTGTGCATCCCGGCCTCCCGGGACGACCAGGGCTGGATCCTCTGGCTCGACGCCTGGGCGGTCGGGGTGCGCGAGGAGCACGTCCGGACCATCCTGCTGGAGTTCGAGGGCGCCTGGATCGAGATCCTCCGAGAGGTGATCATGCAGGGCGTGATGCTGGGGGAGTTCGTGTGCGACGACCCGCAGGGCGCGGCCGAGCGCCTCGACGGCATGCTCGACGGCCTGGCCATCCGCTACACCCTGGACGCCGGGAACATGTCCAGGAGCCGGCTCCTTCACCACGCCCGCGTCGCCGCCGCCCGCGAGGTGGGCCTGGACCCGTCGGTCTTCCCCGTCTCCTGAGCGGGACCGGGCGCGCGCCGGAGGACGGGCCTTCCCGGGCGCGGACGTCCGGCGGGCACGGGTCCTGCGGGCGGGGCCGGGGGCGCCGCGCTCAGGCGGGCATGGCCGCCAGGAGGTAGGCCAGCCGGGCCGCGGCGGCCTCGACGTCGTCGGCGCTGCCGAGCCGGTAGCCCCACGAGGTGATGAAGCCGCCGTCCGGCGCGCAGGTGACGGTCTCCGACAGGGTTTCACTGAACCGGTTGCGGACGCGGACGTAGGCCGGGTCGCCGAGCGACACGCCCGACAGGGACAGGTCGGCGTGCAAGCGGGTCGCCGTGGCGAACCTCTCCAGACAGGACAGCGTGTCGAGCATCGTGCCTCACCTCCGTCCCGTCGAGGATTGCACGATCTTCAGAACTTAATCAAGCAATTGCGGCGATCATTCGGCCGATTGCCGGGTCAGATCGTCCAGCACCCGGACGATCACCGCCCGCGCGTCCTCGCGGAAGGCCGCCACCTCGCAGAACTCCTCGAAGGACCGCTCGTAGAAGGTGACGTCCTCCGGGTCGCGCAGGACCAGGTTCCTGGTGCGGGTGGGCACCGCGACCTGCTCCCGGTCGTAGATCCAGAAACCGTTGAGCAGGGCGGACGGCAGGGGCGCCTCGAAGGGGACCACGCCGAACTCCACGTTCGGCAGCGCGGTCACGGCGAGCAGCCGGTCAAGCTGGCCGCACATCACGTCCAGCGGCGCCAGCCGGTAGCGCAGCACCGCCTCGGGCACGATGAAGCGGAACCGCTTGCGCTGGTCGTAGAGGATCTCCTGGCGCTGCATGCGGACCCGGATGGCCGCGTCGACCTCGTCCGGGGCGTTGTAGAGGCGCTTGAGCCGGGTGAAGACGCTCCGGGCGTACTCGGTGGTCTGCAGCAGGCCGACGACCAGGCCCGGCTCGAACGCGCGCAGCAGCGTGGTCCGCGACTCCAGGTCGCGGATGTCCTCCTGGAGCGCGGCCAGGCCGCTGCGGTGCCGCTGCCGCCAGGAGTCCTGGCGCTCCAGCAGCCCGGTGAGCTGCTCGGTGAGCTCCTCGACGATCTCGGGGGCGGCTCCCACGGCCCGCCCCCACGCGCCGATGTCGTCGACGGTGGCGGTCTGGCGGGCGTTCTCGATCCGGGAGACCTTGGAGGCCTGCCAGCCCAGCCGCTCGGCGAGTTCCTTGCCCGACAGGCGGGAGGCCTCCCGCAACTGCCTGAGCTGCACGCCCATCCGGGTGCGGGCCTGCTGGAACTCGCTCATTCCTCGTCCTCCTGGTGGGCGGCCTGCACGAGGGTAGACGCCGGGTTCGGATCATGCCATAGGGCGGGCGCAATCGTGATCGACATGTGCGGCGGGGGTCCCGCCGCCGGTCCCGGGGGCGCCGCGGCTCAGGAGAGCACCCGCCGGGCGATGTCCACCAGCAGCTCGCGGGGGACCTCGACGGCGGTCTCCCCCTCCAGGACGTGCCGGAGCCCGGCCAGGGCCTCGGCGTCGGTCACCTGGAGCCCCTGGACGACGACGGTGCCGCGGTCGGTCTCGTAGAGGGAGGGGCAGGCGCCCGCCTCCGACGTGGAGCCGAGAAACCGCAAACGCATGATGGGTCCTTCCCCGAACGACATTCGCAACGCAATTGCGCGCAATCCTAAATGGATCAAAGGGGAAAAACAGTACGGATCGTCGAACTCCCAGGAACCCGGGAGCGGCGGACCGGCCCGGGGCGCCCCGCGGTCCGCGCACCCGGTGCGCGGCGGGCCGCACCGGACGCTCACAGCAGGGCGCGCGGGATGTCCGTCACCGCGGCGCGCAGTTCCTCACCCAGCGCCTTGGCCTGGGCGTCCATGCGGGGACTGGAGGCGACGCCCCGGCCGAGGAGCCCGTGGACGACGAAGTTGAGGGCGAGCAGGTTGGGCAGGTCGAAGCGCTCGACCACGAGACCGGCCGTCTCCGGGAGGAGCTCCCGCAGCCGCCCGGCCGTCAGGTGCTCCGAGAGCCACGCGAACCGCTCGGCGGTCCCGGTCCAGACGCCGAGGTTGGCGTTGCCGCCCTTGTCGCCGGACCGGGCACCGGCGATCGTCCCCAGCGGAGCCCGCAGGGTCGGCCCCCCGCCGACCGGGAGGGACGCCCGCACGACCTGCCGGGGGGACGGCCGTACGGCCTGCGGGGAGGACGGCCGCAGGGTCTCGGGCGCGGGTGGGGGGACCGCCGCGCCGGAGGCACCGGCGGGCGAGGGCGGCGGGTCGGCGGGCACCTCCCGGCCGTCGAGCAGGACCCGCGGACGGACGGCGTCCGCGGGTACCAGGCACGGCCAGTAGACCCCGTACGGCGAGGCGTCCCCCGGCGGGGCCAGGCCGTGGAAGCCCGGATAGGAGGCCAGACCGGTCTCGACCACGGCGGCGGAGAAGGCGCGGCCGGCCTTCCCGCGGTCGGGGTCCATCACGGTGACGCGCAGCAGCGCGGTGCCCGCGAGCGGGGTGAGCTCGACGTGGACCTGCTCGAAGGAGTCCCGCGGCACGCGGGCCCAGACGGCGTCCAGCGCGAGCCGGGCCTTGGCCTCGATGTCCAGGCCGGTCAGCACCATGGTCATGGTGTTGCGGTAACCGGCGGGGTAGGTGACCGCCACCTTGAGCGTCTCCGGCGGCGCATCGCCGCGCACCCCGGAGATCCGGACGCGGTCCGGGCCCTGCTGCTCCAGCCGGATCGTGTCGAACCGGGCCGTGACGTCCGGCCCGAGGTAGCGCGGGGAACCGATCTCGTAGAGCAGCTGGGCGGTGACCGTGCCGACGGACACGGTCCCGCCCGTCCCGGGGTGCTTGGTGACCACGCCGGACCCGTCGGCCTCCAGCTCCACCAGCGGGAACCCGCAGTGCGGCAGGTCGGGCACCTCGCCGAAGAACGCGTAGTTGCCGCCGGTCGCCTGGCAGCCGCACTCGATGACGTGCCCGGCGACCACCGAGCCGGCCAGCGCGTCGTGGTCGCCGGGGCCCCAGCCGTACCGCCAGATCCCCGGCCCGGTGACCAGCGCCGCGTCGGTGACGCGGCCGGTCACCACCACGTCCGCCCCCGCCGCGAGCGCGGCGGCGATCGGCCGCCCGCCCAGGTAGGCGTTGGCGGTCAGGGGCGTCGCGGTGAGCTTCTCGCCGGTGTCGGCGTTGACCGCGTCACCGAGGACGCCGAGGTCGCCGGTGAGGTCGTCACCGGTCACGCAGGCGACCCGGACCCGCAGCCCGAGCCGGTCGGCCAGCTCCGACACCGCCGCGGCGCACCCGGCCGGATCCAGCCCGCCGGCGTTCGACACGATCCGGATGCCCCGCTCCAGGCAGGTGCCGAGGACCTGCTCCAGCTGCGCCAGGAACGTCGGCGCGTAACCGGGACGGCCGTTGCGCCGGTTGCCCGCCAGGATCAGCATGGTGAGCTCGGCCAGCCAGTCGCCGGTGAGCACGTCGATCGGCCCGCCCTCGACCATCTCCCGGGCGGCCGAGAGGCGGTCGCCGTAGAAGCCGGAGCAGTTCGCGACGCGGAGCATCAGGCGCCCCGGACGGGCTCTCCGCCCCCGGCGGCCTCCGCCGCCCCGCCCCCGGTGGTCCCGGCGGGCACCGCTCCGGCGGCTCCGGGCTCCCCGGCGGCCTCCCCGGGCTTCCCGGTGCTCTCCCCGGACTCCGCGGCGGCCTCCCCGGAGTCCGACGGCTCCGGCTGCGGCACCCAGGACGGCAGGCGCTTCGCCATGAAGGCGGCGATGCCCTCCTGGCCCTCGGCGGAGGTGAACCGCTGGGCCGACAGCTCGGCCATCCGGCGCATGCCCTCCTCCACCGGGAGGGCCGGCACGGTCCGCACGAGCTGCTTGGTGATCGCCAGCGCCTCGGGGCCGCCGCGCAGCAGCATGTCGGCGTAGCGGGCGACGGTGGCGTCCAGCTCCTCCGCCGGGACGGCCCGGGTGAGCAGGCCGATCTCCTGGGCGCGGGCGGCGTCGAAGACCTCGCCGGTGAGGAGGTACTCGGCCGCGGCCCGGGGGTCGAGCCGCCGCAGCACGGTCACCGCGATCATGGCGGGCACCACCCCCAGACGGACCTCGGTGAACGCGAACGAGGCCGTGTCCGGCGCGATCGCGAAGTCGCACGCCGCGACCAGACCGAGCCCTCCGGCGCGCGCGGTGCCGTTCAACCGGCAGATGACCGGCTTGGGACTCTCCCAGATCATGCTCATGATCTCCGGGAAGGACGCCGTCACCGGCGCCTCGTGCGCGCCGCCCGGCGCGGAGCGCTGCTCCTTCAGGTCCGCTCCGGCGCAGAACACCGGCCCGGTCCCGGTCAGGACGATCACCCGCACGCCCTCGTCGGCCAGCGCCCAGTTGAGCCGGTCCTCCAGGTCGCCGAGCAACCGCACGGACAGCGCGTTGCGGTTGCGCGGCGAGTCGAGCGTGATCGTGGCGACCCCGCCGGACACCTCCTTGCGCACCAGCCGCTCCACCGGCCAACCCCCGTCGGTGTTCATCGCGCCCACTTCCCTCTCCGGCGCGCCGCGGACGGGCCGTCTCCCGTCCCGCGTGGCGCGTTCACCAATCGTCTTCAGTGCGGCGGCCCGGCCTTCAGGCCGGGGTCCCCGACTCCGGCTCCCCGATCACGGCCAGTACGGCTCCCGCCTCGACCCGCCGGCCCGGCGCCGCGTCCAGGCCGGTCACCGTGCCCGCGGCGGGCGCGGTGATCCGGTGCTCCATCTTCATAGCTTCCAATACCACGACCACCTGTCCGGCGGTGACCTGATCGCCGGATGCCACCTCGACGCGCAGCACGGTACCGGGCATGGGCGCGAGCAGCGAGCCGGGGGCCGGGCGCTCGACCGGCTCGGGCAGGCGGGGCAGGGGCGTGAGCCGTACGGAGCCGAGGGGGGAGTCCACGTACGCCACGCCGCCGTGGTGGGCGACCTCGAAGCGGTGCCGTACGCCGTGGGTCTCCAGGACCACCAGGTCCGGTGCGGCGGCGATCAGGACGGTGTCCGGGAAGCCGTCGGCCCGCAGGCCGTCCCTCGTGATCCGGTAGGCGACCGTGCGGACGGCGTCGCCGCCGGACGGGGCCAGGCCGGTCGCACCCGCCGCACCCGCCGTGCCCGCCACGCTCATCGCGCCCCCTGTGCCGCCTGTGCCGCCTGCACCGACCGTGAAGGCGGCGTGCTGCGGCTGGGAGACCACGTTGCGCCACCCGCTCGGCAGCCCTGCCTGCACGGTCGCCGCAGCCCGGTTCGCGGCGGCCCGGGCGAGGGCGGCGGCCAGGGCGGAGAGCGAGACCGCGTCCGGGCCGCCGGGGCCGGTCGGCTCTCCGGAGGCGGTGGACCCGCCGGGTCCGCCGGAGGCTCCGGAGACGGGGCCGGCCCCGGACGGTCCGGACGGCCCCCGGTCCGTGACGGCGAGGCCGTGCCGCTCCAGGAAACCGGTGTCGGTCTCGCCGGACAGGAACGCCTCGTGGCGCAGCACCGCGACCAGCAGGTCCCGGTTGGTGACCGGGCCGTGGATCCTCGCCCGGGCGAGCGCGCCGGCGAGCCTGCGGGCGGCGTCGGCGCGGGTCGCGCCGTGGGCGATCACCTTGGCGAGCATCGGGTCGTAGTGCACGCCCACCTCGGAGCCGTCCTCGACGCCGGAGTCCAGTCGCAGGCCGCCGGAGACGGGGGCGAAACGGGCCGTGACGCCGGGGACGTCGAACCGGTGCAGGACGCCGCTCTGCGGGAGCCAGCCCAGCGCGGGGTCCTCGGCGTACAGGCGGGCCTCTATCGCGTGGCCCGAGGGGGCGGGGGGCGTCTGCGGCAGGGCGTCGCCCTCGGCGATCCGCAGCTGGAACCCGACCAGGTCGAGGCCGTACACGCACTCGGTGACCGGGTGCTCGACCTGGAGCCGGGTGTTCATCTCCAGGAAGGCGACCGTGTCGTCCCGGACGAGGAACTCGACGGTGCCCGCCCCGACGTAGCCGACGGCTCGGGCGGCGTCGGCCGCCGCCGCGCACAACCGGGCGCGCAGCGCGGGGGAGACGGCGGGGGAGGGGGTCTCCTCGATCACCTTCTGGTGCCGCCGCTGGATCGAGCACTCCCGCTCGCCCAGCGTCCAGACCGTGCCGTGCGCGTCGGCCAGGACCTGCACCTCGATGTGGCGGGCGCCCTCCAGCAGGGGCTCGACGAAGACCGCGCCGTCGCCGAAGGCCGACTCCGCCTCGCGCCGGGCCGACTCGACCGCCCCCGGGAGGTCGTCGGTGAGCCGGACGATCCGCATCCCCCGCCCGCCGCCCCCGGCCGAGGCCTTCACCAGCAGCGGGATCGCCCAGCCGGACGCGTCCCCGCTCATCCGGGTGAAGACGGCGTCCAGGTCCCGGTCGAGGTCCTCCATCGAGTAACCGGGGCCCGCGGTGAAGTGGGGCAGGACCGGCACCCCCGCCTCGGCCATCAGCGCCTTGGCCCCGATCTTGGAGCCCATCGCGGCGATGGCCTCGGGACCCGGACCGACCCAGGTCAGCCCGGCGCCGAGGACGGCCCGGGCGAGGTCCGCGCTCTCCGACAGGAAGCCGTACCCGGGGTGGACGGCGTCGGAGCCGGTCCGCAGGGCGGCCTCGACGATCTTCCCGATCGACAGGTAGGTCTCGGCGGGCGCGACGCCGGGCAGCCGTACGGCGTGGTCGGCCTCGGCGGTGTGCGGCGCGCCGGAGTCGGCGTCGGAGAAGACCGCGACGGTCTCGATGCCGAGGTCGCGGCAGGTGCGGAAGATTCGGCGGGCGATCTCGCCCCGGTTCGCGACGAGCAGGCGGCGGATCACGGCTCGACCCCTCGTGACGCCGAGGACACCGGGGGCACCGCAGGGACCGGGGGCGCCGCGGGGGATCGGGACGACGAGGACGCTGGGAGCACGGTCACATCCGGAAGACGCCGAAGCCCGAGGGCTCCGGGACGGGGGCGCTGTTGACGGCCGACAGGCACAGGCCCAGGACGGTGCGGGTGTCGCGAGGGTCGATGACCCCGTCGTCGTAGAGCCGCCCGGACAGGAAGAACGGCAGCGACTCCGCCTCGATCTGCGCCTCGACCGCCGCG
Organism: Planomonospora sp. ID91781; assembly: GCF_015711595.1. Lineage (NCBI taxonomy): Bacteria > Bacillati > Actinomycetota > Actinomycetes > Streptosporangiales > Streptosporangiaceae > Planomonospora > Planomonospora sp. ID91781. The sequence goes on along the minus strand of NZ_JABTEY010000002.1, from coordinate 1,524,401 downwards.
CGCATCGCCGCGTCCGCCTCCTCGTCGTACGGCCTGCCCCGGGCCTCGGCGGCGGCCCGGCCGACGATGGACAGCACTCCCGCGAGCTGCGCCGGACCCATGACGGCCGACCTGGCGCTCGGCCAGGTGAACAGGAACCGGGGGTCGTAGGCCCGCCCGCACATGCCGTAGTTGCCCGCGCCGTAGGAGGCGCCCATGACGACCGTGAGGTGCGGGACGGTCGAGTTGGAGACCGCGTTGATCATCATGGCGCCGTGCTTGATGATGCCGCCCTGCTCGTACTCCCGGCCGACCATGTAGCCGGTCGTGTTCTGCAGGAAGAGCAGCGGTGTGCGCGACCGGTCCGCCAGCTGGATGAACTGGGCGGCCTTCTGGGCCTCCTGGCTGAACAGCACGCCGCGGGCGTTGGCCAGGACCCCGACGGGGTGGCCGTGCAGCCGCGCCCACCCTGTCACCAGGCTCGGACCGTACAGGGGCTTGAACTCGTCGAACTCGCTGCCGTCCGCGATCCGCACGATCACCTCGCGCGGGTCGAAAGGGATCCGCAGGTCCTCCGGCACGATGCCCAGCAGCTCGTCGGGGTCGTGCAACGGGTCCCGCACGGGGCCGGGCGCGCGGCCGCGCTTGACCCAGCCGAGCCCGCGCACGATCCGGCGCCCGATCCGCAGCGCGTCGTGCTCGTCGGCGGCCAGGTGGTCGGCGAGGCCGGAGACGCGGGCGTGCATCTCGGCGCCGCCCAGCGACTCGTCGTCGGACTCCTCACCGGTGGCCATCCTCACCAGCGGCGGCCCGCCGAGGAAGACCTTGGCCCGCTCCCTGACCATGACCACGTGGTCGCTCATCCCGGGCACGTAGGCGCCCCCGGCGGTGGAGTTGCCGAACACCAGGGAGATCGTCGGGATCCCGGCGGCGCTCAGCCGGGTCAGGTCGCGGAAGATCCGCCCGCCCGGGATGAAGATCTCCTTCTGCGTGGGCAGGTCCGCCCCGCCCGACTCGACCAGGTTGACCAGCGGCAGCCGGTTCTCCATCGCGATGTCGGCGGCGCGGAGCGTCTTGCGCAGGGTCCACGGGTTGGACGCGCCGCCCCGCACGGTCGGGTCGTTGGCGACGACCACGCACTCGACGCCCTCGACCACCCCGATGCCGGTGACCACGCTCGCGCCGACCGGGAAGTCGCTGCCCCAGCCGGCCAGCGGTGAGAGCTCCAGGAAGGCGGAGTCGGGGTCGACCAGCAGCTCGATCCGCTCCCGCGCGAGCAGTCCGCCGCGCGCCCGGTGCCGCTCGACGTACCTGCCGCCGCCGCCCGCCACGGCCTTGGCCTGCTCGGCCTCCAGCTCGGCCAGCCTGGCGAGCATCGCCTCGCGCCGGGCCCGGTACTCGTCCGAGGAGGTGTGCAACCCGCTCACCCTCCCTCCATCGCGGCTCCGTCGGCGCGGTGGGTCCGGCCGGTCCGCCGGGCCGGCGGACCCCGCCGGCCCGGATGTCCGCAGTGTGGCACACCGGGCGGCCGGTCCGCCTCCGTCGGACCGGTGCCGTCGGACCGGTGCCGTCGGACCGCCTCCGTCGGGGCGGCGCCGGCGGGTCAGCCGCAGTGGCTCCAGCCGCTCTTCCAGGACAGCGAGCCGTGCGAACCGCCCCAGATCACGCACTTCTTGGCGGCGGTGAGCCGCACCGGGCCCGCGTAGGCGGTGAAGTTGCCGGGGTTGCTCCCCGACGAGCCGCCCCGCACCTGGAGGATCGCGTTCATCTTGACCTTGCCCGGATGGACGTACCGGGACAGGGTGACGACGCAGTTCTGCTTGCTGGTGGCGTTGTAGAGCAGGTGGATCGTCGCGCTGCCGCCGAGCGCGTGGGAGTTGATCTGCTTGAAGCCCGACCCGCACACCTGGGCCGCGGTGAAGGTGTTCGGCTTCAGCGTCGGCTTGGAGGTCGGCTTGGAGGTCGGCTTGGGCGTCGTCTTCGTGGTGGCCGAGGGCCTGGCCGTCGGCTTCGCGGTGGTCCGGGAAGGAGAGGGAGCGGGCCCGGAGGTGCCGCCGACCTCGCCCGGCTGGGACGGCTGGTCACCCGGCTGCAGCGTCTCGTCGTCCGGGCGGGAGGTGGCCTTCCGCGTCGGGCGCGGCGTCGGCTTCGCCGCCCGCCCGTCGTCGTCCGGACGGGACCGGGAGTCGCCCGCCGCCGGTTCTCCGGAGTCGGCCGGGCCGCTCGTGGGCTCCGGCGCGGGGCTCTTCTTCTTGACGGCCGGCGAGGGGGAGGCCGAGGCCGGGGGCGGCTCGTCGGGGGTGAGCTCGGTGACCGGCTCTTCGACGGGCTCCACGGCGGGCTCCTGCCGTTCCGCGGAGGAGGCCGCCGGGCCGGCGGCCCTGGAGGCGGCGGCCTTCTCGTTGTTCTGCAGGACGACCACGGTCCCGGTGGCCACGCCGAGGGCGGCCACGGCGGCCACCCCGGCCAGCAGCAGGCCCATCGGGCGCCGCGGTCGGGACGGCCGTTCCGCGGAACCGGCCGCCTGCGCCCCGCCCCGCCCGGGGGCCGCGGCCTGCGCTCCGCCCGGCCCGGGAGCCGCGGGCCGCGGGCCGACCGCCCCGGAGGGCCCGGGGCCGGGGGTCCCCGAGGACCCGCCCTGTCCAGGAGTCCCTGGAGCCCCGCCCTGCCCGGGAGCGCCCGGGGCCCCGGACGGTCCGGCGGGTCCGGGAGGCGGGACGCGGAGCGCCGGGGCGGTGCCCGACATGAGGTGGCCGACGAGCTGCTCGGCGGTGGGCCGCATCGCCGGGTCCTTGGCCAGGGCGGCGGCGATCAGGTCGCGCAGCGGCCCGGGGTCCAGCCGGCCCAGGTCCGGTTCGACGGTCAGGATCCGGTTCATCACCACGGGGATGGAGTCCTGGCCGAACGCGGGCGTCCCGGTGGCGGCGAAGACCATGGTCACGCCCCAGGCGAACACGTCGACCGCGGGCGTGGCCTCGCCGCCGCTGAGCTGCTCGGGCGCCAGGTAGGACGGCGTTCCCACGGACGTCCCGGTGGCGGTCGTGCCGGGGGAGTCCAGGGCCCTGGCGATGCCGAAGTCGATCACCACCGGACCCTCGGGGCCCATCAGCACGTTGGCGGGCTTGAAGTCGCGGTGCAGGATGCCCGCGCGGTGGATGGCGGACAGGGCGGTGGCCGTGCTGACGGCCAGGCGCTCCAGGGAGGCGCCGCGGCGCGGACCCTCGGTGTCGACGAGCCGGCGCAGCGACGGGCCGGGCACGTACTCGCTGACGATGTACGGCCGACTGCCGGCCAGATCGGCGTGCAGGACCGGCGCGGTGCAGAACCGGGCCACCCGCTGGGCGACCGAGACCTCCCGCAGGAAGCGCGCGCGGGCGTCGGAGTCCGTCGTCAGCCCCTGGTGGAGGAGCTTGACGGCGACCTCCTCGCCCTGAGGCCCCCGCCCCAGGTAGACGACTCCCTGGCCGCCCTCGCCGAGGCGTCCGGTGAGCTCGAACGGTCCCAGCCGCCGAGGATCCTCCGCCGTGAGCGGCTGTACCACGATGACCCCCCGGCAAAACCTGAAAATTCGGTTATGTGGGGCAGCACGCTACCAGTGCGGGAGGGGAGGTGGATGATCTACCGGTTCCCCGGCCTCAAATGGCCTTGCCCGGGTTGAGGATGCCGAGCGGGTCGAAGACCCGCTTGATGCCGAGGTGGACCTCCTCGGTGACCGGCCCCGCCTCCAGCGCCAGCCAGCGCCGTTTCAGCAGTCCCACCCCGTGCTCCCCGGTGAGCGTGCCGCCCCGGTTCAGGGCCTCCCGGAAGACCTCGTCGGCGGCGGCCCAGACGTCGGGCGGCGGCTCGGGCAGCCCGCGGTCGAAGACGAAGACCGGGTGCAGGTTGCCGTCCCCGGCATGGGCCACCGTGCAGATCAGCACGTCGTGCCGGACCGCGATCGCCTCGATGGCGGAGATCATGTCCGGCAGCGCCGAGCGCGGCACGCACACGTCCTCGACCAGGCAGGCGCCGAGCCGCTCCTTGGCGTGGTAGGCCAGCCGCCGCAGGCCGATCAGCTCCTCGGCCTCCTGGGGACCGGCCGCCACCGCGACGAACGAGGCTCCGTTCTCCTCGCACAGCTCGCGCATCCGCTCGGCCACCGCCGGCCCGTCCGGCGCGTCGGACTGCGCGATCAGCATCGCCTGGACGGCCGGCTCCAGGCCGATGTTCCGCCAGTCGTCGATGGCCTTGAGGGTGGCCCGGTCGAGCATCTCCAGCAGCGACGGCTGGCAGCCGGCCGCGATGACCGCCGCCACGGCCGCCGCGGCGTCCCGCAGGGAGCCGAACTCCGCGGCGAGCGTCGCGGGCGGGGCCAGGGGCGCGCGGCGCAGCCGTACGGTGGCGGAGGTGATCACGCCGAGGGTGCCCTCGGACCCGACGAACAGCCCGGTCAGGTCGTAGCCCGTCACCCCCTTGACCGTCCGCCTGCCGGTGGTGAGGATCCGCCCGTCGGCCAGGACGACCTCCAGGCCCAGCGCCGAGTCGCGGGTCACGCCGTACTTCACGCAGCGCAGGCCGCCGGCGTTGGTGGCCAGGTTGCCGCCGATGGTGGAGATCTCGTAGGAGGAGGGGTCGGGTGCGTACATCAGGCCGTGCTCGCGGGCCGCGCGGTCCAGGTCGGCGGTGATGACGCCGGGCTCCACCACGGCGATCTCGTCGGCGGGGGAGAGCTCTCTGATCGCGGTCATCCTCTGCAGCGCCAGCACGACGCACCCCTGCACGGCCGTCGCGCCGCCGGCCAGGCCGGTCCCGGCCCCGCGGGGGACCACCGGCACCCGGTGCCGGGTGGCCCACTCCATGACGGCGACCACGTCGGCGGTGCTCTCGGCGAGCACGACGGCGAGCGGGCCGCCCGGCTCCAGGAACGTCCGGTCGCGGGCGTAGGAGTCCGTGACGTCGGGGTCGGTCAGCACCTTCCCGGAACCGAGCGCGGCGGTGAGTTCAGCGATAGCGGTCACACCCGGACTGTACGGCCCGCGGGACCGGTCCCCGTACCGCCCGTAAGCCCGGTTTCGGACCCGCCGCCCGTGCGCATCCCGGCCCGGAGTCATCGTCCGGCATCGTGCCGTTAATTAATGCTCGTCCCTTATGTCCCAGTTGTGAGATATCTTCCAACAAACCGATTGATCACATTTTTACAACATCAGTCGGACGGTTTACCTCTGCTTTATTCCGTCCTCTAACGTCCCGCACGGTGCGCAAATAGGCGCGCCGGGGAACGTCCGCGCCCGGCGAACCCGGGCAGGGAGGGTATCCGTTGTCCAGCAGAGGCAGAGGCAGAGGCGCGCGCAAGCGCCTTCTCGCGATCGTGCCCGTTCTCGGGCTCGCCGCCGCGGGACTGTCCGTCAGCGGCGTGTCGGCCCAGGCCGACAGCTCGGCCGCACGATACGTCCCGTCGTCGAGCGACTACTACATCAACTACGCGCCGCCGCGGATCCAGAGCGACAGCACGGCCATCGACGAGCGGTTCCAGCGCGGCGCCGCCAAGCGGTCGGGCCTGGCCCACGCCCAGGAGGTCGACCGGAAGTTCGCCGAGGGCAACCCGGTCGCCGCCAAGACGCTCGCCTCGCGGGAGACCCGGGCGATCAGGACGGGCAAGAACCCCTTCGACTTCATCTTCAAGAAGGCGGGCAAGACCCAGCAGGCGAAGCTGCTCACCCTCCTCATCGAGTTCAACGAGAACGCCAACGACGACTTCTCCGGCTTCAGCCGGCCCAAGTCGATCGACGACGTCAACGACTGCGTGACCGAGCCGCCGGGCACCAAGATCAACGGCCCGCTGCACAACAAGATCCCCGACCCCGCCTCCTCTGGCGCCGGCAGGGACAACAACACCATGTGGGTTCCGGACTTCAGCCCGGAGCACTACAACAAGATGCTCTACTCGGACAAGGGGATCACCAAGCGCGTCCGGATGGACCTCACCGACCCCCGGGACGGTAAGAAGGGCATCGACATCTCCGGCCACACCATGAAGAAGATGTACGAGGAGATGTCCAAGGGCGCCTACACCGTCACCGGTGAGGCGATCGGCTGGATCAAGGTCCCGCACTCGGAGGCCTGGTACGGCGCCGGCCGCTGCGGCACCATCCCGCAGGACATGTCCGGCCACCCCGACAACCCGGCCGGCCCCGCCGCGCTGGGCGTCGACGCGGTCAACGTCCTGGCGCAGCAGAACCCGGACTTCCCCTGGGCCGACTACGACGTCGAGGACACCGGCGACGCCGACGGCGACGGCAACACCCTGGAGCCGGACGGTGTGATCGACCACCTCGTCCTGGTCCACGCGGGCGCCGACAAGTCGGGCGGCGGCGGCGCCGAGGGCCCCTACGCCATCTGGGCGCACTCCAGCGCCATCGCCGGCGGCTACACGATCCCCGGCACGGACAAGAAGATCTCCAACTACATCGTGCAGCCCGAGGACTCCGGCGTCGGCGTCTTCGCCCACGAGTACGGCCACGACCTGGGCCTGCCGGACTTCTACGACGCCTCCGGCGGCGGCGACACCAGCGTGGACTTCTGGGACCTGATGTCCTCCGGCTCGCACGCCGGCCCGATCATGCAGTCGATGCCGACCCACATGGGCCTGTACGCCAAGTGGGTGCTCGGCTGGGCCGACCCGAAGATCATGAACCCGGGTGACCGCAAGCAGCTGGTGACCATCGGCCAGGCCTCCCGCACGCCCAAGCACACCGCGGACGGCGTGCGGATCAACCTGCCCGACAAGAACGTCACGATGGCCGTCCCGCACAGCGGCGGCAAGCTGTGGTGGTCCGGCAACGACCAGAGCTGGGCCGACGTCAAGCTGACCCGGGAGATCCAGGTCCCCGCCGACGGCGACCCGCGCTTCTGGATGTGGAACCAGTACGCCATCGAGGCCGACTGGGACTACGGCTTCGTCGAGGTCTCCGCCGACGGCGGCGCCACCTGGGCCGAGCAGAAGGTCTACGACGAGGCCGGCACGCTGGTCACCACCGACGACGGCTACGACGACCCGAACAGCCGCATGCACGACTACGGCGACAAGAAGTACGGCCTCACCGGCGCGACCGACGGCTGGCGGCACGACTACGTGAGCCTGGCGCCGTTCGCCGGCAAGACGATCCAGATCCGCCTGCGCTACGCCACCGACGCCGGGTTCGAGGACACCGGCTGGTTCGCCGACGACTTCTCCGTGACCGCCGGCGGCGCCACCGTGTGGAGCGACGACGTCGAGGGCGGCGACAACGGCTGGACCGCCGTCAAGGGCACCTTCACCGACACCTCCGGCGCCGGCTGGCACACCCACAGCGGCAGCCTGCAGACCGCCCAGTACTACCTGGCCGAGTGGCGCAACTACGACGGCTTCGACAAGGGCCTGCAGTACACCTACGACACCACCTGGTCGCACGAGAACGCCTGGAAGGTCGAGCGGATCAAGTACAACGCGCCCGGCCTGCTGGTCTGGTACCGCGACGCGGCCTACCCGGCCAACAACGGCGACGCGCACACCTTCGCGCTCCCGTCGGTCGGGCCCAAGGGCGAGATCCTCGTCGTCGACTCGCACTACGAGCCGCTCCGCCGCAGCGGCGAGGCGGCCGAGAAGGACCCGTCGGCGCTGAAGAACATCCCGTCGCGCCCGCAGTCCTCCAACGCGGCCTTCACCTTCGGCAGGACGTACCCGTTCACCGAGTGCATCGAGGGCGAGCCGTTCACCGAGTACTGCACGAAGTTCCCGGCCCTCCCGGCGGTGAAGACCTTCACCGACGCCAAGACCTGGTACCCGGGTCTGGAGGTCCGTGACGGCAACCTGTTCTACCGCCACCGCGACGCCTCGGCCGTCGTCCCCTCCAAGGGCGACCAGCCGTACTCCACCCGGGTCGTCAACCCCGACGGCACCCCGGCCACGGAGCTGTACGGCACCGACATCGGCGGCGGCCACGTCCTCGGCACCGGCAACCCGGGCGACGAGGGCAAGGCGCTGGGCGTGGAGCTCAAGCTGATCTCCCCGCTCCCGGCGAACCTGGGCGTCATCGTCCAGGTGACTCCGGCGAAGAAGTGAACCCGGTGGTGACACCGGGCAGGTAGACCCGCAGGACCGCAGGAAGGTCCGCCACGGGATCAGGGCCACGCCGTCCACGCGACGGCGTGGCCCTACGATTTGCAGGGAGCAGCGCGACGAAGAGGGGCAGAGTGGGAGAGCTTCGCAGCAAGGCCGAGCACACCGAGGCCGTCCGGACCGGCCGGCGGGCCTGCGTGGTGGTCAACACGCGCTCGCGCCGCGGCCGCCGCCGCTACCCGCAGGTGCTCCGCACGCTCCGGGCCGAGGGCTTCGACCTCCTCGGCGTCTTCCCCGTGGAGGACCCGAAGCGGCTGCGCGAGATCTTGGACGCCGCCCTGGAGCCCGGCCCCGACCTGCTCGTCGTCGGCGGCGGGGACGGCACGCTCAGCGCCGCCGTCAAGCACGTCGCCCACCGCGACGTCGCCCTCGGCGTGCTGCCGCTGGGCACCACCAACAACTTCGCCCGCAGCCTCGGCCTCCCGCTGGACCTGACCGGCGCGATCAGGGTGCTGCGCACCGGCAAGGTCGCCGACATCGACCTCGGCATCGCCGGGGACCGGGAGTTCGCCAACCTGGCCAGCTTCGGCGTCTCGGTCGAGGTCGCCGGGACGGTCAGGCCGTGGCTGAAGCGCCTGCTCGGCCGGGCCGCCTACCCGCTCACCGCCCTGACGATCCTCCCCGGCCACCGGCCGTTCCGCGCGTTCATCACGGTCAAGGGCCGGCGCCACGAGCTGCTCACCCACCAGCTCAACATCGCCAACGGCCGCTTCCACGGCGGCTGGCAGGTCGCCCGCGACATCAGCATCGACAACGGCCTCCTGACGGCCTACCAGCTCGGCTCGGGCAAGCGGCTCCGGCTGCTGGTGGAGACCCTGGTCCGGGCCGCCACCGGGCGCTGGCGCAGCCTCGCCGGCGGCCCCTTCGTCATCGGCACCGAGATGTACCTCGAGACCGACCCCCCGATGGCCGCCGACGTCGACGGCGAGGTCCGCCTGATGACCCCCCTCACGATCAGGACCGTGCCCAACGGCCTGCGCGTGATGGTCCCGGAGGACTTCGTCGACTCCTGAGCCGGGGAGCGGGGCAAGGGCTTCGCGATGGCCGCCGGTGAGGCCGGGGACCCGGCCGGGCGGTCGGCCGGCTGATTGGGACGCGCCGTCCCGGGTAGCCGTACCTCCTCGACAGATGGAGGAGACATGGCGTCCCTGATAGCCCGCATCCGCAGCTACCTGAGCAGCCCGCAGGGGCGGCGGAACCTCGAGAAGGCCAAGACGATGGCGCGCGACCCGCGCAACCAGCAGAAGGCGCGCGGGCTGCTGGCCCGCCTCCGCGGAGGCCGGAGCCACCACCCGACGAACCGCTGGTAGGCCCCGGCCCCTCCGGTGAGGCGGGGACCAGGGGCACGGACGGTCGTGACCCCGGTCCCCGCCCGGCCGGCGACCCGGTCGCCGGTCGGCCGGGCTCTCCGGCCGGCGGAGGGCCGCGGTCGTCGGCCCCGGCCGGCCGCTCAGCCGGCGAACGGGTCGCGCCTGCGGAAGGGGGCCAGGGCGAAGCGGGCGGCCGCCTTAGCAGGGGTGAGCCTGCGGACGTGGGCGCCGTTGCGGGCGCGGGTGACCACCCGCTCGGCCAGCCAGGGGGCGACGACGTCGACCGGGTCGGCCAGGATCGAGAAGATCTTCTTGGCCCTCTCCAGCTCCTCCGGACCGTATCCGCAGGTCAGCAGGTCGGTGACCACCATGCCGGGGCTGAGCAGGCCTGCCGAGACCCCCGGGGGCACCTCCTCCGCCAGGGCGCGGGTGAGGTAGGCGAGCGCGCTCTTGGTGGCGCCGTACACGCCGAGGCCGGGCACCGTGCGGCCGTCGCCGCCCAGGCCCTCCATGTTCCACACGTGGCCCCCGCCCTGGGCCGCCATGCCGGCCACGGCCACGGCGGAGCCGTTGAGGGCCCCGAGGAGGTTCACCTCCACGACGGCGCGGGCCTCCTCCTCCGGGATTCGCCACAGCGGGGTGCGGGCGTGCGAGACCCCGGCGTTGTTGATCCAGATGTCGACCCGGCCGTGGCGCTCCACCGCGGCGTCCCACAGGGCCTGGAGCCGGGCGCGGTCGGTGACGTCCGCGACCATCGCCAGCACGTCGAGTCCGGCGGCGGCCTCCCGCACGGTGCCGGCCCGGCTGCCGCACAGCACCACCCGGTGGCCGCGAGCGGCCAGGCAGCGGACCAGGCCGAGGCCGATGCCCCGGGAACCGCCGGTCACCACGATCGTCTTCGTCATGATCCCCTCCCACGCCGGGCCGGCGGGCGGTGCGGCGCGGGGCGGTCCGGGCGGCTCAGGCCGAGGTGATCAGCGTGATCAGCTGCTCGCGGAACCCGGAGTAGTCCTCCAGCGCGCCGAAGAGCGTGTCGGAGCCGCGCTCCTCCTCGCGTGCCTCGCCCAGCACCCGGAGCCCCGAGGCGGTGATGCCGACGAGGGCGCGGCGGCGGTCCCGCGCGTCCGTCTCCTTGACCACATGGCCGCAGCGCCGCAGGTGGTCGATGGTCCGGCTCATGGTCTGGTCGGTGACCCGGCACAGCACGGCGAGTTCGCGCTGGGTCAGCCTCCCCTCCGCGACGTGGTGCAGGACGATCAGCCCCGCATGGGTCAGGCCGTGCGCCGCCAGGAAGGCGTGGAAGCGCCCCTCCACCACGCGGGCCGCCACCGAGAGCAGGCGGCCGGTGGGCCAGGAGCGGATGTCGGCGCGCACCGCGTCCGGATCCTGCGCGATGTACTGCTCGTCCCCTTCGGCCACCGGCCCATTGTCCCAGACGCACGTCCCCGGCCTCCGCCGTTGTTCAGCCCGCTGATCGATCGGATAATATTCAGCATGCTGAATATTTCGGACGAGCGCAACGCCCGCCGCGCCCTCCTGCTCGGCGTCGCGGCCAGCGCGGTGCTCACCGGGATGGTGTGGCTGCTCGGCCAGCGCCTGCACGGCATCCGCCTCCTGCCCGACCAGGGCGCGTCCTGGTACTACTGGAAGCTGCCGGAGCCGACCGTGTGGACCCGCGCCTCGGCCTGGCTGGGCTACGCGGCCCACCAGGCGGCGCTGTGGGGGCTGATCTACTACGCCCAGACCCGGGTCCGCCGCTACACCTCCGGCCTGCACCCGGTCAACGTCGCGGCCCTCGCGGTGAACTTCGGCTTCGTCCTCCTGCACACCCTGCAGACCCACCTGTTCTACGACGGCCTGGCCCAGGACGTCTCGATCTTCAGCTCGCAGGGGTCGGTGGTCCTGCTGCTGGTCGCGGTCCTGCTGATGGAGAACCGGCGTAGGGGCCTGTTCCTCGGCAGGCCGGCGCCGATCGGCGAGCGGGTGACGGACTTCGTCCGCCGCTACCACGGCTACCTGTTCGGCTGGGCGGCCGTCTACACCTTCTGGTACCACCCGATGGAGGCCACCAGCGGGCACCTGATCGGCTTCTTCTACATGTTCCTGCTCCTGCTGCAGGGCAGCCTCTTCCTGACCCGGGCGCACACCGGCCGCTGGTGGACCTTCACCCTGGAGGCCATGGTGGCGGTGCACGGCACCCTCGTGGCCGTCGCGGCCTCCGGTCCCGGCGGCGCCTGGCCGATGTTCCTCTTCGGCTTCCTCGGCGTCTTCGTCGTCACGCAGATGCACGGGCTCGGCCTGTCCGCGGCCGCCAGGTGGCTGCTCGCAGCCTGCTACGCGGTCGCGGTCCTGGTGGTGTACGGCGTGCGCGGCTTCGGCGCGGTCGACGAGATCGTGCGCATCCCGGTGATCGAGTATCTGCTCGTCGGCGTGCTGGCCGCGCTGGTCTGGGCGGGGCTGCGCGCGGCCGGGCTCGCGCGCCGGCGCAGGCCCGCCGACGTGTCCCAGGGCGGGAACCGGTAGGTCTTCAGCCGCCGGTGTCCTTCGGATGGCGGGGCGAGGCGTAGACGATCCAGATGGTTCGGGTGGCGTCATCGATGGCGTAGCGGACGCGGCTGCCGCTGGTGACCTCGAATTCCCATTGCTCCATTTCCTGGCCGTTATGGCGATGGGTCGAGAGGTCACCGCGCAGGCGATGCTGACGCTCGTGGTCCGCCCGCGAGCGTGGATCGTCGCGCAGCGCCTCAAAACACCGGCGGGTGTTGGCCAGAGCGTGACGGCACAACTCCTCCCAGCCTTTGACCGCATCGCCGGTACCGAACCGGAGGTCCCATTCGTCGTCCGGAGGCGGGACCGTGACCCGGTCCCCGCGCTTCGGGCTCACGCTGAGACCTCGACCGGTCCGAAGTCACCGCTGGTGGCCTGGCGTGCCTGGGCATGGTGCGCGGGATCGGCCTTGATCCGAGCGGTCGCCCGCCAGCCGGCGATGACCTCCTGCGTGGTGACGTCGACCTCCAGTTCCGCGGCGTCGGAGAGCGCCTCGACCAGTTCGAGGGTGAAGGCGCGCAGTTCGGCGGAGGTGAGGTGGCGCACCCAGGGGAAGACCTCGGGCATGGCGATGACCAGTGTGCGGGCGGTCGGATCGTGCTTGAGGAGGGCGAGGAACAGACGGGACGCGGTGGCCAGTGTCTGCCCTCGCTGGTCTTCGCGGTCGGCGGCGGTCAGGTAGAAGTCGGGGGCGTCGCGGTGGGTGATGCGCACCCGGCCGAGGCGTGCGGCGCGTTCGGCGACGGCCCGGGGGTTTCTCGACAAGTCCGAGAAGGTGACGGCGTCGGCGTTGCTGATGCTCACGCCGCCATCCTAAGTCAGAACACATTCTGAAGACGGTGAACTACGGGAAGGGTGGGATGCCGTCACCTGCCGGGAAGCCACGCGACCGAGTCAGCGGTCGGCTCGGGCGAGTGGCTTCCCGGCAGGGCTCTCAGGCCGTCTGCCGCGCGGATTCCAGCCGGGCCTCCGCCTCGTCCCAGGCGGAGGCGTCGCCGGAGGGCTCGTAGCGGCGCAGCGGTTCGACCCGCGCCGCCAGGGCGCGCATCTCGGCGAGGCCGGCGACCTCGCCGGCCGCCCGCGCCTGGACCAGCACGTTGCCCAGCGCGGTCGCCTCGGCGGGGCCGGCCACCACCGGCAGGCCGCAGGCGTCGGCGGTGAGCCGGCAGAGCAGCGCGTTGCGGGAGCCGCCGCCGACCAGGTGGACGGTCTCCACGTCGTGGCCGGACAGGGCGACCGCCTGGCGGATCGCCCGCCGGTGGCCCAGGGCCAGGCTCTCCAGGACGCAGCGGACGAGCGCCGGGGGAGAGGAGGGCGGCTCCTGGCCCGTGCGGCGGCATTCGGCCGCGATCCGGGACGGCATGTCGCCCGGGGGCAGGAAGACGGGGGCGTCCGGGTCGACCAGCGCGGCGAACGGGCGCTCGTGCCCGGCGGCCTCCAGCAGGCCGCCGAGGCCGGCGCCGGGCCAGGCCCGCAGCGACTCCTGCAGCAGCCACAGGCCCATGACGTTGCGCAGGTAGCGGACGGTGCCGTCGATCCCGGCCTCGTTGGTGAAGTTCGCCGCCCGCCCGGCCTCGGTCAGCACCGGGGCGGGCAGCTCCACCCCGGCCAGCGACCAGGTCCCGCAGGAGACGTAGGCGAAGCGCGGGCCCGGGGCGGGCACCGCGGCCACCGCCGAGGCCGTGTCGTGGGAGGCGACCGCGGTCACCCGGCAGGTGCGGCCGATCTCCGCGGCCGCCTCGGGCAGCAGGGGGCCGATCGGGTCGCCGGGCCGGCGCAGCGGCGGGAAGATCCGCGCCGGGAGACCCAGCCGCTCGATCAGGCCGGTCGCCCAGGACCGGGTGCGCACGTCCAGCAGCCCGGTGGTCGAGGCGTTGGTCACCTCCGCGCCGATCTCCCCGGTGAGCAGGTAGGCGATCAGGTCGGGGACGAGCAGCATCGTCGCGGCGCGGCCGAGGTCGTCGGCGAGCAGCTGGTAGACCGTGTTGAACGGCAGCACCTGCAGCCCGGCCACGTCGTACAGGGTCTCGGCGCCGATCTCGGCCGCGACCCGCTCGGCGATGCCGCCGGTCCGCTCGTCGCGGTAGTGCACCGGGTCGCCCAGCAGGGATCCGGAGGAGTCGAGCAGCCCGTAGTCGACCGCCCAGGAGTCCACGCCGATCGAGGTGACCGGCCCGGCGCGGCGCAGGCCGTGCAGGACCTCCCGGTAGAGGCCGCGCAGGTCCCAGTGGAGCCCGCCGGGCGTGCGGACCGGGCCGTTGGGGAAGCGGTGCGCCTCGGTCAGGGTCCGGCCGTCCCAGACCATGACCCGTCCGCTGGAGGCGCCGAGGTCCACGGCGGCGAAGCGGCTCACCGGGTCGACTCCCTGGCCACGAGCTCGGGCTGGAACATGATGTGCTGGTGGGCGTGGGTCTCGGGGTTCTCGCACTCGTCGAGCACCAGCTCGGTGGCGATGCGCCCGAGCTGGTGGGTGGGCTGCCGCATGGAGCTGAGCGAGACGGCCGAGGCGGCGGCGAACTCGATGTCGTCGTAGCCCATCAGCATCACGTCGCCCGGCACCCGCACCCCGGCCTGGAGCAGCGCGCGCAGCACGCCGAGCGCCAGCAGGTCGTTGGCGCAGAAGACGGCGTCCGGCAGGCCGCCGGCGAGCAGGTCGCCCGCGGCCTTCTCCCCGGCGCGCGCGTTCATCGCGGCCATCTCGGCGACCCGCAGCCGGTCCGGGCCCAGCCCGGCGGCCTCCAGCGCGGCCAGCGCGCCCTGCCGCCGCTCCAGGCACTGGCGGATCGTCAGCGGGCCGGACACGTAGGCGACGCTCCCGGCGCCGCGCGCCAGCAGGTGCGCCACCGCGGTCCGGCCGCCCGCCACGTCGTCGACGGCCACCGCGCACTGGTCGGGCCGGTGCGCCGGGTGGTCGACCAGGACGACGCTGATACCGTGCTCGCGCAGCCGGTCCAGCCGGCTGAGGTCCTCGTCCGTGGGGATGATCAGCACCCCCCGGACCCGCTGCTCGGCGAGCACGCGCAGGTTGCGCTCCTCCTTGGCGCGCGACCCGGCGGAGTTGCCCAGGATCACGGCGTAGCCGCGCTCGCTCGCCGCGTCCTCTATCCCGGCCGCCACGTCGGTGAAGAAGGGGTTGCCGATGTCGATGACGCTCAGGCCGAGGGTCCTGCTGTGGCCGGCGCGCAGGGTGGAGGCCGAGCCGTGACGGACGAAGCCGAGCTCGCGG
Organism: Planomonospora sp. ID91781; assembly: GCF_015711595.1. NCBI lineage: Bacteria > Bacillati > Actinomycetota > Actinomycetes > Streptosporangiales > Streptosporangiaceae > Planomonospora > Planomonospora sp. ID91781. The sequence goes on along the minus strand of NZ_JABTEY010000002.1, from coordinate 1,509,202 downwards.
ATCGCCTCCTCGACCCGTTCCCGGGTGGCGGGGGCGACCTTGGCGGGCCGGTTGAGCACGTTGGACACCGTGCCGGGGGAGACGCCCGCGCGGGCGGCGACGTCCTTGATACTGACCGTGGTCACGGTTCCTGATTAAAACGTATCAACGCTTCGGGCGCCAGTCGCGGCCGCCGTGGAGCGGGTGGTGGGCGTTGACAGTCCGCGAAACGCCACCCTACCGTCCCCGGCTGTCAGTAAAACGTTCTACATGCGAGGTCATCCCATGATCCGAGCCGCCATCGTGGGCGCGGGCGCCGTCGCCGCGCACGGGCACATCCCCGCCCTCCGCGCCCACCGGGACCGCGTCGAGCCGGTGGCCGTGGTCGACGTCGACGGGGCCAGGGCGCGGGCGTTCGCCGCCGAGCACGGCATCCCGGCCGTCCACACCGACCTGACCGGGATGCTGGCGGCCGAGCGGCCCGACCTGGTGCTCGTCTGCACCCCGCCGCACCTGCACGCCGGCCAGGCGGTCGAGTGCCTGGAGGCCGGGGCCTGGGTGTGGTGCGAGAAGCCGCTGTGCCGCTCGCTGGCCGAGTACGACCGGATCCAGGCCGCCGAGGGCTCCGAGGACCCCGAGGGTGCGGGCGGCCCCTATCTGACGGTCGTCTACCAGCAGCGCTTCGGCCGACTCGACGGAGGCCTGGGGCTGTGAGCGGATACAGGGGATTGAAACGTTCTTCCCCGGAGGACGCCGGACCGGGAATCCGGTACCCCGTGGATCTGTAACGTTCGGGTAACCCGGGCGGGGGAGGGGACAACCGCGGATTCCCAGATGACCGTCACTGCCTGGGAAAACGCTTCCCAGTACGGCTCCGCCGCGTGTCCGCGCCGACGGGCGGCGGGTGGGCGGCGGAGAAAGGGGTCTTGTGCGCCAGATAGAGGAACGTTTTAATCCCCGGTTAAGCGGACGTGACACGTTCGTGTGAGCGATCACACCCCTGCGATGACTGCGACGTGAAGGGCGGTGGGCGGCGTGCGCGGCGGTATCGCCTACGGCGGGGACTGGAACCCCGAGCAGTGGCCCGAGGAGACCTGGCCGCAGGACGTCGCGCTGATGCGCGAGGCCGGGGTCACCCGGGTGAGCGTCGGGATCTTCGCGTGGTCGATGCTGGAACCCGCCGAGGGCGTCTACGACTTCGGCTGGCTCGACCGGGCGCTGGACCTGCTGGCAGGTGCGGGCATCGAGGCCTGCCTGGCCACCCCGACCGCCGCCCCGCCGCCGTGGTTCGGCCACGCCTACCCCGAGGCCCTGCCGGTGGACGCCGACGGGCGGCGGCTGCACCACGGGAGCCGCCAGGGCTTCTGCCCCAGCTCACCGGTCTACCGGGCCAAGGCCCTGGAGATCGCCGAGCGGGTCGCCCTGCGCTACGCCGGCCATCCGGCGCTGGCCCTGTGGCACGTGCACAACGAGTACGGCTGCCACAACGCCCGCTGCCACTGCGACGTCTCCGCCGAGGCGTTCCGCGGCTGGCTGCGCGAGCGGTACGGCACGCTGGAGGCGCTCAACGACGCCTGGGGGACGGCGTTCTGGTCCCAGCGCTACGGGGACTGGGACCAGATCCTGACGCCCCGCGCCACCCCGAGCTTCACCAACCCCGGTCAGCAGCTCGACTTCCGCCGGTTCAGCTCCGACACCCTGGTGGGGCTCTACACCGCCGAGCGCGACCTGCTCAGGAAGATCACCCCCCGGGTGCCCGCGACCACGAACCTGATGGCCGGCGTGCACTGGGACATGGACTGCTGGGACTTCGCCGCCGAGTTGGACGTGGTCGCCACCGACCACTACCTGGCCGGCGGGCGCGCCGATCCGCACATCGACCTGGCCTTCGCCGCGGACCTCGCCCGCTCCCTGGGCGGGGGCCGCCCGTGGCTGCTGATGGAGCACTCCACCAGCGCGGTCAACTGGCAGGGCCGCAACCTGGCCAAGACCTCCGGCGAGCTGCGCCGCAACTCCCTGGCCCACCTGGCCCGGGGCGCCGACGCGATCATGTTCTTCCAGTGGCGGGCCTCGCGGGCCGGGGCCGAGAAGTGGCACTCGGCGATGCTGCCGCACGCGGGCACCGAGACCAAGATCTGGCGGGAGACGGCCGCGCTCGGCGCCGAGCTGGCGGGCCTGGCCGAGGTGGCCGGGAGCACGGTCCGCGCCGACGCGGTGATCCTGCTCGACCACGCCAGCGTCTGGGCCCAGGACCACCCCGCCCAGCCCACCGCCGACCTGGACCCGGTGGAGGAGGCCAAGCGCTGGCACGCGGCGCTCTGGCGGGCCGGGGTCACCTGCGACCTGGCCCGCCCCGAGGCGGACCTGTCCGGCTACCGCCTGGTGCTGGTCCCCGCGCTCTACCTGGTGAGCGACGCCGGGGCGGCGAACGTGGCGGAGTTCGCGCGGCGCGGCGGCACCGTGGTCGTGGGACCGTACAGCGGGATCGTGGACGAGTGCGACCGGGTCCGGCTCGGCGGCTATCCGGGAGCGTGGCGGGAGCTGCTCGGCGTGACGACCGAGGAGTTCTTCCCGCTCCGGCCGGACCACCGGCTCCGGCTGACCGGCGGCGGGACCGGCCGGATCTGGAGCGAGGCGGCCCGCGCCACGACCGCCGACACGCTCGACGCCTACGCGGACGGTCCCCTGGCCGGCTCGCCCGCATGGACGCGCAACACGTGGGGCGCGGGGGCGGCCCACTACCTGACCACCCGGCTCGACGACGCCGCCCTGGCCGCCGTGCTCGCCGCGGCCCGCACCGAGGCGGGGGTGGAACCGGCCGCCGCGGCCCCGCCCGGGGTCGAGGTCGTCCGGCGCTCGCACCCCGACGGCCGGTCCTACCTGTTCGCGGTCAACCACACCGGCGCCGAGGCGGTCGTCGCGGCCTCGGGCACCGCCCTGCCGGGCGGTGAGGCCGTGGACGGCGCGCTGAGGGTCCCCGCCGGGGGCGTGGGCGTGCTCCGCGAGACCGGCCCGGCCGGACGCCGATCGGCGCACCCGTGAGCCGCCGCACTCGGGAGAGACGGCGGCATGCCGTACCGCGACCCCGCTCCACTCCTCGGGGCGCGTCCGGCGGTGCACGGTGACCGCCTGGTCGATCAGGCTCTACGCGGCCTGCGACGAGCTGCTCTGGGCGGCCAGGCTCAACCTCGCCTGGATCGCCTTCACGCTCGCCGGAGGGGTGGTCCTGGGCGTCGGCCCGGCGACCGTCGCGGCGTACACGCTGGCCCGCCGGCACGCCGGGCACGAGTCGTTCCCGCTGTGGCGGGAGTTCGCGGCCGTCTACCGGAGGGAGTTCCTGCGCGGCTCGCTGCTGGTGCTCCCGCCGATCGCGGCGGCAGCCGTCCTGGCCGGCAACCAGCTGTACTTCTCGGCCCTCGGGCCGGGGGCGCAACCGCTCCGGGCGGCGACCCTCGCGGCGCTGGCCGCGCTGGCCGCCGTCACCGCCTACCTGCTGCCGATGTACGTCCACTACGACCTGCCGCCGCTCGCCTGCCTCCCCCGGGCGTCGCGGCTGGTGCTGGCCCGTCCCGCGTCCTCGGTCCTGCTGCTGTTCACCCTCTCCGCGGTGGTGTTCGCGGCCGCGGCCCTCCCGGTCCTGGCGCTCACGCTCGGCGCCGGGGCCTGGATCCAGTTGAACACCTGGCTCTGCCTGCGCTTCTTCGAGGAGAACGAGGCGTTCCTGCACCCGAAAGGCGACTGATGAAGACCACCCCCCGCCGGCTCCTGGCCGGAACGATCGCGCTGACCACGGCGCTCCTCGCCGCCGCCTGCGGCGGCGAGGACGCGGGACGGCAGGCCGCGAGCAACGAGCTGACCATGATGGTCCCGCTGTTCGGCACCGCCCCCGACCCCAAGGGGGAGGTGCAGCAGGCGGTCGAGAAGATCGTCGGCAAGAAGCTCAAGATCAGCTGGGTGCCGAACGCCGAGTACGGCGACAAGACCAACGTCGTGCTCGCCTCGGACAAGATCCCGCAGGTCATGGTGGTCCAGGGCAAGACCGCCGCGTTCGTGCAGGCCGCGCAGGCCGGGGCGTTCTGGGAGCTCACCGACAGGCTGGACAAGTACCCGAACCTCAAGGCCAAGTCCGAGCAGTCCGAGCTCAACGCCTCGATCAACGGCAAGGTCTTCGGCATCTACCGGGTCCGCCCGCTGCTCCGCTCGGCCGTGCTGTACCGCAAGGACTGGCTGGACAGGCTCGACCTGAAGATCCCGGAGACCGTCGACGACCTCTACGAGGTCGCCAAGGCCTTCACCGAGAAGGACCCGGACGGCAACGGCAAGAAGGACACCTACGGGCTGATCATCCCCAAGTGGCCCACCCCGGTCTTCTGCAGCTCCAGCCCGTACAACGTGATCGAGACCTGGTTCGGCGCCCCCAACTGCTACGGCGACCGCGGCGGGAAGCTCACGCCGACCTTCGACACCGAGGAGTTCTACGCCGCCAACCGGTGGCTGAAGAAGATGGTCGACGAGGGCCTGGTCAACCCCGACTTCGCCACCCTCGACTCGGCCAAGTGGAACGACCCGTTCTACCAGGGCAAGGGCGGCATCATCATCGACGTCAACGTCCGCGCCAGCCAGATGTACGGCCTGCTCAAGGAGCAGGACCCGGAGAACTACGGCGACAAGCTGGCCATGGGCGGCAACCTCAAGCGCTCCGACGGGCAGAAGTTCTCCCACCCCTTCGACGGCTACAACGGCTTCCTCGCCGTCTCCAAGCAGAGCGTGCGCACCGAGGCCGAGCTCGACGACGTGCTGAAGGCCCTGGACCGGCTGGCCACCAAGGAGGGCCAGGCCCTGCTGGCCAACGGCATCGAGGGGCGCAACTTCAAGCTGGAGAACGGCTTCGACGTGCCGATCAACGACGACGACCCGGCGGTCAAGACGATCAACAACGACGTCGACTTCGCCTTCGTCCAGCTCGGCACCTGGGCCACCATCGGCATGGGCGTCTACGAGCAGATGCCGACCAACGAGGCCGAGCGGGAGAACCTCAGGCTCCGCAAGGAGCTGGTGGAGCTCGACCTGCGGACGGCCGTGCACAACCCCGCCCTGCCGATCGTCTCGCCCGCCTATGTCAGCAAGGGCGCGGTCCTCGACCCGATCGTCTCCGACGCCCGGGTGAAGTTCCTGGCCGGCGAGATCACCGAGGAGCAGCTGCGGGCCGAGGTCAAGCGCTGGCACGAGAGCGGCGGCGACCAGGTCGTCGCGGAGATCAACGACCTGCACGCCGAGCTCGGCGGCAGCTGAGCCGGTCCGGTCCGGGCCGCCCCGGGGCCGCCCTGGGTCGGTTCCGAGCCGATCCCGGGTCGGTTCCGAGCCGATCCCGGGCTGACCCCGAGCCGATCCACCGGGGCCCGGCGCGACCGCCGGGCCCCTCCCGAGAGAAAGGAGGCCGCTTTGGCCACCGACCTGGCGAAGCCTCCCGTGGAGACGGCCCCCGAGCCGGGGCGCGCCTCCGGCAGGGTGCCGCTCCGCACGGCGCTGCCGCGCTACCGCTGGCTGTACCTGATGCTCGTCCCGGGCCTGGTCTACTTCGCGGTCTTCAAGTACCTGCCGATGTACGGCCTGACGATCGCGTTCCAGGACTTCGTGCCCTTCCTCGGTTACTCCGGCAGCGAGTGGGTCGGCCTCAAGCACTTCGAGGCGCTGTTCACCGGGCCCGACTTCGGCCGCCTGATGTTCAACACGCTCTACCTCGCGGTGCTGACGGTGCTCTTCGTCTTCCCGGCCCCGATCATCGTCGCGCTGATGCTCAACGAGCTCCGGGTCAACGTGCTCAAGCGCTCGATCCAGTCGCTCATCTACATCCCGCACTTCCTGTCCTGGGCGATCGTCGCGTCCCTGACCTATCTGCTGCTCGCGGTGGACTTCGGGGTGATCGCCCGGTTCGTGCACGATCTGGTCGGCGGTCCCAGGGTCGACTACGTGGCGCAGCCGGACTGGTTCCGGCCGATCATCATCGCGCAGACGCTGTGGAAGGCGACCGGCTGGGGCACGATCATCTACCTGGCCGCGCTGGCGGGAGTGGACCCGAACCTCTACGAGGCGGCCCGCATGGACGGCGCGGGGCGCCGGCGGCAGTTCTGGCACATCACGCTGCCCGCCATCCGCCCCACGATCGTGGTCATGGCCATCCTCACCTCGGGCAACCTGCTCGACTCCAGCTTCGAGCAGATCTGGCTGATGACCAACTCGCTGAACCGCTCGGTGGCCGACGTGTTCGACACCTACGTCTACTACATCGGCATCACCCAGGGCGCCTTCAGCTACTCCACCGCCGTCGGCCTGTTCAAGGGCCTGGCCGGCGCCGTGCTGATCTTCGGCTCCAACTGGCTGGCCAAGCGCCTGGGCCAGCGCGGACTGTTCTAAGGAGCGCAGGCGATGTCCGTCAACCACTACAAGTCGCCCGGCAGCCGGGTGTTCGACGCGCTCAACATCCTGCTGCTCACCGGCCTGGCCCTGATCATGGTCCTGCCGCTGCTGTACGTCCTGGCCGGGTCGTTCGCCACCGAGTCGGAGATCGCGACCCGGCCGTTCTTCCTCTGGCCGGAGAAGTTCGTCACCGACACCTACGCGTACATCTTCGGCACCGACACCTTCGTGCGCGCCCTGATCACCACGATCTGCGTGACGGCGGTCGGCACGGCGGTCCAGCTCATGCTGACGCTCACCATGGCCTACCCGCTGGCCAAGAGGTACCTGCCGGGCCGCACGCTGGTGCTGAACCTGGTCATCTTCACGATCGTCTTCGGCGGCGGCATGATCCCCACCTACCTGGTCGTCCGCGACCTGGGGCTGCTCGACAGCTACTGGGCGCTGATCCTCCCGCTGGCGATCAACCCGTTCTACCTGATCATCGTCAAGAGCTTCTTCCAGGAGCTGCCGCAGGCCCTGGAGGAGGCGGCGCGCATCGACGGCTGCAGCGAGATGGGCGTCTTCTTCAGGATCGTCCTCCCGCTCTCCAAGCCGGTCATCGCGACGTTCGCGCTGTTCTACGCGGTGGGCATCTGGAACGACTACATGTCGCCGCTGCTGTACATCGACGACTCCAGCAAGTGGACGCTGCAGGTGCTGGTCCGGCAGTTCACCAGCGCCGACGCCGAGAACGCGCTCGCCCAGCTGGACTCGGTCTTCTTCCCGGCGGAGGGCCTGAAGTTCGCGGTCGTCGTCATCGCGACGCTGCCGATCCTGTTCTTCTACCCCTTCCTGCAGAAGCACTTCGCCAAGGGCGTGCTGATCGGATCGGTGAAGGAGTGACGGCCGCGGAGGCGGCGGCCGGACGAGCCGCGCCCGGACGAGCCGCGCCCGGAGGTGCGGAGGCGGCCGGAGACGCGGCGGCCGGTGCGGAGGGGGCCGGGGGAGCGACGGTGCTGCGCTGGCTGGAGCGGCCGTGCCGGCAGGGCGTGGCCTGGGGAGTGCCCTGGCCGCGCGGTGCGCTGCGGCCCGGGGTCCCCTTCGCGCTCGCCGACGGCACCCCGGTGCAGAGCTGGACCACCGCGACCTGGCCCGACGGCTCGGTCAAGTGGTCGGCCCACGCCATCGGGCCGCAGGCCGTACCCGCCGGGTCCTACGAGCTGGTCCCCGGGGCCGAGCCCGCCGCGCCGGACGACCCGGTGACCGTCGCCCGCGCCGGCGACGGGCTGCGGGTCGCCACCGGACCGGTCGCCTGGATGCTGCCCGGGCCGGGCGGGACGGACCTGATCGCGTCCGTCGCGCACGGCGGCACCGAGATCGTGCGCGGGGTGCGCCTGGTCAGCCTCCGTCAGGACACCCCCGACGAGGACGGCTCGCGCGTCCGCGTACCCGCCGCCGGCGTCGTCTCGGCGGTCGCCGTCGAGCAGGACGGCCCGGTGCGCGCGGTGGTGCGGCTGGAGGGCCGGCACGTCGAGGAGGACGGGAGGTCCTGGCTGCCCTTCACCGTGCGCCTGTACTTCCACGCCGGGGCGCCGGACGTGCGCGTCGTGCACAGCTTCGTCTGGGACGGCGACGCCTCCGCCGACTTCCTCGCCGGTCTGGGCCTGCGCGCCGAGGTGGTCATGCGCGACGAGCCGCACGACCGGCACGTCCGGCTGGCCGGGGCGGAGGGCTTCCTCACCGAGGCCGTCCGGGGCCTGACCGGCCTGCGCCGCGATCCGGGCGAGGCCGTACGGCGGGCGCAGACCGAGGGCCGACCGGTCGGTGGGATCGGGAACCCGGAGGTGGCCGGCCGGCTGCACCTGATCCCGGTCTGGAACGACCACACCCTGGAGCAGCACAGCGCCGACGGCTTCACCCTGCGCAAGCGCACCGCGCCCGGGCACGCCTGGGTCACCGTCCCGGCGGGCACGAGGTCGGAGGGCTACGGCTACGTCGGAGGCGTGAGCGGCGGCCTGGGCTTCGGCCTGCGCGACTTCTGGCGGCTGCACCCCACCCGGCTGGACGTGCGCGGCGCCGCCGTGGGGGCGGGGGAGGCCGCCGAGGTCACGGTCTGGCTCTGGTCGCCCGGCGCGCCCCCGATGGACCTGCGCTTCTGGCACGACGGGATGGGCCAGGACACCCACGCCGGGCAGCTCGAGGGCCTGGAGATCACCTACGAGGACCACGAGCCGGGCTTCGGCGACCCGCACGGCGTCGCCCGCACCCACGAGCTGACCCTGCGGGTCCACCCGGCCACCCCGCCGAACGCGGAGCTGGCCGAGCACGCCGCGCTGCTGCAGGCCCCCGGCCTGCTCACCGCCGCGCCCGAGCGGCTGCGCGCGGCGGGGGTGTTCGGCGTCTGGGCGCCGCCCGACAGGTCGGACCCGGCCGCCGCGGAGATCGAGGACCGGCTGGACTTCCTGTTCGACTTCTACCTGCGCCAGCGCGAGGAGCGCCGGTGGTACGGGTTCTGGGACTACGGCGACGTCATGCACGCCTACGACCCCGACCGGCACACCTGGCGCTACGACGTGGGCGGCTACGCCTGGGACAACTCCGAGCTCTCGCCGGACCTGTGGCTGTGGTACCAGTACCTGCGCACCGGGCGGGCCGACGTCTTCCGGTTCGCCGAGGCGATGACCCGGCACACCGGCGAGGTGGACGTCTACCACCTGGGCCGGTGGAAGGGGCTGGGGTCGCGGCACAACGTGCAGCACTGGGGGTGCAGCTGCAAGCAGCTGCGCGTCTCCAGCGCCGTCTACCGGCGCTTCTTCCACTACCTGACCGCCGACGAGCGCACCGGGGACCTGCTCGACGAGCTCGCCGCGCCCGAGGAGACGTTCCTGGCCGTCGACCCGCTGCGCAAGGTCCGCCGGGACGCCTACACCCCCGACCCCGCCGCCCTGGCGGTGGGGCTCGGCGTGGACTGGGGGGCGCTGGCCGCGGCCTGGCTCACCCGCTGGGAGCGGCACGGCGACGAGCGGGCCCGGGACCGGCTGCTGGGCACGATGGCGGACATCGCGGCGCTGCGGCACGGCTTCCTCACCGGGGAGGCCCGCCTGGACCTGGCGACCGGGCGGTTCGACACCACCCGGGAGGCCGTCGAGGTCTCCCACCTGTCGGCGGTGTTCGGGCTGCCGGAGGTCTGCGCCGAGCTGATCGACCTGGACCTGGGCGTGCCCGGCTTCGAGGAGGCCTGGCTGGACTACTGCCGGCTCTACCTCGCCGGGGCCGAGCGGCAGGCCGCCGAGCTGGGCCGGGCGCTGGAGGGCGTCTCGCTCGTCCAGGCGCACAGCAGGCTCGCCGCCTACGCCGCGGCCCGCACCGGCGACGCGGAGCTCGCCCGGCTCGCCTGGCGCGCGTTCTTCCGGGACGAGGGAGACCGGCTCAACGTCAACCCGCTGCAACGCGAGCGCGACTGGCGGCTGACCGAGGTCCGCGGCCCGGCGGTGCTCATGCCGGTCACCGAGGCGCCCTTCGTCTCCACCAACGACGCCGCCCAGTACGGCCTGGCCGCCATCCAGAACCTCGCCCTGCTCGGAGACCGGATCACCGTCCCCTGACCCGCCTGCGACCGCCGCGCCCCGGACGGAGCACGGACGACCCCGTGGACCCCCTCCGGAGGCGGGTGCGGCGGTCGCGGGCGTCCCTGGACGGCCGGTCCGGCCGACGACGCTTGCCCTGTCGGCTGCTTAAAACGTGTCACCTCATATCGCTGTCCGATTGCGTAGAGCTTCACGCCTTATTGCCGATTTATCCGCATTGACAGGGCGGTGCGTACGCCGTACCTTCCTGGAAGCTCTTAAAACGTTTTGAGAAATCTGGAGCCCGTGTGCAGCGCGTCTGCTTCCTGCTGAAGGTCCGGTCCGAGCGGCTGGAGGAGTACCGGGAGCGGCACCGGGAGGTGTGGCCGGAGATGCTCGACGCCCTGCGGCGGGCGGGGTGGCGCAACTACTCGCTGTTCCTGCGTCCCGACGGGCTGCTGGTGGGCTACCTGGAGACCGAGGACTTCGCGGCCGCCCGCGCGGCGATGGCCGGGACCGAGGTCAACGCCCGCTGGCAGGCCGAGATGGCGCCGTTCTTCGAAGCCCTCGACGGGCGCCCGGACGAGGGCATGAGCCCGCTCGACGAAGTGTTCCACCTGGACTGATCGGGAAGACATGACCACCGACATCAAGGCCGCGCTGCGGGCGCAGGCCATCGAGACCCCCTCCTGGGCGTACGGCAACTCCGGCACCCGCTTCAAGGTGTTCGCCCAGCCCGGGGTGCCGCGCGACCCGTTCGAGAAGCTGGCCGACGCCGCCCAGGTGCACGCGTTCACCGGGATCGCGCCCAGCGTGGCGCTGCACATCCCGTGGGACCGGGTGGACGACTACGCGGCGCTGTCCGCGCACGCCGCCGGCCTGGGCGTGCGGATCGGCGCGATCAACTCCAACGTGTTCCAGGACGACGACTACCGGCTGGGCAGCGTCACCAACCCCGACCCGCGGATCCGGCGCAAGGCGACCGACCACCTGCTGGCGTGCGTGGACATCATGGACGCCACCGGCTCCGACACGCTCAAGCTCTGGTTCTCCGACGGGATCAACTACCCCGGCCAGGACGACCTGAGGGCCCGCCAGGACCGGCTGGCCGAGGCACTGTCGGAGGTCTACGACCGGCTCGGCGAGGGCCAGCGGTTCCTGCTGGAGTACAAGCTGTTCGAGCCGGCGTTCTACGCCACCGACGTGCCCGACTGGGGCACCGCCTACGCGCACTGCGTCCGGCTCGGGGAGAAGGCGCAGGTCGTCGTGGACACCGGGCACCACGCGCCGGGCACCAACATCGAGTTCATCGTGGCGTTCCTGCTGCGCGAGGGCAGGCTCGGCGGCTTCGACTTCAACTCCCGCTTCTACGCCGACGACGACCTGATGGTCGGCTCGGCCGACCCGTTCCAGCTCTTCCGGATCATGTTCGAGGTGGTCCGCGGCGGCGGGTACGGCCCGGACTCGGGCGTGGCGTTCATGCTCGACCAGTGCCACAACATCGAGCCGAAGATCGCCGGCCAGATCCGCTCGGTGATGAACGTGCAGGAGGCCACCGCCAAGGCCCTGCTGGTGGACACCGGCGCGCTGGCCGCGGCGCAGGCGGCCGGGGACGTGCTCGGCGCCAACGCGGTGCTGATGGACGCCTACGACACCGACGTGCGGCCGCTCCTGGCGGAGCTGCGCGCGGAGGCGGGCCTGGAGCCCGACCCGATGGCCGCCTACGCCCGGTCGGGTTACTTCGAGAAGGTCTGCGCCGAGCGGGTCGGCGGCACGCAGGCCGGCTGGGGCGCGTGAGCGCCGGGCGCCCGGGCCGGAAGCCCGCCGCGAGGGCCCGGCCGAGGCGTCCGCTCCGCCCCGGGGACGCGGCTTCGCGGACACGGCTCACGACCGCTCCGAGAAGACCGCTCCGAGGACACGGCCGTGCGGACACGGCCTTGAGGACACGGACGATTCGTTGAAGGACTCGTTGGGGGACACCGTCATGACGTCACCGGTCGAAGCACTGCTGCGGCGCTCGCACGCGCTCGGCGCCGACCCGCGCAACACCAACTACGCGGGCGGCAACACCTCCGCCAAGGGCACCGCCGCCGACCCGGTCACCGGCTCCGAGACGGAGCTGATGTGGGTCAAGGGCTCCGGCGGCGACCTGGGCACGCTGAGCGAGGCGGGCCTGGCCGTGCTGCGCCTGGACCGGCTGCGCGCCCTGGCCGGGGTCTACCCGGGGGTCGAGCGCGAGGACGAGATGGTCGCCGCCTTCGACCACTGCGCCTTCGGCCGGGGCGGCGCCGCGCCCAGCATCGACACCGCGATGCACGGCCTGGTCGACGCCGCCCACGTCGACCACCTGCACCCCGACGCGGGCATCGCGATCGCCACCGCCGCCGACGGCCCCGAGCTGACCCGGCGGATCTTCGGCGACCGGGTGGTCTGGGTGCCCTGGCGGCGGCCCGGCTTCCAGCTCGGCCTCGACATCGCCGCCGTCAAGGCCGGCAACCCGCGGGCGATCGGCTGCATCCTGGGCGGCCACGGCATCACCGCCTGGGGGGACACCTCCGCCGCGTGCGAGGCCGGCTCGCTGGAGATCATCCGCACCGCCGAGGCGTACATCGCCGAGCACGGCCGCCCCGACCCGTTCGGCGCGGTGCTGCCCGGCCGCGAGCCGCTGCCCGGGTCCGCCCGGCACGCGCGCGCCGCCGCGCTGCTCCCGCTGGTGCGCGGCCTGGCCTCGACCGACGCCCCGCAGGTCGGCCACTACACCGACACCCCCGAGGTGCTGGACTTCCTGGCCCGCGCCGAGCACCCCCGCCTGGCCGCGCTCGGCACCTCCTGCCCGGACCACTTCCTGCGCACCAAGGTCCGGCCCCTGGTGCTCGACCTGCCCGCCGACGCGCCCCTGGAGGCGGTGACCGCGCGCCTGCGCGAGCTGCACGCCGCCTACCGGGCCGACTACGCCGCCTACTACGAGCGGTACGCCACGCCGGAGTCCCCGCCGATGCGCGGCGCCGACCCGGCGATCGTGCTGGTGCCCGGGGTCGGCATGTTCTCCTTCGGCAGGGACAAGCAGACCGCCCGGGTGGCCGGCGAGTTCTACGTCAACGCGATCAACGTGATGCGCGGCGCCGAGGCGCTGTCGTCGTACGCGCCGATCGAGGAGTCGGAGAAGTTCCGCATCGAGTACTGGGAGCTGGAGGAGGCCAAGCTCCGCCGGATGCCCGCACCCAGGCCGCTGGCCGCCCGGGTGGCGCTGGTCACCGGGGGCGGCTCGGGCATCGGCGCGGCCACCGCCCGGCGGCTGGCCGCCGAGGGCGCGTGCGTGGTGGTCGCCGACCGTGACGCGGCCGCCGCGGAGAAGGTCGCCGCCGGGATCGGCGCGAAGGCCCACCGGACGGGCGACGCCGCGATCGCCGTGGAGATGGACGTCACCTCCGAGGAGCAGGTCGCCGCCGCGGTACGGCAGGCCGTCCTGGCCTTCGGCGGCGTGGACCTGGTCGTCAACAACGCCGGCCTCTCGCTGTCGCGGTCGCTGCTGGAGACCACGGCCGCCGACTGGGACCTGCAGCACGACGTGATGGCCCGGGGCTCCTTCCTGGTCTCGCGGGAGACCGCCCGGGTGATGATCGACCAGGCGATGGGCGGCGACATCGTCTACATCTCCTCCAAGAACGCCGTCTTCGCCGGCCCGGACAACCTGGCGTACGGCGCGGCCAAGGCGGACCAGGCGCACCAGGTGCGGCTGCTCGCCGCCGAGCTGGGCGGGCACGGCATCCGGGTCAACGGCGTCAACCCCGACGGGGTGGTGCGCGGCTCGGGCATCTTCGCCTCCGGCTGGGGCGCCAACCGGGCCGCGGTCTACGGGGTGGAGGAGGAGAGGCTGGGCGAGTTCTACGCCCAGCGCACCCTGCTCAAGCGCGAGGTCCTGCCCGAGCACGTCGCGGCGGCCGTCTTCGCGCTGACCGGCGGCGACCTGGGTCGCACCACGGGACTGCACGTCCCGGTGGACTCGGGGGTGGCGGCGGCCTTCCTGCGCTGAGCCCCGCCCCTCACGCCCGGTCCGGGACCCTCCCCGCCCGGTCCGGGACCCTCACGCCGACCTGCCCGAGATGCGGCGCAGCGCCTCCCGGAACCGGCCCGGCCGGGCGGGCTCCGGCCGTACGCGGGGTGCGGGGGCCAGCCCGTCGCGGGCCCGCAGCAGGTCGGCGAGGGCCTCGGCGGCGGAGGGGCGCTTGGCCGGCGTGTGGTCGCGCATCCGGCGCAGCAGGTCCATCACCTCCGGCGCGATCCCGGGCGCGGCGTCACCCGGCGCGGGTTCGGCGTCCGGGCTCGCGGGCGGCAGCGCGCCGGTGAGCAGCCGGAAGGCGATCACCCCGGCCGCGTAGACGTCGGAGGCCGCCGTCATCAGCTCCGGCCTGGCCTGGCACTCGGGGGCCACGTAGTGGGTGTCCAGCACGTTGGGCAGCTCGTTGGCCACGGTGTGCGCGCGCGGGCCGGGCTTGGCGTAGTCGAACCCGGTCAGCATCGCGCGCCCGTCCTCCGCGACGAGCACGCAGGCGGGACTGAGCGCCCGGTGGACCACGTTGTTGGCGTGCACGTGGGCCAGGCCGTCCAGCATGTCCTCCACGATGCCCACCAGCGTGCCGAGCCGCTGCGCGGCGGGCGGCGCGTGCCGCCCGGAGGCGCCCAGGTGCAGGTGGAGCGCGCGGCCGTGCACGTCGTCGAGGACCAGCACGAACCGGCTCTCGTCGTCGACGGCGAAGAAGTCGCGGGAGCGGACGACGCACGGGTGCGGCGGGATCCGGGTCAGGGCCTGGTAGGCGTTGGTGATCAGCCGCCGCTCGGCCTCCCGCGGCCCCTCCTCGGCCAGCGGGTCGGCCCGGTACACCCGGAGCAGGACCGTCTCGCCGCCGCGCACCGTCGCGTTGACCGCGCGGTACTCGGTGACCCGGTTGTCCCCGCCGAGCTCCTCCTCCACCTCCCAGTTGCCGAACCTCGGGGGCGCGGTGGAGCGCCGGACGCTCCCGTTCAGCGCCTCGATGATCGCCGTCCGGTACGGTCCGGTGTCGGTGCTGTAGCCGCGCCGGACCCGGGAGGCGTCGCCCAGCGTCGCGATCAGCCCCGGCAGGTCCGTGACGTGCCGGGAGTCGCGGCCGGCCGGGTCGACCAGCTCGGCGCCGGCCCCGGTCAGCACGACGACGCTGTCGACGTAGACGCGCTCCAGCTCCCGGCGCGCCCGCATCAGCAGGCCCTTGAGCGCCCGCCCGTTGCCCCGCAGCTTGCTGACCGGGGAGCCGAAGGCGCTGCGCCGCTCCGGGAACCACCGGGTCCCGGCCACCTCGATCCGGCCCCGGGTGCCCTTGACGTCGATGACGCACAGGGAGTGGCCGGTCAGCACGACCAGGTCGACCTCGAAGGAGTCGTCCTCGCGCGGCACCTCGATGTTGTGCAGGAGCAGCCAGTCGCCGGGCGCGTTGTCCCGCAGGTGCGCGATGACCCGCCGCTCGGCGTCGTTGACCGGGCGTCCGCCCCCGACGATCTGTGCCATGTCGAGCGTGCCGCCTTCCTCGCCGCGTTCCGGGCCTGACGTCGGATCCCGGGTGGAGTCCGTGTCCCGGGCGGGATCCGGGCCCGGAACGGAACCCGTGCCCCGGACGGAACCCTCGTCCCGGACGGAACAAGGTTCCCATCCTTGCCTGTATACCTGCATTTCCGCCACTCGCTAGTCTGGCCGCCGGGAATCGTGATCAAGACGGGCGGGGACCGGTGGACTTCCTGGTGGTGGTGGGCCTGGCGGCCACGGTCGCGGTGATGCTGGCCGGATTCGCGGTGGCCGCGCGGCGCGTGCTCGGCCTGCGCTTCGGCGCGGTTCGCACGCTGCTGGCCGGGGCGCTGGTGATCGCCATCATCGGGCCGCTCATGCAGGCGTTCGCCGGGACCGTGGACCCCGCCGACACCGGGATCACCCCGCTGTGGTTCTTCGTCCTGGCGGTGCTGTGCGCGCTGCTCGCGGGTCTGGTGTTCCTGGTCGTCGCGGAGGCGCTGGTGCCGCCCGGCTCGCTGCCGGGGCCGCTGGAACTCGTCCGGGCGGCGCGCCGCAGGGCGGTCAGGTCGCGGCGCTACCTGCAGATCACCCGCATCCTGATCCGGCACGGCCTCGGTCCCTACCTGCGCGGGCGCGACCCCGGCCCGAGCGCCCCGGCCGGCCGGGCCCGGACCGCCGAGGCGCTGCGCCTCGCCCTCGACGAGGCCGGCGTCACCTTCGTCAAGCTCGGCCAGATCATGTCCACCCGGAGCGACCTGCTGCCCCCGGAGTTCGTCGAGGAGCTGCGGCTGCTCCAGGACCGGGCGGCCCCGGCCCCGTGGGCGGAGATCGAGCGGGTGCTCGTCGCCGAGCTCGGCGGGCCGGTGGAGGAGGCGTTCGCGGAGTTCGAGCGCGAGCCCCTGGCGGCGGCCTCGATCGCGCAGGTCCACCGGGCGCGCCTGAGCGGCGGCGAAGAGGTGGTGGTCAAGGTCCAGCGCCCGGGGATCGCGGCCGTGGTGGAGCAGGACCTCGACATCGTGGCGCGCCTGGCCCGGTCGCTGGAGCGGCGGACCGGCTGGGGGCGGGCGTTCGGCGTGGGCGAGCTGGCCCGGGGGTTCGCCGAGGCGCTGCGGGAGGAGCTCGACTTCCGGGTCGAGAGCGCCAACATGGCCGCCGTGGCCGCCGCCGCCGCAGGGGAGCCGGTCCACGTCCCCGCGCCCCGGCCGGAGCTGTCCTCGCGGCGGATGCTGGTGATGGAGCGGCTGGCGGGCACCCCCTTCGGCGGTGCCGTACCGGAGGGGGCGGACCGGCAGGGGCTCGCCAGGACCCTGCTGGAGACGCTGCTCCGCCAGATCATGGTGCACGGCGTGTTCCACGCCGATCCCCACCCCGGCAACATCATGCTGCTGGAGGACGGCCGGCTGGGGCTGCTGGACTTCGGCTCGGTGGGACGGCTCGACGCCGCGCTGCGCGGTGCGCTGCAGCGCCTGCTGGCCGCCCTGGACCGGGGTGACCCGCTGGGTGTGAGCGACGCCCTGCTGGAGGTCGTGGCGCGCCCCGAAGAGATCGACGAACGCGAGCTGGAGCGCGACCTCGGCCGGTTCATGGCCCGTCACCTGGTCACCGGGGCCGCCCCCGACATGCGGATGTTCTCGCATCTGTTCCGCGTCGTCTCCGCGCACGGGCTGTCGGTGCCGCCCGAGGTCGCGGCGGTCTTCCGGGCGCTGGGCACCGTCGAGGGGACACTGGCGCGGCTCGCCCCCGGATTCGACATCGTCGCCGAGGCCCGGGCCTTCTCCGCCCGCCACCTCGCCGAGCGGGGCGGCCCGGAGGGGATCCGGGAGGCCGCGGCGCAGGAGATGCTGCACCTGCTGCCCATGCTGCGCCGCCTGCCCCGCCGGGTGGAGCGGATCGTCGGCGCCGCCGAACACGGCCGGTTCGGAGTGAACGTCCGGCTCTTCGCCGACGAGCGCGACCGGCGCTACGTCACCGGGGTGCTGCACCAGGTGCTGCTGACCGTCCTGGCGGCCACCACCGGGGTCATGGCCGTCCTGCTGCTCGGCACCGAGGGCGGGCCGTCCGTCACGCCCGGGGTCGGCCTCCTCCAGCTCCTCGGGTACAACCTGCTGGCGATCAGCGCCATGCTGGGACTGCGCGTCCTGGTGCTGATCTTCCGCTCGGAGCGCTGACCCGGCGGCCGTCGCCGGGCGGTCCCGGCCGCATGTTTGCCGTGGCAGGAGAGGGTAGCGCCTACCTCTGTAGGGAGGAGGCGCGTCACATGGCGAACAGTACGAAAGATGGCCTTTCCACCGGCGAGCTGATCAAGCAGATCTCGGAGGAGGTCTCCCGGCTGGTCAGGGACGAGATCCGGCTGGCCAAGATCGAGCTCGGGGAGAAGAGCCGGCACGCGGGACGGGGTGCGGGAATGGTCGGCGGGGCGGGAGTCATCGCCCTGTTCGGAGGCGGCGCACTGGTCGCCGCGGTCATCCTGCTCCTCGCCCAGGCGATGCCCGCGTGGGCGGCCGCGGCGGTCGTCGGCGCGGTGCTGCTGCTCGCGGCCGCGGTGCTCGGGCTCCGCGGCAAGCGCCAGGTGTCCGCGGCGGGCTCGCCCGCCCCACAGCGGACCATCCGCAGCGTCAAGAACGACATCGACGCCGTGAAGGAGAGGGCACACCGATGAGTGAGACCGACCCGGGTCGCGGCAGGGACGTCGCTCCCGCGGGCGCGACCGGTTCCCGCAGGCAGGAGATCGGCACCCCGGTGCCCCCGGACGAGCGCGGGTCCCTGAACATCCCGCCGAACGAGCCGAGGGGGGCCGCAGGCTCCCGGGGCGAGGGGACGCCCACCGACGACCTCGGGCTCCCGCCCTGGGAGAGCGACGGGACGCCCGAACTGCTCAGACGCGACAGGGGGTCCGCCCGCGGGCCGGAGACCCCCGAGGAGGCCGTGCGGCGGGAGATCGAGGAGACCCGCCGGGAGCTGGGAGACAGTGTGGAGGCACTGGTGCACAAGACCGACGTGAAGGGCCGGGTCCAGGAGAAGGCGGCCCACATGGGCGACGACCTCAAGCGCATGGGCGCCGCCACGGCCGGTACGGCCACCGGCATGCTGGACCGCGTCAAGGGCGCGGCGCCCGAAGTGCTGGACAAGGCCCGGCAGGCCACGCCCGCCGAGGTCAGGCACGCCGCGGAGAAGGTCTCGACGGAGGCCGGCCGGCGGCCCTTCGCGACCCTGGCCGTGGTCGGCGCCGTCGCGCTGGCCGTCGTCCGCGTCATGCGGCGCAGGCGGGCCGCGCGGTCCGAGCCGACCGGCGTCCTCGGGCTCTGGAAGGGCAAGCAGGTCGACGTCGCCCGCGTCCCGTGGCTGGGGAAGGGCAGGCAGGTCTCCGTCGCCCGCGTCCCCTGGGTCAGAAGGGGTCCGGGAGTCGGCACGGCCCGTGTCCCGCGGGTGAGGAAGAACCGGTAGATGAGCGCAGCGCGAGCCGCCGGGGCCCCCGGGAAGGCGGGCTCCGGCGCCCCCGAGACGCCCGCGCAACTGCCGCCGAGGGCCTGGTGGGGGGTCCTCAAGCGGACGGTCGGAGAGTTCCGGCGGGACAACGTGGCCGACTGGGCCGCCGCCCTCACCTACTACGCGGTGCTGTCGGTCTTCCCCGCCCTCATCGTCCTGGTCTCGCTGTCCGGCCTGGTCGGACAGGACGTGATCTCCACGATCCTCAGCCAGGTGGCGGCGATCGCCCCGCAGGACGTCACGAACCTGGTCGAGCAGCAGGTGGGGAACCTGCGGCGGAGCGGCGGCACCGGCCTGGTGGCGATCTTCGGTCTGCTGGTGGCGCTCTGGTCGGCGTCCGGCTACATCGCGGCCTTCGTCCGGGCGGGGAACGCCATCTACGACATCGAGGAGGGCCGGCCGTTCTGGAAGCTGACCCCGCTGCGGGTCGGCCTCACGCTGGTGTTCGTCGTCCTGATGGCCGCCAGCGCGGTGATCGTCACCTTCACCGGTGAGCTCGCCCGCGTCGCGGGCGAGGCCCTCGGGTTCGGTGAGACCGCGGTCACGGTCTGGAACTACGCCAAGTGGCCCGTCCTGCTGCTGATCGCCTCGGCCCTGGTGATGCTCCTGTACTGGGCCGCGCCCAACGTCCGCCAGCCCGGATTCCCCTGGATCAGCCCCGGCGGCGTGCTGGCGGTGCTGCTGTGGATCGTGGTCTCCCTCGGATTCGCGGTCTACGTGGCCAACTTCGGCTCCTACAACAAGACCTACGGCACGCTCGGCGCCGTGGTGGTCTTCCTGGTCTGGCTCTGGCTGTCCAACATGGCGATCCTGCTGGGCGCCGAGTTCGACGCCGAGCTGATGCGGGCCAAGAAGATCGCCACGGGGCATCCGCCGACCGCCGAGCCGTACGCCGAGCCCCGCGACCCCGCCGAGGAGGACCCCGACCGCCCCGAGGACGGCGGGGTGTCGCGGCTCGGCTGAACGCCCGCCGCCGCCGAGCGTCCGTCCTCGCCTCGCCGGCCCGCGCTCACCGGCGGGGCACCGGATGCATCCGCGGGACGGGTCCCGGCCGAAGACCCGGATAGTGATCGCACGCTCTTTGCACGATTCCGGGAGATGAACGGGCCGGAAGCGGGCAGGGGGCACGGAGCGGCCACCCGCGGGCCGACCCGGCCCGCGGACCCGGCGGGGAGCCCGCCGGTCCGGTGGAGAACGAGGAGCGCGCATGGGCCCGACCGTGGTGATCGGAGCCGGGCTCGGTGGCCTGGCCGCGGCGATGCGGCTGGCCGCCGCGGGACGGGACGTGACCGTGGTGGAGGCCCGCGACGTGCCCGGCGGCTGCTGCGGGACCGCGCGGCTGGGGGAGTACCGCTTCGACACCGGGCCGTCGGTGCTCACCATGCCCGGCGTCCTGGCGGACGCCTTCGCCGCGGCGGGCGAGGATCTGGAGTCCTGGCTGCCGCTGCGCCGGCTGGACCCGTACTACCGGCTGCGCTACCACGACGGTTCCCACCTGGACGTCGTGGCCGGCGAGGACGCGATGGCCGAGGAGGTGCGGCGGCTGTGCGGGGCGGCGGAGGCGGGCCGCTACCGGCGCTTCCGCGCCCGCCTCGCCGAGCTGTTCGCGGCCGAGTGGGACGCCTTCATCGACCGGGACATGACCCGGCTGCGGAACCTGGCCCGCCCGGCGGCCCTGACCAGGCTGGCCGCGCTGGGCGGTTTCCGGCGGCTGGACCGCCTGGTGGCGGGCCACCTCACCGACCCCCGGCTGATCAGGGCGCACACCTTCCAGGCGCTGTACGTCGGCCTCTCGCCCCGGCAGGCGCTCGGCATCTACGCGGTGATCGCCCACATGGACACGGTCGGCGGCGTCTACTTCCCCCGCCACGGCGGCATGCACGCCATCCCCCAGGCGATGGCGGCCGTGGCGGAGAAGGCCGGGGCGCGGCTGCGGTACGGCGTGCGCGCCGTCCGGGTCGAGACCGGCTCCTCCGGGGTCAGCGGCGTCCTGCTCGACACCGGCGAGCGCCTCGCCGCCCGCGACGTCGTGGTCGCCTGCGACCTGCCGGACGCCCACGCCGGGCTGCTGCCGCGCGGCGCGGGCGACTGGCGGCTGCGCCGGCCCCGCTACTCCCCCTCCTGCCTGGTGCTGCACTTCGGCCTCGACCGGCGCCTGCCCGGCCAGGCGCACCACACCCTGCACTTCGGCCGGGAGTGGCACTCCTCCTTCGCCGACCTGGCCCGGGGCAGGCCGCAGGGCGATCCGAACCTGCTCGTCACCTACCCCGAGTCCGACTCCGGCGCCGCGCCCGCCGGGCACGCCACGCTCACCGTGCTGGAGCCCGCGCCCAACCTGCAGCGCGCCCGCTGGGACGGGCTCACCCCGCGCCTGGAGGAGCGCCTGCTGGGCAGGCTCGCGGACCTCGGGTACGGCGACCTGTCCGGAGCCCCCCGGCTCGGCTTCGACCCGCCCGGCTGGGCCGGGCTCGGCCACTCGGCGGGCACGCCGTTCGCGCTGGACCACCGGTTCCGGCAGACGGCCTGGTTCCGCCCGGCGGGCGCCGCCCGGCGGGTCCCCGGCCTGCACTTCGCGGGCATGTACACCGCGCCGGGGGTGGGGGTCCCCCCGGTGCTGATCTCGGGCCGGCTGGCCGCCGAGCGCATCCTGGAGGCCCGCCGATGACACCGCCGCCCACCCCGCCGCGAATTCCGTCCCCGCCGCACGTCCTGTCCTCGCCCCAGCCCCCGTCTCCGTCCGTGCCGCGCGTCCCGTCCGTGCCCGCGCCCGGACGCCCTCCCGTGGCACCGCCTCCCGTCCCGCTGACCCGCAGCTACGAGCTCTGCCGCCGGCTGAACGCCCGCCACGGCCGCTCCTACTACCTGGCGACCCTCCTGCTCCCGGCCTGGAAGCGTCCCCACGTGCACGCGCTGTACGGCTTCGCCCGGCACGCCGACGAGATCGTCGACTCCTTCACGATGACCGGCGACCGCGAGGCCGCGCTCGACGAGCTGGCCGGGCGCCTGGCCCCCGCGCTCGCCGGGGAGGCCACCGGCGACCCGGTGCTGCCCGCCTTCGCGCAGACCGTGCGCTGCTTCGGCATCGACCACGCCGACGTCGAGGCGTTCCTGGAGTCGATGCGGGCCGACCTGACCGTCACCCGCTACGACACCTACGACGACCTGCTCGGCTACATGGAGGGCTCGGCCGCCGTCATCGGCACGATGATGCTGCCCGTGCTCGAACCCCTGCCCGGCATGGCGGAACGGGCGCGCGAACCGGCCCGCCAGCTCGGACTGGCCTTCCAGCTCACCAACTTCCTGCGCGACGTCGCCGAGGACCTGTCACGCGGCCGGGTCTACCTGCCCCTGGCCGACCTGGACCGGTTCGGCGTCTCCGTCGCCGACCTGGGCCGGAGCACGCCCACCCCGGCCCTGCGCGACCTGCTGGCCTTCGAGACCGAGCGGGCGCGCGCGCACTACCGGCGGGCGGCGGAGGGCGTCGCCCTGCTCACCCCCTCCTCCCGGCCGTGCGTGCGCGCGGCCCACGAGCTGTACGGCGGCATCCTCGACCGGATCGAGGCCGCCGGTTACGACGTGCTGGGCGGCAGGGCGACCGTGCCCCGCCGCCGCAGGCTGGCCGTCTTCGCCCGCCACCTGTCCGCGGCCGCCGCGGCGGGCCGGGCGGAGCGCCGGGCGGCCGGGGCGCTGCGGCCCGGGTGGGAGGGCCGCTGACCACCATCCATCACCGTTGCCAGGAGGACACGATGCCGGAACCGGTCGTCGTCGACGCGATGGGCGGGGACCACGGGCCCGCCGAGACCGTCAGGGGAGCCGTGACCGCCCTGCGGGAGCACGGGGTGCCGGTGCTGCTCGTCGGCCGGGCCGAGGAGATCCGCCGGGAACTGGCGCGGTACGGCGCCTCCGGTGAGATCGAGGTGGTCCACGCCGAGGAGGTCGTCCCGATGGGGGAGCGGGGTCCGGGGGCGCTCGCCGGGACCTCCAGCATCACGGTCGGCTGTGAGCTGCTGAGCCGGGGGGCCGGGGCCGCCTTCGTCTCGGCCGGTTCCACCGGGGCGGTCGTCTCGTGCGCGATCCGGAGCGTCGGCCGGGCGGAGAGCGTGCTCCGGCCCGCCCTGGCCATCGCGCTGCCCCAGGTCACCGGTGGTTCGAGCGTGCTGCTCGACGCCGGGGCGACCGCCGACCCCACGCCGGAGATGGTCGCCGGGTTCGCGCTCCTCGGCACCTCCTACGCCCGGCTCGTGCTCGGCACGGCGGAGCCGACGGTGGGCCTGCTCTCGATCGGCTCCGAACCGGGCAAGGGCAACCGGCTGACCCGCAGGACCGAGGAGCTGCTCCGGCGGCTGCCGCTGCGCTTCCACGGCACCGTCGAGGGCCACGACGTGCTGGCGGGCGTCGTCGACGTGATCGTCACCGACGGATTCACCGGCAACGTCGTGCTCAAGAACGTCGAGGGGGCGGTCAGGACGACCCTGGCCATGATCGCGCACGCCGGGATCGCCCGGCCGGACGAACTGCGGGAGGTGGCCGGTCGCTACGACCCCGAGACGCACGGCGGAGCCGCGCTGCTCGGGCTGAGCCGCACCGTCGTCGTCGCGCACGGCTCCTCGCGCGCCCGCACGATCGCCCGGGCGTGCGTGGTGGCACGCGACCTCGCCCGGGGAGGGAAGCCGGTCCGGGCACCGGGGCACCGCGCGGCGGAACCGGCCCGGTGAGCCGGCTACGGCCGGGGGCCGAGGGAGGCGGGGGACCCCGCCAGGGGGTCGGTCCCGTTCCACGTCCCCGCGCTGCCGTAGGGGGCGAACCGGGTGAACATCTCCTCCGCGTACCAGCCCTCGTCCCGGGTCCGCCCGATCACCCGGCGGTGCGCCCGGCCCCGGTGGGCGAAGTCCCGGACCGCGGCGGCGTCGCGCCAGAGCGAGAACGTGGCCTGCCGGGCCAGCGGCCACTCCCCGACGCCGACGGAGGCCAGGCAGCCGTCCTGCTCCCGGAGCAGGGCGTCGACGGCGGGGACCGAACGGTAGAACGCGACCAGCCGGGACGGCCGGATCGACGCCCTGGTCAGCACGGCGACCGGACCGGAGCCCTCCCGCGGGCCCGGCGGCCCGTCCCGGCCGGCGCCGTCCCTGGCCGCTCCGGTTCCGGCAGACCCGGTTCCGGCAGGCCCGGCTCCGGCCGGGCCGTCCGCGATCGGACCGAACGGGTCCACCCCGCCCCAGCTCCCGCGCGAGGCCAGCGGCGCGAGCCGTACCTGCCAGGACTCCACGGTCTCGTCGCGCCAGCGCGCCGCCACCGGGGAGCGGGCCAGGAAGGCGTCCAGGTCCCGCTCGGCGCGCCAGACCGCGAACAGCGCCCAGCGGCGCAGGTCCGCGCCGAGGCTCATGGACGCGCCCCGGCCGGACCCCAGCAGCCGCCGGAACACCAGTCCGGGGGTGCGCGCCAGCACCGGCCGGTCGAACGCCATGTGCCGCATGGCCCCCAGATCCGCATACCTGACGAGGTGGAACGAGGCGATGGTTCCCGTGCCCCTGCCCCTGCCCCTGCCCGTGGCCGTCATCGGCGCCTACCTCCTCGGATCCGTGCCGGTCGCGGTGCTCGTCGCCCGCGCGCACGGCTTCGACCCGCGCGCGGTCGGCGACCGCAACCCGGGCTTCTGGAACATGAAGGAGCGGCTCGGCGGGAGGGCCGCCGCGCCGGTCTTCGCCGGTGACATGCTCAAGGGGGCCCTCGCCGCGCTGCTCGCCCTCTGGGTGAGCGGCGGGCACACGGCCGGGTCCGGCGCGGTCTCCGGCCCCAGCACCGTCCCGGTGTACCTCGCCGTGGCGGCGGCGATGGCCGGGCACGCGTGGCCGGTGTTCGCCGGGTTCCGCGGCGGGCGCTCGATCCTCACCTTCGCGGGCGGCTTCGCGGTCGTCTGCCCGCCCGCCTTCCTGCTGGGCCTCGCCGTCCTGGCCGGCACCGCCCTGGCCGCCCGCTCCTTCGCGATCGGTGCGCGGGCCGGGGTGTTCGCCCTCCCGCTGCTGCAGCTGCCGTTCGCGCCGGCCGCGCACGTCGCCGGGACCGGCGCGCTGATGTGCCTCATCGGGTTGCGCTTCGGCCAGGCCGCGCGGACCGCCCGGCGCCCGTCGTGACCTTCCGGGCGGGCCGCCCCACCCCCGGCCCGGCGGCCGTCTCCGGTCCGCCGGGGGCGGCGGCCGGGGCGGTCCCGGGGACGGCTCCCGCGGCGGCCGCCGGGTAGGACCGGCCCCGCCAGGTGCGGACGGGCCGCAGGGTCGCCGCGGTCAGCCGGAAGGCCGCCAGCGGGTCCAGCAGGGGGGAGAGCAGCGTGCCGGGTCCCGGCCGGGTGTAGCTGCCGCGCAGTGCCCCGGCCAGCAGCAGCCGGACCGCCAGCAACGCGAGGTCGAGCCGGGTGGGCCGGCCCGCGACCAGCCGGATCGGGGGCAGCGCGGCGGTGAGCCAGAGCACCGCCAGGTCGGCGGCCTGGCGCCCCGGGGAGGTGACGTCCCGCAGCGGGAGCGAGCGGCCCCACTCCCGCCACACCTCGGCCGCGGACTCGTGCATGTCGACCTCCAGCAGCCCGCCCGAGTCCAGGAAGCCCACCGACCAGCCGTCCGCGGCCAGGGTCCTGGCCAGCGCCACGTCGTCGGTCAGGTGCCCGCGGACCCGGGTGAACCCGTCGGCGGCCAGCATCGCCGTACGGCGGAAGGCCGTGCACTGGCCGTTGGCCACCACCCGGTGCGGCGGCGGAGGGGAGGACGGGCCGATCGGGCCGAACCGGTAGACCAGCGTGGCCAGGAACGCCGAGTGCAGCGCCTGCTCGGCGATCCCGTCGCAGACGAACCGGGGGCCCACCGTGACCAGGTCGTAGGAGTCCAGGGCGGCCGCCACCGCCCCGAACAGGCCGGGCGCGGGACGCGCGTCCGCGTCGAGGGTGACCACGACGTCGCCGAGGGCCGCCTCGGTCCCGTGCCGCAGCGCCCACTGCTTGCCCACCCAGCCCGCCGGCAGGGGAGGGGCGGCCAGGACCTTCGCGCCGAGTCCGGCGGCCAGCCGGGCCGTGCCGTCGCGGGAGCCGTCGTCGACCACCACGACCTCCGCGACGGCCGGGTCGGCGAGCGCCGCCGACACGCACGGCCCGATACGGTGCTCCTCGTCGCGGGCCGGGACCACCACGGAGATGCGCGGGCCGCGCCCGGGCCCGGCCGCGGGGGACGGCCGGCCGGGCCCGGGACCGTCCGCGGGGGAGGACCGGCCGTCCCGGGGACCGGTCACGGGGGAGAGCGGGGGCAGGCGGGTGCGCCCGCGCGCCAGCCGTACGGCGACCACCACCGCGGCGGCGGCCTGGCACGCGGTGAGCGCGGCCAGGGCGGCCCGGACCGGATCCCGACGGCCGGTCCGGGTGGTGGCGGCCCGGGCGGCGGTGGTGAGGGCGGTGACCGGGACGGCGCCGATCGGGACGGCGGTCCGGGGGCGGGCGGAGCGGGTCACCGGGGGAAGTCCTCGGCCACCAGCGACGCCACGATGCGCCCGCCCATCGCCACCAGCGGCAGCCCGCCGCCGGGGTGAGCCGAGCCGCCCACCAGGTACAGGCCGCGCAGCGGCCCCCGGTTGCCGGGGCGGCGCAGCGGGGCCAGCGGTCCCGCGTAGGCGCCGCCGTAGATCGCCCCGCCCCAGGCGCCGTAGCGGTCGCGCAGGTCGGCGGGGGTGAGCAGGTCGACGAAGCGGAGCCGGCCCGACAGGTCGAGACCCCGGCCGGCCAGGCGTTCCAGCACCAGGTCCCGGTAGGCGTGCGGGGACATCGGCCACCGGCCCGGGTCGCGGGCCGGGACGTTGACCAGCATGGTCCAGTTCTCGCAGCCCTCCGGGGCCTGCGACGGGTCGTCCACCGCCGAGCAGCCGACGTAGACGGTCGGGTCCTCCGGCGGGCGCCGCCGGTCGAAGACGTCGGCGAACTCCCGCTCGTAGTCGGCGGAGAAGAGCACCGTGTGGTGGGCCAGCCCCTCGGTCCGGCCCTCCACCCCGGCCATCATCAGGAACGCCGAGGAGGACAGGCCGAGCGAGGCGATCCGCCGCAGCCGTCGCCGGTCGGGCAGCAGCCGCCCGTAGAGCGCCGCCGCGTCGGTGTTGGCGACCACGACCGCGGCGTGCTCGCGCTCGCCGGAGGCCAGCCGTACGCCCCGCACCCGGTCGCGGTCGGCGAGCAGCCCGGTGACCTCGGCGCCGAGGACGACCTCCACGCCGGCCTTCTCCAGGGCCGCGGCGAGCGCGTCGGCGAGCCGGGGCAGCCCGCCCGCCACGTACCAGCCGCCCTCGCCGTGCTCGATCGCGGGCACGCAGGCCAGTGCGGCGGGCGCCCGGTAGGGGCTGGAACCGGCGTAGGTGGCGTAGCGGCCGGCGTACTGCAGCAGGCGCGGGTCGGTGAAGAAGCGCCGGGCCAGCCCGTGCAGGGTCCGGCCGGGCGCGACCGCCGCCAGGTCGGACAGGCTCCCGCGCGGCGCGGACCGGGACGGGGAGACCGGCGGCCCGGCGAAGAAGCCGCGCGCCGACGCCTCGTAGCACCGCCGGGCCCAGGCGTGGAACGCCCGCCAGCCGGCCCCCTCGCCCGGCGCGAGCCGCTCCACGGCCCCGGCCATCCGCTCCGGGTCCCGGGGTGCCGTCAGCACCGAGCCGTCGGCGAAGCGGTAGCGGCACAGCTCGCGCGGTTCCACCAGGTCGAGCTCCAGCCCCAGGCCGGTGAACAGGTCCGGCAGGGTGAGCAGGGACGGCCCTTCGGAGAAGGTGAAACCGTCGCGCCGGTGCTCGGCGAGCTTGCCGCCCAGCCGGGGCAGCCGCTCGTAGAGCCGGACCCGGTGCCCCTCGCGGGCCAGCAGCAGCGCGGAGACCATCCCCCCGACGCCGCCTCCGACCACGATCACTTCCGCCATCGACGCCTCCAGGCGAGCAGGACGAACACACCCATGCAGATCCCCCCGGCGGCGGCGACCAGCGGGTCGGGCGGGTCGAAGACCACCGCGAAGCCGATCGTCTCCATGACCGCCATCACCGTGTACAGCGCGGCCAGGCCGGTGCTGCGCGCCGCCGGGTCCGGCAGGGAGAGGTCGATCAGCACCATCACCAGCAGCGACACGGCCAGCCAGCCGGCGAAGTTGCCGAGCGGGACGCCCCGGTAGGGACCGGGCTCGTGCCACACCCACAGGCCCAGCCGGATCATCTGCGGATCCAGGAACAGGTCCCACGCGGTGAGCGCCGCCGCGCCCAGCGCGACGCGCGCCGCCCGGCTCGCCGGCGCCGCCGCGGAGGCCGCCGCGTGGGCCGCCAGACCCATGCCGCCCCAGGCCAGTGCGACGATCACCGGGACGCCGCCGGGCTGCGGCTGGAGCAGGCCGGTGTAGTGGTAGTCGCCGAACGGCACCCCGGTCCTCGTGCCGATCCACTCCGCGGCGTAGCCGGCCGCGACGGCGGCGGCGAAGGCCGCGGCCGCCCGCGGGAGGGTGTGGACCGCCGCGGCGAAGGCGAGCGCGGCCGCCGCCAGCAGCAGCACGACCACGCTGGTGAGCAGGATCGGCCGCGGTTGCAGCCCGGTCGCGACCTGCGCCGCCACCATGGCGGCCAGCAGCGCCGTCCCGGCCCGGCCCGCCGCCGCGGGCGCGGCCGGAATCCCCGTCGCGGTCACCGCACATCCCTCCCCGCTCCCGGCCACCCGTGCGCGTCTCCCACGGAGACTCCTTCGAGTGGTTCTCTCCTCCCGGACGCATTCCGCACCCCACCGGGGGATCTTCTTCGGGAAGAGCTTCGGGAAGGCCCGGCGTCCGCCGCCCGCCGGGCCGTACGAGCTCTGACGCCGCCGACACCGACACCACCGGCGCCGCACGGACGCCGACGCCCACGCCACCGGCGCCGCACGGACGCCGCCGCCGGCGCCCCGACCGGCGCGCACGGACGCCGCCGGAGCGGCCGGCCCGCGCTCGCGGTCACTGCACGCTGACGTCCAGGAAGATCGGCTTCTTCGCGGGGAACAGCGGGGTCCCGTCCTCGCTGGTCATCTTCCAGAAGATCTTGCATCTGGCCGGGCCGGCGGCGGCGCGGACGCGCACCGCTATGTCGGTCGTCCTTCCCGGCGCGGTCGGCTCGATCGCGATCCGCTCGGGGGCACGGCACGGCGTGCTGTTGATCCGGGTGAGATACCGCCCCTCCCAGGGGACGGTTCCGGCGTTGCGGATCCGCCACACCTTGGTGAAGTGCGCCTTCCTGCGCACCGTGCTCCCATCCGGGTAGGTGACGTCCCCCTCGAAGACGGAGTCGTCACTCGACTGCGCCGTCCATGCCGGCGATTCGTGCGGCACGGCCTTGTCCGGCGCCTTCTCGCCACCGAACGGCGAGAACGCGGCGACCAGCGCGCCGGCGCCACCGGCGAGTACGGCGGACAGCACGCCGAGGACGACGGGCCTGCCGATGCGGATGCGGAGCGGCCGCGCGGCCGGAGCGGGACCGTCCGCCACGGACCCGCCCTCTGCGAGCCCGCCCTCTGCCGGTTCGGCCACCGTTCCCGTCCGCGCCGGTCCGGTCTGCGTCGGCTCGCTCTCCGCCGCGGGGGAGGCCGGCGGACCCTGGGTCCCGGCCTGCTCCCAGTACGACCGCCACTCCCGCTCGGTCTCCCGCTCGTCCTGGCCCAGCCGGTCGACCGCGAGGACCCGGACGAACTCCCACGTCGTCTCCCAGGTCGGGAGCGTCCGTCCCCGGGCGGCGGCGGCCAGCGACGACTTCGAGGCCGCCGCTCCCAGGCGGGAGGACATCTCCGCGAAAGACGGGTCGCCCGCCCTCTCCTTGAGCTCCCAGAGCCGGTGCGCGAGCAGCGCCACCGGACCGGACTCCGGATCGGGCCGGGCGGGCCTCCGCCCCCGCCTGGGCCCCGGCTTCTCCGGGAGCGAACCTGGCGACCTGTGCACGTCCGGTGACTCCGGCATCCCCTACCCGTTCTGGTCGGCACCGCCCGGCATCCGCGTCCGCGGATCCGGCGCGACCCTTTCCGGCAACACGCTTTCGAACGGAGTAGGTTACCGGAAGCCGCCGGACGCCTCCGATCGGCGTCGCGGACGCCCCATGGCACCGTCAGGACTCTCGTCGGCCGGTCAGCCGGACGCCGCCGTCGACCGGCCATCGGCACGCTGCCCTGGCCGGCCGGTCCGACCGGCGATCGACACGCTCGCGTGGTCTCCGGGCGCGACGAGAGCCGCCGTCTCCTCCCACGCGATGTCGCGCCGTCCGCACGAGCACGCCTCGACGCACCCCGTCGCGGGTACGGCGGCGCCGTCGCCGATCGCGGCCGTGACCCGACCATGACACGGCGCGGACGAGGCGAGGACACGGCCCGGAGACGCTGTAACCGTCCGCCGGACCGAGAGCCGCGGCGAATATGATCATGAATGGGAGAGGGCATGGCTGATGACAGGCGATGGGACCGGCGCTCACTGCTGCGGGGCGCCGCCGTGCTGGCCGGGGCGGCCGCGACGGTGCCGCTGCTCGGTGAGGCGGCCACGGCACGAGCCGGCGGCGGTGACGCGGACGCGCTGTTCAAGGCCGGGAGGTTCGAGCAGGCCGGCCGCGCGTACGAGGAGATCCTGAGAAGGGACCCCGAGAACCTGCACGCGGCCCGCCGGCGCGGCTACGTCGGGCTGCTGGCCAACCGGTTCCGTGACGCGGAGAGATACCTCAAGCTGGCCGTCGCTCTGGCGCCCGATGACAGGGACGCCAACCGATTCCTGGCCGACTGCTACATCCGGCAGGACAAACTCTCCCTTTCGGCACCGCACTGGCGAGCCGCCGGCCAGGAGAGCTACGCCGAATGGTTCGCGACGTTCTCCGGCGAGCCGTACCAGGTCCGCGGCGACACCGCGCAGCTGCCCTGGAAGCAGATGGACCCGGAGCCGCTGGTCGAGGCCTCGGTCAACGGCGGGCCGCCGAAGCGCTTCACGTTCTACACCGGCGCCCCGTCACTGCAGGTGTCGGCGACGGTGGCCAGGGAGGCCGGGCTGAGGCCCGTCGCCAGTGAGGAGATCGATTACTTGAACGGCACCGTATGGGTGCACTACGGGGCGCTGGACTCGTTCCGGTTGGGCGGCATCGAGCTGCGCAACGTCCCCGTGAGCTGGTCGGCGACGGAGTCGGGCGCGGACGTCGACACCGACGCCGACGGCATGATCGGCATGTGGGTCTTCTACCACCTGCTGACCACCTTCGACTACGCGGGCCGGCGGCTGGTCCTGCGGCGCCGGACCCCCGAGACGGTCGGCGAGGTACGCGCCGCCGCCGAGCGGGCGGGCACCGCGCCCCTGCCGATGTGGCTGGCCCGGGAGAACGCGCTCCACAGCAGGGGCAGGGTCGCCGGCGCCGCCGGCTCCGGCACGGGGGTGGTGGGTGTGCTCTTCGGCGGACACAGCGAGGTCGCCGGGATCGTGAACGGGGAGACGGCCGAGCGGTTGCGGGTCCGCGTGGACCGCGACCGCCCGGTCGAGACCTTCGCCGGCAGCCACCCGGCCGTCGCCTATCCCTGCTATCCGAAGGAGATGCGCCTGGGCGGCGTCGCCGCCGACGGCGTCTACTGCTTCACGAACCCGGCCGCACCCCTCGCCCCCAACGGGTTCGACGTGGCGGCCGCCTTCTTCCACAGCTTCCACAAGCCCAGCACCGTCACCCTCGACTTCACCGACATGAACCTCTACGCCGCCCGCGGGCAGGCCGCCTGACCGCCGCGGCGCCGTACACCGAGCGCGGCACCGCCGGGCGCCGCATCAGCCGATCAAGGAGCGGCGCGGGCCCGCCTTCCGCTTCGGCGGGAGCCCGGACGGTTCCCCGGCCGGGCTCCCGCCTGCGCGGTGCGATCCGCGGACCTGCGGCTTCCGGCTCACTTCATGATCCGGACTCCGAGCGGCTAGGCCCGGCCTCCGTCGGTGATGGACACGATCGAGGCGGTCTGGAACTTCTTGTGGCCCTTCCCGTTGGCCCCGACGACGGCCGTGTAGGACTTGGTGGTCCAGCCCAGGCTGTACTTGATGTTCAGCTTGCGCTTGTTGTTGCAGCGGTTGCTCCAGTACACCGTCACGGAGGTGTTCCCGTCCCCCCACGACCAGGCGAAGCAGCCGGCGACGCCGCGGTGGACGTCCGCCGACGCCGGAGCCGCGGCGCCGACGCCGAGACCGGCGGCGGCGAGGGAGGCGGCGGCGAAGACGGCGGCGCGGGTGCGCAGGCCGGTCCTGCGAGACGACATGGGCATGAAGGTCTCCTCATCCGGTGAATGTGTTCGTTCGACTGCGGTCACCGCACCGATCGGGTCGGTCCGGTGATCTTCGTTGCGGCTCCGCCCGCGGGGCGGAGCTGGACATCGGGCGGTTCCCCGGCTGCGGGTGCCGGGGGACGCGGGCCCTAGCAGCTGCCGGGCAGCGTCACCTTGTTGGGCATGCTGTGGTCGATCTTCTTGCTGCCCTTGCTCTTGGCGCCGACGGTGAAGCACTTGTGGAAGATCGTGCCGTTCTCGCGGACGAACTGCAGTTTGACGGCCCGCTTCTGGTTGCAGTGGTTGTTGTAGTACACGGTGGTGGTCACGTTGCCGTCGCCCCACGAGACGTTGATCTTCTTTCCGCTGGGCGACGCGCACGCGGCGGACTTCCGGTGGACGTCGGCGGAGGCTCCCGCGGTCCCGGCACTGGCGACGGACGGGGCGCACAGCACGGCGAGAGCGGCTACGGCGGGCACCAGTTTCCTGTACTGCAAGGTGGTCTTCCTTCGTTCTCCGACACGGACCCGGCCGGTTCGGCGACCGGCGGGGGAGGGCGCACCGCGGTCGGGGACCGCGGGCGCCGAGGACTCGATCAGCTTGCCCGCCGCCCCCGTCCCGGCCAAGCGATCTTCGTCCAGAGCTGCGGCTTCGGATTTTCGGACGTCGGACTTTGGACTTTGGACAAATGGGAAGCCGCCCCGGACGCCGCCGGGAGCTGGTGCGACGACCTCGTCGGTGGAACAATGTTCCGGTCTGACGCCGCCGGGATGCCGGGCGACGCGGGGACCACGGCGGAGGGGGAGGCATGAGGTTCGGGCGCACCTACGAGGAGTTCGAGGTCGGCGCCGTCTACAGGCACTGGCCCGGGAAGACGGTGACGGAGTACGACAACCACCTGTTCTGCCTGCTGACCATGAACCACCATCCCGTCCACCTGGACGACAACTACGCGGCGACCACGGACCACGGCCGGAACCTCGTCGTCGGCAACTACGTCTACTCCCTGCTGATCGGCATGTCCGTGCCCGACGTCTCCGGGAAGGCGATCGCCAACCTCGAGGTCGAGTCGCTCAGGCACGTCGCCCCCACGTTCCACGGGGACACGGTCTACGGCGAGACGACCGTGCTGGACAAGCGGCGGTCGGCCTCGAAGGAGGACCGCGGCATAGTCCGCGTGGAGACCAGGGGGCACAAGCAGGACGGCACCCTGGTCTGCGTCTTCCGTCGCAGGGTCATGGTCCCGACGGCGCTCTACCTGAAGGAGCGCGGCGAAGAGCCGGGACGTCCGGTTCCCCTCGCCTGAGGCCGGGACCGGTCCGGCGGCGATCCGGGGACCGCGCCCGCCTCCCCGTGCCACGATCGACGAAAGGACGTCCAGGGGTGGACTTCGAGCTGAACGACGAGCAGCGGCTGTTCCAGCGGACCCTGCGGGAGTTCGTCGACTCCGAGATCGTGCCGGTCGCCCCGGAGTGGGAGCGCACCGGCCGCTACCCGGCCGAGATCGTCGACCGGTTCCGGCAGCTGGGGCTGTTCGGCATCACGATCCCCGAGGAGTACGGCGGGCTGGCGCTGGACCGGGTCTCGTTCGCCCTGGTCTTCGAGGAGATCGCGCGCGGCTGGATGGGCGTGGCCGGGGTGCTCGGCTCGCACTCCCTGGCCGCGTGGATGATCGCCCGGTACGGCACCGAGGAGCAGCGGAAGGCCTACCTGCCGGACCTGGCCACCGGCGCCCGCCGTACCGGGATCGCACTGACCGAACCGGGGGCGGGCACGGACCTGCAGGGCATCCGGACCCGCGCGATCCGCGACGGCGACCACTACGTGGTCAACGGCACCAAGACGTGGATCACCAACGCCCGGCACGCCGACCCGATGCCCGTCCTGGTCAAGACCTCGATCACCGAGCCCGCCCACCGCGGGATGTCCCTGATCCTCGTCGAGGCCGGCACCCCCGGCTACACGGTAGGACGCGACCTGCCCAAGCTCGGCTACCGGGGCACCGAGACCTGCGAGGTCGTCCTCGACGACGTGCGCGTCCCGGCCTCGGCGCTGCTCGGCGGGACGGAGGGCCGGGGCATGCAGCAGGCCCTGTCGGCGCTGGAGCTCGGCCGGATCAACATCGCCGCCCGCGCGGTGGGCGTCTCCCAGTGCGCCTACGACGCCGCGCTGGCCTACTCGCGCGAGCGCCACGCCTTCGGCAGGCCCATCTCCGACTTCCAGGCCATCCAGCTCAAGCTCGCCGACATGGCCACCGAGATCCAGGCCGCCCGGCTGCTCACCTACTGGGCGGCGGTCCGCTCGGAGAGCGGGGCGGTGACGGCCGAGGCCGCGATGGCCAAGTACTTCGCCTCGGAGGTCGCGCTCCGGACGACCATGGAGGCCATGCGGGTCCACGGCGGCTACGGCTACTCCCAGGAGTTCGTCGTCGAGCGCCTCTACCGCGACGCGCCGCTCATGGCCATCGGCGAGGGCACCAACGACGTCCAGCGGATGGTCATCGCCCGGTCCCTCGTCGCGGGCGACTCCGCGGTCGGCTGGTGAGCCGGACGGGAGCCCGCCGGGGCGGAGCGCGCTTCCGCGACGGAGCGGGCCGCCGGTGCGAAATGTGAGGTAACCCACTCCGGAAAACTGTCCGATCGGTCAAGCCCTGACCGATCGGACAGGCATTCTTGAGGAGGAGGTGGGTTTCGATGTCTCGCAGCGCCCGCTCGGGCACCCGTGAGGAGATCCTGGACGCGGCGTCCCGGCTCTTCGCCGCGACCGGTTTCAAGGGCACCTCACTGCAGGACATCGCCGGGGCGGTCGGCTGCTCCAAGGCCGCCCTGCTGTACCACTTCGACGGCAAGGATGCGATCCTCGCCGAACTGCTGGCACCCGCGGTGGAGGCGTTCGAGACGCTCGACGCCCGGCTGGCCGTCCTCGACGACGAGGCCGTACGGCGCGCGGCCGTCGAGGGGTTCGTGGACCTCGTGATGCGCTTCCGGCGAGAGGTCACCGTCCTGTACGGCGACCTGCCCGACCTGCTCCAGCGCCCGGCCTTCGCCGGGGTGCAGGAGATGACGGACCGGCTCCTGGCCGCGCTCACCGGCCGCTCGGCCGAGCCCGCGGCCCGCGCGGCGGCGCTGCTGGTGCTCGGCGGCGTCCCGGTCGCCTGCATGGAACCGTGCGGGATCGGCGACGACGATCTCCGCTCCGCCCTGGTCCGCAGCGCGGCCCGGGCCCTCGACCCCACCGGCGCCTGACGGCGTCCCCGACCTCACCCACGCCCGGCGGCGTTCCCGCCGCCTTCCGCTCTTTCCAAAGTCCCGACATTTCCGACAAGGATGCTTCATGGCAACCCTGCTCTACCGGCTCGGCCGGGCCTCGTTCCGCCGCCGGCGGCTGGTCCTCGCCCTGTGGCTCGCCGTACTGGCCGCCCTCGGCGGGTCCGCCGCCGCCTTCATGGGGCCCATGGCGAGCAACTTCTCGATGCCGGGCACCGAGGCGCAGCGCGCGCTCGACACCCTGGCCGAGGAGTTCCCGCAGGCCTCCGGGGCGACCGGCACCATCGTCGTCGCCGCCCCCGAAGGGCGGCAGCTGGCCTCCCCGCAGGACCGGGCGACCCTGCAGGCGCTGGTCAAGGAGGCCTCGGCGCTGCCCGGCGTGCTGGCCGCCCTCGACCCGTTCCAGACCAAGGCGCTCTCCCCGGACGGCCGCTACGCCCTGATCCAGGTGCAGTTCGCCGCCCGCGGCGACGAGGTGACCGACGCCCAGCGCGACGCCTACGCGAAGGTGGGCGCCGCCGCCGAGGGCACCGGCCTGCGGGTGGCGGCCGGCGGCGAGGTGACCAGCGCCGAGCCGGAGATCGGCTCCACCGAGGCCCTCGGCGTCCTGGTGGCGGCGATCGTCCTGGTCATCACCTTCGGCTCCCTGGTCGCCGCCGGGATGACCCTGCTCAACGCGCTCATCGGCGTCGGCGCCGGCATGGCCGGGCTCTACGCCCTCAGCGGCGCCGTCGAACTGACCACCACCGCCCCCATCCTCGCCCTCATGCTCGGCCTGGCCGTCGGCATCGACTACTCGCTGTTCATCACCTCCCGGCACCGGCAGAACCTCGCCGACGGCCTGGAGCCCGAGGAGGCCGCCGCGCGCGCCGTCGGCACCGCCGGATCGGCCGTCGTCTTCGCCGGCGCCACCGTGGTCATCGCGCTCGCGGGACTGACGGTGGTGGGCATCCCGTTCCTGACCATCATGGGCCTGGCAGCCGCGGGCACCGTCGCCGTCGCCGTACTGGTCGCGATCACCCTGCAGCCCGCGCTGCTCGGCTTCGCCGGCCGCCGCGTCCTGCCCCGCAGGCAGCGCGCCACCGCGCCGGAGAACGGTGCCGCCGGGAAGACGGAGGAGCGGCAGCCCCTCAGCTTCCGCTGGGGCTACTTCGTCACCCACCACCGCCTGCCGTTCATCCTCGCCGGCGTGCTCGCCCTGGGCGCGCTGACCATCCCCGCGGCGGACATGCGCCTGGCGCTGCCCGACGCCGGCACCGCCCCGGCCGGCTCCTCCCCCCGCGAGGCCTACGACCTCACCGCTGAGGGCTTCGGCCCCGGCTTCAACGGCCGGCTGGTCGCCGTGATCACGGCCGACTCCGCGCCGGCCGCCCAGCAGGCCGTCGCGCAGGCCCAGCAGCTGATCCAGAGCACGCCCGGCGTCCTCGCCGCCGCCCCGCAGGGGTTCAACGCCGCAGGCACCACCGCACTGCTGTCCGTGATCCCCAAGACCGGTCCGACCGACGAGGCGACCGAGACGATGGTCCACGAGATCCGCGAGCGGGTCGCCGGCGTCTCCGGCGCGGAGATCGCCCTGACCGGCGTCACCGCCGTCGGCATCGACATCTCCGAGAAGCTCTCCGACGCCCTGCCGGTCTACCTGCTGCTGGTCGTGGGCCTGTCCATCCTGCTGCTGATGCTGGTCTTCCGCTCGGTGCTGGTGCCGGTCAAGGCGGCCCTGGGCTTCCTCCTCACCGTCGGCGCCACCTTCGGCATCACCGTCGCGATCTTCCAGCAGGGCAACCTGGCCGGCCTGGTCGGCCTGGACACGCCCGGCCCGCTGGTCAGCTTCCTGCCGATCCTGCTCATCGGCATCCTGTTCGGCCTGGCCATGGACTACCAGGTCTTCCTGGTCTCCCGGATGCGGGAGGACTTCGTGCACGGCGACACCGCCCGCCAGGCCACCGTCAACGGCATGGGCCACGGCGGCCGCGTCGTCACCGCCGCCGCGCTCATCATGATCTCCGTCTTCGGCGGCTTCGTGCTCATGGACGACCCGATCATCAAGTCGATGGGCTTCGCCCTGGCCATCGGCGTCGCCATCGACGCCTTCGTGGTCCGGATGACGATCGTGCCGGCCGTGATGTCCCTGCTCGGCGACGGCGCCTGGTGGCTGCCCCGCTGGCTGTCGCGCGTCCTGCCCAACGTCGACATCGAGGGCGAGCAACTCCGCGCCCACCTCGACCGGGAGACCGCGAAGGTCCCCGCGGGCGTCTGACCCGCCCGACCGATCGCGGTGCCGCGCGGCCTGGAAGTCCCGCCCGCGCGGCCCCCTCGCGGGGCCGCGTCCCGGACTCCGGGGCGCGGCCCCGCTCGGCGGTGACGTCACCGGGGCGGGTGCGGGCCGGGCGCTCTTCCGGTCCGCACCCGCTCGGTAGCTCCCATTAGCGGCGGTGCAGGCGGAAGTAGTCGAACTCGGCCGTGGCACCCGCGCCGCCCAGCGAGATGAGCCCGACGCGCAGGTCGGCGTCGGCAGGCAGGGTCCACACGCCGCCGAAGACCCACCTGCGGCCGTCGCGGCTGGTGGCCGCGCGCAGTTCGTGCTCGCCGTTGCGCCGGTCGACGCGGTGGATCAGGCGCAGCCAGGTCTCCTCGGCGGGGGGCCCGACGATCGTGCCGCCGTAGGCGATCCGGCCCTCGTACGGCATCTCCTTGCCGAACTCGGTCTGACGGGTGTTCCAGATCGCCGCGTGGACGAGCTTGGTGTAGAGGTCGTCACCGGCGTAGGCGATGAGGCCCGCCTGCTGGTAGTTGCGGACGCTGTCGGTCCCCAGGTCGATGCGGAGCCTGGTCTCGGCGGTCCAGTCGCCCTCCGGGACCTCGCGCAGCAGGACGGAGGCGGTGTTGTCCTCCCTGTTCAGCTCGGCGGCCTGGGTCGGCCAGCGCAGCGCCCCGCCGGTGACCTCGCCCTGCGGCCCGCGCACCCAGCTCCAGCCGGAGCCCAGCCCCGTGCCGTCGAACTCGTCGCTGCGGCGGCGGTCGACCGGGCCCGGGCGGGGAGTGGGCGCGACCTTCACGGGGCCGGTACGGCCGGGTGCCCGCTGCGGGTCCTCCGAGGCCCATGCGCCGCCCCGGACGGTCGGCCAGCCGTCGATCCAGTCGAGCCGGTCGATCAGCATGGGCCGCTCGTTGATCCCGAACGGCTCGTCGAGGTAGGGGTCGGCGCGGTCGATGGCGTGGTACACCAGCCAGTCCTGGCCGGCGGGGTCGGTCACGACGGCGTTGTGCCCGGTGCCCACCCAGCGGTTGCCGTTCGGCGCGATGACGATCGTGCCGCCCGCCCGCGAGGTGACCAGCGGCACCTTCTCCCGGTCGAGGTAGGGGCCGGTGATGGCGCGCGAGCGCCCGGCGTAGACGCTGTAGCCCGTGGTCGGCCCGGCGCAGCAGTCGGCCGAGGAGGCGAACAGGTACCAGTAGCCGCCGCGGCGCACCAGGTAGCCGCCCTCGAACTTGTTGTCGATGGCGATCATCGTGGGCTCGCCCACGGCCTTCCTGCCGGTGGGGTCGAGGCGCGTGATGAAGATCCCGCCGTAGTAGGAACCGTAGACGAGGTACTCGGTCCCGTCGGTGTCGACGGCGTGGGCGGGGTCGAAGGTCCACTTGAAGTCGCCGGAGGCGCCGGCGCCCCGGCGCGGCCCCACGACCGGGGCGCCCGAGTCGGTCCACGGGCCGGCCGGCGTCGGCGCGGTGGCCATCCCGATCGCGTTGTCGCCGGGCTCCGGTGTGACGGTGGTCTGGGTGACCACGTAGTACAGGCGGTACTCGCCGTCCACACGCCGGATGTCCGGCGCCCACAGGCTCGCGCCCGCCGCGGTGTCGGCCCAGGCCGGCAGGGTCCGCTCGGTGAAGGCGTCGCCGACGTAGGACCAGTCGACCAGGTTCCGCGAGCGGGAGAAGGGCAGGTGGTGGCGGGTCCCCTCGCCCTCGCGCAGGGGGTCGCTGGTCCCGAAGGCGTACCACCAGCCGTCCTCACCCCGGACGATCGCCGGATCGGCGAAGGTGTCGGAGAAGGAGCCGCTGACCGGGTTGGTGTAGGTGCCGGGCCCGCGGCCCGCGGCCGGTCCGCCCGCGGCCGGTCCGCCCGCGGCCGGTCCGCCCGCGTCCGGTCCGGCCGGGGCCCGTCCGGAGGAGGCCGGGGACCGGCCGGCGGCCTCCGGGGCGGGGGCGGGATCCGCCGCCTCGGCGGCCGGGGCCGCCGCGAGCAGGCAGGCCAGCCCCGCCAAGGTGACGATCATGCGTCGAACGACTCTGGCACCCATGAAGACCTCTTCCGCTGCGCCTCGCACGTGTCCCCGACCGGACGCCCCCGTTCCCAGATCTTTCTACAACGTTGTATTCAACGTTGTACATAGTCGGCGGCCACCATCCTGGGGCGAACTTCACCGCGCCCGCGCCTGTCCTGCGCCCGTCCCGCCCGTCCCGCCCGTCCCGCACGCCCCGCACGCCCCGCACGCCCTGCGCGCGCCGGCGGGGCCGGTGCGGGCGGACGGCCCCGGAAGAGGGTGCCCGGCACGGCCGGGGGGCGGATAGGGTCCGGGGCGTGGAACCCGTCGTGGCCGTGCTGCTGGTCGTCGTCCTGGTCGGCGTGCCCGCCCTGGTGCTCTGGAGGGTGCTGCGCGGGCGGCGGGAGCTGGGCAGCAGCCCCGCCGAGCGGGCCACCTTCGAGACCCTGCACACCGCCTCGCTCGCGGCCCCGCCGCTGCGGGCCGGGCTGACCGAGGCGGGCGCCCAGAAGGCCTCCCGGCACCTGCGCGCGCTGCTCGGCTCACCGGCGCTGGCGGTCGCCGACGAGCAGCGGCTGCTGGTCTACGACGGCGAGGGCGACCACCATGCCCGCGAGGCCTTCGAGCACGCCGGCAAGACCCTGGCCGACGGCCGGACCCAGGTGCTGGGACCGGAGATAGTCTCCTGCGACCTGCCCGAGTGCCCGATCCGGTTCGCCGTCGTGGTGCCGCTCACCACCGACGGCCGGGTGGTGGGCTCGCTGGCCGCCTACGGCGGCCACGCCTCCGCGGGCCTGGTCCGCGCCGCCCACGAGGTGGCGAACTGGGTGAACTCGCAGCTGGAGCTGGCCGAGCTCGACCGGTCCCGGACGCGGCTGATGGAGGCCGAGGTCCGGGCGCTGCGCGCGCAGATC
The DNA here is from genome assembly GCF_015711595.1 of Planomonospora sp. ID91781. Taxonomy (NCBI): domain Bacteria; kingdom Bacillati; phylum Actinomycetota; class Actinomycetes; order Streptosporangiales; family Streptosporangiaceae; genus Planomonospora; species Planomonospora sp. ID91781. The sequence continues at coordinate 1,468,521 of NZ_JABTEY010000002.1, read as the reverse complement.
TCCCCGCACTTCATCTACAACTCGCTGACCACGATCGCGAGCTTCGTCCGCTCCGACCCCGACCGCTCCCGGGAGCTGCTGCTGGAGTTCGCCGACTTCACCCGCTACTCCTTCCGCAGGCACGGGGAGTTCACCACGCTCGCCGAGGAGCTGCGCTCCATCGACCGCTACCTGACCCTGGAGCGCGCCCGCTTCGGCGACCAGCTCCAGGTCACGCTCCGCATCGCGCCCGAGGTGCTCGCGGTGGCGGTGCCGTTCCTGTGCCTGCAGCCCCTGGTGGAGAACGCCGTACGGCACGGCCTGGAGAGCAAGCCCGGCGTGGGGCGGATCTCGATCCTCGCCGAGGACTCGGGGGCCGAGTGCCGGATCAGCGTCGAGGACGACGGGGTCGGCATGGACCCCGAGCGGCTCCGCCGCATCCTGGCCGGTGACGCCGACGCGCGGTCGGGGACCGGGGGAGTGGGCCTGGCCAACGTGGACGAGCGGCTGCGCCAGGTCTACGGCGACGAGTACGGCCTGGTGGTGGAGACCGGCCGGGGCGCCGGGACGAAGGTGAGCGTCCGCCTGCCCAAGTACCATCCCGGAGTGTCCGCCGACTAATGGGAGCCACCGGGCCGGCTGTTCGGGCAGACTGACCCCGCCCTCCGCCGACCCGGAGTGTCCGCCGACCGACCCGGCCCTTCCGCCGGCCGACCCGCCCTCTCCCCCGGAGGATCGATGACCGCAGGCCGTACGGACGCCCCAGGACCGGCGACCGCCCCGGACGCCGGGAAGGCCCCGGTCCCGCACGGGCTGGGGCGGCGGTTCTGGATCCTGTTCGCCTCCAGCACCGTCTCCAACCTGAGCGACGGCGTGGGCAAGGTCGCCCTGCCGCTGCTGGCGGTCACCCTCACCCAGGACCCGGTGCTGGTCGCGGCGCTGTCCTCGCTGACCATCCTGCCGTGGCTGATGTTCGCGATCGTCAGCGGCGCCCTGGTCGACCGGGTCGACCGCCGCCGGGCCATGATCATCGCTCAGCTGGTCAGGACCGCGGTCGTCGGGCTGCTCGCGGCGGCGGTGCTGGCCGGGCAGGCGGCGCTGTGGATGCTCTACGCGGCGGCCTTCACGCTGGGCGCCGTCGAGACGCTCTACGACAACGCGGCCCACTCGATGACACCCTCCGTGGTCCGGCGTGACCAGCTGGAGAAGGCGAACGGCCGGATGGAGGCCGCGTCGGTCGTCGCGGACGGCTTCCTCGGCGCCCCGCTGGCGAGCGCGCTGTTCGTGGTCGCGGCCGCCTGGCCGTTCCTGGCGAACTCGCTGGGCTTCCTGCTGGCGGGGGTGGTGCTGCTCCTGCTGCCCGGCCGCTACCGGGCCGGGCGGACGACGGAGCGGGCGGACGGGCACGCGGCCGGCGGAGCGGACGGGCACCCGGCCGGGCACGCGGGTGAGCCGGAGGGCGGACGGGCGGGCGGAGCGGTGGCCGGGCGGCGCGCGAACCTGCGTGCGGAGATGGCCGAGGGCCTGCGCTGGTTCTGGAACCACCGGCTGATCCGCGGGCTCACCGTGGTGGCGAGCCTGACCGGGGCGGCGTTCCAGGCGATGATGTCGGTGATGGTGCTGTTCGTGACGGACGTGCTGGAACTGCCCGCCGCCGCGTTCGGCTGGTTCGTGCTGGCCTCGGCCGCCGGCGGGGTGGCCGGCGGGCTGGTCGTGCCGGTGCTGGTCCGCAGGTGGTCGCGGGCCGTGGTGATGGGCGTGGCGCTGACCGTCCCCGGCGCCTGCTTCGTGCTCATCGGCGCCTTCCCGTCCCCGGCGGCGCTGGCGGTCTCGATGGCGCTCGGCGGCGGGGCGCTGCTGGTCTGGAACGTCCTGATCATGTCGGTCCGCCAGGCCCTGGTCCCGCCGCACCTGTTCGGCCGGGTGCTGGGGGCGATCCGCACGGTGCTGTGGGGCCTCATGCCGCTCGGCGCGCTGGCCGGCGGGCTGCTGGGCAGGGCGTACGGCTTGCAGACCCTCGCGGTCGTCTGCGGGTGCGTGCTGCTGGCGCTCATGGTGCCGCTCTCCCTGACGCTGCACCGCCACGGAGCGCTGCTCCGTGCGCTGAGCAGGCCGGATACTGTTGACACGTGATGTCTGATTCATCACCCTCTAGGGATTCCCCTGACGCACGACCCGGAGGAGCGAGCGTGACCGGCCTGCGTGTTCTGGCGGTGGACGACGAGCTGCCCGCGCTCGAGGACCTGGCCTACCTGCTGCGCGACGACCCCCGCATCGACGAGGTCTCCCTGGCCAGGGACGGCGCCGCGGCGCTGCGCGTGCTGGACCGCGCCATCGCCGACGGGCGGCCGATCGACGCGGTCTTCCTCGACATCCGGATGCGCGGCCTGGACGGGGTGGTGCTCGGCAGGCTGCTCTCGCAGTTCGCGAACCCGCCCCGGGTGGTCTTCGTGACCGCCTACGAGGAGCACGCGGTGGACGCCTTCGAGATCAAGGCCGAGGACTACCTGCTCAAACCGGTCCGCCCGGAGCGGCTGGCCGAGGCCATCCGGCGGGTCTGCGTCTCGGCGGAGCTGCCGGACGGCGGCGGCGACGGCGGCGGCGGCGGCGGTGCGGGCCGTACCGACCCGCAGACGATCCCGGTGGAGCTCGGCGGCGTGACCCGGTTCGTCTCCAGCACCGACGTCCGCTACGTGGAGGCGCAGGGCGACTACGCCCGCCTGCACACCGCGGGCGGCAGCCACCTGGTCCGCATCCCGCTGGCGACCCTGGAGGAGCGCTGGGCCTCGGCCGGGTTCGTCCGGGTGCACCGCAGTCACCTGGTCGCGGTCAAGCACATCGACGAGCTGCACATCGACTCGGGCCGCTGCGTGGTCCGCATCGGCGAGACCGAGATCCCGGTCAGCCGCCGCCACACCCGCGAGCTGCGCGACCTGCTGGTACGGCGCGCCCGCAGGGGCAGGTCCGAGTGACGGCCGGGCGGGGCGCGGGCGACGGCGGAACGGGACGGAACCCGAGCGGGAGTACGGGACGGAACCCGGGCCGGAGCACGGAGCGGAGTGCGGACCGGAGCACGGGCCGGAGCGCGGACCTGAGCACGGGCCGGAGCACGGGCCGGAGCGCGGAGCGGGACGCCGGAAGGGGACCCGGCGAGGAGGGCGACGAGGAGCGGGGGACCGCGCCGCGGCGCCGCGGCGACCGGGCGCTGCGCGTGGCCGACCGCTTGGTACGGCCCGGCGAACGGCCCCGCCGCGAGGTGGTGACCAGCCCCAGGACCCAGGCGGCCCGCCGCTCTCGATACCCCGCCACCCGGGAGATCGACGAGCAGACCCGCCTGGGCGAGGTGTACATGCGCTCCCTGGTGCGCACCCAGTTCCGGCTCGCCCTGTTCGTGTGCACCGTGCTTGCCTGCGTGGTGGGCGGCCTGCCGCTGCTGTTCCTGCTCGTGCCGGAGCTGCGCGAGGTGCGGCTGCTCGGCGTGGGACTGCCCTGGGCGCTGCTCGCCGGGCTGGTCTACCCGGGGCTCGTCGCCGGAGCCTGGCTCTACGTACGGCAGGCCGAGCGCAACGAGCGCCACTTCGCGGACCTGGTGGAGCGGCAGTGACCGCGAAACCGGAGGGGCGGACGGCGGTGGGGACCGGGACGACCGTGGGACGGGCGGCGGAGGCCCGGACGACGGCGGGACGGGCGGCGGAGACCCGGACCGCGGGGGAGACGGCGGCCGGGGTGGACGGCGGCCGGACCGGAGGCCCGGAGTGAACACCGCCTACGGGGTCTCGGCGGTCGTCGTCGTGGTGCTGGCCGCCGTCCTCATCGGGATCTTCGGCCTCCGGCTGTCGCGCACGACCTCCGACTTCTACGTGGCCTCCCGCACGGTCTCGCCGCTGTGGAACGCCTCCGCGATCGGCGGGGAGTACCTTTCGGCCGCGTCGTTCCTGGGCATCGCCGGGCTGATCCTGGCCTACGGCGCCGACATGCTCTGGCTGCCGGTCGGCTGGACGGGCGGCTACCTGGTGCTGCTGGTGCTGGTCTCCGCGCCGCTGCGCCGGTCGGGCGCCTACACGCTCCCGGACTTCGCCGAGGCCCGCCTGGAATCGATGATCGTGCGCCGCAGCGCCAGCGTGCTCGTGGTGCTGATCGGCTGGCTGTACCTCATGCCGCAGTTCCAGAGCGCCGGGCTGGTGCTGCGCACGATCACCGGCGCGCCGGTGTGGGCCGGCGGCCTGCTGGTGGCCGTCGTCGTCGCGGTCAACGTGCTCTCCGGCGGCATGCGCTCCATCACGTTCGTGCAGGCCTTCCAGTACTGGCTCAAGCTCACCGCGCTCGCCCTGCCGGTGGTCTTCCTGCTGCTGGCCTGGCGGGCGGACGGCGCCCCCGCCCCGGGCGGGGAGACGCCTCCGGTCTTCGCCGAGCGGACCACGGTCACCGTCGCCGTGGACGTCACCGTGAGGGTGGCCGAGCCGGTCGAGGTGACCGTCACCGGCCGGCTGGACGGGCGCCCCCTCGACCGGGCGCGGATCACGCTGGCCCCCGGCCCGCACACCGTCGCCCACGAGACGACGGTCACCTTCCCGGCGGGCGCCGCGGTGCCGCACGCCGAGAACCTGCCCGCGCTCACCGACCGGCAGTGGGCGCTGCCGCTGGAGAGCAGGGACTACCCCCTGTACTCGACCTACTCGCTGATCCTGGCGACCTTCCTGGGCACCATGGGCCTGCCGCACGTGCTGGTGCGCTTCTACACCAACCCCGACGGCCGGGCCGCCCGCCGTACCACGCTGGTGGTGCTCTCGCTGCTCGGCGCCTTCTACCTGCTGCCGGCGGTCTACGGCGCGCTCGGCCGGATCTACGCCCCCGAACTGCTGATGACCGGCCGCACCGACGCGGTGGTGCTGACCCTGCCGGGCCGCCTGGTCGGCGGTACGGCGGGCGACCTGCTCTCGGCGCTGGTGACGGCGGGGGCGTTCGCCGCGTTCCTGTCCACCTCGTCGGGGCTCACGGTGTCGGTGGCGGGGGTGATCGGGCAGGACATCCTGCGCGGCGGGGTGCGCTCGTTCCGGTTGGCGACGGTGCTGGCGGTGATCGTCCCGCTGGCGCTGGCCACCGCGGCGCGCTCGCTGCCGGTGGCGGACGTGGTGGGCCTGGCGTTCGCGGTCGCCGCCTCGTCGTTCTGCCCCCTGCTGGTCCTGGGCATCTGGTGGCGGCGGTTCACCGACGCGGGCGCGATGGCGGGGCTGCTGACCGGCGGGGGGCTGGCGTGCGCGGCGGTGCTCGCCACGATCGTCGGCGGGCCCTACCGCGGCCTGCCCGGCGCGCTGCTGGCCCAGCCGGCCGCCTGGACCGTCCCGATCGCGTTCCTGGTCATGGTCGTCGTCTCACTGCTCACGCCGGGCCGGATCCCGAAGGGCGTGGCCCGCACGATGGTGCGCCTGCACACCCCCGAGACGCTGAAGGTGGACCGCGGGGACTGGCGCCCCAGAGGGGCATGAAGCGTCCCATCGGTGACGCTGGGTACTTACCGGAGCATCGGGGTGAGCTTCGGGGGGTTCCATGGGCGGGTCGGGGACGCGTGCCGTCACGGCCGCGCTGGTCGCGCTGGCGGCGGCGGGCGCGGCGTGCGGCGGCGGAGGAGGAGGCGGTGGGGAGGGCCTGTCCCCGCAGGTCGTCGTGACACCCGACGACAGCCTGGTACCGACCCGGGGAGGGGAGGACATCCCCGCGGTCGCGGTGGGGGCGCTCAAGGAGTGCGACCGCCGCCTGCGCGCCGGGGAGAACGCGCCGCTGGCGGAGTCGATGGACCGGCTCGCCGCGATGACCTCCCCGGTGACCCTGTCCGTCTGCCGGGCCTGCGGCGGCACCGCCAAGATCAACCTCGAACGCTTCCGGGAAGGGCTCGCGGACCTGCGGACGGCCGAGGAGATGCGCCGCTACTTCCCGGATTCCGTGCGTGGCGATCTGCTGGAGCTGACCTTCCGCTCCCAGGTGGTGGGATACGCCGCCTTGGGGGACGAGGCCGAGGCGCGGCAGGCGCTCACCGCCCTTATCCGGTTGGAGCCGGACGCCGCCGGGGCGTACGTCAGGGAGTGCGAGGCGGCCAGGCCGCCGGACTCGCGCGTCCGGTGCGAAATGCCAGCGCCGGGGGCGTCGTCCCCGCAGACCGGTGAGCCCGGGGAGAGCCCTGGGACGACCTCTCCGGGGACGGAGCCGCCGTCGGTCTCTCCGGAGCCGGAGGAGAGCCCGGACGAGGAAGGGCCCGGCGCGACTCCGGAGGGGGAGACGGAGTCACCGTCCTCCCCTGACTCCTCCCCGGAGCCGGAGGCCAGCCCGACCGAGGACGGATCCGGGCCGGGTCCGGACGAGGACGAGACCGGACCCGGCCCGGGAGAGGAGACGGAGTCGAGTCCGGCGGAGGAGGACCCGGGCACCGAATCGCCTGGAGGCGTGGGGGCGCCCGGATCCGGCCGCTCCCGTCCGGGCGGGAACTGAGCGGCCGGGCATGGGGCGGACGGCGGGAGGGCCTGACGGCGGCGAGTCCGGATCGCCGGACTCCGGTACGGCGCCGGATCGAGGAGAGCAGCAGGACCGGGCCTCCTCGGACTTCGCCCGGCTGTGGCACGTCCTCGCCAACGTCGTGGCGCCGACGACGCTCGTCACCTCGCTCATGGTCTATTTCGGCTGGGTGCAGTCGAACATCGTCTACGGGGCCTTCGGCATGGACCAGAGCGTTCTCCGGCTCTCCTTGCAGGACTACATGTTCCGCAGCGTCGGCGCGACGATGGAGCCGCTCGCGTGGCTGCTGTTCGCCATCGTGGTCCTGGTCCCCCTGCACGTGCTCTTCGTCCGGCTGCTGAGCGGCCACCGCGCCGTGGCTCGGTGGGTCGTGCCGGCGGTGGCCGCGGTGGGGTTCGTTCTGTGCCTCGTCTGGATCATCGGCGGGACCGGGGTGTTCCGGTCGGCGCTGCCCATCGTCCCGATGAGCCTGGGACTGGGGGTGATGCTGCTGGGGTACGCCGTCCACCTCCATGCCGTGGTGGTCCACCGGCGGATCTGGCCGAGCGGCGAGTCGCCGGCACTGCGGATCGTGGGACGGGTCTCCTTCGCGGGACTGCTCCTCCTCACCCTGCTCTGGTCGGCGGCCGTCTACGCGCAGATACGCGGTGCGGGCATGGCCGGAGACCTGCTGGCCGACTCCAGGCGGCTGCCCGGCGTCGTGGTCTACGCGCCCGACCGGCTGCGCATCGAGGGGCCGGGGGTGGTGGAGCGGGAACTCAGGCCGTCACCTGGGGAGAAACCGCGCTACCGCTACCGCTACGACGGGCTGAGGCTGCTCATCCGGGCGGACAGGCACTACTTCCTCCTGCCGGTCTGCTGGACGGTGGGCGGAGACTCCCGGGCGATCGCGCTCCCGGAGGATCCGGCGGTCCGCCTCGAGTTCTTCCGCCTGCCCAGGGAGTATCGCTCCACCTGCCCCGCCGCGCCGCCGCCGGGATCGGATCTCCCTCCTCCGCCGTCCGCGCCACGGGAGTCACGCCTTCCATCGCCGTCGCCGCCGGGATGACACATCCGGACCGGATCACGTGCCGTTCGGCGCACGGGAAGGACCTTTCACCGCAGACCGTACCCAGCTGAACGCGGCCGGGCGGCGGCTGGGCGAAGAACGCGTGCGGGGGTCTCCTCGCGGGGTACCCGCCGCTCCTACGGTAGCCGTGATCCAGATCACATTCATGGGAGGTCTCCCCCTTGACCGCCAGACAACATGACGCATCGGTTTACGAACAGGCGCAGGCGAGTGAGCGCTTCCAGGAGCTGAAGCGCCGCTTCCGCGCCTGGACGTTCCCGATGACCGCCGCCTTCCTCGCGTGGTACCTGCTCTACGTGGTGTTGTCCGGCTGGGCGCGCGACTTCATGGGTGCCAAGGTGCTGGGCAACATCAACGTCGCCCTGATCTTCGGTTTCCTGCAGTTCGTCTCCACGTTCGGCATCGCCTGGGCCTACTCACGGCACATGGAGAAGAAGATCGACCCGATCGCCGACGAGATCCGCCACGAGATCGAGGGGCGGACCGAATGAGCTCCCAGACCCTGTCGACCATCCTGTTCCTGGTCTTCGTCGCCGCGACGCTGGGCATCACGTTCTGGGCCAGCCGACAGACCAAGACCGCCGCCGACTACTACGCCGGCGGCCGGTCCTTCAGCGGCGCGCAGAACGGCCTAGCGATCGGCGGCGACTACATGTCGGCCGCCAGCTTCCTCGGCATCGCCGGCATCATCGCCCTGTCCGGTTACGACGGCTTCCTCTACTCGATCGGCTTCCTCGTCGCCTGGCTGGTGGCGCTGCTGCTGGTCGCGGAGCTGATGCGCAACTCCGGCAAGTTCACCATGGCGGACGTGCTGGCCTTCCGGATGAGCCCGCGCCCCGTCCGCACCGCGGCGGGCGTCTCCACCATCGTCGTGTCGATCTTCTACCTGCTGGCCCAGATGGTCGGCGCGGGCGCGCTCGTCGGCCTGCTGCTCGGTGTCACCTCGCCGACCGGCAAGGCTTTGACGATCGTGGGCGTCGGCATCCTGATGATCATCTATGTGGTCGTCGGCGGCATGAAGGGCACCACCTGGGTGCAGATCGTCAAGGCCGTGCTGCTGATGGGCGGCGCGACCCTGGTCACCCTGCTGGTCCTGGGCAAGTACGGCTTCAACCTCTCCTCCCTGCTGGGCGACGCCGCCGCGAAGAGCGGCAAGGGCGCCGCCTTCCTGGAGCCCGGTCTGAAGTACGGCACCGAGGCGCAGGGCCTGGCCGGCAAGCTCGACCTGATCAGCCTTGGCCTGGCGCTGGTGCTCGGCACCGCCGGCCTGCCGCACATCCTGATCCGCTTCTACACCGTGCCCACCGCGAAGGAGGCCCGGAAGTCGGTCCTGTGGGGCATCGGCATCATCGGCAGCTTCTACCTGCTCACCCTCGTGCTGGGCTTCGGCGCGGCGGCGCTGGTCGGCGGCAAGGCGATCCTGGCACAGGACAAGGCCGGCAACACCGCCGCGCCGCAGCTCGCCCAGGAGGTCGGACGGCTGATCTTCGGTGACGTGGGCGGCACGATCCTGCTGGCGATCATCGCGGCGGTCGCCTTCGCCACCATCCTCGCGGTCGTCGCCGGCCTGACGCTGGCCTCCAGCTCGTCCTTCGCCCACGACCTGTACGCGCACGTCTTCAAGCGCGGCAACGTCACCGACAAGGAGGAGGTCCTGGTCGCCCGGATCTCCGCCTTCGTCATCGGAGCGTTCTCCATCGGGCTCGGCATCCTCGCGCAGGGGCAGAACGTGGCCTTCCTGGTCGCCCTGGCCTTCGCCGTGGCCGCCTCGGGCAACCTGCCGGCGATCCTCTACAGCCTGTTCTGGAAGGACTTCAACACCGCGGGCGCGACCTCGGCCATCTACGGCGGCCTGGTCTCCGCGCTCGTCCTGGTGATCTTCTCGCCGGTCGTGTCGGGCAGCCCCACCGCGCTCTTCCCGAACGCGGACTTCTCCTGGTTCCCGCTGAGCAACCCGGGCCTGCTCTCGATCCCGATCGGCTTCCTGGCCGGCTGGATCGGCACCAAGCTCAGCAAGGAGTACAACGCGGCCAAGTACGCCGAGATCGAGGTCCGCGCCCTCACCGGCGTCGGCGCCGAGAAGGCCGCCGAGCACTAGCCCGGCGCACCTGACGTCCGGCGGTCCCCGCCACGGAGACCGCCGGACGGGTCCCGGGCCCCGGCCGCGAAGGCCGCCGGACGGGTCCCGGGTCCCGCCGAAGGGCCCGGCCGCCTCGGGGCGGCCGGGCCCTTCACCCGTTCGGCGGCCCTAGCGGGAGGCCTCGTCCAGCAGGGCGAGCTCCTCGGCGGTCAGCTTCACGTCGGCGACCGCGAGCAGCGGCCGGAGCTGCTCGACGCTGCGGGCGCTGGCGATCGGCGCGGCGACGGTGGGCTGGGCCGCCAGCCAGGCGAGCGCGATCGTGGCCGGGACGGCGCCGTGCGCGGCGGCCACCTCGTCCAGCGCGGCCAGCACCCGCGGGCCGCGCTCGGTCGCGAGGTACTCCGACGCCTTGGCCGCCCGCGGGCTGTCCACCCGGGCCCCCGGCCGGTATTTGCCGGTCAGGAAGCCCCTGGCCAGGCCGTAGTACGGCGTGCTGGTCAGGCAGCCCTCGACGACCGTGTCGCGCAGCGCGCCCTCGTAGCCGCGCTCCATCAGGTTGTAGTGCTGCTGGAGCACCCCGTAGCGGGCCAGGCCCTTCTGGTCGGAGATCTCCAGCGCCTCGGCCAGCCTGCCGGCGTCGTAGTTCGAGGCGCCGATGTTGCGGACCTTGCCCTCGCGGACCAGCGCGTCGAACGCCTCCAGGGTCTCCTCCAGAGGAGTCTCCGGGTCGTCGAAGTGCGCCCAGTACAGGTCGATGTGGTCGGTCCGCAGCCGCCGCAGCGAGTCCTCCGCGGCGGCGCGGATGTTCGCCGCGGAGAGTCCCGGACGGGTCGAGAGAGAGCTGACCTTGGTGGCCACCACCATGCGGTCGCGGTTGCCCCGGGAGGCCATCCACTCGCCGATGATGGTCTCCGATTCGCCGCCGACATGGCCGGGGACCCACTCGGAGTAGGAGTCCGCGGTGTCGATGAAGTTGCCGCCCGCCTCGGCGTAGGCGTCCAGGACGGCGAAGGACGCGTCCCGGTCGGCGGTCCAGCCGAAAACGTTGCCGCCCAGGCAGAGCGGGAAGAGGTTCAGCTCAGAAAGGCTCATGCCAGCCACTCTATTCCCCGGCGTTCGCTCACTTCCTGAGCATCCGGGGAGATCGTCCCGGGATTAGCATGTGCCGGGTCGGCGCACGGGCGGAGGCGGCTCGCATGGCACCCGGTTCACGGCTACGAGGGCTCCTCGTCGGGGCCGTGGCCGTCACCGGGCTGCTCGTCCTGGTGGTGGCCGCGGCGATCGCACTGATCACCGCTCAGCGCCGCCCGGCCGTCGAGCCGACGGGCACCCCCGCCACCGGGGGACCCCGGGCGGGCGCGACCCCGGAGACCAGCGAGACCCCCGAGGCGCCGGAGGGGATCGAGGTCGTCAGGGAGCGGCGGCTGGACGGCCGCCGGATGGACCTGACCCTGCGCTCGGCCGCACTGGACGACGTCACCACGGTACGGCTGCTGCTGCCCGAGGGCTGGTCGGCCGGTTCCGGGCGGACCTGGCCCACCCTGTGGCTGCTCCACGGCGGGCTGGACGACCACCGGGGCTGGTCGAGGTCGGACGTCGAGCGGCTGACCGCGGCCGCCCCGGTGATCGTCGTGATGCCCGACGGCGGCAGGTGCGGCAGCTACTCCGACTGGTACAACGGCGGCCGCGGCGGACCGCCCCGGTGGGCCGCCCACCACCTGGAGGAGTTGCTGCCCCTGCTGGAGAGCCGGTACGGCGCGGGCGGCGACCGGGCGATCGCCGGATACTCGATGGGCGGCCAGGGGGCGATGCTCTACGCCGCGACGGGCAGGTTCAAGGCCGCGGCCTCCTTCAGCGGCGCCGTGCACACACTGCTGCCCGGCGTCGACCTCGCCGTCATGCTCGGCACCACCGCGGGCTGCTTCGGCACCGACTGGAAGCGCATCTGGGGCGACCCGCACGGCGACCGGAGGGTCTGGGAGGAGCACAACCCCTACCACCGGGCCGCCGAGCTGCGCGGAGTCCGCCTCTACGTGGCCGCGGGTGACGGGCGCCCGCAGCCGGGCGAGCTGTTCGGCGACGTCACCGAGGAACTGGCCCGCAAGGCGGCCACCGCCTTCGCCGGCCGGCTCGGCGAGCTGGGCATCCCGGTCGAGACGCACTTCTACCGGGGCGGGCACGACATGACCTACTGGAACAGGGAACTGCGCCGCGCGCTGCCCATGCTCCTGTCCTCAGTCGGGGCCGGTGACTGAGCGCGTACGGCCCTGTTCCCCCGGCGACATGGAATCCGCCCGGCCCGCGAGGTTATCGTCGGGCTGTGGGAAGCCTCCGTCACCGCGCCAGGAGATCGCGGCGCCCCGGCGGCCCCGGCGGGACGGGGGAGCCGGACGCGCGCGCCCGCATCCTGGACGCCGCCGAGGAGCTGTTCGCCCGCGACGGCTACGAGGCGACCCCCACGGCTGAGATCGCCCGCCTGGCGGACGTCCCCAAGGGGCTCGTCTTCCACTACTTCCCCCGGAAGATCGACGTGCTGGTCGCGCTGGTCGACGAGCGCACGCTGGTGCTGGAGGAGTCCCCGGAGGCTGAGGCCGTCCCCGGCGACGCGGCGGGCGCCCTGTCCCGGCTCGCCCGCCGCCTGCCGATCAGGGCCTCCCCGGCCATGCGGCGCATCCTGTTCCGCGAGGCCGACACGCACGGCTCGGTCCGCGCCCGGCTCGGCCACCTCAACGGTGAGATCATCCGCCGGGCCAGGTTCGCGCTGGAGCTGGCCCGGCCCGGCGCCCGGGGCGACGCCGCCCGGCTCGAGGTCGCGGCGGTCACCTTCGCCGCCGTCCTGCTCCACCAGGAGAACCTCTGCCAGCTCACCGGCCACCACATCGACCCCGACGCGGTGGCCGAGCTGATCGTGCACGCCCTGGCGTGACCGGCGCGACCTGCCGGCCGTTCCCGGCCGGGAGGGCGCGGCACTCGGGCGTGCGGCTCGGACCGGGCCCGGCGCCGCGCGGTCCAGGCCCGGACTCAGGCCGGGAGAGCAGGCTCAGACCGGGGGACCGGACTCACCGGGAGACCGGGTTCAGACCGGGCTCGGCTCCACGACCGGGGCGGAGGCCGCCACGGCGGCCGGGACCGGGACCGCAGCAGGAGCGGCGGCCGGAGCGGGACCGGCGGCCGGAGCGGGACCGGCCAGTTCCACCAGCTCGTCCATCGCCTCTTGGAGGTGGCCCATCAGCCGCCAGACGTCCTCGACCCGGTCCGGGCAGGCGACGATGCCGAAGTCGAGCGAGCCGTCGTAGGAGAAGCAGGTGATGCTGAGCCCGCCGGTCGCGTCGCTGAGCACCGACAGCGGGTGGTAGCCGAGCACCCGGGCCCCGCACAGGTACAGGGGGAACTGCGGTCCCGGCACGTTGGAGACGATCAGGTTGACCGGCGGGGCCCCCATCGAGGCCAGCCGGAAGAGCGCGGGCGTGGCCAGGGCGGTCACCGGCGCGGGCATCATCGAGGTCAGCTCGCTGGGCCAGGCGGACGGGGAACCGGCGAAGCGGCGCTTGGCGGTGCGCATCGCCGTTCCCACGGCCTGCAGCCGCTCCCGGGGACAGGCGACGTCGGTGGGCATCGGCGTGATCATGGCGGAGATCTGGTTGCCGACGGCGCCCTGGCCGTCCCGACCGCCCTGGCCGTCCTGTTCGCTCCGGCCGCCGCGGACGCGTGCCGTGCGGACCGAGACCGGGACCGCGGCGATCAGCGGCCGGTCCGGGAGCGCACCGCGCTCCTCGAGCCAGGAGCGCAGCGCCGAGGTGCACAGGGCCATGACCACGTCGTTGACGCTGATCCCGGACGACCTGGCCACCCGCCGGACGTCGGCCAGCGGGACGGAACCGTACGAGAAGCGCCGGCGGGCGCTGATCGGGCCGTTGAACGGGGTGCGCGGGGCCGCCAGCGAGGGCAGCGCGGGCAGGTCCCTGGTCGTCCCCCGGATCATCCGGGTCGTGGCGGCCACCAGGCGGGCCCCCGGCAGGGTGGCGGCGAGCGGGATCGCGTCGAGGTCGGCCGCGGCCCGGCCGAGGGAGCGCAGCGCCCGCAGCGGATGGGTCGCCGACCGGGTGACGGCCCCGGCGAGCATCGTGACGATCCCCGGCGCGGCGGTCGGCCGGCGCTCCGCGGGCGGCTCGACCGCGCGCGGCTCGGGGGTGAGGTCCAGCAGGGCGGCCAGCGTCTCCGCGCCCGACACCCCGTCGATGGCGCAGTGGTGGACCTTGACGTACAGCGCGGCCCGGCCGCCGGTCAGGCCCTGGATCAGGTGCATCTCCCAGAGCGGGCGGCGGCGGTCCAGCCGCCGTTCGTGGAGCCGGGCGACCGCCTCGGCGAGCTGGGCGTCGTCGCCCGGCATCGGCAGGGTCGTCTCGTGCACGTGGTGGGAGACGTCGAAGGAGGGGTCCTCCGCCCAGTACGGATGGTCGAGGCCGAACGGCACGCTCACCAGGCGCAGCCTGAGGGCCGGGGCCAGGTGCAGCCGGTCGCGCAGCAGCGCGATCAGTGCCTCGCGGGTGATCCTGCCCTCGGGGGTGCGGCTCGGATCCAGCACGGCCACCCCCGCGACGTGGGCGGCGGTGGTCGCCGACTCGGCGTGCAGGAACTGCGCGTCGAGCGGGGTCAACTGGCGCATCGGCTGGGCCTCTCGGCGGAGAGAATGGGAACGGACCGTTGGAACGGACTCTGTCATCATCACCCCGGTTCGTTTCGTCTGCGTTTCCGTGGAGCAACCGGAGGAGTCTTTCAGATGAAATCCGCAATAGCGAACGCCGATTTCGGTAACGTGTCCTGCCTGATCAACGCATGCGGAGGTCATGCGGGTGCGGTGGCCGTTTTTCCCGTTGGGATTGTGTTTCCGTGCCGCTGGAGGTTTCGCTAGACGTTTATGACCCGCACCGGACAGCGCACAACCGCGTTAAAGAGATATCCCAATTCGTTGTAAGGGCTCTCCATGGGCTGGGTGGCGCCGGTCTCGTCGGTCGCGCGGGCGAGCAGGGTGTACGAACCGCTCGCCGGGGGGTTCCAGGTGACGTGCCAGCGGGTCCAGGCGCGGGCGACGTGCGCGCCGTGCAGCAGGGCCGGCCGCCAGGAGGCGCCGCCGTCGACGCTCACCTCGACCGAGGTGATCCGGCCGCGGCCGGACCAGGAACGGCCGCGCAGCACGTGCGGGCGCCCGGCGGCCAGGACGGCCCCCCACGGCAGCTCGAAGGCGCTCTTGGCGTCGTGCACGGTCAGCGGGGGACCGCCCCCCGGCGGGTGCTCCCCGCCGAGCATCCGGTAGAACTCCGTGGTCCACGGCGAGGACAGCGGCTCGGCGGAGACCTCGATGTCGCCCACCCACTTGACCGAGGCCAGCCCGATCCACGACGGCACGACCAGCCGGACCGGGTGCCCGTGGTCGGGCGGGAGCGGCTCGCCGTTCATCTCGTAGGCCAGGATGACGTCGTCGAGCGCCTTGGCGACCGGGATCGGCCGCCGCACCCGGCCGTGGTCGACGCCGTCGGCCACGTAGCACGGATCGAGCCCGCGCGGCATCACGTCGACGGCGCCGGGGGTGATCCCGGCGAGCTTCAGCACCGCGGCCAGCGGCACCCCGCGCCAGCGGGCCGCCCCGGCGGCGCCGAGCCGCCACGGGGTGCCGGAGACCTCCTGGTGCTGCTGGTCGGTGAAGAATCGCCGGCCGTTGCCCGCACACTCGATCAGCACGTCCCGGGTCACGGAGGGCAGGGCGAGCAGCTCCCGGTAGCCGAAGCTCCTCGGCGCGCGCAGACCCGAGCCGTGCAGCTCCAGCCGCCAGGCCGCCGCGTCGATCACCGGGGTGCGGGTGTGGTTGCGCACGAAGAACCGGTCGGTGGGCACGTGGTAGCCGACGCCGCGCATGGCCTCCCAGCGCATCTCGGCGCAGGAGCCGTGCACGTCGAACAGCTCCGGCGGCAGCGGCTTGACGATGGGCCCGGCGGTGGGTTCGACGACGGCCTCGTCCGGCATGCGGCACCATCCCCTCCATTGCTGCTATTACCTACTAGGAAAGCATGCAATCTCGTGGGGGGTGCGGGTTCGCGGATCCTCAGCGGCCCAGGAAGGCCAGCAGCCGCTCCAGCGGCCAGGCGTTCACCACGTCCTCCGGGGTCAGCCAGGCGCGCTGGGCGATGCCGACGCCGAAGCGCTGTCCCGCCAGGTGGGGCACCGCATGGGCGTCGCTGTCGATGGAGAAGACCACGCCGTGGTGGCGCGCCAGCCGTACCAGGTCGTCGGGGAGGTCGGAGCGGTCGGGCATGGAGTCGATCTCCATCGCGGTGCCGGTGCGGGCGGCCGCGCGGAAGACCTCGTCCCAGTCGGCGTCCACCGGCTCGCGCCGGCCGATCAGCCGGGTCGTGGGATGGCCGATGACGTGGACGTGCGGGTTCTCGCACGCGGTGACCAGCCGCCGGGTCATCTCCTCGCGGGACTGCCCGAAGTGGGAGTGCACGCTCGCCACGCACACGTCGAAGCCGGCCAGGATCTCGGCCGGCCAGTCGACCGAGCCGTCCGGGCCGATGTTGAGCTCGGTGCCGTGCAGGAGCCGCATGTCCGGATATCTACCCTGAAGTCGCTTGATCTGCTCGCGCTGCTCCAGCGCCTTCTCCAGCGTCATCCGGTGCATGGCCAGGTCCGGGGCGTGGTCGGTGATCGCGTAGTAGGAGTGGCCGCGCGCGGCGGCGGCGGCCACCATGTCCTCCAGCGAGGCGATGCCGTCGGTCAGGTCGGTGTGGGTGTGCAGGTCGCCGCGGAGATCCTCCAGCGTGACCAGCCGGGGCAGCCCGCCCTCCAGCGCGGCGGCGACCTCTCCGCCGTCCTCGCGCAGCGCCGGCGGGATCCACTCCATGCCGAGCGCCCGGTAGACGTCCTCCTCCTCGGCCGCCGCGATCACCCGGTCGCCGTCGAAGAGGCCGTACTCGGAGAGCTTCCAGCCCTTCTTCACGGCGATCTCCCGCAACCGCACGTTGTGCGCCTGCGACCCCGTGAAGTACAGCAGGCCGGCGCCCCACGACCCGGCCGGGATCAGCCGCAGGTCCACCTGCACGCCCTGGTGGGTGCGGATCGAGGTCTTCTTCGCGCCCGAGGCGATGACCTCCGCGACGTACGGCTTGGCCTTGAAGTCGTCCATGAGCGACTCCGGCGCGACGGCCAGCACGTCGACGTCGCCGGCGGTGTCGCGCATCCGGCGCAGCGACCCGGCGTGGGCGATGCGCTCGGCCCCGTCCCGCAGCGAGGCGACGACCCGCTCGGCCAGCTCCATGGCCACGCCGACGTGCACCCGCGCGCTGGTCCGCGCCAGCTGCTCGACGCCCCGCAGGAGGTTCTCCTCGGTCTTGGGACCGAAGCCCTTCACCCCCTTGAGCCGGCCCGCCCTGATCGCCTCGGCGAGCGCCTCGGGGGAGTCGACGCCGAGCTCCTGGTAGAGGAAGACCGCCTTCTTCGGCCCGAGCGAGGGCACCCGGGTCAGCCTGCGCACCCCGTCGGGGACCTTGGCGCGCAACTCGTCGAGCTGCCGGAAGCCGCCCCGCTCGAGGTATTCCTCGACCTTCTTCGCGATCGCCTCGCCCACGCCGGGCACGCTCCGCACGGCCGTGGAGGCGATGTCCTCGGGGAAGCCCGCGATGGCCTTGGCGGCCTTCTGGTAGCTGCGGACCCGGAACGCGTCACCGCCCGTCATCGCGAACAGCTCGGCGTACTCCTCCAGGGCGGCGGCCACATCGTCATTCGCTCGTGTCACGGGCCCACCCTAAGAGATCGCACCGACGGTTCCGGGCCCACGGCGACACCGGGCCCGGCGGGCGGCAGGAGCCGTGCCAGCGGCGCGGGCAGCCACCAGCTGCCCCGCCCCAGCAGCCGCATCAGCGCCGGCACCATGACCAGGCGGATCAGGACCGCGTCGATGGTGATCGCCGCGGCGACGGCGAAGCCGAGCTGCCGGACCTCCTGCCGGTGCCCGGCGAGCAGCCCGGCGAAGGTGACGACCATGACCGCGGCGGCCAGGGTCACGGTCCGCGCGCTGTGCTGCAGTCCCAGCGCGACCGCCGCGGTGTCCCCGGCGCCCGCGCGGCGGTACTCGGCGATGCGATGGACCACGAACACCTCGTAGTCCATCGACAGGCCGAACACCAGCGTGAGCAGGGCCACCGGCAGCACCGCGGAGACCGCCGGAGTCCCGGACGGCCCCTGGAACACCCAGACCGTCAGCCCGAAGGCCGCGGCGACGGTCAATAGATTCAGCAGCACCGCCTTGAGCGGCAGCAGCAGACTGCGGAAGGCCACGGACAGGAACAGCAGCGAGCCGGACAGCACCAGGGCCGCCACCTGCCAGAGCCGGTCGGTGCTCGCGGCGCCCAGGTCGGCCGTCATCGCGGCGGGCCCGCCGACCAGCACCCGCTGCCCGGCGGGCAGCAGGCCCAGGGCCGGCGCCCGGGCGATGCGCTCGTTCAGCGCGGCCGCGCCCGCCCGGTCGGGCGGCTGGTCGCTCAGCACCACGACGACGGTCAGGTCGCGGCCGTTGTCGGCGGGCACGGCCAGCGCCACCCGCGGATCCGCGCGCAGCGCGGCCACCAGCGCGGAGGTGTCCACCGGAGGAGCGCCCGGGGGGTGGGGCAGCAGCAGCGCCGTCAGCCCCGCCACCCCGTCGGCCTCCATCCGGGCCAGGCCGCGCCCCGCGTCCGTGCCGGCGACGGACGCCCGGTCGACGTCCATGCCCAGCCGGAGACCCGGCAGCGGGGCGGCGGCCAGCAGCAGGAGCGCGGTCGCGCCGGCGAGGTACGGCCACGGGTGGCGCATCAGATGCCGCGCCCAGCGCGCCCACCCGCCCTCTTCGCCCTCGCGGGCCACGCCGTGTCTCCCGGTGGCCCGGCCGGACCCGCCGCGCCGGGGCAGGGCGCCGAATGCCAGGAAGCGGTCGCATCCGGCCAGCAGGGCCGGCAGCAGCGTCAGCGCCCCGGCCGGTGCCGCCACCGCGGCCACCACGGCGGGCAGGGCCAGCGAGCGGACCGGGCCGACCCGTACGGCGAGCAGGGCGCACGCGGCGAGGGCCACCGCCACCGCGCACCAGCACACCGTCGTCCCCGCCGTGGCCGTCGCCGTCCCGGCCGCCGCGAACCGGTCCAGGCCCCGGCCGCGCGCCTGCCGGTACCGGAACGTGATCAGCAGCGCGTAGTCCATGCCCAGCCCCAGCGCCACCGAGCAGGCGACCGTCAGCGTCAGCGTGTCCGGCCCGGCTCCCAGCCCGGGACCCGCCGCGGCGAGCACCCCGGCGGTGACCGCGACGGCGGCCCCGGCGACGACCAGCGGCACCAGCGCCGCCCCCAGCGACCCGAGCCCGGCGGTGAGGATCAGCAGCGCCAGCGGGACGGCCACCGCCTCGGCGGTCCGCAGGTCGGCCAGATCGACCTCCTTGACCTCCGCGAACAGCGGCGTCACCCCGACCAGGGACGCACCGACCGTGCCGCCGGACGCCCGCCCGGCCGCCTCCCGCAGGACGGACGCCTGGTCCGCCAGTCGCCGCTGCCGCGCGGCCTCGTCCCCGGTGAGCCCGACCAGCGCGTACAGGTTGCGCCGGTCCTGCCCCGGCGCCGGCGGCAGGACCTGGACCGCGCCGACCCCCGGCCGTCCGGCCAGCGCCCGCAGCGCCGCGCCCACCGCGCGCAGGTACGCCGGATCGGAGGCCGCCGGGCCGGTCGGGGTGGTCGGCGCGGTCGGGGTGGCCGGAGTGGTCGGGGCCGCCGGGCCGGTCGGCGCGCTCGGGCGGGTTGGGGCGGCTGGGCCGGTCGGTGCGGTCGGGGCGGTCGAGGTGAAGGCGGCGACCACCTGCTCGGAGCCCATCTCCGGGAACCCGCGCTCCAGCAGCGCGGCGGCCCGCGCCGAAGGGGAGCCCGCCACCTCCAGCGAAGGGCCGCCCAGGGTGCGGACCAGCCCCGGCAGCAGCGCCAGCGACACGACCACGGCCAGCAGCCACACCCCGGCCACCGGCCGGCGGTGCCGCGCCGCCCACGTCCCCAACCGGCCCGCGGGCCCGGGAGGCCCCTCCGGCGGGCGGGGCGGGGCGGGCCCGGTGCCGAGTCGTTCGGCCGGCAGCGTCATCGATCGTCTCCGGGGTGGGCCCCGGCCTCCGGGCCGAGGGTGCAGGACGGGGAACCGGTCCGCGGTCTCCGCGGGACGCCGCCCGGGCCGGTCGGGAGCCGATCGGGCGGACCGGCCGAGGGGCCCGTCCGCCCGCGCGCTCCGTGCGAACCCGCGGATCGCCTCCGGGGATCACCACCGCATGCTACAGATGGTCTCGATAGAACTACTCAGGGTAATGAGAATCACCGAGGAGAACCATGACCGTCCCACCCCGGACCGCCGGCCGTACCCGCCGCGACGGGCGCCGCACCCCGCGCCGGGCGGTGCCCGGCCCGATCACCGCGCTCACCGCGGTACTCGCCGCGGCGCTCGCCGCGACGGCTCCCTTCGCCCCCGCCGCGACGGCCCGCACCGCGCAGGTCTCCGCCGCGCCCGCCCTCACCGACGCCCGCATCTCCGCCGCCCCCGCCAAACTGGTCTGCACCGCGGCCACCGAGCCGGGGCGGCCGGTCACCTTCACCCCGGCGGTCGGCCTGCTACCCGCCCCCGTCGAGACCAAGGGCACCCTGCGGCTGAGCTCCTGCACCTCTCCCGACGGCTCCCAGTCCCGCCTCAAGAGCGGGCGGCTGGCCATGAAGGGCTCGGGCCGGGCGAGCTGCACCGGGGTCTCCGGCCTGCGCAGCCAGGGCACCATCACCTGGTACGACTCCCGCGGCCGGGCCGCGGGAACCTCCAAGATCCGATCAGGGTCCCGCGAACTGTCCGGGACCAACCCCGCCGACGCCCTCCTGGTCGGCAAGGTCGTCTCCGGCCCGATGAAGGGGCGCCGCGTCGCGGGCAGCGCCACCCCCACCACCGACCTCACGTCCTGCACCGTCAGCGGGGTGTCCGCCGTCGAGGGCAGCGGCCGGCTGACCGTCTCCTGACGACCGGTCCCCTCGCGTCAGGGACGCACCTGGTAGACGTGGTTGACCGGGGTCGAGGCGACCAGGCGCACGTCGGTGAAGCCCGCCTCCTCCAGCACCCGGCGCAGCGCCTGCCCGCCCGCCTGCGCGCCCATCGCCGAACCGCCCTGGGAGACGGCGTTGGGCACGCACATGTAGGTCGAGGCCGCGTAGAACATGCGCCCCATCGGATGGAGGTTGTCCTGGACCCGGTCCCCGGCGGCCGGCTCCACCAGCAGCCAGGTCCCGCCCTCGCCCAGCGCCTCGCGCATGCGCCGGGCCGCACCGACCGGGTCGCCGTAGTCGTGCAGGGCGTCGAAGGTGCAGACCAGGTCGTATCCGCCCGCAGGGATCTCGGTGGCCGCGCAGACCGTGAACCGCGCCCGCTCGGAGACGCCCGCGGCCTCGGCGGCCTTGCGCGCCCGCTCGATCGAGACGTCGTGGTAGTCGTAGCCCTCGAACTCCGAGGCCGGATAGGCCTGGGCCATCAGGATCGTGGTGACCCCGTACCCGCAGCCGACGTCGGCCACCCGGGCGCCCGCGGTGAGCCGCTCGTGCACGCCGTCCAGGGCCGGGATCCACTCGGTCACCAGGTGCGCGGCGTACCCGCTCCGGAAGAAGTCGGCGACCGACGCGACGAGCTCGTCGTCCTGCTCATGCCAGCCGATGCCCTCCCCGCTGCGCATCGCCGCCTCCAGCCGGTCGAGCCCGGTCAGCGCGCGTACGGCGAAGCGGAACATCGTCCCGAGGTTCAGCGGCCCCCGCGGGTTGAACGCCAGCGCGTGCTCGGGCGACATGCCGTACCGGTCGCCGTCCGGGTCGTGGGTGAGGTAACCGCCGGCGGCCTGGGCCCTGACCCACTCCCGCACGTAGCGCTCGGCCGTACCGGTGCGCCCGGCGAGCTCGGCGGTCGTCAGCGGGCCGCCGGCCAGCGCCTCGTAGAGGCCCAGCCGCATGCCCAGCACGACGAGGCCCGCGGAGGTCGTGGCCCCGGCGTCGACGATCGCCCTGCCCAGCAACTCGTCCAGCCGCTCGGAGTCGACGTCCAGCGAGGCGGGGTCCGGCCACCCGCCGCCCGTCTGCGGGCCCGCGGCGGTGGTGTCGAGATGGGACATGATCAGGTCCTTTCCGGTGAACGGTCGCCCGGAAGCGTGCCCGCGATCCGGGGCCCCCACCATGGCCTTCTCCACACCCGCAGTGCGTACTACGACACGGCGCCGGGGACGTTCCGGGGGAAAACTTCAGCGGGGGATGCGCCGCCCGTGCACTCCCGCAGACCCGTCTCCGCCCCGGCGGCCCGTCACCGAGGCGCCGGGCCCCTGTCGCCTCCGGCGCGCCGTCCGCCCGGCCCGCTCAGAGGCTGACGGGACGGGGCCGGTACGGCTCGGCGAGGAAGGCGATCTCCTTGTCGGTGAGGGCCAGCTCCACCGCGGCGACGGCGTCGTCCAGGTGGCGGTCCCTGGTCGCGCCGACGATCGGGGCGGTCACCGCGGGCTGGTGGAGCAGCCAGGCCAGCGCCACCCGGGCCGCGGTGACCTCGCGCTCCCGGGCGACCTGGGCGACCCGGTCGAGGATCAGCCGGTTGTTCTCCTCGTCGGTGTAGAGGGCGTCGATGCGGGGGTCGCTCCCGGCGCGGACGGTGCTCTCCGCGGAACCCGCGCGGGCGAGCAGACCGCGGGCCAGCGGGCTCCACGGGATGACCCCCACGCCCTGGTCCGCGCAGAGCGGGAGCATTTCGCGCTCCTCCTCACGATAGAGAAGATTGTAGTGATTCTGCATCGAGACGAACTTCGTCCAGCCGTTGGCCTCGGAGACGTGCTGGGCCTTGGCGAACTGCCAGGCGGCCATGCTGGAGGCGCCGAGGTAGCGGGCCTTGCCCGCCTGCACGATCTCGTGCAGGGCCTGCATGGTCTCCTCGATGGGCGTCTCGTCGTCCCAGCGGTGGATCTGGTAGAGGTCGACGTGGTCGGTGCCCAGGCGGCGCAGGGAGTCGTCGATGGCCGCGTGCAGGTGCTTGCGCGACAGGCCGCGGTCGTTGGCCCCCTCGCCCATGGGGAAGAAGACCTTGGTGGCCAGGACGTAGTCGTCGCGGCGGGGGAACAGCCGGGCCAGCAGCCGGCCGGTGACCTCCTCGCTGGCGCCCCGGGAGTAGACGTCGGCGGTGTCGAAGAACGTCACCCCGGCCTCCACGGCCCGCCGCACGATCGGCTCGGCGGCGGCCTCGTCCAGCACCCACTCGCCCCACCGGGCGGGATCGCCGTAGCTCATCATGCCCAGACAGACCCGGGAGACCTTCAACCCGGTCGTCCCCAGCCGTACGTACTCCATCCCATCCTCCTGATCTCGGCAACGGCGCCAGCCTACGACCGGGTGATCAACGCCTGCGCGCCGGCCGGGCGCGGGCCGGGACAGGCGAGGCGGCTCGCGGTTACCGGCGTTGCCGCCAGTCGGCCCGGGTGAGTCCGTACTCGACTTCGCCGTGCTCGGAGCCCTCGATGGCCTCGGGCCAGTCCTCGGTGAAGTTCCGTAGGAACGACAGGCCGACCTTCTCCATCACCCGGCGGGATCGGGTGTTCACCGCCATGGTGTTCGCGACGACCCGTTCCACCCCGAGGTCGGTGAACCCCTTGCCGACCAGGGCCCGGGATCCCTCCGTGGCGTAGCCCCTGCCCCAGGCGGCCCTGTTCAGCCGGTAGCCGAGTTCGACCACGGCGGGGCTGTGGTCGTCGAGGGGGCGGAACTCGAACCAGCCCAGGAAGGTTCCGGTGGCCTTCTCCTCGCCGGCCCAGTAGCCACGGGTGCCGAAGCACGGGTAGTCGCGAAGCAGCCGGGGCAGGACCCGCGTCCGGATCGTCTCGTGGTCCGCCGGCCGGCCGCCGTTGATGAAGCGCATGACCTCGGGGTCGTCGTCCAGCGCGAAGAGGTGGTCTGCGTCGGCGTCGGTGAACGGGCGCAGCACGAGCCGCTCGGTTTCCAGGAAGACGTCCATGCCGCGATCTTCGCCGTCGGCGGTGGAGTGCGCCACCGGATATCCCCGGCAGGGGAGGCGGCCGTGTTCGTCACCGGTGCTCGGCACCGTAGGACGACACCCTAGGGAGCGCCGGGGATTCCGGGCCGGAGCCGGACCCTGCTCGCGTGGTCTCCCGCCTCCACGAGCGCCTGGGAGGAGTCCTCCCGCAGGGACCCCTCCCAACCGCAGTCGCAGACCGCCACGTATCCTCCGCCGGTCACGCCGTCTTCCCTCGCGGCGCGTTCCTCGATCCCGCCGACGTGCTCCGCCCGCCCGTTCCGCGTGACCAGGACGGCGGTCGCCATGAGCATGACCGCTCCACCCGCCACGAGCCCTCCGAGCAACCCGAGGTAACCCGCGTCCGAAGCGGTCTCCACCAGATAGGGATCGGCCCCGGGCAGGTACACCAGCACCATGGAGGTGAGGAGCACGACCCCGCCGCCCGCTCCCGCCGATCCCCACGTCATGCGCAGCGCCGGTGGGACGCGGCCCAGGACGGCGGGGACGATGACGACGTCCGCGGCGACGACGGCGCCGCCCAGGACGTGGAGGGTGAGCGCCGGAGGCCAGAGGGGCCGGACGGCGGGGAGAGCGATCAGCCCGGCGAGGATCAGAGCGCCTGTGGCGAAGGCGAGTGCGGGACGCCTGTCGAAGACCATGGTTCCTCCTCGCAGGGAACAACGGATCTCCCCGGACGTCGGTGCCCTCTTTCTTGTGATTCGAGCCGGTCTCGTCCAGTGGAACACCCGGCCCGGAGATCACAGTTTCCGTAGATTCGATCCCATGACTGATCGACCCTTCGAAATCGTCTGTGAGATCGAGCCGCCGACCCGCCCAGACCTCAAGCACGTCCGCCACCAGATCGGCACCCTCAGCCGGATCGCCGGCTCCTTCCTCGTCCCGGACAACCACATCGGCCGGGCCACGGTCTCCAGCGTCGCCGTCGCCCACGAGGTCCAGGCGATGGGCGGGCGGAGCATCGCCTGCCTCAACTCCCGCGACCGCAACCTGCTGGGCTTCCGCCGCGACCTGCTCACCGCCGCGGCGTACGGGGTCGACCAGTTCCTGTTCGTGTACGGCGACAAGCCCGCCACGGGCAACCGGACCAGCGACCTGACCGTCCGTTCGATGATCGAGGAGGTCCGCAGGCTCGGCGAGGATCCCGCCTTCGCGGGAAGTCCCGCCTTCCGGGTCGGCACCGCGGCCGGGCTGCGCCCGCTGCCGGCCTGGAAGCGCGCCGCCGACTTCGTGTTCGTCCAGGTCTGCTTCTCGCTGGAGGCGCTGCTGCGGTGGCGCGAGGCCAATCCGGTGGACGTGCCGGTCTACGCCGGGGTGATGGTCATCGCCAGCGAGAACCACGCCCGCCGCCTGGCCGCCGCGATCCCCGACATCGACATCCCCGCGGACCTGGTGGAGAGGGTGGCGGCCGACCGGCTCGCCGGGGTCGGGGCGGCATGCGAGCAGGTCCTGGCCATCCGCGACTCGGGCGCCTTCGACGGGGTGCACCTGATCCCGGTGGCCCGCTACCGGGAGGTGGAGTCCCGGCTGTCCGGGGCGCTGTGAAGGCCCGCCCCGGATGCTCCCGGGCCTAATCCAGGGCGCACAGCAGCCGGGGCAGCACCTCCAGCTGGAAGGCCTTGGCGTCGCTCGGCTGCTGGTTGGCGGCCAGGGCGACGCGGCGGCCGTCGTCGGTGGCGCCCGCCAGGGTGCGATAGCCGACGAATCCGCCGCCGTGGCCCCACCAGTCGCCGCCGCAGGGCAACGCGGTGCGGAACAGGCCGAGTCCCGCCTGCGCGCCCGGCCACATCCGCTCGGGATCGGCCGGGACGGTGGTGCGCATCTCGGCCAGCTGCTCGGCGGGGAGCAGCCTGCCGCCGAGCAGGGCGCCGTAGAAGCGGTCGAGGTCCTGCGGGGTGGAGATGAGGGCGCCCGCCGCGTGACCGATGGAGGGGTTGAAGCGGGTGGCGTTGTGGTAGACGCCCTCGTCGAGGACGTAGCCGTCGGCGTGCCTTCCCGCCACGTCGTCCCTGGTGCCGGGCCAGTAGGTGCCGGTCAGCTTGAGCGGCTTGATGACGCGCCGGGTGATCAGCCGGCCGATGTCCTGGCCGGTCGCCTTCTCCGCGGCCAGGGCGGCCAGGACGGCGCCGGTGGAGGAGTAGGCCCAGCCTTCGGTCCGGGGCATCTCGAGCCCGGTGGCGACCAGCCGCTCCGGCTCGACGGTGGTGAAGCGCAGCGCGAGCTGGTCGATGGTCTCGGCGTAGTCGCCCAGGCGGGCTTCGTGCCGGAGCGCCCTGCGCAGGGTGATCTCCGGTTCCAGCTCGAACCGGGGCAGGTAGTCGCTGATGGGCGCGTCGAGGTCGAGCCTGCCCTCCGCGGCGAGCTGGAGCACCACGACCGCGGTGAAGGTCTTGCTGACGCTGCCGACGCGGAAGCGCTCGTCCCCGCGCATCTTCGCGCCGGTCTCCCGCCTGGCCGCTCCGGCGGCCAGCCGCCAGGTGCCGCAGCGGGGGCTGGTGACGGATACGGCGAGGCCGGGGGAGACCTTCTGCTCGACCGCGGTGTCCAGCGCGGTCTGCAACCGGCCGCGTACGGCGGAGCACGAGGGCGACGACGTGTCGGCGGCGGCCGGGAGGGCGAGGGCGGTCAGCAGGGCGGAACCGGCGCAGGCGGCGGCCAGTACGGTGCGGATCGACATGTCCCGATCATGGCCGGGGGCCGGTGGCGGGGGATCGGCCGGAAGGCGGCCGCCTCGTCGGCCGTCCGGCCGATCCGGGCCGGACCCGTATCGGCCGTCCGGCCGGTCCGGAGACGCGCGGTCGGCCTCTCCCGGGCGTCGCGGCTCCCTCACACCGGTCCGAGGCGCAGGCCTGAGCGCTCGCGGAAGGAGTCGAGCGCGCCCGGCGCCGCCGTCCCGACGCGCAGCGTCGAGGTGATGTGGCAGTAGTCGGCCAGCACCCGGCTCGACCGGTCGGCGAAGCTCAGCCAGTCGCCGCCCTTGCACACGTCGCGGGAACCGACGTAGCCGAGCAGCGACTCGACGGTCCCCAGATCCCCCTTGCGCAGCCGGACGGAGGCCTGGTGCGGCAGCGACCGCACCGCCTGCCGGCAGGCGACGTTGATCAGGAAGGCCGACAACCTCCTGAACCGGCTGTACCACCGCTCGCCCGGACCGGAGCGCCCCTGGACCCGGGGATCGGGCCAGCCGTGGTCGTCCGTGGACACGCTCCACTGCGCGGGCCACCGGTTCTCCCCGCAGAAGAGCAGCGCGCCGGCCTCGACGTCCAGCCGCCCGGGAGCGCTCACCCGGAGGGTGTACTCGCGGCCGCCGGTCCCCATCAGCTCCGGGTGCCGGCCCGCCGCGGCGTAGTAGCCGCGCAGGGCGTCCGGCAGGGCGAACCCCAGGCGATCCTCGGCCGCCGCGATCTCGGCGCGGGGGCAGCCGTCCTCCGGCCTCCAGGTGCCGTACGCGGTCGACATGAGGTCCTGGAGCAATTCCTCGATCATGATGGGTCCCTCGTCCGGCGGATCAGAGAAGCAAGTTGACCACGACGGTGAGCAGGATCGAGAGCAGGACGGAAATAATGATCATGGTCAGGCATCCGGCGGTGCCGCCGAGGAACCTGATCTCGGTGTTTCCGATGCGCATGCCGTTCGGCTACCCGGTGGCGGCCGGGGAAACCGCCGGCCGGCCGGAGCGCGTCCGGGCTCAGGGCATCACCTCCTCACCGTCGCGCCGGTGCCGCCGACCCGCATGATCGTCCTGATCGCCACCACGCCGTCGGCCCGCGGCCGGGGGATCTTCACGGGGGGATATCATCCGGATACGGCCCGAAGTATTGATTTCCACGAAAGGCGTCATACGACAATGGACGTGCTGGCCCGTAACAACGTCCAGATATCGGGGAATCCTTCGGGAACGCCGATGATATTCGCCCACGGATTCGGCTGCGACCAGAACATGTGGCGGTTCGTCGCGCCGGCCTTCGAGGAGGACCACCGGGTCGTGCTCTTCGACCACGTGGGGTACGGCTCGTCGGACCTGGCGAGCCACTCCGCGGAGCGCCACTCCACCCTCGACGGATACGCCCGCGACCTGCTGGAGATCTGCCGGGAGCTCGGCCTGGAGCGGGCCGTCTTCGTCGGCCACTCGGTCGCCGCGATGATCGGCGTCCTGGCCGAGATCGAGGAGCCGGAGCGCTTCGAGCGGCTGGTGCTGGTGGGCCCGTCGCCCTGCTACATCGACGACGGCGACTACGTCGGCGGGTTCAGCCGGCAGGACATCGACGAGCTGCTCGAGTCGCTGGACAGCAACTACCTCGGCTGGTCCGGCGCGATGGCCCCGGTGATCATGGGCAATCCGGACCGGCCCGAGCTGGGCGAGGAGCTGACGAACAGCTTCTGCCGCACCGACCCCGCGATCGCCCGGCAGTTCGCCAGGGCGACCTTCCTGTCGGACAACCGGGCCGACCTGCCGCGGGTGCGGGCGCGCACGCTCGTCCTGCAGTGCTCCGAGGACGTGATCGCCCCGCCGCAGGTGGGGGAGTACGTCCACCGGATGATCCCCGGCAGTGAGCTGGTCCTGATGAAGGCGACCGGGCACTGCCCCAACCTGAGCGCCCCCGAGGAGACCGTGGCCGCGATCCGCTCGTTCCTGCGGGGCTGAGAGGGGACGGGACCGACGGGACGGGACCGCGCCTGTGGCCCAGCCGGACGAGGCCGCCACGCGGATGCATGAGCCTCCGCTGACAGGGGCCGTCGAGGACGACTTCGGCGACCTCTACGAGCACGCGCCGTTCGGCTACCTGTCCACCCTCACGGACGGGACGATCGTCAGGGCCAACGCCACGTTCCTCACCATGGCGGGACGCACCCGCGCAGACCTGGTCGGCCGGGTCCGCTTCCCCGCCCTCCTGCCGGTGGGCGACCGGATCTTCTACGACACGCACTTCGCCCCCCTGCTCGCGATGCAGGGAGAGGTCAGGGAGATCGCGGTCGAGCTGAGGCGCCCCGACGGCACGAGGCTGCCGGTGCTGGTCAACGCGGTGGTCAAGCCCGCCGCGGAGGGGAGACCGGCGGTCATCCGCCTGTCCGCCGTGGCGGCCGCCGACCGCAGGCGGTACGAGCGCGAGCTCCTGCGCGAGCGGCAGCGGGCCGAACGCTCCGAGGCCGAGGCCCGCCACCTCGCGCAGATCCTGCAGGCGAGCTTCGTGCCGGCGGCGCTGCCCGCGGTCCCGGGCCTGGACGTCGCCGGGGTGTACCGGCCCGCCGGCAGCGGCGACGAGGTGGGCGGCGACTTCTACGACCTCTTCGAGACCGCGCACGGCTGGGGACTGTCCCTCGGGGACGTGTGCGGCAAGGGCGCGCGGGCGGCGGTCGTCACCAGCCTGGCCCGGTACACGCTGCGGGCCGCGGGCATCCGGGACGCCCGGCCCGCGGAGGTCCTCTCCCTGCTCAACCAGGCGCTCCTGCGCGAGCGCACGGACCGCTTCCTGACCGCGGCCTACGCCCGGATCCACCACGACGGCGCGGGGAGGCCGCGCCTGAAGCTGTCCCTCGGCGGGCACCCGCCCCCCGTCCGGATCTCCCGGGAGCACCCCTCCGGGCCGGTGGGCCGCCCGGGAGACCTGCTGGGCGTCTTCGACGACCCGAAGCTGCGCGAGACGGAGGTGGAGCTCTCCCCGGGGGACGTGCTGCTCTTCTACACCGACGGGATCACCGAGGGGCGGGGCGCCGACGGCGTGATGTTCGGGGAGGAGCGGCTGCGGCGGTCCCTGGAGGCGGCCCGCGGCGCGGACGCGCAGGGCGTCGCCGAACACCTGGTGGACGAGGTGGTGGACTTCCAGTCCGGGCTGCCGATCGACGACATCGCCGTCCTCGTCCTGCGGGTCCCCGACTGAGGGGCAGGCCGGCCGCGCGCCGCCGGCCTGCCCGACGGGTCCGCCGCGGGAGCCCGACTACGAGGCCAGGTGGCGCGACCACCACTCCAGCACGGCCTCGAAGCGCTGGAGGCGGTGCCGGGGCCGGCCGCTCCGGGTCAGCTCGTGGCCCTCGCCCGGGAAGAGCAGGAACTCGGCGGGCACGCCGTTCCGGCGCAGCGCGACGTACATCCGCTGGGCCTGCTCGACCGGGCAGCGCCAGTCCTCCTCCGAGTGGACCACCGCGAACGGCAGGGTGATCCGGTCGGCGTGCTGGAGCGGGCTCATCGCGCGCTGGGTTTCGGGGTCGGGACCGCAGTAGGCCTCGGCGAAGAACCAGCCGATGTCCGAGGAACCGGTGAAGGAGTCCCAGGCGTTGACCGCGCGCTCGCTCCAGGCCGCGCGGAACCGCTCCCCGTGGTGGGCGGCCAGCCAGCTGGTCATGAACCCGCCGTAGGAGCCGCCCATCACGCCCACCCGGTCGGCGTCGCACTCCGGCAGGGCCAGCGCCGCGTCCAGCAGGGCCAGCACGTCGTCGGCGTCGACGGTGCCGAGCGCGCCGACCACCGACCGGCCGTGCGCCTGGCCGTACCCGGCGGAGCCCCGGGGGTTGGGCAGCACGACCGCGTACCCCGCGGCGGCGTAGACCTGGGTCTCGTCGAGGAAGCCCCAGCCGTGCTGGTGGAACGGTCCGCCGTGCACGTTCAGCAGGACCGGGTGCGGCCCCTCGCCCTCGGGCAGCGCCACCCAGCCGTGCACCGGGTAGCCGTCGGGGGCGACGGCGGTGATCTCCCGGAGCGGGCGGGCTGCGGGCAGCGGCCCGCAGAAGTCGGCGAGCGTCCCGCCCGCGTCGGCGACCAGGCCGGGGTGCTCGGGCGTGGACAGCACGGCCACGGTCCGGCCGCGCCAGGCCGCGAACGCCTTGACGGCCGACCGCTCGCCCAGCACGACCGTGAGCTTGCCCAGCGGGACGCCGGTGGAGGAGTCGAGGGGCACCAGGCGCAGCTCGACCGCGCCGCGCACCCGGACCGCGACCAGGACGCCGCCCTCCACCGGGAGCGGGGTCAGGGACTCGCAGTCCACCGACTCCTCCTCGGTCAGCCGGACGCCGGTCGGTACGGTCGCGGACCCGGCGCCGGTCGGTACGGTCGCGGACCCGGTCGGTACGGTCGCCGGCTCGGCGCCGAGCCGTACGGGCGCGCGGTAGAGCCCGGTGTTGCGGGCCACCGCGTCGATCCCGGAGAACTCCGTGCCCAGGAAGACCACGTCGCCGCCGGGGAGCACCGCCGGGCGGGCCGCCGAGCCGGGGCCGCGCACCACCGGGACCGGCTCGCCGCCCAGCGCGGGCACCGCGTACAGGTCGGTGTGCAGGCTCTCGGGGTCCAGGTCGCGGGGGGCCGAGACCAGCAGGTGCTCGTCGCCGTGCCAGCAGGGGTCGTCGACGTCGTAGCGGTCGCCGGTCAGCGGCACCGGCTGCGGGATGTCGGCCAGCGCGTTGACCACGTACAGGACCTTCCGGCGGTCCTGGACGAATCCCACGTTGTCGCTCCGGTAGCGGAAGCCGGTGATGCGGCGCGGCGCCTCGGCGGCGGGGCCCACCCCCTCCTCGGTGCCGTAGCGGCCCGCCTCCGGGGTCCGGGCGACGAACGCGATCCGCCGCGAGTCGGGCGCCCAGACCGGGGCGCCCGCGCCGAGCGGCAGGTCGGTGACCGGGCGGGGCTCGCCCCCTCCGGTGGGCATCACGTGCAGCTGGGGCCTGCCGCCCGCGGTGGCCCGGAGGAAGGCCACCCAGGCGCCGTCCGGGGAGATGCTCGGCGCGGTGTCCAGGTCGCCGTGGGTGAAGGGGACCGGCGGGCCCTGCGGCGGGATCCGCCACAGGCCTCCCCGGTAGGCGTCCGCCTTCAGGTCGGGGTGGGCCACGTCGACGAGGAGGAGATCGTCGTGGAGGGTCACGCTGCCGGGAACGTGCAGCAGGGCGAGGTCTTCTGGGCGCATGGCCTGGGACGTTATCACCCGATGAAGAACGCTATACCGGGCACCGGGTCTGTCCGGATCACCGGTCGGGTACCGGTTTGTCGACCGACTGAATCGTGATGTGTGGGGACGGAAGCCGTGAACGGACGTGCCATGGCCGCGGTGAAACGCACGATCTACCGAGCCCTGTACGGCTCCCGCTACGACCGTGTGCCCTGGGGGCAGCGGATCTACGTCCGGCCGGGGGAGCGGCTGGCCCGGGAGGTCCAGTGGCGGCTGCGGCTGCGCCGGGCCGAACTGCTCACGCTGGCGGAGTACCGCGAGCGGACCGATCTGGGGGAGATCGAGGAGTTCGTCGTCTGCCACCTGTGCGGCGACAGCCGCCAGCAGCCGCTGTTCCGCCCCACCGGGCCCAAGGGCCGGTGGAGCTACCAGGTGGTGCGCTGCCCGGGGTGCGGGTTCCTCTACCGCAACCCCAACATCCGGCCCGAACGCCTCGGCGACCTGTACGCCAACGGTTACAGCGCCTTCCTCACCGGCAAGTACGCCGCGGACCGGCGCCGCCGCTACCGGCTGACCATGGACTCCTTCCACCCGGTCTTCGCCCAGGGGGGAGGGCGGCGGCTGCTGGACTTCGGCTGCGGGGCCGGGCTCTTCCTGGAACTCGCCGAGCAGCGCGGGTTCGACGCGGCCGGGGTCGACCTGTCGCCGGACTCGGTGGCCGAGGCCAACCGGCGGCTCGCCCGGGCGCGGGCCTACCACGGCACCCCGGAGGACGTCCCGGAGATCGCCGTGGGGGGCTTCGACGTGATCACCCTCTGGTCGGTCCTGGCCCACCTGCCGCGCCCGCTGGACGACTTCCGGCGCTTCCGCAGCCTGCTCGCGCCGGGCGGGGTGCTGATGATCCTCACCGTCAACGCCGCCTCGCTGCAGCTCAAGGCCCGCGGCAGCGCGTGGAACGGGTTCACCAAGAACCACCTGATGTTCTACTCGGCCGAGACCATGCCGACGCTGCTGCGCCGTACCGGGTTCGCCGGGGTGGCCTTCACGCCCTTCTACGGCGACACCGTCGAGGCGGGCACCACCAAGCTCGCCGAGCCGCTGCAGCGGCGGCTCCGCCGCAAGGTCGAGGCGTCCGACGGCGGCAACATGCTGCGCGCGCTGGCCTTCGCCGACGACGAGGCGATCGACCGCTGGGGCGGCGGCCTGAAGGTCCGCCGCCTGCCCAAGTACGAGGGCTGACGGGCGCGCCCGATCCTCAGTGTCCCCGCAGGCGGGGCTTGTTCGCCGCCCGTGTCCGGCGCGGGGCACCCCGGCGGGCCGCGCGGCACCCCGCGGGGGTCAGGCGTCCTGGAGGCGGAGCGTCCGCAGCGTCCGCAGGGCGTCGCGGGCGGGGGAGCCGGCGTCCGTCGTGTAGAGCACCACGCGCTGGTCGCGGTCGGGGACGTGCAGGGACTGGCAGGAGACCTCGATCACGCCGATCAGCGGGTGGCTCATCCGCTTGCGCTGGTTGCGCCGGATCTCCACGTCGTGCGTCTGCCAGAACGCCGCGAACTGCGGGCTGAGGGCCAGCATCTCCGCGACCAGCTCGCCGATCGAGGGGTCGTCGGGGTAGCGCGCGGCGGCGGCGCGCAGGTCGGCGACCGCGGCGCGGGCGAAACCGCCCTTCTCCTCCTCGCAGAGGCCGGCGCGCAGGTCCGGGGAGGAGAAGACCCTGCGCACCACGTTGAGCTCCCGGGGCTCCGCGCGGTCCAGGTCGCCCATGAGCACGCCCGCCAGCGGGTTCCAGGCGAGGATGTCGTACTTGGCGTCGACCACGTAGGCGGGTACGTCCTCCAGGGAGGCCAGCAGGTTCAGCACCCCCTGCGGCACGTCCCGCGAGGGCCTGCCGCCGGGCGCCGGGGCCTCCCCGGCCAGGTGGAACAGGTGGGCGCGCTCGTCGGCGGTCAGCATCAGCGCCCGGGCCAGCGCGCCGAGCACCTGGCGGGACGGGTGCGGCCCCCGGGCCTGCTCCAGGCGGATGTAGTAGTCGATGGACATGCCCGCCAGCTGGGCCACCTCCTGGCGGCGCAGCCCCGGGGTGCGCCTGCGCCCGCCGCCGGGCAGCCCCGCCTCCCGGGGCGTCAGCCGGGCGCGGCGGTTGCGCAGGAATTCGGCGAGTCCACTGCGGTTCATGCCCTCCATCATGGCCGGAGTCCGCGCCCCGACGGCGGCCCGAGGGTGGTACCGCCGGTCCCAGCCTTCCGGGGTCTCTCCCGCCCCCGGCGGACCCCGGCGAGGGTGAGGGGCATGATCGCTCTCATCACGGGTGCCACCAAGGGCATCGGACACCAGATCGCCAGACTGCTCGCCGAGCGGGACGTGACCGTCCTGGCCGCCGGCCGGGACGCGGAGCGCGGGCAGCGGGCCGCCGACGGGATCGGCGCCCGGTTCGTCCAGCTCGACGTCACCTCCGCCGAGTCCGTCGCCTCCGCCGCCAAGTGGATCGAGGCGGAGTACGGCCGGCTCGACATCCTCGTCAACAACGCCGGGGTCCTCCTCCCCCAGGAGGACCCGGCTCCCAGCGCCACCCCGGTGGACGTGCTGCGCGCCACCTACGAGACCAACGTCTTCGGGGTGGTCGCCGTCACCAACGCGATGCTCCCGCTGCTGCGCCGCGCGCCCGCCGCGCGGATCGTGAACATGTCCAGCGGCCTGGCCTCCCTGGCCCGGGCCACCGACCCGCAGGACCCCTTCTGGGAGAGCAACTACCTGGCCTACAACTCCTCCAAGTCGGCGCTCAACATGGTCACCGTCGCCTACGCCAAGGAGCTGGCCGGCACCCCGATCAAGGTCAACGCGGCCGACCCGGGGTACTGCGCGACGGACATGAACGGCCACAGCGGCCCCCGCACCGCCGAGCAGGGCGCGGCCGCCGCCGTACGGCTGGCGCTGCTGGACGCCGGCGGTCCCACCGGCTCCTATCAGGACGAGGACGGCGTCCTGCCCTGGTGATCTACCTCACCGGCGGATTAGACGGCGGCGGACGGGACAGAGAGGGGAGGCGACGCGAATCGCGGTGGAGACCGCCTGAATGATCGGACGGTGAGATGGGGCAGCAACTCGACAAGGACCGGTTCTCGGAGGCGGAGTTCGCCCGCTTCGGGGAGCGGCTGGCCGAGCAGCTGGCGGAGCTCCGCGAGCTGCTGGCCCGGCCGGGGTTCGGGACGGGGCCCATGACCATCGGGGCCGAACTGGAACTGTTCCTGACCACGCCGGACGGCCGCCCGCTCCCGCGCAACCGCGAGGTGCGCGACACCGCCGGGGACGACCGGCTCACCCTGGAGCTCGGCCGGTTCAACCTGGAGGTCAACCTCACCCCGCTCCCGCTGGCGGGCAGGCCGTTCGCCGCGCTGGAGAAGGAGCTGCACGAGACCATCGCGGTGGTGGACTCGGCGGCGGCGGAGCACGGCGGGCGGTCGGTGGCGATCGGGATCCTGCCGACCCTGCACGAGTTCGACTTCACCCAGGGGGCGATGAGCGACGAGAGCCGCTACCGGGCGATGAGCCGCGGCTTCCGGCGGCTGCGGACCGAGCCGTTCCGGGTCCGCATCCACGGTGTGGAGCAGCTGGAGCTGGAGGTCGAGGGCGTGATCCTGGAGAGCGCCAACACCTCCTGGCAGGTGCACCTGCGCACCGCGCCCGCCGACTTCGCCCGCGTCTACAACGCCGCCCAGCTGGCGATGGGACCGGTCCTGGCGGTCAGCGGCAACTCCCCGGGCTTCCTGGGCCGGCGGCTGTGGGAGGAGACCCGCATCGCGCTGTTCGAGGAGTCGGCCGACGACCGCGACCTGGAGCGGCTCGGGCGCCGGGACCGGCGGGTGGCCTTCGGCTCCGGCTGGGTCAGGAGCGCCGAGGAGCTGTTCGAGGCGTGCGTGCGCGACTACGAGCCGATCCTGCCGATGATCACGCCGGAGCACGGCCCCGGCCGGGACGGGGCCCCCGCCCTGGCCGAGCTCCGGCTCCACCAGGGCACGGTCTGGCAGTGGAACCGGCCGGTCTACGACCCGGCGGACGGCGGCCACCTGCGGGTGGAGATGCGCGCCCTGCCCGCCGGGCCGACCCCCGTCGACATGGCGGCCAACACGGCCTTCCTGCTCGGTCTCACCTCCGCCCTGGCCGTCGAGCCGGTCGAGGAGTTCGCCTTCGCCTCCGCCTACCGCAACTTCTACCGGTCGGCGATCGAGGGCCTGGACGCCTCGCTGGCCTGGCCCGGCAGGCGGGACGAGGTCCCGGCGGCCCGGCTCGCCCTGGACCTGCTGCCGCTGGCCGCGGCCGGGCTGGAGCGGGTGGGCGTCGAGCCGGGCGAGGCCGAGCGGATGCTGGACGTCGTCCGGGAGCGCGTCACGCGGCGCCGTACCGGATCGGTCTGGCAGCGCGAGGCGCTGGAGGCGCTGGGCGGAGACCGCGCCCGGATGGTGACCCGCTACCGGGAGCTGGCGCAGACCGGCGACCCGGTGCACACCTGGCCCGTCTGACCCGGCCCTGTGCGGCCCTCCGGCGATGCCCTGCGCGGCCCCTCCCGGGTGAGCGCGGCCCGGATGATCGCGAAAGGGATTCGACCGGCATACTCATGAATTCCGTACCTTGATCCGCCAGACTGGGCGGGACGGGAGGACTCTCATGAGCGCGATGAAGGCCGTGTCCGCGGGACCGTTCGAGCTGAAGCGCGATGACGACCGCTTCAGCGCCGGGATCCGGGTGCTGGAGCGGGAGCTCGAGCGGGTGACGCTGGACGCCGTGCTGGCCAAGGCCAACCGGGCCGCCACCCGGCGGGGCTCCACCGGGTCGGGGGCCTTCGGCTCGATGAGGCCCCGGCCGGTGGACTGGTACTGCTTCGACGCCGCCGACAACGCCTTCCCCGACTGGTACCCGCAGGGGCTGACCTGCTCGTCCGACGCGGGCGCGGCGGGGAACGTGTTCGTGGTGAGCTGGTACTACAAGCCGGAGGCGGGGGAGCGGGGCGTGCGCCTGTCCTTCCTGAACGCCGCCACCCTCCGCTACCGGCACGTCCTGCTCGTCGAGGCCCGCGCGGACGGGGGCATCGCCCCGATCGACATCCACGCCGGAGGCGTCGCCTGGTACGGCCACCTGCTCTACGTCGCCGACACCGTCCGGGGGTTCCGGGTCTTCGACACCCGGCAGATCTTCGAGGTGAACGGCGGGGACGACCGGGCGATCGGCGGGGCGAAGGGCGTGTACAACGCGTTCGGCTACCGCTACGTGATGCCGCAGACCGGCGCGTGGACCACCACCACCGGGGCCGCCCGGTTCTCCTTCGCCGCCGTGGACCGCAGCGCCGACCCCGACCTGCTGGTCTCCGGCGAGTACGTCGACGAGCCGGGGGAGACCGGCCGGGTGGCCCGCTGGCGGCTGGACCCCGACGGGGCCCTGCGGGCCGGGGCCGACGGTGCCGCCGACGGTGTCGCCGCGGCGCTCGACGCCTACGCGCTGCCCGCCGGCAGGATCCAGGGCGCCCTGTCGTACGACGGCGCCTGGTATCTCAGCCAGGGCGCCGGATCGCAGCGGAACGGCACCCTGATCGAGGTCGGCGACGGGATCGTGCGCAGGCCGTACCCGGTGGGCCCGGAGGACCTCGCCTGCGTGCGCGGCCGCGGGCAGGTGTGGAGCGTGACCGAGTTCGTCGGCCGCCGCGTGATCTACGGCGTCCCCCTCTGAGGCGCCGCCCGGCCCGGGCCCGGGGCGCCGCGGTCTCTCCGACCGGAGCCGGCGGATCCGGTCGGAGAGACCGCGGCCGGACGGAGCGGGAACCGGATCCGCCGGGAGGCGTTCGCCCGCGTCCTCACCGTCAGTGCAGCGAGCCGCCGGTCAGGCGCAGATCGTCGTGGACCAGGCCGGCGGCCGTCACGATCGCGGTCAGCGCCTCGGCGACCATCGTGACCGGCATGGACGGCATGGACGGCCCGCCCTGGTCGAGGACCTGCCCGGGGGCGGCCGGCACGTGCACGAAGCCCCCGCGCACCTGCGGGAACTCGGTGGCGATCAGGTGCATGAGGCCGTAGAAGACGTGGTTGCAGACGAACGTCCCGGCGCTGTGCGACACGCTCGCCGGCACGCCCGCCTTCCGTGCCGCCGCCACGCAGGCCTTCACCGGCAGCGTGGCGAAGTAGGCGGCCGGCCCGCCGGGGACCACCGGGCGGTCCACCGGCTGGTCGCCCGCGTTGTCGGGGATGCGGGCGTCGTCGAGGTTGATCGCGACCCGTTCGACCGTGACGTCGGCCCGCCCGGCCGCCTGCCCGACGCAGACCACCACCTCGGGCCCGTGCTCCAGCATCGCCGCCCGCAGACGGTCGGTCGCCGCGCCGAACACGCACGGCAGCAGTACGGCGTGCGCGCCGGGCACCAGCCGCACCGCCTCCCACGACGGGTTGACGGTGGCGCCGTCGAACGGCTCGAACCCGGCCAGCAGCGCCCTCATCGCCGGGCCGCCGGCAGGGCGCAGGCCGGGGTGCCGCCGGGCAGGCGGTGCCGGTTGGCGGCGACCAGCCGGTAGAGGCCGTGGGCCGCCCACCGCAGCGGCGGGAGCCGGAGCGCGAACCCCAGCGCGCTCCACGGCATCCCCGCGGCGATCAGCAGCCGGGCGGCGGCCTGCGCCCCGCCGTACACCCGGCCGCGCTCGACCCAGAGCACCTCGCGGTCCGCCCGCCGCGGGGTGGTGCCGAGCGCGGTCAGGTCGGCGGACTGCCAGGGCGTCACGCGGGCCCGCACGCCGATCCACCGCTCGGCGAAGTGCACGCTCGCCGTGCAGAATCCGCAGTCGCCGTCGTAGACCAGCACTGGTCGTTCTGTCATAGACAAACCCTACTTGTCACCTTCTGTGCTAGGACCGTCCAGGTAGCGGAAGGCCTCGTGCGCGGAGCGGACGCTCTCCCGCAGCGCCCGCTCCAGCCGGCCGGCGTCCTGCGTCAGGTGGTCGATCTCCGGCACGGCGAGCGCGTCGGCGCCCGTCTCGGCGAGGAGCTCCTCGTACCGGGGCAGCCGCGAGCGGAGCAGCTCGACCTGCTGGTGGGCGCGGAAGGCGCGCTCGGCCTCGGCGACATGGCCGGCGTAGCGCTCCAGCGCCTCGACGCGGGCGACGACGGCGGCCTCGCTGGCGGCCAGCGCCCGCTCCAGCGGCGCCATCGCCGCGGCCACCTCCGGGGTCCTCGCGTCGTGGCCGAACCGGCCGTGCTCGTCCCGCAGGGCCGACAGCTTGGCCAGCAGCCGGGCGATCTCCCACTCCTGGGCCGGGAGCATCACGGAGTTGCGCGCGTCGTCGAGCAGCCCGGAGGCGTTGACCTGGGAGCGCAGGACGTACTCGACCGCCTTGCGGGTCCGCTCGCGCAGCTGCTCGGCGGGGGCGTCGAAGTCCTCCGGGAGCAGGTAGCGGTCCTCGTACCAGCGGGCGTTGCGGTAGACCTCCTGCTCGGTGTCCTCGCTCTCCAGGGGCCCCTCGCGGGCGACCAGGTGGCCGGTGAAGACCACGAAGAGGAGCAGTGCGGGGACGAACACGAGGATCCGCCCGTCGTCGGCGCGGAGGGCGCCGCCGAGCAGCAGGAGCGAGACGATCGCCCCGCCGACCTGCAGCGCCCGGACCGGCAGGCCGGGGGCGTCGATCCGCGGCTCGGGGGTCCATCCGGCGCGGATGCGCGACAGCAGCGATCCGTTCCTGCGGAACAGATCGGCGACCTCCGCAGGAACCTCCGGGTCGACCGCCACGTGCTGCACCGGCTCGTTCTCCCCTTTCCCGCGGTCGGACCGTAGTCGAGAAATCTTATTTTCGGCTATCCGTCGAGATAGCGGAACGCCTCGTGGGCGGAGCGGATGCTGGCGTTCAGAGCCTGCCGCAGCTGGTCGGCGTCCTGCGCCAGATGGCCGATCTCCGGAGCCATCAGCCGGCCCGCACCCGCCTCCGCGACGAGCTGCTCGTACTCCGGGAGCTGGGCGCGCAGGGCCTCGATCTGGTGGTGGGAGAGCAGCGCCCGCTCGGCCTCGGCGACGTGGTCGGCGTAGCGCTCCAGCGCCTCGACGCGGGCGACGACGGCGGCCTCGCTGGCGGCCAGCGCCCGCTCCAGCGGCGCCATCGCCGCGGCCACCTCCGGGGTCCTCCCGCTCCTGGCCATGTCGTGGTGCCTGGCCCGCAGGGCCGACAGCTTGGTCAGCAGGCGGGCGATCTCCCACTCCTCCGCGGGGAGCATCACCGAGTTGCGGACGCCGTCCAGCAGGCCCATGGCGTTGACCCGGGAGCGCAGGATGCGGTCGATCGCCTGCTGGACCCGGCCGAGCAGGTGGCGCGAGGGCGGATCGAAGTCCTCCAGGACCAGGAAGCGGCCGCGGAACTGGACCGCGTGGCGGTACAGGACGCGCTCCAGGGAGTCGGCGGGGGTGGGCTTCCTGGCGAGGTAGAGGATCGCCATGACGATGAGCTCGATCCCGGCCAGGACGATCAGGGGGAGGGCGCCCACCCCGGCGGCGACGAGGGTGACGAACGCCAGCACCAGCGTCAGCGCGAAGACTCCCAGGACCGGGCCGGGGATCCGCGAGCCGTCCCGCGCCTCGGGGTTCCAGCCGCGGTGGAACCGCGACAGCAGCGGTCCGTTCCGGCGCATGAGGTTGGCCACCTCCGCGGGCACCTCCGGATCGACCACCACACGCAGCACGGGCCCGCCCCCTTCGCCGAAGCCAAAAGCATACCTATCAACCCGATTTCGGGTCAGGCGTGCTTCCATGGTGCCTCTTCGCGAGGCCTGCGGTGTCCTCCCCGCGGGTGATTCCGGCCGCCGGTCAGGACGCGGCGGGGACCCGGGAAGGGCGGAAACGAAGCGGTCCCCCGGCCTGGGGCCGGGGGACCGCTGGTGGTGGACGATACAGGGATTGAACCTGTGACCTCTTCCGTGTCAGGGAAGCGCTCTCCCGCTGAGCTAATCGTCCTCGGGTGAACCAGAGCGGAAGACGGGATTCGAACCCGCGACCCTCACCTTGGCAAGGTGATGCTCTACCACTGAGCCACTTCCGCGCGTCCCGCTGCGGGTCTCCCCTCGCGGCGCTCGCAACACTTTACCGGATCCCGCGGGCTCCGGCGTCCGTGCGGTGAGGTGGAGACGGGATTTGAACCCGTGTACACGGCTTTGCAGGCCGTTGCCTCGCCTCTCGGCCACTCCACCAGCCAGATCCCGAGGGACCTGTCAGAGCGGAAGACGGGATTCGAACCCGCGACCCTCACCTTGGCAAGGTGATGCTCTACCACTGAGCCACTTCCGCGTGTTTCCCGGCGAATTCGTCCGGGGCACGGGAGAACTCTAGCGCGTTCCCGGAGTGCGCGCGTCCAACCGGGCCGCCCGCCACGGCCGCGGGACGCTCAGCTCCGGAGCCGGACGACGTCCTCGGCCCGGACGAACATGACCCGGTGCCCGAACTGGATCTGGTGGTAGCGCGTCGCGCCCCGGATGAGGCGGTGCTTCGACGGGTCGAAGGTGACCGCGTGCAGGTGGGAGCCGCGCCGGGTCAGGCCGAGGCTGTAGCGCTGGCCGGCCGGGAGCCGGTACTGCAGCGGGACGGGCCGCTGCCGCTTCACCCCGCGCGGGTAGGCCGAGGCCTCGGGGTACGGCCTGCCGTACAGCCTCACCGAGGCCAGGCCCGGCCGGGGGGTGACCACGGGACCGCGGGCGCGTACGGAGGTCCGGGCGCCGGCGGGGTCGTGGAACCAGGCCTTCTGGCCGAGGTACCAGATCGCGGTCCAGTCGCCCCGGCGCTCGGCCAGGGCGTAGCGCTGGCCGGTCGAGGCGCGGGCGGCGTGGTCGTAGACGCTGTGGCTGGAACCCCCGGTCGGGTGTTTGCCGACGTCCCTGACCAGCGGGGCGTCGTCCGCCGGGGCGGTGCGCAGCCAGACCGAGGACGCGCCCGCGGGAGGGCAGGGGCGCGACCCGCCGCCGCACCCGGTGAAGTGGGGCCGGTGGACGGCGTAGCGGGGCAGGATCGTCACCGAGCGCGCGGGCCGCCGGCCGGAGAGGGCGGTCAGGGCGGCCAGGGCCGGCCGCGGAGCCCGGGCGGCCCGGTCCAGCGGGCGGCCCAGCAGCTCGAAGTAGTGCTCCCAGTCCCAGTAGGGGCCCGGGTCCTCGTGCATGCCGCGCACGGTCGCCGGGGTGGCGCCGGGCACGTTGTCGTGGCCGAGGATGTGCGCCCGGTCCAGCGGCACGCCGTACCGCCGGGCGAGGTGGCGGACCAGCCGGGCCGAGGCGCGGTACATCGCCTCGGTGTACCAGGCGCCGCCGCGGGCCAGGTAGCCCTCGTGCTCCAGGCCGATGGAGCGGGAGTTGACGTACCAGTTGCCCGCGTGCCAGCCGACGTCCTGGCCGCGCAGGTGCTGGGCGATGTGGCCGTCGCTGGAGCGCAGGGTGAAGTGCCAGCTCAGGTAGGCGGGGTTGGCCGCGAGCCGGGTCATGGCGTCGTAGCTCGTCTCCCCGTCGTGGATGACGATGTAGTCGATCTCCCTGCGGCCCTCGTAGCGGTCGTGGTTGCCGTAGCGGCCCTCGCCCAGCTTCCGGTAGGCGGCGGGGATCCACTCGCAGGAGACCCCGCGGGGGCAGTCGGGCCCGGTCCTGCCCCGGGTCTCCTGCCGCAGGGCGAGGCGCCGGGGCGCGCGGGCGTCCCGGTCCGTACGGCCCGCCTCCGCGCGGCCCGCCGGGGCCGCCGGGGTCAGGGCCGGGTCCGGGCGCAGGACCACCCGCTCGCCGTCGTC
This sequence comes from Planomonospora sp. ID91781, assembly GCF_015711595.1. Taxonomy (NCBI): domain Bacteria; kingdom Bacillati; phylum Actinomycetota; class Actinomycetes; order Streptosporangiales; family Streptosporangiaceae; genus Planomonospora; species Planomonospora sp. ID91781. Next base: position 1,426,141 of record NZ_JABTEY010000002.1, on the reverse strand, counting down.
GGTCACCCGGGCGGCTCCGGTGCGGAGCGTCGCGTAGACCTCGTCGGCGAAGACCGCCGCGGCCCGGGCGTCGCGGGTCGCGGGATAGCGGGCCACCGCGTCGTACCAGTGGGCGGGACCGGCGCCCGGCCGTCCTCCGCCGCTCCGCTGGTGGTGGGCGAGGAGCGCGGCGCCGCCCGTGATGTTGGCGGCCGGGTCCAGGCGCAGCCGGGCGGGGGAGATCCCGGTCAGGCTCGCGGCCCGGTGCAGGGTGTCCGGCGGCGGGACCCGGTCGCCGCGGGCGGCGGGGCGGGGCGCCGCCACCCGGAGCGGCCGGGTCTCGTCGCCGCGCGGGTCCGCCCCGGCCGCGCCGTGGTGGTCGTCGCGGTGGCGGCCGGGGGAGGCGGCGGTGCGCGCGTCGACCAGGTGCATGGGACCGTACCCGCCCGAGACGCTCGGCCTGCCGCCGTGGGCGTCCCAGCGGGACTGCAGGTAGGAGACGGCGAGCAGCAGGCTCTCCGGCACGCCGTACGTCCGGGCGGCCCGGGCGAAGGCGGCCTGCCTGCCCTGGTGCGGACGTTCCCGCATCCGGCTCTCCGGGCCGTTCCCCGAGCCGTTTTCCAGGGCGCTCTCCTCGCCGTTCCCCGGGGCGGGTTCCGGGCCGTTCCCGTGGGCGTTCCCCGGGGCGGGTTCCGGGCCGGGGAGCGGAGGCGGCTGCGGGCCCGTCCGGAGGTTCGGTTCCGGGGCGGCGTGGGCAGAGGGCGCGCCGAAGGCGGCGGAGACGACGAGAGCGGCGAATACGGTGATGCACGGCAGGCGGCGCATAGTGGTTCCTCCCGCCCGGACCACTACCCACAGTAACGATCAACTACCGTATGTGATTCATGTGGTCGATCGGACGGAATCGCTGATTTCCTGCCCGATTCCGGGCAGGAAAGTTGGCGAATCGCGTTCCCCCTGCATATCGTCCTGGTCTGTGTCCACCGCATGGCATCCGCACGAGGAGCTGATCACTCATCTGACCCGGACGAGCGCGCTCGGGCCGGGAGAGGCGGCGCGGGTGGTGGCGGACGTGCTGGCGTACTTCTCAGAGGGGACCGAGGAGTACGTCCGGCGGCGCCACGCCGAGCTCAAGGCGAAGGGGCTGGTCAACGACGTCGCCTTCCCGCGGATCGCCGCGGAGCTGGCGGCCCGCCGCGTCTCGCCGCCCGAGCTCTCCCTGCGCCAGTTGCGACGGATCGTTTACGGATAAAACCGTACAAAGGGTACAAATATCTCAGTGAGAGGGTGATGATCATGTGTGGAATCGTGGCCTACGTCGGCCCGAAGGACGCGGCGCCGATCCTGCTGGAGGGCCTCCAGCGCCTGGAGTACCGGGGCTACGACTCGGCCGGCGTGGTCGTCTCCAACAAGGGCCTGAAGATGCGCAAGGTCAAGGGCCGCGTGGCGGACCTGGCGGCGGCCGTGCCCGCGCGGTTCAAGGGGACGGTCGGCATCGGCCACACCCGCTGGGCCACCCACGGCGTGCCCAGCGACGTCAACGCCCACCCCCACCTGTCGAACGACGAGCGCGTCGCGGTCGTGCACAACGGCATCATCGAGAACGCCGACGAGCTGCGGGCCAAGCTGGAGGCCGACGGCGCGGTCTTCCTGTCCGAGACCGACACCGAGGTGCTGGCGCACCTGATCGCCCGGACCGTCAAGGAGACCGACTCGCTGGAGGAGGCCGTCCGCCTCGCGCTCAAGCGGGTCGTCGGCACCTACGGCATCGCCGTGCTCGACGCCGAGCGCCCCGGCGAGGTGGTCGTGGCCCGCAACGGCAGCCCGATCGTGCTGGGCATCGGCGAGAAGGAGATGTTCGCCGCCTCCGACGTGGCCGCGCTGGTCCGCTACACCCGCCAGGTGGTGCACCTGGAGGACGGCGAGCTCGCGGTGCTGCGGGCCGACGGGTTCAACACCTTCGCCAGCGACGCGCGGGAGACCGCCAAGGAGCCGCTGACCGTCGACTGGGAGGCCGCGCACTACGACACCGGCGGCTACGAGCACTACCTGCTCAAGGAGATCTCCGAGCAGCCCGACACCGTCGCCCGCACCCTGCGCGGACGCCTCGACGAGCGCTTCAACGTCGCCCACCTGGGCGGCCTCAACATGGACGCGCGGGAGACCCGCTCCTTCCGCCGCGTGAAGATCATCGGTTGCGGCTCGGCCTACTACTCCGGCCAGATCGGCGCCCAGCTCATCGAGGAGCTGGCCCGCATCCCCGCCGACGCCGAGCCGGCCAGCGAGTTCCGCTACCGCAACCCGGTCGTGGAGGCCGACACCCTGTACGTGGCGATCAGCCAGTCGGGGGAGACCTACGACACCCTCGCGGCCGTCCAGGAGCTCAAGCGCAAGGGCGGCCGGGTGCTCGGCATCGTCAACACCGTCGGCAGCGCCATCGCCCGCGAGTGCGACGGCGGCGTCTACCTGCACGCCGGACCTGAGGTCTCCGTCGCCAGCACCAAGGCGTTCACCTCGACCGCGGTGGCCTTCGCGCTGCTGGCCCTGCACCTGGGCCGGGTGCGCGACCTGTCGCCGGCCGACGGCCGCCGGATCTGCGAGGGGCTGCGCGCGCTGCCCGACCAGATCAAGGAGATCCTCGCCCTGGAGCCGCAGGTCAAGGAACTGGCCGAGAAGTACGCCGACTCGCCGAGCATCATGTTCGTCGGCCGCGTCCGGGGCTACCCGGTGGCGCGCGAGGGCGCGCAGAAGCTCAAGGAGATCTCCTACGTGCACGCCGAGGCCTATCCGGCCAGCGAGCTCAAGCACGGCCCGCTGGCGCTGATCGGCCCGGAGATGCCGACCGTGGCGATCGTCCCCGACGACGAGCTGCTGGACAAGAACCTCACCACGCTGGGGGAGATCCGTGCGCGCGGCGGGCGGGTGCTGATGGTCGGCCACCGCGTCGCCGACCCCAAGCTGGCCGACGACTGCCTGGTCGTGCCCAAGAACGAGGTCGAGCTGGACCCGATCCTGCTGGGCATCCCGCTCCAGCTCTTCGCCTACCACGCCGCCGTCGCCCTGGAGCGGGACGTGGACAAGCCCCGGAACCTGGCCAAGAGCGTCACGGTGGAGTAGCCGGAACGCTGCGCCCGCTACGTCCCGTTCTGTGGCGGAAAGTAATGGTGCTGTAACCTAGAGTGCCAAGGGCACCCTGGGAAAGGGGCACCTATGCACCGTAGGCGGTTTTTCTGGATCACCGCGGGGATCGCGGTCGCCGCGGCGGGATGCGGGACGACGGGCGGCGCCGGACCTCCGGTGCCGGAGAGGTTGTCGGTCATCGCGCCCGCGGCCCGCGGGCGCGAGGCCGACCGGGTGGCCCGGGCGCTGGCGTCGGCGCTGACCGGCGACGGACTGGCCCGGACGGTCGAGGTGGAGAACCACCCGGGCGGGGCCGGGGCCGCCGCCCTCGCGGCCCTCGCCGCGTCGCGGACCTCCGGTGCGCCGTTCACCCGCGAGGGCGGGCTGCTGGTGGCCGGGATGCCGATGGTCGCCGGGGCGGAGACGTCCGGCGCCGCCCCGCTGGCCGAGTCCGCCACCCCGCTGGCCCGCCTGGTCGGCGAGTGGGCGGCGCTGGCGGTCTCCGCCGACTCGCGGCTGCGCTCCTTCGAGGACTTCGCCGCCCGGCTCCGCCGGGACCCCGCCGGGCTGGTGGTCGGCGGCCGGGCGGCCGGCGGCCCGGACCACGTCCTCTACGGCATGATCGGCAAGTGCCTGGGCGTGGACGCCCGCCTCCTCGAGTACACCGGGTACGCCGGGGCCGACCAGGCCGTCGAGGCGCTCGGCGGCGGATGGGCCGCCGCGATTCTGGCCCCGGCCCGCGTCCTGGCCGCCGGGCTCGCCTCGGGACGCCTGCGCGTGCTGGCGGTCTCCTCCCGCGAACGGATCGACGGGATCGAGGCGCCGACGCTCATGGAGCTGGAGGTCCGGCTGGAGTACGCCGACTGGCGCGGGCTGCTCGGCCCGGGGGAGATGAGCGCCGAGGACCGCGAGGCCGCCGTCGCGCTCTGCGACCGGATCGACGCCTCCCCGCGCTGGCGGGAACTGTGCGCGCGCCAGGGCTGGGAACGCGTGTACCTCAGCGGCGACGACTTCCGGCAGTGGCTCGCCACCGAGACCGAGCGCACCCGGGGCGTGCTCTACGAACTCGGGCTGCTGGGCTCGTCCGACACAAATTGTAGGGCCGGTTGCGCGATCCGCCCCTAGATGTAGGATCCTCCTCGTTGCTGGTTCGCCCCTGGCGGGGCGAGGAAAGAGGGAACCCGGTGCGATTCCGGGACTGCCCCGCAGCGGTGAACGGGAACGACCGCCGTCAGAGGCACTGGGGAGACCTGGGAAGCGACGGCCAGTAGGAAGCGCACGAACACGCCCGTGAGTCCGAAGACCTGCCGGTGACGCGTGGAAGGGGAGCCGGACCGGGCTCCGGGACGCCCGAGGGCGGTCCGGACCGCCCGGTGGGCGGCCCCGGCCACGCAAGCGGTCCAGGGCTTCGAGGGAGGGCCCGCGGACGAGGCGGTTCCCGCATGCCCTTCCTGCGGCCGGGATCCGCCCTCCGACGCGCGCCCGTTCCTCGAGAGCCGTACACACGGGGAATTCCAGCGCGCGAGGGGTGGCACGTGACACAGACCATGGCAGAGGCCGCGATCGGCACGGCGGGTGACGCGGCGGGCGGCGCGACCGGCACGGTGGTGACCGGCACGGCGGGTGACGCGGCGGGCGGCGCGGCGGGCGGTACGACGGCCGGCGCCGTACCGGGGGCGGGAACCGGCCCGGACGCCCGCCGGCTGGCCATCGAGGAGGCCGCCGCCCGGGTGATCACCGACCCGGAGAACTCCAGGACCGCCGCCGGGCTGCTGGACGGGCTGATCGCCGACGAGGCCGCCGAGCACGGCGTCCGGACCTTCTCGGAATCCGTCGCCGCCACCCACGCGGCCGGACTGGTCGCCGACCGGCTGGCGGAGTTCGTCGCGGCCAACGCGGCGGAGCTGGACGCGCTGGTCCGCGAGGAGACCCGGTTCGAGTACTTCGGCCTGCGCACGGTCTACGACCGCTACCTGCTGCGCCACCCGGAGACCCGCAAGGTCCTGGAGCGCCCGCAGCACTTCTTCCTCCGGGTGGCCTGCGGCCTGTCGGAGACGGTGGCCGAGGCCGCCGAGCTGTACGGCCTCATGACCACGCTGTCCTACCTGCCGAGCTCGCCGACCCTGTTCAACTCCGGCGCCCGCCGCCCGCAGCTGTCGTCGTGCTTCCTGCTCGACTCGCCGCGCGACGAGCTGGAGGCCATCTACGAGCGCTACGGGCAGGTCGCGCGCCTGTCGAAGTACGCCGGGGGGATCGGCATCGCCTGGACCCGGGTGCGCTCGCGGGGCTCGCTGATCCGGGGCACCAACGGCCACTCCAACGGCATCGTGCCGTGGCTGCGCACGCTGGACTCCAGCGTCGCCGCGGTCAACCAGGGCGGCCGGCGCAAGGGCGCCGCCTGCGTCTACCTGGAGACCTGGCACGCCGACATCGAGGAGTTCCTGGAACTGCGCGACAACACCGGCGAGGACGCCCGCCGCACCCACAACCTCAACCTGGCCAACTGGGTGCCGGACGAGTTCATGCGCCGGGTCGAGGCGGACGCGGCATGGTCGCTGTTCGACCCCAAGGACGTCCCGCACCTCACCGACCTGTACGGCGCCGCCTTCGACGCCGCCTACCGGGCCGCCGAGGAGGCCGGGCTGGCCGTGCGGCGGATCCCGGCCCGGACCCTCTACGGCCGGATGATGCGGACCCTGGCCCAGACCGGCAACGGCTGGATGACCTTCAAGGACGCGGCCAACCGCACCTCCAACCAGACCGCCCGCCCCGAGAACGTCATCCACCTGTCCAACCTCTGCACCGAGATCCTCGAGGTCACCAGCGACGCCGAGACGGCCGTCTGCAACCTCGGCTCGGTGAACCTGGCCGCCCACCTGGCCGGGGACGGGGTCGACTGGGAGCGGCTGCGCCGCACCGTCCGCACCGCCGTGCGGTTCCTGGACCGCACCATCGACCTGGGCTTCTACCCGACGCCCGAGGCCGAGGCGGCCAACCGCCGGTGGCGGCCGATCGGGCTGGGCGTGATGGGCCTGGCCGACGTGTTCTTCGCGCTGCGCCTGCCGTTCGACTCGCCGGAGGCGCTGGAGCTGTCCACCCGGATCGCCGAGGAGATCGCGCTCGCCGCCTACGGCACCTCCGCCGACCTGGCCGCCGAGCGGGGCCGGCACCCCTCCTACGGCGAGACCCGGGCCGCGGACGGGGTGCTCCACCCCGACCACTACGGCGACGGCCACAGCGACGGCCGCAGCGGCGGTCACGGGGCCTCCCGGTCCGCCGCGCGCTCGCCCGAGTGGGCCGCGCTGCGGGAGCGGATCGCGGAGACCGGCCTGCGCAACTCCCTGCTGATCGCGATCGCGCCGACCGCCACGATCGCCTCCATCGCCGGCTGCTACGAGTGCATCGAGCCGCAGGTCTCCAACGTCTTCAAGCGCGAGACCCTGTCGGGCGAGTTCCTCCAGGTCAACCGCTACCTGGTCCGCGACCTGCAGGCGCGCGGGCTGTGGAACGAGCGGATCCGGGACGCGATCAAGCGGGCCGACGGCTCGGTCCAGGACATCCCGGAGATCCCCGCCGACCTCAAGGTCCTGTACCGGACCGCCTGGGAGCTGCCGCAGAAGGCGCTGATCGACCTGGCCGCCGCGCGCACGCCGTACGTCGACCAGGCGCAGTCGCTGAACCTCTTCATGGCCACCCCGACCATCGGCAAGCTCTCCTCGATGTACGCCTACGCCTGGAAGTCGGGCCTGAAGACCACCTACTACCTGCGCTCGCGCCCCGCGACGCGGATCGCCCAGACCACCGTGGCCGCCGCCCCGGGCGCGCCCGCGCCCGCCGCGGTCGCCGACCCCGAGGCCGTCGCGTGCTCCCTGGAGAACCCCGAGGTCTGCGACGCCTGCCAGTAGGCCCGCCCGGCGCCCCGCCGCGACCCGACGCGCCCTGCCGCGCCTTCGTGCCTTTCCGCGCCTTTCCGTGCCTTTCCACGGCCCGGCGCGCGATCCGGCGACCTCACGCACGACCTCACGCACGACCCGACGACGACACGGAGACATCCAGCATGCTGCTCGACCCCGGCATGGACCTGACCCTGCGGCCCATGCGCTACCCGGACTTCTACGAGCGCTACCGGGCCGCCATCCGCAACACCTGGACGGTGGAGGAGGTGGACCTGAACTCCGACCTCGCCGACCTGGCGAAGATGACGGACCAGGAGCGCCACCTGATCAACCGGCTCGTGGCGTTCTTCGCCACCGGCGACTCGATCGTGGCCAACAACCTGGTCCTCAACCTCTACCAGCACGTCAACGCCCCCGAGGCCCGGCTCTACCTCAGCCGCCAGCTGTTCGAGGAGGCCGTGCACGTCCAGTTCTACCTGACGCTGCTCGACACCTACCTGCCCGACCACGACGAGCGGGTCAAGGCCTTCGCCGCGGTCGAGCACATCCCGTCGATCAGGGACAAGGCCGAGTTCTGCTTCCGCTGGATCGACTCGCTCGGCGGGCTGGACCGGCTGGAGACGAGGGAGGACCGCCGCGCCTTCCTGCTCAACCTGATCTGCTTCGCCGCCTGCATCGAGGGCCTGTTCTTCTACGGCGCCTTCGCCTACGTCTACTGGTTCCGCTCCCGCGGCCTGCTCGGCGGCCTGGCCACCGGGACGAACTGGGTGTTCCGCGACGAGTCCATGCACATGGAGTTCGCCTTCAGCGTGGTGGACACCGTGCGAGCGGAGGAGCCCGGTCTCTTCGACGACGAGCTCGCCGCGCAGGTCGTCCGGATGATGGAGGAGGCGGTCGCGGCCGAACTGGCCTTCGCCGCCGACCTGTGCGGCGACGGCCTGCCCGGGATGGGCGTCGAGGCGATGCGGGGCTACCTGGAGTACGTGGCCGACCAGCGCCTGGCCCGGCTCGGCATGCCCGTCCGGTACGGCACCGCCAACCCGTTCGCCTTCATGGAGCTGCAGGACGTGCAGGAGCTGGCGAACTTCTTCGAGCGCCGGGTTTCTGCGTATCAGGTGGCCGTCGAGGGGAATGTCACATTCGACGAGGACTTCTGATTATGGGCCAGCCATAGGGGAAACCTCTCGCCGGTAAAAAGTCGACGAGGGGGGACGCCGTCCGTGATGGACTGGATCATCATGCTGGTCGCCGTACTGGCCGCGGTCGCGGCCGTGGAGGTGGTGAGGCGGGTGCTGCGCTCACGACTGATCGGGGAGAAGTGGGTCCTCGCCGGCCCGCTGGTGCGGCGCTGCACCTGGCCCGCGTTCGCCACGGCCGCCGTGGTCGCGGCCTACACGGTCTACGAGCCGGGTGCCATGGCCGACGGCGAGGCCAACCAGAACATCCAGCGGCTGCTCAGCCTGGCGATGATCGCCTCCATCACGTGGCTGGTCATCCAGGCCGCCTACGCGGTGACCGACGTCGTGCTGGAGCGGCTGCTCAAGGTCGAGGGCGAGCGCAACCTGCGGGCCCGGCGCATCCGCACCCAGATCGCGCTGGTCCGCCGGGTCGCCTCGGCGGTGGTCGTCGTGGTCGCGCTGGGCGCGATGCTCTTCACCTTCCCGCAGATGCGCGCGCTGGGCGCCGGACTGCTCGCCTCCGCCGGCATCGCGGGCGTGGTCGCGGGCATCGCGGCCCAGTCGACGCTCGGCAACCTGCTCGCGGGACTGCAGCTCGCCTTCAGTGACGCGATCCGGCTGGACGACGTGGTCGTGGTGGAGAACGAGTGGGGCCGGATCGAGGAGCTGACCCTCACCTACGTGGTCCTGCGCCTGTGGGACGAGCGCCGGCTGGTCCTGCCCGTCTCCTACTTCACCACCAACCCGTTCCAGAACTGGACCCGGCACGGCAGCCGGGTGATCGGCCACGTGATGTTCCGGGTCGACTGGTCGGTCCCGGTGGACGAGCTGCGCACCGAGCTCTACCACGCGCTGCGCGAGCACCCCCTGTGGGACCAGAAGGACTGGGTGCTCCAGGTCACCGACGTCCTGCCCAACGGCCTGGTGGAGCTGCGCGCGCTGATGAGCGCCGCCGACTCCGCCAGCGCCTGGGACCTCAAGTGCGACATGCGCGAGCACCTGGTGAGGTTCGTCCGGGAGAAGTACCCCGAGTCGCTGCCCCGCTTCCGGGTCGAGACCTCCGCCTGAGGGCCTTTCCTACGCCTCGCCGGCCGGCTGGTGCTCGGCGCAGTCCACCCGCAGGGCGGCGTCCCCGAAGGGCGTGTCGAGCAGGCGGCAGTGGTGCGGCAGGTCCGGGTCGTCGTGCGCGGCGCGGGCGAAGAAGCGGCAGGTCACGCAGGTCCGGGCGACTGCGAGCACGCCGGTCCCGTGGAGGCGGGCCACGAGGTCGAGCAGGAAGCGCAGGGTGGCGGCCTTGTCGGCCTCCGGGGCGCCGCCCAGCCAGGCGGTGACGGGATCGGACCAGTGCGCCAGCTCGCCGGCGAGTCTCCGGCCGGCGTCGGTCAGCAGGAGGACGTGGCTGCGCCGGTCGCCCGGATCGGGTTCCCGCCGGACGAGCTCCTTGCGGCGCAGCGCCGTGAGCGCCTCGCTCATGGTGGCGGCCGAGACGTCGAACTCGGCGGCCAGGTCGCTGGAGCGCGGCGGCCGCGCCCTGCCGGACAGGTGCAGCAGCAACTGGGTCTGGATCGGGCTCAGCCCGTTGGCGTAGGCCTGCCGCCACAGCAGGGTGCGCACCGCGTGCCCGGTCCGCTCCAGCGCCGCGGCCAGCCGACGGTCCAGGTCGGCGCCGTCGGCGGCCGTCGGCGCGGCCGTGTCGGCCGGTAGCGGTCCTTCCTGCTGCACCGCTCCTCCATTCGTCAGTAGTCCTAAGCATAGAGGTTGACAGGGGCTCCACGCTCTTCTAATTTACTTCGGAGTCCGAAACTTAGGACTCCGAAAGAAAGAGAGGGTCACCATGTCCCGAATCCAGATCCGGGGGCGCCGCCTCACCGTCGCGGCGGCCCTCGGCCTGCTCGCCGCAGGCCTGCTCGCCACGCCCGCGGCCGCCCACCCGGGCGGGAAGGGCCATCCGGACGGGAAGGGCCACCGGCACGCCGCGGAGCACGACGGCATCCGCTCACCGCGCGGCGACGCCCGCCCGTCCGCCTTCGACCTCGTCCGCACCAGCGTGCGGCGCGACGGACGCCACCTCGTCTTCACCGAGCAGGTGCGCGGCCGCGCCGGCTCCGTGCGGCCCGAGCGGCACGGGTCCTTCGCCGGCAGCGAGGTGCTCAGCTATGTCTGGCCCACCTCGCTCGACCCCTCCGCGGTCGGGTTCACCGCCGGCAGCGGCACCCTGGCGCTCGCCGCGACCTCCCACCCCGACTTCGACGACACCCCCGGCTACGACGAGGACCGCAACGGCCGCACCGACGACGACGGCGCCCGCTGGCACAGCCACTGGGTGGTCCTCGTCCCCGACACCACCCGCCCCGACGGAGCGCTGAAGGTGCGCGACATCGCCGAGGGCGAGAAGCCGGACCTGCCCCGCACCTGGCCCGGGGTGCCGCTCTACCTCGACAGCCCGCCCTACCCGACGCGGCTGGACGCCCACACGGTGCGGATCCGCGTCCCCCTGGCGGACCTGGGCTTCCCGAAGGACTTCGCCTACGACGGCGTCACCGCCGCGCTGCGGATCAACGCCGATCTGCACGATCCGCTGCTGCGGGTGAGCAACGTGCTCGACGTCGCCTCCGGTGACCTCTCCCTGCCCGGGCGGGTCGGGCGGGGCTGAACCCCGCCGCGGATCTCCGCCGTGCGGGCGCGCCGCCTCGGGGGTCGCGCCCGCACACGGGACCGGAAGCCCTCACCGGGGGGCGCAGGGGATCCGGGACCCTCACGGGGAGACGGGGGATCCGGGACCCTCACGGGGCGTTCGACGGCCGGAGCACCCGGGCGGCTCCGGCGATCAGGGCGGTGGCCAGGATCCACCCGGAGGCCACCAGCGTCCAGGCGAGCCACCGGGTCCAGCCCACCGGCTCCCAGGCCCCGCGCTGCTCGAAGACGCTCACCGGGACCAGCAGGTCCAGCGTGTAGACGAAGGCGTTGAAGTGCCGGACGTGGTCCGGGTCGATCTTCACCGGCGGCACGGACGAGAAGACCGCCGTGCCCGCGGCCAGCAGCACCACCGCCCACAGCCCGGCCAGCCAGGGGCGGTAGCCGTACCCGACGGCGACGTCGAGCAGGCGGCCCCAGAACCGGCCGGTGGGCCTGAGCGTGCCGCGGTGCTCGCGCTGCTTGGCCAGCAGCACCCGGCGGGCGTCCGGCTCGTGGCCGATCCGCCGGTACCAGGCGGCCAGCTGCTCGTACGGCTGCGGCCGGTAGCCGCCCGGGTCCCGGCCGACCCACGAGAGCCGCTCGGCCACGGTCCACGGGCCGCGCAGCGCCTCGTAGGTCAGCCCGTTGAGCTGGACCCGGTCGGGGTAGGCGGCGGGGTGGTCCAGCAGCACGCCGATCCGCGAGTAGCCGAGATTGGCCTCGCCCTCGATCGCCGACGGCTTGAGGATCAGCTCGTCCACCTGCATGTGGCTCAGGTGCAGGGACCGGTCGGGCGCCTCCAGCGTCGCCCGGTCGAACGAGAGCACGCCGTTGATCCGCGCCCCGCGCAGCCGCACGGTGCCCACGGCGGTGAACCCCGCGCTGAACTCCGCCGCCGAGGACTCCAGGAAGTCGGCGTAGACGGCGTACGACGTGGCCGGGCTCTCCCGGAAGCCGGAGTGGCCGTACGGCTCGACGGCCGTAGGCTCGGCGGTCGCGGTCGCGGTCGCGGTCGCGGTCGCGGGTTCGGGCTCGGGCCCGGCGGCCGGGAGAGCGGAGTGCCGGGTGGCGGTGATCGACGCCTCCTGCAGGTAGAGGCCGCCGTTGAACCTGGCACCCACCATGCGCAGCCCGCCGGTGGCCCGCAGGCCCCGCAGGAACGCGCCGCCGTCCACGACCGCGCCGCCGGCCCAGACGGCCCAGCGGTGCCCGTCCTCCAGGCCGCGCTCCCGCCGCTCGGCCTCGCTGTACGGCCTCCTGACGTCCTCCATGAACCGCATCAGGTCGGGGTCGGCCGCGTCCGGAGGGCTCACCCGCGCCCTGGCGAGCCGGAGCTGGCCGGTGATGTGGGCGTTGTCCATCCGCAGGCCGCGCAGGGCGGAGCCGTCGAAGTCCAGCAGCCCGTCGACGGTGCTGCGCGCCGCCCGGACCCGGCCCAGTTCGCAGCCGCGGAAACGCAGGCCCTGGGTCTTCGCGTCGCTGATGTCGACCGTCCCGGACAGGTGGCAGTTGAGCAGGTGGAGCTTGGCCCCGACGGCGGCGTCCGACAGGTCCAGGTTCCCGGTGATCCGGGCCCCGGCCAGCCGCAGGCCGGGCGTCGCGCCCGGCTCCGGCTCCCGTGCACCGAGCAGTAGCGCCGCGACGACCTCCGCCCGGACCGTCCGCTCCGGCCCCCAGCACTCCCCGTTCGCCGGGTCGTCGGCCTCCGGATCGCCGGAGCGCAGGTCCACCCAGGCGCCCGTCTGATAGGCGTCCCAGAGCCGCCGCTCGGCCGGGCTCAGCCGCCGGAACGGACGCGTCAGTCGCATGCGGGCCCCTCCCGGGAGCGGTCATCGGCGGGGCCGCCCGCCGTACGGGCGCGGGGCCCGCCTCATGATCGGATCAGGGTCAAGGGAGAATCTATACCGTGCAGATCCGCAACGGCTTCCGGCTGACCATCGGTGACCCCGCCGAGCACGTCGCCACGCTCGTGATCGACCGGCCCGGCAAGCGAAACGCGATGAGCGCGGACATGTGGCGGGCGCTGCCCGGCATCCTGGAGCCGCTCGCGACGGACCCGGCCGTACGGGTGCTCGTGCTCACCGGAGCGGGCGGGACCTTCTGCTCCGGCGCGGACATCTCCGAGATCGCCGAGCTGTCCGAGGACGGCGACGACACCGGCCTGACCGTCACCGCGGAGCGGGCGCTGACCCGGTTCCCCAAACCGGTGATCGCGATGATCGAGGGCTTCTGCGTGGGCGGCGGCTGCCAGCTCGCGCTCGCCTGCGACCTCCGCCTGGCCGCCGGCGGCGCCCGCTTCGGGATCACCCCGGCCAAGCTCGGCATCGTCTACCCGCTCTCCTCGACCCGCCGCCTGGTCGAGCACGTCGGCCCGTCCGCGGCCAAGTCGCTGCTCTACACCGCCGACCTGATCGACGCCGCACGGGCGCTGCGCATCGGCCTGGTCGACGAGGTCCTGCCGGCCGGGGAGCTGGCCGGCCGGGTGTACGGCCTGGCCAGCACGATGGCCGGGCGGTCGCAGCTCACCCTGGCGGCCGGCAAGGAGATCGTGGACGGCCGGACGGGGGAGGAGGCCTTCCGGGCCTGGCAGAAGGCCTCCCGGGAGGAGCTGGCCGAGGGCGTCGCGGCCTTCCTGGAGCGCCGCCCGCCCCGCTTCACCTGGGGCCGGTGACGGCCGGTCCCGCCACGGGGCGCGCCCCGGCCGCGGAGGACGGGATCCGGCCCCCGGCGCGGGGTGCGGACGGCGGCAGCCCGCCGCCGTCCGGCGCGGCGGGCCCTACCGGTCGACGATCTCGTTCTTGCCGATGACCACGACGCCGCTGCTGGTGACCGCGAAACGGGAGCGGTCGTGCTCCAGGTCGAAACCGATCCGGGCGCCGTCCGGGATGACCACGTTCTTGTCGATGATGGCCTTGCGCACGATCGCGCCCCTGCCCACCTTCACGTTGCCCATCAGCACGGAGTCCTCGACCACGGAGTGGGAGTGCAGCACCACGCCGGGGGAGAGGACGGACCTCTCGGCCAGACCGCCGGAGACGATCACCCCGGAGGAGACCAGCGAGTCGATCGCCCGGCCGACCCGGTCGCCGTCGTTGTGCACGAACTTCGCCGGGGGGAGCGGGTCGTGGCCGGTGTAGATCGGCCAGCGGTCGTTGTAGAGGTTGAAGAACGGGTGCGCCGAGATGAGGTCCATGTGCGCCTCGTAGTAGGCGTCCAGGGTCCCCACGTCGCGCCAGTAGCCGCGGTCGCGCTCGGTCGAGCCGGGCACGACGTTGTCGGCGAAGTCGTAGACCTCGGCGCTGCCGCTCTTGACCATCATCGGGATGATGTTCCCGCCGAGGTCGTGCTTGCTGGTGGGGTCGAGCGCGTCCTCGCGGAGCGCGTCGATCATCGCCTGGGTCCGGAAGACGTAGTTGCCCATCGAGGCGTACACCTGGTCGGGCGCGTCCGGCAGGCCCACGGCGTCGGTGGGCTTCTCCCGGAACGCGGTGATCCGCCGCCCCGCCGGGTCGGTCTCGATCACCCCGAACTGGTCGGCCAGCGACAGGGGCTGCCGGATCGCCGCCACGGTCACGTCCGCGCCGGAGTCGATGTGCTGCTCCACCATCTGCCGGGGGTCCATCCGGTAGATGTGGTCGGCGCCGAACACGATGACGTGCTCGGGCATCTCGTCGTAGACCAGGTTCAGGTTCTGGAACAGCGCGTCGGCCGACCCGGAGAACCAGTGCGGCCCGAGCCGCTGCTGCGCCGGGACCGGGGTGACGTAGTTGCCGAGCATCGCCGACAGCCGCCAGGTGCGCGAGATGTGCCGGTCGAGGCTGTGGTTCTTGTACTGCGTCAGCACGACGATCTTCAGGTAGTGACCGTTGGCCAGATTCGACAGCACGAAGTCGATCAGCCGGTAGATCCCTCCGAACGGCACCGCCGGTTTGGCCCGGTCCGCAGTCAACGGCATGAGCCGCTTGCCTTCACCGCCGGCGAGCACGATCGCGAGGACTCTCATACCCAGGACCTTAACCTGACGAAGGGGGATGAAACACTAGGGTGTGACCATGCGAGTCGATCTACTGAGCCGCGAGTACCCGCCGGAGGTTTACGGCGGTGCCGGAGTGCACGTCGAGTACCTCGCCAGGGAGCTGAGGGCGCTGGCCGACACCCGCGTCCGCTGCTTCGGGGCCCCGCGGACCGAGCCCGGGACCGACGCCTACCGGGTCCCCGGCGGGCTGGGGGCGGCCAACGCCGCGCTGCAGGTGCTCGGGGTGGATCTGGAGATGGCCGCGGGGTGCGAGGGCGCCGACCTCGTGCACAGCCACACGTGGTACGCCAACTTCGCCGGCCACGTGGCCAAGCTGCTGTACGGCACGCCGCACGTGGCGACCACCCACAGCCTGGAGCCGCTCCGGCCGTGGAAGGCCGAGCAGCTCGGCGGGGGGTACACCCTCTCGTCATGGGCCGAGCGGACCTCCCTGGCCGCGGCCGACGCGATCATCGCGGTCTCGGAGGGCATGCGCCGGGACGTGCTCGCCTGCTACCCGGAGATCGACCCGGCGCGGGTCTCGGTGATCCACAACGGCATCGACACCGACGAGTACGCCCCGGACCCCGGCACCGACGTGCTGAAGAAGCACGGCATCGACGCCGGCCGGCCGTACGTCGTGTTCGTCGGGCGGATCACCCGGCAGAAGGGCCTGGTCCACCTGCTGCACGCGGCCCGGGACCTGCACCCCGACGCCCAGCTGGTGCTCTGCGCGGGCGCCCCCGACACGCCCGAGATCTCCGCCGAGGTGACCGGCCTCGTCCGGGAGCTGGAGCGGGACCGGGCCGGGGTCGTCTGGATCTCGGAGATGCTCCCGCGCCCCGAGGTGATCCAGATCCTCACCCACGCCGCCGTGTTCGTCTGCCCCTCGGTCTACGAGCCCATGGGCATCGTGAACCTGGAGGCCATGGCGTGCGAGACCGCCGTGGTCGCCACCGCCACCGGCGGCATCCCCGAGGTCGTGGCCGACGGCTCGACCGGGCTGCTGGTCCCGATCGAGCAGACCGCCGCGGACGGCACGCCGGACGACCCGGCCCGGTTCGCCGCCGACCTCGCCGAGCGGGTCAACCGGCTGCTGGCCGACCCGGCGCTCGCCGCCGAGCTGGGCCGGGCCGGGCGGATCCGGGCCGTGGAGCACTTCTCCTGGGCCCGGATCGCCGAGCGGACGATGGAGCTCTACCGGTCGCTCGTGCCCTGACGGGTCCGGAGGGGGTCAGAACCCGATCACGGGCTCGGGCCTGACGGGGAAGTTCACCGAGCGGGCGATGAAGCAGTACGCGTGGACCTCGCCGTGCAGGCGCTCGGCCGTGGCCGCCATCTCGGCGGAGGCGACGGTCACGGCCGGCCGGAGCACGACCTCGGCGAACCGCCCCGAGCCGTTCCCGTCCTCCAGCATGACGCCCTCCGGCTCGTCCGTGTAGCCGGTCACCACGACGCCGTTGACCGTGCACAGGTGCAGGTACCAGAGCATGTGGCACTGGGAGAGCGAGGCGACGAGCAGCTCCTCGGGGTTCCAGCGGGAGGGGTCGCCCCGGAAGGCGGAGTCGGACGACCCGGCCAGCGGCTCCTTGCCCGGGGCGGAGACCTCGTGCTCCCGGCCGTAGCCGCGGTAGCTCGCGGTGCCCTCGCCGCGGTTCCCGGTCCAGGTGACGGTGAGCCGGTAGCGGTGTTCGCGTGTCATGCCGGAATCATGGCGGAGCGATCGCGACCGGAACCGGCCGGGGCGCCCGCGGAAGGGCGCACGGTCCACGGCGGCCGTGTCCGCCGGGCCGCCGGAATCCGTACCGCGGGCGGGGCGCGCCCGCGGGGACCTCCGTCCGCCGCGGGCGCGCCCGGGAGCCCTACGCCTCGGCGAGCACGCTTCCGTAGGCGCGGGCGGCCAGGTCCGCGATGAGCCCGTGCGAGCCCAGCAGGGCGGCGCACTCGATCCCGGCGTCCCCGGCCGCCGCGTCCGCGAGCCCGGGATCGGCCTCGGGGCCGATCAGGCAGGGGGACAGGGCGATGCGCCCGGCGCCGATGCCGCGCAGCCGCTCGGCCGCGTCGGCGACGGAGGGGGCGCCGTCCAGGGAGGCGACCAGCACGGGGAGCGTCAGCCGGGAGGCCAGCAGCACGGCCGTCGGCTGCGCCTCCACCGCCCCCCGGTCCCCGCCGACCGTGGCCAGGACGACCGCGTCGACCGGGCTGGAGACGTTGAGCAGCCGCACCCGGTCGGGCCTGGCGAGGTCCTTCTCGGCGAGCCGGATGTGCAGGGCCTCGGCGAGCAGCGGGTGCGGGCCGAGGTGCTCGGTGACCGTCACGGTCGCCCCGCTCGCCGCCACCGCCTCGGCGATCATCCGGTCGGCGGCGGGGTGCGGCCCGGTCAGCAGGGGCACCACGATGGCGGCCACGCCGTCCTCGGGCCTGGAGCGGGCGGCGGCCTCCAGTTCGGAGGTCAGCTCCTTGCCGTCCTCGCCGAGACCGGCCAGGCGGACCTCGATCTGCGGGTTGTCGACCCGGACGGTGGCGGCGAGCTCGGCGGCGGCACCGGACGCGTCGCCGGGTACGGCCAGCACGAGCGCGGGGGCCTCGGGCGGGAGCTGGGAAGGCACGGGCCTGCGGTGCCGGCCGGAGGGCCGGGCGGCGCGTCCGCGCACGGGGAGGCTGGAACTCTCACTCACACGCGCGAACTCTAGGGCCATTTCGGTCGCTCCGTCGCCGGAAAACGGCAGCGATTCCGTCACAACCTGCCGGGACGCCGGAGGAGGCGCCCCCACCGCGCCCTCTCGAGTCCTCCCGCACTCCCGCACTCCCGCGGTGCCCCGCCACGGGTGCCCGTCGCGGTGCCCGCCGCAGCGCCCGGCACGGTGCCCGCCACGGGCGCCCGCCGCCGTGCCCCGCGGCGCCTTCGCGGGACCGCCGGGGGCGCGCCCGGAGCGGTCAGGTGTCGCGCTGGCCCTCCCACTCGTCCTCCAGCGCCGAGTGCACGATGGAGTCGCGCCAGGAGCCGTTGACCCGCACGTGGTGCCGGATCCTGCCCTCCTCGACCATCCCGGCGACCAGCATCGCGAGCTGGGCGGCGGTGTTGGCAGGGGAGCGGGCGCCCCAGATGCGGTGCAGGCGCAGATGCTTGAAGCCGAACGTCAGCAGCAGCCTGATCAGGTCGGTGCCGATCCCCCGCCCCCAGTGGTCGGGACGGAGCCCGAGGCCGATCTCCGCGCTGTGCGGGTGGTCGGCCTCGATGTGCAGCCGGGCGACGCCGATGACCTCGCCGCCGTCCAGGTCGGTCACCGCCAGCACGTAGAGCCGCCGGGGCTGCACGCCCGCGGACTCGATCGCCTCGGCGACGATCTCCTCGACCTCCTCCCTGGTGCGGGGGTCGAACGGCAGGTGCTCGGTGGTCGCCGGATCGCCGTACACGGCGTGCAGCGCGTCCACGTCGGCGGGCGTCACTTCCCTCAGTCCGAGTCTCTTGCCGGAGATCTCAACAGGGCGCATGCGCAGACGCTAACGTCTCACGCGTCCCGCGGCTAGAGATGATTCCGGTCAGGATCATTTCCCGATTTCGGCGCGATTCGTCGCGGGCGGCACCCGGGTGGCCTGGGGAGCGCTCTCCGGAGCGATCAGCAGGCCGGCGGCGGTGACGGCGAGGGCCGCGACCACGTAGAGGGAGATCGCCACCGTGGTCTGGAACCTGCCGAGCAGCTCCAGGGCGACGATCGGGGCCAGCGCGCCGCCGAAGATCCCGGCGACCTGGTAGCCCATCGAGGCGCCGCTGTAGCGCAGCCGGGTGCTGAACAGCTCGGCGATGAACGCCGCCTGCGGACCGTACATCGCGGCGTGGCAGGCCAGCGCCACGATGGAGGCGAGCGCGATCACCGGGAAGGACCTGCTGTCCAGCAGCGGGAAGAAGGCGAACACCCACAGCGCGGTCGCCGCCGCGCCCGCCAGGTAGACCGGGCGCCTGCCCACCCGGTCCGACAGGGCGCCGAACAGGGGGATGAGGAGGAGCTGGACGGCCGAGCCGATCAGCACCGCGTTCAGCGCCACCCCGCGGTCCAGCTTCAGGGTCTCGCTGACGTACGAGAGGCTGTAGGTGACGAAGGTGTAGAAGGCGACGTCCACCCCGATGCGCGCGCAGAAGGCCGAGGCCAGCGCCCGGGGGTGGGTGCGCAGGACCTCCACCAGCGGCATCTTCGCCTTCTGCCCGCTCTGCTCCACCTCGGCGAAGAGCGGCGACTCCACGATCCGGAGCCTGATCCACAGGCCCACGGCCACGAGCAGGCCGGACAGCAGGAACGGCACCCGCCAGCCCCAGGACAGGAACGCCTCCTCCGGCAGCGCCGCGGACATGATCCCGAGCACGCCGGCCGCCAGCAGGTTCCCGGCGGGCACGCCGGCCTGCGGCCAGCTCGCGTTGAAGCCGCGCCGCCCGGGATCGCCGTGCTCGATGGACATGAGCACGGCACCGCCCCACTCGCCGCCCAGGCCCAGTCCCTGCAGGAAGCGCAGGGCGACCAGGAGCAGCGGCGCGGCGACGCCGAGCGTGGCGTGGGTGGGCAGCAGGCCGATGAGGAAGGTCGCGATGCCCATCAGCAGCAGGGTGGCCACCAGCACGTTCTTGCGGCCGGCGCGGTCGCCGAAGTGGCCGAAGACGATGCCGCCCAGGGGGCGGGCGACGAACCCGATGGCGTAGGTGAGCAGCGCCAGCAGTGTGCCGGTGAGGGGTTCGAAGGTGGGGAAGAAGAGCTTGTTGAAGACCAGGGCCGCGGCCGAGCCGTACAGGAAGAAGTCGTACCACTCCAGGGAGGTGCCGATCAGTCCGGCGAGGACGACCCGCCGGGTCTGGGAGCCTGCCATCGCGCTCGCTCCTTACGCTGGGGATTAGATTCAACATAAGGATCGTTCAACAATTCGACAATAGGCTTGTTCGATGATTCTGTGGGGCCGTGAACGACGCCGTCGCCGAACTCGAGCACGACCGCGACCGCCTGGGGCGCAGCAGCACCGCCGAGCGGGTCGCCGACATCCTGCGCGAGCGGATCGCCGAAGGGCTCTTCGCGCCGGGCCGGCGCCTGTCGGAGGAGGCCATCGGGACGGCGCTCGGGGTCTCCCGCAACACCCTGCGCGAGGCCTTCCGGCTGCTCGGCCACGAGCGCCTGCTGGAGCACCGGCTCAACCGCGGGGTGTTCGTGCGGATGCTCTCGGCCGAGGACGTGGCCGACCTCTACCGGGTGCGCCGGGTGATCGAGGGCGCCGCCGTACGGCACAGCGCCGGAGCCCCGCCGGAGAGGTTCGCCGCGGTCCGGCGGGCCGTCGCCGACGCGGCCCGCGCCGCCGAGGAGGGCCGCTGGCAGGACGTGGGCACCGCCAACATCCGCTTCCACCAGGCCCTGGCCGCGCTGAACGGCAGCCCCCGGCTGGACGAGGCCATGCGCCAGCTCCTGGCCGAGCTGCGCCTGGTGTTCCACGTCATGGACAACCCCCGCGACTTCCACGAGCCGTTCGTGGCCCGGAACCTGGAGCTGCTGGAGCTGCTGGAGGCCGGACGGGCGGAGGAGGCCGGGCGCGCGCTGGAGTCCTACCTCGACGACGCCGAGGAGCTCCTGGTCCGGGCGTTCGCGCCGGACCGGTGACCGCGGGCGGATGGGGGACAATGGGCGGATGACCCCGCCTGTCACGGATGCCGCCGACGTCGATGTCCGCGTGCTCGCCGGTCCCGGCCTGGTCGCCGACCTGCGGCTGCTGGCCGAGGTCGCCGACCGGGAGTTCGCCGCGCTGGGGGTGCGCGGGAGCGTCGCGGCGCTCCCCGGGGCCGCCGAGCTGGAGGCCGCGGTCCTGGAGTCCTCCGGTCCCCTGGTCGTCCTGCCCGGGCCCGACCCCGAGGCGCGAGCCCTCATCGCCCGGCACCCCCGCGCCGTCTGGCTGGACCTCCACCGGGTGGCGGAGCCGGCGGGCCCGGGGCACCTGCACGGGCGCGGGGTCTGGGGACTGGCCTGGGCGATCCGCCACGCCGTGCACCGGCTGCTCCGGCCCGCCCGCCGGGTCGCCTACGGCGCGCACCCCGACCAGTGGGCGGAGGTACGGCGGCCGCATGGGTCGCCGGACGAGTCGTGGGACGGCCCGCGAGGTGACCGGCAGGGCGGCCCGGGGGGTGATCGGTGGAGCGGCTCGGGGGACGACCCGAAGGGCGGTCGGCGGGAGCCGGTCCCGGTGGCAGTGGTGCTGCACGGCGGCTACTGGCGGTCGGTCTGGGGCGCGGACCTGATGGACGCGCTCTGCGCCGACCTGGCCGGGCGCGGCCTCGAGACCTGGAACCTCGAGTACCGCCGCCCCGACCGGCACGGCTGGGCCGCGACGACCGCGGACGTGGCGGCGGGGCTCGCCTTGGCGGCGGAGGGCGCGCGGGGGCCGGTCGTGGTGATCGGCCACTCCGCGGGCGGCCAGCTCGCCCTGCGCGCGGCGGCCGACGACGGCCGGGTCGCGCTGGCGGTCTCCCTGGCGGGGGTGCTCGACCTGGTGGAGGGCGACCGCCGCCGGCTCAGCGGGGGCGCGGTCGCCGCCGCCCTGGGCGGTCCGGCCGACGAGGAGCCCGAGGTCTACGCCCGCTCCAGCCCGCTGGAGCGCCTCCCGCTGAAGGTCCCGCAGCTCGTCGTCCAGGGCGACGGGGACGACCTCGACCTGGTCGACCTGGGCCGCCGCTACGCGAGGGCCGCCCGCGCCGCGGGCGACGACGTGACGTACCTGGAGGCGGCCGGCGACCACTTCGACGTGATCGACCCCGCCTCGCCGATCTGGCGCACCACCGCCGAGATGATCGCCGACCGGGTCCTGCGGGGCCCCGAGGGTCCGCCGGGAGGCCGGTGACGCGGCCGCTCAGGGGGAGAGCGGGCGCCAGGGCACCGGGCTGGAGAGCACCATCATGCTCGACGGGTGACCGTACGGCGCCAGCCGGTCGATCAGCTCCTCGAAGGCCGTCATCGAGGCGGCCGACACCCGCATCAGGCAGCACGTCTCCCCGGTCACCCGGTGCACCTCCAGGATCTCCGGCCAGGCCAGCGCCTGCTCGTCGCGGAGCACGCACCGCGGCCCGTAGCACGACATCCTGATCAGCGCCGCCACCGCGCGCCCGGCCCGGGCCGGATCCACTCGGGCGTGGTAGCCGGTGATCACCCCGGACTCCTCCATCCGCCGCACCCGCTCGGCCACGGCCGGGGCGGACAGATGGACCCGGCGGGAGAGCTCGCTGTAGGAGAGCCGGGCGTCTTTCTGCAGCTCAGCCAGGAGTGCCCAGTCCATCGCGTCCACTGTCACGCTCCGTCATCCGCAAACCGGAGCAGCCGTACGGCCTTCCGATCTCAAAGTAAACCATTCGATCGCCTTTATCATGTTATTTCGGTATTCGAGGGAGTGGGACAGGATGGAAGGGAGACCGTAAGAGGGGGAGAAGTGAACAGCATCAAGCAGCGCACCGAGCGGGAGCGGGCCGAGCGGGCCGCCGAGAACGAGGGGCTGCCCACGCTCGGATTCGACTCCGCCACGCCGTACGACGACTACGTGGGCACCGCGGTGCTGCACCGGCTCCAGCGCACCGTCACCGACGCGCCGGAGGAGCTCGCGTTCCTGGTCACCACGCAGGTGATGGAGCTGTACTTCGGGCTGCTCCGCTCGGAGTGGCGGCTGGCCCAGCGGCAGCTGGACGACGACGACGCCGCGGCCGCGATCACGACGGTCAAGCGCAGCGTCCGGCACTTCGAGGCGCTCAACGCGGCCTGGTCCTCGCTGAGCTGGCTCACCCCGGCGCAGTTCAACCAGTTCCGCGACGCGCTCGGCGAGGCGTCCGGCTTCCAGTCGGCGTACTACCGGCACGTGGAGTTCCTGCTCGGCATCAAGTCCGAGGCCATGATCCGCCCGCACCGCCGCAACCCCGAGGCGTACGCCGAGCTCGTGGACGCGCTGGCCCGGCCCAGCCTCTACGACTCGGTCCTGGCCTTCCTGGCCCGCAACGGCTTCGCGGTCCCGCGCCAGGCGACCGAGCGCGACCATGCGGCCGAGTACCAGCCGAGCCAGCAGGTGGAGGCGGTCTGGGCCGAGGTCTACGCGAGCCCGCTGGCGCCGCTGGCCGAGGCGCTCACCGACCTGGCTGAGCAGTTCTCCGACTGGCGCTACCGCCACCTGATGGCGGTCCGCCGATCCATGGGCGCCAAGCCCGGCTCGGGCGGATCCAGCGGCATGACCTGGCTGGAGCGGAGCATGCGCCGGGAGATCTTCCCCGAGCTCTGGACCGCCCGCACGCTGATGTGAGACGGCCCGCGCCGGGACGGATCAGCGTTGCTTAACGGACGACCCAACGAAGACTAACTGGACCTGAAGGCTGGTGGGCTGCCAGGCTCGGGCCATGACGTTCTCCGGTGTCCTCGTCCCGCTGATCACCCCGTTCGCCGCCGACGGCGAGGTCGCCGCCGAGGCGCTGGAGGGCCTCGCGCACGCCGTGCTCGACGGAGGCGCGAGCGGCCTGGTCGCGCTCGGCACCACCGCCGAGGCCGCCATGCTCACGGAGAAGGAGCGGCGGGCGGTCGTCGAGGTGTGCGCCCGCGTCCGCCGGGAGCGGGGGGCGACGCTGGTGGTCGGAGCCGGATCGAGCGGCACCCGCGGCACCGCCGAGGCCCTGCGCGACCTCGGCGGGGTGGCGGACGCCGCGCTGGTCGCCGTGCCGTCCTTCGTCCGCCCCGGCGAGGCGGGGGTGCTGGCCCACTTCACCGAGCTGTCCCGGCGCAGCCCGGTGCCGCTGATCGTCTACAACGTCCCGCACCGGACCGGCCAGGCCGCGGGCGCCGCCGCACTGCGCGAGATCGGCGCGCTGCCCGCGGTGCGGGGGGTCAAGCAGGCGGTCGGCGGCGTCGACGCCGACACCGTCGCCCTGCTGACCGACCCGCCGGAGGACTTCGCGGTGCTGGCCGGCGACGACGCGTTCCTCTCCGCGCTGCTCGCCCTGGGCGCCCCCGGCGGCATCGTCGCCACCGCCCACCTGTGCACCGCCGACTTCGCCGCGCTCGCCGAGGCCTGGCGCTCCGGCGACGCCGCCCGCGCCCGCGCGCTCGGCCACCGCCTGTCCGCCCTGGCAGCGGCCGTGTTCGCCGAGCCCAACCCCACCGTGCTCAAGGGCGTGCTGCACGCGCGGGGCCTCATCCCCACCCCGTCGGTACGGCTCCCGCTCCTCCCGGCCCGGCGCGAGTCGGTCGAGGCGGTCCTGCGGCTGCTCTGAGCGGCCCCGCGTCGAGCCGCCACCGGCCGATCCCGTCTGAGCGGGGCCGGGGCGACCCCGGCTTCTCCTCCGGCCCCGTCCGGCGCGGGTCGCGCCGGACGGGGCCGGTCAGCCCGGTTGGCAGCCCGGGCAGTAGAAGAGGTTGCGGCCGACCAGAGACTCGGTGCGGACCTCGGTCCCGCAGACCAGGCAGGGCATGCCCGAGCGCCGGTAGACGTAGACCTCGCCGCCGTGGTCGTCGACCCGGGGCGGGCGGCCCATCGCCTCGGGCGTGTGCTCCTCCCGGACCGTGTCGATCCGGCCCGCGCGCACCCCCTCGGCCATCAGGGCCGCCAGGTCGGCCCAGACGGCCTCCCAGCGCTCGCGGGTCAGCTCGCGGCCGGGCGTGGCCGGGGCGATGCCCTGGCGGAACAGCACCTCGGCCCGGTAGATGTTGCCCACCCCCGCGACCACCGACTGGTCCATCAGCAGCGCCGCGACGGACGTGCGGCTGCGTGAGATCCGCCGCCAGGCGAGGTCCGGATCGGCGTCGGGGCGCAGCGGGTCGGGGCCGAGCCGGGCGTGCAGCGCCTTGACGTCGACGGGGTCCAGCAGCTCGCAGGTGTTCGGGCCGCGCAGGTCGGCGTGGGCGTCCGCGCCGGTCAGGCGGAGCCGTACCGCGCCGACGGGGGCGGGGGCGGGCACCGGGCCGAAGGCGTACTTGCCGTAGATGCCGAGGTGCACGTGGAGCCAGCGGTCGTCGTCGAAGCCGAGCAGCAGGTGCTTGCCGTGCGCGTCGGCCTCCCGGAGCACCCGCCCGTCGATCTGCCGTGCCCCGGCGGCGAACCTGCCCTGCGGGCTCTCCGCGCGGATCGCCCGCCCGGCGAAGACCCGCCGGTGCTCGGCGGCCAGGCGGTGGATGGTGTGTCCTTCGGGCATGGGCGAAGGTTATCCGCTCGTCAGGGGAGCGGGGGCGGGCCCGCGGCGCAGGAGCGCGTGGAGGGCCGCGGCCAGGGAGGCCCCGGCGGCGTAGGCCGCCAGGTCGGCCGCGCCGAACGTGCTGCCGAGCACCAGCCGGGCCACCGTGCTCGCCTCGGAGAGCGCGGCGGGCACGGGGGTGAGCTGGGCGAACTCGACCGCCCAGCTGAAGGCCAGCGCCCCGGCCGCGGCCCGGAGCGGCGCGGTGCGCGGTAGGGCGAACACGATGATCGTGTGGATGAGCACGGTGTAGAGGGCGTCGCCGCCGTACGCGCCGAGCGGGCCGTCGGCCAGCGCCCGCAGGGTCAGCCCGGCGGCGACGGTCGCCGCGGCCGCCAGGGCGGCGGGCAGGCGGGAGCGGAGGGCGTCGGGCACCGCCCCACCATAGCGGCCGCCCCGGCCCCGACCGCCCCGGCCTCGACCGCCGTCCCCGGCGGCGCGGCGCAGCCCGACCGGCGGCACGCCTGTCGTGCTGGGGAAACCCCTACATCACCTCCGCGGGGGCGACCGCATCCCGGGTGAGGCGGGTGAAGGCGTCGTGGACGATCTCGGCGCTGGTGGTCGCGTCGAGGGTGAGGCCCTGGTGGTCGCCGGGGAATTCGATCGGCTCGGTGCCGAGGCGCTCGGCGAGTGCGAGGGCGGAGCGGGAGGGGAGGCCGTCGGGCGAGGCCGCGCCGACTCCGACGGCGATCCGGGCGGCGGCGGAGCGCAACGCGGAGAGGTCCGGCACGAAGCGCAGCACGGGCAGCAGGACGTGGGTGAGGAAGAAGTCGATGTTCCCTTGGATCCGGCCCATCATCTCCAGCGCTTCGGGAGGCATCTGGGAGAAGTCGGGCATCTGCGGCGGGCCGCTGGGCTCCCCCTCGATCGTGGTGAGGAATTTCTGCATCGCGGCGCCGGGCCCTTCGGCGTGGTAGGTGTCCTGGACGTTCTGGAACACCGCCCGCCAGCGCTCGCGGTCGGGCAGTATCTCCGGAATCGGCGGCTCGTGCGCCACCAGGGCACGGACCTGCTCGGGGTGGCGGGCGACCAGGTCCAGGGCGGTGAGCGCGCCGCCGCTGTTGCCCAGTACGTAGGCGGGCCCGCCGCCGTGCGCGGTGAGCAGCCGGTGCGCGTCCTCGGTGAAGACGGCCACGTCCTGATCGCGGGCGGGCCCGGTCAGCGGGCTGCGCGACAGGCCGCGCTGATCGTAGGTGATGACGGTGTACCGGGTGGACAGCGCCGCGGCGAGGCCGGACAGCGCCCCGGCGTCGGCGGGCGCGCCCGGGATCATGAGCAGCAGCGGCCCGGAGCCCCTGATCTCGTGGTGCAGGTTCGCTCCCGGAACCTGGAGTGTCCTGATCTGGACGTCGTTCATGGTCTTCTCCGTTCGTGGTGGGTTCAGAGCGGCCGGTAGGTCAGGTCCATGACGCCTGTGGCGAAGGTGGCGGATCGGAGCAGCTTCAGGGGCACCCGGTCGGCGCCTTCGGGGAAGAGCCGGAGGCCGGTGCCGAGCACGACCGGGTGGACCAGGAGACGGAGCTCGTCGATGAGCCCGGCCTTCAGCAGGGCGCGGGTCAGGGTGATGCTGCCGGACAGGTTGATGTTCCCGCCCGGCCGGTTCTTGGCCTCGGTCAGCGCGGTGACGACGTCGCCGTCCAGCACCGTCGAGTTCGCCCAGGCCGCCCCGTCCAGGGTGGCCGAGACGACCATCTTGGGCAGGCCGTTGATCCGGTCGGCGAGCGCGCCGGTCTGGTGGGGCCAGACCGCGGCGAACGTCTCGTAGGTCACCCGGCCCAGCAGCAGGGTGTCGGCCTCCTCGTGCATCGCGCCGACCGCCGCGTTCATCTCCTCGTTCAGATACGGGAAGTGCCAGGTCTCCGGCGCCTCCACGACCCCGTCCAGAGAGACGAACAGTCCGGACACGATCTTTCGTTTCGCTCTCATTTCGCTGCTTTCGTTAGCATGTGCCGCTGGTCCCCAACGATGGCGTGCCGGGCTGACCTGCATCAACGCGTGATCAGCGAAGCGGCGGTTAGCCGGACTCAACGATCGGAGGGCACGATGCTGGAGCGGCAGGAGACCCAGGTCTTCCTGGCACTCGCCGACGAGCTGCACTTCGGTCGCACGGCCGAGCGCCTGCGGCTCACTCCGGGACGCGTCAGCCAGACGATCAAGAAGGTGGAACGGCTGGTCGGCGCGCCGCTGTTCGAGCGGACCAGCCGCCGTGTCCGGCTCACGCCGCTCGGCGCCCGGCTGGCCGACGACCTGAGGCCGCATGTGAAGGGCATCGAGGACGCGTTCCAGCGGGCGGTCGACACGGGACGGGGCGTCACCGGCGTGCTGCGGGTGGGATTCCTCGGCGCCCTCGCCGGCCAGCTCCTGCTCAAGTCCGTCGGTGTGTTCGCCGCCCGTCACCCCGACTGCGAAGTGCACATCCACGAGACGCAGTGGCACGACACCGTCTCCCGGCTCTTCGACGGCGACGTCGACGTCCAGATCACCGACATCCTGTTCGCCGCCCAGCCGGGCCTCACCCCGGGCCCGGTACTGGTGGCCGAGCCGCGCCTGCTGGCCGTCCCGGCCGATCACGCCTTCGCCGGAAAGGACGCGGTACCGGTGGCGGTGCTCGCCGACCACCCGGTGATCCAGGTGCCGGTGGACATCCCGCGGAGATTCCAGTCCGACCGGACCCCGTCGCGTACCGGGGACGGGCTGCCCGTCCCCCAGGGCCCGCGGGCGACCAGCTTCGGCGAGGCCCTCGCCCTCATCGCCGCCGGTCAGGGCGTCTTCCCCGTCGGCGAGCACGCCGCCCGCTTCTATCCTCGCCCCGACATCGCCTACGTCCCCCTCCAGGACGCCCCGCCCATCCAGTGGGGTCCCATCTGGCTCACCACCAACGCCAGCGGCCGCGTCCGCGAGTTCGTCCGGGCCGCGACCGACGCGGCCCGGTGAATCCCGAAGCGGTGCGGGTCGGCTCCCTGACGGGAGAGGACCGAGGTCACGGATGACATCGGCGAGGGAGCGGATCAGTTCGTTCTCCGCCTCGCTATGCCACCACACCGGCGCGTACGGCGGCGGGCCGCGCCCGATCGGGCGGCCGCGGCGTGGGAGCCGCCCGGCCCGGCGCCCGGTCAGGGCAGCGGCGGCAGGCGGGAGCCGTACAGCCAGGAGGCGAAGAACGTCTCGTACGACCTCGGGGTGAACTCCAGGGCGAGGTCGACGAACATCTCCGTGGTGACGGAGCCGTGCCGGTGGGCGGCGGTCCAGGCACGCAGCAGCGAGAAGAACGCCAGGTCGCCGATCCCGGTGCGGAGCGCGTGCAGGGCCAGGGCGCCGCGCTTGTAGACGCGGTCGTCGAACAGGTCGCGGGCGCCGGGATCGGCGAGCACCAGGTCCTGGGGGAGGGCGGCGAGACGGCGGTGCCAGTGGGCCGCGTGCGCGGCGGCGGACGGGCCGCCGGACTCCTCCGACCAGAGCCACTCGGCGTAGGCGGCGAACCCCTCGTGCAGCCAGATGTGGCGCCAGCCGGCCGCGGTCAGGCTGTTGCCGAACCACTGGTGGGCCAGCTCGTGGGCGACCAGCCGTTCCTCGCCGCGCGCGCCGTCCACGTGGTTGGCGCCGAAGATCGACATGCCCTGCGCCTCGACCGGGATCTCCAGCTCGTCCTCCGTCACCACCGCGGTGTACGGCGCGCGGAACGGATAGGGGCCGAACCGGTCGGTGAACAGCGCCATCATCCGGTCCTGGCGCCCGAAGTCGTTCGCGGCCCGCCCGGCGAGCCTCGCGGGATGGAACAGCAGCATCCGGGGTCCGAGCTCCGTCCGCCGGTAGCGACCGATCTGCACGCTCGCCAGGTAGGTCGCCATGGGCTCGGCCTGCTCGTACACCCACGTGGTGGCCTGGCCCGCGCGCCGCCGCTCCACCAGCTCCCCGTTGGCCACCACCGTGTACGGCGAGGCCGTGGTGACCGCGATCCGGTAGGAGGCCTTGTCGTCCGGCCGGTCGTTGCAGGGGAACCACGACGGGGCCCCGACCGGCTGGCCGGCCACGATCACACCGTCGGTCAGCTGCTCCCAGCCGACCCCGCCCCAGTGGCTGGAGACCGGCCGGGGAGCGCCCGAGTAGCGGACCTCGACGGTGAACGGTCCCGGCGCCGGCCGACCGGGCGTGAGATGGAGCCTGCCGTCGCGGTGGGTGAAGCGCGCGGGACGCCCGTCGACCAGGACGCCGCCCACGCGGAAGGCGCCGAGGTCCAGGGAGATGCGCTCCAGCGGCCGGACGGCCGTCGCCGAGAGCCGGGCGACCGCGCCGAGCCGGTTGGCGGACACCTTGTACTCCAGGGACAGGTCGTAGTGGCCTACCCGGTAGCCGTCGTCGCCGTGCGTGGGGAAATAGGGGCGGTGGGTGGTGCTCGGAACCGGTCTCACGTCCTCGGGGAGCGGGTCGTCCATGCGGCGATCGGGTTGCCGAACCAGCGGGTCCCCGGCGGCACGGACTCGCCGCGCATCACCAGGGACGCCGGGCCCACGGTGGTGTTCTCCCCGACCGTAGCCGCGGGCAGGACCACCCCGTGCGGGCCGAGCGTCGCGCCGTTCCGCAGGACGACCGTATCGATGCTCATCACGCGGTCGTGGAACAGGTGCGTCTGCAGGACGCAGCCGCGGTTCACCGACGCGCCGTCGCCCAGGGAGACCAGATCGATCTCGGGCAGCCAGTAGGTCTCGCACCACACGCCCCGGCCGATCCGCGCGCCCATCGAGCGCAGCCAGAGGTTGAGCGGGGCGGTTCCCAGCCACTGCTGGGCGAACCACGGCGCGGCCAGCACCTCCACGAAGTTGTCGGCCAGCTCGTTGCGCCAGACGAACGAGCTCCACAGCGGCCGGTCGCCCGCGGAGATCCGGCCGAGGATCACCCACTTGGCGGCGGTGGCGACCGCCGCGGCCAGCACCCCGGCCCCGGCCGCCACGACCCCGGTCAGCAGCGCCGCGACCGCGAAGCCGTACGCGCCGGCGAGCCGCTCCAGCACCGCCGCCGCGAGCACGGCGAGCGCGACCGTGGCCATCGCCGGGACGAGCCGGCACAGCTCGACGGCGGCCCGGGCCGCCCTCAGCCGCGCCGGCGGGTCGTAGGTGCGGCTCCGGTCGCCGTCCCCGGCGGCGCGGCGCAGCTCGACCGGGGGCATGCCGAGGTAGGACGAGCCCGCCCTGGCCTTCTTCGGCGCCGCCGACAGCACCGCGACCAGGCCGTCCTTGGGGACCTTGCGGCCGGGCGCGGTCATCCCGGAGTTGCCGAGGAAGGCCCGCTTGCCGATCCGCACGCGGTCCACCCGGAAGCGTCCGCCGTCCAGCTCGTACGGCGCGACCATCGTGTCGTCGGCGAGGAACGCGCCGTCCCCGACCGAGGTCATCGAGGGCAGCGCCAGCACCGTGGACAGCTCCACGTCCCGGCCGACCTTCATGCCGAGGGCGCGCAGCCACAGGGGGGTGGCCGCACTCGCGTACAGCGGGAAGAGCCACACGCGCGCCATCGACATCAGGCGGCCGGTGGTCCACGCCTGCCACGCCTGGCGGCCGTGGATCGGATGCAGCCCGGCGCGCAGGCCGACGGCCAGCAGCCGCACCGCGACCAGGACGACGAGGGCGAAGGCCGTCATCGAGACCACGGTGGCGAGCGGCACGCCGTACAGGGCGCCGGCGAGGGTGCCCTCCCGGGTCAGCAGGAGGAGACCGGGGACCGCCGCGGCGACCGGCAGGAGCCCCAGTGCCAGCGCGGTCAGCCCGTAGACGGCCGTCCAGAGGGGGGAGCGGGCCGGGCGCTCACCGGGGGAGCGGCGGGCCCGGCCCGTCCGGGCGGCAGGCACCCCCGCCCAGCGCTGGCCGGACGGCACCGGACCGGCCACCGCCGAGCCCGGGGCGATCTGGGCGTTCTTCCCGATCCGTGCACCGGGCAGGAGCGTGGAGCGGGCCCCGACCACGGCCCCGGCGCCGATCCTGATCTCGCCGACGTGCACCAGGTCGCCATCGATCCAGTAACCGTTCAGATCGACCTCGGGCTCGACCGCGGCGTTGCGGCCGAGCCGGAGCATGCCGGTGACCGGCGGCGGGGAGTGCAGGTCCGCGTCCGGGCCGATCCGGGCGCCGAGCGCCCGGGCGTAGTGGGTGAGCCAGGGGGCGCTGGAGATCCCGGCCACGCCCAGCTGCCCGGCGAGCCGGTCGGCGAACCACAGCCTCAGGTGGACCGCTCCGCCCCGGGGGTGGGAACCGGGCTCCAGCCGGCGCAGCAGCAGCCGCGCACTCCCGGCGGCCAGGGCGATCCGCCCGGCGGGGCTGACGAACAGCACCCCGCCCGCCAGCACCCACCACCAGGACACGGCCGCCCACGGCGGACCGGCGAGGTTGCCGAGGACGGCCAGGCCGACCAGCCACCGCATCCCGCCGGCGGTGAGCAGCACCACGGTGAGCAGGGCCTGCACGACCGAGGCGCGCCGCGGCACCGGCGTGACCGGCCGGACCGCGGCGGGCGCCTCCGGGGCGTCCAGGGCGGCCAGGTGCGCGGCGAGCGCGCGCAGCGTCGGATGGTCGTAGACGTCGCCGACGGTGACCGCCGGGTGGCGTTCCCGGAGCGCCGACACCAGCCGGGCCGCGGCCAGGCTCGTGCCGCCCTCGGCGAAGAAGTCGCCCTCGGTCACGCCGAGGACGTCCCGCCAGCGGTCCGCCACCCACGGGTCGGTGTCCGTACCCGTGCCCGTCGCCGGGTCCGCGTCCGGTCTCCCGGCTGATCCCGCGCCGGCGGCCGTGCCGGGGAGCGGCCAGGGCAGGGCGGCCCGGTCGATCTTCCCGGAGGTGCGGGTCGGCAGGTCGCCGACCAGGGCGAGCCGGGGCACCAGCGCGGCCGGCAGCGCGTCCCGCAGCCGGTCTCTGGCGTCCCGCAGGTCGAACCCCGCGCCGGGCACGACGTATCCCACGAGCAGCTGGTGCCCGCCGCCGGTCGTGCGCACCGCCGCGGCCGCGCCGGACACGCCGGGCAGCGCCTGCAGTGCGGCGTCCACCTCGCCCAGCTCGATCCGGCGCCCGCCGAGCTTGACCTGCTCGTCCGCCCGGCCGCAGAAGACGAGCCCCTCGGGCTCGGCCCGGACCAGGTCGCCGCTGCGGTAGGCCCGCTCCCAGCCGAGGGACGGAAGCGGGGCGTACTTCTCGGCGTCCTTCTCCCGGTCGAGGTAGCGGGCCAGGCCGACGCCGCCGATGACCAGCTCACCGGTCCCGCCCAGGGCGACCGGCTCCCCGTCCGCGCCCACGACGGCCAGGTCCCAGCCGTCCAGCGGCAGCCCGATCCGCACCGGTCCCTCCCCGGTCAGCGGCGCCGCGCACGCGACCACCGTCGCCTCGGTCGGGCCGTAGGTGTTCCACACCTCCCGCCCGGGTACGGCCAGCCGCTCGGCCAGCTCGGGCGGACAGGCCTCACCGCCGAAGATCAGCAGCCGGACGTCGTCGAGGCTCTCCACCGGCCACAGGGCCGCCAGCGTCGGCACCGTGGACACGACGGTGACGCCCATCTCGACCAGCCACGGCCCGAGGTCCATGCCGGTGCGCACCAGCGCCCGGGGGGCGGCGACCAGGCAGGCGCCGTGCCGCCAGGCCAGCCACATCTCCTCGCAGGAGGCGTCGAAGGCCACCGACAGGCCCGCCAGCACCCGGTCGCCGGGACCGATCGGCTCGTCCCGGAGGAACAGCCGGGCCTCGGCGTCGACGAACGCCGCCGCGCTGCGGTGGGTGACCGCGACCCCCTTGGGCCTCCCGGTGGACCCCGAGGTGAAGATGATCCACGCGTCGTCGTCCGGGCCGGGCCGGTCGGCTCCGGCCGTCCCCGCCGCGCCGCGCCCCGTCCCGGGCTCCGCTCCCGCACGGGTCTCGCGGTCGAAGAGGACGATCTTCCCGCCCTCGGTGACGACCGCGCGGACCCCGGCCTCGGAGAAGACCAGCTCGGCCCGCTCGTCGGGGTCGTCGGCGTCCACCGGAACGTAGGCGGCGCCGGCGGCGAGCACGGCCAGGATCGCGACGTAGAGGCCGGCCGTGCCCGACGGCACCCGCACCCCCACCCGGTCACCGCGGCCGACGCCGGCCTCCCGCAGCTCCCCGGCGAGCCGGTCGGCCTCGGTCCGCAGGCCGGCGTAGTCGAGACGGGTCCGCCCGTCGTCCAGCGCCGCGGCGCCGGGACGGCTCCGCACGGTCTCGTCGAGGATGTCGAGCAGTGTCCGGGCGGGAGGCGCCGCGCCCCCGGGGAAGACCGCCCGCGGCGGCGCATGCCGAACGTCCAGAACAGTGGTGTGCAAGCGTCTCTCCCAGTCGCGCGACCGTGACCCCGGGCGACCCCCGGCGTGTCGCGCTCACGGCCTGTGCCGCTCTGGGATGCCACTCGTTATCTCAGTGTGACAACACAAGATCGAGCTCACGCCATTCCGGGGGCGGAGGTGATATTTCTCCTAGTGAGTGTGGCGGATGGTAACTGAAGCGCTACTAAGTGTGATATATCATGGTTTCCGGGTAAACAGTCAGGCACCCCCTCAATCAGAACGGCGGAGCCCGGGACTGCCGCCCGTCCGAGGAGGTCATGTCGATCATGGAGAGTCTCGAGAGCCGCAACGTGCCGGTGCCCACGGGGAGGCCGCCGGAGGCCGCGCCCGTCGCCGAGCTGAAACTCGTGATCGGCTCGGAGTCCGAGGAGACGGTCGTCACGCTGGCGGGTGGTCTCACCATGGCGACCGCCTGCCTGCTGGGGCGGGTCCTGACCGAGCTGGTGGACCAGGGGCACCGGTTCCTCGTCCTCGACGTGAGCTCGCTCGACTCCTGCGACGGCGCCGGCTGGACGCTGCTCCTGGGCATCCGCTGGCGTCTGGCCACCGTCTCGGGGCGGCTGAGGCTCGCCGGCCTGCCGCCCCGCCTGATGCGTTCGTGCCGCCAGATGGAGCTGGCCGAGGTGTTCGAGCTGGACGGGCTGACCGCGGAGCCGGTGGGCTGAGGACCGGGGCCCGGCCGCCGCGCGGGGCTCGCGCGGCCGAGGGCTCCCGCCGGTCTCCCGGCGCCGGGGTCCGCCTGCCGTACGGGGGCGCCGCTACCTGGCGGAGGCTCTCACGGGGGCGGCGGGCTCGGGCAGCGGCCGGGTCTGCTCGACCAGCAGCCGCGCCACGTCGCGCAGGCAGTGCCGCCGCCGGTAGGCGGCGCGCTGGCGGGCCGCGCCCGAGCCGCCGGATCGCAGCCGGTTCAGCACGTCCGTGACGAAGGGCAGGTCGCCGCTGAGCTCCAGGGCGGGCCGCGCCCGCTGCAGCAGGCCGCCGACCAGCTTCCAGGCCGGCCTGCGCCTGCCGGAGAGCAGGTCGTACCCGCTTCCCTCCAGCCCGTCGTGGGCCGCCCGCCAGTAGGCCACGTTGAGCAGCGTCTGGTCGACCGCCGGAGCGGGCAGCCCTCTCCTGACGTCGGCGAGGGCGACGGTGCACAGCGCCCTGACCAGGCCCGCCAGCGCGACGGCCTCGTCGACGGTCGCGCACGCGTCGGCGCCGCGGAACTCCAGGGTGGGCAGGTGGTGGGAGGGTCTGATGTACCAGTAGACCATTCCCCGGTCCATGATGGCCCCGGTGGCGTACAGGGCGTCGACGAGGGCGTCGTAGTGCTCCGGCGAGGAGAAGAACGGTGGCGGCCCGGCGCTCGGCCAGCGGGTCCACTGCACGATGCGCCAGCTGGCGTGCCCGGTGTCGGTCCCGTCGGCGATGGGGGAGTTGCTCATCAGCGCCTGGAGCACCGGGAGCCAGGGGCGCAGGTGGTTGCTGACCTGGACGGCCTCGCGGCGGTCGGGGACGCCGACGTGGACGTGGCAGCCGCAGACCCCCTGCCCCCGCAGGATGCCGTCGTACTGCCGCTGCATGCGCTGGTAGCGGGGGGAGGGGGTCAGCGACGGCGGTCCGGTGTTCCCGAGCAGCGCCGTGCCGGAGGCGGCCAGGCGGACCCCGGCGTACTCGGCCGCGGCGGCCGTGGCGGTCCGGAGCTCGGCCAGGTCGTGCCGGAGCCGTTCCAGGTCGGTGTGGACGAGGCTGTTGGTCTCGATCTGGAACCTCATGAGCTCGGGGTGGACCCGGTCGGCGAGCGGGGCGCCGATCCGCCTGCGGACGGCGTCCGCCACGGGGGCGACCGCGCCGGTCTCGGGATCGACGATCAGGAACTCCTCCTCCACGCCGACGGTGAGCACCTGGTCGGCGGAGGAGAGTGCGGCGGTGAGGGAGTTCACGCCCGCGGCTTCCCGCTCCCGGCGGAGCGTCCGGTGGGAGGTGCGAAAAAACCTGACATCGCAATCATATATTTTCTTTCCTCACATAAGTTATGAAAGGGTAGAAATGTCTACTTCCCTGGGTGAATCCGACAAAACCCCATATAGCGCTCTCGACGTCCCGTGCATGACCGGCGTCTTCCTGCGATTCCGGCCGATCATTCCGTAATCGGCCGCATCCTCTCCGTGGTTTCCGGCAGGCTGGAGCGGAGCACCTGCGACACGGGAGACGAGATGCACGGTGAGCACGGCCCCACCCCCAGGTCCGTACGGCGCGGCCGCATGCCCTACGACGACTCCCCGCCCGAATTCTCCGACCCGCCCGGTCACGGCGGGCAGGACGGAACGGTCACGCTCCCGCGTTTCCCCGGAAAGGGCACGCGGGCACGGCCGCGGACCCTCCGCGGAGGCCTCTCCGGACCCGTGCTCGTCGGGGGATTCCTCCTCCTGGCAGGAGCCGGCGGGCTGTCCTCCGTGTGGCTGGGCGAGGCCGGGCCGTCCGCCGCGCCGGGCCACGGGAGCCCGCTCCCGGCCGCACCCCCGGCGGGCGACGGCCTGGGGGCCGCACCCGGGAACGCGGACCCGGTACCCGCTCCCTCCCTCACCTCCCGCGGCGCGCCCTCGGAGGGACCGTCGGCCCGCCCGCACGCCGGGGCCGGGAAGGAGCCGGCGGACGGGTCTCCTCCCGGGGCGGCGGACGGCCTCCCGCCGGGTGCCGAGGCCGGATCCTCGGCCCGGATCACGGCCGCGCCCGAGGCGGCCCCGTCGGGTGCCGCCGTCGTGGAACGCCCGCGGCCCGCGGTGACGGCCGTCCGCGGGGACGGGACGGCACAGGGCGGCTCCACCGGCTCCACCGGGGCCGGCGGGACGGCCGCCGCGGGGCGCGGGCCCGGGGGCGCGGCGATCAAGCCGGCCGTACCGCCCGGCCGGACGCCCCCCGCCGGGACGAGGCCGTCCGCCGACGGACGACCGCCGGGGGGGACGGGGCCGTCCGGCGGAAGGCCGCCCTCCGCCGGGGAGGACGCGCTGGGTGACGGGCCCGTATCCCGCGGAGACGGCGCGGGATTCGGGACGGGAGGCGGGACGCGACCCGGGACGGGAGGCGGCGGGTCCGACGGCGCCGACGCCCTCGACCAGCGCTTCAGCAGCGCCTATGTCTGCAGGCGCCTGCCCCGCGGCGACTGGCGCCACGCCTACTGCGTACAGGTGTGGGAGGACTTCAGGCGGACCAACGGCCTGCCCTGATCCGGGGAACGGGCCGGATGCGGTCACGGCCCTTCCGGCCGGCCGCCGCGTCACACCATCGCCTGCCCGCCTGCCCGCCTGCCCGCCTGCCCGCCTGCCCGCGCGGTCGTTCTCGTCGACTCAACCGGGTGGCGGGGGGAGCGGCGGCAGGGCGGCGACGGCGGCCTCCCGGTCCGCCCCGGTGGCCTC
This sequence comes from Planomonospora sp. ID91781, assembly GCF_015711595.1. NCBI lineage: Bacteria > Bacillati > Actinomycetota > Actinomycetes > Streptosporangiales > Streptosporangiaceae > Planomonospora > Planomonospora sp. ID91781. Next base: position 1,389,328 of record NZ_JABTEY010000002.1, on the reverse strand, counting down.
CAGCAGATCGACGACGACGGACCGCAGCTGGGCGGTCATGGCGTCGGTGGACAGCCCCGACCGGCCGGGGGGCATCTCGGCCAGCCGGGCCGCCGCCCCCATCACGGCGGCCCTGGTCCCGTCGGGCGGCCGACCGGCCGCGAGCTCGTCACGGAACAGGAGCACGGCCCCGGCGAGCTCCCGCAGGGCCGCCGGGAGCGCGGCGGGCGGCGACTCCGCCTGGCTCAGGGCGACGACGGCCCGCCGCGACAGCACCCGCATGTTCCGCAGCGCGAGGTCGACCGGCGTCCAGGCCGTCTCGTACCGGAGGAAGCGCTGACGCCGCCGACGGCGCAGCGGCGCGATGGCCGTGATCTCCCGGCCCGTCTCCAGTGCCTGGCCGAACGCCTCCACCTCCGCCTGGGTGTCCCTGACCTCCGCCAGCACGGCCGCGGCGCGCTCCGGATCGGCCCGCTCCACGGCCTCCGCCGTACCGTCGAGCGCGGCGGCCAGAGCCTCCAGGACGGCCTCGGCGTGCCGGTGCACGATGGCGGCCGGGCTGGCGGGCAGCAGGGCGACGGCGGCGATGCCCAGCACCCCGCCGATCAGCGCGTCGACCATGCGGTCCAGCCCTCCGGTGCCGCTGGGCGGCAGCAGGGTGGCGACCAGGACCGCCGACGACCCCGCCTGCAGCACGATCAGCGTGCCGCTGTCCAGGAACACCGCGGTGCCCATCGCCAGGGCCACCACGAGGGCGATCTGCCAGGGCCCGGAACCGATCTTGAAGATCAGCAGGTCGCCGACGCCCACCCCCAGGCTCACCCCGGCGACCAGCTCGGCCACCCGCCGCAGCCGCTGGCCGACGGCGACGCCGATGCAGACCACCACGGCGATCGGCGCGAAGAAAGGGCGCTCGTGGCCGAACAGGTCCGTGGCCACGACCCACGCGAGCCCGGCCGCCACGGAGGTCTGGACGATGGAAGGTCCCATGAAGGCCAGCCGCCGCAGCCGGCCCCGCACATCGACCTCCACGGAACCTCCTCCTGACGTGCACCCTTCCGCAGATGCTGCCACACCCGCCGACGAGTACCTCACCGATCCGCGGGTAGCCGACGGCGGGTCGGAACGGACGACGGAGGGGGACGGACGTGGGAAACGGGTCCGGGACGGGACGGCTGCGCGAGGTCGCGCGCGAGGTCTTCGGCTGGGAGGACCTGCGCGACGGGCAGCTCGAGGCCATGCGCCACCTGCTGGACGGCGGCGACGCCCTCGTGGTCATGCCGACCGGCAGCGGGAAGTCGGCCGTCTACCAGGTGCCCGCGCTGCTGCTCGACGGGCCCACGGTGGTCGTCTCGCCGCTGATCGCCCTCCAGCGCGACCAGGTCGCGGGCCTGGCCGAGGCCGACGCCGGCGGGGCCGTCGCGGTCAACTCCGCGCAGTCCGGCGGCGAGGCCTCCCTCGAGGCCGTGCGGGCGGGCCGTACCGAATTCGTCTTCCTCTCACCCGAGCAGCTCGCGAAACCGGAGACCGTGGACCGGCTGCGCGCCGCCAAGCCCTCGCTGATCGCCATCGACGAGGCGCACTGCGTCTCCGCCTGGGGCCACGACTTCCGCCCCGACTACCTGCGGCTCGGACAGGTCGTCGAACGGCTCGGCCACCCGCCCGTGGTGGCGCTGACCGCCACGGCCACCCCGGCGGTCCGCGAGGAGATCACGGCGTCGCTGGGCCTGCGGGACGTGCTCCACGTCGTGCGCGGGTTCGACCGGCCCAACCTCGACCTGGAGGTCCGCCGCTTCGTCACCGACGAGGACCTGCGGCGGGCGCTCGTGGAGGACGCCGCCTCCCGCACCGGCCTCGGCCTGGTCTACGTCGCCACCCGCCGCGCCGCCGAGGAGTACGCCGAGGCGCTCCGGGAGGCCGGCCGCAGGGTCGAGCCGTACCACGCGGGCCTGAAGGCGGCCGACCGGCACCGCGTCCACGAGATGTTCCGCGACGACGAGCTCGACGCCGTCGTGGCGACCTCGGCGTTCGGCATGGGCATCGACAAGCCCGACGTGCGGTTCGTGCTGCACACCGCCCCGCCGGAGTCGCCCGACTCCTACTACCAGGAGATCGGCCGGGCCGGGCGGGACGGGGACCCCGCCGCCGCCGTGCTGTTCTACCGGCCGGAGGACCTGGGACTGCGCAGGTTCTTCGCCGGAGGCAGGGCCGACGAGGAGCTGCTGCTGCGGGCCGCGACGCTGATCTGCGGGCACGGCGGCACCGTGCCCGCCCGCGAGCTGCGCGAGGTGCTCGACGTCAGCGCCACCCGCCTGACCCGGGCGGTGAACCTGCTGGAACGCGCGGGCGCCGTCGAGGTCACCGCCGAGGGCGACCTGCGCGCGGTCCCCGGCGGGCCCGGCCCGGAGAGCGCCGTGGAGACGGCGGTGGGACTGGAGGAGACCCGCCGCCGCATCGACGACTCGCGCATCGACATGATGCGCGCCTACGCCGAGACCACCGGGTGCCGCCGCCGGTTCCTGCTGGAGTACTTCGGCGAGCCGTACGAGCGGGCCTGCGGGAACTGCGACACCTGCCGGGCCGGTGTCGCCGAGGCCCCCGAGGTCGACGACGGCCCCTTCGCGATGCACGCCCGGGTACGGCACAGCGCCTGGGGCCCGGGAACGGTGATGAGCCGGGAGAACGACCGGGTCACCGTCCTGTTCGAGGAGGTCGGCTACAAGACGCTCTCCCTGGAGGCCGTCGAGCGCGACCACCTGCTGGTGGCCGGTTGAGGAGGAGCCGCCGGAGGGGCCGACGGGCGCGACCCGGCGGGAGCGCCCGCGGAATGGAGCACGGACGGGGAGGGCGGGGCCGCGCGGACGGCCTCAGTCGTCCCCGAAGACCTCGGCGATGGCGGTGGCGGTGGCCGCGCGGGTCACCCAGGCGGTCAGGACCTCGGGGTCGGTGCAGGAGGCGATCCGCTCACGCTGGGAAGAGCTCGGCGTGAGCCCGCGGGTCTCCAGGATCAGGACCAGCATCTCCGCTTTCGTGCGTGCCTCCGCGATGGCCTCCCGCCGTCGCATGAGCCGCTCGATGCCGCTCTCGGTCTCCGGGGTGACGGTGCTCATGATCTCCTCCAGCCGTGCGCGGACCGGCTCCGCGAGATGTCCGAAAAGATAATCGTAATAAACAGGGCCCCGCTCGTCCTCGACCTCGGCCATGGCGGTTCCCACCGTGGCCACCACGTCGAAGTCGTCGCTGTGCGCGATCGCGCTCAGCACGGCGAGTTCGGGGGAGGCCAGCACGTCCTCGGTGGTACGGGGGAGCGGAAGCTGATCGGGGCCGACGACGACCGGGCGGAGCAGCATGCACGAGTCGGTCGGCATGATCGGCCGGTCGTAGCGGGCGGCGACGGCCTTGTTGAGGCAGACCACGACGAGGAGCACCGCGCACCGGTGCCGCCCCATCAGGCCGCCGACGTAGGCCGCCCAGGACCAGACCTTCCGGTCGTCCCACGCTCGCTGGACCTCCACGATCACGAAACGTCGGCCGCCGCCGGGGCCTTCGACCGAGATGACCGAGTCGGCCATGTACTCGGCGGGCAGCCGCTCGTTCAGCTCCACCGACTCGAGGCGGGCGTCGTGGTATCCGTCCGGGTGGGCTTTCAGTCCCAGAGCGAGGAGCTCCAAGGCGAAGGCGGGGCGGCGCCTGGTCATCTCCAGGGGCATTTCATGCTCATGGCCGGGGGACACGATTCTCCCTTCAGAAAGTAATCATAACTTTACTCTCGGTGCCGATTGGTGTCGCTCGGGACGTCGTGTCTCAATGGCCTGGAGCGGACGATGGGGAGGAAACCGATGGCGAACAAGGTCGTCAAGGGCAAAGTGCTGTGCTACGTCGTTCGTGACGGACGGTTGCTGGTCTTCGAGCCCACCGACCACAGCTACGAGGAAGTCGGAATCCAAGCCCCGGCCGGAAGCATCCGGTCGGGGGCGGCAGGGACGACAAAAACCCCAGGATCTCGGCTGATGCCGTGAGCTGGGGCTTCGTCTCTCGTTCGACCGGGATGAACCCGGCCGTGGAGCGTGGTGGACGATACAGGGATTGAACCTGTGACCTCTTCCGTGTCAGGGAAGCGCTCTCCCGCTGAGCTAATCGTCCGGGCGTGAAGACCAGAGGTGGAGACGGGATTTGAACCCGTGTACACGGCTTTGCAGGCCGTTGCCTCGCCTCTCGGCCACTCCACCGAGTGAGACCCGAGGGCCTCTCCGAGCGGAAGACGGGATTCGAACCCGCGACCCTCACCTTGGCAAGGTGATGCTCTACCACTGAGCCACTTCCGCGTGCCTCCACCGGGCGTTCCGGCCCGTGGTGACGAGAGAACTCTAGCGGGTTTTCCGGGTGATTGCGTAACCGCGCGTCACCTCGGCCGGTGCGCGCCGGGTGGCGGGCGGCGGAGCCGGGGCGGTGACCGGTTCGTCCGATCCGGCCGCGTGCGGTAGAAACATGAGGTGGAGTCGTTGAAGCTGGGCTCGCTGGAGGTGTGGCCGCCGGTCGTGCTGGCGCCCATGGCCGGGATCACCAATGCCGCGTTCCGCACGCTCTGCCGCGAGCAGGGCGGCGGATTGTTCGTCTGCGAGATGATCACGACGCGGGCGCTGGTGGAGCGGAACGCCAAGACGCTCAAGATGATCCGGTTCGAGCCGGACGAGCGGCCCCGGAGCCTCCAGCTCTACGGGGTGGACCCGGTGACCGTCGGCCGGGCCGTCCGGATGGTGGCCGAAGAGGACCTGGCCGACCACGTGGACCTCAACTTCGGCTGCCCGGTGCCCAAGGTGACCCGGCGCGGCGGAGGCTCCGCCCTGCCGTACAAGCGCAACCTGCTCCGCGCGATCCTGCGGGAGGCCGTGCGCAACGCCGGCACGCTCCCGGTGACGATGAAGATGCGCAAGGGCATCGACGACGACCACCTCACCTACCTGGACGCCGGGCGGATCGCGGTGGAGGAGGGGATCGCGGCCGTCGCGCTGCACGGCCGCACCGCGGTCCAGCACTACGGCGGGACCGCCGACTGGGAGGCGATCGCCCGGCTCAAGGAGGCGGTGACGGAGATCCCGGTGCTCGGCAACGGCGACGTCTGGAGCGCCGACGACGCGCGGCGGATGATGGCGGAGACCGGCTGCGACGGCGTCGTGGTGGGCCGCGGGTGCCTGGGCCGGCCGTGGCTCTTCGCCGACCTGGCCGCGATGTGCGCCGGGAGCGGCGAGCGGGCCAGGCCCCGGCTGGGGGAGGTCGCCGCGGTCATGGAGCGGCACGCCGCGCTCCTGGCGGAGTGCTTCGGCAGCGAGCCGCACGCCGTGGCCGACTTCCGCAAGCACGTCGGCTGGTACCTCAAGGGCTTCACCGTCGGCTCCGAGCTGCGCCGCCGCCTGGCCACCTCGGAGACACTCGCCGGGCTGCGCGAGGGGCTGGCCGAGCTCGACCCCGCCCAGCCCTGGCCCGGCGAGGTGGCGGACGCGCCGCGCGGCAAGACCCACGCCCGTGATCGCGTGCACCTGCCCGCGGGCTGGCTCGACGACCCGTACGACCTGGCGGTGCCCTGCGCGGACGCCGAGCTCGACACCTCGGGCGGCTGACCGGCGTGACCGTAATGTGATCCGGATCTGACGGACCGGCGTCAGCCGCGTGTGTACCGTGCGGTCAACGGCAGGCGGCCCACACCCGGGAGCGGCGGTTGACGGAGACGGCGGCACGGTCATCACCCGAGGACCTCATCGCGGAGTACGACGCCGAGCGGCCCGCCCGGCACCTGCCCGGCACGCTGTCGCTCGCCGTCACCGGGGTCGCGCTGTGCCTGTCGCTCTACGTGCTGTGGCAGACGTTCTTCCCCGGCTCCGTCCTGCCGTACCGGATGGCGTTCCTCGCGGTCGTGCTGCCGCTGGTCTTCGTCTGCTACCGGCCTCGGCGGGGCGGCGGCGACCGGCCCGGCGCGGCCGACTGGGCGCTGGCGGCGCTCTCACTGGCGGTCTGCCTCTACCCGCTGACCGTCTTCGACGACTTCATCCGCCGGGCGTTCGACCCGACCGCCCTGGACGTGGCCGCGGGCGCGGTGCTGTCGCTGCTGGTGCTGGAGGCCTGCCGCCGGACCGTCGGCTGGATCCTCCCCGCGGTCTGCCTGGCGTTCCTGGCCTACGCCTACTACGGCGGCCACCTGCCCTTCGACTGGCTGCTCGGGCACCGCGGCTACGACGTCGACCGGATCCTCGCCTCGTTCGTGATGGGCACCGACGGCGTGTACGGCGTGCCGCTGGACGTGGCGGCGACCTACATCATCCTGTTCACGATCTACGGGGCGGTCCTCGACCACTCCGGCGCGGGCCGGTTCTTCGTGGAGGTCTCCCTGGCCGCGTTCCGGCGCTCGCGTGCCGCGCCGGGCCGTACGGTCGCCCTCGCGGGGTTCCTGCTGGGCACGGTCAGCGGGTCCGGGGTCGCCACGACCGTGAGCGTCGGCAGCGTCGCCTGGCCGATCCTGCGCCGGGCGGGCTACCCGCGCGAGCAGGGCGGGGGCGTGCTCGCCGCGGCGGGCATCGGCGCGATCCTCTCGCCGCCCACGCTGGGCGCGGCGGCGTTCATCATCGCCGAGTACATGCAGGTCGGCTACCTCACGGTGCTGGTCTACGCGACGGTCCCCACGCTCCTGTACTACCTGGGCGTCTTCCTGGCCATCGAGATGGACGCCCGCCGGTACGGCGTGCGCGCCGCCGGGCCGCAGGGGCCGTCCGCCGGAACGGGACCGGGCGGACCGGGCGGATCGGGCGAGCTCGGCGCGGACGGCGCGGACGGCGTGACCGCCGCGGGCGGGGTGGCCGACGTGGGCGGCGTGGGCGGCGGGTACGGCACGGCCGGGCCGCCGCGCCTGTGGCCGCTGCTGCGGCGGTTCGGCTACCACTTCAGCTCGCTGTTCGTGATCGTCGTGCTGATGGCGCTGGGCCAGTCGCCGTTCCGGGCGGTGGTGTACGCCACGCTGCTGGCCTTCGCGCTCTCCTTCCTCGACCGCGAGCACCGGCTCACGCCCCGCCGGGCGGCCCGCGCCCTGGCCGCGGGCACGCTCGGGGTGCTGCCGGTCGCGGTGACCTGCGCCGCCGCAGGGATGATCGTCGCCGTGGTCACGCTCACCGGACTGGGCCTGAAGGCGAGCTCGCTGATCGTCGGGGTCTCGGGAGGCGTCCTCGCCGTCACCGCGCTGATGTGCGCCCTGGCGGTGCTCCTGCTGGGCCTGGCCGTACCGGTGACGGCGTCGTTCGTGATCGCGGCGGTGATCATCGGCCCGGCGCTGAAGGACCTCGGGGTCAGCGACGCCGAGACGTACATGTTCATCTTCTACTACGCCGTGCTCTCGGAGGTCAGCCCGCCGACGGCGCTGTCGGCCTTCGCGGCCTCGGCCATCACCGGGGGCGACGCCTACCGGACGATGCTGGCCACCTGGAAGTACACGCTGCCGGCCTTCCTGGTGCCCTTCGCCTTCGTGCTGACCCCGGGCGGGTCGGCGCTGCTGGCCCAGGCCCCGGCGGGGGAGATCGCTCTCGCCGCGGCGGTGTCGGCGCTGGCCGTGGCCGCGCTGGCCGTCACCACCGGCGGCTGGCTGGCCGGTCCCGTCCCTGCGCCGGTCCGGGCGCTGTGCGGGGCGGCCGCCGTGGCGCTGCTGTTCCTGTCGCCCGTCCCCGTGCTGACGGGGGCGGGCGTGCTGATCGTCGCACTCGCACTCCACCTGGTGATGCGCAAACGGGAGGTACGACCATGAGACGTCTGGCCGCCTTGATGGCCGCGGGAACGCTGCTCCTGTCCGCCTGCGGCGGGGACCGGTCCGCTGAGCGGGCCGCGGACCAGCCGGCCGGCGCGGGCAAGCGGCTGTCGATCGCCACCGGCAACACCACCGGCGTCTACTACGTCCTCGGCGGCGGACTGGCCGACCAGATCGGCAGGCACGTACCCGGCTACCAGGCGACGGCCGAGGCGACCGGCGCGTCGGTGGAGAACATCCAGCGCGTCGTGCGGGGCGACTCCGACATCGCCTTCACCCTGGCCGACTCCGCGGCCGACGCGGTGGCCGGCAAGGGGGCGTTCACCGGGCCCCAGCCGATCCGCGCGCTCGCCCGGCTGTACGACAACTCCACCCAGGTGGTCGCCGCCGCCGACGCGGGCGTGAAGTCCGTCGCGGACCTGAAGGGCAAGCGGGTCTCCACCGGCTCGCCCAACTCCGGCACCGAGGTGATCGCGCTGCGGCTGCTCGAGGCGGCGGGCCTCGACCCCGACGAGGACGTCACCCGGCAGTCCCTGGGCCTGCCGGAGAGCGTGCAGGGCATCAAGGACGGCACGCTGGACGCGCTGGTGTGGTCCGGCGGCCTGCCCACGCCGGGCATCACCGACCTGTTCACCAGCCTCAAGGACGAGGTCGCCTTCGTCCCGCTGGACGCCTCCCTGCCGAAGATGCAGGCCGAGCACGGGCCGGTGTACGCGCAGGGCGTCATCGGCAAGGACGTCTACGGCACTCCCGCCGACGTGCCCACGATCGTGGTGCCGAACCTGCTGGTGGTGAACGAGAAGATGGATCCGGGGCTCGCGGAGAGCCTGACCCGGCTGCTCTTCGACCGCAGGGCCGACCTGGAGAAGGTGCACCCGTCGGCCAGGGGCATCACCCGGGAGAAGGCGCCGGAGACCGACCCGGTCCCGCTCCACGACGGCGCGAAGAAGTACTACGGCCGGTGATCTCACGCCGGTCCGCCCGTGGAGGGAGCGTCGCGGGCGGACCGGACGGGGACGCCGACGAACGGAGTGCGGGCGTCCCGGGGGCGCCGCGATCGCGGCGGCCGGGCGCATCGGCGGGCCGGCCTCCGGGCCGCCTCAGGCGCCCGCGACGTCGACCGTGCCGCCGCTGCGCCAGTAGACGTTGTTCTCGCGGGTCAGCAGGCCCTCGTCGACCAGGTAGCGGCGCAGCGCCGCGTAGTCGTCGTGGAAGGCGCGCAGCACCACGTTGACGTCCTTCTCCGAGTAGCGCACGCCCGGCTCGAAGACCTGGGCCACGTAGTTCAGCACGACGAGCTGCTTGTCGCGCTTGCTGGGGATGGCCCGCAGCCGCCCCTCCACGAGGAAGGCGCGCAGCACCTTCTCCTCGGGGGAGACCGGTTCGGGCGGCGGGGCCGCGGCGTGCAGCAGCTCGCGGAAGCGCTCCCGCCGCAGCCGCCACACCCCCTCGTGGTCGTGTACGGCCAGCCCGCCGCGTTTCAGCCGGTCCAGCGCCAGCAGCATCGCGTCCCGCTCGAGCCCCGACTCCTCGGGCGCGCGCTCCAGCGCCAGCGCCGACAGCACCCGCAGCGTGTCGTCCTGGTAGAGAAGGCCGAGCACCTGCCTGATCGCCTCATCGCTCATGCCCCCATTCTCACGGGTTCCTCGGGCCGCCTCCGCCACACGGGGGAGCACGGGAGGGACCTCTGGGAGGAGCGGCCGGTCACCGTCCCGGGGGCCGGGCGCGCGCGTAGTGCCCGGGGGTGGTGCCCAGCACGCGCCTGAAGTGCCGGGTGAGGTGGGACTGGTCGTAGAAGCCGGCGGAGGTCGCGGCGGCGGGCGGCGGCACGCCCTCCAGCAGGAGCCGGCGGGCGAGGTCGACCCGGCGCCCGGTCAGGTACTGGTGCGGCGCCATGCCGAACTCGCGGCCGAACGCCCTGACCAGGTGGGCGGGGTGGGAGTGCAGGGCGTCCGAGGCCTCCCTCAGGGTGAGTCCCCGGACGAAGCGCTCGTCGAGCAGGTCGCGCAATCGGTGGGCGATTCCCGGATCGTGCACGGCCGGCCTCACGCCGGCCCGTCCGCGCAGGTGGTCGCCGAGGCGTTCGGAGACGAGGGCGAGGCGGCTCTCGGCCTCCAGTTCCTCGCCCGGGGACACCAGGCAGGCGTGCAGCAGGTGGACCCGGTCGCGCAGCACGGGATCGTCCAGCACCGGGCGGTCCACCGCCGGGCCGACGAGGTCTCCGTCCAGGTGCGCCGCGTCCAGGTAGAGCACGCGTTTGCGGAACCCCTGCGGGGTGACCGCGCAGCCGTTGTGCGGCACGTGGGGCGGCAGGAGGGTGACCGTGCCGCGGGGGGTGCCGTGTTCGTGGCGGTCCAGGTCGTACTTGACCATGCCGTCGTCGACGATGAGCAGCGCCCACGAGTCGTGGGTGTGCATGGGGTAGGCGTGGTCGGTGAAGCGCGCGTGGAAGACCTCGGTGATGCCCCGCACCGGCGGGCGCCACGCGACGATGTCCGGACGGCCGACCATGCGAAGAACGTACAAGACCGGTCCGGGTGCGGCCGAACAGAATCGGCGTCCATGAGAGCACACCCGCAGTCCCCGCAGTCCCCGCAGTCCGAGAAGTCCGGGGGTTCGCCAGAGTCCTCGCAGTCCCCGGAGTCCGGTAAGTCGCCACAGTCCCCGGAGTCCGGGGACGCGCCCGTCCGCTTCGACACCAAGATCGCCGTCCTGCTCCGCGACGACCTGGAGACGTGGCAGCGCCTGAACGTGACGGCCTTCCTGGTCAGCGGCATCGGCGCGGAGCGGCCGGAGGTGATCGGCGAGCCTTACGCGGACGCGGACGGCACCGGGTACCTGCCCATGTTCCGCCAGCCCGTGCTGGTCTTCGAGGGGGACAAGGAGGTGCTGAGGGAGGCGCACGCCCGCGCGGCCGGCCGGGGCGTCCCCCTGTCGGTGTTCACCTCCGGCCTGTTCGCGACCGGCAACGACCGGGACAACCGGGCCGCCGTGCGCGCGGTGCCCCGGGACGGGCTCGACCTGGTGGGCCTGGCCGTGTACGGGCCGAAGAACGCCGTGGACAAGATCCTCAAGGGCGCGCGCATGCACCCCTGAGGCGTCCCGGGGATTCACGGCCGGTCATCGCCGGTCATCGCGGGTCACTACCGGCCGCGGCCCGGCACGACCGGAGGGAGCGGGCCGGGGCCGCGCCGCCGGAGCGGCGGAGCGGCGGCGCGGTCAGAGGCGGTTGAGCCCGATGACGTGGACCACCGCCCGGCCCTCCTCGTCGGAGGCGGCCAGGTCGACCTGGGCGTCGATGCCCCAGTCGCCGTCGCCCGCCGGGTCGGCGATGACCTGGCGGACCTTCCAGAGCTCCTTCTCCTCCTCGATGCGGAGCAGGGCCGGGCCGCGGGCGTCCGGGCCGGTGCCGACCTCCTCGTGGTCGTCGTAGTAGGCGTCCAGGGCGGCGGGCCAGTCGACGTCCGGGGCGAGCTCGGCGAGCTCCTCCTCCTTCTCCAGCGCGACCAGCTCCACCAGGCGGAACATCGCGTTGCGGACCAGCACCCGGAAGGCGCGCGGGTTGCCGGTGACCGGGCGCGGCTTGACCTCGATCTCCTGCTCGGCCTCCAGGGCCTGGGCGGGGTTGGCCAGCTTCTCCCACTCGTCGATCAGGCTGGAGTCGACCTGGCGGACCAGCTCGCCGAGCCACTCGATGAGGTCGACCAGGTCCTCGGTCTTCAGGTGCTCGGGGATGGTCCGCGACAGCGTGCGGTAGGCGTCGGCGAGGTAGCGGAGCACGGCGCCCTCGGAGCGGGCCAGCTCGTAGTGGCCGACGTACTCGGTGAAGGTCATCGCCTGCTCGTACATGTCGCGCACGACGCTCTTGGGGCTGACCGTGTAGTCGGCCACCCACGGGTGGCCGCGCCGGTAGGTCTCGTAGGCGCCGAGCAGCAGGTCGGCCAGGGGCATCGGGTGGGTGAGCTCGGCCAGGAGCTCCATCCGCTCCTCGTACTCGATCCCGTCGGCCTTCATCTGCGCGACGGCCTCGCCCCGGGCCTTCTTCAGCTGGGCGGACAGGATCTGGCGCGGGTCGTCGAGGATGGACTCCACGATCGAGACCATGTCGAGGGCGTAGGTGGGGGCCTCGCGGTCGAGCAGTTCGAAGGCGGCCAGCGCGAAGGTCGACAGCGCCTGGTTGAGCGCGAAGTCCTCCTGCAGGTCGATGGTGAGGCGCGCCCGGCGGCCCTGCTCGTCGGGCTCGTCCAGCTGCTCCACCACGCCGCCCGCCAGCAGCGAGCGGTAGATCGCGATGGCCTGGCTGATGTGCCGCCGCTGCCACTTGCGGTCCTCGTGGTTGTCGGTGAGCAGGTGCCTCATCGCGGCGAAGCAGTCGCCGGGCCGGTTGATGACCGCCAGCAGCATGGCGTTGCTGACCTTGAAGCGGGAGCCGAGCGGCTCGGGCTCGGCCTCCTGGAGCTTGGCGAAGGTCTCCTCGCTCCAGCCGACGAAGCCCTCCGGCGGCTTCTTGCGGGCGTAGCCGCGCCGCCGCTTGGGGTCGTCGCCGATCTTGGCCAGGGCCTTCTCGTTCTCGATGACGTACTCGGGGGCCTGGCAGGCGACGTAGCCGATGGTGTCGTAGCCGGCCCGGCCCGCCCGCCCGGCGATCTGGTGGAACTCGCGGGCGCGCAGCCGCCGGACCTTGCTGCCGTCGTACTTGCTGAGCGCGGTGAACAGCACGGTGCGGATCGGCACGTTCACGCCGACGCCGAGGGTGTCGGTGCCGCAGATGACCTTCAGCAGGCCCGCCTGGGCCAGCCGCTCCACCAGGCGGCGGTACTTCGGCAGCATGCCGGCGTGGTGCACGCCGATGCCGTGCCGTACCAGCCGGGACAGGGCGCGGCCGAAGTTGGTGGTGAAGCGGAAGTTGCCGATCAGCGAGGCGATGGCCTCCTTCTCGGCCTTGGTGCACATGTTGATGCTCATCAGCGACTGCGCCCGCTCCATGGCGGAGGCCTGGGTGAAGTGCACCACGTAGACCGGGTACTGGTTGGTGGAGAGCATCTCCTCCAGCGTCTCGTGCAGCGGGGTCATCCGGTAGGAGTAGACCAGCGGGACCGGGCGCTCGGCGTGCTTGACCACCGAGGTGGGCCGGCCGGTGCGCCGGGTCAGGTCCTCCTCGAACATGCTCACGTCGCCGAGGGTCGCCGACATCAGGACGAACTGCACGTTCGGCAGCTCCAGCAGCGGCACCTGCCAGGCCCAGCCGCGGTCCGGCTCGGCGTAGAAGTGGAACTCGTCCATCACGACCTGGCCGATGTCGGCGGCCGCGCCGTCGCGCAGCGCGACGTTGGCGAGGATCTCCGCGGTGCAGCAGATGACGGGCGCGCCGGGGTTCACGCTCGCGTCGCCGGTCATCATGCCGACGTTCTCGGTGCCGAAGAGCTCGCACAGGTCGAAGAACTTCTCCGACACCAGCGCCTTGATCGGCGCGGTGTAGAAGGTGCGCACGTCGCGGGTAAGGGCGGTGAAGTGCGCCCCCGCCGCGACCAGGCTCTTGCCCGAGCCCGTCGGGGTGGCCAGGATCAGGTTGTTGCCCGACACCACCTCGATCAGGGCCTCCTCCTGGGCCGGATAGAGGGTGAGCCCCCGCTCGGTGTTCCACTCGACGAAGGCGTCGAAGATGGCGTCGGGGTCGGCGTCGATCTCTTCGGGCAGGCGATCTACAAGGCTCACCCTCCCATCCTGCCGAAGAACGGGCGGTGGTCGAACCACCGGGGCGGTAGAGATGGGGTCAATTCCCGCGGATCCGGCGAAATCCCGTCGAGCGGGTGAGCAGCAGCCCGCCCAGCAGCAGGCCGGAGCCGAGCACGGGCCAGGGCCCGGGGGCGAAGCCGGACACGGTCAGGACGAGCAGTCCCGCGCCGGCCAGCGCGAGCGCCGCGGCGATCCGGGCGGTCCCCCCGCGGTACGGCGCCGCCGCCGGAGGCTCCTCGAAGCGGGACAGTCCGCGCAGCAGCGGCCACAGGACCAGGCAGAGCGCGGCCAGCCAGTGCGGCCACCCGGACAGCCAGGCGGAGCCGCCCGGCTCCGGGGTGGGGACGCCCAGCCCCACCACGACCACCGCGGTGACGCAGAACAGCGCGCTCATGTGCCACAGGTAGACGGTCATCATGCGCGGACCGGCCCAGCCCAGCGCCCGCGCCACCACCGGCCACCGGGCGAAGGAGGCGATCTGCCGGCGCAGGGCGAGCGCCAGCCCGATCTGCCCGATCCCCACCGCCAGCAGCGCCACCGTGGGCGGCGCCATGTTGGAGACCGCGGCCCCCGGCAGGCCGATCATGCTGCCCGGGTAGGGGCCGAAGGCGACCAGGAGCGCGGCCAGGCCGTACCCCGCCGCGGCCATGCCCCACAGCCGGGTCCGGGGGAGGTCCAGGCGGCCCTCGGCGTACAGGAAGCCGAGCTGGTGCACCGCGAGCCAGACCAGGCCGATGTTCGCCCAGCCCGCCGCCTCCAGGCCGCAGGCGAACCGCAGCACGTCGACCGCCACGGCCCCCGCCGCCAGCGCCGCCGGCACGCGCAGGCCGTACGCCGCGCCGAGCCGGCGCATCAGCGGCGTCGCCGCCACCGCGACGAGGTAGACGGCCAGGAACCACAGCAGCTGCCCGGCCAGGCGCGAGGCCGTTACCACCGGTTGGGACGGCAGGCCCAGGGCGAGCAGCAGATGGGGCAGGGGCAGCCAGACCGCGGCCAGCGGCAGCACCGGCCAGGCCAGGCGGCGCAGCCGCGCCGCGAGCCAGGCGGGCGAGCCGCCGCCGCGCCGGAGCGCGGCGCGGTGGCTGATCGCGCCCGCCGCGCCCCCGGCGAAGAACACCAGGGGCATCACCTGGCTGATCCAGGTGATCACCCAGGCGTTCCCGGTGGCCAGGGCGTTTCCGGTGGTGATCCGGTCACCGGTGACGGAGAGCACCGGCATGCTCCAGTGCTGCAGCACCACCAGGGCCGTGCCGAACAGGCGCAGGACGTCGAGGAACAGGTCCCGGCCGGGGGGCGCGGACACCGGGGGGACGGGACGCGCAGGAGGGGGCGCGGAGCGGGTCAGGACGGCGGTCACGGGTCGCCTCGATTCGTCGGGGGGAGGTGCTCCGAGACTTCCGCGAACCCCCTCGGCGGCGCAGTGACGGCTGCCGCCCTCTTTCCCGCCCCCGGCCCCACCCTCCGGGGTAGGGATGGCCCTACCCCGGGACGCCTGCGCACCGGGTCGATCGCGCCGTCCGGGACTCGTAGCGTTTCCCCCATGAGATCCCTCCTGCGCCGCGTCGGCACCGACACCCGCTACCTGCTCACCGGCTTCCCCCTCTCCGTGATCGCCTTCTGCCTGGCGGTGGCCGGTTTCGCCGCCGGGCTCGGGACGGTCGTCGTCTGGCTCGGCGTGCCGATCCTGGCGGCCACGCTGATGCTCGCCCGGGGTTTCGCCGACATCGAGCGCCGCTCGCTGCCCCAGGTGCTCGGCCACCAGGTCGCCCGGCCGCGCTACCGCCGCGCACCGGAGAACGCCGGCTGGTTCCGGCGCGCGGTCAACCCGCTGACCAGCGGGCAGTCGTGGCTGGACCTGCTGCACGCGATCGTGAGCTTCCCGGTCGCCGTCGTGACGTTCTCGATCACGGTGACCTGGTGGGCCGGGACGGTCCTCGGGCTGACCGCCCCCATCTACGGGTGGATCACCGCGAGCATCCCGGACAACCACGGGCTGGCGGAACTGCTCGGCTTCGGCGACAGCGCCCTGGCGGAGGTAACCCTGAACACCGTGATCGGCATGCTGTTCGCGATCACGTTGCCGGTGGTGCTCCGGGGGGCGGCGCTGGTCCAGGCCGGGCTCGGCCGGGCCATGCTCACCGGGGTCGCGGAGCTGCAGGAGCGCATCGACGACCTGGCCGAGGGCCGGGCCGCGGCGGTCTCGGCCGAGGCCAACGCGCTGCGCAAGCTGGAGCGCGACATCCACGACGGGCCGCAGCAGCGCCTGGTCTCCCTGGCCATGGACCTGTCCCGGGCCCAGCGCCAGCTCAAGCGGGACCCCCAGGCGGTCGAGCGGATGCTGTCCGACGCCATCAGCTCCACCCGCGAGACCCTGGACGAACTGCGCGCACTCTCGCGCGGCATCGCCCCGCCGGTCCTGACCGACCGCGGCCTGGCCCCGGCGCTGGCCGCGCTCGCCGGGCGGTGCACGGTCCCGGTCGAGCTGGACATCCAGGTGGAGGGGCGCTTCGCCGCCGCGGTGGAGAACACGATCTACTTCGTGGTCGCCGAGTCCCTGACCAACATCGCCAAGCACAGCCACGCCACCGTCTGCACGGTCACCCTGAGCAAGACCGGTGGCGTCCTGATGCTGACGATCGGGGATGATGGGGTCGGCGGCGCGCACGTCGCCAAGGGACATGGCCTGTCCGGGCTCGCCGACCGCCTCAGGGCGGTGGACGGCGAGCTGGCGGTGGACTCACCGGTGGGCGGGCCGACGGTGATCGTGGCGGAGGTGCCGTGCGGGTAGTCGTGGCCGACGACGCGGTCCTGATCAGGGCGGGCCTGATCAGGCTGCTGGAGGAGTTCGGTTGCGAGGTGGTGGCGGCGGTGGGGGACGGCGGGAGCCTGGTGGAGGCCGTCGCCGAGCACCGGCCGGACGTCTCGGTGGTGGACGTGCGGATGCCGCCGAGCTTCACCGACGAGGGCCTGCGGGCCGCGGTCGAGGCGCGGCGGCGGGTGCCGGGGGCCCCGGTGCTGATCCTCTCGCAGTACGTCGAGGTCTCCTACGCCGACGACCTGCTCGCCGACGCGCGCGGCGCGGTGGGCTATCTGCTCAAGGACCGGGTCGTGGACGTCGACGACTTCATGGGGGGCCTGCGCTCGGTCGCGTCCGGCGGCACGGTCTTCGACCCGCAGGTGGTCGCCCAGCTGATGGTACGGCGCCGCCGCGACGACCCGCTGGCCTCCCTCACCCCGCGCGAGCGGGAGGTGCTCGGCCTGATGGCCGAGGGCAGGTCCAACCCGGCCATCGGCCGCCAGCTCGTGGTGAGCGACGGCGCGGTGGAGAAGCACGTCCGCAGCATCTTCGCCAAGCTCGGTCTGCACGTCGAGGACAGCGACCAGCACCGCCGGGTGCTCGCGGTGCTCGCCTACCTCCGCTCGTCGGGCCGGTGACGGGGGCCGGGCCCGGCGCGATCCGGGGGGCGGCGCCCGCCGGCGGCCGGGAGGCGGGGCACGCGGGCGGGCGGGCGGTGGCGCTCCCCGGCGGGCGGGGGGCGGTGCGGGCCCACGACCTGTCCGCCGGCGGCGGCGTGCTGGACCGCGTGCACGCGACCGCCCGGACGGCGGTGCGCCTGTACGGCCTGCCCGGCGCCGAGGTCACCCTGATCAACGTGTCGGAGAACGCCACCTTCCGGGTCGACGACCCGGAGACCGGGCTCCGGGCCGTGCTGCGGGTGCACCGGCTCGGCTACCACTCCACCGCGGCGATCCGCTCCGAGCTGGCCTGGCTGGAGGCGCTCCGCGAGGAGGCCGGGGTCAGGACGCCGGAGGTGCTCCGCGCCCCGGAGGGCTCCCGGGTGCTGACGGTCCCGGGGGAGCCGTCCCGCGAGTGCGTCCTGTTCGAGTTCCTGCCGGGGACCGAGCCCCCGCAGGACCGCCTGGTCGAGGGCTTCGAGCGGCTCGGCGCGACCACCGCGCGGATGCACCGGCACGCGCGCTCCTGGCGCCGCCCGGCCGCCTTCACCCGCTTCCACTGGGACCACGGCGCCGCGCTGGGACGGGAGTCCCGGTGGGGGCGCTGGCAGGACGGGCCCGGCATGGACCCCGAGGCGCTGGCCGTACTGGGGCGCCTGGCGGAGGAGCTGCGCGGGCGGCTGCGCCGCTTCGGCCGGGACTCCGGCCGCTACGGCCTGATCCACGCCGACCTGCGGCTGGCCAACCTGCTGGTGACCGGTGACGGGCCGCCCAGCGTCATCGACTTCGACGACTGCGGCTTCGGCTGGTACCTCTACGACCTGGCCGCGGCGCTCAGCTTCATCGAGCACCGCCCCGAGGTCCCGGCGATGATCGACGCCTGGCTGCGGGGCTACCGGACCGTCCTCGGCCTGCCCGCCGAGGACGAGGCCGAGATCTGGACGTTCGTCATGTTCCGCCGCCTGCTGCTGGTCGCCTGGATCGGCAGCCACGCCGGGGTGGAGACCGCCGCCGGGCTCGGCGCGGGCTACACCCGCGGCACCTGCGAGCTGGCCGAGCGCTATCTGGCGGGGGAGCTCACCCGGCCTGCCCGCTGAGGCCGCCGGCGTGCCCGGGGGACGCGCCGTCCGGGGCGCCGCCGGATTCCCCTGGCGACCCGCGGTCCGGGACGCCGCCGGAGTCTCCGGCGGCCCCGGTGGCGCCGCCGAGACCGGCCAGCTCGCGCCGGACGTCCTCGTCGTCCGGGGCCAGCTCCAGCGCCCTGGTCAGGTCGGCCGCGGCCTCCCGCTCGCGTCCCGCCGCGCGCAGCGCCAGCGCCCGGTTGAACAGCAGCGCCGGATCGGCACCCGGTTCCAGGGCGCGGGTGAAGTCGGCGACCGCGCCCTCCGGGTCCCCGGTCTCGAAGGCCAGCACCCCGCGGTTGGCCCAGGCCGCCGAGAGCCCGGGGGAGCGTTCCAGCGCGCGGTCGAACGCCGCCCGCGCCGGGGCGTGCCTCCCCTCGGCCATCTCCACCTGGCCCAGCGCGCACAGCAGGTAGGGGTTGTCCGGGTCCAGCGCGAGCCCCGCCTCGGCGTCCGCGCGCGCCCGGCCGTACTCGCCGAGCGCGACCAGCAGGCCCGCCCGGTTGGCCAGGGCGTCCACGAACTCCGGATCGAGTTCCAGGGCGTGGTCCAGGTCGGCGAGCGCTCCGGCGTGGTCGCCGGTGGAGAAGCGGATCTCGGCCCGGTTGTAGTAGGGCTCGGGGAAGGGCGGGCCCGCCCGCATGGCCGTCTCGTAGTCGGCGACCGCCGCGTCCAGCCGGCCGAGCCGGTGCAGCAGGTTGCCCCGGTCGATGTAGTAGTCGGGATAGCCCGGATCCGCGGCGATGACCGCGTCCAGGTCCTCCAGCGCCGCCTCCGGGCGGCCCAGCATGACGGTGAGCTGCGCCCGGTTGGCCAGCAGCACCAGCCGGTGGATCGGGTGCTCGTCCGGCCCCAGCTCCCGGTCGGCCAGGTCCACGGCCTGCTGGACCAGCTCCAGCGCCCTGGCGGGGCGGCCGAGCCGTACCTCGACCAGGGCCCGGCCGTTGAGGTCGAAACCCAGCTTGAACGCCCGCTCACGCGGGTCCGGCAGCAGCGTCGAGATGGCGATCGCCTGGTTCACCCAGGCCAGTGCCGCCTCCGGGTCGCGCCGGGCGGGGTCGTGGTGGCGGACCTTCAGCATGCCGGTGGAGTAGGCGGCCGCCGCGTGCGTGACGGGGGAGACGCTCTCCCTCCTGGCCAGGTCGAACAGGGCCGCGGCCTCGTCCTCGCGGCGCAGCGAGCCGAGCGCGGTCGCGGTGCTGTGCAGGAACCGCCACCAGGTCTCCGGGTCGCTCTCCGGATCGGTCAGCGCCAGACCGCGCGGGCCCAGCTCCGCGACGGCGTCGTGGCATCCGGCGTCCAGGCACCACTGCACCGCGAAGCGCAGCGCCTCCACGGCCAGGCGGGGGTCGGTGCCGCGCTCGCGGTGGTAGGGGACCGCGCCGAGGCGCGCGCCGACGGAGCCCTGCCGTTCCAGCTCGTCGGCGCGCTTGTCGTGCTCCTCGGGTTCGAGTTCGGGCGGTGCCGCGGCCTGCTCCCGGAGCTCCACGGTGAGCAGCTCCGGCGGGACGCGGCGGCGCAGCACCGCCAGCAGTTCCAGGTCGGTGGGGTCGGCCTCGGCGGTGCCGGTGACGACGAGCCTGCGGGGCCCGGGCCGCTCCCGCAGCCCGTCCGGACGGGCCTCCAGATGAGCGCGGAGGAACTCGGCGACGCCGTTGGCGATGCGCAGGGTCCGGCGCGGCGCGTGGACCAGGATCCGCTCCGCCCGGGGCAGGGCGTCCGCCCTGGACCGGCGCCGGGCGGGGATGCGGTCGTGCAGGTCGGGGGCGACGGCGCGCAGTTCGATGTCATAGCGGGCGACGAGCTCCGGCCGGGCCTCCGGCAGCAGGGCGGCGACGATCGCGCCCGCGGCGGTGTACGGCCCGCGCAGGCGCCGGTCGGCGTCCACGGGGGGCAGGAGCGAAGGAGGAAGGGGCGCTTCTTCCGAGGCTTCTCCCGGGGCGAGGGGTCCCCGACTCACCGATCTCCTCATTCTCCTCGGCGGACCGGCGCCCATCTCTGGACGCCGGCTCTGCGGTTCCGGTTCAGCCGACGTGCTTGGGGCTGGCGGCCCCGCTGAGCGCGACCGTACCGGGCTTGTGAACGATGACCTTTTTCATCACGTGCCTTCCTCGCCAATAAGAACAAATCGCAAGTATTCGCACCATTAACCCTCACTGACAAGATCTATTATGAGAATGGCCGGATGCGGACATTCGCTGGGCGCATAACGCCATAACTCCTCATGGCGCGGGCTGCTGCTGGGTGATGCAGTGGATGCCGCCGCCCAGGGCGAAGATGTCCCGGGCGTCCACCGATTCGATCGACCGCCCCGGGAAGAGCCGGGCGAAGAGCTCGGCGGTCGGGGCGTCCCGGGGGTCGCCGAACGAGCAGAGCAGGGCCAGCCCGTTGGCCAGGTAGTGGTTGACGTAGGAGTAGTCGACGAGCTGTCCGCCGGCCTCCTGCGTCTCCGGCGCGAGCAGCTCGACCACCTCCAGGGCGCGCCCCCTGGCGTCGGCCGAGGCCCGCAGGATCGCGAGGTTCTCCCGGGTGACCTCGTGGTCGGGGTGGGACGGGTCGGGCTGGACGTGGCAGAGCACCAGGCCGGGCCGGGCGAAGGAGGCCAGCAGGTCCACGTGCCCGCCGGTGCCGTACGGGCCGTAGTCGGCGGTCAGGCCGCGGGGCAGCCAGATCACCTTCTCCACCCCCAGCCGGGCGCGGAGCTCGCCCTCCACCTCCTGCCTGGTCCAGCCGGGGTTGCGCGCCTCGCCGAGCTGCACGGTCTCGGTGACGATCACCGTCCCCTCGCCGTCGACGTGGATGCCGCCGCCTTCGTTGACGAGCTCGGAGCGCAGGCGCCGCGCCCCGGCCCGCTCCAGGACCGCCCGGGCGACCAGGTCGTCCTTGGCGTGGGCGTTCCACCCCCAGCCGTTGAAGGTCCAGTCCACCCCGGCCAGGCCGCCCCGCCCGTCGATCAGGAAGGTGGGGCCGTTGTCGCGCATCCAGCAGTCGTCGAGCGGCTGCTCCATCACCTCGACGCGGGGGTCCAGCCACCGGGCGGCGGATCCGCGCTCGCTCGGGTCGACGACCATGGTGACCGGCTCGTGGCGCACGACCGCGTTGGCCACGCTCGACCAGGCCCGGTAGGACGCCTCCGGATCCGCCAGGGCGTAGCCGGAGACCGGCCAGGACATCCAGGTACGGGTGTGCGGGTGCCACTCCGGTGGCATGGAGAACATGGGCCGGCTCCTGGGGGATCGGCCGCCCCCGAGGGACGGGGGCGGGGAGGGCGGGGGACGGGGTCAGAGGAAGTACAGGCGGCTGAGGGAGACCGTGTCGGCGGGGGAGGACCGGACCTCCTCGCCGTCGAGGGTGACCCGGCCCAGCGGGTCCACCCGGACCGTGCCGAGCCGGGAGTTGCGGACCAGGTCCGCCGGGCCGATGCCCCGGGTGCCGCGCACGCCCACGCGGCGGCGGCGGGTGGTCATCCGGTCCCCGCCCGCTCCGGCGGCGGCCCCGCTGACGAAGGCCACCGACAGGTCCGCGGCGGTGGCCCCGTGCGCGCCGAACTGCGGGCCCAGCACCAGCGGTTCGCAGGCGTCGGTGGAGGCGTTCGGGTCGCCGGTCACGCCGTAGGCGGGGAAGCCCGCCTTCAGCACGAGCTGCGGCTTGGCGCCGAAGTGGTCGGGCCGCCACAGCACGATGTCGGCCAGCTTGCCCGGCTCCAGGGATCCGACCTCGTGGGCCAGCCCGTGCGCGATCGCCGGGTTGACCGTCAGCTTGGCCAGGTAGCGCAGGACCCGCTCGTTGTCGTTGCGCCCGTCCGTGTCCAGCCCCGTGTCCAGCCCCGCCCCCGGCTCGCCCTTCATCTTCCCGGCCATGGCGAACGTCCGGCGGACCGTCTCGCCCGCGCGTCCCATGCCCTGGGCGTCGGAGGAGGTGATGCCGATGACGCCGAGGTCGTGCAGCACGTCCTCGGCGCCCATGGTGCCCGCCCGGATCCGGTCCCGGGCCAGGGCGGCGTCGCCGGGCAGCTCCGGCTTGAGGCCGTGCACCGAGACGATCATCCCGTGGTGCTCGGCGACCGCGTCCCGGCCGAAGGGCAGCGTCGGGTTGGTGGAGGAGCCGATGACGTTGGCCACCCCGGCCAGCCGGAGCACGTCCGGCACGTGGCCGCCGCCGCAGCCCTCGATGTGGAAGGCGTGGATCGTCCGGCCGTCGAGCACGGCGAGCGTGTCCTCGACCGACAGGCACTCGTTGAGGCCGTCGGTGTGCAGCGCCACCTGCACGTCGTACTCCTCGGCCACCCGCAGCGCGGTGTCCAGCGCCCGGGTGTGCGCCCCCATGTCCTCGTGCACCTTGAAACCGCTCGCGCCGCCCTCGGCCAGCGCCTCCACCAGCGGCGCCGGATGCGAGGAGGACCCGCGGGCCAGGAAGCCGATGTTCACCGGCCAGGCGTCGAAGGCGTTGAACGCGTGCCGCAGCGCCCACGGCGAGTTGACCCCGACGCCCCAGACCGGCCCGAACTCCTGCCCGATGATCGTGGTCACGCCGGAGGCGAGCGAGGCCTCCATGATGCGCGGGCTGAGCAGGTGCACGTGCGTGTCGATCGCGCCCGCCGTGGCGATCAGCCCCTCGCCGGACACGATCGTGGTCCCGGTGCCGACCACCACGTCCACGCCGTCCAGCGTGTCGGGGTTCCCGGCCCGGCCGACGGCGTGGATGCGGCCCTCGCGGACGCCGATCGACGCGGTCCGCACCCCGAGGAAGGGGTCCAGGACCAGCACGTTGGAGATCACCAGGTCGCAGGTCTCCCGGACCGAGGCGGCCTTCAGGTGCAGGCCGTCCCGGGCGGTCTTGCCGAAACCGGCGAGGAACTCCTCCCCGGGCAGCTGCGAGTCGTGCTCGACCTCGACCACCAGGCCCGTGTCGCCGAGCCGGACCCGGTCGCCCCTGCGCGGGCCGTACACGCCCACATGGCCCGCGCCGCCTCCGCCGCCCGCGCCGCCGATCCGCTCGCTCATTCACCGCTCCCCAGGTAACCGCAGGCCCGCGCCTTGTCCATGGCCCGTTCGAACGCCCCGGGCGCGTCCAGCGGGCCGTCCACCAGCCCGGCGAACCCGATCGCGACGCGGGCGCCGCCGATGGGGACCAGCCGCACGGTACGGCTCTCGCCCGGGCCGAAGCGGACCGCCGAGCCGGCGGGGACGGCCAGCCTGCGCCCGTAGGCGGCGCCCCGGTCGAACCGGAGCCGCGGGTTGACCTCGAAGAAGTGGAAGTGCGAGGTGACGCTGATCGGCACCGCCGCCGTGTTGAGGACGTCCACCTCCACCCCGTCCGGACCCGCAGAGCCCGCCGGACCCGCAGAGCCCGCCGGGTCCGCGTCCTGCCGGGCCGCGCCGACCACCGCGCCGGGCGCGTCGGGGCCCAGGGAGCCGCCTCCGATCGGGTCGCCCACCACGGCCAGGCGGGTGCCGTCGTCGAAGACCGCCTCGACCATCACCTCGGTGACGATGTCGGCCACGCCGGGCAGCACGTCGTCCGGGCCGAGCACCGCCCGGCCCGCCTCGACCGCCTCGGCCAGCCGGGCCCCGTCCCGGGCGGCCTCGCAGACCGCGTCCGCGATCAGCGCGGTGGCCTCCGGCACGTTCAGCCGGAGCCCCCGCGCCCTTCTGGCCCGGGCCAGCTCGGCGGCGGTGAACAGCAGCAGCCGGTCACGCTCGGTCGGTGTCAGCCGCACGGCGCACCCTTTCTGGAACGTTGTTCAAACTTAGATCAGGATTCTAAACCGGTACGGTGGTGCTCATGACTGCGAAGCCCGGAGCCGCCGCGGCGTCCCTCACCCGGCCGGAGCGTCCCGACGTGCGGGCGCACGTGCTGCGGGCCGCGCTGCTGGCGATCGACGAGGTGGGGCCCGAGCGGGTACGGGTGCGCGACATCGCCGAGCGCGCGGGCATGAGCAGCGGCCACGTCATGTACTACTTCGGCAGGCGCGACCGGATCCTGGTCTCGACGCTCCTGCTCAGCGAGGACGAGCTGGCCGAGCGCCGCACCGCCGAGCTCGCGGCCGTCGCCGACCCGCGCCGGGCGCTGGTCCGCCTGGTGGAGCTGTACCTCCCCACGGGCCCCGGAGACGTGCGGTGGCGGCTGTGGGCGCAGGTCGTCGCCCGGCCGCCGCGGGACGAGGAGACCCTGACCCGGATCGCCTCCTTCATTGGGTCCTGGGCCGGCGAACTGGCCGGGATCGTGGCCCGGGGCATCGGGCGGGGGGTGTTCCGGCCGGTGGACGACACCGGGGAGCACGCCCTGCGGACGTGCCGCGTCATGGACGGCCTCGCGTACGACGTCCTCCTCGGCCTGCCGGGCCGGGACGCGGCCTGGGCGCGCGAGCAGGCCGTGCGGGCGGCCCTGCGGGAGCTCGAGCCGTGAGGACGGCGGAGGCCGCGGGAGTCACGTCCTCGCCCGGGACGGGGGACCCGGGCGCGAGCCGCTCGCCCGCACCACCCGGTCGCGCCCGGCCTCCTTGGCGGCGTACAGGGCCAGGTCGGCGCGGTGCAGCAGGTCGGATGGGCGTTCCCGGCCGTCCCAGAGCGCGAGCCCGGCCGAGAAGGTCTGCTCCTGCGGGGTGGCCGCGCGCATGGCGGCGAGCAGCGCCTCCGCGTCCGCCGGCTCCCGGCCCGGCATGACGAGCACGAACTCCTCCCCGCCGTAGCGGGCCAGCATGTCCCGCCCGCCCAGCACGAGGCTCCAGGCCGTGGCGGCGCCGGTGAGCAGCAGGTCCCCGGCCTGGTGCCCGTGGGTGTCGTTGAACAGCTTGAACCGGTCGAGGTCGACCATCGCCAGGCACAGCGGCGTGCCGTCCCGCTCGGCGCGCGCGTACTCCCGGGCCAGCTGGGCGTCGAGGGTGCGCCGGTTGGGCAGCCCGGTCAGCGTGTCGGTGCGCGCGACCTCGTCGAGCATCCGGGCCTGGTCCTGCAGGCGGTGCAGCAGGTCCGACATCCGGGCCACCACCAGCACGAAGAGCACCGCGGAGGTGATGGTCACGGGCCAGGCGCTCAGCTCGAACCCGGAGACGAGCTGCGCGGCCATGGTGCCGGGGGCCAGCAGGACGACGGCCATCAGCGTGAGCAGCCGGCGCGTGGTGAAGGACGGCACCCCGTCCGAGGAGGTGCTCAGCAGGTCCTGCGCGGAGGGGTGCAGCGCCGCGGCTCCCCACAGCACGTACGACATCAGGAACGGGGCGTCCCCGAGGGGCAGGCCGAAGACCTCCGCCCCCTCGGTGGAGATGAAGATCACGTCCCCGGTGAGGAGGGAGACCATCGCCAGGGTGAGCAGCCGGAAGGACGGCGTCCGCGCGCCCGAGACGGACAGCAGGCGGACGAGCCCGGCGAGCAGCACCACGTCGGCGAGCGGATAGGCCAGGGCGACCAGCTGGTCGAAGGTGGACTCGTGGCCGCCGATGTTCGGGTCGATCAGGAGCACCCAGTACGGCAGCAGGAGGCCGGCGGTGACGATGGCGCTGTCCAGCAGGGCCCCCCGGTCTCCGGGGGTCCGCCGGTGCCGGGCGAGCAGCAGCAGGGCGGCCGTGACGAAGGGGTACTGCAGCAGGTAGGCGATGTCGGCGGGCGAGGGAAAGGGGTCCACCCCGGCGATGTGGTCGTAGTAGAGCCACATGAGGTCGCCGGTCGCGGTGCCGACCAGGCCCAGGCCCATCAGCGCCCAGGCCAGGCCGACGGTGCCGCGCAGGCGGGCGGCCACCAGGAACGACGCCGCCGCCCCGGACAGCCCGACGGAGGCGTAGAACGCGTCGCGGAAGGGCCCGTACGGGAGCAGCACGTACACCCCCAGGGCGACGAGGCCGCCGAGGAGGAAGACCCGCCAAGGCCGGGAACCGTCCACGCCGCACTATCGGCAGACCGGGCGCGGGGCTGAGGCAACGCGGGAGCCGCGTCGCCGGAGAGACGGGGATCACACCGGAGCCGCCGGACCACCGGGCGGGGAGGGCCGACCGGGCCGGGGAATCTGCGGCGGCCGCGCGGACCGCCCGGGAGTGCGGACCGTCCGGGAGCGTGGAGCACCCGCGAGCGCGGACCGACCTGGGAGCGCGAAAACCGAAAAAGGCGGGCCCCGGCCGATTAGGCCGGGACCCGCCGCGCTGGTGGACGATACAGGGATTGAACCTGTGACCTCTTCCGTGTCAGGGAAGCGCTCTCCCGCTGAGCTAATCGTCCGGGCGTGAAGACCAGAGGTGGAGACGGGATTTGAACCCGTGTACACGGCTTTGCAGGCCGTTGCCTCGCCTCTCGGCCACTCCACCGAGTGAGACCCGAGGGCCTCTCCGAGCGGAAGACGGGATTCGAACCCGCGACCCTCACCTTGGCAAGGTGATGCTCTACCACTGAGCCACTTCCGCGTGTTTCCCGGGCGAGCCGGTCTCACGCAGAGAACTCTAGCGAATAGGCGGCGACTCCCCAAACCGGGATTCCGCCCCCGCGTCGTCCGGAGGGTGAATGTAAGGGCCTAGCATGGGGGTCACCGGTTACATCGAATGCGAGAGAGTGACACCATGCGCGACAACGTGGTCGTGGACATCGGGCCCGAGCCGCTGACCTTCGCCGAGGTGGTGGCCGTCGCCAGACGCGGCGCCGCCGTACGGCTCACCGACGACGCCGTGGCCGCGATGGCCGCGGCCCGCACGCGCGTCGACGAGCTCGCCGAGAGCCCCACCCCGGCCTACGGGGTGTCGACCGGCTTCGGGGCGCTCGCCACCCGGCACATCGACCCCTCGCTCCGCGCGCAGCTCCAGCGCTCGCTGGTCCGCTCGCACGCCGCCGGGTCCGGCCCGGAGGTGGAGGCCGAGGTGACCCGCGCGCTGATGCTGCTGCGCCTGCACACCCTGGCCACCGGGCACACCGGGGTGCGGCCGCAGACCGCCAGGGTGCTGGCCGGCCTGCTCAACGCGCACATCACCCCGGTCGTGCACGAGTACGGCAGCCTGGGCTGCTCCGGAGACCTCGCCCCGCTCTCCCACGTGGCTCTGACGATCATGGGGGAGGGCGTCGTCCGCGACGCGGCCGGGAACCTCACCGGCGCGGCCGAGGCGCTCAAGCAGGCGGGCGTCGAGCCGGTCGAGCTGGCCGCCAAGGAGGGCCTCGCGCTCATCAACGGCACCGACGGCATGCTGGGCATGCTGATCCTGGCCATGGACGACCTGGCGAGGCTGTTCAAGACCGCCGACGTCGGCGCGGCCATGAGCGTGGAGGCGCTGCTCGGCACCGACCGGGTCTTCGCCGCCGACCTGCAGGCCCTGCGCCCGCACCCCGGCCAGGCCGCCAGCGCCGCCAACCTCCGGGCGCTGCTTGCGGACTCGGGCATCATGGCCAGCCACCGGGACGGCACCTGCACCCGCGTCCAGGACGCCTACTCGCTGCGCTGCGCCCCGCAGGTCGCCGGAGCCGCCCGCGACACCCTCGCGCACGCCGCCTCGGTCGCGATGCGCGAGCTCGCCTCCGCGATCGACAACCCGGTGGTCCTGGCCGACGGCCGGGTGGAGTCCAACGGCAACTTCCACGGCGCCCCCGTCGGCTACGTGCTGGACTTCCTGGCCATCGCGGTCGCCGATCTGGCGAGCATCTCCGAGCGGCGCACCGACCGCATGCTCGACGTCGCCCGCAGCCACGGCCTGCCGGCCTTCCTGGCCGACGACCCCGGCGTGGACTCCGGCCACATGATCGCCCAGTACACCCAGGCCGCGATCGTCTCCGAGCTCAAGCGCCTGGCGGTCCCCGCCAGCGTGGACTCCATCCCGAGCTCCGCCATGCAGGAGGACCACGTCTCCATGGGCTGGTCGGCCGCCCGCAAGCTGCGCCGCGCGGTGGACGGGCTGACCAGGGTGCTCGCGGTGGAGATCCTCACCGCGGCCCGCGCGATCGACCTTCGGGCGCCGCACCGGCCCGCGCCCGCGACCGGGGCCGTGGTGGCCACCCTGCGCGAGACGGTCGCCGGCCCCGGCCCGGACCGCTTCCTCGCGCCGGAGATCGAGGCGGTGGTCCGGCTGGTCGCGGACGGCGCGGTCGTCGCCGCCGCGGAGACGGTCACCGGGCCTCTGGCCTGACCGCGAGGACGTAGACGACCTCCTCCCGGAAGAGCTCGGCTCTCGGCCTGGCCGACCATGGTGTCTTCACCGCGATCTGTCGGCTCGGTCCGGGAGGCGCTCGTCTGCACTCACCGGACGCGGGGCGCGCCCGGCACCCCGGGCGGTCAGGAGACCGCCGGCACGACCGCCGTCACCTCCACTTCGATCAGCAGCCCCGGCCGGAACAGCCGTGACACCTCCACGGTCGTGCTGGCCGGAGGCGCGCCGGTGATGTACCGCCGCCGGACGGCCGCGTATTCCGGCAGCAGCGACATGTCGGTGACGAAGGTCCGGATGTGGGTGACGTCGTCGAACGTGCACCCCTGGTCGGCGAGGACGCGCGCCAGGTACTCCATCACGAGCTCCGCCTGGCGGGTCATGTCGCCCTCGCCGACCACCTTCCCGTCGTGGTCCAGCGCCACCTGCCCGGAGACGAACAGCAGGTTCCCCGACCTGGCGGCGTGGGAGTAGAGCCCGTTGGTCGCCGGGACCGACGCCGGATCGATCTTCCGGACCCCGGTCCGGCGGCCCGCCGCGACGTGCCCGAACACGGCCGTCAGGTCCGCGTCGCCCAGTCCGGCGGAGACGGCGCCGCCCAGCCGGTCCGCGGCCGCCGCCGCGAGCGTCTGGAGCGGGTGCGCGGCCAGAGCCAGGTCCTTGGCCGCCAGGTCCAGTCCGTACCGGCGCTCGCCGGGGCGGCCCTGGACCGCCGGCCGGACCCGCTCGGCCAGCGCGCCGAGCGGGGTGCCGCCCAGCACGTCCAGCAACGTCCCGGCCTGCACGCCGATCGCCTCGCCGTACGCGACGGTCTCGGCGAGCAGCACCTGCGCGGGCACCAGTGCGCTCATCACGGCGAGCTTCAGCGCCGCCCCCGCCCCGGGGCCGCCCGCCTCCCGCACGGTGCCGAACACGCCGAGCACCTCCCGGCAGCGCGCCAGGTCCTCGGACCGGCCGCCCGCCAGGACCGTCAGCGTGCCGTCCCGCGCGGGCCCCACGCCGCCCAGCACCGGCGCGTCCACCAGTCCCACCTGCGCAGGCAGCCGGTCACGGAGTTCGGCCACCGCGGCGGGCCCGATCGTGGACATCTCCACCACCACGGCTCCCGCCCGCAGCCCGGGCGCCGCGTCGGCGAGCACCCGCATCACCGCAGCCGGGTCGCGCAGCACCGTCACGACGAGATCCGACCCCGCCACGGCCTCGGCGGGCGAGGCGGCGACGGCGGCCCCCTCGACCGTGCGGGGGGTGCGGTTCCACACCGTCACCTCGTGCCCGGCCTCCACGAGCCGCCGGGCCATCGGGGCGCCCATGCGCCCCAGTCCGAGAAAAGCGATCATGCCTCTCGACGGTAGGCAGTGGCATGCCATTCCACCAGCGACTACTTTGCATGGAAGACATGCATGGGGGGAATGTGTTCGAGACCGACGCCCTGCTCCTGCTCGACGCCGTCGCGCGGACGGGGTCCTTCACCGCCGCGGCCGCCGAGCTGAACTACACCCAGTCCGCGGTCTCCCGGCGCATCGCCTCCCTGGAGCGGCAGGCCGGGGGCCCGCTGTTCGAGCGGCTGGCCCGCGGCGTACGGCCGACGCCCGCCGGGGAACTGCTCTGGGAGCACGCCCGCGCCGTCCTCAACCGTCTGTCCCGGGCCGCGGACGACCTGGCCGGGATCCACGGCGGCCACCGGGGCCGGGTCCGTGTCGGCGCGTTCGCCACCGCCAACGTCGCGCTGGTCCCCGGTGCCCTGCGCGCCTTCCGGCGGGAGTTCCCCGAGGTCGAGCTCGCCCCGGTGGAGGGTCCCAGCGGCGGCCTGCTCCGCCGGATGCGCGAGGGCGGTCTGGACGTCGCCGTGGTGAGCGACTACCCGTCCGGCCTGCCCCGCGGCGGCGACGGCGACGACGGGATCGAGTTCACCGAGCTGACCGGCGACGAGCTGCTCGTCGCCCTGCCCCGCGACCATCCGCTGGCGGCGGGTGACCGGGTCGACCTGCGCGAGCTGCGGGACGAGACGTGGATCGAGGCGCCCCCGCCGGGCGGGCGGACCATGCTCGCCGATGCCTGCGCCCGCGCCGGCTTCACCCCGCGCGCGAGCGTCAGGATCAGCGAGTGGACGGGCAAGTTCGGGTTCGTCGCCGCCGGCCTCGGCGTCACGCTGGTGCCGGCCCTCGCCGCGCGGGCCGTGCCCGCCGAGCTGGTGGTCCGCTCCCTGGGGGAGTCCGCGCCGCGCCGGACCGTCTTCACGGCGCTGCCGCGCACCGCCCTGCCCGCGGCCCGGGCGCTGGCGGGCTTCCTGCGGCGGCAGGCGGGACAGGCGGGACAATAGGAGGGTGCACGACTCGTTCGCCCACGTCGGCGGTCACCTGGCCACCCGGCTCCTCGACGTCACCACCGACCTGTCCGCGCTCGACGGCCGGGGGTGGTGGGCCGTCGTGGTCGACTACGAGGGCAAGGTCACGTGCGCCCGGTTCGCCGACGTCCGGGCCGCGCCGCTGCCCGCGCCGCGCCGGCCCTGGCGCGGCCCGCACCCGTCGCAGTGGCGCAGTTCGCTCGACCGCGCCGCCTACGAGGAGGGCGTGCGCCGCATCCGCGACCGGATCGAGCGCGGCGACGTCTACCAGGCCAACCTGTGCCGGGTGCTCACCGCGCCGCTGACCGGGGACCCGGACCCGGCGGCCCTGGCCGTACGGCTCGCGGAGGGCAACCCCGCGCCCTACGCCGCCACGGTCAGCCTGCCGGGGCTGAGCGTGGTCTCCGCCTCGCCGGAGCTCTACCTGTCCAGGGAGGGCGACGTGATCGAGTCCCGGCCGATCAAAGGGACCGGGGCCACCGCGGCGGACCTGCTGGACAAGGACCACGCGGAGAACGTGATGATCGTCGACCTGGTCCGCAACGACCTGGGCCGGGTCGCCGCGGTGGGCTCGGTGAGCGTCCCGGCGCTGTGCGAGGTCGAGGAGCATCCCGGGCTGGTGCACCTGGTCTCCACGGTCCGGGCCCGCCTCGCACCGGAGGCCGGCTGGCCGGAGCTGTTCGCCGCGACGTTCCCTCCGGGTTCGGTGACCGGCGCACCGAAGTATTCCGCCCTGCGCATCATCGAGGAGCTCGAACCCGAGCCGCGGGGGCCATACTGTGGTGCGGTGGGCTGGGTCGACGCCGATCGGCACCGGGCGTCGCTGGCCGTGGGAATCCGCACGTTCTGGCTCTCCTCCGGTGAGATCCGCTTCGGCACGGGGGCGGGCATCACCTGGGGGAGCGATCCGCGGCGTGAATGGCAGGAAACCGAGCTGAAGGCGTCCCGGCTCATCGCGCTCGCCTCCACCCCTGAAGGAGATTTCCGATGAACGTTCCCGTGTGGGTCAACGGGAGACTGACCGATCCGGCGCAGGCCGCCGTCTCGGTCTTCGACCACGGCCTCATGGTCGGCGACGGCGTGTTCGAGACCGTCAAGTGCGTCGGCGGAGCCCCGTTCGCGCTCACCCGCCACCTGGAGCGGCTCCGGCTCTCCGCCCGGCGGATGGAGATGCCCGAGCCCGACACCGACGCGATCGCCGAGGGCGTACGGGCCTGCCTGGCCCAGGCGCCCTCCTGGGCCCTGGGCCGGATCCGCATCACCCACACCAGCGGTCCGGGCCCTCTCGGCTCCGACCGGGGCGACCAGGGCCCCACGACCGTGATCGTCGTCGCGGAGCAGAGACCCTTCCCCGCCACCGCGGACGTCGCCGTGGTGCCGTGGCCGCGCAACGAGCACGGCGCGCTGGCCGGGGTGAAGAGCACCTCCTACGGCGAGAACGCCAAGGCGCTCTTCTACGCCAAGGCCAGGGGCGGCGGAGAGGCGATCTTCGGGAACACCGCGGGGAACCTCTGCGAGGGCACCGGCAGCAACGTCTTCATCGTGCGCGAGGGCCGGCTGATCACCCCCACCCTCGCCGCCGGCTGCCTGGCGGGCGTCACCCGTGCGCTCACCCTGGAGTGGTGCGGCGGGGTCGAGGAGGACGTCCCGCTCGCAGCGCTGCGCGAGGCCGACGAGGCGTTCCTGACCTCGACCACCCGGGACGTCCAGCCGATCCGGACGGTCGACGGGGCCGTGCTCCCGGCGGCTCCGGGCCCGATCACCGTCAAGGCGATGCGGATCTTCGCCGAGCGCGCCGCGGACGACCTCGACCCGTGACGGCCGGACGCGGCGGTCGACGAACGGCCGTGACCGGTCCGGTGCCCGGCGCGAAGCGGGATGCCTCAGCTTTCGCCGAGCACCGTCCGGATCACGTGCCGGGCGTTGTGCGCCATCGCGGGGTTCGTCCTCCGGTAGTACGGCAGCGCGATCAGCGCCTGCGAAAGCGCCCGCCCCCGGCCGCGGATCCAGGTCGCGTCGTCCACGGCCAGCGCGTCGCGGAAGACTTCTCTCGCATCGGCCGGCAGCAGATTCCACGCCGGGAACAGATCGCACGCCGGATCACCCACCCCCAGGCAACCGAAGTCGATGACCGAGGTCAGCCGGCCGTCGTCCACCAGCAGGTTGCCCGGCATGAGATCGGCGTGCAGCCACACCGGCGGACCGTCCCAGTCCGGGACCCGCAGCGCCTCCTCCCATACGGCGGCGGCGGCGTCGCAGTCGACGCCCTCCTGCGGGATCCCGCGCAGTTCCTCGATCGCTGCCCGGGTCTGCGCGTCGAGTGAGGCGATCGGCCCGCCGCGGTGGGCCGGCGGCGCCCCGGGCAGGGTGATGCTCCGCATCCCCGCCACGAATCCGGCCAGGTCCCCGGCCAGCAGGACGGGTTCGCTCAGCGCCCCCGCCTCGGGGTTCTCCCCCTCGAGCCACCGGTACACCGACCACGGCCACGGATATCCGCCGGCGGGCCGCCCGGCTCCGAGCACCTCGGGGATGAGCACGGGCAGGCGGGGTGCGAGCCGGGGCAGCCACGTCCGTTCCACCGACACGTCGTCGGCCCCGCCCTTCACCAGCGGAAGCCGTACGACCATGTCGTCGCCCAGCCGGTACATGGCGTTGACCGTGCCGCCGGACGGCACCCGCTCCACCGCCAGCCCAGCCCAGCACGGGAACTGCCCGGCGACCAGTCGCCGTACGAGGTCGTCGTCGATGGGATGTATGCCGGGATGCATCCGCCCTGTGCTCATGGCACGTCATCCGACCGCCGGACGGCGACGGGCGTCAACCGCTTTTCCGGCGGCCACCGCTTTCGCGGCACGTTATGGACGAGTGAGCCCTGAAGCCGGGAGCGGACACGGCGAAGGGCGCCGAGGGTCGGTGCGCGGCCGACGACCACTGACCGGGCTCCGGACCCACCCGTCTAGTAGGACGTCTGGGTCTGCGGGTTCAGCTCCTTCAGCGACGCCTTCCCGGCCGGGTCGGTCAGCGGGTCGTCGATCCGGAGCACGTCCAGGCCCTTGGTGATGTCGCTGGAGTAGATGTGGCCGTTGTAGTAGTAGGCCGACCAGGAGCCGCCGAGGGTGCTGACCGGGCCGCGTTCGAAGAAGCCGATCTCCCGGGGGTTCGCCGAGTCGGTGAAGTCCCAGACCGACACCCCGCCCTGGTACCACGCCTGGACCATGACGTCCTTGCCGGGGATCGGGAGCAGGTTGCCGTTGTGGGCGACGCAGTTCTCCCCGGGCTGCTGCTCCCTGGGGATCTTGAAGTAGGCGCGCCGGGTGAGCTTGCGGTCCGCGCTCAGGTCGTAGACGGCGCTCGCGCCCTTGGTCCGGGGGGTGCCGCGGTCGCAGGTGGCGCCCGAACCGCCGCCCAGCTCGTCACCGAAGACGAGCTTCGTGGCGTCGTTGTTGAAGGTGGCCGAGTGCCAGATGGAGAAGTTCTCCTCGTCGCTCACGTGCTGGAGCACCTTGGGCTTCATCCGGTCGGAGATGTCCAGCAGGATGCCGTCGCCGAAGCACGCGGCGGCGGCGAGGTCCTTCTCCGGGTAGGCCGTGATGTCGTGGCAGCCGCCGATCTCCGCCTCGGCGCCGGGCTCGGAGATCACCGGCTTGGCGACCACCTTCGCCGCCGCGGGGTTCCCGACGGGCACCTCGACGATCGAGAAGATGTTGTGCGGGGCGGGGCAGGTGGCCGAACCCGGCTCCGGACCGGGGGAGGAGACGTAGAGGTAGACCGTCTCGGCGTTCTCCCCCGGCACGAGGGTGTGGGTGTGCGAGCCGCAGGCGGTGCTGACGGCCGAGACGAACTTCGGATGGGCCTTGTCGGAGACGTCGAAGATGCGGATGCCCTCCCAGCCGCCTCCCTCCTGGCCGCCGCCCTGGGCGGCGTCGCATGCAGGGCCGCCGCGCGGGGTGTCCACGGAGAGGAAGAGCAGGTTCCCCGTCACCGAGACGTCGTTCTGCTCGCCCGGGCAGAGCACCCGGCTGACCACGCCGGGCTTGGCCGGGTCGGAGATGTCGAACACGGTGAAGCCGTCGTAGTTGCCGACGAACGCGTGGTCGCCCTGGAAGGCCAGGTCGGTGCCCCATGACTGGGGGCCGTCGAGGGGCGGCTGCGGCGGCATGTTGGCGACGTGGGTGACGTTGGCGCTGTGCAGCACGTCGCCGGCGTCGGGCTGAGCGGACGCCGACGCGGCCGGAGCGCTGGAGCCGGCGGCGGACGGCGCGGCCGTACCGGAGTCCGGCGGTTCGGAGTTCGCGCCGCAGCCCGCCATCACGAGCATCGCCGCCAGCGCGAACGCCACGGTTGATCGCACAGTGCCCCCATTGATTCGAATGTTTACCGCATTATTGATGTTATGGGGATTATGTGCCGTTCGAGTCTCGTCCTGGTCGCGATCGTGGGGACGGCGGTCGTGACGGGGTGCGCGGCATCCGCGCCAGGAGCGGGATCGCCGCTGGTGGCGGGCACCGGCGCACCGGTCATCGTGCCGGGCGGTCCCGGGGACGCCGGCCGTACGGCGACGCCGGGCGAGAGGCTGGGGGAGTCCGAGGCCCGGGTGGGCGCGGCGGACGTGCGGTTCGCCGAGGGCATGATCCCGCACCACCGCCAGGCCCTGGAGATGGCGGAGCTGGTCCCGGCGCGGTCGTCGTCGAAGGAGGTGCGCACGCTCGCGGAGCGGATCGGTGCGGCGCAGCGGCCCGAGATCGCGGCCATGACCTCATGGCTGGAATCGGTCGGCCGGCCCCAGGACGGTCACGGCGGGCACGACGACCACACCGTCACCCCGGAGGAGATGAACCGGCTCAGGACGGCCAGGGGCGCGGCCTTCGACGAGCTCT
The DNA here is from genome assembly GCF_015711595.1 of Planomonospora sp. ID91781. Taxonomy (NCBI): domain Bacteria; kingdom Bacillati; phylum Actinomycetota; class Actinomycetes; order Streptosporangiales; family Streptosporangiaceae; genus Planomonospora; species Planomonospora sp. ID91781. Next base: position 1,353,921 of record NZ_JABTEY010000002.1, on the reverse strand, counting down.
TCCTGACCCTGATGATCCGTCACCACGAGGCCGCGGTGACGATGGCGTCGCGACAGCTCAGGACGGGCACGGACCGGGCCATGATCGCCATGGCGGGCGACGTCGTCTCCGGTCAGGGCATCGAGATCGCCCGCATGCGCGGGATGCTCGGCAGGTAGGCGCCGGACCGGATCGCGGCGACCCGGGGCGGGCCGCTGCGCCGGGGGCGGCGGAGCCGGGTGGTCAGGAGCTCCAGAGCATGTTGCTGAGCTCGGAGTCGAGGTTCATGAAGTCGGTCTCCCGGCCCGCGGGGACCAGCTCGTAGGTCCGGTGCAGGAACTCGGTGAGCGGGGCCAGCGGGACCTCGAACAGAGCCTGGCCGAACGGCGAGGTGAGGCTGATGTGCAGGGTCCGCTCCCCGTCGGCGCGGGCGGGCCACACCTGGACGTCGCCGTCGCCGACCCGGCGCACGATGCCGACGGTCAGCAGCTCGCGGGCGAAGATCCACTCCACGGGCTCGTCGTTGCCCACGTGGAAGGCCATCCTGATGGCGTACGGATCGTCGGCCGTGTAGCTCAGTCCGGCGAGCAGGGGGACGGTGCTACGGTCGGGGACCACAAGCCGAAGGCCCAGCTCGGCAGAGACGGTGGTGCTGTTCATCGTCAGCCAAACCTTTTCGTCGTCGGTCCCCTCTGCGGGGCTATCACTGCTGTGACGGGCTTCGTCCATGGCTATGACGCGCAACGACGGGGCCCGTAGGAAAGATTCCGCCTCCGGGCCCTTCTGTAACGCACATCACAGTGCGACATTTGGGCATCAGCCTGGCCAAACGTCATCAACCGCGTCATATTTCCAAGGGTTTTGCGCATCGTTTCCATCACGGTCGACTCCCCTGGAGGGGCGTCCTGGGCGAAGGGGTCCAGCTCGGGTCGTACGGTACTTCTGCGGATCAGGATGATGGTATGACACCGTAGCCCCCCACCGGGGCCATCCGCGGACCTTTGCCTCCCGACATGCCGCCCCCGTGCCGCCACGCCCAAGATCATGCCGTCACGCACGTCGTTTCGCCACCGGTCCCGGATTGATGTATGGTTTTCCACGTCGGCGCCGCAAGGGGCCGGCAGGGCGGGCGATTAGCTCAGCGGGAGAGCGCTTCGTTCACACCGAAGAGGTCACTGGTTCGATCCCAGTATCGCCCACACAGGTAAGACGCAGGTCAAGGCCCGCCGGTTGACACCAACCGGCGGGCCTTTCCGCTGTCGCGGACCTCTCACCCGGCCGCGCAGGCCGTCCGCCGTCAACCTCACCTGGGCTCTGGTCATCGCCTCGACGGGACCGGCGTGGCTCTCCCGTACGGTCTGTTCGTACGCCGGCCGCAGGGCCTGCTCGATCGCCTGCAGGTCGCCCGGCAGCGGCCTGCCTTCCCGCAGGGCCTCGTAGGTGGCGGAGACCGCGCCGCACCGCTGGTGGCCGAGTACGACGGTCAGCGGGGTCCCACTGACCGGCCAGGCAGGTCGTTGCGAGGGACATGGCGCCGGCCGGCAGCGTTCGCCGCCCCGGGCCGTAGGCAGGAAGAGTCATGGCCTGACTCCTTCCCGTTCCGGGCAGGGCCCCGGCAATGGAGGCGTCCGGACAGGATCGAGAACCGCCCGCCCGTGTCTGCCGGCCCGGTCGCCGACGGTGGGCACGGGCGGGGATCGGGACCGGAAAGCCTCTGGAACGTGCCATTTCATCGCGGCCCCGGATGGGCCCGGAGCGTCTCGGAGTTCCGAAACTTTTCACAGTAGTCCGAATGATGAGATGCGCCGGGAAATTTTCATCGGATATGTGATGGCGAATCAGGCGAATTGCCGTTCGCGCTCTGGTGAAAGGGCAGCTGGGAAGGTGTAAGGCCAGGTGGGCGGGGGTTGTGGGTCACGCTCTCCCCTAGGCGGAGGCCGTACTGGTGGTTGACAATAAGTGCCAGGGATCGCACCCTTTGGTGAGTCAGTTGAACTTTCAACGACGGTCGGTGCGTGCTGAGAAGAACCAGTGAATGGCCGTACTAATGCTTTCGGTGTATTGGACGCCATGTCTGATGGTGATTTCCCGGTGCGTTCGGACGGCTCGGATCCGCCCGCGCGGCGACGGGCACCGACCGCCACGAGACAAGGGGTGACCTCATGAAGCTCGACCGGTTCTCCGGGCCAGTGCTCTCGCTCTTCCGCGCCGTGACGGGCCTGCTGTTCCTGTTCCACGGGCTGGCGTCGATCTTCGGCGTCCTCGGCGGCAACCGCGGCACCGGCCAGGCCGTGGAGTTCGGCGCCTGGCCCGGGTGGTGGGCGGCGCTGATCCAGCTGGTCTTCGGGGCCCTGGTGCTCACCGGGCTCCTCACCCGCATCAGCGCGCTGATCTGCTCCGGCTCGATGGCGTACGCCTACTTCGTGGTGCACCAGCCGGAGCACCTCCTGCCGCTGCTCAACGGCGGAGAGCTCGCGGCGCTGTTCTGCTGGTCGTTCTTCCTCGTCGCGGTGCTCGGCCCGGGACCCTGGGCGCTCGACGCGCTCCTGCACCGGGACCGCGGTGAGGCGACGGCGCATCCGCCGGTGGCGGCGGCCCGGATGGGCGCCGAGCGCGCCTGAGGGACGCCACCACCGCCGGCGGGGACTCAGGCGCCGGACAGGCGGATCATGTTCCAGGAGACGGCGGGCAGCACCGCCCGCAGCGTGCCGCCGTCCGCGGTGAGGCCGGTGAGCGGCCGGGGGGCGACGCGGTCGGGGTCGTCGGCGGTGTTGCGGGCGTAGACGTCGGGGCCGGACAGGGTGACGGCCGCCGTCGGCGCCACCGCGCCGAGGCCGCGGGAGTCCACGGTCAGTTCGAGGGGCTCGCTCGTCGAGCGGTTCACCGCGAACAGGACCGTCTCCCCGGTCTCGGCGTCCCGGGTGGCCACCGCGTCGAGCAGGGGGACCTCGCCGTACCTGGCGGTCTCGTGGACGGGGGAGACCGGTTCGACGCGCAGGACCTCGCCGCGGGCGTGCGCGGCGGTCAGCGCGAACGGGTGGAAGGTGGTCTGCCGCCAGGCCCGGCCTCCCGGCTCGGTCATGATCGGGGCGATCACGTTGACCAGCTGGGCCAGGGAGGCCGCCGTCACCCGGTCGCTGTGGCGGAGCAGCGAGATCAGCAGGCCGCCCAGGGTCACGGCGTCGGCCAGGTGGTAGTGGTCCTCGAGCAGCGGCGGCGCGACCGGCCAGTCCGCGGGGGGCTCTGCGTTCTGGAAGCGGGACATGTACCAGACGTTCCACTCGTCGAACGACACGTTGATCCGCTTCTTGGCGCCCAGCCGCGCGCGGACGCTGTCGGCGGTGGCCACGACCGACTCCACGAAGTGGTCCATGTCGACGGCCGAGGCCAGGAAACTGGCCAGGTCGCCGTCGTGCTCCTCGTAGTAGGCGTGGCAGGAGACGTAGTCGACCACGTCGTAGGTCTCCTCCAGCACGGTGGCCTCCCAGGCGCCGAAGGTCGGCATGGACGAGCCGGAGCTGCCGCAGGCGACCAGTTCCAGGTCGCGGTCGAGCATGCGCATCGCGCGGCCGGTCTCCGCGGCGAGCCTGCCGTACTCGCGGGCCGTCTTGTGGCCGATCTGCCAGGGGCCGTCCATCTCGTTGCCCAGGCACCACATGCGGATCGCGTGGGGCTCCTTGGCGCCGTTGGCGCGGCGCAGGTCCGACCAGTGGGTGCCGGACTCCAGGTTGCAGTACTCCAGCAGGTCGAGCGCCTCCTGGATGCCCCGGGTGCCGAGGTTGACGGCCATCATCGGCTCCACCCCGGCCCTGCGCGCCCAGCGCACGAACTCGTCCAGGCCGACGTGGTTGGGCTCGGTGCTGTGCCAGGCCAGGTCGAGGCGGCGGGGGCGGTTCTCCACCGGCCCGATGCCGTCCTCCCAGCGGTAACCGGAGACGAAGTTGCCGCCCGGGTAGCGGACGGTCGTCACCCCCAGCTCCCGGGTGAGCTCCAGCACGTCGCGGCGGAAGCCGTCCTCGTCGGCGGTGGCGTGGCCGGGCTCGTGGATGCCGGTGTAGACGCACCGGCCGAGGTGCTCGACGAACGCGCCGAAGGTACGGCGGTGCACCGGTGCGATGCGGAAGGCCGGATCGAGCGTGACGTGTGCCTGCTGCACGGAAGCTGCTCCCTGTCGGTGCTGTTGTGGGCGGGCCCGGGCCCGCGGCCGGTCCGGAGGCCGGCTCGGCGGCGGTGGGCCGATGCCGCCCGATTGTTAGCGTTATCACAAGCGGCGGTCAAGGGGTCGGCCCTAACCGGAGCGGCCGGGCGGCCGGGGGACGGGAGAACCGCCGCGCAGGACGACAGAGCCGGTGGCCTGCGCGCGGGGCGGGCGGGAAGCCGCCCGCCGAGGCGCCGGCCCCGCGCCGGGGCGGTCTCGGGGCGGGTCAGCGTCCGCCGAGGACGGCCCAGCCGTGGGCGGGCACCAGGGCCGGGTCTCCCGGGGCGGCGGGCGGGTCGGACGACTCGAGGACGGCGAGCCGTGCGGTCCCGCCGGGGGAGGTCCCGGTGAGGATCCCGGTGAAGGTCTCCGGGGGGAAGCGGTAGGGCTCGTCGCCGAGGTTGAGCAGGGTGAGGAGCCGGCGGTCCGGGCCGGCGGGGGCGGTGGAGAGCAGCGCGGCGGCCCGGTTGCTCAGGTGCGGCAGGGTGGTGCGGGCCCCGGTCAGCCACGGGTGGCGGCGGCGGAGCCCGATCAGGCGCCGGTGCAGCCGGTGGACGGGCCATCCGGAGCCGGGCAGCTCGTCCGGGCGGCCGGGGAAGGCCGGGCGGACCGCGTCGTCCCCGCCGGCCCGGTCCTCCTTGATCCCCCGCAGGCCCTGCTCATCGCCGTAGTAGACGCTGGGCACGCCGCCGACGGTGAACAGCACGGCCAGCGCGTGGCCGAGGTGGCGGTCGTCGTCCAGGCGGCTGGCCAGCCGGGTCACGTCGTGGTTGCCGGCGAAGGTCAGGGGCGTGAAGGTCGCGAGCAGCTCGCCGTGGCGTTCCAGGGTCCAGGCCAGCTCGTAGAGGTTCCCGTCGTTGATCGAGCTCCAGATCGCCTTCCAGAGCTCGTACTGGGTGACGGAGTCCAGCCCGCTCTCCCGGACGTACCCGGCGTAGTCGCCGTGGATGACCTCGCCGACGAACCAGGCGCCGGGGTGCAGCGGCCGGACCCGGTCCAGCACCTCGCGCCAGAAGCGCGGCGGCACCGCGTAGGCGGCGTCCAGCCGCCAGCCCGACGCCCCCCGGCCGAGCCAGTGGTCCATGACGCGCACGACGTGGTCGAGCACCGCGGGCTCGCCGTGGTCGAGGGCGACCAGGTGATGGTGGCCCTCGAAGGTGTCGTAGTCCGCCCCGCCCGGCGCCCGGCGGAACCACGCGGCCGCGGCCGGGTCGGCGCCGGCCCGCCGGAACACCTCGAAGCCCCGGCCGACGTGGTTGAAGACGCCGTCCAGGACGACGTGCAGGCCCCGGCGGCGGGCGGCGGAGACCAGCCGGTCGAAGTCGGCGTCGTCGCCGAGCCTCGGATCGATCCGGAAGTGGTCGACGGTGTCGTACCCGTGGCTCTCCGAGGCGAAGACCGGCCCCAGCTGGAGGCCGGAGCAGCCCAGCTCGACGGCGTAGTCCAGCCAGGCCTCGAGGTGCCGCAGCCGGTGCCGGACGGGGGTTCCGTCCGGGAGCGCGGTCGCTTCGGCGCCGGTGAACCCGAGCGGGTACACCTGCCACCAGATCGCGTGCTCGGCCCACGGTGCCACGGTCGTCCTCCCTGCCTGCGGTCACCTGATTCTCGCAGTGAACCCCCGTCCCGGACGTCACCCGTGCCCCGTCCGCGCGCCCGCATGCGGGCCGCCCGGGACCGGAGGGAGCGGGGAGGAACGGTCCAAGCGGAACAATCTTCGGTTATCTGCGGAAGGCGTCCTACACTGGCCCGAACCACCAGAATGGAGTTCGGTAGCGATGCGAATCGGCCTGTTCATCAACGAGCCCAAGTCCCCCGATGTGCTCGGCAAACTGCGGGAGAAGATCGCCCGCGGGGCCGATGAGGGCTTCACCTCGGCGTGGGTCTCCCACATCTTCGGGCTCGACGCGCTCACCGCCCTGGCCGTGGCCGGCGCCGCGGTGCCGGGGATCGAGCTCGGCACCGCGGTCGTGCCGACCTACCCCCGCCACCCCGCCGCGCTGGCCCAGCAGGCGCTCACGGCCAACGCCGCCCTGGACGGCCGTCTGACGCTGGGCATCGGGCTCTCCCACCAGATGGTGATCGAGGGCATGTTCGGCTACAGCTACGACAGGCCCGCCCGGCACATGCGCGAGTACCTGTCGGTGCTGATGCCGCTGGCGCGGGGGGAGAACGTCGCCTTCGAGGGCGAGACGATCACCGCCCGGATCGGCCTGAGCACGCCCGGCGCGGGGGACATGCCGGTCCTCATCGCCGCCCTGGCCCCGCGGATGCTCAAGCTGGCCGGCGAGGTCGCCGACGGCACCGTGCTCTGGATGACCGGCCCCAGGACCGTCGCCGAGCACATCGCCCCCGCCGTCACCGAGGCGGCGCGGGCCGCGGGCCGCCCCGCGCCGCGGATCGTCTGCGCACTCCCCGTCTGCGTCACCGACGACGTCGAGGCCGCCCGGGCCAGGGCGGCGAAGGTGTTCGCCGTCTACGGGCAGCTGCCGTCCTACCGGGCGGTGCTCGACCGGGAGGGCGCGGCCGGTCCGGCCGACGTGGCGATCGTCGGGGACGAGGAGACCGTCGCCGCCCAGATCGCGACGCTCGCCGAGGCCGGGGTCACCGACTTCGCCGCCGCCGAGTTCGCCTCCGACGACCGGACCCGGCGGTTCCTCAAGACCCTCCTCTGACGTGAGACCCTCCTCTGGCGTCGCACCGGGCTTCCGCCGCCTCCGTGCCGGGCGGGCTTCCCCCGGCCCGGCACCGGGCCGTACGGCGCGGGCCTGCCAGGACGCGCCGTACGGTGTCCGGGGAGCCTCGGACACCGGGGCGCGCCGTACGGCCCTCTGAGCCGCGGGCACCGAGGCGCGCCGTACGGTCTCCGGGGGAGCCGCTGGGCGCGGCGGTCAGACGCCGAACGCGGCCAGGGTCGCCCAGGCCGAACCGCCGCCGGTGACCACCCCGGCGGCGACCTGGGCGGGGGTGTGGTGCCGCAGCCGCACCCGCGCCCAGCAGATCACCGCGACGACCGGCGCACCCGCCGCCAGAGCGGGTACGGCCGGCAGCGTGTGGGCGAGCACCACCACGGTGCCCGCCGACACGGCCGCGTGGAAGGAGATCTTCCAGCGGAGGGTGATCGGGACCGTCAGGGCGAGGGCGGCCAGCATCGCGGCCACCGTGGCGATCAGCAGCGGCGGCCCGCCCAGGGAGGCCAGCAGCACCAGGGCCACGACCACCGCGACCATCGCCACCAGCAGCGGCCTGGTCCGGCTCGCCCGGTCGACCAGGTGGTGGGAGTCCAGCCGTCCGGAGCGCACCCCGGCCAGGATCACCCCGGCCGGGACCCCGCCGCACAGCACCGAGGCCATCAGCCCCCACGCCGCGCCCGGCCAGCCGCCCGTGGCCAGGCCGACCACCGGCGGAAGACCGATGACCAGCGCCTGGGGCGAGAAGACGTCGGTCACCCACCGTGCGACGGTCGCGCCGATCCTGGAGTCCGGCGCCGCTCCCTGGCCCGCCATCGGTCAGTCGTTGGCGTGCAGGATGCTGTTGAGCTCCACCCCGGTGCCCTGGCGGGGGACGACCTCGACGGCGCCGGTGGTGGAGTTGCGGCGGAACAGCAGCCCGGAGGCGCCCGAGAACTCGGCGGCCTTGGCGACCGTGCCGTCGGGGAGCGTGACCTTGGTCCCGGCCGTGACGTAGAGACCGGCCTCCACCACCACGTCGTCGCCCAGGGAGATGCCGATGCCGCTGTTGGCGCCGAGCAGGCAGCGCTGCCCGACGGAGATGACCTGCCTGCCGCCGCCGGACAGGGTGCCCATGATCGAGGCGCCGCCGCCGACGTCGGAGCCGTCGCCCACGACGACCCCGGCCGAGATGCGGCCCTCCACCATGGAGGTGCCCAGGGTGCCGGCGTTGAAGTTGACGAAGCCCTCGTGCATCACCGTCGTGCCGGCGGCCAGGTGCGCGCCGAGCCGGACGCGGTCGGCCTCGGCGATGCGCACGCCGGTCGGCACCACGTAGTCGACCATCCGGGGGAACTTGTCGATGCCGTAGACGGTCACCTGCCCGCGGGCGCGCAGCCGGAGCCGGACCTCCTCGAAGCCCTCGACCGCGCAGGGGCCGTGGTTGGTCCACACGACGTTGCTCAGCAGGCCGAAGACGCCGTCGAGGTTCTGCCCGTGCGGCTTGACCAGCCGCGCGGAGAGCAGGTGCAGGCGCAGGTAGGCGTCGTGCGCGTCGGCGGGCGGCTCCGACAGCTTGGCGATCCCGGTCTCCACGGCGACCACCTCCACGCCGCGGTCGGCGTCGGGGCCGAGCAGCGCGGCGGCGGCCGGGCCGAGGGCCTCGGCGGCCTCCTGCGCGGTCAGTCGCCGGGTGCCCGGTGCGGAGGGCTCGCCCAGCCGGGGCGAGGGGAACCAGGTGTCGAGCACGGTCCCGTCAGGGGTGATGGTCGCGATGCCGACGCCGTGGGCGCCGGAAGTCTGAGCTGCTGCGTTCACAGCGACCAAGACTAAATGATGTCCCGGGAGCGGGCCGCGGACGGGCTCGCCGACGGCGGGGCCCGCCCTCCCGCGGAGGGCGCCGCCCGGGGCGCCGCAGGCGGAACGCCCGGGAATTCGCGTTGCGGTCACCGGTAGCATCGGTTTTCTGACCACTCATCGAAGGAGCAACCGTGTCTGCCGTGCCAGAACTTCGCATCACCCTCGCCGGAGCCGAGCGTGTGGTGGCCGGGGGCACGACGTACGGCGACGTCCTCGGAGCCGACGGCCGTTCCGTGGTCGCCGCCCGGGCGAACGGCGAGCTGAAGGACCTCGCGGCGGCCGTGGTCGACGGCGACGCGATCGAGCCCGTCGAGGCCGGCAGCGCCGACGGCCGGGCGATCATCCGCCACTCCACCGCGCACGTCATGGCCCAGGCCGTCCAGGAGATCTTCCCCGAGGCGAAGCTCGGCATCGGCCCGCCGGTCGAGAACGGCTTCTACTACGACTTCGACGTCGCCGCCGCGTTCACCCCCGAGGACCTCAAGCGCATCGAGAAGCGCATGCGCGAGATCGTCAAGCAGGGGCAGCTGTTCTCCCGCCGTCCCGTCTCCGACGAGGACGCGCGCACCGAGCTCGCCGCCGAGCCGTACAAGCTGGAGCTGATCGGCCTCAAGGGCGGCGCGGCCGACGAGGAGAGCGTCGAGGTCGGCGCGGGCCAGCTGACCATCTACGACAACCTCGACGCCAAGACCGGCGAACTGTGCTGGAAGGACCTGTGCCGCGGCCCGCACGTGCCGAGCACCCGGTCCATCCCGGCGTTCAAGCTGATGCGCTCCGGCGGCGCCTACTGGCGGGGCAGCGAGAAGAACCCGCAGCTGCAGCGGATCTACGGCACCGCCTGGGAGTCGCGCGAGAAGCAGGACGAATACCTCCACCTGCTGGAGGAGGCCGAGAAGCGCGACCACCGCAAGCTCGGCGCCGAGCTCGACCTGTTCTCCTTCCCCGACGAGCTGGGCTCGGGCCTGCCGGTCTTCCACCCCAAGGGGGGCATGATCCGCAAGCTCATGGAGGACTACTCGCGGCGCAGGCACACCGAGGCGGGCTACTCCTTCGTCAACACCCCGCACATCACGAAGGAGAACCTCTACCAGACCTCCGGCCACCTGGACTGGTACGCCGACGGAATGTTCCCGCCCATGGAGCTCGAGGGCGCGAGATACTACCTCAAGCCGATGAACTGCCCCATGCACAACCTGATCTTCCGGGGGCGCGGGCGGTCCTACCGCGAGCTGCCGCTGCGCATGTTCGAGTTCGGCACCGTCTACCGCTACGAGAAGTCGGGCGTCGTGCACGGCCTGACCCGCGTGCGCGGCCTGACCCAGGACGACGCGCACATCTACTGCACCCGCGAGCAGATGCGCGACGAGCTGGCCTCGCTGCTCCGCTTTGTGCTCGACCTGCTGCGCGACTACGGCCTGAGCGACTTCTACCTGGAGCTGTCCACCAAGAACCCGGACAAGTCCATCGGCGACGACGCGACCTGGGAGGAGGCCACCCGGACGCTGCGCGAGGTCGCCGAGTCGGAGCAGCTGGAGCTCGTCCTCGACCCGGGCGGCGCGGCGTTCTACGGGCCGAAGATCTCCGTCCAGGCGCGCGACGCGATCGGCCGCTCGTGGCAGATGTCGACCATCCAGCTCGACTTCATGCTGCCCGAGCGCTTCGAGCTCGAATACCAGAGCGCGGACGGCTCGCGGCAGCGGCCGGTCATGATCCACCGGGCGCTGTTCGGCTCGATCGAGCGCTTCTTCGGCGTCCTGGTCGAGCACTACGCGGGCGCGTTCCCCCCCTGGCTCGCCCCGGTCCAGGTCGTCGGCATCCCGATCGCCGAGGCCCACGTGCCCTACCTGCGGGACGTGGCCGAGAGGGCCCGCGAGCGCGGCATCCGGATCGAGGTGGACGCCTCCGACGACCGGATGCAGAAGAAGATCCGCAACGCGCAGAAGGCCAAGGTGCCGTTCATGCTGCTGGCGGGCGACGAGGACATCGCGGGCGGCGCGGTCTCCTTCCGCTTCCGCAGCGGCGAGCAGAAGAACGGCGTCCCGGTCGACCAGGCGATCGACGAGATCGTCGCCGCGATCGAGAACCGCGTCCAGGTCTGACCTCCGCGGCCGGGCCGGACCCCGTACGGGGCCCGGCCCGCCTGCGCGGGTCCGGTCGGGCACGTCCGCGATCCGCCGGGTCCGGCGCGGCCCGGTTCCGGACGTCCGGGCCGCGGGCTTCCGGGACTCAGGCGTCCGCGTCCGGGACGCCGTCCCCGGTGCCCCCCGAACCGGGCTCGCCGGGCAGCCGCACGTCGTCGACGGTGACGTTGACCTCGACGACCCGCATGCCCAGCATCCGGCTGACCGTGCGGGCCACGTTGGTCTTCACCTCGTTGGCCACGTCCATGACCACGTGGCCGTACTCGGCCACGATCGCCACGTCCACGGCGACGGTCCGGTCCTGGACGTGGGCGCCCACACCCCGGCCGGCCCGCCGGGCGCCGGAGCGCTCCCGGTGCGCCTGCGCCAGGTGGCCGGCGTCCTCGCCCAGGTCGGCGACCCCGGTCACCTCCAGCGTGGCGAGTGCGGCGACCTTCTCGACCACCTCGTCGGCTACCTTGATCCGGCCCTTCACCACGGCCGCGGACACCGGCTCGGGGGCCGAGGCCACGGACAGGCCGAGCGAGAACGGGCGGACGGCGGGCGCCACGGGGTCCGCCACCGCGATCGCGGGCGTCACCGCGGTCGTCTCCGCGGGGGACGCGATGTCCTCGATGCCCTCCGCGGTTCCTGCGGCTTCGACGGTGTCCTCGACGGATTCCGCGGCGGAGACGTCGGTCGTCATTGGTGCTCCTCGGCTGTGATCTGTCACGCTCGCTGGGACTCTGCCGGAATTATCCCCCGCCCCGCCGTCACAGCGGTCCCCGGAGCCCCACCGGTCGCCCCCCGGGGAGCAGCGGGCAGGCGGCGGGGAGGCACCTGACCGGACGGATCCGCCGGGCAATATGCTGGCCGCCATGAGCAACGAGCCAGAGCTCCAGCGGGGAGCGGGAACGCCGGACGCGTTCGAAAGGCTCTGGACCCCTCACCGGATGGCGTACATCAAGGGCGAGAACAAGCCGACCGGCTCGGGTCCGGGGGACGGCTGCCCGTTCTGTGAGATCCCGAAGCTGGACGACGAGGACGGGCTGATCGTGGCCCGGGGCGAGGCCGTCTACGCGGTCCTCAACCTCTACCCCTACAACTCCGGTCACCTGCTGATCTGCCCCTACCGGCACGTTCCGGACTACACCGACCTGAACCCCGCCGAGACCGCGGAGTTCGCCGACTTCACCCGGCGCGGGCTGACCGCCCTGCGCAAGGCCAGCGGCGCGCAGGGCTTCAACGTCGGCATGAACCTCGGCGACGCGGCCGGCGCGGGCATCGCGGCCCACCTGCACCAGCACGTGGTGCCCCGCTGGGGCGGCGACACCAACTTCATGCCGGTGGTCGGCCAGACCAAGGTGCTGCCTCAGTTGCTCCGCGACACCAGGTCGCTGCTGGCCGGGTGCTGGCCCGACGCGTAGGGCGAGCCGCCGTCGCGCAGCGCCGCGACGCCCACCGAGAGCACCAGAGGCACGGCCAGTGCCAGCGCCATGGACAGCACCGCCGCGCCCGAATCGTTGACGAGCATGCCCACCACACCGCTGACCAGCGTGCCGATCAGGCCCGCCCGCAGCGCCGGGGAGTACGCGAACGCGGCCGGCAGCACCCCGGCGGTGGCCTTCTCCGGCCGCAGCAGCGCGTAGACGAGGAACGCGAGCGCGGCCACCACGATCGGCATCAGGTTGGGGCTGAGGAGCGTGCCCACCATCGCGCCGAACTTGCGGCCGATGACGTCCAGCGCCTCGCCGCTGTAGATCTGGCCGACGAACCGGCCGAGGTGGGTCTGGGAGGCCGGCGGGCGCAGGTGGTCGAGGTAGGCGATCGCCATCACGGTGACGCCGCCCGCCGCGCAGAGCGCCCCGAGCCTGACGATCGAGACCCGCCGCTCCCCGACGAGCAGCGCGGCCACCGCGATGCCCGGCACGAACGCGATCACGCCGCCGAAGTCGCTGCCCACGCCCGGCCAGCCGCCCAGGATCATCGCCGAGCCGCCGAGCACCGCGAAGACCGCCATCGCGGCGGCCCGGCGGCCCCGGCGCGCCAGCCGGTGCGCGATCGTCGCCGACAGCAGCAGCACCGAGGTGGCGAACAGCGCGAACGGGATGTTGCCCAGGCCGTAGTAGCGGGCGCCGACCACCGCCGAGTATCCCATCACGCTGTTGAGCTGCAGGGTCGTCCCGGTCAGCAGGTCGCCGGCGAGCACCGCCGCGGTCACCCCCGCCACGACCGCCAGCGGCCCGAGCGGGCTGCCCCGGCGCAGGGCGGCACGCCGGGAGCGGGACCGGGGGCCGCCGCGCCGGCCCCGGCGGGCTGCCAGCGCGCGCGAGCGCGACCAGAGGAAGGGCACCGCCAGCGCCGCCGCCGCCAGCAGCAGCGCGCAGACCGCGATCCCCGCGGCCAGGGAGAGCACCGGCGTCCCGGCGCGGTGCCAGTCGGTGAGGTTGACCAGGTACGTCGAGACGGGGAGCGAGGCGAGGACGAGGGCGGCCAGCCGTACCCGGCCCAGCCCGCGCCCCCGGCGCAGCAGCAGGAAGGCGGTGGCGTAGAAGACGACCTGGAGCACGGCGACGGTGGTGAAGAAGGCACCGCCGATCTCCCGGATCGCCTGACCGGCCACGTCGGCGTCGTGCAGCTCGGCCCGCGCCGCCGCGATCCCGCCGGTACGGCCCGCACCCGCCGCCCAGGGCGTGCCGACCACCGACGGCGGCACCGGGATCCCGGTCACGGAGAGCATGGTGGCGGTGATGTCCGGCAGGATCGTGACGTCCTCGCGGTGGGTGGAGGCCGCGCCGAGGAACCGGTCCCGGACCTCCGCCCCGGCGCGCATCAGGGCCACCCGCAGGTGCGGCTGCGCGCCGTGGTCGGACAGCCCCGCCAGCAGCACGGTGGTGTCCTCGGGGAGCGCGCTGAGCACCGCGCCGGTCTTGACGTCGGCCCGCCGCAGCGCGTCCGCGCGCTGCTGCGGGGTGAGGGCGTCCTCGACGGCGGGCAGCCGCCCGTCGCCCAGGTAGGGCCGGATCAGGTCGTCCACGTCGACCGCGGCCACCCGGCACGCGGCGAAGGCGTCCGCCCGGATCTGGGCGGGTGAGGGCGCGTAGCGGTCCACCTTCCCCGCCCGGTCGGCGAGGGCCAGCGCCGCCCCCGGGCCGACCGCCAGCGTGCAGTCCCCCGCGGCGTGCACGGCCTCGCCGAGGGTCCCGGAGTTCCGCTGCCCGGCCACCTCGAGCAGGTAGTCGTAGCCGGGGATGACCGCGCCGCCCCCGTCGGCGGGCTCGGGCACCGGGGGGAGGCCGCAGGCGTAGCCCACGGCGGACCTGATCCCGGCCGAGACCGTCAGCCACGCGTCGTAGGGGCAGGTCACCCGGCCCACCGCGCGGACCGACAGCGAGCCGGCGGCGCTCTGCGCGGCCAACTGCCACAGGTTGGGCGTGTCCTCCGGGTCGAGGTCGCTCCAGCGCAGGCCGGGGACCCCGATCAGCACCACCCGTTCGTCGGCGGAGGCGGAGGCGGTGGCCGTGGCGGTGGCCTGCGCCGCTCCCGGCCACAGCACGCTCAGGAGCAGCGCGAATGCGAGCAGCGTACGCCTCACCGGTGACCTCCTCAGGCCCTGCGGCCCTGTTCCCACATCGACTGCTCGCACCGTAGGGGAAGATCGCGCGCCGGTCCATCGGATCCAGCGAAGGGACCGCCGGGTTCACCCAGTAGGGGAATCGCCTCCCTGCCACAGTTTTCTGCTTGAAACGGGCAGGGCTTGTCCGTCGCCCACCTGTCAGGTTCCGGAGTCGGCTGCACGGAGTACCGAAGTCGCCTGCACCTCGGTGTACGAGGGCGCACTGAGGTCCGTCGACCGGCCGTCGCGGATGTCGGTCGCCGTGGTCACGGCCGCCGCCAGAGCTCTGCGGTAAAGCAGCGAACCGAGACTGATCCTGCGCACGCCCAGCGCGGCCAACTCGGTGAGGTCGGGGCCGGTCGGTGCGTACAGGATGTTCAGCGGCACGACGAGGGCCCCTATCAGGGCGGCGATCCCGTCCGGATCCGACAGGCCCGGCACGAACACCCCGTCCGCCCCAGCCTGTTCGTAGACTGCGAGGCGCTCTGCGGTCTTCTCCTCCTGGCATCCGAGCCAGTGTGTGTCGGTACGGGCGTTCACGAACAGTGCGGGTACGGCGGCTTTGACGGCAGCGATCTTCGCGGCATGCAGCTCGACGGAAGCGAGGGTGCCGTCCGAGCGGCCGTCTTCAAGGTTGATCCCCGCCGCGCCGGCGTCGTACAGCCGTCGCGCCAGCTCGGCCACCTCCTTCGGGTCGTCACTGAAACCGCCTTCGGCATCGACGGTGAACAGGAAAGCGCCCCGCCCGAGTCGGCGGGCCAGCGCCACGGTCGCCGCTGCGGTGGCGGCCGCTCCGTCCGGCAGTCCGAGGGCCGCGGCCACGCCCAGGCTGGTGGTGCCGATCGCGTTGAAGCCCTGGGCCGCAAGGGCGGCGGCGGAGGCGTAGTCCCAGGCGTTGGGCAGCAGCAGCGGGGCGGCTTGATGGTGCAGATGGGCGAATGCGGTCAGCGGTCGCTGGAGGAGGCCGTTGGCCAGGGCGAGAGCGTGGGCTCGGCCGGGGCAGACCCTGGGCGGGGCGCCGAAAGTGACCGGTACGGGATGCGCACTCTGTGCGGCTGCCAGATCCAGGAGCACCGCATCGCCATCGGCGATGTCCTGTCCGGCGACGCGGGTGGCACGGACGGCGATGCGACGCATGGTTCGCACCGGTGGAGTCTCCCGGAGCACCCGCGCCAGCGGTACGTTGCCGCCGGCCGCGGCATCGACCAGTGCCGCCGTCGCCGCGCACGCCTGCACCAGCAGTCCGATGCGGTTGGCGGCGGCCTCCAAAGCGGACTCGTCCGCGTCCTCTGGCGCCAGCAGCGCCACCAGCCGGGCCACAGCCTCGTCCGCGGCCGGGTCCGCACCCCCGAAGTAGGCCCCGGCCACGATGGTCACCGCCTCCGTGACCTCTCTGGGCTGCGGCATCTCCAGGGCCTCGGCGAGGGCATGAACCAGCCGCACCCGGACCTCCCCGTCAGTGCCGGCCGCCACTGCGCTCCACAGCGCGGCGGGCTCCAGCCGGGCGAGCTCGGTCTCCACGAAGGCTCTGCGCCGCCGATGAGGCTCACCGGAACTGAATCGGGCCACGGTGGCCCGCAGCCACGCGACACTCGCCCCCACGGGACCGCCGTCCGCTGCCGGCGGCTCGGGGACCAGCGCCGGGTCGGCAAGCGCCGCGCGCACGTCCGTATGACGGGTGAATTCATGCATCGTGTGCGTCATGGACCTGACGCTAGGTGCGGAACGGTTCGGCGCCGCCCGAACCATCCCTGCGGCATCATGGCGGCATGCCTTCGCTCGCCGAGACCGCCGGCCTGTTCGCCGACCGCACCAGGTCGGTCTTCTGCCAAGCACTGCTTGACGGACGTGCCTGGACGGCGGGCGAGCTCGCCCGGTATGCGGGAGTGCGACCCTCCACCGCCAGCGAGCAGCTTTCCCTCCTCATCAAAGGAGGAGTACTGACCGAGGAACGCCAAGGGCGACACCGCTACGTCCGGCTGGCAGGCCCCGAGGCTGCCGCCCTCGTCGAGGCCCTCGCCTCGTACGCTCCGGACACTGCGCGTCCGCAGAATCTACGCGAATCGGTGCGGCTCAGCGCCGAAGCCCGCGCCCGCACCTGCTACGACCATCTGGCGGGGCAGCTGGGCGTGGTCCTGGCAGACGCAATGATCGCCCGAGGGCTGGTCGCCACCGACTCCGGGACCGCCGTCACCGCGGCAGGTCGGGCATGGCTGGCCGACGCCCTGGGATACGAGCAGCCCCCGGGCGCCCGGCGCCCCTTGGTACGGAACTGCCTGGACTGGACGGAGCGTCGGCCGCATCTCGCCGGAGCGCTGGGCGCGGCCCTGTGCGCCACGGCATTGCAGCGGCAGTGGTTGCGGCGGGTCGGCTCCGGGCGCGCGGTAGAGGTGACGCCGCAGGGCACCGAGGCGTTCCGTGACCTGCTGGCGGTGACGGTCTAGGCACCGCACCGGAGTGCCGGCCCTGGCCGAGCAGGGGCTACGCCTGCAGGTAACGATGCAGGGACGTCTTGGGGATGCCGGTCTTGGTCGCGATCCGGCCGAGGCTGCTGCTCCCTTCAGGGGGCGGAGGAGTCACCGCAAGCCGGTTTTACCAGGGGAGGGCGGCCCGCCCGGCCGTCGGGGGAGGGCGGTCCGCCCCCTCGTCAGGGGAGGATCGCCCGGGTGGCCGCGCTCTCGTTGTGCAGCCGGTCCAGGGCGGAGACGAGGTAGGTCCCGCCGCCGGTGACGGGCAGGCTCTGGCGCGCGCCGGAGGCCGCGGGCACCACCGCCACCAGGTTGCGGGCGTCGGCCACCGAGCAGGCGTCCACGCCGCCGGAGGCGACCCGGTAGACCGCGTAGGCGCGGGCCCCGGGGGAGGACTTCCAGGACAGCTTGGCCGCCCGGAGCCTGACGTCGGCGGGCTGGGCCGGGGCCGCGCCGCCCAGGCCCTTGATGAGGGGCAGCAGGGCGGGCCGGGAGTAGTGGGCCTTGGCGATCCGGTCCATCGCGCCGAGCGGGTTGGTGCGGACCTGGGTGGCGCTGAAGTAGACGTCGCCGCGGACCTCGGGGTGCTTGCGGTTGCGGGTCAGGTGGGCGGGGAGCTCGCCGGGCTTGGTCCAGGCCGGGGTGTCGGTGGTCCCGACGCGGTAGAGGGCCTGGCCGATGTACAGGTGCACGCCGGTGCCCTCGACCTGCTTCGCCCACCACGGCATCAGCACGTCGTAGTCGGCGACCCGGAAGCCGCGCGGCCAGTACAGCTGCGGCATGACGTAGTCGACCGTGCCCTTGCGGATCCAGTGGCGGGCGTCGGCGTAGATGGAGTCGTAGGCGGACATGCCGCTGGTCGCCGACCCGGCCGGGTCGTTGGACTTGTTGCGCCAGATGCCGAACGGGCTGATGCCGAACTTCACGTGCTTCTTGGTCGCGTGCACGGCCGCGTCCACCTGGGCGACCAGCTTGTTGACGTTGGCGCGCCGCCAGTCGGCGAGCTTCGCGCCGTTGCCGTACCTGGCGAAGGCGGCGCCGTCCTTGAACCTCGTACCCCGGCCGGGGTAGGGGTAGAAGTAGTCGTCGAAGTGCACGCCGTCGACGTCGTAGCGCCTGACCACGTCCTTGATGACGGTGGTGACGTGCTCGCGGACCGCGGGCAGGCCGGGGTTGTAGTAGAGGCGGCTCTCGTGCTTGACGACCCAGTCGGGGTGCACGCGGGCGGGGTGGGAGGCCGGCAGCGCGCTCACGTCGGCGTCGTAGGCCGCGCGATAGGGGTTGAACCAGGCGTGGAACTCCATGCCGCGCTTGTGGGCCTCGTCGATCAGGAAGGGCATCGGGTCCCAGCCCGGGTCCTTGCCCGCCGTACCGGTCAGGAACTTCGACCACGGCTCCAGGCCCGACCTGTAGAGCGCGTCGGAGGCCGGGCGGACCTGGAGGAAGACCGCGTTGATCCGGCGCTCGGCCGCGCTGTCGAGGAGCTTGACGTAGTCGGCCTTCTGCCGGGCGACCGACTGGCCGGTGCGCACCGGCCAGTCGATGTTGTTCACCGTGGCGATCCAGATCCCGCGCAGCTGCCGCTTGGGGTATCGCGCGTCGGTACGGCACTGCGCGGCCGCGGTGGTGGCGGTGGCGAGCTCGGAGGCCGCGCCGGGGGCGGCGGCGGCCTTCCGCTGTTCGGCGGCCCCGTCCTGGGGCCCGAAGGTGTAGGCGGCACCGAGCGTGACGGCGGAGAGGGCGGCGGCTGCAAGCAGTGGTCGTCCGGATCGCATGGACCACAGTGTGTCATCGGGAGCGCGATGCTCCGGCCGGAAAAAAGAAATCGATTCGTGATGCTTGTGTTACGGGAGTGCCTTTCCGGGAGGCGTGAGGCGGATGGTCACGCCCCCCGGAAGACCGGTCAGGCGGTCACCTTGTCGACGAGGTGGGAGGGGAGCGGCTCGTAACGGAGGAAGGAGCGCCGGAAGGTCCCGGTGCCGTGTGACATCGATCTCAGATCGATGGCGTAGCGGGTCACCTCCAGCTGCGGGACCTCGGCCCGGACCAGGGTGCGCCCGGTCCCGACCGGCTCGGTGCCCAGGACCCGGCCGCGGCGCGAGGACAGGTCGGACATCACCGCGCCGACGTACTCGTCGGCGACCAGCACGGCGACCTCGTCGACGGGCTCCAGCAGCAGGGTGGGCACCTTGGCGGCGGCCTCCTTCAGCGCGAGCGCGCCGGCGATCTGGAAGGCCATGTCGGAGGAGTCGACCGAGTGGGCCTTGCCGTCGCAGAGCGTGACGCGGATGTCCACCATCGGGTATCCGGCGACCACGCCGCGCTCCATCTGGGTGCGCACGCCCTTCTCCACCGACGGGATGAACTGGCGCGGCACCACCCCGCCGACGATCTTGTCCACGAACTCGAAGCCGGAGCCCGAGGGGAGGGGCTCCACCTCGAGGTGGCAGACGGCGTACTGGCCGTGACCGCCGGTCTGCTTGACGTTGCGGCCCACCACCCGGCAGCTCCCTCCGAGGGTCTCGCGCAGCGGCACCCGCAGGCCGACCTTCTCCACCTCGACGCCGTGGCGCCTGCTCAGCCGGTCCAGCAGGACGTCGGCGTGGGCCTCGCCCATGCACCACAGGACGAGCTGCTTGGTCTCGGGGTTGTTCTCCAGGCGGAGTGTGGGGTCCTCGGCGACGAGGCGGCCGAGGGCCTGGCCGAGCTTGTCGTCGTCGGCCTTGGAGCGGGCCTGGATCGCGACCGGGAGCAGGGGGTCGGGCATCGTCCACGCGGTCATCAGCAGCGGGCGGTCCTTGTCGGACAGGGTGTCGCCGGTCTCGGCGCGGGCCAGCTTGGCCACCGCGACGACGTCGCCCGCGATGCCCTTCGCGGCGGGGCGCTGGTGCTTGCCCAGCGGGCAGGAGAGCGCGCCGAGGCGCTCGTCCACGTCGTGGTCCTCGTGCCCGTGGTCGGCCAGGCCGTGCCCGGAGACGTGCACGGTCGCGTCCGGGCGCAGCGTCCCGGAGAACACGCGCACCAGGCTGATCCGGCCCACGTAGGGGTCGCTGGTGGTCTTGACGACCTCGGCCACCAGGGGGCCGTCGGGGTCGCACGCGATGCCGGCCACCGGCTTGCCGTCGATCGTGGTGATCTCCGGCAGCGGGTGCTCCAGGGGGGAGGGGAAGCCCTGCGTGACGAGCTGGAGGACCTCCGCCGCGCCCACGCCGGTCCCGGTGGCCAGGACGGGGTAGAAGCCGCCGCGCGCGACGGCCTTCTCCAGGTCGCCGACGAGGACCTTGACGTCGATCTCCTCGCCGGAGAGGTAGCGGTCCATCAGGGACTCGTCCTCGCTCTCCTGGATGATCCCCTCGATCAGGGCGCCGCGGTACCGGTCGATCTGGTCCTGGTAGTCGGGGCCGGGGGCGTTCTCGGTCCGGGTGCCGGTGGCGTAGTTGTAGAACCGCTGCGTCAGCAGCCCGATCAGGCCGTTGACCCTGCCGTTGGTCACCACCGGCAGGTACAGCGGGGCCACGCCGTCACCGAACGCGTCCTGGCAGGCGGCGAGGGCCTCGGCGAAGTCGGCCCGCTGGTGGTCGATCTTGGTGATGACGACGGCGCGGGGCATGCCGACCGCCGCGCACTCCTCCCACAGCATCCGGGTCAGGCCGTCCACGCCGTCGGTGGCCGGGACGACGAACAGGGCCGCGTCGGCCGCGCGCAGGCCCGCGCGCAGGTCTCCGACGAAGTCGGCGTAGCCGGGGGTGTCCAGCAGGTTGATCTTCACGCCGTCGTGGAGCATCGGGGCGACGGTGAGGTTCACCGAGCGCTGCTGCCGTATCTCGACCTCGTCGAAGTCGCTGACCGTGGTGCCGTCCTCGACCCGGCCGGGCCGCTGGATGGTCCCCGTCGCGACCAGGAGCGACTCGACCAGCGTCGTCTTGCCCGCTCCCGAATGGCCGACCAGCACGACGTTGCGCACCATGTCCGGCCGGTCGGCCGCGGGCGCCCTGCCCGCGGCTCCCGATGCGCCGGTCGATTTCTCCGCCATGTCGCCTCCCGTGTCGCTGCCGAAAGGGGGCGGTCGCGCGCGGCCGCACCCTGGGGGTCCGCCTCCGCGTCCGGATACCGCCGGGTCGCCGGGGGGCTCAGGAGCCCCGGCGACCCTCAATGACGCGGTGTGTTCACCAAATACCCATGTGGCGGATATCACAAGGGGGCTCGCCCAATCGGCCCGCCGGGCTTCGGATACGCGCCGCGGAGCCCGGTGGCCTACGATCGGAACGCGATGTTGAAACTTCTGCGCCCCGCCGTCACCCGAGTCCTGACCCCGCTGGGCAGGGCACTCGTCCGCCGGGGGGTCGGTCCCGACGCGGTCACCGCGGCCGGCACGCTCGGCACGGTCGCCGCGGCGCTGTTCTTCTACCCGCGGGGCCAGCTCTTCGCGGGCACGATGGTGATCACGTTCTTCGTCTTCGCCGACCTCCTCGACGGGGTCATGGCCAGGATGACCGGGCCGGGCAGCACCTGGGGGGCCTTCCTCGACTCGACCCTCGACCGGGTGGGCGACGCCGCGATCTTCTCGGGGCTGGCGGTCTGGCTCGCGCTGAGCGGCCAGCGGCCGCTGGCCGGGGTCGCCCTGTTCTGCCTGGTGGCCGGAACGCTGGTCTCCTATGTCAAGGCCAGGGCGGAGGGCCTGGGCCTGAACTGCGACGTCGGCCTGGCCGAGCGGCCCGAACGACTGGTGGTGGGCCTGGTCTCGGCCGGTCTGTCCGGCCTCGGCGTGCCGTACGTCCTGGCCGCGGGGCTCTGGCTGCTCGCCGCGGCCAGCGCGGTGACGGTCGGCCAGCGACTGGTCCACGTCCGCCGCCAGGCCGTCTCCCTCCCGCCCCAGACCCTCCGCTGATCGGAAAGAGCGATGACCGACAAGCCGTCCCCGCCCGCGGCGCCCGCCGCGGCCCCCCAGCCGTCCCGGTCGTCCCGGTCGTCCCAGCCGTCCCAGCCGTCCCTGCAGGACCGCCTGGTCGCGGCCGGGTTCGGTGCGGGCTGGGCGCTCGTGCCGCACCTGCCCGAGCGGCTGACCGGCCGGGCCTTCGACGCCGCGGCCGACCGGCTGTGGCGGCGGCGGGGCTCCTCGGTGCGCCGGCTGGAGGCGAACCTCGCCCGGGTCCGGGGCACCTCCCCCGACGACCCGGCCGTCCGGGCGCTGAGCCGCGAGGGCATGCGCTCCTACTTCCGCTACTTCCACGAGGTCTTCCGGCTGCCGTCCGTGCCGAAGGCGGAGATCGTCGCCCGCACCCACGTCAGCGGCGCGGAGCGGATCTTCGAGAACCTCGACAAGGGGCGCGGCGTGGTGCTCGCGCTGCCGCACATGGGCAACTGGGACCAGGCGGGGGCCTGGCTCGTCGGTTCGGGGCACACGTTCACGACCGTCGCCGAGCGGCTCCGGCCCGAGTCGCTGTTCCGCCGCTACACCGCCTTCCGCGAGGGCCTCGGCATGGAGGTGCTCCCGCTGACCGGCGGCGACGGCCAGAACTTCGGCACGCTGGCGCAGCGGCTGCGGGCCGGCCGGGCGGTCGCGCTGCCCGCCGAGCGCGACCTGACCGCCAGGGGGATCGAGGTCTCCTTCTTCGGCTCCGCCACCCGGATGCCCGCCGGGCCCGGCCTGCTGGCCGTGCACACCGGCGCCGCGCTGCTGCCCGCCATCCCCTACTTCCACGGGCGCGACTGGGGCCTGGACATCCACGAGGAGATCGCGATCCCCGAGGAGGGCACCCGCCAGGAGCGGACCGCCGCGGCCATGCAGAGCCTGGCGGCCGTCTTCGAGCGGGGCATCTCCGCGCACCCCCAGGACTGGCACATGCTCCAGCGCCTCTGGCTCGAGGACCTGGAGCCCCGCGCATGAGGATCGGCATCGTCTGCCCCTACGCCTGGGACGTGCCGGGCGGGGTCCAGGTGCACATCCGCGACCTCGCCGAGGCGCTCATGGAGGAGGGCCACCAGGTCTCGGTGATCGCCCCGGCCGCCGACGACGACGGGCTGCCCGGCTACGTCACCTCGGTGGGCCGCCCGGTCCCGGTCTCCTTCAACGGGTCGGTGGCGCGGATGTCGTTCGGCTTCCTGTCGGCGAACCGGGTGCGCCGCTGGGTGCGCGACGGCAGCTTCGACGTCCTGCACGTGCACGAGCCGTTCATCCCCTCGGTCGGCCTGCTGGCCTGCTGGGTGGCGAAGGGGCCCATCGTGGCGACCTTCCACGCCTCCTACGGGCGCTCGCGGGCCTTCTCCGTCGCCACCCCGGTGATCATGAGCGCGCTGGAGAAGATCAGCGCCAGGATCGCCGTGTCGGACGCGGCCAGAAAGACCCTGGTGGAGTTCATCGGCGGCGACGCCGTACTGATCCCCAACGGGGTGACGGTCCGCCGCTACACCGAGGCCGAGCCGCTGCCGCGCGCGGCGGGCGGCGAGGTGATCGGCTTCCTCGGCCGGATGGACGAACCCCGCAAGGGCCTGCCCGTGCTGCTGGAGGCGTTCGCGCTGCTGGCGCCCCGGCGGCCGGAGCTGCGCCTGCTCATCGCCGGCCCCGGCGACGCCGACGAGGTGCTGGAGCGGGTCCCCGCCGAGTTCCACGACCGGGTCGAGCTGCTGGGCATGGTCAGCGAGGAGGACAAGGTCCGCGCCTACCACTCGGTCGACGTCTTCTGCGCGCCCAACCTGGGCGGGGAGAGCTTCGGCATCGTGCTCACCGAGGCGATGTCGGCCGGGGCGGCGATCCTGGCCAGCGACATCCCGGCCTTCCGCAAGGTCCTCGACGAGGGCCAGGCGGGAGCGCTGTTCGAGACGGGGAACGCCGCCTCGCTCGCGCGCGAGGCCGCCGCGCTGCTGGACGACCCGGCCCGCCGCGCCAAGCTGTCGGACGAGGCGCGCACCGCCGTGTGGAAGTACGACTGGTCCACGGTCGCCCGCGACGTCGCCCGCGTCTACGAGACGGTGGCGGTCCCGGCCGGGGTCGAGGAGGACGACGCGCCGTGACGACCACGACGATCCTGGTGGTGGGCGTGATCGTGGTGCTCACCGCCGTCTACGTCTCCTGGCGGGCGGGCCGGCTGGACCGGCTGCACATCCGGCTGGAGCTGGCCCGCGAGTCCATGGACGCCGCCCTGGTACGGCGGGCCGCCGTCTGCCTGGAGCTGGCCGCCTCCCGGATCCTGGACCCGGCGACGAGCCTGGTGCTGGCCGCCGCCGCCCACGAGGCCCGCACGGCGGGGCCGGAGGAGCGCGAGCACGCCGAGAGCGAGCTGTCGCGGGCGCTGCGGGCGGTGCTCGACCAGGAGCGCTTCCGGGAGAAGCTGGCCGAGACCCCGGCGGGCCCGGAGCTGCTGCAGGAGCTCGACGCCGCGGTGACCAAGGTCGTCTACGCCCGGCGCTTCTACAACAACGCGGTCGGCGTGACGCGGGCGGCCCAGCGCCGCTGGCTGGCCCGCACACTCCGGCTGGCCGGGCACACCGCCTACCCGGACTTCTTCGAGATCGACGACGCCCCGCCGCCGGTCCTGGCGGCGGAGTGAGCGGCTCCCGGGGCGGCTTCCAGGGCCGGTTCCCGCCGCCGGGGACTCCCAGGCTGCCTACATGAAATCGCTATATGAAGCGGAACACCCGACAAGTCGGGCGCCGGTAAGCTCTTGGGGATTTCTGGCCCAGTTGAGGAGATGACCGTGCGGCTACCCCGGATGATCGCCGTCGCCCTGGCCGGAGCGGCCGTCGTGGCGCCGGCCGCGGCCTGCTCGTCCGACGAGCCCGCTCCGGGCAGGAACCCCCAGGCGGCCGTCGCCTCTCCGACCCCGACCCCGACCCCGGAGCCGACCCACCCCTTCACCGGGCTGCCCGGCGCGGCCCGCAGGCCGGTCCTCACCGCGAAGATCGAGAACACCTCGGCGGGCAAGCCCCAGCTCGGCCTCAAGAGCGCCGACATCGTCTACGTCACCCAGGTCGAGGCCGGGCTGACCCGGCTGATCGCGGTCTTCTCCTCGAAGATCCCCGCCAAGATCGGCCCCGTGCGCAGCGCCCGGATCTCCGACCTGCACCTCGCCCCGCAGTTCGGCAGGCCCGCCTTCGCCTATTCCGGCGCGCAGACCAAGATGCTCCCGTTCATCGCCGAGGCCTCGCTGTTCGACGTCTCCGACAGCCGCGCCCCGGGGGCCTACTTCCGCCAGCCCGGCCGCTACGCCCCCTACAACCTGTTCGCCGACACCAGGAAGCTGCTGGCCGCGGCGCCCAAGGCGAGCAGGGCCTCCGACATCGGCCTCACCTTCGGCGACGCCCCGGCCGAGGGCGGGACGCCCCGCAAGACCTACAGCGTGAGATACCCCGCCGCCCGGTTCACCTTCGGCTGGTCGGAGAAGGCCGGCAAGTGGCTGATCTGGCAGGACGGCGAGAAGGACATGGCGGCCGAGGGCGGCCAGCTCGGCGCCCCCACGATCGTCGTGCAGTACACCAGGACCGAGCGCTCGCAGTTCCACGACAAGAACCAGAGCTACACCCCCCTGGTCCACACCACCGGCAAGGGCAGGGCGGTCGTCCTGCGCGACGGCAAGGCGTTCAAGGCGCGGTGGAGCCGGGCGAAGGAGGAGGACGGCACGGTCTTCACCACCGAGAGCGGCGAGCCGATGAACTTCGCCCCCGGCCAGGTCTGGATCGTCCTCGCCGCGCCCAGGCCGGTCACCCCCTGACGCGCCCGGCGGCGCCCGTCCGCGCCCGTCGGCGGGGCGAGCCGTACAGGGTGTCCAAGCCGGGCGCCGGAGTGCGACAGGGTGGTGTGGGAGAACACGCGGGCCAGCGCCTACGATGAAGCGTGTGGTGGCCGCCCGCGGGCGGCCCGTGTCCGCAGCAACCCCAGTCGTCGTGAGGTAGAGACCGTGTCCAGCAGCACGCCCGAAGTCACCGAGACCGCCATCACCGGAACCGCCCGGGTGAAGCGCGGCATGGCCGAGATGCTCAAGGGCGGCGTCATCATGGACGTCGTCAACGCCGAGCAGGCCAAGATCGCCGAGGACGCGGGCGCCGTCGCCGTCATGGCGCTGGAGCGCGTCCCCGCCGACATCCGCGCGCAGGGCGGCGTCTCCCGGATGAGCGACCCCGACATGATCGACGGCATCATCGAGGCCGTCTCGATCCCCGTCATGGCCAAGGCCCGCATCGGCCACTTCGTCGAGGCCCAGGTCCTGCAGTCGCTGGGCGTCGACTACATCGACGAGTCCGAGGTGCTCACCCCCGCCGACTACGCCAACCACATCGACAAGTGGCAGTTCACCGTGCCCTTCGTCTGCGGCGCGACCAACCTCGGCGAGGCGCTGCGCCGCATCACCGAGGGCGCGGCCATGATCCGCTCCAAGGGCGAGGCCGGCACCGGCGACGTCTCCAACGCCGTCACCCACATGCGCACGATCCGCGGCGAGCTCAGGCGGCTCTCCTCCCTGCCCGAGGACGAGCTCTACGTCGCGGCCAAGGAGCTGCAGGCTCCTTACGAACTGGTGGCCGAGGTCGCCAGGACCGGCAAGCTGCCCGTCGTGCTGTTCACCGCGGGCGGCATCGCCACCCCCGCCGACGCCGCGATGATGATGCAGCTCGGCGCCGAGGGCGTGTTCGTCGGCTCGGGCATCTTCAAGTCCGGCAACCCGGCCCAGCGCGCCGCCGCCATCGTCAAGGCCACCACGTTCCACGACGACCCGGACGTCGTCGCCAAGGTCTCCCGCGGCCTGGGCGAGGCCATGGTCGGCATCAACGTCGACGACATCCCGGTCCCGCACCGCCTGGCCGAGCGCGGCTGGTAGTCCGTTCCGGCAAAAGGCTCCGTCAAGGGCGGCATCCGTGAAGGGTGCCGCCTTTTTCGTGATCTGAGGAGTTCCCCCTTTTGCCGTGGTCCTCCGCGAGGCGGCCCGGGCCCGCGCCCGCCCGTCCCGGCAGGATCCCCCCATGTCCCAGTTGAGCCGACGATCCTTCCTCGTCACGGGCCTCGCCGCCGGCGCCTCGGCCGGCCTGCGAGCCGCCGCGCACGCCGGTCCGGGGCCGGGCCCCGCCGGGGCGTCCGCGGGCTCGAGGGAGCTGCGCTCCGACCCCTTCACCCTCGGGGTGGCCTCGGGGGACCCCGACTCCGGGGGCTTCGTGATCTGGACGCGGCTGGCGCCGCGGCCGCTGGCCGAGGACGGCGCGGGCGGCATGCCCGCCCGGCCCTTCACCGTGCACTGGCAGGTCTACGGCGACGAGGCGGGCCGCCGGCTCCTGCGGCACGGGGTGGCCACGGCGCGCCCCGAACTGGGCCACAGCGTGCACGTCGAACTCGACCGGCTGGCCCCGGGCCGCGACTACTGGTACCGCTTCAGGACCGGCTCCCACCTCTCGCCGACGGGCCGGGCCAGGACCGCCCCGCACCCGCTGTCGTACGGCCCGGGCCTGGCGATGGCCTTCGCCTCCTGCGCGCAGTACGAGCACGGCCACTTCACCGCCTACCGGCGCCTGGCCGAGGACCGCCCCGACCTCGTCCTGCACCTGGGTGACTACCTGTACGAGTACCGGCGCGACACCTACACCGCCCCGGGCGGCAACGTCCGCCACCACGAGGGGCCGGAGACCGAGACCCTGGCGGGCTACCGGCAGCGGCACGCCCAGTACAAGACCGACCCCGACCTGCAGGCGGCGCACGCCGCGGCGCCCTGGCTGGTCGTCTGGGACGACCACGAGCTGGACAACAACTGGGCCGGCGAGGTGCCGGAGAAACCGGAGGTCCCGCAACCGGGCTTCCCCGCCCGCCGGGAGGCCGCCTTCCGGGCCTACTACGAGAACATGCCGCTGCGCCGCCGGTCGGTCCCGCGCGGCGTCGACATGCAGCTCTACCGGCGGATCCGCTGGGGGCGGCTGGCCGTCTTCCACCTGCTCGACACCCGGCAGTACCGCAGCGACCAGGGGTGCGGCGACGGCTACCGCGACTGCCCGGAGGCCGCCGACCCGGCCCGCTCGATCACCGGGGACGAGCAGGAGCGCTGGCTGCTGGAGGGCTTCCGCCGGTCGCGGGCGCGGTGGGACGTCATCGGCCAGCAGGTCTTCTTCGCCCAGCGCGACAGCGACGCCGGACCCGCGAAGATCACCAACCAGGACGCCTGGGACGGCTACGTGGCCTCCCGGCGGCGGATCACCCAAGGGTGGGTGGACGCCGGGGTGCGCAACCCGGTCGTGCTCACCGGGGACGTGCACGCCCACTGGGCGAGCGACCTCAAACTCGACTACGACGACCCGGCGGCCCGCACGGTCGGCTCCGAGCTGGCCGTCTCCTCGATCAGCTCGGGTGGCGACGGCCGGGACGCCGACCCGGCCGCCCACCCGTTCCTGTCGATCAACCCCCATCTGAGGTTCCACAACGACCAGCGCGGCTACGTGCTCACCCGGATCGAGCGGGAGTCGCTCACCGCGGACTTCAAGGTCGTGCCCCGCGTCACCCGGGCGGGCGCGGCGGTGCACACCAGGGCGACGTTCGTGATCGAGGACGGTATCCCGGGGCTCCGGCGGACCTACCTGCGCCCGCTCGACCCCTCGGCGGCCAGGACGCCGGAGACCGATCTGATCCGGGAGACCGTGGACCGGGAGACCCTGCGCCCCTGACGCCCGCCCGGCCCCCGCACCGGGAACCGCGCCGCCGGACCCGGCCGGGCGGGCCCGGCGGCGCATCGCACGGGCGCGCCCGTGCGGGCGGGCGCATCACGCGGCACATCGGACGGCGCATCGGACGGCACATCGGACGGCAGCGGTTACGCTCGTAGAGCGAACCAGACGAGCCGGACGAAAGGATGCCTGTGCCCACGATCGGTGTGCTCGCCCTCCAAGGAGACGTGCGCGAGCACGTGCACGCGCTGGAGGAGGCGGGTGCGAAGGCGGTGACCGTACGGCGCCCCGGTGAGCTGGAGACCGTCGACGCGCTGGTCGTCCCCGGGGGAGAGTCCACGACCATGTGGAAGCTCGCGGTCACGTTCGACATGCTCGAGCCCGTCCGGGCGCGCATCGCGGGCGGCATGCCCGTCTACGGGTCCTGCGCCGGGATGATCATGCTGGCCGACCGGATCGAGGACGGCGCCGCAGGCCAGCAGACCTTCGGCGGCATCGACATGACCGTCCGCCGCAACGCCTTCGGCCGCCAGGTCGACTCCTTCGAGGCCGACCTCGACTTCGCCGGCCGCGGCCCGCTGCGCGCGGTGTTCATCCGCGCGCCCTGGGTCGAATCCGTCGGTTCCTCGGTGGAGGTGCTGGCCCGGGCCGAACCTGGGGATAGGATCGTCGCGGTCCGCCAGGGGCCGCTGCTCGCCACGTCCTTCCATCCGGAGCTGACCGGGGACGCCGGCGTGCATTCGTACTTTGCTGAAATGGTGAGGGAGTTCTAGGCGATGTCCGGCCACTCCAAATGGGCGACGACGAAGCACAAGAAGGCCGCGCTTGACTCCAAGCGGGGCAAGCTGTTCGCCAAGCTCATCAAGAACATCGAGGTCGCCGCCCGGACCGGTGGTCCCGACCCGGACGGCAACCCGACGCTGTACGACGCCATCACCAAGGCGCGCAAGAGCTCCGTCCCGATCGACAACATCGAGCGCGCGCGCAAGCGCGGCGGCGGCCTGGAGGCGGGCGGCGCCGACTGGCAGACCATCATGTACGAGGGCTACGCCCCCGGCGGCGTCGCGGTGCTGATCGAGTGCCTCACCGACAACCGCAACCGCGCCGCCTCCGAGGTCAGGGTCGCGCTGACCCGCAACGGCGGCTCCCTGGCCGACCCCGGCTCGGTGTCCTACATGTTCAACCGCAAGGGCGTCGTGATCGTCCCCAAGGGCGGGCTGTCGGAGGACGACGTGCTGACGGCGGTCCTCGACGCGGGCGCCGAGGAGGTCAACGACCTGGGCGACAGCTACGAGGTCGTCTCCGAGGCCGGTGACCTCGTCCCGGTGCGCAAGGCCCTGCAGGACGCCGGGATCGACTACGACTCGGCGGAGTCGAGCTTCATGCCGACGATGAACGTCGCGCTGGACGAGGAGGGCGCGCGCAAGGTCTTCCGGCTGATCGACGCGCTCGAGGACAGCGACGACGTGCAGAACGTGTGGGCCAACTTCGACGTCTCCGACGAGGTCATGGAGAAACTCGAGGCCTGACCGCCCGGCGCCCCTCCGCTCTCCGGAGGGGCGCTCTCCGTTTCCGACGCTCTTCCTGTGTTCTGCGAGGTTTGCCCCCGGCTGTACGGGTACTCCGGCTGGACCATGGTGAACTCGGATCTGGTCTTCGCACTGGCGGGCGTCGGCGCCCTGCTGGCGGCCGTGCTTCCGCGCGTGCTCCGGCGGCGTCCCTTCTCGCTGCCGCTGGCGTGCCTGGTGGGCGGGGTGCTCCTCTACCTCCTCCCGCTCGACCTGCCCGACCCCGATCCGGTGGCGCACCGGGCCTTCGTCGAGCACACCACCGAGACCTGCGTGATCATCTCGCTGATGGGCGCGGGGCTGGCGATCAACCGGCCCTTCGGGTGGCGCAGGTGGGGGTCCACCTGGCGGCTGCTGGCCTGGACGATGCCGCTGAGCGTGGCGGCGGTCGCGCTGGTCCTGCACGGGCTGCTGGACTGGCCGTGGGCCGCGGCCCTCCTGCTCGGCGCGGTGCTCTCGCCGACCGACCCGGTGCTCGCCTCCGACGTGCAGGTCGGCGAGCCGGTCGACTCGGAGAAGGCCGACGACGAGGTGCGCTTCACCCTCACCTCCGAGGCCGGCCTCAACGACGGGCTGGCCTTCCCGTTCGTCTACGCCGCGATCTCCCTGGCCCTCGCCGGGGGAGGCGCCGGGTGGGCCGGCGAGTGGGTCCTGGTCGACGTGCTCTACAAGGGCGCGGTGGGCGCGGCGGGCGGTCTGGCGGCCGGCACGCTGCTCGGCCGCCTGTTCTTCCGCGCCAAGGTGTCGGACCTGCGGCTGGCCGAGCACCGGGACGGCTTCGTCGCGCTGGCCGCGACGTTCCTGGCGTACGGCGTCACCGAACTGGCGGGCGGGTACGGCTTCATCGCGGTGTTCGTGACCGCCTGCACGATCAGGGCCGCCGAGCGCACCCACGGTTACAACGGCGTCCTGCACGGGTTCATCGAGCAGGTCGAGCGGCTGCTCACCGCCTGGCTGATCCTGCTGCTCGGCGGGTTCGTCGCGACCGGGGGCCTGTCCGCGCTCACCTGGCAGGGGGCGGTGGCCGGGCTGGCGCTGCTGCTGGTGGTCCGGCCGCTGACCGGCTGGCTGGCCGGGCTGCGGGGCCGGGCGGGGCCGCGCGAGGGCGGCGTGATCGCTTTCTTCGGCATCCGGGGCATCGGCTCGCTGTACTACCTCGCCTACGCGCTCGGGCACGCCGACTTCGGCGTGCCCGCAGAGGAGCTGTGGGCGGTGGTGGCCTTCACCGTGCTGGTCTCGCTGGTGCTGCACGGCGTCACGGCGACGCCGGTGATGGCCCGGCTGGACCGGCTGCGGGAGAGGGCGGCCGAGGGCGACGAGAAGGAGGCCGCGGCCCAGCACCTGTGAGCGGTCCTGCGCCGGGTCCCCGCAGACCGGTAACGGAGTGGTGACCGGCCCGGGAACGGGGCGGCGGCCGGTCCCGGCCCGCGGATCCCCGATGGGGCGGGGCCCTTACCACGGGCTCCGTGCGCGGGGCGCGGCCAGGCGGTAGAGTCGGGCACCGAACAGGTGTTCGGCGGGTGGGAGGAGTGTCGGTGCGTCTGCCCGAGCTGCGGGTGATGGGGGTCGATCCGGGACTGACCCGGTGCGGGCTCGGGGCCGTGGAGGGGCGTCCCGGCGCGCCGCTGAACCTGGTGAAGGTCGGGGTCGTGCGCACGGCGGCCGACGAGGAGATCGGCGCCCGCCTGGTGGCCGTCGAGGCCGGCATCGAGCAGTGGCTCGACGAGCTGGAGCCGGACGCCGTGGCCGTGGAGCGGGTCTTCGCCCAGCACAACCTCCGGACCGTGATGGGCACGGCGCAGGCCTCGGCCGTCGCGATCCTGTGCGCCTCGCGGCGGGGCATCCCCGTGGCGCTGCACACCCCGTCGGAGGTCAAGGCCGCCATCACCGGCAGCGGCACGGCCGGCAAGCAGCAGGTCGGCACCATGGTGACCAGGCTGCTGCGGCTCGACGCGATGCCCAAGCCCGCCGACGCCGCCGACGCCCTCGCCCTCGCCATCTGCCACGTCTGGCGGGGCGGCGCGCAGAGCCGCCTGGCCGAGGCGCTGGCCAGGACGCAGACCGGCCCCGGCACGACCGCGGCGGCCTATTTCCGCGGCCGGGGCCGCGCCGGACACTCGAGAGGAACCGCGAAGTGATCGCCTCGGTGCGGGGCCGGGTGGCCTCGCTCGCGCATGACAGGGCCGTGGTCGAGGTCGGCGGCGTGGGCGTGCTGGTGCACTGCACCCCGGGCACGCTCGCGACGCTGCGGGTGGGGGAGGAGGCCGCCCTGGCCACCTCGCTGGTGGTCCGCGAGGACTCCCTCACGCTGTTCGGCTTCGCCGACGACGACGAGCGCGGCGTCTTCGAGATGCTGCAGGCCGCGAGCGGCGTCGGCCCCAAGGTGGCGCTGGCCATGCTGGCGGTGCACACGCCCAACGCGCTCAGGGTGGCCGTGGCCGCGGCCGACGTCAAGGCGCTGACCCGGGTGCCGGGCGTGGGCCCCAAGGGCGCCCAGCGGATCATCGTCGACCTCAAGGACAAGCTGGGCACCCCGGAGGAGGCCGTCAGCGCCGCCCTCAACGGCCACGCCGCCGCGCCGGCCTGGCGCGACCAGGTCCACTCGGGGCTGATCGGGCTGGGATACTCCGCCAAGGACGCCGACGAGGCGGTCGCCGTGGTGAGCCCGCAGGCCGACGCCGACGTGGCCGCGGGCCGCGTCCCCCAGGTCGCGGCGTTGCTGAAGGCGGCGCTGCGCGCCCTGAGTGTGCGATGAGCGAGGGTGGTCCGACGTGAGTTCCGACCGGGATCTGGTGTCGCCGGAGGCCGAGGGCGACGAGCGGCTGATCGAGGCCGCGCTGCGGCCCAAGCGGCTGGACGAGTTCATCGGCCAGGCGCGGGTGCGCGAGCAGCTCTCGCTGGTGCTGCACAGTGCGCTGCGCCGCGGGCGGGCGCCCGACCACGTGCTGATGAGCGGCTCGCCGGGGCTCGGCAAGACGACCCTCTCGATGATCATCGCGACCGAGCTGGGGGTGCCGCTCCGCATCACCTCCGGACCGGCGCTGGAGCGGGCGGGCGACCTGGCGGCGATCCTCTCGACGCTGTCGGAGGGCGAGGTCCTGTTCATCGACGAGATCCACCGGATGGCCCGCCCGGCGGAGGAGATGCTCTACCTCGCGATGGAGGACTTCCGGGTCGACATCGTGGTGGGCAAGGGGCCGGGCGCCACCGCGATCCCGCTGGAGATCGCGCCCTTCACCCTGGTCGGGGCCACCACCCGGGCCGGGCTGCTGCCCGCGCCGCTGCGCGACCGGTTCGGCTTCGTCGCGCACATGGACTTCTACGAGGCCGCAGAGCTGGAGCAGGTGCTGCACCGCTCGTCGCGGCTGCTCGGACTGGAGCTGCCGGAGGACGCGGCGCGCGAGATCGCGGGGCGTTCGCGGGGCACGCCCCGCATCGCCAACCGGCTGCTGCGCCGGGTGCGCGACTTCGCCGAGGTCCGCGCCGAAGGAGTGATCACCCGGGAGGTCGCCGCGGCCGCGCTGAACCTCTACGAGGTCGACGCCGAAGGACTCGACCGGCTGGACCGGGCGGTGCTGGACGTGCTGCTGCGCAGGTTCGGCGGGGGCCCGGTCGGGCTGTCCACCCTGGCGGTCGCGGTGGGGGAGGAGCCGGAGACGGTCGAGGTGGTCGCCGAGCCGTTCCTGGTACGGCAGGGCCTGCTGGCCCGCACCCCCCGCGGCCGGGTGGCGACGGCCGCGGCCTGGCACCACCTGGGGCTGATCCCGCCGCCGGACGCGTTCGGAGCCTGAGCCGCCTGCCGCGCGGGCGGGCCGTGCCGTCCGCGCGGGACGCGGCGCGGCCGCTCCCGGCCGCGCCGGATGCGGAGCCCGCGGAAGAGCAGGCGGAGCCGCGGCGTTGTTCTCCAGTGGCGAGGTCGTCCGCTCCCGGTGATGGAGCCGTACGGAGTTGATCACGGATCGATGACAAGGGTCTCGAAACGGGAACTTCCCCGTGTACCGGATCGTGACCTCGTTGCCGCGCTTCTAACAGCTCGCCTAAACTCCGTGGCTTGGCTGGCTGTGTAGGCTGACGTGCTGAGCGGCGTGGCCGTATACGGACGTCCGGCGCCAGGCCGGTCATTCTCAAGTGGAGGAGCGGCCCCATGGGCGACTACTCAAGCCTCATCATGATCGCTCTGATGGTCGTGGTGTTCTACTTCCTGCTCATCCGCCCGCAGCGCAAGCGGCAGCAGGAGCAGGTCCAGATGCAGAACTCCCTGACGCCGGGGACGCGGGTCATGACCACGACCGGTCTGTTCGCGACCGTCGTGGGCATCGACGCGGACGACGTGATCCTGGAGATCGCGCCCGGCGTCGAGACCCGCTGGGTCAAGGCCGCCATCGGACGTGTGCTGACCCCGGTGGACGACGCCGAGGGCGTCAAGGACGACGTCGCGGTCGACGACGGCGACGTGGTGGAGACCGCCGAGCAGCAGGGTGACAACCAGGACTCGACCCCCAAGAAGTCCTGAGCAGAGCTCACCGCCAACATCCCCTATAGCCGAAAGAACTGACGACCAGTGGCCCGACCGACCAGCGGCCAGAGCAGACCGGGACGCATGCTCCTGCTGCTTCTGGCGATCATTCTCGCCATGGGCGGGGTGATGTTCCTCAACAGGGCGTACACCCCCGAATACGGCCTCGACCTCGCCGGCGGCACGACAGTGACGCTGTCGCCCATCACGCCGAACGGCGGCGCTCCCTCCGAGGAGAGCCTGAATCTGGCCGTGAACATCATCCGCGACCGGGTGAACGGCAGCGGCATCTCCGACGCCGAGGTGGCCAGCGCCGGCGACAACATCGTCATCTCCGTTCCGGGCGCAGGCCAGGAGGAGGTCGTCAAGCTGGTCGGCACGACCGCCGAGCTGAGGTTCCGCCAGGTGCTGGCGATCGCGGCCGGGTCGCCCCAGCCCCCGGGTGAGATGTCCACCCAGGCGCCGACGCCGACCCCGGCCCCGTCGGGCTCGCCCACGGCCACGGGCAAGAGCACGCCGAAGCCGTCGGTGACCGCCGAGCCGAGCCCGAGCGGCTCCCCCGCGGGGCGCGGCCTGTCGGAGGCGCTGACCAACCCGAGCCCGGCCGCCACCCCCGCCGCCTCGGCCGCGCCGGAGAAGGCCGAGCCGACCGGCAAGGCGACCGGCTCCGCGAAGGGCGAGGCGACCCCGTCGGCCGCCCCGTCGGCCGCGCCGAGCGGGAGCGCCGCTCCCGAGGACCCGCTGGCGGGCGTCGACACCGCCGGCATCGACCCGGCGGTGCTCAAGCAGTTCCAGGAGCTCGACTGCTCCAAGAAGGACAAGGGCCAGGGCGCCCAGGACGACCCGAACAAGCAGTTCGTCGCCTGCGACCAGGACGGCAGCGCCAAGTACGTGCTGGAGAAGGCGGCCGTGACCGGCACCGCCATCGACAGCGCCACCTCGGGCGTGGAGCCGAGCACCGGCGAGTGGCTCGTCCAGCTCTCCTTCAAGGGCTCGGGGCCGGACCAGTGGTCCAAGGTCACCACCACCGCCTTCAACTCCGAGGCCCCGCGCAACCAGGTCGCCATGGTCCTGGACGGCGTGGTCATCTCCGCGCCGGTCATCCAGGAGCCCATCACCGGCGGCCGCGCGCAGATCTCCGGCAGCTTCACCCAGGTGACCGCCACCGAGCTGGCCAACCAGCTCAAGTACGGCGCGCTGCCGCTGAAGTTCGAGAAGAGCTCGATCGAGGAGGTCTCCTCCACCCTCGGCGCCGACCAGCTGCGCGGCGGCCTCATCGCCGGCGCGATCGGCCTCGGCCTCGTGGTGGTCTACTCGATGATCTACTACCGCGGACTGGGCGCCGTCTCGGTGCTGAGCCTCGTGGTCGCGTCGGTGCTGACCTACCAGTCGGTGGTGCTGCTCGGCCACTTCGCGGGCTTCCGCCTCTCGCTCCCGCACATCATCGGCCTGATCGTCTCGATCGGCATCACCGCGGACTCGTTCATCGTCTACTTCGAACGGATCCGCGACGAGATGAAGGAGGGCCGGCGCAGCCTGCGCTCGGCCGTCGAGGTCGCCTGGGTCCGCGCCCGGCGCACGATCCTGATCGCCGACGCCGTCATGTTCATCGCCGCCGTGGTGCTGTACTTCCTGGCGGTCGGCGGCGTGGCCGGGTTCGCGTTCGCGATGGGCCTGACCACCCTCATCGACATCGTCGTGGTGTTCATGTTCACCAAGCCGTTCGTCGCCATGCTGGCGCGCCTCAAGTTCTTCGCCAAGGGCCACCCGCTCTCCGGCCTGGACGCCGAGCGCATGAGCATCGGACCGTCCGCCGGCTCCACCACCGTTCCGCAGGAGGCATGATGGCCGGCCTCGTAAGCCGCCTGTACCGGGGCGAGATCAACGTCGACTTCGTCGGCAAGCAGAAGCTCTGGTACGGCCTGTCCGCCGTCCTGCTGATCATCTCCATCGCCGGCCTGGTCATCAACGGCCTGAAACTGGGCGTGGAGTTCAAGGGCGGGTCGGTGTTCTCCTTCAAGGCGCCGACGGCGAGCATCGAACAGGTCCGCGAGACCTTCGGCGACGCCGGGGTGCACCCCATCGTCCAGCAGACCAACAGCGGCTGGCGGGTCACCACCGAGAGCCTCCCCGCCGAGCAGGTGACCGAGCTCCAGAAGACCGTCGCCGGTGACTTCGGTCTCAGCCAGAACGACGTCACCCTCCAGGTGATCGGCGCCACGTGGGGCGGCCAGGTCGCCGACAAGGCCGTCATCGGCCTGATCGTCTTCATGCTGGCGATCATCCTGTACCTGACGATGGCCTTCGAGTGGAAGATGGCGCTGGCCGCCATCGTGGCGCTGCTCCACGACCTGGTGATCACTGCGGGCGTCTACGCGTGGTCCCAGTTCGAGGTCACCCCGGCGACCCTGCTGGGCTTCCTGACGATCCTCGGCTACTCGCTCTACGACGCGGTCGTCGTGTTCGACATGATCAAGGAGGTCACCGCCAAGCTCGGCACGACCTCGAAGGTCACCTACACGCAGGCCGCCAACGACGCGCTGAACCACACGCTGATCCGCTCGCTGAACACCACCCTGGTGGCGATCCTGCCGGTGGCGGCCATCCTGTTCATCGGCACCACGCTGTTCGGCGCGGGCACGCTCAAGGACCTGTCGCTGGCGCTGTTCGTCGGCATGATCGTCGGCACCTACTCCTCGCTGTGCGTGGCGACGCCGCTGCTGGTGACGCTCAAGGAGCGCGAGCCGCGCTACCAGGCGATCGCCCGCAGGCTCGCCGCCACGGGCGCGGGGGCCGGCGCCAAGGCCGCGCGCCAGCCGGTGCCGGCCGGAGCCGCCACCGGCTCCGGCGGCGAGAAGCGCAAGAAGAAGTAGACCGGTACGAGACCGCGCCTCCGCCCCCCGTCCGCGGGGGGCGGAGGCGTTTTCTCCCCGTTTTCTCCTCGTTCTCGCCGGCGTCCCTTTCGCCGGCGGCGTCTTTCCCGCAGGGGTGGATCATGAGTGACCTGAGCCGGCTGATCCTGGACCGGATCCGCGACGTGCCCGACTACCCGCAGCCCGGGGTGATGTTCAAGGACATCACCCCGCTGCTCGCCGACCCCGGGGCGTTCGCCGCGGTGACGGACGAGCTGGCGGGGCTGCACGAGGTGGACAAGATCGTCGGAATCGAGGCGCGGGGCTTCATCCTGGGCGCCCCGGCGGCCTACAAGGCCCGAGCCGGGTTCGTTCCGGTGCGCAAGAAGGGCAAACTGCCCGCCGAGACCTTCGAGGCGTCCTACGATCTGGAGTACGGCTCCGCGGTCGTCGAGGTCCACCGGGACGCGTTCGCCCCGGGCGACCGGGTCCTCATCGTCGACGACGTGCTCGCCACCGGGGGCACGGCGCGCGCGACGGTGGAACTGGTCCGCAGGACGGGAGCCGAGGTCGTGGCCGTCGCCGTACTGATGGAACTGGCCTTCCTCAAGGGGCGGGAGCGGCTCGACGGGGTGGAAGTGCACCCCCTCGTGGTCGTCTGATCCACCCCGCCGGGGGAAGTACCCGTGCAGGTCTGGATACACTGAGGGATCTGGACTCGAACGTGAGGAGTCTGAGTGCCCCGTGATGTGGTCGTGCCCGACGTGACCGCCGACGAAGGCGGTTCCGAGATGGCCGTCCCGGCAGTCGATGCCGGCTCCGCCATGTCCGGAGCCACCGAGGAGAAACCGGCGGTGCGGCGGAGGCTCGCCCGCTTTGGGGGGCAATGGGGTGGCGCCATGAACCCGGTTCTTGAACCGCTGTTCCGGACGGTCCGCGCGACCCATCCGAAGGCGGACCTGCGGCTGATCGAGCGGGCCTACGACGTGGCCGCCTACCACCACCGCGATCAGAAGCGCAAGAGCGGCGATCCGTACATCACCCACCCGCTGGCCGTGGCGACGATCCTGGCCGAGCTGGGCACCGACGACGAGACGCTCTGCGCGGCGCTGCTGCACGACACCGTCGAGGACACCGCCTACAGCCTGGACGAGCTCCGCACCGACTTCGGCGACAACATCGCGCTGCTGGTCGACGGCGTGACCAAGCTCGACAAGGTCAAGTTCGGTGACGCCGCCCAGGCCGAGACCGTGCGCAAGATGGTCGTCGCGATGTCCCGCGACATCCGGGTGCTGATCATCAAGCTCGCCGACCGGCTGCACAACATGCGCACCATGCGCTACCTGCCGGAGCACAAGCGGCAGCAGAAGTCCCGCGAGACACTGGAGATCTTCGCGCCGCTCGCCCACCGGCTGGGGATGAACACCATCAAGTGGGAGCTGGAGGACCTCGCGTTCGCCATGCTCTACCCCAAGCGCTACGACGAGATCGCCCGGATGGTGTCGGAGCGGGCCCCGCGCAGGGACCTGTTCCTGCAGGAGGTCATCGAGAAGGTCTTCGCCGACCTGCGGGAGGCGAAGATCCGCGCGGTGGTCAAGGGCCGGCCCAAGCACTACTACTCGGTCTACCAGAAGATGATCGCGCGCGACGTCGCCTTCGACGACATCTACGACCTGGTCGGCATCCGGGTGCTGGTGGACACGGTCCGCGACTGCTATGCCGCCCTCGGAACGATCCACGCGCGGTGGAACCCGGTGCCCGGCCGGTTCAAGGACTACATCGCGATGCCCAAGTTCAACATGTACCAGTCGCTGCACACCACGGTGATCGGTCCCGAGGGCAAGCCGGTGGAGCTGCAGATCCGCACGCACGCCATGCACCACCGCTCCGAGTACGGCGTCGCCGCGCACTGGAAGTACAAGGAGGAGATGAACTCCTCCGGGCCCGCGGGGGCGAAGCTGAAGAGCGCCGGCGACATGGCCTGGCTCCGCCAGCTCCTGGACTGGCAGAAGGAGACCGCCGACCCGGGCGAGTTCCTGGAGTCGCTCCGCTTCGACCTGTCGGTCTCCGAGGTCTACGTCTTCACCCCCCGGGGCCAGGTCATGGCCCTGCCGGAGGGCGCGACGCCGGTCGACTTCGCCTACGCCGTGCACACCGAGGTCGGCCACCGCTGCATCGGCGCCCGGGTCAACGGCCGGCTGGTGCCGCTGGAGTCCCGGCTGAGCAACGGCGACACCGTCGAGATCTTCACCTCCAAGTCGCCCGACGCGGGCCCGTCCCGCGACTGGCTGAAGTTCGTCAAGTCCGGCCGGGCCCGCAACAAGATCCGCCAGTGGTTCTCCAAGGAGCGCCGCGAGACCGCGATCGAGGCGGGCAAGGAGGCCATCGGCCGCGCCATGCGCAAGCAGGGGCTGCCGCTGCAGCGCCTGATGTCCGGAGAGTCCCTGCTGACGCTCGCCAGGGAGCTGCGCTACCCGGACGTCTCCTCGCTCTACGCGGCCGTCGGAGAGGGCCACACGGCCGCCCAGACGGTCGTGCAGAAGCTGGTGCAGTCCATCGGGGGAGTGGAGGGCGCCGAGGAGGACATCGCCGAGGCGGCGGTCCCGACGAAGCTGCGCGGCCGCCCCCGGGCCGGCGGCGGCGGCGCGGGCGTGGTGGTGGCCGGCGACTCCGACGTGTGGGTACGGCTCTCGCGCTGCTGCACCCCGGTCCCCGGGGACGAGATCGTCGGCTTCGTCACCCGCGGGCACGGCGTCTCGGTGCACCGCAGCAACTGCCCCAACGTGGAGCAGCTCAGGTCCGAGCCGGACCGGCTGGTGCAGGTCGCCTGGTCGCCCGGGGACGACTCGGTCTTCCTCGTCGCCATCCAGGTGGAGGCGCTGGACCGGCCCCGCCTGCTGTCGGACGTCACCCGGACCCTGTCCGACCAGCACGTGAACATCCTGTCGGCGTCGGTGACGACCTCCCGCGACCGGGTCGCGATCAGCAAGTTCACCTTCGAGATGGGTGACCCCAAGCACCTGGGCCACGTCCTGAAGGCCGTCCGCAACATCCAGGGCGTCTACGACGTCTACCGGGTGAGCGGCGCCGGTTCCTGACGGGCGGCTCCTGCCGAGGGCCGGGCCGCGACGGACGGCTCCGCAGGGGGGCCGGGTCCCGGCGAGCGGTTCGCCGGGAGCGGAGAGGGCCGGGCCCTTCCCATCCTGGTCCTTCCGGGCCGGAAGCAGCCGGACCGGGGGCGCGTCCTGCCGCAGGACGCGCCCCCGGTCGGGTTCAGCCGGTCAGGAGAACTCGGCGAGCGTCCGCTCGGCCTCCTCCAGCCAGGAGCGGCGGGCGGTCAGCGCCTCCTCCGCGTCCTTGACGTCCTTGTCCCTGCCCGCGGCCGAGGCCTTGGCCAGGCGGGCCTCCAGCTGCTCGATGGACTTGCGGAGCTGGTCCACCGTGTTCTGGGCGCGGGCGCGGGCCTCGGGGTTGGAGCGCTTCCACTCCGCCTCCTCGGCCTTGCGGACCGCGTCGTCGACCTTGCGCAACCCGCCCTCCAGCCGGTCGCGCTGTTCGCGCGGGACGGGACCGGCCTCCTCCCAGCGCTCCAGGATTCCGCGCAGGGCGGCCCGGGCGGCGCGGGCGTCGGTGACCGGGAGGATCCGCTCGGCCTCGGTCAGGAGCCGCTCCTTGACCTCGGCGTTGGCCGCGAACGAGGCGTCCCGCTCGGCGAAGACCGCGGAGCGGGCCTGGAAGAACTGGTCCTGGGCGGCCTTGAACCGGTTCCAGAGCTCGTCCTCGACCTCGCGGGAGGCCCGGCCCGCCGTCTTCCACTGCCGCATCAGCTCGCGGTAGGCCGACGCGGTGGCGCCCCAGTCGGTGGAGGAGGCCAGGGCCTCCGCCTCGGCGACGATCCGCTCCTTGGTGGAGCGGATGCCCTCGCGCTGCTCGTCCAGCCCCGCGAAGTAGACCTTGCGGCGCTTGGCGAAGGCCGTACGGGCGGCCGACAGGCGCTTCCACAGCGCCGCCTCGGTGACCCGGTCGATCCGCTCGGCGGCCTTCCACTCCTCCACCAGCTGACGCAGGCGCTCGCCGCCCGTCTTCCAGTGGGTGGTGGACTCCGCCACGCTCTCCGCCTCGGCGACGATCCGCTCCTTGACGGCCTTGGCCTCGGCGCGGGCCACCTCACGGGCGGCCTTGACCTCCTCCCGGCGCTGCCCCACCAGTTCGGTGAGGGCGTCCAGCCGCTTCAGCAGCGAGTCCAGGTCACCGACGGCATGGGCGTCGGTGATGGACTCGCGGAGCTTCGCGACCGTCGCCTCGGCCTGGGCGGGGGCCAGGTCCGTGCCGCGGACCCGCTGCTCCAGCAGCGTGACCTGCCCGGCCAGCTCGTCGAACTTGCGGCGGAAGTAGGCGAGCGCCTCCTCCGGTTCGCCGGCCTGCCAGGACCCGACGGCCCGCTCTCCCTCAGCCGTACGCACGTAGACGGTGCCGTCGTCGTCTACCCGGCCCCACGGGTCGGTGCTCACCGTGTCCTCCCGCACTTTCATCAGCCCTCCCAGGACCGTCGGCCCCGGATTCTGTTTGGTTGTATTAC
Source organism: Planomonospora sp. ID91781 (assembly GCF_015711595.1). Classification (NCBI taxonomy): domain Bacteria; kingdom Bacillati; phylum Actinomycetota; class Actinomycetes; order Streptosporangiales; family Streptosporangiaceae; genus Planomonospora; species Planomonospora sp. ID91781. The sequence goes on along the minus strand of NZ_JABTEY010000002.1, from coordinate 1,311,868 downwards.
GTCAGCTCTTGGATGACATTGTCACGTCTTTGATCTCAACGGTTTCCTTCGGGGCTCCGGTGCCGTCGGCTCCCGGAGTGATGACGCCGCCCTTGTTGACCTTGTCGACGATCTCCAGGCCCTTGGTAACCGTACCGAACGGCGTGTAGTTCGGGCCCAGCTCGGCGTCGCCGTACACGATGAAGAACTGGCTGCCGTTGGTGTCGGGGCCGCTGTTGGCCATGGCGACCACGCCGCGGGTGTACTTGGCGCCGGTGAGGTTCTCGTCCACGAAGCGGTATCCGGGGCCGCCCTGGCCGTCGGTGGGGTTCTTGCCGTCGGCCTTGGCCAGCGGGTCGCCGCACTGCAGGACCGGGAACTGCGCGGAGCCCAGGCGGTGGCACCTGGTCCCGTCGAAGTAGCCCTTCTCCGCGAGGAAGGCGAAGGAGCCGACCGTGCAGGGGGTCTTCGCGGCGTCCAGCTCGATGACGATGTCGCCCCGGTTGGTGGCGAGGGTCATCGTCTTGGGGGAGGTGTCCACCTTGGCCGGGGGAGTGCCGACGTCCTTGACCGTGCCGCCCGGGGAGGCGACGTAGCCGCAGGTGCCGGTGGCCGGGTCGAAGGCCTTGGGCTCGGCGGCGGCCGCGCTCGCCGACGCGGAGGGCTCCGCGCTCGCCGAGGTGGTGGCGGGGTCCTCGCCCCCGAGCAGGACGGTCGCGGCGACGACGGCGCCCACGACCACCACGGTGGCCACGCTGCTCCCGATGATCGTCATTCGCTTGGCCCTGGCCTCGCGCTCCGCACGTCGCTGCATCTGCCGCTCGTAGTGCTCGCGAGCCAGTTGCTTCTGGCGGTCCTTGCCGCTCACCGCTTCGCCCTCCCGGGTGCCGGAGTGTTCAGATATCGAGGTGGGCGAATCGTATCGGCCGGAGGGTCATGATTCGCAGCCCGCAGACCCTCACCGGTACCCTTCGGTTACATTCCCATCCGCATTCTTGACGAGACAGCTGAGGCAGATGCTCATCGCCGGCTTTCCCGCAGGGTCCTTCCAGACCAACTGCTACGTCGTCGCTCCCGCCGCCGGCGAGGAGTGCGTCATCGTCGATCCGGGGCAGAACGCGGTCGGCGACCTGGACGACGTGCTGCGCGAGCACCGCCTCAAGCCGGTCGCCGTGCTGGTCACCCACGGTCACCTCGACCACATGTGGTCGGTCGCCCCGGTCTGCGGCGCGCGCGACGTCCCGGCGTGGATCCACCCCGAGGACCGCGAGCTGCTCTCGGATCCGGGCAAGGGGCTGTCGCTGGCGACGCGCCAGCAGCTGTTCGGCGGGCTGACCTTCACCGAGCCGGACGACGTGCGCGAGCTCGCCGACGGCGAGGTGCTCCGCCTGGCCGGCCTGGAGCTCACCGTCGACCACACGCCCGGCCATACCAGGGGGTCGGTGACGTTCAGGCTGCCCCGCACGGACGAGATCCCGGACGTGATGTTCTCGGGCGACCTGCTGTTCGCCGGCTCCATTGGCCGCACCGACCTTCCGGGCGGTGACTACCCGACCATCCTGCGCAGCCTGGCGGCCAAGTGCCTGCCGCTGCCGGACGACACGGCGGTCCTGCCCGGCCACGGACCACAGACCACGATCGGCACCGAGCGCGCCACCAACCCGTATCTCGCGGAGGCCGCCCCGTTCGCCGGTCCCACCAGGGGAATCTAGAGACCATGACCTTCCAGGCGCCCAAGGGCACCTTCGACTGGCTGCCGCCGCGTTCCGAGCGGGTCCTCGCCGTGCGCGAGGCGCTCGTCGCCCCGGTCCGCCGCGCGGGCTACGGCTACATCGAGACGCCGACCTTCGAGGACACCGCGCTGTTCGTCCGCGGTGTCGGGGAGTCGACCGACGTCGTCTCCAAGGAGATGTACACCTTCACCGACAAGGGCGGGCGCTCCATCACGCTGCGCCCGGAGGGCACCGCGCCGGTCGTGCGGGCCGTCCTCCAGCACGGCCTGCACAACGGGCAGCTCCCGGTCAAGCTCTGGTACTCCGGGAGCCAGTTCCGCTACGAGCGGGCGCAGAAGGGCCGCTACCGGCACTTCTCGCAGGTCGGCGCCGAGGCCCTCGGGGCCGAGGACCCGGCGCTGGACGCCGAGCTGATCCTGCTGGCCGCGGACGGCTTCGCCGCCCTGGGCCTGACCGGGGTGCGGCTGCTGCTCAACACGCTGGGCTGCAAGGAGTGCCGCCCCGCCTACCGCGCCGCGCTCCAGGAGTTCCTGCGCGCCCTCGACCTGGACGAGCCCACCCGGGCCCGGATCGAGATCAACCCGTTGCGCGTGCTCGACGACAAACGGCCCGAGGTGCAGGCGCAGCTCGCCGGCGCGCCCCTGGTCGTCGACCACCTGTGCGAGGCGTGCAAGGCCTACCACGAGGAGGTCCGCGCCCTGCTGGCCGCCGCGGGCCTGGCCTACACCGACGACCCGCGGCTGGTCCGCGGCCTCGACTACTACACGCGCACCACCTTCGAGTTCGTCCACGACGGCCTGGGCTCGCAGTCGGCGGTCGGCGGCGGCGGCCGCTACGACGGGCTGAGCGAGATGATCGGCGGCCCGGCGCTGCCGAGCGTCGGCTGGGCCCTCGGCGTGGACCGGACGATCCTGGCCATGGAGGCCGAGGGACTGCTGGAGGAGGACGGCGCGCACCAGCGGGTACAGGTGTACGGTGTGCCGCTGGGGGAGGAGGCGCGCCGCCGGATGTTCCAGCTCGTCGCCGAGCTGCGACGGGCCGGTCTGGCCGCCGACATGGCGTTCGGCGGTAAGGGCGTCAAGGGGGCCATGAAGGGCGCCGACCGCTCCGGGGCCCGCTACGCGCTGATCCTGGGCGGCCGCGACATCGAGGCGCAGGCCGTACAGCTGAAGGACCTGACCACCGCAGAGCAGACCGAGGTGCCGTTGGCCGAGGTCGTCGACATCCTGAAGGGGAAGTTTTCGTGATTCGCACGCACACCGCGGGATCGCTGCGCGAGCAGCACGCGGGGGAGCAGGTGACGCTGGCCGGATGGGTGGCGCGCCGCCGTGACCACGGCGGTGTGGTCTTCATCGACCTGCGGGACGCCTCGGGCTCGGCACAGGTGGTCTTCCGCGAGGAGGACGACGCGCACGGCCTGCGTGCCGAATACTGCGTGAAGGTCGTCGGGGAGGTGCGGATCCGCCCCGAGGGCAACGAGAACCCCGACCTGCCGACCGGTGCGATCGAGGTCGTCGCCTCCGAGGTGGAGGTGCTGAGCGAGTCCGCGCCGCTGCCGTTCCCCATCGAGGGCAACGCGGGCGTCTCCGAGGAGGCGCGGCTGAAGTACCGCTACCTCGACATCCGCCGCCAGCAGGTCGCCCAGGCCATGCGGATCCGCTCCAAGGCCACCTACCTGGCCAACGAGGTGATGAACGAGCACGGGTTCGTCTACGTCGAGACCCCGACGCTCACCCGCTCCACGCCCGAGGGCGCCCGCGACTTCCTGGTCCCGGTCCGCCTGCAGCCGGGCAGCTGGTACGCGCTGCCGCAGTCGCCGCAGCTGTTCAAGCAGCTGCTGCAGGTCGCCGGCCTGGAGCGCTACTACCAGCTCGCCAAGTGCTACCGCGACGAGGACCTGCGCGCCGACCGGCAGCCGGAGTTCACCCAGATCGACATCGAGATGTCCTTCGTGGACCAGGACGACGTCATCGCCCTGGGCGAGGCGCTGATCGGCCGCATCTGGAAGGAGACGATCGGCTACGAGCTGCCGACGCCGCTGCCCCGGATGACCTACGCCGAGGCCATGGCCCGCTACGGCTCGGACAAGCCGGACCTGCGGTTCGGCTGCGAGCTGGTCGAGATGACGGAGTTCTTCGCCGGGACGTCCTTCCGGGTCTTCCAGGCGCCGTACGTCGGCGCCGTGGTCATGCCCGGCGGCGCCTCCCAGACCCGCAAGGAGCTGGACGGCTGGCAGGAGTGGGCCAAGTCGCGCGGCGCCCGGGGCCTGGCCTACGTGCTGGTCGGCGAGGACGGCACGCTCGGCGGCCCGGTCGCCAAGAACCTGTCGGAGACCGAGACCGCGGGCCTGGCCGCGAAGGTGGGCGCCAAGCCCGGCGACGCGGTCTTCTTCGCGGCCGGCAAGCCCGCCGACTCCCGCGACCTGCTCGGCGCGGCCCGCCTGGAGATCGGCCGCCGCTGCGGCCTGATCGACGAGTCGGCGTGGAACTTCCTGTGGGTCGTCGACGCGCCCATGTTCGAGCCCGTCTACGACGACGTCGGCCGCCAGTCCGGCTGGACCGCGGTGCACCACCCGTTCACCGGCCCCAAGCCCGAGTGGGCCGACACCTTCCAGGACAACCCGGGCGAGGCCCTCGCCTACGCCTACGACATGGTCTGCAACGGCATGGAGATCGGCGGCGGCTCGATCCGGATCCACCGCGCCGAGATGCAGCAGCGCGTCTTCGACGTGCTCGGCATCTCCAAGGAGGAGGCCGAGAGCAAGTTCGGCTTCCTGCTGGAGGCGTTCAAGTACGGCCCGCCGCCGCACGGCGGCATCGCCTACGGCTGGGACCGGATCTGCATGCTGCTGGCGGGCGGCGACTCGATCCGCGACGTCATCGCCTTCCCGAAGACGGCCTCCGGCTTCGACCCGCTGACCGGCGCGCCCACCCCGATCACGGGTGAGCAGCGCAAGGAAGCGGGCGTCGACGCCAAGCCCAAGGCGGCGGCCGAGGCCTGACCTGCGGGCATGTCGCCGGAGCCCCGGCGGGCGGACGACGCCCGCCGGGGCTCCGGCACGTCCGGGGACCCGGACCGGGGAGCCGCCCCCGCACGTCCGGAGCCGGGCCGGCGTCCCTGCGGGACCGACGCCGGGCGCGCCGGTGCTTTCAGAACCGGACGGGCAGCGCCTGCAGGCCGCGGATGAGCGAGCCGTTCAGGCGCCAGGCCACGTCCTCGGCGGGGCAGGCGAGTCTGATGCCGGGCAGGCGGCTCAGCAGCGTCTCGAAGGCGATCCGGGCCTCCAGCCGGGCCAGCGGGGCGCCCAGGCAGAAGTGGATGCCGTGGCCGAAGGCCAGGTGGTGGTTGCCGGTGCGGGTGACGTCCAGCGTGTCGGGGTCGTCGAACGCCGCCGGGTCGCGGCCCGCCGCACCGAGTGAGACGTGCACCACGCCGCCCTTGGGCACGGGGACGCCCGCGATCTCCATGTCCTCGGTGGCGAAGCGGAACGTGGCCCGCTCCACCGGTCCCTCGTAGCGGAGGAACTCCTCGATCGCGCCCGGCAGCAGCTCGGGCCGCTCCCGCAGGAGCCCGAGCTGGGCGGGATGGGTCAGCAGGGCCAGCATGCCGTTGCCGATGAGGTTGACCGTGGTCTCGTGCCCGGCGATGAGCAGCAGCGTGAGCGTGGCGAGCAGCTCCTGCTCGCTCAGCAGCCCTTCCTCGTCGCGGGCGGTGACCAGCGCACTGATCATGTCGTCCCGGGGGGCCCGCCGCCGCTCGTCGATCAGCCCGGCGAAGTAGGCGCGGACGGCGGCGTTCACCGCGTCACGCTGCCGGGCCGCCTCCTCGGTGAACGCGGGTGTGATCAGGCTGGCCGACCATTCGCGGAAGTCGGCGCGGTCGGCGGAGGGCACGCCCAGCAGCTCGCAGATCACGGTGATCGGCAGCGGGAAGGCGAAGTCGTCGAGGAGGTCGGCCTCGCCCGCGGCCTCCATCGTGTCGACCAGCCGATCGGTGATCTCCTGGATCCGGGGGGCCAGGCTCGCGGTCCGCCGCGCGGTGAAGGCCCCGGCGACCAGGCGGCGCAGGCGGGTGTGGTCGGGCGGGTCGCTGTTGAGCATGTTCCTGGCGAGCGCCGGGTTGCCCCGCACGACGGCGTCCTGGAAGAAGCCCGGCGCGTGGCCGAGCCCCTTGGCCAGCCGCGGATCGGTCAGCGCCTGGCGGCCGTGCTCGTGGTCGATCACCACGAACGCCGGCACCCCGCGCGGGAAGTCGATCGCGTGGACCGGCCCCCGCTCGCGCAGCCTGCCGTACTCGGTGTACGGGTCGCGCCCGAACTCCGGGCTGAGCATGAACTCGAACGGCAGTCTCTCCGTCGTCGGCTCCGGCATGGGCGCTCCTCGGTCACGGCTCGACGTCCCCTGCCTCCAGCTTGGACCAGGGGCGGGGAGAAGCGGGTCGATGTGACGGGGATCACAGCCGTCCGGGGCCGGGACCGCGTTCCGGCTGGAGGTGGAACGCGGACGCCCCGGCGGTGGAGGACCCACCGCCGGGGCGTCCGCGCACACGGGCTCAGGAGAGCTCGACGTCCTTGATGAGCACCGGGATCTTGGGGGCGTGGGAGCCGCCGTCGCCGGTGATGTCGGCCTCGTTGGTGATCCACCCGCCGGCGACGATCTTGTCGATGATCTCCATGCCCTTGGAGACGGTGCCGAACGGGGTGTAGGCCGGGCCGGAGTCCAGCTGGGCGGTCTCGTCACTGTAGGAGATCCAGAACTGGCTGCCGTTCTGGTTGGCGGCGTCGGGGGCCTGCGCCAGGGCGACGGTGCCCCTGCCGTACGACAGGCCGCCCAGGTTCTCGTCGTTGAAGACGTAACCCGAGCTGCCCTGGCCGTCGGTGGAGTTCTTGCCGTCGGCCTTGGCCTGCGGGTCACCGCACTGCAGCAGGCCCAGGCCGGAGTTCTCCGGGGTGGCCAGCCGGTGGCACTTGGTGCCGTCGTAGAAGTTCTTCTTCGCCAGGAACGCCAGCGAGTTGACGGTGCAGGGAGTCGCCGGGGTCAGCAGGTCGATCACGATGTCACCGTGGTTGGTGGTGATCGTCATCGTCTTCAGCTTCAGGTTCGGCTTCTTGGGCGGGTAGCCCACGAACTTGGTGGGGCTGCCGGTGGTGTCCTTGCGGTACTCGCAGGTGGCGGCGCCCGGCTTGGCCGAGGGGGTGAGGTCGGGCGCCGCCGGGGTGGAGGCGCTCTCCGACGGGACCGGCGTCTGGGCGGCCACCGGCTCCTTCTCGCCGCCCATCAGGGTCGAGGCGGCGATCACGCCTCCGGCCACGACCACCACCGCGGCGCCGGCTCCGATGAAGGTGTTCCGCTTGGCCTTGCTCGCCTGCTCGGCACGTCGGGCCTGCCGCTCCTTGTGCTCCCGAGCCAGCTGGCTCTGGCGGTCTTCGCCGCTCACCGCTATGTCCTCCAGGATCACCATCTGTACGACTGTTGACTCCGCGAAAGCGTACCGGCCCCGGAGTGTGGTGGATGTAAGCGGCGTAAAGCGCAGGACGGGGCAGGAGGGAAGATCCCGGAGGTCTTTACACGTTCCAGATCCCCGTCGTGATGGGATTCCGGTCTGGCGACGACCACGCCAGCCGCCCGCACGACCGGAGTCACCTCATGCTCGACGAGATCCTGGGCCTCCCGGCCCACCCCCTGATCATCCACGCGACCGTGGTGCTGACGCCGCTGCTCGCGGTGGCGGCGGCCGTCTACGCACTGGCCCCGCGCACGCGCGCCGCCCTGGGCTGGGCGGTCCTCGGGCTCGCGGTGGCCGCTCCCCCCGCGGCCTTCGCGGCCAGGCAGAGCGGCGCCGAGCTGAAGGACGGCCGGTTCTCCTCCGCCGGAGGGCGGCTGGGCGAGCGCATCGCCGAGCACGAGAGCTTCGGCACGCCGCTGGTGCTGGCCGTCCTCGCCCTCGGACTGGTCTCGCTGGGCATGCTGCACGTCCTGCGCGCCGCCCGGTACGGCCGGCCGGTGGAGATCGCCGTCTCCGGACTCACCGTGCTCCTGGCGGCGGTGGCGGTCTACTACGTGGTCCGCGCCGGCCACAGCGGGGCCGTGGCCGTCTGGGGAAGCTGATCCCCCGCGGCGGCGGTACTGTCGGGGCGTGGACAGCCTGTTCGATTCGGCGGCGGAGGAGGCGCACCGCGGCCAGGAGCCCCTCGCGGTGCGGATGCGCCCGCGCGGCCTGGACGAGGTCGTCGGCCAGCGCCACCTGCTGGGCCCGGGCACCCCGCTGCGCCGGCTGGTCGAGGCCGAGGCGCCGATGTCCCTGTTCCTCTGGGGGCCGCCCGGCACCGGCAAGACCACCCTCGCCTACGTCGTGGCGGGGGTGACCAAGCGCCGGTTCGTGGAGGTGTCCGCGGTGTCGGCCGGCGTCAAGGAGGTCCGCGCCGCCATCGAGCAGGCCCGCCGCGAGCTGGGCATGTCCGGGCGGCAGACCGTGCTGTTCGTCGACGAGGTGCACCGGTTCAACAAGGCCCAGCAGGACGCCCTGCTGCCCGCGGTGGAGAACCGCTGGGTCACCTTCATCGGCGCGACCACGGAGAACCCGTTCTTCTCCGTGATCTCCCCGCTGCTCTCCCGCTCCCTGCTGCTCACCCTGGAGCCCCTGTCCGGCGACGACGTCCGCACGGTGCTGGAGCGGGCGGTCGCCGACCCCCGGGGCCTGGACGGGCGGGTCCGGCTCGCTCCCGAGGCCGCCGACCACCTGGTACGGCTGGCGGGCGGGGACGCCCGCCGCTCGCTCACCTACCTGGAGGCCGCCGCGCTGATCGCCGACGGAGAGATCACCGTGGGGACGGTGGAGCGCGCGGTGGACAAGGCGGCCGTCCGCTACGACCGGCAGGGCGACCAGCACTACGACGTGGTCAGCGGCTTCATCAAGAGCATGCGCGGCTCCGACGCCGACGCGGCCCTGCACTACCTGGCCCGCATGGTGGAGGCGGGGGAGGACCCCCGGTTCATCGCCCGCCGTATCGTGATCTTCGCCTCCGAGGACGTCGGCATGGCCGACCCCACCTGCCTGCAGACGGCGGTGGCCGCGGCCCAGGCGGTGGAGTTCATCGGGCTGCCGGAGGGGCGGCTCAACCTCGCCCAGGCGGTGATCCACTGCGCGCTGGCGCCCAAGTCCAACGCGGTGATCACCGCCGTCGACGCGGCCGCGGCGGACGTGCGCCGCGGAGACATCGGCCAGGTCCCCGGCCACCTGCGCGACGCCCACTACCCGGGAGCCGCGAAGCTCGGCCACGGGCAGGGCTACCGCTACCCGCACGACTTCGAGCACGGCCTGGTCCGCCAGGACTACCTGCCCGAGCCGCTGCGCGGACGCCGCTACTACCAGCCCACCCGGCACGGCGCCGAGGCGGGCTTCGCGGACCGCTGGGCCAGGATCCGCGCCTTCCTCCGGGGCGGCCGGGCGGATTAGGGATCCCCCTCCGTGACGCGGCATGCCGGGGGAACGGGGCGGGACGCGATAGGGTCTTGCCGTTCCAGCCGGGTGAGACAGGGAGATTCGGCGCATGCTTACCGCAGGAGAGGTCGCCGGCCTGATCGTGGCCGTGGCCTGGGTGGTCCTGGTCTGCTTCCTGGCCGTGGTCCTGCTCAAGCTGTCCCGGCTGCTCACCGAGACCACCAAGATGGTCTCCGAGCTGAGCGACCGGGCGGTGCCGCTGCTGGAGGACGCGGCCGTCACCGTCAACGAGACGAACCGCCAGCTCGTCGCCGTCGAGGCCATCGTCCGCGACGTCAAGCAGGTCAGCGGGCATGCGGCCCGGGTCAGCGGCGTCGCCCAGGTCCTGGTGACCGGCCCTATGATCAAGGCGGTGGCGCTCGGCCACGGCCTCCGGCGGGCCATCGGCGCCCGCGGGCGGTCCGCGTCCGGCGCCCGGGCGCTGGAGAGGCGGCGGCGATGATCCGGAGACTGTTCTACATGTCCCTGGGCGCGTTCGGTGCGCTGTGGGTCAGGCGTAGGCTGGCCGAACTGCACCCGAACCACCTGGCGCGGCGCGCGGCCCGGGGCGCCTCCGGCCTCCTGGACCAGGCCCGCGACGTGGCCGCGGACGCGCTGGACGGCGCGGCCCGGAAGGAAACCGAGTTGCGGTCCAGATTCGGGCTCGACAGTGTGGAAAACACCTATCACTACGACGTAAAGGATGGCCGCTGACATGGAGTCGGCAGAGATCGCCCGCCGCTTCCTGCGCTTCTTCGAGGAGCGTGGGCACACCGTCGTGCCCTCGGCCAGCCTGATCGCCGAGGACCCGACGCTGCTTCTGGTCCCCGCGGGCATGGTCCCCTTCAAGCCCTACTTCCTGGGCCAGCGCACGCCCCCCTACAAGCGGGCGGCGAGCGTGCAGAAGTGCGTGCGCACCCCGGACATCGACGAGGTCGGCAAGACCACCCGGCACGCCACCTTCTTCCAGATGCTCGGCAACTTCTCCTTCGGCGACTACTTCAAGGACGACGCGATCCCGTTCGCCTGGGAGCTGCTGACCCGCTCCGAGGCCGACGGCGGGTTCGGCTTCCCCGAGGACCGGCTCTGGGTCACCGTCTACCACGACGACGACGAGGCCGCCGAGCTCTGGAACAAGAAGGTGGGCGTGCCCGCCGAGCGCATCCAGCGCCGGGGCATGGCCGACAACTTCTGGTCGATGGGCGTGCCCGGCCCCTGCGGCCCCTGCACCGAGATCTACTACGACCGCGGCCCGGAGTACGGCCGCGAGGGCGGCCCGATCGCCGACGAGAACCGCTACCTCGAGGTGTGGAACAACGTCTTCATGCAGTTCGAGCGCGGCGCGGGCGGCGGCAAGGAGGACTTCCCGATCCTCGGCGACCTGCCCGCCAAGAGCGTCGACACCGGCATGGGCCTGGAGCGCATGGCCGCGATCCTGCAGGGCGTCGACAACATCTACGAGATCGACACCACCTACAAGATCCTCGACCGCGCCGCCGAGCTCACCAAGACCCGCTACGGCCGCGACGAGCGCGCCGACATCAGCCTGCGCGTGGTCGCCGACCACGTCCGCACCGGCACCATGCTGGTCGCCGACGGCGTGCTGCCCGGCAACGAGGGCCGGGGCTACGTGCTCCGCCGCATCCTGCGCCGCTCGATCCGCAACCTGCGCCTGCTCGGCTCCGGCGAGGAGCGCTACATGCACGAGCTCACCGCCGTCGCGGTCGACGTGATGGGCGAGCTGTACCCCGAGCTCAAGGCCGACGCCCCGCAGATCCACGGTGTCATCGACGCCGAGGAGGCCTCCTTCCTCGGCACCCTCCGCACCGGCACCGCGATCTTCGACGCGGCCGTGGAGGAGACCAAGCGCAAGTCGGCGACGGTGCTCTCCGGCGACCAGGCCTTCCAGCTCCACGACACCTACGGCTTCCCGATCGACCTGACCCTGGAGATGGCCTCCGAGCAGGGCCTCAAGGTCGACGAGGAGGGCTTCCGCCGGCTGATGAAGGAGCAGCGCGACCGCGCCAAGGCCGACGCCGCGGCCAAGAAGACCGGCAACGCCGACATCTCGGTGTTCGGGCAGATCCTGGAGAAGGCCGGCAAGGTCGAGTTCCTCGGCTACGACCAGGTGAGCGCCGAGTCCGAGGTCGTCGGCCTGCTCGTCGACGGGGCCTCCGTCCCCGCGGCCGGCGCGGGCACCACGGTCGAGGTCGTGCTGGGCCGCACGCCGTTCTACGCCGAGGGCGGCGGCCAGCTCGCCGACCAGGGCGTCATCCGCGCCGACGGCGCCGAGGTCGAGGTCGTGGACGTGCAGTCGCCGGTCGCGGGCCTCGTCGTGCACCGCGGCAAGGTCCGCGGCGGCGAGATCCGGGTGGGCGACCAGGTCCAGGCCGAGATCGACGTCGAGCGTCGCCGGGCCATCTCCCGCAGCCACACCGCCACCCACATGGTGCACCGCGGCTTCCGCAACGCGCTGGGCGAGACGGCGGCACAGGCCGGTTCGGAGAACTCCCCCGGCCGCTTCCGCTTCGACTTCACCGCCGCCGGAGCCGTACCGCCCAGCGTGCTGCGCGACGTCGAGGACGAGGTCAACGCCATCCTCATCAACGACCTGCAGGTCAACGCCTTCCACACCTCCCAGGCCGAGGCCCGGGCGATGGGCGCGCTGGCGCTGTTCGGCGAGAAATACGGCGAGACCGTCCGCATCGTCGAGGTCGGCGACTACTCCCGCGAGCTCTGCGGCGGCACCCACGTCGCCAGCTCCGGCCAGCTCGGCCTGGTCAAGGTGCTGGGCGAGTCCTCGATCGGCGCCGGGGTGCGCCGGGTGGAGGCGCTGGTCGGCCTGGACGCCTTCCGCTTCCTGGCCCGCGAGAGCGTGCTGGTGGCCCAGCTGTCGGAGCAGCTCAAGGCGCGCCGCGAGGAGCTGCCCGAGCGCATCGAGGGCATCGTCACGCGGCTGCGCACCGCCGAGAAGGACCTGGAGCGGCTCCGCTCGGCCCAGGTGCTGGCCGTGGCCGGGGAGCTGGCCGCGGGAGCCCGCGACGTGCACGGGGTGTCCGTCGTGACGCACCGCGCGCCCGACGGCACCTCCGCCGACGACCTGCGCAAGCTCGCCCTGGACGTGCGGGGCCGCTTCCCGGCCGACCGCGCCGCGGTCGTCGTGGTCGCGGGCGTGCCCGGCGACCGGCCGGTCGCCGTCGCGGCGGTCAACGAGGCCGGGCGCGGGCGCGGGCTGAAGGCGGGGGCGCTCGTCGGCGTCGCCGCCAAGGCGCTCGGCGGCGGCGGCGGCGGAAAGGACGACGTCGCCCAGGGCGGCGGAGCCCGCCCCGAGTCGATCGGCGACGCGCTCGGCGCCGTCGAGCAGGCGATCGCGCAGACGCTCGCCTGACATCCGGCCCCTGACGCGCCCGATGACGGACGGCGCCCGCGAACCGGACCCCGGTTCGCGGGCGCAGGAAAGAACGGCATGAGAAACGGCACACGGCTGGGCGTCGACGTCGGCTCGGTGCGCATCGGGGTGGCCCGCAGCGACCCCTCGGGCCTGCTGGCCACCCCGGTGGAGACCGTACGGCGCGGCAGAGGCGACCTGGAGCGGCTCGCGGAGCTCGCGGCCGAGTACGAGGTCGTCGAGGTCGTGGTGGGCCTGCCCACCTCGCTCTCCGGCCGCGAGGGGCAGGCGGCGGGGCTCGCCCGCGAGTTCGCGACCCGGATCGCCTCCCGGCTGGCCCCCGTCCCGGTGCGGCTGTTCGACGAGCGGCTCACCACCGTCACCGCCCAGCAGGGCCTGCGGGCCAGCGGCGTGAAGGCGAAGAACCAGCGCGGGGTGGTGGACCAGGCCGCGGCCGTCGTGCTGCTCCAGGCGGCCCTCGACGCCGAACGCGCCACCGGCAGGGCGCCGGGCGCTCCCGTGGCGGTGCCGGACGACCGGCCCGGCGAGCAGAGCGGCGGCCCGCTCGGCCGATGACCGCCCCGCTCGGCCGGTGACCGGCCCGGCCGAGCGGGGCGGCCGGCCGATGGCAGGATCCGCCGCGCGCAGGAGGACCGTGCCCTTTGGGAGGTTCACATCCAGATCAAGATGGTTGGCCGCAGTTTGTGGTTGTAGGTCCGGAGCATAGAATCACGAAATTCCTTGACGAAGAGAGTGAGTTGGCGGGATACCGGGAAGAGCTGAGCAGATACCTCGGGGCGTGCTGATGCCCGGAGGAGGATTCGCCGTTCCCCGCAGCCGGGCGGCGCGCATCGGGACATCAGGGGCAGAAGCCCGGAGGACCTGGATGTTCAGCTCGGTGAAGCTCCACGGTTCGGAAGATTCACTTGACGCCGGACCGTCCGTGCCGGGAGATTGGCCAGCGAATCATGAACGACCTTGACATGGACTTCCTGGTCGGCGCCGAGGACGACGATGGTCGGTCGCGGCGCCGGTCGCGCGCGTCCTCGGGACGCGACGGCGGGAGGCGGGGCCGCCGCCGCAAGCGGCGCCGTAACAAGGGCGGCTTCCTGGCCCCCATGCTCGCGCTCCTCATCCTGGTGGGCGGCATCGGCGCCGGCGGCTACTACGGCTACACGTGGCTGAGCGACGTGATGACCCCCGACGACTACACCGGCCAGGGCACCGGCGAGGTCACCGTGGAGATCACGACGGGGCAGAGCGCCACCGACGTCGCCCGGACGCTGGAGGAGCAGGGCGTGGTCAAGAGCGCCAAGGCCTTCACCAACGCCATCGCGGCGGCCGGCAAGAGCTCCTCCCTGCAGCCGGGGACCTACACCCTGCGCAAGCAGATGTCCGCCGCCGCGGCGGTCGAGCTCCTCGACCCGAGCAAGCAGCTGATGGACCGGGTCACCCTCAAGGAGGGGCTGCGCCTGTCCGACACCCTCATCACCCTGGCCAAGGCGACGGGCCGGCCGCTGAAGGAGTTCCAGCAGGCGGCCAAGGACGCCGAGGCGCTGGGCCTGCCCGGCTACGCCAGGGGCAGGCTGGAGGGCTACGCGTTCCCCGCCACCTACGACGTCACGCCCAAGATGTCGGCGGCCGACATCCTGACCGCGATGGTCGAGCGCTTCAACGACACCGCCGACAAGGACAAACTGGTCGCCGGGGCCAAGGAGCTCGGCCACACGCCGCACGAGATCATGACGATCGCCAGCATCATCCAGGCCGAGGCCGGCCGGGTCAGCGACATGGGGAAGATGGCCCGGGTCATCTACAACCGCCTGGAGAAGGGGCGGAAGCTGGAGATGGACAGCACGGTGATGTACGGACTGAACAAGTACGGCATCGCCGCGACCAACGCCGATCTGCGCAGCACGTCCCCCTACAACACCTACGCCAGGACCGGGCTGCCGCCGGGGCCGATCAGCAACCCCGGCGACCACGCCATCCAGGCGGCGCTCAACCCGCCCGAGGGCGACTGGTTCTTCTTCGTGACCACCGACCCCGAGCGGCGGCTGACCGAGTTCGCCACCACCGAGGCGGAGTTCCTCCGGCTCAAGGCCAAGTTCGACAGGAAGCAGGCGGGCGGGTGATGCGGTCCGCGCCGGAGGCCGTGACGAGGGCCGCGGTCCTGGGCTCGCCGATCGCCCACTCGCTCTCGCCCTACCTGCACCGGGCCGCCTACGAGGCGCTCGGCCTGGACGGCTGGAGCTACCAGGCGATCGAGTGCGACGAGGCGGCGCTGCCCGCCCTGCTCGACGGCCTCGGCCCAGGGTGGACCGGACTCTCGCTGACCATGCCGCTCAAGCGGGCCGTGCTCCCGCTGCTCGACACCGTCTCCGACCTCGCCGTCGAGGTGGGCGGGGCCAACACCGTGGTCCTGTCCGGGGGCGCCCGGTACGGCGACAACACCGACGTGTACGGCATCGTGCGGGCACTGTCCGAGGCCGGGGTGGCCCCTCCCCGGTCCGCGGTGATCCTGGGCGGAGGGGCCACGGCCGCCTCCACCCTGGCCGCCCTGCGCGAGCTGGGCCTGGGCGAGGCCACGCTGGTGGTCCGCGACCCGGCCAGGGCGGGGGAGACCGCCGAGGTGGCCGAACGGCTGGGCACGGCCCTGACGGTGCAGACCTTCGACAAGCTCGACGCGGTCCTGGACGTGGACCTGGTGGTCTCCACCCTGCCGTCCGGCGCGGCGGACGGCTTCGCCGACCTGGTGGCCGCCCGCGCCCCCGCGGTCTTCGACGTGGTCTACGCCCCCTGGCCCACCCTTCTCGCGCAGGCCGTACGGCGGGCGGGCGGGACCGTGGTCGGCGGCTTCCCGATGCTGCTGCACCAGGCGGTCCGGCAGGTCGAGATGATGACCGGCCGCACGGACGTGCCGGTGGAGGCGATGCGCGCGGCCGGTGAGGCGGAGATCCTCAGACGAGCCGGTCGGGCGAGCTGACCGTCCCGGAGCCGTATGGCCGGAAGCCGCGCCGGGCGACGGTGAACAGCAGCGCGACGATCAGCACCTCGACCACGAGGGGGAACCAACCCCGCAGCTGCAGGTGCTGAGGGAACTGCTGGCCGTACGCCAGGGCGATCAGGGGCGACAGCAGCAGCAGGGCGCGACGGCCGACCGGGGTGCGGCTGCCGGCGCCGCAGGCCATGGCGAGCAGCGCCGGGACGAGCAGCTGTTCGATGAAGAAGTCGAGCATGAACCCGTACCAGAGGACGCCGACGGCCGCCAGCGCCAGCAGGGAGGCGGAGGCCCAGCGGAGCAGCGTCCGGCGGCCGATGAGCTCCGCACCCGCGGCGGGGTCCGGCGCGAAGGTCAGCAGGAGGGCGACGGCGACGGGGACCGCCGACTGGAGCGCGATGTTGGCGGGGGTGAACCACTCCGAGATGAAAGCGCCCTCCCCCTCCATGGCGATGATCGCGGCGGTGTAGAGGGCCAGGCCCAGGAGCGCCCACAGCCACGCCCAGGCGATCGCCGTCCGGCGCAGCCCCAGCAGTGCCAGTCCGAGGGTCAGCGCGTCCGGCAGGAGCGTCAGAGCCGAGATGGCGATCCGGTGGAGGGGCTGCATCCCGTTCATCAGTACGAGTACGGCCGGGACGGCGTGGGTGATCAGGAGGTAGAGCGGGGCGACGATCGCGGCCGCGTTCAGCGCGTCGCGCCACCGCGGCGCGGATCCCGGCCCCAGGAGGCGGTGCGCCCGGATCCGGATGGCCCCGTGGACGAGGTCGAAGGTCTCGCGCGGGCCGGGACGCCGCTGCCCCGGCTTCGCTCCGGCGAGCATCACGCCGATCATCTCTTCGCCGTGGCGGGCCCGGTGGTCGGCGGGGTACCAGGCGAGGAGCCTGCGGTAGCGCTCCTCCAGGCCGGTCACGCGGTGCCCCCGGCGAGCCCGCGGCCGGAGGGCGCGCCTCCGGTGAGATCGCGGAGGAGGGGCGCGCCCCCGGTGATCCCATGACGGAAGAGGGCGCCTCCGGCGAGGCGGGCGCGCAGCCGGGTGGAGGCGGCCTCTGCGTGCCGGCGGAGCCGTTCGGCCTCGGCCGCCAGGCGGGCGCCGCCGGAGTCGGTCAGCCGGTAGTAGCGGCGGACGCGGCCGTCCACGACCTCCTCCCGGTCGCCCTCGATGAGGCCCTCGGCCTGGAGCCGGTCGAGGGCGGCGTAGAGGGTCCCGGCGCGCAGGACGACCCGGCCGGCGGAGATCTCCCGCACGTCGGTGATCATCCCGTAGCCGTGCTGGGGCCCGGCGGCGAGGGCCGTGAGGATCAGGAACGTGGGTTCCTGCATCGGGCGATCATTCACATGATCTTTATATACCGATCGACTGTATATTGGCAAAGGGATGATTCGGCGGCTGCGCACGGTTGTGGTAACGTGACTACTCGATCGGTCCGGCATGCCTGCCGGACGCGCAAGCGGAGGTCTTCCTCCCACCTGGTCGGCCGCGAGGCCGGCAGGTCAAGGATCACTCCGGTTAACCCCGGAGGGCTTACGGCTTAGGGTTCGTGAGTCCATGTGGCCCCGCATGCGCGACGTGCGGGGCACTTTGCGTTCCGCGTCCTGTTGACCAGGGCGCGCACGCGTGACCTCCCGGCACGATCGAGCACGTGGCAGTCGCCCGCCAGAGGGCGGCGGATCGCAACCTAGGAGGCCCCATCAGCGCCGAGCCCCGCATCAACGACCGTATTCGTGTGCCCGAGGTGCGCCTCGTCGGCCCGAACGGCGAACAGGTGGGCATCGTCTCCATCGGCGATGCTCTGAAGCTGGCTCAGGAGTCCGACCTCGACCTCGTCGAGGTCGCGGCGACGGCTCGCCCGCCTGTGTGCAAGCTCATGGACTACGGCAAGTTCAAGTACGAGTCGGCCATGAAGGCACGTGAGGCGCGCCGCAACCAGGCGTACACGATCATCAAGGAGATCAAGCTCCGGCCGAAGATCGACCCGCACGACTACGAGACCAAGAAGGGTCACGTGGTGCGGTTCCTCAAGGCCGGGGACAAGGTCAAGGTCACGATCATGTTCCGCGGCCGGGAGCAGTCCCGGCCCGAGCTGGGCTTCCGGCTCCTGCAGCGGCTGGCGGAGGACGTCACGGAGCTCGGCTTCGTGGAGTCCCAGCCCAAGCAGGACGGCCGTAACATGATCATGGTGATCGGCCCGCACAAGAAGAAGGCCGAGGCCAAGGCCGAGAAGGCGGCGGCCAAGGCCCAGCGCGGCGAAGAGGCTGCGGGGACCGAGACGCCCGTCACCGACGAGGCGGCCGCTCCGCAGGAGTGACTCGCATAGCCTGAACGCTCAGGCAGCCGCGAGAAGAATCCGGGACCGGGTCCGGTCTCGCAGTCAGGCATGCCCTTGACTCGGGTCACCGGCCCGGGACATCGGCACGATCGAGGGAGATACGGCTGAGATGCCGAAGATGAAGACGCACAGCGGTGCGAAGAAGCGGTTCCGGCTCACCGGCTCGGGCAAGATCAAGCGCCGCCGCGCCAACCGCGCGCACTACAACGAGTGGAAGTCGTCCACCCTGACGCGCCGTCTCAAGCCCGAGGTCGTGCTCTCCGACGCCGACGCCAAGAAGATCAAGAAGCTGCTCGCTAAGTAACGATCCCGGGGAGATAGATACACATGGCACGCGTGAAGCGGGCGATCAACGCCAAGAAGAAGCGCAGGGTCGTTCTCGAGCGGGCGAGCGGTTACCGGGGCCAGCGGTCGCGTCTGTACCGCAAGGCCAAGGAGCAGATGCTCCACTCGATGACCTACGCCTACCGGGACCGCAAGGACCGCAAGGGCACCTTCCGCCGTCTCTGGATCCAGCGCATCAACGCCGCTGCCCGCCAGAACGGCATCACCTACAACCGGCTCATCCAGGGTCTGCGCCTGGCCTCCATCGAGGTCGACCGCAAGATCCTCGCCGACCTCGCGGTGAACGACGCCGCCACGTTCGCGACGCTGGTCGAGGCCGCCAAGAAGGCGCTCCCGGCCGACGTGAACGCGCCGGTCGCCTGAGGCCGGACACGGGTGGCCGGCCGGGTCCGGCTCCGTTGGAGAACGCGGTCCGCAGCGATCACGCTGCGGGCCGCGTTCGCATTCACGCGGGTTCTCTCGAGGGACGGGTATGGCGGGTTCTGAGCTGACGAACATCAAGTCGCCGCGGGTGAAGGCCGCGCGGCGGCTGACCAAGCGGGCCTTCCGAGACCGGGACCGGTCCTTCCTCGCCGAGGGGCCGCAGGCGGTCCGCGAGGCGCTGGCCCTGGACGACGTGGTGGTGGAGCTGTTCACCACGGCCGAGGCCGAACTGCGGCACGCCGAGATCGTCTTCGCGGCGCGGGCCGCCGGGATACCGGTCCTGCGGACCAGCGGGGAGGTCATGGCG
Organism: Planomonospora sp. ID91781; assembly: GCF_015711595.1. Classification (NCBI taxonomy): domain Bacteria; kingdom Bacillati; phylum Actinomycetota; class Actinomycetes; order Streptosporangiales; family Streptosporangiaceae; genus Planomonospora; species Planomonospora sp. ID91781. The sequence goes on along the minus strand of NZ_JABTEY010000002.1, from coordinate 1,292,886 downwards.
GAGCTCGCCCAGACCGTCACCCCGCAGGGGCTGCTGGCGGTGTGCCGCTTCGTGCACGTGCCGCTGGAGCGCGCCGTCACCGCCGACGCCCGCCTGGTGGCCGTCCTCGCGCACGTCCGCGACCCCGGCAACGCCGGAACGGTGCTGCGCTCGGCCGACGCCGCCGGCGCCGACTCGGTGATCTTCACCGACGCCTCGGTCGACCCCTACAACGGCAAGTGCGTCCGGGCGAGCGCGGGCAGCCTGTTCCACCTCCCGGTCGCCACGGGGGCACCGGTGGCGCAGGCCGTGGCGAAGCTCAAGGAGTCCGGCCTGCGGGTGCTCGCCGCGGACGGCGCGGGCAAGCAGACCCTGGACGACGTGGACCTGTCCGGGCCGACCGCGTGGATCTTCGGCAACGAGGCCTGGGGGCTGCCCGAGGAGCTCCTGCGGCTGGCGGACGACGTCGTCCGGGTGCCGATCTACGGAAGGGCCGAGAGCCTCAACCTCGCCACCGCGGCCGCGGTGTGTCTGTATGCATCTGCCCGGTTCCAGCGCGCCGGTTCGCCCTCCGCCCCTGGGCCGAGGCTGCCGTAGGACGCGGGAAACCCGCTATTGTCGGCCTTGGAGTCCGAGGAGGCGGGGTCGTGCACGGCGAACACACCGACGAGCGGGGCGCTGACTCCCCATGTGTGATCGGCGTCGACGACCTTCCCGACGGCCTCGTGGTGACCGACCGCGACGGCCACGTGCTGACCGTCAACCGCGCCGCCGCCCGCCTGACCGGGATCACCCGGGAGCGGGCCGTCGGCCGCCACGTGCGGGACGTGCTCTCCCTGCAGGACCAGGACGGCCGCGACTGGTGGAAGTGGCTCGACCCGTACGGCGGGCTGCCCACCCGCACCCGCCAGCCCGAGCTCCCGCTGCGCACTCCGGGCGGCCAGGAGCTGCTCGTCGCCGCCCGGCTGGTGCGCAGGCCCGAGCGGGGAGGCGAGGTCGTCCGCGTGGTCGTCACGATGCGCGACGCCGGAGCCCGCGCCCGCCTGGAGCGCAGCCGCGCCGACCTGGTCTCCACCGTCGCCCACGAGCTGCGCTCCCCGCTGACCAGCGTCAAGGGGTTCACCGCCACGCTCCTGGCCAAGTGGTCGCGCTTCACCGACGACCAGAAGCTGGTCATGCTGGAGACGGTCAACGCCGACGCCGACCGGGTGACGCGCCTGATCACCGAACTGCTCGACGTGTCCCGCATCGAGTCGGGACGGCTGGAGATCCACCGGCAGGTGGTCGACCTGCCGGCCAGGGCGCGCCGGCTGATCGCCGGGCGGGTCGCGGCGGGGGAGCCGGAGGACCGCTTCCGGCTCGAGGTGGACGGCGAACTGCCCGAGACCTGGCTCGACCAGGACAAGATCGACCAGGTCCTGGCCAACCTGCTGGAAAACGCGGTGCGCCACGGCCGGGGTACGGTGACAATAGCCATGGAACCGAGCGAATGGGGAGTCACCGTGTCCGTCCGTGACCAGGGGGAGGGCATCCCGCCCGAGCTGGCCACGCGCGTGTTCCGGCAGTTCTGGCGGGGCAACGCCCGCCGCCGGGGCGGCACCGGGCTCGGCCTGTTCATCGTCAAGGGCCTGATCGAGGCCCACGGCGGCACCGTGTCCGTGCGGCGGGGCCCCGAAGGCGGGGCCGAGTTCCGATTTACCGTGCCCACCGGCACCCCCGACTTCGCCTGAACGGCGGACCCGAGGCCCGGTGGGCCGACTCCACGCAGCCGAGTGCTTCCCGGCGATCTCTAGCCGCTTCAGCGACTAGACTCGTGACTCCTCCGCTCCCCGAAGGGAGCGGTTTCTCGCCCGTCTCCTTCGAAGCGGGCGACGGCCAAGCCCTGACCGTTCGGAACGCGAGGATCGTAGCAGGGCGGCAACGCCCCGCTGGGTAAACTCGGCAGCCTTACGAGAGAATGATGGCCGCTCAAGCCCTGGATTCGGAGCTCTCTCTTGTCTAACTACGACCCGGTCGAGGTGACGCCGCTGCACGCCGATGAGATGGCGCGCATGCAGGCCGAAGCGCTCGAAGCCGTCAAGGCTGCGCGCGACCTCGACGAACTCAAGCAGGTGCGGCTCGCCCACGCCGGTGACCGCTCACCGATCGCCCTGGCCAACCGCGAGATCGGCGCGCTGCCCCCGGCGGCCCGCGCCGAGGCGGGCAAGCGCGTGGGCGGCGCCCGCAAGGCCATCGCCGACGCCCTCGCCGAACGCCAGGCCCAGCTGGAGGCCGAGCGGGACGAACGGGTCCTCGTCGAGGAGACCGTCGACGTCACGCTCCCGTGGGACCGCCTCCCGCGGGGCGCCCGCCACCCGCTGACCACGCTGCAGGAGCGCATCGCCGACGCGTTCGTCGCGATGGGCTACGAGGTGGCGGAGGGGCCCGAGCTGGAAGGCGAGTGGTTCAACTTCGACGCGCTGAACATCTCACCCGACCACCCGGCGCGCTCGGAGCACGACACCTTCTTCGTGGAGTCGGTCGACTCGGGCAAGGTGCTGCGCACGCAGACCTCGCCGGTGCAGATCCGGGCGCTGCTCAGCCGGGAGCTGCCGGTCTACGTGATCTCGCCGGGCAAGGTGTTCCGCACCGACGAGCTCGACGCCACCCACACCCCGGTCTTCCACCAGATCGAGGGGCTGGCGGTCGACGAGGGCCTGACGATGGCCCATCTCAAGGGCACCCTGGACCGCTTCGCCGAGGTCATGTTCGGCAAGGGCATCACCACCCGGTTCCGGCCCAACTACTTCCCGTTCACCGAGCCGTCGGCTGAGATGGACCTGAAGTGCTTCGTCTGCCGCGGAGCCTCCGCGGTCCCGGGCAACCCGCCCTGCCGCACCTGCAAGTCCGAGGGCTGGATCGAGTGGGGCGGCTGCGGCATGGTCAACCCCCGGGTGCTCATCGCCTGCGGTGTCGACCCCGACCGCTACAGCGGCTTCGCGTTCGGCATGGGCGTCGAGCGCACCCTGATGTTCCGCCACAACGCCGAGGACATGCGCGACATGGTCGAGGGCGACGCCCGCTTCACGCTCCCGTTCGGGATGGAGGTCTGATGAAGGTCCCGCTTTCATGGCTGCGGGAGTATGTCGATCTCCCCGCCGTCACCGCCCACGAGGTCGCCGACAAGCTCACCGCGGCCGGGCTCAAGCTGGAGGCGATCACCTCCCACGGGCACGACGTCAAGAACGTCGTCGTCGGCGAGGTGCTCTCCATCGAGGAGCTCGAGGGCTTCAAGAAGCCCATCCGCCACTGCCAGGTCGAGGTGGGGGAGGCCGCGCCGCGCCAGATCGTGTGCGGCGCGACCAACTTCACCGCCGGCGACCGGGTGCCGGTCGTGCTGCCCGGCGGGGTGCTGCCCGGCGGGTTCGAGGTCGGTGCCCGCAAGACCTACGGGCGCATGTCCGAGGGCATGATCTGCTCCGAGCGCGAGCTGGGCCTGGGCGACGACCACGGCGGCATCATGCTGCTGCCCGCCGACACCCCCATCGGCGCCGACGTGGTCGAGCTGCTCGGCCTGCGCGAGGACGTCATCGAGCTGGAGATCACCCCGGACATCGGCTACGCGCTGTCCGTCCGGGGGGTGGCCCGCGAGGTCGCCACCGCCTTCGGCGTCGCCTTCCGCGACCCGGCCGACCTCTCCCCGCCCGCGGAGACCGGCCCGTCCCACCCGGCCTCGATCGCCGACCCGACCGCGTGCGACCGCTTCGTGCTGCGCGCGATCCGCGGCTTCGACCCGCACGCCCCGAGCCCGTTCTGGATGCGGGCCCGGCTGACGCGCGCGGGCATGCGGCCGGTCTCGCTCGCCGTGGACGTCACCAACTACGTGATGCTCGAGCTCGGCCAGCCGCTGCACGCCTTCGACGCGACGAAGCTCAGCGGTGAGATCGTGGTGCGCCGGGCGGAGCCGGGGGAGACCCTGGAGACGCTCGACCACGTCGTGCGCGCGCTCCACCCCGAGGACGTCCTGATCACCGACTCCTCGGGCGCCATCTCGATGGCCGGCACGATGGGCGGGCTGCACACCGAGATCTCCGACGACTCCACCGACATCGTCATCGAGGCCGCGCACTTCGCCCCCAGCGGGGTCGCGCGCATGTCCCGCCGCCACAACCTGGTCAGCGAGGCGTCCAAGCGCTTCGAGCGGGGCGTGGACCGGGAGCTGCCGCTGTACGCCTCCTGGAGGGCGGTGCGGCTCCTGGCGGAGCTGGGCGGCGGCACGATCCAGCCGGGCGTGACCTGCGCCGAGGTCGAGACCGAGCCGGTCCGGATCTCCATCCCGAGCGGCCACCCCGGCAGGGTCGCCGGGATGCGGTACGACCGCGGGACCGTGATCCGCCGCCTGGAGCAGGTCGGCTGCACGGTCACCGAGGGAGCCGACGCCGCCGAGGGAGCCGAGGCCGCCGACGGCCTGGCGGCCAGGCTCGCGGTGACCGGGGACGACATGCTGACGGTCGTCCCGCCCTCCTGGCGGCCCGACCTGACCGACCCCAACGACCTGGCGGAGGAGGTCATCCGGCTCGAGGGCTACGAGAACCTCCCCTCGGTCCTGCCCGCCGCCCCGGCGGGGGCCGGTCTCACCGAGGGTCAGCGGCTGCGCCGCCGGGTCGGCCGGGCGCTGGCGTCGGCCGGCTACGTCGAGGTCCTCGCCTACCCGTTCATGGGGGAGCGCGACCTCGACAACCTGCAGCTGCCCGCGGGCGACGCGCGCCGCCGCGCCGTACGGCTGGCCAACCCGCTGAGCGAGGACGAGCCGCTGATGCGGACCACGCTGCTGCCGGGCCTGCTGAAGACCCTGGTCCGCAACGTGGGCCGGGGTGCGGGCGACGTCGCGCTGTTCGAGACGGGCCTGGTCTACCGGCCCGCCGCGGACGCGCCGACGACCGCGCCCGTGCTGGGCGTGGAGCGCCGGCCGACCGACGACGAGCTGGCCTCGATCGAGGCGGCGCTGCCCGCGCAGCCGAGGCGGGTCGCGGTCGTGTTGGCCGGGGAGTTCGAGCGTTCCGGCTGGTGGGGCAAGGGCACCCCGGCCACCTGGGCGGACGCCGTGGAGGCCGCCCGCACGGTGGCCCGCGAGGCCGGGGTCTCGCTGGAGGTCCGCGCCGACCGGCACGAGCCCTGGCACCCGGGTCGCTGCGCCGCGCTGTACGCCGGGGAGACGCTCGTCGGGCACGCGGGCGAGCTGCACCCCCGCGTCGTCGAGGCGTACGGCCTGCCGCCGCGGACCTGCGCGATGGAGCTGGAGCTGACCGGGCTGGAGGCGTCGCTCTCCGGGCCGGTGGAGACCCCCGCGATCTCCGCCTACCCGGTCGCCACCCAGGACGTGGCGCTGATCGTCGACGCGGCCGTCCCGGTCGCCGAGGTCGAGGCGGCGCTGCGCGAGGGGGCCGGCGCGCTCCTGGAGGCGATCCGGCTGTTCGACGTCTACGCCGGTGCGCAGGTCGGCGAGGGCAACAAGTCCCTGGCCTACTCGCTGCGCTTCCGCGCGCCGGACCGGACGCTGACCGTCGAGGAGACCACCGCGGCCCGGGACGCGGCCGTGGCCCTCGCGGGTGAGCGCACCGGGGCGCGGCTCCGCGGCGCCTGATCGGAGAGCGGTCGGCGAAGGCCCCGGCGGGCGGTGTCCGCCGGGGTCTTCGCATGGGCGGGCACGGCGGTCATGATTTGCAGGGCGGCACGTCGCGCGGCCGCCCCGGTATCCGCCCCGCCGGACGGCGGGGCCGAGAGAGGGAAACGAGATGAGGCACCTGCTGGTGTTCGCCGACCGCGACGACGCCGAGGAGGTCGCGGAGACCGTGGCGGAGGAGTTCCCCGCCCTGGACCTTCCCGCTGTCGTGCGGGAGACCCTGGCGGGGGAGGACGACGCCGAGGACGCGCAGTGGCTGGCGGTGGTCGAGGACCCCGACGAGACGCTGTCCCCGGCCGACCTGGCCCGCCTGACCGAGCTGGCCGAGGAGTACGGCGGCTGGCGCGAGGCGGAGTGACCCCGGAACCGGTGGGGGGCGGCGCGGACGGGACGAAGAGGCCCCGGGCCTGCCGGTGAGTCGTCAGGTCCGGTATCGGAGTCCCCGGGCGCCGGAGCAGGCGGCAGCGGTCACGGCTTGGCGGTCCGGGCGAGCTCCTCACGGCGGGTGCGCTCGCGGACGGCGTGCTCGTCGGTGCGGGCGTCGTAGTCGCGGAACTTCGGCAGCAGCCCGGCCAGGGCCGCGACGGCTCCCACGCAGAGCAGCCCGCCGGCGCCGAGGGAGAAGCGGGTGCCGCCGAGGTGGTCCATCAGGCCGGCACGGGCGTTGCCGAGCATCGGTCCGCTGGTGTAGGAGAGCAGCTCGATCCCGGCCAGGCGGCCCCGGTAGGAGTCGGGGATGGTCTGGTTCCAGATGGTGGCCCGGAAGACGCCGCTGATCATGTCGGCGGCCCCGGCCACGGCGAAGAAGGCCAGGATGCCCCACATGTTCGGCATGACGGCGGCCAGTGCCACCGCGGCGCCCCACACGAGGGCGGCGACGATCACGCCCAGGCCGTGCCGGTGGACGTGGTTGGTCCAGCCGGAGGTGACCGAGGCGATCAGCGAGCCGACGGCGGCGGCGGAGTAGAACAGGCCGAGCGCCTCGGGGCTGCCGACCTGGTCGGCGAGGAACGGGTAGAGCGCGGTGGAGAAGGCGAAGACCATCGCGGCGACGTCCACCAGGTAGGTGCCCATCAGGTCGGGGCGTCCCACGGCGTAGCGCACGCCCTCGACCATCGACCTGATCGAGGCGGCGGGCGCGTCCTCGGCCCGCGACGGCGCGTTCACCAGCCAGAGCAGCGCCAGCGAGACCAGGAAGGTGCCCAGGTTGATCGCGTAGGCGGCGGCGACGCCGTACGAGGCGGCGATCAGGCCGCTGAGGCCGGGGGCGATGATGGCGCCCAGGTTCCAGCGGAAGCTGCTCAGCGCGGCGGCGGCGGTCAGCTGGTCGTGCCGGACCACGCGCGGCATCAGCGACTCGAGGCTGGGGCGCTGCAGACTGCCGAAGCCCGCTGACATGGCGCCGACCACGTACAGCACCCAGACCTGGGGCTCCGGCAGCAGGGCGTTGACCAGCAGGACCAGGATCGTCAGGCAGAGCCCGGCCTCGGTGTAGAGGATGATCTTCCGGCGGTCCAGGGCGTCCGCGATCGCCCCGCCCCACAGGCCGCACACGACCATGGGCAGGAACTCGGCCGCGCTGACCAGGCCGACCGCCAGGGGCGAGCCGGTGAGCTCCTTCATCTGCAGCGGGACCGCGACGAGGGTGAGGAAGGTGCCGAACATCGTGACCACCCCCGACCCGAAGAGCAGCCGGAAGTCGCGGGAGTCGCGCAGGGGGCTCAGGTCCATCCGCAGGTGGCGGAGGAAGGCGAGAAGCGAGCGATCAGGATTTTCGGGCACGAACAGCTAGTTTCGGTGCCGGGCCGCCCGAAGGCAAACCGATTTCGGCCGGTCCGGCGGCCGGGGGGCGCCGGGTGGGCGGTCCGGCGCCGGGCGGACGCGGTGGGACCGCCCGGCGCCCGCGACGCGGCGGTACCGTCCTGCGCCCGCCCGGAACGGCCGGCTCAGGAGCCCAGGACCTCCTTGCGGAGGTGGGTCTTGAGGATCTTGCCGCCGGGGTTGCGGGGCAGCTCGGCCTCGCGGATCCAGAAGCGCACCGGGACCTTGAACGCCGCGATCCGCTCGCGCAGGAACGCCTGGAGCTCCTCGGGGGCGACGGGGGACTTCAGCCGCACCACCGCGCCGACCTCCTCGCCGAGCTCGTCGTGCGGGATGCCGATCACCGCGGCGTCGTCCACCGCCGGGTGCTCGAACAGCGCGGCCTCCACCTCGGCGCAGTAGACGTTCTCCCCGCCGCGGATGACCATGTCCTTGGCCCGGTCCACGATGTAGACGAACCCGTCGGAGTCCACCCGGGCCAGGTCGCCGGTGTGCAGCCAGCCGCCCACGAAGGTCTCCGCGGTGGCCTCGGGCCGGTTCCAGTAGCCCAGGATGACGTTCGGGCCGCGCAGGCAGAGCTCGCCGACCTCGCCGGTGGGCACCTCGTCGCCGAGCGGATCGGCGATCTTGACCTCGACCACGGGCATCGGCAGGCCGATGCTGTCGGGTCTGGCCGCGTAGTCCTGGCCGCTGTTGTTGATCGCCAGGGCGGTGGTCTCGGTCATGCCGTAGCCGTTGGACGGGGCCCGGCTGGGCAGCTGCTCGGTGATGCGCTCCAGCAGCTTGGGCGGGGCGGGCGCGCCGCCGTACCCGAGGGAGTTGAGGCTGGAGACGTCGTACTTGCCGAGCTCGGGGTGGGAGAGCAGCTGCCAGACGTTGGTGGGCACGCCGCTGAAGACGGTGACCTTCTCGCGCTCGATCAGCTCCAGCGCCCGCCCGGCGTCCCACTTGTACATCAGCACCAGGCCGCCGCCGCTGAACATCGTGGTGGTCATCACCGCGAAGCAGCCGGTGACGTGGAAGAGCGGCACGGTCAGCAGGGTGACGCGGCGCTGCCCGGCGGACTCGGCCGGGTCCTTGCCCGCCCTGACCACGGTGCGCAGCAGGCTGTAGGCCACCGTCAGCGGGGACTGGCCGACGTTGCGGTGGCTGCCGAGCGCGCCCTTGGGGACGCCGGTGGTGCCGGAGGTGTAGAAGATCGTGGCCGGATCCTCCGGGGAGAGCTCGACCGCGGGCAGGGTCGCGTCCGCCCCGGCCGCGCCCAGCACGTCCGCGAACGACCGGGCGCCCGCGGGGACCTCGCCGCGCGTCACGATCAGGGGCACGGCCGTCCCGGCCAGCTTCCCGGCGCGCTCGCCGTCGGCGATCAGCACCTTGGCGCCGGAGTCCGACAGCCCGAACTCCAGCTCCTGCGTGGTCCACCAGGCGTTGAGCGGTACGGCGATGGCCCCGGCGGCCAGTACGGCGGAGAAGGAGACGACCCATTCGGGGTAGTTGCGCATGGCGATGGCGACCCGGTCGCCCTTGGCGACGCCGTACTCCTCCACCAGGCGTCGCGCCAGCGTGGCGGCCCGCCGGAAGTGCTCCTCGTAGGTGATGCGCTCGTCCTCGTAGACGAGGAAGACCTTGTCACCGTGGAACCTGCTCATCTCGAGGAGCGCCCGGAAGTGGCCGGGGGCGTGCTTCCAGGTCCTGACCGTGCCGCCGTGGCCGGGGACCTCTTCCATCTCGAAGAGCTGTCCGGGGCCGGTGAGCTGGGCCTGGACCTGGTCGTGGGTGACAGTCATGCGTAACTACTCCCGGAATGTGGAAGGGCCGGAGACGTCACGATACCGACCGGTAGGTACGGGCAACAGTGCTGAAATCGCACCGGTCATCGCGTACGCATGTTCATGCACAGGTACCGGCGGCGTCACCCGCCCCCCGTACCATCCTGACCGGTGGGTCGAACCCGAGAGGGCCGCTCGGCCCACTTGCATGGAAATCCTGGAAGATGCATACTCTTCCTAGCAAGCTTATGAGTGACATTGCATGACCATGCAGAGAGCGGGGAGCGGGATGAGAGCGGCGATCGCCGGTGCCAGTGGCTATGCCGGAGGCGAGCTCCTGCGCCTGCTGCTCGCCCACCCCGAGATCGAGATCGGCGCGCTGACCGCCGGGTCCAACGCCGGCACCGCGCTCGGCGCGCACCAGCCCCACCTGGCCCCGCTGGCCGACCGGGTCCTGCTGGACACCACCGCCGAGACCCTCGCCGGCCACGACCTCGTCTTCCTCGCCCTCCCGCACGGCCAGTCCGCCGCCATCGCCGGGCGGCTCGGCGACGACACCCTGGTCGTCGACTGCGGCGCCGACTTCCGCCTCGCCGACCCCGCCGCCTGGGCGCACTTCTACGGCGGCGCCCACGCCGGCACCTGGCCGTACGGCCTGCCCGAGCTGCCCGGCCAGCGCGAGCGGCTCCGGGGAGCGCGCAGGATCGCCGTCCCCGGCTGCTACCCCACGGCCGTCACCCTGGCGATGTTCCCCGCCCTGGCCGCCGGCCTGGCCGAGCCCGACGTGGTCGTGGTCGCCGCCACCGGCACCAGCGGAGCGGGCAAGTCGCTCAAGCCGAACCTGCTGGGCAGCGAGGTCATGGGCTCGGTCAGCGCCTACGGCGTCGGCGGCGTCCACCGGCACACCCCCGAGATGGAGCAGAACCTCGGCGCCGTCGCGGGTCGGCCGGTGACGGTCTCCTTCACCCCCATGCTGGCCCCGATGAGCCGCGGCATCCTCGCCACCTGCACGGCCCCCGCCGCACCCGGCCTGTCCGCGCCGGCCCTGCGCGAGGCCTACGAGGCCGCCGCCAAGGACGAGCCCTTCCTGCGGCTGCTGCCCGAGGGGCAGTGGCCCGCCACCTCGATGACCCTCGGCGCCAACACCGCCGCCCTCCAGGTCGCCCTGGACGAGCGCGCCGGACGCGTCGTCGCCGTCATCGCCATCGACAACCTGACCAAGGGCACGGCGGGAGGCGCCATCCAGAGCGCCAACCTCGCGCTCGGCCTGTCCGAAGAGCTCGGCCTTCCCCTCAACGGAGTCGCCCCATGAGTGTGACCGCCCCCCTCGGCTTCCGGGCCGCGGGCATCGCCGCCGGCATCAAGTCCGGCGGAGCCCGCGACCTGGCCCTGATCGTCAACGACGGCCCCTCCCGCGCGGCGGCCGGCGTCTTCACCGCCAACCGGGTGAAGGCCGCCCCCGTGCTCTGGTCGGCGCAGGTCCTGTCCGGGGGCCGCGTGCACGCGGTCGTCCTCAACTCCGGCGGCGCCAACGCCTGCACCGGACCTCTCGGCTTCCAGGACACCCACGCCACCGCGGAGAAGGTCGCCGCGGCGCTGGACGACTCCGCCGGAGAGGTCGCCGTCTGCTCCACCGGCCTGATCGGCGAGCGGCTCCCGATGGACGCGCTGCTCGGCGGCGTGGACACCGCCGTCACCCAGCTCAGCCGGGACGGCGGCCTGGCCGCCGCCGACGCCATCCGCACCACCGACACCGTCTCCAAGATCTCCTTCCGGCGGTCCGACGGCGGCTACACGGTCGGCGGCATGGCCAAGGGCGCCGGCATGCTCGCCCCGGGCCTGGCCACCATGCTCTGCGTGATCACCACCGACGCCGAGGTCGCCGCCGAGCAGCTCGACGCGGTGCTCCGCGAGGCGACCCGGGTCACCTTCGACCGGCTCGACACCGACGGCTGCATGTCCACCAACGACACCGTGCTGCTGCTGGCCAGCGGCGCCTCCGGCATCGCCCCCGACCCCGCCGAGTTCGCCGAGCTGGTCCGCGCCGTCTGCGCCGACCTCGCCCGCCAGCTCCTGGTGGACGCCGAGGGCGCCACCAAGGCCATCGCCATCGAGGTCGTCGGCGCCGCCTCCGAGGACGACGCGGTCAAGGTCGGCCGGGCCGTCGCCCGTTCGAACCTCTTCAAGTGCGCCATCCACGGCGAGGACCCCAACTGGGGCCGGGTGCTCTCGGCGGTCGGCACCACCGACGCGGTCTTCGAGACCGAGCGGCTCAACGTCGCCATCAACGGCATCTGGATCTGCCGGGGCGGCGCCGCCGGAGACGACCGCTCCAAGGTGGACCTGCGACCCCGCGACGTGACGATCACCGTCGACCTGTCGGCAGGGCCGCACTCGGCGACCGTGCACACCACGGACCTGACCGCCGCCTACGTCCACGAGAACTCGGCGTACTCCTCATGAGGACCTCCGAAGCCCTCTCCAAGGCCACCACGCTGATCGAGGCGCTGCCCTGGCTGGCCCGCTTCCACGGCGCGACCGTCGTCATCAAGTACGGCGGCAACGCGATGACCGAGGAGCACCTGCGGGAGAAGTTCGCCGACGACGTCGTCTTCCTGCGCTACGCCGGGCTCAAGCCCGTCATCGTGCACGGCGGCGGCCCCCAGATCAACGCCCACCTCGACCGGCTGGGCATCGAGTCCACCTTCACCGCCGGGCTCCGGGTCACCACCCCCGAGGCCATGCAGGTCGTCCGCATGGTCCTGGTCGGTCAGGTCAACCGCGACGTGGTCGGCCTGATCAACCGGCACGGCCCGTTCGCCATCGGCATGTCCGGCGAGGACGCCCACCTGTTCACCGCCGTGCGCAAGCACGCCGTCGTCGACGGCGAGCCGGTGGACATCGGCCAGGTCGGCGACATCGTCAAGGTCGAGGCCGGAGCCGTGCAGGCGCTGCTGGACGACGGCCGCATCCCCGTCGTCTCCTCGGTCGCCCGCGGAGAGGACGGCACCGTCTACAACGTCAACGCCGACACCGCCGCCGCCGCGCTCGCCGTGGCGCTGCAGGCCTCCAAACTGGTCGTCCTCACCGACGTCGAGGGCCTCTACCGCAACTGGCCCGAGAGCGACGAGGTGATCGACCGGCTCACCGCCAAGGAACTCGACGAGCTCCTGCCGAGCCTGTCCAGCGGCATGGTGCCCAAGATGGAGGCCTGCCTGGCCGCCGTCCAGGGCGGCGTGCCCCAGGCCCACGTGCTCGACGGGCGGGTGCCCCACTCGGTCCTGCTGGAGATCTTCACCGACCAGGGCGTCGGGACGATGGTGGTGCCCGACACCGCCGGGGCGGTGGCCGTGCCGAACCTGGTCAAGCGCAGGCTGACCGCCACCATCAGACTGAACGGGAGCGACACATGAGCCTGCGCGAGCGGTTCGAAGCGGCGTTCATGCCCAACTACGGCGTGCCCCCCGTGGCGCTGGCGCGCGGCGAGGGCTGCACGGTGTGGGACGCCGACGGCAACGCCTACCTGGACCTGATCGGCGGCATCGCGGTCAGCTCCCTCGGCCACGCCCACCCCGCGCTGGTCGAGGCCGTCTCCAGGCAGGTCGCCACGATCGCGCACACCAGCAACCTGTTCCTGCACGAGCCCGAGGTGCTGCTCGCCGAGCGGCTGATCGGCCTGCTCGGCGGTCAGGGCCGGGTGTTCTTCGCCAACTCCGGCACCGAGGCCAACGAGTGCGCCTTCAAGCTGGCCCTCAAGCACGGCAAGGCGAACGGCCGGACCTACTTCGTGGCCGCCGAGAACGGCTTCCACGGCCGGACCATCGGCGCCCTCTCGCTGACCGGCAAGGCCGCCATCCGCGACCAGTTCGGCCCGTTCCCGGTCGACGTGCGCTTCGTCCCGTACGGCGACGCCGACGCGCTGAAGAACGCCGTCACCGACGAGTGCGCGGCCGTCTTCCTGGAGCCCACCCAGGGCGAGGCCGGGGTCGTGCCCCCGCCGGACGGCTACTTCGCCGCCGCCAGGGAGATCTGCACCGCGGCGGGGGCCCTGCTGGTCGCCGACGAGATCCAGTCCGCGATCGGCCGGACCGGGCACTGGTTCGCCCACCAGCACGAGGGCGTCCTGCCCGACGTCCTCACCCTGGCCAAGGGCCTCGGCGGCGGCCTGCCGATCGGCGCCTGCATCGGCTTCGGCCCGGCCGCCACGATCTTCGCCAAGGGCGACCACGGCTCCACCTTCGGCGGCAACCCCGTCTCCGCCGCCGCCGCGCTCGCCGTACTCGACACGATCGAGGCCGACGGCCTGCTGGAGCACGTCCGCACGGTCGGCGCCGAGTTCGCCGCCGGCCTCGCCGCGGTCGGCCACCCGCTGCTCGGCGGCGTGCGCGGCCGGGGCCTGTGGCTGGCGCTCGTGCTCACCGCCGACCGCTCCGCCCAGGTCCAGCAGGCCGCGCAGCGCGCCGGCTTCCTGGTCAACGCCCTCCAGCCCGACGCGGTACGGCTCGCGCCCCCGCTGATCATCACGTCCGAGCAGGCCGCGGCCTTCACCGCCGCGCTTCCCGCGATCCTTGACGAGGCCTCCGCATGACCAGGCACTTCCTCCGCGACGACGACCTCCTCCCCGCCGAGCAGGCCGAGATCCTCGACCTGGCCGAGGCGATGAAGAAGGACCCGTACGGCTACCGCCCCTTCGCGGGCCCGCAGACCGTCGCCGTCCTGTTCGACAAGCACTCCACCCGGACCCGCGTCTCCTTCGCCGTCGGCATCGGCGAGCTGGGCGGCCTGCCCCTGGTGATCGACGCCGGCTCCTCCCAGATGGGCCGCGGCGAGTCGATCGAGGACACCGCCAAGGTGCTGGAGCGCCAGGTCGGCGCGATCGTGTGGCGGACCTTCGGGCAGGAGAGGATCGAGGCCATGGCCTCCGCCTCCTCCGTCCCGGTGGTGAACGCGCTCACCGACGAGTTCCACCCCTGCCAGATCCTCGCCGACCTGCAGACCGTCCGGGAGGAGTTCGGCCGCACCGCCGGCCTCAGCCTGGCCTACTACGGCGACGGCGCCAACAACATGGCCCACTCCTACCTGCTCGGCGGGGCCACGGCAGGGATGGACGTGCGGATCTGCGCGCCCGAGGGCCACCGGCCCGACCCGGCGGTGCTCGCGCGGGCCGCCGAGATCGGCGAGGCGACCGGCGCCCGGGTCTCCGTGACGGCCGACCCGCTGGAGGCCGCCGCCGGAGCCCACGTGGTCGCCACCGACACCTGGGTCTCCATGGGCCAGGAGGAGGACAAGGACGAGCGGATCGCCGCGCTCATGCCGTACCAGGTCGGCGCCGAGGTGATGGCCGCCGCCGCGGACGACGCGATCGTGCTGCACTGCCTGCCCGCCTACCGGGGCCTGGAGATCGCGGCGGAGGTCCTCGACGGGCCCCGCAGCCGCGTGTGGGACCAGGCGGAGAACCGCAAGCACGCGCAGAAGGCCGTCCTGCACTGGCTGGCCGAGCAGAGCAGGCGACCCGCATGACCATCCCCATGACCAAGGTGGCCCGCCAGGCGCGCATCACCGAGCTGCTCCAGCGGCGGGCGGTGCGGTCCCAGCCGGAGCTCGCCAGGCTCCTGGCCGAGAGCGGGGTCGAGGTCACCCAGGCCACCCTCTCCCGCGACCTGGACGAGCTCGGCGCGCTGAAGCTGCGCGCCGAGGACGGCTCCCTGGTCTACGCCCTGCCGGGCGAGGGCGGCGGCCGGATTCCGCCGCACCGGCTGGGCAACGGCGGCGAGTCCCCGGCGGCCAGGCTCGGCCGCCTCGCCGAGGAGCTCCTCGTAGCCGCCGACGCGTCCGCCAACCTGGTGATCGCCCGCACCCCGCCGGGCGCCGCGCAGTTCCTCGCCTCCGCCATCGACCACGCCGGCTGGGAGTCCATCCTCGGCACCGTGGCCGGGGACGACACGATCCTCGTGATCAGCCGCGACCCGATGGGCGGGGCGGCGGTCGCCGAGGCCCTGCTGCGCCTCGCCGACCGGCGCGGTTAGCCCGCCTCCGGCGGGCCGCTCCGGTCACCCGAACCACCCCGCAGACTTTCCCGAAAGAGAGCAACCATGACTGACCGGGTCGTACTCGCCTTCTCCGGCGGCCTCGACACCTCCGTCGCCATCCCGTTCCTCGCCGAGAAGACCGGCGCCGAGGTCATCGCCGTGGCCGTCGACGTCGGCCAGGGCGGCGAGGACATGGAGGTCGTCCGCAAGCGGGCCATCGACTGCGGGGCCGTCGAGTCCGTCGTCGTCGACGCCCGCGAGGAGTTCGCCGCCGACTTCTGCGTGCCCGCCCTGCAGGCCAACGCCCTCTACATGGACCGCTACCCGCTGGTCTCCGCGCTCTCCCGGCCCCTGATCGTCAAGCACCTGGCCGCCGCGGCCAAGGAGTTCGGCGGCACGCACGTCTCGCACGGCTGCACCGGCAAGGGCAACGACCAGGTCCGCTTCGAGGCCGGCCTGGCCGCGCTCTTCCCCGAGCTGAAGGTCATCGCCCCCGCCCGCGACTACGCGTGGACCCGCGACAAGGCGATCGCCTATGCCGAGCAGAAGAACCTCCCGATCGAGACCACGAAGAAGAACCCGTACTCGATCGACCAGAACATCTGGGGCCGCGCCGTCGAGACCGGCTTCCTGGAGGACATCTGGAACGGCCCGACCGAGGACGTCTACTCCTACACCGCGGACCCCGCCGAGCCGCGCGAGGCCGACGAAGTGATCATCAGCTTCGTCGAGGGCATCCCGGTGGCGCTCGACGGGCGGCACCTGACCCCGTTCCAGATCATCGCCGAGCTCAACCGGCGGGCGGGTGCCCAGGGCGTCGGCCGGCTCGACATGGTCGAGGACCGGCTCGTCGGCATCAAGTCCCGCGAGGTCTACGAGGCGCCCGGCGCGATCACCCTGATCACCGCGCACATGGAGCTGGAGAACGTCACCGTCGAGCGGGACCTGGCCCGGTTCAAGCGCTCGGTGGACCAGCGCTGGGGCGAGCTCGTCTACGACGGCCTGTGGTTCTCCCCGCTCAAGAAGGCCCTCGACACCTTCATCGCCGAGGCCCAGCGGCACGTCACCGGCGAGGTCCGGGTGACCCTGCACGGCGGCCGGGCCACCGTCACCGGGCGGCGCTCCGAGACCTCGCTGTACGACTTCAACCTCGCCACCTACGACACCGGCGACACCTTCGACCAGTCCCTCGCCAAGGGATTCGTCGAGTTGTGGAGCCTTCCTTCGAAGATCGCGGCCGCTAGGGACGCCCGCCAGGTCTGATTGGGCTATGGTCGCGGATTGAACTGGGAGGGAGAAGAACGGTGACTGATGGTGGCAAGCCGATGCGGCTCTGGGGCGGCCGGTTCGAGGGGGGTCCGGCCGACGCGCTGACCAGGCTCTCGGTGAGCGTGCACTTCGACTGGCGGCTGGTGCCGTACGACCTGCTCGCCTCGCGGGCGCACGCACGGGTGCTGCACCGCGCGGGGCTGCTCACCGAGGAGGAACTGGAGCGCATGATCGGCGCTCTGGACGACCTGGAGCGGGCCTGCAAGGCCGGTGAGTTCCGGCCGACCGTGGCCGACGAGGACGTGCACACCGCGCTGGAGCGCGGACTGCTGGAGCGCCTCGGCACGCTCGGCGGCAAGCTGCGCGCCGGGCGCAGCCGCAACGACCAGGTCGCCACCGACCTCCGGCTCTACCTCCGCGACCACGTCCGGCACATCGTCTCGCGCCTGGTCGAGCTGGAGACCGCGCTGATGAGCCAGGCCGAGGAGCACGCCGAGACGGCGGCGCCCGGCATGACCCACCTGCAGCACGCGCAGCCGGTCTCCTTCGGCCACCAGCTGCTCGCGCACGTCCACGCCTTCGCCCGCGACATCGACCGGCTGCGTGACTGGGACCGCCGCGCGGCCGTCTCCCCGCTCGGCTCCGGCGCGCTGGCGGGCTCGTCGCTCCCGCTCGACCCGCAGGCGGTCGCCGCCGAGCTGGGCTTCGACTCGGCCGCGCCGAACTCGATGGACGCGGTCGCCGACCGCGACTTCGCCGCGGAGTTCCTGTTCTGCGCGGCGATGATCGGCACGCACCTCTCGCGGCTGGGCGAGGAGATCGTCCTGTGGGCCTCGCAGGAGTTCCGCTGGATCGAGATGGACGACGCCTACTCCACCGGCTCGTCGATCATGCCCCAGAAGAAGAACCCGGACGTCGCCGAGCTCGCCCGGGGCAAGAGCGGCCGCCTCATCGGCAACCTGATGTCGATGCTGACGACGCTCAAGGGCCTGCCGCTGACCTACAACCGGGACCTGCAGGAGGACAAGGAGCCGGTGTTCGACTCCGTCGACACCCTGCTGCTCGTCCTGCCCGCCATGGCCGGGCTGGTCGCCACCATGCGGGTCAACACCGCCAAGCTGGAGGCCTCGGCGCCCGACGGGTTCGCCCTCGCCACCGACCTGGCCGAACTGCTGGTCCGCAGGGGCGTGCCGTTCCGCGAGGCGCACGAGGCGGTCGGCCACCTGGTCGTCTGGTGCCAGGTGAACGACAAGGACCTCGACGAGCTCACCGACGAGGAGCTCGCCAAGGTCTCGCCGCACTTCACGCCCGACTCGCGCGAGGTCCTGTCGGTGCCGGGCGCGCTGGCGGCCCGCAAGGCCCACGGCGGCACCGCCCCCGACCGGGTCCGCGACCAGCTCATCGCCCTGCGCGAGGCCGTCGACGCCCAGGCAGCATGGGCGATCGGAGACTGACCGCCCCCGGCGGGGCCGACGGGTCCGGCGATCACCCGCTCGCCGGGAGCGCCGCCGGCCGCACCGACGGGCCGGGCGGGCCGGACGGCTCCGGTGCGCCCGCGTCCGATGCGCCCGGAGGGCATCCGCTCGCCCGGACCGCGCCGCTGGGCCGGGACTTCTTCGACCGGCCCGCGCACGAGGTCGCGCCCGACCTGCTGGGCCGGGTGCTCGTGCACGGGCCGGTCGCGCTGCGGCTGACCGAGGTGGAGGCGTACGGCCTGCCGGGACAGGACCCGGCCGCCCACACCTACCGCGGCCTGACCCCGCGCAACGCGGTGATGTTCGGCCCGCCCGGCCACCTGTACGTCTACTTCACGTACGGCATGCACTTCTGCGCCAATCTCGTCTGCCTCCCCGAGGGCATGGGATCGGGCGTGCTGCTGCGGGCCGGCGAGGTGATCGACGGGACCGGGGAGGCGCTCGCCCGCCGGGGCGCGGGCCGGGCCGTCTCCGGACGCGACCTCGCCCGGGGGCCCGCCCGGCTGGCGGTGGCGCTCGGCTTCGGCCGCGAGCACAACGGGCTCGACGCCTGCTCCGCGGGGCCGCCGGGCCCCTCCGGGAGGCTCGCCGTACTCGAGGGAGACCCGCCCGGACCCGGCCTGGTCCGGTCGGGGCCGCGCACCGGGGTGTCGTCGGGCAAGGAGACGCCCTGGCGCTTCTGGATCGACGGGGACGCGACCGTCTCCCCGTACCGGGTGCACGTCCCGCGCCGCCCGCGGGGCACCGCCGACCCGGCGGGGAACGGGCCCCGGTGAGCCGTCCGTGCCCTCCGTGCCGTCCTGCCGTTCCGAAGCCGCGGTGACGCGGCGGTTCCGAGTGGCGCAACGGTGCCGGGATCGGGCAGGCTGTAGGCGAAGCCGTGAATGACCCAACGAGCATGAAAGCAAGGATCGTGACCGACATTCTGGATGACCTCGCCTGGCGCGGCCTGATCGCGCAGTCCACCGACATCGACGCCCTGAGGGCGGCGATGGCCGAGGGTCCGATCACGGTCTATTGCGGCTTCGACCCGACCGCGCCCTCGCTCCACGTCGGCAACCTGGTCCCGCTGCTGACCCTGGCCCGGCTGCAGAAGGCGGGCCACCGGGCCATCGGCCTGGTGGGCGGTGCGACGGGCCTGATCGGCGACCCGAGCGGGCGCAGCACGGAGCGCTCGCTCAACTCCTCCGACGTCGTCGCCGAGTGGGTGGCGCGCATCCGGGTCCAGGTGGAGAGGTTCCTCGACTTCTCCGACGAGTCGCGCGGGATCCTCGTCAGCAACCTCGACTGGACCGCGGGCATGTCCGCCATCGACTTCCTGCGCGACGTCGGCAAGCACTTCCCGGTGAACCGCATGCTCGCCCGGGAGTCGGTGTCCGCCCGGCTGGGCGGTGAGGGACTCAGCTACACCGAGTTCAGCTACCAGATCCTGCAGGCCAACGACTACCTGGAGCTGTACCGCCGGCACGGCTGCGCGCTGCAGATCGGCGGCAGCGACCAGTGGGGCAACATCACCGCGGGCACCGACCTCGTCCGCCGGGTGACCGGCGGTCACGTGCACGCGCTGACGGTGCCGCTGATCACCAAGGCGGACGGCACCAAGTTCGGCAAGACCGCCGGCGGCGCCGTCTGGCTCAACCCGGAGATGACTTCGCCGTACGCGTTCTACCAGTTCTGGCTGAACGCCGACGACCGCGACGTGGTGAAGTTCCTCAAGATCTACAGCTTCCGGTCCCGCGAGGAGATCGAGGAGCTGGAGAAGGCCGCGGCCGAGCGACCGGCGGCCCGGGAGGCGCAGCGCGCGCTCGCCGAGGAGCTGACCACGCTGCTGCACGGCGCGGACGAGTGCGCCGCGGTGATCGCGGCGTCGGCGGCGCTGTTCGGCAGGGGCTCGCTGGACGAGCTGCCGGCGCACACGCTGGGAGCCGCCCTGGCGGAGGTGCCCCGTATGGAGGTGTCCGCGCTCGGGGTCCCGTTCGTCGACCTCCTGGCGGGGAGCGGGCTGGTGGAGTCCAAGTCCGCCGCCCGCCGTGCCGTCAAGGAGGGCGGTGCGTACCTCAACAACGTGAAGGTCGTCGACGAGGCCTACGTGCCGGCCTCCTCGGACCTGCTGCACGGGCGCTACCTCGTCCTGCGCCGCGGTAAGAGGTTCGGCGCCGTCGAGGTCGTCTGACCCTCCGGCTCGTACGGTGAACGCCCCGGCTCCGGCCGGGGCGTTCGTCGTCCGGAGGGTAACGTTCCGGTAGCGATGAGGGAAGGGTTCTCCCATGTGCCCTCCTGACCTGCGGATTCAGCGTATCCCGTGGATTTGACGATGCTCCGGAGGCGACCTAAGGTTCTCAATGCCCCGAGAGCGGGCCGGACGCCGGATCGGCGGACGGG